>JACJZT010000001.1 GCA_020635455.1 Flavobacteriales bacterium
TCCTCCTGATTTGCGTCCGTTGGTTCCGTTGGATGGTGGTCGTTTTGCTACGTCTGATTTGAATGACCTTTATCGCCGGGTAATTATTCGTAATAACCGTTTGAAAAGGTTAATCGAGATTAAAGCACCGGAAGTAATTTTGAGAAATGAAAAACGAATGCTGCAGGAGGCTGTGGATTCGTTATTTGATAATTCAAGAAAAGTTAATGCCGTTAAAACGGAAAATAACCGTGCCTTAAAATCGCTTTCAGATAGTTTGAAAGGGAAACAAGGGCGGTTCCGCCAGAACCTTTTGGGTAAACGTGTGGATTATTCTGCACGTTCAGTAATTGTGGTTGGACCAAAATTACAGATTCACGAGTGTGGGCTTCCAAAAGATATGGCAGCAGAGCTTTACAAGCCTTTCGTTATTCGTAAATTAATTGAAAGAGGAATTGTAAAAACGGTTAAATCAGCAAAAAAGATAGTGGACAGGAAAGATCCTGTTGTTTGGGAAATTCTTGAAAACGTATTAAAAGGGCATCCGGTGATGTTGAACCGGGCACCCACACTGCACCGTTTGTCCATCCAGGCCTTTCAGCCGGTTTTAATTGAAGGGAAAGCCATTCAGTTGCACCCGCTAGTATGTACCGGATTTAACGCCGACTTCGATGGTGACCAAATGGCTGTTCACCTTCCGCTGGGAAATGCTGCAATTCTTGAAGCGCAGTTATTGATGCTTGCTTCGCATAACCTGTTGAACCCTGCTAATGGTGCTCCTATCCAGGTGCCATCACAGGATATGGTTCTTGGTTTATATTATATGACCAAACCAAGGAGAGGTTCGCGTGGGGAAGGAATGACCTTCTATTCTCCGGAAGAGGTGATTATTGCACATTCCGAAAAAGCTATTGATCTTCATGCTATTATAAAGGTAAAAGTAGAGGATATTGACGAAAATGGCGAGATTTTCAAACATATTATTGAAACAACGGTAGGTCGTGTACTTTTCAATCAGTATGTTCCGCGTGAAGCTGGTTACATCAACCAGTTACTGACAAAAAAATCGTTGCGTACAATTATTTCTGATGTATTTAAGAAAAGTGGTAATGCTATAACGGTTGCTTTCCTTGATGATATCAAGAACTTAGGATACCATATGGCTTATCGCGGAGGATTGTCTTTTAACCTT
>JACJZT010000010.1 GCA_020635455.1 Flavobacteriales bacterium
AACTTGTTTCAGAATCCCTATCCCTTTTCCCTTCACTCTGATTTTGTTTCAGAATCTAACTCATTTTCACCAAAGGTCTCCTTTGGAATGCTTTGACAGACGAAATCTCAACAAGCCATATACTTATTGGCTTTATAAACTATGAAATAAAATATTTCATCTTGTTCATATTGTCTGCGTTTCATGCACCATTTACAGGAAAGGTATATCCTAAATTTGCCCACATGGAATTGTTCTGGCAAATAGCATTGACAAAGGTAGATGGTGTAGGCCCCATAGTTGCCAAAAAACTTCTGCAGCACTGCGGAAGTGCAAGCCATGTTTTTAAAGCCGGAAAAGGAAAACTTCTAAAGATCCCTGAAGTTGGGAACTATACTGCAAATTCAATACAGAATTTTAACGATTTCAAAAAAATTGAAGAAGAGATCAGGTTCATTGAAGATCAAAAGATCCGGATCTATTTTTACGCTGATAAAGAATATCCATTCCGATTAAAAAACAATGAAGATTGTCCCATTTTGCTTTACCAGAGAGGCGATTGTGATCTTAACTCCGACAAGATCCTCGGTATTGTTGGCACCCGGAAACCTACCGAATATGGACTCATGTTCTGTGAAAAATTACTGTCACAACTTAAAGGACATGGTATTACTACGGTAAGCGGAATGGCTTATGGAATTGATGTATGTGCACATAAGCATTCCTTAATGAACCAAATTCCAACCATAGGGGTTTTTGCTCACGGACTTGACAGGGTCTACCCTTCCCTGCATAGAAAATACGTTGATCGGATACTGGAGAACAAGGGTGGATTTGTGACCGAGTTTTTGTCCGGGACCAATCCGGAAAGAGAAAATTTCCCAAAACGAAACCGTATTGTAGCCGGGCTTTGTGACGCTTTGATCGTAATTGAAACCGCCAAACGAGGAGGCTCAATGATAACTTCCGAACTGGCCTGGCAATACGACCGATGTTTATTTGCCGTTCCGGGAAGATATAATGACCCTAAATCGGAAGGTTGTAATTTTTTGATCAAGACCAACAGGGCATCTTTGCTCGAGCAGCCTGAAGATTTGCTGAAATCGATGTTGTGGAATAAAACAGATACAAACAAACTTTTCCAGAAAACTCTTCCCATTGATCTACCACCCGAAGTACAGTTGATCCTTCAACTTTTTGAAAAAAATAAGGTTTACGAAATTGATGCCCTGATGAAAGATTCTGAATTGTCGGGCAGTAAAATTGCCTTAAGTTTGCTGGATCTCGAATTCAGAGGCCATATAAGAACACTGCCGGGTAAAAGATATCAACGGATTTAAATGAACATTGATCACATACGACTTGAAGACTATTCTTATGATCTGCCTGAGGAATATATCGCACAGAAACCATTGCCCAACAGGGATGAATCTAAAATGCTGGTCTATCGTTCAGGAACAATAAAACACACACATTTTAATAATTTAAAAAATGAATTAAAGGAAGAAGACCTTCTGATACTTAATAATGCGAAGGTTCTTCCTGCCAGAATGCATTTTTTCAGGCAAAGCGGAGCACGAATTGAAATTTTTCTGCTTGAACCGATCAAACCTTATCTTCAAATGGAACGAGCCTTGAGCTCTACCTCACCTGTAGAATGGAAATGCCTGATCGGCAATCTAAAAAAATGGAAATCAAACGAAATTCTGTCTGCCGAACTTATGGATGGAAAGGAAACCTTTAAGATCTTTGCCGAACTTGTTTCTTATGACGATCAGATCGTAAGGATACGATGGGACCATCCTACCGATTTTACAAGAGTCCTTGAAACCGGAGGAAAAACACCGTTACCTCCATACATCAAAAGAGACGCCGAAAAAAAGGATGAAAATTCTTACCAAACCGTATTTGCAACCGAATCGGGTGCTGTGGCAGCTCCTACAGCAGGCTTGCATTTTTCAAGAGATCTCCTTGCAGAACTTAAAAACAAAAAAATACAATTTTCTGAGATCACACTTTTCGTAGGGGCAGGAACTTTTGCACCTGTAACGGTTGAATATATGAAAGACCACAGCATGCATCGGGAAGTATTCACAGTTCGTCTTGAGACCATACAACAATTAAAAAAAAGTAATCGAAGGATTGCCGTAGGAACCACTTCTATCAGAACACTGGAATCGCTCTACTGGATAGGAACCAAGATTCGAAACAGGCTCAATGACCCACTGAATATTGAGGCACTTTTTCCATACTCTCAATCAGGGCCTGAACTTAACTGGGAGGAAGCACTTGAAAGCATTGAAAACCATCTTATCTTAAAAAAATCAGATACTTTGAGAGCAAGCACCGCCTTAATGATCCTTCCCGGCTATGAATTCAGGTCGGCAGAGGGTTTGATCACAAATTTTCACTCCCCCAAAACCACTCTCATCATGCTGGTGGCCGCATTTATTGGAAAGGACTGGAGAAGCGTATACAATGAGGCATTAAAAAACAACTACCGTTTCTTAAGTTATGGCGACAGCAGCCTGTTGTGGAGGAACCAATCCTGATTCCCAATACACTATTTAATAGAGAGTTAAGGACAAGTTGATTATGCTGTTTATTGAATACACTGTGTATAAAACACATTAACATCAGATAAAAAAGCATATTTTCGCTATGGAATAGATTTGTATTGGTTTCCCTACAAAACAGGCAGATCTTTATTGAATTTTGTTCGGTTAACTATCTGTAATGAGCAGCACCACTTATGAATACAAAGATGAACTCATTTATGAGAGCATAAAAACGCGTGTTTATAAGAGGGTTTTACCCGACGATACCCTGCAGATCGTAAAGGTGCTGAATATTGAATTTCCAACTATTTATGAAGTAAAGAACTTTTATAACGAATACAATATTCTCAAACATCTTCCCATTATCGGAGTTCGAAAAGTGATCTCTAAAGGCAGGTACGAAGGCTATCACTCACTGGTATTTGAATATTGTGAAGGTTCTACACTGTCGGAAGTTTTTAAGAATAAGCAAAAAGACATAGAAGATTTCCTGCACATAGCCATTGCCATTTGCAAGCGTCTGGGTGAAGTACATCAGCTTAATGTAATCCACAAGGACCTGAATCCAAACAACATTCTGGTTGATTTGCATGCCAAAGACATAACATTGATCGATTTCAGTTTTGCCACACGAATCGATGCCACACAGTCATTTGTTGGAAATCCTGCAATGCTTAATGGTCATTTATCGTACATTTCACCGGAACAAACCGGCAGAATGAACCGAATTGTGGATCACCGCTCGGATCTGTACTCTGTAGGTGTGTGTTTTTATGAAATGCTAACCGGAATATTACCCTTTACAGGTGAAGATGCATTGGCTACCATTCACACGCATATTGCATATAAACCAACCGAACCTCATAATGTTAATCCGATAGTTCCACAGCAGATTAGCAATATGGTAATGAAATTGCTGAATAAAAATGCGGAAGACCGGTATCAGAGTGCATTTGGAATAATGTACGATCTTGAACATTGTTTAAGCCTTTTTCTAAAAGATAAAAACATCCCGCTCTTCAAAGAAGGCGTTAATGATATTTCCGGAAAATTTCTTGCACCTCAAAAACTATATGGAAGATCGGAAGAAATAAAAGAGTTGCTTGAATCCTTTAAGAGATGCAGTTCAGGAGAAAAAGAGCTTATACTGGTAACGGGTTATTCCGGAACCGGAAAAACAGCCCTTGTGAATGAAGTTCACAAACCACTTACGGCCAGGAAAGCATATTTTATCAATGGTAAATACGATCAGTTTCAAAGGTCGGTTCCTTATTATGCTATTTTACAGGCTTTTAACGAATTTCTTCAGATCATTCTTACTGAAAACGAAGAAAAGCTTCAAAGGATTTCTGAGCTGATTCAAAATGCGGTTAAAGATGAAGGAAAGGTTCTCACCAATGTGTTACCGGACCTTAAACTTCTGATCGGAGAACAGAAAGAAATACCGGAAGTTGGTGGTAACGAAGCCCACGCCCGTTTCAATTATATTTTTACCAAGTTTATCGACGCGATCTGTACCTTCGATCACCCTCTGGTAATTTTTATCGATGATCTTCAATGGGCGGATTCTGCCTCACTTGAGCTTCTTGAAGCCATGATGACTCAGAATAACGGCGGATATCTGATGTTCATCGGTGCCTATCGCGACAATGAGGTAACCGATGCCCACCCATTAATAAAAACCATAGATGACATTAAGAGATCCGAAGTAAAGGTTCAGAACATTCATATTGGTAATTTAAAAAAGGAACATGTACATGAACTGATCTGTGATGCGACCGAAAGTGAAACCGACGACACCAGGGAACTTACGGATCTGATCTATTCAAAGACTTCCGGAAACGCTTTTTTTACAACCAAGTTCCTCAAAACATTTGCGGATGAAGGTGATCTGTATTATGATTTTAAGACGAGAAAATGGAAATGGGACCTGAAAGAGTTGCTAAAACAGAACATTAGTGAAAATGTAGTTGAATTTCTTTCAACACGTATAAAGTTGATGGACATGGATACCATTGACGTATTGAAAACATCTTCGTGTATCGGAAATATCTTTGACATCAGGACGCTTGCAGTGATTAATGATCAAACAGAAGAACAAACCAGAGAAACCCTGTTCAATGCACTCAGGGAAGGACTGTTGTTTGAGATCAATGAAACAAAACTGAAATTTGCACACGACCGAATTCAACAAGCCGTTGATTCATTGCTTTTTGATGAAGACCGCGATGCATTGCATTATCGCATCGGTGAAACACTTCTTGCACATGATCCGGAAGATATCAAGGAAAAGGAGATCTTCGAAATTGTAAACCATCTCAATATCGGCAGAAAGCTCATTCATCAGAAACATAAAAAAACAGAACTTTCCGAATTGAATTTGAAAGCCGGTAAAAAGGCAAAGATCAATTCGGCTTTTAAGACCTCTTCGGAATATTTTACAACCGGGATCGAACTTTTGCCGGCAGATGGCTGGGAAAATCATTATAAATTATGTCTTGATCTGCATTCAGAGGCCTGCGAATCTCATTACCTTAACGGAGAATTTGAAAAGATGGAATATTATTTTGAGCAGGTTAATAAACATGCAAAAAATAATACTGAAAAACTCAAATGTTATGAATCCAGGATCCTTGCTTTTAAAGCCCAGAACAAGTTAAATGAAGCCATTGATACCGGCTTAAGCATCCTTTCACAATTAGGCGAAAAGCTTCCTTCGCAACCCAATACCCTTCATGTTTTCGGAGGATTGATCGCATTAATGATCAAACTCAGGAGTAAGAGCATGGAAGATCTGCTTGAACTGCCTGAAATGACCGACCCTGTCAAAATATCGGCGATGAGAATAATAGCTGATATTACGTCTTCGGTTTACTGGGCCAGACCGAATTTATTGCCCTTAATTGTTTTTAAAATGATGAACATCAGTATGAAATATGGAAACAATGCCGTTTCCTGTTTTGCATACGGTTCGTTCGGGGTAATTCTTTGTGGTGTTTTAGGGCAAATGAAAAAAGGGAACGAGTTTGCCAAACTCTCTTTAAAGTTGCTGGAAAAACTGGATGCCAAAGAATGGAAAGCCCAGATATATGTGGCACCTTATGCCCTTACTCTTCACTGGCGAAATCATGTGGATGTTACGCTTAAACCTCTCAGAGATTCTTATCACATCGGTCTTGAAACCGGACTAATAGAATTTGCCTGTGTCAACACAAACATATACTGCATTCATTCCTTTTTAAGCGGGAAAGAACTTAAGCGACTTGAAAAGGAAACAAAGTCGTATAGCGACAGTTACCAACAAATGAATCAGTCGACCAATTTTAATTATAATGAAGTATACAGGCAAGCCATGTTAAACTTCATGAACAAAAGTGAAGATCCGTTGAAACTCAGTGGTGAAGCATTTAATGAAGATTCCATGCTTGCTCAGAATCAGGAAAGGGACGATAAAACCGGTACTTTTTTTATCCATTTTCTGAAACTGATGTTGAATTATTATTTCGGAAAATTTGAAGAAGCACTGGATCAGGCAGGTAAAGCAAGAAAATTGCTGGATGCGGTTCTTGCAAAATTTGAAATACCCAATCATCATTTTTATGAATCTCTTGCAGCCCTGTCCATGGCCGAATTAAGACCCGGCTCCCGAAGAAAGTACCTTAAAATTTCTTCCAAAGGACAAAAAGCTCTCAAAAAATGGGCGAAAGACTCACCGGATAACTTTTTACACAAATACTATCTTATCGAAGCTGAGAGACTCCGCATTAAAGGAAAACCGGAGAAAGCAGCTATAATGTACCAGTTTTCAATTGAACGTTCCTCAAAGAATGGCTTTACACATGAAGAGGCCCTGGCCTATGAACTTGCCGGCAGGTTCTATTCATCACTAAACATCAAAGGTCTGGCTGATTATTATTTAAAATCAGCTTATAATACTTACCGGGAATGGGGAGCTGAAGCAAAACTAAACACACTCTCCGGAGAATTCACTTCTATTCTGTCTTCGATCAGAGGGCAAATCAGCATGTCTACCATGACACCCGAAAAACTGAATTACCTTTCGAGGGAAGATCTGGACCTGATGACCTTTATCAAGTCGGCCAATACAGTTTCGTCTGAAGTGGTTCTGCCCCAATTATTATCCATTTTACTCAAGCTCGTAAATGAAAATGCAGGGGCGCAAAAGGGTGTGCTTATGTTGTTTGACAATGAAGAGTTATTTGTTGAAGCATTTTCGGATCAGGTTAGCAATCAAACCAGCGTAATGCAACACATTTCTCCTTTTGGAATAGACATTCTGGCGGAAAGTGTACTAAAATACTGCATCCGAACAAGGGAAAATGTTGTTATAAATGATGCCTTGAACGACCGGCAATTCATGAACGATGAGTATGTGCAAAAACTCCAGATACATTCGGTTATGTGTCTTCCCATTATCAATCAGGGAAAATTTACCGGCATCATTTATCTCGAAAATGCCGATTCTATCGGAGCGTTTACCGGCGACCGGGTACTGTTGCTAACACTATTATCTTCTCAAATAGCCATTTCCATTGAGAACGCTCTGTTATACAATCAACTTGAGAACAAAGTAATTATACGAACTCAGGAACTCTCTAATGAAAAACTTAAATCGGATGAATTGTTGTACAACATCTTACCCTATGAAACGGCACAGGACATTAAAATGCACGGATCTTCCGAACCTATGTTTTATAAAAGTGTATCCGTGTTATTTACCGATTTCAAAGACTTTACTACCAAAGCAACCAGTTTAAGTCCGAAAGAACTCGTTGAAGAACTTAACGAATGTTTTATCGCCTTTGATGAGATCATTGAGAGGAACGGAATCGAAAAGATAAAGACCATAGGAGACGCATATATGGCAGCCGGCGGAGTTCCTGTACCTTCTACAGCGCATGCCGTGCGTACGGTAAAAGCTGCCATTGAGATCAGGGATTTTATCATAGATCGTCGGAAGAAAAAAGAGGGACTGGGTTTTGAAATGAGAATAGGGATCCATTCCGGACCTGTGATATCGGGCATTGTAGGCAAAAAGAAATTTCAATACGATATCTGGGGAGATACGGTGAATATAGCTGCAAGGATGGAGCAGAACAGTGAGCCGGACAAAATAAACTTGTCAGAATCTACTTATTTACTGGTAAAAGATCAGTTTGAAATTAAATACCGTGGCGAAATTGAGGCCAAGGGAAAAGGGAAAATGAAAATGTATTTTGTAGAATCTTAGATCATGGACGAAAAAACCACAGAAATTTACAAAGCCTGTCTTAAAGAAACGGAAATAAAATATGGTTACGGCGATGGGTTTTTCAAACCAAGGCTTGCCGGTATCAACCATCTGGAAGTAGGACATTCAAAAATTATCAGCAATCCGGTTACCATACTTCTTGAAGCCATCTTTAGCTTTTATAAAAATTTAAGACGGAGAGTCCAAAAACTCAATGCTTTATTGTTTCCCCGGCGTCATCACATCTATGCAAAAGTAAAGGATAGCTATGTTACAGGAAGATTAATGCACCTCGACAGAGCCGAAATGAACGTACCTATCCACAATGCCGAGGTGGAACTATGGGCAAGAACCAAATTTACGTTTCAATGGAAAAAACTTGGTGTTACCGTTAGTGATAATGAGGGCAACTTTGAAATTCGGTACACGCTCAGAGAAGCCCGTAATTTCTTTATCCGAAGCATACAACTTGAAATTTATCAACCAACGGATGTAAAATACAATGGCGACAGGCCTTCAACAACGTATAGGGTTTATCATTGTGAGAAAATCAACAAATCAGACCTTATTGGCCTTGGATATTCGGTTAATACCATAGCCCTTCCTTTATGGGAATACCGTACCGACATTGACCTTCCAAGGGCCTATTTTCCCGAAAACCTTCGTTTCACCCCTGAAGTATATGTACAGGGAAGAGAAGATGCTCTGATTCAACAACTTATACCTATAGAATTAACTAAGCAAAAACATTTGTTTCAAATAAAAAAGGAACCCGGAATGCTCACTCTGGAGGATATACAAAAAGATTATCCTGAAAATCTGACCCTTGCCATGGAGAAAAAATTACCCGGCTACACCAGGGGCGATGAATGGTTTGGTTTCAGGATGATGAACGGGATGAACAAAGCTTCGTTTATGCCGGATAAAGACAAAAAGGGGATCTATCATGTTAAGTTTTTTGGAGCAGGAGATTATGAACACAATAACGAGTATGCCTTTCCCGATACCGACATAGAATTTGAGATCCACAAAGACAAAACACCTTTGCCGGTTGCCATCACATTTACAGGACCTTTGAACGCTCTGAACAAAGATCCATTTCAAACCAGAACCTTTACCCGTAACGATGGTGAAGACTGGCTTGCCGCCAAAAGACTTGCAAGGGTTTGTGGAGCCGTATGTGCTGAAGTTGACGAACATTATACCGGAACCCATGTTAATACCGAACAATTTGCAATCGCCGCATTCAGAAATTTTAGAAAAAACCCGGTTACCTGGATTCTTTTTCCTCATCTAAAGGAAGTATCATTGATCAACGCAGGAGCGGATAAAACAATTATTGGCGGATATTTACCAACTGCCACAGCATTAACTACAAAAGGTTTGGTAAATCGATGCAGGGACATTCTGGGTGTTCACAACTGGAAGGGCTGGCAGCCCATGGAGGTTATTAATGAAACCCATACGTATGCCAAAGCTGAAAACCTTTTCTGGAACCTTCTGGGGGATTTTATGGATTTCTTTTTTGAGAAATATGAAAAAGACATAAAAACCTTCTGGAATGAGGTGTATTTTTTCTCTGAAGATCTCGTAAATCACAGCGTCCCGGTCTTTTTATCCGAATTGCACGTCGAAAAAATGAATGCATCAAAAAAAGAAAGATATGAGCGATTGAAAGAATACACACATTTTCAGTTTGGCTATCACCCGGAACATTCTGCTGAGATCGTTCATGGCAAATCGGTCGCGATGAGTTCCATTACAAAAAGTAAAACGTTTACCCGTGATGAAGATTTCAATAACTTAAAGGATGCATGTCGCTATGCGATCATGATGGCTACGTTTTCTCATACATGGATCAATGAACATCAGTACGACGATCTGGGAGAAATTCTATACAGTTGTGGTGGATTGCGATTTGGTGAGAAAGAATCCGGTGTGATCGGACCGGAATCGGATCCTCATATAGCTCCCGACCTTACCAGAAGTACACAGATGTTGTGGTTCACAAACTTTTTATCAAGGACCGAATATGGATTTATTACCCGTAACGAAGAAAACGATATACATCCATATTTCATCGAATTGCTGTTGAAACACAAAGATGAATTCATGGAACTCGGGGTGGATATAGAATCCATTGAATCAAGAACCAATATTTAAAATGAAACGGCAAAAAAGAACAATTCTTAAACAATTTTTGCTCTGGTTTGGAGCGGTGATCGATAAGTTGGTGTTATGGTGGTATGCACGTTTGTTTTCATTTTTAATAGCCGTTTTTCTTTCGTTTCCTAAGCGACAAAGAATGAGTCATAATAACGGGATCGGTGGTGAAGGATGGTTGAAAATAACAGAAGAACCAGAATTTCCCGAACACGATTTTTTTGAAAAAGGTGCCGTTTTTCCGGTGAGGATACGACATGCTTCTGCTACGTTTCTCGACGATGCGATGAACTGCATTCGCAGCATTTCAATAAAATTTGCTCATAACAGATACAAAAGTCCCTTTGATCTGGAAATGAATACCGGTGAAACCAGTTTGTTCTGGAGTGCTGCCAGCTTTATGCAGTTTGCAAAAAAAAGAAATGAAAAATGGGGTGTAGAATACGTTGAATACAATCGCCATTATCCTGAGGGACTTGAAGGGGCAAAAAAAGCTGTCAGAAGGCATGCAACATCCTTTTACAATTTACATTATTATGCCAAAACCCCTTTTCTGTTCATGGGCAAGGACAAAATAAAACGATATGCCAAATACCGGATCATCCCTCTCGAAGATGTTAAGGAATCCGGGCTGGAATACAATATAAGCGACTGGGACATGAGCAATCAACGGGTATTGCCCCACGAAAAAAGAGGCAGGAATTTCCTTAAATACGAATACGAAGACCGGATCAAAAGGCATGGTGCATCCTACCGTTTGCAAATACAGGTAAGAACGGCCAGTGATGATGAAGATCCGGAGATATTCAATAATATGGTACCCTGGAATGAACAGATCTATCCGTGGATGGAACTTGCCACTTTTCATATTGACAAGGTCCTTGACTGGAAAGAAAGCACTTTGTCGGTTTTCTCCCTTAACAATATGCCGAAATCACTTGGCGTACTTCCTGCCAAGTCGATCTTTGATTACAATTCACTTAATTATATGCGAAAACATTCGGAGCTGGCACGAAAGGCAAGAATACTCTCCCTTAAGATCTTCGGAATGGTCCCTCCTATTCCCGATAACGACAACCGAAACTATTCGGAATGGGGTGCATAAATCGGTATAGTTTTCAAATATGCTATTCATCGGAACAGTTCTTATGTAAATGCATAAACTAAGGTTTACAGCTTTCAATATTGTGCTCAAGGTAGAAGGCCATTTTACTGCTTCCATCCAACTGCAATTATCCTGAGTAATGCCAACTAACGGTAATTTGTATGGAATCACCGTAATTTTCCCTATCGATCCGGATTGAATTACCTTTTGAATAATGGTTATAGTAAGGTATGTAAAGCTGATCAGCTCTAACCTGCAATTTTCCTCCACCGATCTTTGCCGAATTTTTCTTTAAATACTGAATGGCTCTGTTCCAAATTTGTTCGGAACTGTCGATGGAAACCTTAAAGGGATTGAGTTGACTTTTTACCGCATTTTCACAAACCGGATCTGTTTGCGGCGAAACAAGATACCTGATGCATAATGATCCGGTTATCAGTAGCAAAATTAAAAGCAGTAAGGTATTGAGGTTTTTGAACAAGATCGGTATAAATGGCTGCAAACAAATTTATGCAATAGCCTACAAAACCGTATTTAATTTTATTTTCTGTATAAGAAATAGATGGTGTAATTTACCTTTTGTCGATGGAATGAAGTGTTTTAACCAAAAACCTAAAAAGGAGACCAGAATGTATTAACTTTGAATATCAAAGTACTTTTATGAACAATACAGAAAATTCATTGAACGACCTTAACGAGATCCGAAAAATGATGGAACGTTCAAGTAAATTCATTTCCCTGAGTGGCCTTTCGGGAGTTATTGTGGGAGTTACGGCTCTGATCGGAGCCGCAGTGGCCAAATACAAACTTAACGGTCATTACAGCATCGGTGAACAACAAACGGTATGGAACTCATACTTATTGCACAACCTAAGTGAATACAGCTTCTATATTTTGGATGCCACCATTGTTTTGATCGTTGCCATCGGTGCCGGGATACTTCCCACCATTGCAAGGGCCAAAAAATTCAAACAAAACATTTTTCATCCGGTAGCTTACAGGATGTTTGCAAACCTTTTAATTCCGATCGCAGCCGGAGGGGTTTTTTGTCTGCTGCTATTTAATTACTCTATTTTCGGCCTGATCGCTCCTGCCATGCTGATATTTTACGGACTCGGACTTGTTAATGCAAGCCATTATACCCTTTCCGACATTCGTTATCTTGGGTTTATACAAATAATTCTTGGGGTCATAAACGGTTTTTATGCCGGAGAAGGGCTCTACTTCTGGGCCTTGGGTTTTGGTATCATGCACATTGTGTATGGGCTATATTTATATTTTAAATACGAAAGAAATCAATCTTAAAAACAAAATCATGGAAAATAAAATCACTCTTTGGCAGCGTTATTCTGCCATGCTCAAAATGGTACTGATCGCCTTTTTAACCCTCTTATTGTTAATTCCCTCCTTTATGATCCAGAGCATCATACACGAACGAAAATACAATCAACAAAGTGTGGTTGACGAAGTTGGTGCCAAATGGGGAAAAGAACAAGTCGTTTCGGGTCCTATCCTTTCCATACCCTATCTGCTCGTTCGTAAAAATGAAGGCAACCTGACAGATTATGTTCATTACTTGCCTGAAACCATGAACGTGAAAGGTGAAATGGATGTAAAAACCAAAAATCGAAACATTTATAAGGTAATAGGCTATAGTTCGGATGTTGTGGTTACCGGAAAATTAACTCGTCCGGATCTCGAAAAATTTGGCAATAAAATACAAAATGGTATGGATCTTTCAGGTTGTATCGTTCAGGTGCCGGTTTCAGATCTTAAAGGAATCAAGGAAAAAGTGTTTCTGGAAACCGGCAATAAGTTATTTGAAATGAACCCGGGTCCTCCTGACAGTGATATTAGTTCATCGGGATTATGGATCAAAATTAACCTGGATGAATTCTTTGATGGTAAGCAAACCATCGATTATAAAATTCACTTTAAAAAACTCGACGGAACCCAAAGGATCAAAATTTTACCCTTGGGCAAAGAAACCGTGGTAAACCTCAGGGCAAACTGGGAATCACCGAGTTTTGACGGCAATTTTCTTCCGGAATGGAGTAAAATTGACACCTCAGGTTTCAATGCCAGATGGACCGTACTTTCGCTTAACCGAAATTTTCCTCAGGAATTTAAAGGTTATAATTCAGGAATTTTAGAATCCGAATTCGGAGTAAGCTTTATTCAGCCGGTAGATCATTATTTGCTTTCCGAAAGAAGTTCGAAATACGCCATACTAATCATTGCCCTAACCTTTTTGAGCTTTTTCTTTTGTGAGATCACCGCTAATCGCAAAATACACCCGATACAATACATCCTCATCGGTTTGGCCCTGGTTTTATTTTTTACCCTGCTTTTGTCCTTATCGGAACAAATCGGGTTCGACAAAGCATATTTCGTTTCGGCATTTGCTATTATTTCCCTGATCGCTTTTTATGTGCAAAGCATTTTAAAAAGAGCAAGGATAACGTTCATACTTACCGGGATCATGACCCTGCTTTATGGCTTTATCTACATTATTCTGCAGCTCGAAAATTATGCTTTGCTTTTTGGAAGCATTGGACTCTTTGTAATTCTGGCATTGGTAATGTTTGTTTCAAGAAAAATAGACTGGTATAATGTTGGGGTAAGCAATCCCGATGAATACAATTAAAGAATGATAGAAGGGATCAACAAACATTTTGAAAACAGGATCCGGCTTGGGATCATGAGTTTGCTTATGGTAAACCAAAGGCTTGATTTTAACCGAATGAAAGAATCTCTTCAGGTAACCGATGGCAATCTGGCAAGTCACCTTAATGGTCTCGAAAGGGAAAAGTATATTGAGGTCAGGAAATCGTTCATAGGCAAGAAACCGAACACAAGTTACAGGGCTACCTCCGAGGGAGTTGAAGCTTTCAAACAACATTTAAACGCACTCGAATCCATTATTAACATAAAAAATCAAAATGAAAGGAATTAAAGATCAATCTATAGTCTTAATGCTGTTAACTTTAACAGGAATTGTACCCGCATTATTTTACTATCTTAGTGCGGGTAAAGAGATCTTTCTTGGGCTAACCTGGAATGTTTTTCTTGCCTTGCTTCCTTTTTACTTTGCCATAAAATCAGTGTCGTCGGGACATAGAATGATCAAATATTTCAATACCTTCTTATGGCTCATTTTTTTACCGAATGCACCTTATTTGATAACAGACATAATCCATGTAAACCGAAATCACGGTTACGAAGGTTTCATCGTTTATCTTGTTGCGATTATGTCTTTCACAGGGCTACTTTCCTGGTTGTTTTCGGTGAGATTGATGTTGTCGAGACTCCCGGGAAAGCTTAGGTTATGGAAAAAATTCAGCTACTTCGCTTATCCGGCCTTGTGCATTTTATCAGCAGTTGGGGTAAGTATGGGCCGCTTTGCCAGACTTAATTCCTGGGAATTGCTTTACAACCCATTTGGTGTGTTACTTTCCACCATTAAAATGTATGCACATTTCTGGCCATGGGTTATCACCCTCGGAATGTATTTGGTTTTAATTTGGATAAGAAAAATAGATTTCGGAAAATTGAGTCTGTTTAACGTGCAAAAATGAAACGGTTGATACGGTCTTTTCAATATGCCATACAGGGAATGAAATATTTATTCTCCTACGAACGCAATGCTCAGGTCCATTTGTTCTTTGCCATTCTGTCTATTGGTATGGCTTATTATTTCGAGCTTAACAGCACCGAATGGATACTTATTATTGTCTGTATTTCTCTTGTTTTGTCTGCCGAGGCATTCAATACATCGATTGAAAGAATGTGTGATCTGGTATCAAAGGAAAGGTCGCAACAAATTAAGATCATTAAGGATGTATCAGCAGCGGCGGTAACATTCCTGGCAATTGCTTCCTTTATTATCGGGTTGATCCTTTTCGTTCCAAAAATGCTGATGTAAAAAGAATGGCAAACAAACAAAAGACCGTCTCTTCAAAACACATAACAGGTTCATCCTTCGAGGCACACATCGACGGACACAGTATAAGGTTTGATGACAGCGATGGCAATACCGGTCCAAGACCAAAAGCTATCCTATTGAGCGCTCTTGCTATTTGCGTAGGATTCGACCTCGTTCCAATACTAAATAAAATGAGAGTGTCCTTTTCAGGTTTGAATTTGGTCACAACTGCCGATGTTAGTGAAACCATTCCCTCAGTCTACACTAAAATTGAGCTTGTTATAGAGTTGAAAACCGATCTCATTAACCGGTCTAAAGTTGAACGTGCCGTTAAATTATCCGTGGAAGACTATTGCGGCGTTTACGCCATGCTCATTAAAGTTTGTCCAATTGAATATCGCATCCGTTACCTAAGGGAATGATTCAGAAGTATTTATCCATCAGATAGATCATAGCCGCTATGGATGCAGCCCCTAGTTCAAGTTCTCTTTGATGGACATTCTCAAAAACATCGGTTGCAGCGTGGTGATAATCAAAATATCGTTGACTATCCGGTATAAAACCCATTAAGATCATATCTTTGTTAATGCTGATTTTTTCGTTCAACTTCAATGGATTAATGTCTACTCCCCCACCCCAGTTACTTTTTCGGAACACATGACAGCCGTATGGTTCCAATAAACTTCTGAAAGCAGAAATACTTGCCAGTTGATCGTCGCTCGAGGATATTGAAAACCCTCGTGGTGTATGCCCACCGGCATCACTTTCCAATGCCATCAAATGATGTTCGCCCCTTTCCTTTACCCAGGAAGCATAGGTTTCACCACCTTTATTTCCATTTTCCTCATTCATGAACAGCACCACTCTTATGGTATGTGCAGGTTTGTAACCACCTGCTTTTATCAATCGCAGCAATTCAATGCTGTGAACGATCCCGGCTCCATCGTCGTGTGCTCCTTCTCCAATATCCCAGCTATCGAGATGACCCCCAACCGTAATTATCGTTTGCGGGGATTTACTCCCCTTAATTTCAGCCACAACATTAAAACTTGGTTTATCCTTAAGGGTTTCGCAAGTTAATTTCAAAGAAACTTTTAATCCTGGGTTTTCACCGTACTTTCTGAATAGATATTCTGTATCTTCTGTACTTATTGCAGCGGCCGGAATTTTAAGGTTAGGATCTGAATAACCCATACTTCCGGTATGAGGATGCGAATCGATCTTATTGGTCATGCTTCTTACTAAAACTGCCACAGCTCCATATTTGGCAGCTTCGGAAGCTCCGCTGTATCGTTGTCCCACACAAGCCGAATAAGCTTCAAAAGTATTTATCTTTTTTGGATCAAATGCGTCGTTGAAAACCACGATCTTGCCTTTGATCTTCTCAACACCCAGACTTTTTAACTCATCAAGTCCATTTGAAAAAACAATTTCTGAAATCAGGGCACCCTTGGTTCCCACAGAACCTCCAAGTGCAGTTATCTTCAAACGCTTTCCGGTGCTCTGAACAGAGGCTTCTTCAACATCGCCTCTGTTCCAGTGAGGTACCATAACCGGGATCTTGTAAACGGTATCAAGGTTCATTGAACTAAGCAGTTTATAACCCCAGTTGACCGCAGAATCAGCTGCAGCTGTTCCACTTAAGCGGTGACCAATACCCTTGCAAAGTGTTCGCAAATTTTCGTATGCTTCACCCTTTTCGAGGGCCATGTCAAATATTTTACGGATCTGAACAGAATCCACATTCTGAATATACTTAGAGTAGGAAGAAGATGCCATAAGCACCATGAGCAGAGTGAAAATCTTATATTTCATTTTGACTTAAAGGTCTGGGTTTGTTCTTGCAAATGTATAATTCCTCTGGAGATAAAATAAAGACCGAATAACATAAAGACATGTCCGAGGTCATTGTGATTAAACCACTTACCCGGAGAAATTTGAAACCGGTGTATTAAACCGGCAATTGCATTAATGGCAACACCAAGCAGAACGAACCCACTCCCGGTTCCTTTATTTAGCAACAGGTAAATGTGTATACCTGCCACGACCACACCAAATCCAAGGGTCGCATTCACAGAAACAAGCCTGAAGTCATTTTTTTGCAAGAGCATCGTAAATGCAGTTAAAAACTGAATACTGGCAAGCAACATTATGGCTGAACGAAGCCTCTTATTGACAAGATATATTGCCGATGCCAGCATTCCGCAGTATACCGACAATACGCCGAACATACGCGAAGTGTGTTGTAATACATTATTTTTGTATTCGTACAAACCGTGTCCAAAAGCGCCTAAAAAAGTCGCAAAGGCCATGGATAAAAAAAATACTGGCCATATTTTGGCACGGTATTTGCGAATTTTGAAAAGCAGGTAAATGCAATACGCCGAAAGCACGATATCCGTTATGAAGGTCATAGGTTCGTATAACCTGAAAACGGACAGATCAATGGAGGTTTGCTGCATTCGTTATACAAACTTAGATTAATTTATATTGATACAAAAAATGAATACTAACAAATTCACTAAAACAAGGGCAATGATGGTGGTCGTTTTCACACTTCTGGTCACCTCTGCATTTTCTCCGGTTAAAACCAAAAAACCTGAAAAGGAAGGAATTGACTTTTTTCATGGATCCTTAACAGAAGCCAAGGCCAAAGCCAAAAAAGAAAACAAGTATATTTTTATAGACTGTTTTACAACCTGGTGTGGTCCATGTAAGAAAATGTCTAAAACCACCTTCATGGATAAAGAAGTAGGAGAATATTACAACAAAAACTTTATCTGCATGAAGATCGACATGGAGAACGGAGAAGGATTGAAAGTAGCCTCAAACTATGGTATTAATGCCTATCCGACATATTTGTTCCTCGATCACAAGGGTGATGTAAAGCATAAGGATCTTGGTTTTATTGATGCCAGCCGATTTATTAAGGTCGGGGAAACCGCTATGGCAACCAAAAAGTAAAAACGATCGGACAGACCGATACGATCTTAATTTGCATTAATTGCAGTTTTTAATTCTGCAACCTCTTTCTGCAACTCTTTTATACTTTTGCCGATCTCATTCTCATCCGGACGGAACTCGTTGATTTCGGAACAGATGTAATTCACAAATTTCCACATTTCGATCACTTCGGAAACGGGTAATGTGTATGGTTTGTATAAAACATTGGTTGAAGAGAGCAATAGTGTTTGGTCTTTCTCCAACTGATTGTGTACGATCTTAAAAACGATCCCGTCACTTTTTGTAACCACAATATATGGAAAGCCATCGGGCAGAAATCTGAGGTTTTCTACAAATTCACCAATTACATAGGATCCGTTGCTAACCGGAGGCATTGAATCCCCGTTTACCGGGAATGCACGGTACTTTTTCTGACGCGAAAGAAACGGCAGATTAAAAGCCGGCAGGACAGATATGAATTCGGGATCGGCATAACCCGTAGTATATCCGGCTTTGGCACCTTCGTTTACCAATTCGATACGGTTGTTGTTATCCTCATCGGTGCTGATTGCAAGAATTCTGAGATTGCTTCCCTCCAAAAAACCATTTTGCTTGTCGAGCTCATTCAAAACCTTTTCAGACATAGAGTTGAGATCTTCTTTTAAGAGCAAGTCCAGAGTAACTCTGAATACTTCTGAGATCTTTATCAACAATGCTGCTGAAGGTTCAGCGACATTATTCTCATATCCGCTATACGATGACCTGGGAATGCCAAGCATCACAGAAACCTCTTCCTGGGATAAGTTGCGCAATCGCCGAAGGGTCTTTAAATTTTCTCCTAACATCATGTGCCGAAATTAGAAGAACTGACGGAATATTAATCGTGATAATGATTAAAATTTAATCACATATTAAGAATTATTTCTTCTTCTGCCTATTTTTGTGTCCAGTGCGGCTTTGAGTTTTTCAACGGCACCCTTTACAGCCTGATCTCTGGTATTGCCGGAGCTGCTTACCGCGATGGGCTGCATACCTTCTACTCTGGCCTCCAAAACGCAGCGCTTGTCGTTCTGTCCTTCTTTTGCGGCATTTTCATCAGACAAATGAGCCTCTACTCTGGTAACATAGCTGCTGAATCTTTTCAGTTCCTTTTCGATCATTGCGGTTATTGGGCCGCTTACTGAATTTTTACCGTTTACGTTGTGGTCTGTATTTAAAAGTACTATCATAGTATTATTGAGTATTTGAAGCAGGGCAAATAAATACCATGCCTCTGTGAACTTAAATGTTCTAACAAATATATTCAAAAATAGTTGAGTTTTATGGAACAAATCTGTCAAACGAAATGTAAAAACGTTCAAAAAAACAAATTGGATCTGAACGAAGAAACAGCCCTGAAAATCATGAACTGACCAATATCATAAAAATAAATAATATGATACGGTTTTAACTGGTAATCTGAGTAAAAGCAGCTAAATTAAGCACTCTCAGTAATTTCATGAAATAACTCAGATGATTTTTATCAGCTTTAATTTTCGTAACCCTTCCGCCGTAGTCTACACAATGAAGCAATAGAAAAAGTCCGAAAAAATATTAAGTATCTTTGAACAACGAATCTTTCCTATGAAACTAAATCTTTCAATTTACCGAATGAATAACACATTAAAAGTATTAGTTGTACTAGTTTTGTTTTTGTCCAATATAAAGGCAAAAGCAGATCCACTATATTACAACCAAACCACACCTGTTGGCAAAAGCATATTCGTTAAGGGTTTTACCTATCCTCCTCCGGATATATGGTACAGGAATTTGAAAGTAGATGGACATGGGCAAAATTTTACAGGTACGATAACGTTTAATTTTTATACAGGCGATCTTACCATCCACAACCCGGGGCCTGTTGGTGAATATACAATATCATTAGATATTTGGTTCACTTATGATGAATTTGATGTTAACCAATTTATTACATTTCATGAAAGTTTTAATTTAACGGTTACCGAACATTGCAACATTGCCTCTCACGCTGGTAAAACTTTTACCAATGTAAGCAACACAAGTGTAGGTAATGCTCCGGAAGCTATGATAATCAAAGACTTTAATAAGGACGGAAAGGAAGATATTGCAGTAACAAATACTATGGATTCCACAGTTAGTATTTTGCTTGGCAAAGGAGATGGAACCTTTAATACAGCAGAATTGGTATCTGTGTTAAACAGCCCGACTTCGATCACGAGCTGTGATTTTAATAAAGATGGGAACCTTGACCTTGCCACCACAAGACGTACGGGCGGTAAAATTTCCGTCCGCTATGGAAACGGAAACGGGGGGTTCAGTGGAAATACTGAAATTAATGCCTGGGGCGAATTGGTCTGCGGCGACATAAATTCGGATGGCAACCCCGACATTGTGGTGGCCGGCGCCAATCACATGACGAGCATTTTTGGCAACGGACAGGGTGGTTTTACCGTAGGGAGTGTTATACAACTCGATACCATATTTTTTGAAGATGTGCCGGATTTTCCACTAATGAGTAAAGTTACTAAAATACAGATGATAGATTTTAATCACGATGGCAAGCCTGATATTGCTCTTTCACATAAAGCGAATTATTACCAATCCGGACCTTCCTTTACTATTCTGTTGAACGACGGAAACGGAGTTTTTTACAAGGTTTATGAAAAAGAAAACGGCGGTAGCTTTTATTCCTATTTTTCTATAGCCGATATAAATAAGGATGGCAATCCGGATGTCGCTTATAAGTCAAATTTTTACTGGGACATTACCGCAATTCTGGGAGATGGAACCGGTAAATTTAAAGACAGTACCATCCGCCTGGGCAGTAATACAGACTTTACAAGTTTTGCAGATTTCGACAATGACGGTTCCATGGATTTCATTGCCTCAGGCTACGGCAACACGCAGTTTTACCGAAACGGTGAACAGGAAATAATATCAGCATTTGGAGCCGGAGAATTAAATACCCTTGACCTTAACAACGATGGTAAAAAGGACCTGGCTTGCCTGATCGGAGGTAAGGTTTCCATTTTCCTACAACATCCATACGCGTTTCAAAGATTTATTTGTGTTGAAGATCAAAAAATAAACATCCCATTCCCTCAAAACAAATATACACTGACTGAAGACCTGATGCGACCACTTTCATATTCCGGTAATTGTGCCGACGCATCCTTTTACAACGATTATACCCGCTCCTTTACACTTAAGGGTGCTGTGTTCCCATTGGGAACAACTACTGTAAAATGGATCATAACAGATACTCTTGGAATTAAAGATACCTGTACGTTTAACGTTTCGGTCAATCAATATTGCGGTGCAGGTGTTCCTGAGAGTGAAAATGTAATTACAGGAAATATTTTTATCAATACCCAAACTCAAATGGATGCATTCTTCAAACAGGATACAGGAATGAATAACGGAAAGAACTACACTAGGGTTGAGGGCGATCTCACTATTAACGGAAGCTCCGGGAGTGACCCTGTTACGGACCTTTGCAATCTTGAAAGTCTTAAAGAGGTAACAGGCCATTTGCATATCAGGCAATTCAACAAAAACAGCAATCCGGTAAACTTGTCGAAACTGAAATCCTTGCAAAGAGTTGGTAAATTGACCATTATTTCCAACACTACCTTTGCGGATATTACCCTTCCAAACTTACAATTCATCGGAACTTCTTTATATGTAAGAAACAACCACAATGCAAAAAACATATCCTTTCCTTCATTGGAAGCTGTAGGCGCTGACCATCCAAAAGACCACTGGGTTCATATAGTAGGGAATCGCGTAGCTGAAAACATTCTGTTTCCAAAGCTTGGCACCTCAGATCCATTCAATTTGTGCAGTTTTATTTTTGAAGACAATGGATCCTATACTTCCAATACTCTTTCCATTGATTTTAATAATGTGAGAAAATTAAGTAAAAGTCTCAATTTCAGTAAAAATAACAATTCGGGAGTTGTAAGCTTTGATCAGATCTTCAGTAAACTCGACAGCGTGAATGGAGATTTGATCATAAAAAACAATGCACATCTCAACGAGTGTTGTATCGCCGTCTCTTCAACGGTTTCAGGCTACAGAAACATCAATGGCAATACAGGAAATTGCGCAGACACTGCAGCGATCCGATCTGCATGTGGCAAATTAATGAAACGAAATGTGAGCGATCTTTATAAAAACCCGGCACCGCTTGAAGTGAAACTTTACCCCAACCCGAACAGGGGTAAATTTATTGTTGAAATTGTTCCTCCGGAAAACGGTCTGATACAACTCAGAATTACGGATATTTCAGGGAGGACCCTGAGAGAATCAAAATTTGCAGCGATCGGAAATATAGCTCTTGAAGCCGGTTTTGACGACTTAAAACCGGGAAACTATATACTTTATGCCGAAATGAACGGAAGCCACATAATAAAAAGAGTTGTGGTATATTAGATGTTCTTGGGAGCGCCGAAAGAATAAGCATTTTGCTAGTTCCTGCATATATAAGTCCTTAATCTAAGCCTTTAAAAAGTAAGATGAATATTTTTTTAACGATCTATTAATTTTAATTGCTTTTTATTACTTTTGCAGCCCCACCGGATTTTGGAGACCCGGGGGTTAAAAACAAACTAAAAAATGGCAACAAAAATTAGATTACAAAGACATGGACGAAAGCGTCGTCCTATCTTCCACATTGTGGTGGCTGACAGTAGAGCTCCTAGGGATGGAAAGTATATCGAAAGATTGGGATTGTACAATCCGAACACAAATCCGGCAACGATCAACCTCGACTTTGAAAGGTCGTTGTATTGGGTACAAACCGGTGCACAATCTTCTGATACTGCGAATGCAATTTTATCCTACAAAGGAGTTCTGCACAAAGACCACTTGTTGAGAGGAGTAAAAAAAGGCGCTTTATCAGCAGAACAAGCTGAAGAAAAATTTGCAAAGTGGCTTGAAGAAAAAGAAGGAAAGATCATGGGTAAGATCACTTCCCTTTCTACCGCCAAAGAACAAAAAGCCAAAGACAACCTCGAAAGAGAAACCAAGGCTAAACAAGCTAAAGCTGACAAGATTCTCGCCAAAAACTCACCTTTGGCAGAAGAAGTTGAAAATGCAGGTTCTGACACAGCAGAAGCCGAAGTAGCTGCAGAAGCAACGGAAATTGAAAGCACAGAAACCGTAGCAGAAAACGAAGTTACAGAAACCACAGAGGAAACAGCGAACGTGGTTGCTGAAGAAACTTCAAATCCTTTTGCTGAAGAAACTCCTGCTGAAGAAACTCAGGAAGAAAAGACTTCGGAGGAAGCTTAATTACTGCCTGATCTTGACCTCGCTAACCTATCTTGGGTTTGTAAAAAAAACACATGGATATAAGGGCGAAATACTGATCACTCTCGACGCAGATAATCATACCTTTACTAAAAAGAAGCCCCTTTTTCTGGAAATCGCAGGAAAAGGGGTTCCTTTTTTTATGGAATCCCTCAAAGATTCAGGATCCGAACTACTTGTAAAGTTTGAATACATAAATTCTTTTGAAGAGGCAAAGGAAATCATAGGTTTACGGGTGTATTCCGAAAAATCAGGCAGGTCAGAATCTGAAACAGCCTATACTGAAATTGAAGGCTATGATATTGTTGACAAAGACCTCGGAAATATTGGTAAAGTTAAAGGGATCCTTTACAAACCAGGACAAAACCTGATTGAAGCGGTTTTTGAAAATAAGAACTATTTTATTCCAATGGTGGCAGAGTTTATACTGAAGGTTGACACAAAAAAGAATATCTTGCATACCCATTTACCCGAAGGCTTGATGGATGCCAATGAACCATGATTCGTATTGATATTATAACGCTTTTACCGGAATTATTGAAAAGTCCTTTAGAACATTCAATTTTGAAAAGAGGACAGGATTCGGGTA
The DNA here is from genome assembly GCA_020635455.1 of Flavobacteriales bacterium. Taxonomy (GTDB): domain Bacteria; phylum Bacteroidota; class Bacteroidia; order NS11-12g; family UBA9320; genus JABWCE01. Next base: position 23,845 of record JACJZT010000010.1, read on the forward strand.
AAATCCAGATCCATGTTCATGACCTGCGCAGTTATGGGTTGGGAAAACACAAACAGGTAGATGACTACCAGTTTGGAGGAGGAGCGGGAATGGTAATGAGAATAGAGCCGGTATATGAGATCTTGAAGTTCTTAAAAAAACAAAGAGACTATGACGAAGTCATTTATCTAACGCCGGATGGGGAAAGGTTTGAACAGAAAACGGCAAACATGCTTTCACTTTCTCAAAACCTCATTTTGCTCTGCGGGCATTATAAAGGTATAGACGAACGAATACGAGAATACCTCGTTACAAAAGAAATATCCGTTGGTGATTATGTACTTACAGGAGGTGAAATTCCGGCACTTATCCTTACCGACGCAATTTGCCGACTCGTTCCCGGAGTAATGAACGACGAACAATCGGCTTTAACAGACAGTTTTCAGGACGGATTGCTTGCACCTCCTATTTATACGCGACCTGCAGAATTCATGAACATGAAAGTACCCGAAATACTTCTTTCCGGAAACCTCAAAGAGATAAATGAATGGAGAGAAGAGCAGGCCTATACTAAAACAATGAAAAGACGCCCCGATCTACTTAACAATAACCCGGATGCTTGAACTTAAAAACCCTCTGATCATATTTGACATCGAAAGTACAGGAGTAAATACTTTCAAAGACAGAATAATTGAGATCTATCTCATTAAAATATTTCCGGACCTTAGCGAAGAACATCTTCACTTTTACTTTAATCCCGGAATTCCAATACCGGCAGAAGCTACTGCAATTCACGGAATACGGGATGAAGATGTAAAGGATATGCCAAACTTTACTGAAAAAGCACATCAGTTAAATTCTTTCTTCGAAAAATGTGACCTTGGGGGTTTCAATTCAAACAAATTTGATGTACCCATCCTTGTTGAAGAATTCTACCGGGCAGGTATTCAATTTGAACTTGAAAAAAGAAAATTCGTTGACGTAATGCGTATTTACCATACAATGGAACCGCGAAACCTGAGTGCAGCATACAAATATTACTGTGATAAGGAACTTGATAATGCGCATTCAGCAAAGTACGACACAATTGCCACATATGAGATCCTTAAAGCACAGATCGAAAAATACCCTGAACTTGACAGCAATACGGATGCACTCCACGAAATATCCATACAGGGCAATCTGGTAGATCTGGCAGGCAGAATTGCCTATAATGAAAAAAAGGAAGAAGTTTTTAATTTCGGAAAGCACAAAGGAAAACCGGTAAGAGAAGTGTTTAAAAAGGAATCTTCCTATTACGACTGGATGATGCAAAGTGAATTTCCGGCCAATACAAAGAATATTTTAACAAGGATACGGTTAAGCATGCTAAAGGAACAATAAATAAAATCGATTATGAACCAACTGGAGATATCATCAACCCTAACCCTTCAAAACATTCAGGAATTCATCGAATCTGACCTGAACCTTGTTTTTGACGATGAAGCCATTAATAAAATTGAAACCTGCAATCGTTATTTAACCAATAAAATTAAAGACCCTGAGGCTGTTTATTATGGCATCAATACCGGATTCGGTTCACTCTGTCATACTAAAATAGGAAGTGCAGACCTTCAAACCCTTCAGGAGAATTTACTAATGTCGCATGCTTGCGGAGTTGGGGAGCAAGTGCCGGATACCATTGTGCGATTGATGTTGCTCTTCAAGATCAAATCTTTAAGTCTTGGTTATTCAGGAGTAAAAACCGAAACAGTGAAGATGCTGGTTGATTTTCTGAATAAAAAATTACACCCTTTTGTTTATAAACAGGGATCCCTTGGAGCTTCAGGCGACCTTGCTCCTCTTGCACATTTGACTTTGCCACTAATTGGCAAGGGAAAGCTTAACAACCTTTCAAGCGCGGAAGTATTGCAAAAGAATGGTTTGCAGGCAATAAAACTTGGACCTAAAGAAGGATTAGCTCTGATAAACGGCACTCAGTTCATGACTTCTTATGGATTATACAGCCTGATCTTAAGTAAAAAACTACTGAATTATGCAAACAGAATTGCGGCTTTGAGTCTTGAAGCTTTTGATTGCCTCGCGGAACCATTTCAACCACAGATACATAAGGTCCGAAATCACAAAGGGCAGATCGAAACCGCCAAAACCATACGGGAATTGTTGAGAGGGAGTAAGATCATGGAAGCACCAAAAGAACAAATTCAAGACCCATACTCCTTCAGGTGTATTCCACAGGTGCACGGAGCAACCATGGAGGTGATCGGGCAGGTTGAAAACGTTTTTCTTAGAGAGGTAAACGCAGTAACCGACAATCCAAACATCTTTCATGAAGATGATCTTATACTTTCCGGCGGGAATTTTCATGGTCAGATACTTTCGCTGCATGCGGATTTCCTTGCAATGGGTATGGCTGAGCTCGCCAACATTTCGGAAAGAAGGACCTATAAACTTATCTCGGGTAAAAGAGGCTTACCCGATTTTCTGGCACCTGATCCCGGCTTGAATTCAGGCTTTATGATCCCCCAATATACTGCTGCCTCAGTGGTAAGCCTGAACAAGCAATTGTGTACGCCTTCTTCGGTCGACAGCATTGTGAGCAGCAATGGACAGGAAGACCATGTTAGCATGGGCGCAAATGCTGTTTTAAAGTTGATCAGGGTAGTTGAAAACGTAGAAAAAGTTTTGGCAATCGAATTGTTTACGGCATGTCAGGCAGCTGAAATCAGAGGAGCTGAAAACCTGTCTGATTCATCCCTCGAATTGTTTAAAAAAGTACGAGAGGTAATTCCATTTATTTCGGAGGATACAGAGATGTCAGGATATATTCAGGCTGCTCAAAAGATCCTTTCTTCATAAGGTATAAATAGGGCTATCCATAACAGTGCAAAACCAAAAAAACATTCTGGATTGTTACAACAAAACTGCAGTTAATTATGCAGAAAAGTTCAAAGACGAGTTTGAATGGAAGCATTTTGACAAGTTGCTTCTTGGCACTTTTTGCAAAGAAAATCTCCGGGCCGGTCGAATGATCGACCTTGGATGTGGACCTGGTCAATCTACAAAGTTTGTTTATGACAGTGGTCTTAAGAATATACTCGGCACAGATCTTTCTGAAGAAATGGTTAAGGTTGCAAGTAACCTGTTCCCTGAAATTGAATTTGAAACCGCAGATATGCTAAAACTTAATTACTCAGAAAGCACTTTCGGATCCGCAATTGCTTTTTATTCGATCGTTCATTTTGATTATTCTCAGGTAAGAAGGGCTCTTTCAGAGGTTAAAAGAGTGCTCATTCCTAAAGGTCAAATACTTTTTTCATTTCATGTCGGGGATGAAATTATTGAATTGAATAGCTTTTTGGAAAAGGAAGTTCAGATCAAATTCAGGTTTTTTGAAGTCAATAAAATAAAGGAAATACTTCTTAACCTGAACTATGAGATCCTTGATATTGTTCTCCGCGACCCCTACCCTGCAGAGCACCCTTCAAATCGCGCCTATATCTGGGTGAGAAATGGTAAATTGTCTTAATAAAAATCAATTGAGATAAGTAATCCATTAAATAAGCTTTGCAGGATTTTAAACTACCTGTCCAATCAAAACCATTAAAGCGAATCAGAACAAGCCGTTCAGTTCAGCTTCGACCTTATTGATCACCAAACCAAAATCTTCAGGTTTGTTTTCAAAATCAAGATCATCAACATCGATAATCAATAAAGCACCATCCTTATAATTTGAAACCCATGCTTCATACCGTTCATTAAGGCGCTTCAGGTAATCAAGTCGAATCGAATCCTCATATTGTCTGCCTCGTTTCTGGATCTGGTTTACCAGTGTAGGTATCGATGCACGCATATAGATCATCAGGTCCGGAGGTTTTATCATACTTTTCAAACTTTCAAAGAGAGATTTATAAGTATTAAAATCTCTGGTTGACATCAATCCCATTCCATGAAGATTAGGTGCGAAAATGTTCGCATCTTCATAAATGCTTCTATCCTGAATAACCGATGTATTTCCACTTAATATTTCAAGAATACTGTTAAAACGGGTGTTCAAAAAATAGATCTGCATGTTAAAGGACCAACGGTGCATATCGTCGTAAAAGTCACTGATGTATGGATTGTCATCCAATGCTTCAAAATGTGGTTCCCAGTTGTAATGCTTGGCCAACTGTCGGGTAAGGGTTGTTTTACCAGCACCTATGTTGCCTGCTACAGAAATTAATTTGGGAGAAACGCTCATTTGGAATTATTTTTTTTGATAACTGTCATTTATTCATTGGCCTTCACGTCATGAATTATTAATTCACAGACTGAACAGCGAATTTAATTTATTTTTTCTTTTGGCAAGTTTTAAATGCATCATTTTTACTACCATTTGCAATAAGATACACACATGGTTTGTGATTAATAAAATTTTCTGAAGCCTATGATCCTTCGTACCTCCTCCAGAGTAGCCGAAGCACTTTCCCTGGCCTTTTCAGCTCCTGTCTTTGCGGTTTTGGCAAGCAACTCATTGTCACCTAAAACCTCATGTATGCGTTCTCTTTTGGGTTTAATAAAACCCTCCATATCCATTGCGAGTTGTTTTTTCATGTCCCCATAACGAATGCTGCAATCGTTGTAAGCGTTTTCAAAATGCTCAATGGTTGAGGTTTCAGATACCAGCTTCATAATGTCGAAAAGATTTTGCACTACTTCGGGTTTTTGCTGATTCTGTACTTTAGGGCCTTCATCGGTAACGGCACGCATAATCTTTTTGGTGTTAACCTTTTCGTCGTCGGCCAGAAAGATCGCATCGGCATCTCCTCCACTTTTGCTCATTTTCCCCTTACCGGTCAACCCGGGGATCTTAACCAGTTCTTTCGAATAGGAAAATGCTACAGGTTCGGGAAAGAAATCTACTTCATATAGCCGGTTAAACCGGTTTCCAAACTGCCTGGTCATTTCAATGTGTTGCTCCTGATCTTTACCTACCGGAACTTTATGTGCGCGGTGTATAAGGATGTCGACAGCCATCAAAACAGGATAGGTCAATAATCCGGCATTCACATTATTTGGATTTGCCCTAACTTTCTCCTTAAATGAAACGGACCGTTCCAACTCACCAACATAGGCATTCATGTTCATATAGGTATACAACTCTGAAATTTCAGGAACGTCACTTTGTATAAACAGTGTGCAATCCTTGTTGTCAAGGCCTGCGGCAACATATTCGGCCAATACATGACGAACACTTGAGTGAAGGTCCTGAGGTGTTGGATGCGTTGTAAGTGAATGAATGTCGGCTATGAAAAAAAAACAATTATAATCGTGTTGCATCCGGATAAAACTATTTACTGCTCCGAAATAATTTCCCAAATGCATTTTGCCGGTTGGCCGGATACCACTAACAACGGTTTCTTTCTTCATGATCGCAGACAAAAATAGCAGGTGAAACAGGAATTTAAAACAATGTTAAAAACTTATTTAAACCTTATGTTTCACGCGAATCTCCACCTAAATCTATGCCGTCGTACAAAACATCCGTTAAATATAAACCGCATGCCTGAACAGAGGTTCCTGCATTTTGACGCTTCCCGGCCTTTATTATGGTGTGCAGATCTACAATTTCCATTTTACCATAACCAATTTCCAGTAAGGTTCCAACAATTGCCCGAACCATATTGCGCAAAAAACGGTCGGCGCGAATGGTAAAGACCATTTGTGAATTTTCATTTGTCCATTCTGCCTTTCGGATCTCACAGCGAAAAGTCTGGTTGTCGGCCCCTTTTTTTGAGAAGCATTCAAAATCGTTGTAATTGAAGAGAATTTTAGAGGCCTTATTCATGGATTCGATCTTTGGAACACGTTTCTGGTAAAGACTCAAATCGTTTAAAAACGGATCCTTCTCAAAATGCATGTAATACTTGTATTCCCTTTCGGTGGCAGAAAAACGCGCATGAAATTCTTCAGGTACGGTATACTGTTCTTGTATTGCGATATCAACCGGCAGCATTGCATTCAGACTTTGTTTAAAGGAAGATGGCAAAGGTGTATCACAATCAAAATGAGCATAGTAACATTTTGCATGCACGCCTGTATCGGTGCGTCCGCATCCTATAGTTTCAACGCTTCTGCCCAATAATCTCGTAAGTGAATCCTCGAGGCAATCCTGCACCGTATTGGCATTGATTTGTTTCTGCCATCCGTGATAACGGGTGCCGTTGTATGAGAGTTTGAGGAGGTGTTTCAAGCTGAATTTTTGAATAACAAAATAAGGTGTTTAGATTCTTATTACCTTCACACGTTATTCAATTGTAGGTATCTTACTTTTTTTTAGTCTTTCATACGAATTGGGTACTGTGAAATAAATCTTACATCACTACAGTGAAATATCCCCATGAGCCGGATTTATGTGGGTAGGAGTATGAATTAGTCTTTAGGTCAAACTTTTGAAAGAATTAACTATTGAACATATCAATATTTTAGTTTTGGTTTGTATTTATGTTACAACGCAAACAAAGCCTTTGGCTTGGACTCATCTTTTTCCTCTGTATGTTCTCCGTTTATTTCAACATTCCTTTCAGAGAAATTGAGGGTAAACTGGATGGCAAAATGACCGAAACGCTGCATGCAAGTATTGGATTCGCAAAAACGGAGATCGATATCATCAACAGTGAAGTAAAGGTAAAGGAGAATATTGGGCTAAAATGGCTTGTGATCCTAACCGGTTTACTTGCTTTACTGAATATTTTTTTATTTAAAAAGCATTCTTTGCAAATATTGATCTGTAAACTGGTTTTTGCACTTGTAGTGCTAATGGCAGCTGCAATGTATTTTTACGGTTGGAGCATACGGCTGGTAGATTACGACCCTAAAAGTCAGATCATTATCTCTGTAATATTTCCGCTTTTGTATGCCTATGCAAATTTTCGGGCACTTAAAGGGATCCGGCACGATGTATCCCTCATAAAGTCATACGACAGGATCCGGTAATCAATGGGATCAATTCTTAAGGTTACCGAGTTTTCGGCAACAGCAAACAAAACTTTGCTGGTAGATGATCTTTCATTTGAAATTGCTGAAGGCAAAATTACCGGTATCGTCGGTGAATCAGGCTCAGGTAAAAGCGTAACCTGCATGGGAATAACAAATCTTTTACCCAAGAACATTCGTTTAAAAGGAAAGGCCGTTTTTTCCGATACAAAAGGTAATCAAACCAATCTGATGGAATTGTCTGATGAAGCTTTGAGGCCATTCAGAGGTCGTGAAATTGCTTATATTTTTCAGGAACCAATGACTGCTTTAAATCCGGTACTAACATGCGGTTATCAGGTTGAAGAAGCTCTCAGGTCGCATCAGAAAATGAATTCCGAAGAACTTAAAAATAAAGTTCTTGAACTATTTAAAGAGGTCCGCTTACCCGATGTTGAACGCATTTACAAATCATACCCTCATCAAATTTCTGGTGGACAACGCCAAAGAGTCATGATCAGTATGGCTGTATCGAATGAACCACGACTTCTTATCGCCGACGAACCCACCACGGCACTCGATGCGTCGGTGCAAAAAAGTATCATTATGCTTTTAGAGGAAATGGTAAAAAAAAGGAATATGGCCATGATCTTTATTTCTCACGACCTGAACTGTCTTCATTCGCTTGCCGACGAGATCCTTGTGATGTATAATGGAAAAATGGTTGAATCCGGTAATGCCGAAGAAATTTTCAACCATCCCAGGCACCCATACACAAAGGCTCTCATGAAAACCCGTCCAAAATATTCCGAATCCGGAAAAACGCTGCCAACCATTCCGGATCTTCTTCAAAAAATGGACGACGGCAGTTTTGTAGAGAAGGAGTTTAAAACCGGGATCAGGCCAAAAATGGAATTCGGCGAAAAAGTGCTACAGATCGAAAACCTTTATAAAAGTTATGGAAAGAAATCGTTGTTTGGAAAAAGCAAACCTCTTAATCCGGTTCTGAAAGGTCTCAATTTCGAATTGACAAAAGGAGAAACCCTGGGCATTGTTGGAGAATCGGGTTGTGGAAAAAGTACTTTGGCCAAGATCCTGACGGGTCTTGAAAAAAGTAGCGACGGAAGTATCCGGTATTATGAACAGAATTTGCAAAAGGGACAGCATATTCAAATGGTATTTCAGGATCCTTTTTCATCCCTCAATCCATCCATCATGGCCGGAAATGCCTTGACCGAACCTCTGATGATTCACAAAAAACTAAAACAGGGGGAAGCTGAGTTGAAGGCACTTGATCTGTTAGAATTAACAGGTCTTTCAAAAGAATTTTATTACAAATATCCACATCAAATGTCGGGTGGTCAGCGACAAAGACTATGCATTGCAAGAGCGCTTTCAACCGAACCTTCCATCCTCATCCTCGACGAAGCCGTTGCTGCCCTCGACGTATCGGTGCAGTCGCAGATCCTTAATTTGTTGAAAGACCTGCAGTTAAAATTAAAACTTACCTATCTGTTTATTTCTCACGACCTCAATGTTGTGGGTTACATTTCCGACAAGGTCATGGTCCTTAAAAACGGAGAGATCGAAGAAATGGAAGAGACTGCCTCTATTTTTAAAGACCCTAAATCACAATATACCAGGTTCCTTTTAGATTGTATGTACGAATAAGGTATATTTGAATTTAAAGATGAAACATTCAACCGAAATAAAAGTAAGGGGATTTCATATCGATGTATTTGGGCATACCAACAATGCCCGTTATCTCGAATTCATGGAGGTTGCACGCTGGGAATTATTTGACGAATTATTAAGTAATGGATATTTTAAAAACCAGAATTTGGGGTTCGTTGTAGTGAACATCAACATTGATTACATGGCAACTTCGCATATAAATCAAACCTTGCTTATTGAAACCGAATTAAAAAAAATTGGCAATAAAAGCATCGTCTATCATCAACTTGTTAAAGAAAAAGAATCAAATCAACCCATTTGCAAAGCCGATGTAACCTTTTGTCTTTTGGATCTTAAAACCAGAAAGACCATTGTTGTTGAAGGAGATAATTTAAAGACCATCCGATCCCTTTTCGAACCCGTGGTTTCGTAATTGCATACATAAGAGAAATAGATTGTCATGTATAACCGAATACTAAGACCTGTTTACATTTTCATCTTTGAAATGGTCCTCGGCTGGAAGATCGTAGGCAAAAAACCGGATCATAAAAAATTCATCATTATTGCCGCACCTCACACCAGTAATTGGGATTTCATGGTTGGTGAATGGGCAAGGGCAAGCCTTAGAATGAAATCGTGGTATGTGGCTAAAAAAGAGCTTTTTATTTGGCCATTTGGGTACTTGTTCCGATTGCTCGGGGGTTTTCCGGTTGACCGAAAAAAGAATTCAAATCTTGTTGAACAAATTGTGGCGATTTATGATCATCGCGATGAGTTCAATATTACCATCGCTCCTGAAGGCACACGATCGTATAACCCTGACTGGAAAAGCGGGTTTTACAACATTGCCATGCTTGCCAAAATTCCTATACAGATGGCTGCTTTCGACTATCCAAGCAGAACCGTTACCTTTGCCGAACCCTTTTTTCCAAAAGGAGATTTTAAGGAAGATCTGATCTTTATTAAATCCTTTTTCAAAGACTTCAGGGGTAAAAATCCTGAAAATGGGGTAAGGCTGGATTAGAAAATTTTAGGTACCCGCATATTTTCTGCGCCTGTACCATCCATTGAGGACACCAAAAAGTACAACTGCCAAAACGGGACCAAGCATATTCACCATTTGCCAATAGGTTCTCTCTTCTTTAACCAATGGCTTATTTAACAACCGCAATTCAACAACTTTGGTACGAACTTCGATCAAATTGGATTCATCGCATAAGTAATCAATACAGTTAAGCAGGAATTTCTTATTTGCAAAAACAACCGCTTCGCCAAATGCCTGACTTGCAAAACGATCAAAACCAAGAGGATAAACTTCACCGGACCCTTGTTTAACCTGGTTTCGGATCATATCCCCATCGGAGATCACGATCATTTTATTGTTTTGAACCATCGACTTATAGGGAATTTCGATGTCTCGTTTCATGCCATCCAAATGCTCATAATGTGATTTAAAGGTACCTTCGAGTAAGACGGCTACCGGTTTAAAGGGTTTATTAAAAACAGCCGGGTTGGGTTGAATTCCTAAAATATCCAAAGAAATATCAACCGGGTTTCCTGCTATTCTTGAATATTGAGAGGAATGAAGAAGAATGGTCTTCTTAATGTTTGTAGCAGCCGTAGTGTCAATACTGCTGACGAATTGAGTCCATACACTGCTTAGGTTCTTAACAACAGGATGTGTGCTATCAGCGGCATTCACCAGCGGATAAAAGATCCATGGCAGAAAACCCGGTTTGCCTGAGCCACCTCTCGACATAACCGGAATCCCATGGCATTGAATGTCCTGAACCAGATCGGGGTTTATACGTACACCATACCGGAATAAAAGGTCGTCAAGATTAAGATCGTAGTTGGAAGTAAATATGTTTTTATACTTTCCTACACTGTCCATTTCAGCATTCAGACTTTCCACCAGCCAAATCACCTTACCACCGTTCATAATGTATTGATCCAGCATGAACTTCTCAACTTCTTTAAAACGGTCTATGGGTTTTGCAACAATAATTCCCCGGTAAGTATTTAACCGCTCTATTAATTTGCTGATCAACAACTGCGGAGCCTTATCTCCAGCATTTACAAGTGCTTTGGCAACCTGTTTCGTACAATTGGAGTCATTAATGTTCAGATTTAATCGGTCAACAGAATAAAACTCGGATAACTCCCTGGCGATATCTCCTATTTCAGAATCCCCTAATTCACCATGACCCGTCAAAAAGGCAAGTTTTACATCTTTACCGGCCAAACATTTACGAATAATATTTCCCAACTCATACTCCAATTGTTCGATGGATTCATTAATGTCTAATTCAGTAGAGTTCCCGAATTTCTTCTTCAGCAGGTTAATGGGAAATTCTTTTCCCTTAAAGAATGCAATGCCCCCCGGAACGATATATTTTTCGGTTGGAGTTTCGTCGGGTTTGATGTCGGGGCGCGTGATCTCTATTCCTTTGGTTACAAACTGTTTCAGGATCTCTTCCTTTTCATCCAGTTCCTTATCCTCAAGTATATCTTCAAATTCAAACTCTATGTTATTTCCGGCAATGACCTTAAATTCGTTGAGAAGATCTTTGGTTGCCTGTTGCAATCGCTTGTAATTCGAGGGCAATTCACCATCCAGATAAATGGTAAAAAACGCCACATCATCCATGTTCTTAAGCAGGTTTTTGGTAGACGGGGCCAGTGTAAATCTTTTTTCTTTTGTAAGGTCGAAACGCATGTACAAGGCATCCGACAGCAAATTGATCAAGACGATTCCAAGAATGAGATAAAAAAAGGAAGATATCCCCTTCGTTTTTAGCTTACTCAATATGGTTCTTAAAAAATTCACTATGATTTTTCTTTAGAAATGATTCGGTAGGTTAAACCCAGAAAAAAAGTCGTAAAACTCAAAAAATAAACAACATCCCTGGTATCGAGGACACCGCGACTAATGCTTTGATAATGATAGTTGATACCCACCCATTCCATCAGGTAATCCAATCCCGAAAGGACGCTGAGTTTACTGAGTTGTTCGAAGGCACTAAAACAGAAAAAACAAAGGAACATGCTCAGAATAAAAGAGATGATCTGATTTTCGGTAACCGAAGATGAAAACAGTCCGATTGAAACGTAGCAGCTGCCAAGGAACAATAATCCTATATAGGATCCCCAGGTGGCACCTGTATCAATATTTCCTTCGGGGGCTCCAAGTTTGTATATCGTATAAAAATAAATCAGGGTCGGGATCAGTGAAAATATCACCAAAACCATACCGGCACAAAATTTTGCAAAAACGATCTGCAAATCCGTAAGAGGTTTTGTTGCAAGTGATTCATAGGTTCCCATTCGTTTTTCTTCCGAAAAAGAGCGCATGGTTATGGCAGAGATCAAAAAGATAAAGATCCAGGGCGACATGCTGAAAAGTGTGTCGAGGTTTGAGTATCCGAAATCAAGAACGTTGGTTTCGGGAAATACCCATATGAACAAGCCCATGGCAATGAGAAAAACCACGATCACAACAATTGCGATCAATGAGCTTAAGAAACTTCGTATTTCCTTAATGAAAAGTGTGATCATTTTCCCTTTGTAAGATATTTGAAAACATCTTCAAGCCTCTGTTCTTCTTCACTTTGCGACAAGACAACGTTATTATTGTCAACCGCAAACTTAAAAACTTCCTCCCGCAGATCCGTACCTTTTGCAGCACTGATCTTCCATTTATTCTTTCCACATTCTTCAACCGACAATACTCCTGCAACCTTTTGCAACTCATTCTGACCGACCGGATTTTTAAATTCAACCTTGAGGATCAGATTCGAATTAAACTGTTTTTGTAATTCTGAAGTTGAATTGTCAGCCACCAGGCTACCCTTATTGATGATGATAACCCGGTCACACATTGCCTCAACTTCCTGCATTATATGTGTTGACAGCATTACGGTCCTGTCTTTTCCAAATTCGGTTATCAGGTTTCTGATCTCATTGATCTGATTTGGGTCAAGTCCGGAAGTTGGTTCGTCAAGTATGAGCACTTTGGGATCATGGATCATTGCCTGAGCAAGACCAACACGCTGTCGGTACCCTTTTGAAAGGGCTCCGATCTTTTTATGTTGTTCGGGACCTAAACCGGTTTCGGAAATGATCTTGCTAACGGCAGAAGTGCTGTTTTTCTTTATTCCGTAAATACCTGCTACAAAATGCAAGTATTCTTTTACATACATATCGAGATAAAGAGGGTTGTGTTCAGGGAGATAGCCAATTTGGCTTTTAACCTTAATTGGCTCCTTTAAAATATTGTATCCTGAGATCTCTGCGGTACCTGAATTGGGTTTAATGAAACAGGTAAGCATTTTCATAGTGGTGGACTTCCCTGCACCATTGGGGCCCAGAAAACCAACGATCTGTCCGCTGGGTATGGAAAAAGTGATGTCTTTAACCGCTTCCTGGGATCCGTATTTTTTGGAAAGACCTTTAACTTCGATCGACATGCAAACTCACCTTATCCAATAACTCTTCAGTGGATCCATTAAGTATGTAATCCGGAAATTATTCTAAAACCACTCTCATAGATTGTTGAGATTCTCTCGTGGTAACTTTAAGAAAGTACAAACCTCTTGAAAATCCACTTACATCAACGCTAAAGGTATTCATCCCCTGTTCGCACTTTTGATCATATACTTTTTGTCCCAATGCATCGTAAATACTCAAATGAGCGTCGTCGTATTTCTCCAGCCATTCAACATTGAGTTTGTCAAGTGCAGGGTTTGGATATACTTTCAAACCGGGTATGCTTATATTTCTTACAGATGAAAAACAGAACTTGGTTTTAATGGATTTATCATCAATTCCATTGCAACCATTGGCATCCGTTACGGTAACTTCATACAAACCTGCTTTTTTGACCTTAATGATCCTGGTTTTTTCACCACTGTTCCATGAGAATTTGACATAATTTCCGGCATCGAGGAAAATAGAATCGGTTTCACAAATGGTTGTATCGTTTCCTAATTCCGGCACCGGATTCGGTACGATGACCAATTTAATGGTATCGGTGTAAATACATCCGTTGACACCGGTTACTCTTAACCAGTAAGTACCGGCAAAGAATACATCCAGGGTTGAATCGGTTGAAGCATCGCTCCAAAGGTATTCCATGGCTGAAGGTCCATTTAGGCGTCTTCCTCCACTCGCGCAAACACCTCCATCAGGTCCTAAACTGAACACAGGATCGGTTTTTTTGCCGATCACAATTGTATCCGTGTATTTGCAGCCAAAGCTGTTACTTGCCTCAAGAATATAGGTTCCGGCTTTATTTACCACCTTATTGGCATTAAATGAGGAAACTCCGTTCCAGAAATAATTGGTCAGGAAGCCCGGACCGATGATGGTATAATCAATACCTTCACAAATACTGGTATCCTTACCAAGTGAAAAGGTTGAAGACGGGTTGATGAATAAAACACGAGTATCGGAATAGGTACATCCAAATGGATTCACAACCGTTAAAGTGTGTGACTTCTCTTCGTTTGTAGTAAAGCTCTGAGTAGTAGCCTGCCCGCCATTCCAATTGTAACTCTGCATACCGGAAGGTCCGGTCATGGTAATTTTGGTGTTGTCACAAATGGTGGTATCGTTTCCTAAGTTGAAAACCGGAAGAGCCTTTCGTTCAATGATCATTGTATCCATATACAAACAGGTGGTTGTATCGGTAACGGTCAGGATTACAGTATCTGCTGCAGAAAATACAATGGTCTGACCCTTATAGGTACCTTTGGTTCCCTTCCATTCGTAATTTATCATTCCTGATCGCGCAGTAACTTCTACGGTTTTACCAAAACAGAAAAAAGTGTCCCTGATAAAGTTTCTGTCTTTCAGGTCCGGCCTAATGTAAAGTGTGACCGTTGCTGAATCCGGTGCGCATTTTCCATCCGAGGATCTAACCACTAGTTTGTAAGATTGAGTTCCTGTTGGTTTGATCAAAGGACTGGCTTCGGTTGAAGTGAAGGTTCCGCCGATCTGGGTCCATTTGTAGATGTATCCGGGAATTTCAGGCTTTCCTATTCTTACTGACTCGCCTTCACAAACCCTGACACTGGTTCCTGCAACTCTCGCTTCAAGTTTACAACATAGCATCGAATCGAAAAGCGAAGTTATGTTTGTGGTTGTAAGAGTATTTTTCGCAAAAATATTACTGGAAGTGACCTTGCCAAAATAGTTTTCATCGAGACTTATCCCAAAATTACTGTTCACAGGAATTTTTTGATTGCAACCTGAGTTTCCCTTATCGTTTGTTCGTATAAAATAGAGGTCGTATGAATTGGAAGGTTTAAAAGAATTGCTCGAAGAGAAAAGTGAGAATCCTCCATCTATGGTTCGGTTAATTTCACTTGGCCAATGACCATCCGTAACGTTCCCACCAAAACTGTTAATGTTTAAGATCACTCCCTGTTCATTGGTTTGCAAATAAAATACCTGCCTTCCAAAACTGTCGCTCTGAGTATATCCCGTTAAAGAATACGTATCATCGGGATTTACATTAATTGAAAATGCCCTCGCACTGTTTCCTATGGTATATTTATACGACCCTTTAAGTTTTCCGGTAGTATCGATAATACTCAAAAGCACATCCGTCATGCCTGGTCCGCTCTCGTTCCAGCCACATACGATAAAATTATTCTTATGAATTTTTATATCCCAGATCTGATCCTCACTGGATGTTCCGTAATTTTTGCACCACTTAAGATTGCCATTTGGTGTAAAACTTGCCAGAAAATAATCGATGTCCCCGGGCACACCAAATTTACCACCTGTAGTTATGGTGTCGTCCGTTAACATTCCAACAACCGTTACAACTCCTTTGGCATCTTCCACCAATGCAAAACCTTCTTCATCTCCGGCAGCACCGATCTGTCTTCCCCAAATGAAATTGCCCGCTGAAGAGAATTTTACCAGGAAAGCATTGTTATTGAGTGAATCGGATTTAACCACTCCTGTAACATAAATATCACCGTTAAACCTTGATTCAAGTACGTTATAAATTTCCTGAAGACTATCGGAGTTAAAGGATAAACTCCATTGTACTACACCGGAGGCATTGGTTTTAAACAACAAGCCATCTCCTTTATTAGCATTACTGGTACCACCAACCACGTATCCGGAATCCCTGGTTTGTTTAACCTTCCAACCGGTTTCGTCGTCTTTGGTTCCATAAGCCTTACTCCACAATACTTTACCCAGTCCGTCGGTACGCACCAGATAAACGTCGTTTCCTCCGGCTCCATAACTGGATGTGTAACCGGTCAGTATATAACCGCCTTCTTTGGTTTGGGCTGCACTATAACTTCTGTCGTTGCCACTACCTCCAATTATTCTTTGAAGTTGTGTAAACTGTCCATTACTGCTCAGGCTGAAAGCCATGATAAGAGTAAAAATCCAAATGCTTTTTGTATAAGATCTTTTCATGAATATTAATTGTTTCAAAGCAAGGTATTTTTATCGAAATGAGCAATTCCAAACAGTTTTCTTTTTGCATTTTCCAGGAATTTGACATTATTGTGGGAACCAATTTGTTTATATTTGGTTATATCAATTAAACCTTAAGGATTAAGACTGTATTAAAAGTCAAAGAATTCATAATTCAACAAAGCATCCATGCAACGAAATAATAAGAATCAATTAGTCATCTGCACCCTGCTTCTTTTCCTGCTAACAAATTGTTCCAACAACACTCAAAAAAAGATCGCCATGAAAAACAACGCACCAAAAATGAATTTAACTGAAGAAGAATGGAAAGAAAAATTAAGTCCTGAAGAATTTCAGGTCTTGCGCCAAAAAGGAACTGAAAGGGCTTTTACCGGAAAATATACCGATAATAAGGAGGAAGGTATATATGTGTGTAAGGGTTGTGGAACTGAATTATTTTCTTCGGAAACAAAATTTGATTCACATTGTGGCTGGCCTTCTTTTTATGACGGGATCGACAAATCGAAGATCACAGAAACGCTGGACTTAAGTCATGGTATGACCAGAACCGAAGTAACCTGTTCAAATTGCGGTGGGCATCTTGGTCATGTTTTTAACGACGGACCTACCGATAAAACCGGTTTGAGGTATTGCATAAACTCAATTTCCCTGGGGTTTATTGAGAAACAGGAATACGATTCCCTTTTGAAAAAGAAATAGGTTTTGAGCTGACCTGAAAGATCAGAGGATCAGCATTACATCTCCGTAACTGAGAAAACGATATTTCTCGGCAATTGCCGTTTTGTAAATTTTATTAAAAAAGTCCATGTCATCTATGAATGCAGCCGTGATCATCATCAAGGTGCTTTCAGATTCATGAAAATTGGTTAAAAAAGAATTTGCGATCCTGAATTCGTAAGGTGGAAAAATGAATTTATCGGTCCATTGCTCAGAAGGATTCAGTTTCCCATAGGCAGATACCGAGCTTTCAATAGCGCGCATGGCACCGCTTCCTACCGCACAAACCTTCTTTTTATTGTCCATGGCTCCATTTAACATAGAAGCAGTTTCAGCCGGTATACTCATGCTTTCGGAGTCCATCTTATGCTTTGTAAGATCCTCAACTTCAACCGATCTTCCGTAACTCGCTCCCTGAAAAACCGTTAATTCCGAAAACTTCACTCCTTTTATTTCAAGCCGGATCATTGTTTCCCGCGTAAAATGCAAACCTGCAGTAGGTGGAGCAATGGCACCTTCAACCTTAGCATGTATGGTTTGATAGCGAATTGCATCTTCCTCTTCAACCTTTCGTTCAATGTATTTAGGCAAAGGGGTTTCTCCCAATCTGTATATTAAGGTTTTGAATGCATCATCATCACCGTCAAACAAAAAACGGATGGTACGACCTCTGGAAGTGGTGTTATCGATCACTTCCGCGATCAGATCATCGTCACCGAAAAACAATTTGTTTCCAACACGGATCTTTCTTGCAGGATCAACCAAAACATCCCACAATCTCAATTCGTGATTGAGTTCTCTTAAAAGAAAAACCTCGATCTGGGCACCGGTCTTTTCCTTATTTCCATATAAACGAGCCGGAAATACCTTGGAATTGTTAAAAACCATTACATCACCATCATCAAAATAATTAAGAATGTCCTTAAAAACTTTATGTTCAATGGTTTTGTCTTTGCGGTTAACAACCATCATGCGACTTTCATCTCTGTTTTCTGATGGATATTGTGCGATAAGTTCGGGGGGGAGATTGTACTTGAATTTGGATAGTTTCATATCGGAAAAGCTCCTTTGAAAGGGGTGCAAAATTAGCTTTATAATTACACAATATCAAGAGTAATCTTATGATGGAATTCGGGTCCTTTTATCGAATCAATGTATGGAATCTGTTATTTAAATATGAAATTGCGCATCTGAATTATGTTGGGTAGATTTTTGTTTTTTATTTCCAATGCTTTTGGGCTAAGTAATACCTTTCTCAAGGGCAACCGTTTGAGAAGCATCCTTTCCGTAATGGGTATTGCAATCGGTATCTTTTGCATTGTGGCTGTTTTGACCTTTGCCGGAAGCATGGAAAAAAATGTTAAGAAGAACCTCGAAACCCTTGGTCTTAATGTGATTTTTATCGAAAAATGGCCATGGGGTTTTGGATCAGGAGAATACAAATGGTGGGATTATCTCTCCAGACCCGAAGCCGGGATGAATGACTATAAACTCTTTAAACAACGATATTCAGATCTGGTAATTAAAGAAGTCGCCTACCAGTGCAGTGTATCAGGCATAACCGTCAAACGCAACAATCAGTCAACAACCAAGGCAAAGATCTTCGGTATTACTGAGGGGTATGTTCGTATGAACGGGTTTGTGCTGCAGGAAGGACGAATGTTCACTTTACAGGAGGAGAATAGCGGTAGAAATCTAGTGATCATGGGAGCAAAAGTTGCTGAAGAACTTTTCCCTGGAGAAAGTCCGGTAGGAAAGATACTAAAAATAAAGGGCATGAAAAGCGTCATCATCGGGGTGTTTGAAATGCAAGGTTCCATGATGAACCAGCAAGCTGATGCAGGATTGTATGTCCCGATAACCTATATGAGAAATTTTTCTTCAATAGGAAATGGAATGGGTTCGAGCAGAATTGTGGTTCAGGGATACCCCGAAAGAGGTATCGAAGAACTGGAAGCTGAAGTTACTAAGATCATGAGGAGTATCCGAATGCTTAAACCTTCCGAAAAAAATAATTTTGCCCTGAACAAAATGACCATGTTCAGCAATCAACTGGACAGCACTTTTGTTACCATCGATATCGTTTCATGGGTCCTTGGTTTATTCTCACTCATTGTTGGAATGTTTGGTATTGCAAACATTATGTTTGTTTCTGTTAAAGAGCGAACACCCATAATCGGCGTGCAAAAAGCTCTGGGTGCCAAAAACAGTTTCATACTGATACAGTTTCTTTACGAATCCATTGTGTTGAGCATAATTGGCGGAGCAATTGGCATTTTACTTGCATGGTTGGTCAGCATCTCCGTTGCCGGAAATCTGGACTTTCCTATCCACTTTGACGCCAATAGTTTTTTAACCGGAATTTCCCTTTCAATGTTTACAGGAATAATTGCCGGACTCTTGCCCGCTATCCGGGCATCTAAACTCGACCCGGTTGAAGCGATCAGAAGCTGATCCTAGTTAGGATATCCTTTGGTAACCCAGCAATCAAATATCTGCAATTCTCTTGCACTTAGTTTTGCTGCACCCTGTGGCATCGGTTCTGCTCCGGCCTGGTGATTTATTGCCTGTATCAGTTTGCCGTTTTCGGTTTCTTCTCTTGCCTTCAGATAGGTCCTGAGATCAATACCTCCTGCCCCTGCCGAATGACAACCGGTTACATTACAATGTTGGGTCAGGATCGGTTTAACCAAAACCTCGTAAGTGGATGAGTCGCAAGTAGTTTTGACGGTTGGCTTATCATCATTTCCACTGCCACCATCACCACACGACCAAAGAAAAAAGGCAAGCATGCCTGAAATTAGTAGGATTTTTTTCATATTAATAATTAATGCGCCAAACATAGCAGAATTGTTCGATTAAATCAAAAGCGCATTTTCTGAGAATTGTAAAATGTTTAATTCAGTTGCCGACCGGATATGAACAGCATCCTGACAGAAAGTTCCTTAAGTTTTTGAGGATCTGCCCTGTAAGGATTTTCATCCATAACTATAAAATCAGCCCATTTCCCGGTCTCCAGGCTTCCGGTTTCCATTTCCCAGAAATTTCCTTTTGCAGCCCAAACGGTCATACCCGCAAACGTTTGGTTCCGGGTTAAAGATTCATCAATATAGAAACCGTTTTCAGGCTTACCATCCGGATCTTTGCGGTAAATTGAAGAACGAATGGTATTAAAGGGTGAAACGTACTCTACCGGAAAATCTGTTCCAAGGACCACATATCCTGATTTTTCCAGAAGCGAACGATAAGCATAAGCTTCGTTCATTCGCTGTTTACAAAGGCGGTTTTCAGCCCAGTTCATATCCGAGGTAGAATGGGTAGGCTGAATGGAAGGAATGATGGAGCAATTTTCAAAAAGTGCCATGTCGGAAGGTGAAACCACCTGAGCGTGCTCAATTCTCCAGCGTCGGTCGTTTTTACGGTTTGAGAGCTGTGATGCATAGGCTCTCAGCACAAGGGCATTGGCCGAATCGCCAATACAATGGGTGTTTGCCTGGAAACCCATGTCGAAGATCTCTTTCAGTAATTGCTTAAGTTCAACAGGTTGAATCAGTTGTAAACCATAGTTTTCAGGATCATCGCAATAGGGTTTTTTGAGCAAAGCCCCTCTTGAACCCAATGCTCCGTCGGAATAAATTTTTATACTGTTGCAGTGAACTCTGTCCTTCAGCAAGGGGCCGTTTTTTTTAAAATGATCGAGAGTTACCGAATCAGGGTTGGCCATAAGATAGAACCTTAATTTAAGTGCACCTTCATCGCACAAACTATCAATTAAGGATATGTCTTCTAAGGAAAGTCCTGCATCGGCAACCTGAGATATCCCATATTTTATACATTCGTTCTGAGCATTCAACAACCATTTGATCTTGGTTGAGTGACCCGTTTTGGGGATTTTTGACACCAAAAGATCAGAGGCCTTGTCAACCAAAACACCTGTAGGTCTTCCGTTTTTCAACTCTATCCTTCCCCCTTCAATATGTGAATTTTTATCAATGCCAGCATATTGCAGAACTTTTGTTCCGGCCAATAAGGCATGACCGTCGATCCTGCTCAGAACAATATAATGACTCGGGAACATGCTGTCAAGCATCCGGTTGTCCGGCAAAGTTTTTTCAGTCCAGAGGTTTTGATCCCAACCTCTTCCAAAGATCCATTGCCTTCGGGGATGCAACATAATAAAAGTCTTCACTCTTGAAACCACCTCTTCCATGCTTTCTGAACCAAACAACATTACTTCATCCATAGCTTTACCAAGTCCCAGAAAATGACAATGTCCGTCGATGAAAGATGGAAGAACGTACTTACCATTTAAGTCTTTAATCTGCTCAGGATCAAATTCATTTTTCCATGAATTGTCCTTGTACAACTTTAAAACTTTGCCATTATCAACCACCATGGCCGAAAATGAATCTGTAAATGGACCGGTGATGATCTTTGCATTGGCAATGACCAAATTGGCCGATCTTTTATTTTGAGCATTCAGATTTATTGAAATGCTTAAAAGAAAGAAAATTATTGAATACCTCATTCCGGTCTTAAACAATGCAATGATAGTTCATTAAAGTTTCAAGCACAAAAAATGCCGGACCTTGTCATGGATCCGGCATGGAAAATACTATAACAAACACAGAGTATTTCTACTCCAGTATCTTTTTTAAGACATCGGTTTTTTCTATAAATCCAACATTTGTCCATATACTGGCCTGCTCTTTAAAAAGCATTAAAACCGGAATGGCATCGATCTGCAGTAATTCTGCAAGTGATGGGTTTTGATCAATATCTATCCTCAAAACTTTCACCTTATCGGGATGTTCTTTTTCGATTTCTTCGAGATAGGGTTTCATTTTCTTGCAAGGCATGCACCATTCAGCAAAAAAATCTACCAGAACGAGTTTGTCGGAAACAAGCATGGCTTCAAATTGTTCCTTGCTCATGCCCTGATCTTTTTTAGTAGCAGCGGTAGTTTCAGGTAAGCCTGAGGCTCTCCACTTCAGCATTCCTCCGGATAATTCATAAACCTGTGTAAATCCGGAAGAACGCAAATATGAAGCTGCTGCCGAGCTTCTTCCTCCACTGAGGCAATAAACCATTACCGGTTTTGCCTTATCCAGTTTTGAAGTTTCGGTTTTAAAGTCCAGGCTATTCCAGTTGATGTTGACGGCGTTCTCGATATGACCATCTGAGAATTCTTCGGGTGTTCGAACATCCAGCAGGATCTCATCCGGCAAGGAATCCAGCATCTTTGAAAATTCAGCAGCATTCAGGTCTGTTCTTGCGTTCCCGGTTTGCCCTGTACTGCAGCCATAACCGGCCATAAAGAAAAGGATCAACATCGAATGGGGTATTCTATTAATTTTACGCAGCATGTGAGTCTATTATACTTTTTAAATTTGCCGAAGAAACGACTCCGGATTGACGCCAAACAATTTTTCCATTTTTATACAAAACCAGAGTGGGTACTCCCTGAATCTGAAGTTTCGAAGCGATTTCAGAATTCCTGTCAACATCCACTTTTATTATTCTGGCCTTGTTACCGATCCTGGTTTTTAAATCCTCCAGAATGGGTTTCATGGTTTTACATGGGCCACACCACTCGGCATAAAAATCGACAAGGGTCGGGGTATTGCTATTAACTATTTCACTAAATCCTGACATAAACTATATAATCTTGATTTTTATACAATTGTTTGAATTATCTGCAAATTACCTGAAAAAATTTAACGGATCTTACTTTGAAGACTTGTCCAGCCTCCTCCGTTGTGAACATTCGTATAACCATTTGATTTCAATATTGCCTTGGCAGAAGCGGAGCGCATCCCGGATGCACAACAGGTAATAATGGCTTTATCTTTGTCCTTGAGTTTTTTAAGGTTTCGGTTTAAGGAGTCAAGGGGTATGTTTTGAGAACCTTTAATGTGTCCTCCCGAAAATTCTCCGGGAGTTCTTACATCAACGATAATAGCGCCATTGGAAATTAATTCTTTATAATCTGTTTGCGGACCAATGCCAAGCATGCTTTTTAATGTTTCGAACATGGTTTATGATTTTGATAAATATTCTAATTAATTGGTTGATTTATCTTTTTTACGACTTGAAATGCCTAATGCGAAGTAAATTGGACAAAAATTTAAAGAGACCGTAAGCAAAAAAATTACAGCCACAGCAATTAAAACGATGGCTAAAGTACCGCTGATCGTACCAGTAGCATAAAGCACAAAAACCGTTAAAGCGATCAACACTCTGATTGCTTTGTCAACTGAACTCATGTTTTTTATTAGTTTCATAATGTATTTTTATGCAAAGTTCATGCATTAATTAATAGAAAACGGTGACAATTGTCACATAAGCTAAAAAATACCGGGAAAGAATTTTGCAGTGTCTTTCATATACCTGGCGTACATCTCAAATTTTTCTTCAAGGAGTTTTTCCTCGTACTTTGATTTAAAATGAAACAGAACCAATAATGCTATACTTATGCATATTTTGAAAATGCTCATGGCATAAAATCCATAAAAGAACAACATACAAAATATTCCGGTATAGATCGGGTGCCGAATGTATTTGTACAAACCATTGGTTACCAGATAAGAACCTGTTTTGGGTGAAGGAAAAGGTGTAAGATTTGACCTTAACTGAATAATTCCAAGGGCCAGTATACAGAAACCAAGTATTGATAAAAAAAGAAAAACATAGCGAACACTCGCAGGATAGGTA
Source organism: Flavobacteriales bacterium (assembly GCA_020635455.1). GTDB lineage: Bacteria > Bacteroidota > Bacteroidia > NS11-12g > UBA9320 > JABWCE01. The sequence goes on from JACJZT010000010.1 coordinate 47,350, forward strand.
ACTAAAAAAATATTTACCTTAAAAAGATAGAGTACAAAAAAGATAAGTTGCAAACCAACATAAAACAATTCAAGAATTCCGGGCCTTTCCCTTTTTTTTCGATCCATTTATTTAAGCAATTCGATTTTGTTGCGTTTTAACTTTAGCAAGCCCTTTTCTTCCATCTGTTTTAAAAGCCTTGATATTACTGTTCGCGCCGTGCCTAATTCATTTGCGATCTGCTCATGCGTAATTTGTATTTCATTTGATTGTGAATTTTCCGTTTTCCTTAAAAGAAAGTCATAAAGTCTTTCGTCCATTTTTTTAAAAGCCACCGCTTCAACCGTTTCAAGCAATTCTTCAAATCGTATGTTATAAAGCCTGAAAACATATTCCAGCCACTCCGGAAAATCCTTCATAAGTAAATTAAGCTTTGAAACCGGTACCATCAGGATCTCGGAATCTTCCTCTGCCATTGCCTTTATTTTACTTTTTTCATTATGTATACCACCTAAAAACGACATGATGCAGGTTTCTCCGGGATGAATGTAATACAAGAGGATCTCGTTCCCTGTTTCGTCAATTCTCAGCACTTTCAGATTCCCTTTTGTCACAATGGGTATTGACCTGATATAGGACTGATTTGCCTGAATGATCTCATCTTTTTTTACGTGTATGCGTTCTCCGATCTCATTTAGTTTGATCCTCAAACGTGGACTGCTTTCAAGCTCTGCTATCATAATCTTACAATTTTAAGGTGATTTTACCGACCAATTCAAATTATTAATGTTGAAACTATGTAAAACCTTCTTCTTCAAAATTAAAACAATAATTGTGTCAAATGAGAGTTAGAATGATAAAAGAGATGAAACCTATTCTTTTTTATATACAGCTTAATCACGTACCTTTGTCAGCGTAAAATGCAATTTCTCTACCCCGGTTTTCTTCTTGCATTATTTGCCCTTGTAATTCCGGTTTTAATTCATTTATTCAATTTCAGAAGATTTAAGCGAGTTCCCTTTACAAATCTTCGATTTCTGAGGGAAGTAAAACAACAATCTCAAAAGCAAAAAAATCTCAAACACATACTGATTCTTGTATCACGATGCCTGGCTTTGGCTTGTCTTGTTTTTGCATTTGCACAACCTTATTTACCATCATCGAATAAAAAAATCGAAAAAGGTCGCAAGGCTGTGAGCATATACGTTGACAATTCATTCAGTATGAATGCCTTATCTGAAAAAGGTCCCTTGCTTGAAGTTGCCAAAGCAAAGGCAAGAGAGATCGCGGCTGCGTATAAGGCCACCGATAAATTTCAATTGTTAACCAATGAGTTCAATGGTTCAAATGAGCGATTCACATCAAGGGATGAATTTATTGCTAACCTTGACAATATAGAGTTAAATCCCGGCTATAAAAGTCTCAAACAAATTGTTCAGAAACAGGAACAATTACTTTCAAACAGTGGCATTGAACTTAAAAAAGCCTATATAATCTCAGATTTTCAAAAGTCTTTTGCCAATGCTTCCAATGTAAAATTCGAAGACCAAATTGAAGGCACCTTTATTCCACTGAGCCGAAACAATACTCAAAATTTATTGATCGATTCAGTATGGTTCACTTCACCGGTATTTCAACCAAAACAACCCCTCGAGCTCATCGTAAGGATCAAAAACTCCGGAGAACAAAGTCTTGAAGGGGGCACGGTTTCGCTAAAACTCAACGAGGTACAGAAAGCAGTTTCGGGATTCGACCTTGCTCCTGAAGAATCAAAGGACATTAGCATAATTTTTTCGGTTTCGGATACCGGTTGGCAAAATGCTGCCCTAAACATAACGGACCATCCGATCACCTTCGACGATACATGGTATTTTACCTTTGAGATGAGGGAACATATTAAGGTTCTTTATTTATTCGAAAATGTGGCCGTTCAGTATATTGAAAAGGCATACCTGACTGAACCTTTCCTAGCGTTACAGACCGTTAAAACCGACCAGATCGATTATTCAAAACTGGAGCGCTACGATCTGATTCTTCTTCAGGGCATCAAGGATGTTTCATCCGGAATGGCTCAGGAACTGGAACAATTTGTAAAAAATGGAGGCAACATCGCTGTGTTCCCATTCGACACAACCGGAAGTACCGGCATTAACTCCTTAATGATAAAATTAGGTGCAAGTTCGTTCGGTGAACTTATAAGGGAAAAAACCGATGTAAGTGTTCTTGATTTTAGTAACGACCTGCTGGCAAATAGTATAGAAAACGAACGCAAGAACCTGGATCTTCCAAAAACCTCCAAACATTTCAAACTTCACACCGGATCAATACCGGGTTATCAGGTTGCAACTCTCAGAAATGGTGATGTTTTTCTGAAATCTTACAAAATCGGGAAGGGTCATCTTTTCCAATACACCGTAGACCTTAACTCGGGTTGGAGTAATTTTCAGCAAAACCAGATTTTTATACCTTTGATGTTTCGGATGGCATTTATGAAACAAAGTCAAATTCCTTTGTCGTATTATATTGGTCGAAATGAAATGCTGAAGCCTGTTTCCGGAATTAAAAAAAGCAGCAAACCAAATATTTTAAAAGGTGAACAGGCAGAATTCATACTTGAAAAGATCGCAAGGAATAACGACATATTCCTGTCTGAGAACAACATGGTTGTGAAAGATGGTTTATACGATCTTCTGGATGGTGACAATCGCATCCCCTTACAAAAAATAGCTTTTAATTACGACCGTCTGGAATCAGATATGGAAGTTATTGAACAAACTAAACTTCAGGAGATCTTTGAGAGCAGTGGGTTTAAGGTTTTTCAAAAAACCGACATGCCTTTGAACACCCTGATAAAACAAGAAGAGCAAGGCAAACCTTTGTGGAGAATATTTATTCTTCTCACGCTTTTATTTTTTGGAATTGAAATATTATTGCTAAGATTTTGGAAAAACAATCAATCGCCAAACACTCAGGCAGTGTCCTGATTAAAAACATCAGGCTTGTGTATCCGGGTTCTGAGCTTAACAACCTGGAAAAAGATGTATTCCTTGAGAATGGAGTAATTTCAAAAACAGGTAGTCTGAGCTTTAAGGCAGATTTGGAGATTGATGGGAGCGGATGTTTTTTAACTCCGGGTCTGTTTGATCTTCGGGCACGTCACGGTGAGCCGGGATTAGAGCAAAATGAAGACATTGCAAGTTTGTCTCAAACAGCTGCCAACGGAGGATTTACAGGCGTAGCCACCTTGCCGGATACCGAACCCTGCATTCAAACCAAAGCACAGATCGAATTTCAACTGAATAAAGCAAAAGAAGGTCTTGTTGAACTGTATCCTTTTGGCGCAACAACAAAAGATCTTGAAGGGGTTGAATTAAATGAAATATTCGATATGCACCGTGGCGGAGCCATTGGTTTCAGCAACGGAGATCACTCTTACAGTTCAGGTGCCCTTCAACGAGCCTTGCTCTATGTAAAACCCTTCGGAGGTTTGATCTTTAGTCATGCCGAAGACACAAGCCTCAGAAATGGTGCATATATCAATGAAAGTAAGAACACGGCCTCACTGGGATTGAAATCTTTTGCTCCTCATGTTGAGTTTACTGCAATAGCAAGGGAAATTGAGATCGTAAAATACACAGGTTCCAGAATTCACTTTTCACATTTGAGTACAGGACGTTCGGTTGAATTGATCCGCCAGGCCAAAAGATCCGGTTTGAACATTAGTTGCGATGTTTCGATCTTGCATCTTATATACAACGATGAGGTGATGAACGGATTTGATGCAAATCTAAAACTTATGCCTCCCTTAAGAGATGAAGAAGACCGGCTTGCTCTTATTGAAGGAATAAACGACGGGACCATCGACTGCATTGTTTCAGACCATAATCCTCAATGTCCTGAATTCAAATTGGTGGAATTCAATTATTCACCTTTTGGTGCCATAACCCTGCAATTGGTTTACAGCTTGTACAACCGGTATCTTTCCGACGCTATCTCGCTCGAAACCTTTGTTAAATGTGTTTCAGAGAATCCAAGAAGTCTGTTAAATCTGGAGAAGATCGATTTTCAGGAAAAGAAGCTTGCAAACTTTTCGATCTTCAACCCAAACCTGTCTTGGACGCTGGATCACAGCAGCAACAGCTCTTTGTCGGCAAACACTCACCTTTGGGGCAGTGAATTAAAAGGTAAATGTATCTTTACCGCGAACAAAGGTTATATCAACTTAAATACCTAAACCCACACTTTTCACAACAATGAATTTCGCTTTTGAACTCGCTGTTTCTGCATTAAAGTCCTGTTTTAATGAACCCGGGCTTGATATGAACTCAGAACGCATTGAAACCTTAAAACCACTTTTTTACAGTGATCTGGAATTTCTTAATAAAGTACAGCTGCTGGATGCGTATTTAAAAAAACAGGCCATTCCCGAAAATACCAGAGAGTTACTTTTTGACATCCTGCTTTATAATTTTTTTAGTGAAGACAGTGAAAGGCTTGAAGAATCCTTTTTTGAAAGCAAAAGCTGGGACAAAATCGAAAATGCCATATTGGACCGCGGAACCGAATTGCTCAACCTTATGTTGTATCTCCAGGAATGCAAGGATTCAGGAATAAAAGCCGATCTGGATGATTATCTGGATGAATATTTGACGGCTGATGAAGAGTTTGAAAATGAAGAGTTTGAAGTTTACGAGGACATAATCAAAAACCGCGATGTCATTGCGGATGGAAATGTTCATACCATGCTGGAAATTGCTGCTAAAAACTCGGATTCGGAACTTGGAGATCAGCTTCTACCTATTTTATTGTTTTTTGAAACCACCCAAAGTCGTAAGGAAAAACTTGAAGCAGTCCGGTCCTTTGGTTCTGCTCCGGAGTTTCAGGCTACTTTTTTGACCGTTCTTTATGAATTTGACAAAATCAACCTAAATTTGAATTAATCATGGAAAACAATTTTTTTAAAAAACCACCCTTTTGGTATGGTCTCTATTACGGGATCGCATCCGTAGTATTTTTTACGCTGATCTACGCATTTAATTTTGCGTTTTTTGGTAGATTTTTCATGCTGATCCTGGTAAACATCGTTATCGTGGTTGCCTTTATGATCATGGGAGGAATGGCTCACCGCAAATATTCAGGGGGTTACCTAAGATACATGGATGCAGTTAAAGCTCTTTTTTATGTTGGCTTAATTGGCTATATCATCAATATGGTCTTCTCCATGATCTTTGTAAATTATATTGACACCGAATTTAATCAAAATTTACAGACCCTGGTGAAGGAAAGCACCATGGAATGGATGCAAAGCATGAATGTTCCTGACGAGAAGATCGATGAAGCCATGGAAAATATTGACAACCGCATGAAGGACCTGAATACACCGATGGCATACGTTAAGCAGTTTTTCAGCTCAATAGCCATGTCAATTCTTTTTGCCTTTATCTGTGCATTTTTTGTAAGAAAAAATCCACCTGAAAACTACGACGAGGCCGTTCTGGTAGAATCGAATGAATCCTGACCGATAAACATATTTAAATAATTAATTACGACTTCTAAAGAAAACCAATGGATATTTCCATAGTAATACCCCTGTTTAATGAAGACGAATCCTTACCTGAACTGGTAAGGTGGATCGATGAGGTTATGAACAAACATAAGTTCAGCTATGAAGTTGTTATGGTTGATGATGGAAGTACCGATCGTTCCTGGAAGGTAATCCTGGAATTGAATGAAAAAAACCCAAATGTAAAAGGCATTAAATTTCGGAGAAATTACGGTAAATCAGCCGGTTTGAATGTTGGTTTCGAACATGCAAATGGCGATGTGATCATTACCATGGATGCCGATTTGCAGGACAGTCCTGATGAAATTCCAGATCTTTATAAAATGATACGAGAAGAAGGATTTGATCTGGTTTCGGGCTGGAAACAAAAGAGATACGACCCCTTAACCAAAACTCTGCCAACAAAATTATTCAATTGGGCCACCCGCAAAATGAGCGGCATACATCTGCATGATTTCAATTGCGGTCTAAAGGCCTACAGAAAAGATGTTATCAAAAGCATTGAAGTGTATGGTGAAATGCACCGATACATTCCGGTAATTGCCAAAACCGCCGGATTTTCGAACATTGGAGAGAAGATCGTTCAACACCAGGCGCGAAAGTACGGAGTAACAAAGTTTGGATGGGAGCGCTTTATCAATGGTTGGCTGGACCTTATGAGCATTTATTTTGTAGGTAAGTTTGGAAAAAGACCTATGCATTTTTTTGGCCTTATCGGAACCCTTTCTTTTCTTTCAGGTTTTGTGATCGCCACATATCTGGCCATAGCCAAATTTGCTTTTCAGGAATACAACATGACCGACCGACCCATATTCTATTTTGGTTTGCTTGCAATGGTCATTGGTGTTCAGCTCTTTCTGGCAGGTTTTCTGGGAGAGTTAATATCGCGAAATTCAAATGACAGAAACAGCTATCAACTCGCCGAAAAAGCAGGATACTAAAACGGAAGTACTGATCATAGGGCCTGCATGGCCGCTCAGAGGAGGACTGAGTACATACGACCATATTCTGGCAAATTCCTTTCTGGAGGAGGGATATAAGGTAAAGGTCCTTACCTTTAAACTTCAGTATCCATCTTTTCTTTTTCCGGGAAAAACACAATATTCAACGGACCCAACTCCGAATCTCGACATCCGGGTAGAAATCAACTCCATAAACCCTTTCAACTGGCTCCTGACCGGCATTAAGTACCGAAAAATTAAACCGGATCTGGTGGTAGTTCGCTACTGGCTCCCGTTTATGGGGCCATGCCTTGGAACCATTACCCGCATAATCAGAGGCAATAAAATCAGTAGAATAGTCGCTATAACCGACAATATAATTCCTCATGAGAAAAGACCCGGGGACCGTTGGTTTACAAAATATTTTATCGGGGCATGCCATGGTTTTGTGGCCATGAGCATGAGTGTAATTCAGGACTTAAAAAAAATTGAAAGCCTGAAACCCGCACTTTACAACCCGCACCCAATTTACAACAGTTTTAAAAAAAGCATCCCAAAAGCGGAAGCATGTTCTGCACTAAAGCTTGATCCGTCCTTTAAGTATTTACTTTTCTTTGGTTTTGTAAGATCCTATAAAGGACTGGATCTTTTGATCGAGGCTTTTTCGAAAACAGATTACAGAAAATACAAACTAAAACTGATCGTTGCCGGAGAATTTTATGAAGACGAAAAGCCGTATCAACAGATGGTTGAAAAACTTGGCTTGCAAGAAAATATAGTATTTTTCAGTGATTTTATTCCTGATACTGAAGTGCATTTGTTTTTTTCGGCTTCCGATCTTTTGGTACAACCATATAAAAATGCAACTCAAAGCGGGGTCACTCAAATTGGCTATTTTTATGATAAACCCATGATCGTAACAAACACGGGAGGTTTATCTGAATTGGTGGCAGACGGGAAAGCCGGTTTTGTGGTTCCTGTTGACATCCGTGCCATAAAAGATGCTATCGAAAGATTTTTTTCTGAAGATCTGTCCGAATCCATGTCTGATTTTGTGAGAAAGGAAAAAGAAAAATACAGTTGGAACAAGATGATTGGCTCACTTTTGAAGGCAGCAAAAATCAATCTTGAAAAGTAGTATGATCAAAACATTGTTTAAACATCAAGGCTTATCCGATTATCAGGAAATCTGGGACCTTCAAAAATCTCTTTTCAATGAATTACTCGAGGATAAACTCAATCAGAGAAAGTCTGAGAACCACTATCTTATCAGTTGCCAGCACAATCATGTCATCACTTTGGGCAAGTCCGGATCCGAAAACAACATAACGACAAAAGCTTTTCCCGGGGTTACCTATCTAAAGATCGATCGTGGAGGTGACTCTACCTATCATGGTCCGGGACAACTGGTTGTGTATCCGATACTGGATCTGGAAACCTATAAACTTGGGTTGAAGGATTATATTTTCTTGCTTGAGGAAGCGGTTATACAAACCTTAGCAAAATACAATATTAAAGCCGGTAGAATTAAAGAATACACCGGGGTCTGGCTGAATGAAAAGGAAGCCTCCGCCCGGAAAATTGCAGCCATTGGAGTAAAATCGAGCAGACATATTACCATGCACGGGCTTGCCTTCAACATCAATACAGACTTGAATTATTTTGATCTTATCATTCCATGCGGAATTGAAGGCAAACAGGTAACTTCGATGAATCGTGAATTGAATATGGAAATTGATTTTGATGTGGTTAGTATGGAATTTTTAAATACCTTGCTTAAGAGTTTTACAAAATTGATCTGAGAAACATGAAACTACGATCAAGCCAACGGTCTATTCTGCAGGCTATTCGATCAGGGATTTCAATAATTACTCCTTATTTGGTTTTTATCCTTCATTCAGATGCGTAAAAACTGAAAACAGAACAAGGGATTTTCTGCAAATCTCCGACATTATCTTTTGAATGGAGGGCAAATTGACTTCAAAATCATGGTGAGTTTAACCTATAATGGTATTTCCTGGTTAAGTTTTCTTATAGAGGTTGAATCTGACTTTGATGAAATGAGCTTGTCAAAACATGGTATGTCATTATAAAACATGCAGGTGATATTTTAACTGTTTATGTGACTCAGGATTTAAATGAGTTTAAACTTTTGCCTGAAGGGCCGGGGAAACTTTTCTTTGAAACAGAACCTCATCCTGCTGGAGTCTATTATCTTCATATACATTCTACAAAAGGGAACACCGACTTGCGAATAAGTAATTTGCAATAGATCAAATCTTCATGGATAAATAAAAGAAGATGTTTTAATTCAGAAACATACTTTTGTGAGGAATTGAAACTTACCCATGAACCAAAACAATACATCAAAAACCGGCCATGAAATACCCACCAATTATGGAGCGCTAAGTACTTTAATCCTTGTATTCTTTTTCTGGGGATTTATTGCTGCCGGCAATAGCATATTCATCCCATTTTGTAAGAGTTATTTTTCACTGGATCAGTTTCAATCTCAATTAGTAGACTTTGCATTTTATACGGCTTATTACTTCGGGGCATTGTTGATCTTTGCACTTGGAAATGTCAAAAACATTGATCTGGTAGGCAAATGGGGTTATAAAAAAAGCATTGTTAATGGTTTATTGTTTTCTTCTCTTGGAGCCGTAGTAATGATCCTGGCCGTTCAGGCGAATATGTATACAGGGATGCTTTTGGGACTCTTTATTGTGGCTCTTGGGTTTTCACTTCAGCAAACAGCAGCAAATCCTTTTGCCATTTTACTTGGAGACCCCAAAACGGGAGACAGCAGAATAAATCTGGGAGGAGGCATCAATTCATTTGGAACCACCATCGGCCCGATCGTGGTTGCACTCGCTTTATTCGGAAGTACCGATTCGGTGAGTGGTGAACAAATAAAAAGCCTCAGTCTCGACAAAGTAATTGTATTATATATAGGTGTTGGACTGCTTTTTGTGATCGCTGCAGCATTGTTCAAATACTCTTCAAAAGTTCCGGATGGCATTTATAATGAACCTATGGAAAAAGCCGGAAAAGCATTAAAAACCCTTGTAATAATGACCGGTTTGCTTATCATAATGTTCAGTCCTGTTTTTGCGAGCTATAATTCAAAGGAAGCCAATAAGATTGTTCAATTGGAACAAAAAACGGCAACGTTAGAAGCCGAAATAAAAGCCCTTGAACAAAATTTAAATTCTCAAAAAGGAAATGAAGAACCCGGTAAATCAGAAAAGGCTTCAGTTTATAAGCAAACAAGAGATAAAATTGACAGGCTCGAAAACTCGATAAAGTCTCAGCGTGTGGAGATCGAATCGCTTAAAACACCGCTCGAGCACTACAGAATGCTTTGGCTTACCGGAGCCTTGCTTGTGGTTGTAATTGGATTGCTTTTTTCGAACTACAGAGCCGGGATCAAACCTGAAGGCTGGGGTGCCATGCAATACCCCCAACTGGTGCTGGGCATGCTGGCTATTTTTACATATGTAGGTGTTGAAGTCGCAATTGGAAGTAACCTTGGGGAACTACTCAGTCTTGAGAGCTTTGGAAATTTGGAATCTGCCGAAATTGCTCCCTACATCTCCATGTATTGGGGAAGTTTGATGATCGGTAGGTGGGCAGGTGCAATAAGTGTGTTCAAGTTAAAGGGGACCAAACGAAATAGTGCAATGATCCTGGTACCGATCCTGGCCTTTCTTTTGATACTGGGCGTAAACAGAATATCAGGAAAGGACATGAGCCCCTTATATTATTACATTTTTTGTGTGTTTGTGCAAATAGCTGCCTTCTTTTTTACCAAAGACAAACCAACCAAAACCTTGTTAATATTCGGTAGCATGGGAATAATGGCCATGTTAATTGGATTAATGAGTACGGGTATCATAGCCATTTACGCATTTCTTGCCGGAGGACTAGCCTGCAGCATCATGTGGCCGGCGATTTTTAGTTTATCGGTAATGGGCTTGGGAAAATACACTTCTCAAGGATCTGCCTTTCTGATCATGATGATCCTGGGAGGTGGAATCATTCCACCATTGCAAGGTAAATTATCCGACATCTTAGGGATCCATCAATCTTATATTGTAACGGTTATTTGTTTCGCCTACTTAACATTCTTTGCGATCGCAGCAAAAAGAATACTCAAAAAGCAGGGTATAGATTACGATGAAGGTATGGCCATCGGACATTAAAACGGACCTTAAAAGATCATAGAGGACATAAAGGTATCTACTTAAGCAGATATTAATTTGTGGAGCTATAAAAAATTATTACTTCATTTTGTTTTCTTAGAGTTTGAACTTTAATTCAAGTCTTTTGATAGAAACTCGAAAGGTTAAATATTCGTGATATTGTCCGGTAAGAAATTCATTAATAAAAAAAGCAGACAATGATACTTATTGCCTGCTTATGAACGAACGGATTTAATTATTTTTTAATGAATTTGCTTACTTCA
>JACJZT010000011.1 GCA_020635455.1 Flavobacteriales bacterium
TTCGTCACATCCAAAGAAATTTATCGTTCTGCTAAAACCTCGGATACAATTTCAGGATTGCAAAACGGGAAATATATTCTTAAAGTGGAAGCGCTAAATGAATTCGGTTGCAATTCAGTAAAGTTGGATACATTTGCTTATTTAAACCAATCCTATATTCACATTAAAGGGGATTCTATTGTATGTCCTGAAAATGAAATTCCATATTCGATACTTTCAAACTTATCAAATAATTTTAAGGGACATCTTAAATGGTATGTGGATAACCAACTGAGTTCTTCCTCCGATCTTCCAGTCTTTAAATTCCAAAATTCATCCGTGTTGGAGGCCAGGATTAACCTGGTTAAAGGGAAATGGAATTGCACACTTAAGGACAAATTGCAAATTCACGTTCAAAAAAATACGGTGATCACCGGTCCGGATGAAATTAAAGTATGTTATAATTCCGGTTTATTCGATCTTAATAAGGTTTTGGTATCACCTGCTAACGGAAAATGGACCAGCTCTTCCGAAAAGTTGGTAAAATCGTTTGTGAATACGGACGATGTTTACCCTTATCAGCAAGACACCTTGCCGATATTATATACACTGGATGATGTATGCAGTTCAAAGAAATCCATTCAGTTCATCTTACAGGCATTACCCGATATTGAATTATCAAATGCAACGATCTGTGATACCAACTCTGCCATTTATCTAAGACAAATGGTTAGAAAACCTTATAATACTAACGATTTTTCCTATTCCTGGAAGCTCAATGATCCTTCGGCACGAATGGAAGAAGTTAATGGAAGGACCGTTGTATATCCCGTCGATCTGGGTATTGGATCTCATCTTTTGTTCGTTGAATGCACAGGACAAAATGGTTGCAGTGCCAAAGATACCGGCCAGATCAACATTCTTCCATCGGTTAAGATAGACCTTAAACCGGAAGTAGTATGTCAGAATAATGGCTTGGTTGATCTTCAAAAAAGATTTAAGGTTAGTCCTTCCGGAGGTAGCTGGAGTTTTTTCGATTTTGATCTTTTTGATGTTCACAATCGACTAAAAACGGACACCTGTGGAACTTTTAGCATAAAATACATTTACGATCAATTTGGATGTTACGACGAAAAAGAACTTTCTCTGGTTATACAATGTCAGCCCGATATAACCACTACGATGCGTAAGGAAGTATGCTTTGATGAATTGCCATTGCAACTTGTCGGAACTCCGAGTGGTGGGAACTGGCAAGGTGCTTATATAAATGGAGACCTGTTCAGTCCCCCTGTATCAGGGAAACAGGAATCTTATAAATTATATTATCTTTTAGATGAAGGAAGTTGCAGGTTTGTACAGAACTTTGACTTACGCATTAACCCTTTGCCAACCATACAATTGTTTACCAATAAATTAGTTTATTGCCAAGGAGAGGATATTCTTGTAAACGGCAGGGTTGACAACACTAACCTTCTTGAATTTAAATATAATAGCAAGGTAATCACGGAACAGATTTTTAATTCACAAACATTTTCAAATCATTACCTTTCAACCGCCGGTAAAAACCAACAGGTTAAGTTGAATCAGATATTTTTAAAAGGTACCAATACATATGGGTGTTCCAAAAATGAGATCCTGTATTTTAATTTACTGCCGGGACCTGAGATAAAGACGATCGAAGACATTGAATTGTGCGAAAATGTAAAACTTTCAGTCGATCCGGAGATCCTTTATTCGGGTAGTGGAAATTTGTCGTATCAGTGGTTTTTAAACCAAAATCCTTTTTCAACCAACAAAAATTTGAAGGAGCTCCTGGCCCCAGGAATTTACCATTTTGATCTTCAGGTTGATGACGGTAATTGTTCAGATAAAACAGCAGTAAAAGTTACGGTTAAAAAAGCTCCTGTTGCTTCATTTTTTGTTAAACCTGCAGAAACCACTTCGGTATTTAAACCCGATTTCAAATTTGTAAATACAAGCGAAGGCGCTCAATCCTATGAATGGTATCTTGGAAACCCAAAGGGAGTAATTCATTCGAGAAGCAAGGATGTTGAATATACCTATACCGATACAGGAAGTTATGAGATCAAACTTATAGCCTATAATGATGAAGGTTGTTCGTCAGAATTTACAAAAATTGTTTTTGTTAAACCCGATATCCTTTTATTCATCCCTAATGCGTTTAGCCCGGATGGTAAAAATGAAGAGAAAAATAATGAATTCGGTGTTTCAATTAATGAGTATGGAAGTTTTCAGATGGAGGTCTTTGACCGATGGGGACAAAAGGTATTCCGAACCAACGATCCTGATGTAAAATGGGATGGAACATCTAATTCAGTTCCCTGTACACCGGATATTTACTTTTATTCAATTGAAGTTTACAGTATTACCGGAAGGCGATATTTTTACAGAGGCACCATCACTCTAATTCGATAGAACTTAATAAAATCTTAAGGCACTTAGCTTGTAAATTTAACATTTTGATCGATAAAATTATTAATCGATTTTTTAAGGTGCTCAAAATGTGTTAATTATAAAATTGCACCAACGTTCATCGAAAACGTTTAGAATTTTATTTGTTTCCATTGTGCAAAATATTAGTTTTGCGCCCTGATGTTAAATCGTATTGTTGAAGGCTGCGAAACCCTGTTCCGTAAATACGGAATTAAAAGTCTTAGTATGGACGACATAGCCCGGGAACTCGGTATGAGTAAACGCACCATTTACCAATTTGTAAACGACAAAAATGATCTGGTACTTAAAACCTTCTCCCACATCTTATCCAATCACAAATCAAGATGTAATGAGATCCATAAGGAAATAAAAAATCCTGTGCTGGAAATCCTGGAATTCACCAAAGAAATGTCGAGTCAGATGAAAGAAACCCATCCTGCAATTTTCTTTGATCTCAGGAAATACCATCCGGATGCCTGGCAAATGTTCAATGGGTTTAGCCAGGAATTTATTTTTCAACACATAAAAGATAATTTGAAAAAAGGCATTGAAACAGGCCATTACAGAAATGACCTGGATGTAAATATCATACCTCAGTTATACATCTGTTTAATTCAAAACATTACCAATCCGGAATGTTTCTCAAATATAGAATACAATTTCAACACCATTTACAGCGAAATGATCCGTTACCATTTTTATGGAATTTGCACTGCTAAAGGTTTAAAATTTATCGATACAAAAGAATAACCATACGAATATGTTTAACAAAATATTATTAACAATTACAATTTTCACATTTGGTTTTAGTGACCTGGTTCAGGGTCAGGGTCAGAAGTTTACTCTTAAAGAAGCTGTAGAATATGCGCTTCAGAACCATCTGGATGTTAAAAACAAAAAACTTGGTGAAGATTATGCAATTGAACAGGTAAATGAAACAAGAGCAATAGGATTGCCTCAACTTAATGCCAATGTTCAATTTGTGAATAATGTTGAGAAACAGGTATTTGTATTCCCAAATCCGGCAACGGGAAAGTCTGAACCGATTCGTGTAGGAAACACATACTCAACTGTGGGAACACTGAGTGCTTCATGGCTTGCATTTGACGCCAGTTATTTCATTGGCTTAAAAGCCGCGAATGCATATACCGAACTTGTGAAACTCCAAACCAATCTTGCGGAAAGAGATGTTGAAGAAAATGTAACCAAGTCCTACTATCTGGTCTTAATAACAAAGGAAAACATTAATCTTATCGATCAGAACCTTAAGACTCTTGAGGATATTTTATTTCAAACCGAAGGTTTCTATAAGAACGGATTCGTTGAAAAGATCGATGTAGATCGCCTCAAGCTTACTCTGTCAAATTTAAATATTACTAAAAAGTCGCTTCAGGACCAGTACGAGGTAGTTAAACAATTGTTAAAAATGAATATGGGAATGAATGTAGATACCGAGATAGAGTTGACTCAATCGCTTGAGGAGTTGTACAAATCAACCATGGCAACTGAGAACAGTACTTTTGATGTAAAACTAAGGGTTGAATATCAGCTTTTAAACAGGCAACTCGTACTGAACAATCTTGACAAAAAAAGATATGAAATGAACAAGATCCCCAATCTTGCTTTGTTTGCAAATTATGTTCAGAGCAATTTTGAAGAAAAGATAAAATACGACACCTGGTACTCTAATTCCTTCTGGGGTTTTCAAATCGGTATTCCACTATTTTCAGGGTTTAATAACAGAGCTCAACTTAAAAAAAGATATATAAACATAAGTCAGACAAAAAACTCCATGGAAATATTTGAGAACGCTGCCAAAATGCAGGCCAATCAGGCGGTTGCCAAATATCAGCGGAGTTTGGAAACCATTGAACTTCAAAAAAAGAATCTTGAATTGGCCAATGAAATTTTAAGGATCAGTTCACTAAAACTAAAAGAAGGTGTAGGGTCAAATCTTGAGATCTCTAACGCTCAACAGGAATTAAAAGCCTCACAGACCAATTATCTTAATTCGATATATGATTTGTTGATGGCACAATTGGAATTAAAAAAAGCTTTTGGAAAATAAAATCAATTAAACACACTTACCACAATGAAAAATATAAAAACAGCTACCTTCATTGCAATTTTTGCGGTCTTATTAATAGCTTGCGGTCAATCAGACAATTCTGATCTGTCGAAGAAAAAAGAAGAACTCAACAAATTAAAGCAGGAAAGAACCGAATTAAGCAACAAGATCAAAGAACTGGAAAATGAAATTGAAAAGCTGGATTCAGGTTCTGCAGGCAATTCTAAGTCTGCTCTTGTAAAAACGGAAAAGATCGAAATAAGTCTTTTCAAGAATCAAATCGAAGTAATGGGCAAGATCGATGCGGATCTAAACACAAATGTAAGTTGCGAGATCCCTGGTAAAATCCAAAGGATCTATGTGCGTGAAGGCCAAAGGATAACCGTTGGCCAAACACTTGGAGACCTTGATAATACGGTTTCGGAAGTTGCATTGAACGAAGTTAAAACTCAACTTGAATTTGCAAAAACAGTTTATCTGAAACAAAAAAACCTTTGGGATCAGGAAATTGGAACGGAAATACAATACCTTACCGCCAAAAATAACTATGAAGGATTACAAAAGAGGCTTGCTACCATGAACCAGCAACTTGGGATGGCCAATATCAAGTCACCTATAAACGGGGTTGTAGATGAAGTTTATATAAAAACCGGACAATCGGTTGCTCCGGGAGTACCCTGCTTCAGGGTCGTAAATACCAATCAGTTAAAGGTAAAGGCACAGATCGCCGAATCGTTTGCAGGGAAAATACATATCGGAGATAAGGTAAGTCTGAGTTTTCCGGACATAAATAAAACGATCGAAGGTAAGATCAGTTATGCTTCCAAAGTTATTGATCCTTTGAACCGCACCTTCTTTGTTGAGATACCAATTGCCTTTAATGAGGATTATAAGCCAAACATGCTGGCAAAGATTAATATCATTGACTATACCAATGAAAACGCCATTGTTGTCCCAATCAACACCGTAAGAACCATAGGAAACGAACAGTTTGTAATGATCTCAACAAAGAATGGAAACAAGAATGTGGCCAAAAGACAAAAAGTAAGCATTGGGAAGATATATAACGGAATGGCTGAGGTTGTGACCGGATTATCCGTAGGTGATGCGCTAATTACCATAGGATATCAGGAACTTGAAGATGGGGATGAATTAAAATTATAATTCCCAATTTCCTGAATCGTATACTTTTCAAACCCTATCAACATTCAATAACACAGAAAATAAAATGCAAGAACATAAAAAAGGTCCAAAAGAATTTTTTGCCAGTTCATGGTCAATCGACAATAAAACAAGTATTTTTATCTTTACCATAATTCTGACTATTGTTGGCATCCTTTCGTATAATAGTTTACCAAAAGAAAAATTCCCGGACATTGTTATACCGACCATAATGATCAACACGGTATATCCGGGTTCTGCGCCTTCCGACATTGAGAACCTGGTTACCAAACCTATTGAAAAGCAAATCAAAGCTATATCGGGTGTTAAAAAATTAACCAGTAATTCGGTTCAGGACTTTTCGATGGTGGTTGTTGAATTCAGCACAGAAGTTGATGTAACGGAAGCTAAGAGAAAAGTGAAAGATGCTGTTGATAAGGCAAAGAGCGACCTTCCGAATGATATGCCTCAGGATCCATCTGTTATGGAGTTGGATTTCAGTGAGATGCCAATCTTATTCATAAACATTTCGGGAGACTACGATCTTAATCTACTTAAGAAATATGCGGAAATGGCCGAAGACAAGATCGAGGCACTTTCAGAGATCACACGAGTTGACCTTGTTGGTGCCCTTGACCGCGAAGTTCAGATCGATGTGGATATGTATAAAATGGAAGCCGCACAAATAACCCTGAGGGATATCGAAAACGCAGTGGCATTTGAAAACATGCGTATTTCGGGCGGTAACATAAAAATGGACAATATGCAAAGAACCCTGAGTGTATCCGGTGAATTTGATAAAGTTTCCCAAATCGAAAACATTCTGATAAATGGTATGTCAGGAGCATCCGTTTATTTAAGGGATATTGCAACGATAAAGGATGGTTTCAAAGAGCAGGAAAGCTTTGCAAGACTTGATCATAAAAATGTTTTGACCTTAAATGTTATAAAAAGGAGCGGGGAAAACCTAATTCTTGCCAGTGACAAATGCCGGGCAATTGTTGAAGAATTGCAAAAAACCAAATTTCCAAAAGATCTCAATGTCGTGTTGACCGGCGATCAAAGTCACGACACGCGAGTAACCTTGCACGAACTTCTAAATACCATCATTATTGGTTTTATTCTGGTTACCCTTATTCTAATGTTTTTTATGGGAGCAACCAATGCAATTTTTGTGGCGCTATCGGTACCTTTATCATGTTTTATTGCCTTTCTGGTCTTTCCTACCATCGGGTTCAGCTTAAACATGATCGTTCTTTTCGCATTTCTTCTATCCCTCGGTATTGTGGTTGATGATGCTATTGTGGTAATTGAAAATACGCACAGGATCTTTAATAATGGAAAAGTACCTATTGCAAAAGCGGCAAAGGAAGCAGCCGGAGAAGTGTTTTTGCCCGTGCTGGCCGGAACTCTTACCACCCTTGCACCTTTTATTCCACTTGCCTTCTGGAGTGGGATCATCGGCAAATTCATGTTTTTCTTACCGATTACCTTAATTGTTACGCTTTTGGCTTCTCTGGCCGTTGCTTACATAATAAATCCGGTCTTTGCTGTGCAGTTCATGAAACCTGCTCAGGACCCTACCGACCCGGACGTAATTCGAAAGAGTAAAAGATCGACCAAAAGGATTTCAATTTTCATGGGTGCCATTGCCTTGTTGCTTTACATAACCGGAAATTTTGGCGGAGGAAATTTTGTATTAACCTTACTATCACTCTTTTTAATTAACAAATATCTTTTAGCCGGTGTTATAGACAGATTCCAAAAGAAAACCTGGCCCTCCATTCAGGACCGGTATGCAAGAACTTTAACCTGGTGCCTGCAGGGAAAAAGACCCTGGGGACTAATTGCAGGAACCATTGGATTGTTCTTCATTTCAATATTTCTTTTGATCGCCCGAAATCCGGGTGTTATATTCTTTCCTTCGGGTGAACCTCATTTCGTTTATACCTATATCACCTTACCGGTGGGAACCGATCAGGCATATACCGATAAGGTTACCAGAGAAGTTGAAGACAGAATTTACAAGGTCCTTGGTGAAAACAATCCAATAGTTGAATCCGTGATCTCAAACGTTGCTGTTGGTGCAACGGACCCTCAGGAGAACGACAATTCAGTAGCAAGTAATAAGGCGAAAGTATCCGTTTCATTTGTCCAATTTGATCAAAGAAATGGAGAATCCACCTCTGCATATCTCAGTAAGATAAGAGAGGCCGTAAAAGGAATTCCGGGTGCAGCAATTACCGTAAGTCAGGAAAATAACGGACCTCCTACCAGTAAGCCGATCAGTATAGAAGTATCCGGAGATGATTTTGATGAATTGATCCTTACCAGTAACAGCCTGAAACGATACCTGGACAGCGTAAACATTGAAGGAGTTGAAGAACTTAAAAGCGACCTTGTTGATATAAAACCGGAAATTGTAATTGACATTGACCGGGACAGGGCCAATCGCGAAGGAATAAGTACGGCACAGATAGGAATGCAGGTTAGAAACGCCGTATTTGGAAAAGAAGTATCAAAGTTCAAGGATGATAACGATGATTATCCAATACAACTTCGTTTTAAGGAAAGTCAGCGTTCGAACATTAACCAGTTAATGAATCTGAAAATATCCTACAGAGACATGAACATGGGTGGATTGATCCGACAGGTGCCCCTGAGCTCGGTTGCGGAAATCAAATACGGAAATACTTATGGAGGAATCAAAAGAAAAAATCAAAAAAGAGTTGTTACCGTGTCGTCAAACGTACTGGGTGAATACAATGCCAATGAGGTTGTTGCTAAAGTTGGAGATGCAATAAGTACTTTTAACAAGCCTGAATCGATTTCTATTGTTATGGGGGGTGAAATGGAGGAACAAAAGGAAACAGGTGCCTTTCTGGGCGGAGCTTTATTAACTTCGATCGGTTTGATTATCCTAATTTTGGTCATTCAATTCAATTCGATCAGTAAGCCGTTAATAATCTTAACTGAAATTCTGTTTAGTATTATCGGAGTTCTACTTGGCTTTGCCATTTTCGGAATGGAATTCTCTATCGTAATGACAGGAATAGGAATTGTTGCACTTGCAGGAATTGTTGTAAGAAACGGTATCTTGCTTGTAGAGTTTACCGACGAGCTGATCTTGCGGGGTATGGAAACAAAAGAGGCAATAATAGAAGCAGGCAGAATAAGAATGACTCCTGTTATCTTAACGGCTTCAGCTGCAATACTTGGTTTGATACCATTAGCAATAGGTTTGAACATTGATTTTGTTACCTTATTTACGGAGTTTGATCCTAAGATCTTTCTGGGTGGTGACAGCGTTGCATTTTGGGGACCTCTAAGCTGGACCATGATCTTTGGACTTGGATTTGCAACCATCATCACATTGATACTGGTACCTGCAATGTATCTGATCGCCTATAATATGAAACTGAATCTTAACAAATTCACGAATCGTATTAATGAATAAGATGTTTTACCTCTAAAGGCCTAAGCTCATTAGAGTTTGATTAATAAATAGGAATTCAATTGGATAATCCTTTGGGAATGGTTTAATTTGTTAAGAATTAATCATTAAGATCCCATTATGAATACGTCCTTTAAATCCCTATTAGCTTTATCTCTGCTGTTGCTTTCCCTGTTTGGTAAAGCTCAGGATGTAACCTTTGAAAAAGTTGCGGTATTTGGTGCTGATTCTTCCGATGTTTGCAAGGCTGTTGTAAATGACAAAACCGGTAATATTTATTCAGTGGGTTTTTTTGAAGGAAAAGTTGACTTCGACCCGGGAAAAGGCACCCATTTTCTAAATTCTAATGGCTTAAAAGA
The DNA here is from genome assembly GCA_020635455.1 of Flavobacteriales bacterium. GTDB lineage: Bacteria > Bacteroidota > Bacteroidia > NS11-12g > UBA9320 > JABWCE01. Next base: position 9,476 of record JACJZT010000011.1, read on the forward strand.
TGGCTATCTGTTAAAACTGGATAAGAATAATAATTTGGTCTGGGTGCGACAGATCGGTGGAGTCGGGAACGATCTTTCGATCGACCTGGTTTTAGACCCATCCGGGAATGTATATGTTACCGGTGCCATTTCAGACAGTGTTGATTTTTCAACCGGCACGGGAAATGTTTGGGTAAATACCAAGGGAAAAATGGATGTTTTCATTTCTAAGTACGATAGTTTGGGTAATTTGATCTGGGCAGGTTCAGAAGGAAGTATAGAAGATGATTTAGCCAATGGTATTGCCTACAACAATAACGGCTCAATACTTATAACAGGATATATTTCAGACACTGTAACAATAAAACAGGGAAGTTTCAATACGCGATTCAATATTTTTGGCGGTAAAGACATTTTCATAGGGCAGATCTCTCTGAATGGGGCTTATGAGTGGTTTGCTCAATTAGGTGGCAAAGAAGACGATGAATCCTTTGATATTGTTGCTGATCGTTCCGGTAATGTGTACACCACCGGAAGTTTTAGAGGCAGTGCAGATTTTGCACCGGGTTCCGCTACTTCGCTTTTGTCGTCATTTGGGGATGCTGACATTTTTGTTTCCAAACTTGATGGCAAAGGAAATTTCTCCTGGGTACGTCAATTGGGTGGCAGAAATTTTGATGAAGGCAGAGCCATTGACCTTGATGGCTCTACGAATGTTTATACCACTGGATACTTTTATGGAGTGGCTGATTTTGACCCTTCAAAACCAACTGTAAACCTATCTTCAAACGGAAATGCAGATGTATTTTTTTCAAAACTTAACTCGGCAGGAAATTATGTCTGGGCTAAATCAATTGGCGGAACCGAAGATGATTTTGGTCTTGGACTTCATGTTGACGGTTCGAACAACCTTTTTTATGCAGGTTCTTTCAGGGACAAAGTAGATTTTGATCCGGGTGCCGCCACCTTTAATTTGTCGTCGGATGGTTCAGACGATGCATTTGCAATGAAACTTGCTTCCTCCGGAAATTTTTTATGGAGTAAAAAATTGGGCGGAAAGTTCACCGATGCCGGACTTGACATTCTGGTTGATGGTTTCAATAAAGTTCAAATTGCAGGTTATTATAGTGATACAGCCGATTTTGACCCCTATGTAACTAAATATAACGAAGTGTCAAATGGCAAAACAGATGCATTTATAAATACGCTTGAAGTATGCACTCCCTCCTATGCTGTTGTCAATGCAAGTAATTGTTACAGTTATTCCTTCATGGGAAATGCGTATTCCACATCAGGAAGCTATCAGGTGGTTGTTCCGAACCACAGGGGCTGCGACAGTGTTATAACCTTAAACTTGACCATATATTCAACCACAATAGGAAATTTAGACATTCTTGCTTGTAAATCCTATACTCTTAATGGAATAACCTATACTACAGCGGGTACCTACCAACAATTGCTGACCAACACCAATGGCTGCGATAGTGTTTTAGTTCTTGAATTAAAATTTGGAGAATCGAGTGGTAAGGTAAATGCCATTGCCTGTGACTTGTATACTTTAAACGGTAAACTTTACACACAATCCGGAGATTATACTCAGACCATTAAGAATAAAGTTGGTTGTGACAGTGTAATTAGTTTAAAACTGACCATTAAAAAAAGCAACTCCAGTGTTGTAAATGTGAATGCCTGCGATAGTTTCCATATTTTAAATGAAACACTTATTAACAGTGGGACCTACAACCTGATCACTAAAAATACGAATGATTGTGACAGCAGCATTACCCTCAACCTTACTCTTCATAAAAGTACTTTTTACACTTTAAATCAAAACTCCTGTTCGAATTTTATCTTAAACAACGATACCTTCACAAAAACCGGGATCTATACTCAAAAATTAACCAATCATCGCGGTTGTGACAGTACCATCAAACTTGATCTAAAAATCAATAATACTCATGCTGATATCAAATATACGGCTTGCAGGAGTTATTTATTAAATGGAATAAATTATTCTGAAAGCGGTCAATACACGCAAATAATAAAAAACGCAAAAGGTTGTGACAGCACCATTAACCTGGACCTAATCGTCAATAAAGTTGATGCAGGCGCATCAGCAAATGGAGCCATACTAAAAGCAGATATATCTGATTTAAAATACCAATGGCTGGATTGTAATAAGGGATTTTCTCCGGTACCGGGTGAAGTTTATCAAACATTCCTGGCAAAGGAAAGTGGAAGTTATGCTGTTTCCGTTACAGATAATTCATGTACGGATACTTCTATTTGTTTATTGGTTGATTATAACTACATCTCTACACTGAATGCTTTATCTTTTAAACTTTTACCAAACCCTGTAAAGTCTCAGCTTCAGATCTCAGGTCCCGGTAATTTTGAAACACTGGAAATACAAATATTCGATATACTTGGCAAAGTTTGTTTTAAGAAGATTTACCGCGATTTTGAGGAAACCAACATTGACTTTAGCTCATTTAACAAAGGTGTTTACCATTTAAGCTTGATCTATAAGGGAGGAATGCGATCGTATCGAATACTAAAGGAATAATTATTCTAAGAAACCTGACCCATTTACAGGGTCTTCATTTTTGTTTAGATGGAAATGAATCCATGAACAGAATTGCAAATTTTGTAAAGTATATACTGCCAAATTCGGTCTTGAAATTGTATTTTTGCCGGCTATACAACGCCCTCTCTAACAAGAGGATCTAATTAAAAATCATATGAGAAAAGAATCCAAAAAGTTTTTAAAAGACTACCTGAATAATGCATCTCCAACCGGTCATGAATCATCCGGACAACAAATTTGGCTTGATTATCTGAAGCCTTATATTGATGAATACATAACGGACCCTTACGGAACAGCCGTTGGAGTTGTAAATCCTGGTAAAAAATACAAAGTGGTTATAGAAGCTCATGCCGATGAAATTGCATGGTTTGTGAATTACATAACCCCTGAAGGTTACATTTATGTGATCCGAAATGGCGGTTCTGATGCTCAGATCGCACCAAGTATGCGTGTAAATCTTCATGGTGAGAAAGGAATTGTCAAAGGTATTTTCGGTTGGCCTGCAATTCATGTCAGAGAACCGGGAAAAGAAGAGTCTCCAAGTTTAAAAAATATCTTTATTGATTGTGGAGCTAAAAACAAGGATGAAGTGCATGAAATGGGCATTCACGTTGGAACCGTGGTAACTTTTGTGGATGAAATGATGGAACTCAATAAGGATTTTATTGTCGGAAGGGCTCTCGATAATCGGATAGGTGGATTTATGATCGCCGAAGTTGCCCGCCTGCTGAAGGAAAATAAGAAAAAACTTCCATTCACATTATACGTGGTGAATTCGGTACAGGAAGAGATCGGACTGAGAGGTGCAGAAATGATATCGAGAAGATTAAAACCGGATGTTGCCATTGTTACGGATGTAACTCATGATACGACCTCACCGATGTATAATAAAAAAGAACAAGGTGAGATAGCCTGTGGCAAAGGCCCAGCACTAACCATTGGTGCATCGGTACATAACAATGTATTTAAAATGCTTGTTGAAGTGGCAGAAAAAAACAAGATCCCATACCAGCGTTCTGCAACTTCCAGAACCACAGGGACCGATACCGACATGTTCGCATATTCGGCAGAAGGAGTGCCTTCGGCCCTAATTTCCCTGCCTTTGAAATACATGCACACGACCGTAGAAACCATTCATAAGAATGATTTGGAAAACGTAATACAGTTGATGTACGAATGTGTTCTGAATCTAAAGGCCGGTCAGGATTTCAGGTATATTAAATAGGAAATGCTAGTTTTCGAGATGATTGAGATTCTCGATTACCTTTTCCATAATTTTAGTGAATTCTGCAGGATGATCTGAATAATATTTAAGACTCGAATCCATCTCCCCTATTCTTATTTTATGTTTTGCATAGATAAAATTATAGGTACTGTCAAGAAAAACTTCAGAGTTATAACCATATTTTTTTAAAACCTTATCGTTTCCTTCTGCCAGGACAATGTCCGTTAAAACTGTTTCCATCTTGTTTTCATCTAAATATTTAAAATTTGTATCTGTATTTTGTTTTTTATTGCATAGAATAAACAAACATGAAATCAGAACAACAACTAAGAGGTTTCTCATAAAATTACAATGATAAAGTATAACTTAGACAAAATTCACTCCGAAATTGATAAATATGCAAGTTTGGTAGTGGTTTCTAAAAATCGCAGTGATGAGGAATTTATGGAGGCATACAATTGTGGAGAGAGAAATTTTGGAGAAAATAAGGTTCAGGAGATCGTAAGGAAAGCCGGGATAATGCCTTCAGATGTTCATTGGCATATGATCGGACACCTGCAGAAAAACAAGGTAAAATACATAGCGCCTTTTATTACGTTAATTCATTCGGTTGATAACACAGAGCTCTTAAAAGAAATCGATAAACAGGCCGGAAAAAATCAGAGAGCCATTCAGGTATTGTTACAAGTGTATATTGCCAGTGAAGAAAGTAAATATGGACTATCTGCTGAAGAGATGTTTAAGATTCTTAAACAGACAAACGAATTTCCAAATGTAAAGATTACCGGACTCATGGGAATGGCAACCTTGACGAGTGATCTCAACAGGATACGTTCTGAATTCAAGATCCTAAAAGATCTTTTTTTAAAAGCTCAATCCGAACCAAACATCCACAATACTGAATTTTCAACTTTATCCATGGGTATGAGCGGTGACTACCAGATTGCTATTGAAGAAGGAAGCACACTTGTAAGGATCGGTAGTTTAATTTTTGAGTAAAAACAAAAATAAAGTCCACATTGATTCTTTTTAAAAGTTTCAAACAAGTTAGTTTATAACATAATTCGCAATTTCAGAACATTGAGCAATTGCTTTAGAACTCAATATTAGTTCTTCGTTACAGGAATTGAGTTAGAAGGCGGCTTACACCCGGTTTAAAATTTAACCTAATAACCTAAACCTTAAAAACGGATTGATTTATTAAATTAATTAACTATACCTTTTGATTTGGAAACCATCCTTTGCAGGATGGTTTCTTTTTTATACAAAAGTTCTAATTATTGTTGATCCATAACAATTTACCTAAAAACCCATTTGAGTACCAAAGGTAGTATGCGCCTGTTTGGTATTCATTCATCGGAAATTTTTCTTGTTCGCCACGAATGTAAATCTCTGTCAACCTTCCATTCGGGTCAATTAAATAAACCGTTAGAGAATTCATATTCAAGGGTTTTTCAAAATTCAATGATCCTTCAGACAAAAACCATTTGAATTCCTGGATACCATTCTGTTTAACCTTAACCGGTTCACTGAATGAATAACTTCCATTAAAGTCGACTTGCTTCAACCGATAAAATGCAATTTTTTGCTTACCCAAATCAGGCTTATATCTGTAAACAAGCTGATTTGTTCCGGTTCCATTAACTGCTTTGCTGCATACGCTATCAACAGTTTCAAAACTCTCCTTTTCATTTACTTTCTGTATTTCAAAATGCTTACAATTAAGTTCGGAAAATGTTGACCATTCGAGAAAAAGCTCCCCTGAAACATCCTTCACAACCTTAAAGTTTTTCAATTGTACCGGCAAGGCATTCTTAGCACTGGGACTTCCAAAACTTATTAATTCCGCATTGTTTAAGGTTTCGGATAAAATAAAACCATTCGTAGCACTCCCACTCACAAAATTATTTCCACCATTTTTCCAGAAACCTGAATCATAACAGGCTACAATCAGATCATTTTTCCCAAGCGAGCTTATACCCGATCGAGCCCCATCCTTCCAAAACAATCCAAACTTACCGGGGTAACTTATTTCCCGTTCTATTTTCCAAAATTCCCTATTGCTAATCAACCCGCCCGACATACTACCTGACAATGAATCCCTATGCTCCGGTGCAGAATCCCGGTAAGTAACTTTCATAGTATAACTTTTTGAAGTATCCCGAGGTTGATACTCAGTTCCGGCCCACCAATTTCCGGACCCAACCGGAAAAAGAAACTTATTGCTTCCGGTTTTTATCACCGGACCACAAATATGGCTCAGATCATGTCCCGAATCTGACTTTGCAGAAGACGAAAGAACAATAAGACCGGAATCGCTTGTAAAAAGGATTCCATTTTTGAGTATTAAATTCCCGCTAACAAAGCAAGAGTCACGCAATTTCACTCCCTTTGAATTATTTATACTAAAAGTATGGATGGAATTAGTTCTTCCGGGAATTTCAGCCCCTGTAAGTGTGGTGTTCATGGCATTTAAATAATGCAGATCAACTAAGCCTTTAAAATCCGGTGCGGACTGAAGTGACCCATTTTCAATATGGATGATTGCATTATTGCAAATACCAAGATATTTACCACCCTGAAAAGTTCCATTTCTTAAATGAAGGCAATTCTTTACGGAACGTTTGAAGTTTAACGAAAGTCCGTTAACATTATCCAGGATAACATTCGCAAATCCGGTATCCCATGAGATGCTGTCAGCAATCTGATGAATCGTATCAGAAAACACTATAGTAGTTGAGTCCGGTGAAACTTCAAAAGTCCCGGTGTTGTCCAGAACCAATTTACCACCCGTTAAATGTAAAGAACCCTTCTCTAGAATTTTTAGATTTTGATTATTTACAGTGTTCTTATTTCCGGAATTTCCCAACACCAGATTGTAATAGTCCGTCAACAAATATGCTCCTGTAATTCCCGCATTGATAAAATTCTGGTTGCCTTGCCTGCTGTATTCTATGGATGAGCTTTTATCCAGAAATATCTGTTTTGCCTGTATATAAGGCGAAAGACCCAATAAAACCATCCGACCTTTCAAGAATACCTTCCCACAAATGGAAGAACCGGTTCTTGAAATTACTGAAGAAGATGCATTTCCTGATTTTAAAGAAATAAATACGGCATCTTTTTCAAGAATGAAGTCACCTTCACCGGAGTTACCATTGTCAATTGCCACTCTTTGGTCGGTGTATAAAATTCCTTTATGAACAATCCAGTTAGCGGCTTTAACCGAACCCAGAATGAATCCGGTATCACCTGAATTTAAATCAAATTCAAGATTGAACAGATCCTGACTCCCCTTTGCTCCGGCCCCCCATTCTCCGGCTTCGAACAATACACGCGTGCTTCCGCGGAACTTTAAGCTTCCCGTATCTTTTTTTATCAGGGGTAGTGAAGGCGTTAATGTTGTAAAATTGATATCCAGTGGATTTTTCGAATTGGTAATGGTATCTACTTCTCCAAAATAACAGGATAGTTTACCGTAACAATTAAAGGTATTGTTTACCAAATCTATTTGTGCATCCTTTCCGCTCGTTGCAGAAACGGTGCCTGAACTAATAAATATGTTTTTGACCGACAACTCGCTGTCAATAAAAAGAATGTGGCCTGACTGAATGTATACATCATCCTGTAAACCCGGTGTTCTTATTACTTTTCTCCAAATGCTGTCATCCCAGAATTGCCAGCAGTTTAAATCGGAAAATACAGAGGAATCCTTCAGTGTCCTATAAACTTTTCCATTTTGAGCCCGGCACCTGACACTCCCTCCAAAAAACAAATACAGGATAATAAGGAAAATAAGATGTTTTTTCAGCGACAGATAGGTTGTGATTGCAGACATGAATTCAAAATTGGTTCAATTAAGAACTCACAAAAAACATGAATTCAATCCTGCGACATTTGAGTTCTCTGCTGCTTTGACCGGCTAAAATTTTGCAATATAAATGACCTTTTGCAGGAAAATTGATTCTACCTTAAACCCAAATACGGCAATTTTCTATCAATACACCTGAACTATGTATTGGAAAGTATAGGGTCTACTATTTAAAATTCAAGGCTTTGGTCTTTACAGAGTTCTGCAATGAAACCTGCATGTCGGCGCTGAGAGGTATTTTGGTGATCCTTGTAATGTATCTTGATGAAAAAATTCCCAGCCCATTGTCAATGTTGCTGTATTCAGGTTTCTTCTGAACTATACCAATAGAAGGTTTATTTACTTCCACATACGTATAAAGATCAACACCCGCGCCAAAAAACTCAATATCGCAATACATGGCTTTGCGTACCAGATTTGTATCAACTTTGATGTTGTTTTCGAGCAGATCGTAAAACAGACTTCCCGAAACAGAGGTAATTTTCAATTCATATCCTCTAAGCGAAGGATCCGTTAATTTGTTTTTGAACAAATTCCACTTAACGGTTCTAAGCACTGTATCTGAGGGATTGTTTTTATTTATATCCTTATACCAGAAAGTCATGATCATATCGTAAGCCTTCGCTTTTCGACCTTCTCTGTAGCTTATGATCAAATAAGAATTGGTTTTATCCTGTATGTTTATAAAATTAGTACTTGAAGAAACCGGTGCCTGAGGTTCGAGGTACCCTACCGTATATGCCTTTGCTCCGCACATGTAGCCGGTTTGAGGATTTTGAACGATCAGTTCATACTCATAATCTTCAGGGTTAGGACTGAGTTTTGAATCCTTTATGGGTTTATTGATCTGGTATAAATAATTTGGTTCATTGGCAAACATGCCACTGTCCTTTTCTATTCCAAGGTCATTTCCGTTAACAAGGGTTGGAAAGATACTGTCTATGATATTTCCGTTTAACCGTACGTACAATTTTACTTTTAAATTTGAGTTGTATATCGAATCGCTGATCCCGGTAAATTGAAAAGCGTTTCCATCCGGATCCAGGTAAGCTTTTTGAATACGCAAATAATTAACGCTTGCCGCCGGGTCGAGCAATCCGTAAACCACCACGGTTTCTTTCCAGGGAGCTGCCACTTCGACTTCATTTTTACAGCCGGCCCATAAAATCAAAACAACTAGCAGGTTTCGGAGTTTTAACATTTTATTAAATAAACTTAGCTTTGCGTAATAAATTGCAAAAATGAGGTATATTTTATGAAACACAAGAATTCAATGTCTCTTTATAAACATAATATATAAAAACTCCCTTTTAATTAACAAACGTATCCAATAAACCTTCGAAAAATGAGCCACTACAAGGACCTTAAAAAAATTACGACCAATACTCTTATCGAGATGAAACATTCCGGTGAAAAGATATCCATGCTTACTTCCTACGATTACACATTTGCTCAAATTGTTGACGATGCGGGCATTGATGTGATTCTGGTTGGCGATTCGGCATCGAATGTTATGGCCGGACACATCTCAACCTTACCGATCACGCTCGATCAAATGATCTATCACGCCCAGTCAGTGGTAAGAGCAGTAAACAGAGCTTTGGTCGTCTGCGACCTGCCCTTCGGTTCCTACCAGGGCGACAGTAAAAATGCATTGATCTCTTCGATTCGAATAATGAAAGAAGCTGAAGCCCATGCCATCAAGCTTGAAGGAGGTGTTGAAGTTGTAGAATCCGTTAAAAGAATTTTGTCTGCAGGGATACCCGTAATGGGGCATCTCGGTTTAACTCCGCAGTCGATCTTTAAATTTGGAACTTATAGTGTAAGAGCAAAAGACAAAAAAGAGGCTGAAAAACTGATTCACGATGCAAAACTGCTTGAAGAAGCCGGTTGTTTTGCAATCGTTTTGGAAAAGATCCCTGCTGAACTTGCTGCAGAAGTTGCAGAAATGCTTAGCATTCCGGTCATCGGAATTGGCGCCGGCAGCAAGGTGGATGGCCAGGTTTTGGTATTACACGATATGTTGGGAATGACAAAAGAATTTAACCCAAGATTTCTGAGAAGGTATCTCAATTTGAAAGAAGAGATCACCAAGGCAGTAGGAAAATATGTTGAAGATGTTAAAACGCTTGACTTTCCAAACAGTTCAGAACAATACTAGAAATGAAAACTATTTTATGGACCCTGTTATTCTTTGTAACTTTCACGTTAAAGTTTGCAAATGGACAAAACAGTAAGAATCCTTCAGATCTGAGAAGTCGCTTTCTTGACGTTCCTGCCGAAAACATTGGTCCAACTGTGATGAGTGGCAGGGTGACGGATGTGGAAGTAAATCCTGCGAATCCGATTGAAATGCTTGTTGCTTATGCTTCCGGAGGACTATGGTATACAAAAAATAACGGGCAATCTTTCAGACCAATATTTGATCATGAGAAGGTAATGACCATTGGCGATCTTGCCGTTGATTGGAAAAACTTCACCATATACATCGGATCAGGTGAAAACAATTCAAGCCGATCCAGTTATGCCGGAAACGGTATTTATAAAAGTACCGACACTGGCAGAACCTGGACCCACCTGGGTTTGGAAGAAAGTCATCATATTGGAAGGATCCTTTTGCATCCTTCAAACCCTAAGATCATCTATACAGCGGTTTTAGGTCATTTATACACAAAAAACAAGGAAAGAGGGGTTTATAAATCCATCGATGGCGGGCAAACCTGGACTAAGATACTGTTTGTGGATGATAAGACCGGATTCATCGATCTGGTCTTTGACCCTTCTGACCCTTCTAAATTGTATGCCGCAGCCTGGGAAAGACAAAGAGAGGCATGGAATTTTAAGGGATCCGGGCCTGGTTCAGGAATTTATTATACAAAGGATAATGGTGAAAAATGGACCAAAATATACGATAAGCCCAATACAGGCAGGATCGGTCTGGCAGCGTATTCCTCAAATGGAAATACAGGTATTTATGCCCTCATTGACGATCAAAACCTAAAACCTGAAGAAAAGAAAGACAGTTCAATTCTCACTGTTGCTGACCTAAAAGCACTAATCAATAAACCGGTTGAAAATTTTCTTGGGCTCAATTCTACAAAACTTAATAATTTCCTAAGATCACAGAATTTCCCGGATAAACTCGATGCAGATTCGGTCAAGAAATTGATTTCCCATAAAAAATTTACCGTTAAGGATCTTGTAAATTATACCGGGGATGCAAACAGTAATTTGTTCAATTCAAAAATGTATGGAGCGGTGATCGTTCACAAAAAATCCGGAGACAATGACTGGGAAATCATCAACGATTCAATAGGTGATTTTTATTACACCTACGGATATTACTTCGGTCGAATTTACCTGGCACCTGATAATCCGCAAAACCTGTATATACTTGGTGTGGTACTTGCTCATTCAGGGAATGGGGGTAAAACATTCGATAACATCAGTCAACCAAATGTTCATTCAGACCACCATGTTTTATGGATCAATGCTGACAATCCTGATCATTTAGTAAATGGCAACGATGGGGGCCTTAACATTTCTTATGACTGTGGCTTAAATTGGGTTAAATGCAACAGTCCTTCAGTAGGACAGTTTTACGCAATTGCAGCAGACGAAGGAAAAAATTACAATGTTTATGGAGGATTGCAGGACAATGGAGTTTGGATGGGTAAAAGAAACTATTCGGCCGGTGTTTCATGGCACAGTTGGGGACATTATCCCTATAAACACATTATGGGTGGGGATGGAATGCAAATACAAATTGACTCAAAAAATCATAAAATATTTACCGGATTTCAATTCGGAAATTACTATCGTCTGGATCTTGATAAAAACGAAAGGGTTTACATTACTCCCCGACATGAATTGGGCGAATTCCCGTATCGTTTTAACTGGCAAACTCCGATCTTGCTATCCAGGCATTCGGAAAATACTCTTTATCTTGGTGGAAATTTTTTATTCAGATCCTTAAATGGTGGCGAAAGTTGGGAGAAAATTTCTCCGGATCTGACTTCAGGCATGAGGGAAGGAAACGTTCCATTTGGCACCTTGACCTGTATAGATGAATCGGCTTTGAAGTTTGGGTTGTTGTACACAGGAAGTGACGATGGAAATTTGCATATGAGCACAGATGGGGGCAATTCATGGAAAAACATTGGTGTAAAGAAGAATGCCGGAATGTGGGTAAGCAGGGTAAAAGCTTCTTCTCATTCCGTATCAAGGGTTTATGTAAGTTTTAATGCATATCGTCAGGACAATTTTGCTGCCTACCTCTATCGGTCGGAAGATTATGGAAAAATATGGGAAAACATTTCAGGGAATTTGCCTGCCGAACCCGTAAATGTTATTTTGGAAGACCCAGTAAACGACAAAATTTTGTATGTGGGTACGGACCATGGTTTGTATATTAGTATTGACGGAGGTAATAACTGGGAGAAACTAACGTCCATTCCATATGTTGCCGTTCATGATCTTATTATACAAAAAGAAAACAATGAGCTTATAGTTGGTACACATGGACGTTCAATATATGTCGTTTCACTGGAGGGAATCAATAATACTACTGATCCTTTATTCAACAAAGAAATTTCCATTACCAGACCCTCCTTTCACAAGGCAAATGACAATTGGGGAAAGAAATATTCATTTTGGGAAAAACCCTTTGAGAAAGAGGTTATGATCCGTTTTGGTCTGAAAAAAGACAGGTATGTTGAATTAAATATTTTGGATTCAACCGGAGTGATCGTTTACACAAAAAACCTGATCGGTAAGGCAGGATTAAACTATTATTCATATTCGTATAAAGCAAATCAAAACCTGAATTCGGGACAATTGCGCAAGGGTGATAATAAAGAATATTACCTTAGATCCGGGGCATATATCCTTGAAATCAAATCGGGAGAGATCTCTGAAAAAATTAAATTTAAATTAATGACAGAAAAAAATTAGAAAACGAAAGTTAACTCATTTTTCTGCTTGTGATCGTGGTTTTTGCAGCACCCTTTGAAGTTTTAGCTTTGGGTGTATTGCCTGTTTTGATGTTCTTCCCTCCTTTTGTCTTTTTAGCCGCTACCTCCTTTACAGGAGTTTCCGCATCATCCTTGGCATCTTCAGTTTGATCAAAACTCATTTTACCCTTTAAAAGTGAATACCAGTTACAAACCTTAAGAATGTCGGAATTATAAACCTTTTCTTTATTGTAATCAGGAATAATGCTTGCAAACCACGACTTGATCTGATCAGGAGTATTGCTTTTTTCTATGCTGCCAAGGTTTCCTTTTTCATCCAGGTCACTCATTTTTTTGAAAACTTCAAGAAGCTTTATGTCGGAGTCTTCAGTGTATATTGATACATCTTCCAGCACAGAAACTTTCTGGGTAACAGGAGTTATCATTCTTTTAGCGCTGCCGTCAAGTGATTCAAGAACCAAACCATTCTGACTTTTTCCAATAATCTTATGTAATCCCGGCTTGCCTGAAACCGATACCACGTCTTTTAATTCCATAATGCAAAGTAAATAGGTTTTTACTGAATACCCTTCAGTTTTTTGTCAATTAATTTGGTTTCTGCAATGCGAAAATCCAATTCTAAATTTTCATTTTTCAAGCTTTAAAAAAAATGTTTAAATTGCCCCATTATTTGAAAAACATGAAAAAACACTTACTAATTACCCTTGGATTACTGCCAGCTCTTAGTTTTGCCCAGCAATCAGACTTAGTGCCAAAAGTTAAAAATGAGATCCCTCAATCAACTTCCAATCAAGTTGTTGCCTTTGAAGGAACGAATGATGTTTATACACCCGGAAATTTTTCGAGTTCCAAATTTTATAAAAAACACCCTGTTTACGCTTCCATCCTTATCGGAAATACATTTTACGACCTTCAAACCAATGCATCTGTGGGAAGAAGATTGCTTTTACACGATGACGGAAAAGTTTCTGCGGTATGGACCACCGCTGAAATTGGACAAGCAGAATGGCCTTCAAGAGGTACCGGTTATAACCACAAATCTACCAACTGGCTTTCTCCGGTTAGTGCCAAATTTGAAGTTAATGACCGAACCGGATGGCCATATATTGGAGTTCTGGAAGAGTCCGGTACAAAATATGAGGTCAATATGGCTCACGTTGCAAGTACTGGTGGATGGATACTCAGCAAGAACGACATGATCGGCAGTACCAGCTGGACAAAAGTAGACCATGTATTGACTCAGCTAAACAATAAGCAAGCTATTTGGGGCAGAATTGGAACGGATGGAAAGCAAATGATCCACCTGGTTTCTAATTACTGGTCGAGTACTACTGCAGGAATTCCTGTACATTATATCAACGGTGTTGCAAGTCCAAGCACCTATAGCCGCTCCAAAGACGGAGGTAAAACCTGGGATATTATGTTTGAAGCACTTCCCGGCTATGACAGCACCCGATATGTTGGCGGTGGTGGCGACAATTACGCAATCGATGTAAAAGACTCTATCGTAGCCATCGTAATTGGTGGTGCAGGTGAAGATGTTGCTATCTGGAAATCAACCGACAACGGAGACAATTTCACCAGGATCGTAGCAGAGGAATTCCCTTTTGCTCCTTTCACCAAGAAACTTATTCCTACTGCCGAAAGAGAAAAGACTGCAGATGGTTCATTCGATATCCTGATCGACCATAACAACAAGGTACACGTATTTTTTGGAAGAACCTATGTTGCAGACGAAGACATTACCGATGACAGTTATGTGTTCTATCCGGCAACTGCGCAGCTTATGCATTGGGCAGAAGGAATGGATACGGCAGTTTTATGTGGTTTTGCTAAAGATTACGATCAGGACAATACGCTTAACATCAATCAGGAAACCTATAGCGCATTGGATGCAAACGGTAATTTACCCGCCGGCGTAACTTCCGCCACACGATATGGTTCTACCGCTTTGGTTTCAATGCCAACCAGTTCAATTGATGCTGCCGGCAACCTATATGTTGTTTACAGCGCACCTCACGAATTGTCTTTAAGTCCTTTCAACGCAAACTATCGTGACCTTTATGTTTCTTATTCTCAAGATGGAGGATTAACCTGGACCATTGGCCAGAACATAACTGCTTCTGCCTACGGGTTGATAGCCAATAAAGAAAATGTATTTGCTTCTGCAGCAAAACGTGCAGACACTTTCCTTCACTTAATTTATCAGGAAGATGATTTGCCGGGTACAAACCTCCAGAATAACGGAACTTCAAATGCTCACCCTAACAACGAGCAAAATATTATGTATAAGGCGATTCCATTAACCGATATTTTGAGTAATTCGGTTAGTGACCTGGTTTCTGTGAATAAGGTAAAAGTTGATCCAAAAATTTTCTTTGTTAGTCAAAATCAGCCAAACCCTGCTTCATCAAACACTCAGGTATTCTTATATATGAGAGATGGTTCCGACGTGGTGTTAACTGTAAAAGACATTGCCGGAAAGGTAATACTCAATAAGGAGTTAGGTTACTTAAGCGCAGGAAACCACGCTATAGATATTGAAGCTGACCAGTTTACTTCAGGTATTTATCTTTATTCAATTTCAAACGATCAGTACAGCATCACCAAAAAGATGCAGGTTAAATAATTTTTCTTATCTTCAATAAAAAAAGGCTGGAAATAATAATTTCCGGCCTTTTTTTTACTTGAATCATTTTAAATTTAATTGTAATATTGCACACCTTTTGCGGATGTGATGTAATTGGTAGCCATGCCAGACTTAGGATCTGGTGCTTAACCGCGTGTAGGTTCGAGTCCTATCATCCGCACAATGAGGGTTTCAGAAATGAAACCCTTTTTGTTTGATTCTTTAAACTTTAACATCATCTTAAACAAATGATGAAATAAAAAATGGCAAGGTCTTTCGATTGCGATGCTTTCCGGATTGAATAAAATCAATAATCCTAAATGCAATTTTGAAACCTTAGATCATTGCTTTATCACTGTAACGAAGTTAAATTTTTCTCCCCGAATATTAAGATGATAAAGACCGGAAGGTAATTCAGAAAGATCAAGGACGGGATTTAATGGAGTTTCCATCACTTTTAAACCTTCCGATGAATACACTTCAACCATACCATTAAAAGATGAAATCCCCGATAAAAAAATGCTTCCATCAAACGTAGGATTTGGATAAACTCCTACCCTGTCCTGATTTAAATCACCAACGCTGAAAATGGCTGGAAACAGAGCATATCTTGCAAGAAAAATATCGTTATCTGCATTGTAAAAATTGCCTGTAGAATCCGTTTTTAATAAATAATAGCCGGTGCCCGGATCCATATCACAACGCTTTTGAAAGGTTCCTGATGCCAAAATGCCATCTCCTAAAAGTTCAATACCTGTATGTACTTCATTGGCATAAAAACCGTCAATCAACCATGCATTTTTAAAATTACCATCCATATCGTACATAGTATAACATAGCCCCAAACCTCCATCGAGGGTTCTGACCATGAAAGTATCTGCCGAACCATCAAAATCACCACTGCCATTTAGAGTACCCGATACAATTACTTTATCTTGATGAACCAACAAGTCATAAAAGTTAACGTCAGTATTACCTTTTAATTGGGGATGAGTTCCAGCATCCCTGATCCATAGAATATTTCCGGAAGCATCATATTTAATGATGAATCCATCCGGTGTCTGAGAACCTTTCGATGCCCCTGCTTCGAGTACAAATTTTCCGGGATCGTTTTTAGGATCAAAATCCGAGTTCCATGTAAAATATCCTGCAGCATAAATATTTCCTGAACCATCGGCACCTATGGCCCTAACGGCATCCCAGCCGCCCGGTTGTCCATTAGGAATATCACCAAATATCTTATGCCATTGATACTGAAATTTATCGCTTAGCTTAATAAGAAATGCATCATAAGATGATATTGCAGTGTCCCAGTTCAAACCGGTACCAGGGTCAAGATCAATGGCTTCCGACACAGAGCCCCCTACCAGAATATTGTCATCTTTGTCAACAGCAAGGGATACAAAACTGGTGTAACCTGTTGGAATCTGAAAATTATATGCTCCAATAACTTTTCCATCTGTTGATATTTCATATAGATAGACACCTTTGAACATACTTATTGTATCACCATTGCTTATTTTGGTAACAAGCTTGTCCTGATTCATTCCGGCAATAACAAGGTTTCCATTGCTTTTTTGCACGATCTGACTTGGAGGGCCTCCGGCGCTGGCATACGCTACCCAGATTAATTTGCCTTCAGGGTCAAGTTTTTGCACAAATGCATCCGCTGCAGAAGCCGTATAATTTTGTGTACCAGCGCCCGGATCAAAATCAAGAGTACCCGAAAAATAACCTGTGACATATACGTTTTCAGACGCATCCATTAAGAGATTAAAAACCCTGGAATTGTTGCCGCCCCCTGGTTGTTCCACCCACCATTCTATTTCGGAATTCTCTTTGTACTTGGCAACAAAACATTTGGTGGCATCAAACTGCGGGTTTTTGCCCATAACATCCAAATTGATGTTTGGCGCTACCACACCGGCTAATACAAACTTTCTTCCGTTTGAAGCGATCGCCGTTGAATAATTTTGAACAGAGGTGTGTTGAATTGAATAAGCCCAATCGAGATTTTGTGCACTTAATTGCCCAATTCCTGTAAGTAAAGTAAAAAACAGTCCTTTAAAAATTAACGATCTCATAAATTAATTTTTAGACAATATTAATTTTTTGTTTTGCTTAAGTAATAGTTTCTTTAATAATTTTTAATGTTGTTTTGCACAAATAACGGTTGTACCGCTATCATAATTGGAAATGCCTGTAAGAAGTAAGAATTTTTAACCAATTGTATGAAATTAATTTTGTGAAATCCTTGAAAAAAAAATCCCTTTGCCTGAAAGACAAAGGGATGTATAAGATCTTTTGTAAATTTATTATCGTGCTACACAATTACAGGTTGCATCAACATAACCCGGTTTTCCATCTCTGGTTTTACATGGATCCTTATAGTTGAGTTGTAAATTAGGGCAATCAAATTTATTGTTGGTGTTCTTTGTCACACAGTCACAATTCTTGTCAATATAACCGGGCTGTCCGGTAGAAGTTTTACATGGATCGTTATAATTTAACTTTTTGTCCGGACAATCATATTTGTTGGTGTTTTTGGTTACGCATTTACAGTTCTTGTCTATGTAACCGAGCTGTCCCGTGGAAGTTTTACAAGGATCGTTATAATTTAATTTCTGATCAGGACAGTCGTATTTAACATCGTTTTTTACCGTACAATTGCAATTTGCATCCACATATCCATCTTTTCCATCTCTTGTTTTACATTTATCCTTAAAGTTCAATTTCAACTGCGGACAATCGTACTTCTTTTGGTTGTCGGTTTCTTTGTTTTTCCGAATCAATTTGATAAAATCGCTAATGTCGCTTTTGTCGTTGCAACCCGTTCCTGCAAAAAGGAAACCACTGATAAGTAATGCTGAGATAAGAATCTTTTTCATTTTCTTTTTAGTTTTATATTACAATAATACTCAATTTTTGACAATAAAAAATATACAGAGGATCTGATCACTTTGTGTTGATAACCATTAAGTTACAAGAGAAGCTAATTAAAATTACAAGGAGGTACTTTGCTAAACCTAAAAAGCATCAAGCTCAAGACTCACCCTGTTATGTGAGCGACTTAAAAGGGTTTTACCATTCTTAATGAACAGAATCTGTGGCGATTCATGTTTTACTCCATATTTTGAAGAAACATAATTACTGATCGTTCTGTATCTAATAAGATCAAGTTCATAAATTTTGAAAAAAGGTGTTCTTCCGGAACGCAACTCTTCCAATAATCTTCTGCGAGCCATAAAACTGGTGCCGCATTGAGTGCTGTGTTTAAAAATAACCTGAATTTCGTCGAACGACTCAGAGTCGATCTCCTCCAGTTGTTTGATGTCGGTTAGTGGTGCAAACTCCATTAAACTTGATTTTTACGCTACTAATGAAGATCAAAAACTCTTGTATGATCCCTGTTTGGACTATTTCCATGACAAAAGACACAAGCTTGACCGTTGCGATCCAGATTATACTCGATATCACCATTTGGTTTATATTCAGCCCAAATCCATCCCCTCTCTGAAAATTCACTTGTGGTGTCTTTTTTCATTATTGCATGTAGAGTCAAATTACCTCCTGAATAAATATCCTTGACCAAAATGGAACCTTGAGGAAATTTAGCACCAACCGGCAAATTCCCGGCACTATCCAAAGCCGAAGAAGCTAAATCGTTGAATCTTAATTTAAAGGAACCGTGCGGACTTGGTCCCTTTCCAGCAAGTAGATCTCCGTTTCTGAACATTGAATAATTGCCTGATACCGCTTCCTGGTACAGAATGAAGTTTTCGTCTTTTAAAGCTTCCTCCTCTTTGTCACATGACTGGAAGAATGTTAAACCAAAACACGCCAAAAAGGGAAAGAAGTAAAACTTTTGAAAATTAACCTTCATACCTTAATGGTCAAATTAAGAAACCCTAAAAACATGTAAATTTACAGAATAACTAAAGGATCTTGACCCTAAAAATGTTCAGGTTTCACTTCTTTTGAAGCAGCCTCACCAATATCATACAGAATGTATCGGTTTTCAGCATTGCTCATTTCAATGATGCTTGCAACTTCCTTGTCGTTAAAGGTTTTGCCCTTTAGATTCAAATCATTCAAGGTTTTTTTGGTTAAAGGAAAATTATACCTGAGATACTTTATCAATGGTTTTTCACCTATATAATCCTCGTTCAGGGTTTCCATTTCGCCATCGAGTGACTCGGCAGTAGGCGAGTTTGAAAGCCATTGCAAAACAACCCTGTTCTGCCAACTGGCATCTTGCATAAGCATATCCGGTACATTTGCTGCCCAGGTAAGCATGGTTGCATCGTCAATTTCGCCAACTTGTTTTGAAAAAACACTGTATCCTGTTCCTACGGAAACGATCTCAATTTTATCCTCTCCCATAGGCCAATGGAAAGGGAAACCTTTTAAAGTAGCAACCATTAAGAGGGTTAATGCCGGATTGTTTGCCATGCTAACTCCACCATCAACGAAAGCAGCGGTTTGCCCGTCACCCACATCGATCATTTGTGGTGCAAAATAGGTTGGGGCCGCACTACTGGCTCTTACAGCCTGCCAAATTGGAATGTTCTTATTTTTACCTATAGGCGAGTCAAAGAACTTACCATCCGGATGATTTATCAGTGGCCACACACTGTTGGTATCCGCCCTTTTGGCTACAATGCAAAGGCCGGTCTTCAATTCACTTCCTCCAAGAGTATAATCTTTGAACAGATCCTTCAATGAATCTTCAAGAGCCTGATAGCTGTAATTTGCCTTTAAATATTTATACGTTTCCCAGGGTTTCCACCAATCCCTTTTTTTCCCGAAGATCTTTCCTCCAAGGACCATGTATTTATCCTTAATTTCATCAACTTCCAAACCTATTGCCAGGGACGCAGCAATTATTGAACCTGTAGAAGTTCCTCCAATAAGGTCGAAGTAATCACATAAAAGCAAATTTGGATCCTTTTCCTTTTCTCTCAGAATGGTTTCAATTTTTTTAAGATACCCAAGGGTTAATGCTCCTCTTATTCCGCCACCATCAAGTGACAAGATTCTTTTTGGCCCTGATTTAGGATCTAAATGTTGTTTTAGTGTTTTTTTCATTTTTTTATTTCATAATTAAAAGGTTAAACCATTTTCATCTTCAAGGATATAAAATAAATTGCTATAAATCCAGTTCAGGGACAGTCTCTTTGAAATATTTTTCGGGAGTTATATATATTGAAACAGATAATCTTATTCTTAATTTCATCTTATTTGTAAAGAAATGATAATTTGCAAAGGATTATTTCAGAGAAAAAATTGTGCCATAAAATATTTTAATATCGTATGAGAGAGTCAGAATTTGTTGATCAAAACAAACAATATTGGGAACATTATGAAAAACTTCTCAAGACCGGTTCAAAAGAACCCGATGAACTTAATGATCTCTTTATACAGGTAACCGACGATCTTTCTTATGCAAGAACCTATTATCCAAACCGAACGGTAAGGGTATATCTCAACAATTTAGCTCAAACCACTTTTCAAAAAATTTATGGCAGAAAAAAGAATAAAATTTCATCCATACTTAAATTTTACGGATCCGAAATACCACTGATTATTTTCAAGTCGTCAAAAGAGCTCTTTATCTGTCTTTTTATTTTTGCTCTTTGCTTTTGTTCAGGCGTGTACAGCAGTCGCAACAACCCCGATTTTGCCAATAAAATACTGGGATCGAACTACGTAGAAATGACAAAATCTAACATTTCCGAAGGCAAGCCAATGAAAGTTTACTCACAGGGAAATTCATTTCAATCGTTCTTTCTTATACTTTACAACAATTTACGTGTGGACGTTTTGACTTTTTGCACAGGCCTGTTTTTGGCAATTGGCAGTTTGTTTGTATTGGGATATAATGGTATAATGGTAGGTGTTTTCCAATACTTGTTTTTTGCCACAGGCTATCTGTCGGTTAGCATCCTTACCATATGGCTACACGGGACCATTGAAATTTTTACCATGGTATTGTCTGCCACAGCCGGACTTGTATTTGGCCGCGGTTTGCTCTTCCCCGCTACTTTCACACGATTTCAGGCGTTCCGGATCTCGGCATCCAAGGGTATAAAAATTATGCTTGCCGTTTTACCCCTGACCATCTTTGCAGCAGCAATAGAGGCTTTTATAACTGGTCAGGAAGAGATACCTTCCTGGGTCAAACTAATATTTATACTAATAAATGTGCTCTTCATATTGGTTTACTTTTTTTTCATTCCTTTCAGAAGACATTTCAGGACCAAAACAAGGGTTGAATCTTTCAGGCCTATTAAAATCAATAAACGCTCTTTGGACAATCAATCCATAAAAAACATTGGCGAAATAATTTCAGATTCTTTGTATTTATGGAAACAAAATTTGAGAAAAGTAGTCGTATTGGCCCTGATCAGCTCAGTTTCCATTCTTTTGCTTGCCTTTTTACTTGAAAACAAAACCTTTGACTATGAAATATATTCAACCAACTTTGTCTTGATCGATCTGTTGGGGATCGTAAAATCCGGACACTGGTTTTCAGCCGACATGCACGATAGCTGGCTGTTGATCGCAGGTCTATGCTTGATGGTATACTACTTTAGTTTTATGTATGCCTTAAAAAGATTTTACGAGCCCGTTGAATTTAGAAAGATAAAACTCCTAAATGGTGTAGCTTCTTTTGGTCTCTCGGCAATAATGTATATCTTATTCTTTCAGATTGGAGGATGGCTTGGTTTTTTCGTTTTCTTATTGTTGATACATCCTATTGTTGTGGTTTTAAACCTGATCTTTCTCAAAGAAGGAAATTTAAATTTCTCAAAAGGAATTGCTGCCTTTTTCAGTGATGTTTTTTATTCGGTAGTGCTTAACCTGATCTTATTGCTTCTGGTATTTGTATTTTACCTAATTATCAATTCCACTCTTACCAATTTCATTATTGAAGCACTTATGAATGCATTGTATATGAGTGATCCGGTATACATTGAATTAAAGAACGCTTTTATACAAATGATTGCCTTGTTCGTGATCTTCGTTTCCATTCCTTTGTTTGTATACGGAAATGTGATCCATTTTTTTAGTGCATACGAAAAGTACACAGCGTTCAACCTGAGAAAAAGTATGGAAAAAGTATGGTTATAATTCTGAGGATATTATTGTTAACGGCTTTTCTTCTGTTGAATGAGACTCTTGTTTCCAGTACGTTAAACAAGGAAAGTACCCCTTTGTTGTTTGTGCTTAAACCGGAGAAAAAAACCTGGGAAAAATTAAAAGAACAATACAAGTTCGACCAAACACCCTTAGAAAACGAGACAGGATCAGTAACACAAAAAGCTAAAGAACCAGAGAATCAGAAACCCATACGATTTGCCGAGGTTTTGGTTTTCATTTTAATATTTCTCACCCTTCTATCGGTGATCGCGATATTACTGAAAAGAAAAAATCAACCGCCAATTGCACAAAAACCTTACGAACCGGTTGACATTAGTGAAAACCCTGAGAACATAGATATTGATTTCAGCAGGTTCATTCAGGAAGCACTGGATGCAAAAAACTATAAAATGGCCATTCGCATTACTTACCTGAATTTATTAAAAATGTTACAGGAGTATAAGATCCTGAAATGGCATAAACATTTTACAAATCAAAATTACATAGAACAACTAAAGGGAACAGTTATTCAGAATGATTTTGAGCAATTCACCAGAATCTATGAAAGTAGTTGGTATGGCAATTATTCGGTGAATGAAAACAAGTATCTGATTGCCAAACAGATGTATACAGAAACCGGAGAACAGTTAAATCAGCTTTTTGAAAAAGAATGAAAAACAATCTATTGGTATGGTTGGCTTTTATTATCGTAATAGCGGTAGTTGCAAATTATGTTTATACGATCAAATCTGTTGAAAACAAAAGCTGGGAGCCGCATTTTAATCACGCAAGTAAATCGCCTTATGGTACTTCTTTATTGTATAATCTACTCGAAAAACCGGCAGGCAAAAAAGGGCTGATAACCATAAATTCTCACCTGTCTAAAAACACCGAATTTAGTCAATACAACGACAGTCAGAGCCTCTACTTTTTCTGCGGACCTTACTTTTTCCCTGACCAACAAACCATCTCTCTGCTGATCAATTTTATTAAAAAAGGGAATGATGTACTGATTGCTTCCGAATCTTTTTCAAGCTATTTTCTCGATAGTTTACTGGGGGAAAATGACATGTATCAATGGCATGAACTTATAGACGAATTACCCGGGAAACAGGTGATAAGATACAATATCCGGCTTAAAGATGAAGGGAGCTCAAACTCCACCGAGATGTATTTTCGGAAAAGGAATAAACTCATTAATCACAGGGTACATTATTTCCCAAAAATATTCACACCCGTAAATATGGATGAGAACTCTTTACTTTCAATTGAAAGTTGCGGCCTTATCCGGTTTGAAGAAAATTCAGAGGAAGATAACTATCTAAGGATCAATACCGGAAAAGGAAGCTTGTATTTATACAGCACTCCGATCGTGTTTACAAACTATCATCTTAAAAGAAAAGATGTTTTTATGTATACAAGTCAATTGTTTGAAGACCTGAATAAAGAAAAGATTTGGTGGCAGGTTCATGAAAGACTTTACGATGTGTTGCCTGAAAATGAAACCGGGCAAATGGACCAAGTCCCCGGAAATCCATTCTCAGAGATCCTTGCCGTAAGAGGATTTCGTTATGCTTGGTACACACTTCTGGCCGGTATAATTCTTTTTTGTTTGGTTTCTCTGCAACGGCGGCAAAGGGTCATCGGGATGAGAGAACTTAAGGAAAACACATCCCTTCAATTTGCCGAAACCATCTCCAAATTATATCTTGGTGAAAACAACCACAAAAATATGGCCCTGCTGAAATACAGGTATTTCTACAGTTTTATCCGACAAAAATATCACATAAATTTATACCTTCAGGATAGGGAAGGATTAATGCGACTTAGTAAACTATTAAAAACGGAACCCGTAAACTTAGAATGGATCTTGCAGAATTATAAGAAAATTCAGGCATTGCCTTATATTACCTACGAAGAACTAAGCGAAACAAATGCAGCAATAAACCACCTTTATTTTCTTTCAGGCGTGAAAAACAGAGCCCTAACTCAATAATTTCTGCCTCAGATAAAACTCAAGCTGCTCGTTGGTCAACATAAGTTTTTTGGTAAGATCTTCCTTGGCTTTAATGGATTTATAAAGGCTGTATGCCTCTTTAATTACTTCCCGAAGCTCATTATCATCCCATGGTTTTTGTATGTATTTGTAAATTTTACCATTATTGACCGCATCCGTTACTGCATCCAGGTCAGAATAACCGGTAAGCAATATTCGAATCTGATCGGGATTGATCTTCACCGCCTCTTTTAAAAGTTCAGAACCTGTGGTTACCGGCATTCTCTGATCGGTTATTAAAACATGTATTTCATTATTGGCAAGAATATCTTTTGCAACTGCAGCCGATTCAGCAATGTATACTTTAAAATCCCTTCTGAAAGATGCTTTGAATGCATTTAAATTATGCTCTTCATCGTCAACGTATAGTACATGTACCTTTTCCTCTTCCATACATGCAGCTATTGTTTAAACAAACAAAGACTTAGAACTCCTGAATACAAAATTTTGTACATCAATTATCGGATCAGGTTTAATTAAAACGCTAAGTTAAAATCTTTTTCAAAACAAACAAAAGCTTTTGCATGATTTAAATCACTGAATTATACTATATTAGACATGGTTTTTTGCAAATGAAACATTTTGCTTTGTCTGAAGGTTTAAGTTATTTCCACGCTTCATGGAACTTTACATATAATTTTAGAAGACAAAGATGAGTAAGGGCGTTAAAAATTAATTAAAATTGTGACTTGAATTTGGTAATTGCTTCCTTAGTATACATGGCCAGATATTATATAATTTAGATAAGAGAATTCTGTGTTTGACACATTAACCTACCGGCCGGTTCATTACAACCTTCGTTCAGGATCCGATCTGATCCCTTATAAAGAGCTTATTTCCAGGCCGGGTATTCAGGTCTCGAACCATATCTTACCCACTCTTGAAGAATTGGTAAAAACGAGACATCCAAATATAAAATTCGACTCAAAAAAGCTTCAGGAATACGTTGAAAAAGAGCTAAATGGTTTAACCTTAGATGAATACGGGACCTGGGTTTATTATCCATGGTCGAACAGATTGATCCATTTGCCGGATGAAGAAGCTTTCATCTTTTTAAGGACCAGCAGAAATCTTTATAAAATCACGCCAGAAGAACAAAAAATATTAAGAAACAAAGTTATTGGAGTGATCGGTTTATCTGTTGGTCAGTCGGTTGCAACGACTTTGGTCATAGAAAGAATATGTGGTGAAATACGACTTGCGGATTTTGATGTACTTGAGCTTACAAACCTGAATAGAATACGCACAGGATTGCACAACCTTGGACTTAATAAAGCAATATTGGCAGCAAGGGAAATTGCGGAGATCGATCCATTTATTAAAGTTAAATGTTTCACCAAAGGTGTTACAGAAGAAAACCTGGATGCTTTTTTAACTGAGGGTGGTAAACTCGATCTTTTAATTGAAGAATCCGATGGAATTGACATAAAGGTCTTGAGTCGGATTCGGGCGAAAAGCTTAAGAATTCCGGTTTTGATGGAAGCCAGCGATAAATGTATGGTAGATGTGGAACGATATGATCTCAATCCTGATCTTGGATTGCTTCACGGAATTTTGGGAAATCTTGAAATGGATACGCTTCGTTCATTGACAACCAATGAGCAAAAGATCCCATATATGCTTGATATAGCCGGGATAGATACGGCTTCTCAACGTATTAAGGCCAGCATGCTTGAAATAGAGCAAACCATAAATACATGGCCCCAACTTGCAAGTGCAGTAGCAATGGGCGGTGGAATTACGGCTGATGTAAGCAGAAGGATCTTGTTAAATCAGTATACGGAATCGGGAAGATATCACATTGATATTGAAGAATTGATCGGGAACAAAGGTTCATTGAAAAATACGGAGGAAAAAACCGAGGAATATCCATTTACGGATGTTATGGGTATCCTGAGCCATTTGCAATTATTGGAAATTCCATCCATCGACAAGCCTTCGGAATCCGAACTGAAATCAATGGTGTCAGATGCAATACTGGCACCTTCCGGTGGTAATTATCAACCCTGGGCCTGGGTACACAAAGCCGGATACATTTATTTATTTAATGCCATAGATGCAAATGAAGTGTTTTTAGGCTTTGGCAACATCGCATCCTATGTTGCCTTAGGGGCCTCACTCGAAAATCTGATCATCAGTGCCGGGAAATTTAATTATCAAACCCTTGTAGAATACTTTCCCGACCCTAACAACACAGACCTGATAGCTAGAATAGCCTTTAAAAGAGGTTTTAATCCCTCCCTGAACTTTGATAAATTATCGAAAGGTTTAAGGATGCGCCATACCAATCGAAATCTTGGGCCAAGAAAGGAAATTGATGCTTCGAAATACGATGAATTGATTGCTTTGGCAAAGGATCTTGACGGTGCCAAACTCGAGTTCATTACTGACCCGGATAAACTGAATGAAGCCGGAGACCTGTTGGGAGAGCTTGAAAAAATCAGGATGCTCGAAAAAAACGGCCATCGTGATTTCAGAGAAGAGATCAGATGGACCGAAGAAGAAAATCTTCAGAAAAAAGACGGGCTTGATATAAAAACTTTTGATTTCAGCCAAACTGAACTTGCCGGTTTAAAAATTGCCAGACAGACTGAAGTTATGGATCTCTTACGAAAGTGGAATGGTGGAAATGCCTTTAGAAAAATTGTAAAAAAATCCATTGATTCTGCAAGCGCCATAGGCATTCTCTCTGTTAAAGGACAATCCGGGGAAGATTTTGTGAAAGGTGGGCAAATTCTCGAGAAAATCTGGATCATGGCAAATACCATGGGAATTGCTTTCCAACCCATGTCATCCTCTCTTTTTATATACTACCGCCTCCTACATGGAAGAGGGATTGGAATTAGTGAAGATGGTCAGGCAAGACTTAAAGAACTAATACCCTTATATCAGAATATTTTAAATGTGGATCTGACGCGAGGCAATATACTTATTTTCAGACTTGCCCTGGCAAGGGAACCGGAAGTAAGATCCCTCAGGCGTCCTATTGAAAGCTGTTATTTTTCGGTTTAGCCGAAAAAACCAGACCAAACGCCCGGATTTAGAATCCACAAATTAACTTCTTAACTTTAATTTCAGGAAATTTATAAAATGGATTTAAATTTGTTAAATATCGGCATTTATTAAAAAAGGTTAGTTAATATTGAATTATAATAGTTACCGGCTAAACCCGTTTTTGAATGATAAGAATTAAAGCTTTCAGAGCTATTGATGATGAAGCTATGTGTTTGCAATATGCTCATGACCACCATATGGTTCTGAAAAATTTTAATTTAACCAACCTTACGACCAATAACATCGAATGGGCTTATGACCCGAATGTATATGTCGTGGTTGCCATATCTGAAAAAAACGGTCATTTACTCGGCGGAATACGTATTCAAATTGCATCCGAAAATGTAAAATTACCTGTGCAAAACGCTGTTTCACACTTTGACCCCAAAATAAATGAACTTGTGGATAATTACCGCATTAACGGAGGAACAGCGGAGCTATGTGGACTCTGGAACAGCAGAGAGGAAGCCCCACACATGGGAATTACTCTAATGCTTGTTTTAGCCGGACTGGCAATTTCCAATCAGCTGAAAATAACGTCACTTTTTACGATTGTAGCCTCTTACACCCTAAAAATTGCCTTACAGGTCGGTTTCAGAATTGAAAAAAGTGTAGGTGTGAACGGTGAGTTTGTTTATCCAAATTCCAATTACGTCGCCAGGGTGCTGATTATGGACCCAAAGAGACTAAATCGCACGTATAAATTTTATAAAAGGCGAATAATGGACCTCAGGCAAAATTTAAATTTTGAGAAAATTGAAACCACTCCTAAAGGAGAGGAACTTCCGGTAAAATACGACCTGAAACTTAACAGCATTACCTGAAAGAATGGATCTCAGAAGAATCTCTGTTATACTGTTAATACTAAGCTTTAAACTTGGGTTGTCAAGTGGTTCTGTTGAATTATTCAAGGAAGATCATAACAGGGTTATCGGAAAGTACCTTGAAGTGCTTGAAGATGCTCAAGACCAATTAAGTCCTGAACAAGCCCTTCGATCAAAAAAGTATGAAAAAAAGAACCTAAAAGTACCAAATTTAGGTTTTACAACCAGAGCATTCTGGGTTCGGTTTAATCTGGAAAACCATTGGGCCGATACATTCTTCGCCCTGCAAATAAATCAATCCTTACTTGACAAAGTTACTCTTTACGAATACAGCGATAAGGGAGACCTACTTAGCGAAACAACACTAGGCGAATTCAGCGACCTGAACAAAAGACCTTTTAAAGATCAATATTTGATCTTCAACACCTATTTAAAGAAAAAAGAAAAGAAAACATATCTGCTTAAGATCGTTTCCGGCGAACAAATATTGCTCCCGCTTCAGGTTTCCACCATTCAACAAGCCCTGGAACGCAATCGAAACCGGGATATCCTTTTTGGGATCTATTTTGGGATCATTTTTGTGATGATGGCTTATAATTTCTTCCTTTACTTTTCGGTTCGCGACATCAGCTATCTTTATTATGTGGTTTATATATTTTTCGTTGGATTTGCTCAGGCTTGTCTTGAAGGCTATACCTTAAAATATATGTGGCCCGACAATTTCTGGATCGCAAGCCGTTCGGTTTATTTTGCAACTTCACTGGTTTGCGTTTCTTCCATTTTATTCATGAGGAACTTTTTGCACACCAAAGAATATACCCCAAAACTCGAGATCCTGTTTCGCTTCATATACATTTCATTTATACTATGTGTAATAGCCAACTCAATTGTTGTAAATAAATTCACACACAATTTGACCCAGATCGCCGTTGGACTGGTTTCATTTACACTTCTGTTTACCTCTTTAAATGTATATCGAAAAGGATATCGTCCGGCAAAGTATTTTTTGATCGCCTGGATCGTTCTTATTGTGGGGGTTTTCATTTTTGTGCTTAAAGATGCCGGTATTATCGAAGCGAATGTATTAACCACTTATACAATGCAAATTGGCTCCGCGATAGAAGTTATTTTACTTTCACTTGCTCTTGCCGACCGTATCAACATATTAAAAAAGGAAAAAGAAGAAACTCAGGCTGAAATCTTAAGAATAACCAGTGAACAGAATGTTATACTTGAAGAAAAAGTAAAACAAAGGACCCTTGAGCTTGAGCATATGAATGAAGAACTTGAGGTGACCTTGCAACATTTAAAAGAAACGGAGAGTCAGTTGTTAATGGTTGAAAAAATGGCTTCACTTGGTCAGTTAACGGCAGGGATAGCACATGAAATAAACAATCCGATAAATTTTGTTTCTGCCAATATCAAACCTCTGGGAATGGATATTGCCGACCTTTTGGATGTATTGAGAAAATATGAGGAAATATCGGTCAGTCCTGATATTTTTAACTCAAAGATAGAAGAAATAAATTCCTTTAAGGAAGAGATCGATCTTCCATATCTGCAGGAAGAGATCAAAACCCTTCTTTCGGGAATAGAAGACGGTGCCAAAAGAACTGCAGAGATCGTAAAAGGTTTAAAAAACTTTTCACATTTAGACGAAAGCGACATAAAGATGGCCAACATCAACAGTGGGATCGAATCTACTTTGGTACTGCTGCGTAGTTCAATTCCGCCAAACATCAACATTGAACTGCATTTAGGTGAAATTCCCGAAATTGAATGTTATCCCGGAAAGCTGAATCAGGTGTTCATGAACATCATGAACAACGCAGTTCAAGCCATGGAGAAAATACCTGACCGAAAGGATCATACCCTAAGCATCCGTTCATTTCTTTTTGAAAATCTTGTCGCTGTCAGTTTTGAAGATACCGGAATTGGAATGACCAAGGAAGTTAAAGACAAAATCTTCGACCCATTCTTTACCACCAAAGATGTTGGAGAAGGAACCGGCCTCGGAATGTCTATCGTATTTGGAATTATTGAAAGTCACAAAGGCAGGATTGAAATAGAGTCGGAACCCGGTAAAGGGGCAAAATTCACCTTATATTTGCCATTGATGATGGCTAGGACCGCAAATAAGGAAGTCGTTAATGTCGAAGAAAATTAACATACTTTATCTCGACGATGAGGAGAATAATTTGGTTTCCTTCAAATCAAATTTCAGAAAAGACTATAACATTTTTTTAGCTAAAAATGCTGAAGAAGCCTTTGATCTTCTTGAAAAGAACAACATCAACATCCTTATTACCGATCAAAAAATGCCTGTAATGAGTGGGGTTGAGTTTCTTGAAAAAACAATTCAAAAATATCCCGATGCCATCCGATTGCTCATAACCGGATATTCCGACATCCATATTGTGATCGATGCGGTGAACAAAGGACAAATCCATAAATACATCGAGAAACCCTGGGATTGGGAAACCTTTAAACTCATTCTTGAAAACTGTGTTGATCTGTATTTGAACAGGATCGCCATTAAAGAAAAAAATGAGCAGCTTGAAAAAGCGCTTGACGAACTAAATCGATTCATATACAGTGCCTCTCATGATCTGCGGTCTCCCCTTACTTCCATCCTTGGAATAATTCAGCTTGCCAAACTTGAAAAAAAAATCGATTCTGAATACCTAGATATAATTGAAAAGAACATTCATAAACTGGATGAATATATCCGCAACATCATTCATTATTACCAAAATACCAGATCCGAACAATTGATCGAAAACATAGACTTTAATAAGTTGATTCAACAGGAGATCGAAATGTTAAATACGGGTGAGGAAACCATTAAGTTTGAAACAAATGTTGAACAAAAGGCTTCGTTTTCAGGAGATTATTTTCGTATTCGACTAATATTCAATAATTTGATCTCGAATGCTATTAAATATAAAAACCCTGCACAAAGCCAGCATGTAATAAAAATAACTGTTCATGCAGACGAGAAAGTTGCAAAAATTATTATCAGTGACAACGGGATCGGTATTGGGGAAGATCATATCGGTAATATTTTTAAAATGTTTTACCGTGCACTTGGAAACCATAAAAAACAAGGTTCAGGGATCGGTTTATTTATTGTAAAAGAATCGGTCGAAAGGCTTAACGGTAGCATAGAAATCAAGTCAAAACCTAATGAAGGAACTGCTTTTGAGATCAACCTTCCAAACCAACATTTGAATTAAATGAAGCAGAAAATTAAAGTAATGGTTATTGATGACAACGAATTTGATCTGTTCCTGTTCGAAAAATTGTTTACTCTAAAGGAAGTGGCACACACCGTTCTTAAATTCAATTATGCCGGAGATGCCCTTTTGTTTCTTAAAGAAGCTTCAGCTGAAGAATGGCCTGAATTAATTGTTCTGGACATACATATGCCGGTTATGACCGGGTTTGATTTTCTGGATGAATATGAAAATATCCGTAGACTTAAAAATGGAAGATCCAACATTCTGATGATCTCCTCATCTCTTGATAAAGAAGACAACCGGAAAGCTGATGAAAGCGATCTTGTCTTTGCCTTGTTAAACAAACCTGTCAACATGGAAGTGGTTGAAAAACATCTCAATGAGATGGGATATTACTGATCGTATACCTGCTACTTTCCCTGAAACGATTGAATTCTTTCTTCAGCGTTTTCGTGAATGTTCATGTAGAACAAATTATAATCGGCAATATGATAATTTTTAATTGAAAGAAACATTTTGCCGCGAATGTTCGGTTTATGAATGCGCAACACTCCGTCAGCAACCCTGGCATCACAAAGTTCCGGTATAACTTTCTCCATGTTTCTGAGGATCCCTCCCCGGTTGAGATCTGCGGATGCATGGTCTCCGTTTATCTTCCAGGTTAATGGATTTGTACAAACTGAATAGACCTCGGGTCTCACATAATTCTCAGGAAAATAGTTAACAGCATAGGTCCTCCACGATAAATAACAACCGGTTTCACTTGAATTGGTGCAGGGTTTAAGTTTGGTGTAGACAGAATCGTAAACCGGCATTCCCACCAAATAGGCAGCTACCAGATATTTAGCCAAAGGTTTATCGTCGAACATCTCTTTTAAAAGTTTAATCGCATGAGTTGTTCCCTGACTGTGTGAAGCCAGAATAATACCCTTTCCGTTATGGTAATGTTCGAGATAATGTTCAAAAGCGTTTTTAACATCTTCATAAGCAAGGTTAAAAGCCCTATTTGAGCTTGCGGTATCCGGAGTTAAATATGCGTAATAATGGGCTTGGCGGTATCTGGGTGCGTAAATATTTGCCAGTCCTGAAAACACCGAAGCCTGATATCGTATTGAGCCAAAGTCTGTTTTCGCATTCAAAACTGAATCCTTAATATCTCCGTTCCACAAATTCACTCCGCGTGGTTCGTAGGTAAAACTGGTTGGATGTATAAAAAACACATCTATGGTTTTCATGCTGTAACAATCTACTTTCTCTTTTCCGGCAAAGGTGTCAGAGCAATCTTTTATTTCAGGTAGGGCGGCCCAACACGAAAGATTTGAATAGTCGGGTTTTGAAGGAGTTTTTACCGGATCAAAGGGTTCTTTCAGAACAACCTTTTGAGACCACCCAAAAGAAGGAAGACCAATCAGTAAGAGTGTAAGGTACTTTAATACCTTAAGGTCACACGGCATAAAATTTACCTTTGAATGCTGATTGTCTTGGTCAAAGTTTGGTTTCCGTTGGTAAACAAAACAATGTAGTTTCCTGTT
The DNA here is from genome assembly GCA_020635455.1 of Flavobacteriales bacterium. Classification (GTDB taxonomy): domain Bacteria; phylum Bacteroidota; class Bacteroidia; order NS11-12g; family UBA9320; genus JABWCE01. Next base: position 42,588 of record JACJZT010000011.1, read on the forward strand.
TGAAGGCTTGAAAAATCAAACTTAAAACTTTGCTCTCCACGTTCGAAAAACAAAGCTTTGCTCCAGACAATTTTACCATTAAGGTCGAAAACTTCCATCTTGCTGATAACCGAATTAAGTGCCTGAATGTTGAAAGTGAAGGCCCCTTCTGAAGGATTAGGTTGAATGTTGACCGTTATGGGAAGCGAGTGCTTGTGCAATTCACGACTTGAAAGATTAAGAATATCGTATTCAAAATATCCTACTGAAACGGGTTTTGCCATTTCGGCTGTGGTGGCAATTACAGCTTTGATCACCTTGTACATAAAATCATAATTAAGTGTTGAATTTGCATCCGAACTTTTATGGTAATTCGGATTTCTGAAATTAGAACCATCTGTTAACATAAGGGCCTCGTTGTTATTCTCCCAGAAATTAGTATGATCCGACCTCCTGAAATCCGGAGCAATTTCTCCGTTACCGGGTACCTCAACGCTCAAAAGATTTAATTCGGGAACGTATTTTCCGGAAGCTTCCACAAAGGACTTATTAAGGTTTTTTGAGGCCGTATTACCACAAACCACAATAAAATTCCCTTTAAAGGTATCTTTTTGCAATTGCTGATAGGCGTCGGGAAACAAAAGATTAAATCCTGTCGGAACCGATTGAGAGTTGTTTTTATCACTGAAAAATCCGATCATCTCCATGTTTAAAACCCCGGCAATGGATTCGTAGTTCTTAATTGAATTCTGAACATAATAATTGCTTCCGACCAATCCCTGTTCTTCAAAGTCGAAGCCAATAAACCTTATAGAATGTTCGAAATTAAAATTCCTTAGAACCCTTGCAGCTTCCAGAACACCCGCTACTCCACTTCCGTTGTCGTCTGCCGCCGGAGAACCATTCACACCATCGTAGTGTGCATCAATGATAAAAGTTTTCGATTCATCTTTAACTCCTGCTTTGCGACCGGTAAGGTTATAGCCATTATACGTGCTGTAAGTAAAATTCTGTCTTTCGGTCTCAAAACCATAGCTTCCAAATAATTTTTCAATGGTATCTCTCACCGTGTTCAATAAAGTTGGTGCAGAAACATGTCGAACCCCTTCAATTGAACTGCTGATGCCAAGGATCCGGTTTTGGTCGACCAGTTTTAAGATATCCGAAACGTCGACCGGCTTATTATCTGAAGCATATAAACGCAGGCGTATGTTATAAATACTTCCTGTTATTCCGGAGTATTTCCAGTACACGGTGCGGTCTATGTATGGCACAACCGTGTTTCCAACATCACCGGTAAGTTGTGATAAAGGAATTGAATCAAAATAACTGCCACCATCTTTTGAATATTTCAGCCAAACCGAACACAGATCATTTTCCTTGTCGGTCAAGCTGTAATTCAGTTCGATCTTTTCATTGACAAGATCTACCTTAGCAAAGTTAACTTTTACAACCGGGGAAGAATTTTGTCCCTTTGCCGTAATACAAAATAAAAAAGGATAAACTATCAGAGATTGGAAGAAAGCTTTCATAAATGTAGTTTTTAACGAAAGCCTCAAAAATAATCATTATGATTTAACTTCTCTACGCCCATCTGCATGCAAGGCAAAGCGTCCAAGATTGCGGTCATGAACCTGATCCGTTTTTGGCCATGGCCATCCCCCGAATTGGGTAGCATGATAATCTTCGAATGCTTTCTGAATTTCTTCCTTAGTATTCATAACGAAGGGTCCATATTGAATAACCTGTTCGCCTATGGGTTTACCCTGCAAGATCAACACCCGGCCTTCATCAGGGCCGTTTTCAAGTTCTACTTCAATATTCGCCTGGAGATTTGAAGATGTATAAGAGCCAATTGTTTGACCTGATATTTTTAGTGATTTTCCTGTGTAGAAATACAAGGTTCGGTTAATTCCGGAACCTGCTTTTGGCAAGGTTAATTTTGCACCCGGTTCAAGTTTTATGTTCCAAACTGCTACTTCATTTTGAGGATCAGAAGCCCATGAATCCGGAGGAGGTTCAGGAGCTATATGTTCTCCAAATTTGCCGGCGATCACTTCTACCTCAGCTTTTAGTCCATTTGCATCTTTGGAATGATGCACCGGGATTGAGTCGCTCCACAACATTTTAAAATGAGGTGGTACCATTTTATTTCGGGCAGGCAAATTCAACCAAATCTGGAACAATTCCATCGGGTTTTCTTTGTCTTTATTCAATAATGGAAACATTTCTGAATGTTGCACTCCCCCACCGGCAGTCATCCACTGAACATCCCCATTCCCATATCTGCCTGCTGCACCAAGAGAATCCGCATGATCCACAATACCTTCCCTGACAATGGTAATGGTTTCAAAACCACGGTGTGGATGACCGGGAAATCCAGGAACCTTCTTCCCATGATACATTCTAAAACCGTCTTTAATGATAAAATCATCTCCCAGATGCCTGCCACTTAAGGATACATCCGGACCGCAAATTTCATTGCCTTTGGGAAATTTATCTTCATGATGAACGCAAAACAAAAATGGATCTGAAGTTTCCCATTGAAAACCCATGGGTTTATTGTTTAATACCGGATTCATAGATTCTGACTTTAATTTCTGGTCTTTAGAGAACTGGTTTTTTATTTTATTTCCAAACAAGATTACCGGAGCGGCAAAGACCGCTGACAAACCCAAGGTCATCCGGTTAATAAAACTTCTTCTTTCTATTTTGTCTGACATACTGATCTTAACCTTAATTACAAAACAATTTATGGGAATCTTGGTTTTGCTAAAGTTTACCAAAGATAAAAATAAATTTGAAACAATGGTTCTGTAATGCTTTTGTAATGTACTTTTGAAAGTACAATATTAATAAACTTATGAAAACACTTCTTCTTACCTTGTTTTCGATCTTTCTGTCCGGAACTCAGATCATGGCGCAGACAGAACAAACCGAATGGAACCAATTGTTGGGAGATGCCATGCTGGAATATTCAACCAATGAAGATTATACGGAAAAGACCTTGAGCTCATTGAGTTTTTTCGAACAAAATTTCTCACTGGTTAATAAAAAAGGAGACGTTGAAGTAAGATTAAGCGTTAGGAAATACAGACCCGAAGACAATGATGTTTTTGACCAGTTCAGTGAAAATATTATGGTACAAAAGTTGGTGAAGGATCAAAATTTTGACAACAATACTTTAAATATAATTGACGAAGACAAGTCGAGAGAATACTTTAATGCCAGACACAGCAGCTTCAACTACGGGCCTCTGGACGAAAAGCTAAAAACGGGCCAGAAGAATTATTTCCTTTTTCAGTTTAGCGATAAAAAATACTTTGTAAGCACTTTGGTGCTACATAGTAAAAATATGGCTGATGCGGATGAGGTGAATGATGTTTACGAAGCGGCATCTTTCCTGATTTTTTTAAACAAGGACGAACTCCTTCTTAACGCCATTAACAGCAGAGACCTGAAAATGGTAGAAGACCTGCTTCAGCGAGAAGCCAACCCAAACACAACGGATGATATCGGGCAAGCCATTCTTAATTTTTGCATTAACACGAACGATAAGGAAACTGACGTACAGCTTCAAATACTGGAGACCATGTTGAAAAACGGAGCGGATCCTAACTTTGGGGGAAGTTTTGGTACGCCTGCCATTATTCCGGCTGCCTCGCACAATGCTATAAAATCGGTGGAATTACTTTTAAAATATGGTGCAGATCTTTATTCGGAAGCAAGAGGTAAAAATGCCCTCGACTATGCCAGGGCTAATGAAAAAAAGGAAATGACTGACTTCCTGGAAAAGGAGATGGCCAAATCACCTCTGATAAAACCATCGGTAAAGGAAAAGTCTAAACTTACTTACAACGTGAACTTTTATGGCAATAAGTATCAGTTTATTATTGATATTTCTCAAACTGAACCCATGGTTGCCTTCGACTGGGCAATGACCTTAAACAATAAACCAAACAAGAATGGAAACATAACCATTAACTCTGAGGCCCTTGAAAATGGATATAAACTTTATAATTTATTTGAAAACGGGGAAATAATTCTCGACGACAATACGACTTGTGTTTGGGTAAGTAAGCGATTGTTTGAAGACATTGCCAAAGAAGATTACATCAACAACATTCAGTATTCGAACGATGAAAGCAGCAATCTTTTGGTAGAGTTTACCAGAAGGGAAACACTGGCTCTGAAAAATGGAAGCAGGGTTAAAACTCAATTATGGACCTTGGAAAACGGATATAAAATTTGGGTACTGGATGATATTAACAATCGATTGATCATGAAAATGGACCTGGGATGGACCATTGAAATCGATGCCATTCAGTAGTGATGGTGTCCTTAAGAATATTTTTCTTTACATACGCTTTAGCTTTCGTTTTACAGAGCTATGCTCAAAAACCCAAACTAATTGTTAATCTGGGACATACCGAACCGGTAGAAAAATTATTCCTTACCGATGATCAAAAATATCTGGTAAGTTGTGGTCGAACGGAAGTAAAAGTGTGGGATTATCAAACCGGACGCCTTATAAGAAACATTTACAATTGCGGTGAAGACTTTGCTTTATCGCACTCAGGGAAATACTATGCCAGTAAGGGTGGTGTTTATTTTTTTAAAAACGATTCTCTTATTTCGAAACTCAATAATACTTCTGATAAACACCTGGCCCTTTCCATTACAGACGAATACGTATTGTTTAGCGATGGTCTTTACACAATAAAAGGCATGAAGCTCATTGCAAAAAATTTATATGGTGTATTTTCAAAAGACGGTAAGTATGTATTATCCAACGATCGCGTCTATGACCTAAAAAGACGTAAGATAATTTCACGATATGTTTATTCAATGGGAGCGTTTGATGCCCAAAACATGCGACGATCCGAATTAAAAACAGGAAGAGACGATTCGGATAAAGTTGATACGATCAACCTGTATTCATGCATGAACCAGCAGCTGGTTAAGCAGATCTTTCACAAACCTCAGGATGGGTATGTTAACTCCCCTCAAATACTTTCCTTTAATGAAAGCTATCTGGCTACCGGGGGGGCTTACAAATATTACATCGCAAAACCCAACCAGAAAGATACCACCATAAAAATTTTTGATCTGGAGACCGGCAGGTTGTTAAAAGTACTTCCGGGACATGAAATTGGTGTAACAGCAATGATTTACAGCAAAGACGGCAAATTGATCAGTTCAGGAGAAGACAGGATCATAAAGGTGTGGGATATAAATACAGGAGCACTCTTTATGAAAATGGGCGGTTTGACCACAGGGGTCAATAAAGTAGTATTTCTAAAGGACGGTTATACTCTGGCGTCAACCGGAGATGCCCCACGTTTATGGAATTTAAAACTGGGTAAAATGAGCAGGAGGTTTATAGGGCACAACGATGTGGTATCAGATATTGCCATAACACCCGATCAAAACTCGATCATATCCTGCAGTTTTGATAAGACCATTAGAGTTTGGAACCTTAGATCGGGAGCTGTTCAGAATGAATGGAAAGCTCATTCGAATCGCATTTTTGACCTTACTCTCAATGAAGATGGTAAAAGCTTTGTAACAACTACATCAACCGGAGGAATTCCCGACAGGTTGGGAATGGACCGAACAGCACTTGATAAAAAATTCACTTTTGCCAAATGGAATGCAGAAACAAACAGAAAGATCCTGACAGGATACGCAAAAGGACATTCCCAAATCAGTCCTGACGGTAAATTACTGGCGTGTTTCAGGGAAGGTTTCTCACAAACAACCTCTGAAATGCAGGACGGATACACATCAAGGATCCTGGTCCTTGATTATTATACCGGAAAAAAAATATACGAGATGCCCATCCGGGGTGCTTATGTTGATTATCATAATGTTTCGCCTTGTTTTTCATTTTCACGAGATTCAAAAACACTTTACTGGACGTACCAAAATACTCTGATCGCTACGGATCTCGACTCAACCTTATGGAGATTTGACCTTCCTGCAGATGTTGCCGTGACTTCAGTTTCGATCCAAAAAGACGAAAAAAGGATGGCGTTGGGATGCGTTAATCACGATATTTACCTTTTTGACCTCAGGAATAAAAAGATAACGGATACGCTTAAAGGACACCAGGCAGAAGTTTTAAGTCTTGATTTCAGTCCGGTTGAAAATCGCCTTGTAAGTTCGGGAATGGATGCCCAAATCAAGTTATGGGATCTTTCATCCAAAAAAGAGATCGTGTCGTTTATTGCCATTAATGGAAGCGATGAATACATTACCTATTCGCCTGACGGGTATTACATGAGCAGTCCGGGAGCAAATAAAGCAATACATTTTTTAATGGAAGATGAGATCTTTCTTTTTGATCAGTTTGACCTTAAATACAACAGACCCGACACCATATTGCATAAACTTGGCTACAATCTGCCTGAAATACACGACCTGTATAAAGAAGCATATTTAAAAAGGTTAAAGAATTCAAACCTCGAACTCACCGACCTCGACCAGAAGTTTAGGATCCCTGAAATTGACAGCATTGAAATTGAACCGGATCGCACAAATCCGGAATCATTACGGATAAAATTAAATGCATCCTGCAAATACCCAGGGCAGCCTGAACGTTTATATATTTGGGTAAATGATGTGCCTTTTTATGGAAAGAACGGGAGGACTTTAGAAAAAAGTAATGGTAAAGTTATATTCTTCGATACCATCAGGATGTCGGAAGGCTTAAATAAGCTTCAGGTAAGTGTAGAAGACAATCACGGAACTGAAAGCTTTAAAAAAACCTCTTATTTTCAAAACAATGGGTCGCAAAGGGAATATAAACTTCATCTTGTTTGTATAAGTATAAACGAATACGCAGATCAAACGTATAATTTGAAATATGCCGTTAAAGACGGAAGAGATGTACTTGCCAGTTTTTCAGAAAATCTAAACAAGATGGAAAGCAAAAAAATATGGGTTGATAGTTTATTCAACCGGGTAGCTGTTCTTGAAAATATTATAAAAATAAAAAAACAACTCTTAAAAGCAGATGTGAACGATATGGTGATCGTTTTTTTAAGCGGTCACGGTGTCCTGGATTCTAAACTTAGATTTTATTTTGCGACCCAGAATATGAATTTTGAAAAACCTGAACAGTATGGTTTGGAATATGAAATTCTAGAATCGCTGCTCGACAGCATTCCACCCAGAAAAAAACTTTTGCTGATCGATGCTTGTCACAGTGGTGATATTGATAAATCCCTGCAAAATGAAATTCCCTTTCAAACCAAAGACACAAATTCTTTGGTGAATGTAGTTTTCAATGGCAGTAAAGGAAGTCGATTTTTGAATCTAAGATCAAACTCATCAAAAGTAACGGATGGCTTTGAACTCATGCAAGACCTGTTTACCAACCTGAACAGGGGGTCCGGAACAGTAATACTTTCAGCGTCAGCCGGAAACAGTTATGCACTTGAAAGCGAACAGTGGAAAAACGGTGTATTTACCTATAGTATTTTGTTTGGCTTAAGTGAGATGAACGCTGATAAAAACCTTGACGACAAGATAAGTGTAAATGAACTTAAAGAATATGTCGGCCAAAAAGTAAGTGAATTAACCGATGGAGCTCAGAAACCAACTTCAAGACAACAAAATCTTGAATTTGACTGGATCATCCGCAATAAATGAACATTAAGGAACCACCTGAACAAAATAGATGTTTCTGTCAAGGCTTTGGGTCTCGCAATCATCACCTGCTGTAGCGCTTTTAAGTATAATGGTATCCACGCCTATTTGCTTTGCCAGAAAAACGAAGGCTGAGGTGCGGTCACAACCATCACAGTCATCAGGTCCGTCGTCTACAATAACGTCATCCTTATAGTTTAAACTTTTAATAGAACTGCTGTCGGAGATGCAATAAAAACAACACGAATTAGTGATATAATAGAGTTTCAACTCTTCACCAATTTTAATCTTATACCTTGATTGATTCGCATATTCTTTATGATTTTCTGTGCAGGATGCATAAAGCATAAAACTCATTATGACGAATGCAATCTTCATAAACGAACGGTTGAATTTATAAAAAAAAATTTAGTATTCCTTAAAATCATACAAATTTCTTTTGAATTTAAAGAAAAACGATCGAAAATACAGTTCTATCTGTTGAAACATCCTATTAAAACAATTCTAAGGATTTATAAGAGCAAATAGGTTCACTGGTTTAAAAAGTTTTGTCAAATGAAGTCAATATGAACCATATAATTTCTATTAATTGGAATAATATTTCAGGCCTGACAGGTTGCCGGCAATACAGCATAAAATATTTTTTTTGTAGATGTACCTCAAATACTAAAGTATAATTAATTATTAATCAACAAGATAAAATTGTTAATAGATAATTTTCAAATAAATTAATTCACTAATTTGTACAAATAATTAACGGTACATCGTATGAAAAAACTTAGAAGATCTTCTTTAATCGTTTTGGTTCTATTGCTTTTAAAAATTGAAGTTTTTGGTCAATTATTTAACGGCTATTCTGTCTTAAACTCAGGCAGCGGCCCTTTTTCAAGCACAATTGCGGATTTTAATAAAGATGGAAAACCTGACATAGCAACTTCGAATTATAATTCAGCCAGTATTTCCGTGAGCTTTGGAAATGGAGACGGAACATTTGGCAGTCCTGTTTCATACTCCATTGCTGTTCAAAATTTAGGCGAGATAAAATCCGCAGATTTCAACAACGATACCTATCCCGATTTGGTGGTTGGAAGTTATGGATCACCCACAGGTACAAGCAACATTTATGTTTTGATCAACAATCAGAGCGGAGGTTTCCTCAGCCCGACCAACCCACTGATCACATTGGCATCGGGTAGCCTGAACCCTTTTACAATTGATGTTGGAGATATGAATAATGATAATAAAATGGATATTGTTTCGGCAAATTACTCAGGTAACAATATCAGTTTGTATGAGGGAAACGGAAACGGAACCTTTAACACTGCTCAAAGAACCAAAACACATCTTAATCCTTTTGGGGTATTGATGATAGATTTAAACAATGACAATAAGAAAGATCTTGTAATTAGCTGTCAGGGTTCTGCTCAATTTGAATTTTTTAAAGGCAACCTTAGTTTTAATACTTTTCCAAAAATCATTACTTACAATACAGGAACAAATCCGGGAGGAATCGCTGCTGGTGATTTCAACAAAGATGGAAAGATCGATCTCTGCATTCGTTCTAACTCAAATTCAGGCATTTATCTTCATCTTGGTAACGGGAATGATACATTTTATTATACAAAGACCATTAGTGCGGTGACCTCCGGTTATGGAATTGTTCTTAAAGACCTGAACAACGATTCGAACCTGGATCTTGCCACGGGAAATTCCGGCGACAGCAGTGTCTCGGTTTTTCTGGGAAATGGTGATACTACTTTTCAATCGCGGCAGAATTTTGGGGTAAGGGGAGGTTCTGAAGGTTTAGTGAGTGGGGATATTAACAAAGACGGGAGAATGGATCTGATTGCTTCAAACCTTAACCTTGGAAGTGGCAACAAAATTTCACTGCTTCTGAATAACGGACCACAAATAACCTACACCATCCTTTCATCATCAGGCAGCCATGGAAGCATTTCTCCATTAGGAAGTACACAGGTAAATCAGAATGGAAGCCAACTTTATACCTTTACACCCAGTTCGGGATACACAGTTGATTCGGTAATTATCGACGGAACTTATATAGGTTACCCACCTTCCTGGACCTTTTCAAATGTAACGGCCAATCATACCATCCGGATTACCTTTAAGGTATCAAATTACATGTTGAGTTTTAACGGTTCGGATGAACGTGTTTCACTTGGAACTCCTTTAATTACAGGTACCGGAGATTTCAGCATTAGTGCCTGGGTCTACACCCCGGATGCACAAAAAGCAAATGATATTGCCGGCAATTACAATTACCCCGGTGGAACCTCAGGGGTGGAATTCTATATTTATCAGGGAAAATTATTTTCATACATAAGCAGTTATCTCAGTGGAGGAAGCATATTGTCGAACACCTGGTATTTTGTTGCCATGACCAGACAATCAGGGCTGGTAAGGCTTTATATAAATGGGGTTGAAGTTGCGAGTGGAAATCAGGCAGCCTCCATTGGAAACGGGTTCAATTTCACCTTAGGAAATCACCCATCCACAAATATTGAACAATTTCTGGGATACATGGATGAAGTGCGTATTTATTCCAGAGCACTTTCTGTAACCGAACTCAATCAAATCTATACCGATCAGGGCAATTTGGTCAACACTTCCAATTTTCTTGTCCACCTGCCAATGAATGAAGGTTCCGGACTAAATGCATGGAATCATTATCAGAATACTCCATACGGTACCATAACACGAACCTCTCAATGGGCTGTTTCTACAACACCTAACGTTAACTCCTCAAATGGCCCCGGATTCGAATTAAGCATGCAGAATCTGGAATTCGACAGTGTTCTTTTGAATTTTGAATACACACGTTCAGTTTATATCCGAAACTCAGGGGATGATTCATTAAAAGTAACAAACGTAATCCTGCAGGATACGTGTTTTTCGGTAAGCAGTGATTCATTTTGTATAGCGCCTGGAGATTCATTCTTACTATACCTCACATTTAAACCTTGTGGTCAGGGTTATAAAAGTACTGAGGCCATATTTTATCATAATGGAGGTTCAAGTCCTGATACGATTCATTTATCAGGTTATGGAGAAGGAGGTGTTATCAGCCTGCAACATCTGGAACAATTGTGTGGATGCAGCCTTAACAGCGGTTCATTTTTCAATGGGTCTGTGGGATGTATTTCAGGATCCGGAGGCAGAGTGTACGGCACTTCCAATGGCGGTAACACATGGACCTTGATCAATACCGGGGTAAACAACATCCTAACCGGAATTCGACTAATTGGCAATGCAGCTTTCATAACCGGTTCAAACGGGCTGATCTGCGTTTCCTATAATGGCGGACTTAACTGGACGCCCTTTACAACGAATACTTCCGAAACCTTTTATGGCCTATCCTTTACAAACGCCTCCTATGGTTTTGCCGTTGGTGGAAATGGAACCATATGTCGTTATACCAGTGGGAACTGGTACCCATACAGTTTGGGAACATCCGTTAATTTTTACGGCGTATATGCGTATGGCAGAACTGCTTATGCAGTAGGTGGAAACGGAACCATTTGTCGTTACATCGATGGATCCTGGGTGCCTAAAAATACAGGGATAAATGCCGACCTTTATGATGTAGCCTTTACAGATGAACTTTATGGGTTTGCGGTTGGGCAGAATGGTACAATATGTAGAACGCTGAATGGCGGACAAAACTGGATTGCCTTAAATAGCGGAACCCTTTCAAACTGCAGAAGCATTCGCATCTATTCAAAACTTATTTGTTTTGTTGTTTGTGAAGACGGTTCCTTGCTCAGCACTTATGACGGTGGAAATACCTGGTCGAGGGTTTTTATAGGAAATTACCTGATCCGATCAATTGAGATCAATGGTTGTTCCTTGATCATAACTTCTGACGAGGGGTATGTTTTCAGTTTTACGATAATAGGTTGTGATGAAAGTGCCAATTCATTTTTTACAAGAAAATATTGTGGAACAACAAATCATTTAAGGTCCGTTTCTTTTAGTACTTCACTTTCAGGATGTGCAGCCGGATATGGTGGTTCAGTTTATACAACAGTTAATGGAGGAAACAATTGGTACTATTCCAATACCGGAATTCCTGAGCACATTAATTGTATCAGAGCGGTTGGAAATGAATGGTTTATTTCGGGTGAGAACGGTTTGATCTGCCGTTCCACTAACGGGGGAAGTTCCTGGTCTCCTTTTTTCACCGGTACAACGGCCAGTTTCAACTCTCTTTCCTTTGTAAGTTCCTCCCGTGGATGGGCAGTTGGCAGTGGGGGAACCATATGTTTTTACAATGGAAATGGCTGGACGCCTCAAAATGTCAGCAACACCATAACTTTCTATGGTGTGTACGCTATAGGTAATACAGCTTACGCAGTAGGAACCAATGGTACAGTTTGTAAATATGTGAACGGATCCTGGATTCCTGTAAACCCGGGGGTAAACAATACGTTTTATGGTGTATGGTTTGTTTCGGAGAAGGTAGGTTATATTGTTGGTTCGGGTGGTATTGTTTGTAAAACATTAAATGGCGGACTAACGTGGACCCCTTTAAATTGTGGAACAAACAAGGACCTTTTTTGCATCAGGGCGGCATGTACTTCAGAATTACTTGTTGGAGGAGATAGTGGTGTGGTCAGAAAAAGTTCTAACTCAGGATCAACCTGGTTGAATGAGGATCTTGGGAGAAATATTCGCATCAACGAAATTGAATGGTCTGAAACGGCAGGATATTTGGTGGGTAACGATGGAAATGTTTATTCCTTTTCCTTTGGAGGAAATCCGGATAGTATTTACATTACTCCGGATGGACCTGTTGAACTATGTCATGGTTCACAAGTTTGCCTCACCGCTAATGGCTGCCTGGAGTATGTTTGGTCTAATTCGGACACATCCCGAACTATCTGTGTAAATGAAGAAGGCACTTATCAGGTTAGTTCCGGAAATGGTGTTTGCAAGGACTCTGCTTCAGTTGAAGTTGAATATCTTACCTCCGAATTGGTTTATAACGGAAATGTGGTCATTCAAACTCAAACCGAAATGAATGCCTTTGTTAGCAATTCGGGCAGTCAATCTTGTGGAAACAAGTGGAACGTGATAAACGGTGATCTTACCATTTACGGAAATCATTCAACCGACCCGGTCACCAATATGAGCAATTTAAATCGTCTTACTGAAGTAAAAGGAAAACTTGAAATCAGGCAATTTATCAAAAATCAAAATCCAGTTGACCTCAGAGACCTTGAATCATTAAAACAGGTTGGAAACCGGCTTACCATTATCACAAACAGCCGTTTTGAAAAGATCGAATTGCCTGCCTTAACTTCTGTTGGCGGATCCATAATTATCAGGGGTAATGCAAATACAAAAGATATAAAATTGTCTAAATTAAAGGAGGTATTTGGCGATAACATTCATTTTTCAAAAAATTCCAATGTTGAGCGTATTGTTCTATCTTCGGATGTTGCAGTTTTTAATTGGCAAAATACAGGCAGTAATCTTGATGTATTTGAAAATGGTAAATCAACTGCTAGCCCCTTATTCCTTGATCTTGGAAAGATAAGAATAATCAGACGAAATTTCAACTTTTCGGACAATTCAAATATTGATGTAACCCAATTTGATACCATATTCAGCAGCCTTGATTCGATATATGGAAATATGACCATTCAAAACAATTCTTATCTGGAACAATGCTGTATGGCTGCTTCAGTGGTTGTAGGTGGAAACAGGTACATAAGCGGAAACACAGGCAACTGTTCGGATCTTAACGCCATAATAAACTATTGTGGTCCTCTCGCTAAAAGAAATGAAGCTTATCTTAATCCTAATAAAGATTTACTTTCGAAAACAGCTTTCATAAAAATTTACCCTATTCCCGCTGCAAATTTCCTGAATGTTGATCTGGAAAATCGGGGAACTGCTAACTATAACGTTGAAATAACGGATATAGTAGGAAAGACTTTATTTGTAAAAAATGGCCGGTTTACCGAAATAGAAAATCTTGCCATAAACCTGGAAGAATTTGAAAAGGGTCAATATATATTAAAATGTAAAATCAATGATCAGGTAATAATCAAAAGGATAATGGTCCGATAAAGGTCAAATAATTATTGACCTTTGCGATCCTTGTTGCATTTGGCAAATTTTTATTCCGTTTAATTTTGATTATTATTGAATTAGATTAAAATATATTCATGCGTTATTCATTATCAAACGAGATCCACAAACCCCTTGAAGAGGTGATTGCAAAATTTAAAGATCCTGAAGGTGTCAAACATTGGATGGAAGGTCTTCAAACCATAGAACCGGTATCCGGCACCCCAGGTGAAGTCGGGGCTGTTACTAATTTTTATTTTCTATATAAAAACAAAGAAATGAAAATTGAGGAGACCATATTGGAGCAAAACCTTCCTAAACAAATAAAATTTGCCTATAGAAGCGGAATGGGATATAATGAAGTTGAAATGCAATTTGAAAAAATTTCAGAAAATAAGGTTAAACAAACCAGTAACAATTATTTCGAATTTAAGGGTTTTATGAAACTTATGAGTTTTCTGTTTGCAGGTATGTTTAAAAAGCAAACCCTAAAATACATGACCGCTTTTAAGAAATATTGCGAAGAAGGATAGGGCTTCGACTCCAATTAGAATGACTCCGCTCAGCCCGACAGATGGTTTGACTTCGCTAAGCACAAACACATTTTAAGTTAATTTGAAAAATTAAATAAAGCGAAATGTCCGTCTGAGCGGAGTCGAAGACACATTGAGCTTTCGGTTTGGGCTTTGGCTACATTCAGGCTTCCACTCCGCTCAGCTTGAAAGATGGTTCAACTCCGCTCAATACGTTTCACCAGCAGAATCATCATAATAATTAAAAAGAGTCGGCCCATTTTGAGAACCGACTCTTTAGTGGAGAGTATCGTCCCGAACTTGTTTCGGGAGAACCGATGACCTTCCCGATATCCATCGGGACGCTCTAGCCAGCGGCCCGAATTAACCATTCAAGATATTTTCTACTTTTCTTTTTCTTTATTTCCGTTTCCCTTCGAACAGCTTCCGATACCGTATTGTAACCTTCTGTATATTTAATTACCCAGTCTTTTCCTCCTTTGGTAGACTGGCTCCCTGAATTATTGTGTCGGAACAATCGGTCTTCTAGATTTGATGTTTGTCCAATATAATATTTGTCAAGCTTTCCGGAATATAAAATATAGACGTAAACCATTTTTGATAAAAAAACCGGTCCCTTGAAAGAACCGGTTCTTTAGTGGAGAGTATCGGAGTCGAACCGATGACCTCTTGCATGCCATGCAAACGCTCTAGCCA
>JACJZT010000012.1 GCA_020635455.1 Flavobacteriales bacterium
AAACGGCCAGTACTACAATGGCCAATGCAACCAGTAAACTTATTTTACCAAGACCTTCCATGGTTTTAAAATGTTTCTCCGTATCACCTTTCATGGCCTTTTTCATAGTTGAACCAATTATGCCGATCAGGGCACCCAAGGCTACAAATAAGACCAATTTAACCACAAGCAATGGCATGTCTCCAAGACTGCTCCAGTAAGGAGTAATTAAGTACATTCCGGAAACCAGTAAAAATACCAAACCAAACTGTCCCATCTTAGATAAGGCAGCCGTTTTAAACCTGAAATCCTTACTTTCTTCCGGCTCCATCTTCGCTCCGGCCATGCCCAAAAACATAAATCCGATGCTGGTTCCCAAGCCCATTGCAAGTCCGATAAAGTGAATGATCAACATTAAATCTCTCATAATTTATTTGTTTTAAGGTTAAAAATAAACTTCAAATAAAAGGAAAAAAACTTAAAACAAATTCTATCAACCCGATCTGCAGCCGGTTTAAAAACACTCAAAAACGAAATTGAATCACTCTGAAATCTATGCTGTAACAGGCTCTATGAGACTATTTCGGTTGCCTTCGGTATCTTTGAACGACACATACCGGCCAAAACCCGGAAGAAGAACAGGATCACCCAGAACCTCTCCACCATTGTGGTTTATTAAGTTTATGGTTTTTAAAAGGTCTTCTACACCAATTACTATAGAAGGATACTGAGCAGGCCAATCGGGTTTTGCCGGAAAGAAACCGCCATTGATCGCTCCGGAAGGAGCTCCGGGCTTGGCATCCGATTCTGCCGTGGTTGCTAGCATGTAATTTCCGGATCCTGGTCCTAATTCTGTTAATTTCCAGCCAAATACCTTTGTGTAAAATCCCGAAACCCGGTCCTGATCCAAATATGGAATTTCAAAATGTACCACCGGGTTCATGAATCAAGTGATATTTATTGGTATACTCAAATGATCTTAAAAAATTGATTCGCAGGATTATTTCAAAACTGAAAATTTCTTAACAAAACTTCGATCAGGTGAAGATATCCTCAAATAGTAAAACCCACTCTTTAATTCACTCTGCAGATCGACCGTTTTGATTCCCTTTTCGAGATTCAATTCAAACACGGTTTTCCCTATACCATCCACTATCTCAAGTTTTGACCCAACGCTTAAAGGATTGGCAAGTTCCAGGGTAAAATTTCCCTTATTTGGGTTTGGAATAATTTCAAACCGGTATGCTTCATGACCTCGAACAGAGCTTATGATGTCCGGAACGGTTATCTGCTTTTTAACTGAATCTACACCGCAGTTGTTTGTTGCAATATACAAAACCGTATAGGTCCCATCAGCTGTAAATGTGTGAGTTGGATTGGCAAGTGCCGAAATGGTCTTACCATTTCCAAAATGCCAGTAAAATTTGGTAGCCGTTGGGCTTAAATTAAAGAAGTTGACGGTTCTTTGATCGACAGAATAGGTGAAATCCGGATTCGGCTTATTTTTTAGGATAACATACGCTGTGTCCATCCCGCTATAGCAACCTGTTTTTTCAGTTTGAAGGGTTACGAACTTGTTCGAAAGTGCTTTAACATTTATCGACCTGCTTACTTCACCTGTACTCCACATATTATTCGAAGCACTGTTTGAGGTGAAGGTAACTACCGAATCAAGACAAGGATTTGTGGTTCGTGGAGAAATCAAAGGATGATAAAGTGTATCAATAATAGAGGTCGTTAATAAATAGGTGCCTGCATCGGTATTGCCCGAATTTCCGGTATTGATGTTTTCAACCCTTAAATACCGAACTATGTTTGTTTTTGTAAGATCCGATGCCAGCAATACAACCTTGCCACCATTGGTTGTGGCGTTTCTCGTACCAAGCAAAAAGTTACCGGTCGTATCGTATGCAGAGATCCGTATTCTCATGTTCAAGGGTGCATTGCTAATCGTTGCGCTTTGAAAGTAATGACAGCCGGGATTGATTCTGTATACATCAAAGTCGGGTTCAAGGTTGTTGAAATCCGCACCGGAAAAAGTTCCGAAATTAACCCTGTAATGACCCCGGATCTTTGCGTAGATCGTGTCGTTGGCATCTAAAGGTGTGGCAGTGCTTAATGAATTGTTAAATTCATAATATCCCGATTCGAGATAGGTGCTTAACTTATACGGGACCGAAGAAGTATTGCCCTGAGTATTTCCGACGCCATTTACATTGATCACCCTTATAAAATAAGTACCCGGATTGAACAACAGTACTTCAAAGGTCAAAGAATCCCCATTTGAATTGGCGTTTCTGTAACCGTATGAAATACTTCCATCCTCATTCAATAATTCAATCCTGTATTTCAGGTTTTTGGCAACATTGCCAATTTTCATGATCAATACTCCGGAATCTCTTCCGGTTGTAATTTTATAAAGATCCTCATCCGCACTCAAACTGTTAAAATGATAATTACCACCATTGTTTATGTAATGATATCCCCTCAGTTTACCGTAGAATACATTTGGTGTGTTTTCATTAAGACTAACCTTAGCAGGTACCACATTGCCCAATAAGGTTATGTCATCATTGTATTCATTTCCCAGCGTGTCGAGGGAAATATCCAGAAAGTAAGGAACCGAACTGGTGTTCTGACTCCCGTTTGAAGCTCCGTTGATGTTGGATAGATGTACGATATAGTTACCTGCATACTCCGTTAAAAGCTCCAGGCGCATGGTATCGCCATTAAAGGAAGCGTCTTTGTAAGCTACAGGGGTTATTCCATCTTCTTTGTAAACATACATTCTCAATCTTAAATTCGCAGGCACCTGACTCAGATTAAGGATCAATACACCCTTGTATTGGCCTGTGCTGACCTTAAAATAATCCTGATCGGCCTTAAGACCTGAGAAGGAATAATTACCGCCATTGTTCACGTAATGATACCCTCGTATCTTATCAATGATCCTGACCGGCCGGGTTTCATCCAGGCTGGCCATTACCGGGACCATCGAGTTAATGGCGGCGGGGTTGTTATTGAATTCTCTGCCAAGGGTATCCAGATAAACTTCCAGAGTATAAGGTGAAGAACTGGTGTTTCCTGCTCCATTTGCCTTATTGTTGATGTTTGAAATTTTAAGATAGTAAACACCGGCATATTCCGTAAGGAGCTCAAACCTAAGTGAATCTCCGTTGATCCCGGCATCCTGATAACCAAGAAGGGTACTGCCGTTCGATGCATATGCCTCAACCCTAAATCGTAAATTCTGGGGTACATCTGACATTTTCATTATCAGCACACCTTTCGATATTCCGGTGGTTACTTTGTAAATATCTTCATCTACCGTTAGGTTGCTCAGGTTGTATTTGCCCCCGTTATTAACGTAATAATAACCCCTGATCTTACCTTTCAGCAGATTTGGATTACCGGGATCTTCCGAAGCCTGAATGGCGGCAACTCCCGTTAAGGCCCCTACGTTATCATTGAATTCCTGACCCGATGTATCCAGTAAAACCTCCAGAACGTAACGGTCCGGACTGGTATTTAAAGGCCCGTTTGCCGAGCCATTGATGTTGCTGATGTGAATGTAATAAACACCGGAATATTGAGTAAGCAATTCAAGACTGGTAAGGTCCCCGTTAAAACCGGCATCGTTATATCCAAGAACCGATGTGCCGTCTTCTTTGAAAACCTGTATTCTGAACTTCAGGTTCAAGGGTACCTCTTTGAGGTTCATAACCAAAACACCTTTTTGAGCACCTGTGCTGACCTTGTAATAATCCTGGTCGGCTGACAGATTTGGAAAATTATAAAAGCCACCATTGTTTAGATATTTATAGCCTTTTATTTTACCAATTATCCGGGTTGGGTTGGTTTCATCCCTACTTATTGAAATTGGTGCATTCGAACTAATGGCACCAACATTATCGTTGTATTCCCCACCGGATGTATCCAGAGAGAGGTTTAAGGTATACTCCTGATTGCTGCTGTTGCCCGCACCATTTTTATTTCCGTTAATGTTTTTTACAACCACATAATAGGTTCCTCCATATTGTGTTAAAAGATCAAAACTAAGACTGTCTCCGTTCACTGAAGCATCGGAATATCCTAGTTGAGTCACCCCGTCGTCCTTAAATACCTGTATCCTCATTTTGAGGTTTACCGGAACCGGATTAATTTTCAGATTCAACACACCTGTATTTGCACCGGTACTTATCTTAAAAACATCCTGATCTGCAGTAAGTGCATCATAATTATAGTTTCCTCCGTTGCTTACATAATAATAACCCTGAATTTTGGACTTTACTTTAGCTGGATATTTTTCATCCAGACTTACCTGAAAAGCCGTACTGCCATTTACGGATGATATGGTATTATTGTACTCGTAAACATCCGAAGTATCCAGCTCGATACGCAATGTATAATTTGAGGATATATTTCCGGACTTTACGTTTTGAATCCGAACATAATACAAGCCTGCATACTGTGTTAAAAATTCCATGCTGAGATCGTCGCCTCCGAAATTGGCTGTATGATACCCTTCAAGGTTACCGATATTATTATACACATAAATTCTCGATTGCATCTGGCTATTGGTTCCGGTAACCGAAATGTTTAACACGCCGTTTTTACTGGTTACAATGTTAAAATAGTCGTTATCGGACGAATTTGTGATAACACCATTATTGTTTACAGGCAATAACACCGTGTCACCCGGAAAGCTATTATTTGCAGGTTCATTATCGATGGAAGTTTGTGCCTGAAGACAGCTTATCCCATAAATTGCGATCGTAAATATGGACTTAAGTATTCTTTTGATCATAGTAGATATATTCTTTAAAATTGGATCTTAAGATCCGGATAATATTCGTTTATAATTCCTGTTTCTGATTGATCTCGATTAGGTTTTTTTCGATCATAAAATCGCCAATGGCCCTGGCTTCCACATCACATCCATATTTATTTAAATGTGGATCGAGTAGAAAATCAAATTTCTTACCATTGATCTCATAATCCTTTTCATAAGCTTCAGTGGTATCAAAATAAGGAAAACCATAAGGTGTTATCTTCGAAATTTTATATTCCGTAAGGCGCTCTTGCTTAGCATTATCTACCAAAGCATTATTGCTCCAGTTGAATCCCTTCCCCTTGTAAGTTCTCAAACCAAAGATCATTTTTACACCGTGTTTTTGACTTAATAAATGAAATTGTTCCAAACAATAATCAATTGCAATATCCATTTTTTCTGCAAAACCTAATTCATTTTTATTCAAGGCTTTGGAATCAGGATTGTTTTTTACAACATCCTTACCTTTAAAGAAATTCATTAGCTTGTAAAGTCTTGTCCTAATGGCAAGCTTTGGTCTTAAATATTTTATCAGTCGTGATTGAAAGATCAGGTTTTTTATTGAGAACTCACCTAAAACTGGAGTCCGGTCATTTACCGGCGGGATCTCTCTGATCTTATCTTTCGATTTAACATCAAGTAACATATAATGTCTTTTATCGGTTGCACCATAAAGGGTCTCCTCATTAAAAGAACTGTTGTAAATGATAATATCCGGAGCATATTCTGCAATAACGTAACGCGTTAAATGCAAGGCATGTGCAATTCCAATTGCCCTGTCTGCCGCAAAGGTGTATACTTCACAGTTAGCACCTTTTTTATTTAAATTCAATTCGAGTTGGTGTGGCCACGCTTCTTTGACGTGTACCTCGTAACAACCAGTTTCTGAACTTCCGATACAGGCTATTCGCGTAACTCCGGGTGTTTTCTCTTTATAATAATCACGCATTGAATTCCATCCGGCATTATTAAGTTTAAAGTAACCTTTAACATTTCTTTTTAGAAAATGCCCCTCCAGTCCGGGTTTTCGTTTGTAAAGTTTGTATTTATTATCGAATTTATAATAATGTTCCTTAGGCGCTTCCACAAACTTTCTTACCAGGATCTCACCGATAATAAAGCTGAGAAAAAAAAGAATTATTAGAGCAAACAACATATTACGAATTCTTCAATTTAAGCTTCAGCAAATTGGTTACTTACTTTGGTCAGGGTACCTTTTTGAAGATTATAATAATTGTCGGCCTTGACCTTACCGGTGATCTTATGTCCGATTATTATAATTATTTTGTCTTTAAATGAATTACTGAGGGTCTGGAAGAAATTATCCTCTGTTTCAAGATCAATGGAAGCGGTAGGTTCATCGAGTATAATAATATCACTTTCGCCATAGAATGCCCTTGAAAGAGCTAGTTTTTGCCATTGACCAATGCTGAGTTCTTCTCCGTCTTTAAAGAATTTACCAACCATTGTATCAAAGCCATTGGGAAGGTCATGAACAAATTGTGTTGCACCCGAAAGTTCGGCAACAGCATTTATATCGTGTTCCTTATCTACATCACCGAACATTATGTTCTCCTTTACGGTTAAATTGTATTTGCAGTAATCCTGCAGAACAATCCCTATTTTCTTGTGCAAACTGTGTATTTCAATGTCTTTGATATCCACTCCGTCGAAGGTGATGCTTCCACCACTGGCTTCATACATCCTGCATAATAGATTAATGAGAGTGGTTTTACCTGCTCCGTTCTTTCCGGTGATCAGAACCGTTTCTCCCGGTTTAATGCTTAAGTTGATGTCTTTCAGCACCTGTTTACTTCCCCCTTCGTAACGGAAGGAAACATTCTTTAATTCAATGCCTTTGCTGATCTTATCTAATTTAACCGGGTTTTCAATATTTCGAATGTTGGGTTGCAAATTGATAAACTCAAACAGATTACTTAAAAACAGCTTATTGTTATAAATTGCTGTGAGGTTAGAAATAATTCCGTTTAAATAGCTGTTAGCATTTCTCACCGCGGCAAAAAACATCACAAAACCTCCAATGCTTACACTTCCGGCGTAAAATTTATTGGTAAGTAAAACAATTGAAATGGTCAATGCTCCTATTTCAAAAAGTGAGGACGACACGTTCCCAATTGCCTGTTTTTTGGACAGGATAATAATTTGATTGATCAGACTTATACGAATTTTTTCATATGCACTCTGAATGTAGGAACCCAGAGTGAAAATCCTCATTTCCTTTGCATACAATCGATGTGTCATTAACTGACTGTAGTAACTTACTTTTCTGAAATCGCTTGTATTTTCTTTGCGCCAAATGTATTGCATTTTGGTTTTGGCCATTTTGATAAGAAGTGAAGGAACCCCTGCAATGATCATAATTACCAGAATGTACCATGACAAGGAAGCAAGTATGGCGGCAATGCCCAAAAAGGAAATAACATTTTGTATCAATTGTGAAATACTGTTCAGGATCTGAATGGGTCGATAAGTTGCTTCCTGTTGCGCTCTGTGAAAGGTATCGTGGTATTCAGGATTGTCGTAATAAGTTAGGTCAAGCTCAAGGGATTTTGAATGAAGGATCCCGTTAATGTAATCGATGATTTTCTGACCGAGGACTTCACCCACAATGCTGTTGATCACATTGGCCACCTGTATGATCAACATTACAGCTGACACCAAAGCAATAATCACCCATACATTATCCGGGACCGTACCATTTTGGGCGCCGGTTGTTGTTACGGCATCCACCAGTTTTTTGAGCAGAAACAGAGAAGCTATCGGAAGAATACTTTGAACGAGGATCAAAAACAACCTCACGTAACATAGAACCTTATCGCTTTCGTAAACAAAACGTATGGTTCTAGAAATATTGGAAAGATCTGATTTAAAATTCGTAAGATCTATTTTCATTTTTTCCTTATCGCTTAACTTGGTTTAGTAGTGGTTTATTAATTCCGGTATCTTGTAATCAAACCTTTAATTCGCTCCACATTATTAAAATTATCGATGTCAAGATCTTCCTCATCTATAGAGATATCAAACTCATTTTCAAGTCTGATAATCAGTTGCATTACATTTTTTGAGTTGAACCCAAGTATGTTAATCAAATTATCATCCAATTTAAAAGATTGCTTCCCGGATATTTCTCTTATTATTTCGATAATTTTTTCTTCCATCTACAATTTCAGTGCTGCTTAGCTTGGTTTTATAGCAAGTGGCGCAAATTTAACATTTTTATACATTCAAAACCCGTGATCGAGAGTGTTTAATAATTGATCCATAGTAAATCGATTAATCGCAAAATCCTGATTGCAAGTAGTTGCAAAGGCAAATGCATATCCATCCTTTAGTTCAGGAAGCCGAATGTTATAATTTATTCCCTTATAGGTACAAACGTCGGGGCGAATAACCATTACTTCCTTCAATACCAGAGAAAGTCCCTTTCCTACAGCCTTTATCACACTTTCTTTGGTAGTCCAGAATCTGTAAAAAGTATCTTCCGGCGTATCTTCCGAAGTTAATATGCTCCACTCAAGATCTGAGAAAATCCCATCAAACTCAAGAATGTTTACCGGGTTTTTCTCTTCAACGTCTACTCCTATGGGACCTTCGGTGCTAAAACCGGAAAAAATTACCGAACCGGAATGTGAAATGTTAAAGTGGATCTTGTCGTTGAGATAGGGTTTATCAAAATCGGTAAACTTTAACCTGCTGAGCGAATCTAATCCAAATCCTCTTTTGTAAAGTCCTGATAGAATCAGTAATTTTCCTATAAGGTTGCTTTGCTGATCCTGCCACCTCCTGTAACGCGATACCTTTTCCTTCATTGGGTCAGGCAAAAAGTGCAATGAAGCGTTCCATTGCATTTCGTTCAACCTTTCAGGCAGATCAATTAAGGTAAGTTCAATCAAAAATACGTTTTACGAAATAAATTAATTAACCCTGAATTGAAAGCCTTTGGTTTATGGTAACCGGTAATTGATAATATCCTGTTTCAGCATTAAACTCCCAGTGTGAACTTTCCAGAAAAGCCTCAAAAGGCATGTTTTTCTTGGTTTTAATAAAATTACACACAATATAATCGAGACCATTCTGACTGCTGAAGGTCATTAATTTACCCAGAATGTTCTGCTCCACTTTTCTTCCAAGTACCCTGCAGCTCAGTAAAAACGTTTCAATAAACAGATTTTTACCTTCTATTGAAGCCAGTATCAAACCAACCATGCCGTAATCCCCAAAACGATCGCGTACTTCTACGGTCCAGTTAAGAGAATCCTCCTTTTCCATCCAGGCCGAAATATCTTCAGGTGTTTTGCGTATTCCGTTCAGATTGAACTGATTGGTACGCATGGTTAACTGAACGGATCGTTCAAGACTGTCCAAACGTATGGGTCTGATGTTTATTTCAATGTTAAGGGATTTAACAAATTCATCAACAGACACAAAATTTACCTGCTCTTCCTTTCTCTTTTTTTCAATGCGGTACATTGAGTTTCGTTTGAGATCTTCAGCTGTGACGCCAAACACATCAAATTCCCAGGTGTGATTCAAGATCTCTTCAAATTCATCTGAATTCTCAGGGATATGTACTGTAAAAATATCCGGTTGATAGGTATTAACCTGCTCAAGTTCATACTCCGAATCGTCGAGGAAGATAAAACTGTTAACTCCCAGGCTTAATTCTGAAGCCATTGAAGCTAAATTGTCAGACTTAGGCTGCCAGTTAATTCTGTGTGAGGAAATATGTTCTCTTTTCAAGATCATATCCGGATGTTTTTCAAAAACTTCCCAAACGTCATTTTCATTATTTTTACTGGTCAGAACAAGTAAAAATCCTTCGTTGTATTTTTTGAGAATAAACTCTTGTAAAAACTTATAATGTTCGTTGATCTCAACACCAAGTGCACCGGTTTCGCCACAAATTCCTTTCCAAAGCGTGTTATCGCAATCAAGAGCAATAACCTTGTATACAGGACCCTTAAAGGCTTTTAGCTTTCGCATTATATACGTTCCGTATGCTGCATAAAATTCTTCACTGAACGGAATATGACCCAGTTTATCCGAATTGTGATCGTATACTTTATCAACGCTGTACAAGTTGGCAACTTCCTCTAATTTGAACAGATGCATGTTTGAATATCCGGAAATAAAACTTTCCAGTTTAGTGCATATATCGACCAGTGAATTGAAGATCGTTTTGTTCTTATAGGTTTCAGGATCGGGTTTACACACACTCATTAAGAAAGGAGTAAATACCGATTTGGCTATGTTTTCAAGTAAATGTTTGAGTTCTTCAAACATTGTTTCCAGGATCTTTAATTTTTCAGAAGGTTTCTTTTCCGAGTGATCCCGGATCCAGTCTTCCGGACGGAATAAAATAAGGTTTACACCCTTGTTCGTCCACAATTTACCAGATGTATCCATCAGTTGCTGAAACACCTGATTATAAGGAGCAAATTCAAGATCTATCTTTACCTCTAGTTCTTCCGACCAATACTGAATTGCATCCGTAACCGGTTCGGCAACGTAACTGGAACAAATATAGACCGGCAGGGTCTTTTGTACGGGTTCATCCTTACCTGCCTGTTCAACTGAATCGGTTTTTTCTGACAATTCCATTGGAATGATCTCATTAAGCACCAGGTCTTTGTTTGCTGTGATCCTACCAAGCAGTTCAAGATAACTTTCAAGAAAATCCAGCATGGTTCTTTCCTCAAAAAGTTTGGTGTTATAGCTGAGATACAAGCTCAAACCCTGACCAACCTGCTCTATATCCAGTTTAAAATCCAGTACCGATTGAAACAACTCTTCCTGAACATCTGCATTAGATACTATTTCCAATCCACTTTGCTGAAGCACAGTATTGGTCAATCCGTCCTTGCTCTGAATGTTTTGCTCCAAATGGAAATTAACCATGGTATCAAACATTGGATTTCTTGAAACATCCCTTTTCTTAACCAGGTTGTCCACCATCAGGTCAAATGGATAGTCCTGATGATTATAGGCTTCAGAAAGTGTTTTCTGGCATTCCTGTAAATATTCCGATAGCAGACTTTCGCGTTTCGGATACATCCGAACCGGCAAAAAGTTTATAAATACGCCGATAAGGTTTTCGAGATCAATGTGACTTCTCCCCGAGCTCATTACACCGATGACAACATCTTCCTGTTTACTTAAACGTGAAACCATCAAACCATATAAGGAGACCATAAAATTGTTTAAGGTCATGTTGTAATGCACTGCCATTTTCCTTAGGGAATTTACCAGTGAATCCGGAATATTCTTTTGAATCAGCCCGCCAAAAAAGCTCAGAACTTTTGGTCGTGGGAAATCCGTAGGAAAATTCAATACCGGGATACCGTCCCTGAATTGTTCTTTCCAGAAATCCTTATGATGAAGTATTGACTTTAAATGCCAGGCAGCATAATCTTTGTATTGCAGAGCCAAAGGTTTTAGAGCGGCTTCTTCACCATTTAGTATGGCGTGGTAATAGGTGAAAACTTCCTGAATAAATATCGACTTTGACCACCCATCGCTAATTAAATGATGAATGTTTATCGCAAATACATATTTTTCTTTTCCAAGAATAAACAGTGCAGCCTTCAATAAGGGTCCTTTATCAAACTCAAAGGCATTTCTTGTTTCACGATTTATCCATTCTTTCATGAACAGATCGGGTTCTGAATGTTTGGAAAGGTCGATTTCCTTTACTTTAAAACCCAGCTCGGCTGCTGAAACTATTTTTTGATAAACTTCTCCCTCAACTTCTATGAACCGGGTCCTTAATACTTCGTGCCTCTTAATAACTTCATTGAAGGCATCGTTAAAGGCTTTTCGATTTAGTTTGCCTTTAAGAACAAAACTGTTCATATTGTTGTAAGCTTCAGAGCCTGAACTAAAATGACTCAGGATCCAGAATCTTTTTTGGGCATGTGAAAGTTCATAATGATCTTTTTGTGGTTGAATTTCGATCTCTTCAAACTGATGATGCTTTTCGGCAGCTAAAACCATACTGAGTTTTCGTACCGTGGGGTTAGAAAACACAAGCTCGACATCGATCTTTATGTTCAAAATTTTAAAGATCCTGGAAGTCAGCTGTATAGCATTCAGACTATGTCCGCCCAATTCAAAGAAGTTATCATCCACACCAACTTCCTGCACGTTCAGGAGTTCTTTCCAAATCAAAACCAGAGTAGATTCGGTAGCGTTTGAGGCGGCTACGAAGTGTTTGCTGGTCATTTCTTCGGTTTCCGGAATTGGTAATGACTTTCGATCGATCTTTCCATTTGGTGTAAAGGGCCAGTTTTCCATTTCGATCCACACCAGCGGGATCATAAAATCGGGAAGAAGGTTCTTCAGATATTTGATCACTTCTTCTTTATCAAATTCTCCGGTTGGGATAACGTAAGCTACAAGTTTCTTTTCACCAAGCTGGTTGGCATGTGCCATAACCACGGCTTCGTTGATGCTCGGATGCTTGATTAAAACGGCCTCAATTTCACCCAATTCAATTCGGAAACCTCTGATCTTCACTTGATTATCTATCCTGCCAAGAAATTCAATATTACCTTCCGGCAGGATTCTTCCAATATCACCGGTTCGGTAAAGACGTTCGCCATAAATTGGATTCAGAGGATTTTTTATAAACTTGCTTTCCGTTAGTTCCGGACTGTTTAAATACCCTCTTGCCAATCCTGATCCTCCTATAAAGATCTCACCAATAGAACCGATCGGTAGTTGCTCGAGTTCATGATTTAGGATAAAAACAAAAGTATTGGATATTGGCTTGCCAATAAGTACCGGATTTTCTTTACTGAGCTTATAGCAAGTGCTGTAGGTGGTATCTTCCGATGGGCCATACAAATTGCGAATGCTAACATCCTTATAATTTAAACCCTGATGCAATTGGGAAGGAATGCTTTCTCCGGCCATATTCATAACCTTGATTTTTGAAATATCGGAACCGGAAAGCACCAAACTTTGTATTACGCTTGGAACGCTATTGGTTAAGATACGGTTATCGACGGCAAAAAACTTACTGATGTATAAACCATTTTCAAGCAATCTCAGCTTTTTTCCAATTGACAAAGGGAAGAATATTTCAAAAACGGAAAGGTCGAAACAAATTGAGGTTCCGGCATAAACTATGTCGAATTTTTCACCGGCAAACTCATTTTTACACCACATTAGGAATGCGTAAACGTTTCCGTGTTCGATCATAACCCCTTTGGGTCGACCCTCTGATCCTGAGGTAAATATTATATAAGCCAGTTGATCGTGAAAGATCTGAATGTTCGGATTGTATTGTGATTCCAATGCTATGTTCTGCCAATCGTCATCAAGATCGATCAGATTGATGTTCGATCTTTGAATTTTATTTTTGGCCAACTTACTGGTTAAAACATAACTTGCGTCACATTCGTTCAGCATATAATTAATGCGTTCGAGTGGATAATCGGGATCAATAGGAACATAAGCTGCGCCTGTCTTAAGAACCCCAAGCATTGCTGAGATCATATTGACGTCTCTCTCTATGCAAATAGGCACAAGGCTTGATTTCCCTACGCCTTTTTTTATCAGGTAATGTGCAATTTGATTCGAGATCCGGTTAAGTTCCTTATAATTGATCTTGGTGTGCTCAATGATGATCGCATCGGCATTTGGCGTGTTGTTTACCTGAGCCTCAAAAAGATCAAGGATGGTTTGGTCTGATGATATGAATTCATCCGTTTTATTAAAGGCCTCAAGAACTTCAAACTCTTTGTTCGGTATTATTTTATACTTACCATATTCTTTGTCCGGATTCTGAGCAAATTGGGAAAGAATATACAGTACCCTTTCAACCATAAGTTCCACTTCGTTTTCATAAAAATAATCCAGCAAATAGTGGACGTGAAGTTCCAAAGGTTTTCCTTTACCATATTCTCTCCAACACAATTGCAGAGGATTACGGTCAAATTCGTTGGCTATCCTTTTTATGTCTGCTTCGATCTCCTGACCAAAATCAAGGCTAAAATTCAAGGGTTCATAATTTACACTTACCTCATAAAGGTATCCATCCGCTGCATTTAACTTCAAATCCCGGCTCAGGTCACCAATGGGGTAATTCTGATGCCGGTAATCCGAACGCAGATCATTCTTGATCGCATCCAGAACATCTTTTAATTTTTGCTCCCGGTTATACTCTCCTTTGAACAACAACAAACCGCTGAACATACCTACCATGTTTCTGGCACGTTTCGAACTTCTTTTGTGCACCGGTATTCCAAGATAGAGCGTTTGTAAATTATTGGTCTTACCAAAATACAGAAATAAGGCAGCAAGAGTAAGTTGAAAAATTCCGGTATTAACGTCATTTTCGAGCTGGGTGATCTGTTCCTGTTGTTCGGCGCTTAATCTATAAACAAAGGTTTTACTTGGAGTGGACTGCTCAGTGGATTGAAAGGATTTCCTTTGAAGTATTTTGGGTGGAACCTGAGAAATTTTATCGAGCCAATACTTACGGTCATCGTTATACTCATCCGACTGAATGTATTCCGAGGCTTTTTGGGCTTCTTCGATGTACGATGGAAATTGAAAGACCACCTCTTCCGTCGGTTCTGTAAGAGATTTGTATTTATCGGCTATATATTTGACAAAAACAATAAAACCATAACCGTCTGTGATCAAATGGTGATATTTACCAAAAAACCAGTGTTCATTGTCTGAGATCTTGATCAGACTGTGATCGAACAAGGGAATGCTAATGTTAAACTCGAAAGGTTGATTGAATGCATTTTGCATCCATTCAAGAGCCTCCTGGTTTGCCTGAGAAGATGAACTAAAATCAAGTTCCGATAAAGGCAGGATTTTAAAAGTTTCATCAACGAAAAAGCGAAACTCCTCTTCTTCAAGCTGAAATCGCATTTTAAAGGCATCGAATACACCGGCCGCTGAATTAACGGCCTTCTGAAACATATCAAGGTCGAGCTTACCTTTCAGCTTAATGTACCCTCCAATGTTGTAATGTGGACTAGCAGAATGAATAAGCTGATCTACATATACATCGTTTTGCGAAGGATGCAAAGGTATGTCTGTTCTTCTCATATTACAGCCATATAGGCATTAGGGTGTAAGTAGTATAAGTCTTTAAATCAGGCAGTTGCCATCTGAACCTGCTTGTCGTATAAGATCTCTTTTTCACCAAAGAGTCTTTCAGCGACAATTCCACGTTCACGACAAAGTTGCACTAATTTATTGGATTGTACAATAGGATTTGAATCATCGGTGTATTTTATACTGCTGATAAATTCGCACCAAGGCTCTTGTCCCATGGCATAAACGTAGATTTCCTTAGGATTGAAAATGTCGACCAAAGCCATTCCTTTAGCACAATCCGAACCGGCTAATCTTCTACTTCCATCCATGTCTCTTGGAATTTTTTTGGTCATTAAGGGACCGTATAGCCAGGTTAAAGGCGCTCCATCACATTCCATTCCAAGGAACATAACATCGACTTCCCCAATTTCATCATAAATTCTGCTGTAGAGACGGGATTCGACGATCCTTGAATCTGCCAGGAATAATAATTTGAATTCACCGATCTTAACCAGATAACACATCTTGTTGATGATGTTCAAATCGGAGTGTTCACCTATGAAAGGCAAGCCGGTCATTACGGCATCGCTGAAGGTAAACGTTTCCATTTCATCCAGAGCAATCACATTTTTAAATCCAACATTCTCAAACATAAGTCTCAGATCGGGATCTTCAAGTTTTCCGCTGTTTGTTCGAGGAACAATAAGGTTCTTTATCTTATGTCGTAAAGGCAACAAGGTTTCAAACAGAATGTGATCCTGGTGATTGTGGGTAATGAAAACATAATCAATGGTATCGGGAAGGTCAACATCCGAAAAATGCTCCACATCCGAGTGGTAACCGTAATAACTGATAAGCGGATCGAGTAAAATACTTACATCTTTGGTTTCTACCAAAATACAAGCGTGTCCGAAATACCTCATTCGGATCTTATCACCTGTATACTTTTTGTAAGGCTCCGGAGTTTCATCGGTAAAGAAGGTTTCAAACAAGGCCTCATTTTCAGGTGTCAGCAAAGAACCCAATTTACCTTTGATGTATTCAAGGGTTTGAGGTTTCCGTTTCATTCTGGCCAATTCATCAATGATCTCACTTTCAAAGGGGATAGCAAGAGGCATAACATCCGTTTCCCGAAGTCGCGGTGTACTTAAGCAAAAAGGTCTTTCGTCGTTGTTGGTGATCCACAAGGCAACCGACTGCGAATTTTTATTATAATATTTACTCCTGTATAGCAGTGATTCAAAAAATCTGAAGCCGGGATGATTCTGGCGGTCGTAAAACAATTCTACGTATCCTCTGAGTATGTCGGGAACTTTCTCGTATACATTTTCAAGACCAAACCCAACCGCCTCGGTTTCAAGCATTTTATCCAACTCCTTTACCGCTTTGGCAAACTCCAGCATATCAGCCTGTTTGTCTTCCGAATCCTTTTTCAGAGCTTCTACCTCATCAATTCTTCCTCCTCCGAAATCCATAAAAGGTCCCCCTCTCATTTTTGGGTTTAGTACCGCTTCAGCATGAATGGAAGGAGCTGCCAGATAAGACTCCATAATGGTGTGGTGCCGATTTGCAATGTTCATGGCTGCTGTTGCAGGAGAAACGAGATGACTCCAGGCGTACCAGTTGTCAACCAGAGGTTCAATAACTACGTTTGGTTTTAAGTAAACTTTTTTCTCGCTCATACGTTAATTTGGTTATTTATTTAAGTTTTTCCGTAATAATTTTTAAAATTTCTTCAGCATGTTCAAGAATGAAGAAGTGTTTTCCCGGCATCCTGATGAAATCAACTTTTTGGCTGCTTTCATTCTGCCAAAGCTCAATATCCTCAAGGGTCATATCTTCTTCGGTTCCTGTAATTACTGTCATCGGGATGTTAAAAGGCTCAGATCTTTCGTAAGTGTAGGTTTCGCAAGCCTGAAAATCAGCCCGAAGTATGGGTTCAAAGTACGACAATAAATCTTCATTTTCCAATATTGCATCCGGCATTCCACCCAAATCTTTCATTTCCAAAATAAATTTATCCTTAGGAAGAAGGTGTCTCATTTTGCTAAATCTTGAAATTGCAGAAGGTCCTGAGGTTCCCGTAATAAAAATATGCAAGGGCAAAGGTTTTCGATTTTCAAGGATCTTTTTGGTTAAGAGAAAGGCTAACAAACCTCCCATGCTATGACCGTATATCCCGTAAAAGCCCTGTTCTAACTGACCTTCCACCTGTTTATATACATCATCAACCAAAAGTTCTATGTCAGAAATTGGTGATTCCTGTATCCTTCCCACCCTACCCGGATACTCGAGTGGTACTATGTTTAAATTACCCGGAGCAAGATCCTGATATTCCCGGTATGAGTATTTATGTCCACCCGCATAAGGCAGGCAAAATAAATTGATGATTTTCGTCATGAATTATTTATGAAAATTTTATAAACGATCTAAAACAGGGAGAATAAAGAATTTTACGTTGTAAAAGAACGTCGGAGTAAAGAACCTGTAAGTCCGGAAAGACCGGTTACCAGTCCACCGATTATTCCTGTTGTAACAAAAAGCAGCGTGGGTGACTTAAAACCATAAAAGACTGCCGAAATTCTGCCGGCAAGAAGATGTTCATTGGCAATACTTATCTTTAGGCTTAACAGGCCCCATAAAATAAATATTGCCAGAAATCCTGAAAGAAATGAACTCATTGGTTTTTCAGGCAGCAAAAACATTACTGCAAATCCTGCCAGGGCAATGCTCCACCAGGGCAGCCATATTCCTCCCAGATAAGCAAGGATCATGATGAGCAAAGTCTTATACAAATGTTTCATTCTGATGTATTTTCGGTTAAGTTCTGTTATTGTCGATCTCCGTTTAGTTTTACACTCCAAACAATGGCTTTATTTTGGGTATCTGTTCTATCCATTACCCATAACCTGTAATATTCGCCTTTGGTCCATTTTTCAATATAGTTACTGTAATACGGACTACCCGGATTACCATCCTGACCTCCCGGAAAGATGCCATAAGCTTCGGTTTGCTCAGTAAGACTTACGATCATTTTCCAACTTGGACCATGATTGTATTTCGTAGCATTGATGCAATTTGAGTGTCCTCCGGTTTTAAGATCCACGATGCTAAATGGCTCTAGTTTTGAGAGATGCTTAATGTCTGTGCCTCTGTATCTTCCCCATTCCAATTTACCTTTTTTCTCGAGTTTGAACAGTTTATCCGATATGTTCTTAAAGGCCTCGTTCATCCTGTTTGCAAGTGTTTCAACACCCGGAGTTTCAATATCATCCACAAAGGAATACGATTCATCTCTTAGTAAAGCTTCCAGCAAGGTCGACATGTATGGTTTAAGATGCACCCCCGGTGCCTTCTTGTATTCGTCGTTATAGATCAGTCCATCCAACTCGTCCCAGAACAATTCAAAAATGGTTGCACCTTTAGAATCCGGTGTATTTTTCAAATCCCAGTTTTTCAGAAGCTCGTAATAAGTTTTTTGCTCCGTACTTAATTTTTGAGGGTTAAGATGCTTCAGAACCATTGGCATTGCGTAAACGGCAAATTCGTTTAAATTGTCGTTTTGCAGGTTCATCATATCCTGAACTGTGATCCCGTTCATTTTGTTGAGATTTTTATTGATTCGTATTCCCCTGTATAATGGGTAGTTTCTGCCAAGATAGTACGGATAGGTTTGGTCGTCAACCGGTTTTTGGTTTGCACTGCTTACAAATCCCCGTTCGGGGTTATATTGAAAAGGAACTTCGCTTTGTGGAATGTACCCCTGAATTAAATATTTATCCGAAGTACCCGGCATAATAAAATCTCCCTGACCTGCCCATTTTGCCGGCCAGTCGCCCTGTGTGCGTATGGCGATATCACCGTTCTTGGCTGCAAAAGCACAATTTTGGCCAGGGTTTTTTAAATTCACTATGGCTTCTGTGTAATCTGCATAATTCCTGGCCCTGTTTAACATAAGTATTGCTTTTAATTCATTTGTGGGCCGATGAGCACTCCAAAGCACAGCGTAATTCTTTTTATTGCTTGCCTTATCACCATCAAATTCCGGATCGTACATAACAGGGCAACGTTGATCCCCCAAGGCTACATAGGCAACGGAATCGATAAAGCTTCGTCCTCCTTTCACATTAATTTTCTCAACTCTCCAGGAAGTTGAATGCCATTCATTGTTATATAAATACCGGTTTCGGGAATTGTTTTCAAATGTTATATCATAATAGTCTCTCACATCTCTGCCTCCATTGGTAAAACCAACTGCGCAACTGTCGTTAAAACCAATTAAAATTCCCGGGGCACCCGGAAAACTAACTCCGTAAATGTTCATTCCAGGTATATTCAATTGCATTTCGAACCAGATCGAAGGAAGATTTAAACTTAAATGAGGGTCGCTGCACAGAATGGGTGATCCGCTTTTGGTTTTTTTGCCGGAAACTGCCCAGTTATTGCTACCATTTTCTCTGTCGGGCTTTGTTTCGGAAATGTCTGCAAATTCCTTTGGTTTAAAATAAACTGAATCGGCCTCTGCCGGTTTTTCAGGAAATACGGTTTGCTCCGCAAAAGGCGTTCCTTTAGGGATTATCGGGTCAAGTGAATCCTGAATGGCTGGAAAAAGTTTATTGAAATTTTCTTCTGAAAAAAATTGCCTTGTATTGTGAAGTTCAAAATCGTTTTCGTGGCCCGAAAGGTCAAAAGCCATGTATTTCATAAAAAGAGCTGTTTTAAGATTATTCCATTCTTCGGGCATATAATCCAACATCTTATATTCCAGCGGTACTGTCCGTTCGTTCAGTTCGTTGATGTAGTCATTCACGCCTTTTGTATAGGCATCACAAGCCATTTTTGTAAGCGGGTCTGCTTCTATTGCCTTCAAGGTATTCTCGGCAGCATACACCATTCCCAGTCTCCTGAATTCCCGGTCATGTTGCAAGGCGGCTTTGCCAACAATTTCAGCTGCTCTCCCTGCGGCAGCATGTGTTTGAAGTTCCATTTGCCACAACCTGAATCGAGCATGTAAATACCCCTGAATCCGGTACAGGTCTGTTTCATTTTGAGCAAAAACATGTGGCACCAGTCTTTCGTCAAAATAAATTTCAGCGCTTGAATTCAAATCCTTCAACTGAATGGTCTTACCATAATCTGTATTTTTATCAACCGCATTTAACCAACAACCATGCTGCGGACTTAAAAATTTCCCGATTGGAGGCAGGTTTGATTTACCGACAGGAATTGCACTGTTTAAAAAATAGATCAGCATTACGGTAAGTGCCAAAAAAACTAAAGACGTTATTTTTTTCATTCGATTGTTATCCTGTTTTGCGAATTAAGGTTGCATATGATGCCAATGGGCCATCTGAATAGAGTAAAAATCGTTCACCATCCTTCTGACCGGGTTCATTGTCCTTGAGGTTTATCAGAGTGTCTCCGGATAAAACATGCGCATTTACGGGGATGTTGTCAAAGAAACCCTTTTCTTTCCTGAATCCGCAACTCTCGAGGAATATCTGGCTCAACTCGTAATAATTATTGATAAAGACCCTGCTGATATCTGCATTGGTAAGATCATTGTCCTTGAGCAATTTCTTCGTTATGGTTCTTAAAGATTTTATTTTTTTTACCGACAGGTCAAGTGGGGCAGAGCCTGCGGTGGCAAGATCGTATTTGGATAAACTAATTCCATTAATTTCATAATCTCCCTTATTTTTTGAAATAAGCGCACTTACCGCTCCGTCAGAACAAATTGCTACGTCCATATCCAAAAATCGAGATATTGACTTAGAACCATATTTATTTGTAGAAACCATCAATACGTTTTGTGCCTGACCTGAATAAACAAGTGAATAAGCCACCTGTAAACCCATGAGTATGTTTGCACAATCCGAAAGGTTTAGACCAATGGCATAAGCTCCCGGAATGCCCAGATATTTCAATAGTTCGTTAACCTCTCTGGAACCGTTCACTTCACTCCTGCCCTTTGATTCGGCGATGTAGAGCACTATATCAACATCTTCTTTTGCAAGCCCGGCAGATTCCAAGGTTTTCTGAGCAGAATAATAAGCCATTTCAATCATGGGCTTTGAATGCTCCCGATAGTTTTTGAAACCCATTTTATAAAACTTTTTCAACAAATCCGGGTTTTCACCGAGATGAGATAAATTTGAAATGTCTTTCTGATCACCAAGATCATACTGGATGCCGCTCAGATAAATTTTGGGATTTTCGCCGGTCATTTATAGCCTAAGTTAATATGAATGGTTAGGTATTTATTGTAGTTCTCTGTAGTCTCATTTTCATTTGAAAAACCATCTGAGGTGCATTTCAGCAGCATTACCTGAACAAAATTGTTTGTAATAGATTCTCTGAAAACATCAAAAAATCAACAACTGACGATTTTCAACAAATTGCGCGAAGATAATGAAAATCAATAATAATGCATTTCGGTGGCAGAAATATTGAAAGTATATCCGGAATTATTGCAAGGTTCTTCTGAAGAAAGTCTAACCCATCTTTAATGGTTTGATCCGGATTAACGAATTAGAACGAAAATTGCAGTTTCAAACAATTTGATGTAACGCGTACCATTCAGATAATCGTAATCTACATAGACCATATAGGCATCCGGCTGTGCAGGGCTTCCCTGATACATGCCATCCCAACCGTCGTCGTTAATATTCCCATCGTGTAAGAGCTCTCCCCAACGGTTGTAGATCTTATATCGCATAAAAGATACATTATAAGTGATCGGTTTGAAACGGTCATTAATTCCATCATCGTTTGGAGTAAAGGCAGTTGGCAAGAATAAACGACAATTCACGGGATTATACGTCACCTGAATGCTATCGCTGGCAACACCGCATACATTGCTAGCGGTAACCCAGTACAAACCGGGACTCTGTATGTTCAGCACAGGCCTGTTTGATCCGTCGTTCCAAACAAACCTCGACTGCCATGCATTTACGTACAACTCCATGGTTTCATATTTACACAATGCAGTGTCGTTACCAAGATCAACATCCGGTAAGGGGTAAACATTGGTAAGTTGCACGGAGGTATCGGTACAACCATCAACCGTTACCACATACATTACGGAATCTTCCCATAAAATTTCAGGGTAATAAGCCCCATTTCTGAAATTTTTACCAATAAACGTTCCTCCGGGTGTATTTGGAACAAACGAAATGGGCCCTGTAAATTCACAATAAAAAGGCTTTAAAGTTTCAAACAAGGGATCGGGTAAGGGTTTTACATAAACCTGTTTTACGATGGAGTCTCTGCAATTTCTGCTTGAGATCGCCTTAAGCATAATATCTTTAAAGCCTGTGGTTCCAAAGGTGTAGTTCGCTTGTGGACCTACCTGGGTACTTTCACCGTTTATGTCCCAAATAATGTTAGCGATCCCTACCGTATCGCTGCTTCGGTCAGTCCATTGGAAACTGTTAACATTCAAACATTGTGCACTGTCGTTTACTGTAAAATCGGCAATGGGTATCGGGAAAACAATAATTTGAGATACTGCAGTATCCTTACAAAGACTATCCGTAGTGGTTTCAAGCATTACGGTGTACTTCCCTGCCGGATCATAGACGGCATTTATTTGGGGGGTATTCAATACTTGACCATTTCCCGGCAACCATTTATATCCGATCAGGTTACCTGAGCTTAACTGACTGGTGTTGGTAAAGATAAAATTCTGACTGTTCAGGCACTGATCCGAATCATTTACCGTAAAGGATGTTTGTGCATTTGGGTTTACCCAAACTTGTTTGGTGATAGAATCGCTGCATCCAAAATTCGATCTGACGATGAGTTTTGTAAAATAATTTCCGGTCGCTTTATAGCGATGCGCTCCGTTAATTCCAATTGTAGTATCACCATCACCATAATGCCAGATGGATTGAACCGTTCCTGAGTTTATCATACTGAGGTTGGTAAACCTGAAATCCTGACTACGGAAACACTGTCCCCTGTCGTTTATTGAGAAATCGGTATTGGGCATCGGGCCGACGATGATCTGCTTTGAAATGCTATCTGTGCAATTAAGGTCACTTGTTGCCTTTAAGTTAACATTATAAACCCCATCGGCACTATAACTGTGATTGACGTTCAAGCCTGTGTCAGAATTACCATCCCCAAAATTCCATCGGTATTTCATGGATCCATATTTTATTCCTGAACGGTTGGTAAATGCAAAATCATTTAAATAAAGGCACAGAACACTGTCAGCAACTGAAAAAGCAGGATTTGGTTTAGGGTAAACTGCAACCATTTTAATTGCTGAGTCGTAGCAGCCCCTGTCACTTAGGGCTCCAAGAACCACGGTATAAAAACCATCATTGAGATATTGATGTACCGGGTCAGCCCTCATGGAAGTGTCACCATCTCCGAATTTCCAGGTATGGACATAATTGCCAAGAGGGATCACAGTTTTGTTTGTAAACGAAAACAATTGATCGTTAACACATTGTCCGGTATCGTTAATGTTAAAATTAAGAATGGGCATGGGGTCAACTCTAACATTTGAACGCAACGTATCAGTACAGCCTTTATCCGAAATGGAAACCATTTTTACGGTATAATTCCCATAGGCAAAATACTTGTGATTTGTGTTTTTGGAATTTGCCGTTTTACCATCTCCAAAATCCCATTCGAAGGTCAGGTTTCCTTTTTTGATGGTTGTACTGTTTAAAAAGACAAATTGGTTTTGCTTTAAACATTGATCGGTATCATTGATCTGAATCGAATTTAACGGCACCGAATAGACCTCAAATAACTTTGTAAGTGAATCTTTGCAACCTCTGTCGGAAGTTAAAACCAACTTGACCTTTTGTACAGTATCCTTAAGAAAGGAGCGGTTTACGGTTTTGGCACCTGATCCTGTTCCCTCTTCAAAAGTCCATTGCCTGAAATAAAAACCCCTTGAAATTTTACCGGTGTCGTTAAATATAAAATTCTGATCGTTCAGGCATTGGGTCGTATCGCTAATGGTAAAACCTGATTGAGGCATGGGATTTACCGTAGTAAAATCAAAAATGGAATCCTGACATCCAAATCCGGAAGTTACGTTTAAGCGAACGGTATAATTGCCGATATCCATGTATTGGTATACAGGTGAGGTGTCGGAAGAAGTACCGGTATCACCAAAATGCCATAAATACTTTAGCGTACCTGACAAGATGGTGCTGTTGTTGGTAAACTTAAATGAATTGTCTCTTATACACTGTTCATTTTGATTCATGGTGAAACCCGGTACAGGCATAGGATATACCTCTACGTTTATGGCTGCGGAGTCTTTACAACCAAAAGTACTCGTTGCGATCAAACTCACCCGGTAGGTTCCCTGGTTCGCATACGAATGAGATGAATTGGTTGTGAATTGTGAAGATGCATCACCAAATTTCCACTCATAACTCTGAGAACCCGAACTGATGGTTGAGAGATTGATAAAGGAATAAGCATTTCCGGTAAGACACTGTCCGGTGTCGTTTATGCTGAAATTCACAGTGGGCTTAGGATATACAATTACGTTAATAAATGCCGAATCGGAACACTGTGCATCTGAATTCTGGATCAACCATACCTTAAAGGATCCTTCTGTTTGGTATGACTTTACCAAAGTGTCGGTTAAATATTGATTTCCGTCCCCGGTTTTCCAAACTTTTGATAAAAACCCATTGGCAATGGTACTGCTGTCGGTAAAAACAAAATTCTGAACTTCAAAGCATTGACTTGAATCGTTTA
This sequence comes from Flavobacteriales bacterium, assembly GCA_020635455.1. Classification (GTDB taxonomy): domain Bacteria; phylum Bacteroidota; class Bacteroidia; order NS11-12g; family UBA9320; genus JABWCE01. The sequence continues at coordinate 24,626 of JACJZT010000012.1, forward strand.
CAATTGGCTTAACCACAGGCATTGGATAAACGGTTACCGGCTGTATGGAACTATCTGTACAATTCTGATTCGAAGTTGAGATCAAAACTACCATGAAGGTACCAAAGGAAGAATAACTGTGTGCAGGATTGCTTAGATTGGAAGAGTTCAGATCACCAAAATGCCAGAGATAACTCATGCTGTCGTAATCAAGCTTGCTTTTATTGCTAAAGTTAAAGACATTTCCGGTTAAACATTGCAGAGAGTCGTCGGTTTGAAATACCGAAACCGGCATTGGGTAGATTTCAATGGTTTCAAAAGCACTGTCGATGCAGCCTTCCAAACTAACAACACTCAACATCACCACTTTTTTACCATACGATGTGTACTGATGTGCTGTATCTCTGCCGGTATAACCGGTTGAATCACCAAAATCCCAGAAATAGGTTGAGAGTCCAGCAGACGAGGCGCTGTAATTGGTAAAATTGAAGTAGTTGTTTTTAAAACATTGTTGAGTATCGTTGATAAGAAACCTTGAAATTGGCATAGGTAAAACTTTTACAGAACCGTAAGTGCTGTCTGTGCAATTTTTATCCGAGGTTAAGATCAACAATGGTCTGAACAAGCCGGTATCCTGATAATGATATTTAAAGGTGTCGGAAAAAGCGCTGTCCCCGGTGCCGGTTTCCCATCGGTTTGAAAAACTACCCGATGAGAGTGTTCCGGTATTGTTAAACTCGTATAGATTATAACGCAGGCACTGATCTGCCTGGTTGATGCTGAAAGATGCTTTGGGACTTGGGTAAACACGCACAGAGTCGAAACTTGTGTCCCGGCAATTAAACCCTGAAACCGAGATCAACCGTATTTTATAAAGTCCATCCGCAGTGTACGAATGTTTGGGATTAGACATGAAGGAACTGTCTGTGTCACCGAAATCCCATTCAGCAGAAACATTTCCTGAAATAATTTTACTCGAATCGCCGAAATCAAAAAGATTGTACTTAAAGCATTGGACCGGATTTTGAATTACCGGAATTGAAACCGGATTTGGATGCACGGTTACTATGGTTGTAAATGAATCAAGACAATTATCCGTTGTAATGAGTTTGAGTTTAACCGAATAATTGCCCGGACCTCTGTAAAGATGACTGTCGTTATAGTTGTTGGTTGCCGTGCCATCCCCAAAATCCCAAATAATTTTAGCCGGATTTTGTTTTGAAGTAGAGGTGTTAAAAAAATACATTATGCTCTGGTCACAAACATTTTGCTGGGTAAAGGAAGGTTTGGGATTGCTTAATACGCTTACTTTTTTAACAAGACTGTCTGAACAACCTGCGATATTGGTTACTTTTAGTTTAACGGAATAAACCGTATCGGAAGGAAAGATCTTGCTCGGGTTTTTGAGTCGCGAACTTGTTCCATCGCCAAAATTCCAATTCCATAAATAGATCCGGTCGTTAAAGGCTACGGAAGAATCCGAAAACAAATTGGGTAATCCCTGACAAACACTTTTAAAGCCAAAATTGGTGACCGGTGCCAGTGAAAGAACAATGTCTCTAACGATAGAATCTTCACAACCCTTGTCGGAAAGCACTTTCAATACGATCCTGTATTTACCTGTATCGGCATAGGTATGACTTGGATTTGGACCAAAACTGCTGCTTCCGTCCCCAAAAAACCATTGTTCTGCAATGATGGTTCCGGAATCCAGTGTGCTGGTATTGGTAAAGGTAGTGGTGGAGGTTTTGCAATTGGTTTTCCAGGTAAAGTCGGGCTTAGGCAATTCGTAAACCGTTACAACTTTTTTGATCTGATCGTTCGAATCCGGGTATACATCATCGCAAATTTGAGAGATGCCTGCTCTTTTGAAAAGTCCCCTTGCAATTAGTTGAGGATAAAATTTACCGGCACCAACAAATCGGTGTGAAATATTGGTGTCTTCATCAGTACCAAATGCATTTTTTCCCGCATCGTTAAATTGCCAGATATAGGTTGTAGCAAACTTTGAGTTGTTTTGAAAGGTAACAGTCAATGGTTCACAACCGGAGGTATCCCCTACAAAATTATAATGGGCCAATGGCCCGATCACGGTAAAACTTTTTGTAACCGAATCTTTACAGCCTGTCGGGTTTACCACATTCATTTTTACCGAATAGGTGCCAATGTCAAAAAATCGCCTGGGGTTGGGCACAAAACTCTTTGCAAAGGATGGACCGAATGACCAGGTCCATTTTGACACGGAATCACCGGGCATTTGCGCATTGTTTAACGAATCGTATGTGGTTGCCTTCGATATCAGGTCGATGGACTGAGCGCATAAAAAAGTATCCTGGGCCACTGCGAAATCTGCATAAACTCCCGAAACAGAAATAATTCTGTGATCAAATGCAGTATCCCAGCAACCCAGGCTATCGCGAATGGCCATTGAAACACGATACTGCCCCGGAATGGAATAAGAAATAACCGGTTTGTTACCCAAAAACCGGAATCCTTTACCATCGTCCAGATCAAAGTGCATCAGTTCTTTACCATTGGCCGTTCTGACCGAATCGCTCCAGAACTTTTTTCCTGCAGGTCCCTGTGAGAAATACCGGTTATTTTCGAGAATAACACTTTGTTTATTGATACAAACAAGGGTATCGGAAAATGCAAAGTCTTTTTGAACACCAAATCTCACATAAATGGAAGTATCTGCTACACAGCCCTTGGGCCCCATCACCCTCAATTGCACTCTGTACTTGCCGGAGTTTTTGTAAAGGTGGGTAAATGAATTCTGGGATGTAGTGTCAATGATCGTACCGTCTCCCATATCCCAGATAAACCTTGAGCCGGTGATCTGGTTTGAATCTTCAAGATGAAATCGCAGCAAAGTGTTGGCACAATAATATTTGTTGGAATCGTAATTACTGTAAAACAATGGGTTTATACGAATGATGTTCACCGAATTATGAAACCATCCCGTATCTCTGCATGCTATACCATTGGTGTCGGTACCGTTTTCAACGATCAGTCCGATACTTACGTTACCAAGACTGTCTCCGTTGTTTTTGGTGTAATAATAGTTGTGACCTAGTGAACGGAATTGCCAGTTTGAATCAAAATTTCCGGTTTTTACAGCCGAAAGAGAATCCCACATAACCCACCAGGAAGACTTAATACAGGATGGTTGAGACTGATTCAGGTTGAAGGTAATGTATTTGTAGAGTTCAGGGCCAGGACAGGGAAAGGTATCCGATGGGGTGAACAAACCTTTTGCCTGGGGTGCCATAATTGGAACAGGAGTTGTAACGCTATCGTGGCAACCAAGTATGGTATCCGAAACAACCAGTTTTACATAATAACATCTGGCAACCCCTTTTGGGTAGAAATGTTTAAAACCTGCCGAATCAACCGAATACCGGCAGTTCATTCCAACGTTGATGTTTTTGCGGCTATCGGTTATGCATTTGGCTGCCGAAGGATCGCCAACATCCCAAAATACGGACAGGCCGCTGCTTTGAAATGAAGTAGAGTTATTGGTAAAGAAAACGGTGTCTTTGCTTTGGCATTGAAAACGATTTTGGATGCTACCAAAAATTGCTCTTGGTCCTTTTATCACAATGGAATCAAGTTTTGTCAGAGTATCGCACCCGTTTTTCTGAATCCTTACAGTTGGGTAAAAAATCCCGAGGGTAGTGATCTTAAATACCGGAGTAAAAGTATTGTAATTGCCTACACCGGGAATATCCCAATTGATCTTTGCACCCGTGACCGGACTTTGTTTGTACCTGAAATAATTGTCATTTCTACAAAATCCTGCCATTGAATCCAGCCTGGCATCTATGATGAAACTGGTGTTGATGATGGTTGAATCGTGTAGTACGGTATCCCGGCAACCCTTGTCGTCTTCAATGCTTAGTTTGATCTTAAAACTTCCGTTAAGATTATAGGTATACTTAAAATTCGTCCAGTTAACACTGTCGAAACTTCCATCTCCAAAATCCCATTTGAATGAGCTTATTACCGGTGGGGTACTGTTTGATAAATTTCGAAGTGAGACCGGAGTTTTAAAACAGGCATTTGAACCTGTAAAATCAAAGTCTGCAATGAGTTCGGGGTAGATCAAAACAGGAACCACTGCGGTTTTTGATGCCAGACAATTGTTTGAATCCACTACTTCAAGCGTGATGAAATAATTTCCACCTTTTGGATCGGTATATTTATGGCAGATCACACTATCGCCAAGTGGTGTTGTGTTATCAAAGGTTCCGTCGTCAAAAACCACAAGCCGGGACTTGAGTTTATTGCCCTTTTTTGGCTTTATACATACGTTATTGCCAAGAAAACACTGAGTATCCGCCACGATAACAAAATCAGGATCCGGTAAGGCATAAATAAAAATGCTGTCCACATCTATGGTGCATTTTGTAGAACCAAAGTCAACACTCAATTTTGGATAAAAGGTTCCTGAATTTTTATACGTATGAGTTGCATTTCGGGTTGAAAAGAAACTGCCATCGTCGAAATCCCAGCGATAGGATAAAGCTTTGGAGGATGTATCGGCCAAATAATCAATAAGTGCATTCTGGCAGGCGCTATCCGGACTTATACGGCCCGTTGGTTTTTTAAACTGGGTCAGGACCATTTGTAAGGTATCTCTGCAACCTGCAAGGGTGCTTATGATCAAACCGGTGGTATAGGTACCCGTAAAATTATACACACTGCCGGTATCCTTTGAATTCGAACGGACCCCATTTCCAAGATCCCAGTAATAATTGGTAATGCTATCCTTGTAACCTGCTTTGGATGCATTTGTAAAGATGGTTAATAATCCGCTGCATGCATTGCTGTAAGTATAAAGAGCTTGAGGTTTCTGATAAATATAAAGGGTTTTGGAAACGGTATCTCTGCAGCCGGAGGTGTCGGCAACAATGAGTTTTACCAAATACTTCCCGGAATCAGAAAAAATATGTTCCGGGTTGCGCAAAGTGTCGTTATTGGAAAG
>JACJZT010000013.1 GCA_020635455.1 Flavobacteriales bacterium
GACCCGATAAACACCGCACCCAATATCAGAAGTAAAAGAAATTTTAACCGCCTCAACACCTTGTCAACTCTACAAATTTAACAAACCATCCCTGAAGTAATGGTTAAAAATGACCAATTGTTTTAATTAGGACTTCATTTAGCCAACATTCGTTGCAGTTTTACTGAAAAATTAAAAAAATATGGCACATACCAAGTTTTTTATTTTCAAATGCTTTTATTTGAAGTGAATATTTACGTTCATTTAAGATAAATAGCCCAAACAGGGGCGGAATACTAAAAACTTTATTCAATGCCATGAAAGAATTTGATGAAAAACACATTAAAACCATTGCGTTTGTAGGAGCCCACAACAGTGGAAAAACAACCTTAGCTGAAACCATGCTGTTTGAAGCAGGCTTAATAAACCGCCGAGGCACGAAGGAACAGAAAAATACGATCTCCGATTATCATCCTGTCGAACATGAAAGAGAAGCTTCGGTATATGCAACCTTATTGCACACCGAATGGAGAAACTACAAAATAAACATCATCGACTCTCCCGGTCTGGATGATTTTCTCGGCGAAATTGCATCGACCATGAGGATCGCCGATACCGTTGTAATGGTTGTAAATGCACAGCACGGTGTAGAGGTCGGAACCGAAATAATATGGAACTACATTGATAATTTACAGAAACCTACCTTATTTGTGATCAATCAGATCGATCACCCTGCCGCGAATTTTGATGAAAGCTTCCGATCCATTGTAGATCAGTTCGGTAAAAATGCCACTCTGATCCAATATCCGATCATGCATGAAGGTTCTTTGTGCATCATAGATGTGCTTAAAATGGTAATGTATAAATTTAAGGATGAAGGAGGAAAACCGGAGAAGCTGGCAATACCTGCATCTGAAACCGATAAGGCCAATGAGCTGCACAACGAACTGGTTGAAAAAGCTGCCGAAAATGATGAAAAACTAATGGAATTGTTTTTTGAAAAAGGCACCCTGGATGAAGATGAAATGAGACAGGGAATCAGAAAGGGAATGCTCAATCACGACATCTTCCCGGTTTTTTGTGTTTCTGCTTTAAAGGATATGGGTTCGGGAAGGTTAATGGGATTTATCGACAATGTTGCTCCTGCCGCTTCTGATTTGATACCCGAAACTAGCCTTGAAGGTGACACCATCGAATGTTTACCGGAAAAACCAACAGCGCTTTTTGTTTTCAAAAATATGTTTGAGCCCAATGTAGGGCAGGTTACTTTTTTTAAGGTAAAATCGGGCGAGATCAAGCAGGGGGATAAATTGAGCAATTCGAGAACCGGTGAAGAACAGGTTATCAATCAATTGTATATCATGGATGGCATTAAACGCCAGCAAGTAAATAAATTGAGTAGCGGAGATGTGGGTGCAACCCTAAAATTAAAAAATGTTGAAACCAACGACACACTTCATAAACCGGGTAAAACCATAAGCATTAAACCCATTAATTTTCCGGAGGCAAGAATCCACAAGGCCATTGAACCGGTTGATAAAAAAGATGAGGAAAAACTTTCCGAAGCCCTGCGTAAGATTCACAATCAAGACCCTACCGTTCTGGTAAACTTTAGCAGTGAATTGCGTCAATTGATCGTTTCTTGTCAGGGTGAATTGCATTTGTCCGTGGTCGAATGGATCTTAAAACACGATTATGGTATTGAAGTTGAATTCAGCCAACCCAGAATTTCGTACCGTGAAACCATTCAGGGATCAGCCGTTGCAAGTTACAAACACAAGAAACAATCCGGAGGAGCCGGACAATTTGGTGAAGTGCATTTAAAGGTTGAAGCCTTTTACGAAGGAATGGCTCCACCGGAAGGTTTTCAGCTTCGTGGAAAAGAAGAGATCGATCTGCCCTGGGGCGGACGTCTGGAATTTTACAACTGCATTGTTGGTGGTGTTATTGACATGAGATTTTTACCTTCTATCAAAAAAGGCATTCTTGAGGTAATGGAAAAAGGACCCATTACCGGGTCGTATGCAAGAGATGTACGAGTGATGGTTTTTGATGGAAAAATGCACCCCGTTGACTCGAACGATATTTCGTTCAAAATTGCCGGAGCTCATGCTTTCAAAGAGGCTTTCCTCAATGCAAAACCTAAGCTGATGGAACCGATAAACCATCTTGAAGTTAAAGTTCCTGATGAAAAAATGGGCGACATCATGACCGATCTGCAATCAAGGAGAGCAATAATTCTTAACATGGAGGGAAACGACCGATACCAAACCATTAAAGCCAAAATACCACTTGCCGAGATGTACGGTTATTCAACCACTCTGAGATCGATAACTCAGGGGCGTGCTACGTTTAGCACTTCTTTTGATGAATATGCTGCCGTGCCGCAGGGGATTCAGGACCAGCTGCTTGCCGAGTATTCTAAATCGGTTGAGGCATCGGCAGGATGATCAATCAAAAATAAGTTTGTCACCTATGAACAAACTTTTGCCTGTTTCAGAATCCGCTATCAAACAATCTACAGCCAGGTAGTAATGGTGTGGATAGTACTTTAATGGAGAGTTTGCTGCAAGGTTCTTTTTTCTGAATTCTGAAAGTTCCTTTTGGAATTTGCGGGTCAAAACTCCGGTTTCCGGATGTCTTGAAGGAACAACACACCTTTCCCTCGGTGACATTCCAATTAATTTAACATTGCCCAATCTGAACGGAATGGTTTCACCCGGTTTTCCGAACAAACGATCCTCCCAAAAAGCCTCCACCCCGTCAATTTCTATGGTTGCCCTGAAACGTTTACGGGTTTCTTCAAGGGTAAAACCAAAATAAGCAGCAACGGCCTCGAGACTAGCGGTTGAAACCAGAGTTATTCCTGAATATAAGGGTATATCCATAAATTCTCCCTTTAAGTTTCTGCACCAGATCACCGTTTCACCAAAATAATTGCTCAGGTACTTTTCAAGTTCAGGTTTCTGATCTAACACATGAAAATATGGACTTTTTATTGGGGAATCCCCGCCGAACCGGACCTGGAATGTGTGTGGATCAAAATAACTTCTCAAACTATGGATCTTAGCATTTTTCTTAGCATTCAGATAGGCACCTGAAGCGTCTTTTAGTGCAAATTCACGATCGTGCAGCAAACAGTTCCCCGAACTTATCAGCCCGCTTTTTATTGAAAGCCCATCCATGGACTTTATAGGAAACACATGTATTCTTGTTATTGAAGGCACCGCTAAGGAAATTTAAGTTTAGCAAATCTACACCGGAATTTGAGATAAACCTTCAGTTCCATGCCTCGAAACACAATCAATTTCTCAAGGTTTTTACCCTCTGTATTCCCCAAAAAAGGTGGTATTTACACTTTACGTTTACCTTTATCAGAATGAGGGTATTGAACCAACAAACCACTTAAAGTATGAAAACATCTTTTTTATCTCTACTCGTTTGTTTCAGTTATTTTTCTTTTTCTCAAACTCATTCTTATAAAATATTAAAGGATGACCCATCAAACCCAAAGCGATTTACCATACACCTGGATCCCTTTTATGCCGAAGCCTGGGGTACAAACATCACACTTGGTTACGGAGTTCGGGGGGATGTTTTGTTAACCAAAAGACTTTCCCTCAACGGAGCATTCCGCAAAGCCTACCTCGACATGAATGCAAGGTCTCATTTTGACGGATCGCTTGCAGTTCCAAAAAACGATTTCAACAAATTAACCTATATGGAGGCTTCGGGAAGTTTACATTTAATCGATAAGATCAAGAAAAAACCTTTGAAAGTTGTTCTGTCTTCGAGTACAACCTATTCGGGAAATTATAAATACACTCACACCAAATACATCATGGTTCCGGGTTCCGTGCGCAGAATTACCGGAATTCATGGGGGCGTTTCCTTTCTGAACACTGCCATTGATTTTGATGAAGGCGATGCAATTTCTACCTGGAAAGCAACTCAGGGCAACGAAACCGTAACCTTTGGAGATTATGGAAAAACGGTACATGGCAGCTCGGTTTACAATGGATATAGCCAAATGCGCACTGCCACACTTTTTGGTGGGCTTACCCTAAAGTCGATCACAAACCTCGCTACCAAAGTTGAAGGGTATTCGAAAACAAAAGGCAATTTCAGTTACGTTGACTTTTTTGCAGATGTTATGTTTGCTCCGGTGCTCAGCTACCAGGATGTGAAATTTAAGGACGGAACCACCTTTAAACTTGAAAACAACTCCAATAAAAGAACCGGATGGAGAATTGGAATGTCGTGGAAAAATCCCACCAAGACCTATTTATCCTATAGTTTTGAATTTGGTCAGCGCCCCGGTTATGAAGGAGAGAAGAAGGGCGTCCTGAACAACAGAACCTATCTAAATCTGGTTATGGGCTGGTCTATACCCTTCAATTTAAAGGCCAAGAAATAACGAACGACTCACAGGCTTGAGCTGTGCGCATCGGGAGTCAAAAGCCTTCGCCTTAGACAAATGTACATTGTCAGAATGAGGTTTCCTAACCCGAAATTCCGCATTTCACAAGTGTGGTGTTAGCGTTAGTTTTAACCTTTTTTATATGCTCGTGAAGTTAACCACTCCTTTATGGTTTCAAAATTCTTTTCACCTTTGGTTATGGAAATAATGAATTCATACTTCTCATCTTGACTGGCTTTAATGTCTAGGTTTTGATCAAGTAATATTAATCTTGTCATTACATAGCCAATTCTTTTATTTCCATCTATGAATGGATGGTTTAACAAGAGGCTTTCTAATATTGCAGCTTTGTCAATTACTGTTGGATATAATTCTTTACCGTCAAATGTGGCATATGGTCTTCCTATGGCGGATTCAAGTAATTCAATATCCCTTACTCCATTAAGCCCGCCAAATTTATCAATAAGTATTGAATGGATTTTTTAAACTTCAGCTAATTCGAGCATAAGTTAATTGGCAAGCTTTTCCAACAACTCTTTATCTTCTGAAATTATGCGTTTCAGATTTCTTGTTAGATTCACTTTTTCGTATGGGGTTTCTTGTAATTGTTTAAGATACTCTAAAATATTTTCTAAAACCCCCTCCGGAATTTCATCAATAACTTTGTGAATCTGTGATTTAATTTCTTTGGTTCGCATATGATGTCAATACAAAGATAATGAATTGTCAACTGTTGCGGGAAAAAAATTGGCGGTAACAAGTGTGTGAAACCTATACTAATTTGTCAAGTTATCATTAATATGAGGTTTTTGAGAACGTTGAACGAAAAATTGGTTTAACCTTGCTCTACATATCCTTTAAATCGGTCTAATATCATTTGCCATCCCTTTCTTTGAAGTTCAGGGTCGTTTTGATTTTCCGGATCAAAGGTTTCTGTTACCCGGGTGATTCCGTTACTTTCATTAAATTCTACCACAACAATTCTGTCATCATCTAATTGAAACTTTATTTTATTATGTAACACGCACTCAAGGTAGGTTCCTGAAAAGTTGAATTGAAAGCTTCCATCTCTTGCCGCCATGGTATAACTGAATCTACCATCCTTTCTCAGGTCATTTTCCGCATGAGGACAGTGCCAGTCGTCGCCTGCAAAATTCCAGTTTTGTATGTGCTCAGGTTTAGTCCAGCTATCCCAGACTTTTTCTATGGATGCCTGAATGTCAGCTTCAATTTTAATTGGTTTTCCAAACATAGTATTTCGATAATTTTACGAGTCAATAATCGATAAAAAGAGACGTTATATCAAGATAATAAAAATATAAAGATCCGTTGACGATTCGCGCGCGCCGCAGGCGCGCGCACAACCGCACTCAAAATCAAAAATTTCTATTTTAAACGTAACCATCCACAAACTTTATCTTCCATTTGACCGCCAACTTTTAGATCACATAATTAACCATCAATACCATTCCTATTTGCCTTTCGTTATTTTTACAAAATCAAAATCAATGATGATTCGGCACATCTTTCTTTTATTTATCATCCTTCCGTGCATTCAGGCCTGGGCTCAGTACGATATCTCCCTGCTTAACTCCGAAGTTATGATCAAAGCAAAGGAAGAAAAGGTGTTTTCATTTGATCTGAAAGAAGGTGACGAGGTAATTCTTGACTTTGATATGGTAAAAGGCAAACAGATACAGGAAATAGAACTTAAGCAGTACGGAGGATCAAAAATATACACAGCAGCAAACGTTGAGGAAATTAAATCGCAAAAAATCAATATCCTTCAAACCGGCAAATACAAACTGTATTTCAGAAATAACGGACTAACAAATCGCGTTTTTCACTTTAGTCTGAAAAGGTCCTTATCGTTAAGCGAAATTCCAAAATACTATCCCGACCTAGAATGGGTAACCGTTTACGACACATTGTATAAATTGATCGAAAGACCCGTGCTGGTTAGAAGCGATACACTGATCTACAATCTAACAGATAAAACAGCTAAAATAAGTGCACAGTGGCGTCCAGGACAGGGTTCATCCTGCTTTGGTTTTACCCTTCCTGAAAATACCGTTACGTGGAGTTATTATATTGGTGTAGACCAGGCAGGGATCAAGGCTTTTAATAATGCCGTAAATATGCTTAACAAAAACATGGGGCCCGTTCTGGTGAGATTACCAAATTACGGGCCCCTTGCTGCACTTGCTCTTGGCGGTGCTTCTTTTCTAACTTCTCTGAATACCGGTGAAGATGTTGATTATTACCTTTCAAATAAGGATCAGGAAAGTGGTTTTGAAAATAAAAAAGGTTTTAAATATTTTAAAAAAGGAAAGGTGATAAACGACTTTTCGGCTATGCACGAACCCTTAAATGGCAGCTATCTTTTTTGTTTTTCCAACGACAATAAATTCAGGTCGGTAAACGTAACTCTCAAGATCGTTTCGGTAAGCATTCATCAGGTTTGGGAAAATAAAACTGAAAGAATAATGGTAATACAGGAAAAGAAAATCCCAAAACCGGCAAAGAATTAAATTCACAAGCACCTTTCTCATTTTTTATTAAAAACCGGTTCCCCTTCTCTGAAGTGAATGCTTAAATACCCCCATTTTGACCTTGGAAATTCAACATGGTCCAAATCATCATAAGAAAGATCATGCAGGCTTTCATCCTTTACGTATTTCAATCCGTACCGTCCAACCTCATACAATTCGATCTTCACAATTTTTGAGCCGTCTGCTTCAATAATCCTACCAATACCAAGGTCTTTCAAATCTTCTTTCTTTTGCAGGTCGGGCCAGTTATCCCCTTTATAAAAACCCTCAATGCAAAGTACCAGCATTGTGACCGCCAATAATTTAAGCCCGGCTTTCATATTTAACGGCTTTTGGGTTTCTTGTAAATGTTAAATCCAAAAGATGCCCCGGCTATGGTTCCTTCCTTACGGGGAATTACATAAACATTCACTGGTATGTTCAAATACCCCGACTTAAAGGTACGTCCAACGCCTATGAACAGACTGGTAGACAGGGTTGGGTCGCCTCGGCTGTCAAGTCGGCTCTGTATAGGGTTTGGATTAGGACCGGTTTGATCCCATTCAAACTTCCTGTACCATTTTCCGGCACCATTTCCCATCGAGTTGAACTCGTCAAAAAAACCGTCTTCCTTGTTTACGATCCTGAAATTGGGACCAAATGCAAACTCCCATCCTGCCTTTCCCATCCTGAAACCGTTCAATAAAGTTAAGGAAGGTATGAACTGGCCTGACTCAAGGCCTCCTATCGAAGGGATCAACTCAACCAATGCCTGGAATTCTCCGGCACTAAGGTATTGCTTTTCAAATTGCCAACCGATCTGGAAGTTAACCGGGTACATATTATATCCACCCTGGCTTTCAGGTGCCTGCATTACCTTGGCCGCATCACCGAAGACCAAAGACGCTCCCATTCTCGGACCGGAAAGCTTGTTCAGGGTCTTTGAACTCGCGATGGGCGCATCAAAATAGATAAGTAAATTGTTGATGTTTTCATCTTGTGGAAGACCAAGCAGCTTCTGAACCGAAATAGTAAGCATGCGCTGCAACTCATTTTGCATGTTCAGGTATTCGGTAGTATTTTGATGGATGACCTCTTCAGTACCCACATCGATCACTTTGAGCGTAATAACGATTTTTTCGCCGAAGCGCTCCACAGACCCGGTCACCATTTGCTCAGCGCCCAAAATTATGCCGGCGTTCAGAACACAGGTTTTTCCAAAACACGATTTCACATCAATGTGGTTACTCTTAACCAGATCAGCAACATCATATTTATCCAAAAGTGTATAAACTTCCGCTTTTTCGAGTTCCAGCCTTAGCATATAGCCAAGCATCTCAGAATCCTGAATGATCCCCTTACTGTCGATTCCCAGCACTGCTGCAATGGGTTTTTTGGTTGTTTGTGCAAACGCTTCGTTGGTAAATACCAAACCCAGAAATAAAATAAAATTGATCAGAATGTTTTTTGTTGTTTTCATAATTAATAAAATTTGATGTACAAAGGTTCGACGATCTCAACAATAGCCCCAATTGCATTTCGCGGCCATACTTCGGATTTTTTGCATAATTTGCAAATTCAGATAATTTTGAGGAATGAAATTGGTGATTTTTGCAAACGACCCTTCAGAAAAAATGGTCTCTGGTAATATTTCTAAAATAAATTTTACGAATTGGCTGATTTTATAAAAAATAATGGGTTCGGAAATGCATTATCAGGAAAAATTTGTTGAGCTTTTAAAAAAGACCTTACCTTCAAACATCAATCCGGCTGAGGAACTTGCCGATATTTTATCTGTATCCACCGATAGTATTTACCGTCGGCTTCGTTGCCAAAGCAGTTTTACTTTCGACGAAGCAGTCCGCATTTCTAAAGCTTTTGGTATTTCGCTGGATTCAATGATCCACGATCAAAATCAAAAAGTGACCTTCAGTTATACGCCCATGTATGAAGATTCCCTTAATTTCAAATCTTATTTTGAGGGTTTTCAGGATTTTCTAAAAAAAGCGTCCCTTTCCGAACGATCCAGAATTGTATATGCCGCCGAGGATATTCCGGTTTTCCGACATTTTAATCACCCATTTCTTTCATCCTTTAAAAGTTTCTACTGGAAAAAATCCGTACTCAATTCACCGGATATTCAAGGGGCAAAATATGATCCGAATATTGTTTCGGAAGAACTCAGGATTCTCAATCAGAATACGTTTAAAATTTACGAACAACTAAACAGGGTTGAAATATGGACCAACGAAACCATCGACAGCACCTTAAACCAGGTTGATTTTTTCTGGGAGTCGGGCTTTTTTGAAAAAAAAGACGATGCCTTGCAGGTAATGGATGAAATACAGGACCTTATCAATTTGCTTTCTGCAGAATGTGAGTCAACAGGCGAGGCTGTATTGGGAAAACCACACGAGTCTTTATTGTATTTCTGCGAAGTGGTTATCGGAAATAATTCCGTTCTCATAGAATCCGGAAAGGACGATGATTCCGGTACGGTTTATCTCGGCTACAATACCTTTAACAGCATTGCCACCGATAATCCGGCATTTATAAAGGAAACCAGGAGCTGGATCGAAAACCTGATCAAAAAATCGATCTTACTCACAAACTCGGGTGAAAAACAAAGACTGAAATTCTTCAGGAAAATGGCAGCTAAAATTGATGCTTTGAAAGCAAAGATCAGGGAAAACTAAATGCTTAGGTCTACTTTCTGTTAAGGTTAAAGCCAAAAGGAAGAAAGGTGGATACACCTTCAGCATAATAATACCCCCCTACTTCAGAGAACACAATGATCCTAAAATCTGAATTCTGGCGCTTAACGTATTCGGCCATCACCTGCAAACACGCGCCGCATGGCGACAGGATCTCCGGAATTTTAAAATCTTTGCTTTTGGCGGTGATCGCCATAGCAACGATCTTTTCCTCCGTTCTCATGTTGCCATAGGTATTTAAAGCCACCCTTTCAGCACACAAACCATTTGGATACGATGCATTTTCCTGATTACTTCCGGTAATGATCTCTCCGTTTTGCAATAAAATAGCAGCACCGACGAAAAAATTACTAAAGGGGGCATAGGCATTTGCAGTTGCCTTTTCAGCCTCCAGGATCAGGGACTTTTCCAGTTCGGTAAACGGACTTAGGTTTTTTGTGTGGTTGAGGATGCTGTTTTTGATCTGCTTCATGAACCTTATCAGAATTAATGAATGAACAATATTACTTATAAATTTACATCCTTTTATCCAAGTTATAAACAAGGATATGCCAAATCCGGTGAAGTGTAGTTTAAAAGAAGTATTATGACTTAATTTTGCCTATGCCAAAAAGCATATTACTTATTGGTGCCGGAAGGTCAACCACTCACCTGATCGAATACTTGTGTAAGCAAGGCCTGGAGAATGACTGGAATTTAACCATTGCCGATATGGATCCTGAACTTGCAGTTCTGAAATCCGTATTTGAAAATTCGAAAGCAGTTCAACTTGATATCAACCAACCGGAAAAGCTTGATAAGCTTGTTGAGGAGCACGATCTAGTTGTAAGCATGCTTCCTGCACACATGCACATGCCTGTGGCCAGAACCTGTTTGAATTTTAATAAGCATTTTGTCTCAGCCTCCTATCTTTCAAAAGAAATGATGGACCTGGATCCTGAAATCAAACATAAAGACCTTATATTTCTTAACGAATGCGGACTTGACCCCGGGCTGGATCATATTTCGGCGATGTCTATTATCGACCAATTGAAAGCAAGAGGTTGTTATATAAGGGAATTTGAAAGTTTTACCGGTGGTTTGGTAGCTCCCGAAAACGATGATAATGCCTGGAAATATAAGTTTACCTGGAATCCCAGAAATGTAGTCCTCTCCGGATATGGAGGTGCCATAAAATTTATGCAGGAGGGTGAATATAAATACATACCGTATCATCAGGTTTTTTCGAGAACCGAAATAATAGAAATTGAACAATACGGTATGTTTGAAGGCTATGCCAACCGCGATTCGCTTAAATACATTAAAACCTATGGCCTGGAAGATATAAAAACCATGTACAGAGGTACTTTAAGACGACCCGGCTTTTGTAAAGCATGGAACGCTTTCGTGGCTTTGGGAGCTACCGACGATTCGTACACTCTTGAAAATTCTGAAAACATGACCTTCAGAGAATTCATAAATACTTTTCTTGCTTATCATCCTACCGATTCGGTTGAATTAAAACTTAAATATTATCTGAACATAGCCCAGGACGATGTTGAAATTTGGCATAAGCTTGAAAGTCTGGATCTCTTCAAACCAATAAAAATTGGATTAAAAAATGCAACACCTGCTCAGATCCTGCAACATATCCTGGAACGAAAATGGACCATGGAACCCAATGAAAAAGACATGATCGTAATGTGGCACAAGTTTGTTTATATGGAGAACGGGCAAAGAAAAGAACTTCACAGTTCTATTATTAATAAAGGTGAAGATCAGCAGAGAACTGCAATGAGTCAGTTGGTTGGTTTGCCTCTGGGTATGGCCACAAAATTGATCTTGCAGGACAGGGTACCCCAAAAGGGTGCAATAATGCCCATTTACAAAGAAATTTACCAACCTGTTCTTGAAGAGCTAAAAACGTACAATATACGTATGATTGAAAAAACCATGGGATAAACCCTTCGGCCTACACCCGGATTTCAAAATACCCCAACTCCTTAAAAAAAAACGATCAGGAAATTACTTCTTGCCTCACTTCCAGCAGTGCTATTTCGTTATTAATGAATTCCCTAAGTTCTTCATCTTGTATCTTCATCATTTTATCGATCATTTCGATAACGTTCTGGGCCGCCAGAATTCTTGGAATAAACACATAATCGGCTCCCTTTTCATACATTTTAACCGCCGAAACGGTGCTGTCGGCAGTAACCACTATCCTTGCATGCGGACAGATCTCCTTAATGTGTTTTATGATCTTAAAATTATCGGTTCCAACCAAAATGCTATCCGGAATGGTGGATATAACGATCTTTACATCGTGTATTCCCGCATGATGAAGGGTATCCATGTGGCTAATGTCGCCATACACTACATTTATACCCAGATCGTTAAGCGACTTTCTGATCTCCGGGTTAAAATCCACAACCACGATCTTTTCTTTAAGATGAATGCCACTGTCTGATGCTTTTTCAAGTGCCAATATTTCGTGGATCAAAGAACTTGCGGTGCGGTGAAATCCAAGCAATGCAATTTCTTTTTCCTCAATACTTTCATTTTGTTCGCTAACATGAACTTTGTCTTTAATACCTAAGCGGATAAGATACCTGGAAAGAAATTTTTGAAGTCCGTCACTGAACTTGATCATATAGGTTGACGAAATCGAAGTAATGACAAAAACAAAGATTATTATAGAGAGGGTATTGTCTGAAATATGACCTGCCGTTACACCCAAAGCTGCAATCACAAGAGAGAATTCACTGATTTGCGACAAGTTGATGGGAGTGATCAAACTCACCCGGTTCCCATTTTTTAACCGGTGAAGGATAGGAAAAATGGATAAGAATCTGGAAACGACCAAAAAAAGTGAAGCGATCCCGGCCATCAGGAGTACCTGAGGATTGTCCATTGGGTTGGGTATCTGCATCCCCAGGGAAACAAAGAACAGGGTAACAAAAAAATCGCGAATGTTAACAACCTTTGCAATAACGTCAAGGTTATAAGGAAAGGTAGATATGGCAACCCCTGCAATTAGTGCACCCATTTCCAATGAAAGATTAAGATAAGCTGCACCACCGCAAACCAGAAAACACCATCCAAGAGAAGAAACCAGAACCAGTTCCGGAATTTTGGCAATGGAGCTGTAAAATTTTGGCAGAACGTACTTGCTCACCAACAAACTAACTGCAACCAGCAATCCACCCTTAACAAAGGATAAAAGGATCTGCAAAACATCCGGATGCGAAAGATTCGGTTGTATACCCAGAACAATTATTGCCCATAGATCCTGAAAAACAAGAATACCCAGTGTAATTCTTCCAGGTAGCGTATCCAGTTCAAATTTACTGTACAAGAGCTTTACCACAATGGCTGTACTTGCAAGTCCGCAGCATATTGCAAGGTACAACAGATCGTATTTTCCGGGTTCCATGGAGTAACCGAGTAACATGAAAAAACCCAGCCCCATAAGCACCGTCAATGGAAATTGTAAGGCTCCGCTTAACAAAAGCGAAGCACCTGAGGACTTGAGTTTTTTAATGTCGATCTCAAGTCCGATGAGGAACAATAAAAGAATTAAACCAAAATGGCTTATGGTTTCGATGGTGCCTTCATCCTTGATCAATCCAAGTCCGATCTTAGGTCCAATAATAATACCGGCTGCAATGTAGGCCAGCAATAAAGGTTGTTTGAAAATATGCCCTAAAAAAGCAACAACCGTTGCCCCCAAAATAGCGATACCTACCGAAGTTATTACGTCGCCTCCGTGTTCACCCGAATGACTGTCGGCCAGAAGAAAGCTTGTAAAAAAAATCAAAAAGGCGATTAGACCATGCCATCTTAGCCTGTTGTTAAACTTAAAATAATTCGGTATCTGTTCCATTCACAAGATGTTTAAACTGCATCAAATATACTCACTTTATTGAATTGGAAAAGATATATGTACTACAAGAAATAACCTTGTTATTCTTAAGAACCTGCAACGGATCCGGCAACACCCTATGATGGGATCAAAACTCCGAAAAATTCCCCAAGGCGCAAACATTAGCGCAGCGGTGCTTGTGCCTATGCCTTCCTGAACACTTATGGTTATAAACTCGCGACAGCGCAATACTGGGCTC
>JACJZT010000014.1 GCA_020635455.1 Flavobacteriales bacterium
TTTAACTTTTGGGAGTGGCCTTAAATTATAGGTTTCCTTGACCATACTTGTTCAATGTAAGAATTTACGATCTTGGTAGGGACCATCGATCAATTTTCCATTATTTTAAATAAATAGCAATATATTGCTTAATAAATAGTATATTTGTTTGTAAATAGCAATATAATACCTATGAATTACAGCTTTTCAACAAATTCCGAAATTTTGTCAGACCTCGGATTGAGGTTTAAACAACAGCGACTGAATCACAGGCTTACCACCCGTGAACTGGCTCAGAAAAGCGGAGTAAGCATGCGTACGATCAATGGTTTTGAAAGAGGTGAAAAAAATCTGTCCATAAATAACCTTATTGAGCTTATGAGAGCTCTTCAACTGACAGAGAACCTTAAAGAACTCATCCCTGAAGTGCCGATGTTCTCACCACTTGAAATAATGGAAAGGGAAAAGAATAAACCCAAGCGTGTGAGAAAGTAATGGGAATTGATATTTATTTATGGGGCATGTATGTTGGTGCATTGGTGCAAACTCCTCAGGGTGTGGCTTTTCAGTACACGCCGGAATTCAGAAGGTCCGGACTGGAAATTTCACCGGTTTATCTTCCCCTTGCCGGGAAAGAGGTTTTTGTGAATGAGCCCTTATGGAAAGCCACGGGAGGTATTCCGGGTTGCATTTACGATGCATTGCCGGATCGGTTTGGCAATAACCTTTTAATGACCTATTTTAATGAAAAAGGTTTAACGGAAAGTGACATAGATGTGTTTGCCAAACTGCAATACATAGGTTCAAGAGGCATGGGAGCGCTCGAATTTAAACCGGCCATGGAAACCGACCAAAGAAATGATCTTATTTCTATGGAAGAGATCGAGCAAATTTCTGTGCTGGGAACCAAAGGTAAAGTAGCCTTGCAGACCAATATGGGGGATCATAAAGCCCTGCTTCATATTTTACACATTGGAACTTCAGCAGGAGGTGCAAGAGCAAAGGCTTTGATTGCAATTAATAAGACGAATGGAGACATTCGTTCCGGACAATTGGATCTTGGAAACGATTTTGGTTATTACCTGATCAAGATCGATGGTGCAAACCAGGACCGTTTGAATGAACCTAGCGGGTTTGGTAAACTGGAATACAGCTATTCGCAAATGGCAAGAGACTGTGGAATTCAGATGATGGAATGTACTCTATACAATGGCATTCATTTTATGACCAGACGTTTTGACCGGGATGAAGATGGCGGTAAAGTTCATATACATTCGCTTTGTGGACTCCTGGGACTTGATTACAACAGCGTTGGAGAATATTCGTATGATCAGTATTTTATGGCAGCCATGCGAATTGGTTTGGGAATGGATAGTTTAGAGGAAATTTACAGAAGAATGGTTTTTAATGTTCTGGCTCATAATTGTGATGACCACACTAAAAATTTTTCCTTCAGTATGGATCGGCATGGAGTATGGTCACTGAGCCCTGCTTATGACCTTTGCTATTCTTATAACAGCTCAAATGAATGGGTTAACGGACATAATATGAGGATTAACGGGAAACGCAAAAACATCATCGCTGAAGACTTGCTTGTTGTAGGAGAGAGATTTAACATTAAAAAAAGAAAAAGCATCCTGTCCGATCTTATTGAAGTTATATCCTCATTTACAAATTATGCCGAAAAAAATGAGGTGAGTAAAGCATTGATCGAAGAAGTGGAAATGAACCGACCCAAGCTGAAACTTTAAACCCTTCAGATGTTATAAATACTCAAATAATTGTGACATCCTTTTACCAGTCCTTTCCATGATTTAAGGAGATCTTCACTGGCAAGACCTTGAATGAATTCAATAAAAAAACGGTTCTCCAGCAAATTTTCCCCGGGATACGATTCTCTGAATTTGGTTTGATATTTGATCCAGGCATCAAACAAAGCATTCCATGAACAGTGGTATTCAAACGAAGTACCAATGTATAAAATATTTTCCCTGCTGAGTTCTTCAACCGGCAGGTTTCGGTAATAGCGAAGTGTTGGAACCCAGTAACCATCAGGATAGGTTTCCGGCCAGTCGTTTCGATAATACATTCCTTCAAAACGGGCAATGAGCATATTGCCCATTTTTATCTTTACCGGTGGGATCACATGGCAAAAGTATCCTACAGTCATGAATCATGCTGCTAAAGGAATTAGTATTTAATACAAAAACTTCCCTTAGAGTTCAAAACATGAAGAAAGGTTCAGGGTCATTGTTTACATTCTGTTGATTCGGAAACCTTGTATAATTATGTAGCAATATTCCTGTAAATTTTTATTGGCATGGAAAAAACCGGAAGGATCACAAAAAATGCAAGTTTATCGCCTCAGAACTTACTTAACTATAAGTGCAAACGTACGTTCAGATTCCTGAAGGTCAAGTCGTTCAATTTTTCCATTCCTGCTTCTTCTTACCACATCATTGAACCTGAGAAAAAAAATTGTTCCCGGTCTGGCGAGTTTTACCTGAGTTCCCAGCATTACATTTATGGGAAAGGCTGCATCTTTGTCAGAAAGATTTTGAGAGTTTACTTTTTGAGCAGGCCCCAGACTGAGTTGTGCAAAAACATCAACGCTACCGATCTGATAAATTGCATCTTCAGGAAACATTAGTCTGAAATCAAGATCGGGAATCATCTTTATTTGAACTCTGCTCTGTTTTGGAAACATTGCCATTCCATCATACGTTTTACCATTGACGGTAAGTTCAAACCGCGGTTTGGGTGGAGCGATCACCTTATAGTCAAATTCACCGGCAACTTCACCATCAACACTTAGCGAAATCCTGCAAGTAACTCCGTCAGGAATTACCAGATAACCTTCTCCTGTTTTTTCCACAAATGCATTTGTTGCCGACAGGCTGATGACCGAACTATCTTCAAAACCACTAAGTATAGGTTTGATCAGGTTCTGACAATTCCGGTACAAGATTTTGGGACTCAATGAATTTAGATTTGCGAATCTTTCCTTTGCCACATTGCGTTCCACGAACACCGTATCAGGCTTCAATGTCGGTTGTTTGTCAGTATCAAAACGCTCATCCTGCATAGTTTCATGGTCAGGTGTGTCTTTAGTTGCATTGCTTTTCTTTTGACAAGCCTGAAAAGTGAGGGTGCACATCAAAATCATGTAAATAAAATATGGTTTCATTTGTAAATAATTGTCTTAACCGGCCAATGAGTAAAAATAAATTTGATGTAAATATGCAGAAAAACTCTTGTTTTTTTGAATTTACTAGCTTTGTAAAATCAATGATCGTTATAGATAGAACTCATTTTGATTATCCTTCCTACGGAAGTCCACTCATTGGACGAACATATTCTTCTGACACTACGATGAAATACCGGTTTGGGTTCAACACACAGGAAATGGATGACGAGATTTACGGTGAGGGCAACACCACTTCAGCCGAGTTTTGGGAGTATGATGCCAGGTTAGGCAGAAGGTGGAATATTGATCCGGTTAATAAGCCTTGGCAATGTGATTATATGTGTTTAAGTAATTCGCCACTTAGTAAAGTGGATTATAATGGGGATGATGACTATTTTAATGCTGATGGCTCGTTTTCATATAGGACTAAAACTGGTAATAATATTTTCATAATGGATGCAAAAAAAGTTGGAAAAATTTTATCAGAAAACAATTTCTCTAAAGAAAATAGTAAAGTATTAGCTAAAGTCGCCGGTCACTATGCAAAGGAAGTCGGATTAGATGTCCAAAAATTAGGAG
Organism: Flavobacteriales bacterium; assembly: GCA_020635455.1. Taxonomy (GTDB): domain Bacteria; phylum Bacteroidota; class Bacteroidia; order NS11-12g; family UBA9320; genus JABWCE01. The sequence goes on from JACJZT010000014.1 coordinate 3,746, forward strand.
GTAAAGATTTATCAGTAGCTAACAGAAAATGGGTTGGAGAGTATGGAGGGCAGCTCACTGCAATTTCAGAAAGTTACTACAATAATGGTATTGTTGGTTCTAATGTAGATATCATGAACAATGATCCTAAGACAAACAGGATTTCTCTCATTCTTACCAATGGCGAATTGTCATCCCTATTGGATGATATTAATAATATGAAGAGTGCCTTACTACATGAAAAACTGCATGGGGAAATAAAAGGTAGTGACGGTTTTGAGCATTTGGAAGTTTATTATAGAGAAGTTATGGATCCAACATATCAAAAAACTACAAGCGATTTTAAGAATAATGCTAGAGATAATATAGAGGGTTTAATATCAAAAGCTTTAGATTTTCAAGATGCAAACATGTCAAAAACTCAAATTGATGCCATACATAAAAAAGCCGAAGAATACTTGAAAAAGTTCCAAGATGCTGGTGTTATTGATAAACCAAAACCTGACCCAAAACCAAATGGCTGTATTTTGAAATAGTACTATTTAATGATAGTTTCTAAATAAAATTTGAATTGAAATTATGAGGAACATCTTAGTTTTTTTGGTGGCAACCATTTTTGGTTGTACGAACAAAAAAAATGCCGACTTTGAGATAGTCGTGGAGTCGTGTAAAATAATTTATACAGTTCCTGATTTTTATCTTGACTCGTTAAATTTTGATAGTAAAGTATATTTCTCATATAGCATGCGGATAAAGAATATTTCTGATTCAAATATGACTTTTATCAATCAGTTCAATTTTTATGATTCTGCCCAAAAGAAAGCTAAAATGAGAATTAATACTAGGTTTGACTATGGGAAAATAATTGTTCGTTCTGGGGATAGTATTAATATAGAATATCTTTCCAATGAAAAATTCTCAACGAAGTATAATCCTAAAACTTTAAATGAAGAAATATTCGAAAGGGGTGACCAAATAATAGCATTAACAAGAGTTTATTTTAAGAAAGACAATCTATTTGTAGAAATAAAAAAAGCACCAGATTACTTTACCGCATCGGAACCAATTAATGAAAGAGAAATTCAAAAAGTTGATAAATAATCCTGAGGAAGTAATTATGAGTTTTAATACTTTTGATATAAGTTCAAAGTCTTCAAATATGTCTTTATTTAGCCACAGAAATTTAAGCTTTCATTACCCTTCCTACGGAAGTGCACTCGAAGGTCGAACTTTTACTTCAGATACCTTGATGAAGTATCGGTTTGGATTTAATACCCAAGAAAAGGATGATGAGATTTATGGGGAAGGAAATGTGACAACAGCAGAGTTTTGGGAATATGATGCAAGGTTGGGAAGACGTTGGAATATAGATCCGGTCATTAAGGTTTGGGAAAGCAGTTATACTTGTTTAACAAATAACCCAATACTATTTAGTGACCCAATGGGAGATGATGTAGATCCTTCTAGAACAAAAGGAATGAATTTTATTGTTGTTGCTGATAAAGAAGGAAGGAAGTCAGATAGATTAGAACATGGTGGAGGTATCAAAGGTTTTTTTAGAAGTGCATATACCTTCGACTATATTAAAGCAAAAGTAATGCAGTTTTTTAGTGGAGGAAAATTAAATGTCATTGAAGCCTCTTCTGCACTAGATGCTAGCTCAAAAATAATTAGAAAGTTAGGCTCGTTTGGTTACATCAAAAATTTGACAATTGATTTTCATGTTAACAAATTTGGAAATCATGCATTTAAATCTAACGAAACGTTTACTGCTTTTAGGCAATTGGCAAATGGACATGCTGGAAAACAAACTACGGTGTTGTTAGGCCAGTGTTGGGCAGGTGGGAATACTACGCTTAGTTCCAATTTAAAAGATCTGACAAAATACGCTTCTGAAGGTCTGGATGGTGCCACCGCTGTTGGTCATCAAGCAGCAAATAGTTCAATAAGCTTCTTTCTTACAAGAAACTTTGTTGGTCCTATTTATGAAGACTATGCAAAAAGAGATGATAACAAATCTAAGATCGGTACCATAACTGTATCTAGTCCATATGAGGATCGGCTCGTTTTGTCAAATGCCAAGATCAAAATCAAAAGAAATGGAGATATAATTATGGATCGAAGGGTGAAACTTTATAGAGAAATTAGATTTATTGCCCCAGCAATTCTTAACACACCACCAATTTTACCATAGATAATGAAGATTATTACCATACTAATTGTTATTTTTTGTTTTGAGTCTTGTATAAATAAATACCATTATATTAAATATGACGACTCTAAAACAAGGTTTACAGGTGGTTATTTTAGTGGGATAAATTATTTGCTAGTTAAAAATAATAAACATGATACGTTGTTAGAATATTCCTTACAATATATTAAGAAAGACCAAAGCCAATATTTTTACCCTGAAATGATTCAATATGATCACTCGAAAACAAAAATAAAAATGGGAATATTATTTACAAGCTTTGATGTTAAAGGAGGTTATTATTATGGTAAATGGCCAATACAAATTGAAAATGTAAATGAAAATGGTGTAGAAAAATTAACCGAGAGAGAACTAAATGTTTATAGAGATGCAATAAATAGGTTTTGTAGTTTGAAAAAATCGAATTCAAAGGATTATTTGATTTGTGATAGTATACCAAAAAATATTCAGGTAAGAAGGACTTTATGATTCAAGATTATTTTTTTGAAAGAATGCAGAAAATTCCTATATAAAATAGCGTATTTTGTTTATTGTTATTGACAATTATAATAAATTGTGACTAAATTTTGTTTTATAGTTATATCAGTTCATTTTGTAAGTACCCCATTTTTCGGTCTGGGTTAAAATTGACTTTTCAAATATGTTGATTTATTTCGTAAATTTGATAATGATCAAATAGCTCTGAATTGAAATCTTACCCTTCCAATATACTCATTATTAAGTACCCTTCCTACGGAAGTCCACTCATTGGAAGGACATATAATTTCCCTTCTGATTCAGGATATAGGTTCTCATTCAATGGCAAAGAAAAGGATAATGAAGTTATTGGATTTGGCCGTTGGCAAGATTATGGGGAGCGTGCATACAGGACAGATTTGGGAAGATTTGTTTCCGTTGACCCTCTCAGGAATGAATACCCTCATTATAGTACATATCAATATGCGGGAAACAAACCAACAGTATTTATTGATCGAGATGGGTTAGAAGAAGGATGGGAAATTGCTACACGACGTAGAGAAGAAGCACTATTAAGTAATAAGATCACAGAAGATGAATATGTGGCACAATCAAAAACTGCTGCCATGGGTGGAGTTATAGGTGCAGCAGTTGTATTTGATATATTTGTTACTAAAGGTAGGCTTTCACAATTTCTAATTTATACCCAAGTTGCAGGTGCTTTTGAACATAATATAGCTACAACACCTGAAGGCAGGGATGCACAGGATAAAAGATCAAAAGAGGCCTTATCAAATGCAATAATTGCACAAGGAACTTTTTTTGTATTTGGTGCTGCAGGTAAAGGACTTGGAGCAATGGTAACAGATGCTAAAAAATTGTATAATTTTGGGGCAAAAGCCTTAGGAGAAATGGGAGAAGAAGCTCTTGCCAGCCAATATGGAACATATAAGCCTTCAGGGGTAGGATCTGGAATGTCTACCTCAAATGGTGCAAGACTTGTTGATGGTTTGCCTGTCGGTACAACTGTTCAGGAAACAAGAATTTATTACGAATCAAAAGTGGGTTTCCAAAAATATAGTGGTAAAGTTGTTGACCAGGTAAAAAAAGATGCAGAATTAATTGCCACAGGTAAGGTTGAAGAAGTTACCTGGGTTTTTTATAGAAGCCCATCTACAGGGAAAGTTGGTGCTTCAGAGGATTTACTTAAAGCGCTTAAAGAAGCTGGTATAAAAACACAAATAGCAGGAAATATTCCGAAAAAAATCCTTAATAAGGCAATTAATAAATATAAGCCTACAGTTAAAAGTGGCAATTAATAATGGAACCATTAGTTAATAGAAATTACGAAATTCTAACACTTCCAGTTGATTATAAAGGAAGCTTTCTAGATTTGGATATAGAAGAAATTAAACAATACTATGAATGGTTTTTAAATATTAAAGATGAGAGAAAGAATATTATCTGTAACTTTTTGTTTGAAAACCCCAGTGGTTGTTTGTCTGAAAAGAATCTAAAGGTAATTGAATTATTCTTAGTTAATTCAACAAATGCTAACCCTTTGTCAGAAAATGAAATAGCTCTAAAAAAAAGTAAAATTGCTTCACATTTGAGACCTTATGTAGAATTTGATAAATATTTGTTGGATAAAAAGACAGTTTCGATTTGTTATGATATAGGAATATATTTAGGTGATTTAATCATTAGTCTTGATAGTAAAGTAAAATGGAAACTTGAAACTGATATAAAAGACATTGATTATGGGCAACCCGTTTTAACCAAGAATGGTTGTAAATTAACCATTAATCCTTTTATAGTTGCTAAGAATACTGCATCTAAGATTTATAAAAAGACATACCATGAAGGACAAATTATTAGTTTTTTTAATGCATGGAAAAAGGGATTTAAAGTTGGAAATGAACCAAGTTTGTAAGTAAAAAATTAACTGAATAAGTTTAGATTTAACCTGAAAGTTGGGCTAAAATTGTAAAGACCAATTGCACAAATTTAACCCATAAACATAAACAACTGTCAGAAATACACTATCATTTACGTTCAATAATTCTATACCCACACTCGAAAAATATTGCTTTTGTGCCTTTTTTAATAATATAATAAAAGCCATGTCTTCTTTTATGGATATAGTTTATCTCGTAAAAAGTACCAGAAGTCTTTTGAAATAAAATAATTTTACGAGATGAAAATAATTCTATCAAAACAGCAGAATTTGGAAAAATTTTATAATCTCTACCTCCAATTTTAGTGTATTCATTTCCAATTACAATATATTGATTTGTAATAGCATAATTCAAAGTGTCTCTCAATTTAGCATAATCCTTATACCAAGGCGAATCTATATTGACGGGGTCTATTCCCCCCGAAGATTTGATATAATCCTCAGCCTTAAATACGAAAACGGAAGTATCACTATTTAGATAAATTACTACTCCTTTTTTAAGTTCTGTTGGAAGTTTACTAATTATTCCTTCAAACTGAGCAAATGTTGCTAAATGAAATCCGATGAACCCTAATAAAACTAAAATCTTTTTCATCTCTCCAATCATTACAACCCATGAGATTCACTTGCAGGCCCCTGTTTTGTTTCAGGCATGTAATACTTTCTTAAATCTAGACCATGTGTAATACTCCCCAAAAATAGGGCCACAAGGTTAGTTATAAAAAACACTATATTTACTAACCAAAATGCAAAAACAAACAAGACGCAAATTTTCTGCAGCCTTCAAGGCCAAAGTGGCTCTCGATGCTGCCAAAGAACAGCAAACATTAGCTGAGTTATCTAAAAAGTATGAAGTAAGCTCTGTAATTATTTCCAGGTGGAAGGCAGAGCTTTTAGCTAATCTTTCGACCGTTTTTGAAAAATCAACCGGTGAAGATTCCTCTGAAGATAAAGTAGACATTGAGAAGCTCTATGCACAGATTGGGCAGCTTAAGGTGGAGAATGATTTTTTAAAAAAAAGTGCCAAGAGACTGGGGATATGAAATCCAAAGCTAAGTTGATCCGTCCGGAAGCTGGTTTATCGGTTCGCAAACAGTGTGATCTGCTTTCAGTCAACCGGAGTTTGCTTTACTACAAACCCATGGATGAAAAACCGGAGAACATCAAAATGATGCGATTGATGGATGAACACCTGATTAACCACCCCACCGAAGGGGTGTGGTCTATGGTTTATTTATTAAGGGATCTTGGGTATCCCATCGGTCCCAAAAGGATCCGCAGGTTGTTCAGGATCATGGGGCATGAAACCATTTACCGGCGCAAGAACCTGACCAAACAAGGTTTAAGGGAGTACATTAGGCCTTATCTGCTCAGAGGTATGGAAATAACCCGCGCCAATCAGGTCTGGTGTACGGACATAACCTATATACCAATGCGCAAAGGATTCATGTATATGACAGCTATAATAGACGTATATAGCCGTAAAATCCTTTCCTGGGGTATCAGTAACTCTATGGACGCCCAGTGGTGTAAAAATGTGCTGAATGAGGCAATAAGGCAGTATGGCTTGCCTGAGATTGTAAACAGTGATCAGGGGTCTCAATACACCAGTGCCTTATGGACACAGTACCTCGACAAATTGAAAGTAAAAGTCTCAATGGATGGCAAAGGAAGAGCAACGGACAACAGTTGGATCGAACGGTTCTGGAAAAGCATTAAGCACGATTACATTTATTTAAATCCGGCAGAGGATGGCTTTGAACTTTATGAAGGGATCCAAAACCATGTGGAGTACTACAATAATAAAACCCATCATAGCACCAAACAAAAACCCAATACCCGTTTTGAGGATTCCTTAAGCCGAAAAGCAGCATAGTAATCCACAAAAAATGGACTTATTAACAAAGAAAAAAGTAACAAAAAAGAAAATAAAAAAAAAGAAGAGATTTGAATGAAGTTTTTAACTTAACTTTCCTATCCTTTTGGTTTAAAAATGGGGAGTATTACACTATTACAAAAACCAATTCTTTCATAAATGGAAAATCCAACTTCATGGCTTAAAAACATCCATTCAAAAATCCAAAATCTTCAAACACAAAATAAAAGAATGGGAAGTATGGACTCAATTCCTTCTATTTGCAATGGCATTTGACCTATAAAACAAATAACGATATTCCCTTGCTTTGAAAATGAAAACCAATTTCAGATGAAGAATTTATACCATATTGACTGCATAAAATGTAACTTTACATGCTTTTGGAAGAGATAACTTTTAGGACCCAATTATGAACGATCTGCTCAGTTTCGGATTGTTGGCATTCACATCCTTTTTTACCCTTATAAACCCTCTGGGTACCATGCCTGTTTTTATGACCATGACCGCCGATCTCACTACTGAAGACCGGACCAAAACCGCCAAAAAGGCTTCCATAGTGTCTTTTATTACCATCGTAATATTTGCCTTTTCAGGTCAACTCTTGTTTAATTTCTTCGGGATCTCGGTCAATAGTTTCAGGATCGTTGGAGGAGTTATTTTCTTTCTGATGGGAATGGACATGCTGCAGGCAAGGCTCGGTAAGGTTAAAATTAAAGAATCTGAAGTTAAAACCTACGTCAACGATATTTCCATTACGCCACTGGCCATACCCATGATATGCGGACCGGGAGCCTTAACCAATGCCATTGTATTGATGGACGACGCTGTGAACCTCAAGTTGAAATTGGTTTTGATGGTGGCTGTTGTCCTGGTAATGTTGCTTACTTATATAATTCTGTACAGTTCGTCCAGGATCCTAAAAATTCTCGGTGAAACCGGTAATAATGTTATGATGCGGTTAATGGGCCTTATCGTGATGGTTATCGCCGTTGAGTTTTTTTTCAGCGGACTTACACCAATCCTCCAAAACATTCTAAAATCATAATATGGATTCAGAAGGCTTTAAGTGTACTAATTGTAAAACAATAAGAAGAGGTTAAAAAATATGGCATACAGCGAATACCTGGCCGAAAGGGTCAGACAGAGGTTAATGAATTGCAATGTAACCGATGAAAAAAAGATGATGGGTGGATTGATCTTTATGGTAAATCAAAAAATGTGTATTGGCATCGATAAGGATAAAACATCGCAAAAGGACCGTTTAATGGTTAGGGTTGGTAAAATACCCTATGATGAACTGCTCAGGAAAAAGGGAAGCCGTGAAATGGATTTTACCGGCAAGGCCATGAGAGGTTTCTTATTTATCGATCCCGAAGGTTTAGACTCAGATGAAGATCTGGATTTCTGGATCTCAAAAGCACTTGAGTTTAACGAGATCCTATAGTTGCTTCTTGATCTGCTTTCCTATGTAAGGTTCATTCATGGCCTTAAATACCGGTAATAAACCGATTTTCCGGTATCCGAAAGATACTGATATTTGGTTGACTCCTGATGGTAGTATTCCATGTCCTGAATGTTCTGTCCGCTGTTGAGATAATAGTTGAACTCCTTAAAATTGTATCTCGACAATCCCGATGTGTGATCAAAATAAGGTTTGTAAAACAATTGAAGGATTCCGCCAACCGAGAAAATAAGAACAAAGGCGTAACGGAATGCTTTTTTGAATTGATGAAGATTCCCGATCACCCATAAATTTAAAAGAAACAGGTAAAAAGAAACCCCTCTCAGCATAAAATCAAACTGGTAAAAAACCAAAAAGAAAGGCAACAGTAAAAATGCTGAGAAGTAAAGTGATCTTGCGTTTCCAGAGAATGAACGTATTCTTTTTTCTTTACTGCTCAGAAAATAAAAAAGAGTAAAGATCAAATATGGGATCAATAGCATCGAAAAAAACAAGGTTATTTCTCTCAATTGCTCTCCGCTCATCTGCCAGAACCTGAGAAAACCGGGCCGGCTGTGGCCATTATAGTAGCTGGTGATCAGAAAAAACAGTATTGCATAAGGTAGCAGAATCCTTACTTTTTTAAGTGCGGGTTTGTAATTGATCAAGAGTTGAAGCATGAAGAGCAACAGGGCAGCAAAGGCTATAAAAACAGACCATACAGGAAGCATGCAACATACCAGTGCACTAACCTGTAAATTGTTGGTATTCCAGGAGTAATGCAAAAGACAACCCGATAAAACCAAGGCCATAAAATGTTGGGGAACAAAGTACAACTGCGTGATCAAAGTGCTGGCCTCGAGATAGAAAGGATGATCGAATAAATAATTCCTCATGATGAACCCAATGTCTTTCCCATGCCTGAACTGGTAAAAGTCGATCGCATCAAAGAATTCCTTAACCCATAAAAAAGAATTGGGTAAAATTAAGATCAGGTAGGCATAAAAAGGGTTTTTAACCACAAATTGCTGAAGGTAACTTAGGGTCAGGAACACTCCAATGAACAATTCTGCAAAGAGAAAATATTCTGCCCACCCGGCAACGGTTAGTTTGGCCAAAGCACTTGGAATCAGATAATAACCGATGTTATAGCTTAAATAGTACCCTGATTGGTAAATTACCGGCCACGAACGATTAACCAGATCTGAGGTAATAAGATGGTGTTTTACAAAATCGAAGGTTTGTGAACTCAGATTACAGGTTCCCGAAAGGTATACCAGATAAAGAGAAAACACCAGGTTCAGATATAGAATTAGTTTTCCCTTAGGTCTATACTTAATGTGTTCGATCTCAAGGTTGAGGAAGAGCCCAATAATTACGACCACCGCAGGTACCCATACATACCAGCTGAACCAGGTGGCAAGAAACAGCAAATTGGGTAAAACCAAAGCTGCGATTATGGCAACTGCCGAGTTCGATTTCATAAGCTAATGCCGGATATCTGCTTCAAATGTATTATTTCAGGAAAGAAAAGAAAAAAAACATACCTTTATGCATGACCTGTACTTACAAATGGATTCCAACAGAAAACCCCACCGTTAAGGCAGGGTTCTGTTCTATTTACGTCGTAAGTATACTTATCTCATTATCTTTTATGCTTATTGAACAATGACTTTTTGAACCCCGGTTTTACCATCCGATTCTGCTTTAAGGTAATACAAACCTCTTTCGATTCCTTCCAGTTTGATGCGATGCATATTATCCTGACCTATGTCTGAAATCTCCTCACTATATACCGTTTGGCCTGCCATATTGAACAAAGTGATCTTAACGTTTGCATTGAGACTCTCGTCAAGGGTTACATTCAGGAAATCGTCGTTTGTAGCAGGGTTTGGAAACACTTTCATAAGGTTGGT
>JACJZT010000015.1 GCA_020635455.1 Flavobacteriales bacterium
CAGCGGGTTCTAAAACCAGAAAGCATTTCAATTATCATTGTTGGAAATGCATACAAGGTCCGAAAATCATTGAACGATCTGGGTTACGGAAAGATCAAGGAGATCAAGCTCGACTAAGTTTAAACTAAAATACTCTAAAGGGTTGTTCGTTTTGGGCAACCCTTTTTTATTACCCTGTGCTCAGATTCCATGTTGCTAGAAGAAAATTAAATGAGCATATTTGCTTTCTTCATAATTCATGAAATTAAAGCTTCTATTCTTTTTGATCATAGTTTATGTGATCGCCGGATTTGGCTGGTGGTCGTACTCACTGATCAAATTCAGCAATAATGAATACAAACTTAAGTTGCAATTACTTGAAAAAGACAAGTTGAGTTCAGCATGGAAAATGGTGGAAGTAGGCAAATTGAATCAATTTGTTTCTTCACAAGCCGATACGGTTGTAGTGAACGATGTTAAATTCTCTGCCGACATCGAGCAGATGAATTTGTTCTTAAGCAAGGTTTTTCACGATCGCTTTATTCTAATCGTTAATAAAGGAAAATATCCTGTTGCCACGGTTGAGATAAACCCTGAAACCGTAAAGAAATTGCAAAAGGAACTCCGATTGAAGAAAAGGAGTTTTGCGATAGAAGCAATATTGCTCACTTTGCTGATCGCCACAGGCATTTTTGGAGTTTATTACAGTGTTAGCATCGTATTTGATCTTAATAAACAACAGAACAACTTTCTATTATCCGTTACCCACGAATTAAAAACTCCCATAGCCGCCATTAAACTTATCGGTGAAACCATGCTTAAGAGGAAACTTCCCCCGGAAAAGCAGGAAGAATTACTTGGTGTGATACTTGATAACACCACCAGGCTTGAAGATATGACCGAGAATATGCTTACTGCAATGCAAATGGAGAGCAATAAGTACAACATCAAGAAAGAAGAATTGAACTTGTCGGAAATTCTTGAGAACGTAAAACACAATTTTGCCCTAAAAAATAATATGCTGGGCGAAATTGAAGAACACATCTCCTTTTACGGCGATCCTGTTTTGCTCAAAATGACCATAAACAATCTGGTTGAGAACGCCATTAAATATTCTGACAACAAACCGGTTGAATTGAACCTCTATGAAGCCAACGACCACATTATCATTGAAGTAAAGGATCAGGGCATTGGCATTGATCCTTCACAGAGAAAAAAGATCTTTAAACGATTTTACAGGATACAGGATGAAGAAACCCGCGAAACAAAAGGCAGTGGTTTGGGATTGTTTATCGTAAAGCAGGCTGTTGAGAAACATAAAGGCAAAATAATCATCAGCGATAACACGCCTTCCGGTACTGTTTTTACCCTGCAATTCAAAGCCCTTGATTAGGTCAAATTAATATCATTAAAAGTATTTGATGATGTTCAAATGATATAAACATACATATTTGTACGACAATATTCGTTACAAACTCAACCTGATATTCCAAATAAAGAAAATATGAAAAAAAGAATTTTGCTTTTAGAAGACGAGAAAAACCTGGCCGATGTTTTGAAATTAAATTTGGAACTTGAGGGTTACAATCCTGTTGTGGTTCATGATGGGCAGGCTGCCATTGCTAAGTTCAAGGAGGAAAAGTTCGATCTTGCCATACTCGACATTATGGTGCCAAATATTGACGGAATTGGAGTTGCTGAAAGCATTCGGCTCAACGATACCGCAATTCCCATAATGTTTTTATCCGCAAAAGGTTCGGCAGAAGACAGGGTCTTAGGTCTTAAAAAAGGAGGCGATGATTACATTACCAAACCTTTTAATCTGGAAGAATTGTTTTTAAGAATTAAAAAACTGTTAAACAGAAATGAGCCTTTGCCTTTAAAAAGCAACCTCAATGAATACAGTTTTGGTAATAATTTTATCAACTTCGATAGCTATGAGGCCAAGGGTACCAACGGGACTTTTTCACTAACCAAAAAAGAAGCTCTTCTATTAAAATTACTGATTGAGAACAAAAATGAAGTGGTCAGCAGAGAAAAAATACTTCAAACTGTTTGGGGGTATTCAGTTTATCCATCTACCCGCACCATTGATAATTTTATACTTGCTTTCAGAAAATATTTTGAAGTAGATCCAAAGAACCCTGTTCATTTTAAATCACTCAGGGGAGTGGGTTACAAATTCAATGAATCTTAAAGCTCATTGGGAAATTATTGAAGCATTATAGGGTATTTTTATACCCAAAGACATAACAAGGCTTCATTAAATATTTACTACTTTTGCCTTCCTTAAATATGAAGGCAGACACAATTCTTATTCTCGATTTCGGTTCCCAGTTCACACAACTTATCGCCCGCAGAATAAGGGAGTTAAATGTGTTTTCCGAGATTCATCCGTTCAATCATATTCCTGATAACCTTGAAAATTATAAAGGAATTGTTTTGTCGGGAAGCCCTTGTTCGGTCAACGATGAAAACGCACCGGACATACCCTTGGAAATTTTTGATTGCGGATTACCGGTGCTCGGGCTTTGTTATGGCGCTCAGCTGATGGCTCTCAAACACGGAGGAAAGGTTTCTGCATCCGATCATCGTGAATATGGACGGGCTCCTTTGGGCTTCCACAAGGATTCAACCATTTTTGAAGGAACCCGGCAGCATTCGGTCGTATGGATGAGCCATGGAGATGCCATTACCATTTTGCCGAAAGTATTTGAGGTTCTTGCAGAAACTGAAAATGGATTACTGGCTGCTTTTCAGTATCTTGATAAACCCATATACGGTTTGCAGTTTCATCCTGAGGTTACCCATACGGAAGAAGGAAAAACATTTATAAAGAATTTTGTGGTAGATGTGTGCAAATGCGATCAAAGCTGGACCCCGGATAATTTTGTGCAGTCAAGTGTTGCCGAGATCAGGGAAAGGGTAGGTCAGGATAAAGTGATCATGGGATTGTCCGGAGGTGTGGACAGTACTGTAGCAGCAAAATTGATCCATGAAGCCATTGGCGATCATTTGTATTGCATATTTATAGACAATGGTTTGCTGCGCAAAAATGAGTATCACCTTGTGCTCGAAGCCTATAAAGAACTGGGCCTCAACATTATTCCCATCGATGCAGGCAGCAGGTTTCTGTCGGAATTGTCGGGAGTTAGTGATCCGGAAACCAAAAGAAAGATCATTGGAAGGGTTTTTGTGGAAGTTTTTGAGGAGGAGTCGAAAAAAGTGGAAAATGCAAAATGGCTTGGTCAGGGGACCATATATCCGGATGTAATTGAATCGGTTAGCGTTAAAGGTCCGTCAGCAACCATTAAATCGCACCATAATGTTGGGGGCTTGCCAGAAAATATGGCCCTTAAGGTTCTGGAACCCATCAATACCTTATTTAAAGATGAAGTAAGGAGAGTTGGAACTTCTCTCGAACTGCCTAAGGCAATATTGCAAAGACACCCGTTCCCGGGGCCGGGCCTGGCCATTCGTATTGTTGATGACATTACTTCAGAGAAGGTCAGAATTTTACAGGAAGCCGATGATATTTTTATTGGCAATCTTAAAAGTTTCGAATTATACGATAAGGTATGGCAGGCAGGAGCGATTTTTTTACCTGTTCGATCGGTTGGCGTTATGGGTGATGAAAGAACGTATCAGAATGTGATCTGTTTGCGAGCGGTAACTTCTGTAGATGGAATGACCGCAGATTGGGCAGACTTGCCGAGAGATTTTCTGGTTAAAACCTCTAATGACATCATAAACAAAGTAAAAGGAATAAATCGTGTGGTTTACGATATTAGTTCAAAACCGCCTGCTACAATTGAGTGGGAATAAATTATGAGATTCAGGTTAATTGTCATAGTACTTTTATTATTTCTCCAGCATCTGAATGCCGGTCCACAGAAGGATACAACTTATAGAATAGCCATAATTCTTCCTTTTCACTGGAACGATTATACAGGTCAGAATATTAACCGTTCAAACATCATGCTCGATTATTACAATGGCTTTCTGGTTGCATTGAAAAACTATGAGTCTAAAGGTTTGAACGTAAAACTATACGCTTTTGACAACGAGAACGATACCAATAAGACGAAAGAAATACTTTCTCGTCCTGAGTTAAAAACCATGAACTTGATCGTTACTCCGATTATGGAAAGTCATTTGCACATAGTAAATCACTTTTCATCAAAGAACGGCATTATAGCATTTTCGCCATTTACGGCAATCGACAGTCTGTTTCCGAATAACCCCTTATTTTATAATGCTGCGCCGGCTGAAACTACTAAAGCGAATGAGTTTTATATGTATTATCGCAAAAATTGTCCGGATAAGACCTTGCTGATCTTAAAAAGTAAGAACTATTGGGAACAAGGATTTGGTCCGGAACTGCTAAAACTACTGGAAACGAAAAACAACATTGATTACAAAGTTTTGAATGTTGAGGATCTTTTTAAGGCTGATAGCACATTTTTAGCCCGATCAAAGAAGTACCTGGTTTTTCACAACACGAGGAATAAGAAAGAACTGGTAATTGTTGGTTCTTTTATGGACCGGCAAAAGGCGAGTTTTGAAATGTTACTGGATTATAAGCCATATATACTTGAGCAGATCGCGCTTGACAGAAGAATAAAATACGACATGAAAATCTTGACCGCTGATCATTTTGATGAAACGGACAGTTCCTGGAAAGTGAGGAAATTCAGAAATGAATATCGGGATCAATGTAAGTTGGAGGTGAGCAGATATGGAGTGATCGGTCACGATCAGGGTACTTTTATTTCTGAAATATTGTTAAAGTACAATCGTTTCAATGCGAACGATTTTACAGGTGAGCCCTTTCAGTATTTTTCAACTGAATATTTGTTTAAGAAGGACCATCATTGCAATCAAAACAAAGGATTGTTCATACTTCGGAGCGACGATGAAGGAAAGTTAAGTATTGTGGACTATTCTAAATGAGTCCGCGTCAGCAATTTATATTCCGACAATTTCAAAACCTGTTTACCCTGTATAAAGGGGAAATTCCATTCTATCATTATTTAAACTCTTACTTCAGAAAACATAAGAATCTGGGATCAAAAGACAGGAAAATTATAAGGGAGTTATGTTACAGGACCTTCAGATTTGGCCCTGTTTGGAAAGAACATACCATTGAAGAGGTTTTTTTATGGAACATACCCGATGAAAAGGAAAAAAACGATCTGCTTAAACAGTTTTTTAAGGGTTTGGCAAGAGTCGAACAGATTCCCGGATTTAAGTATCCTTTTATTGATTTATTATCTGAGAAATTTAATAATCCGGAATATTTCCATAGTCTCAAACATCAGCCAAAACTATGGATCAGGATCTCAGGTGAATCTGCTGATCTTGCATCGTTTCGAAAAGAAATGAAAGATCTTATATTGTCTGAGGAAGAAAGGGGAAGGTTTATTTGTTTTGGGATAAAAAACGGAACGGAGGTGGAATCCTTTTCAAAGGATATCGTAGTTCAGGATATTTCTTCCCTTCAAGCCACAGAGTTGATACAAGTTAAGAAAGGAGACAAGGTTTGGGATATATGTAGTGGAGCAGGAGGGAAGAGTTTGTTTTTAGCACAAACACATCCAAAAGCATTTTTTTATGCGAGTGATAAACGCAAAAGCATTTTAGACAACCAGGAAGACAGGTTTAATAAAATTGGACTAATTAAGGGAAAACAGGCAATTGTGGATTTGGAATTTCCGGTTGAACGATTAAAATTTGGAGATGAGGTTATTGATTCTGAAGAATTTGATGTGATCATTGCGGATGTGCCCTGCACGGGTTCAGGGACATGGGCGCGGGAACCCGAAAACATTTCATTTTTTGATCCGGGTGAATTGGAAAAATATGTTACGAGGCAAAGCAAAATTATGCAAAACAGTCTTCCATTTTTAAAAACGGGAGGAGATTTGTATTACATAACCTGTTCGGTATTTAGATCAGAAAACGAAGAAATGATCCGGTATTTGAGCAATTCGAAAGGACTGGAATTAGAATGGATGAAATATATAGAAGGCTATGAACTTGGTGCCGACACACTTTTTATTGCACGATTAAGAAAGACCATTTGAAAGAAATGTAACTTGAATTGATACTTTTTGGTTCCGGAATTTCTAAGAAATAGAAAACAAATATTCTTTTTTGTTTTTCAATTTAAATTTTCCTGATGTTTTATTGAGGCAACTTTTCCCTGGTTTTGGAATAATTTATTTTGTCATTATGATTTGAACTGTATACAGCGTGTTTCATCGTTCATAGTAATTTATATTTGGTTGATTTATGGAATATGAACGAACTTAAACAAAAAAGGGAATGGAGTGCCTATCTGAAAGAAATTGATGGTAAATCGAGGATTGTAATTGAGTTTTTGGAAAACTCCAATAATCTGGAAAGGATTCGGAAGATTAGAGGAATAATAAGGGATAATCGGGATGGAAACTGGCATATTCCGGATTTGCCTGAGAACAGGGTTACCTTTGGAATCAGGGACGAGCAGAAAAATACGTCAAAAAAATCGACTGGAATTGCCCTTAAGTTGTTTTCTGATTGGCTTAAATCGAGGCGCTACAGCGAGAGTTCTATAAATACATATGTTGATTCAATGCGAGTATTCTTAGGTTTTCATGGAAGTAAGAACGTTAATGAGATCACGCAGGAGGATGTTGTTGATTTTAATGTTTCGTATATTTTGAAGAAGGGTTTATCTGCCTCGTATCAGAATCAGGTTATAAATGCAATAAAATTGTTTTATGTAGTAGTTGAGAACCGCAAGTTAAACATACAGGAGCTACACCGTCCAAAGAGGGAAAAGAAATTGCCGAATGTACTTAGCAAAGAGGAAATAAGGGACATTTTAAATGCCTTGCCCAATCTAAAACACCGAAGCATGTTGAGTTTGATTTACAGTTGCGGATTACGTCGTGGTGAACTATTGAAGTTAAAACCGTCCGATATTGATTCGAAAAGGAACATAATTATTGTTCGGCAAGCAAAGGGCAGGAAAGACAGAATGTTACCTTTATCTCCTAAAGTTTTGATTTTACTAAGGGAATATTATAAATTTTACAAACCGCAACACTGGCTTTTTGAAGGGCAGAAACCGGGAACGCCCTATGATGAAAGGAGCTTGTCATATATTTTGAAAAAGGCAGTTCGCAAAAGCGGTATAAAAAAGCCGGTTTCACTTCACTGGTTGCGACACAGTTACGCGACTCATTTGTTGGAGTCGGGAACTGATCTGAGATACATACAGACCTTATTAGGGCATAAGAGCAGCACAACCACTGAAATCTACGCACATGTTAGTACTAGAAGCATACTTAGTATCAAAAGTCCATTCGATGATTTGGATAATTAAATCAATAGATTTATTGTTGAATAAATAAACAACGATTATGCCCAAATCTCAACTTGCAAAGATCTTAAGGAGCAATAGAGTGGAGGTATAAAGGAGTTAT
>JACJZT010000016.1 GCA_020635455.1 Flavobacteriales bacterium
TGTGGTCTGAGTTATCAGAAACCGAAATAATTTCATCAACTTTAATTCCAAGAAGGTTCAGGTTTTCAGCCAGCCAGGCCGAGTTGGTGTCGACTATCTGTCCTATCAGGATTTCATCCCCTATTGTTATTATTGCTGCGTTCATTTTTTTTCTAAACCAACCTGACAGGTCTTATAAACCTGACAGGTTTGAGCGGGAAACGGGGATCGAACCCGCGACCCTCAGCTTGGGAAGATTATTTTCGTAATCTCATCCCAAATCACGCTGTTTAATATTATTTAATATAACTTCTGTTAATCAGTGCTTTAAAGAACTCGATTTTTCTTGCCATATTTTTTTATTTCATGATAATTCATACTTTTATATTGCAAATTTCATTGCAAATATTTTAATCTGTATCCAAATATGGCTATTTCAAAACCAACGGCAAACATCTACCTCGATACACGTAAAGAACTCAAAAATAACAAATATCCTGTTAAATTAAATGTTTATTATCTCGGAAAAAACAGGTTGTTCGGATTACCGATAAAATTAACCAAAACAGAATGGGAGAAAATCAACAGTCCGAAACTTCGAGACAAGAACCTGAAAGACATTAAAACAAAGCTGGATTACTATGAAGGGGAAAAGTTTGAAGCCACATTGAAAGAAATTGAAGAACCCTTCACCTTCCAGAAATTCAAGACTGCTTTCGAAAAGCAGGATAGTTCACAATTGGTAAGCCATGACGTTTATGCACTTTTCGACAGATTCATCGAAGAACAGGAACGAAAGGGTAAGGTAGGCAATGCGGGAATATATCGTAATGCACGTAATTCATTCCAGCGTTTAAGAAAGCGATTGTTTATAAATCAGGTAACCGTTGACTTCCTGAAAGACTATGAAAATCAAATGAAAAAGTCTGGCAAGAAGATTAATTATATCGGGTTAAACCTGCGATGCATGCGTGCTATTTACAACATGGCAATTGCAGAAAAACTGGCAAAACAGGAAGACTATCCATTCTCACAGAAAAGACGGGACAAAAAATTCGCTATTAAAACCGAGGAAACGAAAAAGAAAGCGTTGTCGGCAGACCAGTTAGCAAAACTTAAACAATACGAACCACAAACACCAGCACAAAAAAAAGCATTTAGGTTTTGGTGGTTCGCATTACATGCTTACGGCATAAACATGACTGATATATGCCATTTGAAATATAAAGACATTGTCGGTAATAAGATTATCATTGAACGCATTAAGACCGAAGATACGACCATCAGCAGCAAACCTGTGAGGATTCTAATCACACCCGAAATTCAATCATGTATTGACGATTACGGCAATCAGGATAAATCTCCTGATGCCTATGTGTTCAACATCCTGAAACATGGATGGAGTGCAAAGCAAGAGCGTGATATGGTAATGTCATTTACACGTAACATTAATAAACATATGAAGAAAATCTCAGAAGATTTGGGTCTCGAAAGACCGATATCAACCAACTGGGCACGGCATAGTTTTTCAACATTTTTAAAAAGCGGTCTTATCCCAATCGAGGTTATTTCAGAGGCACTGGGTCATTCTTCCATCGAGACAACCAAGATATACTTGGATTCATTTGAAGATGATGTACTTGAATTGATTGCCAAACGACTTTCAGAAATTTAACCGTTATGCTATGAAAAAGACAACACCAATATATGATGATAGCCTCGAAGTCCAGTTAACAGATATGCTGTGCAAATTGGATGAAAATCCGAAAGTAAACATCAACCAGATTGGTTCATCTGCATACAAGGGACATTTATTAGCAGACGGTCAGGACGGGTTTCAAAAATTCATTCACATGAGCCTGTATCTCAAATTTATCGAATACTTTGACAATTATAAAGTCAGATGCATCAATGCTTATGCAGTTAAAACTAATTTCATCCCTCTTGTTAAAAGATTGCTATCACAATATAACGAAGCGATAGATAGCCTTTACTCATCAAATGTCCGTGAAGAATGGTCAAGGTATTTTGACGATACACAGGTTTCTGACACAGAAGATAACCTGAAGAAACAAGCATTCCAGTTCTTTTATAATGCTTCAGCAGTTCAAATATTCTATTCGGGTAAACTGGCAGATAAAATGAAGGAGTACATAGCTGAATTTGACACTGTTATTCCCAAACCTGAACCAGAATATTATTTTACGGTTCTTCCTGCTTTTACATCACAGAGTCATAATATCCTGAAGGACATGCATAAGAACCTTAAAGCAATGAAATATGTTGATTGCACCGATGAGGCTTTTAAAAATGTGTTTACCAATAAAGAACCAAAACCCATTCGGTGGCTTCAATCCCAAAGGTCATTAACATATTTGATAAAACAATTGACAGGTCAATTCTTGGTTGAGAAAATCAAACCTTCTAATTATTACATCGCTGAAAGATATTTTCACATATTCAAGAACGGCAAATTCCTTCATCCAAAAAAGTTACGGCACGACAAAGACCCAAATCCCGAAGTTATTGAGTTTATAGATGGGGTTATTGACAATGCCATAAAGATATATAGTAGGAAATAGCATTTCCTACATTCCTCCAGCCGACAGCATTTTTACTCTTCTTTCACTCTGGCAGACCTAACTGTCAGAGCATCTCTTGATTTCAGCGAATTAAGTGCCTGAACCGACCGACAGGTCGAGATGTCGGTGATTTTCACCTCACATTTTTCTGGAATTTTACATCGTAAATCTTTGATTGCCATGAATAAACACGATGTAATAACATATGATAACCTGCCTGAAGCAGTAAAGCATCTTTTGCATGAGGTAGCCGACATAAAGAACTACCTGTTAAACCAAGCAGCAACTCCTGCTGAGACAAAGCAACTCCCACCACAAGGGGACTTTTTAACAGTGAGTGATGTCAGCCAGATGCTGAATATTTCGAAGGGTGCTGTCTACAATATGACCAGTACCCGCCAGATTCCATTCTTTAAAAAATGCGGAAGGGTTTACTTCGATAGAAGTGAGATTAATGAATGGATACGTCAGGACAGATGCAGAACTTTAAAACAACTTCAAGCAGATGCTGACATGGAGACCCGAAAGAAATAACCTCTCAGAGAACTGTTTTGCAGTTTTTTGGGTGAAGCACATATTCAGATGAAGTGAATGGTAACCTTAGACAGAATTAAAATATTAACCGATAAAAAGCACATTAAAAGCATGGACTCAGATGTGACTACCAAAATATTGAGAAGTAATATTGGTACAGCAATAAGGTATTCACAAAAGATGCCTTTCAATATTTACATGAATTACAGTTTGCAGGATAACCGATGTGTTATCGAATTATCTTCCAAAGTATTACTTGACCGTTACCCAGAACTTATAAACATCAACAATATCCAGCAGTGTTTTGAAAACATAAACAGAATAGGGTTTTGCGAAATGGAAGTTGATGGTATCATTCATAACAGTGAATTACTTACATGTGATGTCACCAGTGATATTAGCGGTATTGTTCAACCTGACCGACTGGCAATGAAGTCATGTTTAGTTAACCACAATAAATTCAGAGTACAGAAATACGGCAATAGCGGATACACCATCAACAAAATGGTTAAGACCCGCAACCGACAAATTCGCATTACTATTTATGATAAGGGGAAGGAATTACGTAAAAAGAACAATACTGAATATCTCGGTATGTTGACTGATGCCGATTCGATGCTGACATACTTCGATGGCAAATTCCGAGTGGAAGCCAATATTAACACCAAAGAACAAATCAGGCAACTTTTTCAAACAAAAAGCACCGATTTGTTGGATGTACTGAAATCCGAGGCGAATCCACTGTTAACAATTTTTGATGAGGTCTTTGCATTTCCTGAAGAACCTGAACACCAGAATCAGGTGATGCCCTCACCATTGTCATTTCCGAAGTTGAGGATGGTTAAAAATGCATTATTACTGGCTGCCTGTGAGTATGACATGGAAAAAGTAGACCTCGTTTTGAATAATACACTTTCACCGCATACTGATAAAAGCAAGTATCGAACCGAATTAAACAAACTATTGAATTCCTATCCCCTTCCAAATAAAAACATCGCATTGATGAAGAAAATCAGAGAAGGAATAGCCAAAAGTGCAACAACAGAAATAACAACCAGACAGGATATTAATAGCAGAAGCAGAGAGAAATAAATAATAATAAAAATTAAATAAATTAAAATTATGGCAAACATTTATGACAGTGAAATCAGATGTGCAGATAAAAAGGCACTTAACAAGTTAACTAAACTTATTTTGAAACACACACCCTCAAGAATTCTTGGTAAAACAAAAGATATTGTTTTGTTTGAGACCCGATGGAGTGATTTGGATTATGCTATGGAAGTCTTTTCACGGGATTTTCCTGAAGTTACTTTTTCGTGTTCATTTATTCATATGACCGCTTGTTATGCTTTCTATTACACCTATAAAGATTATCGAAATGGAATTGTTAATTATAAGGGTCTTAAACCATCATTTTTTTATAACAGTGCAGATTTGCAAAAGATAAACTTAGATGATTACAAAGATTTCGTATCAAAGTATATAACTTACTTCAGCACCATGTATGAAGAAAAGAAATTAGAGGATGGAACATATTATCTCGAATTTATTCCAGACAGATATAGAAATAATAATGAGAACTTTTTCCCACAAGCGGTAGCTGAGTATGATGAATGTATTTTAACGGCAACACTTAACGGTTATTCCCATATAAGGCTTGAATTGACGTTGAAAAATAGCGATGAAAGCCACATGTCAGGAAAACCAGAATAAAATTGAATATTTTTCATCAATTTTTTATCGAAATATTGCAGAGAATCATTACAAGTTGTTTGTAATTCAAAAGCCTTATTTTCAATAACAATTAGTATTTTTGATGTTCATTCTTTGAATATCAACGAAAACAGTTCGGTTTAATACCATCCAGAAAATACAAGGATGGGTGATTAACTGCACAATAGTGAGATAATTTTAATTTGAATCTGTAAAAATACCGTATGTCTGAAGAACAAAAACGTCAATTAAACCAGCAACTCTGGAATATTGCCAACACCCTGCGTGGTAAAATGGATGCCGATGAATTCCGTGATTACATTCTCGGCTTCATTTTTTACAAATATTTGTCGGAAAAGATGGAATTGTATGCCAATGACATACTGAAGGAAGATAAGATAAACTATCTGGAAATATCAGAAGATACACCCAAAGGACAGGAATATCTTGAAGCCATAAAAGAAGAATCATTGGAAAAACTGGGATACTTCCTGAAACCGTCAGAACTGTTCGGACAGGTTGCGTTACGTGGAAACGGAAATGGAAAACATGGAAACTCCTTCATCATTGAAGACATCCAGAAAATCCTTATCAACATACAGAACAGTACGATGGGTACTGCCAGTGAAGAAGATTTCGACCACCTGTTCGAGGATATGGATTTAAACAGTACGAAACTGGGCAGGACTGCCGAACAGCGAAATGAAGTAATAGCAAAAGTTCTGTCGCATCTTGACAAAATAGATTTCCAACTGGAACAATCAAAGATTGATGTACTGGGTGATGCGTATGAGTATTTAATCGGGCAGTTTGCCAGTGGTGCGGGTAAAAAAGCAGGTGAATTTTACACTCCGCAACAAGCATCAAAAATACTTGCACGGATTGTTACACTGGGGAAAACAAGGATAAAATCTGCGTATGACCCAACATGCGGTTCAGGTTCACTTATTCTTCGGTTGGGCAGGATTTGCGATGTGCTGAAGTTTTATGGTCAGGAACGGAACCGAACAACATACAACCTGTGCCGAATGAATATGATTTTACATGGCGTTCATCATACCAGATTCGATATTAAACTGGAAGATACGCTGGAACACCCGCAGCACGATAAACTTGATGCCGAGGCAGTTGTAGCAAATCCGCCATTTTCGGCAAAATGGAGTGCCAGTCCCTTGTTTATGACCGATGACAGGTTCAGCGAATACGGGAAACTTGCACCATCATCCAAGGCAGACTTTGCCTTCATTCAGCACATGATATACCATCTGGCAGAAAATGGTGTTATGGCTGTCGTAATGCCACATGGTGTTTTGTTTCGTGGTGCTGCTGAGGGTCACATCAGAAAATACCTGATTGAAGAGAAAAACTATCTGGATGCTGTTATCGGACTACCTGCGAACATCTTCTTTGGAACATCCATACCAACATGCATTCTGGTGTTTAAGAAGTGTAAGGAACATCCAGATGATATTTTATTTATTGATGCCAGCCAACATTTTGAAAAGGTAAAAACGCAAAATTACCTGCGGGATGAGGATGTGGACAGAATAGTTGACACATATGCTAAACGCATAAAGATTGATAAATATAGTTATGTCGCCAGTCTGGATGAGGTAAGGGAAAACGATTACAACCTGAACATTCCGAGGTATGTTGACACCTTTGAAGAGGAAGAGCCTGTGGATATTGCTGCTGTTGCCACTGGACTTAAAGAACTGGAAACGGAAATGCAATCCAACGATGAAATCATTTCTGTGTATTGCAGTGAATTAAACATCCCAACCCCTTTTTAACCATGATAAGAATTGGTGACTTGAAACTATACGTTGGCTCAAAAGAGGAACAAAGATTTGCCAGTCAAAAAGGCATGAAAATTGTCTGTGCCCTGAATAGAGCAAGTGGATATGTGACTCATCAGTCTGTTGTTGGTTGGTCTGGCAGAGGATGTAACTCAGACAATCCCTATTATTTGTTCAAACGTGAACCTGATGCTATCTATCTGAATATGATTGATGGGGATGACCCAAAATATGTAAATGATGAAATGATTAATCCTGCTCTTGACTTTATTCACAAGCACTTGCAGAGTGGGAACGAGGTCTTTATTTATTGTAGTTTGGGTGAATCACGAAGTCCGTCAATAGCCTTGATGTACATGTTAGAACATGGATTAATTGAAAGGAATAGCAACACGATTAATCTGTTTCGGACGAAATATTATCCAAATTTCGCACCAAAAAATGGCAACCTTTTATATATCAAGAAGAGATGGGGAATATAAGCACACCGCAAATTAGATTTCCTGATTTTAAAGAGGAATGGATTAATAATTCCTTGGGAGAAATTGCAAAATTTTCGAAAGGCAAAGGAATATCAAAAGAAGACATTTCTGAAACAGGAGAAACTGAATGTATAAGGTATGGTGAGTTATATACTACTTACAATGAAACAATTTCCACTGTATTTTCAAAAACAAATATTAATACTTCACACTTGGTTCTAAGTGAAGCCAATGATGTTATAATCCCTGCTTCTGGTGAAACAGAGGTTGATATCGCTAAAGCATCATGTATATTAAAATCGGGCATTGCTCTCGGTAGTGACTTGAATATAATAAAGACGCTTAATAATGGCGTTTTTCTATCATATTATCTGAATAGTAAGAAGAAGATTGATATCGCCAAGTTAGCACAGGGAATATCTGTTGTTCATCTCTACGCTGGGCAGTTATCAAAATTGCTGTTAAAAATCCCGCCTCTTCCCGAACAACAAAAAATCGCATCCTTTTTCACCGCCATTGACCAGAAAATATCCCAACTCAAACGCAAGAAAACACTGCTGGAACAATACAAGAAAGGTGTGATGCAGAAAATATTCTCGCAGGGAATCAGATTTAAAGACGATAATGGGCAGGAGTTCCCGAAGTGGGAGAAGAAAAAGTTGAAGGATGTAGCAGAAATAAAATACGGTAAAGACCAAAAAGGAATTGCTTGTGAGAATGGACAATACCCAATTTTTGGTACTGGCGGTGTAATGGGCAGAACGAATGAGTTTTTATCTGATAAACCATCGGTACTAATTGGAAGAAAAGGAACTATTGATAAACCGTTATTTATTGATACTCCTTTCTGGACGGTGGATACCCTATTTTATACCAATTTGCTTTCAAATGTCAATGCCAAGTGGTTGTATTATAATCTGACAAAAGTAAATTGGTACAAATACAATGAAGCATCAGGAGTTCCAAGTCTTAGTACTTCAACAATTAATAAAATACCAATTGATTTACCGAGTTTAGGAGAACAAACCAGAATCGCCAATTTTCTATCAGCTATTGATGATAAAATTAACCATACAGAGAAGCAGATTGAAAAAGCAGAGGTCTGGAAAAAAGGGTTGATGCAGCAAATGTTTGTTTAACTGACCTTTAAATAGTGCTATAGCGATGATAAATTACGAAAAAACAGATAAATTTTTTGTAAAATCAAACATTTGCCTTATATTTGCATTAACAGTACCCGTTTTGCATACCATAAGAACTGCAGGCGGGTCATTTTTTTTATACAGGTATGCCAAATAAACCTGCCTATACTATATCAGACCAGATAAAATTACTTAAATCACGGGGCATGCGTTTCAGGGATGAAACTCTTGCAGCTTCATATCTGGCAAACATTAGTTATTACCGCTTGAAAGGTTATTGGTGGGATATGCAAACTGATTATAAAAAGCATACCCTCAAGCCAGATACTTGGTTCGAAGATATTATTGACCGATATAATTTTGACCGTAACCTAAGGCTGATATTATTCGATGCCATTGAGCGCATAGAAATTGCTTTACGTACAAAATTAATATACCATTTTTCTGTCATTTATGGTGGTTTATGGTACTTGGATGCTAACCTGTTTGAAAACCGAACAATAAGATTAAATGACGGAACGATAAAATCAATTCATCAAAACATTCTGGATGAGTTGCATAAAGAGTTCAGAAGGAGTCAAGAAATTTTTATTCAAGACCACCGTAACCGATTTCCCAATAGAGATGCGGATGCTTGGAAAATACTGGAAGCAGCCTCATTGGGAACGCTGTCGAAACTATACAAAACGCTTAAACACCAGTTACCAGAAAAAGCCACCATTGCTAACGAAATGGGTCTGAATTTGCATAGCGAACTTTCAAGTTGGCTGGAAGCAATAACCTATGTCAGGAACATAGTTGCACATCATTCTCGCCTATGGAGCAGGAATATGGTAAAAAGACCTGTAGAAATATTAAATAATCCTGTTGGAAAATGGTTTGTTAATCCGCTTATGCCAGTGCAGGCAAAGAAACCTTTTCTTATCATTTCATGTATGGTCTATTTATGTAACGAGATAACTCCAAACAATCAGATTAAGAACAAAATACACGAACTTTTTAACTCAAATCCATCAATACCCATATATAAACTGGGATTTTTGAACAACTGGCATAAAGAACCTCTTTGGCAATGAGCAAGCAACCCGAACTGATACTCGAAGAACAATTGATTGCAAAACTTCAGGAACTGGGTTATGCGCTGGTGCATATTCAGAATGAAACGGAATTAATAGACAATCTGAAAGTCCATTTGGAGAAGCATAACCACATCACCTTTTCCGACAAAGAGTTTGACAAGGTTTTAAACATACTCAGCAAGGGTTCAGTATTCGAGAAAGCCAAGACACTTCGTGAAAAACAGCATATCATCAGGGATAATGGCGATAACCTGTATTTTGAATTCATCAACGCCGAACAGTGGTGTCAGAACCAATATCAGGTCACCCATCAGGTCTCGATGGAAGGCAAATACAAGAACCGTTATGATGTTACACTGCTTATCAATGGTCTGCCATTAGTTCAGATTGAATTAAAACGAAGGGGACTGGAACTAAAAGAAGCGTTTAATCAGGTAAACAGGTATCAGCGACACTCCTTCAGCAGCAGTTACGGCTTGTTCCAGTACATCCAGATATTCGTAATCAGTAACGGTGTTAATACGAAATATTACGCTAACAACCGCTTCCAGTCATTTAAACAGACATTTTACTGGACGGACATTGAAAATAAACGGTTGACAAACATTTTAAACGGTTTTGCTTCTGATTTCTTGGAGAAGTGCCACATATCTAAGATGATATGCAAATACATAGTGCTGAATGAAACGTCCAAGATACTTATGGTTCTCCGTCCATACCAGTATTATGCAGTTGAGGCATTGGTTGACAGGGTGATGCACAGTCGAAAAAACGGATATATCTGGCATACCACTGGGTCTGGTAAAACACTTACATCATTTAAAGCAAGTCAGATACTGACACGGTTACCAAAGATAAAAAAGGTTGTGTTTGTGGTTGATAGAAAAGATTTGGACTACCAGACAACAAAAGAGTTCAACAGTTTCTCAAAAGGGAGTGTTGACGGTACAGATAACACCCGCCAACTGGTCAGGCAGTTTACTGATGATACAAAACTGATTGTAACCACCATCCAGAAACTGAATGCAGCCATCAGTAAAAAGCACTTTCTGGAACGGATGAAGCCACTTCAGGATGAACGAATCGTTTTCATCTTCGATGAGTGCCACCGCAGCCAGTTTGGTGAAACACATCAGCGTATTATTTCATTCTTCAGGAACATCCAGATGTTTGGTTTCACAGGCACACCCATATTTGCTGAAAATGCCGTAAAAAATGAGTTAGGAAAGAAAACAACTAAGGAATTATTTGGGGAGTGCCTTCATAAGTATGTGATTACCGATGCTATCAGGGATGAAAACGTTCTGAAATTCTCGGTTGAGTATGTTGGCAGGTACAGGAACAGGGATAGTTCCAATGAAATTGACATACAGGTTGAGGACATTGATGTAGATGAACTAATGGAATCTTCAGCACGCTTGGAGAAAATTGTTGACTATATCATAGCTCATCATAACAGAAAAACGCATAACAGAGAGTTTACAGCGATGTTTTGTGTCAGTAGTATTCCAGCATTAATCCGCTATTATGAGTTGCTGTATCGTAAGAAAATGCTCGGAAATCACGAATTAAAGATTGCCACAATATTCAGTTATATAGCCAACGAAGATGATGTGGATGCCAACGGTTTCATCCCAGAGGAAATTTCAGTTGCAGCCGAACCAGAGATTGCTTATGCAACCAATCCACATACCCGTGAAAAACTGGATGAATTTATCGGACATTATAACCAGATGTTCGGCTCAGCGTTTTCAACACGGGACAGTCAGAGTTTCTACAATTATTACAATGATATCAGCAAGAAGGTAAAAGAGCGAAAGATTGACATATTGCTGGTAGTGAACATGTATTTGACTGGATTTGACAGTCCTTCGCTCAACACCCTGTATGTCGATAAAAACCTACGGTTTCATGGACTGATACAGGCATACTCCCGAACCAACCGCATCCTTAATGAGTTGAAATCACAGGGCAACATTGTGGTTTTCCGTAATCTGAAAAATGCCACTGATGAAGCCATCACCCTTTTCAGCAACAAGGATGCCATTGAAGAAATCATAATGAAGCCGTATGATGAGTATGTAAAGTCATTTAACGATGCTTTCATCAACCTGCTGCATATTACCCCTACTGTTGATAGTGTAAACAATCTGGTCACCGAAGACGATGAACTGAAATTCATCATAGCCTTCAGGGATTTGATGCGCATAAAAAACGTACTGGCATCTTTCTCCGACTTTAAGTGGAGCGATTTATCCATGACTGAGCAGCAGTTCGAAGATTATAAGAGTAAGTATCTCGACCTGCATGATAAAGTAAAAAGCGAACACGCAAAAGAAAAAGTCAGCATACTCGAAGACGTTGATTTTGAACTGGAACTTATTCACCGTGACGAAATCAATGTTGCATACATTATTCGGCTACTCATAAAACTAAAAGCCAACCAGAAGAAAGATGCGGAGCAGATTGAAAAGGAAATATTCAACCTGTTGAACACCGAAATGCAACTGCGGAGCAAGAAGGAACTGATTGAAAAGTTCATCAGAGAAAACATGCCTGTCATTCTGGACACAGATGATATTCCGCAAGAGTTTGAGAAATTCTGGACGGTGGAGCAAGAAAAAGCGTTCCTGAAGTTGGTTGAGGAAGAAAAATTATCGAAAGAAAAAACACAAACATTGATTGAAAATTACCTGTATTCCGAACAAGAGCCGATGCGGGATGATATTTTAGAACTGCTTGATGGAGAAAAGCCAACCTTGCTTCAACGTAAAACAACTGGTGAAAGAATACTCAGAAGGATAATTGATTTTGTTGAGACGTTTATTAATGGTATATCAGGCTAATATACTACATCAACTAAATCATTGCTTTATGTCGAAATATTGACACTAATCAATCCCTTGAAAGAATTGAGTAACGGTTAATTCCGTTGCATCAATGCATTTAAGCAGCGTCAGGATATTGTATAATCCCATTTTTTCAAGTTTGTAGAGACTATTAGGATGGATGCCAGCCAATTGACTGAACTCCCGTTGTGTAAGTCCTTCATTTAACCGCCAGTTCTTTATGAATGAACTGATTTCTTCGAGGCGTTTTTGCTGGTATTCTGGTAGCTCTTTTTCGGACATTCTGTAATATCATTTTCAATAAATACTGTCACATCGTGTTGTGGATTTATTTGTACCAAAATTCATTCTAAGGGTACTCTGGTGTTCTTAAACCTATGGTTATCGGAGTAATTTGGAAAGTTGAAACCGTTTAAAAACATCAAATTAACGCTAATTTCCCCCTATTTTCATCGACTTCACCTGAAAAACAGTCCCAGCATGCATCACCGCACGGTCAAATTATAGAATTGTTTGTGGAAATAGTTAAAGTTAGTCCAGTTTATCGAAGAATTGACTTATGCTCAGGTGATAATAATTCAGTACACGAACAAGAGTTAGAAGCTGAAAATTAATTTGCCCTAACTCCATTCTGTTCAGGGTATTCCGTGGTACACCCATTTCCTTAGCCGTTTCTACATAGGTTTTCCCTCTATCTGCCCTTAGCTTCTGCAATTTCTTGCCGATTTGAACTAATAGTTTTTTCTGTTCTGAGGGTATTGCATCAGATTTTTTCACCACTTTTTTCTGTAAAAATAAAAATAAAACACATATAAGTGTGTTCAGTCATTAATCTTTATTAAATTTGCACACATAAATGTGTTCAATGAGGAGAAAACAAATCAGAATCCAACACCAGTTCATAAATTTCGACAGTGATGGAAGTACCCGTTTTTTAATTCTTATTGAAATAGAAGGAAATCGACCAATAAAAAGTTATGTTGTGGAACTGCCTTCGGATTTTTTATTTTACGATGAGAAGTACCCGTATTATATTATTTATTCTAACTGATTTAATATGAATCGTTTTGCATTATACTTGCGTGTATCAACACTTGACCAGACGAATGAAAACCAGAAGGTCAGATTAATCGAGTTTGCCACCCAGAAGGGATTTGAATTTGAAATCTTTGAGGAAATTGAAAGTTCGAGAAGAACTCGTCCTGTAAAACAAGTTCTGCTTCAGAAACTACGTAACGGAGAATATGCAGGTGTTATCGTTCACAAAATTGACCGTTGGGCACGCTCAAGCACCGAGTTAATATTGGAAATCAAAGAATTAGTAGATAAAGGCATAACATTTATTTCGGTGAGTGATAATCTTGATTTCAGTACTGCAACAGGACGATTGCATTTTCATATTCTGGCGATTTTTGCGGAATTTGAAAGGTCTCTCATTTCTGAACGGACAAAACTTGCGCTAAGGCGGAAGAAGGAAGTTGAAGGGGTTCGACTTGGACGACCAAAAGGTTCAAAGGATAAAAAAGAAAGACGAAAATCAGGCTATATCCTGCGACATGCCCGTGAAAAACAGGAAATGGATTCCAGAAATGGTATCAAAAAACCGATTGAAGAGTACATTAATACCTGACATTTTTTAAATAAAAGTGGGTAAATAATTAAGGGGTTGCGAAACCCCATGTTTTTTGTACAAACCTCCCCTGCACTGTGGGGTATGAATAAACGTCCGTTTGTTTACCCTATTTAGAGGTAGAAAATATTCTATCATATCCCCCATCTAACTCAGGTGTGCTTAAATTATCTCACTGAAATTTTGTGTACTTTTACTAAATTATTGTTTTATAGGACATCCATTGTTACAATGCAAAAAGATATAGACAGTAAGCTCAACGCAAAAAATATTAAACCAACCGCAATGCGACAGTTGGTTTTACAGGTATTGACCAAGCAAAGTACAGCAATTAGTTTACCAGAATTAGAAAACAAATTCGAAAAGGCTGATAAGGCTACTTTATACCGTACACTTAAAACATTTGAAAAGAATAAACTGATACATAGTATTGATGACGGTACAGGTTCAATAAAGTATGCTCTGTGCAAAGATTCTTGTGAATGCCATCCAGATGACCTCCATGTTCATTTTTTATGCACGCATTGCAATCAAACATATTGTTTAAACGACATTTCTGTACCAAATATAAATCTTCCCAGTAGTTTTTCTCTTGAAAGTGTTAATATGGTGGTGAAAGGTATTTGTTCGGTTTGTAGCAAATAATCTTTGCAACCCAGTTGCATGAACTTTAAAATATTTTTGCTGTTGTATTCCTAATAAGAAATAAATCGAGTTTAGTGAAGTACGCAGCAATGATATTATCAGTGTATATAGTGGTTTTAACAGCCATGCCCTGCAATGATATTCATGCCATAAATTCTAATAATATTGCCTTGGAATTGTCAGAACAAAACGCAAATCAAACCAATGATGTTGATTTATGTACCCCCTTTTGTTTTTGTCATTGTTGCCAAACACTTTCTTTCCCTTCATTTTATAATGTAGTTTTAACCATTTTGGCAGAAAATCCTTTAGACAATAGCTTTATAGAATCTGCATACTCAAGTCCTGTAGCCTCAATCTGGCAACCTCCCAAAATTTAATCCATTCATACTTTCAACTTAATTAAGTAACAAGCTCATGTATCATTTATTTTAGATGATACTGTGCAATTAATTAGTCTACTTTGATTAACCTCATGGAGATAATTACCTTATTATTAATTAATAAGCCAAGTAAATAAAATGATAAATAAAATAATATCTTTTTCAATAAAGAATAAGGCACTTATAGGTCTAATGACATTAGGCTTAATTATTGGTGGAATATTTTCCATTTCCAAAGTGCCGCTTGATGCCATGCCTGACATCACAAATAATCAGGTTTTGGTTATCACTACTGCACCAAATTTAGGTACAGAAGACATCGAACAGTTCGTTACCTATCAGGTAGAACTGGCAGTTGCTAACCTTCCCGATGTTACTGAGATACGTAGTATATCAAGGTTTGGACTTTCTGTTGTGACGATTGTATTTAAAGAACGTGCAGGAACATATCTTCCCAGACAATTGGTAAGCGAGGCATTAGCTGAGGTGAAGCAGAAAATCCCAGAAGGTTTTGGAGAACCATTCATAGCACCAATCAGCACAGGGTTAGGGGAAATATATCAGTATACGCTGGAAGTGCATCCCGATTTCGATACAATTTATGACGATATGGAACTCCGAACCATTCAAGATTGGATTGTAAAGCGACAAATGGCTATGGTGTCGGGAGTTGTGGAAGTAAACTCCTTTGGCGGCAGAGGTAAACAATACGAAGTCTCTATTAATCCTGATAAACTCAGAAGTATGGGACTGACGATATCCGATGTATTCAACGCCCTTGAAGAAAATAACCAGAATACTGGTGGTGCATATATTGAGAAGAACTTTCAAGCCAATTTTATCAGGGGTGAAGGTTTAATGAGGTCTCTTGATGATATTAAAAACACTTTGGTAGCAAACATAGATGGACAACCAATATTTATAAGGGATGTAGCTGAAGTAAATTATGGAAGTTTTGTCCGTTATGGTGCTTTTACGAAAAATGGCAAAGGTGAGGCAGTTGGTGGAATTGTGATGATGTTGAAGGGGGAGAATTCTAACGATGTAATTAAGGCAGTGAAAGAACGAATTACCTTAATTCAGAAATCATTGCCTGAAGGTGTTGTCATAAAGCCTTTTCTCGACCGCAGCAAACTCATAAAGAGTACAACCTCTACTGTTGCCGAAAATCTTTCGTTAGGTGCACTTATTGTAATATTTGTTCTGGTCATATTCTTAGGAAACCTCAGAGGTGGTTTAATCGTGGCATCGACCATTCCACTCGCATTGCTATTTGCATTTATCATGATGAATATTTTTGGAGTATGGGCAAATCTAATGAGTTTGGGAGCACTTGATTTCGGAATACTGGTAGATGGGGCAGTCATTATCGTTGAAAGTATGATTTTCTATCTGCACAAGAAAAATTTAATTGGCACAAAACTCGACCAATCAAAACGTAATGAGATTGCCTACTCATCTGCAAGTAAAATGATGAATTCAGCATTTTTCGGTCAGTTAATCATCCTCATTGTTTTTATACCAGTATTGGCACTTCAAGGCGTTGAAGGTAAGATGTTCATTCCTATGGCAATGACATTTGGTTTTGCCGTTCTGGGAGTTGTAGTCTTGTGCCTTACTTACATTCCAATGATGGCATCCCTATTTCTTCAACCGCCTAAAACGGATAAAAAATCTTGGGGGGATAAACTAATTGGTTTACTTGAAAAGATATACAGTCCAATGATTGATTGGGCACTTAAAAGAAGTCGTATCGTAATCGCTATTGCTGTTGCATTATTAATTTCTGGTGGTTTTCTATTTACACGTATGGGTGCTGAATTTATTCCCAAACTCGATGAAGGTGATTTCGCTTTTCAAGCGTTTCTGAAACCGGGGACTTCTTTAACCGAGGTCATAAAAACCTCTACTCGGTTGGAACAAATTGTTTTGGAGAATTTTCCTGATGAAATAGAAAGTGTTCAAAGCAGGATTGGGGTAGCAGATTTACCAATGGACCCAATGCCAATAGACATCGCTGACATTTTTGTGATATTGAATCCTCAGGAGGAATGGACGAAAGCCGATTCAAAGGAGGAATTAATTGATAAAGTCAAGGAAAAAGTAAGTGTTTTGGCAGGAATAAACTTTGAATTTACCCAGCCTATTGAAATGCGTTTCAATGAATTATTGACTGGTATCCGAGAAGATGTTGCTGTTAAACTTTATGGTGACGATTTGGAAATGCTTGCTGATAAAGCCGAAGAAATCTCTGGATTAATTTCGGGTATTGATGGTGTAGCTGGTCTTAAAGCTGAAGCTACAAGAGGATTACCTCAGATAACTGTTAATTACAACCGCAATAAGCTCGGTCTTTATAATTTGACAATAAAAGACCTAAATACAATAATTGAGTCTGCTTTTAGTGGTGGTGTGGCAGGAAGTATATACGAAGGTGAGCGGATGTTTGACCTTGTGGTGAGATTGGATGAGGAACACCGAACAAGTATTGACGATATCCGAAATTTATTCGTTAATCTCCCAGATGGCAATCAAATACCATTGAAAGAAGTTGCTGAAATCAGTTACCAGCAGGGTCCCATGCAAATAAGTCGTGATAATACCAACAGGCGAACTTATGTTGGGATAAATGTTGAAGGAAGGGACGTTAAATCTCTTGTGGAAGAAATCCAAAGAACTTTAGATGAAAAACTTGTATTACCGACAGGTTATTATATTCGATATGGTGGTGCTTTTGAAAACCTCGAACGTGCTTCAAAAAGGTTGTCTCTTGTAGTTCCCCTTGCTTTGGCATTAATTTTTATGTTGGTGTTTTTTGCTATTAAATCGCTTAAACAAACACTCATGATTTATGTGGCAATTCCTTTTGCCGCAGTGGGTGGAGTATTTTCGTTGTTTTTTCGGGATATGCCATTTAGCATCTCTGCTGGGGTTGGTTTTATTGTCCTGTTTGGTGTTGCAGTACTAAATGGATTGGTATTGATTAGTGGATTTAACGAACTAAAAGAGGAAGGGAAACTCCAAATTAATGAAATCATTAAAAAAGGGTCGATTAGACGAATACGTCCAATCTTGTTAACTGCTTCTACTGATATTCTTGGCTTTTTACCAATGGCAATATCAACTTCCGCAGGCGCAGAAGTGCAACGACCTTTAGCAACTGTTGTGATTGGTGGTATGCTAACATCAACATTGCTAACTCTTATCGTGCTACCCATTCTATATAAGTTTGTCGAATCTAAAAAAAATGACAGAAGGCTTCCAAGAATAGGAAAGGTTGGATTACCAGCGATATTCATTATTACTCTTTTCTTATTTTCAGGTAGAGTTGAAGCACAGGATTCACCGATAACATTGCAACAGGCAATCGAACGGGCAAATGAAAAATACCCTTCTATCAAAGCAGCCAGTTTGGAAGTTGACAAACAAAAAGCATTAAAAGCTACTGCATATGAATTGGGTACAACCTCGATTTATACAGGTAAAGAAGAAGTCTCCAACAACTCACTCGGTATTCAAAATAAGATTGGGATTGAACAGTCGAACATTGATGTATTTGGCATTTTTGCAAAGAGTAATTTATACAATGCTAAAAATCAGCAAGCTATGTCAGGCATGAATCTTGCAGAGTACGAATTAGCCCGTGATGTTAGTTTGGCATGGTACAACGCTGTCTTTGCTAAGAAGCAATGGTTGCTTTTCAAACAACTTGATACTTTGTATGCCGCTTTTCAGAAAGCTGCTGAGTTAAGGTATAAGACACAGGCAACTTCCAAAATTGAATATCTCTCGGCAGCAGCCAAGTACAAAGAATTACAGGTTAATATTAAGAAAGCTGAGAGTAGGTATTTGGCAACTTTACAACTTCTTAATCAATATTTATTATATCCGAAAGCTGTCGATGTTAACATCCAGAATTTAGAAGGGCATGTATTTAATAATTCTTCCGAAAGTGATTCTTTGGATGGAAGCCCGTTACTTAATTATTATTCAACAGGAGTCGATGTTGCTGAATTAGCATGGAAAGCAGAGAAGTCAAATATCTTACCGAAGTTTAGCTTGGGATACAAAGTGCAAGCAGTTGATGGCAATTCAGGTTTTTATGGATGGGAAGCAGGTATTTCTGTTCCATTGGTTTTCTTTTCTCAATCTGGTAAAAATAAAGCATCGAAAATAGATTTCCAGATTGTGGGTCAACAATATGAACAAGCACAACTGGAATTATCTGCTGTTTATAATCAGCAGATTAGCAGACTTAATGCCCTAAGCCAAGTTATTGACTATTATCAGACTGAAGCACTGCCGTTAGCGGATGAGCAAATTGAGGCATCGAAACTGGCATATCGGCTTGGAAACATAGACTACATTCAGTTTATTCAGAATGTAGAAGCCGCTATCGACACAAAACAGGGTTTCTTAATGCAGCAGGCAGAGTACTTTGAATTATCTGCCCAACTGAAATATTTAACAGGAAAATAATCAACAAAATAAAATAGTTATGAAAACAAAAATATTTATAGTATTCATTGGCATTGTAACCATTATGTCATGCAATTCCAAAAACACAGGTGTTCCTGAAGGTGAAGAACACGAAGAGCAAAGTCCTGAGGGAGTGGTTATGCTGAATGAGAAACAACGGGATGCACTCAATTTAAAACTTGGAGTATTCCAGATGCGGAATTTAACAACGGTAGTAAAAACAAACGGACAATTAGAAGTCCCACCATCCAGTACAGCCAATATTACCCCGATTATTGGTGGTAATGTTAAAGAGATTAAAGTGTTTCATGGTGATAAAGTAACTAAAGGGCAAGAACTTGTGGTGCTCGAACATCCTGATTACATAGTTCTTCAAGAGAATTTTGCTGAAATAGCAAATAACCTTGAATACTTAGAACAGGAATATTTACGCCAAAAGGAATTATTCGAGAACAATGTTGGTTCAGGACAAGAATACCAACTGGCGAAATCGGAATTTAATACAGCAAAAGCTAAATACGAAGGTTTGAAATCACGTTTGCAAATGGTTCATCTTTCTCCTGAAGAAGTTAAGGATGGGAAGATATCAAGTACCATCAGTATCGTATCTCCCATTAATGGTTTTGTGAATGATATTAATATTAAAGTAGGTACATATGTTGACTCAAAAGACATAATATTTGAAATAGCTGACAATAATTCAATTCATGCTGACTTTATGATATATGAAAAGGATGTTCACCTTTTAAAGGAAGGTCAAAAAGTTCATTTTACTGTTTCGAACAGACCTGAGGAAGAACTTACAGGTACTGTCTTTGCTATTGGAAAAGAATTTGAAGCCAGTTCAAGGGCACTTCATATCCATGCAAAGATAAATGATAAAACTTCCAACCTCATTTCAGGGATGTATATCTCAGGTCATTTGCATACAGATGAAAAATACACCCGAACTCTTCCAAACGATGCCATTGTTACTGAAGGAACAAAATCGTTCATCTTTATTTTGGATAATGAAGCTATTGGAGAACATGGGCGAGACGAATCAGAACAAGCAGGACATGATGAGGATGACAAATCTCAGTTGGATGAAGAAAACCATAAAGGGCATGCGCATGGTGACGATGATGATAATGATGGAGAAGAGAATATAATGGCATTCAGGATGATAGAGGTCATTACTGGACTTAAAGATGATGGATATACTGAAATCCATTTGATTAACTCTTTGCCAGAAAACACGCAAGTTGTGATGAATGCAGCATACTATTTACTGGCTGATATGAAAAAAGAGGAAACCGAACACGAACATTAGAATTAAATATCATGAAAGAAATAAAAGCAATTGTAAGACCAAATAAGGTAAATGAAATTGTTCAACAACTCAAAGATAATGGTTTTGAGAACATTACAATTTCATCAGCAGAAGGTACTGGGAAGTTTCAGGATGAAAAGGCATTCGTTTCTCAGATTTTTTCTATTACTGATAGCCCAATGGCTAAAATTGAAATTGTCGTAAATAAGGAACAGGTGAACACCGTAGTGAATATCATTTCGGAATATGGTAAAACACTTCACTCAGGTGACGGGTTAATATATGTATCCGATGTTGAAAAGACATACCGAGTAAAAACTGGTATGGAAAACGGGGAGCACAAATATTAGAATAATAGCAAGTTATCCTAAAAACAGGGTAACTTGCCATTTCAATTGTTTATCATTAGCAAGTTATAGATAATGTTTAAGAGTACCTATAAGATTTCCAAACTGGATTGCCCTTCTGAAGAATCCCTAATCAGGATAAAGCTGGAAGGATTATCCAGTATTAAAAGTTTGATATTCGATATAGAAAACCGAAATCTCACAGTCTTTCA
This sequence comes from Flavobacteriales bacterium, assembly GCA_020635455.1. Taxonomy (GTDB): domain Bacteria; phylum Bacteroidota; class Bacteroidia; order NS11-12g; family UBA9320; genus JABWCE01. The sequence continues at coordinate 21,171 of JACJZT010000016.1, forward strand.
TTCTGAAGACAGTGGGGAAATCGAAAAACGTTTAAATGAACTAAATTTAGGCTCAGAACGTAAAGAAACAACCATCGTCAAACAGGAGGAATTTATAAACAATCCATCAGTACAGTCAAAACTTCTTTGGACAGTACTGATTATCAATTTTGCTTTTTTTATAATCGAAATCACTACTGGATTTATTTCAAAATCCATGGGTTTGGTTGCCGATTCATTGGACATGTTGGCAGATGCTATGGTTTATGGTCTTAGCCTCTGGGCAGTTGGTTCAACGGTTTTCCGAAAGAAAAAAGTAGCGAGACTTAGCGGGTATTTTCAACTGGCATTAGCTCTAATTGGTTTGATTGAGGTAATACGCAGATTTATAAGTGTTGAAGCCGTCCCAGATTTTAGAACGATGATTATTGTATCGATACTGGCATTAGTTGCCAATTCAATATGCCTCTATTTATTGCAGAAATCAAAGAGTGAAGAGGCACATATGAAAGCTACTATGATTTTCACTTCGAATGATATAATAATTAATACTGGTATTATTGTAGCAGGTATATTAGTTTTGTTGACCCATTCAAAATATCCTGACTTAATAATTGGTGCAATTGTTTTCTTAATCGTTGTCCGAGGTGCTTTCAGAATTTTGAAACTTGGGAAATAGATTGTATATGGCACATTCACATGAACATAAAGTCGTTACAGGACATAGCAAGGCATTTGCAATTGGTATTGGTTTAAATATAGTCTTTGTAGCTGTAGAAATCTTTTACGGACTATTGGCAAATTCTTCAGCATTATTAGCCGATGCAGGGCACAACGCCAGTGACGTTTTAAGTTTGATATTCGCATGGACAGCAGTCTGGCTTGCTACTATGAAGCCAAAAGGAAAATATACATATGGCTTGCGCAAAACAACAATCCTTGTATCTATTCTGAATGCACTATTGCTTTTCGGAGCGGTCATCGCTATAGGTTGGGATGCAATTGGGAAATTAAAAAATCCAGAACCAGTCGCAGGGACTCAGGTAATGATTGTTGCAGGAATAGGTGTGGTAATTAACACCATTACAGCCTTGTTTTTTATGAAAGGTCAAAAGGACGACCTGAATATCAAAGGGGCATTCCTGCACATGGCAGCCGATGCGGGAGTTTCTTTAGGGGTAGTGATTGCTGGACTACTGATAAACCTCACAGGAATTCAATGGATTGACCCCGTAATGAGTTTTATTATCATTCTGGTTATTCTCTGGGGTACATGGCGTTTATTTACTGATTCCATTGATTTAGCACTGGATGCCGTGCCTAAAAATATAAAACTTGAAGAAGTACGGAAGTTTCTTATATCTCAGGATGGGGTCGAAGACATTCATGATTTGCACATATGGGCAATGAGCACAACTCAAGTTGCCTTAACTGCCCACTTGATTATGCCAAAAGGACATAGGGACGATTTTATTACTAACCTACAGGAGCAGTTGAAACACAAATTCGGAATTGGACATACTACATTTCAGACTGAAACTAAATCACTGCAAGAAAACTGTTTGACAGATTGTTAACCATGTAAATTTAATTAAGAAAATAATGAGTTCCTGCTATCAATGTTGATAAGCCTTCATTATCATGCAGACCCATATCAAGAACCATCAAGGCAAGTTCATCCAAATGCTCACCAAGAACATCCTGATTGGCTGCCTGAGCCAAAATAAAGCCGTCTCCGACCTTTATCCTGCCAATGACAACAGGATTTCCATCAGAATCAGTTTCCCTGCGGATTGTGCCATGAAAACAACGACTCCAATCATTACCTGCTTTGGCACAGAAGATTTCCCTGATTTCCAGCTTCGGTGTTTTATCCATAATCATTTTATATATAAACACTTATACGGAATAATTTAAGAAATGTTACAGTATTATGCCTGATTTTCAGCATTTTCGAAGTCAAATTCTAAAAGGTCATCGCTCATGATTCCTGAAAAGGTTTCGTTTAGTACTATCTCCCGAATGTCCTGCCATTTAATGAAAAAAGTCTGTGGTCGTGTATCATTGATGTCAATTCGTACATTTCCATTTAATTGAGTACTGCAATCATGGATTGTGAGAATAATAAAGTTGTCTTCAACATTAACATCATCCAATCGAACTTTTCCCAGATTAGTAGGGGTGACCATCAAGTACTCAGTATTTTCAAAGCGATTTGATTTGCTATCACGTTTCAGGAATATCTTGAGGTGCTCGAAGGCAAACGGTGTTTGTTCAATCCTATCAATAAGCACTTGAACATTATCATCCAAATCCATATCGTTATCTTCCTTTGTCACAATAATCGGTTATTAGGTCTTCAGGTGATGAGAACAGGTCGGTAATTATCCAATCAGTAATATCATTAAAAATATCACGATTGAGATGAAGTATCTGCTTTGAATTCAAATCTAAAGCCGTAAAACTTAGTATGTTGCCTTCTTGATTTACATTGATAACTCTAATTCGTCTCAACTCAACTTCATAATCAGGCAAGAATGTTACTAAATCATAATCGCCCATTAATATAATTATCTGATTATCTGTTATTACAGATTTGTCATGTACGACAAATGCCTTTGAAATGCACTTTTTTGTTTTCCCAGCTTCATTTGATTTCTTTCTGGTAAGTTCATCTATATTCATA
>JACJZT010000017.1 GCA_020635455.1 Flavobacteriales bacterium
ACAGGTTATGGAACGTGGCGACTATCGTTTCGAAGTAGGCTTTGAAAAGCTGGATACCCAGGCTTTTGAACATGATAATTATTCGAAAAAAACACTGGCAGTTCGGTCGGCTATCGAATCGCTTACAAGCAGGCAGAAGGAAGCATTGTATCTGCGCTTTTATTTTGGATTAAGCCACAAAGAGATTGCGGAAGTACTTCACCTGGAAGTACAATCGTCTCGCTCATTAATTAACCGGGCCGTAAAAAAAATCAGAAATGTGATAAAAAGCGACAAAAAGCGTATTTCAAATTTCCTGTACTTTTTATTGGCGCAAACATCATAATTGCAGCCGCATGTTTTTCAACATGTAAATTTGTGAAGAAAAAGTATCAACACTTTGCAAACTCCCGTCTTATAGCTGTAGTTGAAGCCATTAAATGCAGTGGTTTAATTCATAAGAAAGATTCGAACAGCCTGTTAATGCAATGAATAAATACAAATTATATAGCTCAACAGATTTTTTAAACGACGATTCATTTGTAAAATGGTTATTAAAATCAGACCATGATGCAGAAATGTTCTGGGACACTTTTGTTGAAGAACATCCTGAAAAAAAGAACGAAATAGAGGAGGCTGTTGAAATCTACAATCATTTTAAGTTTACACGAGAAGATCTTCCTCTTGAAGAGGTATTTGCCATATGGAATAACGTAAAGCATAAATCAGTAGAGAAGCGTTTTAGTTTTCTGACTGTTTTAAAATATGCTGCAGTTTTTGTGCTTGTTTTTACAACCGGAGCATTGAGTTATTATTTGTATAACAACGCCACCAAAGAAACTGAATTTACGATTGCAGAAAATGAGCCGTTAAACTATAATGAAGCACAGATTATCTTATCCGATGGTAAATCCGTACCATTAAACTCGAAAGAATCGGAAATAAAATACGATGCCACCGGAGAACAGGTAATTATTGATAATGATACAATTCGGCAAGCAAAAAAAGAAGCAGAACCAACGATTAACCGGGTAGTTATTCCTTACGGTAAAAGCTCACAGGTAACACTTTCTGATGGTACACAGGTATGGTTAAATGCCGGTAGCCAATTGGTTTATCCATCGGTGTTTAAAGAGCGGCAACGCGAGGTTTTACTTATCGGTGAAGCCTACTTTAATGTTGCGCATAATGCAAAGGTGCCTTTTGTTGTTCGAACTGAGCATGCTGATATTGAGGTGCTGGGAACTAGTTTTGATGTGTTGGCTTATCCCGATGATAAAATGTTTCAAACCATTTTGGTAACCGGTTCGGTAAGCATTGAAACAAAAAGCAAAGGCTTGCTTTCCGGAAAGAACAAAATGGTGTTGGTGCCCAATCAAATGTTTTATCTCGATAAAGAAAGTGGTGTAAACTATTTAAACAATGTTGATGTGGCCACTTACACATCGTGGAAAGAAGGAATGTTTGACTGCGATAAATTGGACTTAAGCCGCGTTGTTAGGCGTTTGGAAAGATATTACAATAAGCAAATAAATATAAAAGACCCGCTAATCGGTACTTATAAAATATCCGGGAAACTAGATCTGAAAGGTGATATTTCGGAAGTTCTGGATGTTATTCAAGCCTTTGTTCCCATCGATTGGGGAAAACAACAAAATGGAGATTATTTTATCGTAAAACCAAATTAAACTTCTTGCCTATGTAAAAACCAAGTTAATACTATCTAGCAAAAAACAAAGAACCGGAAAGTGTTCGCACCACCTGCCGGTTCAAGAGAATAATTAATTAACATCTTTAATTAAACGCTTTAAATTTATGAATAAAATTTGTAAGAATGGCATTGCTGTGCAATCACGGCTTGTCAAAAAAACATTCCTTATCATGAGGCTAACTATTATCCTGCTACTATCTACCATGTTTGCTGCTACTGCAAACACCTATTCGCAAACAGCAAGATTTTCAATGAAACTAAATGATGTTACACTTAAGCAAGTGTTTCACGAAATTGAAAAATCGAGCGAGTTTATTATTGTCTATTCCGACGATATTGTTAATCCAAACCAACGAGTTGATGTAAAAGTTAACGACGTTACAGTTGAAAATTTACTGGAACAAGCTTTAGAAGAAACGAACCTTGCATATACTATTAGCGACCGGCAAATTGCTATTACACGGAAAACCGAGCTGCTCGATGGTATGGCAGAACAACAAACCAAAACTATTACGGGGCTTGTTAATGATGCCGCTGGTCAGCCAATTCCGGGTGTGTCAGTTGTAGTTAAAGGAACAACTATAGGAACAGTAACTAATTTCGACGGCAATTTTCAACTCGATATTCCTGTTGATGCAGAAATACTCTCATTCTCTTTTGTGGGATTTCAAACACAAGAAGTTCAAATCGGTGCTCAATCGCTGTTTAACATCTCTTTGCAGGAAGATGTTATGGAGCTTGATGAAGTGGTGGCCATTGGTTATGGAGTACAACGCAAAAGCGACTTGACCGGAGCGACCAACCGGTTAACAGAAGACGACATGAATAAAAGTGTGGCTACCAACCCTGTTGAAATGATGCAGGGACGGGTTTCCGGTGTAAATATTACCCAAAACAGTGGTGAGCCCGGAACAGGTATGTCAGTGCGTATTCGCGGATCGAACTCAATACGTTCGGGACAGGAGCCATTATATGTTGTTGACGGTATTCCATTAGATAATGCCGATATAACTCCAACAGGTGGTAGTGCTGCCGGTTACGGAAGTGGTTCGAGTAAAAACCCGCTTAGTTTTTTGAATCCTGAAGATATTGAATCAATTGATATTCTAAAAGATGCTTCTTCTACTGCAATTTACGGAGCACGAGGTGCTAATGGTGTTGTAATTATTACCACCAAAAAAGGTAAAAAGGGCGAAGGTACTTTATCGTACGATGGTTATACTGGAGTTTCACAGATACGTGAGAAAATGGATTTGTTAACAGCAAGCGAGTTCCGTTCTTATACAAAAGCTGATGGATCTAAACTGTTGGATCTGGGTGCAAGTACCGACTGGCAGGATGAGATTTACAGAACAGGAATCACTCAAAGCCACAATCTGTCGTTCGGAGGTGGAACAGAGAGATTCACTTACCAGGCCTCTCTTGGTTATCTCGACCAGGAAGGTATTGTTGACGAAACCGGTCAAGAGAAAATAAATGGTAAAATAAAAGTTACACAAGGCCTTTTCGATGGAAAATTAAACCTTGGCGCCACTTTAATTGCTTCGCATGTAAAAGATTTGCGTTCGCCAATTACCGAGCAGGATGGTTCGGGTTATGAGGGTGACTTAATTCTTTCGGCATTAAAATCGAATCCAACCTACCCTGTATTTAAAGAAGATGGAACATATTACCAGCACGCACAAGATCAGCGAAACCCGGTGGCTATGCTTAATCTTGTTGATGATGTAACACTTACCGACAGGGTAATTTTTAATGCTTCGGCAGAATACGAAATCATCAAAGATTTAAAATATAAATTGAATATTGGTTTGGACCGCACCGTTGCTGAACGTCGTGTTAACCAGGATCAGGAGTTAAGCTACCTGGTGAACAAAGGAGAAGCGAATATTAATACTGTTGCAGCAAACAACAAATTAGTAGAGAACTATCTTACTTATGAAACGACCATAAACGATGATCATCGTTTTAATTTCCTTGCCGGACATGCTTATCAATTCATAAAATTCTCAACAACCGAAATGAATGTGAACGGTTTTGAAGTGGATGATATTAAATATACTGACAATCTTCAGTATGGAAACTTTTCATCTGCAATTGTAAATTCATCAGCTTACGAGCGGGAGTTGCAATCGTTCTTCGGAAGGATTAATTACAGTTATAAAGATAAATATCTTTTGACCTTCACCGGTCGTATGGACGGATCTTCAAAATTTGGAGAAAATAAGAAATACGGATTTTTCCCATCGGCAGCTTTTGCATGGCGTGTTTCTGAAGAGGATTTTATGCAAAGCATGGAATCGCTCAGCAACCTAAAGTTTCGTTTGGGCTGGGGTATGACAGGTAACCAGGAGATTCCTGATAAAATATCATTGCTGGCTGTAGGAACCACACCTTCTGCAAATGGGTATTTTAATGGAGCTTTAACTCCGGGTATAACCTTTCTGCGCACTCCAAATCCCGACATTCAGTGGGAGACAACACTTCAAACAAACATCGGTATCGATTTTGGTTTCTTCGATAATCGTTTGAGTGGAACAATTGATTTTTTCAACAAGTCAACCAAAGATGTGCTCTTGGAAATCCCTGCAAAAGCACCTGCAGCTACACAAACACAGTGGCAAAATGTTCCTGATCTTCGAATTGTAAATAACGGTTTTGAATTGGGATTGAATGGTTTGATCGTGGATAAGAGTGATTTCTCATGGGAGATTGGTGGTAACTTAGCCTACATTCACAACGAGGTTAAAGATCTTCCGGTTCAGTTGATCGAAACAGGAAACGCAAGTGGACAGGGATTATCTGGTACACGCGTTCAAATTATTACCAATGGCGAACCTGTGGGTACGTTCTACGGAATGGTATACCAGGGATTAGACTCAAACGGTTTAAGTGTTTATAAAACCGACAGCGAAGGCGTTGCCGTTAAAGAAAATCTGGGCTCAGCCTTGCCTGACTTTACCTATAGCATAAGTACTAGTATCGATTTCAAACGATTTGATTTCAGTATGTTCTGGTACGGATCTGTTGGTAACAAAGTATACAATAATACAGCCAATGCGCTGTTCCTGAAAGGGCCTCTCGATAAAGGTTTTAATGTAACAAAAGAAGTATTCGAGTCGAATGAAAGTCCGGACAACTCAAACGCTTTTTCTTCTCGTTTCATCGAAGATGGCTCATTCCTTCGCTTGTCGAACGTTACCATTGGGTATACAATCGATACCAAATCGATCGACTGGCTGGGTAAAGCCCGCGTTTATGTAACCGGAAATAATTTACTTGTATTTACCGATTATAGTGGCTACGATCCTGAGATTAATACTGTTGCAGACGAAAACGGTGTGCCTTCTATGGGAATTGATTATACATCGTATCCGAAACCGCGAACATTTACATTTGGTGTAAACCTTCAGTTTTAATAACACTTAAAAAAGACGATTAATTATGAAAAAATATAAAATTATATTGGTGCTAACCATAATCGGTATGTTTTTTACAATTGGATGTACCGATTTGGAAGAAAATGTACTTGATGAGCAGCTTGGAGCAGATCTAGTAAATAATCCGGAGAACATTGAGTCTTTGATTAACCCTCCCTATGGTAGTTTAAGAAGAACTATAGAGTGGAACGATTACTGGGCCCTACAGGAAGTAACTACCGACGAAGTTATTATTCCTACGCGAGGAACCGACTGGTACGACAATGGTGCTTGGATGGAATTACACCTTCACACCTGGACATCGGATCACATTCGTCTTAAAAATGTTTGGGATGCGCTGAACCAGGGAGTTTCTAGAGCTAATACCGCTATATATTACATTGCACAATTTGAACAGACATCGACTACAGAACAATATATTAATGAAGCGCGTTTTCTGAAAGCATATTTTATGTACCTGATCAATGACCTTTTTGGACAGGTGCCATTTCGTCCGGCAGATGATCTTGATTTTTCGGTTACACCAGAAGTTTTGGATCAAAAGGCAGCAGCCGATTGGATAATTGATGAAGTAACGGCTGTTCTTCCTAATTTAAAAACAAAAGCAGAGGTAGGATCAGAGCGTGTAACTCAGGAGGCTGCAAAAGCGTTACTGGCAAAATTATATTTGAACTACGAGGTGTACGGAGGAGAAGGAAAATGGACAGAAGCAATAGATTATTGCGATCAGTTGATTAACTCAGGTACATTTTCTGTAGCAGATGATTATTGGAGCATGTTTCAAAAGGATGTGGCTGAACATTCCGAATTTATTTTCAGGGTTCCGATGGATGACAAAGTTGATATGGGAAGTGGAAGTGTTTGGGTAAACTTTACACTACACTACAGCCAGCTTTTCGGCAATTATACCAGTACCTGGAATGGTCCGTCAACAACATCCACATTTTATGAAACCTGGAATCAGGAAGATGATGCTCGTTTCCACGACGACAGAATTAAAAGTGAAACAGGCTTTAACCAGGGCCTTTTGGTTGGTCAGCAGTACGGTGTTGACGGAACAGCGTTGGAACAGCGTAATGGCGATCCTTTGGTATTTGTTCCTGAAATCAATTTGGCCAGTGCTCCTGAAAATGCAGGTGTGCGTGTAATTAAATTTGCACCGAATCCGGAGACTGAGCGTCAGTTTTCATCGCCCAACGATGTGCCAATTATGCGTATTGCTGATATTTATCTAATGCGCGCTGAGGCATATTTACGCAGTAATGAAGACACTAAGGCCTTAGCAGATATTAATTACATCCGTTCAAAAAGAAGTGCAGAAGGTAAAACTCTGGCGGCGCTTACAAGTTTAACTCTAGATGATATTTTAAATGAACGTGGTTATGAATTGTACTGGGAAGGCTTGCGTCGCCAGGATTTGGTTCGCTTTGGCAAATTTTCCGAAGCATACCAGGAAAAACCGGCTACCGATGCTTCAAAAGCATTGTTCCCACTTCCAACCTCAGCGATTGATGTAAATGAGAACCTGGTTCAAAATCCGGGATATTAGTTTAGATTAGATTAGTTTAATTGAAAAACCATTACCGGTATTCCGGTAATGGTTTTCTGAAAAGGAATCTGAACTATAATGTTCTGAATAAAATCTTTGCTTATCGATTTGCGAAACATTAAAACAATAATCAATAAGTGCGGAAGATAACTTCAGATCCTCAAGAGTCTTTTTTATCAACCAACAAAATACGATAAAACAGGATTTATTCATTACTATTTAGCACTTCTTAAATGGCGTATTAACATCGGATAGGTTATTCCATGAGAGAACTGCTAATGAAAAATACTATTCCGGTGAGGCCGGAATTGGTTTTACGAATAATAGCCACCGGCAAAAGGTCGGTGGCTTTCATTATAAATAGCTCGCCTCAGAAGATTTACTTCGTTTATTTGGCTTATAACTTCTTCAGTCCTTTAACCTCCGACTTATCAATAACCGGAATAATACTTATTGCATAACCGCCGCCGGGAGCACATTGTTGTTTTAATTCCGATTTACTTGTAACCACATACTTTTTGATTTCATATGCCTGTGGATTGGTTTTCCAATCGGCATCTTTTGCATCGGCATAAACTGTTGCAATGTATTTCTG
>JACJZT010000018.1 GCA_020635455.1 Flavobacteriales bacterium
CTCATCATTGTAATAAAATGAATCCGTAAAAACCAGGTCTTCCGGCAAAATGGTTTGTATCTCCACCAGGCGGTTCAGGCTATCGTATTTAAAATTGGTACTGTACTCAGTATCACCATCTATTCTGGTTACTGATATGAGAAGCTTGTTCACATCCGGATAATCGTAGGTAAAATCATCTTTTTGGCAGGAGGTCAGAAACAAAGTCCCCAAGAATACGATCAGGATTAGCTTTTTCATAAATAATGGTTTTTAATCACTTAGATGAAAATATCCGGTAAAAGGTTGCGTTGAATATCAATCATTTATCAGAAATAGCACCTATTCTCTTGTGAAATCTTATGCCTCTTCACAGTTAAAGGACAAATCAAATTTATTGTATAAACTACTGTTGTCCGGTAAAAAATAATTATAGACCGACAGATTCCTTCTCCATCAATCACCAGATCTCAATGACGATGTTGCCTGATAGTTCTGCACAAGCGCAAAAAGAACAAAAGAAATCGATAACTTAATGACTATTTATTATAAGTTTTGGTCATTAAAGTGATATAAACTACTTTTGAGAATAAAAAATGTTTACCAGAACAATTGAAAATACTATAAAAGATAAATTCAATAGTAGAAAAGCAATTATTGTAGTAGGCGCAAGACAAGTTGGTAAAACAACTCTATTGAAAGAGATTTTAACAGGCAAAGAATTTTTGTTTCTTGATGCCGACGACCCATCAACCAGAAGTCTTCTTCAAAATCCAACAACAGAACAAATAAGAACATTTCTTGGAGATTATAAATATGTATTTCTCGATGAAGCTCAAAGAATATCAGGAATTGGATTAACCTTAAAAATAATCACAGACCAATTTAAAGATGTTCAATTATTTGTTAGCGGTTCTTCATCTTTTGATTTAGGGAATGCCCTTAACGAACCATTGACTGGCAGAAAATGGGAATACGAGTTATTTCCAATTTCTTGGGAGGAATACGAAAATAAAATTGGCTTTATAAAAGCAGAGCAGCAACTGGAAAATAGATTGTTGTATGGGTTTTATCCGGAAGTAATAAATAATCAAGGCAAAGAACGGGAAACTCTAAAAAATCTTGTAGCCAGCTATTTATATAGAGATATTCTGGCATTTTCAGATATAAGAAAGCCTGAAGTTCTCGACCAACTATTGCAAGCTTTAGCTTTGCAGATGGGCAATGAAGTTAATTACAATGAATTATCTCAACTCATAGGGGTGAATAAAATTACCATACAGAATTACATTGATATTTTAGAAAAAGGCTACATCGTTTTTCGTCTTAATAGCTTTAGTAGAAACTTAAGAAATGAGATCAAGCAAAATCGTAAAATTTATTTTTATGATAATGGCATTCGAAATATGATAATTGGTGATTTTAAACCGTTGAACCTAAGACTGGACAAAGGAGCTTTGTGGGAAAACTTCCTTGTATCAGAAAGGCTAAAACAAAATATCTACAAAGACACATTTGCAAGAACTTATTTCTGGAGAACGCAACAACAGCAGGAAATCGATTTTGTAGAAGAAAAAGACGGAAAAATCACTGCATTTGAGTTTAAGTGGAAAGATAAGAAAACCAAGTTCCCTCAAAAATTCTTAGATGCATATGGTGCAAATGGATTTGTAATTGACCGAGATAATTTTAGAGATTTTGTAAGCATAAAAAACTAAATACCAATGCATAATGACACACAAATATAAACCTTGAATTGTGTGTCATTGCGATCAAGAGGCTTTGGAAGAAGCAACCCAAAAGAATATCGAACACGAATATTTGAAAACCGCTCAATAAGAATTCATCATTGAAATTTCCGAATCATTTCCTCCAGCCTTACCTCATAATCCTCCTCTCCTTCTGTCATCACCACATTATCCACTTTTTGAATATCGTCCTCATTGGTCCGGTTGTAGCGAATCGGTGGGTTTCCGGGTGTGCAAAACAGGTAGTTTTCCTTTACCAGGTTGGTAGTGGCCCGGTGAAAACGCAACGGCGATTTGGCGACATTGTAAATTAGGTTATTGGCCACAAGTACATCGGTAGTCCCTTCATCCAGAAACATACCGTTGCTTTCGGCTCTACCCGCATTTATTTGTACATCGTGAATATGATTGTTTACCAGGCGGCTTCCCGGCTGCAGACCCAGCATGTAAATTCCTCCTCCATCGCTCAGTACGTTCATTATATTGTGAATATGGTTTCCATCAATTACATTTTCCCGGCAAGGCGTGGCCACCGGGCTCCACATCCATCCAACAGAAATTCCGGTATACGGCAGGTTATGTATGTGATTGTTTTTGATGTTTACCTCAGCTGTTAAACCGCACCAAATACCCACTGCGCCATAAAGCCGAACGCCACACTCTGTAACGGTACAATTTTCTATGGTATTCGCAGTCGCGACCTCTTCAGGAGCTTCCTGCCACCAGGGCTGGCTGTTTACCCGGCGGTCCTGCCCTTCTCCGATCATGACCCCGTTACCGGAAATATCGGAAAACTGGGAATTGCTGACACGACAATTTCTACAGCCGGTGGAAAACCATAAGCCGGAGCCTCCCAAATTCTGAAAAGTGCAGTTATTAAAGGTAATGTTCTCGGCCCATTCGGCTTTTATTGCTGCCGGAACCACGGCCCATTCTCCGCTTGCCGGGCGGGGATCGTAAAAACAAGCTTGAATGCCGCAATATCCACGGACCGGTGTTCCCCACGCACTGTGCCGGAACGTAATCCCTTCAAAAGAAATGTTTTTAACCGGTTGCTCTTTTGTTCCTGTCAACGTTAAAAGACCTTCTGAAATTGGGAATACAACATCCAGTTCTTCCGGATGCTGGTCAGGCGGCAACTTCAACAAAATCTTCCCGGTTTCAGAATCGAAATACCACTCAAAATCCGCGTCAAGAAAGGCCCTGTCATTTTCCAGAAAATACCGGGGATGCTCCTCCCAGTTATCCAGGTTAAAGAACGGAAGACATTTAGCCCCGATGGAATCTACCGCAATAATTAGGTTTTCCTGAAGATTTATATCCTTTAGCCCGATTCGGGAAACTGACCAGTCGTGCAACAACACCAGCTCTGTATCATCTGCTTTCTGAGGTACCGGAAACTCATCCGCATCAAAAAAGAAATTCGTACGGCGGTCGTTCCCCACTTTTTTCACCCGCAAAAAACCTTCGTTCGGAAATCTTGCACGGACACACCGCTTGTCGCCAATAAATAACTCATGGGGAACTTTGCCCGGTTCCACAAGGGCTTCCCAGAGTCCGTTGTCCAGCTGTTGCCACTCCCGAATCCTGCTTCCGCCCGAAATTACCGGATTGGCCCCTTCTTCGGCCCGCAGCAAAAGCTGAGTTTCCGGGTTGGAAAATATTCCGGACTCAACAGAAAAAGGCTCTTCCTGAAAATAGGTTCCTTCAGTAAGATGAATGACAAAGCTGCCCGAAACATCGTGCGGCAGGTTTTCCAGCGCTTTCCGAATGCTTCTAAAAGGCTCCTTCGCAGTTCCTGAATTTGCATCGTTTCCGCCTGGAGAAACATAAAATTCGGAGGTGGTCCGGCTACACGAGATTATCATAAGGATAATGCTTACCAGCAAACAGTTTCGGATTGAACGGTTCATAGTCATTGCTAACTTTTTATGAATATTGCTTCTAAAATTATCGAAATTCAGACAAACACCAACTCTCCCCGGCAGATAAAACCGCGAACAATTGTCCATTTAAAACGTTATTTTCCCAAAACCGCATGGGTTTAAAAGTTAAGAAATGATTACAGAAAAAACTGCATTGAAAACCAACCAACAAATAACAACCAAGGAAGCACTAAAGGACTATTACACCGCTTTCCTGAGCAGACAGCTAAGCATAACCGGACGAAGAGAAGTACACAACGGACGTGCTCATTTCGGCATTTTCGGCGATGGAAAAGATGTCGCACAAAT
>JACJZT010000019.1 GCA_020635455.1 Flavobacteriales bacterium
GACAGTTCCAACAGTTCCTCCCTTAACAACTACCGATGTTCCGGGCATTGGGTCACCATTTTCATCCGTAACCATACCTTTTAGCGTGATGGTTTTTTGTAATATCAACTTGCTCGCTTGTACTTCACCGGTCTCCTGTTCTTGATTGGAGGCTTGATATTCCGGTTCTGCAAAAGCAAACAACAGAAGCGCAAGGGCAGGTAGTGCCCACATAAATTTTACTCCGCGTATGTGCGGTGTTCTCTTTTTCGTCATCATTTTTAATCGATTTGCGTTAAGAGCAAAGTTCAGGTTGTTGGTAATGCCAATAATCTGCATGCCCATTAACTGGTTTACTAATAAAGCCTGGTAGCGGGCTACAGTGTGTCCTTGCGCAAGAACACCTTTGTCGGCCAGGTACTCATGGTTTTGTTTAATGGATCGTTCAAAGAACCAAATAAATGGGTTGAACCAAAAGATGACTGTTAACAGTTCTATAAAAAGCAGGTCGAACCAGTGATTCTCACGAATGTGCACTTTTTCGTGAGCCAGAATTTCCGGCAGGTCGTCCTGTGTATGAAATTTCGGATTTATAAAAACGATATTGAAAAACGAAAAGGGAAGCCCATATTTTTCGTTTTCGACAACTCGTACATCATCTAGTAATTTGATACGGTGTTTGATCATTAAATGAATAAGAATGAAACTTTGTACCAGTAAGCGAAGCAAGAATATGCCGGCTCCGGTTATATAAACAAGGAATAATGCTTGTTCCCAACCAAAGCCATTTGAATTAATTGTTTCTGAATTGGCTGTTGGAATATTTTTAAAGGTGTCGGTAATGGTCCGAATAGCCGATACTGAGGCAGAACTTTCCATTATCACTGCATATCGGATAGGAAATATCGGCAACACAATTGCGGAAAATAATGCTACAAATAAATACCAACGATTTGCTACATGAAAGGTTTCTTTTCTTAGAAACAGCCAGTAAACAATATAAAATAGTGCTATTCCGGAGGAGGCATTTACCAGGTAGATTAATAGCGCTTCCATGGTTTTTCTTCTTTTTCTTTTTTTATCTCTTGTTCAGTAATCTTCAACATTTCCTCCAGCTCTTCCAGACTTAAATTGTTTTCGCGGGCGAAAAACGTAGCCATTTTAGGGAAAGAACCATTAAAGTAATTCTTTAGCAAAGAACCAAACTGAATTTTTGTATAATCCTGTTTACTCATTTCAGGAATAAAAAGATTTACATTTCCAACTTTTTTACTGGCGACAAATCCCTTTTTCTCAAGAACCTTCAAGACTGTCGCTACTGTTGTGTAGGCAGGACGAGGTTCATCAA
>JACJZT010000002.1 GCA_020635455.1 Flavobacteriales bacterium
ATTTGCAACTTGCATCAATCCACAAGACTATTGCTGATATGCAAAAAATATTGACTTTTTAACTACAATTTGCAAAGAAGTAAATTTTTTGAAATTTCAATGACTTGTTTATATCTTTGATTAATATCATTATTCCAATGAAAACAATTTCTTTTATCTTATTTTGCTTTCTGATTTCGAATATATGCTTTAGTCAGAAACCAGACTTAGTATTTGCAAGCTCAGATGTTAACCCTTCGACAGTAAATGTTAAAGAAAAAACTACATTGACATTTACGGTTAAAAATCAGGGGAATGCTTCTGCTGGAGCATGTTATGCTTCAATTTGGCTTTCTAAAAACCAAACATTTGATGGGTCTCCAACTGATATTTATCTTACAGATCGAAATATTCCCGGACTCTCAGCAGGAGCAACTAGTGGCAATTTAGGAGGTTCTTCTATTACTATCCCCACAGGGCTGCCTTCCAATGGTACATGGTATATTATGATTGGGCTTGATGCAACAAGTCTTGTTAACGAAAGCAATGAAGGAAATAACCAAATGTTTAAAACAATTGCTATCACAATACCAGATTTAATTGTGATAAATCAAAATGTTAGTCAAACAAACATAACTGCAGGTTCAACGATTTCCGCTTATTGTAAGGAAGCTAACCAAGGTTCCGGTACTGTTGCTTCAAATGTAGTTTCAGTTCACTTAAGTGCAAACAACATACTTACACCTGGTGCAAATGGAGATGAGTATTTAGCCGACATCAATATTTCTTCCTTTTCTGGTTCAAATTCAGCACAAGGAAGTTCATCTGTAAAAATCCCTTCTACAACGCCATCTGGGAATTATTACATTTTCTTTTCTGCCGATGGAAGTCAAATAATATACGAATCTTCAGAGACAAATAATTATGCCACAGTTCAAGTAACAGTTAATGGTTGTTCTTATAATTTATCTTCTTCTACTAAAAACTTTGACTACAACGGTGGAAGTTCTAGCGTAAATATTAATACTTCTAATGGCTGTCAGTGGACTGCATCATCTCCCCAAAATTGGATTAATATTACATCAGGATCTTCAGGCAAAGGAAATGGAACAATAAGCTACACGGTATCTAATAATCCTAATACTTCACCTCGATATGGAACAATTTCAGCTGGTGGTAGAACCTTGGAAATAAGCCAAGATGCACTAAGTTGCAATTATAATTTGTCAACAAGCGGCGTTAGTTTAACTAACTCACTTACATACTCTAGCTCATTTAATGTTACCACCAATCAAGGATGTTCTTGGACTGCTTCAAGTACAGATGATTCATGGTTACATACTAACTCGGTAGGTAATGGCGATGGAAAGATTGACTATTATGTTGATGAAAACACAAAACAAGGTTCACGATCTGCCTCAATAATAGTTGAAAATAAGTCTTTTAATGTGTATCAACCAGGAAAAGCAAAAAACCCGGATCTTAAACCAATAGCAGTAAATTTAGTTGGGACAGAATTTAATTGGGGTGAAGAGATTCAAGTAAACGTTGAAGTTTCAAATATTGAGGCCGCTTCAGCTGATAATTTAACTATTCGTTTTTGGATTTCCGAGAATACTGGAGGTACAATCGATAAAGACTTTTATGTTGCTCAATCGAGTCCAATTTCTATAAATGGAAATTCCACTCAAACTGTTAGTGTAAAATTTACAATTCCTAAGTGGGGAAAGTTAGCTGGTTCAAAGTACTTAAAATGCTGGGTTGATTTTATTGACAACATTAAAGAGGAAAATGAAAATAATAATATTTTACATAGTAAAATTGAAATAACTGGACAGATATTTACTATCAATGATGAAATATCTCATTTAGCATGGCCATTCTATAATAGTTCTAACACTGGCTCAAACGGAATCCTTAATGATAATATTCTATGGCAAGAAAACTATTCTTCAAATGGCCCTCAAAATGGAGGTTGGGGTTGGACAACGCATTCTGGACATAATAACTGGGAAAAATTCGCCCAGGATTGGTCATTAGAACAAAACACTTGTGAGAAGCATTTTTTTTCACCATTAAATGGTACCATTGTTCGAATAGTAACTAATACCTGTCTTCAACCATGTGCGTCTTCTAATTCAAAATGTGGAAATGGATTTGGTAATCATATTGCTATACGGTCTTCCACCAATCCTAATTATTTATTTCTTGTAGGGCATTTTACAAATGCTAATTCAAAATTAAAACAAGGTGACCTCGTGGCAGTAGGTGATTTTTTAGGCGACATTGGTTCAACTGGAAATAGTTCAGGTCCGCATGCACATGTTCAGTTAAACAAAGGACTTATTGAACAAGATTTTACATCAATTAGAAACGGCAATTATAGTATTGCAGCAGCATCAGATAATCGTTATGCGGCTGAATTCCAATTTGATGCTACTTATGGGTTTCCAATTGGTGGCGGAAATTCAAAAGTATTACCAATGAGATCTGAGAGCTTTAAAATTGTTCCGAATCCAACATATGGTCGGTTTACTATTTTAAATCATACACAATTTACAGGTGAAATAAGGATAACAGTACTTGATTTAATGGGAAAGTCCATTCAATACTCAACATATCGAGATGGGGAAGAAATGCAAATAAACTTAGATACACCAAATGGAGTTTATTTGATTAGAATAGAATGTGATAATAAAGTTGGTTTTTTCAAAGTAATTAAAAATAGTGGTTTTTAATTTTTGTATATTTACGTATAACTTATAGCCTATCAGCCATCTCATTGTTAAACAAATCACTAACATAAACGCAAGCGGCAAATAACAGCAGTTTGGTGCCATGCGGTTTTTAGGTTAGGAATGACTTTTCTCCTAAATTATTTTTGTTTTAATCCAAAGCTTGCGTCTCCGAAAACCGCACGGACACCAAGCTGCGGACCGTTAGGCTGCATGTTGTTAAACTTATCCTTCTTCAAAGGAAGTTTGTTCTGCTTGGAGATCTTTTTCTACGTTCTTTTATTGAAGAACCCTTTGTCTAAGGGATATTTTTGTTCTGTAGTATAAACAGTTGAGCAGGGCAGAGCTTGGTTTATTTGCTTCCTCTTGAGACTTCTTCTAAATAAATTCGTGAAGAACTTTAATCTTCCCCTAAACATAAAGGTAAAACAAACCTTGGTCAAGCAGCCCTTATGCCAACAGCTCCGCAAACTTCGCATGCTTCGTTTATGGCATAAGTTCAACTTTTACCTTACGGACTTTCGTGAGAAGAAATTCTCCTATGCTCAAACTAAGACAAACTCAGAACTGGTGCTACCTTGAACGTTTTTTCACGCCGCCTAACAGCACCTACAAAAGACGCTTGTTTTATCTGTTTGGAAAGCTTCATCTTCGGTCGTAACTTTGTCTAAGGACAATGCTTAACGTCTCCGGAAACGCGCCTCTTGTAGCTGCAGACCGTTATGCCCAAGCTTGAAAAACTACACACCTTCAAATTGAGTTATGTTGATTATCGTTTTACCTGATTTTATAATCATTGGTTTACAATTATCGGATAACAATACATTTTATTATCCATTAAGATTTTGATTAAATAAACGCCTTTGGTTAAATCCAATTCGAATTGTCTTTTGGATTGATCTGTCATTACTTCATAAATTGTTTGTCCAACTGAATTATATATTCGAATATTCATGCTTTTCGCATGGTTATTTGTTTCAATTGTAAAACTTCCTGTATTCGGATTTGGATAAATACGCACTTGGTTTTCATCGTTCAGGGCTTTAACCGAGCCGGTTATCAGAATATCCTGACAGGTTTGCGAGAAGCAATCTGCCAGGTTGCTTATTTTTAAACAAGCGGTGTATTTGCCGGAAGGGAATTTGTCGTAATAATAAGTGGTCTGAGGGTCTGTCGTATTTCGGGTTCCTCCGTCGCCAAAATCCCAGGCATACAAGGAGGCATTGGTTTGTTTGGCATTAAATAGGACCTGAGTGCCTGAGGTGGTATAGCTAAAGTTTGAATTGGGAACTTCATGAACGGTTACGGCTTTGATGATGGAATCTGAACATCCGCTTTGTGCAAGCAGTTTTACATTAAAGGTGGTGGAACCTGAAATGGAATACAGATGTTCAGGAGAAACAGAATCTGAGGTTTGTCCATCGCCAAAACTCCATTTATAGCTTAAAGCGCCTTTCGACAAATTGTTAAAAATAACCACAGAATCTTCACACACATCGTTTGCTGAAAAATCTGCTTTGGCCTGTAAAAGTACTTCAACCTCTTTGCTGATGTTATCTGTGCATCCATCTTGAGTGGTAAGTTGCAGTTGCACCTGATTTTTACCTGCTGATAATGTTTTAACCGGATTTTTCTGGTTTGACGAATCGCCATGAAACTGCCAGGTGTATTTTGTAATGCCGGGTGCCTTTCCGGTAAAGGTAAACGAAACAGGAGTATTGCTGCAGGTAATTCCCCAGGTAAAATCCGCTTGCGGACTTGGAACCACTAGTATATTTCTTAACACAGAATCGGGATAGGGACTGCAATGATCGTTTACCATAAGTTTTAGCTTTTTTGTTTCGCCTGCAGAAGAAAAAAATATGCTTGTTTGTAAATCAAAGGTATCGGCAGTTGAAACCAGGCTGTTGTCTAAATACCATTCAAATTGATAATCTGAACCCTTTCCTCCCTGTGCAGTTGAGAATAGATGAAGGGTATTGCCAAAACACAAAAGGGTATCGTTTAATTTGCTTGTATTATGGATCATTTCGCCTTTTAAAACAGGGTTCACAGTAATGTGGAACAAACCGGTATCAGCTAAATACAGGCAACCGTCATTTACAGTAAGCTGTATGCTTGTATTCTTAAGTGCTGTAATGTTTAAGGTATCCGATAAGGAAAGTATCTTATTATTGGTTATATCCTTCCATTGCCAAATGTACTTGGCAAAGTTTCCACCGGAAGCACTTGCCGAATAGCTCAGTTTTGTACCTGCACAAACCAGGGTGTCTGATATTTTTTGCTTTAGCTTAGGGGCTGAGTTCATTCGTATGGTGATATAAGCCGTGTCCGATTTTGAACTGCATTCATCGCGAAGTATAATCGCTAATTTTTCGGATGAATTTAATTGAACATCGGGCACAAAGGTCAAAGAATCCAAATAGGCATATTCTCCGGATTTTAGTAAAAACCATTTTGAGGGTGTAACATAATACCAGGACCAATGAAAATTTGAATCACCGCCTACAAATTTTACATGTATTCTTAGCAGATTACTATTGCAAACAGTAGTGTCACTTTTTAAAAGTGCCTTTGGTAAAGGTTTTACAAATACCTGCTTAAACGCTGTATCCTTTTTACCACAACCATTTAAATCAGAAATTATAATACGATATACCGTATTTTCATTTGGCCATACAATCGGTTTTCTAACTGATGTATTATTTATATGATAATTTGGAGACCAATGCCAAACACTTCCTCCAAGACTTCTAATTTGTATACTATCTCCATTGCATATTGTCTCAGCTGGACCTGGCTCTGCTTTGTCTTGGGAAAATATAAGTAACCTTAAAGTATCAATTCTATAAAAACTTTGAACTTCAGGAAAGGTGCTACTAATTCTAATTCGATACTTGTTTGAAGTAGGAACTTTTACTTGTGGTAATATTCCAATTATTTCTCCACTGGAATTACTTTTTATTCGTCCAATTTCTCTTGCAATTGTATCAAAATTTCCATCTTCATCACTTAATTCTGCAATAAAATAATTTAAGGTATCGAAAATACCATAAATCGAATAAGGTACAAAAATTGTATCACCAGCGCAATAGGGTCCTTTTTTAATATCTCCTCTATAAATTGAATTATCTGAAAGTTTTGTTAACCACCCATCTTTAGATCCAACTGGTTTTTGCTTATAATTGCTAAATTTTAATTCATTCTTAAATTGGCCACATCCAAATACAAATTTACCTGAAATTGCATCTAAATCTGAAAATCCTGCACCATCGGAACTGCCATTGACAGCCCAAATAATGTTTCCCATATAGTCCAATTTGAACATAAAAACATCACCTCCTGAACCTGATGGTGTTAAACTAAAACTTCCCATTTTTATTTTACTATAGAGTCTTCCACCAAAATAAATGTAACCTTCATTGGTAATTGATAAATCAGTTATTGCAGAACTTCTTGAAGTGTCAATAAGCACGGGTTGGATATACCATTTATTGTAAAGTTTATTGTCAAATGCTATGATCGTAAAGCTGTACTTTCCAGAATTCGAATTAAACTGTGACTTAATTACTTTATTGTTTAGAATTAAATTGTCACTACCAACTATAGCCATATATATTAAATTTCCATCAGTGGACAATGTTCTTATTTTAGAGAAAATAGAACTATTTAACCTAATTTGGTTAAGGAAATTTCCAGTTGAATCCAATTTGGCTAAATATCCACCTGAAGATATCGAATCTTTACCAATCCACGTGTAATATTCTACATCATAGGCGATAAAAAAATTATTCTTCACGAATTCAATCCCTTCAATAATAATGTAATCCTTATTTTGAATACTTTTGTTTATAAAATTACTCCAAACTATTTTTCCGTCAACTTTCTCAATTTCACCGAATAAAAAATTATTTCCATTCGGATTAAAGTAATATTTTTTATTACCTATTGAAGTGGTATCGTTAACTCTACAAATAAATAATATTTTACCTTGTGAATATTGAATTTTATAGCTAGAAGTGGACTTGGTCCCATATTGTTTAACCCAAACTAATTTTAATTCAGCATCATATTTTGCAATAAAAAAGCCCCCATTTGAAGAATTTAAAGTAATAGTATCAAATATACCATTAACGGTTCCTGAAACATAAAAGTTACCACTATCATCTCGACACATACTTCGTGGAAACGAACTTGAAAATATGTGTCTAACATTTGTTACAACACCTTGGCTATCCAGTTTAACAATGAATATTACCGGAGGTTTATTCTTTTGTTGTACATGTATATAGCTACCCATAAGTAAAGTGTCTGTATATTGACTATTGTTTTCATATTGAAGTAAAATACTACAATTACCACTTTTTTCAGCACTAACCTGTTGAATTAGAATTTCACCCTGATTCGTACCAAAGGATTTAAGGTATTTGAAATTTTGTGATAAGACATTTTGTGCCTGAAATGTTAAGACCCAAAATATCACATGAGAATATTTTATTAAAAAATTCATTTATTCTACTCATTGCCCACAATCAAAATCAAAATATCCCTGAGTGTCATAAAATGGATCATAGTCGTCTTCATCACATACGATAACATTATCATTAGAAACATCACTATGAGAAACCATATTTAAGTCATTATCATTTGGTGAACCAATGTCAAGATTTCCGCAAGTAAAATTATCAGTGAAGGCAAATTGCTTAAATCTATAATAGCTAGCAACACCTACCTTTCCCATATCATGTGATATTGTAACAAATTCATTAGAACCAGAGACTCTTGGTACAGTGTTACTCGGTGGCCATATTGGACTATAAATATCACCATTACATAAACTAGTGGTAGGATTCGCAAATAAACCAACAGTACCGTAATAATGATCGGTTTGATAAAGATAAGTTGAAGAAATTGTTCCAGTTGAAGGAACAATTACAAAGCTGAAAGGCATGTCAAAAACATGAGGTGAACCAGGATAACTAATTCTTTGAAATTTACCGCTAACAAATAACTTATCATCAGTCCTAAAGTATAAATTTTGAATAAATGGGTATTCTGTATTTATATTACCTGAAGGGGTAGCTGCACTTCCATTTACCTTTAATGAAGAATTAGAAACGGGTGAGTATTTTAAAGTTTTTCCTGAAACAAAATTTCCTCCTCTATCATAAAAAGCCAACTGCCCAGCAGTACTTCCAGACTCCGCATTCATTCCAATCGCAATATAATCATCATTTATTGCCATTCGTGAAGCTAAATAATTACCAGAATATTCACACTTTTGCCACACAAATGCACCAGTATTTAAATTTAATTTTGCCAATACGATTCTGGATTTTGTGTATGTTGTACTACATTGTTCAGTTACACTTCCTAAAATTATTGCTGTATCATCATCAATAATTAGAGCATCCTGTATTATATCAAATCTCTGGTAACTTCCACTTGGATTGTATCCATAAACAAATCTCATATATGTTAATGCCAAAGAGGAATTTGTTTTGATTATTAAGCCTGTCATAGAGGAAGAAGTCAATGAAAAATCTTTATTTGTACTTCCACAAAATAGAAAATCATCGTTTGGCAATTGATCAACGTCTGTAAAGTAACCGTCTATGTCAAATATTTTGAATATTCCAGAAGAAGGATCTAATACTTCATCTGTTGTCATGACAAATGGGTGAAATAAAACAGATGAATTCCTATCATACACGTATCCTACTATTATGTATCCATCATCGCTGTTTAAAGGTACAATTTTCATTGGTTGGAAATTGTAATTATCATAGTAATCAGATAAATGATAAAACACACTGGTATATAATGTGCCATCATCTAAAACAAAAACAGCTTCCATTTTCTCATTTGGTGAAGTTCCTGTAGTTGAGCATACTCCTACATAGTCATAATCTTCACTTATTGAGGTACATGAAACCATTTCAGATTTTTCATAATCATGTGAACCATTAACCAAGCCATGTCTTTCATCAAAGGCTTGCCCAAAATTGTAAGAATTGTTAAGCAATAAACCGCAGCAGACTAAATAAAACTTTTTCATGATAGTAAAATTTAATTATAGCTTATTCATGAAGGCGAAGACAAATATATAAAAATTAAGTTAAAACTTAAGTCACAACTGTCCAAAACTTTTAAAATTTGCATAGTAGTTCCTTGTGCATCAAGGTTTTCATGATGCAATTTAGCAATTTTCAAAATCAATCACTCTTTTTTAGGTGAACAGACTTTTCGGAATGTTTTCAGTTTGCAGATATTTTGGGATAAACCGTTCATTCAAATAGTCGTAAAGTGGCATTTTAACAAATAGATTCAGCCTCAGGAAAGCCACCAAATTGGACAGATGCCATTTGTATTTAGCTATTTGTTGCATTGCTTCTAACAATAGCATTGTGGTCAGGGCAATCCATAACTATACTCTGACTGCATTTTCACTGGTTCTCGTAAAAGATTTATCCTGAGTTCTCTTTCAGTTGTTTAAAGAAACTTTGTATATGCCAGTGCAAGCCAGGGCATAACAGCAGTTTGGTGCCATGCGGATTTTTAGGTTAGGAAAGTCTTTTCTCCTAACTTATTTTTGTCTTAATCCAAAGCCTGCATCACCGAAAACCGCACGGGCACCAAGCTGCAGACCGTTACCAGCAACCACAAACAACCTTTCCAATCATTACAATTTTTGAATCCGACAAATCGTCAATCCAAATATTATAAAGCAAAAACTACGAGCATTGAAATTTTAGGGTTATAAAGTAGATATTGTTCGAATTATTATTATACTTTTGAAATGGTAAGAAATATAAAAATAAATAAAAATATGAAAAAGTTCAACTTCAAAATGGTTTTTGTTTTAACAGTATACCTTGTAGTGTCAAATAATAATTTAATGGCTCAGTGGTCAGGGTCTTGCCCTGCCACCACTAATTGCGATGTTGGTATATCAACTACTTCGCCAACTGCTTACTTTCATGTTTCTCCAACCTATAGTGGTGGAATGTGGCCGATGTTATACCCATTAATTTTAGCTGACTACAATTTATTTGGTACGCAGGTAACTACTTTTTCTGCATATAATAATGGCAAAGTAGGAATAGGTACGGCAAGTCCCACATCGACATGTCATGTTGTGGGCAGTACTCTATTACAAGGTAATACAGAAATTCAAGGAAATACTATTATGAAAGGGAGCCTAACGATAAATGATGGAACTGCCAATCAATTTAAGGTAGATAATTCTGGTTTTATGATTGCTAGACAAGTTGACGTTCATTTAGACCCGATTCCCGATTATGTTTTTCATTCATATTTTGACCAAGATAGTGCCTTATACTATGACAGTATTGGATTATATAAATCTATGACTTTAGAAGAGGTGGATACATTTATTCAAATAAACAGACATTTACCAGGAATAAAGAGTGCTACTGAATACCAAAAAACTGGAACTATCAATATCGGTGAATTACAATTAAAAATGTTAGAGAAAATTGAGGAACTTACTCTATATAATATTCAGTTAGTGAAAGAAATTCAGGAGTTAAAAAAGAAGCAAATTGAGTTAGAAAAAATGATTATTCCACTATCAAAAAACTAACACTATGAAATCTCTCATATTATTAGGTCTGTTAGGATCTTTATTATTCCAATCATGCAGAGACAAAGACCCAGAACCGATTAAAACCACATTAGAACTTTCCGCAGAAATGATTAGTTATTTTGTGAATTTTGAGGTTGGTACTAAATGGATATACCAGGATACGATTAATAAAACTAACTTTGACACTATTGAGTTAATATCTAAAGAAAATATGGATGTTAATGACGGTAGTGGAACCCTATCAAAAGGATTTGTACTTTACTATAAACCAAAAAAATCCAAAGATTTTAAAGTTTTTGTCAGTCCTGGTAATAGTGGAATCCACTATGTAAAAGTTGACCCCTTAGTTACAGCAGCTGGAAAAATTGTTTTCGAGAATAATAATGGTATTTGGACAACAGGTGTTACATATTATGATAGTATTGAACTTAACAAGATTAAATACTATAATGTTATTGAGAGTAACTCTAAAAATTCCTATCAATATTTAATGAAAATTTCAAAATCAACGGGAATGGTTTTCTTTTATCATATAGACGGAGGATCTATTATAGCAGCATATACACTAATAAAAATGCACAAACCATGAATGAGTATATTTTAAGAATATTTTATCTTTTTGCACTATCGTGTCTAAGTTTTCAATCAACAGCACAACCTCCCCAATGTGGTTATTCAGCTGCCTTATATTATCATTTACCAAATAATACTATACCAATTATTAATTTGCCATATTTTAACAATGAAGAATTAATTGAACGGGATACTTGTACAAAATGTGGTTTGGGTTACGGGGTTGATGCCATCGCAAATTTTGATTTTTGGGAACGATGTCAGTTACAAATCGTTAGCAATGGTTATGAATATGTAGAGGTATACAGATTGAAGATTGTATCACCTTCTGCAAAGGCATTACACTTAATATTTGATAAATTTTCTTTAGGTCCGAATTCGCTTATGTTTCTATATAGTCCTAATGACACTAATAGAATTCTTGGTGCCTATTCAATGGATAACAACAAAACTGATTCGTCATTTATCAGTAATTCGATACAGGATGGTCAAATGATCATTGAAATAAATAGGAGACCAAGTTATCAAAATGAAAACAAAGGAATTCTTAAGGTAAATAAATTCATTCATGTTTATAAAAGCAGAAGTGATTTTGGAAGTTCACTTAATTGCCATGAAAATGTGATTTGTGCTCCTTGGGCTAATGAATGGTGCAATCAAATAAGAAGTGTGGTCAAACTTCTTAGACATAAAATTAATGATGGTTGGTTCTTGTGTTCAGGAGTAGTTGTGAATAATACAAATAATGATTTTGATCCAATTATTCTTACAGCCAACCATTGCGTGGAAAGTGGCGATGACTTTGGTAATTGGAAAGCATTTTTTAATTTTCAAAGTATAACCTGTAGTCCTACTTCCAATGGGAATGATTTAATGACTCTTAATGGGATGGATATAGTTGTGCAAGACGCCGACTTTAATGGTTGCCCTGATATTGCCATACTGCGTTTGAGAGAGGAAATTCCTGCACAATATAATGTCTTTTTTAGTGGCTGGAATAGACGTGCATGGAGTTCATTGCCAAGTGATGATAGAGGAATTGGCATTCATCATCCAGCCGGAGATGTAAAAAAAATCTCGGAAGGATTTAGAGTGAATCCTTTACTTTCAAGTTGTGTTAAAGTAAATTGGACAACAGGTTATGCTGAAGGGGGATCTTCCGGATCTCCATTGTTTGTTACAAGTAAGGAAGTTATTGGGGTATTATCTTGGAACTGGCACGAAGAAGATAATTGTGATGATGATGCTAATTTTTTCTACAGTTGGATTCATAAAAGTTGGACATCACTTCAACCTCATTTAGCACCTTCAAATGAAGAAGCTTTAACTCATTCTGGTTTAGACCCAATTTTGGCCTGTCAACCAATTTTAATACTTACCAAAAGTTTTTTCCCAGGTAATGATTGGCAAAAGAAGAATAGGATAACAATACAAGCTGCTAACCAAATTGTTGCTGCAAATTCAATTGAGAATTCCCCATTTAATTCCCCACCGTTTAATTCAGATTATATTATTACTGCTGGGGACCGTATAACTATTTTACCCGGTTTTAGAATAAATACCCCATTGCATTCTAGATTTACAGGCATTTAAAGCAATTTATTTGATATTGGTAATCAAAATCGAGTAAGTTTTCAGATTGCCCCTTGTCAACCTTTTATTGATGAATGTGGGTTTAATCACGAAAATTCATTTATTATTCAAAATGATAGATCGGAAAGTAAAGTAAGAAGTGATATAGGTGAACTAAGTTTTCAATGTAAGATATTCCCTAATCCTAGTAAAGGCTCTCCCGAATTAAACATATCCTCAAATCAAGGAATTCGAAGTATTGAAATTTATAATGTTTATGGTTCAATTATTTACTCAAATAACAATATTTCAAATGAAAGTATTAAACTAGCGATTCCATTGAAAAACTTTTCTAAAGGTATATATTTTATCTCCATTAAACCTCAAAATGGGGATAAAAGTAATATGAAATTTATAATTGACTAAGTATTCTGTCAAATAAAATGGCTGCTGGTAACAGCGGGCCGTAGCGCAATGCTGGCTTTATAGTATAGGAAAGTTCCTTCTCTGAACTTATTTTTGTCTAAGGCGAAAGTTTGCGTCTTTGTAAAGGCACTGCGCAAGCCCGCGAGCCGTTATAGCTGATGTCGCTCCTGCGCGCAAATCCATTTCATAAAATAAGTTATTTATACTTTCATGGAAATATTAACCTTAATCGGAAAGCTCATTCCTACAACACCGCTAAATGTAAAACCAATAGAGTTCAACTTTATGACTTCTTAATTTCTTTTGCTAATCTTTCAAAAACTTCGGGTTTAAATGCCTGGCCTATAAAATCTCTGGTATAGATGCATTCAGCATTCGCATTGTTAAAAACCATTATAGATGACCCTTGTGTATCGTCTCTCATAGCTATGGCATAATAGAATTGCTCTCCGCTAATTATTTTTTCATTAAGTTGTTCGAAAGAGATCAATTCGTATTTATATGGGTATTTTGCCATAAGTTTTTTTATATCCCAAGGTTCACCTTGGGCACACCAACCCCGAATTAATATTGAGGAGGTTATATAAATGGTTTCATCTTTAAGTTTAGGGAGTTCCTCGCGGTTAATTGCTACACTGTGGCAATTTAGGCTTGACTTTTTATCGAGATTTTCCTGGATTAATTTTAGATAATTTGCTACAATTCCGGATTTAAGATTATCTATTTCAGCTTTATTCTCTAAATAATCCAGTAAAGCTTTACCACTGGTTGCCTCACCAAAACCACTTTTCTTCCCGGCATTGATATAAATTTTTTGCATTTCGCAACTTAATGAAATAGGGATTTTAGCATACGTTATCTTATTTGAAGAATTGTCTCCCGATAGTGTTCTGAATTTCCAAAGTTCAAGATAAATGTACCTTAATCCACCACTTTCTTTATAAACGTATCCAAAACTTATAAAGGCAGCATTCTTCTCTCTTACATGTTCGACTGCCTCTTCCTTACTTACAACTTTTATTTCACAATAATCCCACGCACTCTTTATAACCTTTTCGATGCTATCACGACTTTCATTTTTATTTTCAGGACAAATAAAATAAACGGTTGAATTTTTCAGCTTCTTATAATCGTCATCCTTGAGTGGTTGATCCAGACAGCTTTGACTTTCCATACCATTTACTACTACCTGTCCTTTTGTTATCCCAGGATTTAATAGAATGAAAATAATTGATAGTTTGAGGAATAATTTATTCATAACATTTCGACATTAAAAAATTTATTAAATTTAAGGTAAATTTAAGTTTTGTTCATTTGATAAATTGCATTCAAATGTAATTTCTTCCATTAAAATAATAATACTTGCTTTTTAAATTTCTTTTTTTTTTTTTGACAAATTTTAAATCTCCGTATGAAACCAAAATTCTCTAAAATCATGTTCGTTCTGGGCCTTTGTTGCGCAGCATTATTTTATAATTCCTGCAAAACTGGTGGTAGTGATCCTGTACCTGACCCAAACCCAAATCCTACAACAGATGAAATGTATATCATTTTGAATGGTCAAAAAATTATTTGTAAAGTTCCTGCCAAAAAATATAGAACATATATACATCCAAGTTTAAAAGATACCTGTCTTGAATGGATAGGAAATATTCCAATTGGAGCAGGAGGAGATACAACTTTAGACATTCGACATGGAGGTCCAAGAGTTAGTGGGGTTAATTATAAAGTTAAGGATATTGCAGTTAAGGATGACGAAGTAAGTTGCAATATTCAATGGTCGATTGTGGCCGGTAAGCCTGCTGTAAATATCGATGGTGGCAATTATACAATTGAAAAGAAAAATGGCAAGTGGGTCTCAACTTTGAAAAATGGTACAGGATACGACGCAAATGTTGCTGGAAAGAACTATACAGATATAGAATTTAGAATTGTTTGGCCTGAATAGGAATGATAATTCTGAATGAATTATTCGTTACTTAGAGATTCGCAGTCACAAAATATTAATGTATAATTCTTGGTTTGGAGAATTCAAAATGTCTCAATTACTTTTCTACCTAATGCGCCACCAAGCTATAACACCACGCTTGTGAAATGCGGAATTTCAGGTTAGGAAAGCTCATTCTCCAATCGTACATTTGACTTCAAACAAAGTGAACGTCTTCGGAAACCGCACTTCACAAGCCTGGAGACCGTTACCGCCAATTCCCCACGAAACACTAATTGCTCACAATCATTATTTTTCCATAAGAATAATTGTCAAGTGCAATCCTTACATGATAGATTCCCGGGTTTAGTATTAAATCAAAAGTATTCGTTAAATTACTCATAAAGCCAGAATAAATGGTTTGTCCCAAACTGTTTATTATTTCTAATTTCATTTCAGAATCAGGTTCAGAGATTTCAATGTTAAACTTGCCAGTGTTTGGATTCGGGTATAATCTGATCTTGTTTCCAACTACGAAAGACTGAACTAACCCGGAAATTAGTATTTCTATACAAGTATCCGAAATGCAACCTGCCAGATTGGTGACTTTCAGGCAAGCTTTATATTTTCCGGAAGGAAATTTAGTGTACGAATAGCTCTGATCAGGCTTATTGGTACTTTCAGTTCCTCCGTCACCAAAATCCCATACATAAAGATCACCATTGTTCTCATTGGCTTTAAAGCTTACATTCTGTCCTGAGGTGGTATAGGAAAATCCTTTTTCAGGGAAGGCATGCACCGTAACGGCCTTGATAATAGAATCAGAACAACCATCCTTTACATTGGCTACCATTTTAACATTGTAAGTAAGGGTTACACCATTGATTAGGTATTGATGTAAAGGGGATTCTATATTTGAACTATTGCCATCACCGAAATACCATATGTAATTTACTATTCCATCTGACAAAAGAGTATGGTTTATGAAAATTACAGAAGAATCTTCACAAACATCATCCGCCTTAAAGTCTGCTTTGGCATGAGGTTTTACAATAATGTTCCGGCTAACAGTATTCTTACAACCATTGTCTGCTGTTATTTTTAGGAAAACCTTCTTTGTTCCGGAGCTAGTGAATTTGTAGAAAGGGTCCTTTTGGTCTGAACTGTCTATATTATCAAAGTACCACTGATATTTTGGATTGACTGATGGGGATGGAAAGGAACCAGTAAATTCAAAAGCAATCGGTTTGAGGTTACAAGTTCCAACTACACTGAAATTTGCTACCGGATTTTCAAGCACTGTTACTTTTTTTACAATTGTATCCGGATTCGCTGTACAACCATCGTCTACAAATAGTTTGAGGATTTTAGTTCCTCCTGATTTAGGAAAATGGGAGGCTACTTCAAAATTCAAATAAGATGAATCACCTATCAGGACATGGTCTAAAAACCATTGGTAGGAATACCCCATAATTCCACCGCCACTAACCTTTGCCACAAGATTCATTTCATCCTTAAGGCAGAGCATTGTATCGCTTAAAGCCCCGCTCCTTGATTGAATGCTTGTAGTTAACTTTGGGTGGACATAAATGTTAAAAATTTGAGTATCTCCAAATTCAACACAACCATCGTTGACGGTTAATTCAATTTTGGTGTTCTTATTCTGAGTAAATAAAAGCGTATCACTTTTTGATAAAATGGACTGGTCAAAAATATCTTTCCATTGCCAGTGATAGTTTTTCGACAGACCTCCATTTGCTTTAGCTATTAGCCACAATACATTTCCGTTACAAACAATTGTGTCCCTAAATCCTTTATTTAATAAAACCGGTGTTCTGATACCCAAATTGAAATATGTGGTATCTTGATTATTGGTGCAACTATCGCTCAGAATAATGGCAAATCTTTCAATTGGAACAGTCGGCGTATACTCAAATGTGTCTCTTGTCGAAAGTTTTCCATGCTTTAGTTTAAACCATACCTTATTGGAAGCAATATAATGCCATTGCCAATGATAAAAGGAAGAATCTCCTCCTGTGAAATGCACCGGAAGTGAAATACTACCTTCACAAACACTTGAATCTGTAAAGGCAAGGTTGGATTTTAATGGAGGTCTGACTGTTATGGTTTTGTATGCTGTATCAGGTGCACCACAACCACTGCTGTCTCCAATTATTATTTGATAAGTTTGAGTTTCTAAAGGCCAGACCAAAGGGTCACGTTTTGAAGAATCATCCATATTTAGCATTGGACTCCAGAACCATTTTGTACCTCCGTAAGTATGAATTCTTATTGAATCTCCTTTACATATTGTTTCAGTAGGGCCTGGATCAGCTTTGTCACGTGAGTAAATGAGTAATCTTAATGAATCTCTCAGGTAATAACTTTGAACATAAGGGTTTGTGCTTATGATCCTGATTCTGTAATTCGAAGAAGTGTTTAACTGTACTGAAGGCAATTTTCCAATGATCGTGCCTGCCTGGTTACTTTTAGTTCTACCTAATTCAGAAAATGTCAAATTAAAATCGCCATTCTCATCGCTTAATTGTGCAATAAATATGTTAGAGGTATCAAAATTCCCTAATTTGGTAAAGGGAATTAATATTGTATCCCCCGCACAATATGGTCCTGATAGAACTTTATTCCTTGTTATTGAGAAATCTGAAAGCCTTGTTAACCAAAAATCAAAATTGCCATTAGAACTTTTCTGAAATTTGCCAACCTTTATCTTACCCACAAATTGCCCACCTACAAAAACTGATTGGTTTGCCAGGGCATTTAATGCAAAAATATTTGATGTATTGTTTGACAGGGTATCTCCTCCGTTTGTTGCCCAGAGTACATTTCCCAGATAATCCAGCTTAAAAATTAAAGCATCCAAATTTCCAATTGGAAAATAGTATTCTCTTCCGTTTAATGCTATCCTTCCACTGAAATTAGAGCCACAATAAACGTATCCATCACTTGTCGTCAACCCTTGAAGACTATTAAACCTTCCCTTTGCTATAGTCTTAGGATGAAAAAACCATCTTGGTTTGAGGTCAAAATCCAAAGAAGCCACAAACATATCAGTCTCCCTTAGATCATATGATTTATATTCACTTCCAACCTTTTGATGCCCAAAATTAATACTATCAATAAATGCTCCGCCTATATATAAATATTCATTATCGGAAGCCAGACAATTTACTTCGAGATGTTTTTGATTTGAGAAATTGTAATTCTTAACATAGTTACCAAATGTATCGGTTTGAAGAATAAAACCTCCTGGGCCAACAATAGTATCTTTGCCAATCTGTATTCCAATTGGATTAATCTTATTTCTTCGGTTATCAAAATCACCGGATAGGTACAATTGCCCTCCAATATTTAATATTGAACTTAATCTGAATTCATCTGTAAAATCTTTGGCCGGACATTTCGACCACTTAATACTTCCGGAGCTAGTATCGATTTCGCCAAAAACATGATATATGTATTGTGAGAAATAGGTATTAGCACCGATTTTAGAGCTATCCCATTGTGAAGAAATAAAATAATATTTTTCATTTGATACAGTAAAATAATTCAAGCTGGAATTAATTCCATTCCCAATCTGCAAATTCCAAATAAGGTTAAAATTACGATCCAGCTTGGCAATAACAATTCTGCCTTTACTTATATCAAAGAATTTTGTTGCAATAAAACCTGATGATAACAATGTAAACCCTATGATGAAATTGCCATGTAAATCTCTTGCTAAAGTCTGTTTTAGAGTATTATCAGCTATCTTTTTTGCATGTATTACTTTGCCTGAACTATCCAATCTTAATATACAGACCATTGATGTTGAATCACATGTAATGGTAATGGAATCATACTTGACTGAAAAATTCTTACCATTGGTGTACGAAAGTGCAACACATCCTCCTTTGGGTTCAGCACAGACTCCAGATAGGAAATCCTGAGAGCTTCCACCAAAAGTTTTTAGCCATTCAAAATTTTGAGAGTTTCCATCATTCCTAAAAATAACAAAAATGATTAAAAAAGAATATCGTAGACCCTTTTGTAACATTAAAAAATCAGCATATTTTCTCAAATTCGTTAATTGAAATGGCAAAATGCCACTTACATTCAAATATAGGTTAAAAAGAAAAAACGAGTGCCGTTGGAAAGTTGTTTTGGGAAGATTTTCAATTAATATTAATGGTAATATGATGAGTGTTTAAGCCACATGTTGATTGATAACTTTCTGATATAGTGACATTATTTCCTCCGCAGCATGTTTTAGAAACGGAATTAAATGGAAATAAGCCTGCAACTGCGTAAAATGTTATTGTTGTGCAGAAGCCTTGAGTGATTGTTATGTGGTCAATTGCCGTAGTTATAGGACAGACATTTGACCCGGTGTAAGAAGGAGAGTTCGTGGCAGTAATTTGGTCTAATGGATTATTAAGTGCATCATATGCTGTAACAACATAATCATTGCAAGATGAGAAATTATTAACCTCAAACCACCAATTTTGAGCATTTACAAAAAAATTCGTGGTAAATAGAATTAGAAAAATAGCAGTTTTTAATAGATTGTTTTTCATTTTTTTTTAAGATTAAGATTTTTTTAAAAATTACAATTGCATAAACATATGCAAAGGCCAATCATAACTTACTCCGGATAAGATATAATTGGAAAAGAAAGATTCGAAAATTTCAATACAAATAATGAACTTAGTTTTGTCATTAAACAAAAAAAATTATTTTGCCCCCCCCTTATTTTACATAATAATGACATAGCTTAAGGGTTGAAAGTAAACAGAACTGGCGGTAACACCACGCTTGTGAAATGCGGAATTTCGGGTTAGGAAAGCTCATTCTCCAATCGTAAATTTGACTTCAAACAAAGTTAACATCTCCGGAAACCGCACTTCACAAGCCTGGAGACCGTTAGCTGTAATGCGCTTAAGAGTTTTTAATTTCATACCAAAACTTATTTAAATTTGAGGATTCTCAAACTTGATATATCCTATGAGATTCTATGTTGGTGTAACAGATGGAAAATGGTACGATTTCCTCAGTAAGATAAACCCTGAGGATATTAATTTCTGGCAACCAGGAGGCGGGAACTTTAAAGTTATTGAACCAGGGGCACCATTTTTACTTAAATTAAAGAGTCCATATAATGCAATTGCAGGAGTTGGCTTCTATTATAAACATACAATCTTGCCTATATCGATAGCATGGGAAACATTCGGTTACAGAAATGGCTGTAATTCATTTGAAGAGCTTCAAAAGATGATTCTTAATTATTGAGGTGACAAATCAGATAGGAACCCGAATATTGGATGCATCGTCTTGAATGCTCCAGTTTTTTTTGAAAGGAAGGATTGGATTTCAGTTCCATCTAATTGGAGCAACAGTATTGTAAAGGGCAAATCATACTCAACGGAAGATCAAATTGGTAAAGAATTATGGAACAGAGTTGAAAGATTATTGGAAAAGTATCCGATAAAAATGCAAGAACTTTTGCATGAAGAATTGTCTGTGGAAGAGGAAGAATCTCCTAAATATGGAAATTCAATTCTAACCAAAGTAAGAATTGGACAAGGAGCATTTCGTGTTGGAGTAATCGATGCATATCAGCGTCGTTGTTCAATAAGTGGTGAAAAGACACTTCCAGTATTAGAAGCGGCCCATATAAAACCCTACTCACTAACCGGACAAAATGCAATATCAAACGGAATTCTATTGAGATCTGATATGCATAAACTATTTGACCAAGGGTATATTACGATAACCCCGAATTATCAGGTTGAGATAAGTAACAGAATAAAAGAAGAGTTTGAAAATGGGAGAGAGTATTACCAGCATCACGGTAAAGGATTATTATTTTTACCAAACAACGAAATCGAAAAACCCAATAGGAACTATCTAAGATGGCATAATGAAGAACGGTACAAGGGATGACATAGTGCAAGGCGCACTCACAGCTAACAGCACCTACAAAAGACGCTTATTTTATAGGTTTGGAAAGCTACATCTTCGGTCGTAAATTTGTCTAAAGACAATGCTTAACGTCTCCGGAAACGCGCCTCTTGTAGCTGCAGACCGTTAGCGGTCATGCTATAACAACGACCAACCTAAACAAGTAGTAATTAGAAAAAATGAGCATTTCAAACCTTTATATCTTTTCAAAGGATACTGATGCAAACGCATCTTTGAGGGGATACCATTATCAGGTATTGAAAGCCGTTGAAACTTGGGTCGACAATTTCAACAACGGAATTGACGAGGAAATTTATTGCGACTTTGAAGAAGATATTTTTCAGCATAACCCTACTTTAAAAACTGCTAAGTTCCGACAGATAAAACTTTATTCAAGCAACTTTTCTTTTGCCAGCTTAGAAGTGAAAAAGTGTATTGCACACTTTTTTATGCTTCATGTAAAAACGGATTACAATCTGCTAGAAAAGGAATTTGTGTTCGAAGCAAACACATCAGTTGCGCAAAAGAAAGGTGAAAATGATGCAGAACTTTTAAAGAAGTGGAACGAAAGCCAAGGGAAACTTGATAATGACTTATTAATGGAATGTGCAGTAAAAGTTCAATCAATTGTTTCAACTTACATTAACGAGCAGGCTTCGGAATTAGGTAAAAAATCAACGACAGAGGAAAAGGAAATACTAAAAAAAGCACTTAACGTTTTTAATTCTTTGAAAGAATCAGATTGGTTTGAGTTCACAAATAAAATCAGATGGAAATTCAACAATGTTTCTTCTGAAGAAGAATTTCTGGCGATTAGAAATAAAATTGAAACGCAAATACTACAACTTCCATTTGAAATTGACGAAAACAATATTTCGTCAATTTTTGGAATGCTCAATACAGCAGCATTTTACAAAGCATCAGCCGAAAATCCAGAAGAAAGAAAACTAACATTAAGCGAACTCAAGGAAACTCTGTTGAAGTCAGCAAATGACATTGATAAATGGTATTGGCAAATTGCCGAAAGATGGGAAGGCGTAACAGCCATTCATCATTTTGCAATCGGTGAATTTTACGAGGTGTTAGATGCCACAAGACATTGTAGGCAACACCTTTATCTCAAAATGCATGACCAACAATGGTTAAATATCCTTAAAATTTATATTGACAATAATGAGATTGCTGATGATTTCAAGCGAATAGCCATTTATGAATACCTGTGGTTAAGGTTTAGACCAATTGATTATTACACGAAACCAAAGGGAGATTTATTTGGCGAGGAAAAGTATTTTGAGTTCTACTTTAAGGACTTCAATGCATTCAGAAACGCAACCGAGTTAGAAGATGCTCAAAGTTTAATAAATATTTTGTTTGCCGCCGTTCAGATTGGAAATACTGATTTGAAAAAGAAGCAAATAGATGAATGGTTTCAGCAAATGGATAAAACTATAAATGAAAAACTTGAGAAGGAAACCAACCCAAATGAAATTTGTCATTTACTTGAAAATATTGGAACACAACGCCTTTTTTTAAATGCGCTGAAAAAAGAAAATAAAGATGTTACCGAATTTATTATTCCTTTGGAAGGAATTTTTGCTCACATTGACAAAGCGGACTTTTACAATGCAACGGCACTTAGCATTAGATTGAGCAAATATATTAGTTTGCTGATTGATGTTGACCCTGATGCAAACTCGGCATTGATAGAAGCCATTGAAAAATACACTGAAAAAATAAATCCGATAGTTGAAAAAAGAGATGGTTCATATAAAGCTGCAAAAGTTGAAGTTGAAAAGGGGATGCAGTATCTGAACAGCAAAAATCCAACTCATTTGTTGACTGCACTGAATTGTTTCCATAAGGCAAAGACTTTATGGTATCAGCAGGAATCGATTGAGGGTTTTGTATTAGCAGTATTGAGTATTTCTCAGCTCTATTCTGCAATCGGTTTAAATTTAGCTGCAAAGTATTATGCTTTGAGTGCTTCATGGGCATGCATTCATAATGGAAATCGTCATTTGCTCAAAAGAATTGCTGATGCATTCGGTTTGATATTTTATGCGGACTTTAAACAAGGGGCATGGATGAATGCAATAATTTCTTTTGCTGACTACATGAATGTGAGAAATGAATTCAAAGGAGAACCGCTTGACCCTGCTATAGACGAGATGCCATTTAAAACAATGGCTGACTTAGCAATTATTCTACATTCCACTCCAAAAATTTCACCTCAATTGAAAGTTTTAATTGATTCACACATTGGAATGTTGGGTGAGTTGAGAGAAGAATTTATTAAATCACTTTTACCTAAGTTAGAAAAAGATTTTCCTACAGATACTTCACTGAAAAAAATTCTTGAAGTTAAACTAACCGACAAACCATTGAATGACGTTGGCAAAAAAAGAATTATTCGCTTTAATGCATTGGGCAGTTCCTGGGAGGTTTCATTTAACAATGACTATGAAAACACTCCGATTGCAGAAGAGTTTTGTGGAATTATGCAGGTGATGCTTGCAGAAATTTCTTTGTCAAAATATGATTTTCATTTAGTGAGAGGTTCTGTAAAAATTGAATTGGAAATGAACACCGAATATATGTTACCTGAGCAACTTCCAACTCATTCAGAATTTAAATGGAAAGTTTCTCTTGAATTTTTTAATAGCGCTCTAGCACAGGAAATTAAAATGCACACAGCAAGGATTTCAGTAGCACTAATGTACGTTCTTGGAGAAATTAGTTTATTACCTCAAGAAGAATTCCAAGAAAAGTTTCATACTTTGTTTAAAGAAAATGATTTAGCAGGAAAAAGTCTTGTCCTTGGCTCATACCAAAGAATGTATCGATCTGTTTTCAATCAGGATAAGTTTGATAGTTTACATAGAAAGCATTTTGAGTCAGTGGATGCTTTTTTTTTGAAATTGCCAGTCTCTAATCCTGTAATGGAATGGAAAAAAGATTTCAGTTCAAAATATAATCAGCAAGAAGCCATTGATAATATTAAGAACCGGTTTAAGAATTCCCATAAGTGTATTTACATGACAATAGAAAATTTGAAACAGGACAAGGATTTCCCTGCATTCATGAATGAGTTACGAAATATGGGGTTTCACGATTGGCAGATAACACTTACAATAATGAACTTCATACTGAATTATAAAACGAAGCGTGAAATTGGACAACAGCATTTTGAAACAGAAGAACAATATCACCAAAAATATAACGAACTCTTTAACAGATTGCAGCACCTTGATGAAAAGGATTGTTACATTGAATTTCCTCTGAAAGCATTTCAGTCAAAAGAATTCCAGTATCAACTTAACCACACAATTGTAGTTGTTTTAAAATCTTATGGACTTGAAAACAACGCAAGGTTTCCAAACTTTAAATCGGTAAAAGAATTCCTTAATATTCGATTCAATATGGAAATTGACAATTCGAATGATGGTAATTTGCTTTATGATATTTAAAGAAATTTTGAAAGTAAAGAAGCACGAACCGCTAACACCACGCTTGTGAAATGCGGAATTTCAGGTTAGGAAAGCTCATTCTCCAATCGTACATTTGACTTCAAACAAAGTGAACGCCTTCGGAAACCGCACTTCACAAGCCTGGAGACCGTTAGCGGTAAGCGTTGGGAAAACTTTCACAAAATACAGACTTTTTTATCTTTCCGATCCAAATATTTCGTTTCTTTGAACTTCTACTAAAGCGAAGAATAATATAAATTCAATATGAAAAAACTAAGAATTATACTGATTTTTATTTCTGTAGCAACAACTCTTTTTAGCTGTAACAGCAATTCATCTTCGACAGAATCAAATTCTATAGCGGAAACCAATGACATCAATGGTAGTTATGACAGCCAAGAATATCTCAATGGTGACTGGCTGTCTAATTCTATGGAGATTAATTCTAAACCAGCTTGTACTCAATCCTATTTACTCCATTTAGAACCATCTGGTGAAGGTGTATTAACAGTTATGTTCCTGTATCCTTCAATAAATGTAAAGGTCGAAACTTCCATTCCACTTCAGTGGGCTTTTAGCAATGAATGTAATACTCCCCATTTTTAAACCAAAAGGATAGGAAAGTTAAGTTAAAAACTTCATTCAAATCTCTTCTTTTTTTTTATTTTCTTTTTTGTTACTTTTTTCTTTGTTAATAAGTCCATTTTTTGTGGATTACTATGCTGCTTTTCGGCTTAAGGAATCCTCAAAACGGGTATTGGGTTTTTGTTTGGTGCTATGATGGGTTTTATTATTGTAGTACTCCACATGGTTTTGGATCCCTTCATAAAGTTCAAAGCCATCCTCTGCCGGATTTAAATAAATGTAATCGTGCTTAATGCTTTTCCAGAACCGTTCGATCCAACTGTTGTCCGTTGCTCTTCCTTTGCCATCCATTGAGACTTTTACTTTCAATTTGTCGAGGTACTGTGTCCATAAGGCACTGGTGTATTGAGACCCCTGATCACTGTTTACAATCTCAGGCAAGCCATACTGCCTTATTGCCTCATTCAGCACATTTTTACACCACTGGGCGTCCATAGAGTTACTGATACCCCAGGAAAGGATTTTACGGCTATATACGTCTATTATAGCTGTCATATACATGAATCCTTTGCGCATTGGTATATAGGTTATGTCCGTACACCAGACCTGATTGGCGCGGGTTATTTCCATACCTCTGAGCAGATAAGGCCTAATGTACTCCCTTAAACCTTGTTTGGTCAGGTTCTTGCGCCGGTAAATGGTTTCATGCCCCATGATCCTGAACAACCTGCGGATCCTTTTGGGACCGATGGGATACCCAAGATCCCTTAATAAATAAACCATAGACCACACCCCTTCGGTGGGGTGGTTAATCAGGTGTTCATCCATCAATCGCATCATTTTGATGTTCTCCGGTTTTTCATCCATGGGTTTGTAGTAAAGCAAACTCCGGTTGACTGAAAGCAGATCACACTGTTTGCGAACCGATAAACCAGCTTCCGGACGGATCAACTTAGCTTTGGATTTCATATCCCCAGTCTCTTGGCACTTTTTTTTAAAAAATCATTCTCCACCTTAAGCTGCCCAATCTGTGCATAGAGCTTCTCAATGTCTACTTTATCTTCAGAGGAATCTTCACCGGTTGATTTTTCAAAAACGGTCGAAAGATTAGCTAAAAGCTCTGCCTTCCACCTGGAAATAATTACAGAGCTTAC
The DNA here is from genome assembly GCA_020635455.1 of Flavobacteriales bacterium. GTDB lineage: Bacteria > Bacteroidota > Bacteroidia > NS11-12g > UBA9320 > JABWCE01. The sequence goes on from JACJZT010000002.1 coordinate 25,986, forward strand.
TTCATACTTTTTAGATAACTCAGCTAATGTTTGCTGTTCTTTGGCAGCATCGAGAGCCACTTTGGCCTTGAAGGCTGCAGAAAATTTGCGTCTTGTTTGTTTTTGCATTTTGGTTAGTAAATATAGTGTTTTTTATAACTAACCTTGTGGCCCTATTTTTGGGGAGTATTACAGAAAGTCCAAATTCTAAAAATGGTCAACTTGATTTAGTTTATAAATCGTCCGGCGTAGAAACAAGATTTGAACCACAAAGTGACGTGTATAAAACATTAGCAGAGGCAGCTAATCAGTCATTTATCACTCAATGCGCAAATAAAACAGAAGTGGCTAATTTGAATTTTAAAGATAATGATGTGAAAATATTTTCAATAAGGCCTCAAGATAGTTATGTATTGTTAACTGAAAATCTAGATTTTATTAAGGTTAAACCATAGACGCAAATAATAAGATACCTTGGAAAGTTGCGGCCTGATTAAATTCTCAAAATGAAATGTTATAACTGCTTTACATAGAACGCCTAACCGCTAACAGCACCTACAAAAGACGCTTACTTTATCGGTTTGGAAAGCTTCATCTTCGGACGTAACTTTGTCTAAAGACAATGCTTAACGTCTCCGGAAACGCGCCTCTTGTAGCTGCAGACCGTTAGCAGCAAGGCAACCGACACCCTAGACAAAGGCAAAACTTCCGACAAAGTTTAAGCAAAAGGTTTTTTTTCGACAAAATATTTGCGTAGCTAAATGACTTCATTTATATTTGTAGTCAAATGACTTCGCAATGGAATTAAGACGAGACGTATTTCAAGCAATAGCAGACCCAACAAGACGAGCAATTTTGCTTTTACTGGCTTCACAATCATTGACAGCAGGTGCAATTGCGTCCAACTTTGACACAGCAAGACCAACAGTTTCAAAACACTTACAAATTTTGACAGAGTGTGAACTGCTTAAACAAGAACAACAAGGCAGAGAAATTTATTATCATTTCAATCCAAACAAAATGAAAGAGATAGCTGACTACATCGAACCATTCCGACAAATGTGGGACATTAAGTTTAATAAACTGGAAGCAGTAATGAAAAAGTATAAAAACAAATAGAATGGTGCAAAAGACAAAAATAAAAGCCGAAGAAGGCAAACAAGAATTAATAATAACGAGGGAGTTTGACCTTCCATTAGATTTACTTTTTAAAGCATACACAGAAGCCGAACTTATTGAACAATGGATGGGAACGAAGGTCATAAAACTTGAAAATAAAAATCACGGCAGTTACCAGTTTGAAACTTCATATAATGGGAATGTAGTGTTTAAAGCGAATGGAACAATTCACGAAGTTTTACATAATAAAAAAATCACACGAACCTTTGAAATAGAGAATATGCCTATTGGCGTTCAACTTGAGTTTTTAGAATTTGAAAAGCTTACCGAAAACACAAGCAAACTGACAATTCAAATAATTTACAAATCAGAAAAGCACAGAGCTGAACAACTGAAACTACCTTTTGCCAATGGATTAAATATGGCACACAACAGGCTACAAGAAATTTTAATCAACTCAAAATAATTGCAATGACAAATCATAAATCAAAAAAAATCGCCTATTGGATAGTAACAGGCTTACTATGCTTAGGAATGTTAGGCGGTGGCATAGCACAACTAATAAGAGCCAAACCGAATGTGGACGGAATTATTAGTTTAGGTTATCCACTTTATATACTCACAATTTTAGGTGTTTGGAAGTTGCTTGCTGTATTTTCCATTCTCATCCCAAAATATCCGTTGGTTAAAGAATGGGCTTATGCAGGACTATTTTTCCTTTTATCAGGTGGCGTTATTTCACATTTGGCAAGTGGTGAAGGACTAATGAAAACATTGCCAGTATTCGTTTTTTTATGTCTTAACATTGCTTCTGGGTATTTGAGACCAGCAGATAGGAAAATTAACATAAACAACAAATCTTAAAATTATGGCTAACACTGTAGATTTTATCAATGTTACAGAAATGGGTTTAGAGTCATCTCCTGTTTCCAAAACACTTGCAGGATTGAGAGCAAACGAAGCTCGGTATTTCAAAAATAAATACAACCAAGATTTTATAGTTGTTCCTGCGACAAAAAGCAAAGAAGCCTTGAACTGGGTGACTAAGATTTTAAAAGAAGAACGAAATATTGTCATAGAATCAAAGCCATTGGAAACTGCCAGTTTATTAGTAGATGGAATAAAATGGATTTATGTATTTTATGAAAGTGGGCTTTCAATTAATGTTCTTTATACACTTAGTAGCCAAGGAAAACGAGCAGTAGGGTTTAAACTTTCAGAAGGTATGGACATTCCAGACGAATTGGGAAAATTCAAATTTGCAAGACAAAAATCTAAACTTGCTGGGACAATTCGTGGGACTTTCTTTGTAATTAAAGGAGAGTATTAAAACCAATAATGACGACCAAATGCCCAGCTGCTAACACCACGCTTGTGAAATGCGGAATTTCAGGTTAGGAAAGCTCATTCTCCAATCGTACATTTGACTTCAAACAAAGAGAACGTCTTCGGAAACCGCACTTCACAAGCCTGGAGACCGTTACCTGCAACCACCCCTACTAAGAAACCACTTCGTTGAGTTTCAGCGCTAACGAGTTTCGTGCTGGAATAATTTTTATTCGAAGAATTGAAGAAATCAATGTAAAATGTGAACTTTGTAACTACATGATTTTCAGTACCCATTTGTACCGTTAGTCAGAACCGTATTGGCTCTCTGCTAACTTGAAACTTCAGTGCCTTGATTGAACAGTTTTTTTTCAGACAGACAACAACCGACACTGCTTCTAATGCCTACGCTTCAAAAAATAAATTTGTAAAAAAACCCACCCTCTCCAACGCACATTGCACACATTTGCCTTTGCCTGCCAACACACAAAGCCAACCCGAAGGCAAAGTCAAAAGAGTGCAATCTCCTACGCTCTATTAAACCCAATCTATTCTGCCTTCACGAACAAAGAAGTGACTTTTGCATCCAACTTTTCGCCAAACAGAAGGCGAGATTGTAATATTTCCTCTTTTAGTTACACGATATTTCCAACGAGGTTTAGTGTCTTGCAGAAGATTCAAAAGAATTGTTGAATCGCAACCGCAAGGACATTTAAAAGCTAAAGTGTCTGATTGGTTGCCTTCGGCAACAACCAACACTTTTCTTTCCGGGAGAAATTCCGGTAAATCTTTTACTAACTCAAAGTTGAACTTCGGAGAAGTATAGAAATGATATTTATGTCTAAACCACTCTGCTATTTTACGGATAAATTTCTTCATGACAGTTCGGGCATTCTTAAAAATGGTTTACAATCTCCCCGACCAGCCCATTTCTCAGAACTTACATCCTGAAAAAAACTTTCTTCGGGAGCATTCTCAATACAACCGCTACAATAATCCATCATCACTTTCGCATACTTAGAAGGAGCATCTTCTTTGAATTGATGTAATCTGTTCAGTAGTTCAACTACTGCCATGCTGCTAATTTGCATGTTGATACTTATTACAGCCGGACGGTCAACATTTGCGTTATGGACATATCCAACCTTTTCCCTTTTAGCAAATTCTTTCGGGTCTTGTCTTAACAGACTATCATCAAAAAGCCTTTTCTCTGTGTATAGTCCACGACTTAAAAGTGTTGAGCAAGTAGGTTGAATGTAATGAACGCTTGCAATAATGTTTTCAATTCCGCCATGACCATCAGCATCCAACCTTACGCCAATATCAAAGTATGGAATGAGATAAAAGTTTGTTAGTTGAGAAATCAAATGTCTTCCATCAACAGTATCAACACAACCAAAAATTGCATCGCAAGTAATCAGTTCAAGTACAGCGGCTTTGCTTTCAAATAAATTTGATGAGAATGAAATGACCTTCGTTCCTAAACCAATCTTCTCAATCGCATTGGATAACATTTCTGTTTTTGTTTTCTTATCAATTGCATCTTGCATTGTAGAATTTAAGATGCGGTTAAGATTTTTCTTTTCTATTTTATCGGGGTCAACTATTACAACGCAACCAACACCAAGCCTCACCAACTGTTCGATTGTTGGGCTTCCAGTTCCTGAACAACCTATGATTCCGATTTTCATTTCTTTTAATTTGGAGTATGTTCCCTCACCAAATGCCTGAACAGTTCTCAATGAAAATTCGTCATTGGTTTTCTTTCTTCCATTATTCCAAATATGAATTACATCTCCGGCAACTGAAATCTTGTTAAAAGGAAAATGATTTAAGTCAGGTGTAAATACACGACCAAAAATTTTCCCATCAGGCAACATAACTGCTGAACCGTGAACACCATTGTAGTCACACCATCCAAATACAGAATTGAAAAATTCAAAATCCGACCTGTCATCAACTTCAGAAAATTTTGGATAACCACCGGGATGACTGTGAATTTTTAAAATTGCCATGTTCTGCTTTTCAGCAATTTCAAGGAGGGGGATAATTTTTTCTGTTTTCCAATGAATATAATCTTCGTGCCGCTTGCATTCATTGTGCGGAATCAGTTCAACTTTATGAGCAAGCAAAACTGATAAGTCCTTTTTTTCGTGCCTTCCACAAAGAACCACAGCAACAGCCTCTTTCCCATCTCCGGGAAAGAGGTGATGCCGCAGTTGCAGAAAGTGTTTGCCGGATATTCTAAGCAGGTATTGCATGAGCCACTGGTCTTTTTTCAAACTCTAATTGTAGCCAAGCATCGGCAAGCGGAATATGCGTTCCGAGATTATCAATATCTGGTCGCCAAGGATTTGCACCAGTCCGGTGCCTTGACCATTGTTGGAAATTTTTACCATCAATATGTGCAAGACTTAAAGCCCCAATCGGCTGACCATCTTTGCGACATAGTGCTGGAAAGAAATAAACCATATCCAATTGTGCTGTTGGATAACCAGGACTCATCCTTACTCCCAAAATAGCTTCATTTACATTGTAGCCATTCGGAAGCGGATAGTTATGAATGAAAATCCATAAAGCCCCACCCAAATTAGCAGCTTCCCAACTTAAGCCGAGACTTTCAAGAAAGGCTTCATCTTCATCCAAAAGGGTGAAGTCCCTTCGTGGGACTTCACCTTCTGTTTGGTCAAGCGGCAGTGTTTTGAATTTCTCAATACCGCATTCTGTTAAACAAACCTTTTGGTCGTTTGCAATTGTTACAACTTTACCGCCTTTAAACTTCTGACGAAGTTGAAATCGGTCTGGAGGTGTTTTACCGGTAAGCATTAAGATTTCTCTGCCGGTCATACATTCTTTATCAACCACATATTTTTCGCGGTCAATAATGATTCGATACTTCCTTCCTTTCGGAGGAGTGTGGTCGTGCAAAGTGCACCACTCAATGTCAATGACTTCATCGTCAAGACTGAATTTTAAATTTTCCATTTTTAAATTGTTTTTGGAAATGAATTAATGTCCTCAACCTTTTTCGGGCAGCGAGAGGTTACATCAGCCCAGACGGGAGTTTCGGGTTCATTTGTGAGGTTTGCGAAAAACCCCTTACTTTGCACTCGAAACAAAAAGGGAACTTTGAGGTGATAAGCCTCGAATGGAAGTCTGCAAAAACTTTAACCCTTGCGTTAACCCAATCATCTGCGTCACCATTTTGATTGGGTTTTTTATTTTATGTTGTATCGGCTATTTTAATTTTCATTTTTGGCTATTTAATGAGTACTCTTTCATCCACTTTAATGTTTTCGTGGATGAAGTTGAATTTGGTTAAGAGATTTGATACTTCATCGTAAACTTTCCCGCTGCCTTTTGTATCTTTTATTGTTACAATCAGTGCAAACTCCTGACTGGTATTTTTACCATCCTTAATTCTCGATTCAAAATTATTTCGGAAGGCGGCTTCAAGTTTCAGATACCATTGGCGTTCCTCAGGCAGAGCAAATTTTTGTGTTGCCTCTCTTAATTCTTCTAAATCAATGCACCACTTTTTGACAGGAACAAATTGGTCTCTGTAGCCATTCCTATAGCTTTTTAAAAACCTTTCTGCTTTGAACATTGATGATGCAGACTTTTGTTTCAGCGAACTGTATAACGAAGGGAGAAGTAAATTTTGAGCATCCTCTATATCAATCGGGTTTCTATTTACTCTACTTTCTACTTCAACCTTTCTTGCATAAGTTCCTAATGCAACATCTATATCACTCTGAATGTATTCTGCACCTTGATAAGAATCTACATCGGGAGCAGTTACAAGCGTAATTTTAATTTGTCCATAGAAATAACCGTTGTCAGCCAACGAAGAAGGGAATGGGAAGTCCATTATTTTAATATGCGAACCTTTATCAACTGCATCCATCAGAATCAGTGTAACTTCATTCGGGTCATTGAATAGGATGTCTCCAATTTTTGTTGGAAGCCCAAATCCGATTTGGTTAATTCTGTTTTCAAGAACATCTTCAAATTCTTCTGGATGGCTTGATGAGTGAACGAGCAATGCTTTTATCAGAAGCGGATTAAATTCCTCTTTGAGTGAACCCGCTAACTCAGCAGCCAATGCAGCAACACGAGGTGTGGAATAACTTGTCCCTACTGCTTTACTTATTTTACCGTCAGCAGAAAAAGATTTCACACCGTTCACAACAACTTTTCCATCCTTAACACCGGCATTGCCACCATAGTGAACCAAGTCAGGTTTTATCACATCTGCTACACCCGGCCCGACCATTGAAAAAGGAGAAGGATGATTTACTGGTGATAAATCGTGCTCACCCTTTTCATGAGCAATAGAACCAACAACTAAAGTCCTGATACTTTCTGATGCTTGTGTAATTCTTCCTCTTGGTGCGGCTTTAACAAAGTTGCTACAATTGCCTGCCGCCTTAACTATTAAAACATTGTATTCATCTTGCAGTTCATCAAGGAATTTTGCGAAATCCGAATACTGGTTGTCATCAATAGACTGAGGATGCCCAAGTGAAAAATTCCAGATTTTAACTTCTGGAAATTTCAAAATAGCATTTCTCATAGCCTCAACCATTATGTATTCATCAATAACTCCAAATTTCTCATCGGGATAAACTACGGCTTCAATTATTCTAAATGGTTTCGTTCCAGTCCACTCTTTTCCCTCAAGTTGGTCACCATAATTGATAATTCCTGCTATAAAAGTCCCATGATTCACATGATACCCGTATTCAGGAAAAGCAACATGTTTGCCAGCCTTCCACTCTTTTAGGTGCTCAATATCACTTATACCTTCATCAAAAATTCCAATCTTAAAATACTCAAACCCTTCAATCGGGTTTTTTATCTCTACAATTTCCTCATGAACTAAATCTTGTTTAACCAGTTGAATTGAGGGCATCGGTTTTATCGAAAAAATGCTCTCGCTTTCATTGAAGTTAGTTAACCCCTGTGGTTTAATACTCGAAATACGGTATAGGATTAAGTCTTTTGTGTAGTTGAGTTTTTGAAATTTCACTCCCAACTTTTCGCAAAGCGTTTCAAAACTTCTTTCAGCAATTTCATTCAATTTAAAATCACCGTAGTTTATCAAACGAACTTTTAAATCACCATCAAAATTTTCTTCCAAGTCAATCAGCGGTTGAAAATCTTCGGCTTCTTCAATAGCAGAAATTCCAAGAGCATTGCGTTCTAAGTCTGCAATCTTGGCTTCAATCGCTGCAAGGTCCTTAGCGTCTTCAATTTTAACGAGCAACTGATTATCGCCAATTAAACCTATGAGGTTTACCTTTCTTGAAGTGTTGAATATCTTTCCTATCTCACCACGAAAAGTTTTTGCCAGAGCATCTTCATTTATTTTCAACTTGACAACTGTTGGCAAATAATTATTTGCTTCTGCTTTACGACTTATCTTTTGAGTAAGCCCACCAAAATATCCTCGGAAATAATTGGAACGAGTTTGCAATGCCTCACCTTGCAGTTTAAATCTGCCTCCAGAGTTTTCACCAATGACAGCAAGATTGTTCAGCAACTTGTCATTATCTCTTTTCTTAAAGAGTTTAATCGGAAGATTCTTTGCCATTGTTTAATCTTTTAGGTTGTTTCTGATTTGGCGAATAGACACATTCAATAAGTCTGCTATCTGCAACTTTGGAATGCCATTGTCACTAAGGTATTTGATTAATTCCTCAGCGGAATATTTTCCGTGAGTATCGAACTGAAAGTTTTCAATCAATAAATCTTCTGCAGAAACGGTTTCTCTACCATTCACTACCGATTGTGTGATTGCATTATTAATAATGCTACGAATATCTGACGGAGATTTTTTTGCAAAGAGTTGAATTACCCTTTCGTATTTCTTTTTATCGCTTTGCAATTCAGTAGCAAATTTTCCAAGATACATTTCCATTATTTTACTTATCCCTTCGGCATTTGGCTGAACAACTTCAATCACAGTATTAAATCTTCTCCAAATTGCTTTATCTAATAATTCAGGATGATTTGTCGCGGCAATCAGCACATTGTTCTGAGTGAACATATCTATGTTTTGGATCAAACTGTTTATCACTCGTTTCAATTCTCCCATTTCATGTTGGTCGTCTCTTGCTTTTGCAATAGCATCAAATTCATCAAGGAATAAAATACATGGTTTGCTATCAGCGTATTCAAAAATCTTTCTGATGTTCTTTGAAGTGTTACCCAACAGAGAAGAAATAACAGCATCTAATCTTGCTATAACAAGTGGCAGTCCGGTTTCGGTAGAAATAAATTTGGCAATTGTAGTTTTTCCAACTCCCGGTGCACCGTAAATAAGCAATGTGTTCTGTGCAACAAAACCCATCTGCTTAATTTTATCACGATGCTTAACAACCTTGATAAAGTCGGCAACCTTCCTTTCAATGCTTTCAGGCAGGACTACATCCAAATCAGACTGTGCCGGATTAAACACATCAACAATGCTCATTCGAGTTTCTTGGTCAACAGGAGCAGTTGTAAGTAGTTGCTCCATTGTCAAAGAACTCACAGCCTTATTACTCAACAAATTTCTTATTCCCTTTGCAAGTTGCTTATCACCCTCAGACTCTAATTTCTCAGCTAACTTCTTTGCGTAGAGAACAACTTTCGTTGGTTCTTTCTTAAGACCGCCTTCAATTATTTTAATGATTTCAGTATACATGCTGTTACAGTTTGTAAAGTATTTTGACGCAAAAATAAGCATAAGTGTTTCACAAAAACAAATTTTTGATACATTTTATTTAAATTCGTTACAAATATATCGTTTATCGTAACACAAGGCACATATAATGATACGGCAAAAAGATAAAAAAGACAGACAACGCAGGAAAAAATACACTCTTAAAATCCGCTTCAAACCATCCCATGAACCAAAGCTTTTAAGAGAGTATTTTTTCGCCACCCCAAAAATCCACCCTTCACTTTTTTACAAATTTATTTTTTCCATCGCATGGGTTTCTACAAACTTGATCCGACACCGCCTTGAATGTAAATCGCATTTACATACCATCTTGCTAACATAAAATATGACAGCTTCGTATGAACAGCAGGCAGCAGGTAACAGCACCTACAAAAGACGCTTACTTTATTGGTTTGGAAAGCTTCATCTTCGGTCGTAAATTTGTCTAAGGACAATGCTTAACGTCTCCGGAAACGCGCCTCATGTAGCTGCAGACCGTTACAGGTAACGCCTTTCAGAAATTGTCATAGGATTAATGTTTATAATAATAATTTCTTACAAGAACCTATATTTGAGAATTCATGGTTGGAAATAATAAAAAACAAGCTGAATTCGTAAAATGGTTTGGTCCTCTTCTTGATGCATTAAGACAATTAGGAGGCTCAGCAAAACCGCGTGAAGCGTCTGATAAAATTGCAGAAAACCTAAACTTAAAAGATGAACGATTGAACGAGGTTCTTAATTCTGGACAATCTAGATATTATAATCAAGTTGCTTGGGCAAGGCAATATTTGGCTTGGGAAGGTTTATTAGATACTTCTCAGCATGGCATTTGGGCTTTATCGCCAATTGGTGAGAAAACTGTTCTTGACGAAAATAAGGCTAGGAAAATATTTTTAAAATGGGTTGATATACATAGAAAAGCTAAAAAGGAAAAATCAGTTAGTGAAATTATAGATGACCAAGAAGAAAGTGAACCAGACGAAATGGAAACGAGTTTTAAATCTGACTTACTTCAGGTTTTGCAAAGTTTAACTCCGAATGGTTTTGAGCGAATCTGTCAGCGATTGTTAAGAGAATCTGGCTTTGAAAAAGTAACAGTTACTGGCCAATCACATGACGGAGGCATAGATGGTTATGGAACATTGGAAATCAATCCTTTTGTAAGTTTCAAAGTTTTATTTCAATGCAAAAGATATAAAGGTACAGTTTCAAGGGCACAAGTTGGAGATTTTCGAAACGCAATGATAGGCCGAGCAGAAAAAGGAATAATAATGACTACTGGTACATTTTCGTCTGATGCAATAAGAGAAGCAAACAGAGAAGGTGCGCCACAAATAGAACTTGTGGACGGTAAAAAATTAATTGAAATGTTTGAAAGAGCAGAACTTGGAGTTAAACCAATAACAGTTTATGAAGTCGACTTGCCATTCTTTGCGCCATATATTGCGAAAAGTAATAGTTAATTATTTGAAAAGAGGGTAGGCGCAACCTGTAACACAGGGCTAGCGCAATGCTTGCTTTGTAGATTGTGAAAGTTCCTTCTTCCAACTATTTTCGCATAAAAGTGAAACATTACGTTTCCGTAAAACGCACAGCGCCAGCCCTGAGACCGTTAGGCTGCATGTTTTTAAACATATTTTTCTTCAAAGGAAGTTTATTGAGCTTGGAGATCTTTTTCTAAGTTTTATTATTGAAGAACCCTTTGTCTAAGGGATATTTTTGTTCCCTTGTATAAACAGTAAATTACGGCAGAGCTTGGTTAATTTGCTTCCTCAAGAGACTTCTTCTAAATAAATTCGTGAAGAACTTTGATCTTCCCCAAAACATAAAGGTAAAACAAACCTTGGTCAAGCAGCCCTTATGCCAACAGCTCCGCAAACTTCGCATGCTTCGTTTATGGCATAAGTTCAACTTTTACCTTACGGACTTTCGTGAGAAGAAATTCTCCTATGCTCAAACTAAGACAAACTCAGAACTGGTGCTACCTTGAACGTTTTTTCACGCCGCCTAACAGCACCTACAAGAAATGCTGTTTTGTAGGTTTGGAAAGCTTCTTTATCTCACATACATTTGACTACATGAAACGAATCCGTCTCCGGAACTCCGCACTTCTTGTAGCTGCAGACCGTTACCGGTAACCTCGCTCACGTCGCTTAAAGTTATTAATCTAATAATTAATTGTAGAAGGTTGTTTCTCTTCTTAACTCAATTAAAAAAAAAATAAACCTTCATTCCCATTTAACTTCCAGAAGAATACGTGCGCCTCTTTGTTTGTTCTCTAAATTAATTAATAATGGATGATCTGGAAATTCAGAAGGATTGAATTCAAAACAAGCCATCATTTCAATGTGCAATGCATCACCGTCGAAATCACAAACATGAACACTCAGTTTTTCAGACCTGTCCGTAACAAGGATTGGTCTTTTTAGATCCCAGCTTATAGGATAAGAGGTTGTGTTTTCAAATCGTTCTGAAGTGTTTTGTAATACAGTGTTTCGTGGTAAATTACTAACAATTAACATAAAAACATCCGGGCCATCTAATGAATCCCAATATATACCAAAATAATTGGTATCAGGCATTGATTGAATGGTGATTTTATTTATGGTACATGAAAACCTTTCCTTAGGTTCCTTACAACCAATAATAAAGAAGTATGAAATAAGCAAACCCAATAGAAGTTTACACATCTTTAGCGTATTCACCATTCTGGCAAGAATAGAAACAAACATATGCTAAAGTGTGCGATAAACAAATTCAAAAAATTTGAAAAATCTTCTAGAAACGTTATTGCATAAATTCAGTTTTGTCATTCACAACGAGTTCTGTTTTAGATTTAAAATGAATCACACAATAAGCCAAAGATGGTTAATCACAGAATTGTTAGAGGAAAATTTAACGTCGCTGTTTTTTCAGATAATTATTCTTCAATGGTTTTCTCAGAACAGTTCAAAGATGGTTTGCTACAAGCAGATTGACTTGAGTTTGTTGATAACAGAACTGAATTGAATTACCTTTCACTTTACGAGTATGACAGAATCAATAATGAATTTACGATAAGAATGTGCCAAAGAGAATTAGTCGCAGATGCGAGGCAAACCGGTAACAGCGGGCCGTAGCGCAATGCTAAATTCTGCGTTAGGAAACCTCATTCAGCCAATGTACTTTTGTCTAAAGCGAAAGTTTGTGCTTCCCAATACGCACAGCGCAAGCCCGCAAGCCGTTAGGCTGCATGTTTTTAAACATATTTTTCTTCAAAGGAAGTTTATTGAGCTTGGAGATCTTTTTCTAAGTTTTATTATTGAAGAACCCTTTGTCTAAGGGATATTTTTGTTCCCTTGTATAAACAGTAAATTACGGCAGAGCTTGGTTAATTTGCTTCCTCAAGAGACTTCTTCTAAATAAATTCGTGAAGAACTTTGATCTTCCCCAAAACATAAAGGTAAAACAAACCTTGGTCAAGCTGCCCTTATGCCAACAGCTTCGCAAACTTCGCATGCTTCGTTTATGGCATAAGTTCAACTTTTACCTTACGGACTTTCGTGAGAAGAAATTCTCCTATGCTCAAACTAAGACGAACTCAGAACTGGTGCTACCTTGAACGTTTTTTCACGCCGCCTAACAGCGGGCCGTAGCGCAATGCTGGCTTTTTAGTATAGGAAAGTTCCATCTCTCAACGTATTTTTGTCTAAGGTGAAAGTTTGCGTCTTTGTAAAGGCACTGCGCAAGCCCGCGAGCCGTTGGCGGCAATGTTTTACAATCACATATATGAAATCAATTTTCAACAAATTAAATCTTTAATGTATGGCTACTTTTTATTTTAACAGTTATTCAGGGGAGAGTATGAACTCTCAATGGTTAAAACATTTGCAATCAAGTGCATATATTAATGATATAAATGATATTATTAGCAAAAATAGAAGAGAAATAGAGTCAACTATTAGAAGTGCTTCATCTGAACAAATCAATGCTATTACTCAAGTCTTTGGCAAACTGGATGATGGATTTGCAGAGGTAAGTAACTATCTGAGAGATATTAATAGTAATATTTCTGAGTTACGTTCAGAAATCAACGAAATGGCAGCAATGTTAGATTGGAAACTTTCGCTTCTAATTGAGGAGCAAAGATTGACGAATCAATTACTAGGCAAAATTGCTCAGCTTCTAAGAATTCCTGACAGTCAGAAACAAAGAGTTTATCATATTGAGCAAGGCTTAAAATACCTTAAGAATGCTATCTTAGATGAAGATATTAATAGTTCCTTTTATATCGATGCAATGGAAGGATTTGTAGAAGCAGAAAAAATTGAAAGAAAAGATTTTGTCACTCTTAATAGAATTGGGCAAATTCATCTTTACTCTCAAAAGTATCTAAATATTCCTCTTGCTCAGGAGTATTTTCTAAAATCTGCAAGAGAATCATTCGCAGAATATAATGCTGGAGGGACTACAACGGCTAACTACTTATCTCCCCAACAAAATCATCAGCAAGTATTTAATGAAAATCCTTTCAAAGTATCAACTGCTGAATCTTATCTTTATGCAAGCCGATGCTGTTACCTTCAACAAAATTTAACTGAAGCAATCCAACTTGCAGCCAAAGCCTACAAATTAGTTCCTGAATTTATCGAAGCAGGATTCGAGTATGCTAAATACTTATCAGCAAATAATCGAGATATTGAAGCTGCTGAAATTCTTGAAAAAATTATAAATAAAGACAGGTTATATTCAATAAAGGCACTTAATGATCAAGATTTGTCAAATAAAGCAGCAATACAGGCGATGTTGGAATTCCTGAAACATAAAACAATTAAAATCGCAAAAGAAGAATTGGGAAAGTGTACTGATATTATTAATTCAAACTCAAATGCAATGCAGATTATTAACGAAATAAAGCTTAGTATTTCAAAGGATAGTTATTTATCAGCAATGAAGGCCATAGACTTACTTAAGGCAAATTACTCATTTCAATTTTATACATATAAAAAAGGTGGATATGGAACGATTAATAAGAGTAAGGTTAATAACAAACAGAAATTGATAGATTATATTAAATGTGAGAACACAGGTCCTTTAGAATGCGAAAGAATTATTAACGAGATAAAAGATGAAAAATCTAGCGAGGAAGCATTTTCATATGGATTAGGGGGTGGCGCGATAGGCTTATGCGCTGGAATTTTCAATGGCTGTTCATTGAGCAATGGGACTTTTTCATGGAATTGGGCTGGATTTATTGTTTCCTTTGTTTTATGCGCGGGGATTGGGCTATTGATTGGTTATTTAATTGGACAATCATACCAGCCTCGATTTATTGAAACAGATTATACCAAATCTAAATAAAAAACTGCCGCCAACAGCAGTTTGGTGCCATGCGGTTTTTTAGGTTAGGAAAGTATCGTCTCCTAATTTACTTTTGTCTTAATCCAAAGCTTGCTTCTCCGAAAACCGCACGGACACCAAGCTGCGGACCGTTAGCGGAAATGTTTTAAAAAATTCAGCTTCGATTCTAAAGAAGTGTTTTAAGTTGTAAATTTGACATTATGAGCAATAAAAATTACTGGTGTTATAGAATTGATAAATCTCAATCAAAATATTTTTATTCAGAACTTCTCGAAGGGCGATTAAGGCAAGGCTGGGGTTGGGATCAAAAACAAGATTTAAGAAATTTTCAAATGGACGGAGGGGCTGCAAGAAATCGGCCAATGTTTAATAAGGTTAAAAAAGGTGATATACTTATTATTCCACAGTTGCCAAATTGGGGAGAAGTTGCGGTTGCTGAGGCAACTGAGGATTGGAATGTTGGTTATTATTTTGAAATTGATAAAAACCTTTGGGATTATGGTCACATTTTTCCAGCTAAGTATATAAAAAAATTCATTCGAAGTAATGAAAAAGTAACCGGTAATCTTCGTTCTACATTAAAAAACCCATCAAGATTTTGGAATGTTAATCAATATGCTTCTGATATCGAAATAATATTAAATTCAACTGAATCAGATTTATATAAAACTCAGGATTATAATAGCAGATTAGAAAATTCAATATTAAATACGTTTTCTGAAGTTTTTAATGAAAAGCTATTTGCAGAAAAGCTTTTTAATAAGTTAAATGAACAATTTTCTCGAGAAGAATGGGAGTATGCATTAGTTTATGGATTACGGAAACTATTTCCATTTTATGAGATAGAAAGAAAGGGTGGAATACTGGAGACACATCATGGCACTGATATACTAATTAAATTACCATCTATTCTTTCAAATTACCAATACGCAATTGCAATTCAGGTTAAAGATTACGAAGGTTATGTTAAAAATGATGTAATTTCTCAAATAAATAAAGCTGATACTTATTGGGAAAATGAAAATTTAAAACTAATTGATAAAATTGTAATAATTACAAAAGCAATTAAAGATGAAAATCTTAAATTGCTTGAAGAAGATAGTAATGTGAAATTTATCTTTGCTAACGAATTAAAGCAAATATTGAATGAAATTGGCAAAAGATATATAGGCATGAGTCAAGAATAATTATTATGAGTTTTTTATACAAAAGAATAGAACACAACACTTTATTAGATTTATTAAAGAATGAAGAAATTTCAAGTGCTTTGGCATATATTTTAGATTATAGCGATCATGAAAATCTAAAGGTAATACCCAAAGAATATTCAATAGAAATTTCAAATGAAAATATTACAATTGTATTTGTATTTTCTGTTGGCTTTGAGGGTCAGGAATATAAAGAGGTACTCAATAAAAATAATTTGCACTTGGTAACCTTTAGTGAAGTTGTCCCTAAAATGATTGAATTTGAAAATTTGGGAATTAAATATGTAGATAATATTTCATTACTTTTTCTAATATTATCAAGGACAAAAAACCCCTTGGGAATTAAGTTATTTTCTTTAAAAAATTTAAGTGATGTTTAATAATATGGAAGTAATTTTAGACCTAACACATCCGCTAACAGCAGGCAAAAGAGATGGCTGCATTTTCGGTTAGGAAAGATCATCCTCCCTATTTACTTTTGTCTAAAAGGCAAGCTTGTTCGTTCCGAAAACGCCACCTCCCTTGCCTGCGGACCGTTATGCAGAATTGATTCAATTGTGGGTTGCGCCGCAGTGAGTGTATTCAGGATTGCGATGATAATACATGTGAAAATATCGGACACCTCCGGGTGTTTATGGGATTTCAAGTCGTTCGATTGTCATCGTGAAAGCTCGCTTTCAAACGATACTATCGTTTAACGACTTGACGAAGTTCGAAGATATCTTCGAACAAGCCAAAAATAAAATATTTTTCAATGTCATAAACACCAGGGAGGTGGGAGCGGGTAAGCCAATTAAACAGTATAAAAAGCAATCCTGACATAAGAATGTAGATCGCCAATTGGAAATTGGCAAAATGCATTCTTATTAATACACTCATAGCGAAGGGGCACAATTGAATCAACTACGTTTGAAGAGCAAGAGAATACAGACAGAAAATAGTTGAATCAAACTCCGCATAACCGTACCTACGCGCCATGCTGGATCATCGGTTAGGATAAATGGTTCTGAAGGGATAAATTTGTTTTCATAACGGGCTGCAGGGTAGCGAAGCGCACGGCGCGTAGCTACATACCGTTAGGCACAATTTAAAAGAGACAACATATGGCAAAAAGAATTACGACAAAAACGAACGAAAATACAACTCCAACAGCTCTTGTTGTTGGACGAGAATACTTCAAGGAAGAAGTTAACAAACGAATCGTTTTAGGAGAAGAAATTTATAGTAGACAGATTCAAACTAATCGACAGTTTGACCAAGCAAGACAAGACTATTATGACTGGAATGATTTCAATTCAGAACTTCTAAAACAATCATTTAATAAACCTAATAATGAATATAAAGAAAGTTATGACAACGTAAATCAGAAATTTATTTACGTATCTAAATCACCTGCTGAAGAGCTTCAAGAATTTATTGAAGATGTGAAGAATAAGGTTAATAATTTAAAACAACTTGTTGCTAAACTTTCGCTTATAAAAACTGAAATTAACGAGCCACTAATTACAAGAGAGGCCGCTGTTGTGGGCAACAAGGTCTTTATTGTACATGGACATAATAATGAAGTTAAAGTGAATGTTGCACGGACAATTGAAAAACTGGGACTTGAGGCTATTATTCTTCATGAGCAAGCAAATTCGGGCAAGACAATCATAGAAAAATTTGAAGAATATGCAGACGTTGCTTTTGCAATAGTACTTTTAACAGACGATGACTTGGGAAAAAGCAAAAAAGACGATAATTTAAATAGCAGGGCAAGACAAAATGTAATTTTAGAACTTGGGTATTTTATTGGAAAACTATCAAGAAATAAAGTTTGCCCGCTTTACGTACCTGGTGTTGAATTGCCAAGTGATTTACTAGGACTCTTATACATTGAACTTGACGCTGAAGAAAGCTGGAAGTTTAAACTTGCGAAGGAATTGAAAGCTTCTGGACTTGACATTGATGTAAACAAAATACTCTAAATATGTTGAACGAAATATTAAAAGGACTCAGTAGCATTCTAGGTCCAATTGCAACTGCATCTAGAGAACATTCTCAGATGAAAGATGGAGCACTAAGGGCAATTTGCACCGCATTGGATGAAACATACCTTTATTACCGTGATATTGAAAATGGCCAATTGCCTAATCGTGACAGAGAAGCAATGCTTGTGAGATACTGGTCAGCAGCAGCTATATGTCTAAGGCACTTTGACGACAGACTTGCAAGGAGATGTGATGAAAAAGCAGAGTATTGGGTAAATCCAGAAAATTATAGTGCAGAAGATATTCAAAATCTGGAAATAGGCTTAGACAGCGTTCGACAGGCCTACAGAAAAATGCTAAAACCAGACTTCAGGCCATTTGGAAGGAGATAAACTGTGCCTAACAGCAGGCAAAAGAGATGGCTGCATTTCAGGTTAGGAAAGTTCCATCTCCCATCCTACTTTTGTTTTGCAGGTAAGTATTTCGGCTTTGAAAACGCCACCTCCCTTGCCTGCAGACTGTTATAGGGCATTTTATAAACCCTCTCCTTTAACAAAATTAAAAAATGACGAAATACCTAATCCTGATTTTATTATCTCTTACATCTTGTGCTTCATTAAAGAACAAGAAATATGGAGATATTTATATCGATGGTAATTTTGATGGTGGAATGATAATAGAATTAAATAATACAAAAATATTTAGTGGGTATGTTTTAGAAGACGGGAGAACTGGTTTAGCAAGCATTTTGAGAAAAGTTGAATTTTATCGGAGAAAAAATATCGTCAAAGTAACCTACTCTTCAAAGAATGAAACTGTAAATTTAGTTGATACTTTTTCAAGACATAAGTACCTTTATATTTCATACATATTGGGGGAATTGAAAATAGAAAGTTCGGAGAAAATGAGGTTATATTATTGAATTGAAAAATTTCCGGTCTGACTTATTTTGCGGCTGAACTACCATTTGCTAAATCGAAGAAAAACGCCCTCTAACACCACGCTTGTGAAATGCGGAATTACGGGTTAGGAAAGCTCATTCTCCAATCGTACATTTGACTTCAAACAAAGTGAACGTCTTCGGAAACCGCACTTCACAAGCCTGGAGACCGTTACCGGAAACCTCACTCACGTCGCTTAAAAGTTAGAAATCCAAAAATTTATTGTAGAGGATTGCTCTTCGAAAACTTGTGCACGATTTTACTCTGAACGGTAAACTAAACAGATTACTAAATTAAGGCGCTTGTAACGGCTTAACAAGTCTTTTAGTAAAGCCTGAAAATTATGCATGTTGGATCCTTTAGTAAAACTAAACATATCGGTCTTTTAATATTTCTTGATTATTTTGTATTAACAGATAATATTACAACAATATTCATGCTTACCGTAATCAATCAGGAATACCAATGAATCTCAAATTCATCCTATTCACATTTTCATGGTTGTTTCTTCTATCATTTGCAGGCAAAGCACAATGTTGTTTCATAGACTCTATAAATATCTTGCCCAAATATCCACTTAAGAGTCAAGAGGTAAAAGTAATTATTAGAATCACGACCCCTGCACAGGGTAAGCAAATGGGAACCAATTTAGTTTGGGTCAGAGATACCGTATTTATTAGTGGTTGTTGGTTTCAGGGAAACTTACAATCTCCTAAGAGTTTTACGGATACATTTAATATCGGAAAGTTAAACACCGGATTTTACTTCATCAATTTTACAGCGCAAGACTACCACTATCTTGACAGCTGTACAAACAATAGGTCCATAACTAAAATAAGAATTTTTAAAGTTGGAAGTCTTGACCATAAAGAAAGTAAAGAAAAGACCAATTTTCGACTTTTTCCAAATCCGACTAATTCATCATTCACCTTAACCACACAAAATAATACGGACCATAAATCCATCGAAATTTGCAATGCACAAGGGCAGTTACTGTTAAAAGAAGACTTCGATGGCGATACCTATCAATTTAAAGGAGAGTTGAACACCGGAATATATCTGATCAAGCTATCGGATCAAAGAAGGGCATATCATCAAAAGTTGGTGGTTCAGTGAGGTAATGGTTCAGGATTGCCTTTAGGTGGTCGTTAAAACTTGAACCAGCGAGAATAAGTCGAAGATGTGAGGCATCCGGTAACAGCGGGCCGTAGCGCAATGCTGGCTTTTTAGTATAGGAAAGTTCCTTCTCTCAACTTATTTTTGTCTTAAGCGAAAGTTTGCGTCATTGTAAACGCACTGCGCAAGCCCGCGAGCCGTTAGCACTCATTTTTGGACGACATCCCCACCACAACAATAAAGAAAATAAGTATGAACGAAATAATTTGCCCTAATTGTAAGAAAACATTCAAAGTAGATGAAGCAGGTTTTGCAGACATTCTTAAACAAGTCCGAGATCATCAATTTGAAGAAGAAATAAAAAACCGACTAAATCTAGCTGAAAGAGAAAAAGAAGATGCTGTGAAATTAGCTGAAGCTAATGTAAAAAACACTTTCCAAGAACAGCTTGCGAATAAAGATAGGGAAATTGCAGCAAAAGATAAAAAGCTAACAGAACTCAAAGCTGAAAGCGACTTAACATTAACAGAAAGACTAAACGAAAAATTAGCCGAAATTACCAAGTTAGAGGCAACTATAAAAAATGCAGACGTTGCAAAACAACTTGCAGTCACTGAAGCAGTTCAAAAAGTTGAAAAAGAACGAGACAAATTTGCCAATGATGTTGCAACAAAAGAATTGGAAAAGCAAAATCTTGAAAGTTCACTAAAACAACAATATTCTACAGAGCTTAAGGCCAAAGATGAACAAATTGCATTTTACAAGGATATGAAAGCAAAGCTTTCAACTAAAATGGTTGGCGAAACGCTTGAACAACATTGCGAAATAGAATTTAATAAACTAAGGGCAACTGGTTTTCAAAAGGCGTATTTTGAAAAGGACAATGATTCCAGTTCAGGAAGTAAAGGAGACTACATTTACAGAGAAGCAGATGATACTGGCAATGAAATAATCTCAATAATGTTTGAGATGAAAAACGAAGGAGACGAAACTGCAACTAAAAAAAGGAATGAAGATTTTTTAAAGGAGCTTGATAAAGACAGAACTGAGAAAAAATGTGAGTATGCAATTCTCGTTTCTCTTTTAGAGGCAGATAATGATTATTATAATTCTGGAATTGTTGATGTGTCACATAAATATCCCAAAATGTATGTTGTGCGTCCTCAATTCTTTATTCCTATTATAACCTTACTTCGGAATGCAGCAATGAACTCAATTCAATTTAAGGCAGAACTTGCAATGGTGAAAAGTCAAAATATAGACATTACCAATTTTGAAGAAAAAATGAACAAGTTTAAAGAAGGGTTTGCAAGAAATTATGATTTAGCAAGTCGCAAGTTTAAGGATGCAATTGATGGTATAGACAAAACCATAAAAGAATTAGAGAAAACAAAAGCAGCCTTGCTGTCGTCCGAAAATAATCTTCGATTAGCAAATGAAAAAACAGAAGACTTGACCATTAAAAAATTGACTCACGGAAACCCTACAATGAAAGAGAAATTTGACGAATTGAATAGTAAACAATAAAGAAAAAAAACGAGTGCTAACACCACGCTTGTGAAATGCTGAATTTCAGGTTAGGAAAGCTCATTCTCCATTCGTACATTTGACTTCAAACAAATTGAACGTCTCCGGAAACCGCACTTCACAAGCCTGGAGACCGTTACCGGCAAGGACTGACGAACTTTCTCGAAGTAGACAACCCGTTGACAACTTTAAGATAGCATTTGAGGAAAGACCTTCTTCATTGATTAAATTTGCTCACATGGAGATAAGAACGGATTTATATTTGGGAGACAGTAAAGAAAAGTTATCTTTATTACCGGATAACTCAGTTGATTTAATCGTTACCTCTCCACCGTATGCAGATCAACGTAAGAATACATATGGAGGTATTCATCCAGACAAATATGTTGAATGGTTTTTACCAATATCTGCTCAACTACTTAGAGTCCTAAAACCAACTGGTACTTTCGTTCTTAATATTAAAGAAAAGGTATCTGAAGGGGAACGTAGCACATATGTTATGGAACTTATTTTAGAAATGAGAAAGCAAGGCTGGTTATGGACAGAAGAATTTATCTGGCACAAAAAGAACTGCTATCCAGGAAAATGGCCAAATAGATTTAGAGACGCATGGGAAAGGCTTCTTCAATTTAATAAAAATCGTAAATTTAATATGTATCAAGAAGAAGTTATGGTTCCAATGGGGGATTGGGCTAAGTCGAGATTAAAAAACTTATCGGATACAGATAAAACTAGAGATAATTCAAAGGTCGGGAGTGGATTTGGAAAGAATATTTCTAATTGGCTTGAAAGAGATAAAGCATATCCAACAAATGTTCTTCACCTTGCAACTGAATGTAATAATAAGAACCATAGTGCAGCATTTCCGGAAGAATTACCGGAATGGTTTATAAAATTATTTACAAAAGAAAAAGATACAGTATTAGATCCATTTATGGGATCAGGTACAACATTAACAGTGGCTAACAGAATGAAAAGAAACTCAATTGGGATAGATGTCATTCCTGAATATTATGAGATGGTTAGAGAACTGTTAAAGCCTGTTGAGTACTATTTATTGGAGCCAAAAGTAAGGTATGAAAAAATTGAACCTGAAAGACGTATCTCTGTACGTTGAAGAAAATATTGGAATATTTCATTCCAAGAGAATTCAAAGTCTTGATGGATTAAAACTTACACAGGTTCTTAAAAGAAAGAATCCATATCTTTACAAGGCCAAATATGCATTAACAGCAGAACAAATTGTCAAAGGTATAGTTGATGCTCATATTTCTTCTAATGAAGAAACCATTTTTGGCGATTGGTTAGAAGGACTTGCAATTTTCATTAATAGTAAGGTCTTTGGAGGTTATAAATCAGGGATTAAAGGTATAGACCTGGAATTTGATAATGAAGGTGTTAGAAATATTGTCAACATAAAGTCCGGTCCCAATTGGGGTAATAGCTCTCAAATTTCCAAGATGATTTCTGATTTTAAAAGCGCTCAAAGAGTTTTAAGAACTAGCAATTCACAAATTGTAGTAAAAGCCATTAATGGCTGTTGTTATGGTCGTGATAATAAACCAGATAAAGGAGATTATTTTAAATATTGTGGTCAAGCCTTTTGGGAGTTTATTTCTGGAGATTCTGAACTTTACATCGAAATAATCGAACCGCTTTCTCACAAATCAAAAGAAAAAAATGATGAATTCTTAAGGTCTTATTCTCAAATGATTAATAAATTCACGAGAGAATTTTCAAACGATTTTTGTAAGGACAATGGTGAAATTGATTGGGAAAAACTAATACGTTTTAATTCTTCTATAAATGACAAAGGCTAAAGTCCCAGCCGGTAACAGCACCTACAAGAAATGCGGTTTTATAGGTTTGGAAAGCTTCTTCTTCTCACATACATTTGTCTAAATTAATGATTTGGGTCTCCGGAAATCCGCACTTCTTGTAGCCGCAGACCGTTACAAGCAAGCCTATTGAGCCTCTCGTACTAAAACAGATTGACAAATAGTTTAATAGAAACTAATCAAAAACTAAAAGCTGAATGTTAAGTAAACGCTTTTTTCTACAATTATGAGAATTCGCTATTACGCTATTAGAAAACTATTCTTTGGTTTGGGCTTGATCTTTTCAGTTCTAGCAGTGAATTCTCAACCCATAACTTTAGACACAAAGTTCAAACCTAATATCATATTTAACGATTTTAATGAATTTTATGCAATAGGTACTCAATCAGATTCCAAAATCATACTAGGAGGGCAATTTAATGTATTATTACCGGATAGTTCCTTGATTGGGAATTTGATTCGTTTAGAAAAAAACGGTTTGATGGATTTGAGTTTTAACGATGGAAAGGGATCTGATTTCTTTGTAAATTCAATTATAACTGCCACAAATGACGAAAATTATATTGGATGGAATTGGCCTTTAAGAGGTGGTGTTTATAAACTTCAAAAAACTGGTACAGTTGATACTTCCTTTAATCAAATTAAGGCACCCAAAATCATTGTAATTAAAGTGGCAAAACAATCGGACGGCAAAATATTATTAGCTGGAAACTATCAAAACGATAAATTCTCCATTATTCGACTACATCCCAATGGAATGTTAGACACAACCTTCAAACAGGTAATAATTACCGAAACAGTGGTTATGGGAGATATTTTCAGTACATTCAATAATGAGGTGATATTTGGATATTCTAATTTAAAGCAAATAAGGGTATTGAGTTTTAACTCTGATGGCTCTACAAATACCTCGTTTAAATACAATGAATTGCAACAAAAACTAAATTTTAAAGGTCGTTTGAATTGTTTGAAATTGCAAGAAGACGGCAAAATTTTGGTTGGAGGGGAATTTAAATCAGCCGTTGATTACGATTATGCAAATTTGATAAGATTGAATTCTGACGGGAGTTTGGATGTTGTTTTTAAAAAAATTCCTGAATTCAGATCCTCAGGTGGCTCTGTACAAAGTATTGCTTTATTGCCGGACAAAAGAATATTACTTGGAGGAGTATTTTTCGGATTCAATGGGATGCAAAAGAATATTCTCAGTTTGGATATAAATGGAAAAGTGGACTCCTCCTTTAGTGATCCAATCGAATTTAACTCCTTTGTCACAAGATTACATTTATTTGGTAATGGAAAACTTTTGGTGGCTGGTAATTTTACCAAGTATGGCAATAGTTTAGCAAATCACATAGCTTTATTTGACACTAAAGTACAAGTAAATATAGAACCTATATTTCCAAACCCAACACATGGATCATTCTCAATTTTTTCCAAGGATGTAATCAGACGCATAGAAGTATTCAATGCTATGGGCCAATTAGTTTTACAAACAAACCCCCTATTAAACGAATTGGAAATGGATATTGGAGAAAGTTCGTCTGGAATTTATTATGTAAATATTACAACTAACGTGGAAAGGAAAACATTTAAACTAATTAAATATTAAGGGCATTTATATCTAATTAACCTTGTCAATCTTTTGAAAAGGCCAGCTTGTAACACCACGCTTGTGAAATGCGGAATTTCGGGTTAGGAAAACTCATTCTCCAATCGTACATTTGGCTTCAAACAAAATAAACGTCTCCGGAAACCGCACTTCACAAGCCTGGAGACCGTTATAAGAAACCCCCTTTCAGAAATTCTTCAAGTACAAATCTTTAATTTATTCATTGAATTAAAAAATTTTCTTTTTCAGCTATTATTTGACGTCAGCATCATACCTTTATAAGACAAAATTATTATGCATTTATAGTAATTGAAACATACAATCTATTGCAATATATTTGTCATATTTTCACGGGGGGGGTAAATGACACTTTAAATTTTAGCTTTGTTATACACAGTAGCAGAAAGAAACCCATCTAAAGCGGTTAATAATAGAATTCTTTTTCGTTGTGAACTAGTTTCTGCGACTGTATTTTAATTTCTTCAAAATCCAATATTAAAACAAAAAACAAATGAAAAATTTAACTCACGTTTCCAAAAACAAAACCAAGAATTTACGTTTTTACTTCAAGTCAGTACTTTTAGTACTTATCTTCTTTATTTTTTCATCTAATGACTCTTTCGCACAGGCTTATTATCAAGTAGATGTTACCAATAATAGTTCACCATGTTATTGGACTATCCAAGGTTATAAAGGTGGTAGCTTAGTTTGGACATCGATTCCAAATGTGGCCCCATCAGGTGGTACATTCACTTATAATTGTGGACAATATGGCGGGTCAGACGATATAGATGAAATTTGGGTTAGAGTCGATAATACTTGTATTGTCAAATTTTATCAATCAAGTGGTTGGAGTGGAAGTTCAACACCTTCGTGTTGTAGTATATCGCTTATAAATTGTTCTGCAACAACACCAGGTGGCCCATTGCCTTGCGGGGGCGCATCTACGGAGTTTATTCAAATAAATATTAATTAAATTTGTAAAGTCCATAGAATTCCTGTAGTTATCCTAATAATTAATGCGTTTTTTACTATTTGCATTTTTATATTGTTACAATTTTACTTGTTACTCCCAAACGCATCAATGGGCAAAATCTTTGCGGTCTAAAGGAAATGATGTTTATTCTATTTCAAATGACAATAAAAATAATTCATACGTAGTTGGATCATTCGTTGATAGTTTATTTATCGACAGTCAATATATAAACAAATGGTTACCAGCGGGATTACCCGGGGCTTTTTTAATTAAATTTGATCCCTATGGTAATTTTAATTGGTGCCGGATATTGCATTCAACTGGTGGTGTGTATCTTCGACACATTCAAGTTGTAAATGACAATAAAATTTTGGTTTATGGTTATCTCACGGGAAGTAAGGTCAAATTTACGAATAATGATAGTATTTTGAATTCCGGGAACAATATAGTTACAGGATTTATCACGTATTACGACAGTTTAGGAAGTTACCTCAATTCTTCAAAAATATTTACAGGTACCGGTTATGGGTCAAAATCAATCGGTAGCGATCTTTTTAACTCAGGTCAAATTGCAATAGATAGTCTTGATAATATTTACATCAAGTTTGATAAAGATGAATACTCAGGTGTAATAAATTATAAAAAGGGAAGTCTTGTTCTAAAAGATTCTATTGCAAGATTTATTTTAATTAAGTACTCACCTGATTTTGATTCGGTACATTGGTATAAGGAGTTTCCTGAAATAGATAAATTTCAGCTACTCAAAATCAGAATGGGTATAGATAACAATCTATACCTTGCTTGTCATACGAGTGGTGCAAACTTTAACCTAGGAAATAGATTTTATCGGTATCAAAACTATCCTGACAAAGGTTTTTTATCCATTATTTCATCAGATGGAACATTTATGTATGGTGATTTAATAAATTCTGACACTACCCAAAGTGACAATTTTCTTGATGTGGGTGCCATCGACACCAATAACATTTATATTTCCGGTTATGTAAGTGACAGTATTTTGTATCATAAAAAATGGTTTCGGCCAATATTTGCAAAATTTAAATCCGGATATGCATTTCCATATGTTGGAATAATAAGCATCCACAGCGGTGCAAAATGGATTACTTTTTCCGAAATGGGGACCCCCTATTCTTCAGTATTTAATCCTTCCAAAATAGGTAATCAAATATGCAGGTTGGCATTTGACAAACACGGGTATTTCTATTTTAGTTTTATTAATTATAGTGGCATTAATCCTTTTATTGGAGGATTAACGGATAACTATAAAGAACAATATGTTTTTGTAAAATTAGATAAACTAGGAAATGCCTTATGGCTAAGACAGTATAAATATAAAATTAAAGATATCAACCCTACTCAAGACGATAATATAGTTTATCTGGGAAATGGCAATAATGCTGATGTTTTTCTTAACCCTTTTACTTTAAAATTTAATAAGAAGCTATTTTCTTTCATTGCCAAAAGCAACGATTACGCTATCAACCGTGAAGATGTAAATCCCGGGCCTTATTGTGCCGGTGATACTTTCAGCATGCCATATCATAAATACGGAGAGTATGATACCTCAAATTTTTTTATAGCTGAGCTCAGCGATGAAAATGGTGAGTTTATTGGCAAAGAAAGAGAACTCGGAAGACTCAAAACCCGTCATCAAGGAAAAATATTATGTACCATTCCTAATTTTAAAGTTTACACCTCAAAAAAATACCGATTAAGAATACGAAGTACATCACCTCCGGTGCAAAGTTTTTATCGATACGATACCTTAAAACTTCTTATTTATTCAACCGACAAAGCCGATCCAGGACCCGAGGAAGCAGTTTGCATTGGGGATACAATAGAACTCAATACGTTTGGTGGTACTAAGTGGAAATGGAGTCCGGCATATAATATGGACAACCCGGACTTGAGAAACCCGAGAATTTGGCCTAAGAAAGACACTGTTTATAGAATAATAATTTCTGATAGCAGTGGTTGTGGTTTGCCCGATACAGCTTATAAGAAAATTTATATGCGACCATCACCTCATATAAATCTTTCATTTAAAGATACTTCTCTTTGCCAAGCGAAAGACATAAGCATGATTGCCAATTTTAGTGGAGGAGATACCTTAGATTATGTTTATCAATGGCTTTATGTCAATTCTCCAAATTCATTCTTTTACTTAAGAAAAGGACAAGGGGCTTTGAGTGATACATTTAAATATACACCGACAGATCCTAAAACTGTATTTGCAGTTGTATTATCAGATGGTTGCGCCAGGAAGAACGATACGGCTTTTATAACCTTAAACATCAGTAGTAAAATAGATATTAAATCAAACTTTAAAGACACCACCCTTTGTGTAGGAAACAAATTGACCTATAAAGCAAATGCATCAGGTGGAGTTCCTCAAAATTATAACTGGCAGTGGAAAGACCTCTCAAACAATAAAATTCTATCCAATGCCGATACTTTGTCTATTACAGCCGATAAGTCCATGCAAATCCAACTCAGCATTGAGGATGGATGCAAAGCCTTTGGAGATAGCGGTCTGTTTAACATTACTGTAAATCCTGTGTTAAAAGGAAACATCATAAACAATTCCAATGCCTTAAACGATACCCTTTTGTGTTTTGGAAAGGATATGAAATTATCAGGTATTGCTCAAGGTGGAAAGGGTTCTGGATATAACTACAAATGGTATTTAGATGATATTTTGGTTTCAAGCAAAGACACTTTCAGTTTATTATCATCCCAACATTTTTCTTCAAGTGGAGAAACAAAAAAATTGAAACTGATGATAAGCGATCATTGCAGTACCTATCCGGATTCTGTTATAAGAAATATTCAAGTTGTTCCATCACCTTTGGCAGACTTTACTTGGGGATTAACTTGTAGCAACACCCCTGTTTCTTTTACATTTACAGGAAAGACACCGACCATTACAACATACAATTGGCAATTTCCTACAGACTCATCCAATCAAAAAAATCCAACAAAGGTCCTATCTGTTGGTAAAAATCAGGTGTATTTAGAACTCATTTCACAAGATGGTTGCAAAGACGAAATTGCAAAAAATGTAGATGTGCTTTTACAAGCAAAGGCTGATTTTGAAGCAAATGATGTTTGTGAAGATTCCGTAGTTAAATTTAATAATTTGTCTAAAGGTGCTTTGAGTTATAAATGGAGTTTTGGCGATGGACAAACATCCGATTTAGATTCACCACGACATCTTTATACTATTTCTGGTTCAACAACATTCAATGTGAAATTACTGGCAAAAAGCGGATGTTCAGATTCCATCATCAAAGCCGTAACCATTCATGAAATCCCAAATTCCAATTTCACATACACCACCTCTGGAACCTTAGTCAGTTTTAGTGCCTTACAAACTAATGCTTCCTTATACGAATGGGATTTTGGAGATGGAGGTACTCAAAACACATCAAGCCCAAATACGACTTATAGATACAGTAAATTTCCATCAGGGAAATACAATGCATGTTTAAAGATAAGTAACCTCGCAGATTGTTTTTCAGAAACTTGTCAGGAAATCCATATTACGGGAACAATATCAAGGATAAACAAGGAAAATGAAATAAAAATATATCCAAATCCAAATCAAGGAAACTTTACAGTAGAACTAACTGAAGAAGGAAAAAACGATAAAATTGAAGTCTATAACACTATAGGAATATTAATTCACAAAACCGAGTTAAACCAAAAAGTATCCCAAGTAAATTTAGATTTGAGTGAAGGAATATACTTGATAAAGTTGTTTAGTAATGGTGAAGTTTATTTCAATAAGATTGTCGTAGAAAAGTAGCCAGAGTAATTGTAGAAAGGAAAAATATTCTGGTAGGGGGCTTCTTATAACACCACGCTTGTGAAATGCGGAATTTCAGGTTAGGAAAGCTCATTCTCCATTCGTACATTTGACTTCAAACAAAGTTAACGTCTTCGGAAACCGCACTTCACAAGCCTGGAGACCGTTACCGCCAATTTCCCGCCGAAACGCTAATCCCTCACAATCATTATTAGTCCATAAGTTGAATTGTCAATATAAAATCTTACATTGTAAATGCCCTTAATTAGATTTATATCAAATGCATTCTTTTCCTTTTCGATAATGTTTGAATAAATAGTTTGTCCCAAACTGTTTATTATTTCTAATTTTATTCTAGAATCAAGTTTAGTAACATCAATGTTAAACTTCCCAGAGTTAGGATTAGGGTATACACAGATTTTGTTTCCAATTGCGAAAGATTGAACCGAACCGCTGACCTGTATTTCAATGCAGGTATCTGAACTGCAACCGGCCAGATTGGTAACTTTCAGGCAGGCTTTGTATTTTCCTGAAGGGAATTTGTCGTAATAATAAATAGTCTGAGGGCCTGTGGTATTTCGGGTTCCCCCGTCGCCAAAATCCCAGGTGTATTGGTTGGCATTGGTTTGAATGGCATTAAATATAACCTGAGTGCCTGAGGTGGTATAGCTAAAGTTTGAATTGGGAACTTCATGAATGGTAACAGCCTTGATGACGGAATCCGAACATCCGCTTTTTGCAAGCAGTTTTACATTAAAGGTGGTGGAACCTGAAATGGAATACAGATGTTTTGGAGAAACAGAATCTGAGGTTTGTCCATCGCCAAAGCTCCATTGATATTCCTTGGCCCCATCGGAAAGATTTTTGAATAGTACCATAGAGTCTTCACATACATCATCAGCCGTAAAATCTGCTTTGGCCTGAAGCAGTACCTCAAGCTCTTTTGTAATTTCATCTTTACACCCATCGCTGGTTAGGAGTTCTAGTGAAATAGTGTTTTTACCTATTGGAAGCAATTGGCTTGGGTTTTTAAGGTTTGAGATTCCATTGGGGAATATCCAATTATAGCTTGTGTTTGCCGGAACGGTTCCTGTAAGATTAAATTGAACGGGCGTTTTACTGCAAGCCATTCCCCAGGAAAAGTTTGATACAGGTGAAGGATTTACATTTAGTATTCTTAGCACAGAATCAGGATATGGACTGCAATTATCACTTACCATTAGTCTTAAGGTTTTCGTTTCACCCAATGAAGAAAACCCATTCTTTGTGTTTAAATCCAAACTATCCTCTTGTGAAATCAAATTATTGTCTAAATACCATTTATACTGATAACCAAAACCAGGTCCACCCATAACGGTGGATTTAATGTTAAGAGCATCGCCATAGCACAAGATGGTATCATTTAAAAGTTTATTCCCAATAAACAATTTAGTTTCTAGTGCAGGATTTACATGTATCTCAAATAAAGATGTATCTGCTAAAGCCAGACAACCATCATGCACAATGGCTTGAATTTTCAGGCTTTGGTCTGTTATAAGCTCAAGTGAATCCGAATTGGAGAGCATTTTGTTATTGGTTAGGTCTTTCCATTGCCATTGGAAACCACTCTGCCCCCCCCCTTCGGCTTCCAGTTTATATTTTAATTGCAAGCCTTTGCATACTGTGGTATCTAACACTTTATGTTTAAATCTAAGGGGCGTTCGAAGTAAAATGGTGGTATATGCCGTGTCGGCCTTTGGACTGCATTCATCTCGAAGTATGATTGCTAATTTTTCACTAACATTTGGTTTTACATCCGGAATATAACTAAGTGAATCAGAATAACTAAAACTATCGGACTTAAGTAAAAACCATTTTGAACTTGAAACATAATACCAGGACCAATGGTAGTTGGAATCCCCGTTTTCAAAAACAGCCGGTATTTTTAACGGACTATTATCGCATACTACTGTAAATGGTTCCAAAACAGACCCGGGACGGTCTTTTACCACAATTTTTTTATACCCTGTATCAATGGCACCGCAACCGCTTGAATCGGATATGATGATCCTGTAAGTAGTGGTTTTTAAAGGCCAAACCAAAGGCTCGCGACTATTTGTATGGCTGATATTGTAATCCGGGTTCCATGACCAACGGGTACCGCCATAGGTCTGTATCTGAACGGAGTCGCCGAAGCATATCGTATCTGTCGGGCCGGGATCGGCTTTGTCTATGGAATAAATCAATAACCGCAGGGTATCAATCCTGAAAAAACTTTGAACAGCCGGTGAGGTACTTAATATCCGTATCCGGTAATTGGCTGAAGATTTGACTTTAAAATTAGGAAGAACGCCTTTTACCTTTCCATCTGTATTGCTTTTAAGCCGGCCCAATTCAAAATAAACAGAATCGAATCTGCCATATTCATCACTCAGTTGTGCGATAAAATGATTGGAAGTGTCAAAATCCCCAAACTTTGTATAGGGTACATCTATGGAATCACCTGCACAATAAGGGCCTTGGTGAATACCACCGCGTGTAATGGAATTATCGCTTAATTTAGAGATCCATGCATCTTCTTGACCAGCACTATTCAAGGAATCTTTTCCCAATTTAATTTTATCCCTATACTCGCCGGCAATAAACATAAACTTACCACCTAATGCGTCTATCCCAAATAAAAAAGAACTTGGAGAGTTACTATTTACAACCCATAAAATATTTCCCTTATAATCCATTTTCCCAAAAAAAACGTCATAGCTGACGCCTGATTTGATTTTAATACCTTGAAAATCCAAATCTGTAATCGTCGCACCGGAAAAATACAAGTACCCTTTACTAGTAACGTTGTGAAGAAAACCCCATATTTTTCTATAATCTGATATTATAGGTTGGTAAATATAATTAAGCGTAAAATCTGTGTTAAAAGAACATAACCTATAATCATAATGATAATAACTACTTGGACTAAGTCCCGGAAACCTTTTATTTATAAAAATAAAACTGTCAGTGCATTTAGAAGATAAATAAAGTTTGTCACCGTCGGAAGACATAAAGTCTAAACGAGCCGCGGTATCTCCTCCTCTTGGAGGACTACCTTTTAGAGCAATGTCACCCTTTATATAATTCCCAAGACTATCAAGTTTAAAAATAAAAGCTCCTTTACCGAAAGAATCTTTTTGGACTTTAAATGTATTTCGACAGCTCCCTGAAACATAAATATTATTTTTTAGGGAGACGATCCCGGTCATTTCTAAAATTGTAGTATAAATAGTGGATCCTAAACTATCATAAAAACTATTCGACCATTTAATGTCTCCGGTATTTGAGTTGATTTCACCAAAAACAGTATTATATTTTGAATTGCTAAAGTTGTACCTTTTGCTTCCGATAAAGGTCGTTCCACGTCCTTGGCCCTTAAAAAAAATATGACCCTCGGATATGAATATTTTTCCAACTAGTGAATTTAAGTTTCCAAACTGTTTAACAAAGACCGTATTTAGGTTCTCATCTAGTTTGACGAGAAGTATTGAACCATTTTTGCTATAATAAGTTGTAGAATCAAAGACTGTTGATGTGCCTAATATTGGTTTTGTTATAAAAAAATTTCCCGATGCATCCCTGCACATATATCCGGAGGAAATTATTACCTCGTACCCGCCATCAAATATTTTTTTTGCCTTTATGACTTTGCCATATTTGTCTAATTTTACCAATATATTCCAGTAAGTTGGATCCTTTGGTTTAAAAAAGTGAAAGGAATCTAGTCTTAGTGTATCGAGTATATCTTTTAGTGTGTTTCTATAGTATAAGTTTAATGCACATCCCCCGGTCGTGTCTGAATATACATCCAAAAAGGCTTCATATCCCCTTGCCGTTCCAAAGGATCGTGTCCATTGGAAGTTTTGAGCATATGAAGAATTAATATTTAGAAGTAAATAAATTAAGAAAATATTTAATTTATAGCTCCGCTTTAACATAATGTAAAGATAAATAAAATATTGAACATTAAAATTTTGATCAAAGCGGGAATTCTAAATAAAGCTTCAAGCAATTACGTTGAATTAAAATTTTACAAGAATGAAACATTCAACTGGCGGTAACAGCACCTACAAGAAATGCGGTTTTGGTGGGTTTGGAAAGCTTCTTCATCTCACATACATTTGTCTAAATGAAACGAATCCGGCTCCGGAAGTCCGCACTTCTTGTAGCTGCGGACCGTTATGCCCAAGCTTGAAAAACTACACACCTTCAAATTGAGTTATGTTGATTGTCGTTTTACCTGATTTTACAATCATTGGTTTACAATTATCGGATAACAATACAATTTATCATCCAGTAAGATTTTAATTAAATAAACGCCTTTGGTTAAATCCAATTCGAATTTCTTCGTGGTTTGATCTGTCATTGCTTCATAAATTGCTTGTCCAACTGAATTATATATTCGAATATTCATGATTTTCGCATGGTTATTTGTTTCAATTGTAAAACTTCCTGAATTCGGATTTGGATAAATACGCACTTGGTTTTCATCGTTCAGGGATTTAACCGAGCCAGTTATCAGAATATCCTGACATGTTTGCGAAAAGCAATCTGCCAGGTTGCTTATTTTTAAACAAGCGGTGTATTTGCCGGAAGGGAATTTGTCGTAAAAATAAGCGGTCTGAGGGTCTGTGGTATTTCGGGTTTCTCCATCACCAAAATCCCAGGTGTATTGGTTGGCATTGGTTTGTATGGCATTAAATACGACCTGCGAGCCTGAGGTGGTATAGCTAAAGTTTGAATTGGGAACTTCATGAACGGTTACAGCTTTGATGACGGAATCCGAACATCCGCTTTTTGCAAGCAGTTTTACATTAAAGGTGGTGGAACCTGAAATGGAATACAGATGTTCAGGAGAAACAGAATCTGAGGTTTGTCCATCGCCAAAACTCCATTTATAGCTTAAAGCGCCTTTCGACAAATTGTTAAAATTAACCACAGAATCTTCACACACATCGTTTGCTGAAAAATCTGCTTTGGCCTGTAAAAGTAATTCAACCTCTTTGCTGATGTTATCTGTGCATCCATCTTGAGTGGTTAGTTGCAGTTGCACCTGATTTTTACCTGCCGATAATGTTTTAACCGGATTTTTCTGGTTGGACGAATCGCCATGAAATTGCCAGGTGTATTTTGTAATGCCGGGTGCCTTTCCGGTAAAGGTAAACGAAACAGGAGTATTGCTGCAGGTAATTCCCCAGGTAAAATCCGCTTGCGGACTTGGAACCACTAGTATATTTCTTAACACAGAATCAGGATAGGGACTGCAAGGGTCTTTTACCATAAGCTTTAGCATTTTGGTTTCGCCTGCAGAAGAAAAAAATATGCTTGTTTGCAAATCAAAGGTATCGGTAGTTGAAACCAGGTTGTTGTCTAAATACCATTCATATTGATAATCTGAACCCTTTCCTCCCTGTGCGGTTGAGAATAGATGAAGGGTATTGCCAAAACACAAAAGGGTATCGTTTAATTTGCTTGTTTTATGGATAATGTCGCCTTTTAAAACAGGGTTCACGGTAATTTTAAACAAGCCGGTATCTGCTAAATACAGGCAACCGTCGTTTAAAGTAAGCTGAATGCTTGTGTTCTTAAGTGCTGTTATGTTTAAGGTATTCGATAAGGAAAGGATCTTGTCATTTGTTAAATCCTTCCATTGCCAATTGTATTGAAGCGTGTTTCCACCGGAAGCACTTGCCGAATAGCTCAGTTTTGTTCCTGCACAAACCAGGGTGTCTGATATGTTTTGCTTTAGCTTAAGGGCTGAGTTCAATCGTATGGTGATATAAGCAGTGTCCGATTTAGAACTGCATTCATCGCTAAGTATAATCGCTAATTTTTCGGATGAATTTAATTGAACATCGGGCACAAAGGTCAAAGAATCCGAATAGGCATATTCTCCGGATTTTAGTAAAAACCATTTTGAGGGTGTAACATAATACCAGGACCAATGATAATTAGAATCGCCACTTGTAAATAGAACAGGGATTATAATAGGGTTGTTGCTACAAACCAACGTATCGCTTGTCAGAATTGAACGTGGATGTGGTCTGACCACTATTTTTTTGTAACCTGTATCTGTACTTCCACAACCACTGGAATCAGAAATAATAATTCGATAAGTTGTATCTTTTAGAGGCCAAACAAAAGGTTCCCGAACATCTGTTTTGCTAATATTATAATTTGGACTCCATGCCCAACGCGTTCCGCCATAGGTTTGTATTTGAACC
Organism: Flavobacteriales bacterium; assembly: GCA_020635455.1. Taxonomy (GTDB): domain Bacteria; phylum Bacteroidota; class Bacteroidia; order NS11-12g; family UBA9320; genus JABWCE01. The sequence continues at coordinate 61,724 of JACJZT010000002.1, forward strand.
GAGTCGCCATAGCATATTGTATCTGAAGGACCGGGATCGGCTTTGTCTTTGGAATAGATCAGTAAGCGCAAGGTATCGATCCTGAAAAAACTTTGAACAGCAGGAGAGGTACTTAAAATCCGGATCCGATAATTGGCAGAAGATTTTACTTTAAAGTCTGGTAATATACCTTTTACTTTTCCATCTTTATTTCTTTTTATTCTTCCTATTTCATAATAAACAGAATCGAATTTGCCGTATTCATCGCTTAGCTGTGCAATAAAATGATTGGAAGTGTCAAATTCCCCAAACTTTGTAAAAGGCACATCGATGGAATCTCCGGCACAATAAGGGCCTTGGCTAATTTTACCACGGGTAATTGAATTATCGCTTAATTTGCAGACCCAAGCATCTTCCTGACCACTGCTATTCAAGGAATCTTTTCCGAATTTAATTTTATCCCTATATTGACCTGCAAAAAAAATATGCTTCCCACTAATGGCATCGTTTCCCCATAGCCACGCATTAGGAGAATTTCCATTGGCAACCCATAAGACATTGCCATTGTAATCAAATTTCCCAAAAAAAACATCATATCTACTTTTGGGTTTAATTTTTATTCCTTGAAAATCCAATTCTGAATAAGTCATGCCAGAAAAATACATATATCCAGAATTAGTTATTATATCCCATATCCACCAATCAGGCTGGTTATCAGAAATCGAAGGTTGGTATATCCAATTTAATTTTAAATCTTTATTGAATGAGCAAATTCGGAGGTCTAAGTTAGTAAAATTATTAGGACTATATCCAGATAACTTTTTATCCTTAAAAATTAAACTATCAAAACATTGTGTTATAGTGTAAAGTTTATCTTTGTCTGAACAGATGGACCAAAATTTTGCAATAGTATCCCCATTGCGTGAACGGCTTCCTTTAAGAATTACATTTCCGTTAATATACCTGCCAAGACTATCAAGCATTAAAATAAACGCACCTTTGTTGAATGAATCCTTTTGGATTTTAAACTTTTCACGACAATAACCCGCTAAAAATATGTTATTGTTTAAAAAAGTAATACCATTTGCATTTAAAGCCGTTGTATATTGTGTTGTTCCTAAACTATCAAAGAAACTACTGGACCATTTAATGTCACCCGTATTTGAATTCAATTCTCCATAAAATGAATTGTATTTATTTGTGCTAAAATCATATTTTTTACTTCCAATGTATGTTGTTCCTTTACCTACTCCTTTGAAAAATAGATGTCCTTCAGATACAAATAGTTTTTCAATTATTGAACCATTTCCTCCGAATTGCTTAATAAAAACAATGTTCAAATTAAAATCTAGTTTTACAATAACAATTGACCCGTTCTTACTATATAGGGTAGTGGTGTCGAAAACCATTGTTGAATTATTAATCTGTTTAATAACAAAGATATTTCCAAATTTATCTCTACATAAATTTCCAGAAGTACGTATTACTTCATTTCCGCCTTCAAGTATTTTTTTAGTCTTGATTACCTTACCTTGCTCGTTTAATTTCAATAAAATATTCCAAAAGATTGGGTCCATAGGTTTTAAATATTTGAAAGAATCAAAATATAAGGTATCAAGCCTATTTGGATAGTTATTCTGATAGAATAAATTCAGTGTGCATCCACCTGAGGTATCTGACAAAACATCGAGAATGCTTTCAACTCCATTTTTTGTGCCAAAAGACCTTGACCACTGAAAGTTTTGCGTATAAGCATAATTAAAATAAATAAATGAAAAAGTGATACTGACACAAAATTTAAACATAAATTAAATCAAGTTAAAATTGCTTATATAATTTATACATTTTAATTTAAGGACTAATGGTAATTAGAATAGAGGTCGATGCGGTCATACACGCCACAAAGACTCCAGTTGAGCATGAAAAGGCATAATTATCCAGATTTCCACAAGAAAAACCACACTGAGAGGAAACTCCAGCCTGGCTTCCACCACAATTCATTCCAAGGGTGCATGAACTATAGGTAATAGAAACGCTGTATGGAATACCTGAAGTACAAGAAATGTTTAAAATGCCAGGAGGAACAGTAGGATTTGAGTAAATGGCGTTTCCACCATTATCATAAATAATTACTGCAGTGGTACATGTTGTAGTATTGTCGATAACACCATAGAAAACAGTTTGACCATATGAAAATTTAGAAATGAACGTAAAAATTAGAATTAGAATGGCATTCTTTAAGTTTTTCATATTTTTTTATTTGAATATAATATTCTTTTTAAATTTATAAAACCATTGTGTCCTAAACATTTTGTAATTAATTTCAAAGATAGAATTATTTTTATGCTGGTGGTTCAGTAACAGTGTTTTTTATATGCCACTTTTCAACAATTTGAATGAATCGTTTATCCCCAAAATTTTGCAAACTGAAAATATTCAACCTTGTCTTTTTCATCAAATGTGGAGGATTGTTTTTGTAAATCGCTAAATTGTGTCTTGAAAACCTTAAGGCACAAGAAATTGCTATACAAATTTTAAATGTTTTGGACATGAGTGATTAATTTATTTAATATCAAAATGAGCAAGCCAGGGCATAACCGTACCTACGCGCCATGCTGTTTAATCGGTTAGGATAAATGGTTCTGAAGGGATAATTTTGTCTTCATAACGGGCTGCAGGGTAGCGAAGCGCACGGCGCGTAGCTACATACCGTTATCGGCGATTTTTTTCAACCAACTAACTGCAATTCGGGAAATAAAACTGATTCATAAAACAGTTGCACTTTCGGACAACATGTATTATCTTTGAAACGTATGAGTAAAGAAAAAGTCAGGACAGTATATTTATACAAAAACTACTTTTCAAACTTCTACGAGAAACAGAAACAGAAAGTAAAGGAGAAAATTATTTGGACTTTAAAAGTTATTGAATCATTAGATCATGTGCCGGAAGATTATTTAAAGCACATAGGAACCACAGATGGTCTTTATGAAATAAGAGTTCAGCAGGGAAGTGATATTTTTCGAATCTTCTGTTTCTTTGACAAAGGGAAATTGATTGTTTTAGCAAATGGATTTCAAAAAAAGACTCAAAAAACTCCTAAGTCAGAAATTGAGAAAGCAATAAAAATCAAGAGAGAATATGAAACAGAAAAATAATTTAAAGTCATTAGACCAATTTGTTGAAGAAGAATACGGTAAAATTGGAACACCAAAGCGTGATAAATTGGAAAAAGGTTTTGAAGCATTTAAACTTGGATTTCAAATTCAACAAGCCAGACTTGAAAAGGGAATGACTCAAGAAGAACTAGCTGAAAAATGCGGAACAAACAAGGGTTACATTTCAAAAATTGAAAACAATATCAAGGAAGTACGCATTTCGACACTTCAAAAAATAGTTGAACTTGGACTTGGTGGACATTTGGAACTTTCAATCAAATTATAGTGACATGTAAACTGAAGAAAACCCGCCGCTAACAGCGGGCCGCGGCACAATGCTGGCTTTTTAGTATAGGAAAGTTCCTTCTCTCAAAGTATTTTTGTCTAAGGCGAAAGATTGCGTTTTTGAAAACACACCGCGCTAGCCCACGTGCCGTTACCTTAATCAAATCAATGGAACCTTTATTTCCGAAAAAATATTCCAATCAATGCCTGTATTCCCATTTTATCGTGAATAAGAAAGGAATTTCAGTTTGAAATTAATGTAATCAAAGTATAAATTGCAAATAGGCCTGATCAAATGAAACTGGAAATTTCAAAAGAGAAAACACAATACTTAAAAGGTATTGGAATATTATTTATTGCTATTCATAATTTTTTCCATTTGTCAGGATTTTCTAGTGGTGAAAATGAGTTCAGATTCTCTACCGTACCCTTTAATCATTTAATCTCTAATATATCCATTGGCAATTCCATAGGATATTTATTCTCTTACTTTGGGCATTACGGAGTTCAGTTATTTATTTTCTTAAGCGGATATGGACTGACGGTCGCATACGGACAGAGAAATATTGAATATTTTTCATTTTTAAAAAAACGACTGTGGAAATTGTACCCAGCATTTACTATAGCAATTATAGCATTGTATTTATATCAATGTTTTTTATTAGATTATAATTTTGGACTTTCTGACCTAAAAGATTTTGTTTTACGATATACCTTAATTGCAAATTTTATCCCCGGGAAAATATTTTCACTTTCAGGGCCTTATTGGTTTTATTCAATGGTTGTTCAATTATATCTTTTATTTCCATTTTTAATTTATCTGGATAAAAAAAATAAAAGCAGTTTATGGATTGTTGCATTGATGGCAATTTTATTCACATTGATTTTTAACGAATATTTTGCTGCACACAAATTGAGCCTTTATTATAACTTTATGGGAAATCTTCCAGTATTTATTTTTGGGATAATTATGGCATCTCGAAAGGAAATAGTATTCAAGCCTTATATTTGGCTTATAGCAGCAATACTATTTAGCTTAGGGCAATTCAATGTTTATTTTTGGTATTTCTCTCAACTTTCATTTTTAATTTTAATTTTAATGCCGGTATTATGGATCTATAATAAAGGTTTTCAAAGTAATTTTATAAAATTTACAGGCTCCATTTCAATGTATATTTTTGCAGTTAATGGATTTTTAAGAAAGCCTTGGATAGGAATGAGTAAATCCACAAGTAACATTATCCTGGTATATTTATATGCACTACTTTTTATCTGTATTGTTTATATCGTAGCAATTTTGATTAAATATCTGGAAAAACAAATATTGAAATGGTTCCTTAAAAGCGTCTAGAACGACTCTTTATCTGATTCATATTGTTCATTTACCAGGCTTTTGCCGGGATCAAACCGCTCGAATCCAATATCGGAAAGATCTGCTAAGGTATGAATGAGTTCGCCTGAATTATAGGACCGATCCTCGTCCCAAACAAAACGACCTGATTTCTTCTTAAATTTATCTGAAATCCAAACAATGAAAGGAATGTTATACATGGGTTCAGTGCCATTATACTCGACATGCCCGGCAAGATTTCTGGTCTCGAATACTTCCTCACCATGGTCGGATAAGTATAAAACAAATGATTTTGTATTTTTTGATTTTACTTTTTCTATCAGACTGTTTACAATAAAATCATTGTACAAAAGCGCATTGTCATAATCGTTTATGGTTCTAAACACAAATTCACGTTTAAACTTTGTATTCGGTTGATCTCCAAAAATCTTAAATCTTGAAGGATATCTCTTTTCATAACTATAATGGGTCCCTAATAAATGAACAATTATCAGTTTGGACTTAAATTCGTCATCTAAAGCCTTTTGGAAGGGCTTTAAAAGTGCTTCATCTAAAACATTTCCTGAGGTATTGGTAAAGAAACTTTGTTTACTTTTTTTAGAAATTAATGTAACACCCGTTTCAAATGCTCCTAAAGGTTTTTGATTCGAAATAAAGTAAGTTTTGAAATTTGCGCTGTTAAATAATTGAACTAAAGTATTGTTGTATTTTTTTAAGGGAACATCATAATCCCCAAGTGTAAGTACTTTTCCAAGAGACTCAATGGTAAAAGTGGCTGGTGATATGACATTTTTATAAATATACAGTTCATTTAATTTCTGCTTAAGCAAAGGATTTGTTTCCCGATAATATCCATAGATGCCCATGTGATTTCTTGTGGTAGATTCTCCTATAATGAGAACATACGTTTCTTGTTCATCATTTGTGTGTTTGACATTCTTAAAATTTCCGTTTTCTGTAATTTGAAATTTTGAGAGTTCCTTGCGCTCTTCTTGGTACACCTGTATGGAATGAAATATAGTATAAGGCAATGAAAAATTTCTAAGACGAAATATCAACAATATACTAACCAACAAACTTGGTAATATCAAAAAATTCTTTAAACTATTTGTTTTCATCCAATTAAATTGCTTCCATGAAATAACAAGTCCTGTAAGAATGGATAAGAAAAATAAAACTCCTAAAGCAAAAATAAAACTATTGGCATAGGTAAAGACAAACTCGGTTGATTCGCTTAGGTTACTTTCCAAAACAATGTAGATTGTTGAAGAATTTATTATGGTTTTAAAGGTGTCTAAATGAACAATTTCAATGATAGACAAGAGTGAAAATAAAAACGTAGTAACAAACAATAAAACTTGAAAAAGTTTCTTATTTTTAATTGTTGACAGAGAAAAATAAATTAATAATGCCATCAAGAAATAAGTAATGACATAATATTTATCATAAATTTCTCTGTAAACAAAATACGTAATAACTAAACTCAACATTGGCACTGCTAAGCCAAGGTAAATTATTAAATGATTGTATATTTTATTAAAACTAAGCCCTTTCAATGAGTACATTATTCTTTAAAATAAGGAAACTCGAGATACAAAGCCCAAGCAAACGAATCTTCCCTGGACCTTATCACTTTCATAATTTAATTGTTGTTCAAATTTATTGCCTCATCAACCTCAGCACGACCCTTTTACCCAAAGTATTTTGAACTTCCACCAGATAAATTCCAGGCAACCAATGCGAAGCTGAAATGCCAAGTTTGTCATTCATGTTATATAAGCCATCGTAGACCTGCCTGCCATATAGGTCCCTTATTCTTAAATAAATTTCTCCTCTTATGGTTTCGTTGGTATTTAAGGAAAACATATCGGTGCAAGGATTTGGAAATAAAACAATACGATCTTTTATATATCTGGTTTCTATACTGGCTGTTGTGGAGTCTGTAAACATACGTGCCACCCTTTCAGCCTGCTGGTTTTGATAAAGAGAAAAAAAGCCTGTCACAATCAATTTGTTATTGCTTTGATGCGCAAGCTGTGTAATGTTGCCATTAAAGCCGGTTCCGGAAATATTGAAACCGGTATCTTCGCTTCCATTTGGTAGGAGTCTCTTTAAAAATAATTTACCGGCATCAGAACCTGCCATGTAAATACGACCTGAGGCATCAGTGGTTATTGCATCAATCGTTGCCAATGAAGGTACTGCGGCATTCAAACTAGTATCTCTGTCGCCATTAGGTTGTAATCGAATGAGTCCGGATACCGATGCTCCTTTATATGAAGTGAAAGTTCCGGCTACCAGAACATCACCATTATTTTGTACGAACAAACGCCTTACTGCTCCATTTAGCCCGGATCCTGTTTTGAAAGTCGTGTCAATGCTTCCGTCTTGATTGAGCCTCACAATTCGGTTTACGGTTTGTCCGTTATACGTGGTAAAATTGCCCCCAAGATATAATTTGTCGTTTGACAGTATGTGAAAATCATTAATAAAAAGAAAAGACTCACTGGGGAGATTAAAGGAATTATCTAATGAACCATTCATCTTTATCACGGCAAAACTGGGTACCAGTGTTCCTTGATATGTATTGAAAAAACCGCGAATTACTGCACGGTTGTTGTTTGCTGTGATTCCCTGCACTTCATTATTTGGTCCGGAGTCTACCTCAAATGTTGTGTCAATGCTTCCATCTGAGTTAAGCCTCACCAATCGGTTTGCTGTCATTCCATCATACATGCTGAATATTCCCCCAACAAGTACTTTGCCATCGGGTTGAAGGGCCATTCCCCGTATATCAGAATCTGCACCTCCGGCTGATCGTATCCATGTGCTGTCAATTCCACCATTTGGTTGCATCCTGATGATGCGACCTGCCGCCTTACCTTTAAAGTTTTTAAACATACCTGCTACAATTACTTTGTCATCCGGCTGAATGATGAGTTCATTGATTCCTGCATCAGCACCCGGGTATATATCAAAGGTGGTATCAAGTCTGGGATTCTGGCAAAATACAGATATCGGGAATAAGAGCAAAAGAGTAAGGAAATAATTAATAAAGGTGTTTTTATGAGGGTCAGAAATTCGGTAATGCATATATAAATTTGTATGTTACATCGATCAAAGTTAAAAAAATATCTTAATAATCAACTCAAAGTATCCAGCATAGCAAATATAGCCGCTATGCCGAAATGGTATTCTTTTATACAGAAGAGGACCCGAATTACCTATAATAGTTAAGATGATAACTGCACCATTCCTTACTAAGACCTTATCTAATAACCTGATTGAAGTCAGTCAAATTTCTTTCAACCAATTCTATAAAATGGCAGGTTCAGATTTTTGATTGGGAAAAATCTTGCATCCTGATATTTTTGTAAAAGACAAAAGAAGTATATGTACATTGGAAAAGTATATCGCATTATTGACATGGCCAGATGGACACGTTATGAAACAATCTGGTTTATTACGATTATTGGAATATGGGTTTCATTTTATTATGCATTCGATCTGGAATGGTTAAGGATACCTTGGGCTCCGATGGCACTGGTTGGTACTGCAGTTGCATTTATAATCGGGTTTCAAAACAATGCAGTATACGACCGTATTTGGGAAGCACGTAAGATATGGGGAGGAATTGTCAACACTTCCCGCACATTTGGTGTATATGTACAAGACATGCTTTCAGAAGAACATGTAAAAGAACATATTTCTGCAGAAACCCTTAAAAACGAAATAAAAATTTTGACACACCGACATATAGCCTGGATCACTGCATTGAGATACGCAATGCGAAACAAGCAGCACTGGGAAACAACCAGCAAGCACAAAACGAATACCGAATGGGGTATAAGACCTCCCGAACAAAACACTTCATTTGAAGAAGAAATAAAAGCGTATCTGTCTGAAAGTGAACTTGCGGAAGTGTTGAAAAAGGATAATCGCCAAACGGCACTACTTTATTTACAATCGCATCACATCAGAGAATTAAAGGAAAAAGGCATCGTTTGGGAGTTTTCATTTCTTGAACTTGAAATTCTCATTAAAGAACTCTTTACCTTACAGGGCCAAACTGAACGCATTAAAAACTTTCCATACCCACGGCAATATGCAAGCCTGAACCATTATTTTATGTGGCTGCTTTTATTGCTGCTGCCCATGGCACTAGTCCCTGAATTTATGGAGATAGGAAAAGGTATTTCAGAAAATTATCCTGAATGGGGCAGACTTTTTGTTTGGATTGCAATTCCTATTTATAGTGCTATCGCATGGATGTTTCACACCATGGAGCGCATTGGCCGGACAGGGGAAAATCCGTTTGAGGGGACTTCAAATGACGTTCCGATATCAACCATTTCGAGGGGAATCGAAATAGACCTGAGACAAAATCTGGGTGAAGATAAAAATGAGATCCCTGCTCAGTACGAAGCTAAATTTGGAGTGCAGTTTTGACTTCTCACAATAAGTTTGATTGTTTCGCAGAATAATAAAGCAAACAAGGAAAAATAATACCTATCTATGTAATGGTCCTAACTCACTGCGATATGAATCTGTTTTTAAGGTTTAGTTTCTTATTAAATGCAATCACATATTTAAGATTTATTCTTCATTTTATCCGATTAAAGCCAGCTTTGCTATGCCTTTCACCTTGATATAGTACCAGTAGGTTCGACCCGCAACCAATCAAGAAACCATCAATTTTTACCTAATAAATCGAATGTTGATTTTCCAGTACATTAAATCAATATTTCATTTCTTTGCTAGTTCATAATTTGATGTAAATTCGTTTACCTTTAATTACCCTGTGTTGTAATAAATTATTTTACAAGATTTGAATAAAAGGTAAGAACGTTAAAAAACAAAAATATGCTTGGTTTAAGAACTACAATTTATAAAGTTGATAACATTGAAAAGGCAACAGAATGGTTCTCAAAGGTCTTTGAAACAGAACCCTATTTTAAAGAACCTTTTTATGTAGGATTTAACATCGGTGGATATGAACTTGGCCTTCAGCCTGAAAGCAAATCCACGGCCAATAAGACAGATAATGTGGTTGCTTATTGGGGAGTAGATAACATTCAGGATACATACGATCGATTGATCGAATTGGGTGCCTTAGAATATGAAAAACCTGAAAATGTCGGAGAAGAATTGATGACCGCAACCCTTAAGGACCCTTTTGGAAATATAATAGGACTTATCTACAATCCTTATTTTAAAATAATGGAGCGATAATGCCTTCGGTTCAAATGCATTTTTGAACAAACCGGGAACTTTATGAATACTTGTAAAAATAAACGTTGTTTGGTTTTTTGAATTTATGCTTAATTTTATTGGCTTTAACAATTTAAACCACAACACAAACAAAATCCTGTTATTATGTCCTTTCAAGCTTATATTGACAATATCCGGGCTAAAACCGGTAAAACTCCGGCTGATTTTAAAAAATTAGCTGAAGAAAAGGGTTTCTTGCTCGATGGTAAGTTGAATCCGAAAATAAAAGCTACGGAAATTACGAATTGGCTTAAAGAAGAATTTGAATTAGGCCACGGACATGCAATGGCCATTTATGCAACATTTAAAGGCAAAACAAAATAAAACTTTCCATTAAAGATCTTCTTTCTCTTTACAGATGTTAACCAATGCCTGTAATTTGCAAATGTCATAAACAGATTACAGTCTCGGAAACCAATCCGTTAATTCAAGTTTGACGGGCAGCCTTTTTTTTAAGTTAAGGATTAGTTTATGCTTGTTTTCTGAACCACCGCTTTTTTCAACCATGGTTGCGCAAACTGCAACGGTTCAAATAAGAGGATCATCACCATCAGAATTTCCTTATGTAACAAATGTATCCGTAGTTTCAAGAACTTCTCCTGAACTTTGTATTGTAATTGAGAGAAAATGATCATAAAACAATTTGAAGACAAAAATCTGGCTCATTATTCATATGCTATTTTGAGCAAAGGTGAAGTGGCGCTTATTGATCCGGCAAGAGATCCTCAGCCATATTACGATTTTGCAACAGAAAATAATGCAGTTATCAAATCGGTAATTGAAACTCATCCTCATGCTGATTTTGTGAGCAGCCATCTTGAAATCCATCAGACCTTTAAGGCCGAAATCTATGTAAGTAAACTACTTGGAGCCGAATACGAACACAAGACTTTTGATGATGGCGATAGTATGCAGCTGGGAAACATACAGTTAAAAGCCATTAATACTCCCGGACATTCACCGGACAGCATCAGCATTATAGCCGTGGATGAAGAAGGGCAAGAAAAAGCCGTTTTTACAGGTGATACATTATTTATAGGCGATTGCGGACGACCCGACCTTAGGGAAAATGCCGGTGCCATCACTCAAACCCGTGAGAACCTTGCCAAACAAATGTATCATTCCTTGCGTAATAAGCTTATGACCTTACCGGAGGATGTTCTGGTATATCCTGCACACGGGGCAGGAAGTTTGTGTGGTAAAGGATTAAGCGAAAAAAACAGCAGTACCATTGGTGAAGAGAAAAAATCGAACTGGAGCTTACAAAACATGGATGAAGAAATGTTTGTAAAAGAATTGCTTGCTGACCAACCTTTTATACCTAAGTATTTTACATTCAATGTGTTTCTCAACAAAAAAGGCGCAGAACCCTATCTTCAAAGCATTAAGAAAGTTAAGAAGCATGAACCCATCTTTAGTTCAGACCAGGTCAACGGCCTTGATCCAAATGTCTTGATCATCGATACCCGATCACAAAATGACTTTAAAAATTCATACTTAAAAAACTCCATAAATCTAATGAAGGGAACCAGGTTTGAAACCTGGCTTGGAAGTATCATTGAACCGAAAGAAAACTTTTATCTGGCTGCAGATAGTGAAACTTCATTGAATGAAATGATCGAAAAAATTGCCAAAATTGGATATGAAAATCAAATATCCTTAGCCTTTGTTCTGGGTCATGGCAGTTCCAGTATGAAATTTTTCGACAGTAGTGAATTAAAGAAAAATGAAGATGCTTATACCATAATCGATATCCGAAATCATTCTGAACGAAAAGCCAATGCAATTTTTGCAAATGCAATTCACATTCCGCTTCACGAGCTCAGGGAACGTACCAATGAAATTCCACTTGACAAATCTATTGTGGTCCATTGCGAAGGAGGTTACAGAAGTGCAGCAGGGAGCAGCATCATTGAAACTAATTTAAATAAGAGTGTTCAGGTTTATGATCTGAGCGAAGATGTTTTGAATTTTAAGAAATCCCGGTAATGCTTAAACACAAACTTACCATTCTCGGTATACTTGCCGGAGCAATTGCAGGCTACCTTTACTACCATTTTGTAGGTTGTGAAAGCGGGGCCTGTGCAATAACATCAAAACCGCTAAACAGCACTTTATATGGTGCTTTGATGGGCGGATTGTTTTTCAGTGCATTTAAAAATACAAACAAAAAATAAATTATGAATCTAGAAAATTTGATCAAAGAAAAAAAAGGTACCATTGTGGATGTACGTTCCGTTGAAGAATTCAGGGGTGGAAATGCCGTTGGTTCCATTAACATTCCTTTACATGAGGTGCCTCAAAGAATTGATGAGTTAAAAGCATTAAAACAACCCTTGATTTTATGCTGTGCTTCCGGAAACCGCAGTGGTCAGGCTACCATGTTCCTTTCTCAGCATGGGATCGAATGCCTCAACGCAGGTTCCTGGCTTGATATTAATTATGCTCAATCTCTTGCCCTTTAAACATCCTCAGGATCAATTTGCCTGTAATAAATAAGCGATATTGCGACCCATTTCATTTCATTATACTTGAATGAATTTTGTGTTAATTATATTTTGTCGGTCATCAATTTATGAAGGAAAGACTTTTTAAAAACTGGACCTGGGTCCGTGTTTTTTATCTGGTAATTGGCTTACTTTTAATTGCCCAATCCATCTATGAACAGATGTGGTTTGGTATTTTTTTCGGAGGATATTTTGCATCCATGGGTCTTTTTGCGTTTGGTTGCGCCGGAGGAGCTTGTATTTCAAATCAGTGTGTTGCAGAAGACAAGGCCGAATTTGATAAAAAGAAGGATTAAGCACCGCTTTAAACCTGATTTTTCCAAAACATTTTGCTGCAATTTCATTTAAGGTAAGCTGTGAATTAAGTATAGGTGTTTTTATACTTTTCATCAGGTAGCTCCTTGTTTTTTTAATAATTTTGCCGGTGTACACAATGCGCCGGCTTTTTATTGTTCTTGTTTATCTCTTTTTATATGTGCCGGCATTCTGTCAAACGGACACCACCGAATACGATCTTAAGGAATACACGATCAGTGGCTTTCAGGACAACCGGTCAAAAACAACATCTTTAAACATTGAACCATACAGCCTGACCAAACTCAGTGAGGAAATGCCATTTAATTTGTCGGATGCTTTATCCAAAATTCCGGGTATTTCACAAATGACCACCGGAAATGCCATCTCCAAACCTGTGATAAGAGGATTGTATGGCAACCGTATCTTAATTGTATTATCCGGATTGAGGTTTGATAACCAGCAATGGCAGGATGAGCATGGTCTCGGACTTTCTCAGATCGGAATTGACCGGATCGAAGTAATTAAAGGTCCGTCTGCATTGCTTTATGGTTCAGAAGCAATGGGAGGGGTGATCAATGTGATAGAGGAAAAACCTTCAAATCAGGGTCGCCATGTTGATGCAGGTATTCAGTTGTTTTCAAATTCTTTGGGACATCTGGTAAATGCAGGAATAAGTAAAAAGCACAAAGCCAAATACTGGCGCATAAGGTTAGGAAATGAGTCACATTCAGATTACTCTGATGGAAGTGGGAACAGGGTTCTCAATTCGAGAAACGATGGTTATTACTTAAAGGCGGGTATTGGTTTTTCCGGAAAAAAGTGGAAACAGGAAAATTCTTATAATTTTTCTTACAATCAATATGGTTTTATAATAAATGAGCTTCGGGATTTTTTTGATGAAGATGCTCGCTGGAGTCGCAAAATGTCGGGGCCGCATCACATTGTACTTCTCAATTTAATTAATTCGCAAAATGTTTTTTTGTTGAACAAATCCATTCTTAAACTCAATGTTGGTTTTCAATCCAATTCGAGAAGAGAGGATGAAGGTGGGGGGCAGATCAGTCTGAACATGCATTTGTTGTCGGTGCTTGAAAACCTGAGATGGGAAAAGAAACTCGGTCGTAAAACAACCATTGTTGTAAGTGAGCAATTTTCGTTTGTTAACAATACCAACTACGGCGGAAGGATACTGGTACCGGATGCAAATATGTTTGAAGACCATCTCACTGCTTATTTAAAATATAAAATGAGAAAATCGATCCTCGAGATCGGAGGGGGGCTTAATCACAAAAACATTAAAACATTCGTTACTCGCGATCTCAATTCGCCCGGGCAGATCATAATGCCCTTTGAAAGGAATAATTTCAATTTGAACGGAATGCTTGGATACGTTTACAATCCTTTGCAAAATATAACCATAAAATCAAATCTGGCCTCCGGTTTCAGGTCACCCAATCTGGCCGAATTGTCATCAAACGGATTGCATGAAGGAGTATACAGGTATGAGATCGGTGATCCCGATCTTAAAACGGAACAGAACTTTAACATCGATCTCTCGGTTGAGTTGAACAAAAAAAGAAGATTTCTTAGTTTTTCGGTGTTTGCCAACAAGTTCAATAAGTATATATACCTAAGTCCGACCGATGAAATGTACTTTGGTTTTCCGGTATTCAGATATAAACAAAAGGATGCATTGCTATACGGGGGAGAGGTGTTAATGAACTATGTTCCTCGAAAAATCAAAAGGTTATCCTGGAAGGAAAGCTTCTCCTGGACAAAGGGTGAACTATCCAATGGCGAAAATCTGCCTTTTATTCCTGCATTTAAATTATCCAGCTCCTTAAGGTATTCTTTAAAAATAAACCGAAAGTGGTCAGCAGGTTTTGTCGAACCTGAGTTTGTTTACCTCTTTCGTCAGGATAATCCCGCCATATTCGAAACCTCAACACCTTCCTATTTGCTGGTAAATTTGAAATCGTCAGTAAGTAAAAAGGGAAGAAGCGGCAACTGGCATTTGGGTATTAACATAAATAACCTGACCAATAAACGATACTACGATCATCTTTCGAGGCTAAAATATTATGGCCTGTATAATCAGGGGGTTAATTTTGTAATATCCATTAAAAAAGAACTTTCCCAATGAGCGGGAGAAAAATAATGACCATATTAATGGCAGTGTTGTTTACCACACAGCTGTTTTTGCCCGTTGTTGTTGGTACCATGATCTACTTCGTTAAGATCAAACAGCGTTCCTTTATTGAAAAACATGCCGGTGAAGAAAATCTTTTTGTCAGGATCAAATTGAGCTCACAGGAATACAGAAATATAAAATTTACCAAAAATGAATTTGAGTATAAGGGTTTTCTTTACGATTTGCATAAGGTTGAAAAAATAAAGGATGGCGTGGTATTAACAGCTTTGATTGATAAGGTTGAGAAAAGCCTCAAACAGCTGTCAGAGAGCAATACCGGAAGGAGTTCCCTGAATATGGAAAAGGTACTCAATACGACCTATAAACTCAAATGGTACTTTAATGAAAAACAAAGCATCTTAAATCAACCCTTTTTTATAAGAATTGAGTTTAAAGGGCTGATCGACAAGAATAACGATGATCCTTACCTCGAAATTCCTTCTCCGCCGCCGGATGTTTTTAGTTAAAAAAAAGGAAAACTAAACCCTTGATAAACAACAAATTATTAACTTAAAAACAATTTTATAAAATGAAAAACAAAATAACGTTTATAGCGCTAGCTATGCTTTTAGCATTCTTTTCTTCATGTGAAAAAGATGAAGGGAAATTGCCAAATATATCTTTTAAAAACGGTGGAAACTATGTCTCAGATAACAAGGATGTTTCCATGGGTGATACTGTTTTAATCGGAATAAACGCATCCAAATCCGAAGACAAAGATGTTCTTAAGACCTTCGATGCATCGGTAAGTTTTGATGGTGCAGCTTCAAGTAGTTTTAAGTCGGAATCTCTATCAGGTTCTGATGAGGACAATATGTCAAGAGATTTGACCATTATTACCCGAAATCAGGCAGGAACCGAACTGTATACCTTTACGGTGATCAACAGAGATGGTTTAAAGAACCAGGTTTCCTTGACACTTACAGTTAAGTAAAGTAAGTCTGTTTAAACAAAGCCTCCGGCAATGGACCGGGGGCTTTTTTTTTGAAAAATTTTTGACTGGCACCTGAATACATGATTAAAAACATAAAATTCATTTTATTAAATTACATAACTTTGGCATGGCTCATTTATACCGGAAGATACAGAATTTTTGAACCGGAAGCATGAAGAATTTACTTGCCTTAAGCCTTATAATCTTAACCAATATTTTTTTTGTTTTTGGAAAGGATGCGGACACAAGTCTTCAAAGGAAATATAGTTTTGGTGCCTTTAACAATTATGATCTAAGAAATTCCTCAACCAATTTTATTGGAACCTACAGAATTCTGAACGATGCATTTAATGCCTTTGCAGAAAAAAATCTGAATACCGGCGCCGCAAATATTGCAAAAGGATTTTTTGCTTTTGGCACAAACTATCTAACAATGCTCTGGTCACATGAAATGGGGCATTACATAAGAGCAAAACAAGTTGGTGGTAAATTTAACATTCATAATTTCGGCTTACCGGTTCCGTACACAACAGCAACTTTGCCGAACGATATCACCTTAAGCAACGAAGCTATTTTCGTTACGGCAGGTTTTGAAGTGAATTACTTAAATATAAGGTCATTGCAATCCGAATTTATAAGACAAAACGGAATGTGGAACGAAGACCTTTCCCTGGCTTTTGCCAACAGGATCATGTACCCTATTTATACAAGTTTGATTGTACCCATTGACCCGGAAAAAAAGGATGTCTGGATAAATACAGCGGGTGATCCTGTACATTATATTTTACCGGTTTTTAAATTATATTCCGGCAATGAGGTGTTTATTCATGACAGTTTGGTTAACCCAAAACTGGTAAAGTTCTACAATCAGTCTGCAATTTTCGGATCGGTGTTAAATTTCTTTGATCCCCAATTTTATAGAGAAATAGGCGCTTCTTTTGGTAAAAAGTCCAAAAACAGAAAGCCCTTTTTTTTAATAGGAAATTATCAGAATGGCTGGACCTATGGCACTCTGTTCAATGCATCACCTCTGGGTTATGAACTATATTTTCAAAATTACCTGCATCTGAACGGTAGTCAATTCGGATTGTATTTGAAATATGGCAGACCCTTTAAGAATCTGGGAACCGGATTGAAGATCAATGATCTATTGAATTATAAAAGTCTCAAAGCAGACCTTCTCGCAGAATTCTGGGATCAGGATATATTTGGTAAAGGAGTTTCAATGGAGGTGCAGGGTTGTTGGAAATTTAACAATGTAATTGGAATCAATTTTACGGCAGGTTACAAAAGCAAAGGGTATGTTCTCGGAAAGCAGCTTTCCGGTGGTCCGAATATTGGACTTGGAATAACCTTGTTCCGGTGATCGGTACTTATGCCTTTGAATGTTGAGTTTAATTCCCAATAAATTATCGTAATATAAAAGAATATTTCTCGTGTGACTTTAGTCACTAAAATCGAAAATTATTCGCAGTAATTTCGTTAGAAAATTCGTTTATGATAAAATCACTAAAGTATCTGTTCATACTTTTTACTCTTTTTGTTTCACTTCGTCTTTCAGCGCAAAATGCACCCTTTGACATTCGTCTTGTGCCGGTTAACGTTTCAGGTCTTGGAGGTCTTCAATCCTTTGCATTCGGACAATACGAAGGAAAATGGTTGATCCTGGGAGGAAGACTCGATGGTTTGCACCGAAGACAGCCCTTTGCTGCTTTTGACGTTGCAGGGAATAACAACCTAATCATCGTCGTTGATCCCAACCTCAAGAAAGTCTGGACAGCCAATTTGAGCAGCCTCCCGGTTTCGGTTCAGGAGCAATTAAGTTCAACAAATATAGAGTTTCATCAGGAAGATGATCGCTTATATCTGATCGGTGGATACGGTTTCAACAGTTCAAGTGCTACCAGAAAAACCTTCGATAATCTTACGGCAGTTGATGTTCCGGCAGTTATTGATGCTGTAATAAACGGTACTTCTGTTAAGGATCATTTCAGGCAGATCAGTGATCCTGTTTTTGCAGTAACTGGTGGACATCTTAAAAAGATCAAGGATACATATTACCTGGTGGGTGGCAACAAATTCGATGGCAATTATAACCCAATGGGCAATCCAACATTTACACAGGTTTATACGGATGCCATCCGCATGTTCAATATTGTGGATGATGGAACAACCTTACAATTCAGCAATTACAAGGAAATTAAGGACGCTGCCAATTTGCACAGAAGGGATTATAATGCGGTACCGCAGATCCTGCAGGACGGGAAAGAGGGTATCACTGCCTTTTCCGGAGTTTTTCAACCTTCGGTTGATCTTCCTTTCCTCCACAGCGTAACCATAAACGAAACAGGTTATGCGGTTGATACCGGTTTTCAGCAGTATTACAATCATTATCATTGCGCAGTTTTACCCTTATACGATGCTCAGCAAAACAACATGCATTCTGTGTTTTTCGGAGGAATTGCCCAATATTTCGACAGTGCAGGAGTTTTGGTTCAGGACAATAATGTACCCTTTGTAAAAACCATAGCCAGGGTTAGCCGAAACTCGTCGGGCAAATTGTCTGAGTATAAATTACCGGTTGATATGCCGGGTTTATTAGGAGCAGGTGCAGAATTTATTTTAAAGGAAGACGTTCCTTGTTATTCAAACGATGTTGTTAAAATGAATGAATTATCGAATGACACCACCTTACTTGGCTATATTTTCGGCGGTATTAACAGTCCTGCGCCCAATATTTTCTCTAATAATAACAGTGGTCTCAGTTCTGCAAGCAACACCGTTTTTGAAGTATATCTTATCAAAAATAAGATCAGCACCGGAATTCACAAATTGAATCCGCAAAGCACAGGTTCCCTGAAAATGCAAATATCCCCGAATCCTTCAAAAGGACAGATCCGGATTCAATTTGATCTGCAGAAAGGATCCGAAGTTAAGGTTAGTCTTTACGATGTTAATGGCAAAAAGATCGAAGAAAACAAACTGGAGCACCTTCAGGCCGGAATGCAGGTTTTTATACAAACCATTGATCAAAGTTTAACCGGTTCGGTTTATTATTTAACCCTTGAAACCCCTTACGAAACGGCCACACAAAAACTGGTCATTAAAAACGAATAAGGTTCGCGTAACATCTTTCAAATTTTAATATGTTCATTTCAAAATAAAGAACAGACAGGATGATGTAACCAGAATAAAGGAAAGCTTATTATCCTTAAAAGTTTATATCTTTGACGATAGGTTAACCCTTTTCGATTTCCTTTGAAATTTACATTCAGAATTGATGGACTGATTTGTTTGGTGATCTACACGCTGAGCGTGCTGCCGGTTAGCATATACCATCAGCATCACAATGCATTAATATCCTTTGATAAGGCAAGCCGCTGTGAAAAGGTTATTTATTTTGGTGAAAAGGATGATGTCTGCACTCACAAACAGCATCTCAGTAATGTGTTGGAAAAATGTTCCTTATGTGAACATCATCAGGGTAAAACACACCTTCAATTATCATATTTATTACCGGAGGAGGTCCAAATCGGTTTTTTCTTTTCCGATTCATTCAAAAGAAATATAGCATCCAATGCACAATTAGCCTTTCTCAACAGAGGACCACCGATAGTTTGATTCTTTAATCCCTTTTTGTTCGCATTTAATTGCCGGACATTTTTTACTTAAAATTTTAAAGATCAAAAATGATTAGGATCAAATTAATTTTATTGGTTGTATGCCTTATTACAACCCTAACAGCATTTTCACAATATACACTCTCGGGCAATGTAAAAGATGAAAATAAGAATATGGATCTCGGTGGAGTTGTTTTTTATGTATCAGATCTTAAAACAGCAACCTCTACCGATGAACAGGGAAATTACAAAATACCCGATCTCAAAAAGGGTACATACTTAATTGAAATAAGTTTTGTGGGGTATAAAACTCTGGTATATCAAGTCAATGTAACCACAGACACAGTGATCAATTTCACCATGAGTACTACTATAAAAGAACTCAATGAAGTAATTGTAACGGGGGTAACGAGATCGACAGAGTCGAAATTAAGCCCCATAATCGTAAAATCCATTGACAATCTTTCCTTTAATCAAGGCACATCAAGCAACCTGATCGATGGACTGAAAAACACTCCGGGGGTAAGCCAGATCACCTCCGGTGCTGCCATCTCCAAACCGGTTATCCGGGGATTGGGCTACAACCGAGTTATTACACTAAACAATGGTATCCGGCAGGAAGGCCAGCAATGGGGTGATGAACATGGCATTGAGATCGATGAATATTCGGTAGGAAGGATAGAGATCGTTAAGGGACCGGGCAGCCTGATGTATGGGTCGGATGGAATTGCCGGTGTACTCAACTTTATTGCACCAAAATCACCTCCGGCAGGTGAAATGAAAACTAAACTTCTTGCAAATTATCAAAGCAATAACAATCTGATCGGATATTCAGTCTCAAATTCGGGCAACATAAAAGGAATTCAATGGTTAGGGAGGTTTAGTAATAAGTTTGCCGGAAACTATGAAAATGCTTACGACGGTAAGGTCTTTAACTCAGGTTTTCGGGAGTTTAACGGAAATCTTTTTCTGGGGATCCGGAAAAATTGGGGACATACTCATTTAAACCTTAGCAATTATAATACTCTCCTGAATTTACCGGAAGGCGAAAGAGATAGTCTGGGTAATTTTATATTCGTTAATTCCGGGGGGCAAGAGGTTACTGCTTTAACGAACGATCTAAAGGGGTATACTATTGGAATTCCCCATCAGTTAGTGAATCATTTCAGGGTTGCCTCGAATTCTTATTTTATACTCAATAAAGGAACACTGCTTGCAGATCTTGGTTATCAATGCAATAAGCGAAAGGAATTTGGCGACCCGGTTCAGATTAACGACATTTCCCTGTTTTTCAATTTAAACACCTTTAATTACAACCTGAGGTATAATTTTAAGAAGGTTAAAGGTTGGGAAACCTCGACCGGTTTAAGCGGAATGCTGCAGTTTAATGCCAATAAAGGCCTGGAATTTTTAATTCCCGACTATTCTTTATTCGATGCCGGCATGTTCATTTTTACTCAAAAAAAAGTCAGGAAGTTTATGCTTGCCGGTGGTATACGGTTTGATAACCGAAATATGCTGACCAGGGAATTGTTTCTCGATAGCGCAGGAAATCCTTCAAAGGCAGGAGATCCAGAGGCCATTCTTAAATTTGAAAAGATCTCTCAATCCTATAGTGGTTTTTCCGGTAGTCTTGGGATCTCATATCAAATGACCAAAAGTTCAACCGTGAAATTCAATCTCTCACAAGGTTTTAGAGCCCCCGCAATATCCGAATTGTCTTCAAATGGCAGGCATGAGGGTGCGTTCAGATATGAAATTGGTAATGCAGGTTTAAGGTCAGAGATCAGTCGACAGATGGATCTGGCATTCTTGTATAATACAGATCATCTTACCTTTGAAATTACTCCGTTTACAAATTTTATCGACAATTTCATTTATGTTGAAAAACTAAGAGGTTCCTCCGGTAAAGATAGCATACCTGATCCTGATGAACCGGCTCCGGCGTTTAAGTTTACATCCGGAAATGCAATCTTATATGGAGGTGAACTGTACATTGATATTCATCCGCATCCGCTTGACTGGTTACATCTTGAAAATTCATTTTCTTATGTGCGGGCACAACAAACTTCGCGACCGGATAGCTTAAAGAATCTTCCTTTTATACCTGCACCAAAATACAGAGGAGAAATTAAAGCCGGTTTGATGAAAAAAGGTAACAAATTAAAAAACGCATATTTGATGTTTGCTGTGGATCATTATTTTGCTCAAAACAATGTACACAGTGCTTTTGGAACTGAAACCGCCACTCCGGCTTACACCTTATTAAGTGCGGGGCTTGGAGGCGATCTGAATTTTATTAAGAGAAAAAAGGAACTTACCTTTATTTTTAATCTTGAAAACATTATGGATGTTGCGTATCAGAACCACCTCAGTCGGCTTAAATACGGTCCTGTAAACCAGGCATCGGGTCGCACCGGAATGTTTAACATGGGACGAAACATAAGCCTGAAATTGATCTTTAACCTTTAGCAAATGAAATTTTCTTATCTGATAAATAAACCCAAAACGGATTTCTCAAAGAAATTTCTGTTGGTTCTTTCAGCGTTTACATTTTTTTATGCGGTGGGAATGGATGCCAGGGAAATGCCATCATCAAAAGATAAATTGCACCCGGCAGATCCGGTAGATGGTTGCCGGGTGTGTATGGACAGTATTCCCAAAGAGAACATTGTTGCAAGGTTTTATGAACCCGACATTATTATTTACAAGTCGAAACATTTTGATTATAACCCTGGTCAGGCCTTGTACATCCGGTACACAAAAGGAACCGAAACAAAAGAAGCTTTTTTATTTGGCGACAATATGGTTTATGTCAACAACCTTGTGATCGATACCATAAGTCTGATTCCCGGAAAGACCCCTCAGTTGAGCATTGATTTGTTTGCATCCGGATCGCATTCATACGGGATGAATGGGGGGTGGAACCTTGAATACAGATTTTTTGGTATTTGGGATCTGAACAAAATGAAAGAAGTATTTAGCGCGTTTCCTTCCTATCACTCTTATTCGAGTGAAACGGAAACTACGGATTCCGACAGTATACTTTCTGTGGAGTCGGTTTGTGATTACTCTTACACTCTAAGCTTGAACAGAGGTAAAAAAGAGATCGTCATAGAAAACATACAATTTACCAGGGAAGGAGAGTGTAGCGAAGCTCCCGATAAGGAAACCGGGACTTACAGATTTGAAAATGGTTCATTTAAAAAATTGTAGCTAAACAAACTTAATTTATACTTTATCCTTCAAAACCGGTGTAAATAAATAATCAAAGAATTTACTTGGCTATTGCAGTTGAGGTTCTCTTCTGAGGGCGCATCCTATAATAATTGATAATAATTTTATATTATTGCTTAAATAAGTTTATGGCAGTGATCAAAACACCCGATCAAAGAATACGGGTATTTATTAGCTCAACCATCGGGGAACTTGCCGAAGAAAGAAAGGCGGCAAGAGAAGGTATTTCCAACCTTAGGTTAATACCGGTTTTTTTTGAAGCCGGAGCGAGACCTCACCCACCCAGAGATCTTTATTCAGCCTATCTTGAGCAAAGCCATATTTTTTTGGGTATTTATTGGAACAGCTATGGATGGGTGGCACCAGGCGCAGATATTTCCGGCCTTGAAGATGAATACAGACTTTGCGGTAACAACAAGCCAAAATTAATTTACGTTAAACGATCAGACGACAGGCAGGAAAAGCTGAACAAGTTGCTTGAAGATATTGAAAAAAGTGAAACGGCCTGTTACCAGTTTTTCTCAGACGCGGATGAATTGCAGAAATTAATTGAGAACGATCTTTCGGTATTGATGTCTGAGATCTTTGAAAGTGCTTTGTTAGAAGGTCAGAAAGTAGTAAATGAGTATAACCATCTGGAAGTCGCCAGAAAATTTTTTGACCTTCCGATCATTAAATCTGATCTAATAGGAAGAGATGAGGACCTCGAGAAAGTTTGCGACCTGATACTCAGAAAGGACGTTAGTTTGATAACTCTTTTAGGTGCCGGTGGCACTGGTAAAACAACCCTTTCGATTCACATTGGTCACTGTTTAAAGGATCGCTTTAAGGATGGTGTGGTTTTTGTACCATTAGCTCCAATAACAGATCATAAATTAACGGCGAGTGTGTTAGCCGATCATTTAGGGCTGCAAGACAGTGGAAAGCAGCCAATGGAAGAAACACTGATCGATTTTATGTATGATAAGAAGATTTTACTTATACTGGATAATTTTGAACAAATAATAGAATCTTCCACACTTGTAAGCAATATTATCTCAAGATGCGGAGATGTAAAGATCGTCATTACAAGCCGAACATCCCTGCACATTCGAAATGAGAGAATATACAATCTTTTGCCATTAATGCTTCCGGAAGAATCCATTCGTCTGCGTGGAAATGAATTATTGAATTTTCCTGCCACGGCTTTATTCATTGAACGGGCAAAAGAGGTTAATCCTTCTCTCGAATTAAACGAAGATAATTGCAAAGCAATACTTGAAATTTGTCAGCGAATGGACGGGCTTCCACTTGCTATAGAACTTGCTGCGGCCAGAACCCGGTTTTTTCAGCCGGCAGCATTAATGTCGAGAATTGATAAGACCCTTGATCTCGTTAATAAAGGTCATAAAGATTTGCCTGAAAGACAGCAAACACTTAGAGCCGCTATAGAATGGAGTTACAACTTACTGGGAGAAGAAACCAAAAAGGTTTTCAGACAACTTGGTATTTTTAAGCGTAGCTGGACCCTGGAAGCTGCGGATGTAATCATAAACGGCACAGATCAAAACAAAGACATTGAAGAACTGACCGAAAGCCTTCTGGATGTTAGTCTCATAAAGCCAATATTGGTTAGCATAAGTGCTGAGCCCAGGTTTAATATGCTGCAAACCGTACATGAATATGCGTTGGAAAAACTTCTGCAATCGGAAGAAGCAGAAGAGACCAAACGAAGGTATGCCCTGTATTTTTATGAATTGTGCAGATCTTCGGAATGGGAAATTTGGGATGTAAATTCTCAGGCATGGCTGGATAAGCTTGATTATGAACTTCAGAATATACGGGCTTCCTTTTACATCCTTATTGAAATCAAAGAAATTGAAAAGGCCTGGGACCTTTTTTATTACATGGTTAGTTTCTGGACCTTAAAGGGTGGGTATTCCGAAGGTTTGGAATGGGCCAGGTCCGCAGGTATTGGAGTTCCTGAACATGAGCAACATAAGAACATCAGCGATGCGATAAGAGGCAGAACTTTGGCCTGGGCAGCTCTTGCAAAGTTTATGTTGTTTCAGATCGAAGATGCTTTCAGCTATTTAAACACAGCACAGGCTTTTCTTGAACATACGGAAGATAAAATTGCTTATGCTTTTGCCCTCACGATCGATGCCTGTTACGGGGCTTTTATAGGAATCGATTATGTGAATGATAAAATGCTCAAAACCATTCCTTTGGTCAAAGAAGTTAACAATCCTTTTATTACCATTCAATTCAGTTCATGGTCGTTCGAGTATTACCGTCAAAAAGGAGAAATTGACACCATCTATAAAAATCTGGATGAAAGCAGGATCCTGGCTATGAACATGAATAATTCATATTTGCTGGCAACCATTCTTCTTTCAAAATATAACCTACAACTTGTTGAAGGAAACCTGAACTTTCAGGAGTTGATCAGAGAAGCTACCGAGATCTATAATATGATGCCGGCCAAAGGATACAACGGAATGAAATCGGCAATGATCAGCATGGTAGCTTATGCTTATTTCCGTCTCGATAGCCCGGAAATATGGGGGCCGATGTTCAAAGCGCTGGAGTATGCAAGGATAGCAGGAGAAAAAGAGTCTGAACTTTATGGTGTGATGCTTACTTCGGCCGTTTTCAAGAAAGCGGGAAAAAATGAATTGGCATTAAAAATGTTCGGTTCACTTGAGGAACTTTTGGAAAAAACAAATTATCCACTGATAGGTGCATCGGAATATCAATATAATGAAGCCAGGGAGATCGTAATGAAAGACTATGTAAAATCTGCCAACGATGCGTTTGAGCAGGGAAGAAAACTTAAACTGGTTGAGGCTATCGTATTGGCATTGAGCGTTAAAAGTGAATTTACTTCCTGAAAAGATCAGGGAATCGGATCAAAAATGAAGCCATATGGTTGTAAATGGAAGGTATGCTGATTGATATTTGTTCCTGAATTTTCTTGCCCAGACAATTCCTAATTAGCAAAATTGTTATTGCGATCAATTTCTTGACTTTAAGGATTCAAAAACGTTAATTTACATTCTAAATCAAGCCATTATGAAAAAAATAGTATTCAATCTTATTCTAATCACAAGCTTTGTGGCTTACCCTATGTTTAAGACAAGCGCACAAAGTCCAAAATTAACCGCTTCTTTTAATCCAATGGGATTTCTGTTTTTTGGTCCGGCCCTCAATGTAGGGTATGTTGTTAATCAAACCACAACCCTTAATTTCGATATCAGAAGAAATTCAATGGGCTTATTGGCCCGCGCCATCCGTGGAAACGATCCGGAATTATACAGTTTCAAAGGAACGGGATTTGCGGTAGGCCTTACAAAATTTAAAAACAGCGTTGAAGAAGGATTGTATTTTGGGGGATACCTTGCCCTGGATATTCAGAAAACCAAATACATTGAAGATAACCCCTGGGCCTGGCACGAAACAACCAAGACCATAGCCATTTTAGGAAATGTTGGCAAAAGAATAAAATTAGGTGATAAATTCTACCTCAATGCAGGAGCCGTTGTGGGAGCCGGAATGGTTAAATTTGACTGGGAATACGATGACGTAGCAATTGGAATAACGGATCCGGAGGAACGTTCCGGAAATTCTTTTATTCCAATCGGGTCCCTCGAACTTGCCATAGGCATGTTTATTCTTTAAAATCTGAATTACAGACTTTTTGGAAATACCGGGTTATTCCGCTATTGAAGAGTTATGCACCACCATTCCCTATGAAAAAATGCTTCACTGACAAACATTTTTTTGGGTGGTTACGATTCCTTATTCTATTAATGACAATATATTAGCTTTCCTTGTGAATTGAATTCTCGAATAAAATTCTTCAGGAACATTCATTTTTAGGACATTCGGTTCCCTCCATCCATTTAATACTTGGATATTTTCAATATAACCATCACTATAATCTTTGCGAAACTCAAAGACCTTCATTTTATCTTTACCTATTAAATAAAGCGAAATACTGTAGATACTTGAAAAGTACTCACCTTTCTCAGGTATTAGAATAATGCTTGTGTTTGCAAAATTTTCAAAAGTTAAATAGTTTTTCTCCAAATTTGATATAAAATGTTCTATAGGAAATGACTTTATCAATGTGACAGAGATGAATTCTAATGCACCTGTTTTTTTATATCTCTTATTTTGATATTTAATTGAAGCTTTGTCAAAATCTTTATGGTTTAATATTCCTTGACTATATCCCGGTTTATACAACCAATTTATTTCTCTAAAATCGTAATTGCGTATATATGTAAGGATTTTGCTATCGCTTTCTAACTTGTACTGGTATGGATTTCTCGTGAAGCTTTCGTAGTAGGTGCTGTCTTGAATACTATTTAAAAATTGGTTTGAAAAACTAAACGAAATATTTTCAGTGCTAAAATTTACTGTACCATTTATTTTAACCCAAACTTCAAAAACCTCATTACTAATTTTGGTTTCAAATTCTTTAAAATTTTCCAAAACCTGCTTCTGAGAGTTACCTAACCTAGTTAAGGAATTGATAGCTCGATCCAAATTTTCTACAGTTTGACTGGAGCTGTTGTTTATTTTGTCAGTTAATTCCTCTTGGCGCATTTGACTTAAATTGGACTTTCGAAATTGGGTATTTATGCTGTCTCTGGTTTCTTGGAACAGTCTATCTGTGTTCTCGGTACTGGCATCAACATTGTTAGAAGTCTTTTGTAAAAGTTCTTCAAGTTCTTTTTGCGCTTTTGCCTGATTATTTAGCAGTGAAGATTGAGTGATAAGCAAGTATAATGCTCCGGCTGTTATTACAAACAATACTATCGCCAAGATTTGGGTGCGAATAAATTTAACGATTCTCTTGTGATTTGGAACAGGCGGCGGCATAAGTTGACTTAGACGAAGGAGCAAATTCTGGAAACCAGGCGCATTCAACTCACCGTTCCAGTGATACAAATCAGTTGCTTGAATTCGGTTAAATGGGCTTTCAATTCCCACTACTTCTATCCGTACAGGAGCATAAATTCCCCTAGCTATGGCTTGTGAAGCTTCATGTTTGACCCATTCGGAACTTAATGCAGCTTCTGACCAAAGAACCACTATAGCCCCCGCCTGAAGTAATGCTTTATCAATTTCTCCGTGCCATTCTTGACCACATTGAATTTCTTCCTGCCACCATACTTTATAATCTGATTTTATCAAGGCGTCCTTGAGCATTGAAGCTGTTTCTCTTTCTGACGTTTTAAAACTTATAAAAATTTGAGAATCAGATTTCATTTACATTGTCTAAAATTCTTCAACGTGTCCTTATTCTATTTCAGATGAATTGTCTTGTTATAATTATTTCTAAAAGTTGTGAGAAAGAGCAGTACGGATAACGGATCTGGCTCTCCCTGACTATGCACAAATTTAGTGAGTTCGATTAACTTTCCATAATAACAAGATCAGCATTGTCTTTGCTCGTTGTAACTGGTTAAGTGTGGCTTGAATACAACTCTTTAATTCATTTTAATATAAGAGCAATGAATTAGTTTACAGTATAATTTCGATTTCCTACTCATTCACAATTTCTTTAATGTGGTAAACTTTTTTTACCTATTGATAATAAGAATGGCGAGTGCATAACAGCACCTACAAAAGACGCTTACTTTATCGGTTTGGAAAGCTTCATCTTCAGTCGTAACTTTGTCTAAGGACAATGCTTAACGTCTCCGGAAACGTGCCTCTTGTAGCTGCGGACCGTTAATTCTCATGCTGCTTTTCCATAGCCGAAATCTTTCCATTTAGAACAAACCAAAGGGCCTTATTTTGTTCGGTGATGAAGCAATGGCAAAGACCGGGTTACCCCCTGAGGCAGCTCCGCGAGGAGATCGCCGACAGGGGTCGGACTTTGACGTTGCTGAAACCGACGTAGGAGGTTCGCGAATGCCTTTAAAAAAATAAACAGCAAACGGATGAGCAATCATACCGCAGCGGCCGGCTGCGGGAAGAACAAAACGCACGAAGGAAGTTCGCGAATGCCATAAAGAGTAAACAGCAAACGGATGAGCAATGCAGCCCTTGACTTTCTTGCTGACTTCTTGTGTCAAGACAAGAAGTTAGTCCGGGGTTGAAGGGGGCGGAGAGCTCCCTTAGGAATTGTGCGAGAGCCTTTTGGTCGGAAAAATACACTGAAAACACGAAGCTGAGTTTCACCTTCAACCAAGTCGTTTTGAGGTGAGACGTCGAGGGCTGGCTTTCGAAACGGTGAGCGTCGAAATGACTTGTCGAAGTTCGCATTCAGCGGCGACCATATCAAAATTGAATTTTCCGAAAAATGCAATAGTAAATTCCTAGGTTCTCTCCGCCACCAGCAAACACTGACCTTGATCTGGAATAAAGCAGGAAAGTTAAATTGCAGCTGATTGTTTGTCCCGCAGAAGTCCGGTTGGTTTTTCCTCAGCCATGGTCGACCGAGAACCTGCTTGCAGAGCAGTACGATACGCTAACACCAAGTTAAATAAAACAGAATAGTTATACGGAAAATAATGTTTTGATATTATCGATTTGCGAAGGAACAAAGTAAATTCGTCGTCTAATTCATAAAATCGAAAAAATGACCGATAATTTTCTGGATCCTCTCAAAAAAATTAAAAAAGTAGATGCACCTCCTTTTTTGTTTTCCAAAATTCAGAACAGGATTTCCGGTTCTGAC
Organism: Flavobacteriales bacterium; assembly: GCA_020635455.1. Lineage (GTDB taxonomy): Bacteria > Bacteroidota > Bacteroidia > NS11-12g > UBA9320 > JABWCE01. The sequence continues at coordinate 91,230 of JACJZT010000002.1, forward strand.
GAATTGAATTTAAATTACAGAACCATTCTACTTGGTGGTCTTTCTCTTGCAATGGTTATCCTTCTTAATCTTGCAGTGATGTTAAACGATCCTTCGGTCAATAATAATAAGCCAGAAGAAGGGTACTATACGGGTTCGAGTAATACTTTATACAAATGAATAAACTGAGATTTTTGACCATAATTTCGATCGGATTGGTCTTAAGCAACCTGATGCTTATTGCCTTTGTGATAATGCACAAACCGCCCGGTCCTGAAGGAAGGCATGAACCCAAACGATTTATTTCTGAAAAACTTCATTTCGACAAAGATCAACTTAAGAAATACGAAATTTTAATTGCGGATCACAGAATGAAAATACTGCATCAGGAAATGCAGATACGTGAAGTCAGGAAAAATCTCTTTGAGAATATAAGTAATGGAAATGACTCCATTAAGTCTGTTCTTGTCGATTCACTTGGAAAACTGCAAAAGCAAACCGAATTCATTCATTATGATCATTTTGTTGCCATTAAGGCTTTATGTAAAGAGGAGCAGTTAAAGGATTATAATGATCTGCTGCCGGAACTGGCAGGTTTATTTGGAAAACCAAACCCGGGCAGAAGACCTTGAAGAAACTGCAACTAATATGGCCAATGTTGTTTTCGTTTTGTGTGTTCGGGCAAGAAACAACGCAAAAGGATCTTTTGTTCGAGGCTTCCTGGGGAGGCAGAAAAATACATCCGGATTCAACTTATACTATGGACAAAGGTTCTGTCGTTCAATTCGAAATCCTAAAACTTTACCTTTCGGACATACGTTTTTTGCCGGATGATAGTAAAAGAGATGTATCTGTTACTAAGGTAAGACTCATCGACCTTTCGGATTCTTTATCCCTTAAATTTAAGACCGGATTGTTAAAAAATGATATAGTAACCGGAGTTAGGTTTCTTTTGGGAATCGACAGCCTTGTAAATGTATCAGGAGTGTATGGAGGTGATCTGGACCCAACGAAAGGAATGTACTGGACCTGGCAAAGCGGCTATATTAATTTTAAGATTGAAGGTTCAATTAAAGATGTTAACGGAAGAGTTCGCTCGTTTAAATGGCATATAGGAGGCTATCAGTCGCCCGGAAATGCCCTTCAGGAAATTGAACTGAAGCATAATGGCATAGGTACGCTTAAACTGGTTCTTGACCTTGAAAAATTCATGAAAGAAGCAGATCTCAACACAAAAACAAATATTATGTCACCTGGAGTGGAGGCAGTAAAACTAGCAGAAGTATTGGCCTTATGTTTCACCATTCATTGAAAAAACCGATAATTTGGGTTCTTATCCTTATTTCATTTGCTTTCATAAAGGTCGATGACATCATAAACCTTCCTGAACATTTTCCCAAGCCGGTTTACGATTTTAAAAACAATCCACTTACCAAGGAAAAGATCTATTTGGGTCGAAATCTATTTTACGATCCTATCTTATCACACGACAATAAAGTGCCGTGTGAAAATTGTCACTCACCTTTTACAGCTTTCACACATGTTGACCATGCATTAAGTCACGGGATATACGACAGCATTGGAACCAGAAACTCACCAGCCCTGATGAACCTTGCCTGGCAAAAAAAGTTCATGTGGGACGGGGCCATCAACAACCTCGACATGCAGGCTCTGGCACCAATTTCACACCCGGCTGAAATGGGTAGTTCCATACAAGAGGTAGTAACAAAATTGCGTGCGTCCAAAAAGTATAAAGATCTTTTTTACAAGGCGTTTAACGACAGCATTGCAACCGGCGAAAATACGTTAAAGGCACTTTCACAGTTTTTGTTAACCCTGGTCAGTTCAGGCTCAAGGTACGATAAGTTTATTCAGGGAAAGTTGAAATTTACCGAACAGGAAGAAAACGGATACAAATTATTTAAGAAGCATTGTGCTGTTTGTCATACAGAACCGCTTTTTACCAATGGAAGTTTTGAAAACAATGGCCTCATTCCGGATCCCTTGCTTAAAGACTCGGGTCGGATAAAAATTTCTGCCAATCCATCAGATGCCTATAAATTTAAGGTGCCTACCTTGCGCAATATTGAATATACCTTTCCATACATGCATGATGGCAGGTTTAAGAGCCTGGGTGATGTTATGAATCATTATACAAAAGGAATTCACCATTCCAAAACCTTGTCTGCAGAATTAAGGAACAGGATCGTATTAACTTCAAACGAGAAAGTTGATATTGTTAGTTTTCTTTTGACCCTGTCTGATAAAGAATTTGTATTTAATCCGGATCACCGTTTTCCTTCTGAGTAATTTCTGGTTATCTAATATTCCTCAGGGTTTTCGATTAAATAATTTGTGTTGAACATTTTTGATTTATTGGTCGGTTTGAGAATAATAAGTAAGTTTCCAATAAATTTGGGAGTTTAATAAGTATCCGAAATTAAAGGATTTAAAATGAGAGTTCTTGAAATTGCCTTATTGATTCTTGTATTCATATACTCCGTTAAAAGTATATTTCATTTAAAGTTTCCAATAAGAAGGCGATTTGACGTTATGGCCCTGTTGTCCTTATTTTTTTTGATCCTCCATCTTTTCATTGATGCGCCTCGGTGGCAAATGGGCCTGGTTTATTTTTTGCTTCTGTTTTTTTATGTGAAGGATCATTTCAATTCAGAACTTAAAGTTAATAAAAGTGCCAGGTCAGGCAGAATACTCACAACATTTCTGAACTGCATATATGTCGTATTGGTCCTAGCCATGCTGGTATTTACGTTTAGTATAGGTAACGTGTTTCCTGTAACCTCAAGTGAAGAACCAACGGGAATGTACAAGGTCGGAAAAAGTTATTTCCATTTCACCGACACAGATCGTTCGGAGGATCTAACTATTGATCCTGCGGATAAAAGGTCACTTTGGGTCCAGGTTTGGTATCCCGGAGAAATAAACGAAGCCAGCAAAACTGAACCGGTATTTTCAAATCACAAGAATTATATGAATGTGGTTTTTGAACAATTGGGGATTCCTGAATTCATGAGTTCACATCTGGACTTACTCAAAAGCCATACGTATAAAAATGCCCGTATTTCAGACGCTAAAGAATCGTATCCGGTTATTTTATATTCTCACGGGTATAAAGGTTATCTGGCAAATTCGTATTTGATGGAAGAACTGGCTTCAAATGGATATGTGGTATTTGCAATTGCGCATCCTTATGAAAGCACACTTGGAATGAATGAGCTTGGTAAGTGGGTGAATTTCAACGACGCAGATATTCATGTTTTTGAAGAAGAAGATCCGGTAGGTAAAAATGGAAACATGCCGGAATGGGGCAAGATCAGGGCAATTTTGAATAAAAAGGACAGGATAAGCAAAATCCCTGAAAGGTCCCCTTATTTGCTCGATAAAGTTGACAGATCGAAACTCGACAGCCTTTGTGATCTTGTTCTTAGTGGTCCAAGAAGTCGTTTGAAAGTTTGGACATCCGATCAGAAATTTGTTTTGGATAAAATTGAAAAATTAAATTCTGGTGCCATAAATAGTATCTTTAAAGAAAAACTGGACATGAATTCTGTAGGTGCAATCGGATTTTCATTTGGTGGTGCTGTTTCCTTAAACTTTTGTTTAAATGAACCTAAGTGTAAAGCTTCCGTCAACATTGACGGGGATCAATACGGAATTGCATATGGAAATTCAACTCACAAACCGTACATGATGATCTGGGGCCAAAAAGGCTGGGCAAACCAACGGATGGATACCGATTGGGAAAACATTGGCAATGGTGCTCCATATCACCGTGTTGCCATTAAGGGGGCTCTGCATTCCAACTTCAATTGCAACCCATACGATCTTACGGTTTTGCAAAAATTAGGGATCGATCTCAGAGGCTCTATTTATCAGGATTTGGTAGATAAAATACCGTCGCAATACGTACTTGCTTTTTTCGATCAGTATCTGAAGGGAGAGAAAACTTCTTTATTGAATGGAGAAACGAAATATAAAGAAGTTAAACATGTCATCTATCCATTTAACAAAGGAATTAATAAATAAAGAATAGCTAAAAAATTTATTTTCGGGGCTTGTATACAAGGATCTCCTTTCCATCAAAAATAAGATCACATTTTTCAAGCAGGTCCGGTCGGTCTGATTCAAACTCTTTTTTCCACTGTTTCGGCATGAGTAAGTAATCGGGTTTTAACCTCCCGAACCAATGATCTATCAAACCCCTGTCTTTCATTTTCTGATGATTGAATACCATGCCTTTTCGGTCAAGGTAAACAAGAGGTGTATTTAAAGGATAATCGTATAGGACGAAAAATACCGCAGAATTCGGAATCTCGTTACTTTTTACCCATTCTTCCCCTTCGATCATATACGTTCGGAAATCCCATATTTCCCTGCAAGGTAAATTGTACACGTCGGCTTGTCTTTTCTCGGACTGTGCCAGGCTTTCAGGGGCCAGATTCCAAACAATATAAAGAAGGATGATACTGCCCAGACAACCTCTGCTCAGCAACATCAAACCATCGATCGACAACATGAACATGACCGGCACCAGGGTGCATATTGCATAATAATCATGATGCATCAGTTGTTTGCCCATTAAAAGAATAAAACAAACAATACCAACAAGAAGTATACCCTTAAAAATCTGTAATTCCTTTAATTTGTCTCTTCTTAAAAATGCAATCAGAAAGGAAACAAGCAATACCCAATATTGGGTCTCCCTGAAGTATTCACGATGCCAGCAAACTACATTTTTCCAAATGTCTGAAAAATCGGTCCAGCGATTAATATGTCTTGAGGTGCTTAAAAAAACTGAAGAACCGTATTCGGAATTCGCCCGGATGCTGAAAAAATAATTGACCCCGATGGAAAAAATAAAACATAAGATGAAAAAAACTGAAACCCTGAGTATTTGTTGTTTTGAAATTTCCTTGTCCACAATATAGAGTGACAAAAGGGTCCAGACATAAAAAGCAACCGGGAACAGAAGCGCCGTGATTTTCAGTAAACCAGCGAAACAAGCGATTCCAATGGAGAAATAGATTGCGTTAAAATCGATCTTCAGACGAAATTTTTCGAAATAATAATAGGCAATAAGTATAAACGACAATGAACTGGTATCTGGCAATAAATTAAAACCGTAAAACAATAATAGCGGTGACAGGAGCAGAAATAAGGGTATTAGTATTTGTTGCCAGCCGTTTCCTGAATGGATCTTGACGATCAATGAAACAAAGTAGATACCAGCCATCAGGATCAGGAAACTCAGGGTTCTATATATCAGCAATAGATCCTCCCTGCCTGCAAATACTTTGGTTACCACAGCAGAAAGATATTGTATCAAAGGAAATTCAACCCCTGTTTTTCCATTGCTGTTCTCAAGAAAATTGGTCTGAGGTTCAAAAAAATTAAGGCCATTATCGTAATAATTTCTGGCAATGCTGAACCGGTCGGCCTGAGCCCAGAAATGCACTCCCTGTGGTCTGTAGTCCTGATGATACCCATCCTTAATCCTGAGAAAGATAAGCAAACATATGATCATCAGAATCAACTGACTAAGATTGCCCGGAAAACTTTGTAAACGATTGCTGAATTGAGTATTCGGAGTGTTTAAATCGATTCTTATCATATTTCAGATGCTAACCGTTACCAGGCAACAGATTCTATCTTTTTGTTTCCTCTGACTTTGGCAGGTAATGAATTAAATATTAACTGATAGGAATGGTCGGTAAGTTTTAGGATCAGATCATCTGGAACAGATCCGTTGCATTCAACTGTATTCCAATGAGTTTTATTCATATGGTATCCGGGAATGATACCTGAATATTTCTCTCTTAAAGAAACGGAAACTTCCGGGTCGCATTTTAAATTTACTGAATTAAAAGTATTCACATCCATTAAGGCGAACATTTTCTCGTGAACCTTAAAGACCAAAGTATTGGAATCAAAAGGAAATCCTTCTGTGGCACCTTCTTTTTTCAAACAATATTCCCTGTAATATTCTATGTCAAATTTATGTAAGATTTTATCCTCAAAATGGCAAATATATGCAACGAATTGACTTTTCGGGAGTCATATAAGTATATTTGTGGTGACAGGAATGTTGAAATTTTTAAAATATACCTTTCTGCTTTTACTGGCATTTACCCTTAAAACAAAAGCCCAGGAGTTGCAGGGAGGCCCATCTCAAAAGGTATTTGAATCTCTCGAAAAGCCCGTTTTTAAAAAGAATAATGGTCAATGGGAAAGTGATGTTCAATACAAATTACTGAGCGGTCAAACTTCAGTACTTTTTTTTAAAAATAAAATTCAATTTGGTCTGAGAAAAGCTCTTGACAGGCCACCAACATCCAAAGAACATCCCGACAACCTTGCTTTTTCCATTTGGGAACTAGAGTTTTCGCACAGTTCTGTTCATTCAACTATTAAGGCTACAGGTGAAAGTAAGTCGAAGGTGAATTATTTTTACGGCAGTACAGGCGTGGGTATTGAAACCAGCGATTTTACTGAGATAACCTACAAGAATATCTATCCTATGATCGATCTGGTATTTTATTTCGACCAAAAACAAAATTTGAAATACGATTTCAGGATACATCCCGGAGGAGATTATCACAACATTGAATTGCGATATAATGGCATTGAAAAACTCAAGGTAGACCCAAAGGGGAATTTAAACATCAAAACGGCATGGAATACCACTTTAAAGGAGGGTAAACCTATATCGTGGCAACTCGTAAACGGAAAAAAGATTCCCGTTGAATTCAGGTATAAGGTGAATGGTAAAAAGTTGACCTTTGATTCAAAATCCATCACAAACCCGAATGCTGAGATCGTAATTGATCCTTTAATGCTCGATTGGAGTACCTATTTTTACGGAAAGCTTGGATCTACGAACTGGGGCTATACTTATGTGATGGACATGGACATCGACAAGGACAATAATGTTTACGTAACGGGTTTTACCAATGAACGTTTTCCGATGAAAACCGGTACCTACGATACCATACCCAACAGTACCAGTTTCTGGGATGGTTTTGTGGCCAAAATGTCAACCAATGGTGATTCGCTTATTTACTTTACCTATATAGGCGGGAGCAGCTGGTCGTATATATTATCCCTTTCGGTAAACAGTCAGAAACAACCCGTAATTTCAGGTTTCACCTATGCTAAAGATTACCCTGTAACTGCAGGGGCCTATGATGTTTCAGGAGGTTCCAGCACCGGATACAGAGGTTTCATTACCAAATTCTCTTCTGATTTTAAAAGTCTTGTATTTTCTACGTATTTTGGTAAATCAAGCAGTTGGGGTACCGTTATTCAGAGCATGGGACTTACCAAGGGCGGAGATGTGATCTTTACCGGCCAAACGAACGCTCACGATTTCCCGGTTACTGCGGGTTGCATACAATCAACCTACGGAGGAGGAGCCAACGACGCTTTTCTTTCAAGGTTAAGTGCTGATGGTAAAACACTGATCTATTCTACCTATTTTGGTGGATCTGGCGATGATCGTGCTACCGACCTGAGTATCAATGCTGACGAAGATGTTTATATTGTTGGCTCAACTGCAAATTCGAATTTTCCGCTGACCATTGGCGCTAAAGGTGTGTTTAAATATTCCAATTCCGACAACATGGATGGGTTTGTTGCCCGTATTCAAAACGATTGCAAGAAACTTCTCTGGAGTAAAATGATGGGAGGCAGTGATCTCGATTATTTTGAAGGTTTGCATGTGAACGATGACGATGAGCTCTACATTGCAGGTTATTCTAATTCATCCGATTTTTATACTACTTCCAAGGCTGTTCAAAAAAGCCTGAGGGGAGGATATGACCACATAGTGGTAAAAATGAATAAGGCCGGTACCAATGTATTTTACAGTACTTACCTGGGTGGAGGAGGAGATGATTATTTCTATTCAGGATACTGGTGGACATCAAACATAAGGATAACGGCCAATGTAAAAGATGAAGCCATTGTTGGAGGTGTTACCAAATCCTTCGATTATCCGATCACATCGGATGCTTTACAAAAACAGAATAACGTTAAAACAGGCGTTAGCTGGTCATGGGCGACAAACCTGGCCATTACCAAACTTGATTATACGGGAAGTAAAATCCTTTACGGAACGTATTTCGGGGGTTCTCAGTGGGAGTGGACAACCGTGTTAAAAGTTAAAAAGATCAGTTGCATGAGCAGCATACTTTATGGTGGTGTTACAGGTTCGCGTAATTATCCTACCACTGACGGAGTATTTAAGGAACAACCTAAAGATTCAGTGGCCGGCTGGAGTTACTCCGGATTCATGTCAAGATTCAGGGATACTCTTTACACGGAACCCATTAATTTTAAAAGCAATTTTATCGAATGCGATAATGTTTATGAGATTTTTGATGCCAATAACCGAGGGGCTTCTTATTTGTGGAGTGATAATTCCACAAGTAAGGTTTTGATCGCAAAAGACACCGGAACGTATTGGGTCAGGGCTACCTATGGATGCGATACGGTTAGTGATACCGTTCACGTTTCACTTGAATACTCACCAAAGCTCCAGTTTGTGGAAGATACAATTGTTTGTGTGTCGAACAGTCTGGTTTTAGATGCGGAAAACGATTCCATAATAAGATCCTACTTATGGAATACCAAAGATACCACTCAAAAAATAACCGTTAACAAACCGGGAGTTTACATTGCAACAGTTACCACACCAAATTGCGGGGAAATATCCGATACCATTCACGTTGATTTTCTTCAAAAACCGGATATAGGAATTCCAATCGATTCAGTTTTCTGTGATGCAATTAACTGGCCCTTGAAAACCGATTCTCTGGGAGTTGATACGCGTTATTTGTGGAGCACGGGAGATACCGGTGTCAATACCATTATAATGAAGACAGGAAACCATTTTTTAAAGGTAACGAATCATTGCGGGGAAGATTCAGTTGGTTTTAGTACGGATTTGCTAAAAACCCCAACGGTTGATCTCCCAGGGGATACGATTGTTTGTTTCCCGTATACTTTAAGATACAAGGTCGGGCTTACAGGCAATAATGAGATCTATAATTGGGAAGATCCCGACTTGCAGATCGCCTATGGTACCAGCGATTCCCTTATTATGAGCTCTCCGGGAAAAGTATTGGTAAGTATCGAAAACCGGTGTGGAGTTGCAAAGGATTCGGTTGCGATAACCGAAAGGATTAAGCCGGTTCTTGATCTTGGAAACGACAGTATATATTGTGAAAACATTGCAAAAGTCATTCAGATAGGAAAAGCGGGTAACGGGGAAAAATATTATTGGAACTCAAGTCCGGGTAACAATAAGTATCTAATCGATAAGGAAGGAGTTTATACAGCTCGAATTGTGAATCTCTGCGGCGATGTTACCGATTCGGTTCGTTTTACACGAAAATCAAAACTAAGTCTTGATCTTGGTAAAGATTCTCTTTTTTGTAACAGCATCTCAAAAACCCTTGATATTTCACAAACCGATCCGGATGTAGTATACCACTGGCATGATGGATCTTCCGGTAAGACTTTTCTGGTTGACAAACCGGGATCGATCTTTGCAAGTATATCTAATTTATGCGGTGAAAGTTCAGATACCGTAAATTATACTTTGTTAAGCACCCCAACCGTGGAGCTTGGTCCCGACCTTGAATATTGTGATGTAATTGTGCCAAAGCAAATTTCAGTTGGAAATTCGGGTAATGATGAAACCTATTTATGGAGCACTGCCTCAACCGCCAGTACTTCCATTCTAAGTACCCAGGGCAAACACTGGGTAAGGATTGAAAACAAATGCGGTCTGGCTACTGACAGCATATCTGTATTCCTGTATTTCAGTCCTGTAGTAGATCTGGGAAAAGATACGGCCCTTTGTGGTACATTCAGTTACCTGCTAGATGCAGGCAATCCGGGAATGAGCTATTTATGGGAGCCAACGGGAGAAACGACCCAAAGCATCTTTGCAAATCTTCAAAGTAAATATAAGGTTACGGTAACCGATATCCACGGATGTTCGGGCAGTTCATTTATGACCATCAAAGATGATTGTAAAAGCCGTTGGTTTATTCCAAACGCCTTTTCGCCTAATGCCGACCTTTTGAACGATGAATTCTTACCCTATTTTCTTAACATTGAAAAGTACACCTTGTCCATATACAATACCTGGGGAGAGAAGTTGTTCGAGACCAATGATCCAAAATTGGGTTGGGATGGTAATTATTTAGGTGTAGAGGCACCATCCGACAATTATTTTTATAAAATTCAATTCATCAGCAGCGAAAGCGATCAGTGGATCAACCTCAAAGGAACCATTCTATTGTTGCGTTAAACACCTTTTAAGGAAATTTAAGTTTTTACGGCATTCAAAATGATTTCCTTTTCTTTGCGCTTATTCTCAAGCGAATGAAAAGGCCTGAAGACGTACTCAAGCAATATTGGGGATTCGATTCCTTCAGACCATTACAAGATGATATTATTGAGTCGGTTTTGGATGGTAAAGATACGCTTGCCATTTTACCGACCGGAGGAGGTAAGTCTCTTTGTTTTCAGGTTCCAGGAATGTGTCTCGAAGGTTTGACCCTGGTGGTATCTCCTTTGATTTCCTTAATGAACGATCAGGTTCACAACCTAAAGTTGAAAGGAGTTACAGCACTTGCTTTACATTCCGGACTAACTGCCAGGGAAGCCGAGATCGAATATACAAATCTCAGAAATGGTAAATACAAATTTGTTTACGCTTCTCCCGAAAAAGTCAAATCCGAACGGTTTCTATGGTCTGTTTCCGAACTTAACATCGATCTTTTAGCCATTGATGAAGCACATTGCATTTCGCAATGGGGGCATGATTTCCGACCGGAGTATCTTGAATTGGAAGGTTTGAGGAAAGAATTGAATTGTCCCTGTATTGCCCTGACCGCTTCAGCAACTCCAAAGGTTGTACAAGACATTATTAAATATTTGAAGTTTAAGGATGGCAATAAAATCTTTAAGCAATCGGTTAAACGGACTAACTTAAATTACGTTGTGCTAAAGGAAGAGCATAAATCCGAAAGGCTTCTTCGTATCCTTCAAAAGATCAAGGGAACCGGCATTGTTTATGCCAGAAATCGCAAACAAACAGCGGCCATAAGTGATTTTTTACACAAGAACAACATCGCATCAGATTTTTATCATGCCGGTTTGGATTCAGAAGAACGTGAGAAAAAACAAACACTTTGGAAGGCAGGCAAGATCAGGGTCATTGTTTGCACTAATGCTTTTGGTATGGGAATTGACAAACCGGATGTAAGACTTGTGATCCATTACGAAATTCCGGATACTCCGGAAGCTTATTATCAGGAATCGGGCAGAGCCGGCAGAGATGGTCTGGAAAGCTGGTGTGTTTTGTTGATTGGTCCGTCGGATCTTGAAAAAAATGAAAAATGGGTAATAGAAAGATTTCTTGATAAAAACCAGGTTAAAAATGTTTTCAATGCATTTTGCAATCATCACCACATTCCCTATGGAGGTGGCTTTGAGCAGTTGTACGATCTTGATGCTAATGAATTAAATAAAAAATACAAGCTAAAGGTTCAGGATTTGTACAGGGCTTTTGAAATGTTAAGTCGCGAAGGATTGGTCAGTCTTTCCGAATCCTATGCAATGTCATCCCGAATAAAGATCCTTATGGACCAGGAAGAACTTTATTGGTTTTATGTTAAAAAGACTGAATATGAATTTTTCTTAAAAACCCTTCTGCGCATGTATGGTGGACTCTTCGATCATTATACACCGGTTTCGGAATATGAAATTTCAAACAAGCTTCACCATTCCGTGAACGAGGTGAGACAGAAATTAACGCGATTAAATTCACTGAAAGTTCTCGAATACCTCCCAAGAAACGAACAGCCACAGATCTGTTTTCTTGAAGAAAGACCCAGAAATTTGCCTTATAACACTAAAAGGTGGAATCATCTTAAACTGGCAGCCTTGCAAAGATGGAATGCAATGAAGAATTATGTTGATACAATAAACTGCCGCCAGATCGCATTAGGTGAATATTTTGGAGAAAAAAAGATTGAAGACTGCGGGAAATGCGATAATTGCAGAAACCGCAAAAGAGATCGGTCAAGTGAAATAAAGGTATTCCGTGAAATTTTAATACAAAGATCCATACAAAATAAGATCGGTCAAAAAGAAATGAAAGACCTTATTGAAGCGGATGAGTTGAAAATAAATGTTTTGAGAGACCTGATGGATAAAGGCATAATCGTTCGTGACAAAAATGGAAATTATCAGCACAAATGAATAAGAAGCGTATTGTAATAATGGTGTCGAATGATCTGGTTACGGATCAGAGAATGCATCGTATCTGCACTTCTTTAAGCGGATCGGGTTATGAGGTTCGAATTATAGGGCGTTTTCTGAAAAGTTCGGTTGAGTTAACCGAAAAACAATATGCACAAACCAGGATGAAGCTGTTCTTTGATCATGGAGTTTTGTTTTATCTCGAACTGAATATTCGGTTTATTCTCAAATTATTTTTCGGCAAGATCGACCTTTTGTATTCGGTGGATGCAGACACACTGCCTTCTGCCATAATCTTAAAATTTTTAAAAAGACTTAAGCTTGTATACGATGCGCATGAATTGTTTCCGGAAGTACCGGAACTATTGAACCGACCTGTAAAAAAGTGGATGTGGCAATTGGTTGATAAAGCAGGTATAGTGTATTGTTCGGATCTTCGTTTCACCGTTTCTGAAACTCTGTCTGAACATTATCGAAAAAAATACGATCGTGATTTTATTGTACTGAGGAACCTTCCAACATACCATGACAATGCAATGGAAACGGTTGAAGAAAAATACGTATTATACCAGGGAGCCTTAAATGAAGGAAGGGGGTTGACTGAGTTGATCGATGCCGCAAAAAAGATCGATATGAAGATATTGATTGCCGGAGATGGTGACCTTCGCGATGAATTGAAAAGCAAATGTGAAAAGGAGGAAGGCTTGAACAAAGTGATCTTTCTTGGAAAACTAGATCCTGAAAAATTGAAAGAATACACCCGCCGTGCGTTTATAGGATATAATCTATTGGATAACAGATCGCTGAGCTATTACTATTCCTTATCAAACAAAACTTTCGATTACCTTCATGCCGGGGTACCACAGTTGTTTCCTCCCTTCCCTGAATATATTGAGCTTAACAAAAAGGTAAAATTGGGTTTGCAGGTTGATTTGAAAACCGATGAAATCGCCAAAGCATTAGATCAACTATTAAAAGACCCCGTTTTGCATTCCGAATTGAAAAAAGGATTGTTGGAATCGGCACAGGATTTTGACTGGAATAAGGAGCAAAAAATTCTTCTCGATGCCATCAAAAAACTTTTTTGATTTAAAATTCAGATTGATTTAAGATTGAGCAGGTATTTCAAATGGAGGATGGTTATTTTTGCATAAAGCATGAGTGAGGAAGTCATAAATACGGCGGAAGAACTTGAAAAAAAGGAAATCCTGAAGCGATACCGGCAGTTGTTAAAATCTGCCAAAAGGGTAAAAGGTAAGGAAGACCGTAAACTTATTCGGGAAGCTTTTGAACTTTCGGTAGAGTATCATAAGAATATGCGCCGTAAATCGGGTGAGCCTTATATTTATCACCCATTGGCAGTTGCACAGATCGCTGCCGAAGAAATTGGACTTGGTGCAACTTCCATTGCATGTGCTTTAATGCACGATCTGGTAGAAGACACAGAACTGGATCTAAAGTATATAACTAAAAAATTTGGCAAGTCGATTGCTTCCATCATTGACGGCCTTACCAAGATCTCCGGAGTTTTTGATGAAAAAAATTCGCCACAAGCCGAAAACTTCCGAAAAATGCTTCTCACGCTGAGTGACGATATTAGGGTAATTCTGATAAAGATCTGCGACCGGTTGCATAATATGAGAACTCTTGAATACATGAGCAGGAATTCTCAACTTAAAATTGCATCTGAAACGCTATATCTTTATGCACCTTTAGCCCATCGATTGGGTATTTATGCCATAAAAACAGAAATGGAAGATCTGGCACTTAAATACACCGAGCCTGAAAGCTACCGCGAAATTTCCAAAAAACTCAGTCAAACCAAGGAAGATCGGGATCGTTTCATTCGGTCCTTTATAAGGCCCATAAAAACCGAATTGTCAAAAATAGGGTTGAAGTTTGTGATAAAAGGAAGACCGAAATCGATCTACTCAATTTATTCCAAAATGAAAAAGCAGCAGGTAAGCTTTGAGCAGGTATATGATCTGTTTGCAGTAAGAATAATTTTGGAAAGTGAAGTTGAACAGGAAAAAAGAGATTGCTGGAATGCCTACAGTGTAGTTACAAGCATTTATAAACCCAACACAGAACGATTGCGAGATTGGGTTTCAAGTCCCAAGTCGAATGGTTATGAGTCGCTTCACATCACCGTAATGGGCCCTAAAGGCCGCTTTGTGGAAGTTCAGATCCGAACCAGAAGAATGGACGATATTGCAGAGAGAGGGTATGCAGCACATTGGAAATACAAGGAAAATTCGAATGAGGTCAGTAATTACGACAATTGGTTGAACAATATTCGTGAAATGCTCGAAAACCCTGAGAGCAATGCATTGGATTTTGTTGAAGAGTTTCACACGAATTTCCTTTCGGAGGAAGTCTTTGTTTTTACCCCTAAAGGCGAACTGAAGAAACTACCGGTAAAAGCTACTGCACTTGATTTTGCATTCGAGATCCATACCGCCATCGGGTCAACATGTATTGGTGCTAAAGTTAATAATAGGATCGTCCCTTTAAGCCATGTACTCAATAATGGTGATCAGGTAGAGATCCTTACTTCTGCCAAACAAAAGCCGAATAAGGATTGGCTGAATTATGTGGTTACGGGTAAGGCCAAGCACGGAATAAAGTCATTCCTTAAAGAAGAAAAACGAATGGCGGCAGAAATGGGTAAAGAGATCCTTGCGAAAAAATTCAAGAATGAAAAAACAGAGTTTGGTAAGGATAATATACAGCTGGTAAGCAATTATTTCAATGCACCAAGTGAACTGGACCTTTATTACATGATCGCCAAAGAGACCATTGCAAAGAAGGATCTTAAGATAAGGCAAATCATAAACGAAAGCCAGCTTTTGCAGCGCGAGCACATGGTTCAATCCATGAAGTCGTCATCGGAACACAAAAACAAATTGGAAAATTTGAGAAAGGAGCACATTATTATCGGTGATGATAATGTTAAACTCGATTTTTCAATGGCTAAATGTTGTTCTCCAATTCCGGGTGATGAAATTATTGGATTCATTACCATTGGGGAAGGAATAAAAATTCATCGTTCGAACTGTAAGAATGCCATCGCATTGATGAGTCAATACAGTTACAGGGTGATCAATTCAAGATGGGCCTCCGAGAAACCCGTCGAACCCGAAACCTATGAAACACTTATAAAGATCACCGGAATCGACGATATAGGCATCGTTAGTAAGATCACGGATGTTATCTCCAAAGATCTGAAGGTGAATATGAAAACCATAAAATTTGAATCTTTTGACGGAACCTTTGAAGGTACACTTACCGTTTTTATTAACGATACTTCACATTTAAATGATCTGATCAGTGCCATAAAATCCATCGATCCATACATCAACGTTACCCGTCAGTCTGTTGATTAAATAATTAAAACTATTGTTTATTTACCCATAATTTTGAAAACTGCTCTATGGAAAACGGCATAATGGATGTTAAAGAAGAAGTGAAAAGGATCTTTACCGGTTTTTTGGAAAAGAAAGGCCAGAGAAAAACTCCTGAACGCTATGCCATTCTTGATGAAATCTACAGCAAGAAGGCGCATTTTGATGTTGATACTCTTTTTATTCAAATGAAAAACCGCAATTACCAAGTGAGTAGGGCAACGGTTTACAACACCCTTGATCTTCTGCTTGAATGCGGACTGGTCATCAAACATCAGTTTGGGCAGAATATGGCCCAGTTTGAACAGGCATTTGGTTACAAACAACACGACCACATGATCTGTAAGGTTTGTGGTAAGGTTACAGAATTTTGCGATCCCAGGATCTCGGAAACCGAAAAAATGATGGGTGGCTTGCTGAATTTTGATATTACTCATCATTCACTTAGCTTGTACGGAATGCCTAAAGTTGATGATAAAGGCATGTGCCTGAACTGTGACAATGTTGTATCCACTAATGAATAATAAGAAAAAGTATATATGGTAGACGTTTTGTTAGGCCTTCAATGGGGCGACGAAGGAAAAGGAAAAATAGTTGATTATCTCACACCTAACTACGACATCGTAGCCCGTTTTCAGGGAGGACCCAATGCAGGACATTCATTGCATTTCAATGGAAAGAAGTTTGTTCTGAACACCATCCCATCCGGAATATTCAGAGAAAGTTGTGTGAACGTTATTGGCAATGGTGTGGTTGCGGATCCGGTCCGTCTTAAGGTCGAAATTGAAAATATACTTGCTGCCGGCACCGATGTGAAATCAAATTTGCTCATCTCAAAAAAGGCCCATATTATCGTACCCACTCACAGGATACTCGACATTGCCAATGAAGCTTCCAAGGGCGACAAAAAGATCGGCAGTACTTTAAGGGGGATAGGGCCAACCTATATGGATAAAACCGGAAGGAACGGTTTACGCCTGGGGGATATCATCTCCTCTAATTTTGAGCAGCAATATCGCGATCTGGTAAATAAACACCTTAAATTAATACATAATTTAAATTACTTCGATTTTGATCTGGAAGAACTCGAAAAACCATTTTTCGAAGCTCTTGAATTCCTTAGAACCTTCAAGCTGATCGATAGTGAATATTATCTGAACAACGCACTGTCACAAAATAAAAAAATACTTGCAGAGGGAGCTCAGGGCAGTTTGCTCGATATTGATTTTGGTTCTTATCCTTACGTAACGAGCAGCAATACCACAGCCGGTGGCGTTTGCAATGGTCTTGGCATTCCTCCCCGTGCGATAAATAAGGTGAAAGGGATCTTCAAGGCATATTGCACCAGGGTTGGTTCCGGGCCCTTCCCCACAGAATTAAACAATGAGATGGGTGAAAAACTCAGGAAAAATGGTAATGAATTTGGAGCCACCACAGGAAGACCACGCAGAACCGGCTGGTTGGATCTGCCTGCTTTACATTATTCGGTCATGATCAACGGTGTTGACGAATTGATCATGATGAAAAGTGATGTACTGAGTGGGGTCGGAGAAGTTAAGGTTTGCACCTCTTATAGGGTGAATGAAATTCCTACGTCTCAAATGCCTTTTGACGCCTGTAATGTTGAAATTGAGCCGGTTTATGAATCTTTTGAAGGCTGGAACGATGATCTAACCGTTGTGCGTAATTTCGAGGACTTGCCGCTATCATTCAGAAACTACTGTAAGGAGGTTTCAGTTCGGTCCGATTGCAAGATCGGAATTGTTTCGGTTGGTCCCGACCGGGAAGAAACCATCTTATGTTAATCTTTCATTATGCATTGGTATACGAATTAATTATTCGATATTTTTGCCAACTTTATTAAAAAATGAACATTCACGAATATCAAGCAAAGGAAATACTAAAAAAATACGGAGTAACGGTTCAGGAAGGTGAAGTTGCCACCACGCCGGATGAAGCAGTTGTTGCTGCCCGGAATATGAAGTCGAAATACAATTCGGATTGGGTAGTACTGAAATCCCAGATCCACGCAGGAGGAAGAGGAAAGGGCAAAATTGTGGGTACTGAACAAAGAGGTGTTGTACTTGCAAAAAATCATGATGAAGTCAGAACCTTTGCAAACAATCTTTTGGGAAATGTGTTGGTAACCATACAAACCGGACCCAAAGGGAAAAAGGTTAATAAAATTCTTGTCGCTCAGGATGTTTACTATCCTGGCGAATCGGAACCTAAAGAATATTATATGAGCGTTCTTCTGGATCGTTCAAAAGGAATAAATGTGATCATTTATACTACTGAAGGTGGAATGGACATTGAAGAGGTTGCACATAATTCTCCCGAAAAAATACATAAAGAATGGATTGATCCTTCTAATGGATTGCTTCCTTTTCAGGCAAGAAAAATTGCTTCAAATCTGGGCTTGAGAGGAAAGGCATATAAGCAAATGGTAAACTTTGTTACAGCTCTTTACAAAGCATATGAGGCAACCGATGCGAATATGTTTGAAATCAATCCGGTTCTTAAAACCAGCGACAATGAGATCCTGGCGGTGGATGGTAAGGTAGGCCTGGACGATAATGCTTTATTCAGGCATCCTGAATTGCTTGCATTAAGGGATCTTGAAGAAGAAGACCCAACGGAAGTTGAAGCCGGCGAATACGATCTGAACTATGTAAAACTTGATGGTAATGTTGGATGTATGGTAAACGGAGCCGGTTTGGCAATGGCGACGATGGATATTATTCAGCTTTCGGGTGGGCAGCCTGCAAATTTCCTCGATGTTGGCGGTACAGCAAATGCAGAGAGAGTTGAAAAGGCCATGAGGATCATTCTAAAGGACCCGAGTGTTAAAGCCATTCTGATCAATATTTTTGGTGGAATTGTTCGATGCGACCGAGTGGCACAAGGAGTGGTAGATGCATACAGGAATATTGGTGAAATACCGGTACCAATTATTGTGCGATTGCAGGGAACCAATGCTGTGGAAGCTAAAAAGTTAATAGATGAAAGCGGATTAAAAGTTAAATCTGCCATAACACTCAACGAAGCTGCTTCACTCGTGGAAACCATTTTTGATTAATGTATTGAAGTTTTCCGCTTATAAAAGGCAATAATTTTGATACTTGAGATCAGACCTGAAAATCCGGATGAGCGCTCCATCGATCTTGTTGCCGAAACCCTGAACAAAGGCGGTTTGGTTGTATTACCTACAGACTCGGTTTATGCGGTAATGTGTAAATTATCAAATCTCAAGGGAATTGAACAACTTGCACGGCAGAGAGGTAAAAAAATACACAAGGCAAACTTTTCTTTGGTCTGCAGGGATTTTTCAAGTTTAAGTAAATACAGTCAGTCCATATCAAATCCGGTTTTTAAATTAATGAAGCAGGTACTGCCCGGACCCTTTACCTTTATTCTTACAGCTAGTCACGAGGTTCCAAAATTATTCAGAGAAAATAAAAAGACCATTGGTATCCGCATTCTAAAAAATACTATTGTTCAGGCTATCCTTGATAAATTAGATGAACCTCTGGTGGCAACTTCCATTCATTCGGAAGATGAAGTAACGGACTACATTACGGATCCGTACGAAATTGACCTTCATTTGGGCAATCAGGTACAAATGGTGGTCGATGCCGGTGCAGGAGGCATTCAGGCTTCCACAGTAATTGATTGCAGTGGTGCAGAACCTGAGCTGGTACGACAGGGAATAGGAGAATTATAAAAGAAATGATTCAAAGAATCGTAAAAATGACTTTTAGGGACAATGAAATCGAGAATTTCAAGTTGTTGTTTAATGAAGTTTATGATAAAATCAGAAAATGCAAAGGATGCAGATCGGTCACTTTGTTGCAGGACGTTGAGAACCGAAATATTTTTTTTACCTACAGCGTTTGGGAAGGACTTGACGATTTGAATGCCTACCGAAATTCAGAACTGTTTGCCGACACGTGGAAGAAAACGAAAGCTATGTTTTTGGAAAAGGCAGAGGCCTGGAGTACGGAAATAATTTAATTAAAACTCAATAATTTCAGAAGTTTGAAAATTGTATAATTCAACTTATGTTTGAAAACTAAAATGCAAAAATCCTTACTATTCATCGGTTTAATACTCACAGTTTCTTTTGCTACGGCACAAATAAGAAACCTTGAGCGCGCAGAAGAAGCCATTGCTGACAGTTTTTATGAAAGAGCATACAAGCTTACTTCAGAAGCACTTGAAGACGAAGTAACCAAGAAAGATCCGCTTACCTATTATTTGCATGCGATCAGCACTTACCACCTTTCCGGTGAGAAGTTTTTTTTAAAAAGAAACCCTGAACCCATCAAAGATGCCTGTAAACTAATTCTTAAAGCAAAAAGAAAGGACAAGGACAACCGCTATGAGGGGGTTTACGATGAAATAATAAATTCGATCGTTGAGGCAAACAATGCATTAGCACTGGAGCAATACCAGGTAAATAAGTTTTCGAAAAGCATTAAGATCTATAGCTTATCCGTTGAGTTAAACAACGATACCACAGCAATGTATATGATAGGAAGGTCGTATCAGATGGATGCGGACACCGTAAATGCAAAAATACATTACAAGGCCCTGGTTAACGGATATTATGAAGATGCAAAGGCAGGCAAAGAATTGGCCAATCCCTATGTTGAGCCTTTTCTTTTCTTAACAGATTGTCATTGGTTTAAAAAAGAGTACGATTCGGCTCAATATTATCTCGATCTTGCTACGTCTATTTTTGGAGAGAAACATCCAAGAATTAATTTTTATCAGTATTCGCTGGCAAAGGATCAAATCGCCGATCAGCCTCCTTCATCACTTATGATGAATGTTATTCAAAAAGCTCTAAAGTACAGCCCAACCGATACCTTTTTGATCAAAAAGGAAAATGCCCTTGCCATGTATCTAATCCGAAATGCAGTCGGAGCAGGAGGTGGTGCCGAAACAGATTCCATGATCATGCGGTTTGCCAGAAGAAAGGCTTCTAAAGCAATGGATCCTGTGTTCGAAAACCTGAAAGAATTGGATATTTTCTTACAACCATATCCTGAAAATGTTATCTGGAAGATCAGTGATTATTTTTATACCAATACTCATGATGCTGCTGCAGCCTATTGTGCAAAATTGTACATCCTTAAAACATCGGTTGCCAGTGATACCATTAAACCCACAGAAAAAGACATTGTGGATCGCTGGATAAAGATCCTCGATTTTACCAGCAAAAATGAAACATCAGGTTTTTCAGCTCTTTTGCTGAACCAGGCCCTTATGGATTATCCAAAATCCAAAGCCCTTCTGGACGTAAAAAAAAAACTATTGAAAAAATAATTGAAAGGGCAGTTAGTACCAAAGACAGGTATTACCTCAACATTCTTCTTTCAAACCATTACTCCGGAACACCGGAAACTTCCAAAATCTACAAGGGAAATCTTTATCAGCTCTTAAACACCTATCTTAATGAAGGTGAATTGATTCGTGCCACTCAAATTTTAAAGAAGGAAATTGCCAAAGATCCAAAGGATAAAAATCTTGCCAACATTGAGCTCAAAATTGCCAAAGAGAATTTCAGGATAAACTATTATCTGAGCAGGGTCAATGCTCCGGACAATTCGGATACAAAGATCTTTAAATATGTGTGGAACGGATCTGTAAAAACCTGTGATGAAGGTACTGTTTCTGATACCATCGTGCAAAAGGTCGAGGATAGAATAAATTATTTCAGAGTGAGCGCAGGTGTGCCTCCTATTTATCTTGATTCACAACTTAATAACTGGTGTCAGAAAGCAGCGCTTGCCATGGAGAGCAATAACAAACTCAATCACGACATTCCTAAGATCTGGAAATGTTTTACCGATGAGGGGGCAGAAGCAGCAAAATACAGCTTGCTTGCACAAAATATAAATACCAGTCTTGCGGTAACCAGTTTTGTTGCGGATCAAACCCATCCAAGTTTGGGTAACCGTCGTTGGATGCTTTACCCTTTTAGCATGGCCTGGGGACATGGAAGTACTTCTTCAAAATGCGTTTTGTGGGCTTTGGATGACTCGAGGAAGAAGGATACCGTTTTTTATGCAAACAATTTCATCGCCTGGCCATATAATGGCTATATGCACAAAATGTTCGTTTTTAAAAGATGGTCTTTCAGTTTGTATGAGGACCTGTCGGATGCAAAGGTAAGCATGAAGCTCAACAACATCCCTTTAAAACTGAGCGTGGAAAAATTGGTCGATGGTTATGGTTTGCCAACCTTAGCCTGGACCCCGGTCATTGAAACTCAGAAATTGAAAGAAGGGGATGTCTTTGAAGTTAACATCACCTTGAAAAACAAAAAAGTGTTTAAGTATGAAGTCAGGATCTTTGATACGGTATTTTGACTCGCATGAAGTTGCAAATGAATTATTTATCGTATCTTTACAATTAGAAACTCTCATGTTTAGGCTACTTTTTGAAGATATTGGTAGTCTATTCGTATTATGGAGTTTTGTTAAAATTGAATTTTGTTGGTTAAATCAGACTATAAAGGTATGAATTTCAATTCCGGAATATTTTTTCCTGTATGCTTTAAGTCATATTTTATCACCGTCTACTCCAGGCAGTTTGTTTCAGTCCTATTCGGTCTCTTAATTATTTTTGTTTGTACACAAAAGGTGTTTGCGCAATTCATGCCGAATGCAGGACAATACGAAGAAGGCATTTTGTACACTAAATCCATTCCATCCGGAAATGCAATTGTTTCAGAGCACGGAATAAATTATTTATTCTATGACGACAGCCATCTCAGAACTTTGTTTGAGCAATCACATCATCTGGAGGAAGGTTCGAAGCCTCTCAACAAGGTCAGTACAAAAAAGAAGCTAAAATATCACAACATTTTACAGGAGTTTGTGGGTTCAGAGATAAGGGCTGGCAATGTATCCACTTACAATCCCACAAGTACTGTATATAATTATTTTCTTGGAAATGATCCGGGTAAATGGGCAGGTAACCTGAAAGGTTATTACAAGTTAATGATAAAAGATCTTTACGATGGCATCGATCTCGAAATTATCTCGGTTGGCCATGAGCTTAAATACAATTTTGTTTGCAGGGAAGGTTCTGATCCTTCAAGCATTAAAATAAAATATTCCGGTGCAGATGAGTTAAGACTCGTGGACAATGAACTCGAAATAAAGACATCTCTGTTAAACTATAAGGAGACCATGCCTTCCAGCTATACATTTTCTTCGGATGGTAAACAGAAGGATCTTAAGCTTAAAATGAAACTTGAAAACAATGTTTTAAGTTTTATTGAACTGCCAGCTTCAAAAGTGCCCACTGGCAATACACTCGTGATCGATCCAAAGCTTGTTTTTTCTACCTACTCAGGCTCAAGCGCGGATAATTTTGGATTTACGGCCACCTATGACGAAGACGGAAATTTATATGCAGGAGGAATAACAACGGATGCCTATGCACAAATACCTAACGGAAAATATCCAACTACCATCGGGGCCTTCGATCAAACCTATAACGGTGGTGAAGACGTTTCTCCCGATTATGCGTTTCCCTGTGACATTACCATCAGTAAGTATTCCTCCGATGGTAAAAATCTGATCTATGCAACCTATATTGGTGGTGCGAGCAACGAATACCCGCATAGTCTTGTTGTTGATAAATTTAACAACCTGGTTATTCTGGGTTCTAGTTTTTCATATAACTATCCGGTCAGCATCAACGCATTTTCAAATCTCAAAGGCAATGGTGCCGACATTGTACTTTCAAAGCTAAATTCGTCCGGAAGTGGTTTGATTGGCTCAACTTTTTACGGAGGTTCAGCCAACGATGGTTTAAACGAGTCCGCAGCCACGAAATATTTTTACGCCGATAATTTCAGGGGAGATATAATTTGTGATGACGATGGCTCTGTACTTGGAGTAGCTTCCACCTTTTCGGATGACATTGTTTTAAAGAATGCCTTTAAATTTTCAAAAACCGGCAATACTCAAAATGGTATCATCTTTAAATTCAGTCCGAATCTGAATACTTTAAGATGGTCAAGTTTTGTTGGTGGAAGTGGCGACGCCGCACTTTACAGTATAGATTTTGATGCAAATAAGAATTTATTCGTTTCCGGAGGTATTTCAGGAACCGGACTTCAAACCGGAAGTAAAAGCATTCATCAGGGGTTTATAGGCGGACGTGCAGATGGGTTTATTGCCAAAATAAAGGATGATGGTTCATCCATGTTGAACGCTACCTATATTGGAACCGATAAATACGATCAGGTTATATCGCTCGAGATCGATAATGCCGGACAAATTTACATTGTTGGACAAACTGAAGGTGTTATGCCTGTTAAAGGCAACGTTTACAATAATGGAAATTCAGGTCAGTTTGTCAGCATTCTTGATCCCGATCTGTCAGTGATCAAATTAAGTACCACTTTCGGAACCGGTGACGGCTTGCCGGACCTTACCATAAACGCCTTTATGGTGGACGAATGCAGACGCACCTTCATATCAGGGTGGGGAGGAAGGTCAAGCGGCAAATATTTCAGTTCAACCAAAAACCTGCCTATAACCACCAATGCGATACAGAAAACTACAGATGGATCAGACTTTTACATTCTGGTTTTGGCAAATCAGTTTAAGAAATTAACATACGCCACTTATTTCGGTGGCACACGCACCAACGACCATGTGGATGGAGGAACAAGCCGATGGGATAAAAAAGGAGTTATTTATCAGTCTGTTTGCTCAAGTTGTCCCTCGGGATTCAATCAGCCGGGTCTCATAAGTGACTTTCCTACTACACCCGGAGCCTATGCCGAATTTAACCTGAGCCCGAGATGCAGCAATGCTGCCTTTAAGTTTGCGGTTGAAAACCTTAATCTTCCTCCGATTCTGGAAGACACTTTATTTGTGATCACTGCATTCGATACCCTTGATTTCGAATACATGATCTCAGATCCTGATGAAGATACCATGAATGTTGATTTCATAAAAGTATCTACTTTCAGCAAGCCATTTATGTTGTTTCCACAATCCATTCAAGGAGTGGCAGCCATTAAAACACGTGTGGCCTGGAATCCTGAATGTGACGATGTGAGTTCAGACACTTTCCGGATACGTGTTCATGCACATGACAGAGGATGTCCTGATTTTCAAACCAATTCGGCAGAAATAAAGATCCTTGTTCTTCCACCACCGGTGATCGATCCTCCTTCAACCATTTGTTTGGTTTTTAAACAGAACGACAATTTACTTATCAGCTGGAATGCCATTCCCCAATCCAGATATTTTAAGCATATTGAGTTTTATAAAAGGTATCCTGACGGAACCCTTGAATTGCTCAAGATCATTAAGGATATCAGCGGAGGAGATTATTTAGACAGTAAGGTAAGTTCACCCCGAACAAACAATTATGAATATTTTTTTAAGGTAATCAATATTTGTGATGAAGAAGGCCCATTATCAGAGGTCGTTTCTTCCGTTCAGGAAATAACATCTCCCATACCTTCCACAACCTTGGTTACGGCAACCGTGATTAACAACAAGGATGTTTCGGTACACTGGTTGAAAAGTACGGAACCTGATTTTGGATCGTATGCTGTATACAGAAGTAAAAACACAAATCCTCTTAATTATGATTATCTCACAAGCATTAGCGATCTGAATGATACCTTTTACGTCGACAAAACGGTAGACGTAGATAAAGAGTCGTTCTGCTATTCAATTGTGGTAAGTGATAATTGCGGTAAAATGAGTTTAAAATCAAATATTGGATGCAATATTATACTGCGCGGAGTCAGTAAACCTTTTTATCATGTCCTTGATTGGGATGTTTATCGGGAATGGTCTGCGGGAATATCCGAGTATGTTCTCGAAAGATCTGTCGATACCGGAATACTGCGACCGGTTGTGTCCGTTTTGGGTTCAGTTAACGATTACAGCGACCATAACCTTGATTACGATTGGGGAGGATACTGGTACTCGGTTGTTGCACACGAAAGTTTTAAGGGACTATCTGCCCAAAGCAGAAGCAATAGCATTTATTTGATCCAGCCTCCATTATTGCACGTTCCGAATGCATTTACCAAAAACGATGATGGTCTGAATGAAACTTGGGGATTTGTACCGGTTTTTGTTAAAACGTATCACATGCAGGTTTTTAATCGATGGGGTCAACTGGTATTCGATTCTCAAAATAAGAAACAGGATTGGGATGGTAATTTTCTTGAGGTTACCAAAGGAATTGAAGTGTTTGTATGGCAGGTTACCTATACCGGGTGGGATAAAAGCCGGCATTATCAAAAAGGAACGGTAACTGTAATAAAATAAATCTCTGAGGAAGTTTTATCCGGTTTTTTTGTAATTCAGGATTGCCCAAATGTTAAACAACAATCCAAAACCGATCATATAAACAAAATGCATTTTAATATCCTTAATACCTGAGCCTTTTAAAACCACCATACGCATTACTTCAATAAAGTAAGTAACCGGATTTAATGCAGCGATTGTTTTTGCCCATTCCGGCATGCTTTCAATGGGTGTGAACAACCCGCTCATAAGCAAAAAGATCATCATGAAGAAAAACGCAACCGACATAGCCTGTTGCTGGGTTTCGGAATACGTTGATATCAGAAGCCCAAGGCCAAGCAGTGCAACAAGGTAGATCGAAAGATAGGCATATATTAACGCTATGCTGCCCAAAGGGATAATACCGTAAACCAAACGACCCACAACAAACAAACCTATGGTAAATACGAACATACCGATCACCCAGAAGGGAATTAGTTTTCCTAAGATGAAATAGTGCTTTTTTATAGGAGTTACATTGATCTGTTCAATGGTTCCGATTTCTTTTTCCTTTACAATGTTTAACGAACAGAGGTAAGCACAGACCATGGTTACCAGAACCACCAGAATTCCCGGAACCATAAAAAAAGTATAATTCATAAAAGGATTGAACCAGTTAGAAGAGCTGATTTTTATTACAGGGATGGTATTTTGTTTGGGTTGTGGTAAATATTCCGAGCGTATATCGGCGTTAAAATCATTGATGATCCTTCCGAGATAAGCCCCGCCGATAGACGCCTTCGTTCCATTTATTGCATTAACGGCAATAAAAACTTTTTGGTTGTTTTCCTTTTGAAGATTCTTTTCAAATCCACGCGGGATTTCGAGTATCACATCCGACAGGTTTTTCTCGATCAGATCCAATGAGTTCTTATACGAATTTCCATAATCCACAAGTTTGAAGTATCCCGAAGCGACGATTTTTTGTGTAAGTCCGGTTGAAAAAGTTGAATGATCGTGATCAATAACAGAAATGTTTATGTTCTTTATTTCATAATCGGCAGCAAGGGGCATAACCAGTAACTGAATTATGGGCATAGCAAAGATCATTGGCAATAAAGCCTTGTTGCGGAATATTTGTTTAAACTCTTTTTGTAAAAGGTATATCAGCATTCTCATGACAATCTAATGTTAAATTTCTTATAGCTGATCAGCAACAACAATATGGTCATTACAAAAAGTATCAAGGTTTCTTTCCAGATTGCCGCAAAGCCCAATCCTTTGACCATTATGGATTTTACAATGATATAAAACCATTTGGCCGGAACCACATTCGAGATCAATTGTAAGGGCCAGGGCATGTTTTCGAGCGGGAACATGAACCCGGCCAGGAGTAAGGTAGGGATCAACATTCCCATCAAAGAGATCAGCATTGCTGCTGCCTGTGACTTGGTAGAGTTTGAAATCAACAAGCCAACCGACAAGCATGTCAGGATGAACAACCCGCTTTCGGCAAACAAAAGCCAAACCGGTCCGTTGAATGGCATATCAAGCAAGAACACACTCATCAGGATTATTACACCAAGGTTGAATAAGGACAATATAAAATAAGGTACAGCTTTGGAAAGAATTACCAGAAAGGGATGAAAAGGCGACACCAACAATATTTCCATCGTACCCCTTTCTTTTTCTCTTACAATGGAAACAGAGGTCATAAGAACGCAAACAAGCATGAGTACAAGAGCAATTACACCCGGTACAAAGTTTGTTGCCCCTTTTAGTTCAGGATTGTATAACATTCGGATATCCGTATCGATACTCATGGGTAGTTTGGCATTCTGCATCAATTCCAACTGATAGTCCATAAGGATGTTTGATGCATAAGTGGTCAGGGTATTCGCTGTGTTTGGGTCGGAGGCATCCGATATTATCTGGATCTGTGCTTCATGAAGATGCTGCAGGTCTTCATAAAAATTGGCGGGTATAAGTATGGCAAGTTTTAGGTTGCCCGATCGAAAGGCTTCTTCGATCTGATTTGGGTTGTTAAGGGTTCGGTCAAGGGTAAACTGTCTTCCTGCTTCAAATTTTTGCACGATTTCCTGTGAAGCAATGTCCTTGGCTTGATCGAGAACAACGATTCGTGAATTTTTTATTTCATTGGTCAAAGCAAATCCAAATAGAGTGATCTGTGCTATGGGTAGTCCAAACAGCATAAGCATGGTCTTGCTGTCTCTGAACACATGCAGGAATTCTTTCTTGATAAAACTTAGAAATTGCTTCATTTTACTCTTAATCTGCTTTTCTTTTTGCACCTCGTGCAAGCTCATAAAAAACCCCATCCATTGAGTTTGCGGCGTATTTCATTTTTAAGTTTCCCGGAGTGTCGAGTGCTTCGATTTTGCCATCAACCATCATGGATACCCGGTTGCAGTATTCTGCCTCATCCATATAATGGGTTGTTACAAAAATGGTTATTCCCCTGTCAGAAGCCTCATAGATCAGGTCCCAGAATTGTCGGCGGGTTACGGGGTCAACACCACCGGTTGGTTCATCTAGGAACACGATGGATGGCTCATGCAGAATGGCGACTGAAAAAGCTAGTTTTTGTTTCCAGCCTAAGGGCAATTCACCTACAAGTTTTTTTACTTCCATTTCTAAACCCAGCTGGTCTATTAGTTTCTCGCTCTTTTCCCTGATCTCCTGCCTGCTTAATCCATAAATTCCGCCAAAGAAGCGAATGTTTTCAAGGATGTTGAGGTCTTCATACAATGAAAACTTCTGACTCATATAACCTATGTTTTTCTTTATTTCTTCCGTTTGCCTGTAAACGTCGAAACCTGCGATGGTGGCATTCCCTGATGTGGGTCGTGAGAGCCCGCAAAGCATTCTCATAGCCGTGGTTTTGCCTGCTCCATTTGCACCAAGGAATCCAAAGATCTCTCCTTTATACACTTCAAAAGAAATTTCGTTGGCTGCTATAAAGTTGCCAAACTGCTTGGTTAGTTTTTCTGTTTTTATCACGATCTCTTTCATTCCGAATCCATGAGTTGAATAAAACAATCTTCAATGCCGGGTGCAACCGCATTCAATTTAATGTTGCTATGGTCTTTTTTCAGCAAATAATCTTTCAGTTCATTCCCGGTTTCTTTTCGTTCAGAAACAAAAGAGATGTGGTGATAATCTCCAAAAGCATTACAGCTTTTTATTTCCCTGAAATTCCTCAGGTCATGCAAGAGTTTTCCCATCTGGTCTGATTGTACCGCATAAAGCGGGTCAGGATAATTTAATGTAATCGAATGCGGTGTGTCGATCGACATTATTTTCCCGTTCTGAATAAGGGCAATTCGGTCGCAAAGATCTGCTTCATCCATGTAAGGGGTGGATACCAGAATGCTGATCCCCTGTTCTTTTAGTGCTTTAAGCATACCCCAGAATTCCTTTCTCGAAACCGCATCAACTCCTGTGGTTGGTTCGTCGAGAAACAAGACCTTTGGTTTGTGGATCAATGCACAACACAAGGCAAGTTTTTGTTTCATTCCACCGGAAAGCTGGCCGGCCCTTCTTTTTTTGAAGGGCTCGATCTGAATGTAAATATCCTTTATCAGGTCGTAGTTTTTTTTCAGACTTGTATTAAAAACGGTAGCAAAAAAGTTAAGGTTTTCCTCCACGCTAAGATCCTGATACAGCGAGAATTTTCCAGGCATATAACCCACGATCTTTCGGATCTCCTTATAATCGTTTACCACATCCTTGCCACATACTTTTGCGCAGCCTGAATCGGGAAGGATCAGGGTTGTAAGTATGCGGAACAAGCTGGTTTTTCCGGCGCCATCCGGACCGATCAGTCCAAAAAGTTCACCTTCGCCGGTTTCAAAAGAAACATCGTTGAGAGCAGGAATATCTCTGCCCTTATAGGTTTTGTGAATATTTGAAAGTACTACGTCTTTCATTTTTAAAAAGTTACTTCGGCGTACATCCCAATTTTATAATCGCCTTTATTTCTTACTTTTATTTTAATGGCATAAACCATGTTGGCCCTTTCATTTTTAGTTTGTATGGTTTTGGGGGTGAACTCTGCTTTCTCACTAATTCGGGTCAATATTCCTTCATCCTGATCCATTTCATTTTTACCGTTATCTGTAAATACCTTAACTTTTTGACCAATCTTAAGTTTTTTTAGCTGATCTCCGGAAACATATGCTCTGAGTGTCAATTCGTTCAGGTCTGCAATTTTGTAAAGTGGTTTTGATGGTGCCGTCATTTCTTTTGGTTCGGCATATTTTAGTAATACAGTTCCTTCCATGGGATTATACAGTTTACAACTTTGTAATTGTTCATTAATTTGTTCTATCTGAAATTGTAAAGGTTGCGTTTCTTTATAGATACCATCCACCATGGTTTGCAAGGTGGATTGCTGAGCCGCTAATTGCTTTTCAACCAGTTCTACCTGAGCTGCGATATCGTCGGATTGTTTGCCTGTGGCAGCACCGTCATTAAATAAATTTTGTATCCTGTTTTGCTCATTCTTTAAATTTTTAAGCTGTTCCTTTAAGGCAGCGGTTTGTATCATTACATTGGGTTGTTTGCTTTCAATGGCCCTGATTTGTGCCAGTAATTGCAACTTCTTCAGATAGAGCTGTGTGCTGTCAATATAACCCAGGTATTGTCCCGGTTTTAAAATTTGACCTTCTTCAACATTGAATTCTTCCAGTATCCCTGCCACCTCTGAAGAGATTATGGTTTCTTCAGCTTCGAAGGTACCGGTGGCATCAAAGCTGTTTTCATTGCTCTTACAAGAAAGCATTAAGAGTAAACTTAAGACTGTGAAATAGAAAAATGATTGAGTTTTCATAGCGTTTTTTAGTAATTGCCTTGTATGTTTTGTGTTTGATATTGGGTCATTAAGAACTGTATACGGTGCGTTAATTTACTCTGTCTTGCCTGGTCAAGAGCAAGCGTATGATTAAGGAAGTCGTTCGCGGTGATGGTTCCGTTTTTCAATTGGGATTCAGCAACCTTTTTAACGTTTTCCGACAAAGAAATGATCTCGTCATCGGTTTCCATTAGTTTCATGTATTTTGACAATTCTTCATTTTGCTGGCGGGTTTTTAAGGCAGTATTGAAAAGAAAGGTTTCATTCATCAGGTCTAAGGATTGCTGATTTATCCTTATCATTTTTTTTTCATTTCCGGAAGTGTAAAAACCACTGAGATTCCAGCTAAATCGCAATCCGCCTATGAAATAC
The DNA here is from genome assembly GCA_020635455.1 of Flavobacteriales bacterium. Lineage (GTDB taxonomy): Bacteria > Bacteroidota > Bacteroidia > NS11-12g > UBA9320 > JABWCE01. Next base: position 122,435 of record JACJZT010000002.1, read on the forward strand.
GATTTAAAATCGTTGTTCAGCATGTTAAGAGCGGGTCTGCCATAGCCACCCTGAATAAATAAACTCAGATTCGGGAGGTTTTTTACTTCAACCAGGCGATTTTGTATCTCAAGCAGTTTAATCTGTGTTTTAAACAAATCCAGTTCCGGCCGTTTGATCTCCTTCTCCATTATAAGGGTTTTAGGCGTTTGAAACTCTGTTTGTTCACTTACATTTAATCCGGTAAAAAGCGAGAGCATCTCAGTATAGCCCTTTCTGTTTGCAATCAAAATTGTATTCTTTTGGTCCAGTTTCAGCAATTCTGTTTTTATAAGATCAATCTGACTTCGAAGTGCAACACCGTTTTCAAAGGCGGATGTTAGGGTATTTAATCCCGAAATAAGGTCTGTTTTTACAAGGTCGATCTGCTTGATCTGATCGTCGGTAAGAAGGATCCCGAAATAAAGATTAAGAATGCGTTCTTTTATCTGGTAGAGTTCGATTTCAAGTTTTTGTTTTTCCATTTCAGTATTAACTTTAATGGACCTTTTGTATTCGTTAATAACGAATGAATTGGTAAGGGGTTGAACGATCTCACCATAAAGTCGATATTGATCTTTACTAATTGTGGGAACGTCAAAAAGAGGTGAATTTACCGGCAGGGAAGTTACCTCAGACTGATACGTAGCCTGACCATAAATACCGGTGACCGGTAGCAAAGCCTTATTGGCATTTTTAATGGAGTATTCCATGCTTCTTTCCAGTAATGAAAATTGCCTTATCCTTGGATAATTTTGTCTTGCCCTTTCAAAGCAAGTGTCAATGTTGATCGTTTTTAATTCCTGTGCTTCCAGTTTTGTGGTAAGGAAAAGGTAGAAGAATACAGGAAGAATTCTGAAAACAATTTTAAAGGAGCTTAGCTGGATCATGATCGGTTTTGAATTGCGGTTCATTTTGACGGATTGGTTTTAATGGAATTTAATATCCAAACGGGTATCGAGTTTTTGCGTTCGTTCATTAATTTCAGAAATTCTTCCTTATTTAGTTCTCCAATCTTTTTTAGCATTGGCGATGCAATAAATGGGAAGATGAGCATTCCCAGCAAATTCATGATAAAATGCAGTGGGTTTATTGGAATGTATTCTTTCCTTTCAATTCCTTCCTTGAGTTGAAACATAAAATTGGAACGCATCAGGGCTTCCTTCATTTTAAATTTTGACAGGAGTTCTTCAGGGTTTTGCCTTATTTCACTCAATATAAAGATCGGTATGTCGGGATTGTTCGTAAGTAGTTCGATGTAGTTAGCAACGATCTTATTTATTTTTTCTTCAAAAGAACTGGAACCATCGTTAAGCATTTCACTCAAATGCAAGAAAAATTCCTGCATGGTTTCAAGGATAATGATGTTAAACAGCTTTTCTTTACTTCTGAAATAATAGTTCAGCAAAGCAAGGTTGATCCCGGCTTTTGTAGCAATATCTCTTGAACGGGTTGCTGAAAATCCTTTGGTTTGAAACAATTCTCTAGCAGCTTGTTTGATTTTTTCTTCCGTCGACTGATCTATTTCCGGTGATTTAGATTTCATGTTTTTCAACTGCAATATTAAAATTAAAAAATTGATTTAAACAAATGAATTAAACAAATGTTTAAAAATTATGAAAAGTTAAGCCTGATCAGTATGCTTATGATCATGATCAATTAGCGTTTAAGAATGCTGTCTATTTGATTTTCGCTAAGTCTATCGATGTTCGCTAACTTGCGTTTCATTTCTTCGTAGGATCTTTTAACCTCTTTCATATCCCACAATCTGACCGTATTGTCAAATGAGGTGCTCAATAAATGATCATCATTTTTTGAAAATGAAACAGAGGACACCTTACCTTTATGGCCTATGAGCACGAGTTCCTTAATATGTTTGTTCTTTGATCTTTTGAATATATAAACATGGTCGTTATGGCTACCTGCGGCGATCAATTGTCCGTTGTGAGAAAAAGCCAATGAGCTGATAAGGCCGTAATTAACCTTATGTTTATATATTTTACATTTCTTAAAAATTGAACCATACCCTATAACCAGGGTTTCAGATTCAAGCCCCGCAACAAATGAACGCATTTTGTATACCGCCAGGGATTTTACCGGTGACTCCATATTATAACTTATCAGGCATTTGAAGGTGTTATCTGGTTGTAACACCCAACCTTTAATAAATCCGTCATCTGAACACGTGAACATGGTATCATTTTTACCCGATAGAATAATAGAATTTACTACCTTGGTATGACTGCCGGAATCGATATGAAGTTTTGGAGCATTTAAATCGGTCAGGTCCCAGAAGTACAGTTTCCCGTCGGCAGTGCCCGAAACGGCTGATTTACCATCTTTACTCATTGCAAGGCTGTGTATAGCATTTTTATGCCGCAATTTAGAGATTGCCTTTTTTTTCGACTTCTGCCAAACCAAAACCGTATTGTCATACGATCCTGTAAGCATGAGATTCAAATCTGCTGAACCTGCAATGGCATAAACACCGGCGGAATGTCCTATGAAAGTGTCTGAAGAATTGCCTGCGATGTCCATTCTGATACTGGTCTTGTCCTCCGAACAGGTGATGATGTGTTTGTCATCATTGATAAACTTTCCCTGATAGATGATGCTTTGATGAGTATGAATGGGATAGGAGCCTCTTTCTTTTATGATCCATTTTCTTACAGTTCCATCCAATGAAGCCGTAACGGTATGCATTTCTTCAATGTTACTGCCCCAAATACAGGCCCCGTATACTGCATCATTATGTCCGACCAATTTTTGAATTACCCTGCCACTGCTGTCCCATAAAATCGCACGGTCATCCTCCGACCCGGTAAGGACATGTTTGCCATCACCCGAAAATACTGCAGAATAAATCAAACCTTTATGTCCTTTAAGTTCATGTATGACTTCTCCATTGATGTTCCAAATACAAGCTGTGTTGTCATATGAACCGGTGAGAAGTCTGTTATCCGGCGAAATATCTACGGCTACCACCGGGTTACTGTGATGTTCCAGTTTTTTTACCAATTCTCCTTTTGTGTTCCACAATTTAGCGGTTTTATCAAAAGAGCCCGTAAGAATGAACATCCCGGTATTCTTGGGTGAGAAACAGACAGCTGCGACTTGATCATTATGTGTGGTTACATTTTTACCGGATCTGTCTTTGAGTAAGATGGATGAAACTATTTTGAATCCGTTCTCCAGCTTATGCAGCCATGCCATTGAGTCGAGGCCTCCTGAAACAGCATATTTACCATCAGCGGAAAAATCAACACCGGCAACGAAATTTCTATGCAAAAAGGAGTCTTTGCGGTGAAATTTTAAAGCATGATCCATTGACCATATAATAACCTTATGATCTTCCGATCCGGTTATTATTTTATTCCCGTCAGGTGAAAATCTTGCTGCCCATATGCTGTATGGGTAATTCAATACACTTACCTGATTTAAGGATCTGTCAAACAAGGTTAATCCTGAATCTGAACCTGCGATCAGCCATTTCCCGTCTTTTGAGAAATCCACAGTGTTTATCGAACCGCTCTGCCTGCAGAGGGTCTTATAAAATGCATGTTCTGAAAGTATTTGGATCCTGAATTCGGATTTATCGGTTGTAGGGAATTTATCAATTGAGGCGGATATCAGATTGAGTGCCTGTGTTGGGTCGTTTGAAAGAGCAGATTTGGCCTCAGCAAACAAATGATTTGAAACGGATTTTGTCCATTCTCTATCTGCAATAATGGCCAGAACAAAAGAAATAACAAATAAAACACTCAGCAGGATTATGGCTGAGTTCCTTACCAGCACCATCTTCTTGTGTTGCCTGACCGCCTCACCTGCAAGGTCTTTGGGTTCTTTACCGTGAAGCTGGGCGGCTAGTTTTAAGACCTCTTTTTCGTAAATTGGATTTTTTAGGGAAATGTCCTGTTTATGAGCAACATGGCTTAGATCAATATAAAAGGGTTCGGCCTTAAAATACTTATCCAGTGACGGCGGTAATGAATTGTTTTCAGCGTCCTTGAAATTGTTCTTACCTTCATCCCAATCCATACTGCCTTTGGTAAGAACGAGGATAATTTTATTATCAGCTTTGTGTTCGAGCCAGTATTCTACCTCCTTGTTGACCCACTTTGACTTCTCTGAACCAGGCGAAGCCATCAGAACAAAATATTCTGAGGTATCCAGGCATTTGGTGATGTTGTCCCAAAGATGAGGTGATGCAGATAAACTTCCTTCATCTCGAAAAATATTCAGGTTTCTAAGTTTATACCAGGGTTTGGCAAATTTTTCCAGTGATTTTTGAAGCGTTGGGGCTATAAGTCCATCGTCTTTATGGGAATAAGAAATAAAGGCATGGTATTTATTCTTCATGGTAAATATTTTGATGGGATAATTCTCAAAATTGAAGAAGTTTGCTAGAGTTCATATTGCAATACAAAACTCACAAGCCTGTTACGCAGTGCTGTTCTGTTCACTTTATAGAATTGTGGGTCTTTTCCCGGCTTACCCACACTGAGAACACTGTTCTCATGTCTGATCACCATGCCGAGTTTTTTATTGAAATTAAATCCGATACCCACCAAACCGCTAAGTTCCCATCTTTTTAATTCTGTATCTTCTTTGCCATTGCCAAAATCCACTTTTGCTCCAACGTTGAAATTGTTAGAAACACCGACCTTTAGGTAAAACTTTTTAAGGTTTTCTCCCAGGTTGTAATAGTCGATGAACAATGGAAGGCATACATAGTTGTACCTTAATTGGAATGGAGCAGGGTCATCTTCGGTCGTTTTTTTATGACTTCCCTTTTGTGAATATGCAAGTTCAAAACCCCAGTGATACTTATCGTTGCTTTTTTTTAAGATGGCCATCCCAAGCAACAGTCCCGGTTGATTATAACCACCATAACTATCTCCGTCCACCTGAGCTGCATTGAGTCCACCAATTATTTTAGCGTGAAAATTCTGTGAATGTGCACATAAGTTCAGAAGTAATATTGAAAGAATGATGAATATCATTTTTAACCTAAGCATAATTCATATAAGTTTGCATCAAAAATAGAATAAAGATGTTTAAAAAGGTGTAAAATACCTTTTTACCGGAGTCAGAAATATATGAAGTTCAATAAAGATATAACGGGTTTTCAGTTGCTTTCGATTCTATCACAGGTTGATGGTGAATTTTCGCCTGTGGAAGGATCGGTGATCATTGATTACATAAGAAAGAATTTTCCATTAGGAGGAAATCTTGATGCAGCCACCGATGAGATCAGTAAGTTGCAACCGGACAAATACATGGAACTATTTGAAATCAGGGCCAACGATTTTTTGGAAGAATCTACTGAGAAAGAACGCCTTGACTTCCTAAAATTTGCAATGAAGCTTATCAATGCAGACGAAAAACTTGCAAGGGAAGAAGATACTTTTATCAGTAAATTATATTCCTGGTGGGGAATTGGTTAACACAAACATTTCAGGATTTTTAAAGTTTATTTTAAATACAACAACATCATAACTCAACAAATAACGTGTCGATAGAATTTTATCCATTAAAAGTAAAAGAAGTAAGAAGGGAAACACCTGAATGTGTTTCCGTTTCCTTTGAAATACCTGAAGAACTTAAGGAAACCTTCAAATTTACCCAGGGTCAGTATATTACCATCAGAAAGGATTTCAATGGTGAAGAGGTAAGAAGATCCTATTCTTTGTGCACCAGTCCTTATGAAAATGATTTCAGGGTGGCGGTAAAGCAAATGTACGATGGAGTTTTTTCCTCCTTTGCGAATAAAGAATTAAAAGCAGGAGAAATTCTTGAAGTTATGCCCCCCTTAGGTAAGTTCTTTACTCATTTGCATTCCGACCAAAAGAAGAACTATATCGGATTTGCAGCCGGAAGCGGAATTACACCGATCATGTCTCTTATTAAAACAGTCATGGTTGAAGAGCCCAATAGCAATTTTACCTTGTTTTACGGCAACAAGAACACCGAATCGATCATATTCAGAGAGCAGCTTGAGGCATTGAAAAATCAATACATGGGGAGGCTTTCACTGTTTTTTATCATGAGCAGGGAAGGAAAGTCCATTCCATTGTTAAGCGGACATATTGATGGTGAAAAATGCAATGAGTTCGCGAAATCAGTTTTTGAACCCAAGGATGTGGATGAAGCTTTTATTTGTGGACCTGAAAGCATGCTTATCTCAGTAAAGGAAGCACTTATGGGTTTAGGTCTTGACGAAAAGAACATTCACTTCGAACTCTTCCTTTCGTCGGGAATTGCCAAAAAGAAGCACGATGAACAACCTCTGGAGGCAGATGTTTTAAGTGAAGTAAAAGTGATCATTGATGGTGATGAGTATGATTTTGCACTTCAAACCACCGACATCAATATTTTGGATGCAGCATTAAAAACAGGAGCAAATTTACCCTTTGCATGTAAAGGGGGAGTGTGTTGTACCTGCAGGGCCAAGTTACTGGAAGGAAAAGTGGATATGGAAGTTAATTACAGCCTGGAACCGGAAGAACTTGAAGAAGGTTATATTCTCACCTGTCAATCACACCCTTTAACAAAAAAAGTCGTGGTAAGCTACGACGAACCTTAATATTTATAGTATGAATATAGTAGATCTTGAACATGAATTTATGAAAAGGATAAAGGCCGATCAAAAGATCGAGCCTAAAGACTGGATGCCCGAAAAATATCGTCAAACTCTGATCCGGCAGATAGCCCAGCACGCTCATTCCGAAATCGTTGGAATGTTGCCTGAAGCCAATTACATATCCAGGGCACCGACTTTAAGGCGAAAGGCAGCCCTACTTGCAAAGATTCAGGATGAAGCCGGCCACGGTTTGTATTTATACTGTGCAGCTGAAACACTTGGCGTTGACCGTGATACCTTATTGGATGAATTGCACAGCGGTAAAGCCAAATATTCAAGTATATTTAATTATCCAACCTTAACGTGGGCAGATATGGGAGCCATAGGTTGGTTGGTAGATGGAGCTGCCATTTTGAACCAGGTACCACTGTGTAAGTGCTCGTTTGGTCCATATGCGCGTGCAATGGTAAGGGTTTGTAAAGAAGAAAGCTTTCATCAGCGTCAGGGATATGAAATTTTGTTAACCTTATGCAATGGATCAGAAGAGCAGAAAAAAATGGCCCAGGATGCGGTTAACCGATGGTGGTGGCCATCTATGATGATGTTTGGTCCTTCAGATGAGAATTCTAAACATTCCGCATATTCCATGGAAACCGGCATAAAAAAATTCTCAAACGATGAATTGCGGCAGCGTTTTGTGGATCAAACAAAGCCTCAGGCGGATATCTTGGGAGTTACTTTGCCGGACAAGGACCTCAAATTCGATGAATCGTCCGGCCACTGGAAATATGGAGAAATCGACTGGGAAGAATTTAATAATGTAATTCAGGGAAATGGACCTTGCAATAAAATACGTTTAAAACACCGACGTGAAGCATGGGAAAAAGGTGCATGGGTAAGAGATGCTGCGTCAGCATATGCAGCCAAAAAAGCTTTAAAAAATTCAGAATCTAAACAAGTAGCATAATTATGGATAAAAAATCCTGGCCCCTTTGGGAGGTCTTTATAAGAAGCAAACATGGTCTCAACCACAAACACGTTGGTAGTTTGCACGCAGCCGATGCGCAAATGGCAATTGAAAACAGCCGCGACGTATACACACGACGCATGGAAGGTATCAGTATATGGGTTGTGGAATCCAAAAACATTACCGCTTCCGATCCGAATCAGCAAGAAGCCATGTTTGAGCCAGCGGTAGATAAAATTTACAGACATCCGACTTTTTACAATTTGCCGGATGAATTAGAACATATGTAATGGTAGGCAGAATGAGTACCTCAAGCGAAAACAGTAAACTAAATTACATATTGCATCTTGCCGACAACAGCCTTATCCTTGGTCAGCGTTTAGGTGAGTGGTGTGGTCATGGTCCTGTACTTGAGCAGGATATTGCACTAACGAACATTGCTCTTGACCTGATCGGACAAGCGAGATATTTTTATCAATATGCGGCCTTGACCGATAACCGGGGAAAGTCTGAAGATCATTATCCATATTTCAGGGGAGAAAGGGAGTTTAAGAACTTTTTGTTGCTCGAACAACCCAATATGGACTGGGCTTATACAATGGCAAGGCAGTTTTATTACGATTCCTACTGTTTTGTGATGTATACTGAAATGTTGAAAAGCAAAGACGAGCAACTGGTGTCGATTGCTTCAAAAGCCATCAAAGAGGTTAGCTATCATCTTAAATATAGTAGTGAATGGGTAATTCGAATGGGCGACGGAACAGAAGAAAGTCATGAAAAGGTACAAAATGCTGTGAACGATCTTTGGGAGTATTGTGGTGAGTTTTTCGAAACTACCCAATACGAAAGTGAAATGATCGAACAGGGTATCGCCGTTGATGCATCTAAATTAAAAGAGAAGTGGTTGAGATCTGTGGGAGAGATCTTTAACGAAGCAACCTTGATTATGCCCGAAGGCAAGTGGTTTCAAACCGGAGGAAAGGAAGGCGTTCACACTGAGAATCTGGGTTACATATTAACCGATTTGCAATACATACAAAAAACCATGCCCGGATTAAGCTGGTAATTAAAATACAATTAAGATCCAATTATGGCCATATCAAAGGAAGCCATATATAAAACACTGTCGACGGTAGTTGATCCCGAGATTCCGGTAATAACCATAGAAGAACTTGGTATTTTAAAGAATGTAGAGATCGAAGGCGATAAAGTAATTGTGTTCATAACTCCCACATACAGTGGTTGCCCGGCAATGAACATGATAGAGCTGGAAATGCGCACGGCTTTGCTGGCCGAAGGTATTCAAAAGTTTGAAATAAAGACGGTTCTTTTCCCGCCCTGGACCACAGATTGGATAAGTGACAGCGGACTACAGAAAATGAAGGCATTCGGAATTGCTCCGCCGGAAAAGACATCCAGGAGCAAAAGGGTTCTTTTTGGTGAAACCATAAATGTGGAATGTCCTCAATGCGGTTCAACCAATACTGAAATGGTAAGTCGTTTTGGTTCCACAGCATGTAAGGCGATGTACCGATGTCTCGACTGTAAAGAACCTTTCGATTACTTTAAGTGTTTGTGATTGATCAATCGACATTTAATCCCTTATTATTGCACTATTCAAAAAACAATTAAATTGCAGGTAGTATTATGAAAATAGGAGTTATAGGATCAGGAGCGATGGGAAGTGGAATTGCACAATTAGCTGCAACAGCCTCACATGAAACCTTAATTTTTGACAATAATTCAGTAGCCTTAAGAAGGTCAGCTGAAAAAACAGCCGAAGGTTTGCAAGCCAGAGTGGATAAAGGAAAGATCTCCAGGGAGGAAGCCGAGCGTATTTTGAATAATATTACCTATGTAAGCAACCTGCCTTCTTTCTCATCCTGTAATCTGATCATCGAAGCCATCGTCGAAGACCTTGAAGTTAAAAAGACCTTGTTCAAGGAACTCGAAATGATCATTGAAGAGGAATGCATTCTTGCAACCAATACTTCTTCACTTTCCGTCACTTCAATTGCTTCATCCTGCAGAAATGCATCAAGGGTTTTGGGTATTCATTTTTTTAATCCTGCAATCGTAATGCCTTTGGTTGAACTCGTCCCTGCCTTGCAAACATCAAATAATACTATGCAGATCGCAAAGGAAATAATCTCCGGAATGGGCAAAACGGTTGTTATTGCCAAAGATACACCCGGGTTTATTGTTAACCGGGTAGCTCGTCCATTTTACGGAGAAGCTTTTAAGATTTTTGAAGAAGGTATAGCCGGTAAAGAAACCATAGACTGGGCTTCCAGAACGATAGGCGGTTTTAGAATGGGGCCTTTTGAACTTACCGATTTTATTGGTCATGATGTGAACTATGCGGTTACCGAATCGGTCTGGACTTCTTTTTACTACGACAATAGGTTTAAGCCATCTTTAATCCAGAAACAACTCGTTGATGCAGGGTATTTAGGGCGTAAGTCCGGTAGAGGGTTCTATAATTACATGGACCCTATTGAAACCCGGGTTGTAAGTGAAGATCACGAACTGGGAAGCCAAATTGTGAACCGTATTTTGGTTATGCTTTTTAGCGAAGCTGCAGATGCTCTTTATATGAAAATTTGTTCTGAAGAGGATCTTGAAAAATCTATGACCAAAGGCGTTAACTACCCTAAAGGTCTTCTTGCCTGGGCTAATGAATTTGGAATATCAAGGATCGTTAGAATGCTTGATGATTTGTACGAAAGATATCACGATTCACGATACCGTTGTTGTCCGCTTTTAAGGGACATGGACAGGAATAAAGAGATCTTTAAAGTATCAAAAAACTAAAAAAGAAGAATTAGATGGAAGCATACATTGTATCAGGCACCAGAACCCCAATAGGAAATTTTGGTGGAAGTTTGTCCTCAGTTCGCACAGACGACCTGGCCGCCCACGTTATCCGGTCCTTAATGAGTTTAAATTCTGATCTGGATCCGGCTGCAGTTGAAGATGTGATCATGGGCTGTGCAAATCAGGCAGGGGAAGACAATAGAAATGTCGCACGCATGGCCTTGCTGTTGGCAGGTTTGCCTTTTTCAGTTCCGGGCGAAACTGTAAATCGATTATGTGCAAGTGGAATGAGTGCTGTGATTGCAGCCAAAAGAGCCATAAATTCAGGCGATTCAGATTTGATGATTTCCGGAGGGGTTGAAAACATGACGAGAGGACCATATGTGATTTCAAAAAGTGCCAGACCTTTTGGCACTGATGCAAAACTTTACGACAGCAGTTTTGGGTGGCGGTTCATTAATCCTAAAATGGAAGAGTTGTACGGAACGGATAGTATGGGAAATACCGCCGAAAATCTTGCGGAATTATACAATATTAGCCGTGAGGATCAGGACAAATTCGCCTTATGGAGTCAGCAGAAAGCCGGAATTGCACTTGAATCCGGTCGTCTTGATGAAGAAATATCCCCGATTACCGTCCCTTCAGGAAAAAAGGAGTTGGAATTTTCGAGGGATGAATTTGTTAAAGCCGGTTCTAGTCTTGAAATTCTTTCCGGTTTAAGAACGGCCTTCAAAAAAAACGGTACAGTTACCGCAGGTAATTCAAGCGGATTGAACGATGGAGCTGCGGCCATATTAATTGCTTCTGAAAATGCCATCAGGGTACATGGTTTAAAACCGATGGCACGAGTGGTGTCATCTGTGGTGGTTGGTGTTGAACCGCGGATAATGGGTATCGGACCTGTGTTTGCGGGAAGGAAAGCTCTTGAGAAAGCAGGCCTTGGTTTTGATGACCTGGACATTATTGAACTGAACGAAGCTTTTGCCGCTCAGGCACTTGCCTGCACAAGGGAATGGGGGATTGATGATAACGACCAGAGATTGAACATAAACGGCGGAGCGATTGCCTTGGGACACCCTTTGGGAATGAGTGGTGCCAGAATAACCTATTCTGCTGCCCTGGAATTGCAAAGAACAGGTAAAAAATATGCACTTTGTACCATGTGCATCGGAGTTGGGCAAGGCTATGCCCTGGTTCTTGAAAGAGCCTGATTTCTAACTGAAGATCCTTGGTTTCCGAAACCTTCTTCAAAATCAGATATAGCTTCAAATCTGTATTATTATGTCATATTTGGTTGATAAGATGTTAATTTTTTAACTTGTTAATCTGAAATTAATGTCAAAGTATTTTCTTTAAATTTGATTAAACTAAACAATTTAAAATTATGAAAACATCAACAATTATTGCAGGAATCATCGGTGGTATAGCTTTTTTTATAGCCGGTTTTTTAATTTACGGAATGGTGTTGTCAGGCTACATGGAGGAAAACCTTAATACCGGGGTTTCACGGCCAATGGAAGAAATGGTCTGGTGGTCGCTTGTGTTGAGCAATCTGATATGGGGGTATATTTATGCCCTTATTTTTGATTGGTCGGGCATTAAGGGATGGATGGCAGGTTTGCAAAAAGGTGCCTTTCTTGGTTTGCTCATCAATTTGAGTTTCGGTTTTGGCTTATATGCCATGTCTACATGGTATGAAAATTTATCTGCCGTTGCCGTTGATTCCATAGCAACAGCAGCAATGGGTGCAATTGGCGGAGCTGTTGTGGGATGGTGGCTTGGAAGAGGTTCCGGAAATTGATCTTTAAAAGATAAATAAATGAAGTGCCGGTTTTTGCCGGCATTTTTTTTGATCCTGATCTTTATTAAGTGATAGAGTATTTAATGCTTAGATATTTTACCTGCTTAGGTAAAATTTGGTTTTTTGGTCAAAATCAAAGCTTAAAAAAGTATATTTTCGTGCCTGATATTGAGTTTTAGAAACCGACAACGTCATGAAGTTAAAAAATTACAGTCAGGGAAAATGGATAGAAGGAAGCGGAAAGGGTGAAGAATTATTCGATGCAAGTACAGGGGAACTTATTGCCATAGCAGATAGTGAAGGCCTGGATTTTAAAGCTATGATGGAGTATGCAAGGTCGGTTGGCGGTCCTGCTTTGCGAAAAATGACTTTTTTTGAACGGGGGAATATGCTCAAGGCTCTGGCACTCTATTTAAAAGAAAAGAAAGATTATTTTTATAAGGTTAGTTATAAAACCGGTGCTACACAAACCGACAGTTGGGTCGATATTGAAGGAGGGATAGGGAATCTGTTCAGCAATGCAAGTTTAAGAAGGCAGTTTCCAAACCAGAGATTCCATGTTGAAGGTGAAACCATTGGGCTAAGCAAAGGTGGAACTTTTATCGGACATCATATCATGGTGCCTAAGGAAGGTGTTGCCATCCACATTAATGCCTTTAATTTTCCGGTTTGGGGAATGCTTGAAAAAATAGCTGTAAACCTACTTGCCGGTGTTCCTGCTATTGTAAAACCGGCCTCTCTTACAAGTTATCTCACTGAAGCGGTTGTAAGGGAAATGATCGCTTCAGGAATTTTACCTGAAGGTTCCATTCAACTTATTTGCGGGTCTGCCAGAGGCATTCTCGACCATGTTACCTTTCAGGATGTGGTAACTTTTACAGGCAGTGCTTCAACAGGTTTGTTGCTGAAGTCTCACCCCAGGATTTTGTCTGAATCGGTGCCTTTTAATATGGAAGCCGATTCGCTCAATTGTACCGTTTTAGGAGAGGATGCTGTGCCGGGTACCGAAGAATTCGATATCTTTATTAAAGAAGTTCGAAAAGAAATGACCTTAAAGGCTGGGCAGAGATGTACGGCCGTAAGAAGGATACTGGTTCCGGAAATGTTGGTTGAAGATGTACAGATCGCTTTGGGAAAAGCATTGAGTAAGACCACAGTGGGAGACCCCAGAAATGAAGGTGTGCGAATGGGACCTCTTGCCGGATTGAAACAAAGAAGCGAAGTAAAGGAGAACATGGAGAAGTTGTTGCAGGATTCAGAAATTGTTTTTGGAAGTGCGATACAGAATATTGATGGTTTAAACATGGATAAAGGGGCTTTCATGTCACCTGTGTTGCTTTTGAACGATAATCCCTTCGAAAAGTTATCAACCCACAGCATAGAGGTATTTGGCCCTGTTAGTACATTGATCCCATACAAAAACCTTGATGAAGCCATTGAATTGGCAAAAATGGGAAAGGGATCCCTTTGCAGTAGTATAACCACGGCCAATAACGACATTGCACGCGATTATGTGATCGGTGCAGCGTCGCATCACGGCAGGATTCTTGTATTTAACAAAGACTGCATCAACGAAAGTACCGGGCATGGTTCGCCAATGCCCATGCTGGTACACGGTGGGCCGGGAAGAGCAGGCGGAGGCGAAGAAATGGGAGGAATGCGTGGAGTGTTGCACTATTTGCAAAGAACAGCAATTCAGGGATCGCCAACCACATTAACCCATATTCTTGGAAATTATCAAAGCGGTGGTATGCATAAAATGTCGGAAAAACATCTGTTTCGCAAACATTTCGAAGAGCTCGAAGTTGGAGAAACCATCTATACACATAAAAGAAGCATTACCGAAACTGACATTGTAAATTTTGCCAACGTTAGCTGGGACCACTTCTATGCCCATACAGACACGACCTCCCTTGAAGGTACTTTGTTCACTGAAAGGGTGGCACATGGTTATTTTATACTATCCGCTGCTGCAGGACTGTTCGTCGACCCCGGTAAAGGGCCGGTTCTGCTGAATTACGGACTTGAAAACTGCAGGTTTACAAAACCGGTTTATGCAGGAAGTACCATCGGTGTAAAACTGACCGTTAAAGAAAAGCTCGATCAGGATAAGCGTGACCCTGAAGATGTAGCTAAAGGAATTGTGAAGTTTTATGTAGAGGTTTACGACGAAACCGAAGAAACCATTGCTGTGGCAACGATCCTTACCATGGTTAAAAAATTAGATCAGAATTAAAATTAATTGTATTTAATAACGTTTATAAACCAAATGCTGAAATTTAATCGTAAATTCCTGTTCATATCGGTTTATTTGCTTTCTCAATCAAACCTTTTCGCTCAGATTGGCGGTACCCGTACCTATCCGTTCTTAAATCTGGATCACAGTGCAAGGGTTGCAGCTGCAGGTGGAAGTTTAATTACAATACGGGATAATGACATAAGTCTTGCGTATCAAAATCCGGCATTGCTGAACAAAAAAATGCACAATCATGCTACTCTTTCTTACCTCAATTATTTGGCAGGAATTAACATGGGTTTTGGAGGATATGCCAGACATTTCGATAGTCTTGGAACCTTTTCGGCAAATGTTTTTTTTGTTGACTACGGCAAGATCCAGGGATATGATGAAGACGGCAATTCAACAAGGCCTTTTACCGCACAGGATTATAATTTCCAGATCGGTTATGGAAATCATTGGAAAGACAAATTCTATTATGGCCTGAATTTTAATTTCATCTATTCTGCCCTGGAAGCTTATGTTTCAACCGCCGGTGCTTTTAATCTGGGAGGCATTTATTTTGACGATGAAAAACAATTTTCAGCAACTTTACTGGTCAAAAACCTTGGCGTTCAATTTATTCCCTATCGCGACGGACACCGAGAAGATCTTCCGCTTGACATTCAGTTAGGCATTTCCAAAAAACTTAAGTTCAATCCACTTCGGTTTTCTATAATTGCTCACGATTTGCAAACCTGGGACATTTCCTATGTCAATCCAAACAAGAGAAATAAAACCATAGATCTTGCCACTCAAAAAGAAAAGGTTGAGAAAATTCCGGTACCGGAAAAAATAATGAGACACCTTAATTTCACAGGTGAACTGCTGTTTTCCGACAACTTTAATATGATACTTGGATACAATTACCAAAGAAGAAAGGAGTTGTCTCCTGAACAAAGAAAAGTAGTGACAGGATTTTCATGGGGCTTAACGTTCAATTTATTAAAATATCGTTTCACTTATGGAATGGCTTCCTTTTATCCAGGACAACCGACCTTTAATTTTTCAGTATTAAAAAATCTTAACGATTTCCGAAGAACCGGATCAAAATCTTAAGCATTCGTTTTTGAATTCCTTTTTTTAAGATAGAACCATGCAATAAGGGTAAGCCCGATCAGCACTACGGCAATAAACTGTGAATAAGAAATGCTGTCATTAAACAAAAAACCTCTGGCTTCATCTCCTCTGAAGTTTTCGTTGATTATTCTGCCAATTGCATAAAGCAAGATGTAGATCAAAAATAACTGCCCTGTAAATTGTTGTTTCTTCGAAATCAGATATACGATTAAAAGAGTTATCAGATTTACTCCAATGTCGAACAATTGGGTGGGGTATAATGGTGTGTTTTTGGGAAAAGCCGCTGTGTGCGGGTCAGAAAATACAACCCCCAGGAAATTAGTACATACCTTACCATGGCAACATCCCGCCATAAAACAGCCAAGTCTGCCAAAAGAATGCATTACAGGTCCGGCAAATGCCATTACATCCATAAAGGGCCAAAAGGCAATTTTTTCGTTTCGTAACCAAAAATACATGGTGGGAATAACAAACAATAGGGATCCGTAAAACACAAAACCATTGCCAATATTCTCCATCATTAGAGAAGGTTCTTTTATAAACTTAACAGGATCTTCGAGGTAATAGAAAAGTTTTCCTCCAACAAAGGCTGCCAGAAAACACCATAATAACAAACCGGAAAGATTGTCGGAGTTGATGCCATATTTCTTTGCTTTTTTTAAGATGATGAAAAAGGCAACCAGGATACCCATTCCTATACAAAATCCATAAGAATTGATCACGATCTCCTCTGGTAAAAAGCCTTTTAGAAAATCAGGCGTCCTGAAACTTGCAATACGGGGGAACATATACTAATTAAGGTGCAGGTGGTAAACAGGGGTTGCATTCTATTTCAAACACGACCGGTTGAACATCCCTGTTACTAAGATCGATCTTTACCAATCTGTATCGCAAGAACCGGTAGTAACATTTATTATACTCGATATCTTCGGTTTCGTAAACCTTCTTATTTCGGTGGTCATAAAAATTAAGATAAGCCGTTTTGCCAATTTTTAAAGGGATTTTAAGTTCTCCTTTTGAGTTTGTTTTTAATAAATGCATAACCCCTTCCAGTTCATTATTATCGTATACCTCAACTTCACGGTTGGCATATATTCGGGGAACCGACATTTCCTGAAGCATTTCTTCAGGAGGAGCCGCACCGCCACAGTACATCTCAGTAAATTGTATGGTTACCGGTTTGTACTTCTTCTTCGACTTTTTTAAAGCACCACATTGAACCAGCAGGATTGTCGCCATTATTAAAAGTATGTGTTTATTTTTCATTTCACATCAAGTATTAAAGCTGAGTTTGCAGGAACCTCAATTTTACCTTCGAAGGTATACCTTTTATTGGTAACAATATCGATGCCATATTTTTTGTTCTGCAACAATTCGCTGTAACGTACAGGATCAATTTGTGCCGGCAACGTATTTTGATTCATAATTACCATAACCATCTCGCCTTGGTAGGTTCTGAAATATTCATAATGTCCATCCTGCGGCAGAAAATGGGAAAGACTGCCAAATTTTAAAGCATTGGAGTTCTTTCTGAATTCAGCGATTTTTTGCACATATTCAAATACATAATTCTCCTTGGAACTGCGATTCTCCTTTTTAAATTTATTCAATTTGTCAACTTTCCAGCCCCCAGGAAAATCTTCTCTTACCAAACCATCGGGATTGCAAAAGTTTTTCATCAGGACCTCAGTTCCATAATATATGCAGGGAGTTCCTCTTCCGGTAAGTAAAAATCCTATGCCCATTTTAAATTTATCAAGGTCTTCACCAATTACCGAGTAAAACCTGCTCAGATCATGATTATCGAGAAAAATAACGTTTTTTAAAGGCGACAGGTATAAATGATCTTTACTTACAGAATTATACAATTTATTTAAACCTGAGTTCCAGCCAAAACCTTCATTCAGAGCTTCGGTAAGTGCAAAATAGGTATGAAAGTCTGTTAATCCGATCGCATTGTTTTCAATGAACTTGGACTGTAAATCAGCATCCTTAACCCAAACTTCACCAAAGATGCCAATATCTGGGTATTCAAGCTGAATCTTTTTTGTCAATGCTTTCATAAAGACCTGATCCGAATATGGGTATGTATCTATCCTGATACCTTTGATTTTCATCAATTCGATCCACCAGAGTGTGTTTTGAATCAGATAAGTTGCAAGTTCCTGGTTTTGCTGGTTTAGGTCAGGCATGTGTTTGTCAAACCAACCGTTCGAAAAGATCTTTTTGTCTGTTAAAGAAGCATAAGGATCATAAAGGAGGGATGCTTTATAATTGGTCCTGGTAAAGGTGTCCCATAAATGAAACCAATCGGGGTCAGGCATTTCCTCATAGAGATAATGTTTTGAACCTACATGGTTGTAGACTACGTCTAGAACGAGTTTTATCTCCGCATTTTCAGTTCTTTTCACAAGTGAATCGCACAAATTGAAATTTCCAAACCTTGGATCGATCTTGTAATGGTCGCTTATTGCATATCCATGATAAGACGCCTTTGGCTGGTCGTTTACATAAAATGGGGTCATCCACAAAGCAGTCGCGCCAATCGATTTTATATGGTCGAGATGGTCTATCACGCCTTGAAGATCACCACCATGTCTTGTTGAAACAGAATCCCGGTTAATTTTCGATTCACGCATTTCAGGAATGTTGTTGTTATGAACATCGCCGTCCGAAAAGCGGTCGGGCATTAACAGATATATGAAATCACCTGAATTTAAACCAATAAAATTCCCGTGTTTCTTTTCTTTGATAAGGTAATTGAATGCAAGCGTTTTGGGTTCTCCGGAAATTGTAAAATGCATGGCAAAAGAAAGTAATTGAGAATGCTTTATAAAAGATAAATCCAATTTTAGAAGAACGTATTTCGAATTTGGCATTATGGTATACTGAACCCTATTGTTAAGATTCAGGTCTGAACAGGATATCGCACTCAGGTTTTCTAAGGGTCGGTCCAGTTTGATCAATACGTCTAGTTTTGGGTCCTGAAAGCCTTTATACCAGTATGGTGGGTCGATCCTTTCTATATTCTGACCCGATGAAAACGGTAGAACTGAAAAAAACACCAGGAAAGTAGAAATTAATTTTCGGAAGGATTTTAAGGTTATGGCAGAGTTCATTATATGTAAATGCTTGAAAATTAGTAATGTAAATTGCAATAGGTACCTTTTTCAAAATAAGTGTAAATTTTACACTTAAACACTTATATTTGAATTTTAAAATCAACTAAAACATGAAAAAAGTTTACTTATTACTCCTTGGTGTTTTTGCTATGACCTTGTCTGCATTTTCACAATCGCAAGTAACCTTCAGGGTTAACATGAAAAACGAATCGGTAAATCCGAATTTTATTCACATTCCGGGAAATTACCAAACTGCAGCCGGTTTTCCCGGTGATTGGGATCCCAACGATCCTAATACAATACCTTCAGATCTTGACCACGATAGTATTTATGAACTTACAGTTACACTTCCTTCAGGGACGTATGAATATAAATACGTTAATG
Organism: Flavobacteriales bacterium; assembly: GCA_020635455.1. Taxonomy (GTDB): domain Bacteria; phylum Bacteroidota; class Bacteroidia; order NS11-12g; family UBA9320; genus JABWCE01. The sequence continues at coordinate 141,482 of JACJZT010000002.1, forward strand.
GAAATGCATGGTCAGATGCGGAATCCGTTCCTTCGACTTGTGCCACAAATGGCAACCGAACCTTTGTAGTTAGTACCAATGATCTGGTATTGGATGTTGTATGTTTTGGTAGCTGTACAGATTGTGCTGCTACAACTTTTGAAAGAGACGTAACCTTTATGATTATTGACTCAAACAAAGTTTTCAGTAATGTCAAGTTAAAGGGAGCCTTTAATGGTTGGGCTGATTTTCAGGCATATGATGATGGTACAAATGGAGATCAAACTGCTGGTGATTATATTTTTACAGCCATTCACAAGGTTAAAAATGGTGATTATGAGTGGGGCGGAACCAACAACGGGAACTGGGTCATAAAAGGTCCAAATGTTAAGTTCAGCATGGATCTTGACGGCAAAATTACCGGAGATACTGTATATGGTGTTCCAAAATTAGGTGCTCTTTTGGGAGTTATCTTCAACATTGATATGAGCGATGAAATTGTTGCATCTGAAGGTGTGTATGTAACCGGAGATTTTATGGAAGCACTTGAAAGCCCAATAGGAAACTGGGATAAAGATACCTTGAAATTGTTGCCAAGAACTACGGGTTCGGATATTTATACCGCTACCGTAAAAATGTATGCAGGAAAGTATGTATGGAAAGTTTATAACGGGATCAATACCTCAGATCCTGATGCCGTTGGAGAAAACTACGACTTTACTTCGAATGGCTGTGGTGAACCAAACGGAATTGGAGGTCACAACAGGGTAATGGATTTCAGAGGGGCTTCTACCGATCAGGTTTTACCTACTTATAAATACAATTCATGTCAGATTTCGGCTTCGGTTAAATCTGTAAATCAGATTAAATTTGGTTTGATGCCAAACCCGGCTCTGGATAATGTCAGAATTAAATTTTCTAATGGTCAACTGGTTGATCACATCGAAATACTGGATCTTACCGGCAGGGTTGTGCTTACTCAGGAAGCCGATGGAAACAACACGGTGATTAGTCTTGAATCTATCATTCCGGGTGTTTACATGGTAAATGCTTATGGTGAAAACGGAACCTTTGGAGTTCAGAAATTAGTAAAAAAATAAAATATCCATAAAAGGATAAAACAGGCGGCTAAGGTCGCCTGTTTTGGTTTATATGAAAGTTAATTTTAAACAAATTGCCTTTATACTTTTATCGCTGGTCTTTGGATCTGCTGAGGGAAATGTAGTGGAATGCCAGCCTGCATTTCCTGTGGTAAATGACACTGTGACCATAATTTTTAATGCTTCAGAAGGAAATGGTGCACTAAAAGGCACCTTAGAAGAAGTTTACATACATACAGGTCTTATTACCGAAAAGAGCACAAGTAACACTGACTGGCGTTACGTACAGGGAAACTGGGGCACCGATGATTCAAAGGTTAAAATGGTCTCGATCGGCGGTGATCTGTATAAATTTAAATTTCATATCCGAAGTTTTTACGGATTACCAAGTGGCGAAAATGCTTTAAAATTGGCATTTGTTTTTAGAAATAAAGACGGAAGCAAAGTAGGCAGAGCAGAGGATAATTCGGATATATTTTACGAAATATCCGAAGGGGCATTTACATCGAGGATCTTTCCTGACAAGAAGTTCGTTGTTTTAAATCTGGGTGACTCACTGGAAATTTCCGGAATGTCTTCTGAAAGTGCCGATCTGGAGATCAATATTAACGGAACATCAAAGATTAAAGTCACAGGTAACACAGTAAGCTATACTTACAAAATTGGAAGCACCTGTGTTCATCTGGTTGTCTTCAGTGCCGATAATGGAATCGTGAAAAATCATGATACCTTATATTTGATCGTTCCGGATCTTTCAGATGTAAAACCTCTACCCGCAGGAACAGAAGACGGAGTTACCTATCTCTCAGATAACAAGATCCGTTTTTCACTCTTTGCACCTCAAAAGAAGCATGTATATCTTATTGGCAGTTTTAACAATTGGGTGCCGTCTTGCACATACCAGTTGCACAAAACACCCGACCAAAACAGATACTGGTTAGAAATCAGTGGTTTTATTCCGGGGGTTGAATATGCATTTCAATACCTTGTAGACGGAGAACTAAGAATTGCCGACCCGTATTCACAGGTTGTTCTCGATCCATTTAACGATAAATATATATCACCGCAAAATTATCCCGGTTTGATGCCTTATCCTGTAGGCAAAACCTCTGACATAGCCGGAATGCTTTTTCCCGGCAAACAACCCTTCATCTGGAAATCAACCAATTACAAGCGACCTACTAAGGAAAAGCTTGTGATTTATGAAATTCTGATCCGTGATTTTATCTCCGAAAGAAGTTTTAAAGTACTTAAGGACAGTTTGTCCTATCTGAAGAATTTAGGTGTTAATTGTATAGAATTGATGCCGGTTTCGGAATATGAGGGAAACAACAGCTGGGGTTATAATGTCTCTTTTCATGGTGCTCTTGACAAAGAATATGGTACCATAGAGGACTATAAAGCATTTATCGATGCTTGTCATCAGGAAAATATTGCGGTAGTAATGGATGTTGTTTTTAATCATGCATTCAGTCAGAACAGTCTTTGTCGCTTGTACTGGGATGATGCTAATTTCAGACCGGCGGCCAACAATCCCTGGTTAAATGTAATAGAAAAACATCCTTTTAATGTTGGTTATGACTTTAATCATGAAAGTAATGCAACGCAGGTTTACATGGATAAGATCCTGAAATACTGGCAGCAGGAGTTTAAGGTTGATGGGTTCAGGTTCGATCTGTCAAAAGGTTTCACGCAAAAGAATACCGGATCCGATGTATCTGCCTGGGGCCATTACGATCAAAGCCGTATTGATCTTTTGAAAAGAATGATGAATAAATTGAAGGCAAATGACTCAACGGGTATTTATATTCTTGAACATTTTGCAGATAATTCTGAAGAAAAAGTTCTCGAATCCGAAGGGTTTATGCTATGGGGGAATATGGTTCATAATTTTAATGAAGCAACCATGGGATATGCCATAGACCTCAGTTGGGCAGATTACAGATCAAGAGGATGGAAAAACCCCAGTCTTGTTTCATACCTTGAAAGTCACGACGAGGAAAGGTTGATGTATAAAAATCTGAATTACGGCAATACAAATGGAAATTATTCGGTCAAGAACCTTACCACGGCCTTGCAGAGAAATGAACTGGCCGGAGTTTTCTTTTTTGGTCTTCCCGGACCTAAAATGTTCTGGCAATTCGGAGAACTGGGCTATGATGTTAGTATCGATTTAAATGGCCGATTGGGTAATAAACCCATTCGATGGTCGTATCTTAACGAAAAGAACCGAAAATACCTTCACGATGTATGGTCGACCATGATACATCTTAAAACGGAACAAAAGATATTTAACACCACAGATTATCAAGTTAATTTAGCAAGTATTGTTAAAAGCATCTATCTGAATGATTCAGGACATCATATGGTAATTGTCGGAAATTTTGATGTTAAAACTGCCAGTGCAAACTTAAAATTTCAAAAAACCGGTAAATGGTATGATTATTTCTCTCAGGACAGCATTGAAATCTCTAAAACGGACACAAGTTTCAACCTTTTACCCGGCGAATATAGAGTATATTCAAATTACCGGATGAATGCGGTTAATCGCCCCCTGGGAATTTCAGGCCAGCTGCAAAAACCCATAAGGATCTATCCTAATCCTGCACACGAAATAGTTTATATCGACTTAGGAAGCAATTTTTCAAAAGGTGCTACCATTGAACTTGTAGACATGAAGGGTAGAAATTTGAAAAGCTTGAGTCCCGGGCATGATAAAACGATTTGCGATTTGTCTGAATTCGAGCCAGGTCTGTATCTGTTTAAAATACGTCAGGCAGGCAAAATAAATTATATAAGATTAATGAAAGAGTGATCTTATAACTTTATAAGTTTAAATCTATTACGAGATCCGTCTTTTGTTAATTCAATGAAATAAACTCCCTTTGTATGGTCAAAATCAATTTTATTACCCGAAACAGGAAGTACCCCTGCATCGATTTGTATACCTGAAGAATTAAAAATAGCATATTCATAATTTCCTGATTGGTGTTCGAAATGAAGACTTCCGGAAACTATGGGATTTGGGTAAAAACGAATTTGCTCTTTGTTCAATACTTCTGCAGAGGCATTTCCGTTCACCTGAATGCTGAAGCTTTTTATGGTATCGGTTTGGCTAACCGGAAAACCTGAAACCTTTGCATAAATGGTAAGAATGATGCCGAGTTTAAAAGTTCCGGCTTCGGTAGGTGTACCCGAAACAAGTGCGCAACCTACTTCTTCAGGAGTATAAACTTTATTTGAATGATTTAATTCAAAGTTAATTCCATTTGGCAAACCGATCACTTTTTGAACTTTTGCCGAGTCTATGCTGGCATTTTGTGGTTGTCCGAAAACAATTACAACCGTATCCTTAACTATTTTGAATTGAATAACTTCAGAATAACTGACATTTACATCAGCTTCCGGAAGCATGGAAGGGTAGAACCCCGGAGATTTAATATTTGTATCCGGCGTACATTGTGCATTTACTGTGTAAATACCACTTAAAAAAAATAATGTAAGTATGAAAAATTTTTGAGTCATTTGATGTGAATTTGGATTACAATTCTAAACTATTTATGCTGAGGCTCAAAATTATTATTTCGACGTGTTTTTTGTTTTTGGAACCTGCCTCAGCTCAGTTTATAAAAGGAAAGGTCATTGAAGACAATGGTGAACCTGTTGAGAATGTAAGTGTAAAAAATATTTCCACAGGAGAAGGAGGTACAACCAATGATAGTGGCAACTTTGTAATTAAGGGACTGGCCGGAGAAATACTGGAATTTACAAAGACCGGTTATACTGTTTACACCAAGACTCTGCTTAAGGATGAAAAGATCTTGAACATTCTTTTCCGAAAATCAGACAATCCTCTTGACGAAGTTGTTATTTCAGCATCTAAAACAGCACAGGAGTTAAAGAATACTTCGGTTTCAATGGAAGTTATTAAACCTTATATCGTTCAGAATAAAAATCCCTTGACGGCAGAGAACATCATTGACCAGATACCGGGTGTACAAACCATCAACGGACAAGTGGTGATCCGTTCAGGATCGGGATGGAGTTACGGTGCAGGAAGCAGGGTAATGGTAATGCTTGATGGCATGCCTCTTGCTTCCGGGGATGCGGGTCAGGTACAATGGTCGTTCATTCCTCTCGACAATCTTCAAAGTATGGAAGTGATCAAAGGAGCATCTTCCGTTTTGTTCGGGTCTTCAGCCTTAAACGGTGTTATCAACATAAGGACGGCCTCACCGGGACCAAAACCGGTTACTCGGGCAACGGTGTTTTTTGGAAAATATGGAAAGCCAGAGGAATCATCGCTCGACTGGAATAACGGCAAGCCATTATTTACCTACGGTATCAGGGCTTTTCATTCAAGGAAATATGGGAAAAACTCCCTCACTCTTAACATCAATACCATGAATGATGATGGATACCGAATGAGCGATAAGGACGACAGAGGACGTTTTGGAATACAGTATAAAAGAGATATTAAAAAGATAAAAGGATCCCTTGGACTGGATGCAAACATACAAAGTGGCCATAGCAGTTCGTTTCTGTTATGGCAAAGCAATTCCCTTGCTTATACTTCCCTCGACAGTAACATAACCGAAAGTCAGACTTTTCGTTTTAACCTTGATCCGCGATTTATAGCATTCACCGGTAGGTTTAAACATTTGTTGCAGGCACGATATTTAAGGGTTTCAAACGAAGTAATTCAGCAAAAGACAAGGGAGATACAAAGTAATTTTTCTGATTTTTATTTCATTGAGTATCAAATATCCGGATCTTTTTTTAATCAAATACGTTTTACCGGAGGCATAACCGGTAACTTGGCCAGTTCCAATTCACCATTGTATCAGGGATTGCAGAACTCAAGTAATGCAGCAGTGTTTTTACAACTAAATAAGAAATACCGCAAATGGAACATTGATGCAGGGACGCGATACGAAAGATATCAATTAAACGATTATAAGGAAGCTAAACCTGTGTTCAGGGCCGGTGTAAGTCGTGCAATGGGAAAGTCAACCTTTGCCAGGGCTTCTTTTGGTCAGGGGTATCGTTTTCCTACCATAGCAGAGTCTTATATTCTAACCAATGTGGGCCCTTTAAAGATCTATCCAAACACCGAGTTGCGGTCGGAACAGGGATGGAATGCAGAAATCGGAATTAAACAAGGCCTGGTTCTTGGGAAATTGAACGGCATTCTTGATGTTGCACTATTCAGGATGGAGTATACGCGCATGATGGAGTTTGCATTCGGTCAGTGGGAAAGAAATACAAGTACTTTTGGTTTTGGTTTTAGGTCATTGAATGTTTCCGATGCACGGATTGAAGGAATTGACGTATCTCTTACAGGTATATATAAATTCAATAAGGGCAATATCAAATGGTTAACCGGATATACCTATGCAAACGCTGTGGCTCTGGATCCTGATAAGGTTTTTTATGTGGATTCAATGGGAAACCAACTTACTTTTAATAGTACAAGCAGTAACCCTGAAACCGGTTTTCTAAAATACAGACCAAAGAATCTGGTAAGAGCAGACATGCAAATTGAATTTTATGGTTTTGAAACAGGGATAAGTTTCAGGTATAACAGTGCCTTAATAAATGTGGATAAGGCATTTGTGTCATTTCCGATCTCCCTTGTCGTTCCCGGAATTCAGGAAACCAGAGACCAGGGAAAGAACGGCGATTACATTTTTGATCTGCGGGTTGCCAAAAGTTTTAAGAAACGGAAATTAGCCTTTATAGTTAATAATGTATTAAACCGTTTTTACATGACAAGACCGAGTGAAGCCATGCCCCCGAGAAGTTTCATGCTTCAATACACCCGTACCATTGATTGATCCTATTTTACACCTTCAAGGATCTCAACAACAAGTTGTTTGGAGTTTTTGCTCAAACCCAGTAACAGATCCGCTCTGTCTTTGTTGATAGCGATGACCATATAATCATTCTCATCGAAGAAACACAGCATAGAACCTTCGTTTACATCAGAATATGTTGTACTGATCTTATCAACGTATTCAAATTTGCTTAGACATATTTTATAGAGTTTATCACCCACAATGTTCTCAAAGAAGGAACGCTTTAAGTTTGTATATGCATTTCCAAAAGCATCCGTATACATGATATTGAAAGTGATGTTATTGTCAATAAAAACCGGTTTTTGTATTTGTCGAATTAAAATATCACAATAGAGGGCTTCAGGAAGGTGTATGCTGAATTTGTTTTCCTGTATTTTTTTGATGTATTGTGGAAAAATATTCTTAAAGGAAAAATAATCATCGATCTCATGTTCAATATAAACATATTCATAAGGCTCATTATCGAAGATCATGGGTATGATTCCATTATTGGCAGCAATAATAAATTGATCTTCCTTTTTGGCAATAACCATTCCTTTATAAACATCCAGACTCGAATCAACACCTATGGCGTGTATTGAATTTGGCGGGAAATGAAAGATGGTGTTTTTTAGCAAAAAAGCGGTTTCGTTCAGATCAAACGATGTGATGGAATGTGAAATGTCAATAATGTTACAATCGGGTAAAATTTTGCAAAGATTTCCCTTCAGCTGAGCCACGAAATGAGACTGAGCCCCAAAATCAGTAGTTAGGGTAACTATTGGCAATTTTGTAGTTTGATAATAAACAGAACAAATGTAGATTTGAAACAATCAAAAAGAAAACAAAGCAATTCACACGGTATCTAATAAATTAAACGCCGGGTGATGGAGATTAATTATGAAGCAAAACTTTCAAAATATTATCGATTGACAGAGAAAATCTTAATCATTGAAAAAACGGATCCGGCTATATTTTTTAGTTCCGATTCTCCATATCTCAGACTATTAATAAAAACATTTCCAACACTTAAAATTTCGGCCAGGGGCAATGAAATTAAAGCATCCGGCCCTGAGACAGAACTGGAACTCTTTGAACGAAAAACGGAGATCCTTGAAAATCTAATAAACAACCGCTCTACTTTAAATGAAGAAGAGCTTATGGCTATTTTGAATGGTGATCAAAAAAGTTCTGAGATTGCCGATGAATCAGAATTGAAATCCAATAATGTGAATAACGATAATGTGCTTGTATTTGGACCCAATGGCAAGATCGTACGCGCTCGAACACCAAATCAGATCAGGTTGGTTAACGAAGTAGACAGAAACGACATTGTTTTTGCGGTTGGACCGGCAGGTACAGGCAAAACCTATACAGCAGTTGCACTTGCAGTCAGGGCTCTGAAAAACAAAACCATTAAAAGGATCTTTCTTGCAAGACCGGCAGTAGAAGCTGGCGAAAATCTTGGGTTTCTACCGGGTGATCTGAAAGAAAAAATAGATCCCTATTTAAGGCCATTATACGATTCATTGCAAGACATGCTCCCTGAGGAAAAATATCAGAAATATATCGAAAACCGCACCATCGAAATAGCCCCTATGGCATTTATGCGTGGTCGAACACTCGATAACTGTTTTGTAATACTGGATGAAGCTCAGAATTCTACCAACATACAGTTGAGAATGTTTTTAACGAGAATGGGGCCTAATGCGAAAGTTATTATTACCGGTGACCTTACACAGGTTGATTTGCCGCCTAAGATGGAATCGGGTCTCAGAAAGGCAATTAAAATTCTGGATGGCATTAAAGGGATAAGCACGGTTTACCTTGATGTTGAAGACGTGGTAAGGCACCCACTGGTAAAAAAGATCATCAAGGCATATGGGAAAGAAGATGGTGAAAGATAGGCTTCGACTGCGCTCAGCCTGACAACGACTGCGCTCAGCCTGACAACGACTGCGCTCAGCCTGACAACGACTGCGCTCAGCCTGACAACGACTGCGTTCAGCCTGACAACGACTGCGCTCAGGCTTCGACTGCGCTCAGCCTGACAACGACTGCGGTCAGGCTTGCATTGAAATTGATTAGGGGATTTTTCTTTAAAACTTATTAAAAATATCCATTGCTACTTCAGCACTTAGACGATCTCACCAGTATGCTAAATGTCCGTCTGAGCGTAGTCGAAGACACATTTAGCATTGATTAAAATATTTTATTTTAGAATAAGTCAATTCATTAAGCTTAATTGGTCTGAAAATCAATTTTGAAGCAATATTTTGTCTACATACTTAAATGTTCTGATAATTCATATTACACAGGTGTTACGAATAATTTGGAACGAAGGTTTGCAGAACATCAGATTGGGATAAATCAGGGCTCATATACGCATAATCGCCGGCCTGTTTCATTGGTATTCAATTCTAACTTTAATGATGTAAGGCAAGCCATATCTTTTGAAAAACAAGTTAAAGGATGGAGTAGAAAGAAAAAGGAAGCCTTGATCAGAAAAGATTGGAATAAATTAAAAGAGCTATCTGAATGTAAAAATGAAAGTTCAAGTAAGAAGTAGGCTTCGACTGCGCTCAGCCTGACAACGACTGCGCTCAGGCTTCGAATACGCTCAGCCTGACAACGACTACGCTCAGGCTTCGACTACGCTCAGCCTGACAACGACTACGCTCAGCCTGACAACGACTACGCTCAGGCTTCGACTACGCTCAGCCTGACAACGACTACGCTCAGGCTTCGACTACGCTCAGCCTGACAACGACTACGCTCAGCCTGACAACGACTGCGCTCAGCCTGACAACGACTGCGCTCAGCCTGACAACGACTGCGCTCAGCCTAACAAGAAATTTGAGATGTAAGCTCTAAACTGATGATTAGTTGTTGATCATCATTGGCATGATCAGCATTAGCATGTCTTCTCCTTTTTCCATTTCATTTGGTAGGATAAGACCTGCACTCTTAGGCGAACTAAGTTCCATTTTGATAACATCTATATCGAGACTTCCCAAAAGTTCCAGTAATAATTTCGAATTAAATCCGATCTCTAAGTCTTCCCCGTTGTATTCACAGGCAATTCTTTCGTTTGCCTCGTTGTTCAGATCATTGTCTTCGGCGGAGATGTTTATTTCGCTTCCACTTAATTTAAGGCGTATCTGATGCGTGGATTTGTTCGAAAAAATTGAAATCCTTTTTACCGTATTGTACAGATCATCTCGGCTCATGATCAAAACATTCGGGTTATCCTGAGGTATTACGGCATTGTAATTCGGGTACTTTTCGTCAATGAACCGGCATACAAGTTTGGTATCACCAAAAGAGAAAAATGCGTTTGAACGATTATAATCAACCTGAACCGGAACAGAAGCTCCTGACAAGCTGGTCTTCAATAGGTTTAGTGCCTTTTTGGGAAGTATAAAATTATGAACAACACCCGGCTTAACATCTGAACGCTTTATCTTCACAAGCCTATTGGCATCGGTTGCAACAAAGGTTATACCATTTTTTTCAAGTTCAACGAAAACACCTGTGAGGTTCATTCTTAACTCATCATTGCTCGTGGCAAATAAGGTCTTTGCAATGCAATTTTGCAAAGTGTCGGATGCGATGCTGAACGAAGATTCAGATTCAACTTCCGGGATCTTTGGGAAATCAGATCCTGCCAAACCTGCTAATTTGTAACTTCCAAATTCGGATTTGATCTGCACCTGAAAGGTTTTGTCGTCAATGGTAAAAGTTACCGGTTGGTTGGGGAGTGATTTTAATGTTTCAAGCATTAAGCGGGAAGGTACCGCAACTGAAATTTTGCCATCTGATTCTACCGACATTTCAGTACTCATGCTGGTTTCAAGATCTGTACTGGTAATCGTGAGTGTTTTTTTATCAATGTTAAATAAAAAATTTTCAATAATGGGAAGGGTAGGTTTTGAAACCAGAATACCACTGATTTTTTGTAAATGTTCTACCAGTGATGTTGTATTGGCAATGAATTTCATAATTGGCAAATTTACATAACAATGGATATAGATTTCAACAAATAATTAGTAGTTTTATACAATAAAAGTGAGCTTAATTAATCTGACCGGCTAAATGTTTTCGTCCTGAAATTTTCAAACGAATACTGTTTATCTTTGCAAACAGACTGCATTATTATAATTTTATGCTATCAATTTTTAAACCCGGTGATGTAAAGACTTTCGAAAGAGAAGTTTTGGAAACTGACGTGGCACAGTTTGATTCGGGAATGGTACATCCTGTTTATTCAACTTTCGCTCTTGGTAGGGATGCGGAATGGGTTTGCCGATTGTTCGTTATTGACATGAAGGAGGAAGGGGAAGAGGGGATAGGCACTTTTTTAAACATCAAACATCACAGTCCCGCATTTATTGGCGAAAAGGTTTTATTTACGGGTATTTTTCAGGAACTCAAAGGCAACAACATTTTTTGTGATTTTAAGGTAAATGCCGGAAACAGACTGATTGCTGAAGGAAATACCGGTCAGAAAATTTTATTAAAAGAAAAGATCCATTCAATATTTAATTCGATTCGTGGCGAAGGACAATAAATCAAAAGGGCTTAGTATTAAGAATAAAAAAGCTTCATTTGAATTTCATCTGGAGACAAAATTCGATGCAGGAATCGTGTTAACCGGTTCAGAGGTAAAGTCCATTAAGGCAGGACATGCAAACATTTCCGATGCATATTGCATCGTAGAACCAGAGGGTATTAAAATAAAAAATATGCATATCTCGGAATTTAAAAATGCCGGTTATTCGCAACATTCTCCTCTAAGGGACAGACAATTATTGCTTACCAAAAGAGAAATAAAAAAGGTAAAAGATAAGCTAAAAGACAAGGGGTATACTTTAATACCCATTGAAGTATTTCTTTCAGAAAGGGGTTTTCTTAAACTTAAGATCGCCCTCGCTAAAGGTAAGAAAAACTACGATAAAAGAGAAGATCTCAAAAACAAAGACCTTAAAAGGGAACTGGAACGTTACATCTGACCAGTCTTCTTAATATACTATTTCAAGAAAAATTTAATACCGGACTTAAAGCATCATTTCAGCGTAGTATTTATAAAAATACGGTATGGTTTCAATTCCTTTGTAAAAATTGAAAAGACCATAATGTTCATCTGGCGAATGTATAGCATCGCTGTCGAGACCAAAACCCATTAGTACGGTTTTTAAACCAAGTTCCTTCTCAAAAAGTGCAACAATAGGTATACTTCCCCCTCCGAAAGTCGGGATAGGAGCTTTCCCAAAAGTTGTTTCCATGGCTTTTGATGCAGCCTTAAATGCAATTGAATCGGTAGGTGTGATTACCGCTTCGCCTCCATGATGAGGAGTGACTTTAACTTTAACACTTTTTGGTGCAATTGAAATAAAGTGATCTGTAAAAAGTCTTGTGATCTCTTCCGAACTCTGGTTAGGAACCAGTCGCATCGATATTTTTGCATAGGCTTTTGAGGGAAGCACGGTTTTAGCTCCTTCGCCGGTATATCCACCCCATATTCCGTTAAGTTCTAATGTCGGCCTAATACCGGTTCTTTCCAGTGTGGTATATCCACTTTCTCCCATAACTTCATCGATATTCAGGTCTTTTTTATAATTTTCCAGATCAAAGGGCGCCTTGTTAAGCGATTCTCTGTCATCAGAGCTTAGTTCATTTACCTTATCATAGAATCCCGGAATGGTTATGTGTCTGTTTTCATCGTGTAAAGATGAGATCATATCACATAAAATATTGATTGGATTTCCTACGGCACCTCCATAAACTCCTGAATGCAGGTCACGGTTGGGACCTGTTAGTTCAACTTCAACGTAACTAAGTCCTCTGAGTCCGACATCAATAGACGGTGTATCGTTGGCGATCATTCCTGTGTCCGAAATCAATACTACATCCGCTTTTAGTTTTTCCTTATTGTTTTTAACATAAACCGACAAATTTGTACTTCCTACTTCCTCTTCTCCTTCGATCATGAACTTTACATTACAACTAAGTGAATTGGTTTGCATCATGGTTTCGAATGCTTTTAAGTGCATGTACATCTGCCCTTTATCATCACATGCGCCACGGGCATAGATCTTTCCATTGCGCACTTCCGGTTCGAATGCAGGTGAGGTCCATAGTTCATCCGGAACAGAAGGCTGAACATCGTAATGCCCGTAAACCAGGATCGTAGGTAAGGACGGATCCTTGATTTTTTCCCCATAAACTATGGGATATCCGGTGGTTTCTTCGATAACTACCTTGTCGGCACCTGCTTGTTGCATCTTAGTTTTTACAAACTCTGCTGTTTTTCTCACATCGTTTGCAAACTTGCTGTCTGCACTTATACTTGGGATCCTTAAAAGTTCGAACAACTCGTTTAAGAATCTTTCTTTGTTTTCTTCTAAATAGGCTATGTGCATTTTTTATTCGTTGATGTGCGAAATTAAACATTAATGCACGTTTATGCGAATTAATAAAACTTTGGCTTTAAGGTTTGCAGATCAGCAGATCCGGGTTTGTAGAATAATGTAAATTCGAATAGCAGTTTATTGAAATGACTGCAAAGTTTTGTACGCCCGCCTTAAAACCGCCTTAAATTAACACGTTCTATTTGCAGTGTTCAGCAAGATAGGAATCGGCCATTTTTAAACCGTATTTGCTTGCATTTCTCATTGCATCACAGGCTTTTTCAGGCATTTTCAAATAGTAGTAGGCTACACCGATGTTGACCCAGGATTGTGCGTATTCGGGTTCTTTTTCCAGTGCGATCTGGTACCACTTTAAGGCCTCATTGAAATCGGACTGTATTGCATAAATTACACCTATATTGTTGTAATATAATGCTTTGTCGGTTATGCTGATGCAGGTTTTGTAATCGCTTATGGCATCATCAGGTTTATTGACCTTTTCATAGATCAGGGCTCTTCTGAAAATATAAGACTCCGTGTTCGGCTGTGCTTTTATGGCATTATTAATGTAAAATAAGGCTGAGTCGAACTTCTGATTCTGATACAGGTAATTAGCTCTTTCAAACATCATCTGACCCAGATCTCCGGCTTGAGCAAAGCCTGCATTTCCAAGAAAGAAAATGCAAATTATTAGTGTGATTTTTTTTATTTTGATATACATAGCTATTTTGGTTATTTACAAAAAACCCCGGATTAACCGGGGTTAAATCGTTTGTTTTAAAAGGTTTAGTACAAGTACCAGTTATAGTATGAACCGTAAAGTTCCAGTTCAAACGTTTGATAGCTGCAATACTTTGAAATCGGTCCCCACGTAGTTTTACTTCCATCTGTAAACTCAGCTACTGCATACAAGGATGTGGTGCCATTTGAAACGTTTACTGCTCCATTTCCGTAAGGAGAAACATAACCTTCAAGATAACCATCGATATAGCAATAAACATAATTACCGGTGTGGTTGTCAAACAAGGCCTTGCATCCTCCGCCACCTCTTGCACCTTGCTCTGCGGGCTGAACTGCTTTTGAAGTCTGACCATCACCATTTTTTCGTTCACCAACTTTGATGTTAGGATCAGCTCCCCTTGATTTTTCCATTTTTGCATTGTCACCTGATCCGCCATCCTTAGAAGAATTCTGCGCCGATGAAGTAAAACTAAGGCCACAAATAAGTAAACCTACAGTTAAAATTTGATTAATTCTTTTCATAATAGTTTTAATTTTTTTTTGATTGAATACTGCTATATATACATTTCAAAATTATAAGGTAAATTCTAAAATCTAAATTTTTTGTGAAATATCTTTAATTGAATCCATAAGTAGCTGATAATCAAATATAAAATTGAGGATTTTTTTTTAATTTTCAATTCCAGTCCGATCCAAAATCATTAAAACCATTAAAGGCAATGCCAAAAGAAAGTGTATTTACATTCGGTCCTTGCGATTTTTTAAAGGCAGATTCGGGGTAATATTTTGCGTAAAATAACACATCTCCATATCCAAAATACAAGGAGTAGCCAAGTCGCAATTCATCCAAATTATAATCACCTTTCACCTTTCTTTTAGTATTACCATTGTCTTCCCATTTTTGTTTTTGGTGAGTTTTAAGTAAGTAACCCATTTGCACTCCGGCAGCCACTTCAAGAGCATCTCCATGCTTGTTTTCATTTCCTCTGAACTTGATCAACACCGGAACTGTGAGGTAGGTGCTTACCAGTTTGTTCTTCTTATAGTTAATATCCGGATTGACCGTATAGCTTAATACAGCACTGTCTTTTAAAAGATCGATGTTGTTTTTGAACCGGTAGTTGTTCCAGTCAAAACCGATACCGTATACCAGGAAAAGCCTTTTTTCGATGATGTCAATATTTTGTTCGAACAAACGAAGGTTGAAATTAGCGCCTTTTCCATTTTCAAGCTTCAGGTCTTTATACCCCTCAGGCATATCCAGACTTCCGTCGTTAAGGAACAGATTAAAACCCAGGTCGAAATTAAACCAGTGTGTCTGATTTTTCTGATAAGGACTACCTGTTCTTTTTTCATCAATGATTATTCGTTCCTGTCTTACGATCTTTTCTCCTTCCTTGTCGTTAATTTCCATATTGTCCTCATCCAGTCGTATCGAATCGGTTGTGGTGATGATCTCTGTTCTTCCGTCCTTTTCAACAATACGGGTATCCACCGTGATCTTCATTTTTTTGCCTTCAATGGTTTTGGTTTTCTTTACCTTCAGGGTGTCGGATTGAGCCATAAGCATGTTTGCTAAAAGTAGGGCCAGAATGGTTGTGATTGAATTTATCGTTTTCATAATATCTTTTTATGTTTTGTTATTTTACTTGAATTAATGCATTTGCATAAACCGTGTTTCCTTTAAGTTCAAATCCCAGGCTTGGTTTTTTTGCTTTTAAATTTGGGGTCATCTTAACTGAAATGTTCGGAATGTCTCTTAATACCAGCAGCGTTGTTTTTTGAATTCTGTTGAATTTAACAATCAAGTTTTTACCTTCTGTTTCGGCATTGGGATGCGGATACTCAAGGTTAAGGTTTTCTGTTTTGGCCACATTTTGAACATACGAACCTGAATACTTCAGATCAACTTTCTTTACGTTCATTTCAAAAGGTACCCATTGATTGGCTTTAATGCCGGTTGGTTTGTTTTGGGTAGATCTTACATCCCTTTTATGCTTTGTATTTGCGAATTGGGAAGGTATTATCGGTGAAACCCGCTTGTTTTGATCGATGTTGTCAATAAGGGGTACTTCTTCATTATTTATTTTTTGGTCGTTTGCTGCGATTGGGTCACGGTTATCTGAAAGTTCGGTACGGTCCTGTTGGGCAAGATCTGATCGTTGTTTATAAAAATAAAAGATCACAGAGGATATCAACACAAAGGAAGCCGCGATCTTTAATACAGAAACAAAATGTATCTTATATGCCGGAACTGAAATTGCCACCAGCATGGCTTCTTTTTCGGGCATGCATATATTTTTTTCCGGACTTAAAATGGTTTGTTGCATTAGTTCCCATTCTTTTGAATAAAAAGGATCCGCTTCAATTTCGGTCTTGATCTTATTGGCATCTTCTTCAGTCAAATTGCCCTCAAGCAATTCGAACAGCAGAAATTCATAATTTTCTTTGTTTAATTTCATTTCTTGTTCAAATAAGTGTTTCGATCTTTCCTATACATTCTTTCAGAAACTGTCGTGCTCGAAATATGTTTACTTTCACCTGTGCTTCTGTCATTCCTGTGATCTCGCTAATGGTTTTATAATCATGTCCTTCATAGTCACGCAACAGAATGGCACTTTTTTGATTTTCAGGTAATTTATTTACCAGTTTGTCAAGAATCTCTTTTGTACCGGTGTATGTATCCTGTTTGTAAACCGGTTCTTCCATCTGTTCCGTGCTCATGAACTTTTTAGTATATCTGATGTGGTCGATCATTTCGCGATATGCAATGGTAAATAGATAGCTTTTTGCTTTTTCATAAATTACAGAATCGATCCTGACCCAAACCTTCTCGAAGGTGTTTTGTACAATGTTTTTTGCCTCATCCCTGTCTTTAATGCTTTTTAAGACAAATCTGAAAATGCCATCTGCATGATCCTTTACGCATTGATTGTATTGTGCCGGGGTCATTTTCTTTAAGTAGAACTGATAGGTTCAAAATTAGTTACAAAATTTGTTCCTAAATTTGGTCTGTAATATTTAAGCTCCTTATTTTTAGACTCTTATATTTTAAAAATAACTTGCCCCGAAGCCTGTAATTACGGTCTTTTAACTTTTTTAAAGTTTGTTTTGAAAAAAGTGATTTATTATATTATTTTTGCGGCTCTTTTAACGATTCCGTAGCTCAGTTGGTAGAGCATTACACTTTTAATGTAGTGGTCCTGGGTTCGAGCCCCAGCGGGATCACAAAAGACCCTAAGCCCTGCGTCCTGCGGGGCTTTTTTTTGGATCTTTCTTTGTATAACAATGTAATACCTAAACTATACATTGTTCAAAATATTTAACCATCTTGTTCATACCAGTTAATCATTCGGATCAGTGAAGATTTTATTTTACTTTATATTTTTCCGGTAACCTGATAAATATCATATAGATAACCTCGGTACCTCATTTCATTTTCAGTAACAATTAGTGATATTTGTTAAAAGTATTTGAATAAGGGGGGAGTGAATTTGTCACGTTAATGATGCGTCTCCCTGATTTCTTTAAAATTCAGAACATGTTCATTTGTTTAAACAAATGATGGTTCAACGTAATATACCTGTCCTATGAAAAATAACTTAATTCAGAATTTCGTCTTTATCTTTTTCCTTTCATTATGCCCTTTTTCTTTTGCTTTTTCAACATCCAAAGCGCCGGGATTGGTTTCATATAATTCAGAAAAAGATTTTTTGTTAAGGAACACAGTTGAAACAAATGCCATGGATTCTTCCAGCCATCAGGAAAGCGGTTTCGAATTAAGCGGTACGAAATTGCCTCCATGTATACCCCCTGTTCTTGATTCACTTCCGGATCTGTATTTTACGGATTTTGTCTCTTTTTGTAATCCTCAATTTCATTTATCGGATAATGCTTTAAACAGCGATACCATTGAGTATTTTCATGTAAGTGATTTTAATGATGATTTTGTTCCCATCGATTCGAATGAGATCTTTCATCCGTATTATTTACTAGTCAATGTATACAAATTTGCAGCAGTTGCTTCAAACACATGTGGCAAGGACACAGTCTATTTCAGGATTTTTATCCGAAACCGTGAAAAAACCAAAGTTAACTTTTCAGGACCGGATACCTTTACCGTTTATGCAGATCCGGGTATGTGCGTTTATACCAACTCTACCAAGATCGTCAACGACATAACAATATATTCATTTGATGCCGGAATCAGTATGTATCCTGCCTGCTTTCCGTATGGTGTGCTAACCGACATTGAATACAGCGGGGCAACTTTGAAAAGAGATGTTAAATATGGAAATGAATCCATTGGAAACACTAGTAACATTACCCTTTATTACGAAACCTTTAACACAGGAATTACCAAAGTTACCTATACACTTTATTCGTCTCTGTTTTATTATGTATTGGAAGACACAGAGGTCCGGCTTTCTGGCGACACGATAAAATATGTGGGAAGTGAATATTCATTTTACCCGGATAGACTAACGGCTTATCGCTTGCGAGATACAATATTTTTTACTCCGTATAGCCTTGATTATCTGGATTTCTATTATGAAGGGAAATCCTTTATTCCATTGCAAAAATTTTCGATCTGGGTCAATGTAGTTGATACCAATGCTGTGTATATAAATTGTCTGGCCGATCCGTTCAGGGAACCTGAAAATTGCATTACAGGATACGAAGTAAAAGGCAGTGAATTGGATCCGGGATTTGTTAACAGGACTTGTAAAACGCTTACTCTAAAAAACAACATTACGAATACCTCTACCCTTGAAAAAACCTGGTTTAATGAAGGTTCGTACTTAATAAAATGGTACTTATGCGATTCTTCATTTGTTTTAGACAGCTGTTCATACACTTTAATTGTTAAACCACTGAACAAGGTGATTAACGGGGATTTTGAAAAGGGTGATGATGGTTTCAATACGGATTACACAAGTTGCAATACCCAGGGATGTTTAACAGCAGGCCAATATGCTGTAGGCCGGGATCCGTATTTTTATAATTCAATTCTTTCGGGCAACGATCATACATCGGGCTCCGGTAATTTCTTATTGCTTAATGGGCATGGTAGTTATTTTAATACGGTGTGGTCTCAAACCATAAAAGTAAAGCCATTTACAACTTATTATTTCAGTTTCTGGGTAAGCAGCCTGAATACGGTTTCTCCTGCAAGTCTTTTTGTTAGTTATAATGGAAATGATATGTCCGGTTCAGGATGGTTCCCGGCACCAGATTCAACTTCACTTTGGAAGGAGTGCGTATTGTTCTGGAATACGGGTTACGATACATCGGTAGTGCTTTCAATAAAAAATCTAAACACCGAAGCAGATGGAAATGATTTTGGCATCGACGACATCCGTTTAGTGCCAAGCTGTTGCGGAGCCGGTTATTCAATTGGTGTTAATGTATATAGTGGAAGCGTAACACTCCAAACACAATCCGAATTAAATAATTTTTACAATAGTGGAGACGGAGAAAATCATGGTAACAAATGGACAAAAATTTCCGGTGATCTCACTTTGTTGGGAAACGATTCCGCCGATCCGATAACAAATTTATGCAACCTCAATGAAATACAGGAAATTTCAGGAAAGTTAATTCTTAAGAATTTCAGTAAGACTGAAAGTCCTGTTTCCACTCTGGATCTGGTTTCTCTCAGTAAGATAGGAAAGGTATTTCAAATCATCAACAACCCTTCGCTTCAGCAAATTCTACTTCCATCCCTAACCAAAATTGGAGGTTCACTTTTTATAAGAAACAATCATCAAGTAAAAAACATTGATTTTCCATACTTAAATGAGATAGGAGGAGATGTACTGCACCTGTTCAGCAATTCGGGTGTTGAAGCGATTTCATTTTCCGATTCTTCTTCCGGTTTTTCCTTTACTCACCCGAATGCAGACATTTATATTCAACAGAATGGAGATTCGGCCCTGAATCCCTTAAAAATGAATTTCAGAAAAATACGAACCATCAATGGGAATTTGAGATTCAGCAAAAACAACAGTCCCGGAGTTAGTAATTTTGATGAAATTTTTGGTGCATTGGACAGTGTTGGAAAGGCGCTTGTAATAACAGATAATTCATATTTAGGTCAATGTTGTATTGCAGTAGGAGCAAAAGTTCCCAATGGAAGGTCAATTTCAGGGAATACAGGTAATTGCCTGAATCTTTCCGTGGTCAACAGTGCTTGTGTTCCACTCAATAAACGGGCTGACAATTTGGTCATTAAGCCGGAGGATGATGTTTCGGAGATCCTGTTATATCCGAACCCGGGTTCCGGCATAATTTATTTAGAATCCTTAAACAGCGATCTTAACATCCATGAGATCGATCTCTTCAACCATATTGGTCAGGCCGTTGTACGAACTATTATTCGTGAAAATAATTCTATACGAATTCAGATAGATAAACCATTGGTTGGAGTTTACTTTCTCAGAGTAAGAACCGTAAATGGATACATAACCAGGAAATTGACGATCGACACTCTATAATTACCTTTATTGACAAGTCAGATGTGTGACCAGGTTTGATCTGTATGGTTTCCGATTAATATTCAGCTGCGCTGATCATCAGTTTAGCACCGGGAAGTTCTTTTGAAAATTGTGTCTTGAACTTTTGGATGTATTCCTCTGTAAACTCATTATCAAGGAGAATAAGTTCCTTAAGGTTTTTGAGCAGAAAGATCTCATCCGGAATTTCAGTTAAATGACAACCTGAAAAACTAAGTTCTTTTAATTTTTTAAGATCTCCGATCTCCTTTGGAATGGAAGTAATGTTGTGGTCGGTAAGGTAAATTATCTCAACATTGATCAGTTTGCCAATTGAGGCAGTCAAACTATCAAGAGTTATCTCATTTTGATAGGCATTGATCTTTAAGGATTTTACGTTTTCAGGCTTTTTTAGGGCTTCGTCGAGGGAATTGCAATTGACACATTGTCCGTAACCAGTAGCTGAACCAAGCACGATCAGCGCCATAAATACTATTCTCATTATTTATTTTTTCTTCTGTTTTTGGTGATTTATTTTTCTGTTTCCGGGTCAGGTGACTTGTCTTTTTTTACTTTACGTTCAGATTTTTCTTTATTGGTCTCCTGTGTGGTTTCCTCAGGCTCCGCTTCGTCGCCCTTTAAATAACTTGGAAGCTTTAAACCGGCCATATTAAACAAGTCATTCAAAGGAGGAACTGTTTTCATCATACCGGATACAAAATTGGCGGTTGAGGTCGAATTGTTTTCACCATTCCCCGAATCCCAAACGGTAATTTTGTCAATTTTTATGTTTTTGACCGCTTCAACCTGAGTTCGTACGAGTTCGGGTAGTTTTTCGATCAGTAACAATTGGAATGCTTTGCCGGGATCGCCTCCTGCTGCTGCGACCACATCCTTATAACCCTGAGCCTGTTTGGTTAAGATCTCATATAAACCTCTGGCTTCCGCGTCCATTTTTGCAAAGATCGCATCGGCTTCACCTTTTGCATTTTCTCTGAGTTTTTCGGCTTCTGCCTGAGCTTCTATGATTACTTGTTGTTTGGCAATTTCAGCCGGTACCACCACATTCGCTATTCGTGTTGAACGTTCTCTTTCCGAACGGGCCATCTCCGCTCTTTGTTCGGCTAAATAAGCTTCTTCAAGGGCTTTTGCTTCCTGAACTTTTTCCGAACTAATGGCAATTTTAAGAGCTTCAGCTTCTTTTTCTCTCCTGAGTGCTTCGGAGTTCGCGATAGCGATCTTGGCTTCGTTTTCACCTTTGATTGCCAAAGCATTTGCTTCGGAGGTTTTAATTCGCGTATCTCTTTCAGCTTCAGCCTTACCAATTGATTCGTCTTTGAATGCCGAAGCAATGCTGATCTCTTTATCTTTTTGAGTTATTGCGATCTTGACGTCCCTGTCTCTGTGTGTTTCTGCGATCTGAGTATCTTTTTCACGGTCGGCAAGTGCCTTTCCGGTAGCACCGATCTTTTCCTGTTCTGCAACACTTATGATCGCTTCATTTATGGCTTTTGCAGCTGCTTCCTTACCCAATGCTTCAATGTATCCCGATTCATCTTTAATGTCGGTTACGTTAACGTTTATAAGCTTTAAACCTATCTTTTTTAACTCGCTGTCAACGTTCTTGGAAATATTTTCCAGAAACTTATCCCGGTCAGAATTGATCTCTTCAATGGTCATGGTGGCTATAACCAAACGAAGCTGACCAAACAAAATATCCCTTGCCAATTCCTGTATCTGTTCAGAACTCAGACCAAGTAATCTTTCAGCCGCTGTGTTCATATTGTCGGCTTCAGTAGATATTGCAATTGTAAAACGACAAGGTACATCTATTCTGATGTTCTGTCTGCTTAAGGCATTGGTTAGGTTTGCCTCAATTGAGAGAGGCTTCAGATCCAAATAGGCATAATCCTGGATCACCGGCCAGATAAACGAACCACCTCCATGGATACATTTAGCGGAGGTTCCCCCGGTACGGCCATACACAACAAGTATCTTATCCGAAGGACACCTTTTATACCTGGATACCAGAGCGGAAATAGTCACAAAAATGACAATGGCAGCAACAACAATTAAGACAATGGGTGACATTATAGATTTATTTTATAGGGGTTGAACTACAAGTATGTTTTTATTTTTTATATCAGTGATCTTAACAAGGGTTCCGGCTTCGATCTTTTCACCGGTGCTTATGGCATCAAGTTCATGAACGGAGCCTTTTACACTCACAAGTACTTTTCCCTTCCCACCACCGTTTGAAGGTATATTCATGTATACCTCCGCGGTTAAACTTATGGTTTCCATAAAATTGAAGGAATTGTTTTCGGCAAGCTTTTGCACCTGTTTGATTATCATCCAGAATAAATACACAAAGGCCACTCCGATAAGCAGTGAAAATGCGATCAGTAGGTTTTTGTTTTGAATGGTACTGAAAAAGGAAATTCCGGTCCAGCTGAAACCAAGGAGAAAATTGATAAGGTTTCTTAAGGAGAACAATTGAAATGGTGCGTCCGCACTATCAAGGTTACCATCAAAATCCGCTTCAAGGCCTTCGTTTGAATTTGCCCCGATAAAGGTCATTATGGTTTGAACAGCAAAGATCAGACTTGCAGGTATGGCAACATACCAAAAGGTTCTGAGCAAAGGGTCAAGAGCATTCAAGTAATCCATTGTGTAAAATTACGAATTAATCATTCATCAATTAAAAATTTCGTTCAAACGTCAAATTTTTGTTATAAGCAAATCTAATATTTGTGTTTACCAACAGACCAACCTCTTTTAGCCAGGTATTTTTCGCCCGATTCAATGGCACCTTCTTCCATTTGGGTACCCATTGAGTCGTTCCATCGATTTAAATAACCAAATAGTGCTATCACGCCCATTATTTCAACAATTTCTCCCTCATCCCAGTATCGCCTAATGTTTTCGGCTATTTCATCGGTTACACTGTTTGGGACAGTCGATGCTGCAATTGCCAGATCCAGTGCGGCACGTTCTGCATCCGAAAAGGAGGGGTGGGTTTTATATTCCCAGATGTTCTCCATCTGTTCATCTTGAGCTTCGTATCTTTCTGCCGCCCGGATGGTATGTGCCTGACAATACCGGCAACCACCGGTTAAACTGCTCAGGTATCCTACAAGTCGTTTAAGTGCAGAGGTAACACGACCTTTGTTTTCCATAACTGCTTTATTCATTTCAATAAATGCAAGGGCAATTCGCGGTCTGTGATGCATGGTTTTAATGCTGTTAGGGCAAAATCCAAGAGTTTCGTTATAAAACAATATTAATTTTTGTAACTCTTCGTCGTTTAATTCTGATTTGGGGGCTACTAAAGGTTTTTTCATGGCTTATTTATTATAGAAAGTATTAGTGGTTTAAGGGTAAATAATGCTTATGGGTATAATTCTTCATACGAAACCATATTGTTTGGTCCCAGTCGGTGAAGAATGTGTTTTCTTCTCAAATGGGAGACATCAGACAAACCGGCAGCAATCAACAGTTCTACAAAAGCGAGGATCGTGGCTTCGTGAAAGTTGGCAACACGTACCGATTTGCTTTTGACATCGAGTCCGCGCATCAGTGATTTATCCTGAGTGGCTACACCAACCGGACATTTATTGGTATTGCATTTCAAAGCATGTATACAACCAACAGCCATCATCATAGCCCTTGCGCTGTTGATGGTGTCTGCACCCAGAGCCATGAGCCGTATCATATGGAATGCTGAAAATACTTTTCCGGAGGCAATAAGTTTGATTTCATCCTTAAGATGATATTGCCGCAGCGTTTTAAATACAAACCAAAGGCTTTCCCTCAAAGGCATCCCCATCGAATTTGAAAATTCAACCGGTGCTGCACCTGTACCTCCTTCGCCACCATCAACGGTAATGAAATCCGGTGTTATGTTAAGTTTTACCATGGATTTGCACAGATCTATAAATTCATCCTTACTTCCGACACAAAGTTTAAAGCCGATAGGTTTTCCACCCGAAAGTTTTCTGAGTTTTTGAATGAAAAGCATCATTTCATCTGCATTGGTGAATGCTGTATGATAGGGTGGGGAATGAACCTCGGTGTGAGGTTCCACACCTCGAATGTTCGAAATTTCGATCGTGTTTTTGGAAGCCGGTAATATGCCACCATGCCCCGGTTTTGCGCCCTGAGATAATTTTAACTCTATCATTTTTATGTGGGGGTGATGGGCCATTTTGGTAAATTTAGTTTCATCAAAATTCCCCTCTTCATTCCTGCAGCCAAAATATCCGGTGCCAATTTGCCAGATCAGATCTCCTCCACCTTCAATATGGTAGGGACTTACACCACCTTCTCCGGTATTGTGCGCAAAACCGCCAATTCCGGCTCCCTTGCTCATGGCCAGTATGGCATTTTGACTTAAGGAGCCAAAACTCATTGCAGAAATATTCAATATACTGGCACTGTAAGGTTGGGTGCAATCCTTTCCACCAAAAGTTACCCGTGGATCATGATTCATTTCTTTTTTGTTTTTTGGATACATGGAATGGGTCATGCATTCATATCCGTTGGCATACATATGCATTTTGGAACCGAAGGGAGTGGTAGAATTTTGCTGTTTTGACCTCGAATAGATCAATGACCTGAATTGTCGGTTGACCGGTGTGCCTTCGGTTTCGGTTTCTACAAAATATTGTTGAATTTCCGATCTGAAAGATTCCAGTAAAAATCTGAAATGACCAACCAGAGGATAATTTCTCAGTATGGAATGTTTCTTTTGAAAAATATCATAAACCCCTATCAAAACGAGAGGTAAATGTAAGATCAATAAATATTTCAACGGATTCCAAAGTGCCGATAATCCAAGTATCAAAAAGAAAGACAATACGGAAATTACAATAAAGATGTGTTTTGGCTTCATAGGACTTGATGGTATTTTACTGAATTATGCGTATATAAACGTTTAAATCAGTAATAAATGTGTTGCAGACTTAACGTAAGCTCATAATAATGCCTTTAACGGTTTCCAGGATCTTAAAAGCATTTTCGGAAGTATCGGATTCAGCATAAACCCTCAGCACCGGTTCTGTTCCGCTTGGTCTTATCATCACCCACTGATCGTTTGATAAGTAATATTTATAACCGTCAAGATCACTACTTCCCGTAATGTTGAATGGAGCGGGTAAATCAAATTTTTGTTCACTGCACATTTTGATCACCTTTTGTTTAAGGGCCTCATCAATGTGCAAGTCGTATCTTTCAACGGCAAAAGGACCTGTTATGGCATACACTTCTTCGATAAGTTCATCCAGAGTTTTGCCTGTAACCGACATATATTCCAGAATGGTCAATCCGATCCAGAGCCCGTCTCTTTCGGGTATATGTCCTTTAATGGCTATGCCTCCCGATTCTTCACCACCAACAAGAACGTCTTCATTTACGATGGTGTCGCAAATGTATTTAAACCCTATTTTGGTTATTTCCTGTTCCAGGCCATAGTGTTCGCATAGTTTGGATATTTTACCGGTACAACTAAAACTGTTGACGACTTTCCCGGACAATCCTTTAACGGCATGCAGATACCGGATCAAAAGCAGGATTATATGATGAGAATCGATGAATTTACCGCTGGAGTTGTACAATCCTATTCGGTCTGCATCACCGTCTGTAGCTAATCCTATGTCAATGTCTTCAGATATTTGGATCAATTCGGACAGCTCCCCAAGGTTTTTATGAATTGGCTCAGGCGCCTGGCCGTCAAAGGAAGGATTAAATTCACAATGCAGGAAAGTAGCTTCTTCAAGCAATCGCCTCATTGCAGATTGACCGGCTCCGTACATTGCATCATAGGCCATTTCAAAACCCGATTTTCGGATCGCATTAAAATCTATACCCTTTTCAATGGCGTCGAGATACAATTGTTCCATGTCCCTGAACTCAATTATTCCTTGGGAAACATAGAATTCGAAACTTTCCGGTTCCTTTGACAAACTTTCGGGAATAAAGGATTCCACTTTTGCAATTTCCTCCGGAACTGCCGGCCCACCAAAGGAATCTTTTATTTTAAAGCCGTTATAAGATGGTGGATTATGACTTGCGGTGATAACAATACCTGCCTGAGCACCATAGGTAAGGGTAGCAAGTGAAACCATTGGTGTGCTGATGAATTTTTCATCAACGATGCATTTTATTCCGAAAGAAGCAAGAATCCTGGCCGTAGCCTTCATAAACATTTCACCCCCGAAGCGGCAATCATAGCCAATAACGGCAGAAACTTCGGGTTTTCCTTTCTGAAGTATCCATTTTGCGGTCCCTTCAGCTACACGCATCACATTTAGTTCGGTATATTCTCTGGCAATGATGGCTCTCCAACCGTCCGTTCCAAATTTAATTTTAGTCATTTTTAGATATTATATTTTATATTATAAACCTTTAACTGAAAGCATTTTCACCGGTAATTTCAAGGCCCAGGATCAGCAAATGAATGTCGTGAGTTCCTTCATATGTGACAACAGATTCAAGATTCATCATGTGCCGCATGATTGGGTAATCGCCTGTAATACCCATCCCACCAAGCATCTGCCTTGCGTTTCGTGCGATGGTGAGGGCCATATCGACATTATTGCGTTTAGCCATACTGATCTGAGCAGGAGTGGCCCTGCCCTCATTCATTAAGGTACCTAAGCGCCAGCACAACAACTGTGCTTTCGTGATTTCGGTAAGCATTTCAGAAAGTTTTTTCTGTTGTAACTGGAATCCGGCAATTGGCTTACCAAACTGATGGCGCTCCTTACTGTACCTCAGTGCGGTATCATAGCAATCCATTGCAGCCCCAACGGCTCCCCAGCTAATGCCATAACGTGCCGAATTTAAGCAGGTGAGCGGACCTTTAAGTCCTTTTACATTAGGGAACAAATTTTCCTTTGGAACTTTAACATTATCAAATACCAATTCTCCCGTGGCTGATGCCCTAAGGCTCCATTTTTTATGAGTTTCAGGCGTTGTAAAGCCTTCCATACCTCGTTCAACGATCAATCCATGTACAATTCCTTCTTCATTCTTTGCCCAAACCACGGCAATGTCGGCAAAGGGCGAATTTGAGATCCACATTTTTGCTCCGTTAAGCAATAAGTGATCGCCTTTATCAACAAAGTTTGTGGTCATACCGGATGGGTCAGAACCCTGATTAGGCTCGGTTAAACCAAAACAGCCCATCATTTCTCCGGTTGCCAGCTTAGGAAGGTATTTTCTTCTTTGTTCTTCCGACCCGAATTTATAGATCGGATACATAACCAACGAACCTTGTACCGAGGCTGTAGAGCGAACTCCACTATCGCCTCTTTCCAGTTCCTGCATAGCCAGACCGTAGGAAATATAATCCAGGCCTCCGCATCCGTATTCGGCGGGTAACTGAGGAGCATAGCAACCTATCTCTCCAAGGCCCCTTTTTATGTAATCGGGAAAAACAGCGTGTTGACAGCAATCGTCAATTATTGGTGAAATTTCTTTTTTAACCCAATCTCTTACGGTGTCTCTGATAAGTTTATGCTCATCGGTCAAAAGTTCATCAACCAGGTAAAAATCTGGTTGTTGATACTGATCTCTACCTGCTTGTTTTTCTTTAAGTTGCAATAATTCGTCCTGTGTCATAGCTGAATGGCAAAAATATAATTTTAATTTGCATGCTCGATAATAAATTTGGATGAAGGCATACTTGGAGTTTAAGACCATTAGGCATTATTCGTATTGCGGAACCTATCCTGAAGAAGAAAAGGTCGGGACCTACCTTAACATTGATATTTATGCCAGGTTAGCAGATCGCGATGTGAATGTCAAAATGGAATTGAATGAAACTGTAGACTATGAGCTTATTTACCCTATGGTTAAGGAAATTTGCTCCGGTAATAATTTTCTGATCGAAAATCTTTGTATCGAGATCGTCCGTCGTCTTAAGTTAAAATTTGACCATGTACCGGCCTGGAAAGTTTCGGTTTGTAAGGAAAACCCTCTCGGAACCGGAACCTTTCATCCCGTTTTTACCCTGGTTGATGAAGGATACGAATAAGTAAAAACAATTCGTTAATTTAGGATGTTTAGCAAATTAGATATGCCTTGTTGGCAGGTGCAAAAGTTTGGTATAACCTTTGAACATGGTATTTTAAAAACAACCTAAATTTGAATTTTTAATAATATAAGAAATGGCAAAACAATTCACAGACAGCAATTTTGATTCGGACGTATTGCAATCAGACAAACCGGTATTGGTAGATTTTTGGGCAGAATGGTGCGGACCATGTCGAATGATAGGTCCTATCGTTGAGGAATTGCATACTGAATACGAGGGCAAGGCTGTAATAGGAAAATTGAATGTGGATGAAAATCCAGAAGTGTCTGCAAAGTATGGCGTACGAAGCATTCCTACCTTACTCATATTCAAAGGTGGACAATTGGTCGATAAGCAGGTAGGTGTGGTTCCGAAATCTGCACTGGTAAAAAAACTTGAAGACCAGATGGCATAATTTTTCTTTCAATTTTTCGTAATGAAATCTGAAAGATATTATGTCGGCCTTTCACAATGAAGATCTTCTAAAACCGGGTAACCTTGAGTTTCTTGCCAGGCAAGTTGTTGAAGGCTTTATAACCGGTCTTCACAAAAGCCCGTTTCATGGTTTTTCGGTCGAATTTGCCGAACACAGATTGTATAATTCCGGTGAATCTGTAAAAAACATTGACTGGAAATTATACGCCCGCAGTGACAAACTTTTCACTAAACGATACGAAGAAGAAACCAATCTGAGGTGTTTGATCCTTATGGATGTTTCTTCATCCATGTATTACCCGGATTCAGGGCAGAATAAAATAAAATTTTCTGCTCTTGGAGCTGCATCCCTGATGTATTTGTTAAAAAAACAAAGAGATGCCGTTGGTTTATGTTTTTTCTCAGAGTCCATTGATTTTATGTCTGAGATCAAATCGGCAGAAAGTCACCACCGAATGCTGATCGCACAACTTGAGAAACAACTCCTAAATGAACCCTTAAAGAAACAGAGCAGCATTATTCCTGTAATGCATGAAATCGCAGAGAAACTTCACAAAAGAAGTTTGGTTGTGATTTTCAGTGATATGCTAGAAAGTCTTGGTTCGAACGATGAACTTTATTCGGCACTCCAACATCTAAAATTTAACAAACACGAAGTGGTTTTATTTCACACTTTGGACAAATCCATGGAGATCGATTTCAGATTCGAAAACCGCCCTTATATCTTTGAGGATGTTGAAACGGGTGAGCGCCTGAAATTGTTTCCTTCAGAAGTTCAGGAAAAATATGTAACGGAAACAAATTCTTTTATCAAAGAACTCAAAAACAGATGCCGACAGTATAAGATAGACTTTACGGAAGCCGATGTAGCACTGCCGATAGATCAGGTGTTGTTGCCATTTTTGGTAAAGAGGCAGAAAATGAGAGGGTGACTCAATGCTACACTGAGCATTCATTGTTTATAACCTTTTTTCAGGTATTTGTTTTTCAGGGTAAATTAGCTGTTGTAAAAATGGCTAAAAAATGGCTTCTTCATTAAAGCCCTTGCAATATATTAACCCGGTAATTTGTTATTGAATTAATGAGGCTACAAAGTTCATTCTTCAATACCTACCTCATCATTAAATCCTGTTGGGTAATTTTATTGTTCAACATCATCGGGTTTTTTATGCTCGCCGTTTTTAATCAGGGCCAGGATGTATTGCGTTCTCTTGGATTTGTTTCGGGTGAATATCAAAACAGGCGTCATACTTTGTTTTTATGCATCATGCTATTGCACTGGTCCTGGCAAAATTTCAGGTCGACCAGAATCATTACTCATACCAAGACGTTTCATTTTTCGGAATTCTACCGCCCATATTCATCCAGGACTCTTGTTATTTTCCCAAGAATTCTGGCCATCCTGCCTTTCATCATAATCTCGTATGCAACCTATAAAGCAAATTCAGGTTACAGTTCCCTGATCTTCGTTTATTTAAGTATGGCTGTATGGGTGTATCTTTTTTTGGTATACCGTCGTAAGATCATTGTTTACCTCATTACCAAAAGGATCTTTGGCAGGTTGTTCCTGGATTATGTACCTGTTAAGAATTCTGCCTATCCGCCGGCATTTATTATTTCAAAACAGATCTTGTGGATATTCTTCCGTATTTTTTTGTTCATACTCACTTTTGTCTTAATTTTTCTGTTTCCATATTCTTTTCCTGCTTTTATCGGACCGGGTGCGATCGTGGTCCTGGCCCTGGCCAACTGGCTCTTGTTCTTTACCTTGCTTGCACTGTTTGAAAGAAGGTTTAAAGTACCATTGGTGTTCATTTTGTTTTTGTGTCTTTTTGTTTTTAGTTATTTTAACGATAACCACCTGGTACGCTTGCTCGAAAAAAAGAATTCTGATGAGAGACCTTATGTTGATACTTATATAAACAAATGGCTAACGGAGAGAAAAGCAGAAATGGATACCATCCCTGTTTATCTGGTAGCAGCGGAAGGAGGGGGAATAAGGGCCGCTTATTGGGCAAATGAGGTTTTAAACAAATTGTCGAGGTCGGATAAAGACTTTCATAAAAAGGTATTGGCTTACAGTTCGGTTTCGGGAGGATCCCTTGGAACCATTGCATTTAATATTGGCGCAGTGTCTTATCGGGACCCGATAACCGCCAGAACCGTTGTAAGGAATTTTTTAAGAAATGACTTTCTTTCTCCCATTATGGCATATGCGATGTTTCCGGATGGATTGCAAAGATTTTTACCCTTTCCGATCACCTCATTCGACCGTGCGGCAATTCTGGAGAAAACCTGGGAAAAGAGTTGGGAAGCATGCAGTCCTGTTAATTCTGAAATGTTTGCACAAGGATACCTTAATGCCGATTTGTATCCTCTAAGTGGAACAGGACCAATGTTTTTTCTCAATGCCACCCATATCGAATCCGGAAACAGGGTATTGGTAAGTCCAGTAAAATTTGGTGTAAATCAATTTTACGAGACACAGGATTTTATTGAACTAACCGGTCGTGATCTGCGATTGAGTACTGCAGTTTTGCTGAGTTCAAGGTTCCCGTATGTTACCCCGGCAGCGTTGGTAAAAGATACTGCCAATAATTCATGGGGGCATATAGGAGATGGAGGGTATTACGAGAATCTTGGGATCTCCACCTTGCTGGATGTTTATAACCGGTTAAAAACCATTTCGGAAGTTAAAAACATTCCGGTTAAGGTTTCCTTTTTATTTATACGAAACACTAAGAATTTTTCGGACAAAACCACCCTGAGAAGCATGTATGAATTGATGACACCCGTTGAAGCCTATCTAAACGTATGGTACAAAAGCGGAACGTATAATCTCAACATGATCAAGGGTATTTCATTTGGTAAAAACGACAGAATACTGAATTTCGCCTTACCGCGATTTGAAAATGATATCGTACCTTTGGGATGGACGATGTCGAAGCAGGCTACAGATTTCATTAATTCTCAGGTGGAAAATGTTGTAAGTGGTGAATTGAAAGGTGCAAATTAAATTAAGGGTTTTGAAGAAATACAGGCAATGGTTATGGATATATTTGATAGCAATGATGGTTTTAACCATACCCGAAACAGGGTGCAGGGCCAAGTCCTGTCCGGCATACGGAGACGAATCTCCTAAACGCAAAAGGCTGTTTAAAAGAAAGAAACGAAGTAGAAACGGATTGTTTCACAAGCGTCAGAGAAGGTACTACTGAGCTATTGTTGGAGGGATGGTAAAGAACATATTTTAATTTTAAGAGTTATTTAGAATAGATTTTGTTAGAATTATTGAACACATTTTAATAAAAGGTATAAATTTGAGACTGTCAATTTGGAATTGGTCTTATATTTGTTAGTAGTATAGTAAAAGTTAAATAGATAAGTGAGATAAACATGGAAGCAAAATTTTCACCAAATGTAAAAGAGGTCATTCAATACAGCCGTGAAGAAGCCATCAGGCTTGGTCATGGGTATATCGGGACCGAACATATATTATTAGGGATTTTAAGATTGGGAGAAGGAAAAGCATTGGTTCACCTCAAGGCATTGGGTATCGATTTTCTCCGTCTTAAAAAGAGCATTGAAGACAACATAAGAGATACAGCATCTCGTCCGACCAATCTTGGCAACATTCCCTTAACCAAACAGGCAGAGAAGGCCCTTAAGGTAACCTATCTCGAAGCCAAAATCTTTAAGTCAGATATAATCGGGACAGAACATCTGTTGTTATCCATTCTCAGAGACGAGGATAACATTGCCTCACAGATCTTAACACAGTTTGGTGTTAATTACGATGTGTTTAAACGCGCCATAGAAGACAATTTGACAGAGCAACTGCCCGAAGATGCGGAATTACCGGATATCAGAGACGAATTTCCGGCAGATTCACCGGACGATCTTTATGGAGAAAGAAAACCAACGGATATCAAAAAAGGGAATTCTAAAAGCAAAACTCCTGTACTCGACAATTTTGGAAGAGATCTTACCAAACTGGCAGAAGAGGACAAACTGGATCCAATTATTGGCCGGGAAAAAGAGATCGAAAGGGTTTCGCAGATCTTGTCTAGAAGAAAGAAAAACAACCCAGTTTTGATCGGCGAGCCGGGAGTTGGTAAAACGGCCATTGCCGAAGGACTTGCACTTCGAATCGTTCAGAGAAAAGTTTCCAGGATATTATTCGACAAACGAGTGGTAACACTGGACCTTGCTTCACTGGTTGCCGGTACAAAATACAGAGGTCAGTTTGAAGAAAGAATGAAAGCTGTCATGAATGAACTCGAGAAATCCAGAGATGTAATTCTGTTTATAGATGAGATTCATACCATAGTAGGAGCCGGAGGAGCATCCGGGTCTCTGGATGCTTCCAATATGTTTAAGCCTGCATTGTCCAGAGGTGAAATTCAGTGCATAGGTGCCACTACTTTGGATGAATACAGACAATATATTGAAAAGGACGGTGCTTTGGAACGACGGTTTCAGCCGGTTCTTGTAGAGCCTGCTTCACCCGATGAAACCTATCAGATCCTACAAAACATAAAGGAGAAATATGAAGACCATCATTCGGTTACATATCTTGATGAGGCTTTGGATGCTGCAGTTAAGTTCAGTGTTCGTTTTATCAGTGACCGACATCTCCCGGATAAAGCCATCGATGTAATGGACGAAGCAGGGGCCAGAGTTCATTTGAGCAATATTGTGGTTCCTCAGGATATAATAGACCTTGAGAAAAAGATCGAAGACATTAAAGAGGAAAAAAATAAGGTTGTAAAAAGTCAGAGGTATGAAGAAGCCGCCCGCTTAAGGGATAAGGAAAAGTCGCTGCTTGAGCAACTGGATATAGCCAAGGTGCGCTGGGAAGAGGAAACCAAATCACAGCGATACATTGTAAACGAAGATAACATAGCGGAAGTTATTGCCATGATGACCGGAGTTCCAACCAAGCGAATCGCTCAGAATGAAGGAACGAAGCTGCTTAATATGAACGATGATATCAAAAAGCAGGTCATTGGTCAGGACCAGGCAGTAATTAAATTGTCGAAAGCAATTCAAAGAACCAGGGCCGGATTAAAAGACCCTAACCGCCCAATTGGATCCTTCATTTTTCTCGGACCAACCGGAGTGGGAAAAACCGAATTGGCCAAATCTCTTGCCAGATATCTGTTTGATTCACAAGATGCTCTTATCCGCATCGATATGAGCGAATACATGGAAAAATTTGCTGTAAGCCGTCTGGTAGGTGCCCCTCCGGGATACATAGGTTACGAGGAAGGTGGTATCCTTACCGAAAAAGTAAGGCGAAAGCCATACAGCGTTGTATTGTTCGATGAAATTGAAAAGGCTCACCCGGATGTGTTCAACATTTTGCTTCAGGTATTGGATGAAGGACATATTACCGATAGTCTTGGTAGAAGAGTTGATTTCAGGAATACCATTATCATCATGACTTCCAACATTGGATCAAGGCAGTTAAAGGATTTTGGAGATGGAGTAGGTTTCGGAACTGCTGCCAAGAACAGTTCAAACGAAACCCACGCGAAGAGTGTAATTGAAAATGCCCTGAAAAGGTTTTTCTCACCGGAATTCTTAAACCGTATCGACGATGTAATCGTTTTCAATCAGCTTGAAAAAGATAGTATTGAAAAAATTCTAGAACTTGGTGTGGATAAACTTATTAAGAGGATAGAAGGAATAGGTTTTAAGCTCAACCTTAAACCTGCTGCCAAGGATTTTCTGGTTGAAAAAGGATACGACAAAGAGTTTGGTGCCAGACCATTGGCAAGGGCCATTCAGAAATATCTTGAAGATCCGCTTGCAGAAGAGATCCTCAGATCTGGAATAAATGAAGGAGATGTTATAGAAGTAGACTTAGACAAGAAAGAACAGGTGCTTAAATTTAAAAATTCTAAGAACAAAAAATTAAAGCCAACTGCTGAAAACGAATAATTTTACTGTTTTCTAAAAATAAAAAAACCGCCTGAAGAGAAGGGCGGTTTTTTATTTAATTTGTTTTAATAAGTGAGCAATATTGCTCGTAAGGGTCGTAAGTAGTTAAATCAATATTCAATAATAATTTCTTATTGTCTTTAACTTAAACATAAAACCCGGAACATGAATCTGCATGCCAAAGTTTTACAATGCAAACATAATTAATTAATTGTAATTAATGTTACGAAATGGCGAAAAATGTTATAAAATATTTTTCGGCGCCGATTTATTAAAGTCCGGATATGATTTTAGAACAGGTTTCAAGGATATTTTTATTCGTATATTAGATTTTGATTCAATAAAAAAAATCGATATCCGGTATACCAAATGCTTATATTACAAGCAATTATCCATACAGTTCATACAGCCTTCTGCCTAATTCCACGCAAGCCAATAAGATGAAAAGAATGCCCACCCATTTGTTTAAATTGTTTTTGAGTACCTTGCTTAAGTAATTTCGGTATTTTATGGCAAGATGAGTAAAGGTGTATAAGATAAGAAATGCACCCAGACCCGTACCAAGAACAAAACTTATATAGGGTGAAAATAGATCACCCGATTCAAGGTCCACAAAATCCTTTAGATAGATCAAAACTGCGATCCAGAATGGAAGTAGTTGCGGATTCATCATTGCAAGTGAAAATCCTTTGGTAAAACTGGCACCGGAACCCGGAGGGATTTCTTTGACCTGATTGGGTTTTAAAAGATAATAAATTCCCAAAATGAGTAACAGCACAACAATTGACCATTTAAAAAAATACATAAAACCCGAAAACCGTTCAATGTAATCCGTACCTGCAATTGCAATGATGGCATAGATAAATTCGGGGACCGTACCTCCTGCTGCAACCAGTAAAGCACTTTTTTTACCCGAATTTAATGCAGTCTGTATCACACATACGTTTACCGGGCCTAATTGTATGGAGCCCCAGAAACTAATGGCTGAAACAACTACAAGAACTATTAATTCATTCATTTGGTCAGTCAGGGCTACCGGTTCAACAAAACAACATTAAAGATAGAAATATAAACGTAGAATGTTTTACCCAATTATTCACATCATTTGATTAAACAATAAGGCATATTAACTTTGTGGATATGGAAGTTCAAGGAAGATTAATTAGCAAATTGCCGGAGGCAAGCGGGGTAAGTTCAAAAGGTGAATGGAAAAAACAGGAAGCCATTATTGAAACCATCGAAACGTATCCCAAAAAAATATGCATAACCTTTTGGGGTGAAAAGGTTGACGAGCTGAAAAGCATTCCTGAAGGAACTACCATTAAGGCCTATATAAACATTGAATCCAGGGAATACAATGGACGCTGGTACACCGATGTAAGAGCCTGGAAAATTGAAACAGAAGGCATGTCCGGTTCAGGATCGGTTTCGGGCTCTAAAGATTCTGAAAAGGATGAAGAACTCTCAGAAACCGCCGACCTGAGTCCATCCGATGATGGAGTGGACGACCTTCCTTTCTGATATTAACGATGGATGATTTGGGCAATAAAATTGCTGAACCAAACGGGTTGTAACAAACCTGTAAAGAAGAATCCGAATAAAGCCCCGAAAAAATGGGCGTCGTGACCAATGTTGTCTCCTCCCTTTCTGCTCATATATTGTGAATACACCAGATAAAGCAATCCATACAAAAAAGCGGGAATAGGGATGATTCCAAAGAACAGGATTTCTTCAACAGGAGCGAACAATACGAACGCAAAAACAACAGCCGATACAGCACCCGAAGCTCCTACTGCATTATACCAAACGTGATCCTTGTGATCATATAACGGTTTGATATGGGAAACAAAAATGGCCAAAGTGTACATTAGTATATACATAAATTCTCCCATGGGGATGTATCGTGCATATACCTGTTCGATAAAGGTCCCGAATGAATACAAAACAAACATATTAATAAGCAGATGCATATAATCTGCGTGCAGCAAAGCACCGGTTAACATTCGGGAATACTCTTTTCGGTGGTAGACCGAATACGGGTTAAATATAAATTTGTTGAATAATGCATTTTTTTCCCAGGCGTAAACCGATACAGCACTTGTTAATATGATTATAACTAAAGTAATCGACATGAGTGAAATAAAATATTTTTGAGGATTCAAACTTAACTAAAGCTCGCGGGATTGAAAAAAATTTTACTGCTTTCAGATACTCACGGATATATGGATAAAACCATTCTAAAATACTGTGCAGAATGTGATGAAATATGGCATGCAGGAGATTGGGGTGTTGGTGTGAACGAGGCATTGGAGAATACCGGAAAGTTGATCCGGGGAGTTTACGGAAACATTGACGGAACGGATATCAGAACAATTTACCCTGAAGTAAGCCGTTTTTCCTGTGAAGGTTTAATGGTTCTGATGAAACACATAGGAGGATATCCAAAAAAATATTCTTTTGGTGTGAAACAGCAAATCACCGAAAATAAGACGGATATATTTATTTCAGGACATTCGCATATTTTGAAAATCATGAGAGACATTGAACTTAATAATTTGTTACACCTCAATCCCGGGGCAGCGGGAAAGCACGGTTTCCATCTGATGCGAACCATGCTTAACTTTAAACTCGATTCCGGCAGGGTTTTTGATATGAATGTTATTGAATTGGGTAAAAGAGCAGAAATTTAAAACTGAAATTATGGAACATACGATCAACACTAACAAGGTGATCAAACCGGTGCAGAATAAATTCGAAGGTTTTTTCCCGATTATTTTATTAGTTCTCTTCAGTGCAGGTTGTTTTGTGAATAGCATTGCACAACCTTTGCCGGACGGGATCTCCAAAAATAAAAAGGCAGTTGAGTTGTTTAATAAGGCCATGGGCCAGTATGACCTTCTTGAATATGCCAACGCACTTGATCTACTTAAATCTGCCTTAAATAAAGATCCTGAGTTTATCTCAGCACTCGACCTTATGGGACAAGTTTTTATCAAGGGGGAAAACCTCCCGGCAGCAGAAAACATTTACCTGCGTATCGTAAAACTCAATCCCGATTACTGGGTTTCGTATTTTGAACTAGGTGAAATTACTTTCAATATGATGAAATTCGATTCGGCTTTCAATTGGTATACAAAATACCTTACCTATACCGGCTTACCCGAAAACAGAAAGTTAACGGCTGAAAAACAACTAAAAAGTTCAAGATTTGCCGCTCAGGCTGTCAAAAATCCGGTACCCTTTAAACCTGTAAATCTTGGAAGAGGGGTTAACAGTCAGGTAAGTGAATATTTCCCAACACTTACTGCAGATGAACAAACGATGTTTTTTACAGTAATGGATGGGAGGTTTCAGGAGGATTTTTATGTTTCAAAATTCGAGAATGGTAGTTGGCAGGAGGCAATGAATCTTGGCCCGCCGATCAATACTCCGGAAAATGAAGGAGCCTCAACTACCTCAGCCGACGGGCAGTATTTGTTTTTTACAATGTGTCAGAATCCGCAGAATATTGGGTCATGTGATCTTTGGTTGACCTTTCTTAAAGGTGACAAATGGCAACCGCCAATTCACATGCCGGATAATGTGAATACCAAATATAAAGAAACTCAGCCTTCGCTGTCGGCTGATGGAAAAACCCTGTATTTTGCAAGTAACCGTCCCGGTGGACACGGCGACATGGACATCTGGAAAACCACCTTTGAAGAAAACCACTGGACCAACCCGGTAAATCTGGGCCCTAATGTAAATACTCCATTTGATGATGAATGTCCTTTTATTCATCATGATGGAGTGAGTTTGTACTTTGCCTCTGATGGATGGCCGGGAATGGGCGGGCGAGATTTGTTTTTGACCAGGCAAACGAAAGATGGTAATTGGGAAACACCGGTTAATCTTGGATATCCCATAAATACCACAGGTCATGAAGAGGGATTGATCATAAATCGTTCGGGTACAAAAGGTTATTTTTCTTCCGATAAGAAAACCAATCCCGATCACAAAGGGAGAGTGGATATTTATAGTTTTGATCTTCCCGACAATATAAAACCCGGAAAAGCCAGTTATGTAAGTGGTAAGGTTTACGATGCAGAAACCAATCAGCCCATTCAAACTCTTGTTGAATTAACGGATCTGGAATCGTCCACTCTTGCCGGTTTTTGCAAGTCGAATCAGAAAACAGGTAATTTTTTGATCGTGATTCCCGGAAATAAAAATTATGGCATGCATGTTAATGTTGAAGGCTACATGTTTTTTTCCGAAAATTTTGCCATCAAAGAAAGTCCATCCACCAATCCGCATCATATTGATGTGCCTCTGAAAAAGATCAGAAAAGGAAGTACAATGGCCTTGTATAACATTTTCTTTGAGGTAAATAAATTTGATCTTAAGCCGGAATCAGACACAGAACTTGAAAAGCTTCTTAAATTAATTACGGTCAACAATAAATTACAGATCGAAATAGGAGGGCATACCGATAATTCGGGGAATGAAGCTTCCAATCTCACTTTGTCGAAGAATCGCGCCAAAGCCGTTTACGACTGGTTGATAGCAAAAGGAATTCCCGCTGGAAGACTGTCTTACAAAGGCTATGGTTCATCGGTTCCTGCAGCAGAAAACGATACCGATGAAGGGAAAAGAAAGAATCGAAGAACCGAAATAAAGATTCTTTGATCGGTTGGATAATCCATTAAAATCTTGTTGCAGCAATATAAATAATTTGTAATTTTGCCGCCATGACAGATAAAAAGAAATATACAGGATTTTATTGGGCTTTATGCTTGGCATCGTTCGTTGCCCTGATTTTGTTATTTATTTATTCACCCGGTGGATTTTGGATGGGCTTGCCTACCTTTTTTGGAGGCCTGGTCATGGCAATGGACTGGGTTTAGTTTCTCCTTTCGGTATACATAAATTTTTTTATGCAAACTCTGCATAAAGACTCATGAATTAAAGTCTTTCAAAGCATTCCATAACTGTTTTTTGAGCTCAACATCCTCATTGAGTTGAGATAAAGAATCGCTAAAAAGAATTTTTATATTTTCTAAATTAGTTGGTGTATATTTATTAGTATTCTCCAAACTAAGACCCCATACAATCATATGGGTTTTTGTACATTCCTTAATAGAAAGATCAAAGTCTTTTTCACCCGTATGGATCCTTTGGGTTTTATCATTTGTAACCTTAATGGCTGCAAGGATCTTCTGAAGTAAACTTTCTTCAATTTCAGTTGGTTTCTTTTCAAAAAACATGCACAAACCCTTCTCTTTGAACGATACATCTTTATTGATTATGGGTTCTTCAATCTTCTTTTTAGCAGGTTCATCCTTTGTTTCTTTGGGCAGAAGAATTGTTTCAAATAAACTGGCCAATGCGGTTTGTTCAATTTCCATAAAAAGTGTATTATTACAAATTAAACCAATAAAATAATAAACAGGCGATTTAATGATAAATATTAAATATCACAAAGTTCCGCAGAGCAGAGTTTCAGATGTGGATTTTAACAATCTTCCATTTGGAAAAGAGTTTACCGACCATATGTTTATTGCTGAATATGATGGAGAAAAATGGGGTAATTTCAAAATTCAACCCTATGGACCGCTTTTGTTAAGTCCTTCATTATCTTGCATGCATTACGGACAGGCAATATTTGAAGGAATGAAAGTATACCGAACTCATAAGGATGAGGTTCTGGCATTCCGACCTCTTGAAAACCATCAGCGCATGAATGCATCCGCAGTTAGGATGTGCATGCCGGAATTGTCTGAAGAAGTTTTTATGGAAGGATTGCAGGCCCTTGTAAATCTTGATAAAGAGTGGGTACCACACATTGAAAACACCTCGCTTTATTTAAGGCCCTTTATGATCGCAACGGATGATTTCCTTGGAGTAAGCGCTTCAAAAACTTATATGTTCATCATATATGGTTGCACCGTTGGTCCTTATTATACAAAGCCTATCAAGGTAAAAGTTGAAACAGATTATATTCGGGCATGTAAAGGTGGGGTAGGAGAAGCCAAAACAGCCGGGAATTACGCTGCAGCCATGTATGCCACACGAATTGCAATTTCAGAAGGTTTTAATGCCGTTTTGTGGACCGATGCCTTAGAACATAAGTATGTTGAAGAACTGGGCACCTCAAATATTTTCGCTGTAAGTGGCAACAAAATAATTACTCCGGAAACAAAAGATACGATCTTAAAAGGCATAACCAGAATGTCGATCATTACCCTGGCCAGAACAATGGGATATGAAGTTGAAGAACGTCCCCTTACCGTAGATGAAATTTTTGATAAATACGCTTCCGGAGCACTGGACGAGTTGTTCGCCACGGGAACTGCAGCTACCGTAACTTCGATTTGCCAGCTCAATCACCTGAACCGTGAAATACTACTTCCGGTTAAGGAAGATGGTGTAGCAGTCACATTAAAAAACAGATTGGAA
Organism: Flavobacteriales bacterium; assembly: GCA_020635455.1. GTDB lineage: Bacteria > Bacteroidota > Bacteroidia > NS11-12g > UBA9320 > JABWCE01. The sequence goes on from JACJZT010000002.1 coordinate 182,939, forward strand.
AACATCAAAAGAGGAAAGGCGGAAGACGTTTTTGAATGGACGTTTAAAATATTCCCCACTAACATCGAGAAGGTTATGTCTTCAGAAGGTGTTTGATCTTACCAGGTGTGATCGATAATTATTTTCCAACCTTCATCGGTTCTTTTTAAGATCAAAGAAAATGACCCACCGAAAACCGAATCAGTTTTTAGTTGCCAGTTGCCATAAACCTGCGCCAAATCTGAAGAAAGTGATTTAACATTTAATTTATCAAATTTCAGGGTCCCCATTTCCTTTTTTCCGGGATATGCCTTTTCATATCTCGACTTTAAATTGTTCCAGCCCATGGTCTTTCCTTTTTTGGTTATAAACTGCAATGAATCGGAATTTTCATAGCCTTCCATAAAAGAAGAAATGTCTCCCCGATTCCAGGATGAAGCCTGGGCATTCAGAACCGAAACGATTTCTCCGTAGGTATCTTTGTTTTGTTTACTACATTTAATAAGAAACGGTAGTGTTAAAAGAAGTAGAATGACGTTGAAGTGACGAAAATTTGCAAACATGTTAAAAAAATGTTAATTACTTAAAGTGTTGAAATACAATGGCAAAGTAATGTTTTTTTAATAATATAGTGAAATAGATCAATATTATTGATTCATTATTTTTATATGTAAGTAATATAATTACCTTTGAAATACCCTTTGTGAAAAGGTTACTATCGTAAGTAGTAGTTTAGTATTTATCTCAAAACTATGGTCCCGGCTCGTAACCGGGACTTTTTTTTTAAACGGGATGGTTCTATGTTTGCTAATAAACCTATGATGAGGTCATTTTTTTTAGCAGTCTCACTTGTGTTTTCTTGTTGCCTTATTTCAGCTCAGGAATTACAGCAGCATGTATTTAATATTTATTTCAAGAGTAATTCGGATATGGTTAGCCAAAAGGCGAAGGGTCTTATTCGGAAACAACTCCTGGAAATTGGTTCACAGAATATCAGAGAGATCATCATTAAGGGGCATACCGATTCCGATGCCAACGATTCATTTAATATTATGTTGTCGGAGAAAAGAGTAAAAAGTACTCGAAGTTTCCTTCTTACCCAGGGCGTCCCTTCAGGAATGATCAGTTCTGAAAGTTATGGAGAGTCCGATCCGGTCTCAGAATTGAAAAGCATGAACCGGAGGGTGGAAATAACACTTGTTTACGATTATAATTTCCAAAGGACCGGACAAAAGGATAAACGTTATTATATCAAGGGCTATGTTTATGATTTTAACACCAATAACCCTTTGCGAGCCAATTTAGTCATTGAGGATAAAAACCTTAACGTTTTTAAGCAAACGGATGGCAACGGGCTATTTGGCTTTAATCTTAAATCTTCCAAATCGCTTAAACTTACGTTCTCCCGCGAAGGTTATTTAAGCCATGGTATTTTGCTTGATGCGGTAAGTTTCCAAAAAGCCTTACAGGATACCCTATACCTTAAAATTGCTTTAAAACCTGTAGAAGTAGTAGAGAAAATCATATTTGACCACATTTACTTTTATTCGGACTCAGATTCTCTAAAACCGGAAAGTAATGGCGATCTTCTAAAACTGGTTTCGATGTTAAAAAACAATAAAAACCTTTTCATTGAAATTCAGGGACATATGAATTGTCCTTTGTCAAGACCTCAAAACATATATCAGGCTCGATACAATAATGAGCTTTCTCACAAGCGCGCAAGAGCGGTTTACAACTACTTGCTTAAGAATAACATTCCTGCCGGTCAGCTTACATTTAAGGGACTTGGAAATCAAAATATGATCTACCCTGAGCCTCAAAACCTTCAGGAAGCAGACAAAAATAAAAGGGTGGAAGTTTGGAAACTTAAAGTAATTGAAAAGTAGTTACTCAACCCTGGTCCATTTTTCGGTTCTTCCCAGAAACTGCGTCCCAACAAAACCTCTTACCAGTAAATCATTTTTCTGTTTACGTATAACACAACTATATAAATATCCTGTATAGGGGTCGTAGATTTTTCCATCGGTCCATTCTCCTTTTTTGGCGTCAAAAGTGAAATTGGTAAGGATCACCAGGTCGATGAGTTGCCTTTTACGTTTTTTAGGGTCAGGATTGTTTTTGTCGACCCTTGGGGTGCCATCGGTTTCCTTATTTCGTTTCAACCATACGATTTTACCGCAGAACTCATCGCCCTTCGACCCGCATGAATAAATCCGTATCCTTGAAGTACCGGGTTCCGATAACCAGGTGCCTTTAATGTAGTCGGAAGTATGATTATTCGTCGCGGAGGTGAACAATAGCATCATGAGCACTGCAGCAACAAGGGGCATACCGGGCTTTTGATTTTTCATTGATTTAAGTTTCAACATAATCCAGGTCTTTTCCAAAAGTTTCTTCAGATTTCCACGACATATAAAGTGAGATCAAAACACAAACGGTACCTGTTATAAAAACCGCCTGAAGTTTACCAATACCCTGTGTTTGTAAACTTGTATAAAACAAGGTGATCAGTACCAGTGAACCTCTGACAAAATTAGGTACGGTGGTTGCCACCGTAGAGCGAAGGTTGGTTCCAAAACTTTCTGCGGCAATGGTGATCAATATCGCCCAGAACCCTACAGAGATACCCAAAAGCAGAAAATACAGGTAATAAATTTCAGCGGTATAATCTTTTATAAGATAGAACCAAATAAAGGATCCAAGGCTCCACAAAAGGAAGGCGATCATTATTTTCTTTCTTGTTTTGAACAACTGACTAAGGAGTCCGCTCAAAAAATCACCAAGTGTTATACCGATGTAACACATGGTTACAGGCACAGAGGCATCGTTCACACCTTCAACACCTTGTAACTTTGCAAATTCAGGTGAGAAACTCACAATGATACCAATGGTAAACCAGGTTGGAAGTCCCATTAATATGCACCTCATGTATTTTATAAAGCGTTGCCTTGAAGAAAAAAGCATGGATATTTTACCCTTGGCCACTGCTTCCTGTTTTATTTTTCCAAACATTCCGGATTCAGAAACCGCGATCCTTAAAAAGAGCAAAACAATTCCCAATGCCCCGCCTATATAATAACATAGCCGCCAGTCACTTCCCGAAGCCTTGTAGATCATACCTGCAATTACTGCCCCAAAAACCCCGACCGTTGCAACAATGGTGGTTCCCCAACCTCTGTTTTCTTTACTCATAAGTTCGGTTACCAGTGTAATTCCGGCTCCAAGTTCTCCCGCAAGTCCAAATCCTGCAATAAACCGCAAAATATAATATTGATCGATGGTTTGAACCATACCGTTAAGGATGTTTGCAATGGAGTACATTATTATGGATCCGAACAAAACGGAAAGCCTTCCTTTCTTATCGCCGAGAATTCCCCAGAATATGCCTCCCAGTAACATTCCGATCATTTGAATGTTTAAAAGTATCAATCCCTTGGATTCTATGTCTTCCGGTGAAAGTCCAAGTGACTTTAAACTGCCGATTCTTACAATGGCGAACAGCACAAGGTCGTAGATGTCGACCATATAACCCAATGCAGCAACGATTACAGCAGCATTAAATAACTTTGTTTTATTCATTGACCGGCTAAAATAAGGAATTATAAAGTAAGTCTATCCAAGAACCATCTTATGACACACAATTGCGGTGGCAATTGCAGCATTTAAACTTTCAGCACTCCCAACTCTTGGAATCGTTATCCGGTGTGTTGCCAATGGGAGAATTTCATTACTCAGACCCTTTGATTCATTGCCTATCAAAACAATACCTTCTAATATATTAGAATGATTCTGTAATGATTCCCCTTTCATTACACAGGCATAAACGTTTATTTTACGGTTGCTTAAAGAATTTATGAGATCAGAATGGTAAAGATCGACCCTGCAAACGGACCCCATACTCGATGAAATTACCTTTGGATTGTATACATCAACGCAGTCTTCGGAGCAAACGATATCCTTTATTCCATACCAATCTGCTATACGAATAATAGTCCCCAGATTTCCCGGATCGGAAATTGATTCCAGCATTATACTGATCTTGCCTTCCGGTTTCCAAAGGTCCATAGGATGTTCCTTGATCTTCACCACAGCAATTATACCCGGAGCCGTTTCGAGTACGCTTATTTGTTTCATTTCCCTCTCATCAATTATTTCGATAAGGTTATCAGGGTATTCAAAGGATGAAAGTTCTTTAAGTTGTTTTGTCATGTAAATACGGTCAATTTTATATTCACTATGGCAGAATTCACTTACCGATTTTTCTCCTTCAACTAAAAATTGGCCGTATTTTTGCCTGTATTTTTTTTGTTTGAGGCTTATCAACTCCTTTTTCCGATTAATAGAAAGCATGTCCAAAACAAAAATACTCTTTCTGTTGAGTATGGGCATTATTTTATGTTCCGGTTGCAATGTTTTAAAATTTGTACCGGAAGACAAATCTCTGCTTGATGGTAACCGGGTAAAGGTGGAAGGTGGTGTAAAGATCGATGAATTGAAGGAACAAATTCTTCATGTCCCTAACCGTAAAATGCTTCTTTTGGTTAAATTCAATTTATGGGCATATTTCATAGGAAATAAAGTTTTTACAAAAGACAGCACAAAGGTTAAAATGTTTTTTACCGAAACAGTAGGAGAAAAACCTGTATACATCGATAGTTTTCTTGTTAAAAAGTCGGAAAAGAACCTGAAAAGTTTTCTTTTTCAAAAAGGGTATTTCAACAGTGAAGTGAGTTCCAAAATCAAGACAGTATTTAAAAGGTCCTACGTGACGTATTATGTAAAACCCGGAAAGCCTTTTCTTATAAGCTCAGTTGCTTTTAACGGGTCTGACAGGATATTGGATAAACTGGCGAACGAACACGCCGAAGAAAGTTATTTAAAGATCAATGATAAGATCGATTACGACGTTTTTGAAAGCGAAAGAGACCGGTTGACCACTCTTTTCCGCAACTCTGGTTTTTATTATTTTAACAAGGCCTTCATCCGGATCATTGGAGACACCATCCGTAATACCAATTCGGTAAATATAAATGTCAACATTTCCAATATCGGACTGGAACGGGACGCTAAACCCCAAACCGTACAAAAGGTCATCGTTGAAATGGATTTTCCTCAGAATTTCGGAAGGAGAGATACCATAAAGTTTAAAGGGATACATTACCTCTTCAAAGGCTATAACATCAAACCCAATATCATTAACCGTTCGGTCATCATCAGACCAAAAGAACTTTTCGCACAATCCAATCTTGAGGCAACGTACAACAGGCTTATCGGGCTTGGTTTGTTCGATGTTGTAAACATTCGGATTCAACAATATCCTTCGGATACCGTGAATAAGATCATGGTTTTAATTTACCTAAAACCTTCTGCCAAGCACGTATTTATCTGGGAGCCACAGGTTATAACCACCGATAAATATAATTTGAGCAACAATACCAATAATCCGAGGAATTATGGTTTCGCCAATTCATTTATCCTCAACAATAAAAACGTATTCAGAAATGCTGAAGATTTTAACATAACCTTCCGCCTTGCAGCCGAAACGCAATTGACCGGTGGTACTCCCGTTACAGTTCTTGGAGTGAATACAAGTATTTTCGGGAATTACGAAAGTAAACTGACCTTCGAACTACTCTATCCCAAATTGCTGGGTTTAATACGTATTGACACCAACCGAAGATTTCAATTGAACAAAACTTCAATCAATCTGACCCTGCTTACCGAAATAAATACCAATTATCAGAGGCAATCTTTGCCTATAAATCTTACCTATCAAACTCTTCGGCAAACCAGGGATAAAAGCATGTATTACTTTTTCTGGACTCCAATTCAACTGAGTTATAATTCTGCCAGCATCAGACCGGAATTTCTTGCACGGATTGAAAATCCGGAAGACAGTTTAAGGCTGGTAAGAACATTCAGAAGCTACATTATTCCTTCACATAAATTTGCCATTGTATTTCACAATAAGCTTAAATCTCCTAACAATTACTGGAGTGTTCGTTACAATGTTTTCGAGTTTTCAGGAAATTTATTCGAATTGTACAAAAGAAGTGTTAGTGGAAGCAAGGATAAAGAAAAAACCGTTTGGGACATTCCTTATTTTCAGTTTTTCAGGTCCGACATTGATGCAGTACACTACAACATTCTGGGTAAGAACAAGACTCTGGTGTTCAGGGCCAATTTCGGACTTGGAAAACCCTACGGGAATTCTTACATAATGCCCTTTGAAAGACAATTCTTTGTTGGAGGTAGCAATAGTCTCAGGGGATGGCGTCCTAGGGTTCTGGGTCCGGGAGGCTCTTTAAATAACGGAACATCGCAAATCGATCGAACCGGTGATGTAATGCTTGTGACCAATGCCGAATACAGGTTTGCCGTGGCACCGGGTCTTTTGGATGGAGCTTTTTTTGCCGATGCCGGAAACATTTGGCAAATTACAAGTTCAGCGACTCCTTCCACAAAGTTTGAATTCAATCATTTTTATAAGCAACTTGCTTTAAATTCGGGAATTGGACTTAGATTTGTAAGATCGTTTATAGTGATCAGACTTGACTGGGGAGTTCCACTGCACGATCCTTCGGAGCCGGCAGGCAGCAGATGGGTGATTGGAAGAGTTGATGAGAAGAGTTGGATCGTGAAAAGAACAGTATTAAACCTGGCGGTAGGTTATCCGTTTTAAACTATTTATTACAATTAAAAACATTAACAGATCTATTCGTATGTATAAAAGTAAAATTCAAATTGCATTGTTCACCTTAATGGTTTTCAGCATGCCATTCATCACAAGTAATTGTAAAAAGGATGATGGAACCAATCTTATCCAGTTGAATTTGTTTTCGATAGAAGACGATAAACAAATGGGCGCTGACGTGAGCAAAGAGATCGAATCGGACCCGGTTAATTACCCGATCTTAAGTTCCTCACAGTATCCGGATGCATATGGCCATTTGGTTAGAATTACCAATGAGATCTTAAACAAAGCATCCTTAAAACATCGCAACGATTTTGTCTGGCAAATGAAGATCATTCACGACGATTCAACCCTCAATGCTTTTTGCACTCCGGGAGGATATATATATGTATACACAGGACTGATTAAATATCTTTCTTCAGAAGATCAGCTTGCCGGTGTGTTGGGACATGAGATCGCCCACGCCGATGAACGTCATACAACCGAGGCCATGACAAGTGCCATGGGAAGAGACATCCTGGTTAAGCTTATTCTGGGTGATTCATCGGTTCTGGGTCAGGTTACTACAGGATTACTGGGTTTAAAATACAGCAGAGGTCATGAAACCGAGGCCGACCTGAAATCGGTTGAATATTTAGACAAAACAGATTATGATGCCAGAGGAGCCGCAAGGTTTTTCGAAAAGTTGATCGCCTCAGGCCAGTCGGGCGGACCACAATTTTTGAGCACTCATCCAAACCCTGATAACAGAGTTGAAGCGATACTTAGTAAATGGGAATCCCTGGGCAGTAAGGTTGGGCAAACGTTTGATTCAAGGTATACGGACTTTAAGAATTCACTGCCGTGATGTAAATTTAAATAAGTTAAAATCAGGCTTACAATAAATGGATTTAGTCAAAAACAAATACCAGATCGGCAACGTGGATTTGCTTAAACTTGCCGATGAATACGGAACTCCTTTATATGTTTACGATGCGCAAACCATAAAGAACCAATATCAGAAATTAATATCTTCCTTTCCGGAAGTAAACTTAAAAATCAAATATGCCTGTAAGGCCCTTTCGAACATAAACATCATACGTTATCTCAGAAGTCTGGGATGTGGCCTCGACACCGTTTCCATTGAAGAGGTAAGGGTTGGCCTAAAGGCAGGATACAAGCCCTCTGAAATTTTATACACCCCGAATTGCGTGGATTTTGAAGAAATAAAGGAAGCCATACAATACAAAACGGTGATCAATATTGATAATATTTCTATTCTCGAACAATTCGGACATGAATACGGCGATTCGATACCCTGTTGTATACGAATCAATCCCCACATCATGGCAGGAGGAAACAGTCATATTTCGGTAGGGCACATCGATTCGAAATTTGGAATTTCTATTTACCAGATCCCTCTCATTAAAAGGATCATAAGCAATCATAAGATCAAAGTTACCGGATTGCACATGCATACCGGATCGGATATTCTGGACGCGGACGTTTTTTTACGTGGAGCATCCTTACTGTATGAGGCTGCCAAAAATTTTGATGATCTTAAATACCTTGATTTCGGATCGGGGTTCAAGGTGGCCTATAAAGAAGGGGATATAACTACGGATATCCAGAAAATTGGTAAAAAAATTTCTACAAGTTTCAAGAAGTTCTGTGCCGAATATGGAAGAGAGCTGGAACTTTGGTTTGAACCGGGTAAATTTCTGGTAAGTGAAGCAGGTACTTTTCTTGTTAAAACCAATGTGGTAAAACAAACCTTGTCAACGGTGTTTGTTGGTGTAAACAGCGGGCAAAATCATTTACTCCGACCAAAGCTCTACGATGCATATCACAATATGGTCAACATAAGTAACCCCAAAGGAGGTAAACGAATTTATTCGGTTGTAGGATACATTTGTGAAACCGACACACTGGGTTACGATCGAAAATTGTCTGAAGTTAAGGAAGGCGATATTATTGCTATACAGAATGCAGGCGCATATGGATTCAGCATGGCTTCAAATTACAACAGCCGCAACAAACCGGCTGAGGTACTGATCCTTAATGGTGAAGCAAAACTGATCCGCAAAAGAGAAACTCTCGAAGACCAGCTAAAGCATCAGATCGACCTTAAATTATAAAGAATCGTTTAATAGAGGTTTTACCAGTGTTATGTCTAATGCTGTTCAGCAATCAAAGAAAAATATTATTGGTCAATTCTGGTAGATGTACTCTTGACCAAATACCAATAACTAAAAACTACATTCATCAAGAATTTTATTTCATGTTGACGGGGATTGGATCAGAGTGATTCCAAGTTCCTACCGCAGTATAAATGAAGATCTGCCCATCAGGCGTTCCTTATGATACAGTTCGATGCTGTACGTACCTTTTTTGTACTTTGCTTTCTGACTGTAATCGTATTTGACCTTTATTAGTTTGTTCTGATAGTTGATGTCTTTTTTCATGGTGATCAACTTGTCGGAATCGGTTAGATCGGGATTGTTTTCCGTCAGAACCTCACCCGAAGTACCTATGATACGTATGTTTATTTCCTTGTCACCGGGCGACACCAATTCGTTTGGCAAGAGTGCGAAACTGATCTCCAGTCTGCTCGACTTTGAAGCTTTATAAGTTTCTTCTTCCTTCGAACCTTTTTTTCGAATACCAACCACCTTAAGATCTGAAACACTTAATCCGGTTTCGTCGATCTTTTTTGCAACACTGATCTTTTCTTGCTCCAATCTCTCAGAAATTAATTTCGATTCGTTATAGTTGTTTTCCGATTCAAGTATTCTGGCAATAAGCTCCGAATTATTGATTATTAGTGAATCGTTTTCAGATCGAAGAAGTGCATTGATGTTCTTGAGACTTTCAATTTCTTCTCTGGCTTTTTTAATAGCTGCAGGATTGGAGTAACTTGATTGTCGGATCAATTGGGCTATTCGAATGGTTTTTTCATCGAGTTGCAGTTTTAGACTGTCGTTATACCCCAAAAGACTTGTATTGCTTAAAATGGCGTTCTCGAGTTGCAATTTCAGATCTGCAAGTTCATTGTTCAATTCAGCTTTTTCTATTTCATGCTTTGCAATGGCATCTTTGTACAATTCTTCATACGATTGTCCTTTACTGTTATGAGTTGCCGAATAATATTTGTAAAACAAAAAAGCATTTGCAGCAAGCGACAGTACCAATAAGATCGGGAAAAGAATCCACCATTTCGGCCATCTTCCTTTTGATTCGTTTTCTTGATTATTTTGTTCTTCGTCCATAACAAGGAGTTTATTTTATCTGCAATGTTAAACAAATAATTTTAATTCGATTGAGCTTCTTCTTTTGGCTTGAATTTGTTTCGGAGAATTTCTACAAAAATCGGCAGCACCGAAATGAAAATTATACCGATCACAACAAGTTCAAAATTTTTCTTTACCACTTCCATTTGTCCAAACCAGTATCCTGCCATGGTAGCAATGCAAACCCAAAGGATCCCGCCAAGTATATCGTAAGGTAAAAATCTGCTGTATTTCATCTCTCCAACACCTGCAATAAAAGGCGCAAAGGTTCTCACGATGGGTACAAACCTTGCTAGGATTATTGTTTTTACACCGTATTTTTCGTAAAATTTCTCTGTCTTTGTAATGTATTTTGGATTTACCAGAGGTTTCCCTCTTAGTTTCCACTGAATGGCTTTATCGCCAAAAAATTTACCGATCCAGTAATTGGTGTTATCGCCGGCTACCGCGGCAACTATAAGCAACAACATAAGCAGAACGACGTTGAAATTACCAAGGGCAGCAAAGCTACCTGCTACAAACAACAACGAATCTCCGGGTAAAAAAGGCATAATCACCAGGCCGGTTTCTATGAATATTATCAGGAAAAGTATTCCATAGGTCCACGATCCGTAATTCTCCAGTATGATCTTTAGATTTTCATCGAGGTGAAGAAAATAATCAATAAAGTTCTTAAAAAAATCCATGGCCGCAAAAATAAGGTTTCACAATGCCAATTGCATTTAAATTACCGCAACATTCTTTCATAAAATTGGATCAAACTCAAATCCATATAAATATTCTTTAACGGTCGACCAATAATGATTCCATACGCTTAGATTTGCTGCATGTTTTCCTTTCTTTCATGGATGCTGGTCTTTAAAATTCTCAAAAAGATCGTTTTTTACTTTTTAGCCATAAGTGTTTTACTGGTTATTGTATTCAAATGGGTTCCGGTTCCGGTAACTCCTCTGATGGTAATCCGTTGCATCGAGCAAAAGAAAGAGGATAAGAAGCTCAAGCTTATTAAAGACTGGGAACCTCTGGAGAACATATCCAACCGTTTACAGCTTGCGGTTGTATGTACGGAGGATCAGAATTTTCTCAAACATCATGGATTCGACCTGGATGCCATAAAAAAAGCAATGGATGAAAATAAGGTTAAAAAGCGGAAACGCGGAGCCAGTACCATAAGTCAGCAAACCGCAAAGAATTTGTTTCTCTGGCCCGGCCATAGCTGGATACGAAAAGGTCTGGAAGTGTATTTTACTTTTTTGATCGAACTTTTCTGGAGTAAAGAAAGGATCATGGAAGTGTATCTCAACATTATTGAAATGGGAGACGGGATCTATGGGGCAGAGGCTAGTTCGCAGGTTTATTTCAAAAAAAATGCAGCTTCCTTATCTCGTGAACAGGCAGCTGCAATTGCGGTGGTTTTACCCAATCCACGAAAGTTTTCCGTCACCAAACCTACTGCATACATTCTTAAAAGAAGGCAGTTTGCCTTAAAGCAAATGCGCCTTTGGGGAGGAAAACTTGAGTATTAGTCCTGCAAAACTTATAGAAATCGGTATCTTTTATTACAAATCATTTTTAAGATGCTATTTCGGAAAAACAAAATCTAAAATAGCAGGTTAATAAATTATAAAAAACTGATAGAATTTACCTTTGTGTATTCTCCTTTTTCGTGTAAGTTTGCCACGCCTAAAAACAGAGTATGAATCTACCGCAGGACTACATTCCGATTTTAATTCAGGCCACAGTGGCCATAGGATTTGTTGCTTTTGTTCTGGTCGTAACCCATTTACTCGGTCCATCTAAAAAAACCAAGAACAAGGTTGATAATTTCGAATGCGGTATTCCTGAACAGGGAAATGCGAGAATTCCTTTTTCGGTTAAGTACTTCATGACTGCTATATTATTTGTGCTTTTCGATGTAGAGATAATTTTCTTTTATCCCTATGCGGTCAATTTCAAAGAAATGGGAGTTGATGGGTTTCTGGCCGTTTTGATGTTCGTGAGCTTTTTTATGGTAGGTTTTTTATATGTGCTCAAAAAAGGAGCTTTAGAGTGGGATAAATAATCAATGAAGTTATGGAAGAAATTAAATTAGCCCCCAAACCACAAGGATACGAAGGCGAAGGTTTCTTTGCCACCAAATTAAGCGAAGTGATCGGTCTGGCAAGGGCAAATTCACTTTGGCCTCTTCCTTTTGCGACCTCCTGTTGTGGAATTGAGTTTATGGCAACCATGGGTTCAAATTATGATCTGGCACGTTTCGGAATGGAGCGAATGAGTTTTTCTCCCCGACAGGCAGATCTGCTGATGGTAATGGGAACCATCGCCAAAAAAATGGGCCCCATCCTCAGGCAGGTCTACGAACAGATGGCCGAACCCAAATGGGTATTATCGGTAGGAGCATGTGCCTGCAGCGGAGGCATCTTTGATTCTTACAGTGTTCTTCAGGGCATTGATAAGGTAATTCCGGTTGATGTATATGTTCCGGGATGTCCGCCACGGCCGGAGCAAATCATGGATGGAATTATTAAGATCCAGGATCTGGTTAAGGAGGAAAGTTTAAGAAGGAGATATAGCGAGGAGTATAAACATTTGTTGGAATCATATAATATTTCATAATTTAAGTGGATAGAGAATCGATCGTAAACATTCTAAACGAGCATTTTGATCAGGCAATTGAAAATGTTTCTGAACCCCATGGTATGTTAACCCTTGAGGTAAGGTCGGATGTGATAAAACCACTTATCATTTTTTTAAAGGAAAACGAATCCACTAATTTTAATTTTCTTACCGACATTACCGGGGTTCACTATCCTCATAAGAAAGAAAAAGAATTTGCAATCGTTTACCATTTGCACAATTGGGAAAAGAATTTCAGGCTGCGCCTGAAGATCTTTAAGAGCAGGGAAAATCTTGATGTTCCCACGATCTCTGATGTTTTTTCAGCAGCAAACTGGATGGAGAGAGAAACCTATGATTTTTATGGTATCAACTTCGTTGGGCATCCAAAGCTTATCAAGATCCTGAACATGGAAGACATGGACTATTTTCCAATGCGGAAGGAGTATCCCATGGAAGATGCGACCCGAACCGACAAGGATGACCGGTTCTTTGGCAGAGATGGAAACGAAGGAGTAAAATTTGATAACAGAAAAAAACTAGCCGGTAAAAATGAGTGAGTCGAAAAAAAATATTGTAGCCGCAAATTCGGTCGACAGTCTCGACGGTCAGTTTGCAACCTTAAACCTTGGGCCTACTCACCCTGCAACACATGGTATTTTTCAAAACGTTCTTAAGATGGACGGAGAAAGAATACAATCTGCAGATCAAACCATTGGATACATACATCGTGCCTTTGAAAAAATTGCTGAACGAAGGCCTTATAACCAGATCACTCCCTTAACCGATCGATTGAACTATTGTTCATCTCCGATCAATAATCTCGGTTGGGACATGACCGTTGAAAAACTTATTGGAATTGAGGTACCCAAAAGAGTTGATTACATGCGGGTAATCATTATGGAACTCGCACGGATATCTGATCATCTTGTTTGCAACAGTGTTATTGGGGTAGACACGGGAGCCCTTACCGGTTTTACTTACATGTTTCAGGAACGCGAACGGATCTACGATCTTTTTGAAGAAGTTTGTGGTGCGCGTTTAACGACGAACATCGGTAGAATTGGAGGCTTTGAACGCGATTTTAGTCCGGTTTTCTTCAATAAACTGAATGAATTCTTAAGCGGTTTTCCAAAACGCTTTAACGAATTCGAAAATTTGTTGTGTCGAAACAGGATCTTCATGGACAGGGTCATCAATGTTGGACCAATATCTGCCGAAAGAGCGATAAATTATGGATTCACAGGGCCAAACCTTCGGGCAGCCGGTGTTGATTATGACGTTAGGGTCATGAACCCTTATTCATCCTATCAGGATTTTGATTTTCAAATACCGGTTGGTGAAAGTGGTGATACCTATGACCGTTTCATGGTAAGACAGGAAGAGATCAAGCAAAGTCTTTCGATCATTAAGCAAGCCCTGGCCAATATGCCTGAAGGAAATTTCCATGCAGAAGTTCCTGAATTTTACCTGCCTCCAAAAGAAGAAGTATACCGATCCATGGAAGCTCTTATCTATCATTTCAAAATAGTGATGGGTGAGATGAATATTCCAGAGGGAGAAGTGTATTTTGCCGTTGAAGGTGGTAATGGAGAATTGGGCTACTATTTAATAAGTGACGGTGGAAGAACGCCTTACAGATTGCATTTCAGAAGACCCTGTTTTGTTTATTACCAGGCGTATCCCGAAATGATCAAAGGTTCATTATTAAGTGATGCCATTCTTACCATGAGTAGCATGAATGTAATAGCAGGCGAATTAGACGCATAATATGGAAGGAGTTAACTCAAATATCGCTTTTAAACCCGAAACCCTGGCTCTGATCGACCGGATCATTAACCAGTTTCCGCAGGGACGACAGAAGTCGGCAATTTTAAGAGTTTTGCACCTCGCAGAGATTGAATTTGACAATTGGTTAAGCACGGATGTAATGGATTACGTAGCAAGGCTTTTACACATTCAACCCATAGAAGTTTATGAGGTTGCCTCATTTTACAGTATGTATAATTTATCTCCTGTAGGTAAGGTTGTTCTGGAAGTGTGCCAAACCGGTCCCTGCAGTATAGTGGGTGCAGATCGTATTATTTCTCATATTGAAAAAAGCCTTAAGATCAAAAAAGGTGAAACCACATCCGACGGAATGTTTACCTTAAAGACCGTTGAGTGTTTGGGCGCCTGTGGATATGGACCTATGTTGCAGATCAATGAGCATTATTACGAAAACCTTACCGAAGATTCTGTAGATGAGCTATTAAGTGAAATGAGGAAAATCCACTCCAATAAAAATGAAAATTAGTAGAATAATAATATTCATAGGTTTTACGCTGCTTTTAAGCAATAACGCATATTCACACGGTGCACCTAAATTTACGGTTGACACAAGTGGAATGATCTGTAAGATCAACGATGCTGCCATTGACCTGAAAAACGTTGAATCGGTGCTGGGGACAATACATAATGAATACCGAAAGGTTGAAAAGAAAAATAAGACCTTATACATCTTTGACCAGTCAGGGTTTTTAATTGAAAAATCGGAAGAGGGAATATCCTTCATGGTAAATTTTGTTCCGGGTGAAAATGAAAATGAACCTAAAATGTCTTTTAGCGGTAAAGTTTTCCTGAACGATACAGAAATTAGCCAAATTTCTACAATTGAAGACATACTTGATCAGCTTCCAAAGATCAAAAAACTGATAAGCAATTCAGGAAATTTGATCTATATGGGCGACAAGATGTTCCTGTCTGCAATGACACGCGATAATAAACTGATGCAATTCGATTTTGGTTTTAAAACAAATTAATGGGAAAGAAACTCTTATTAGATAAAATACAAATTGAAAACCTATCAAGTTATCAGGTTTACAGGCAAAATGGGGGTTATGAAGCTGTTGAAAAGGCTTTAAAAAAGCTTACACCCGACGAAGTGTTAGAAGAGGTTAAAAAATCCGGACTGCGTGGAAGAGGAGGTGCCGGTTTCCCAACCGGAATGAAATGGAGTTTTATTGCCAAGCCGGAAGGTGTTCCAAGATATTTGCTTTGCAATGCCGACGAATCAGAACCCGGTACATTTAAAGATCGATTTCTTATGGAGAAAAACCCTCACCTGTTAATTGAGGGAATGATCCTGTCAAGTTATGCATTAGGTTGTAACACTGCCTACATATATATACGCGGGGAATTCATGTGGATCATGCACATTCTCGAAAAGGCCATTGCCGAAGCATATGCGAACGGATGGCTTGGTACAAACATACTTGGAAAGGGATATAACCTCGACCTGTACGTTTCGCCGGGAGCCGGTGCATACATTTGCGGCGAGGAAACAGCTTTGATCGAATCACTAGAAGGTAAGAGGGGAAATCCAAGAATTAAACCACCTTTTCCTGCTGTTAAAGGTTTGTGGCAATGCCCGACCGTGGTTAATAATGTTGAAACGCTAGCTGCAGTAGTACCTATAATAAATCATGGAGGCGAGGCTTATGCATCCGTAGGAATTGGAAGAAGTACAGGAACAAAACTGATCTCAGCCTGCGGGAATATTTCCAAACCCGGTGTTTACGAAATTGAAATGGGCATCAGCGTTGAAGAATTTATTTATTCTGACGAGTATTGTGGTGGAATAAAAGATGGAAAAAGAATAAAAGCCTGTGTTCCGGGTGGTTCTTCGGTTCCCATTTTACCACATTACCTGATTACCAAAACGGCCACCGGCACCGAAAGACTTATGTCCTATGAATCCCTTTCAGAAGGTGGTTTTGCTTCGGGAAGTATGTTAGGGTCAGGTGGTTTTATTGTGTACGATGAGGATCAGTGTATTGTGAGAAATACCTGGAATTTTACACGCTTTTATCATCACGAAAGTTGCGGGCAATGCAGTCCGTGTCGCGAAGGGACAGGCTGGATGGAAAAAGTACTGCATCGTATTGAATACGGACACGGCCAAATGCGCGACATCGACCTGCTTTGGGACGTTCAGAAAAAAATTGAAGGAAATACGATCTGTCCGCTCGGTGATGCTGCGGCATGGCCTGTGGCGTCAGCAATAAGGCATTTCAGAGAAGAATTTGAATGGCATATAAATGAACCTGAATTGTGTTTGAAACAGAATTACGGATTGGTTAAAGAACCGGCAATAACAGTATAATAATGGCAAAAGTAACCATAGACGGACATACGGTAGAAGTTGCAGATGGAACCACCATCCTGAATGCGGCACGTCAGATAGGAGGCGAAATTGTTCCACCGGCAATGTGCTATTACAGCAAATTAAATGGTAGTGGTGGGAAATGCAGAACCTGCCTGGTGGAAGTTACCAAGGGTTCGGAAAAGGACCCAAGACCAATGCCTAAGTTGGTGGCCAGTTGTTCCACGCCCGTTATGGATGGAATGGAAGTGGCTAACATTACCAGTGAGCGAACCCTTGAAGCGCGTAAAGGAGTTGTAGAGTTCTTACTCATCAATCATCCTCTGGATTGCCCTATATGCGATCAGGCAGGAGAATGCGACCTGCAAAACCTGGCATACGAACATGGCGCTTCTGCTACAAGATACGAAGAAGACCGAAGGGTGTTTGACAAGATTGATATTGGTGAACATATACAATTGCACATGACAAGGTGTATTTTGTGTTATCGCTGCGTTTACACTGCAGATCAACTAACCGACCGCAGGGTACATGGTGTTTTAAAAAGAGGGGATGCTTCTGAAATCGGAACCTACATTGAAAACTCACTTGAGAATGAATTTATTGGAAATGTGATCGATGTTTGTCCGGTAGGAGCCCTTACAGATAAAACTTTCCGGTTCAAAAGCAGAGTTTGGTTCCTCAAACCAATGGATGCACACCGTAATTGCGGGGTTTGTAGCGGAAAGGCAACGGTGTGGATGTTTGGCGATGAGATCTACAGGGTTACCGGGAGAAAAAATACCTATGGTGAAGTGGATGAATTTATATGCAATACCTGCAGGTTTGATGTGAAAGACCTTTCACAATGGACCATTGAAGGGCCCAGAGTTATTGAAAACTGGTCGGTTATTTCACAGGGACATTATGCAGGTATTACAGAACCAATTCATAAGAATGTAATAGGTGTTGGAGAAAAAAAAGATGATGTTAAACTTGAAGAATAAATGAGTACCCTTTTGATCATAAAAACGGTGTTGATTCTGATCGTATTCGGAATAACGCTTGGAATTGCCATGTACTCAACGTATCTCGAACGAAAAGTTGCAGCTTTTCTACAAGACCGTGTCGGACCTGACAGGGCAGGGCCCTGGGGTATTCTTCAGCCCCTGGCCGATGGTGGAAAAATGTTTTTCAAGGAGGATTTTATTCCCCAGAAATCTGAAAAATGGCTATTTATACTCGGACCCGGTATAGCCATGTTTGTAGCCTGTATGACCAGTGCAGTAATTCCATGGGGTGGAAATCTAACTCTTTTTGGCGAAACGTTTAAACTACAGGTTGCCAACGTAGATATAGGTATCCTTTACATTCTTGGATTTTTATCCATTGGGGTTTATGGGATCATGATCGGTGGATGGGCTTCAAATAATAAGTATTCTTTATACGGAGCGGTAAGAGCCAGTTCACAGATGATAAGTTATGAACTTGCAATGGGTCTTTCAATACTTGCAGTTATTATGACTTCCGGTTCACTAAGTTTAGGTGATATAGTTGAAAGTCAACACGGGGGGCAGTGGAATGTTTTTTATCAGCCACTTGCCTTTCTGCTTTTCATTGTATGTGCATTTGCAGAGTGTAACAGAGCACCTTTCGATCTTGCCGAGTGCGAAACCGAGTTGATTGGAGGATATCATACAGAATATAGCAGTATGAAGCTGGGTTTTTACCTGTTTGCTGAATACATCAATATGTTTATTTCATCTGCTATTATCTCCGTATTGTTTTTTGGAGGATACAATTTCCCGTTTATGGACGATCTGGGGCTGTCGGAAAATGCGATTACCCTTATTGGAGTCATGGTATTTTTTGCTAAAATTACTTTTTTCATATTCTTTTTCATGTGGGTTCGATGGACCTTACCCCGATTCAGATATGATCAATTGATGCATTTGGGATGGAAAACCTTAATTCCGCTTGCAATATTAAATCTAATGGGTACCGGTGCGTGGTTAATTTTTAAAGATCAGTTTTAATTGTATAAGAATTTAATTAATGAAATCTCTGACAAATAGAAGTAAAGCAGTTTCTAATAAGAAAATGTCCTTCCTCGAAAGGATCTATTTACCTGCTATTATAGGAGGTTTGTTCATTACCTTAAAACATTTGTTCAAACGAAGGGCAACAGTAAAATGGCCGGATGAAGAACGACCCAGGTCGGATGTTTATCGCGGAAGGCATGTTTTAAAAAGGGATGAAAATGGAGCCGAAAGGTGCACAGCCTGTGGACTATGCGCAGTTGCCTGTCCGGCTGAAGCAATTACCATGACTTCAATGGAAAGGAAAAAAGGTGAAGAAGGACTTTACCGCGAGGAAAAATATGCATCGGTATACGAAATTAACATGCTTCGATGCATTTTTTGCGGATTATGTGAAGAAGCCTGCCCAAAGGAGGCGATCTTTTTAACCAAGGAACTCGTGCCAACCAATTATGAAAGAGAGAATTTTATTTATGGTAAAGACAAATTGGTGGAACCGGTAAGCAAAAGAGTGGATGTTTCAAAAAGACAAACCCTTGAAGTGGTAAGCAAAAAATACAACGATCGATAAATAAAATTAACCTAAACCGAAATAGTTAATGCTTTCATATCTTTTTTACATTCTGGGTGGTTTGACGATCTTTACTGCATTGCGAATGATCCTGGCTTCCAATCCCGTTCATTCGGTATTGTATCTTATCGCTACATTCTTTTTGATTTCAGGTCAATACCTGTTAATGAATGCTCAATTTTTATTTATTGTAAATCTTATTGTTTATGCAGGAGCCATAATGGTTTTATTTCTGTTTGTGTTAATGCTCCTCAACCTAAATAAAGAAACTGAACCGCAAAAGTCCATAAAATCAAAATTCACAATGGTCATATCAGCCGGTATTTTGATGATCACTCTATTGGCTGCATTCATACAAAATCAACACGATCCTGCCTCCCTGCCTTTGACCGATATTGGATTGGTAAAGAATTTGGGACGCGTGCTTTTTACCAACTATGTGGTACCGTTTGAGATAAGTTCCATCTTGTTTTTAGCGGCCATGGTCGGTGCTGTTCTTGTAGGGAAACAAAAAAATGAAGAAATGGAGGAAATAAATGAATAATTATTTGCCGGGAATCGACCACTATCTATGGCTCAGTTCCATACTGTTCTGCATTGGTGTGGCAGGTGTGTTACTGCGAAGAAATGGTATCATATTGCTAATGTGCATTGAATTGATGTTGAATGCGGTGAATCTTTTATTTACAGCATTTTCAACCTATTATCAGGATTCGGCCGGACAGATCTTTGTATTTTTTATAATGGTCGTGGCAGCTGCTGAAGTTGCCGTAGGGCTTGCCATATTGGTTATGATATACCGAAACACCAAATCGGTTGATGTGAGTATTATGGATAAATTAAAGTTTTAAGATTAGATGGGAAATATCATATCAGCAGCCATTTTTTTACCACTGATCGGATTTGTGATTTCCGGAGGTTTTGGACGCTTTATGCCTAAAATGCTGGTTGGGGCAATCTCTACTCTGGTTGTCTTATGCAGCTTTGTTTGTTCCATAATTCTTTTCAACAATCTTTCTGAATCTCACACTTTTTATAAATTAATCTTGTTCAAATGGATCCATACCGGAAACATAGATATCGAATTCAGTTTTTTGGCAGACAAACTTTCGGTATGGATGATGCTTATCATTACAGGCGTAGGTAGTCTCATTCATTTATACTCAATTGGGTATATGCATTCCGATAAAGGGTTTCACAAGTTTTTTGCCTATTTGAATCTGTTTATTTTCTCCATGCTTACACTTGTGCTGGGAGCAAATTATGTTATGTTGTTTTTTGGTTGGGAAGGGGTAGGCTTGTGTTCGTATCTCTTAATTGGATTTTGGTACGAAAACACCGAGAATGGTTATGCCGCCAGAAAAGCCTTTATTATGAACCGAATTGGGGATCTGGGTTTGTTGCTTGGGATCTTTACATTATTCAATCAAATTGGTACTACAGACTTTCACAAGGTTTTTGGAGCTGCAGGTTCGTTTTCAAACGGTACACTTGAAATAATATGCATTTTGTTGTTCATAGGTGCAATTGGTAAGAGTGCGCAGATACCTTTATTTACATGGCTTCCGGATGCAATGGCAGGTCCTACTCCGGTGTCTGCACTGATTCATGCAGCAACCATGGTTACTGCAGGCATTTACTTAATTGCCAGATCAGGAATTCTTTTTGTAAATGCAGAGATGGCTTCCACCCTGGTATTGATCATCGGAATGTTAACAGCTTTAATTGCATCAACAATTGCCTTAAAGCAGAACGACATTAAAAAGGTGCTCGCCTATTCTACGGTTAGTCAGCTTGGGTATATGTTTGTGGCCCTTGGTGTAGGTGCCTATACTACTGCTTTGTTTCACGTAACCACACATGCATTCTTTAAGGCTCTTTTGTTTTTGGGCTCAGGTTCGGTTATTCACGCAATGGGGGGAGAGCAGGATATCAGGAAAATGGGTGGCCTTAAACAAAAATTAAAGATCACTCATTTAACCTTTCTTATCGGCACATTGGCAATTAGCGGTGTACCTATGCTTTCGGGATTTTTCAGTAAGGACGAGATACTTGCCAAGTCACTTTATGGATTACCGACAACCGGCAGTGTCGTATTTACAGTTCTGGCAATAACTTCATTGTTTACGGCGATCTATATGTTCAGGATGTATTTTCTTACATTTTACGGGAATTTCAGAGGAACTGAAGATCAAAAACATCATCTTCATGAAAGCCCTTTGAACATGACCATTCCTTTAATGGTATTAGCATTTTTATCAATTACCGGCGGTGTTTTGGGTTTATCTTCCATTTTTTCGCATCACCATTTTATGAACGATTATTTTTCAAAACTTCTTTATGATAGAGCTATTCCGCACCCATCTCATTTTTTCGAATGGACGGTTTTGGTTGTTTCAGCCTTTCTGCTTGCAATCGTGATTTTTCTTACCCATAAAAAGTATGTCAATCAGGGTTTTGTTCCGGTAAAGGATGAGGATGAGAAAGGTTTGGAAAAAGTACTTGGTAAAAAATATTATTTGGATGAGATTTATCAATATACCTTCTTACGACCTGTTGAATGGCTTGGGAAGGTTCTGTATAAAATATTCGACCGATCGGTAATTGATGGTGTTGTTAATTTTTCTGGCAACTTTGCTCTTAGTGCAGGAAAAACATTAAGAAAGGTACAAAACGGAAACATTGAAAGTTATTTATTGGCTATGGTAATTGGTGTAGTCGCATGTTTAATTTTAATACAAATTATTTAAACCCTTGATACTGATTTTAATACCACTTATCGCAGCGCTGATCAACCTGGTCTTTAAAGACAAGATGTCCAGGGTATTTGCAGTTTCTGTATCTGTGCTGCAGTTGATTTACACCGGATTCATTCTGTCAGGATTTGACAAGAAGGCAAGCGGGTTTCAGAATTCTGAATTCTATGAATGGTACGCTCAATTGGGATTGAATTTTTCTTTTGCAATTGATGGTATCTCTATGGTCTTAATCTTACTTACCAATATCGGAGGCTTGCTAATTCTGATCAGTTCATTAGGCAACCATTACCCAAATACTGCAAGACTTAATTCACTTATATTGTTGATGCTGGCTGCCCTGAATGGTGTTTTTCTTTCCACAAACGGGCTTTTGTTTTATGTTTTCTGGGAACTGGCGCTGATACCAATATATTTTATTGTTGGAATTTGGGGAGGAGAGAACCGAATCAAAATTACCTTTAAGTTCTTTATTTATACATTTCTTGGAAGCTTACTGATGCTGATAGCTTTGATCTTTGTTTATTTAAACACCCCAGGAGCTCATAGTTTTGAATGGTCGGAAATGATAAAGGCAAATTTAAGTCCAGGAGAATCAGCACTGGTATTGTGGTCATTTTTCATTGCATTTGCGATTAAAATGCCTGTATTTCCTTTTCATACATGGCAACCCGACACCTATTCAGTTGCCCCTTCGCAGGGCACCATGCTGCTTTCCGGCATAATGCTCAAAATGGGTGTTTTTGGAATGATACGCTGGATGTATCCAATATCCGCTAATGCATGCAATTGCAATTACTATGTTTTTATGGTCTTTGCCATTGTAAGTATTGTTTATGCAGCCATTATTGCCATAATGCAAAACGACATCAAGCGTGTTATTGCATGGTCTTCGATCAGCCACGTGGGATTGATCGCTGCAGGTGTGATGACATGGAAGGCTGAGGGTGTTCAGGGAGGTATATTGCAAATGTTCACGCACGGAATTAACATTATTGGTTTGTTCTTTATCGTTGAGGTTATCGAAAGAAGACTTCATACGAGAGATCTGAATCAAATGGGTGGTTTGGCAAAAAATGCCCGTGGTTTTTCAGTAGTATATCTGATAATTCTTCTCGGATCCGTTGCCGTTCCCCTCACAAATGGATTTCCGGGAGAATTTCTGTTGCTAAGTGCTACGTTCAAGTCCAATACTATAATGGGTATAGTTGCCGGATTGACCATTATTTTCTGCGCTGTTTATATGCTCAGGATCTATCAGTTTTCAATGTTCGGTAAAGAAAAAGAAAATGCTGTGGTCATAGGCAGATTGACGATCAGTGAATATCTTACCTTAGGTTTGGTGGTCTTTTTTGTAATTCTGATCGGAATTTTTCCGGGACTTATTTTAGATATATCTGAAACTTCTGTGAACAGTTTACTTAATCCTGCCGGAGGTCAGGTAATTCCATGAAAACCTTGATCCTTTTATTCATTTCAGGAATTTTTTCTCTTTTTGGTGGGATCTTTGGCATGAGAAAGATTTTGCCATATTTTGCAGTAATTGCTCTTGCTACCGGTATTTCTTATCTTGTATATGACAGCAATTATGGGTCAGAAAACCTGCAATTCATGTTGCTTTTCGACCATTATTCCTATTTATTCACGGGAATTATTCTTGGCGTAACCCTTTTGGTTACTCTTATGTCTCTAAAAGGCCTTTCCTATAATCCGGGAAGTTTGGGTGATATGATCGGTTTGATATTCTTTATCCTTTGCGGAGCAATCTGTATGATCAGTTATAACAATATGGTCATGCTATTCCTGGGAATCGAAATTCTATCGATTCCTCTTTACGTGCTGGTTGGAAGTAATAAAAGAAATTTATACTCAAACGAATCTGCGCTGAAATATTTTCTGATGGGTGCATTTGCAACCGGATTCCTTTTGTTCGGTATAGCCTTGATCTATGGTGCAACAAGGAGTTTTGACCTCGACCTGATCAGAAGCATGTCTGAAACTGCATTAAATGCCAACCCGGTATGGGTAAACATGGGATTGTTGTTCATTACGATCGCTTTTGCGTTTAAACTTGCAGCAGTTCCTTTTCATTACTGGAGCCCGGATGTTTATCAGGGTAGTCCGACACTGGTCACTGCTTTTATGGCAACGGTTGTGAAAACCGCAGGTATAGCTGCATTTTTGAAATTTGTGATCTATTTAAGTCCAATGTTAGGCGATTCCTGGCATTTGATCTTATCTATAATTTCAGCATGTACGATGTTGTTTGCCAATATTGTTGCATTAAAGCAAACCGACTTTAAGAGAATGCTGGCTTACAGCAGTATTTCTCATGTTGGGTATATTTTAATGGCTTTTCTCAATCTTAATGCCGAAACAGTTAGTGTTGTTGGGTTTTATCTGATCATATATTCTTTGGCAACCATTGGCATTTTTGCAGCATTATTGTTGTTGAATCCTGATCACAATTCCGATAATGGTTTCGATCTGTTTAAAGGCTTGAGTAAAAGATCACCGCTTCTGGCAGCGATCATTAGTATTTGCCTTCTTTCTCTTGCGGGAATTCCGCCTTTCCCCGGTTTTTTTGCAAAATATGCTGTTTTTAAACAAACCATAGAAAATGATCTTTGGTTGTTGATTTTGGCCATAATAAGTTCAGCCATAAGCATTTATTACTATTTCAGGGCAATAACCCTTATGTATTTTACGGCCGAAGAAGAAGCCACTTCACCTATGCCTGACAAAAACATTGCCGGTTATATGGTAATAGGATTTTCAGTAATTGCGATCCTGGTTTTGAGCTTGATACCCGGTATCCTAAACTTTTAATTTCTTCTAATTTTTCGGTTTACTTTTCGGGAAGGTAATGTCAAATTATTCCGAATTGAAACTTGAAAATAGTTAAAGGTTTATATTTGTCAAAACCTATTAAATTCATGACAAGGAGAATAAAACAAATTGTTTTAATACTATTTTTAACCATAACCGGAAACGCAGAGGCACAGATATGGCAAAAACATTCCAAATCAGGAAACAGCGGATTAGGAGATGTTGTCTTCATAAATAAATCCACTGGTTTTATTTTGGGGTATACCAAGATCTTCCGTACGGATGATACCGGTAAAACATGGACTCAGATCCTTAGTTCGTATACAAAGTTTTCAAGGATGAAATTCTTTGACGAAAATTTTGGCATTGTTATAGGTGAGAACGATTTGATTTTAAAAACCTTGAATGCGGGTAAAACCTGGACTTCTTTAAAATCCGGCAACAGCGATGATGATTTTCTGGCTCTTCATGCCGTCAATAAAGATACCTTTTACGTATTAGGTCCTGATGATATCAGCACAAATAAATTCGGTAATTATTTAAATTATACTTATGACGGTGGATCAACCTGGGGGCGACAAACCACAGGAAGCTCCTCGACCATACGTTCGGTTCATATGTGGAATAAAAACCGTGGTTTAATGGGAACCCTTTCAGCCGGGATCTTTGTTTCTTCAAATGCATTTAAAAGTTATAATGTTAACTGGGGTGCCAATAATTGTATAGAAATGCGTGTGATTCAGGACTCCGTTGTGATTTGTGTGGGGTTAAACGGCAAAATTTTCAGAAGCCGAGATTACGGATCCACTTTCACACAGATAACTTCAGGAACCACTCAAAACTTGTGGGGATGTCATTTTGCAAACGATAGTATTGGAATGGCCTGTGGCGAGCTTGGCACCATTGTGTATACTAAAGACGGAGGCTTAACCTGGGCTGTCATGAACACAAATACCACTCTTCCCTTTCGAAGGGTTTACGTGGTGAACGAATATTACGCCTGGGCAGTGGCATACAGCACAAATGGTGACAGTACCGATATTTTTAAATTTGGCTCAGAGAAATACATTTCTGAAAACATTAACAGAGTTAAAGGGAAGGTGGTTGCCGATATTAAGCAGAATTGTAAACGAGATGCAGGTGAAATTGGTCCCTCGGGCGTATTGATCGAAGCGCGTCCCGGACCATATTATACATACACCATAAATGGGGGTGAATACGACCTGGTGATTCCTGACACCGGAACTTACACAGTAAATGCACTACTTCCGGATAAGTTTGGTGGAAGCAAAAATTTATGTGATACTCAATTAAACCACAAGGTTGTTTTTAAAACCCTCGACAATTCTGTGGGGGGAAAGAATTTTTACTATAAAGCAGATTCCGGGATAAATCTCGAAATTAAGATCTCATCATCCAGAAAAAGAAGATGCAGCAAGAATACTAATACCATAACTTATAAAAATACTGGTTTTGGCCGGATTGACAGTACCATTATCCAACTCTTTTATTCGCCTTACACACAAATCGTTAAAGCCGATCAACCTTACACACAATCAAATAATGGTTCCGTTAAATTCAAAACAGGGCCATTGAATCCGGGTGAAGGTGGAGTAATTCAGGTACTTGATTCGGTTTTGTGCAATAATCCGAATATCAGAGGATTGTATGCCTGCATGAGGGTTATTATTACGCCTTTTATAAAGATCGAAAAGAATGACTGGGATGGTTCGGTCGTAACAACCGAGCTTGACTGTTACAAAGATTCATTTGTTGTGGTCAAAATAAAGAACGACGGCAACAAACAAATGGGTGATAGTTCAGAAGTAA
This sequence comes from Flavobacteriales bacterium, assembly GCA_020635455.1. Taxonomy (GTDB): domain Bacteria; phylum Bacteroidota; class Bacteroidia; order NS11-12g; family UBA9320; genus JABWCE01. The sequence goes on from JACJZT010000002.1 coordinate 209,648, forward strand.
ATATTCTGTTGGATGAATTACTGGTTGATAATTTGAAGGTGAAATTATCTCCTCAGGATAGTATGAAATTCATTTTAACACCCGGCGGAAAAACGGTGTTTGTTGAAACGGTCATTCCAACTCAACATCCTTACCTCGAGCACATCAGAGTATTTGAAGAAGGCTGTGGTGATTCGGCAGGTATTGTTTCTAAAAACCAGATCGAAAAATACCCTTTGCAGGAATATCCTTCTTTTGAGGATCAGATTTGCTTGCAAATCCGGGATTCATACGATCCAAATGATATTGCTGTGGTTCCAGCCGGATACACCTCAGAACATTTTATCCGAAACGACCAGAAATTAAAATACACCATACGATTTCAGAATACAGGTACCGATACCGCATATCATATTTACATAGTCGACAGCATTCCCGAACATATTGATCTTTCAAATTTGCAAATAACCGGAAGTTCGCACCCATACAGATACAAGGTTACCTCAACCAATAATGGGGCAGAGCTCAGGTTTTATTTTGATAATATTTATTTAGTAGATTCTTTTACCAACGAACCCTTGAGTAATGGATATATAGTTTATGAAGTTACGTTGAAGGATTCGATCAAAAAAGGAAGCAGGGTTGAAAATAAGGCAGATATCTATTTTGATTTTAACCCGCCGGTAAGGACCAACACAGTATTTAATACCATTGGTGATACGGTGCTTAAGTCACCCGCATTCGGCACGGTTCAACCGTGTTTAAGTAAATTCATCAGCACACCGAACGATACGGTGGTGTGTGATGCCTTTTACTACGAAACTGCATTGAAGAAAGAAGGCATTGGCAAATTAAACTGGAAAGTCGACGACATACTAACCGTGCTTAAACCTTTAAACGATTCGGTTGCTTCGGTTCAAACACAACACGATGGCAGGTTTGAAATAACCATGTCACTTCAGAATTGTGAAAATACCTGGTACGATACCGCAATAGTGTATTTCTGGCAAAACCCAAGAATTCAGGTAAAAGACTCGTTGTATTGCGGTAAGGTTGAAGACAACATATATTTCAGTTGTTTTGCATGTTCTTATTTGTGGAACGATTCGATCGACTCATACAACTTTAAACCTGACAAACCCGGGACATACTGGGTTAAGGCAACCAATTTGTGCAAATCCATATCCGACACATTTACCCTTTCCTACTTACCTTACGTTTCACTGGATCTGGGAAAAGATACTCTCTTGTGTGACAAACAAACACTTCTGTTAAGTTCCGATCTTACAGAAGGTAGGTTTTTATGGAACGATGCAGATACTTCTTCGTACAAACTTATTGATAAAAGGGGTACTTATACACTTCAATTTACCAATGCATGCAACGACGTTGCCGACACCATTGTGGTGAATCAAAAAAGATCTCCGGGTATTGACCTTGGCCGGGATACGGTATATTGTTACACTGTGGATCGCGTGGTGGATCTTGACAGCATAAAAGATGAATTTTATATACAATGGAATGACGGAAATACCTTTGCGAAAAGACAGTTGAAGGATACGGGCTTGTTTTCAGTAAAGTTAAGCAATGCTTGCGGAATGGCAGAAGATTCAATTTTATTGGGGGTTTTGCAGATCCCTGAAATTAACCTGGGAAGAGATTCGATATACTGCAGTGATTTTAATAGAGTAATTCAGCTCAATCCGGGTGTGAGATCATTTTCTGTAGAATGGTTCGATTCGGATACCTTATTGAGTAAAACGCTGGACCGGGAGGGTGTGTATTTTGCAAAAGTTTTCAATCGTTGTGGCAGTGTTACAGATACTCTTAAACTTCTCAGAATGGATCCCCCGGTTATTGATCTTGGAAAGGACACAACTTATTGCAACGACTTTAGCCGTGTTTTAAACGCTTATTTTAAAGACTGCAGGTATATTTGGAATACCGGGGACACGGTTAGTGAAATTATTGTAACGCAACCCGGTGCATATTGGGCCAAAGCTAAGAACTATTGTGGTGAATACACAAGTAACCTTATTTTGAAACGTGAAAATAAACCCATCGTGGATCTGGGAATGGATACCACCTTGAAGGAGGTAAACAATTTTATTCTTGACGCTGCCAATCCCGGTTCGAAATATCTATGGAGTACTGGTGACACTTCAAAGCAGATCAATGTAAACGATCATGGACTATTTTGGGTTAGAGTAAGCAATTATTGCGGTGATGTTTCCGATTCGATCCTTTTGATTGCTCCGCCGGTAATTTATCCCGACACTTCGTTTATTCTTTATCCCAACCCTGTTCTGGAAGGTGATCTGTATGTCCGTAATTTTGATGCTGATTTTAGCATTGAAATTATCGATCAAACCGGAAGAGTGGTACTTAAGAAATCGTTTCAGCGGGGATTACATCGTGTAAATCTGTCTTCTCTTAGTGCCGGCATTTATTTTTTAAGGCTAATGGAAGAAGAAAAGCAAAAAAGATTTATCAGGCTTCTGGTTCGTTAGAGATGCTTTAGAAGATTTTGTATTCTATCCATCCTGATATTTCTAATGCATATTAGTATTTGAAACCCGGACATTTGTTTTTGACCATGTTTGAGATTTTAGGTATAAACTACACTCAAATTTGCCGACTAGCCCATCTTTAGGACAGGAAACAAATCTTTGATATAATAATATGGTTTGGTTAAAAATACTTAAACACCTTCAAAACAAGAAAAAGTTATACCAAGTGTTTTTCAGTAACATTGTGGTACCTTTATTTCAAGCAAAAAAAAGCCCGCCGAAGCGGGCTAATTCTTTGAATTACATGATAAATATAACTTAGCGTGCTATGTTAATGCGTTTTGTAGCGATTTGTTGAGTGTTAAGTATAACCTGTATGGTATAAACTCCGGTTGCTAAACTTTCAACATTTATGCTTTCTTTTTCTGAAGCAAATTCTCCCTTCAGCAATTCTTTTCCGGTCATGTCTACGATCTTCCAATTGCTGTTTGTTAAATTTACAGCATTTACATTGATCTGGTTAACTGCAGGATTAGGATAAACCTTGAAATCTGCCGGGCTTATTGAACTTACAGAGGTTGTACTTGATCCTCCACCGCTTCCGTTGAAAAACTCTTCAGATTTGTCTTCAATGCAATTATTGTTTTTGGATGTTAAAAAGCTTCCATAATGGATAAAACCATAAACGGTTATATCGTCGTTAAAATCGAAAATACTTTTCCTGATGGCATTGGTATCTGTGGTTCCCCAGTAATTTTTAGTAAAAATAATAGTATCATAATAACCTGGCTTGGAACCTCCTGTGGTTCTTACAGCATAATCTTTATAGTAAAGAAAGTTGTTGTTTTTGATCACCATTTTATCAAAGCTTGTGGCAGATGATGTTAATTCAATATGCACATTTGCAGTATCCATGGTATTGCTGATCACGTATAATTCATTTTTTGAACTTCCGCTTGAAATGCTGATGATCTTATTTGCAAAGTTTTTGAAGGTACAGCACTGAATAATTGTTTTTTTGTTTGAACTGCTTACACTTATTCCTGAATAACTTTTGATGTCATTGAATGTGCATTTTGAAATGGTGTTGAAGGCACCAAGGTAAAGACCGTACATTGAGTTGAGATAACAATTCTCCAACTCGATCATAGAGTAAGTACCGATCGGATAAATAGCATAGCCATAATTATTTCCTTCAAATATCGAGTTCTCAACCCTTACCTTTATTGTGTCGTAGTATGCATATAATCCATAAATGGTATAATAAGTGTTGGTGAATTTACAATTGCTAATCAGTAAAGGAACCCTGCTTATATCAATGGTTTTATCGCCACCGCTTCCGGAACCTTTGAAGGCACAGTATTTGAAGTGAGAACCTGTTTTGTTGACAAAATCATATCCGGTGGCACTGTCGAGAAACTGGAACGAAACGGTATCCATGGTTATGACGGAATCTTTTGTACCGATTGCTTCCAGTGATCCTTCTACCAATATTCTGAATTTACCGGTAGCCCTGATCTTTGTTCCGGGTTTTACCTTAACCGAATATCCTTGTTTAATAATAACGTTTTGACCAACAATATATGGACTTCCTGATGCATCCCACACCTGATTAGAGCTGATAATGGAAGGAACCGAAGTTTGTCCGTATACCTTAATTAGAGTAAGGCAGCTTAAAGCTACCGTAAAGAATCTTTTGTAAATAGTTTTCATTTTTTTAATTTTTGGTTTCACTATACATGACGAATCGATTTCCTTTGTGTTGCAGTTTAATTCTGAAAATTAATTTTTTATTTTTTTTTGCAACGATCCGGTGTCGCGCTCGTCATTAGATATAAATAGTACTATATGAAGATGTTTTTCTGATGTTCTGCAAATTTACATGACTTTTACCAAATACAAGAAAGACTGATCTGTGGATGAAATTACTGAAAAGGTACTCAAAGGTTGTGTTGAAAATGATGAACGAAGCAGAAGAATAATCTATGAACAATATTACAAGAAAATGTACGCAATTTGTTTGAGATACTCAAGTGATTCACACGAAGCAAAGGACATGTTGCACGATGGTTTTATTAAATTGTTCAGGAAAACGGGTCAGGTACAATCGGTTGAACTTTTCGAAGCCTGGGCCAAAAGATTGTTTACGAACCATTGCATTGATTATTTGAGATCGGCATATAAAAAATACATACGTTATGAGTCGGAATTTGATGAAAACCTTGAGACGGAAGAGTACGAGGAGAATGAAGTGTCCTATTTTCTTGAGGATAAAACCGTTAGCCTGGAAACGATAATGGATGCTATGAATCACTTAAGGACCGATTATAGAATTATACTCAATTTATATGCTGTTGAGCAATATTCACACAAACAAATTGCTGAATTACTGAATATGAATGAGTCAACTTCCAGGTCAAAATTATTAAGAGCAAGGCAATCGCTTAAAAAAATACTGTTGAATAAAAATTGATTTGAAAACAAAACCCGATAATATTGATCAATTATTATTGAAGCACCTTCAGAATGCTGAAATAGATGCAGATGGCATCGGTTGGGATTCATTTGCTCAGAAAAACCAAAAAAGAAGGTTCTTTTTCTGGAGATCGATCCTTGGATCCGTTTTAACACTTCTTTTAGTTACCGGTGTTGCAGTATTTCTCTCATTTGAAGGTAAAGAAGATGGTAAAATTCGAATTTCCGGATCCAACTCTTTTAAGGGGATAAAAAATGAAAATACGGAAAAATCAAAAGATAAGAACCCGGTAAAAGAAACCCCTGTTATAGTAAAATCAGATCTCATACAGAATGAACCAAATACCATGGTTTCAAAGAAAATCAAAGTTGGTTTGCACGAAAGGATCCTTGAAAGTAAGAAAACAGAAGCCAATCAGAAGTTTGAGAATTTTACTCTAGGATCTTACCCGCTGGTTAGTCTGCACACTTACCTGAAACCGGTTTATTCAGCTGAACTGATACCGGTCAAAGAGTTGGGAGCAAAACCTGTAAGAAAACCTGAAATAAAAAGATCTTATGATCAGATCGAATTTTCGGCAGCTACATCCTTAAATATTCCAAAATTAAGCTTAAGTGAAATCGGAAGATCTTATATCCATAAAGATTACGCAGGAATACGCAATGCCTCTGAACGGGCAGTTGCAGGATATAACCTCAGTGCAGGCTGGTTGCACAGTATTGGCAATTTTAAGATAGGAATAGGTCTGGGTTATTTGAATTACCAAATTAAAGGGGATTATAATTTTACATATACCGAAAAACCCGTCCTCGACACAGACGGTAAAATAAAATCCTATCTGGTGTCCAATCCGGATAATGTTAAATTCAACTCAACTCAGAAACTTTCATTTTTTGAAATACCTGTTAGCATTGAATACAATATTGCTTCTATAAGCCGATCTGCTTTCGGAATCCGATTTGGGTATGTAAATCAGTTCTTAAACAAAATAGAAGGGATTTTGCCCAACCCTGTATTTTTGGACAGAACGGATCAATTAAGCACAGAAAACTTTAAAACAGCAAGTGGCTCCTTAAGTGTAGCATTGCTTTTTGAACACAAGCTTAAGAACAACAGTTCAATAGTGGTTTTGCCCGAATTCAGAAGAAATCTGGGACTTACCCAGATAGAATCCCTTTATAAAACAAATTTTAATTATTTTGGTCTTAATTTAAAGTATCGTTTGGCATTATGAGAGACAAGTACATATACATTTTTTTGATCTTTTGTCTTTGCAAGACTGCTTTTGCTCAGGTGGCCATACTTCCACTTGAAGAAGAAAATCCTGAAATTCCCGAACTGGTCTTTAATTCCGCTCAGAAAGATATTCTTACTTTACATACTCATTCCGGAATTGGTGTAGGAGATGCGACCTTGGTTTTAAAAAAATGGAATGGCTTGTTTTGGGCTGATTTTCCGTCCGTAGAAGTGAGTCAATTCAAAAAAACGGATGAAAACCGGTTTTCCGTTTGCAAGTTCAATAATTTCCCGGTAATTGCCGGTTCATTTGGGGGTAAAGGAGATCCGCTAAGTGGGATCATTCAGTTCGACGGAACTAAATGGGTAACCATTGGCGGAGGTATTGAGTCTGATTTTGTGATCCATAACGATATTTCGATAAACAGTTTGCAGCCTTATAAAGGAGAACTTTTCGTTTCCGGAAAATTCAATATTGCAAATGGAAAAAAGGTAAAAGACTTTGTTGTTCTTCGTTCCGGGGTATGGGAGGGCCTTCAATTTGGCGGTAGTCGGGTAAACGAAATGACCGTTAAAAACGATACCTTATTTGCAGTTGGCCTGTTCAGTTCTGTTGAAGGGGTAGGCTCAAACAACCTTATCGCTTATACAAACGGAAACTGGGTTTCTGTGAGTTCATTCATACCGGATGAAATTTTAAGGATATCAAGCTATAACAATCAACTTGTGGCCTTTACCGGCAACGATATTTATTTACAAAACAACGGACCATGGACTGCTCTTAAAACGAACTGGAAATGGAAAATTGAGGAGTTGGGTGGTTTTTGTGAGTATAATGGCAAATTATTTATCTCCGGTATTTTCACCGAATCCGGATTGTTAAAAAGTCACTTACTTTCATGGGACGGTTTAAAATGGGAAAGTTTGATCGATGAAACGGACATTCAAATTGAGGGTGATGAACCTTTAACGGTGGGAGTAGTTAAAAATGAGATCCTTTTATCCGGAAATTTCAGGTATTTAAAAGGACTTAAAACGCGTTATCACGCTAGAATTTTTGAAGATAAGGCCCTGGTAAAAGGAAAAATATTTATCGACCAGAACAAGGATTGTATGTTTACTCCCGGCGAAAAGATCATTGAGGGTGCTATTCTACAGAACGATAATGGATATTACACCAGTTCGGATATTAAGGGAGATTATTACTTTGCGATTGATCGGGGAAAAGCCAGTACCGTCCGGTTTTTTTCAAATGAATATTACAGCATTGCATGCTCCCAAAACCAGGCTACCATAGATCCTCAAAATACTGACAGCATCATCATCCTGGATTTTCCAATGATGTTGAACGATGGATCAGAACTCCCTGAGATCGATCTTTTTGCATCAAAAGGAAATAAGGCAAGGCATGGATATAAAAATCGCTATTACGTTCGATGTATTGGTAAAAATGCTCTTTTCCCAATTAAACTGACTCTTGATTTTAACAGAAATCTGATCTTCGATAACACTTCCATACAACCAATTCTGAATACAAAGGGTAAAATGACCTGGATAATCAAAAAGCCTGAAGAATTTTATATTGATTTCATCGTAGATCACAATTGGTTTAATTCCGGCGACAGCTTGTATTTTAGTTTAATGGGAAGTTCAGACAACAGTGAGTTCAGCAAGTTGAAACGAGAGTTAAAGCAAGTAATTGTTTCGGCTTACGATCCAAATGAAAAGCTTTGTGACAAGGAAGAGATCGGTTTAAATGAGAAACAGCTAAATTATCATATCGAATTCCAAAACCTTGGCAACGATTCAGCTGTGCGCATTCACGTGGTTGATACCATAAGCAAAACCATCCCGATTCAGTATCTTAAAGTACTTGGATATAAGGAAAGCCACAGAGGTCTGGTTTCTTTCAAAGTGCGTGACCACGCTATTATCTGGACTTTTGAAGACATTTTTCTTCCGTCAAAAAAACAGGCCGGAGACGATTTGAGCAGTGGATATATCAATTATAAGGTTTCGCTGGACGACGGTTTAACAGAAGGTCAACTGGTTAAGAACAAAGCGTTTATTTATTTCGATTTCCAGGATCCCGTAGAAACAAACGAGGTTGTTACCAAAGTTGTAAAGAAAGAGGCAATTCATACTCCCGGCAACGATGCCAATAATTTAAGGGTTTTTCCCAACCCTCTGTCCGAAGATCAGTTGTTTATTGAATTGTTAAACAACCCTATCTTACAGGTTGAAATTCACGATCTTCTGGGAAGAAGGTTTTATGATCAGAAATTTGATAAGGTAACCTATCAAACACAAATTGATTTAAGCAAGCTTCACAAAGGAATGTATATTGTTTCGGTTAGGAATCCGGTCGGAATCACTTCCCGAAAACTTACCATTGACCGTTAAGAATTCTACGATCCGGCCGGTTTGTAATATTTCATGGCCTCGGCCATGTTTTTATTCATAGCTTCAACACGTTTTTCTGGATCCGGATGAGTGCTTAAGATCTGAGGAGGCCGGCTTCCGCCAAGTGCGCTCATTCTTTCCCAGAATTTAGGTGCTTCATGTGGATCGTATCCTGCCATCGCCATAAAAATCAAACCCATACGGTCTGCTTCCGATTCATGCTTTCTTGAAAAAGGCAACATTACCCCAAGGTTTGCACCTACACCATAGGCCAATTGAAACAATTGTCTGGTTTGATCAGGCTTGGTCATGGTTGCAACATCAAGTGCAACACCGCCCATTTCCAATAGCAAACCCTGACTCATTCGCTCATTTCCGTGTCTTGCAATTGCATGTGCAATTTCATGACCCATTACCACTGCCACTCCGTTTTCATCTGCGCAAATGGGCAATATTCCGGTATAAAAAGCAACCTTTCCTCCGGGCATACACCATGCATTTACGGTTGGGTCATCGATCAGGTTAAATTGCCACTGATAATTGGCTATCCGTTTAGAATACCCGTGACTGTTCATGTATTTGGTAACTGCACTTGAAATTCTTTCTCCTGCATTTTTTACGGATGTTGCATTGGCACCTGTAGAAATAATTTTGCTTTCAGACAAAACCTGATTGTAATTTGTCAGGGCCATTGCCATCAATTCGGTCTCGGGCAATAAATTGGTCTGTCTTCTGCCGGTAATTGGCACGCGTGTGCATGTTTCAAGCAAGAAAACTGAAAGTAACGCAGTTAAGGTGATTTTAATCTTAGACATGGTAATAAATATGAGCCATTAAAATAAACTCAATTGCACCATAAAAACAACCTGCTTCCGATGAATTATTACCGTTTTTTCAGGTTCTTGTTAGTATTGGTTTTGGCGGCATTTTTTCTCGCCATTTCTTCCAGTCGTTTCTGGAAACCTGATTTTTTGATGACTACCGGTTTCTTTTTGTTCTCTTCGATTTTCTTGTGAAGTTTGGCTTCATCTACGAAAAATCTTCTGATCAAAATATTCTGACCAAAGGTGATCATGTTTGAAAGAAAGTAATAATACGTCAATCCACTTGCGTAATTATTGAAGAAACCCAAAAACAGGATCGGCATGAAATAACTGATGTATTTCATTTGTCCGCTTACACCGGTTATCTGATTGTTCATCCTGGTATAGATCAGGGTGGATATGGTCATCAATAAGGTGAACAAGCTTATGTGGCTTCCGTAAAAAGGTATGTTAAAACCAAGTTCAAGTACCGAGTCGTAGGTAGAAAGATCTGTGGCCCAAACAAAGGATTTTTGCCTCAGTTCGATACTGCCCGGAAAGAAATTAAACAAAGCCAGCAAGATCGGCAATTGCAGCAGCATTGGAAAACAGCCGCCCAATGGGCTTACACCGGCTTTTTTGTATAACTTCATATTTTCCTGCTGCATTCGGGTCATGTCTGAACCATATTTTTCCTTGATCTCATCGATCTCCGGTTTAAGTATCCTCATTTTAGCAGAAGAAACATAGGATTTGTAAACAAGCGGAAACAATATGGATTTGATGACCAGTGTTAGAAGTAGAATAACAAGACCGAAATTCTCAATCATACCGGCCAGCCAGTTGAAAATAGGAATAATGATGAACTTATTTACCCATCCAAAAAAGCCGAGAGAAACCAGCTTCTGTAATTCAATACCTTCTTTTTTGAGGGTTTGATAATGATTGGGGCCTATAAAGAATTCGAATTCGTACTTTTCATTGGAATTAAAATTATATGGTAATAAAACCGAGGCACTCAATCTTTTAACACACTCTGCAGTATCGACATCGTCATTGGAAGAAAGGATGGCTATATCGTCAAATCCTTTCTTATTGATCAGTGTGGTATTGAAGAACTTTTGTTTGAAAGAAACCCACTGCAAGCCTTTTTGGACCTTTTTATCTTCTGATTCAGTTTCAGACAGGTTTTCTACATCGCTGTCCGTTTCAAATTTGTAATATACGGTAGTTGCATTTTTTTCGCTTTCAACAGCTCTTTCGGCTAAACCTATGTTGTTCACCCATTTGAAATCAATAAAATTTTGATTGTTTGGTATTTGATCGTTCAGGTCCTCAAGTTCCAGCTTATACGATAACACATAACTATTGGGTTTTAAGGCATAGGTCATTTTAACCTTTCCCCCGGAGGGCAAGGTTGCTTCAAGTTTAACACCACCTGCTGGATTTTCAGATGGGATGAAGGTTAAGCCGGACGTATTTATTACTCCGTCTTTAAGATAAATTTTATAATTAAAAGTGTCTTTAGGATTGTTAAGAAGAACCAAAGGGGTCTTCTTTTTTGAAATGTAACTTCGGTAAGTTTTGTATTCCTTTAAGGCTGCTGAAGTGATCTTAGCACCTTTATTACTAATTGAAATTTTAAGCTTGTTGTTTTCAATGTCGAAAAGTTTCTCTTTGATCGTATCGCTTTCAACAAACGAACCCGAATCTAAAACTGCAGTGGCGGGAGCTTTGTCAATCTGCTTAAGACTGTCCTTTCGTTTTACCTGCTTTAAAGAATCTTCGGTACGGGTTATTTTTTCCAGTTCTGCTGCATTTTCCTGATTAAGAAAAAACGTAACCGCAATAATTATAAAGATCAATACATAACCAATGGTGGCTTTTCTATCCATTTCTTAAGTTTCTAAAAACGGCTGCAAAAGTAGTTTTTTTTAGCTACTTAAGGAAGTCGAACCTAAAAGTATCCTTATCGGCGGATTTGTAAATTTTGCAAAAAAAATGATTATTCGAACACTAGGTTAAAAATTCAGAATGTGAGAATAATGATTGCTATGGTTTTACCGATTCGATCACTTCATTGCTGATCCCGGTATACGAGAATCCGCCATCGTGGAATAAGTTCTGCATGGTAACCATTCTGGTATAGTCCGAGAACAGGGAAACGCAATAATTGGCGCAATCTTCTGCACTTGCATTTCCTAAGGGTGACATTTTTTCGGCATAATTCATAAAGGCATCAAACCCGCCTACACCCGAACCGGCAGTGGTCATTGTCGGGGATTGGGAAATGGTATTCACACGAACTTTTTTAGCTTTACCATAATGATATCCCATACTTCTTGCGATGGATTCAAGAAGAGATTTTGCATCGGCCATTTCACCATAATCAGGGAATACCCTTTGGGAAGCGATGTACGTAAGAGCTAATACACTTGCCCATTCATTAAGAGCGTCCTTGGCAAAACAAGTTTGCAGCAGTCGGTGAAAAGAAATGGCCGATATGTCATGAGTTTTATGCATAAAATCATAATTAGAATCGGTATAGGGATTCTTTTTACGAATGTTTAAACTCATGCCAACTGAATGCAGAACGAAATCGATCTTGCCCCCGAAATGCTCAAGAGATTGTTCAATGAGTTGGTTCATATCCTCATTTAAACTTACATCGCATGGAATTACTTTTGACCGTGTAGCCTCAGCAAGTGAATTTATAGCGCCCATCCTTAAAGCTATCGGAGCATTGGAGAGAATGATCTCAGCTCCCTCATCAAAACATTTTTCTGCAACTTTCCAGGCTATGGACCGGTCGTCGAGTGCACCGAATATTATCCCTTTTTTTCCTTTAAGTAAATTGTTTCCCATAGTGCAATTTTAAACAATTGTTGCATTAATTTAAAAATGTTTAAAAAGCATCTGTTTAATTTCCTAAAATAAATTCGGAAATATTCATATTAATTGAACCATTTTGAAATACGTTTGTTCTTTATTTCGGATCATGATTAACTTAACCTGCCCGGGTAATTTCGTCGATATCAATACACAAAACATCTATATATTAAATAGTTTCTTACCCGAATATGGCTAAATTTGAATTTTCTGCATCCCAAATGAATTCAGATCTAATGTCGACAAGGAAAACCGATCACATCGATCTGGCCATGGTATCTCAGGTTTTGGAAACAGATCCGCGGTTTTATTACGAACCGATGTTGAAACCACATCCTGATAACTCGATTAAAGAGAAAGAATTTGCCGGAAAGGCACTGGGAGCTCCCATCTGGGTTTCAAGCATGACGGGAGGTACCAAGCACGCCGGAATAATCAATAAAAATCTTGCAAGGGCTTGTGGAAAGTACAAAATGGGAATGGGACTGGGGTCATGCAGGGCTCTGCTTCACAGCAACGAACATCTGGAAGATTTTTTGGTGCGTAAACTTTGCGGGGACGATGTTTTATTGTATGCCAATCTCGGAATAGCCCAAGTCGAGAAACTGATTCATGAAAATAAATTTCATTTGCTGAACCAACTCGTAGACAAAACCGAAACCAATGGCTTGATCATACACGTTAATCCCATGCAAGAATGGTTGCAGCCGGAAGGCGACCGGATTAAGGAGTCACCGGTCAATACTATTTCTGAAGTTATCGAAAAGACGAATTTAAAGCTTATCGTCAAGGAAGTGGGTCAAGGCATGGGCCCGGAAAGTCTTAAAAGTTTAATGAAAATGCCCCTTGTTGCAATTGACTTTGGCGCTCATGGAGGAACCAATTTTGCCATGCTCGAATTATTCAGAGGCGACGAACAAAGGAGGGAAGTATTTGAACCCTTAACGAATATTGGACATTCGGCAGCAGAAATGATCTTGATGGTAAATGAAATTCTTGAAGGATCGAATACGTTTAATTGCAGGGAATTTATTATTTCAGGTGGTGTAAAAAGTTTTCTGGATGGGTATTATCTAAGCCAAAACCTCAATGCCAATTCTATTTACGGACAAGCCTCTGCATTTCTAAAACACGCCATGGAAAGTTTTGAGCTTTTGGATGAATATGTTGCCAGTCAGGTAAGTGGCCTGGCCCTTTGTGAACAGTTTTTAAAAGTGAAACCATTAAAATAATACGTCTGCTCACAGTGTATCTGCTGAACGTTGAACACTGCATGAGTTACAATACCATTAATAAAGAATGAATAAAGAAATAAAAGGTTACAGTAAGCTCAGTAAACAAGCTAAGATCGAGTGGTTGATCGGGAATTATTTTGAAGATCCGGAAAAAGCATTTAAACAGATAAGTTCCTATTGGCACAATGAAGCTGAAATTCAAAAACTGCACGATGAGTTCATAGAAAATACCATTACAAATTTTTACCTGCCTTACGGAGTTGCTCCTAACTTTCGGATCAATAATGAAATGTATTGTCTTCCAATGGCAATTGAAGAAAGCTCGGTGGTTGCCGCAGCATCAAAAGCTGCTAATTTCTGGAAGGACAGGGGAGGTTTTAAAACAAAAATCATCTCAACCACCAAGATCGGGCATGTTCATTTTATTTGGAATGGATACCCTGAAAACAGTTATGAAGAATTTACAGAATTTTTTGATTCAATTAAACAGGAATTGATCCTTAGAACACAACACCTTACCAAAAACATGGTGAAAAGAGGGGGAGGGATCGTAAGTATCGATCTGGTGAATAAAACCGAACTTGAAGATGGCTATTTTCAAATCGAAGCCAGGTTTGAAACCTGTGATAGTATGGGAGCTAATTTTATCAATTCAATTCTTGAAGAATTTGCAGCGGTACTTAAATCAGAAATAGTGCATTCCGACCTTAAAGATAAAGACGTTCAGGTGGTGATGTGTATTCTAAGCAATTATACTCCCGAATGTCTGGTAAGGGCCGAAGTTCAATGCAGTGTAGAAGAGTTGAATACAGACAGCAGTGTTTCACCTGACGAATTCGCAGATAAATTTCTCAGGGCCATTCGCATTGCGGAGATCGAACCTTACCGGGCAGTTACACATAACAAAGGTGTTATGAATGGAATTGATGCCCTGGTAATTGCTACCGGAAATGATTTTCGGGCTGTTGAAGCCTGTGTTCATGCATATGCGGGAAGAAACGGAAAGTATAAGAGCCTTACACATGCAAGTGTTGAAGACCAAATTTTTAAATTCTGGATCGAAGTTCCACTTTCACTTGGAACGGTTGGAGGCATTACCAGTTTGCACCCGATGGTGAAGTTTTCTAACGAATTACTAGGGAAACCAAATGCCGAAAAACTAATGCAGATCATTGCCGCGGCCGGTTTGGCGCAAAACTTTTCGGCCATCCGAAGCCTTGTTACCACCGGAATTCAGAAAGGGCACATGAAAATGCATCTTTTGAATATTTTGAACCAATTGGAAGCTACCGAAGAAGAGAAAGTGAAAATTATTGAGTATTTTAAAGATAAGGTTCCAAGCTATTCCAATACAGTTGAGATCTTTTGTAAGATGCGGGGAATTGCAGCACCTTCTCCTGTGAAGAAGAAAAATTCTTAGATGAATTCTTAAAAGTACATTGCTAAGAAAGGATGAGATCCTCCAGCTTTTTCAGTCACGGAAAAATTCTTATATCCGGAGAATACCTGGTTATGGACGGAGCGCTGTCGTTGGCCTTACCTACTAAATTAGGACAGCACATGGAGGTAGTTGAAACGGAAGGAGAAGGCTTTTTGATCTGGACCGCTTTCAGATCCGATCAGGAAAAATGGTTTTCAGAGGAGTTCAAAATTTCCCACAATGGTTCGATTGCTGCTTCTAAATTTAATGAGCAAACCATTTTGTTTAAAGCTTTAAATGTTGCTCATGAAATGAACCCAAGTGTCTATAAATCAAATCGTAATTATAATGTGGTTACGAGGCTTGAATTTCCGAATGACTGGGGATTGGGAAGCAGCAGCACTTTTATCACGAATCTTTCACACTGGTTCAGGATCGAACCCTATGAACTTTTTAAGAAGATCTGGAATGGAAGTGGTTACGATATTGCGGTTGCGGAAAAAGGATGTTCTATATTATATCATTTAAAAAGCGGTGCGCCGATAATTCAAACTGTTCAATGGGAGCCTGAATTTAAAGATGAACTTTTATTTGTTTACCTGGGTAAGAAGCAATTGAGTGAGAAGGAGATCGGACATTACAAGCAAAAAAAAGTATCAGGGGATCAGATTTCGAGGATAAGTTCCCTTACCATAGAAATATTGAAAAGTAAGAATTTAGAAAAATTCCAAGAATTGATCGGTGAACATGAATCCATAATTTCAGAGGTACTTGAGAGGCCAACGTTGCAGTCAGGCTTGTTTGAAGATTATAAAGGCACCATAAAATCTTTAGGTGCCTGGGGTGGAGATTTTATACTTACGGGTAAAAGTCAGGGTGTCCCTTACTTTACTTCTAAAGGGTATCATACCTTTTTTAGCTGGGACGAATTAATACAAAACTGATCTTTCGTCCTGTTTAAGAAATCCTGTACTTCTAAAGCGACTTAGATAAAAAATTCATAAGATCTTCTCTCAACTCTGCAAAGATCTCTTCGAATCGCACCATTTTTTCTCTTTGTGCTTCATGATCCGGTAAGGTGCGGTGGTCTACAGCAGTTGAATTGTCTAAAACAGAATTCTGAATCAGATGTTCGTAATTTTTGATCTCATGTTTTAAACTGTTGATTCTTTCTCCCTGTATAAGAAACTGGTTCAAATAATGGTCTACCATAGCCTGAAAATCCTGAGAAGTGTAATTTTTGGCTACTTCTTCAACTCTGTTCTGCATTACTTTCAGATCATCCTTGTAAAAGGATAATTTCTTCAACCATTCCTGATGTTCGTGATGTAAGGTGTAAATTTTTTTTTCTGCTGTCATGGATCTAATAATTAGTATTTAATTTTAATAAACTGATGTAAAGGGTCTGGCTCATAATAAAGCAGGATCTGTAATCGGGGTAACATAGAATACGAGCGGTTCCTTGCTTTTTATCTCCAAAACTTCTTCCTCAAACTTAGTAACATAAAATTAATTATGCAATATGAATGTAAAGATTTGTTTCTTTTTTTTAATAAAACGAATTAGCACCTTAAAATGGTATCAAACCAAAAAAAGAACTGATCTGTTTTCCTGCGGTCCTGGCCTTGTTTTTCTTTGCGATCCTGTTTGTATCCTGTGTGCTTTGAGCAGGATTGTAATTAAAATCAATGCGTTTTATAAGCTTTTTGATGGTTTGAGTATTGTTGAACTCTTTGTTAAAAAACAAACTGCGCTCTTCGATCTTTTCCGAATCAAATTCAAGTTGCATGTATTTGAGTATCAATTTTTGAAAATGTTCAGGATCTTCGCCAATGATACATAACTCTTCAAGTCCGGTTTGATCCACCATTTTGTGGTTAACAATGCAATGTCTCCCGTTAAATAGTGCATTCAATAATTTTAATTTTATCCCTGTATCCTGGCGGGTGTATAAAACGTTGATCTGTGCATCGCGGATCAGTTCGTGAATTTCGGTGGTCGATTTCTGGTCAAGTAGTTTAACATGTTTGTATTCTGATACGAGATTCCTCAACTCCTTTTTAGGATGTGACCCTGCTATTATGAATGGAATGTTGAGATCGGAAAAAACTTCCCTGATCAGAAACATGGCAGCCTGGTGGTTTTCTCCAACACTTAGGTTCCCGTGATACAGCACATAGTTTCCCATGCCCTTGTTTATTTTTACTTCCCTGTTTGAATGAAATGCGGGTATAAAACAACAATTATTGAATTTCTTAGAAAAATATTCGGTATCGTTTGGTGAAATGGAACAGATCAGATCGGCATATTTCAGTACATTCTGATATTTTTTTAGCTTTTCGGTTTCAAGCTTAAAAAAATATCTTTTGAAGAAATTGTTCTCAACCATTTCAAGGTTGTGATAGTAATCGTGTTCAACATTATGTGTCCGGACGATCTTAAATCTGTTTTTAAGAGCAGGGTCTTTAAGAAAAAAAGTACTGTGCAATCCTTCAAATAAAATTGGAAAAGAATCTTTGGAAAGATTGTTCAGGAGTTCTCCCGAATCACGAGTAGAAACGATATAGGGCAAGGTTCCGTAAAGAAAATTCTTAAAGGTCTTTCTGGGATAGTAATAAACCTTATCGCAATATTCGTTCAATATATCCGAAGCTTGTCTGCCATATTCAAAACAATGCAAAATAACCCTGATCCCTTGTTCATGAAAGGCCTTTATTTTATAAAATATATCAATCACGCCACCGTAGTTGGCAGGATAAGGGATGTCGAAGCTTACTATGTGAAGGGTTTTTTGCAACTTTCTTTTAGAAAAGGTTCTTGATTTTTGATCTGATTGAAAGGCATCCAGGAGCATGAATGAAATGTAAACGCAAACACAAAATACTTCCTTGTGCCCCTTTCGTCATTTTATATACACAAGTATTAAACATTAAACCTGAAATGCATTACATCACCGTCTTGTACAACATAATCCTTGCCCTCTACATTTAACTTACCATTGTCGCGGCAGGCCGCCTCGGACCGGAAAGTAATAAAATCCGGGTAGTGAATTACTTCGGCCCTTATAAATCCTTTTTCAAAATCTGTGTGGATAACACCTGCAGCCTGCGGAGCTTTCATGCCTTTGGTGATCGTCCAGGCCCTGACTTCCTTTTTACCCGCCGTGAAATAAGTAGCATAGTTAAGAAGCCTGTATGCCGATTTAATTAAACGGCTCACTCCGCTTTCACTAAGTCCCAATTCTTCAAGGAACAGTATCTGGTCTTCCCTTTCCAACTCTGCAATTTCCGATTCTATTTTTGCACAAATGATAAGGATCTCCGCATTCTCATTTTTAGTGTTCTCTTTTACCATTTCGGTGTATTTATTTCCCTTGCCTGCCGAATTTTCATCCACATTGCAAACGTAAAGTACCGGTTTTCCGGTAAGTAATTGAAGGTCTTTTACAGCTTCCAGTTCATGAGGTTCAACATGGGCAGTACGGGCATTTTTTCCCGACTCTAAGTGTGATTTAAATACTTTAAGTGCTTCAAAAGCTTTCTTGGCAGCGGCATCGCCGGATTGTGCTGAACGCGATAGTTTTGACAATTTACCTTCTATCGACTCGAGGTCCTTTATCTGAAGTTCCGTATCTATGATCTCCTTGTCGCGTATGGGGTTGACCGAGCCGTCGACGTGTATCACATTCTCATCATCAAAACATCTGAGTACATGTATTATGGCGTCGGTATTGCGAATGTTACCCAAAAACTGATTACCAAGACCCTCACCTTTGCTTGCGCCTTTAACAAGGCCTGCAATATCAACGATCTCAATGGTGGTGGGAATTACTTTTTCAGGTTTTACAAGTTCTTCGAGCGCAAATAGTCTCTCATCCGGCACTGTTATTACTCCGACATTGGGTTCAATGGTACAGAATGGAAAATTTGCTGCCGTTGCTTTAGCTGTAGACAGACAATTGAATAGAGTAGATTTACCTACATTGGGTAAACCTACAATTCCGCATTGTAGTGACATATAGTTATATAAGGTTTATGATCTATGGTATATTGAGATATTTATGAGTTTGTACCGAAATCTGCCATTCCGGTTGTTTTTTAACATATTCAACAATTAAAGGGTATACATCCGTCTTCCGGTCCCATTCGGGCTGCAAAAACAATTTACAATCGGCATTAACCTCGCCTTTGTAATTTTCAGCCCATTCGAAGTCCGATTTGTTGTAGACAATTATTTTCAATTCATGAGCAAGGCTAAAGATCTGCTCAATGGGTTTTTTGAATTTTTTGGGAGAAAAACAAACCCAGTCAAAATTCCCTTTGAGCTCGTAGGCGCCTGAGGTTTCAATATGTATTCGGTAATTTCTTTCATGAAGAAGCTGGCAAAGTGAATTGAGATCATACATGGCCGGTTCGCCTCCTGTAATTACCACCAGGTCAGAGGATCCTTCTTCCAACTGATCTGCGATTTCTTCTGAAGTAAAATTAGGGAAGGCCGAGGCATCCCAGCTTTCCTTTACATCGCACCATACACATCCTACATCACAGCCTGCAAGTCTGATGAAATGTGCAGCATGTCCGCTCCATTCTCCTTCACCCTGAAGGGTGTAAAATATTTCCATCACAGGATATTTCTGATCCGGCAAAACTTTTTTAATTGTTGGTATTTTGATAGGATTTAAAGGTGTTTTTCAACAAACCTATGCGCGTTAAGGGACCAACTCCGCCTGGTACCGGAGTAATGGCAGAGGCTACCGTGGAAGCGTCGTCAAAATCAACATCTCCTTTAAGTACATACCCTTTAGGATTCGCTGAATCTTCAACCCGGGTGATTCCAACATCGATCACAATGGCCCCTTTTTTTAACATACTTCCCTTGATAAATCCAGGTTTTCCCAGAGCTGCAACCACAATATCCGCTTGTTGCACATAATGTTCAAGATTTCGGGTTCGGCTATGACATAAGGTCACTGTACAGTTTCCATATGGAGTATTTTGCGACATTAAAACACTCATAGGCCGGCCCACAATATTGCTTCTTCCAACCACCACACAATGTTTGCCGGAAGTTTCAATGTTATATTGTTCCAGCATCATAAGAATTCCATACGGAGTTGCCGGAATAAAGGTGTCTTCTCCTTTAAGGAGTTTACCCAGACTTACCGTGTGAAATCCGTCGACATCTTTCTCCGGACTTATTTTTTGAGTAACCTTTAATTCTGAAATATGCTTAGGTAAGGGAAGTTGCACGATAAGTCCGTCAATTTCAGAATTGGAATTGATCTGTTCAATGGTTGAAAGCAAGGTTTCTTCACTTGTGCTTTCTTCAAAACGCATAACTGTGGAATTAAAACCAACCTGTTTGCAATCGTTTTCCTTACTGTTCACATAGGTCATACTTGCACCATCATTCCCAACGATGATGGCTGCAAGATGCGGAACCCGTTTGCCTTCTTTTTGAAGTTCAGATACCTTTTCTTTAAGTTGTTCTTTAATGGTTTTGGCAACCTCAACACCGTTTAATCTTTGCATATTTCGAGTTTCTGCAAAAATACAATTAATCAAAGGCATTGACGAAAATGTTTAAAAATCATTACAGAGGAATTCGTAAAAAAGTATGTTTCTTTGCGGGTGATATTAAAAACTCGAAAATAAACAACCGTCGATGGTAAACGAACATGTTTGGTAAATACTGTAAAAATATCGTTAATAAAGGGAGCTTAACTCTTCTTGTAGCTTGTATTTACCTCATTATCACTCTTACCGGATGCGAAACAAGCCTTGAAGAACCGTCTGATCTGGGAACCGATTTTTTTCCGCTTCAAAATAACATTACAGAATATTTTACTCTTGATTCGGTGATCTATGACGGTATTTCTTCCATACCTGATTCCAACCGCTATTTTTTTAAAAGAGAAATTTCAATCATGGTGCCGGATAGTTCCAAGGATTTTTTTAATTACAGGGTTAACGAATTTCTTACAAGGGATACATCTTCCGGCTGGAACAAAGCAGGGTATTCCTTTTATAAAGTTGAGAACAATACAGTTAACCATATGATTGGTAATACGATCTATTCTGTTTTCACATTTCCTGTGCTACAAGGTCGAAAATGGAATTATAACAGCTATAATTCCATGCCTGAATTAATGGCGTATTACAAAGTGCCTTTAGTTGAACCTGAAAACAATATTGAAGTAATTGTTAATAATGACGTTAATTTTATTGAGGAAAATGTGCACATTGAAACCTATAGAAGAGGGGTGGGGCTGGTCTTCAGCAAAAAGGTTGAATTAAAAACGAATGGCTCAGTCAAACGTGGTTACCGCGTCGTTTGGAATCGATACTGATCGGTTTTCAATTGTCATAGATCTCACAATTCAATGTCAGATTAATATTAATTTTATTTAAACATGAATATCCTTCTGAAAACTTACATTATATTTGAACTTAGTTTATTCATAAGGTTTAGTTAATTTATAACGGGGCAGTCGTGAGATAGTCCCGTTATTTTTTTGACCTTTTATAAAAGTAATTAATTATCCCCTCATTTCATGAGCACCCTTAAGGAGGATTGGAAATTAGTAAAGGACCAAACGGTGGATTTCATTGGTTTTATTTCCGGTAATCTGAAGAAGATAGATACCTGATCCAAGGTCATGCGAAGATTTCAAATCCAGTTCCAATCCATCTTTGTCCAGAAAAACATGATCGTTGAATATTAAATATCCGGATGTTGTATACAGAGAAAGTTCAACTTCTTCGTCGGAATTAGAAATAAGAGTGATCTTGCCTCTGCCCGGATTCGGATATACTTTGGTCTTGCTGTTTCTCAACGGATCATTGGAAGAAGTTTTGGCAACCTGATAAAAGATGGTCACTGTATCGTTTAAAGGGTCAAGGTCTTTGTTGAGATAGCCAATTGCCTGAGCTTTTGAACTTCCCGTAAAGGAATAACTAAGGGTACTGTCAAAAAGTATCCATTTACTCTCACCCGAGTCCAGGTCGATGAATAAACTCTGACGCCATATATAATTGGTTGTTTCGTAAATCTTTAGATCGATCATGGTATTTACGATGTCTTCACTGCCAAGGTTGGTAGCCTTTAACCTTGGTCGATAGATCTTGTTGTGATATACAAAAGGACCTTTTTCGGGAAAGATCAGACTATCAATGGCGAGGTCGTAAGGTTTTACCACACTGTACGACCAGCAGAATGAATCGTTTGGAAAATAAGAATCCAGTGAGGCACTTATTTTTGCACAGAGTTTATAATTTCCTGTTTCCGAAAGGTTCATCATGGAATCGATAAAAACCGAAAAAGATTCAGACTTGTTAATAGAGTCGAAGGACACTGTTTTTGAAGTTAAGAAAGCAGTGTCTTTATAGATACTCAGGTTTAGATCGAACTTTTCAGGATACGAAGAAGTACCATTGTTAATGATCACGAATTGCGGTTTATAAAACGTTCTTTCAAAATTAAAGATCTGATGGTTGTTGAAATTACTAAAAGTATCCAGAGCAAGATCATAATACCGACGTATAAAAAATCTCGACCTCAACGTGTCGTTTATTGGTATCAATTCTCCTTTTAAACGGGTGTAAACCACTATCCGATAATCTCCCGGTTGCATAAGGTCAAAATCTTTTTTCAGGGTGATGTTCATTTCAGACTGGTAGGTTAGTTTACCGTTAATGGTAACGGAATCTTCATAAACCGGTACCGAATTATTGGTAATTTGAACCACAACCGGCCCAATCTCATTTAAGGTGGATGAACCATAATTTTTAACGCGGATCTCCGGTTTAAATGGTAAAGTTTCTAATGCGATCAGGGTGTCTTTGGATGGTAATTGAATCTTTATGGGTGCCAGATCAAGATTGGGAATAACCGTAAAGAAAGCTGTAAGTGTATCGTTTAAAGGCTCCTGATCGCCTTGTAAACCGGTTTGGAAAAAGATCTTGTAACGACCGTACTTGAGTGGTATGTTGAACCTTTTAAAACTAATTTCAGTAGTTGAAAATCCTCCCAGCTGAGTAGAACTCGTATCGTAAAAGATCTCGCTTCCGTCCGTACCGTAAATTCTCATATGGGTAACAAATGGAATAAGCTGGTTTTTGTTGCCAAAGTTCTCCAGAACTACCTTCGCAAAAAAGAAACCTCCCATGGTGTAGATCTGAGAAGTATCCGGTATGTTTATTTTGATAGGACCAACATCGTTTGATTTAATGATCCTTATGGAATGTCGGACCGTATCGTTAAAAGGAATGGTGTCTTTTAAGGATGTGAAACATTCGGCATAATAGTTTCCGGTTACTCTTGGGACGTGTTTGCTAAAGCTTATGATCTCCTGGCTTTCAGCGGATAAAGACCTGAGTTGGGTTTCTGAATATATAACAGAAGTGTCGTTTCGAATTCTGAAAGTTACATTGAACGTTTTCTGAGTTGTTCCAAAATTATTGATCCGGACGGTTGGACGTATGGTATCCAGATTGTACTCATAAACTTGTTGATCGGGTGGCGTAAACATGATGTCGACACCAACATCGTGTTTTACGATTATCCTGAAAGCATGGCTAATTACATCGTTGTCTGTGATCTTATCATTTGGCAAATGAGTTGAAACTTCGATCTTATGGTCTCCCAGATTGTATTTCTCATACGTAGAATCAAATTTTACCAGAGTATCCCGTCCGGCTTTGAGCGTAATTTTTTTAGTGTTTGTATATTCTGTGATCCCAAAGGAGTTGGTGATCTTGCAACGAACCTCAAAGGGTGTGTTCTGATCTGCAAATCCATAATTAATTATTCTTGCAACAGGACCAAGGGAATCGCGTAAACTGTATTCAACGGTTTCGTCTTTATAAGGCGATAGTATAGCGATCGGTGCCACATCATCAGCTACTTGTATTCGGGGCTGAATGTTAAATTTGAAGGGAAAACCCGGACTAAACGGAACCCAATCATTGTTGCCCTGAGGGGCGGTAAAATAAAATGCGGCAGGTCTTATCGGGTCTTCTTCCTGAAATGAGAAACCAACGTTAAACGGGCTTATCTGGCGTATCCCAACATAAAAGCCTCCGCCAACCTTGATCCTTGGAATTACAGGCAGAAAATAGGTGCCACCTTGTGAAGAAAATGAATCGGAAATGAACAATTCTTTACCCGGCACCCCATTCGGTCCGCTGGCATCCCATATACCAAATCGAAATGAACGACCAAAGCTGCTGAAATCAACCGTTATCTGATTGATATAGACCCCGGTGTCGGAATAAAATTTTGCAACAAAATCACCCGTACTGCCATTAAATCCAATCCCTCCGGCATTTGGTAAAAAAGGATCACAATGTGAAAATACATTGTAATTTATGAGTCGGACGGTGGTGTCGTAATTATCATCCTTTAAGTCGTCGGGGGATAGTGATATAAAAATAGTGTCTTCTCCAATGGAGTCGGGTTTGAAATTTGCAAAATTGACAATCACATCTTCCCAGGGGTTAAGAGCTTTTAATGACAAACTATCTGTATAGACATTTGCACCCCTGATGTGCATATAAAGCTTTTTACCACTAACATTTCTTTTACCGCGATTTCCGATTCGAACCTTTATGGAGTCCTTAAGATTGGCCAGCAGAGGAACTCTGCCCAAAGCATATACATTAAGCACTTGAAGGTTGTTTGAATGTCGTGGAAAGTGAATTCGGATATGTGGTTTCCTGATCTCATTGAAAGCACTTGTGTCGGGTCCCAAACCCTTACCGTAATTAATTTTTCCCTCATTAATGGATTTAAATGCCAATATACTGAAATTGCTTTCATACAGCCAATCGGTGGTTGAAGGTTGCCTTACCGTTTGATAGTAAAACATAATTATTTCAAGATTCCTTCCGTTAAGAGTGTCGAATCTGAAACGCTGTATGTTAAAATTAAAGTTCTTGTACCCGGAAGTTCCGTTCATGATCTTTTTAGGGTCATCATCGTATACAAGGACCGTGTTCGACTTATTTATTTCATTCTTGTAGTTCAGGGTACCACGCGGAAAGGTGTCATTCAAACTCATCCTGAGGTAGATCTTTAAATTGATATCTCCTACAAGCGTATCGTTGGCCTGGGCATAAAAATCAAGGCTGCTTATGCTGTCACCGTGATCTAATCCGTACAATAAAGATCTTGGGTAAATATAAGCCTGACGACTAAAAGCGGTATCAAGGGTGCTGACGGCAAACATTGGCCCAAGAATATTGGTTCCTCCAAAAGTGCCATTGCCAACCGTTACTGATTGCGAATAACTCCTAGGAATAAAAAACAAGACGCATACGATCCAGGGAGATATTTTAATTTTCATATGCTCAAACTTAAACAAAAATTGACTGAAAACAAGTCAAAAATAATCACTTGGGCAAATTATGGCTTTTGGTTGATATGCCATATTGTTTATGACTTAAATAAGAGTTAATACAGGCAAACTTTGCAAAAAACTTCCTTATTAATTGAACAGATCGGAATATTTTTTACTCTTCTGAACCTTAGTATCTTTATTGTGATCGTAATTTACCAGTTCGGCGATCATTTTGCCGGTTTTAACCGCAGCATTTATACTGCCATAAAGCAGGTGGTCACCACATAAATAAATACCTTTTTCCGGTCTTAGTTCAACAATTCGTCTTCTGCCAAAAACGGCCTCCTGGTTCGAAATTGCATTCAGGTTTTTGTATGTTTTGATATGATTCCATTGCTGTACTTCATTTCCGAAAGCCTTTTGAAGTTCAGATTTAACAGCTTTTTCCAGGTCTTCGTCACTTGTTGTTGCAAAACCATTAAGACTAACACAGATTAGTTCTTTGTTTTTTGGTGCAAAGGATGACGACAGATTTGTTAAAACCGTAACACTGCTTACGAGTTTTGGCTTTTCAGAGTTTACGCAGATCAGCGATTCTTTAAATGGTTTATTGTTTGCTGAAAAGTACAATGTAGTAGTACTTCTTGTTTCTCCTTGCCTTCTATCTTTTTTTAATCGATCGTACAATTCATTTTGTTCGGTTGCAAGTATAAAAATATTGCAGTCGAGAGTTCTGCCGTCTTTCAGAAAAACTTTTTCGTCTTTATAATCTTCAACGTTAGTATTTAATATGAATGAATCTTTATCAAATTCCTTTGTGAGTTCATTAATTAGCGACTCAGTTCCACCTTCAGGAATTCCGTTTTTTCCTGCAGTGTGGTTTTTAAGAATATAATCGAACAAACGCCTGGATGCACTTAATTCGTTTTCCATAAAAAAAGTTGAAAAATATGGTTCAAAAAAACCATGTATAATGCTTGAGCTAAATCCCTTCTTTTTTAGATAAGTTTTGGTTTTTAGCTCAAAGGAATCAAAAAGTTCTTCCTCGTCAAGTTGATCAAGCTCTATCCTTTTTTTTATGAAACGGATCTTATCTTTAAAATTTCCAAAATCGGCAAAAAGCATTTTATAAACCAGAAAGTTTTTACTGAAAGGATGAATGATCTTTTCCAGTTTTGAACCTTTCATTACAAGAGCACCTTTTTCAAGATAATGCATTTTCAGGCTGCTCAGATCGATAAGTTCATTAAGGTATTTAAAATGGCTGTTGATCAGGCTGTTGGAGTGATTCAATGTGTAGCCGTCGATAAGGTCTGTTTTAAGTTTTCCTCCGGGCCTGTCTGATTTGTCTACAAATAGTATATTGTTATACCCTTTTCTTTTAAGAAAAACGCCTGCTGAAAGTCCGGCCAGCCCGGCACCTACGATAACAATCCTGTGTTTTGTTTCTGACATGTTTATATAAATTTAAAAAATTCTGATGTTTCTTCAATAATAAAATTAAGATGTTCAGGCAAGGAATTTGAATTCCATGGATGACGGGCTCCAAAAGTATGATCACCCTCTTCAACCTCAATAAATATCGAATGATCCACATTTTCATAGATCATTTTAGAGTCTTCCATAGAAACCGTATTGTCTTTATTTCCATGCAATAATAACAAGGGTTTACTAAGATTCATAAGATTTTTTTCAATGTCAAATTTATCTTTGTTTCGGTAAAAATTCTGATAAAATTGAAAATATAAAGGAAGATCCATACCGGTACGGCTGTTTTTAACAAAACTGACCCCATCTTTTTCCCAAGTCTTAATATCCGACAGGTACATGTATTTTTCAAGGTCATTCACGGTTGCCCAGCAGGCAACTTTTTTGATTCTTGAATCCGTGGCTGCCGACAAAAGTACGATTCCGCCTCCGCGACTATGACCAATTACATAGATTTCATCTTTGTTGTATGTTTTAAAATTTTCGTTTTTAGGATCGGTTAACCAATCCAGGGTTCTTTTAAGGTCTTCAATTTCGATCTCAAAATTATTATTCCCAAATGCTTCCAGATCGTGGATATCGCTATAGTCTTTATCCGTGGTGCCGTTATGACTGAAATTAATTTTAACAAAGAAAAAGCCTTCTGTGGCAAATTTTTGCGCCATCAAATGGTTGGCCCCCCAGTCTTTAAAACCTTTAAATCCGTGGCAGTAAATAATAACGGGAAGGTCTGCCGGTTCTTTCCCTTTTATGCTTTCATAGGTTATATCAAGTGTAATAGGTTTTTTTCCGGGGTTTGCAATGCAATATTCCTTTTTAAGGATCTCCGTTTTATTTTCCATCCTTCTTTAATAATTGATCAAATCCGTTTTGTGTAAATACTTTGCCCGGGCTGAAGCGTTCGGCTTTCCTTCCAAGTCTTATGATCTTAACATTTCTCAATTCGTCACCTTGCTGTATTTTATCCAGAACGTCCATTCCTTTTAGTACCTGTCCGAAAATAGATCTTTCCGAATCAAATTCAGGCACAGGTTTTAAGCATATTGCAAACTGGCTTCCATTGGTATTTGGCCCGTAACTGTACATGCAAACTACCCCCTTTTTATCGGGTTTAAGTTCAGGGTCGATTTCATTTTTAAATAAATATCCGGGCTGACCTGAACCATTATTTTTCGGGCAACCGGTAATTAGTAGGCTGTCGCGGAATACCTTGAAGAATTTCAGGCCGTCATAATAAGGTTCATCTTTCTTCTTAACCTCATTTGGAATGGTTCCCTCGGCTAAACCAATAAAATTAGCAACTGTTAATGGTGTTTTTTTATAAAATAAATCAATGAAAACAAAACCTTTTTCGGTTTCGATTTTTGCAACAATACCTTTGCGTATTCCAAGTGAACGAACTTCTTTCTGAGCAGGGGTCAGGCAAGCTGAAAGCAATCCTGCAATTATAAGAGCGAAGCAAAATTTTTTCAAGGCTGCAAATTTAATACATTGTTGTGAACCGGGTCTCTTAAATTATCTTTGCGACCCATAATACAGAATGTCGATAGAAAAAGAAATAAACAGACGCAGAACTTTCGGAATCATCAGTCACCCGGACGCAGGTAAAACAACCCTTACCGAAAAATTACTGCTTTTTGGTGGTGCGATCCAGATCGCAGGGGCTGTTAAAAGCAATAAGATAAAAAAAACAGCGACCTCCGACTTTATGGAGATTGAAAAGCAAAGAGGTATTTCGGTTGCCACTTCCGTAATGGCTTTTGAATATAAAGACTATCTGGTGAACATTCTGGACACTCCGGGACATAAGGATTTTGCAGAGGATACCTACAGAACCCTTACTGCAGTTGACAGTGTTATATTGGTTATCGATAGTGTAAAAGGAGTAGAGGAACAAACCCGAAAATTAATGGAGATCTGTCGGATGCGGCATACACCTGTCATTGTTTTTATAAATAAAATGGACCGTGATGGACGAAATCCATTTGATCTGCTGGATGAAGTGGAGAAGGAACTAAACATTGCCGTGCGTCCTCTAAGCTGGCCGATCAACATGGGTAAAAGTTTTAAAGGGGTTTATCTAATGTATGATCATTCATTGAATTTGTTCACCTCCAACAAAACCAAAGTTTCTGAAAACATCCTTAAAATTCAGAACCTGCAGGATCCGAAATTGGTGGAAATGATTGGTGAAAAGGATACATCTACACTTAAGGATGACGTTGAGTTGATCAATGAAGTTTATGAAGAGTTTGATGAAGAACTGTACAGAGAAGGTTATTTGGCTCCGGTATTTTTTGGTTCGGCCGTAAATAATTTTGGTATTAAAGAATTGCTCGACACCTTTGTAAAAATTGCACCTTCACCTTTGCCAAGAGAAACCAGTGCAGGAATGATAAAAGCAGGTTCCGGCAAATTCAGTGGCTTTGTATTTAAAATTCATGCGAACATCGATCCTAAACACCGGGACAGGATAGCCTTTTTAAGGGTTTGTTCAGGCAAATTTGAACGCAACCGCTTTTACCATCATGTTCGTTTAAACAAACAATATAAATTCAGCAATCCTTATAATTTTATGGCACAGTCGAAAAATGTTATTGACGAAGCCTATCCGGGAGATGTGATCGGACTATACGATACCGGTAATTTTAAAATTGGAGATACACTTACTGAGGGAGAAGATTTTACCTTCAAAGGAATTCCAAGTTTCTCTCCGGAATTGTTTAAAGAAGTAATAAATCTCAACCCTTTAAAGACCAAGCAACTCGAAAAAGGTATCGAACAATTAACCGACGAAGGTGTTGCCCAGTTATTTACTCAACAGCCCGGCAACCGAAAAATAATCGGCACGGTTGGGGAATTGCAATTTGAAGTTATTCAACACCGTTTAATTAACGAATACAATGCCTTGTGCAGGTTCGATCACCTCAATTATTATAAAGCCTGTTGGATGACCGGTAATAAGGAGAAAATTGATGAGTTCTGCAGATTCAGGATGAAGGACATTGTTTTTGACAAAGATGAAAACAGGGTCTTTCTCGCTCAAACGGCTTTTGTATTAGAAATGGCCAAAACAAATAATCCTGATATCACCTTTCATGAAAATTCAGAATTCAAGATCGGGGATGGCCTTTCAAAACTTGTAAAATAGAGAGCCTCGTCCGGATGACCCGTTAACCGGAACCTATGAATTGAATTTCATCTCTTTTTGGGGACTTAAATCTTTTGTATAAGAGATTTACTTTTAGATTACAATTGGAATAAAGTAGTGTGATTATTGGTTTGGAGGCATTTTTGTACAAAGTCCGTTTAAAAAAAAGAAATAAAAAATTTGATATTTACAAAAATTACTTTACTTTAGAAGAAAATTTCAGAAACTCTATAAACATCGCTTATACGTAATATTCTACTTAAATAGATCCTTTTGGCGCAAAGCCGGAACTTATTAAAAACAAAAAGTAGATATTATGAAAAATTTCCAAATTTCTGACAAACAGTTAATTAAAAATTATCGCAATGGTAATGAAGCATGTTTTGAAATGCTCCTAAACAGATACAAATCAAAGGTCTTTACTACCATTTATCTTATAGTTCAGGACAAATACATCGCTGAAGATATTTTTCAGGAAACCTTTATTAAAGTTGTTCGCACCCTGAAATCAGAGAAGTATAAGGAAGAAGGCAAATATTTACCATGGGTAATTACCATAGCAAGGAATCTGGCCATTGATTATTTCAGGCGTAACCAAAAAATGCCTAAAATTACCGGATCTAATGGTGAAGACATCATTAAAAACCTTCAGGTATTTGAAAAAAACAGGGAAGAAGAAATGATACAGAATCAAAAGGAAGCCAAGGTCCGTGAACTCATTAAATTATTGCCACAGGAACAACAGGAAGTTTTGGTTCTCAGACATTATGGTGAACTTTCTTTCAAAGAGATTTCCGATATCACTCAGGTTAGCATCAACACAGCCCTGGGAAGGATGCGTTATGCACTGCATAATCTCAGAAAACTAATAGAGGAAAAAGAGCTGTCCCTTAGATAAATTTATTTACTGATAATCAGTGTAGTAAGTAAATTTTCGCATACGCTTATACCATAAGTTAATAATAGTCGTTTTAAATATCAAACAACTATTATTAAAAGCGTATGATATGAAAAATACTATTACTGAAGAATTATTACTTCAATTTATTTACGGTGAAGTGGACACCCAAACTTCCAACCACATCCAATCGCTTCTCATTTCGGATAAGGAGCTTCAAAATAAACATTCATTTCTGATTCAATCGATAGGTTTGCTGGGTAAAGAAACCTTAAACCCCGATGAAACCAATATTAAGATTATATTGGAAGAAGCAACCCTTTCGAAAGAAGAGATCTTTTAAAGGTCAGAAAGAATAACTTACTGCCAGACTTGGTAAGATGGGCAATTGATTGACACGTTTGTAGTTAACGCGGTCGAAGTAGAAGATGTTGGCCCTGTTATAAACATTTGTGCAACTGAAGATTATTTCGAAATCATTCTTTTTTCCATTCTTTCTCTTCAGTTTATAAGTTTTGGTTAACGAAACGTCAAGTCTGTGATAATAAGGCAATCTTCCGAGATTTTGACCGGCATATATTATTCCCAAATCTCCATTGGTTTTTGTATAATCCGTTGAAAAACCACCGGCAAAATTGAGCTGTTCGTAATACCCCTGCGTTTGTGTGAAGGGAAATCCGGAACCAAAATTCCATCTTGCGCTGAATTGCAGGGATTTGTCTTTAAGAAAATCATACGTTCCGAGAATATTTACATTATGTCGCCGGTCGAAATGTGGCTGATAGGTAGTAATACCATCATATCTCGAAACATTATTATATGAATAAACGATCCAGAAATACAACCGTGAATAGGCACTTTTAAAGGTAACATCGTACCCATATGCCCTCCCGGTTTCCCCAATGTAATCGACTCTCTGATAAAATGGGCGATTCTGATTCTCCAGAGTGTTGTCGAATATTTTATCGCGGTTCACATTTGTAAGTTGCGTAAATTCCTTTATGTATACTTCAAAATTGATCTCATTTTCCTTATTGATGTCGTATTCAATACCGGCAACACCATGTATAGACTTTTGCAATCTGCTGTCGAAGGTTTTGTTACCAACCTGCTGAGGGTATTCATCCGGTCCTGATAAAAATCCGTAAAACAAATTGACGATATCTTTGTCGCTTGATGCACTCATAAGGTTTTGAGAGTACATACCGGTTGCAGCTTTAAAACGAACTCGTTTGCTGTAGTTGTATTTCATTCTTAAACGAGGTTCAGGACTAAGGTCGCCGAAAGAGGCGTAATACTGTATCCTGAAACCCGGCTCAATAATTAATTTCTTCTTTGCACTAATGTATTTGTATCTGGCAAATCCATTGAGTTCTGTTGTGTTGTTTTCCTGACTTATAAACCGGTTGGCTGAATTATACAGTTTAAAATCAGTGGTGAATCCATTGATCTCAAGTCCGTACTGAAATTCGTCGTCGTTGATAAAATTCGTAAAGTTCATGGCTGCATAAAACCCGTTAATGTCAGAATTCCTGGGCTTTGCATCCGTTTCAGTAAGCCCCATGGTGTAGCTGCTCCAGGTAAAGGTAGCATTGATCAAGGTTGATGAACCCTGTGGCAAAAGGTAAAACTTACCCCCGAATCCCTTCGAATCCCACTGGTATTTCGAAACGTTTTTAAAATCAACTTTATCCGAATGACTAAAACCAAAGAAATTTATTCTTGATCCATTAGAATTGTTGAAGGAAATTTTGCCATAAAAATCCTCAAAAGAGTAGGGCAACTTTTCGGCACCTACATAATTGTAAAATAGTTTTGATGACCTGTCGAGAAAAGAGTTCTTGTAAGAAAGAATAAAGGAAGAACTGCTCCCGTCTTCAGGATTGAATTTCTTGAGAGGGCCTTCAAGCATAATTTTGGAAGTAAAGGTATTGAGATTTACTTTTCCCTTTATGTTCTTTTTATCGCCATCCCGTGTTTTTACATCAATAATGGCTGAGATTCGGCCACCATACTCGGCCCCGAAACCTGCGCTGTAAACTTCTGTGTTCTTAAGTATATCAGAATCGAATACAGAAAACAAACCAATGGAATGAAAGGGATTGTAGAGGGTCATGCCGTCGATCATGACCTTATTCATTATGGGTGAGCCTCCCCGGATGTATAACTGACCACCCTGGTCTCCTGAAAAAACAACTCCCGGTAATACCTGAAGAAATTGTACCAGGTCAGGTTCGCCGCCAATATTCGGCATCATTTTGAGTTCCCTTGGGGTAATATTGGTTATGGATATGTAAACATCCTTTTTCTTTTTTTGCCTTTCAGCCGAAACATTTACTTCTTCAAGATCGATCCCCGACTGATTGAGCAAAATGTTCTTCATTACCATTTTCCCTGCTTCAAAATCTAATTTTAGCAAAACGGAATCATAACCCAGAGCTCTCACAATAAGAGTGTGTTTTCCTGTAGGAATTCCATTTAACACATATAAACCTTCATCGTCTGAAACCGTTCCCTTTTGTATTTCTTTAATAAAAATATTGGCATAGGGGACAGGCTCGCCTGTTTTTTTGTTATAGATAAATCCTCTTATTTCGGTAGTTTGAGCTTGCACAAGCAAAGAACCCAAAATAAAAACAATCGCTGTAAGTCGCCTCATTTTAATCAGGCCGCAATTTATCCCATATTTACGTAAACACCTCACGAATTTGACCACCGTCATGTAATAATTATCTATTATTCATTAAAATTGCATTAGAAATAATATGAAGTTAATAAAGACTCATATCCTGTTATTAGGTGCAGTGCTTTTTACTCTTGAAGCCTGCATGAAAGACCCTGAGGAAAAAATACCGCTGTCTACTGCGTCTGATGAGGCTTATGAATTCAATTTGCCACCCGGCTTTCCGCCTATGGATATACCAGATTACAATCCCACTACCAAGGCAGGTGTGGCCCTCGGAAAAAAACTGTTTTTCGACCCTTTGCTATCCGGGAACAATACCCAGTCATGTGCCGGATGCCACCAGCAAAATGCAGCATTTGCCGATTCCGGTATAAAATTTAGCCGGGGTTCTACAGGAGTTTTATTACAGCGCAATTCCATGCCACTGTTCAATCTTGGATATGCTAAATTATTTTTCTGGGATGGTAAATCCAAAACGCTTGAAGAGCAGGTTTTTCATCCGGTCGTCAGTCAGAATGAAATGAATCAGGACCCTCAGAAACTCAGTCTGGAGTTGTCAGCCATTCCTGAATACAGATCCATGTTCGGATCGGCATTCGGAAGTGAAGAGGTTAATTTTGACAGGATATCGAGAGCATTAGCTCAGTTTATGAGAACCATGATTTCACATTCGCCTAAATCGGTGGATACTGGGCTGCTAAGTGCCCAGGAACTCAGAGGGTTCTATGTATTCCTCGATGAACAGAAAGGCGATTGTTTTCATTGTCATGAGCTGGGTAATTTTATGACCACTTTCGAATTCATTAATAATGGCCTTAATCTTAATTCACTTGTAGATGCAGGTCTTTATAACATAACCGGAAAAGGAACGGATATAGGTAAATTCAAAACGCCTTCCCTTCTGAACCTTAAATATACCGCTCCATATATGCATGATGGAAGGTTTAAGACCCTTAGAGAAGTAATTGATTTTTACGATACGGGATTTCAATGGCACCCGATTACCAATTTAAATCTGGATCCTAATTTGTTAAAGCATTTTGACAAGACTACTCAGAAACCCATTCCCAGAAAGTGGTCGGAGCAGGATAAACAGGATCTGATCGCTTTTTTACTTTCTTTGTCGGATGAATCCTTTATCAGGGATCCGGCCTTTAAGTAATGCTGCTAAAAATTTGATCGAAGTTTAAATCTGAAAACCGGAAAGGTGATCTTAAAAGTTGTTCCTTTACCTACAATGGACTCTTTAACCTGAATACTGCCATTGTGGTAATTTTCAATTATACGTTTAACAAACGAAAGCCCCAGTCCCCAGCCACGCTTTTTGGTGGTAAACCCCGGCTTGAAAATAGAACCGAACCGCCCCGGAGGAATACCTTTGCCTGAATCGGACAGCTCCATATAGATCTTGTCGTTTTTGTAGTAGAGTAAAATATTGATGGTACCCTTGCCGTCCATAGCATCGATCGCATTCTTGATCAGATTTTCCATAGCCCATGCAAAAAGATACGGATTGAGGAGGATGAGGTAATTTTCATTCAATCGGTTGTCAATATTGAATACAACCCTGCTGGAAGTTCTTGACTTAAGGTAGTCGATGGATTTCTCGATCTCATTTACGAGGTTTAAGGGTTCCAGAACCGGATCGGATCCTATTTTTGAGAAACGTTCAGTTATGATCTGGAGTCGGTTAAGATCTTTTTCCATTTCATCTGTGATGGATTTGTTTATCCCTTCTTCGCTTTTAATTATTTCGATCCAGGCAAGCAGGGAAGAAAGCGGGGTGCCAAGCTGATGGGCCGTTTCTTTACTCATTCCTACCCAAACCAGGTTTTGTTCGGATTTTCTGGAATAGCTGAAGGCAAGATAACTGACCGTTAAAAAGAAAGAAATTATTAAAAGCTGAATATAGGGATAATACTTCAATCGGGTCAGAATTATTGAATTCTCATAATATACCTTCAGCTTCTTACCTTCAAAATAATTTAACACGATGGGCTCATGCTCTTCTTTCATATCCCTTAGTTTATCTACAAGATAATTAGGGTCTTTCATAGCCTTTGCTGAGTCAACATTCCTCCAGGTGGTAATGTTATCGAGTTCATCCGTTAAAATTACGGGAATGGTTGTATTTTGATTTACGATCTCAAGAAAAAAGGTAAGATCCTCTGAAAAGTCGCTTGTGGCAAGGTGACTTGTTGCCTTTGCCCAGTTTTTTATTTTAAGGTCTTCTTCAAGTTCGATCTTTTTGGCAAGATTGTTTGTATACCATAGCGATACTATGGCAATGGTTAATGCAAAAAGCAACAGTATTGGTTTTATGATTCTGTTAAACTTAAATGCATTCATCGCGGGGTCAAAAATAATAGATATTTAATCTTTTATAAAAATACTAATTTTACCATTCATTTATGAGACTTCATTTAAGCAGAGATCAGGAACACTATTATTTTGACACGGAAAATGCATTGGATATTTCATTACCTGTTAAACGTTCTGAACAGGGTGTTCATTGTTTTTACACGGATAAACCTGAATATACTTCCTTTCAGGCCGGTAGTTTTATTGGAAACGTTTCTAAAGGTGGAGCCTGTAATGTTGACGTAATTCGCTTTACACCTCATGGAAATGGAACGCATACGGAGTGCATCGGTCATATTGATGCCAGCGATTTATGGATATCACAATCTCTTAAAACAAGTTTATTCTTTTGCAGGGTCATTACTGTTGAGCCCTTCTCAGAAGGCAACGACCGTGTTATTCGATCCGAACTTCTGGAAAAACACAATCCCGAACAAGATCTGGATGCCTTAGCAGTACGTACCTTACCAAATACTATTTCAAAGAAAGCTACCGATTATTCCGGTACAAATCCTGCTTACTTCAGTGAAGATGCTCTTTGGTTGCTCAATCAAAAGAACATTAAACACCTTTTATGCGACATTCCTTCCGTTGATAAGGAAGACGATGGTGGCAAGTTACTGGCACATAAAGCTTTTTTTGGACTCAATTCTCAACCAAGGACCGGCAGTACCATCACAGAACTAATCTATATCCCGGATCATATTGAGGATGGGTTGTATCTTTTGGATCTGCAGATAGCTTCGTTTGAATCGGATGCCAGCCCAAGCCGACCCTTGCTTTTTCCACTTTATGTTGTCTGATTTAAGTTAAGACTAGTTTAACCTATTAGAAAGGAATTCATTTGATCAACGGGGAACAAATTTACTTCTTATGTTCAGCCTTGTACAACAAAGTTCTAAACTTGTTTGGTAACAAGAAAAAGATAAAGTCCATTTTAGTCCTGAGATGGGACGAGATTGGCGATATGGTATATTCACTGCACATTTTTGATCATCTTTCTGAAGCCTACCCCGAAATTCCGGTTACGGTATATTGTAAACCTTTTGTAAAACCTCTGATAAGCCACCATCCGGTAATTAGTTCAATCATTCATGAATTGCCTGATAAGAAATTCGACTTGGTAATTGAACTCAGGGGAAATTGGAATACTTTGAGCTATGCCTTAACACATCCTCCTAAACTTAGGTTCGATCGTGGAACTGTGCGATTGAAAAACAAGATAAAAGGAAGGCAAAAGCATGAAACGGAAACCAATTTTGAAATAATTAAGCCTTTGTTACCCGAGGGGGTTGAGATCAAAAAACCTGTGATCTATATCAATGATTATGCTAAAAAGATGGTAAACATGTATTTAGACAAAAATGACATTGGAAAATTTTTAATAATACATCCCGTTGCTCGTAAAAAACTCAGACAATGGCCTGCCAACCGATTTGCACAACTTATTTCTGAGATACACCGGAAATTTAAAATAGAAATTGTGATCGTAGGCACCAAAGAAGAAAAAGAGGTAATAAATTCGATTGAAAAAATGACCAATGCAACTGTACATAAATGTGTTTCAGAATTTAACCTTTTGGAATTGGCTTATTTATGTGAACGTTCCGAATTGTATATTGGCAATGAAAGTGGTCCTTTACACATAGCAGCAGTTATGGATACACCTTTGATAGGTTTATACGGTCCGGGAGTAAAGGATGTTTTTTATCCAATAGGTAAAAGCTCGCATGTGCTACATAATATCCTGGATTGCAATCCCTGCGATCAGGAAAAATGTGTAAGACCCGAAAGCCCGTGCATTGAATTAATTGAACTGGCCGAAGTTCAAACACTGGCATTTGAACTATTAAACGACTAACGGGCATCATATTTTGACGGATAGAGTTTTTATAAACAAAGTTTTATGGCTGTATGTTTTATCTTTGAAAGATCATTAAAAATCAGGCTATGGAAAAAAGGAGAAAGGATTGGTGTATTGTAACCGTATTGCTGTTGATGTTTTCAATTTTCGGGTGTAATTCACAAAATACTAATATAACTTCTAAATCAACTATGGAAAAAGACAAAGAAACAAAATACGATACAGCTACTTTTGGTGCCGGATGTTTTTGGTGTGTTGAAGCGATCTTTGCAGAATTGCGGGGTGTTGAATCGGTGCTTTCGGGCTATACTGGCGGTACCAAACAAAACCCTACTTATGCCGAAATATGTACAGGTGAAACCGGTCATGCAGAAGTGGCACAAATCACTTACGATCCTTCGGTTACTTCATACAAAGAATTGCTGGAAGTTTTTTGGCAGGTGCACGATCCAACCAGTTTGAACAAGCAAGGTGCAGATGTTGGTACCCAATACCGGTCTGCAATTTTTTACAGAAACCAAAAACAAAAAGATGAAGCCGAATTCTATCTAAACCGGTTGAACGAAGAAAAGGTGTACGACAAACCAATAGTTACTCAAATCGAACCCATGGGTGTATTTTACAAAGCTGAAGATTATCACCAGAATTATTATAATGACAATAGCAATCAAACCTATTGTGTTTATGTAATAAAGCCTAAGATCGAAAAATTTCGCAAAGTATTTAAGGATAAACTAAAATAAGACCATGTTTAACAACTATAAGTATACCGTTGCGGATCGTTTTTTGAAATATGTAACCATCGATACGCAATCCGATCCGGAATCTTCTTCGGTTCCTTCTACCGAAAAACAAAAGGATCTCAGCAATTTGTTGGTTCGGGAATTACACGAAATAGGGCTTGCTGATGCCCATCTGGATGACAAAGGATATGTGTATGCGACCCTGCCTTCCAATACCGACAAAGAAGTTCCGGTAATTTGTTTTTGTTCGCATGTGGATACTTCTCCGGATTGCAGTGGAAAGGATGTTAAGCCACAAGTACATACGAATTATCAGGGTCAGGTAATTACCTATCCACAGAATCCGGAAATAGAATTAGACCCAAGGTATCACCCTGATCTTAATGACCAGATCGGTAAGGATGTTATTACTTCAGACGGTACTACTTTGCTTGGGGCAGACAATAAGGCGGGAGTTGCTGAAATAATGGATGCAGTTAATTTTTTAAGTACTCATCCGGAATTAAAACATGGAAAAATAAGAATTCTTTTTACACCTGATGAAGAAATTGGAAGGGGAGTGGATCATGTGGATATGAAAAAACTCGGTGCTGATTATGGATATACGATAGACGGTGAAAAATTAGGCAGCATAGAGGATGAAACTTTCAGCGCTGATGGAGCAATCCTAACCATAAAAGGTGTTTCTGCTCATCCCGGATTTGCAAAAGGTAAAATGGAATCTGCACTTAAGATCGCATCCGAGATCATCGACCAATTGCCGAAGGACCGCCTCTCTCCGGAAACAACCGAAAAGAATGAAGGTTTCGTGCATCCAACCTCAATTCAGGGAGGCATTGAAGAAACTGTGGTGAAATTCATTATCCGGGCTTTTGACAATATTTCCTTAAAAACAAATGCAGATGTGATCAGGGAGACGGCGGATAAGGTTCTTGCAAAATTTCCAAATTCAAAATACAAGTTTGAAGTGTACGAGCAATATCGAAACATGAAGCAAATATTAGATCAGCATCCAAGGGTGGTTGAATTTGCCAAGATCGCTGTCAAAAGGACAGGGGTGGAACCAAATAAAAAAAGCATTCGCGGCGGAACGGATGGTTCACGTTTATCCTATATGGGTTTACCTTGTCCCAACATCTTTGCGGGAGAGCATGCTTTTCATTCAAAAATTGAATGGGTTTCTGTTCAGGATATGCAAAAGGCAGTGCAAACCATTGTGCATCTTTCAATGGTTTGGGAAGAAAATGCATCCTGAGTAATTTTTTGTTGAATTCGTTTTATAAAGACCCTGAAATAGGATATTTTTGCACCTCAAATTAATAATTAATGGGAAAAGGAGACAAGAAAACAGCAAAAGGTAAAAGAATTATGGGTTCGTATGGCAACACAAGGCCAAGACCATCCAACAAGCCTGATACTGCAGAAAAAAAGAAATAAGAGTATTTACTGCTCTATGGTTGCAACCTTCTAAAGGTCCATCGATTATCTCTAAGAGTGTATTGAATCCTGTCGTGTAGCCGGTTTTCTCTACCTTGCCAAAATTCTATTAAAACAGGTTTTACTAAATAACCGCCCCAGTTCTTAGGACGTTCAATGGGTTCGGAAACATCTAGTTCCGACAGTCTTTTCTCAAGGGTGTCTCTGGAATCTATGGGCTGACTTTGTTCGCTTATGATCGCCCCGATCTTGTTACCCTGAGGACGGGAATTAAAATACAATTCTGATTCGTCCGGAGATAGCTTTGTTGCCTTTCCTTCAATTCTCACTTGTCTTGCCATGCTTAACCAAATAAAAGTAAGGCAAACATTATTGTTAAATTCGATCTCTCTTCCTTTATCACTTTGATAATTCGTATAAAACGTAAAACCTTTTTTTGTATAGTCCTTTAGTAAAACAACTCTTGCACGGGGTTTTCTTTCTGCACTAACTGTGCCTAGTATCATTGCATTTGGTTCAGGAACATTTTGTTCAACGGCCAACTTAAACCAGGCATCAAAAAGATCGTAAGGATGTTTGGGAACGTCCTTTTCAAGAAGTTCACCATAGGAATAGTTTTCTCTTAAATGTTCGATTGAAGCCATGATAATGTAACAGCAAAGATAAAAAGATACTTTTAATTAATAAATACCGGTAATTGAAAGGCCTGTATAACAAAAAAGAGGTTGTCCCGAAAGACAACCTCTTTTTATTAAGAGAAAGTTAGCTTATTTGTTAACTGTAATTTTTTGAGTAGCAACCAAACCACCATTGGTGATCTTCACAAGATATACTCCTGAAGCTGAATTAAGGTTGATCTCATAACTTGATTTTAAAGAACTGGTTTCAACATTCTGAACAAGTTCTCCAAGCATATTGTAAACGGCTATAGCGATATCCGATTTTGGTTCCTCAACGGTAATGTTGAACGAACCGTTGTTTGGATTTGGATATAATTTATAACCGGTTAATTTGCTAAGCTTGTCAATTCCAAGACCTACGCTGATCTTCTGACAGGTTTCAGAGAAACAACCGGCAGCATTTACAACAGCTAAACAAGCAGTGTAAGTAGCTTCAGGATATTCAATGTAGTTATACTGTGGGTTGGCTTGTGTAGAACTTGAACCATCTCCGAATCTCCATTGATACAACGTCGCGCCCGGTGAATTGGCAGTAAAATAAACCAATCTTCCTGATTTGGTATAAGTGAATCCTGCATCAGGATTTGCATTTATAGTTACAGACTTGGTAACCGAATCAGAACAACCACCCGGTACAAGAGCAACAAGGGTTACGTTGTAAGTTTGAGACACACCACTGATGTTGTAACGATGACGAGGTGATTGAGAAGCTGAAGTAGAACCATCACCGAATTTCCAGTTGAAATCGAGGTTACCTGCACTTACTGCAGACTTGTTGGTAAATACGGCATCGTCGTTCTCACAAACGTCTGCACTGCTGAAATCTGCTTTAGACTGCAATTTAACGTCAACAGTTTTGGTGATCGAATTTGAACAACCATTGTTTGAAACCATATTTAAGGTAACCATCTTAGGACCAACATTACTGAATAGTTTTGATGGGTTTTCCAAGGTAGTGTTACCTTCATTATTGAAGTTCCAGTCGAAGGTAGTTAAAACAGGTGAGGCCGGCT
This sequence comes from Flavobacteriales bacterium, assembly GCA_020635455.1. GTDB lineage: Bacteria > Bacteroidota > Bacteroidia > NS11-12g > UBA9320 > JABWCE01. The sequence goes on from JACJZT010000002.1 coordinate 251,259, forward strand.
TTTTACCGGTAAAGTTAAAGTCAGTTGCAGTTAAGTTACATGCTGCATTCCATGAGAAATTAGCAAGAGGTGATTCTAAAGGAGTAATATTCTTAATTACTGAATCCTGACAACCGAATTCTGAAACGGCTTTCATTTTTACTGTTTTAGAAGCAGTATTTGCAAAGGTAATTTCTGGGTTTGCAAAATTGGAAATGTTTGATCCGTCGACGAACCAGGTATAACCCATGTTACCAAACTTAATGGTGGAAGCATTTTTCATCTGAACAGGAACGTTGTCACAGATCAAGGTTGGAGCTGTATAGTTTGCTTTTGGAGTTGCAAACTGATTTGCGTTCTTGGTAAGTTCAGAAGTACATCCGTTGGCTGTAGCTTTTAAAGTAACTTTATATCCTCCGGGATTGGTATAGGTCCAGGTAGGACTCTTAGCTGTGCTCTTATCTGCAGTTGTGGAAGGATCACCGAAATCCCATGAGTAAGCAACCGTGCTGCTGTGAGTTGTATTGTTCACAAACGATACAGGAACCTTTTCACAGGCATTCACCACTTTAAAGTCAATGTTGGGTATTTCTGTAACCACAACTTTAATGGTCTTCTTAACTACATAACCAAATGGTAAAGAAGTAGTGGTAAGAGTTACATCGTACACTCCATAAGTAGGGAAGGTAAACACAGTTGTGTATGCATCTGAAGTATCGGCTGGATTACCGGTTCCGAAATCCCAGAAGTATTTTACACCTCCTGAAGAAATGGTTGTTAAATTATCAAATACTACCGCATCACCGTCACATACAGGCTGATTGAAAGAGAAATCAGGCACAGGGCGTGGGGCTACAAAAATGTAACGTGTTAGCATTGAATCACAGAAATGAGGACCCAAATCTTCAAGATGAAGGGTCATAATAATGGTGGTATCGGTTAAACCTGCATCCGGAGTAAAGGTAACTATACCGTTTCCGGCTCCTGATGGCTCAGTGTATGAGTAGTATGAACTGGAAAGGGTTCTTCCACCTTCGGTCCTGAATGTTAAGTTATTGGTAACCCAGGTAGATTTATGACCTGAATTAGAATAACCTGTTGGAGGCGTAACTTCATACGTTAACTGGTCGCCTGAAGCTACAATATCAGGATTTCCTTTAAAACCATTAGAGTTTGGAACCGGAGAAGTAAACGGACTGCCTTTAATAAAGGCTGCACCGGCAGGACTTGGTTTAACGGTAACTTTGATTGGAACTCTTGGACTTGGGCAGGAAGCTTTCCTATAATATGTGGTAAAGTCTATGTGGTAAGGAGCATAAATTCCATTTGATGCCCATCTTCCGTATATAAATGCACCTCCATAAATGGAAACGTCAGCGTTAGAATAGGTTGAATAACCGGAAGAAGCATAAAGATCGTTTCCAACCGTTGGGGTAGTTGTTACATAAAAACCATAAGTAACGTTGGCTGCCAAAGGAGTTTCGGGTAAACGTAAAACTCCGAAATTTCCTGCTCCCGGTGTGGTGCTGCCGGTAGATAATAAGGTCCAGGCTGCTGAATTGGTTTCATTTCCCTGATAAGAACCTACTCTGTAATAAACTTCATAGGTAGATCCAGTATAATTTTGATAAAAACGAATGGCAACACTGTCAAGAACTATATCTGCCTGAGGTGTGATATCGATCATACCTCCGTTGTAATCACCAAAATTAGCAGATAATATGGTGGTTCCACCACTCTTATTAATGCTGGAAGGAGTTCCAATTTTAAAGGCCTGTGCATAGAAAGTATTAACTCCTAGTACCAGTGGTGGAGATAAAGTGTTTTTACCCCTTGCGATGATCTTTCCTTTAGAAGGATCGTCGTACCAAACAATGGAGTCGCCTGCGAATCCGGTAGATGCTGCCAATGGGGCACGGCCTGGTCCGCATTTTATCACATCCTTACCAACAGGGGTTCCTGCAGGTCCTAAATATCTGAATTTCAAAATTGCAGTGTCGTTGGAAGGAACTGAATCCTGTCTACCATTAGGCAAAGAAGTCCATGCCATAACTGTATAATTACCTCCGTCTACAAAATTATAGTCCGGAGTAAGCTGAACAGTAGAACCGGTTGCCTTGGCATGGCTTTTGGTATAGTTCATCTGTGGCTGAAGACTACCGTTTACCGACCAGTTGATCTTACAACTATCTACTGTGTTCGTTCCTTGATTAAAAAACTGTACCTTAAGAACTGGTGAACAAAGAGGGGTTTCAATTCCAACAATACTTGCATCGTCTTGTTTGGTTGATCCCTGCCATAACATAACTTCTCTCCAGTTGGGGTTGGATTGTTGTCCGGATCCATTCATTTCCATCTTGGTAATTCTGAACTTTGCAGAAGTTACCGGAGAGAAGAACGTTGAATCTTCACATGCCTGAGCGATGGTAAATTTGGCCCAGTCAACATAGGTAGAACCGTTCCAATACTGAAGCGTTGCTCCGGTCATGTTTCTGGAAGACTGATTCGCGTTTACGAAAGTGATTCCTTTTAACGTTTTTGGGGTAGACCACTCAAATTGCATGTATTCGGTACCGTTGGGCTTGCCATAAGATGAGGTCCAGATAAATGCTTCCTGACTGTTACAGGCATTGTTAACACCATTGTTGATGCCGTACCAGTTCCACAATCCGTTAGGATCAGGAGTGTAGGCAGTGGCGGTTGCACTTGGAGCCAGATTGACCCTTTGTGCATCTGCTTGAAACATCCCCGTGAAGGGAAACAGAAAAAAGAGTAGAAGTAATTTGTATATTTTCATGTTTTTAAGAATTAGATTGTGTCAAAATTAAGTATATTTCTGTCAATTCAAAGTCAGTTTAATGAAAGATTTTTAATTTTATTCACTTCTAGCACAATAAAATAAGGTTAACGTCTTAGCCCTTTCATTTTGTTCATGGATTTGATCATCTTGCGCATGTCTTCAAATTGTTTCATCAATTTATTGACTTCCACAAGTGAACGACCGCTTCCGGCAGCAATTCTCTTTCGCCGGCTACCGTCAATTATTTCAGGTTTTTGCCTTTCCTGCATGGTCATGGACTGTATCATAGCTTCTATGTGCTTAAACGAATCGTCGGAAATGTCAATATCTTTTACGGCTTTTCCAACTCCGGGGATCATTCCCATCAGATCCTTAAGGTTGCCCATTTTCTTGATCTGCTGAATTTGTTTCAAGAAATCATCCAGATTAAATTCATTCTTGCGCAGTTTCTTATCAAGTCTTGCTGCTTCTTCCTCGTCAAAATTCAACTGGGCCTTTTCCACCAGGGAAACGATATCGCCCATTCCGAGTATCCTGCTGGCCATTCGGTCAGGGTAAAAAATATCCAATGCCTCCGGTTTTTCGCCGGTACTCACAAATTTTATGGGCTTGTCAACCACCGATTTTATGGATAAAGCTGCACCACCTCTGGTATCGCCGTCAAGTTTTGTTAAAACTACCCCGTCAAAGTTCAGGCGGTCGTTAAAAGCTTTTGCGGTGTTTACCGCATCCTGACCGGTCATTGAATCCACAACAAATAAGGTTTCAGATGGGTTAACGGATCTTTTAATCTCTGAAATTTCATTCATCATCTGTTCATCGATGCTCAAACGACCGGCAGTATCAATGATCACAACATCATGTGAATGTATTTTAGCCTGTTTGATACCATTTAAGGCGATCTTAACGGGTTCTTTGTTCTCATCTTCAGAATATACCGGAACCTGCACAAGGTCTCCCAGTACTTTTATTTGCTCGATCGCGGCAGGTCGGTATACATCGCAGGCGATGATGTAAGGACTTTTTCCCTTGCCTTTGAGATGCTTTGCAAGTTTGCCCGTAAAAGTCGTCTTTCCCGAACCTTGTAAACCCGCGATCAATATAATAGCCGGTGAACCTTTATAATTGACCTCGGAGTGTTTTCCACCCAGCAGTTCAACCATTTCATCGTGAACGATCTTGGTCATAAGCTGTCCCGGTGATATGCTGGTCAGAACATTTTGCCCGAGAGCTTTTTCCTTAACCTGATTCGTAAAATCCTTGGCGATCTTATAGCTAACATCCGCATCAAGCAAGGCCCTTCTTATTTCTTTAACGGTTTCGGCAACGTTAATTTCTGATATTCTGCCTTGACCCTTAAGGGTTTGAATGGCTTTTTCGAGTTTTAAACTTAAATTTTCAAACATTTCGGCAAATATACTTTCAGCTTTAGTATTATTCCAGAATTTTACTGCTATTCACCAATTTACTCTCATTATTATCAGAATCTTTAATAAGTTTGCCGGATTATTATAATGTTAAGAAAATTTCAAAAATCATCTACTCTTATCGTTTTCCTTATTTTTGGAGGACTGTTTTCGCAATGTACTCAAAAGGTTAACAGCTCTAAGGAGGACGAAAAGCTTCTGAAACAAGCTTTAAAAAACAAGGATTATGCCACGGCAGCATTCGCATACAACAAACTCTTGTTGAACGATTCCAACAATATGGAGTACAAAGATTCGCTAGCCCGTATCTATATTCGGTCAGGAAATTTTGAGGGTGGGCTTCTTCTGGCTGAACAAGTCATGAAAAAAAAGCCTGACAACCCAAAATTACTTGAACTGATCTCAGTGGCACATGGTCAGTTGAAACAAAACGACAAGGCCATTGAAAATCTAAATACATTATATACCTCTACAAAAGACTTTACCTATTTGTATAAGATCTCCGGGGTTTATTTTGACAATAATGAGTTTCAAAAGGCCGATAGTATTTGCGACCTTATCATTGAATTTGCAGATACTTCCAAAAAGGTAGAAATTAATATGCCCAACGGAGAATCTCAAAAGGTATACCTGTTAGCGGCTTCCTATAATATGAAGGGCGCGATTTTGGCAGAAATGGCAGAATTGACGCAAAATGCTGCCCTTATTAAAGAATCCATACCAATGTTTCAAAAAGCAATTCAGATAGATAAAGATTTTGCTTACCCGCGTTTGTACCTCGAAAAAATTGCACAATTCATGCAAAGCCAGGGAGGCAGGTAAAAAGGATTTTCAGGTGTTTACCTGAGGGCATTCCAGGGAATGTCCTCACCTTTCTGACGAAAGGTCACATATCTTGACAATACGAACAGATAGTCCGACAAACGGTTCATGTATTTAACGATAAGTTCATTTATCGTTTCATTCATACCCAGTTCAACGATCCTTCGTTCGCAGCGCCTGCAAACCGTTCTTGCAATATGACAATAGGCATTTTCCATAGAACTGCCGGGAAGGATGAAGTTTTTTAAGGGCTCAAGTTCACTTTCCATTTGGTCAATGGACCGTTCAAGCTGTTTAACAAGATCTTCATTCAATTCCGGTAATTTCATTTTAGCCTTCTCCGGGTGCGAAGCCAAATGTGATCCTATGGTAAAAAGAGTATCCTGAATTTGTTTGATATGATCTTTTTCATTGTGAAATTCAATGTTTTGCAAGATCCCAAACCAGGAATTCAGTTCATCTACACTCCCGTATGCTTCGATACGTATATTTGATTTTTTTACCCTTACACCACCAATTAAGGAGGTTTCTCCAAGATCTCCGGTTTTTGTATAGATCTTCATTATCGGCTACACTTGAAAAGAAGTACCACAATTCCAATAAGAAAGATCAGAATGGATATTTTATTGATACCATGCATCATTTTTAGATTTTTGTTACCTTCCGATCCGGGATCTTTCCTGAAGGTTATGTAGGACCATATTTTTTTAAGTATTTCCATTTAAATCAGTTTTTTTCCAAACTCAATAAATCTTTACCTATATCGGTCCTGAAGTATTTTCCTTCAAAATCAATTTCTTTAATGGTTTCGTAGCACATTTTTAAACAATCTGCTGCATCCTCTGCAAGCGAAGTTACTGCAAGTACTCTTCCGCCATTGGTAAAAATATCCGAATCCACTCGTTTGGTTCCGGAATGAAACATCAAACTTTCAGTATTAACCGGTAAACGGATGAATTTGTTTTTTTCGTATTTTTCGGGATATCCTCCTGAAACGAGCATTACCGTGCAACAGGAACTCGGATCCATCTTAAGATTTACTTCCTTTATTTTTCCTTCTTTTGCTTTCAAAATGATATCGGAAAGTCGGGTTTCCATTCTTGGGATCACAACTTCGGTTTCAGGATCACCCATTCTGCAATTGTATTCAATTACATATGGATCTCCCGCTACGCTGATCAATCCAAAGAATATGAAACCCTGATAGTTTAAATGGTCCTTTTTAATTCCCTTCATTGTAGGTTCAATGATCCTTTCCTTAACCTTGGAAATGAAAACTTCATCGGCAAAGGAAACAGGTGAAACGGCACCCATACCACCGGTATTCAGGCCGGTATCGTTTTCACCGATCCTTTTATAATCTTTGGCTTCAGGGAGTAGGAGATAATCCTTACCATCGGTAGCTATAAAAAATGAAACTTCAATGCCTTTCAGAAATTCCTCAATTACAATTGTCTGGCTCGCCTTGCCAAACTTTTCCTCACCCAACATTTCGTCAATACATTTGTTGGCTTCAGGAAGTGTACGGGAAATTACAACTCCCTTTCCGGCTGCCAAACCGTCAGCCTTAATCACATAAGGAGGTGATAAGGTACCGAGAAAATCCTTTGCTTCATTTATACCAGATACACCAAAAGAACGGTAGGCTGCAGTAGGAATATTGTTTTTTAACATAAATTGCTTGGCGTATTCCTTACTGCCTTCAAGTTTTGAAGCTTCCTTATCCGGTCCGAAAACAAACAGGTGTTTAAATTGCTCCGAACCGGCTATATGATCCTTTATACCGGCAACCAGGGTGTCTTCGCCACCCGGAAGAATGCAGCCGATGTTGTTTTGTATGCAAAAATTTCCAACCGCATCAAAATCATTTATGTCAAGATCAACATTGCTTCCATAGAGTTCAGTTCCTGCATTGCCCGGAGCCGTAAAAATATTTTCCCTGCCTAATTCTTGGGCAAGTTTCCAGGCAAAGGTGCATTCCCGGCCTCCCGAGCCCAGTATTAAAATCTTAATCATAGCGTGCAAAAATATTCAATGAGATCCCATACTTAAACACATAATGTAATTACTTATCCATATAATGTAAATCCTCTTCAAATCTTCCACTATTCTACGATATTTGCGAAAATTTTTTTTGGAACGGTTTTTGACTAGTATGTAATATGATAGGGAGCATTGTAAAGAGTATATCCAACTTGTTTGGAAATAAATCGCAGAGAGATGTTAAAGATCTTTGGCCACAAGTAGAGAAAATCAATGAAATTTTTAATGGATATTCTTCTCTTACCAACGATGAATTGAGGGCGAAGACCATTGAATTCAAGAAGATCATTTCAGAACGGCTTAAGGATATAGATGACCAGATCCGTGCACTACAGCACGAATTGGAACACCTGATGTCTGAAGAAGTAGCAAGGCGTCAGGAAGTTTACGATAAGATAGATGAACTTGAGAAGGAGAGAAACACTCAGCTTGAAGAGGTTTTACAAGACCTTTTGCCGGAAGCCTTTGCTCTTGTAAAAGAAACCAGCAGGCGCTTGTCTGAAAATCCGGAACTTGAAGTAACTGCAAATAATTATGACAGGGATATGGCCATCGACAACGATTTTGTTGAGATACGGGGAGATAAGGCCATTTACAAAAATTCCTGGATGGCTGCAGGGGTTCAGGTAAACTGGAACATGGTGCATTATGATGTGCAGTTGATCGGTGGTATGGTACTCCATGCAGGTAAAATTGCCGAGATGGCAACCGGTGAAGGTAAAACGCTTGTATCAACCCTGCCGGCCTACTTGAATGCTCTTGGCGGAAGAGGGGTTCACATTGTAACCGTTAACGACTATCTTGCCAGAAGAGACTGTGAATGGAACGGGCCTTTGTTTAAGTTTCACGGTCTTACCGTGGATTGTATCGATTATCATCAACCCAATTCAATTGAAAGAAGAAATGCCTATCTGGCAGACATAACCTATGGTACCAATAATGAGTTTGGATTTGACTACCTGAGAGACAACATGTGTCATGATCCGGAAGAACTTGTTCAGCGAAAGCATCATTTTGCCATGGTGGACGAGGTAGACTCGGTTTTGATCGACGATGCCAGAACTCCTTTGATTATTTCAGGTCCTGTTCCTAAAGGTGATCAGCAGGAATTTTTGGAATTAAAACCGAGGATCGAGAAACTGGTTAACGCTCAGAAAAAATATATAAATGGTGCACTTGCAGAGGCCAAAACCTTAATGGCAGCCGGTGATGAAAAAGGTGCAGGTTTGGCTTTGCTAAGGTGTTACAGAGGTTTACCCAAAAATAAGGCCCTGATAAAATACCTTGGTGAACCGGGTATTAAAACGGTGATGACAAAATCTGAAAGTTATCACCTTGCCGATCAGCAAAGAGAAATGCCCAAAGCGGATGCTCCCCTGTATTTTACCATTGATGAGAAAAACAACAGCATTGAACTTACCGATCAGGGAATTGATATGATATCTTCTGATGGAGAAGATAAGAAATTCTTTATACTTCCGGATGTTGGTACCGAAATAGCAGAAATTGAAAAACTGGAACTCGACGAAAACGAAAAATCGAGAAGAAAGGAAGAACTGATGCGTGAATTCTCAATCAAATCAGAACGCATACACTCTATAAATCAGCTGCTTAAAGCATATACCCTGTTTGAAAAGGATATTGAATACATCGTTCAGGATGGCAAGATAAAGATCGTTGATGAACAAACCGGACGTGTACTTGACGGAAGAAGATATTCCGACGGGTTGCATCAGGCGATAGAGGCCAAGGAGAATGTTAAAGTTGAAAACGCAACTCAAACCTTCGCGACCATTACACTTCAGAATTTTTTCAGAATGTATCACAAACTGGCCGGTATGACCGGTACTGCTGAAACTGAAGCCGGTGAACTCTGGGAGATCTATAAACTCGATGTTGTTGTGATCCCACCCAATAAAACCATCATTCGTGACGATCGTGAGGATCTGGTTTATAAAACCAAACGCGAAAAATACAATGCCGTTATAGAAGAAATTGTTGAAATGACAAAGCTTGGACGGCCCGTCCTTGTGGGTACAACCTCTGTTGAAATTTCGGAACTTTTAAGTAAGATGTTGTCGATGCGCAAGATCAAGCACAATGTCCTGAATGCTAAGCAACACCAGAAGGAAGCCGATATTGTTGCCGAAGCCGGTCAGGCATCTGCGGTAACCATTGCCACTAACATGGCCGGTAGGGGAACCGATATTAAATTAGGACCGGGAGTTAAAGAAGCCGGTGGACTTGCCATTATTGGTACGGAAAGACACGATAGCAGGAGGGTAGACAGACAGTTAAGGGGACGTGCCGGTAGACAAGGAGATCAGGGTAGTTCACAATTTTTTGTGTCGCTGGAAGACGATCTTATGCGCCTTTTCGGCAGCGAGAGGGTTTCCAAGATCATGGACCGTTTTGGATATAAAGAAGGTGAAGTGATACAGCATTCCATGATATCAAGCACGATTGAGCGTTCACAGAAAAAGGTTGAACAAAACAATTTTGGTACCCGAAAGCGATTGCTCGAGTATGATGATGTGATGAACAAACAGCGGACAGTAATTTATTCATTGAGAAGAAATGCCTTGCACGGAGACCGTTTGTCAGTGGATCTTAACAATATGCTCTATCAATGGTGTGAAGAGAGGGCATTCATGAGTAAGGAAGACGGAGATTATGAGAATTTTAAAATGGAAGTGCTCCGGACCCTGGCTTTTGAACCTGAAATAACTATAGAAGATTTTAATAAATATAAACCTGAAGACCTGAGTGATGAACTCTTCCATCAGCTAAACCTTCATTATCACAATAAATCCTTGCATATCCGTCAGTCAGCAACTCCGGTGTTCAAAAGAATGCAGATGGAAAGAGACGGAAAAATTGACAACATTGTGGTTCCATTTACCGATGGTGTTAAAAGTTTGAATGTTGTTTCAAACGTTAACAAAACCATTGATTCTGAAGGAAGGGAATTGATCAAGAACTTTGAAAAGTTCGTTGCACTGGCAAGCATTGACAATCACTGGAAAGAACATCTTCGCGACCTGGATGATCTTAAGCAAGCCGTTGCAACTGCCTATCTTGAACAAAAGGATCCTTTGCTGATCTATAAGAAAGAATCTTTTAATCTCTTTGGTGAAATGATCTCAACCCTGAACAATGAGATCCTTTCCTTGATCTATAAAGGATATATAGCGCATCCCGATGAAGAAGATCTGAAAGAAGCCTCTGGGGTAAGAAGAAAAACCGATATGAGCCGACTTAAAACAGGCAGGGATGATGTACCCGGGGGGCAGCAAGGCGTGGTAACGAATTCAAATACTGCAGAAAGGGTTCAGCAGAATCCGGTAATTGCAGGACCAAAAGTAGGAAGAAACGATCCTTGCCCATGTGGTTCAGGATTAAAGTATAAAAAATGTCACGGTAAAGACGCTGCATAAAGTATATTTGTAAACAATGCTCCGTTTAATAAACTTACTCTTATTTGGTTTACTGGCTATTCAAATGAACGGACAGGGCAAAATAGAAGTTTTTGCAGATTCGGCGCTTGATAAGCTGATCCTAAAACGGGCAGAAGCGGTTGCAAACCACGAAAACCTTGATACCTTGATGGTAAGGGGATATCGTTTGCAAATTTATTTTAGCAACGATCGAAACAAAGCCTATGCTGTAATGGAAAAGGCAAAAAGACTTTTTCCGGAATACGCTTCAGAAACCTATGTTATTTACCAATCGCCTAACTACAAGGTTCGGGTCGGTAATTTTATAAAAGAAACAGATTCCAAAGAAACCGAAAAAGTACTTTTAAATAGTTTTGAAAATGTTTTTTTGGTAAGGGACAAGGTGGTTTATTATCGAAACAGACCTAAAGTCAATGATACCGAAGAAGATCAGAATTAAAACCACACTATGTCTGGGTATACTTCTAATGTTCGTAAACCTAAGTGAGGTTTCGGCCCAAACATCTAAAATTGAAAAACCTAAGAATGTAATTTTATTGATCGGAGACGGAATGGGATTGTCTCAGATCAGTGCAGGTCTGGTTTATAGGGGCGGTGATCTGAACCTCGCAAGATTTAAGGTAGTTGGTTTTATTCAAACTCATAGTGCAGATGATTTTATAACAGATAGTGCTGCCGGAGCAACCGCGTTTTCAACAGGTAAGAAAACCAGCAATGGTTCGATTGGGGTTGATTCTTCAGGAAAAACTCTTGAAACCATACTTGAATGGTCTGAGAAAAAAGGTCTTTCAACCGGCCTGATTGCAACTGCAGCGATCACGCATGCCACTCCTGCATCGTTTATTGCCCATGTCAGAAGCAGAAATATGCACTATGATATCGCAAAGGATTTTTTAAAAACGGATGTTGATGTGGTAATGGGAGGTGGAATGGCACATTTCAGAAACGATTCTTTGAAGATTGATCTCTTAAGCGGTCTTGTTAATAAAGGATATAAAATATACGACAGCACAACTTCCATAGAAAGCATCAGTGCTTCCAGGTTCTATGCATTTAGCAATATGTATCATCCGCCTAAAATGCTCGACGGACGAGGAGATTATCTTTCGAAGGCTTCAATAAAGGCAATTGAAATTTTAAGTAAAAATAAAAACGGTTTTTTTGTTATGATAGAAGGCTCGCAAATCGATTGGGGAGGACATAGCAATCAAACCGAGTACATAGCAACTGAAACGGCCGACTTCGACCTTGCGATCGGTAAAGTACTTGATTGGGCAGTGAACGACAAGAACACACTTGTGGTAGTAACTGCCGATCATGAAACGGGCGGATTTGCTCTTAAAGGTGGATCTTATGAAAATAAAACCGTTGAAGGAGGCTTTGTAACGAATAAACACACCGGTTGCCTGATACCTGTTTTTGCATACGGACCTGGTTCCGAACAGTTTTCAGGGATTTATGACAATACCGAAATTTACCACAAAATAAAAAGCCTGCTGGAAAGCCGTTAGCAAAATTGTAATAATGCGCTTACAATATTGTTCCGATCTGCATCTTGAGTTTAAGGAGAATAAAGAGTTTCTTTTAAGAAATCCTATCGAACCCCGGGCGGACATCCTTTTATTGGCCGGAGATATTGTTCCTCTTGCAATTTTGAAAGACCACAATTGGTTTTTTGACGACCTTTCCGTCAAATTTAAAAAAGTGATCTGGATCGGAGGTAATCATGAGTTTTACAATTCCGACCTGAAAGATTATTCGGGATCCTTTAAGATCCCGGTTCGAAAGAACATATTTTTTGTGAATAATGAAGAATTTGTTTTTGAGGATGTTCATTTGATCGGAAGCACCTTATGGGGGCAAATATCAAAATCAAATGCCTCGCAGGTCGAACACAGTGTTACGGATTTTTATTCGATTAAAAAGAATGGAAAGAAGTTTCTTCCGGCAGATTTCAACTTAAGGCATAAGGAAGATCTGAATTTTATAAAAAACACACTTTTAAAGAATTCGGGAAAGAAGAATGTGGTTTTCACACACCATGTACCATCCTATAAAAATTATATTGTTCCTGAGATCCTAAAGGGAATTGATGAAGCTTTTTTGGTAGATCTTGACAAATTTATAGAATCATCCGAGGCCACGGCCTGGATATATGGCCATCACCACTACAATGCTCCTGAATTTAAGATAGGGAATTGCAGAATGCTCACAAATCAGCTTGGGTATGTAAGACACCAACCTGTGCAGACCTTTGACAATAGCAGGATCCTTGATATATAAAAAAAGCCTGAACAAGTCAGGCTTTCGGTATTATCTTAGGAATTAGAATTTTAGTTTTCGGTTTGAACAGAAACAAAGGATCTGTTTTCTTTACCTTTTTTGAAAACAACCTTACCATCGGTTAGGGCAAAAAGAGTGTGATCTTTGCCAATACCAACATTGTTTCCGGGGTGATGCTTGGTGCCTCTTTGTCGAACGATAATGTTACCGGCTGCAACCGATTGACCACCGAATAATTTAACTCCAAGTCTTTTACTATGCGATTCGCGTCCGTTCTTTGATGAACCTGCCCCTTTTTTATGTGCCATTTTTTATCCTTTTATTGATTCAATTTGAATTCGGGTCAAATACTGTCTGTGACCTCTTTTTAATTTATAACCCTTTCTTCTTTTTTTCTTAAAAACAATAACCTTATCGCCTTTAAGATGAGAAAGTACTTTTGCTTTCACACTTGCTCCGGCTACTGACGGAGAACCTACGGTTACTTTACCGTTATTGTCAATTAAAAGTACTTCATCAAATTTTACAGAACTTCCTTCATCGTCCGATAAACGGTGTACATATAAATTCTGATTCTCGGTTACTTTAAATTGCTGACCTGCTATATTTACTATTGCGTACATGTTTTAATAGGGCTGCAAAAATAGATATTAATATTTAATTATTCAAAGGCATTTCGTAAATATTTTATGAACGATTGCCGGTTCTCAAAACCACGCATCGCAAACTTTGTAATCTACGAATTTTATCAGAAAAGTGCCCGGTAGCAGATTCGAACTGCTACAGCCTAAGCCACCACCCCCTCAAGATGGCATGTCTACCAATTTCATCAACCGGGCAAATATTTTTTTGCAAAGATACTTTTTTTATTATACACAATCATACGAATGCTTTAGGTTTTTAGGTTTGAGAGCTTTTTCCAAAGGCAAGAAGATACGCTTTTAGAAACTCATCAATTTCACCGTCAAGCACTGCTGTTGTATCACTGCTTTCATAAGATGTCCGCACATCCTTTACCAATTTATAAGGGTGCAGAACGTAATTGCGTATTTGTGAACCCCATTCAATTTTCATTTTTCCTGCTTCCACCTTATCCCTTTCTTCGTTTCGTTTTCGTATTTCAAGTTCATAAAGCTGAGATTTGAGCATTTTCATAGCTTTTTCCTTATTTCCCAGTTGTGAACGATCCTGTTGACATTCAATGATGATTCCGGTTGGCAAATGCCTCAGTCTAACGGCCGTTTCCACCTTGTTTACATTTTGTCCGCCTGCACCGCTGCTTCGATAGGTTTGCCACTCGATTTCAGAAGGCTTTACTTCAATTTCGATAGTATCATCTACAACCGGATATGCATAAACCGAGGCAAAGGAGGTATGTCTTTTGGCATTGCTGTCGAATGGCGAAATTCTAACCAACCGGTGAACACCACTTTCTCCTTTTAGATATCCATAGGCAAATTGACCTTTAATTTCGATGGAACAACTTTTTATTCCGGCCACATCCCCTTGTTGTTCGTCGATAACAGAAGTAGTAAAACCATTTTTTTCGGCCCACATAAGATACATTCTTACGATCATACTCGCCCAATCACAACTTTCGGTTCCGCCGGCGCCTGCATTTACCTGAATAATGGCATCAAGCTGGTCTTCTTTTCCACTCATCATGTTCTTGAATTCCAGATCATCGATAAGTTTTAAGGTTTTCTGATACTGCAGATCCAGTTCATCTTCACCAATTTCACCTGATTCCTTAAATTCACACAGAACCTCCAGATCATCAAGGTTCTTCTGTATGTTTTGAAATTCATCAACCCATACCTTTTTTAATCGAATGTTTTTGAGAAAGGCTTCTGCTTTTTGAGAGTCTTCCCAGAAATCGGGAGCAAGGGTTTGCTGCTCCTCGTCCTGAATCAGTATTTGCTTCTGTTCAATGTCAAAGATACCTCCCCAGGGCCTTAGATCTACCCTTTAATTCCAGCAATTGTTCGGTGGTCATTTTATTTTAATTCTAATAAAAGGTTTTTCATTTCCTTTATTTCTTCCCTGCTTTTTTCTTTTTCAGATCGTTGAACCAGGGTCATCAAATATTCAAGATCACTTATTAGGCCTTCTTCTTCCTGACCATCTTCGTCCTCATCGCTTGCAAACCCAATGTTGAAATCACCGTTTTCTTCAATATGCTCATAAGCAAAACGAAGGATCTTGATAACCGCAGGGTCATTTTCTTCTTTGGCCAATTCTCTTAATTTTCTTAATTTCTCGGAAATTTTGTCTGCATCAAATGATTTTGAAGACATTGTTATGATGCTTTCTGCCAATTCGATAGCTTTCGGGTTTTGCATGTTTTTTATTTATGCCGCAAAAATAAGGAAACTTTAAATAGAATTATCCTTTAACATATATCAATCAAACTTTAATTTTATAGCCCAGAAAATTAAGATACCTGAAGGCATGAAAATTACAGCTGAGATCATAAATATTGGAGATGAAATTTTAATTGGACAGATCGTAAACACCAATTCGGTTTGGATGGCTCAAAAGTTAAGTGAAATAGGCGTATCGGTTACTAAGATGACCACCATCAGCGATTCTGCAAAAGCAATTGTATCGGCAGTTGCTCAGTCACTGAAAGAAGTTCAAATCGTATTGATCACCGGCGGATTAGGCCCCACAAAAGACGATGTAACTAAAAAAGCACTGGCAGATTACTTTAATACCGGTTTTAGAAAGGAACCTGTAGTAGCAGAGTTTATTAAGGAGAATTTCAGGAAACGAAACATTGAATACCTTCCCGTACATGACGAACAAGCTTATGTGTTGGAAAACAGCAGTTTGCTGATGAATGAATACGGAACTGCACCCGGTATGTGGATAGAATCCGGAGACAGTGTTTTAATTATTATGCCAGGAGTTCCTTACGAAATGAAAGGTATTATAAATAACCATGTACTTAAACGTTTAGTTGATCATTTTGACCTGCCGGCTATTCTTCATCAAACACTGATGGTCATTGGTATTCCCGAATCCACTCTCTCAAAAATGATCGAAACGATCGAAGATGGATTGCCTGAGCATATAAAACTGGCTTATTTACCACATTACGGGCTTGTTAGGTTAAGGCTTTCCGGAATTTCCCGCGACCGGGAACATCTAAACAACGAAATTAAAAGTATTCAGGAAGATCTTTTAAAGATCCTTCCGGCACAAAACCTCCTATCTCTTAAAGATGAAAAACAACCCGAGATCATTGGCCGGCTTTTAATAAATTCAAAACAGACTTTATCAGCGGCCGAAAGCTGCACCGGAGGTTATGTTTCACATTTAATAACTTCGATCGCAGGTAGTTCAGAATATTTTAAAGGATCCGTGGTCTCGTATTCAAATGAAATAAAAAACCATATCCTTGGTGTTCAGGAAAGCACTCTAGTCCAATTTGGTGCTGTGAGTGAAGAATGCGTTAAAGAAATGGTTACAGGTGTTCAGGATCGTTTTAAGACCGATTATGCCATTGCTATCACGGGTATTGCAGGACCGGGAGGAGGAACAGCGGACAAACCGGTTGGATTGGTATGGCTGGCAGTTCGATCCACCAAAGGCATGCAAACCAGAAAAATAATCGGAAATGGAGAACGTATGAACATAATCGAACGCGCATCTCTTAATATCCTTGAAATGCTCCGGCAGGAGATTCTTAAAAACGATGATTAAATTGAGCTAAACGCGGTTCAATCCAGTTTATAGATCTCCATTATTTTTTTGAGAATGGCATGTATGTCCAGATTCAGGTCTATAAGTTTACCTGTCCTTACATCAAATACCCAGCCATGAACCTCTAAACCTCTTCCTTTCATGGCTTGCTGAACTGCAGCAGTTTTTACCAGATTGATACACTGCTCCTGAACGTTCAATTCTACCAGTCTGTCATACCTTTTAGTTTCATCCTCAATAGAATTCAGCTCTGCACTATGGGTGCGATATACGTCGCGAATGTTTCTCAACCATGGATTCAATATTCCCAGATCGAGGGATTGCATTGCAGCTTTAACCCCTCCGCAGTTATAATGACCACACACAACTACATGTTTTACTTTCAGGTGTACAACGGCATAATTTATTACGGCCATTACATTCAGGTCAACATTATTTACAAGGTTTGCAATGTTACGGTGTACAAACATTTCTCCGGGCCCTGCACCGGTTAGTTCTTCTATGGTTACCCGGCTGTCGGAACAACCAATGTACAATATTTCCGGTTCCTGCCCTTGCCCAAGCTTTTCAAAATAGTCAGCTTCAATTTGCAGTTTATCGCTTACCCAGGATTGATTGTAATCAAATATTTTTTTAAAAGTTGTCATGATCTAATTTATTCTTGTTATTGAAGTAGCCAAAAATAGTGGATTCTGTTTAATAATAATTTATTGACTCTTAAATGAACAGAATTTAACCGTATAAAAATCCCATTTTTCCATCCTGATAATCCTTCATCGCTTGTAAAATTTCAGTTTGATGGTTCATCACGAATGGCCCGTGAGTTACCATAGGTTCATTAATAGCTTCTCCGGAGATCAATAGCAATTTAGCATCGACCAAACATTCCGTATAAAGTGAATGGTTTGCAGACACCAACTCCACCAATTGATTGCTTTCTACCAATTCGGTTTCATTAAGTCGTATTTTTCCTTCAAGAATATAAATTGCTGAATGGTTCTTTTCGATAAATTCAAAATGCCCTTTAAATCCTTTTGATAAATTTACCATAGCCGTTAAATATTCAGACCTTACCGGTCCCTTTTGGCCTTTACATGTACCGGAGATTAGTCTGAATTCCATACCTGGTTTATTTATCATTGTAATTTGATGACTTCTGACCGGAAGATAATAAGGTGGATCCATCTTGTTTTTTGCAGGTGTGTTGATCCATAGCTGGATGCCCTGATATTTTCCTCCTTTATTTGCAAATTCCCGGTCGATTTTCTCGCTGTGGATCAATCCTCTGCCTGCACTGATCCATTGCACTTCATTTGCATGAATGACCTCCTGATTGCCAAGGGAGTCATTATGTTCAACGGCGCCGTCATAAATAAAGGTCACCGGGCTGAATCCGCGATGTGGGTGAGGGGCAACATAAAAACGGTCATCCCCGGGTTCAATATTTTCATTGAAATGATGGAGTAAAATAAAGGGGCCGATCTGCCCGGTAATGGATGTAGGAAAGGCTTGCCGGAGTTTTATGTTTCCCATGGAAACTTCCGGTGCAGTGCGAATGTTGGCTATTTTGGAAATGCTTGACATTTTTGTAAAGAAAAGACAGGATGCCGGTTTTATGATCCGAATTGTTGGAGGGTCTCAGTATAAAAACAAAGCTGGACTCATTTCGTTTGATTCAAAATGCGAATTTCAAATTCACGAATCTCAGATTCGAGTTCTTGAAGAAGTCTTTTTTTTGAATCATCCTCTAAAAAGGAATACCGGATTCCATTAAGATTGATCTCTTTTATGTCGTCATACGAGAACTGAGGGTAGCGACTTGCCAGCAAAACATATTGATGGGTTAAATTGGTCCTTAAAACACCCGCATCGTCAGAAGAAAGAACGATGGGCACTCCAAAATTGCTGTATAATCCTATGGGATGGTCAGATCCCTTCACACCCAGAATAAACTCATTGCTTGACAGATTTATCTCAACTGCTATGTTTTGTTCACTCATTTGGTTTAACAATTCAAACCGGTTTGTTTCATGAGCAACATCAACTCCATGGCCTATTCTTTTGGCAGAGCCAATATTAATTGCATCGGTAATGTGGAAATTCAATTCTTCGGGTTTAACCAGGCCAAGTGTTAGTTCCCCTGCATGTAGGGAAATGCTGACCTCCGGAAATAGCTTGTGGCAAAAATTAAAGACCTGCATGTGATAGTTGTAATTTTTCAATGCGTTTGGATCGTGTTCAGGTGCAAGAATATTCACCCCCACGATCAGGGGACTTTTGGCTGCAGAGCTGAAACATGTCAGAACGTTGTCGGTAAAGGAGAGAGGGTCGTTGAGCGTTCGAACAACATAGGTCTGATACCTCATCGTGAATATGGAATCATCGATATTCAGATCCTTATGCATGGTTTCAATTTCAGATACATAAGAATTCACGGCAAGTTTTAAGGCTGAATCGTTTCTATACTTCCAGTATCTTCCCAGGGTGTGTTGAACAAATTTCATGTCTTTCGAATCAAAACAAAGGGCCATTGAATCCAGCAAAGTTTGCGGGGTTTTTGAAGGCGTATTGCATCTGACGGCCGAAAACATACATTCAATATACTTGCATTTTTCATTCTTTGCCCGATCCCTGATCTCATTTAAACCAGTTGCATAAAATTTTTTTGCAAGTGTTGAAAACCCAAAAAAGGAATTAAAAAACCTTTCTTCTGGTGCCATCTGCTGTGGGTTGTAGTGCCAAACCGACCATTTTTGCATTAACTGTTCCCTGTATTTATCAAGTTCTCCCTTACTCTCAAGATCCTTTAAACGGGAGTAAATAATTTGGTTATCCTTACTACTAATAGTATCCTTTATTTCAAGTGTTTCCCTGTTCAGGAATAAATTATTTTTTAGGGCTTCTTCAAAATAAGTTTCTGCGTAAACCGAACCACTGTAATGATGGTGCAGATCTGCACCTTTTGGCATTTGGGCAAAAAAGGCCGTCAACATAGCATTATTGTTTCTGATTTTTTCAAAATGGTCCTGAACCGATTGGGCTTCCACCCAAAAAGGACCAAAGGTTAGAATCCATAAAATGATTTTTCTCATGAAGAGGATCTGAATATAGGTCAATTAAATAACGAAAGTAATTATTCCATGAATTATTTCAGGTATGCAAACAATATTTAATCGGAAATTAAATTACTTAAAAATTAAAGTATGCTCATGGATTCATTTAATTTTGTGAAATGCTTTTAGAATTAAAAGTTAAAAACTACGCCTTAATACAGGATTTAACTTTTACTCCGGGAGATTCCTTCAATGTCATAACCGGAGAAACAGGGTCAGGTAAATCCATTTTACTGGGTGCCCTGGGGCTTGTACTTGGTGAACGGGCAGATTCTTATTCCATCAGGGAAAACACTGAAAAATGCATAATTGAAGCCGAATTCGAAATTGGGAAATACAATTTGCTGGATTGGTTTATTGAAAATGATTTTGATCATTCCGAAAAGTTATCCATAAGAAGAGAGATCAATACTTCGGGGAAATCAAGGATATTTATCAATGACACACCGGCTCAACTTTCTCAGGTCAGGGAACTGGGTTTGTCTATGATCGACATTCACTCACAACACGATAACTTAAGTCTTTTTAACAAAAAATTTCAGTTCGATGTTTTAGATGCTTATGCAGGTCAATTGGATGTTTGTAAAAATTATGCGGCTAAATTCCATTCATTCAATAAGTTAAATGAAAAATTAAAGCTTCTGGAAGAAAAGGAAAATAAAGGTATTCAGGAAAAAGAATTCTTAGAATGGCAGTTGAATGAATTGGTTGAAGCGGCGCCAGGGGAGAATGAGCAAGAGTTGCTGGATGCTGAATACAAAGAACTTTCAAATGCAGAAAACACTCTTCAAAAATTATCCGGTATCTTTAGTATCTTAAACGAAACTGAAAACCCTGTTTTATCGGTTCTTAATTTACTTCGCAATGAGATCGATCAGGTGGCTAAGAACGATACAAGGTTTTCAGATCTTTCTAAGCGAATAGATGTGCTAAACATCGAATTAAAAGATATTTCTTCCGAGATCGAAGTATTGTCGGATAAGGTTCGTTCTGACCCTGAGCGTTTGTCAATCGTTAACGAAAGGCTATCCTTATTGCATCAGCTTAGTCGCAAGCACGGTACTGAAGATCTCAAGCAAAAAATATTCGACCTTGAAGATGAACTGGCTTTGTTTGATAACCTTAGTTCGGAAATTTTCACATACAGAAAGGATTTGGAGGTTCTTCACAACGAAGCTTTGTTGATGGCCAATCTAATTTCCTCGTCCAGAAGTTCACATCTTCATAAACTTGAAGAAGAAATTAATTTGAAACTCAAAGATCTTGGAATGCCGGGTGCATCCATTATGATCGAACTGACACAAAATGAAAATTCCGAATTGAGTTTAAACGGATTGAATGAAATAAGTATCTTGTTCTCTCCTGCAAAAGGAAAGCAATACAACCCTATACAAAACATTGCATCGGGAGGTGAAATTTCACGATTAATGCTTATTCTAAAGTCGGTTCTGGCCACAAAAAATGCATTACCTACTTTGATCTTTGACGAAATTGATACCGGTGTATCAGGTGAAGTAGCCATAAGGATGGCTGAAATGCTCGAAGAACTTTCTTTAAAAATTCAAATTATTGTGATAACACATCTGCCTCAAATTGCGTCAAAAGGAAACAAACATTTTACAGTTTTCAAAAAACAATATGAAATGAAAACCGTTACAGACATTAAAGAACTTACTAAAGAAGAAAGAGTAAATGAAATAGCAGAAATGATCGGCGGTAAATCGATCGACGAAAGCATCAGGGCAAGTGCCCGGCACCTTTTAAAGGTTTAACATCATTATCCCGTAAAGGTAAAAATGAACCCTAATGCGAGAGATTGAAAATTAAATAAACTATTATTGCACTTTATAAGAAAAAACCGAAATTAACCGTTAAATGAATTTTAAAAGCAGACTACTTTCCTTATTATTTTTATCCGCCATTAGCTATTCCGTTCATGGTCAGCAAAGCCATTGCGGCACGGATTCCTATATCGAAAAATTATTAAAACAAAATCCTGAGTTGTTTCAGGCCCAGGAAAATGCCAAAACAGACCTTTATGGTACCTTTGACCAATCGAAAAAATTGAATAAAAAAGGAGCCACCAGAACCATACCTGTTGTTTTTCACATCATACACACGTATGGTCCCGAAAACATTTCCAAGGCACAAATCGATGATCAAATAAGGATATTAAACCTGGATTTTCAGCGTTTAAACAGCGATACAGGCAAATTAAGAAGTCAATTCAGGAGTATTGCTGCAGATTTCGATATTGAGTTTAAACTCGCAAGAATCGATCCGAATGGTGCTTGTACGGAAGGAATAACCAGAACGTATTCTACTCTTACCGATGGTGGAGACGATGAGGTAAAAACATTGGTAAGATGGCCATATCGAAAGTATTTGAATATTTGGGTGGTTAAGAATATTGTATACGATGCTACAAGTACCGGTAAAACTCTTGGTTATGCAACCTTACCTCAATTTACAAATTCAACTACAGACGGTATAGTAATGCTATCCGATTATGTTGGAAGCATAGGTACAGCTCAAAATAATGGCAATGCCGGCAGAGTACTGGTGCATGAAATAGGTCATTGGTTAGGCCTTTTACATCCTTTTCAAAACAGTTGTGGTGGAAATTGCAACAACTCGGGAGATTATGTTTGTGACACCCCACCGGTAAGTGGTCCAAGCTTTTTATGTCCGACAACAAATAACACTTGCACCAATGATATTCCGGATGTGCTCGATCTTGTAGAAAATTATATGGATTATGCAAATGGAACCTGTGTGAACATGTTTACCAAGGGTCAAAAAAACGTTGTCGATAATTCCTTAGGCAACAACAATTACCGCGCTCAAAATATAGCACCCTCCAATCATACGGCAACAGGTATTTTTACGACCCCAAGTTGTAAACCAATCGCCGATTTTAGTACCTCAAACAATATTTACAGCGTATGTGAAGGCCAGGATATCACTTTTAAAGATTATACATACAATGGTACGGTGAATACTTACTCATGGTCTTTTAATGGTGGAACTCCTTCGTCTTCTTCCTTATCTAACCCGGTTATCAAATACAACACGGTAGGAGAATATACAGTTTCTCTTACGGTAACCAATGCGGATGGTAGCTCAACAAAAACGGTCGATAAAATGATACGGGTCATTCCTGTAAACTCACCAAATATTGCCCCATATATAGAAGGATTTGAAGATGTCAATATTTTAAATGATTGGACCGTTTATGATCCGGGAAATTATGGCTGGAAAAGATCAACGACCACCAAATATCAAGGGTCCGCCGGTATGGTGGCCAATATCGATCAGGGTACCGTTAATAATTCACTTTACAACCTGGTTTCTGCACCATACGATCTAACCCGACTAAAAGGTCGACAGGCAAGAATGAAATTTTATGTTGCCTACAGACCATTTGAAACAGGAAACACTGAGATTTTGACCATTTGGGTTTCTACGAATTGTGGACAGTCCTGGACTGCATTAAAGGCATATTCAAACAATACGGGATTAGGAGTTGACAAAACGGCTGATCCGGGATGGAAGCCAAGTACCACCAATGACTGGAATGAATTAAGTTTAGACATTTCAAAATATGAAAGCTTTTCAAATGTTATGTTTCGGTTTGAAGCAAGAAGTCGTTCCGGTAATAGCATTTATCTGGATAACATTAACATTACTGCAGAATTAGCAGCATCATCAGGATCTCTAGGAGAACTTCAAAATATGTTTGAATTGTTCCCAAATCCTTCATCAGGTAAAATATACATTCGCATAAACCATTTTTCACTTGTTCATGAAAACCCGGTAATAACAGATGCTACCGGTAAAGAAGTTTTGGGAATATCATCTTCTCTGCAAATTGATGGTGATAAAAAAGTATACGAATATCAATCCCTGAAACCGGGAATATACTTTGCAAATCTAGATATTAACGGTCTTAAGTTGGTTCAAAAATTTATTATCCTTCAATAATTAGATGGCTAAAAATCTTGTCATTGTTGAGTCTCCGGCAAAAGCCAAAACCATAGAGAAGTTCCTGGGTAAGGATTTTCAGGTCAAATCCTGCTTTGGTCATATCAGGGACCTTGATAAAGGAGATGACGCCATTGATATTCAAAATGGTTTCAAACCCAAATACATTATTCCAAGTGACAAAAAAGCAGTTGTTGATGAATTAAAATCATTGTCGGGTAAAGCTGATCAGGTATGGCTTGCATCGGATGAAGACCGTGAAGGAGAAGCCATTAGCTGGCATCTGGCTGAAGTTTTAAACCTTCAACCTTCGAACACCAAGAGAATCGTATTTCATGAAATTACCAAACCTGCAATTTTAAAGGCCATAGAGAACCCTCGGGAAATTGATAAGAATCTTGTAGATGCCCAGCAGGCAAGGAGGCTTCTCGACAGGCTTGTCGGTTTTGAACTTTCTCCTGTGCTATGGAAAAAGGTAAAGCCTTCTTTATCTGCAGGACGTGTTCAATCGGTGGCTGTTCGACTGGTGGTAGAGCGTGAACGTGAAATACTGTCCTTTAAATCAAAGTCATACTTTAAAGTCGTTGCCGAATTTGAGTTTGGAAATAAGAAATTCAAGGCTGAGTTATCCAAAAGATATGAAACAAAGGAAGATGCTATGGCTTTTCTTGAACGTTGTAAAGGTTCTGATTTTAAAGTTGAAGGGGTAGAAGTGAAGCCTTCGGTTCGCAAGCCGGCTGCACCCTTTACAACTTCTACACTTCAACAGGAGGCAAGCAGAAAACTGGGATATTCAGTTTCACAAACTATGCGTCTTGCGCAGAGGTTATATGAGTCCGGACTTATTACATACATGAGAACAGATTCTGTGAACCTTTCCGACCTTGCCATCAATGACTCTAAACAGGAGATCGTAAAAAACTATGGAGAGGAATTCAGTGCACCAAAGAAATACAGTACTAAGTCGGCAGGAGCACAGGAAGCTCACGAGGCTATTCGGCCTACCTATTTCAGCAATCAATCGGCGGGCGATGATGATCAACAAAAGAAACTATATGAATTGATATGGAAGCGTTCGATAGCTTCACAAATGAGTCCGGCCAGGATTGAACGTACAGAAGTAAGGATATCCATTTCGGGTATAAGCCCTGACGATCAACCAAAGCTTTATTTTATGGCTACCGGTGAAGTAATTGTTTTTGAGGGTTTCCTTAAAGTTTACCTTGAAAGTAAAGATGAAGTTGTAGAAGAGGAAGAAACTGAATCAGGAATAATGCCGGCATTGAAAAAAGGGGACCTTGTAAAAAATAACCTAATTATTGCGACACAGCGTTTTTCAAGGCCTGCCCCCAGATATACGGAAGCTTCTTTGGTAAAGGATCTTGAAGAACTTGGGATCGGCAGACCTTCAACGTATGCCCCTACCATCAGCACTATTCAAAAAAGAGGGTATGTTGAAAAAGAAAGCAGGGAAGGTATACTCAGAAATTTTGAATTGCTTGAACTGATCAATGATGAGATCAAAACCTATACCAGAACCGAAAACACGGGAGCTGAGAAGAATAAATTATTTCCTACCGATATTGGTTCTGTGGTTACAGATTTTCTTATGAAAAATTTTGATCATATCATGGATTATAACTTTACTGCTTCGGTAGAAAAAGAGTTTGATGAAATAGCAGAAGGAATGCAAGCCTGGACAAAAATGCTCGAAAGCTTTTATCACCCTTTTCACGAATCCGTTGACAAAACCCTTAAGATATCTGAGAAAGTTACCGGCGAAAGAGAATTGGGTGCGCATCCAAAAACAGGATTACCCGTTTTTGCCAAAATCGGACGATACGGTCCCATGATTCAGGTTGGTGATGGTGCAGACGATGTAAAGCCTGTCTTTGCCAAATTAAAGAAAGGGCAAAGCATAGACACGATCACCCTGGAAGAAGCAGTAGAATTATTTGCTTTACCAAGAACACTTGATGAATTTGAAAACAAGATACTTAAAGTAGGATTGGGCAGATTTGGTCCTTACATACAACACGATGGAAAGTTTTATTCATTAGGAAAGGAGGATGATCCTTATTCTGTAGGAATGGACAGAGCCGTTGAGATCATTTTAAATAAAAGAAAAGCGGATGCCGAAAAAGAAATAAAGGTATTTCAGAATGGCATTAAAATTTTGAATGGCCGGTTCGGACCTTATATAAACCTTGAAAAAGAAAATTTCAAAATTCCAAAAGGAACAGACCCCAAAAATTTGAGTCTTGAGGATTGTGAGAAAATAATAAAAGATACCAAAGACAATCCAAAAGCAAAAACTGCGTTTAAAAAGAAAAAGAAAGCATAATATTGGTTAAAGAGTCTGAAATACGAGCATTGATCTCATTGCTTGACGATACCGATCAGGAAGTAGTAAATCAGGTAGAGCAGAGATTGTTTGAGATAGGAAAAGAAATAATTCCTACTCTTGAAGACAATTATTTGCTTGAAGATGTAAATGAGGTTCGTCAAAAAAGAATCGATGATATCATTCAAAGAATAAAGACTCAGGCCATCACAACCGACCTTCGTTTCTGGAAGGAGATGCAGCAGGACGATCTGTTTGAAGGAGTTCTTATTATTAACCGGATCAAATATCCTAATCTTGATAAACAAATAATTGATAATTTAATTGATAAGATCAAACTTGATGTGTGGTTGGAAATGCACTATGATCTTACCTCTTTTGAAAAGATCAAGATACTAAATTATGTTTTTTTTGATATTCATCGGTTCCAGGGAGATAGCGATGATTATCACAACCCTGAAAACAGTTACTTATCAAGAGTAATTGAAAGGAAAAAAGGCAACCCGGTTACCATTGCAATTATATACCTACTTGTAGCTCAGCGATTGCGTTTGCCGGTATTTGGCATAAACCTTCCACAGCATTTTATTGTCGGGTTTATGGAAAACCAATTCGACAATGAACCTCTTCGTTTGAATGAGATAAAATATTTGAAACCCGATCCCAATGCAAAGGTTCAATTTTACATCAATCCGTTCAACAAAGGTTCTGTTTTTCCTAGAGAAAATCTTTATGTATTTCTTAAGCAGGTAAATATCGAACCAAGAGAGGAGTTTTTTCAGCCATGCAGCAATCTTGAGATCTTAAAACGAATGGTGAGAAATTTACAAACTGCCTACGAAAGGTTGAAAAACCAAAGTATGCTTGAGCAATACGACCAAATATTAAAAATTCTGGAAGAATAGGTAAGAAATTTAATCATAATTTCAAAATGGAAACAGATCAGTATTTGCTGGAGAGATTAAGAAATACATTGAAACAATCCGGTACGGTTTTTACCGAGAAGAAAATGTTCGGTGGCAATTGTTTCATGGTGGATGATAAAATGTGTTTTGGTACCTATAAAGGTGGACTAATGGTGAGAATTCATCCGGATGAAACGGATGAGTTAATTAAAGTAAATGGAGCAGGGGAGATGATTCACGGAGGCAGGCCAATGAAAGGATATCTTTTTGTTCAGCCGGAAGGGTACGATAATGACGATTCCTTGAGTTTCTGGATAAACAAATGCCTTGAATTCAATCCGATCGCACGATCTAGCAAAAAGTAAGATATCTATATCTGAAACATGATTCTGTATCCAACTCCCTCTTGAGTTTGAACCCATAAAATACAAACCTGGAATTAGTATTTTCGGGAAATTTTACCATCGCCAATAATCTGAAAAAAAAAGCCTGCAATTTTCAACTGCAGGCTTCTATAAATAATAAAATATTCTTACGGACCTACATCGTAGGTTGCAGATTCCATGATATATGGATGATTGATCGCATACATATTGGCCTTACTGATGGCATTTAAGGCAACGTATATGAATAAACCGGCAAAGGCCATTGGCATTCCGATTTCAAGTGGCCCGATTCCTGCACCGGTTCCAACAGTTCCGGGCATGATCATAAGGAAAATATCTATCCAATGCCCAACAAGGATAATGCTACCGGCAATGATCAGACTCATTGGTTTACGTTTTGCATTTCTTGTCATTAGTAGGATCAATGGGATAAAAAAGTTCATGAACAGATTTATGAAGAAAATTGGTCTGAAATAGCCATGCAGTCGAATATGGTAATAAACAACCTCTTCATGAATGTTAGCATACCAGATAAGCAAAAACTGAGCCAACCAGGTATATGCCCAGAAAATACAGAAAGCAAACATGAATTTACCCAAATCATGAAGGATTTCTTCTGAAACAAGTTCGAGATAACCTTTTGATTTAAGGTAAAGTGTAAAGAAAACGATGATCGTTGTTGAAGTAACAAAAAGTACCGCAAAATTGTTAACCGCAAAAATGGTGCTATACCAATGAGCATCTACACTCATGATTACCAACCATGCAATAATTGAAAATGAAAATCCAAAAATCACCAAAAATGCAGCTGACAGCTTTTCTGAGAGTAAAAATATTCTTGTTCCTCCTTCTTCATCTTCCTTTAAGGATAATCTTCTGAGAATTATCCTGAATGTGTACCATATTAGAACAAAAAGTGGAACACCGAGGAAAAGAAATTTACTGTTTAGAAAACCGCTTTTTCCTTCAAGTATTTTGTCGAAACCTTCTGCACCATCTTTCAGAGCCTGGTGTTCATAATGCAGCCAGTGGTATAATTGGGATCCTCCAAAAATCAGAGCGATCATAAGTAAAATTAAACCAATGGGAATATAAGCACTGATCCCTTCGGCAACTCTTTTTACCAGTATAGACCAACCTGCATTTGCAGCATAGTTAAGTGCTACGAAAAACAGTGCACCTACTCCGAATAGCAAGAAATAGTAACTGTTAACCAACATATTGGCCCATACCCGGGCAGTCCAGGGTTTTACATGCTCTTCGTGCTGCATGGTAACTGTATGTTCACCGTGCGTATCACCGGGAACTGCAGATTCCACATGGGTTTGAGGATTCGGATGATCGTGACTTCCCTTTATCTGGAATATCCCTATAGCTGAAAGCACTAAACCTGCTACAAGCAATATTATACTCACCATTTTGGATCGAGAGGTGAACTCGAATTTTTCTTGTTTTATTTCAATAGAATGATGTCCCATTATTTCTTCAATCAATTAGTGGTACTGTCTTGAGCAGCAACAGCAGTAGAATCACTGGATACTACCGGTGCAGCATTTTTACTAAGTTTCTTTACATGATGGATCACCTGCCATCTTTGAGTAGGGGTAAGCATGTGAGCATGCGAGCCCATCATATTTTTGCCATAGGTAATTACGTGGTATATTTTACCGTCAGGCAGGTTTTGTATGTATGGATCCTGATAATTAGCAAAAGGTGGTTTTGCAAATTTCCCTTCGGTTATTACAGGGCCATCATTTTTACCTTCTTTACCATGGCAACTCCAGCAATAAATGTTGTACAATCTTTCTCCTTCCATTAAATTTTCTTCAGTTGCCTCGACTGCATTTAAATTTGAAGCAGATGCTTCATATCCTTCCGGAGTGTCAGGAAACTTGTAGATGTAGTCCAGCTGACCTCTTGCAATGCTGCCAATAACAGGCTTTCGCATGGTCATTCCATTTTCATTATAAGCCATATGGCGCATTTGCGAATACGGCTCATAACCTTTTGAATAATACATATCCGGTGCATATTCTATACCTGGGTTTTCACCATGACTGGAGCAAGCTACCAAACCGGTGCAAATTATAACGGATGCAATTAACTTATTAAGCATGTGCACCTCCCTCTGTTAATTTTTTGTCGGCGTAAGCTCCTTTATAATTTGAAATTTCAACAACTCCGTTTCCATTCATAATGCTTCTTATCTCATTTTCTGAATTTTCATCAAGGTCATCCGTATCGAAAGCGATAAGCAAACGATCGTCTGTTTGACGAATATCAAGAATATCCGGTCTTACACCATGTCCCATTTTGTTTCTGGTAAAAAATAAAATGCCCAAACCGTATGCTGTGCATAAAATGGTACATTCAAAGGTAACCGGAACCATGGATGGTAACATATGGTAATCGGAAGGTTTACCTCCAATGATCATTGGCCAGTCGAAGATCATTGTATAAAACTGAAGCAATAAACCGAGGCAAAAGCCTGTAAGTCCGCACATGAAAGCTGCTACTGACAATTTGGTCCTTGAAATACCCATTGCAACATCAAGTCCGTGAACGGGAAATGGAGTGTAGCAATCAAATATTTTGATCCCTTTGCTTCGCACTTGTTTTACGGTGGTCATCAGTTTTTCTTCATCCTCGAAGACACCGTATATTAAATTTCGTTTTTCTATAGTTGTACTAAAACAGAACATATTATTACTCTTTGTTTTTAAGAATTCCTTTTACTTCTGCCATATTGATGATGGGTAAGAAACGGCAGAACAAGAAGAAACATGTGAAAAATAAACCAAATGTACCGATGAAGATGCCAATCTCAACCCATGAGGCAGAGTACATAACCCATGAAGATGTTAAATAATCACGGTGAAGGGATGTTACAATAATTACGAATCGTTCGAACCACATTCCAACATTCACTACTATTGACAGCATAAATACGAACCAGGGAGTTGTTCTGGCCCATTTGAACCAAAACACCTGTGGTGCAATAAGGTTACAGCTCATCATCGTCCAGTATGCCCACCAATAGGGACCGAACATCCTGTTGAGGAAGGCTGCTTGCTCATATTCATATCCGGAATACCATGCAATGAAAAACTCAGTAATGTAAGCCAAACCAACCATGGTTCCGGTAAGCATTACAACTTTTGCCATGGCCTCGATATGTCCTATGGTAATGTAATTTTCGTAATTCAATACTTTTCTGGCAACCAAAAGAAGGGTCAGTACCATTCCGAATCCCGAGAAAATTGCTCCGGCAACGAAATAAGGGGGGAATATCGTGGTATGCCACCCGGGAATTACCGAAGTCGCAAAGTCCATGGAAACAATCGTATGCACCGATAATACCAGTGGTGTTGAAATACCTGCAAGTATCAATGAAACGACTTCATATCTGGCCCAGGTTCTTACGGAACCTGTCCATCCCATTGAAAAGAAATTATAGATGAATTTTCTGACTTTAGTAGTGGCACGGTCTCTAACCGTTGCAATATCAGGAATCAATCCAAGATACCAGAATAAAAGAGAAACCGAGAAATAAGTTGAGATGGCAAACACATCCCATAAAAGAGGTGAGTTGAAGTTTACCCATAGTGAACCAAATGCGTTTGGAATAGGGAATACCCAGTAAATTCCAACCCAGATACGGCCCATGTGAAAAAATGGGAAAACTGCGGCACAGAGAACTGCAAAAATGGTCATCGCTTCTGCCGATCGGTTGATCGACATTCTCCACTTTTGTCTGAAAAGCAAAAGAATTGCAGAAATAAGTGTTCCTGCATGTCCGATACCAATCCAGAATACAAAGTTCGTAATATCCCATCCCCACATAACGGATTTATTGATGTTCCACACACCTATACCGGTCCATGTGGTCCAGAACAAGGTGGCAAACAAGATCATTAAACATGAAAAGGAAATGATAAAACCAATCCACCAAAGTCTGGAAGGTTTATTTTCGAGCGGCCTGCAGATATCTGCGGTTACGTCTGAATAAGACTTATCACCTGTGACGAGTGGGGGTCTTATGGCTGAATCTATAACTGACATTTAATATGAAGTTGTTTAGTTTAAATTATTATACGTTGCGAATCTTGGTTAAATAGGACACGGAAGGTTTAATACCTACCTCTTCAAGCATATGGTAGGACCTTTCATTTTTATACAATTTAGAAATTTCACTTTCCGGGTCATTCATGTCGCCAAACACTATTGCATTTGAAGGACAAGCAGTAGCACAAGCTGTTTTGATATCTCCATCTTTTACTTTTCTGCCTTCTCTCTTGGCAGACAATTTACCTGCCTGTATCCTCTGAACACAGAAACTGCATTTTTCCATAACTCCTCTGGTTCTTACGGTAACGTCAGGATTAATCACCATCTTTCCTAAGTCATTATTGAAATGGTTGTCAAAATTATCGTTGTCGTTATATCTGAACCAGTTGAATCTTCTCACCTTATAAGGACAGTTGTTACCGCAATATTTAGTTCCGATACAACGGTTATAGGTCATTTGATTCAAACCTTCGGTGCTGTGGGTGGTCGCCAAAACAGGACATACCGTTTCACAAGGAGCGTGCTCGCAATGTTGACACATCATAGGCGCGTGAACAACTCGGATGTTATCATAAACAGTACTTTCACTACTTTCTATTTCTTTTTCTTTAGTAAGATATTGCTCAGGAGTGTAAAAACTGTAATAACGATCGATTCGCATCCAGTGCATTTCTCGTCTTAGGCGGATCTCATCACGACCAACAACGGGAACATTATTCTCGATATGACAACTTACGATACATGCTCCACACCCGGTACAGGCATTCAGATCAATAGCCATTCCCCATTTGTGCCCTGTTGTGTAATCGTATTCCTGCCATAAGGTTACCAGATCGATCTTATGATCGTTTCTAACATATGGGTTCTTTTTGAACTCTTCAAGTGTAGCTTCTCTAATGTAATCTCTGCCCTCAATGGTATGATGGGTTTGGGTTTGGGCCAAAACATATTTTTCACCGGTTTTCTCCACGGTAATGCTTCCCTGGTAATTGTATAAGGTGTTACCGTCTTTTACCATAAGTAAAGGGTAAGCGTTTTTACCAAGGTTTTTACCCACTTTACCCGATTGCGTTCTACCATATCCAAGGGCTATTGCATAAGTACCTGTTGCTTGCCCGGGTTGAATAAGAACCGGAATGTTTTCTATTTTTTTATTTCCAAGACTGATGTTGACCACATCGTTTTGTTTCAGATCATTTTTTTCGGCTTCTGACTTTGAAACAGAAAGATAATTATCGTAACAAACCTTCGAAATAGGGTCTGGTGTTTCGTGCAACCATGGATTGTTGGCCAGGTTACCGTCTTTTACTCCAACTTTCTGGTAAACGATCAACTCGGATGAGTCGCTCTTGGAACTTCCGGAAACTATTTTCTCTGCTGCTTCATTTACATTTGCAGAGAAGGATGGTGTTGCAGACTCTTCCGTTGCGGATACAATTACACCATCGTGTACGGATTTGTTCCAAACATCAATGTCTTCGTAACTTGACTTGATAAAAGTATATGCATCTGCTTCCGCAGCACTCAAACCGGCCCAGATAAGTATGGACTCGATGGCTTGACGGGTATTAAATACTTTTGAAATCGTCGGCTGGGTAAAAGAGATCAATCCCTTTTTAGGTTCAGAGTCGCCCCAGCTTTCAAGGAAATGTGAATCCGGACAGATATAGCCGGCAACTTCCGAAGTTTCATCTTTTTGCTCTGAAGTTGTAACCACAAGAGATGCCTTTTTCAGGCCTTCCACCAGTTTTGAGGAGTTGTGATAAGAATAAACCGGGTTTGTTCCCATAAATATTACTCCTTTTACACTGCCCGATGACAAATTGGAAACAAATTGTTCAAAATCACTCTCTATAAAATTAGATTGATTTGAATGATTGTTCATATCGATCACCGCCCCGTAATTTCCAAGCATCAGATTAATAGCATTCACAAGAATTTGATGTTCAGTTACGTTGGATTTTGAAACCACGAGTGAACGTCCTGAAGCCGCTACAAGATCTTTGGCAGCTTTTTCAATGCTATTGCCTGCCAGTTCAGCCTTTTGAGCTACAGGAATCTGGCTGCCATTCATTTGTCTGGCTATTTCGTTGTAAAGAGAAATAAGATAAATGCCTTCTTTTGACTCTTTCATCGGAACCCTTACATCTGCATTAGAACCGGTTAAGGATAAAATGGATTCGAACTGATAATGTTTAGAAAGCTTTCCGTCTTTCGGATTCCTTTTAGTTACCCATTGTTTAGTGTATTCAACAGGAGATATCCATGTACCAAGAAAGTCGGCACCAAAGGAAACGATTACATCTGCTTTGTCGAAATTGTAAGAAGGCAAAGCTCTTTTTCCAAAAGATTTTTCATTGGCAAGCAAGATACCGGAATAAGAAATGGGGTCGTATGCAACTACTTCGGTTCCTGCATATTTTGCCTTGAATACTTCAAGTGCTTTGGCAAGAGAGGGGCTTTTTGATGAACCTGTAACAATTGTGATCTTTCCACCTGATGCAACAATACCCTCAAGTTTGGCAATGATTTCTTTATCGAGTTCACCCCAATTTTCGTTTTCATTTCCATTTTTAACAGGATTTGCAAGCCTGTTAATATCATATAACGACAATATACTTGCCTGACCTGTGGCACAAAGAGCACCTTTGGAAATTGGTGATAATTCGTTCCCGTCTAATTTTATAGGTCTGCCTTCACGGGTTTTGACAAGAATGCCGCATCCGGTATTGCAACCTCCGCAGGTTGAAGCATAGTAATTTGCATTTCCCGGAGTAACGTTTTCAGGATTGACAACATATGGGATCGCGTATTTAACCTGAGTTTTCTGGCAAGCAGCCAATGCCACGGCAGAAACACTAAAGCCAAAATACTTAAGAAAATCTCTTCGGTTCGAAGAAAGATCAAGGTCTGTTGCATTCAGCACTTCTTCTAAGGGAAGGGCTTCAGCAAATTCATTCTTTTTGGATGAAACAAATTCAGGGTGCTTTTCAGCCTCTTCAATTCCTTTCCAGTATTTATTATTTAAGTCCATTTAGTTCTTTCTTAAAATTAATAATGACATTTACCGCATTCCAAACCACCGTTATCGGCAACCGTGTAAACGGTTTTTCCTTCCATTTTCAATCGTTTGTGAAGGTCTTCGTAGTATTTATTATTGGCTACATCAATACCTTTTTCTTTGTGACAATTAATACACCAGTTCATTTGAAGGGATGAATACTGATATACTTTATCCATTTCTTCAATCGGTCCGTGACAGGTCTGACACTCCAATTTACCAACCTTTACGTGCTGTGAATGGTTGAAGTACGCAAGATCAGGCAAATTGTGAATTCGCACCCATTCAATAGGTTTTTGTTTATATCCGGGTATGTAAGCATTGTTTTCAGAATCCCAACCAATGGCTTTGTATATTTTAGCGATCTCAGGAGATACTTCGCCGTCGTATCTATCCCTTAAAGTAACATATTTATGGCAATTCATGCAGGTATTAGCTGATGGAATGCTGGCCTGCTTACTTTTTTCAACCGTAGCATGACAATATTTACAGTCGATCTGTAATTTACCGGCATGAAGCTTATGCGAATAATTTATGGGTTGAGTGGGGGAGTAAGACTGCTGAACTCCTACTTTGTGCATTCCGAATTTATAAGCTTTAACAAATGCGGTCAAACCTAGCAGAGTACCAATTGCAAGAGATGCAACCGTAGGGTTAAGAGTTCTCAACCATGGCTTGAACGTTCTGTGGTAATACCCTGGAACATGTTCTTCTCCGGCCTTCTCTTCGATAATTTTATCCAGATGACTCTTTACTCTGTATAGAAAATAAGCTATTACCAGAAACAGTATGGATAATAGAATAAGAATTACAAAAGTGGTGTCGGTATAGAATAATCCGGGAGCCGAACCTTCAGCATCTTCTGTCGGGGCTTGCGCAAATAGAGTTCCGGCCAGTGGCATCAAGCTTAATAAAAGAGCCGCTTTTCCGTAACTTTTATGATTTTTAAACATATATATGTAAACCTGATTTTCGGCTGCAAATATAAGGGAGTAAATGATTTGGACTCGTTTAATTTTTGCACAATTCTGACAATTTAGAACTTTTCTAAATAATACCTATGTGTCTGATTATGTGATATATAGATGAATTTTATTGCCGGCTGAAAATTGTACAGCCTGTTGAAACAATGAAAGTTATATTCTAAAAGTAAAGGATATGAACTCATGAATTAAAATAAGAATAACCTGTACATTGTTTGGGGCATAAATAGTTAATTGTAGTTTAAATTTATTTGTCCGGAATTAAAATTATTTTGTTTTGCGTTTACCTTTGAATTAAATAAAGTATAAATACTAAATTCGTAAAATATTTAAAGATGAAAAACATGAAAAAATTAATCCTTATGTTGAGTTTATTTGCTTTTTGTGGTGTTTGGGAATCACAGGCTCAGTCTAAAGACAAGAAAAAAGCTACAGAAAATCCAATTAAAGTTGAAAAATTCACGGATGGTAAAACACTTACCGAGGACGATCTTGGATTCCTGAATGCGGTATTGGCCGACAAGGAAAACAAAAGCAGGGGAGGCTATTCGGACAATGTTACCATAGGCGAAAATGAGTACAGTGTGGGCGATGTGTTGTCAAAAGAAGATGTTGAAGCGATCGAAAAAGCCATTTCCGATTCCAAGAATTCCAAAAAGGTAGAAAACAAGGATAAAAGCCGGGGCGATTGTAACCTTTGGTGTTATTACTATCTTAAGGATAGTTATGGTAACTGGTATTATTACTACTATTGTTGTGGGTAAAATAAATTAACAATTATTAGAACCGGCTTTATGCCGGTTTTTTTTTGTCTTATGAATGGTATTAAATCAATTACCTTTGCTGCATGGCAAAACGCGACCATTATCATATAATCCTGATTCCTTCAGAATTGGGTTGCGGTACAAGAGGGGCTGGTTTGGGGCCAGAGGCTATAATGCTTGCCGATATTCAAAGAAAGGGTTCCATTTTTAATTCGTACCCTGTAAACCGTACCCTGTCGCTAAATGGAAATCTGGCTTTTGAATCAAAATATAAATATGCCAGGCATATTGATTCAATCGTTAAAGTTACCGATTCGATCATACACAATGTTGAAGAAGTGTTGAACAAGGAAAAGTTCCCATTGATATTTTCCGGTGACCACAGCAATGCGATCGGAAGTATTTCAGCGGTCAAGAATCATTTTCCGGTAAAACGTCTAGGCGTGATCTGGATCGACGCTCACGGGGACCTGCATTCGCCTTTTACCACGCCAAGTGGAAATGTACATGGAATGCCTCTGGCTGCACTTTTAGGCGATGTTTACCGATCAGAGACCATAAATCAACCGGATGAAGAAACGCTTCAATACTGGAAGGCTCTATTACATTCCGGAAATAAAAAAATACATCCTAAAATAGAACCGGATGATGTTGTTTTTATTGATATCAGAGACCTGGAAAAACCTGAGTGGAAGGATATCCGTGATAACAAAATGAAACATTATGTCCCCGAAGATGTAAAATCAAAACCCATTGAACAAATTGCATCCGAAAGTCTTGAATATTTGAAAGATTGTGATCTTATTTATATTTCATTCGACGTTGACAGTCTTGACCCTTCCGTTTCTGAAGGTACAGGCACAAAGGTTCCCAATGGACTTTCCCTTAAAGGTGCCAAAAACCTTTTGGTACACTTGATGCAATCGCCTAAGATAGTTGCTCTTGAAATTACGGAAGTCAATCCATTGATCGACCATAAAAATGAAATGGCAAAAACCGTATTGGAAATTTTGGATTATATACTATAAGAGCGGGCCGATAAAAAAGTAATAACAATAAATTAATGCACAAATTAAGTTCTAAAAACCCTTCTGATTCATTGACAATAATGAATGAAATTGTATTGCCCAACGATACGAATACACTTAACAATCTGATGGGAGGGCGCTTACTTCACTGGATGGACATAGCTTCTGCCATTGCAGCTCAGAGACACTCAAATTCAATTGTTGTAACAGCATCGGTGGATACGGTTTCGTTTAAGGAACCGATCAAGCTTGGGGATGTTGTAAATATCAAAGCCTGGGTGACCAGGGCATTTAACTCATCGATGGAAGTTTACATCGAAGTATGGGCCGAAAATATCCCAAGAGGTGAATTGATCAAATGCAATGATGCTTATTATACTTTTGTGGCACTTGATTCCAGAAACAAACCGGTTAAAGTTCCTCATATCGACCCGGTTACCGATCTCGAAAAAGAAAAGTATGACGGAGCCTTAAGACGCAGACAACTTAGGCTGATCTTAGCAAATAAGATAAAGCCAGAAGAAGCATCCGAATTAAAAAACCTGTTTATTAAATCCGAATAATTTCCGGATTGCCCCGCGAATTAAATGTTTAATCGATAGATATTGCTGATTGTAATTCAAAAACAATACTTCTGAGATTAAGGGAGTAGCAATATATTATTTAGACTTTTTATACTTATTTTCCAGTTTTAAGTAAAGATCCTTCGGACTTATGTTTCGTTCCTTTAGTCTTCTTCTTTTACCTAACCAATAAGTCTTGGGTAAATTCTCAACATAATATTTGGTGTTTATTTCCTTATTCGACATTCCGATCAACCAGTTGATGCGATAATATTGCTGGAAAAAACGCATTGATTTTGGTTCGTCACCATAATTCATTCCGATAACCTGAATTTTATTACCGAATTCCTTCTGAATTTTTCTCAGGTAAGAGGTATCCGCCTCAAGTGAAGCCAGATCGTCGTTCCAGAAATAGAGATAAACATTTTTGCGTTTAAAATCTTTGATGGAGTGTTTCTCATTCATTTCAGTCATAAAACTGAATTTTGGAGTCTTACGGCATTTCCGAAGCCTTTTCACCTTTTTATGAGAACCTGCTTCCCTTATCTCGATCCATTTTCCCAAAGGATCTATCTTTTCAATATAGAATTTCTTTTCATTCCATTCAAATTCTGCCTTTGATTTACCTGATTTATATTTAATCAGGTCTTCCGAAACGATTTCCTGATTGTAAGGACCAATAAAAACGGCATCAATACCATCATCGTTATACAAGGCATTTACATTCATATCTTTAATGGCAATTACAAAAGAATCGGTTTCATTCTTAAAGCGATCCGAACAAATATTAAATCTTTGTTCGCGATAACAATTATTGATCTTGGTAAATACCTTGTTTCCTGAACGTTTCTTATAGTGATCGTCAAGCAGGTTTTTATAAGCCATGTTTTTACCAAATTCGATCCTACTGAATTTTACCTGATAGTTTGATTCAGGGAAGGCAATATTTTTAAGTCCAACACTAAAAGAATTCTGATCAAAGGGGAGGTAAACGGGCGGACCATCATCTGTGAAATCAAGGTTATTGTTTTTGTCAATATGAAATTGAACCGTAAGTCTTGAACGATAATAATTTCCGATAATGGCAAGGATATAACCCTGATTTTTTTCGGTATTGGCTCCGGAAAAATAGATAAAGGTATACCCGGTATCCACACAACCGGTAAGGTCGGGCATTTTGTTGATCTTTATCCAGTCTGATTTGCTGCTTTCAACGATACCAAAGTTGTCGTAGGGTTCAATTGAGGTTGAAACGTATTTGTACACAGGAATAATGGCCTGTGTTTTTTTGGTTTTATCATCCTCTATGTTTGAATTCAGGACTATTCGGATTGTTTTTTGCCCGAAAACCTGCAATCCTTTACTGACAAGCAAAAAGGTCATAAAGACCCTCAGGAAAGTGATGCTTTGATGTATTTGCAAAACCGGATTGTTTAGAAGTTTCGAAAATATAAAACTTTAGTTATTCCGGTTACCATTCAGCATGGAAATGTAATAGAGCAAGGTAGCAAGAGATCCCAATGCTGCCACCACATAGGTCAGTGCAGCCCATTTCAAGGCATCTTTGCTCATTTCATATTCCGACTCGGTAACAACATTATTATCAGAGATCCA
The DNA here is from genome assembly GCA_020635455.1 of Flavobacteriales bacterium. Classification (GTDB taxonomy): domain Bacteria; phylum Bacteroidota; class Bacteroidia; order NS11-12g; family UBA9320; genus JABWCE01. Next base: position 290,592 of record JACJZT010000002.1, read on the forward strand.
CTTCAGGGCTCTTTTACTCGCATCAAATTCAACCGGCAAAGTAATAAAACTAAACAAAGTGGTTAGCGCAAATAATACGATCCCTGCAATGAGGATGGTTGGATTTTTGGTCGCATAAAGGATCATTATACCGGCAAGTATGATCCATTGCATATAATTGGAAGATGCGTTGACCACGGGCACCAACTTGCTTCTCAGGTTAAGCCAGGCATAGGATTTTGAATGCTGTACGGCATGACCACATTCATGTGCCGAAATAGCAGCAGCAGCAGCATTTCTTTCGTAAAAAACTGCATGGCTTAAATTGACCGTTTTATTCAAAGGGTTATAATGATCGGTTAACTGACCTTCGACCGTAACTACCTTTACATCGTAAATTCCATTGTCGGAAAGCATTTTTTTTGCGATTTCTTCGCCACTCATATCCGACTGCAGCCTGACTTCTGAGTATTTTTTGAATTTGGATTTTAGTTTATTGCTCACCCATAGACTGATAATAAAGAAAACAATTCCCAAGATGTATATACCTATCATTTTTGCTTTTTATAGTTTTTAAACAAAAATAATTCCAAACAAAGTATTTCCGTCAAGTTCGATAACGCAATATTTTATTTTAGTTTTGTCTGCCAAATTGACCTGTCAGTAAACAAGTATCAAAGGTTAAAGAGTGATCTTGCCATTTAACCAGGAAGCATCAAATTCAGAATTGTATTTATTGTAAAAGTCAATTGCAGGTTTATTCCAGTCCAGAACCTACCAGTTCAGTAAAATACAATTCTCTGCACGGGCTTTTTCAAGGACCTTTTCGAAAAGCAACTTTCCAATACTCAGCCGGCGATGTTTTTCTTTTACGTAAAAATCTTCCAGATAAAGACATTTTCCCTTCCAGGTCGAGTATCGGTAATAGGAAAGTGCGAAACCAATGATTTCCTTGTTTAATTCAGCTATAAAGCAACTGTAAAGAGGAGAATCTCCAAATCCGTCTTCCAGGAGTTTTTCATGCGTGTTGCTTACCTCCTGCGGAGCTTTTTCATAAACGGCCAACTCGTAGATCAAACCAAAAATTCCGGATACATCCTCCGGCCGGGCACTTCTAATAATAAGATCTTTCATCCGATGCACAAATTATGCATTTTGAATCATTCTTTTGAGATCTTAGGTAAATAAGGTGAAATTATAGAAATAAATTTTTCTAATATCGGAATGTTATTTTGCAAAATGAGATAATAACCACATGAATTGGTATAAGTATTTATGTGTTAAAAATGAACTCATTAACAACGATCAAAAAGGAAGCATCTGCGAGTTTATGATTTGTTTATCCACAATGAAACTTCAGTTAAAATCAGCTATAAATGAGATAATTATATAAGTGTTATTAACTTCAATTCACATGAAATTAACAAATTCAATATCTTAGTGGATATAATTTAAAGGCTAAATCGGGTGACGATTTAAACTTAAAATTGCAACGAATAAACCAATGGCATACGAACCAAACACCAAGTACCGAAAACAGCAAAAAAATCTTGAAGAAATTGTTTTTAACGGCAAATTACAACCCCAGGCTTTAGACCTTGAAGCTGCTGTATTAGGAGCTATGATGCTTGAAAAAAATGCTCCTGAGAAAGTACTCGACATTCTAAAACCTGAAATATTTTATTCCGATTCCAACAAACTTATTTTCAGTGCCATTGCCGATCTGTTCACCAGAGCACAACCTATTGATCTTCTTACAGTGACTGAAACCCTCAGAAAAAGCGGAAATTTAGAACTTGCCGGCGGAGCTTTCGGGGTAACTCAACTTACCAATAAGGTCGTATCTGCAGCAAATCTTGAATATCATACCCACATCCTGATTCAGAAGTATATTCAAAGGCAAATGATAAACATTGCCGGAGAAATCGGAAAAAAAGCTTTTGAAGATACCACGGATGCTTTCGAGTTGCTTGACGACTCTGAAAGAAAATTGTTTGCCATCAAGAACGATACCATGAAAAAAGGACATGTTTCCCTTGGTGACATCTTGCATAAGGCAATTAAAAACATTGAATTCCTTAAAAACAACGATCAGCAAATGGCCGGCATTCCATCCGGTTTGTCGCAGATCGATAAAGTTACGGGTGGTTGGCAAAAATCGGATCTGATAATCATTGCAGGCCGTCCCGGTATGGGTAAAACAGCTTTTGTGGTTTCAATTGCCCGAAATGCAGCCATTGATTTTAAAAAACCGGTAGCACTTTTTTCTCTTGAAATGTCTGCTGTACAGTTGGTTACAAGGCTTATTTCTTCCGAATCCGAAATATCTTCAGAAAAAATAAGGAAAGGAGACCTGGCCGATTCGGAATGGGAAATACTCAGGAAAAAAACTGAAAAGCTTTCCGAAGCCCCTATCTTTATTGATGACACTCCATCTTTAAGTATTTTTGATTTTAAGGCTAAGGCCAGAAGGTTAAAGTCTCAGCACAACATCGAACTTATTATTGTAGACTACCTTCAATTAATGAAAGGAGACGATAAAAACATTGGAAATCGTGAGCAGGAGATCTCCTACATTTCAAGGTCATTGAAAGCCCTTGCAAAAGAACTGGACATACCCGTAATTGCTCTGGCTCAGTTAAGCAGAGCTGCCGAAAGAAGAACCGACAACAAACCACAATTGTCCGATCTCAGGGAATCCGGTTCCATTGAACAGGATGCCGATCTGGTTGGTTTTATTTATCGTGCTGAATATTACGGGATCTCCGATGAAGAAGGTATATCTACTCATGGTATTGGTGAGTTCATCATTCAAAAGCATCGAAACGGCCCAACCGATACTATAAAAATGAGGTATCAGGGTGAGTTTACCAAATTTTCGAATTTAGACGATACTTATGTCGAAAACTTCAGTTTTACGGATAGAGGAGAAGATACCGGTTCGATAATCAGAGGGTCAAGGATGAACGATATGCCTTCTAATTACGATGACGATCTACCGGATAATATACCTTTTTAAATTTCCGTAAATCGCTCCCAGAGGGTGTCTTTTAACCATCATAAAATACGACTCGTTAATGGGGTTGAATTTTTTATAAAAATGTTTGACCGATTCAATATCGGACCCTTCAAAATCCAATATTTTTTCAGAATTACCGTATTTCCTGATAATGTGATAGATCAGGACAGCAGTTGCATTCAAAGATCTTCCTTCTTTGGTTATGGATGAAAACGGATAATAGATCCTGTTTTTATAAAACAATAAGGTGCAAGCCGCAAGCAGTTGTCCATCGAGTTGAAGAACCAGGTTCTGAGCTTTACCCGTTTTTGTGAGTGTATCAATATAGGCTCCAAACCTTTTATATTCGATATCCGGAATATAATGCAGTTTATTCCAGGCATTCTTATAAGACTCAATAACTGAAGAGCTATTAGATTCTTCACAAATAATAAGTTCTCTTGATGTCTTGTTGAGTGACCTTTTTAGCTTACCTGAAAATTGCTCGAATAGGGTCTCTACGGATTTGTTTAAAGGTAAGATGAAATTAGTTCTGATCTTACCACCCTGGTTTTCTATATAGGCTAAATTTGAATGGTTTAAAGGATATTCGACTTGCTTGAAGGACTTAAGAAGGATGCGAATAAATTCAGGGATCAATTCTGGTATTTGACGGACCTGAGGTTTGATAAACACACCAAGTTGCTGGCAAAAATTGGGTCGGTAAACATAAAAAACTCCAAACTTTTTTCGATAAGGAACCGGCATAACGGCTTCATAATCCTTATAGATCAAGGCTTTCCATAACGTTCCGCATACGGCGTTGAGGTGTTCGTAACTTGCATAAACATTTCCCCAGTCGCAGACGGCAATGCATTCATTCCATTTTACTGCATCAATGGCCTTGCCTTCAACCCATTGATACATTATACTTACTTATCGTTTAAAAATGGATAACGGTAATCAGTGGCAGGAACAAAGGTTTCTTTAATTGTCCTAAGGGAAACCCATCGCATTAGATTTACCTTTGAGCCGGCTTTGTCGTTGGTGCCTGAACCTCTTCCGCCTCCAAATGGCTGCTGACCTACAACAGCTCCGGTTGGTTTATCATTGATGTAAAAATTACCGGCAGAATTCACAAGTTTACGGGTAGCCAGTTCAATTGCATATCGGTCTTTGGACAAAATACTGCCTGTAAGTGCATAATCCGAAGTTGAATCGGCTAATTCAAGAATCTCTTCAAACTCATTTTCCGGATAAACATAAACCGTCAGCACGGGCCCGAACAACTCCTCACACATAGTGGTATATCTCGGATCTTTTGCCAGCAGTACCGTTGGTTCTATAAAATATCCCTTCGATTTATCACAATTGCCACCTGCAATAAGTTCAACCGCGTTATCCGACTTAGCATCATCGATGTATTTTGCCAGCTTGTCAAAGGATTTTTCATCAATAACAGCATTGATAAAATTACTGAAATCTTCGGTTGGGCCCATTTTCATGGATTTCAGATCCCTCTGCAACCCTTCTTTTACTGCCGGCCATAAATTTGATGGTATATAGGCTCTTGAAGCAGCAGAACATTTTTGTCCCTGAAACTCAAAAGCGCCTCTGCTCAGAGCAGTGATCAATTCATCAACGTTTGCAGATTTGTGAGCAATTACAAAATCCTTTCCACCGGTTTCTCCGACGATCCTTGGATACGACCTGTATTTTTCAATGTTATTGCCGATGGTTTTCCATATCTGCCTGAATACCGCAGTAGAACCGGTAAAATGTATTCCTGCAAAATCACGGTGATTAAAAATAACATCGCCAGCTTCCGGTCCGTTTACATAAACAAGATTTATAACACCGTCCGGCAATCCCGCTTCCTTAAAGATCTCCATAAGTAAATTCGCAGAATATACCTGTGTATCGGCAGGTTTCCACACAACGGTATTTCCCATCATGGCTGCAGAAGTAGGCAAATTACCACTGATTGCTGTAAAATTGAAAGGGGTAAGAGCAAAAACAAAGCCTTCAAGTGGCCTGTATTCCAACCTGTTCCATACTGTTTTTGAATTTTCAGATGGTTGCTCGTTATAAATTTCGGTCATGTATTGAACATTAAACCGTAAAAAATCAATGAATTCACAGGAAGAATCGATCTCAGCCTGAAATGCATTTTTACTCTGACACAACATGGTTGCTGCATTGATCTTCGCCCTGTATGGCCCGGCGATAAGATCTGCTATTTTTAGAAATATGGCTGCTCTTTGTTCCCAAGGCATTTCCGACCATTTCTTTTTGGCACTTAATGCAGCATGAATCGCAACTTCTACATGAGTTGCGTCTCCTTTAGAAAAAGTGCCAAGCAGGTGAGACAGATCGTGTGGAGGTCTGATTTCAATTTTTTTATCGGTGCGTACAACTTCTCCGTTAATATGCATTCCAATATCCGCTTTTTCTGCTCTCATGGATTCGATCGCAGCTTTTAAATTTGCTCTTACCTTACTTCCGGGTGCATAATCTAAAACCGGCTCGTTAACCGCCTTTGGTACTTTAAAAATTCCGTTCATTTATGTTTCTGTTATTTAATCAAATTGTTTAAAATAAACCCAAACACCGGATTTGGGATTTGGGCACTGCAAAGTTAAGGTTTCTTTGCTAATGGGATGTTCAAACTTCAAACTTTTGGCATGAAGACTCAAACTTCCGTCTTTATTGCTTCTCGCCGAACCGTATTTCAGATCACCGCCTATAGGACAATTTATAGATGCTAAATGAACCCGGATCTGGTGATGCCTTCCGGTGTGTGGCAGCACTTTAAGTAAATTCCAGGAATCGGAACTGCCCAAAAGGAGGTATTCGGTTTTACAGCTTTTGGCTCCTTCAACAGGTTTTGAATACCATTTTGATTTGTTTTGTTTAGGGTCTTTTCGAATATAACCCTCCAGATTGCCCTTTACTTCAGGGGGACGGTTCTTTACAAGCGCATAATAAGTCTTTTCGATCTTCCGATCTTTAAATATCTGATTCATTCGTGTCAATGCCTTGCTGCTTTTGGCAAACAATACAATCCCGCTAACGGGTCGGTCGAGGCGGTGAATAACTCCCAGAAAAACATTTCCGGGTTTATCATCTCGCTTTTTAATAAATTCTTTTACCAGATTTTCAAGCGATTCATTTCCGTCGGGATCAGGCTGAACCAGTGTACCGGAAGGTTTGTTAACGGCTAACAAATGATTGTCCTCAAAAAGTATCAACTCCTTGATGTCTTCAGGTCTCATATTATATTTACTTCGGGAACCAATTCTAAATCAAATTCATTTTTAACCGAACGAATGATATTCTTTGCCAGATCAAGTATTTCAATACCGGTGCCACCTCCAAAATTGACCAAAACCAAAGCTTGTCGTTCGTGAACCCCAACGTTGCCAAATCTTTTGCCTTTCCATCCCAAACGATCGATGAGCCAGGCAGCAGGTACTTTTACGTGTTTGTCATCTACTGTGTAATGTGGTAATTCAGGAAAATCCAACAACAACCTTTGATATCGGATGTTTGAAACCACCGGATTCTTAAAGAAGCTGCCTGCGTTTCCAAGAGTGGAGGGGTCAGGTAGTTTTATGGTCCTGATTTGTACCACGGCATTAAAAATATCCCGAATTCCGGGGTTTGTTATTTTATTATCTTTTAGGAAATTTTTAAGGTCTGCATAACCGTCAACCAGTTCATGCTTTTTGCTCAATTGAAAAATAACCGAATAAATAAATACCTTTCCCTTAAGCGATCTTTTAAAGATACTTTCTCTATACCCGAATTTACATTGCTGATTGTTAAATGTTTCATAAACGGATGAGATTATGTTATAAGATTTTACTTTTTCAATTGAGTTTCTAACTTCAACGCCATAGGCACCAATGTTTTGAATAGGAGCAGCGCCGGTTGTTCCCGGTATGAGAGCTAAGTTTTCAACTCCTCCATACGAATTTTCTACACAATAGCTTACAAACTGGTGCCAGTTTTCGCCACTCCTGACTTCAAGTTGTACGTTTTCTTCGTTTTCCTGAATACGATTTATTCCTTTAAGATTGTTTTTTAGGATGATGCCATCAAAATGCTCGGTGAAAAGAACATTGCTGCCTCCGCCTAAAATCATAAATTTTTTGTTTTTTACGCGTTCAAAACAACTAGTAATATCCTCATCCCGATTAATGTTAAATATTTGGTCGCAGGTAGCTTCCAAACCAAAACTGTTGTATGAGGCTAGACTTTCTATAAGGCTCTAAAGAGAATGCAAAAATAAGCTGAATACTAACATAAAGCCTTTCTTATAGATATTTGTTTGCTTTATAACTGACATTTTTTCAGTTTAAATGTATTGGTTTGCCTTTTGCAAAAACTGGATAAAATTTAATATTATGCAAAAAGGAAATATATCTGTACACACCGAAAATTTATTCCCGATCATCAAGAAGTTCTTATACTCAGATCATGAGATCTTTATGAGAGAGTTGATTTCCAATGCAGTAGATGCTACTCAAAAATTAACCGTATTGTCATCAAGGGGAGAAGTACCCGGCGATTTGGGCGACCTGAAGATCAAGGTGACGCTTGATGAAAAGGCGAAAACCATAACCATATCTGACAGTGGTATTGGAATGACGGAAGAGGAAATAGAAAAATACATTAATCAGATCGCGTTTTCCGGAGCAGAAGAATTTGTGCATAAATATAAGGACTCAACCGATACGCAGATCATAGGACATTTTGGTCTGGGATTTTATTCAGCATATATGGTTGCTCATACAGTTGAAATAAAATCTTTAAGCTATAAGGAAGGCGCAAAAGCAGCACAATGGAAATGTAAAGGAAATACTGAATTTGAGTTGAAACCGGGAAAAAAGAAAACACGTGGAACCGATATCGTTTTGCACATTGCAGAAGACTCCGAAGAGTTTTTATCCAATTACAAGATCAAGGAACTTCTGACAAAGTATTGTAAATTTCTTCCAATAGAGATCGAATTTGATGGAAATGTAATAAACAATACCAATCCTATTTGGAAAAAATCCCCAACCGAGCTTAAGGACGAGGACTATACAGCCTTTTATTCGGAATTGTTTCCATACCAGGAACCACCATTGTTTTGGATACACATCAACGTTGATTACCCGTTTAATCTAACCGGGGTTCTTTATTTCCCAAAAGCAAAAGCTGAGATGCAAATTGCCAAAGACCGTATCAAACTATACAGCAATCAGGTTTTTGTTACCGATCAGGTGCAGGAGATCGTACCGGATTATTTGATGTTGTTGCAGGGTGTGATCGACTCTCCCGATATTCCTCTCAATGTATCCAGAAGTGCCTTGCAGTCAGATGGTAATGTGAAAAAGATCACTTCTCACATTAGCAAGAAAGTTGCATCTAAGCTTCATGAACTGTATAAGAAAGATAAGGCCGACTTTGAAACGAAATTGCCCAACATGAGCTTGTTTGTAAAATATGGAATCATCTCTGATGATAAGTTTGATGAAAGCGCAAAACAATTCTGTTTATTGAAAAACATAAATAACGAATATTACACCATTGAGGAGTACATCAACAAAATATCGGTTAACCAAACCGATAAGGATGAAAACAAAGTGATTTTATACACCAATGATAAGGATAAGCAATATGCATTCATTGGTCCTCTGGTTGATAAGGGTTATGATGTTCTGGTTTTTGACGAACCCATCGACAATCATTTTATCATGCATGTAGAAAGAGCTAATGAAAAATTACAAATTAAGAGAGTTGATTCTTCATCGGCTGATAAAATAATCGATAAAGGAGAAAGTCTTGAATCTGTATTGAGCGAAGACGATAAAAATCTTGTAAAAGAAAGTGTTGAAAAACAATTCGATAAGGAAAAATATGGTGTTGAATTGCAATCCCTTTCTCCGGGTGACCAGTTCATAACCATTACAAGAAATGAATTTAGCAGAAGAATGAAAGAAATGAACCAGATGGGAGGGAGCATGGCATTTATGGGTGCTATGCCTGAAAGGTTCGATGTGGTTGTAAACACCAATCATCCGGCCATTGGTAAAATTGCAGGTGAAAAAGATGAAGCGAAAAGAGATGAAATTACACGGCAATTGGCCGACCTTGCTTTACTGGCTCAAAATATGCTAAGTGGTGAATCCCTGAATGAATTCATTAAGAGAAGCGTTGCAATGGTATAAAGCCCATTAAATAATTTTTAAAAATCTAAAAACCGTCTGTAAATTTTATAGGCGGTTTTTTGTTAATGGATCAAAATTTCGTCGATGAACAAAAAGGCATCCTCCCTGGCTCCGGGATGCCATTCGGGAAGTTTACCGTAGTTAATTGCAGTAACTTTTACATATCTCGCCTTTTTTTTAAGAGGTGCTGAATTGAACTCCCTCAATTGAATTTGCATTGAAGTATCCGGAATATCATTGATAACCTTGCCATAAGGTTCAAAATTTTTGCCATCCAGAGAGGTTTCAAATCTAACTTCAACAGGCATTAATATCCAGGAACGGGTATCTTGTAGGAAACTTGCGCCGATCTGAATCAGATCTTTGCCGGATTTAAGGTCAACGATCGCTTCAAAATCCTGTCCCTGGTAACCTTGCCATTGTCCTTTTCTCCATTCTATGTCCCCTCTGATACCATCTATCAGTCCATTATCACCACCGGCATGATACTGTTTATTGTATTTCGAATTTAAGTTTACCGTCCAGTTATTGGGTTTCTTGATAAATTGAGCTTCTGTACTGAGTTCGAACTTTTTACCGCTTATTTCAAAATTTGAAAATGCTCTTATCTTGCAGGATTCATTAATAAAGAACGGTTCGCGATAAATATAGATCTTACTGTCTGAAGAATCTTTGAATTGATAATAAACTGTATGGATATTTCCGGAGGAATTCATACGGACCTTTGTCTTTTCCGAAAAACTCATTCCTTCTGAAACGATAACAGGAGCAGAATAAAAAGCTGAGGTATCTTTATCGTAGGAATAGATTTTTAGATTCAGTTTTAAACTGTCAAGTGGAACTCCGTTTATTTTCACATTTGTGAAAAGTGATTTTCTTCCCTTAATATATTCATTTTTTCCCGGACAAACCGGGTAAAAACCCAGGGCGCTGAATATATACCAGGCACTCATTTGTCCGCAATCTTCATTGCCACATAAACCGTCCGGAGCATTGCTGTATTGTTCATTCATGATTCTGGTGATCATGCGTGCGCATTTTTCAGGTTTATTTATGTAATTATATAAATAAGCAATGTGATGACTTGGTTCATTTCCATGGGCGTATTGACCAATAAGACCTGTTACATCCGCTTGAGTTCTGCCTGTTGTTTTGGTATCTGCACTGAACAATTCATCAAGTTTCTTCTCAAATGCCAGGGCACCTCCCATTGCATTAACAAAACTTTTCATGTTATGTGGAACATAAAACCCGTATTGCCAGCCATTTCCTTCCGTATAATGATTGTTAACTTCTCTGGGATCAAAAGACTTAATGAAATTACCGTTTGCTCTTGGTTGAATAAAGTTCAATTCGGGGTTAAATAAATTCATCCAGGCATATGAATTTATTTTATATTCATTTATTAGTTCAGAATCCTTAAAAGTTGTGTCTGAACCCAAAATTTGTGCGATGCACCAGTCATCATAACCGTATTCAAGGGTTTTTGAAACGGATTCCATGTTGTCATCACTGCTTAAATAATGATTTTTACGAAATGGGATGTAACCGGCTTTCTGATATTGTAAATTATTGATAGCAGCCTCTCGAAAGGCCGAAAGGTCATATTTTCCGGGGTTTTTTACAATAGCATCGGCCATAACACTCACCGAGTGTGCACCTATCATACAATCGGTTTCATTCGACCATAATTCCCAGGTTGGCAATCTGCCCGAATGTTGAAATTGCAGCAAAAACGTCTTAATAAAATCAGAGTTCCGTTCGTTTTGTATCAGATTGTACAAAGGATGAGTAGCTCTGTAGGTGTCCCAGAGTGAAAAAACCGTGTAGTAGGAGTGTCCATTTGCATGGTGAATTTTCAGGTCTCTCCCAAGGTATCTGCCGTCGTGATCATTAAAAAGGTTTGGTTGCAAAAAACAATGATACAAAGAGGTGTAAAAAATTACCTTTTCATTCTGAGTGCCACCTTCAACTTCAATGCATCTCAAGGTTTTATCCCATTCTTGTTCAGCATTTTTAACCACCTGATCAAAATCCCATCCCGGAAGTTCATTTTGCATATTTAATTCGGCTCCTTTCAGGTCAACCGCTGAAAGGCTGACCTTGGCATATACGCTTGAAGCCTTCTCAATTTTGAAAGCAAAAGATACCTTAGAACCTGACTTATTGTTTTCAGGAAATTCAAATTTGACAAAAGGCTTTGAAAACTCAATCCTGAAAAATACTTTTTGAGACTTTGCCCAGGCTTCACTCGTTCTGTATCCTTCTATCGTTGTATTGTTAAGTAAGATGATGGTATCCGACAGAAGCTTGTCCCGGTGGTCAAGATCAAGCAATATGGAATACTCTCCTTTTTTATTGAAAGTGTATTTATGCATCCCGCATCTTAAGGTACTTGTTAACGAAACCTCTATATTGGGATCGTTTAAAGTAACAGAATAAAATCCCGGATAAGCTTTTTCGGTTGAATGGCTGAATTTAGATCCGACCTCCTTTGAATTAAATTTTCCTGTACCTTTATATGGCATGATCAATACATCGCCATAATCACTGCATCCTGTGCCACTAAGGTGAGTGTGACTAAACCCGAGGATCAGCGAATCGTTGTAATGGTATCCGCTGCAACCATCCCAGCTGCCATCGTTTCTTGTATCAGGACTTAATTGAACCATACCAAAGGGAAGTGCGGCCCCCGGATAGGTATGACCATGTCCTCCTGTTCCTATAAATGGGTTAACAAAACGAGTTAGATTCCCTGTCTGCGCACTACAGACAACCGATAAACTCAATAATAAAATGTATAATAAATGTTTAATCAAAGGCTATTGAATGCTTCAAAAGGTTTTACTATAAAGGCAATTCAGATGCAACCGGTAAAATTTTTATACAAGTCAGATCATTTTTCAGTTTTGGCTTTTCGGATGATTCCAAGTTCTTTTTGCAAATTCTCAATTTGTGAATTGACCTTGGAAATTTTATCAAGAATATCCTTTTTGAACTTATCCGCATTTTTACTGTTAGCAAAAAACTCCATATTGTTTTCCCAGGTCTGTATTTCAGATTTTAATCCTTTGATTTTCTCACGGATCCTTCTTTCATCATCCTTTAGTTTTTTGTCTCCTCCGGGCATATCAGAAATTTGCTGATAATGCTCTTTCATGTGCGCCTGTTTATAGGTCTCCCGGTTTTTTCTGAATTTTTTATAGATCTCATCAAGCTTCTGATGATATTGCTCGTTTACCTGTTGTTTGGATTTAAGAGGAACGAAGCCAATCTTATTCCATTCTTGTTGTATTTCCTTTAATTTTTCGAAAACCTGTTCTCCATCTTCGATAGAGTCAAGGTCATTTAATTTTGTAATGAGTGTATTCTTGAGGATCAAGTTTTCTTTTTCCTCAGTTTTTCTCTGATCAAAATGAGCGTGTTTTTTGTTGAAAAAATGGTCACAGGCGTTTCTGAATCGTTTCCATAGTTTTTGCGATTCGTTTTCAGGCACCGGTCCAATACTTTTCCACTCTTCCTGTAATTTTAAAAATTCTTTGGTGGTTTCGTTGAGGTTTTCATTGTCTTTTATAGCCTCAGCCCTGACACAAAGTTCTTCCTTTAATGCCTTATTTTGTTTTTTCTCCGCATTCAATCTCTTAAACTGATCGCTTCGGTTTTTATAGAACTGGTTGAATTGTTCCCGGAAGGTCATCCAAACCGATTCGTTGTGTGTTTTTGGAACCTGACCTATTTTTTTCCATTCTTCCATTAAGGCATTGAGCGCTTCATGATGTTGCTTCCATTCACTCTGTTTATCAGGAATCACCAAATTGATCGTTTTTGCCTTTTCTATAAGAAGCTCCTTTAGCTTTAAATTTTCCAGTCTTTTTTCCTGTAACTGTTCAAATTGAGCCTTTTTCTGAGAATAAACCGTATCAACGGTCGATTTAAATCTTTCCCAGATTTCTTCACTATATTCCTTTGGTACGGGACCGGTATTTTTAAAATCCTCCTGGTATTTTGCAAGCAGAATGAAGGCTTTCTTTAAGGAAGTTTCATGCTGCAGTGCATCTACCTTGTTGCACAGATCGATCTTTATTCCAATGTTTTTTTGGCGATCAAGCTCTTTTAGTTCACGGTTGATGGCAAGATTGTCATAAAACTTGCTCAAATAAAAATGATACCGGTCATAAAGCTCCTGAAGATTATTTTTTGGAACAGCTCTAATGGATTTCCATTCATTTTGAAGACGCTTTATTTCGTCAAGACTGCCAGTGGTTTCGTCGGTTTCTGTAAGAGACTTTATTTCTTCAATGATCTTGATTTTGTCTTCCAGGTTTTTGAGTTTTTCCTCTTCGATCCTCTTTTTCTCTTCAGAGCGGGCATCCTGGGCGTTTTTAAAAGCCTGATAAAAGGCATTTCTGCTGCCATCATCTATAAATTCAAAAACTTCATCTCCGGTGGAGTTTTCTTCAAAAGCATTAAGTTGTGCTTCTCTTTCTTCCTTTATCAGATCATCAAAATACGGGCGTATGTTTTGTATTCTTCTGACTGCTTCTCTTGGTGAAAGAGATTTTGGCGCATCCATTGCAAGTTCAAGCAATTGAACTTTGTTATAGGAAGAATAATCCATATTGGAAGATTCTTCCTCATCGATCATTTTTATAGCTTCATCATCGTCATCATCATCGTCATCCTGTTGTGCATTTTGTTCTGATGATACGACATCATTTTTAGATGTATCTGCAGTAAGGGTATTGCCTTCCGGCTCGGCCTTATCTTTTACTTCATTTGCATTGTTTTCTTCAGATGTTTCATTTTGGCTAGATTCATCCGTGTTTGTAGATTCAACGGATTCTTCGTTTGTAAGTGATACAACCTTTTCATCATCCTGATTCAATTCATCCTGGTTGTTAATAGAGCTGGACATTCTTTGTAATATTGTAATGTATAATTGTATTGTAAAGAGCAAAAATGATAATTTTGAATGCATTAACAAAACTTAATTTATGGAAGTGAAGCTCATAGAATGTCCCAGAGACGCAATGCAGGGACTGGAAAGATTTATAAATACAGATCAGAAGATCGAGTACATAAATAGTCTTATGCAGGTAGGCTTTGATACACTTGATTGTGCGAGTTTTGTTAACCCCAGGGTCATTCCACAAATGAGAGATTCAACAGAGGTCATAAATCATATAAATATGACAGAAACCAAACTTTCAGTAATTATTGCAAACATGAGAGGAGCCTTAAAAGCGGTTGAATTTGAAAAGATCACGTATCTGGGTTATCCATTTTCGGTTTCTGAAACTTTTCAAAAGCGCAATACGAATTCAAGTATTGAGGATGCCTTGAGAAGTGTTGAGGAAATTGTAAATCTTTGTGAGCAAAATCAAAAAAAGTTTATTGCCTATATTTCCATGGGCTTTGGTAATTCATATGGTGAACCCTGGTCTCCGGAAATCGTTATGGATTGGATCAAACGCTTAAAAAATATTGGAGTCAATTATTTTTCCCTTTCCGATACAGTAGGTGTATCGAATCCGGATACGATCTCAAAACTTATTTCTCACCTTACGAATCAACTGAAGGACTTCAATTTCGGGTGCCATTTTCATACAAGGGAACATAAATGGGAGGAAAAAATAGAAGCAGCATATGGTTCGGGATGTCGCCGCTTTGATGGTGCATTAAAAGGATTTGGCGGTTGCCCGATGGCAGACGACCATCTGGTTGGTAATATGCCAACTGAAAAAATGTTTGGATATTTTGAGAAAAAAGGCATTGAAACGGGCTTGAACAAAGAAAATCTGGACCGGTCGATCTTACTTGCCCAGAAAGTATTTAATTCGTTAAGTTAATGGCAAAAAAAAACCGCCTAAGCGGTTTTTTCATACTTATATCTATTTGTTTAGCTCTTTTTGATAATTCTCAAAGAATGATATGTTTCTGAGGTTTTGACTTTCAAAAGATAGATTCCATCATTAAAGCTATCCATGGAGATCGTTTCCTTAGAAGTTTTATTACAGATTTTACTCAAAACCTTTTTTCCATTCAGGTCGTATATTTCATAAGATTCTATAGGGTAATTTCCATAAAGACTTTGCATGTTAAACTGACCGGAAGAAGGGTTGGGATAAACACCAATATTCACATTTTCAGGAATCACTGAAATGCCGGTTGTTGAAACACTTATAAATGAACCTTTATATTTTTGATTGGTACCGAATGAATTGGTAACCTCCAGATTAACATTATAGAAACCTGCAACCTGAAATTTAATGTCTACGGGAGAGCTGGTAAGTGAACCACTGGCAACACTATGGGAGGCAGGAGTAATGGTCCATACCATTGATGTAGAAGGTTTTCCACCGGAAGTATTGGTAAAAGTTATTTTTTCATCGATAATGGCTGCGGTCTTTGAAGCGGTAAAATCCACAACAGGGGCAAGGTCATCGATGGTTACCAATCGTATGACATTATAATAAAGGTCTGTAACATACAATCCTATCTTACCATCGTAAGCGATACCACCCAGGATGCCGAATTTAGCATTAGCTCCGACACCATCAACATTTCCGGAAGAGTTTTTATCACCTGCAAAGGTTGAAACCGTTTGATTGTTAATATCGATCACACGCAATGTAGAAGCGTCACATACATAGATCTTACCATCGGCAACGGCAAGGCCTCTGGGCTCTCTGAATCTGGCGGATGAGAAATCACCATCAGCAATAAGGTTTTCTCCGGCCTTTCCACATAAGGTTGTAACTGCTCCGGTTGTTTTGTGGACCTTACGGATCAATCCATTATCAAAATCACTGACAATTAAATAGTTATTGTCAAGTTCTGCAATACCATAGGGGCCACCAAACTCTGCTCCTGAACCGGTTCCGTCTTTTGTACCCTGCACGGTTATGTTTCCGGCAAGAGTGGATACCAGTCCGCCTGAAGTAACTTTTCGGATACAAAAATTATTGAACTCGGCAATGTAAAGATTTCCTGAAGCGTCCATTACCATCCCTCTTGGATTGAAAAAACTTGCATTTGTTCCGGTTCCATTGGTACTACCCGGTGTTCCGAAGAAATTACCGTCGGGCAATTGACCGGCAAAGGTAGTTACTGTCTGGCCCTGTCCTGTGCTTGTGAAAGCCACCATTTTGCGAATTGCATGGTTTTCATCGTCGGCAATGAAAAGATCTCCGCTCGAATTGGAGGCAATGCCTGAAGGAGAATAGAAATAGGCCTGATTTCCGGTACCATTCTTATAACTCTGCGACATGCTTCCGTCTCCCAGCTTACCTGCCCTGTTGTAAAACTTGTCGTTATAAAACAGACGGATCTTATTTCGTTCCGTGATCCACATATTGCCACTCTTGTCCCAGGTAATCCCAAATGGATAATAAAAATAAACATCGGCTTTATCACAGGTTGCATCGTTCCTGTTGAGTGTAGGGTCTGTTTCATTTTGCTTTCCGGCAAAAAGTTTGGCAGTCTGCGCTCCGGAGGATACGAAAACTAAAAGAAGTGTAATTAGTAAAGTTTGTTTTAATTTCATTGTATTTTATTGCTTTATGCAAAGAAAATTATTTATTGTAATAATCAGTAATAAACATGTTCACACTTTGTTCAATGGTTTCCAAAACATTATCATATGACCTTTTAATGAACTTTTCTCCTGTAATTTGCTCATAAAGCTCAATATACCGGTCGGTAACACTTTCGATAAAATCTTTTTTCATTACCGGAATGTGTTGTCCTTCCAAACCTTGAAAATCATGTTCTATCAACCATTTACGAACGAATTCCTTAGAAAGTTGTCTTTGTTGTTGATCCTTTTCCTGTATGGAATTATAGGTATCTTTATAAAAATAACGCGATGAGTCAGGAGTGTGAATCTCGTCAATGAGCATAATGGTACCGTTTCGTACTCCAAATTCATATTTGGTATCAACAAGGATCAGATTTTGTTTGTCGGCATGCTCACTTCCTGCCTTAAAGAGCAACATGGAATATTTTTCAAGCTTCTCAAGATCCTTCCTTTTAAGAATTTTTTGCTTGATGAGTTCTTCCTTTGATATGTCAACATCGTGTCCTGATTTTGCCTTGGTGGTAGGAGTGAGAATAGGTTCCGGCAAAGGGTCGTTCTCTCTAAGACCATCCGGAAGGTCAACCCCGCAGATTGACCGTAACCCCGAATTGTAAAGTCTCCATGCATGCCCTGCAAGATATCCCCTTACCACAAACTCCACTTCAATGGGTTTACACATATATCCGATCGTAACGTGTGGATCGGGTTCAGAGATTTTCCAGTTAGGTACAAGGTCTTTGGTTTTATCCAGAAAAAAGGAAGCCACCTGATTCAGTACCTGGCCTTTATATGGGATGGGTTCCGGCAGCACATGGTCAAATGCAGAGATCCGGTCGCTTGAAACCAGGACCATGATATCATCGTTAATATTATATACATCCCGAACTTTACCCCGGCCAAAGTCTTTTTGTTTTTTTAACGCCAGGTTCGTTGAAATAAGCGCATCCATACAAGGTTTAATTTTTTAAATAATTTGTAAATAAACGTTTAATAATATGAATTTTGAAATGTTTTTTGTAATTAACTGCTTTACAAGCCGTTCAAAAATTCAAGGGTATTCACCTTGTCGGCGAAGTCGTACAATTCAGGGTTTTGAGATTGACCGAAAGGCGTAAATTCATCCGAAAATTCTGATTTTCCTATCACGATCTGAATGTTTTCCAGATTTTGTTCGACAAACTCAGAAACTTCCTCTTTGCGGTTGTAATATTGAAAAAATAAGGTAGCAAGGGGAGAAGCAAGTTTGGCATCTTCCTTCAATAAAAGGAAACCATTATCGAAATGCTTTTCAAGGTTCATAAGAAAAATGGCCTTGTGATAGATGTAGTTATTGTGATATTTATGATGATTTGCTACTTCTGCATGACGTTCGAGACCCTGAAAAAAATTGTGAAAGTCATATCCTTCAGGGACCATGATCTTGGAAACGTTTCTGCAACCCAGTCCAAAATAGGAAAAAATATCGTTGCTCAGGTTAAGGAGGTCCGTTTCGGTTTCGTTTCCGGTGAGAACTGCCAGGCTGTTTCTGTTTTTGCGAATTATTCTGGGAAGGTTCCTGAAATAATGTTCGAAATATCGTGACGTATTATTACTTCCAGTAGCTATTACGGCTTGATGATCCTGCAGCTTATCGACAATTCGTACCGAATCTTTAAATTTTGGTTCGGTTTCAAACAATAGTTCAAGAATCCATTTGCTCAAGACCGAATCGTTAGTGGATAATTTAAGACTTAATTTATGTCCGCTCAAGAGGATACAAAGTATGTCGTGAAAGCCAACAAGTGGAATGTTTCCGGCAGTGATCAGACCCACATTTACCGGATTTTGTGCAGGCCGGCAATGTTCATAAAAGTATTCGAGTTCTTTATGGTTAAGTTTTGAAGACCAGTAACGGATGGCGTTTAATTGGTTTTGTGGAGTAAACCAGTTGTTCTCATGATAGGTTTTCTGAATTACCGGGTGATTTTCATTAACGGTTTCCAGTTTTCTTCCCAGATCAATAAATGCGTAGAATATTTCCTTGGATTTCAAATCTGAACTGACTTATTAAAGGCAGGCAAAGGTCACATAATAATTAAGTTTTTACAATATTGTGTATATGATGTTATTAATGAAGTGAAGGATAATCCTTTTTTTGTGTAGATGAAATGGAGAAAATTTTCCGGAGAACCTTTGGTTTTGCCATTATTGGACGAGATCAAACTCAAAATGATCGAGGAACAGGGTAACCGATTGAAAGTTTGTATAGGCACTGATTCACAGGTCAAAGGAGGGGTTACGGAATTTGCCACCGCTGTGGTTTTCATCAGAGAAGGAAAGGGGGGCTTTATTTTTCATCGTTCAAGATTGACCAAAATAAAACTATCCTTAAAGGAAAGAATGATTCAGGAAGTATCGGATTCGATTCAGGTTGCTTACGAAATTTGCCCTGTTCTTGACGAATACGAGGTTGACCTTGAAGTTCATGCCGACATCAACACCGATCCGCAATTCAAGTCCAATGTGGCTTTGAAGGAGGCAATGGGTTATATATTGGGCATGGGGTATAAATTTAAGGCAAAACCTGAAGCTTTTGCGAGTACCTATTGTGCAAATAAAATTGTTAAATAATATATTTGTATTTATATTCGTTTGTTAATTAAGATATGAAAGGCACATTTAAAATTTGTTTGCTGGTTTTACTAGGGGTGTTTTCCAGTTCGTTTACCATGGATTCGGGCAGTACAAGCCCCAAACCCGTTTATGAAAAACCATACATGATCGTTGGTCAGATGCCTCGCTTTCCGGGAGGAAAAGCAGCTATGCAGAGATACATCAGCGAAAAAATGGTTTATCCTTTTGAAGCCATGAAAAACAATGTGCAGGGAAAAGTGAACGTCCAGTTTGTTGTAGATAAGGATGGAAGCATTGTTGACGTGAAAGCGGTTGGTCAGAAATTAGGATACGGTTTAGAAGAAAGTGCAGTAAAGTTATTCACAGATATGCCTAAGTGGGTGCCCGGAAGACAAGACGGAATAGCAGTTCCTGTTTACATGATGATCCCGATTTTGTTCTCAATATAGTTAATGGGCAGAATTGTTGCCATTGATTATGGCACCAAAAAAGTTGGAATAGCCGTTACCGACCCTCTCAAAATTATTGCAACCGGTTTAGCAACCGTTCATTCATCTCAAATCCTCGATTATTTAATTACGTACTCCAGAACTGAGGAGATCGAAACGATCGTGGTTGGTCTCCCAAAACAATCGACTGGAGAGCCATCCGAAACTGAAAAATACATCCTGCCTTTTATAAAAAAGTTGAAATCCGTACTTCCCGGAATAGAGGTCGTGCGCTTTGATGAACGATATACTACGGTTCTTGCAACTCGCTCATTATTAGACGGAGGTTACAAAAAAAAAGACAGGCAAAACAAAAAACTTTTGGATTCTGTAAGTGCTACCATAATTTTGCAGGATTATTTAAATTCAGCCAAATGATATATCCAATTCGGGCATACGGAGATCCTGTATTGAAAAAAAAATGCAGAGATATTCCTGAAGATTATATGGAACTCAACAAACTCATCGACGACATGTATGAAACCATGTATGCCAGTAACGGAGTTGGTTTGGCTGCTCCTCAAATCGGAAAGGACATTCGCTTGTTTGTGATCGATACACAGAACTTTAGTGAAAACAAACAAAAAGGTGTTAAAAAAACCTTTATCAATGCCAGAATACTTGATGAATCCGGAATAGAATGGGATTTTGAGGAAGGTTGCCTGAGCATTCCAACCGTCAGGGAAGCTGTTAAAAGAAAACCTGATCTAAGGATCCGATATCAGGATGAGAATTTTAAATGGCATGAAGAAGGTTACTCCGAAATTGAGGCCAGAGTGATACAGCATGAATACGATCACATCGAAGGAATTCTTTTTACTGACCATCTTTCGGCATTCAAAAAACAGTTGCTTAAAGGAAAACTGAATAACATTTCAAAAGGCAAGGTTGAAATTGATTACAAAATGAAGTTTTATAACCAATAGAATGCTTTACCCATCCAGGAAATTTTACTTCCTAAATGCATTTCTTATTGTAATCATCCAAATTCTGGCAGCGTATTTTCTTGGATTTTCAAATCGTCTTGGAGATGTTTTTGATCCTGAGCACCTCAGTATCTATTTAATTACCTTCATGATCTCCATATTGTCGTTCGAAGTTTCGTATCTTATGAAAGCCCTATATGGTTCCGATAGTATTCGAACGTTTAACGGATTTCTTCTATTTGTACCGGTATTGTTCGCATCAGCGATCTTATTGTTTGCCTTTACTATAAATTCCGAACTTTTTTGGCTTAGTATTAAAGCTTTGATAATTCTGGTAGCCAGTAGCATTCTTACTAAGCGGTCTTTTGTAATTTCTTCTTTCTTAAACTCTATTTTATTGGGCCTTACACTATACTATCTTTCTAAAATGGATCCCAATATGAAACAAAGCCTGGCTGTTATTTTTTCGGTATTCATTCTTGGTATGAATTTTATTCGCCTCTTACTTACACGATTTGACCGAACGGAGATGTCGTATCCTGAGAAAAATAGTCATCAAATCCGTTTGAACACGATACGCTGGATCGCCATAGCTTTTATTTTTCTATTCATTCTGATCCTGACCACCGGAGTTCGGCTGATCTTACTAAGATACTTTACTCCTCCACTTAGTTATGTTTTTATTACCTATTTGGTACTTTGTATCGGCATACCCTTGTTTTACATAATGTCCATACTGCAATTGCCTGAAAAGGATCATGGTTACCGCAATTTGCACAAAGTTGCATTGTACGCATTCGTTAGTCTTATCTTATCAATGTTGTTTTTTTAATGAAAATATTACTGGGTTCAAAATCTCCACGTCGACAGGAACTTTTAAAAGCCTGTAACATTGATTTTACTTTGATTGATATTATTTGTGACGAAACTTTTCCGGATACCATGAGGGTTGTTGAAATTGCTGAACATCTCGCAATTAAGAAGTCGAAAGCTTACAAAGGCTCGCTTCAGGATTCATTACTGCTGACAGCAGATACAACTGTAATTCTTGGTAATAAAGTGTTAAACAAACCAAAGAATGAACAGCATGCTATTGATATGTTGCTCGAACTTTCCGGAAATGTTCACCAGGTGCTTACGGGTGTTTGTCTTCGTACCGATAAAAGTATGGTTTCCTTTACAGAAAGTACAGATGTTCATTTCAAAAAACTCTACCTAAAGAATATTGAATATTACGTAAGAAATTACAAACCTTTCGACAAAGCCGGGGCTTATGGAATTCAGGAATGGATCGGGCTTACAGGAATCACGAAAATAGTAGGTGATTATTATAATGTAGTTGGTTTACCGGTTCAAAAAATTGTGGAACAACTAAGATCAACGTTCTAGTTTTTCGATCCTTCTCAGTACTTTTTGACATGTGTTAAGTAATCCGGAAGATGCATTAGGCATCAAACTTTCTGTGATTACCCGCAGCTCATTCGCTATTTCCGGCTCTTTTAACAGAATATGTGAAAGGGTATGCAAACAAAATGCCTTAACCGCAATGGATTGTTCCGGATCGGATACCCATTGAAAACAGATGTAAGTGGCTGTTCCTATATATTTTTCCGGTATTTCAATATCTCTTAAGACTCTTGAAATGGCCCTAAATACGCAATCGGGAGTGTTTGAATCCGTTGAGTCGATCAATTCATCTAATCGTTCCAGAAACCAGATCGGTCGTTTAACGCCTGCAAATCCAAGTGCCCACGAAGGCCCGATATTTTTGAATTTTTTATGTTGAATAACCAGATCTGTCAATTTGTCAAACAAATCTTTCTCCTGAATAACTTTGGAAAGGATGGTTTCCAGCTCTTTCTTGCCGGGTCTATACTTAAATAATGATTCTATTTGATTCAATAGGAGACTAAATGAGTTTTTTCAAAACTAAGAATTATTCTGTTAATCAGAATACATTAAAGGTTCATAATGTGTTTTGATCAGTGGCCATTTGTCCGGGTATTCTTTAAAACAAAATAAGATCCTTTCTCTATGTTTTTTTATGGAGTCGGTAAGGGCAGGAGCAGAAATTGGGGGTTCACAGGAGGCTGCAATGTTTTTACCCAAAATTGGTTGATCTGCGTTCAATAATCTAACAACAGCTTCTTCATATTTATCCAGCAAACCAATGGTTCTATTTAACCGAACCTTTTTAAAAGGAAGTTTTTTAGATTCGTTATTTTCCCAGGTCTTACTTGATGTTGTTTGTTTTTCAGGATATTTTGTGGAAGAATTTTCATTTAGATCTTCTTTTGAAAGTACAGTTTCTTTATTAGCTGATCTGAATTCATCAAAAAAGAAACTTTGAAAAATAATTTCTTTAGAATCCGGAAATAGGGTAGTGGACAATTCATAGGTCTTGAGAACGATACTTTTTAATTGTTCCCTGCTTCCTTCGAAGGATTTTAAGCGTTCAATGAAAGAAGAACTCAGGACAATTTTTGAATTCATCAAGTTTTCTTGCTCGAGAACATCCAAAACCATAGAATGAAAGAATTTATAAAAGATAAAATCGACTTCATTTAACTTATTATTTAATTCATCTATTATAAACGACTGATTTTTAACAATATGGAGCAAATCTTCTAATTGCAGAAGATTGTCCTTTTTAGGTTTGACATTATTAGACAACCACTCATTGACAAGTTGCTTAATTAAGTATTTTTGATCTCTTCCGTAAAACATATCGGCATTTCCGGTATGCTCCTTGAACTTAATTACAAGAATTGTTTTTTCGGGGAGATTTTGAAATTGATTAAAATTAATGGTCAGTACAGGCTCATTGGAATGCTGAAGGAGATCAAGCTGCATGCCCTTGCTTTCATTCGTTAATATCAATTCATTATAATCCGACCATACAGCCTCTTTACCTTGCTTTTCAATGTTCTTTAATAGCTCATCCTGGCTCAATGAATCAGGGTTGGACATTCTACCCGCAAGTACCTCACGCTTACTTTCGCTGACCTTTAAAATAAACTCTATTGAAGGGATTAAGTTTATCAATTTTTGCATTTCTATTTAATTAAGTACACAAATTTATGCACTTAATTGCAATTAAGCAAAATTAAATTTAAGCTTAATTCTACTTAATATCGTCTTACAACCAGAACACCGATCAAAATAAGCCCCAGAGAAACAAATTGAACAACTCCAAATGCTTCATTAAAGTAAATACCCCAGAGAGACGAAACGATTGGCATTAAGTAGGTCACCGTAGATGCAAACAAACCTGAGGATATTTGAATTAAGCGATTAAATAAAATTAAGCCAATAGCAGTACCAAACAGGCCCAGAGTTACAACACTTAAGGTACCATTTATGTATTCAGGACTTAGAACTTCCTTAATTGGAAATTGAATGAAAGAAAGTATTCCAAAAGCCGGAATGGAAACTAAACTAATGGGAATGGCAGCAATTGTAACAGGTGGAAACTTACTTAATTTGGATTCGATAATGTTTACATTGATACCGTAAAAAAGAGTTGCCAACATCGCAAGTAAACTGTATTCAGGATGTGTCTCAATACCTCCCTGGGGTTTATTTAATACCAGGCTTAAAGCACCTGCAAAACCTAGCAGAACACCTAAAATCTTATAACGACTAAATTTCTTTGAAAATAATAGTACCCCTGAAATCAGAGTAAAGAATGGGGTTAAAGTGTTCAAAGCACCTGCGGTAGAGCTCTGAATATACGTTTGGGCATAGGCAAAGAAGAAAGCCGGGAAAAAATTACCAAGTAAGCCTGCCAGAATAAACCAGTGAAGATCCTTAAGGTACTTCTTACGGAAAATGTATATACTGAATGGAATAAATAGTAAACCGGCAATGCAAAGTCTGAAAGAAGCCATTTCAATGGCCGTATAACACTTCAGCCCTTCATGCATTAGTATAAATGAACTACCCCAAATTATTGATAATGAAATTAGTAATAACCATCCAAGTGGTCTTTTTCCTTCTAATATCATACGTTCATCAAGTTAACATGCAACAAATGGTCGCCTTTTCAATATGTTTCAAAAAATCATTTTATGTTGTTTTATTAAAATATTAAGGCATCCTTCTAACTTTGCTTCAGTTTTTGCAAAGAGGCAAATTTTATTCTTTATGATTAATAAAAAAAGTCATTTAAAAGTTATTCTTACTGAGGATAAAAGTGCAACCATTTACAATGAAGATTTAGACGAAACGTATCACTCAAAATATGGTGCATTAAGTGAATCCTTGCATATATACATAAAGAATGGTTTACACAAATGCCCCAAACAAAGTATAAACATCCTGGAAGTAGGTTACGGTACCGGATTAAATGCTGCCTTGACCTTTGCTGAAGCTCAAAGTTCCCCAAAAGAGATCTATTATACAGGAGTGGAAAATTGCATACTGCAACCGAATGTACTGAGGACGTTTTGTGATTCATTTTCCCCTGATATTTCGAAACAGATCTTATCCCTGGATAGACTTAAATGGGGAAAGGAACATTACTTAAATAAATGGTTTACTTTGATTAAATTAAATATTGATATTCAATATTTTAATACAAATAAAAATTTTGATATTATTTACTTTGATGCTTTCGGTCCGGATAAGCAACCGGAGATCTGGAGCCGGGATATTCTCCAAAAAATGGCAGAATTCTTAAATTCCGGTGGATTTATGGTAACCTATTGTTCAAAAGGTACTGTAAAACGAGACCTGAAAAATGCAGGACTTAAAATTCTGAATCTACCCGGACCTCCCGGAAAACGAGAAATAACTTTGGCTTACAAGGACTGAAGTATTTGTCCGTCTTTTAACTGAATGATTCGGTCGCAGGATTGAGCCAATTGTTCATTATGTGTAACGATCATAAAAGTTTGATCAAATTTATCCCGTAGCTTAAAAAACAGCTCGTTTAATTCTTTAGCATTTTTTGAATCGAGATTTCCGGTGGGTTCATCCGCCATTACGATCTTAGGATTGTTTATTAAGGCCCTTGCTACGGCTACACGTTGCTGTTCTCCGCCCGACATTTCAGAAGGCTTGTGTTTGATACGGTGATCTACCGATAAAAATCTCAGCAATTCTTTAGCCCTTGTTTCGAGTTCTGCACTTTTTTGTTTACGTATCCAACCCGGTATACACACGTTTTCCAAAGCTGTAAATTCCGGGAGCAAATGATGAAACTGAAAAACAAATCCAATTTTTTCATTCCTGAAGTTAGCCAGTTTATTACCTTTTAAGGCAGATACATTTATACCGTCAATAATTACTTCTCCTTGCGTTGGAAAATCCAAAGTTCCCAGTAATTGCAGCAAAGTGGTTTTACCGGCACCGGAAGCGCCCGTTATTGCAACCATTTCACCCCGTTTTATTTCAAGATCGATCCCTTTTAAAACGCTTAAATTACCAAAACTCTTTTGAAGGTTAATGCTGCGTATCATGCCTTATTAAAAACAACGGTTAATGCCAATAACGTACCTGAAATCGATGTAATCTGAATTTGGGTCCACTCTGTTCAATACAAAAGGAAAATCAACTCTAAGAGCAAGGGGAGCATTTGTTTTGAGTATTGGTTTAAAAGTTATCAATGTACCCAAACCTGCATCAGCCCTCAAACCACTATACATACTGCCATTTCCAAGTATACCTGCATCGGCAAATATATACGGAAGAAATTTTACAAAACGAATGGAATTAAAAACTTTGTTCGAAAACAATTTACCAAATTCCAGTTCAGCATTTACGGAAACTCCTTTATTCCCATTTACGATCACAAAAGTATCACCTTCGGCAGAATTTGTTGCCCTGTAACCTGCATAGCCCCTTACATTCAATCCTCCACCGTATTGAAAGCTGTATTCCCCGACCTTGCCAAACCCAATCATGGATTCAGGAATGATGCCCCTGCTTCTGGTGTATTTATTTTCGATCATATCTTCATTGTTTGCACCTGCAATAAATATTGAACTTTCTCCGGCAACATTACCATGAAGGTATTGTACGTAAATCCTTGAATGTAGTTCCAGCTTTTTACCAATCGGGTTGGAATTGATCAGATTTAATCCGAGCCCCGAAAAAGAATAGTCGCTGAAAAGAGATGTATTTCTCAATTGAACACTCAGAATTGAATTACCGGTCAAATAATTTATCTTCTTTAGGTATTCCAGATTAAAAGTGGAATTGATACGATCATTAATAAAAAATTGAGGATAAAGGCTGTAAGGGTTAGAAGACGAGGAACCCTTTTCATTTAACAATGCTCCTTTATTAAACATTCCAAAAGCCTTAAAACTAAACCTTAAAAGATCTTCACCAATTTTTTTGTCCAAACCGGTCTGGACAAACTTAATTCCATCAAGTGATCTGATTTTTAAATTAAGATCGAGCAAACGTCCAATTCTGGTTTTATAATTTACTGAAAAATGTATGAATTCTGTTTTAAAATCACTTGTGATATTGTCTTTTAACCACCCTGTATTATACCATATTCCAAGATCGATAAGATGATGAATCTGCAAATAGGAACCCTCAAGCAGGAGTCCAGTTTTTATTCCGTCAACGCGGTTATACCACACTGCAGGCGTCCACTTTACCGGGTATTTATAGAGGTCAAATTTTGTTTTAGCTCCTTTGTAATTCAGGCTTACATGCAAGCGATTGCTGTTGTTTAAACGATTAATATCTGCCAAACGGCCTGAAGTATCAATTTTAACTTCATGGATTCCTTCCGGTACAGAAACTCTGATCTTTCTACTTTTGTTGAGCATGTCCCAGGATATCCAGGGCGAATGAATGGTACTCGTTTTACTATTCTTTACGAAATAGGTATTGGGAATAATATGATGCTGTCTGCCTCCATTTTTCGTAATGATCGTAAAATCAACCGGCATGTGCAGGTTGCCTTTTCTTTGAATCTCAACAAAGTACTCGCCGGGCTTGCCCTTTATTTTTTTAACGGATTTGATCTTATAATCGATGGTTTGATTGGTGGTCAACCAGGCATCAAAAAACCAGTTCAGATCTACTTTGGTATAATTGATCATGGAACTTCTGAAATCTTCTTCATACGGATGACAAAGTTTCCATGAATTGAAATAATTTTTCATTGCTGCCAAAAAGAGATCATCTCCCAAAACGTATTGAAGATTGAACAACATGGTTGCTGTTTTATAATAAACCTGACTGTAACCACCGCCATGTCTTACAACCGAATTGTAATGGTCGGAATGAACGTTCAGGGTTGCAGTATTCTCATTTAATACATGATTGTAAAAACCGGCATAAACACTAGACCATTCAATTGAATTTGGGTACCGATCGTTTCCGGATATCCTTTTAAGGCACCAGGCAGTTAAAAACTGTGTAAAACCTTCATCCAGGGCTGCTCTGTACGTTTCATTATTTCCTACCATTCCGAAAAACCAATTATGTCCGACCTCATGGGCAATAAGCCCCTGATGACTTGGCCAACTGCCTCCGTCAAGCGTGATCATCGGATATTCCATACCATCGGCTGCATCCGCAGCAACCATTTTGGGATAAGCATACATTCCTATATCTTCAGAGTAGGTTTTAACCACCGCTGCAACAAATTTAGCAGTTGGCTGCCAACGGTAAGCGTTTTGTTCCTGTACCAGAGCAATGCAGGAAATGTTATTCCAAACAACTTCACCAATTCGATAGGTAGGATCGGTGGTAAAAGCAAAATCATGTACATTAAAAGCAAACCATTTCCAGTTCTTATAACTTCCGTCAGGGATCACAGGCACAGAGATCTCTTTTACGGGACGCTGAAAATTTGAAATATCTATCTTTTCCCTCAGTCCATTCGAATATATTTCATCTTTATTCCGGAGTATACCCGTAGCTTCACAGATATATTGATTTGGAAGTTTCAACTGAACATTGTAAACACCAAAATCACCATAAAACTCCTTTCCAATATGCTGATCCGTGGTCCATTTGAATTTTCGATCGTACACGGCCAGTCTTGGATACCAATGAACTCCGTCAAAATGTTTAAAATTATTATGATCGAATCGTTTCATTCTTCTTCGCATACTTCCGGCATCGAAATACGTTTGAAAATCCATTTCAATGGTAAGTATCTCATTGGGCAAAAGAGGAGTTTGAAGATCAATGTATAAAATGGTATTGTCGATAATGAATTTTTTATTTTGTCCATTTATTTTCAGATTTTCAACCGTGGTTCCAAGTCCCTGAGATTCATATTTTCCAAAGGAATTTTTCAGTTTTCCGCTTTTCTCCATCTTTGCTTTGTAACTCTCCGGTTGAAAAGCATTTTGGATAAGTCTGAAGTAAATTCTGTGTAGGGTATCCGGCGAATTGTTGGCATAGGCTATTTTTTCATAACCGGTAATAATTTCAGTTTGATCGTTCAGTTTGGCATCAATATAGTAGGAAACATCCTGTTGCCAATACCCCTCAAAAGGTTTCCGGTTTTTCCAGTACAAATCATTGCTTGCACTCTGGTATTCGGCAAGTGCGGTTTTAACGTCGATTTCCTGAGCGATACCTTTTTCAAATAGCAAAAGAAATGAAGTTATAAGAAGTATGTTCTTTAACATGCCGTGAAATTAAATAAATAGTCCTGAAATTAAGTCAAAACTATGCGACTCGTTAATTATTATCCTGTATGCCCGTTCTGATTGGTGTTTAACATTACATTTAAAAAAATGTAAGTTTGTTCCCAAAAAATAACATGGAGATCAAAGACCTTTATAAACTCTATATAAACTGCGATTACAAGGTGTGTACCGATAGCAGAAATATTGTCGGGGGTTCCATGTTCTTTGCACTAAAGGGTGAAAATTTTGATGCCAATAAATTTGCTTTGGAGGCGATCGGTAAAGGCGCAAAATATGCGGTGGTCGATGATGTTTCTCTTACAAACGAAAGCTATTGCATTTATGTGGAGGATACCCTGAAATGTCTCCAGGACCTGGCTAACTTTCACCGAAGGTGTCTAAAAATACCCTTTATCGGTATCGGGGGAAGTAATGGAAAAACAACTACCAAGGAATTGATACAATCCGTTTTAAGCAGGCAGTTCAAAACCTACAGCACCCCCGGAAATTTTAACAACCATATCGGGGTACCACTCACCATATTGGGTATTCATCCTGAAACTGAGATCGCAGTGATCGAACTTGGAGCTAACAGAATAGGTGATGTTGAAGAGCTCTGTTTGATCTGTGAGCCGGATATGGGTTTAATAACCAACATCGGAAAAGAACACCTTGAAGGATTTGGAAGTCTGGAAGGTGTCGCTAAAGCTGAAAGTGAATTGTATCATTATTTGCTGAAAAACAATGGATTGGCATTTGTTAATCAAGACGATGAATGGCTTATGAGGATGTCACGATCCCTCAACAAATGGACCTATTCGGCAAAAAAAACGGATAGCAAAACCTATGGCAAACTCATTCATGATTTTCCGGATATAACTTTTTCTTATCACGACCTTAACATATGTAGTAAATTATCCGGGTCGTATAATTTCGAAAACATTCTGGCAGCTGTTAGTTTTGCCGAATATTTTAAAATAAAGCCTAATTTAATTAAAGAAGGGATCGAAGCCTATATACCTTCAAACAAACGTTCTCAGATCCTCACAAAAGGCAGCACGTTGTTTTTTTTGGATGCATACAATGCTAATCCAAGCAGCATGGAGAAAGCTCTTCAAAACTTTTCAAGATTCAAATACAAGAAAAAAATAATTATCCTTGGGGATATGTTTGAAATGGGTGATCACTCCGAAAAGGAACATGATCTGATCTACCGGTTTGCTTGTGAATTACAAACGGATGAATTGCTGGTAGCCGGTGAACATTTCAACAATCAGGCGATAAGAAAAGGAGGAAAGCATTTTAAAGATGCCATCGAAATAAACACGTATCTCAAAAAATTAGATCTTTCAGATACTGCAATTTTTATAAAAGGAAGCCGGGGTATGAAAATGGAGAACGCATTAGCCGGTTTAACCGAGTAATTTGTGCTATGGATTTTTATTTTGGACAAAAAAATGATGAAGGAGGCATAGAACTTAGCGAAGAGGAAAGCCGTCATTGTTTAAAAGTTAAAAGAGTTCTCCCCGGTGACCCTATTTATGTTGTGGATGGAGAAGGAGGGTGGTACTCCGGAATTGTGGAGACGGATAAAAAAAGAAAACAGGTCAGGGTGAGGGTTGACCAACAAGGTTTTTTCCCATTTGAGGATTGCTCGTCAGGTTTTAATTTATTCATTGCAAGTACCAAAAGTTCTGAAAGGATGGAATGGATGACCGAAAAATTGATCGAATTGGGGGTAGACAGTATCCATTTTATTGAATGTGAGCACAGTGAAAGAAATCATCTCAGATTTGACCGCTTAAGAAAAATTGCCATTTCAGCATTGAAACAGAGCAAACAATATTGGCTGCCTAAAATCCATGCGGAAATTTCCTTTGATACTTTAGTAAACAACTACGATAAGGAACAAATGCCTTTTTACATTGCACACTGTTCAGATCTAGAGCGAGCGGAGTTTGAAAACAGGAATCCGGAAAAAGAAATTTCTGTTTTAATTGGTCCGGAAGGTGATTTTTCCCGAAAAGAGATCGGGAAGGCCATTGCTAAAGGGATGATACCTGTTTCGCTTGGAGTTTCAAGGCTTAGAACAGAAACGGCTGCCATTTATTCATGTTCCGTTCACCGAAGCCGAAAAAATGGAAATTTCAAATAAAATTCCAACCTATACCGAATACCCATTGAATGGAGCTGTTTCTAAACCGGTAATTATCCTTATAACCAATGCGGTTCTGACTGGCATATTCTGAAATCGAATTGCTTATCCCTGCTTTAAGACTTACTCTTTCAACCGGTGTAATTCTTAGGAATACCTCAGAGATCAATGTGCCTTTATTGTAATTTCCGGTTAAATAAATGTTGTTTCTCATGGGTTTAACTCCTGCATTATTTAAGGCTTCACGAGGAGCATCCTCGTTTTGGGCCAGAAGTCCTGGACGGAATTCAACCTCACGTTTTTTTCCAAAAGTAAATCCGGCAAAATCCAGATTCCCACAAATTGAAATGGCCGGGGTTATAACAAATTCGGCATTAAAGGAAATGTTAAAAGAGAAGAATTGTGGTTTGGCTGCGAACAAGGTATCAATACCATCCTTTGATTTATTGTGCTTTGCAGGAGCCGTATAGTATTCTGTAGTTGTCCCAAATAAATAACCACCTCTGCCACCCACTCCAAGTCGAAGCCTTTCGGACTTCAGAAGTTTGAAATTCTTAACCACATTAACGGAAAGCGTATTAATGGAGCTACCGTTAGCAAAGGAGAGGTCAAGGTGGTTTTCTCTTTGTCCGTATACTAATGTCGTACCAAAAATCAATAGGAAAACGGTGGTTGATTTAGCTGTATTTAAAAGGGTCTTATGAGGCATATATTCAAATACGACGAGAATGTTAAATGGTTACAAATATTATCAGAATGTGTAAGATGAATCTTAATTGAAAAAGTGCCCAGGACCGGGGTCGAACCGGTACGAGTTTAACCTCACAGGTGTTTGAGACCAGCGCGTCTACCAATTCCGCCACCTGGGCAATATCTATAAGAACGTTTACAGGCTTGCGAAATTAGATAATGTTTCTTGCAATCGCAATACATATTTATGTTTGAGAAGAGCCTGTGAAACTCTTTTCAGATCATCAGGGTCCGAAAGTTCATTTCGGTCAGCTATTTGTGTTAATTGGATCAATTCTTCTTCCAAACTGTCAGAAAGTTTTTTGACCTGCACTTCCATAAGCCTTATTTCTTCATCGTTTTTTGAAACTTTAAGGTCTTCCAGTTGTTCGTTAATTTCCATCATTTCCATAAGGAAATCGGGTGGGAGATCCTTGTTATTGCCTGCCTCAAACAGCGAAAGTAAATAGGCACAGCGTTTATAAAATGATCTTAAAATGTCGTAGGCTAGGTTGTTTAACGACGACTTTTCCAATGCCTCCCTGTGCTTTTGATCGTCGTGCACAAAAAAATCAGGGTGTTGATCCTTTATAAAAGTTTGATATTTTCTCTTAAGCTCCGATTCGTCTATATTAAATTTTACCGGTAAATCGAATAACTCAAAATAGTTTATCATTTACTAAACCAGGTTTGAAAGATGTCGTTACCAAAGATAAAAACCATCAATGCCAGTAAAATGAACATACCGATGGTTTGCATAACATACATGAACTTTTCCGGCAAAGGTCGTCTAAGGATCATTTCTATGGTTAAAAATACAACATGACCACCATCGAGAGCCGGGATCGGAAGTAAATTCATAAAAGCCAGAACAATGGAGATCATTGCAGTAAAGCCCCAGAATCTCTCCCAGTTCCAGGTTTCCCCGAAAAGTTTTCCGATCTGTATAGGGCCAGCCAGTGACTTTCTTGGATCCATTTCCCCTCTGAACATTTTACCAAATGCCACAAGCTGGGTACTTATCAGATTTTTAGCTCTTTTGGCTCCTTCAGGAATGGCCTGAAAGAAAGAGTATTTTTCTTTTTGTGAAAGTTCTTCATACTCATAGAAATCCGGCATAAAACCGATCACCGGATCTTTTCCAATGTTGAGGATTTTGGTAAAAGTCTTTTCATTTCTCCTGAAAGTAATGACCGGTTTAGAATTGGCTTTAAGAAGAGATTTAAATTCATCGAAGAAAAGAATAGGGGCTCCGTCAATTGCCGTTATGTAATCGCCTTTTTTTATTCCGGCTTTTGCACCTTCGGAACCAGGTGACACATTGCCAATTCGAAATTTCATTCTTTCAGAAATAAAACCGCTGTCTTTTCCAAGTTTTGTATATAGATCCGCAAAATTGTCAGGAATGGTAATGGTTATCATTTCACCGTTTCTGTTCACCACGTATTTGGTGTGATCTTTTAAGATAACCTTTGGATTTAGGGCATCATTGAATTTTTCGATGCTTTGACCATTTACCGAAACGATCTTATCTCCGTTCTGAAACCCGATCTTTTTACCGAGAGGCATGGCATAAATACCATGAATAACATTCTTATTTGGCATGTATTGATCACCGTAATAAGAAAGAGAACAGGCAATAATAAAAATACCCAGAATTGCATTGACCGTAACTCCTCCCAACATCACGATCAGTCTCTGCCAGGCCGGTTTCGACCTGAATTCCCAGGGTTGAGGTTCGCTGTTAAGCTGATCTTTATCCAGTGATTCATCGATCATACCGGCTATTTTAACATAACCACCCAAGGGTAGCCACCCGATCCCGTATTCGGTTTCACCTTTTTTAAAACTGAAAAGTTTTAAACCCCATGCATCGAAAAACAGATAGAACTTTTCAACTCTTATACCAAAAAATCTGGCGGCCCAGAAATGTCCCAGTTCGTGAAGCGTTATTAAGATCGCCAGAGCCAGAATTACCTGGCCTACCATTGTTACTACACCCATATTGATAAATAAGTCGCGAATTTAGTTTATTGAGCCTTCAAATTAAAACCGTAAATCGAGGATTCATTAGCATTGGTCTGATGCCGGCATTGATTCCCGGGCCAAAAGAATTTTTTAGGCTATTAACCGGCTGTTTTAAGTTGTTCTTCAAGGACGGCGATCTTGCTTAGAGTATCTGACTTTTTTTGTCTCTCCCTTTCTACAAGTTCAGGTTTGGCATTGGCAACAAATTTTTCGTTGGATAATTTTGCCTCTACCGATTTGAGAAATCCTGTTAGGTAGTTGATCTCTGTCTGAATTTCATTCATGTCGACCTTTTTAAGCTCCCATCCATCAAAATATATTTCTATTTCATCTATGCCGGAAATTGCCTTAAACCCCTTACCAAGTTCACCAAGAATTATTTTATCTACATTGGCGAGTTTTTGTATTATCCCCTCGTACGGAAGGTATATTTCCGGTGTTTTGGTTAAAATTCCGATCTCTGCCGTAATTTTAGGTGAAATGCCGTTTTCATTTCTCTTGCTTCTTACCAGGGTTATCAAATCAAAAGCTTCGGAATAGTCAAGTGCTTTCACTCCTGTATTTGCTTTTGGCCAGGAAGTTGCATTAATGAAGCCATTCTCAGAATTTAAGCCTTTATAGATCTCTTCAGTTATAAAGGGCATAAAAGGGTGGAGCAGTTTCATAAGATCTTCAAAAATATGTTTCACCTGTTCAAGATCTGCCTTTGGTATTCCTTCACCATAAGGGGGTTTGACCATTTCGAGATACCAGGAACAAAAATCGTCCCATATTAATTTATAAAGGGTCATTAATGAATCAGACAATCTGAATTTGTCAAAATGATCGTTGATCTCTTCAAGGGCCTTATGGATACGGCCGTTCATCCAATTATGAATAACAGGACCATAGTTTTTATAGAATTCGGTACCGTTAGTGCTTGTTTCCCAACCGGAAACCAAACGATAAGCATTCCATATTTTGTTGCAAAAATTTCTACCCTGCTCAACCTGGCTTATATCAAATAGAATATCGTTACCGGCCGGTGAACATAAGAGCATACCCATTCGTACCGAATCTGCTCCGTATTCTTCCATCATTGGTATTGGATCCGGACTGTTTCCGAGTTGCTTCGACATTTTACGTCTTTGCTTATCCCGGACTATTCCCGTAAAATAAACGTTACTAAACGGTTTTAGGCCTCTGAATTCAAATCCTGACATCAACATACGTGCTACCCAAAAAAACATAATTTCAGGGGCGGTTACCAAGTCATTGGTTGGGTAATAGTATTTTATTTCTTCCGAATCCGGTTGGTTTATTCCATTAAATACCGATATTGGCCATAACCATGAAGAGAACCAGGTATCCAGAACATCATCGTCTTGTTTCAGTTGATCTGTTTCCCTTTTATAAAGTTCCTTATAGAGTTTTAATGCTTCTTCATGTGTATGGGCAACCACAAGGTTATTGTCATCATCATACCAGGCCGGAATTCGGTGTCCCCACCAAAGTTGTCGGCTTATGCACCAGTCTTTTATGTTCTCGATCCAATGTCTGTAGGTGTTCTTTAATTTAGAGGGGTAAAACCTTACTTCATCCTTCATTACAGAACTTAAAACTTCCGGGTTTTGTTCCATGAATTTTTTCATGTCCATAAACCATTGAACGGAAATTCTGGGCTCAATAACAACATCCGTTCTTTCGCTGTAACCAACTTTGTTTACAATAGGTTCTTCCTTTACCAGCAATCCGGCCTCATTCAGGTCCAATGCAATTTGCTTTCTTACGGCAAAGCGGTCCATACCGATGTAAAATCCGGCTTCTTCACTCATGGTTCCGTCTTCATTGAACACATCAATAGCCTTTAATCCATACTTAACTCCAATATTATAGTCGTTAATATCGTGTGCCGGGGTAACCTTGAGCGCACCGGTTCCAAACTCAATATCTACATACTCATCAAAAACAACGGGTACTTTTCGGTTTACGACCGGCACCATCACTTCCCGGCCCTTAAGATGTTTATATCGCTCGTCGTTCGGGTTTACACAAACTCCGGTATCTCCCAAGATGGTTTCAGGTCTTGTTGTAGCGACCATAATAAACTCCTCCGATCCAACAACCGGATATTTTACGTAATAAAGTTTTGAATTAACTTCCTTATAAACAACCTCTTCATCGGATAAGGCCGTTTTTCCTTTCGGATCCCAATTCACCATACGGCTTCCCTTATAGATATATCCCTTTCGATAAAGGTCAACAAAAACCTTGATAACAGAGCTGTACAGATCTGGCTCCATAGTAAAGCGCGTTCTGCTCCAGTCACAGCTGCAACCTAGTTTTTTTAACTGTTCAAGAATAATTCCTCCATACTTATCCTTCCAATCCATCGCATGATTAAGAAACTCCTCTCTTGTTAAGTCTTTTTTGGATATTCCTTTTTCACTGAGCAAATTCACGACTTTGGCTTCCGTTGCTATGCTTGCATGATCCGTACCCGGTACCCAACAGGCATTTTTACCATTCATTCTGGCTTTTCGGACCAAAACGTCCTGAATGGTGTTGTTCAGCATATGCCCCATATGTAGTATACCGGTTACATTTGGCGGCGGAATAACGATTGTATAAGGTTCACGTTCATCCGGAACGCTTTTAAAAAGCTCATTCTCCAACCATTGAGAATACCACTTTTGTTCGATTTCTAAAGGACTGTATTTAGACGATATTTCCATTTTTAAAGGTGCAAAATTAATTTAATAATTTCAGAACTAAGGTCATCGGGATGTAGTAGTCCTTTGCATTCTTAGCAAAGCTGAACAATTATCGTTTCAGAAGTTTGTGATAGCCGTTTTTTGTTTGAAGATAATATAACCCGGGCGCAAACTCACTAAGGTCGATCCTATGTTCGTATTCCGGTGTTTCATTATGATACATTAATTTTCCTAGTGCATCGGTTACGATCAGATGTGTTTTTTCGCTGGATCGAAACATAAAATGACCTGTTTGTGAAGGGTTAGGATATATTGAAACTAATTTACCCGGTTGAATATCCTTTACGGTTATAGCAGAATCCCCTAAATAGCTCATTGCGCTGAAATCTATTATTTTAACAAAGTCCAGACTGTCGATAAAAGGATTTCTGTTTTTCTGAAGTTTGTAGATCAATTCGTTTCGTGCGATTTCAAGGGCATCCGGCAAATCCCCAAAATGCCATTTTTTCAAAACTTCCTGGTCCTGATTTGAAGGTAATTTCCATGAATTGCCGTTTATGCCATTGTAAGCGACACACATATAAAAAATGGCTCTTGATACATTTCCCTTTTGTTCTTGCATAGGCTCGAAAACGGTTACTCCATCTTTGTTTTGCCCGATCTTTCCCTGACCGGTAGGAGAGATGTAAGTCGCCTGACCCACAACATCCCCAAAAGGCAAATTGGATCTTTTTACATTCGCATACAGTTGATCTGTCGGAAACAGGTTATGAAGGTCGTTATATTCCGGCAATTCTTTTCCATTTGCATCGTTGGGCCATCCTGCTCCTTTGTTGCTCGGCATCCAGCTCTGAGCGAAAGTATGCTCCCGTGTAAGGGTTCCGGAGCTTCCATTTCCCCACCATACAAAGGGCTCGGCATATGGATTTGCTATTCCGGTATAAACACATTTTACATATTTTTTACCTCCGGAGGTATCTACCGACACTAATGGGTCGATCAGTGCAGAACTGTAATTACTGTAAAAGATGGTATCGTGTAAATTGATTAATTTACTAAGATTTGTCAGAAAATCAGGATCTCCTGTTTTAATACCATTGTAGTAATTACCATAATTTTTTCCGGGTGTTTCTGCGGCTCCTGAAAGTGGGCTTGCAGTGTTGTAATTTTCAAAACCACTTCTTCCGTTGAAAGAGAAAACTGTAAATTTATAACGTTGATTAGCAATAATATAGCCCGGGGTAAATGAAGTAAATTTACCGGAGTATGCGACCACAGAATTTCCGATCCGATCACCTTTTAGATACGTTTCACCATCCATTGGTACCTCAGAGGGGTCTGAAGATACATTTCTTAGTACCAGATAAGATTCGGCACTATTGGCAGCTGCATCAAAATGAACCTTTAAACCATGGGCGCTCAGGTTATCTATTACCAGATTTGCTGCCTGAGACTTAGGTTCGGTGGCGTATTTGCCGGAGATAGAATATAGATTTAGCTCATAAACACTGTTTTCAATGCTGTTGCTTTGAATGTTTAGGGTACAGAAATTACTTCCGGTATTGGTTGAGGAAAACTTGAGTAAAAGTCCTGCAGAGCTCAGTGGGGCTAGTTTATCAATAGAATTTAAAAGTGTGAATTCATTTGAATTGACGCCTGAAAGGTTTATCTGAGAGATATAAAGCGTATCGAGGTTACCGGTATTTTCGATCTCAAGGTTAATAAGCGTATCGTTCCCTGTAAATAATTCCGATGAATTGACGTATTCTACCAGTTTGTTTACTACACGAAGGTTTGCAAAAGGTTCAGCCGGAGCAGCTTTTATCAAAACACTATCTAAGGCCACATTTGAACCGGATTGTTTGTCGGTATAATAAAATCGAATAAATCGTGCGGTTTCTGAAGGAAGATCTTCAAATCTCTCAAAACTGCTTTTCATGGTAGTTAATATTCTTAATGGGTTCCACGTATTACCATCGCTGGATTCTTCAATGGTAAACTGGCCACTAAATGCCGGGCTGGGATTAAATCCGGTTCCGCGGAGATAATAACTTACCGGACCCGGTTTACCTGAAATATTCACCTGAACATATTCTCCTTTCTCATCAAGACGACAGGCGGCATTACCATCACTGCCGGTTGAATAAACATAGGGAGTGCTGCCGCTGATCCTGAGGTCTAATTTGGTTTTCCAGCCTATGGGTCCGCCAAAGGAATCCGGCCCGGGACTTGGATTTATAAACGTCCAGAATGCAGGAAGGGTACTTTGTGCAGAAATCATTCCTGACAGAAATGTCAGTAGTATTAACAGTGTGTTTTTAAGCATCATTCTATAATATTTATTTAACCCGGTCAGGTTTGATTTTCCATTTCATAAACCCGGTCTATCTTAAGATCACCATTATCCGCCGCATGGGTGGCCAACTCATCGCAGCGCTCATTCATTTTGTTACCCGAATGTCCTTTGACCCAATAAAACCTGATCTTATGTTTGTGATAAAGATCGATAAGCACCTTCCACAAATCCGGATTTTTGACGTTTTTAAAGTTTTTCTTTTGCCACGCCAGAAACCACTTCTTCTCAAAAGCATCCATTACGTACTTACTATCCGTATAAATGGAAACGTCAAGATTGTCTTTTTTTAGGGCCTGGAGTGCTTTTACAACCGCCATTAGTTCCATTCGGTTATTGGTGGTTAGCCTGAAACCTTCACTCAGTTCCTTTTTATGTTCACCGTATATCAAAACTGCGCCATAACCGCCGTTTCCGGGGTTTCCTCTTGAGGCTCCATCGGTATAGATCACTACTTTCACAATTATTTACAATATTATGCAATATTTGACTGAGGCACTTTGAAGAAATTTAAAATTAAAGTAGGTTTGGAGAAAATATGAAAAAGACCCTTCTATTTATGGCCTTCGCCATAATTTTTATTTTTTCGGCAAAGGGACAATACGATTATCGGATTTACGGATATCTGAGTGACTCAAAAACAGGAGAACCTTTGATTGGAGCGAGGATACAGCTACCAGACTGGCAAACGGAAACCTATACCAATAATTTTGGGTATTTCAGCATTTCTGTTCCTCCTCAGGATTTTGTGATCGAATACAGTTTCTCGGGTTATCAAACCGGTTCGGATACCGTTTTTATAGAATCAGATCTCAAAGTTAACCGCAAACTCAAAAGAAAACAGGTAGACGAAGACCTGATCAATGACATTAAGAAATCT
The DNA here is from genome assembly GCA_020635455.1 of Flavobacteriales bacterium. GTDB lineage: Bacteria > Bacteroidota > Bacteroidia > NS11-12g > UBA9320 > JABWCE01. The sequence continues at coordinate 330,840 of JACJZT010000002.1, forward strand.
CAGAGTGACATAACCAATCCTGTTAGCGGAAAAGTCGACATGCCGACCGAACTCTTAAAGGAGTTGCCCTATTTATTGTCAGAACCGGACGTAATTAAAGGCTTGCAAAGTTTACCGGGAATTACACCCGGCAATGAATTCGGAAGTAATTTATACGTAAGGGGAGGAGCAGCAGACCAAAATCTGGTTTTAATGGATGGCGTTCCGGTTTACAACGGTACTCATATTTTTGGTTTGTTCTCGATCTTTCAACCCGGTGTAACCAATTCGGTTCAGGTATACAAGGCAGGCTTTCCTGCCAGATATGGCGGAAGAGTCAGTTCAATTATCGACATCAATACCAACGAAGGTTCGGATGAAGAACATCAGGGAGAAGCCTCAATAGGCCTTTTAATGGCAAAATTATCCATTGAAGGACCTCTGGGTAAAAAAAACAAAACGACCTATTCATTCGGGATGAGAAGAACCTTCTGGGATGTATTTACACTTGGAAGTACCGACGAAACCGGTGGGATCTTTGTTGTTTCGGATTACAACCTGAAGCTGAAACACAGACTTGGTAAGAAGGATGTGTTGTTATTTTCCATTTATGCAGGAAGAGATAAATACCCGAGTAATTTCACCGACAGTTTTTCGAGCTTTAGCACCGAAATAAGATATGGAAACCTGGCATCCAATTTCAGGTGGACCCATATTTTTAATCCTAAGTTATTTTCAAACATCTCAATTACCGGAACAAGGTATAAAGTTAGTTATGATTATTCCGAGTCTTTTTTTGATTCGGCTTCATCGAGCAGCAAAACTTCTACATGGAGCTATAAGAACGGTATTGGTGACCTTGCGGTGAATGCCGATTTTGAATACAGCATGAACAACAATCAGTTTTTCAGATTCGGCTTACAAGGGATCAATCATTTTATTAATCCGGGTTACAGTGTAAGTACAACCAGCGACAACCCGAATGCTCCGGAAGAATCCGGCAGGAAACTTTGGGCTTATTCAGCTGAATTGGCCTTATATCTTGAAGATGAGATCAAATTAAGCAAAAAGGCTAAAGTGAATTTAGGGCTACGTGCTGTGTATTTTAACAATCCGGATTACCAGTACAAAAAGATCTTTTATGAACCCAGAGTTAGTGGAAGGTATATTCTCAAACCCGACCTTGCCTTAAAAGCTTCATATACCAGGATGCATCAGAATGTTTATTTGCTAACCAATGCAGGAATAGGTATCCCATTTAATTTCTGGGTGCCTGCTACCAATAAGGTCCCGACCCAAAGATCCGACCAGTTTAACCTTGGATTATCCAAAGAATTAAAGAACAATTATCAACTTTCGATCGATGCTTATTATAAGAACATAACAAATGTATTGTTCGCTACCGAAGATCCTGCTTTTATCGATAACGACCTTGACTGGCAAACCATCATTGAAACAGGAACTTCTGAAGGCTATGGTCTTGAGATGCTTATTCAGAAAAACTCCGGGAAAATAACCGGTTGGTTTGGGTATACTCTAGCCTATGCAAACAGAAAGTTTGAAAACCTCAATCTGGGCAGAGAATTTCCTTTTAATTACAACCGGAGGCATACTTTTAACTTAATGTTGAATTATCGTTTTTCCGGTGGTAATGCGTTGTTGATGAATTTAACAATGGCCTCAGGCAGGTATTTTACAGTTCCCGGTGGCAAATATCTTGATATTGAAGGGAATACTATACTTGATTACACTTCGCTCAACAATTATAAAGGTCCTTTTTTCAGAAGACTTGATCTTGGTTTGATGCTCAACCGACGACGAACTTATCATGAGTGGGAACATAAAATGTTTATTACTCTTTACAATGCCTTGCTGGCTAGAAATCCATTGAATATTTATGCTGATTTTGTGCCTTCTTCAAACGGAAGTGGTTTGGGATCCTATAAACTAAAGAAAACTTCAGTACCTATGTTCATACCCGGTTTCACCTATATCTTAAAATTCTAAAGAATGAAAAAATCACTGTTATACCTTCTGGTGTTCTTTTTGCTTTCCGGCTGTGAAGAAGAAGTGCCGCTCGATACGCTTGAGCCTTATACCGAAAAACTTGTTGTTAATGAATTCTTCAATAACCAGGATGTTTTTTCCATTCAGATATCGGTAAGTAAGAATGCGTATAAAACACCTGAACCGGTGGTTCTCGATTCATCAAAGTTGAAAATAAGCCTGTTGGAAAACAACACATCGATCCCATTGCTTTACAATGCTTTCGACAAGGTTTTTTATACCAATACCAAACCATCTGCCGGAAAACTATATACCTTGTCGGTTTCATCCTCGGGTTATCCGTCAGTAAAGGCGAACGGAAGCATGCCCGGCTTGTTGACCGGAAAAAAGGTTGAATACGTCGAGGACGGTGGGATCGATATGCAGGGAAATACCTCAGACCTGTTGAAGATAACTTTTAAAGACGATCCAAATACAAAGGATTATTACAAATTAAATTTCTTTTATTACAGCGAACTGGTTGATAAATTAAATGCTTTTGATTTTGAACTAAAAGATATTTTGTCGGCAGTAAATACAATTAAGACCAGGGATGGCGGCTTTCTTTTTTCGGATGAATCCTTTAACGGTCAATCGAAAACACTAACTGCAGTGCCTCCATTCGGACTTGTTAAGGCCAACACTACCTTCAAGTATCTTATTCGAATTGAACGTCTGAGTGAAGACTATTGGAAATACAACACCACACTTGAACAATACAGGGGAGGACTGGATGGGGGAGTTAACGGGACCAATCTGTTCGGAGGTGCCGTAGTGGTTTACACCAATGTTAAAAACGGACTGGGAATTTTTGCAGGAGCCAACATCGAAAACGATACCATTCGCTAAACAACCTTATTCACCCAGCAATAAGCCAGATGAATTTAAAGACCTTATTCAGGACAAAATCGGTTGAGAATATCGTATCTGAATACGATTCGGAACACACCAAACTCAAGCGAAATCTCGGGGTGGCCGATCTTACCGGTTTTGGAATAGCAGCAATTATCGGAGCCGGGATCTTTTCTACCATAGGAGAGGTGTGTTACAAAGGAGGCCCAGCCGTGGTTTTTTTATTTATCCTGGTTGCGATCACTTGCGCCTTTGCTGCATTTTGTTATTCATCCTTTGCTTCGATCCTGCCAATTTCGGGAAGTGCCTATACATACTCGTATGCAAGTTTCGGAGAATTGTTTGCCTGGATCATCGGTTGGGACCTGATAATCGAATATGCAATTGGAAACATTGCGGTTGCAATTAGTTGGAGCAATTATTTCACCAAGATCCTTGAAGGATTCGGAATTCATTTTCCATATTGGTTGTCAACCGATTATTATTCAGCCTCCGGCGCTTTTAAGGAGGGGCTGAAAGGAACTGAAGAATACCTGGCATATGTTGATGCTCCTTCCTTTCTGAATTTAAAAATTATTGCGGATTTTCCTGCCTTTATCATTGTTGTGCTTATTTCATGGCTGGTTTTTGTGGGAATTCGCGAAACGAAGCGGTTAAATAATGTAATGGTTCTAATTAAACTAGCCGTTATTTTTCTGATACTTGTTGCGGGAATATTTTACATCAATCCGGAGAATTGGTCGCCGTTCATGCCCAATGGTTTTGGTGGGGTGTTGCAAGGTGTATCGGGTGTGTTTTTTGCCTATATAGGTTTTGATGCCATTTCCACTACTGCCGAAGAATGCAAAAACCCTCAAAGAGACCTTCCGAGAGGCATGATATACTCGCTCATTATATGCACCGTGCTATATATACTAATCGCATTGGTGGTTACCGGAATAATTCCTTTTTATGAACTTGAGAATGTAAAAGATCCATTGGCCCATATTTTTAATACACCCAATACACAATACCTGTATTTTATCATTGGAGTTTCGGCTATAGTAGCCATAACAACAGTTCTTTTAGTATTTCAAATGGGGCAACCCAGGATTTGGATGAGTATGAGCAGAGATAAATTACTGCCGGATGCTTTTTCAAAAATACACCCAAGATACAAAACACCCGGAATAAGTACCTGGGTAGCTTGCGGACTTGTTGCTATACCTGCAATGTTTTTAAACATTACCTTAGTAACGGACCTGACCAGTATTGGTACATTATTTGCGTTTACGCTGGTTTGTGCCGGAGTTTTGGTTCTGGATGTTAAAAAACCTGATTTGGAGCGCAAATTCAAAATCCCTTATGCGAATGCTAAATATTTTCTACCAATACTCACCATAGTTTCATTGATTCTGATCCTGAAGTATTATCCTGAGTATTTTAAACAACTTATAGAAGGGGAGGTGGCCCCTAATTTTCCATATTATATTTTCTGGCTTTCACTTTTAATTTTAAATTTCTTCTCAATAAGATATGATCTGTCTTTAATACCGGTTTTGGGAACTTTATCCTGCCTGTATCTAATGTCGGAGATCGATCACCTTAGCTGGATGCGTTTTGGCGTTTGGTTACTTATTGGCCTGGTAATTTATTTTGGGTACAGCATTAAAAGAAGTAAATTGAATTCAAAAGAAATTTAGTTCTCTGAATAAGCGATAAAGACTTTTTTTCCTGACTTCCGCACCGGGACACCCAAATTAAAAGTTGAATATTTATGCAAGTGAGTTTTGCTCAGGAGTCGGTTTTATAAAGCGTTTATAATTATGTAGTCGAACCACATAAACCACTTAATCCATTATCTAATAATGCTTTATGACTTAAATTGTCACATTAATAATTCAAGAATAAATTGAAATTAATTTAAAACCTTGCACTATTTTCTTACATTTTATACGCATTTTGTTCAAATGATTTTTTTTAAAAAGATGAATTAAAAAGCAATTTAACCAGAAAAATATTCGGATATGGAATGGTGCGGAGGGCTGCCAAAAAGACGGGGGCGGCGTTGGGATGCGGGAGGGAGTATTTTTTTGGCTTGAATTTTTGGCTTACTTTTTTTTTCAAGAAAAAAAGTGAGTCGGGTTATAGGGCTGAAAGCCCTAATCGAAGTAAACTCAAATCCACTTTGTGAGGATAGACTATTTAGCTTTGGTTAGGATGAGTTCTCTCTCCAGAATATTCTATGTCATTTCAATTACCTTTTGTGGACTCAAAGCTGATTTGTTTTCTTTGAGGAAACTTTCTAGCTCTTTGTATACGTTGTATGCTGCAAAATTCAGGCAGATATGTGCCTCAATTCTTCTTTGTCTTCTGTGGTATACCGGACGAAGTTTTAATTCTGTTTTGGCCACTTAAAATGCCTTCTCAATTTGCCAGAGGTGTCGATAGTTTTCACTTGGTACTTACCAGAAGACTTATCAATGACTTGTATGCTAATTTTCCCACTCTTGTTTTTCTTTTTTCTCGCCAACACAGGCAGAAAAGTATGATAAAACAACTCTGGGACACCCAAATGGTGACTTGAAAAATTGCAAATTACTCATTACCTGAAGATTGCAAAAAAAGTCAAATAAAATTGCGGAAGTCAGGTGATCTTTCCTTAATACCGGTATTGGGAACTTTATCCTGCCTGTATCTAATGTCGGAGATCGATCACCTTAGCTGGATGCGTTTTGGCGTTTGGTTACTTATTGGCCTGGTAATTTATTTTGGGTACAGCATTAAAAGAAGTAAATTGAATTCAAAAGATTTAGTTCTCTGAATAAGCGATAAAGACTTTTTTTTAGGTAAGATCAAAGAACTCAGACCTTTACGCATGCTTATTCTTAATCAATAGCAACCGGATCTACAAGTATTAGGGATAATACCCGATTAGCTGAGTTTTATGTAACTTAGGCTGTTCTTCCCAAATGTTTCAGGAATCTGTGATGCGTAATAAATGCCGAAGCAAAGCTTTTTTGGGAATTATAGGGTATACCAAACTCTTTGGTAGTCTCTTTTACGATTTTTGAGATCTTGGTGTAATGTAAGTGACAAATTCCAGGAAAAAGATGATGTTCTACCTGATAATTTAATCCTCCGGCAAACCAGTTTAAAAACCTGCTGTTTTCACCAAAATTTGATGTGGTAAGCAATTGATGAACTGCCCATGCATTTTCAATGGTATCCTTATCATTGGGCATAGGGAATTTGGTTTCCTCCATTACATGTGCCAATTGAAAAATAAATGCTAAAATCCAACCTGCAACAAATTGAACCGTAAGAAATCCAATCAACCATTGCCACCAGGTAATGTCGAGCATGTACAACGGCAGAAACGCCATATAAAAATAATAAAAGATCTTACTGCAGACCAAAATGATGAATTCTTTGGTTTTATTGGTATTGAACTTTTTAAGATAATCGTTCTTTGAATATTTGGAGAGAGCAATAAAATCTTTTGCAGTAACCCAAAGCACGGTCATAAAACCATACAAAAACCAGGCATAATAAGGCTGATATTTATGAAACCATTTTTTAGGAGCATTGGGCGAAAAACGCAGAATTCCTTTTCCTGTAATGTCTTCATCCATACCCTCAATATTTGTGTAGGTGTGATGTAAAAAGTTATGCTGCACCTTCCAGTTCATGGAATGTCCTCCAAGGAAATTCAGTGTGTAACCAAAGAATTCGTTGATCTTATTATTCTTTGAAAAAGTTCCGTGACAAGCATCGTGCATTACGGTTAAGCCAATTCCGGCCATGGTGAGTCCCATGAAAGAAGAAAATAACCAAAGCCAGCCTGTTGAAAGTCCGGAAAATAAAATTAATGAATAGGAGCCTACATAAATTCCGATCATAACAAAAGCTTTAATCCAGATTCTGTAATCTCCGAATTTTGAAATGTTATTGTCTTTGAAATAATTGTCAACACGATTTCTTAATGTTGAGAAAAATTTATCTTCTGAGCGATTTATGAACTTTACTACCAAAATGAGATTTTTTTATATTTCCGCAAACATAAACTATTTTTCACAGAGCACGGATTTTTTGAATTCTATTTTTTTGAACACTTAACGTATATAGTTGAATAACAGAATTTTAGAGTATAAAAGTTCTCACAGTAATTTGTTTACCTCAGAAACGATTTGCAGCAAATATTCCTCATCTACAGGTTCAAATGCATCAAACTCGGTACTGTCAATATCCAATACACCCCAAACTTCTTCATTTTTCATAAGGGGAAGCACTATTTCAGAGTTTGAAAGTGCACTGCAGGCAATATGCTTTTCAAAAAGGTGGACATTATCAACCCTGATTGGTTTTTTATTTTTCCATGCTGTTCCGCAAACGCCTTTATCAAAACCAATTCGTGTACATGCAACCGGACCCTGAAACGGGCCCAGGACGAGTTCATTGTTTTTTACAATATAAAAACCTGTCCAGTGAAAATTAAATGTGTAATGAAGGGCAGAGGATACATTGCTTAAATTTGCGATCAAATCCTTTTCGTCTTCGATCAGAGCTTTTATCTGCTTGAGAACAAGCTCATAGTTTTCAGACTTCGGCATTAATTAAAACCACCAAAGCTGATCGCGGACCCCATAATGTTGTAATTCTTTGCGTTGACACAAAGTACCGGGATCTGAGCATCGTTATTTATTATTTTAACATCTTCATCACCGATAAAAATATCGGCTATTTCTTTTTCTTTCTTGGTGGTGAGCACTAAAAGATCTGCATTAATAGAAGATGCATACCGCATAACTTCTTTTGAATAGTTCTTTCCTGAATGGCTTTCAGGAGTATCTACCACATTTACACCTTCTGAAACCAGTTCGTTTTTAACATAATTGGCATTACCATTCACTTTAATCTTTAAGTACTCGTCTTTTTCAAATTTTCGCAGAATGTGTACATCAGAATTATGTTCTTTGGCGATGGCAATGGCCTGGTTTGTTTTTTGTTTGGTCTCAACACTTTCGTCAATCGGGAGAACGAGTGTTTTATAACCGTGATCCGATATATTTTTGGATTGAACAATAATTACCGGGGCTGGGGAAGAGGTTACTACCTTAAGAGCAAAAGCACCCAAAACGTGCTGCATTCCTCTTACGCCATGAGTACCAAGAATAATCAACTTGGCCTTAGTTTCTTCCGCAATTTCCGCTATGGTTGTAAAGATACTGCCTTCTCTTATTATTGGAAAAGTTTTAACTCCTGTAAGTGCCGTATTTGCTTCACATATCTTGTCCATTTTGTTCTGAACAACCGATTCAACACTTGCCGAACCCGAAGTGAATTTCGATTTGGTGTCGTTATTTATTATATGGACCAGTCCAACATCTCCGGAGCTTTTTTTAGCCAAAAAACTAGCGTGATTCATTGCACAGTCGGCTTGTTCGGTAAAATCGTATGTAACTAATATAAGGTTATGTTTGTCCTGGTTATCCATATGCATTTACGGTTTCTATAATTTTCTTCAAATTTATTGCTTTTTGAAGGTTTCTTAACTGATAATTTGTTTTAGTAAAATAATGATGAGAATTAAAAAAGTTGATTTGAATTTTATTCCAGGCCACAACGTCTGTTACAATTTTTCTATAAAGAAACTCATCGTAAAGTGTAGCAGAGATCGTTTCAAAATCTGTGCGACCCAAATAATCTAAATCCGCATCGCAAAGTATTTCTGCAAGATGTGAGTTGGGGGTTTGCGGGATCTTGGTTGCCATTATCAACTCACAGATCTTATTGATCTGTAGATCGTTGTATTCAAATTGTGGCAGATCGTTCATGGCAATGATGGAACTTTGTTGTTCGTGATTTAATTCGGAAACAACAAAACCAATGTCGTGATAAGCGGCTGCAGTCAATACAATGGTCAGATCATCCCTGGAATCTACTTTTTCAGCTTTGGCAATTCTTTCCGCTTCATTATATACGTCGATCGTATGACCAATACAATGATAGGTAAGATAATCAGGTAAAGATTTTTCAAGAATATTTAAAGCGTGCTGTTTAGCTAAATCTAACTGCATTTATAATTCGTGAATTCAAAAATAATTATTTACCATGAGTATTGTATTTTTTTTATAGGCTGTTGTTTATTTTAATGTACAGTTAAATAAATTATTCAAAATTAATTCTATTTAAACTACTCAAGAGTGTGCCTGTATCAAATGTATACGACCGGTACATTTCCGGTTATTAATTCACCAAACAAAAATAAACTATAATTTATATTATGTTAAGTAGAATATTGAACCATCTGAGATGGCTCGTTAACTCAAAGTTCGTCGGACAGCTTCTTGAATTCATCCTCCTTCTCTTTGTTGTCTACGTTCTTATAAAGTCTTTGCATGCTTTCGTACAACTCGAATTTTTCCTTTTTATTTTCATCCGGCAATCCGATCTCGTAACACTTTTCAAAATACGTTAAGGCTTTAAGATATACATCTTTGATCTGCTTTTCAATTTTTTGTTGCTCAGCCTTTACGAAGGTCTTTTGTAATTTTTCAATTAATGGCTTGGCTTTATTTACATACAAAACACCAAGATTAAAAAATGCGTCATAGTACTTTGGGTCAATTTCTATTGCTTTTTCATAATCCTTTTCGGCAAGTTCGGGTTTATCCATTTTTTCGTAAGTGGATGCCCGTGCAAAATAATAGATGGTGTTATACTCATCCGATTCTATCGCGTCGCTTAATTTTTTGATCAGCACATCTGTTTTACCTTGTTTAAGATAAATATCCAACTCCATATTCATAAGATCTGCATCATTTGGAAAAAGTTTTCTACCTTTATCCAGGGCAACAAGTGCATTGCTGGTATCTTTCTCGTCGAGATAAACCTTTGCTAATGCCGAATAAATCTTTGGATCGTTAAACTTTACTTCGATCAGTTTGTTAATATAAGATTTGGTAAGTTCGTTATCCCCTTTAGCCATGGAAGCATAATAACTATACTGATACAGCAGGTTTTCTGTGATGTTAATGGTTTTAAGGTCACCTTTTGTATCGTAAGGCAGAATTTTCAATATAACATTGTAATATTCAAGGGCTTTGTCGTAGTTGTTTTTCTGATATTGAACTACCGCAGCATTGAACATAACGTTTGCAACATTTAACATGTAAAAATCGCACTGTTCCTTCCAGTCTCCATCCTTATCGGTTTCTTTGCATTTAAATAAAGATTCGGCAGCGATCTTGATTGCATCCGGATTTTCTTTGGATAATTCATCGTCTTTTCGCGCGATCTCAAAATAAACTGCCCCCCTGTAAACCCACATTTTTGGACTATTTGAAGTTTTGGAATGTTCTGCTGCAGCGTCTATGAGTTTCTTACATTCTCTGATATCTTTCACTGCATCCGGATCCGGATCTTCCAGGATCATTCTTACGGTTTCCACTTTACTGTTCTGTGCCTGAAGATCAAATGCAGCAAATCCGATCAACATAAGGGTAATTAATACTAGTTTTTTCATGTTCTCTTATATTCAGTTAAATACTATCAATTTTGGTGCCAAAATTAGGACAAAGATAGGACAAGATATTTATTGATCTTAATTCAATTGAGTATTGCACGGGTTAGATTAATAAAAGTACATTTTATACCTCAATTTCCCGCAAAGGTCAATTATACTTCAGGATCTGTTTCCGTCGCATCTTCTGTGTCAAGTGTAGGATCGGATTCATTTTCGGAGGATACATCATCAACAACATTTTCATCTTCATCATCTTTTTCCACCTTTGCTACAGAAGCTATTTCATCGTTCTCCCGGATCTTGATTAACCTCACTCCCTGAGTTGCTCTACCCATGACCCTTAAATCTGAAACAGGCATACGTATGGTAAGTCCTGATTTATTGATGATCATAAGGTCCATATTGTCGTTTACGTTCAATATAGCGATCAATACACCGGTCTTATCCGTAATGCTGAGAGTTTTAACCCCCTTACCTCCTCTTCCGGTTATCCTGTAATCATCAATATCCGTTCTTTTACCGTACCCTCTTTCCGAAACAACCAAAATAGTGGACTCGGTTCCTTTTTCAACACAGACCATTCCTATAACTTCATCTTTCTCATTCTCAAGGGTTACCGACTTTACACCTGAAGCAGTTCTTCCCATAGGCCTAACCTTTGACTCTTCGAACCGAATCGCCTTTCCTGAACGTTTGGCAATTACAATTTCACAATTGCCGTTGGTTAACTGAACGTCCAGCAATTCGTCTTCTTCTCTTATGGTTATCGCATTTATACCATTTACTCTGGGTCTGGAATAGGCTTCAAGGGTTGTTTTTTTAATGATTCCCTTCTTGGTAACCATTATTATGAAGTTTGAATTTACATAGGCTTCATCCTTAAGATTGATCACGTTGATGCATGCCCGGATCTTATCCTCCGGCGGAATACTAATAAGGTTCTGAATGGCCCTTCCTTTGGTAGCCTTGGCTCCTTCCGGAACTTCCCAAACCTTCATCCAGAAGCATCTGCCCTGTTCGGTAAAGAACAGTAAGTAATTGTGATTTGTAGCCACGAACATATGCTCTACAAAATCTTCTCCCCGATGGCTTACGCCTTTGTTTCCGACTCCTCCCCGGCCCTGTGCCTTATATTCGGTAAGGGGTGTTCGTTTGATATAACCCATATGCGACAAGGTTACAACAACCTCTTCGTCTGGAATCAGATCTTCGACATTGAATTCTTCTGCTGAAAACTCAATTTCTGTTCTTCTCTTATCTCCAAACTTGTCTTTCATTTCAGACAATTCGGTTTTGATCAATTCCATTCTCATGGTCTCGCTGCCCAATAGCTCATTCAGATAATTGATCAACTTCATGATCTCTTCATACTCTTCCTTTATTTTCTCCCTTTCAAGTCCGGTAAGCTTTTGCAATCTTAGATCAAGTATGGCTCTGGCCTGAATTTCGGTCAGTTTAAAGTTATCCATTAAACCGCCTCTTGCATCTTCTACGGTCGCTGCTTCCCGGATCAGTTTTATGATGGCATCCAGATTATCCAGGGCAATAAGCAAACCTTCAAGAACATGGGCTCTTTTTTGTGCATCATCCAGTTCGTACTGGGCTCTGCGAACCACCACATCGTGTCTGTGATCGACAAAATACCGAATCTGATCTTTGAGGTTCAATAATTCTGGCCGACCGTTAACCAGAGCAATGTTGTTTACCGAGAAGGAACTTTGAAGTGGAGTGTATTTATAAAGTTTATTGAGTACGATGTTTGGAATTGCATCCCTTTTCAATTCAAATACAAGTCTCAGTCCATCCCTGCCAGATTCATCCCTGACCTCTGATACACCCTCAATGACCTTTTCATTTACCAGATCAACAGCTTTTATTATGATTTGTGAAGGTGAGATCTGGTATGGAACTTCTGTAATAATGATCTGCTCTCTACCGCTGCCGGTAGTCTCTATCTCAGCTTTTCCGCGCATAACCACTCTCCCACGTCCGGTCAAAAAGGCTTCTTTTACACCTTCATAGCCATAAATAATACCTCCTGTAGGAAAATCAGGACCTTTGATATATTCGAGTAATTCTTCTACTTCTATGGCATTGTTGTCGATGTAAGCGATAATTCCGTCAATTACTTCCGATAAATTATGAGGCGCCATGTTGGTAGCCATACCAACAGCAATACCCGAAGCACCATTAATTAAAAGATTTGGGATCTTGGAAGGGAGTACTACCGGTTCGTCTAAAGAATCATCAAAATTAGGTCTGAAATCGACGGTATTCTTATCTATATCCACAAGCATTTCCTCCGCAATTTTCCTCATTCGAGCTTCTGTGTAACGCATTGCTGCCGGAGGATCCCCGTCAATGGAACCGTAATTACCCTGCCCATCAACCATCATGTACCTTACAGACCATGGTTGTGCTAGCCTTACCATTGCATCGTATACAGAAGAATCGCCGTGCGGATGATATTTACCCAACACCTCCCCTACGATCCTTGCAGATTTTTTATGTGCCCGGTTACTGGCAAGCCCAAGTTGTGACATGCCGTACAACACCCTTCTATGAACCGGTTTTAAGCCATCCCGAACATCGGGTAAGGCCCTGGACACAATAACCGACATCGAATAATCGATGTAAGCGGTCTTCATTTCTTCCTCAATATTGATTGGAATTATTTTATCATTTTCTGGAATTAGATCTTCATCCATAGTTTTTATTATCAACCCGTGAAATTAAGTAATATGGCTATTTTTAAACGGATTGAACGTTCATAGATACCCACAAGTTTTACCCCAAAATGTTGGTAAAAAGAAACCTTTAATATTTGATTTTACAATCAGATCTCGAAAGACATTCCTTTTTCAGGGATGACAATTTCTGTATTGATCTGTTCACCAAGAAATTCACCGAATTCAGTCATGTTCTGAGCTTCCCCGTGGACCAGAAATATTTTTTTTAATTTTCCGGATTCGCTGTTTTTTATATAATCAACTAAGCCGGTTCGATCCGGATGTGCTGAAAAAACATCTGTGGATCGTATTTTGGCAAATACTGCATGCTCCTTATTTTTGATCTTAACACTGTTTTGACCCTGCAACAATCTGTAACCCAGAGTACCTTTGGCACAATATCCGGCTATGAGTATCGTACACATCGGGTTTTGTATGTTATTTCGTATATGCTGCTGAATTCTGCCACCTTCGATCATTCCTGCAGACGACACAATTATGGAAGGCCCCGAATGATAGGCCATTTCCTTCTGTTCGCTTTCGGTTTGAATGACACGCAATTCAGGAAACTCGAATAAACTTCCATACTCTTCAATGAATTTTTTTGCTTCTTCATTTAGATAGGAATCATACGCTGCATGTATTTTTGTACTTTGAATACCCAGCTTACTGTCGGTAAACACTCGGATGCCCTTTAAAATACCTTTACGGTACAACTTATTAAGGGTAAATAATATCGCCTGAGTTCGCCCAACACTAAAGGCCGGAATAACTATCCTGCCTCTGATATTTATACAGTTTTTTTGAATATACCGCTCAAGTTCCTCTTCAGGGCTAAATTCATTTTTATGAAGCCGGTTTCCATAGGTCGATTCTGAGACAAGATAATCCAGTTCAGGCATAGGCATCGGGTCTACTACGATCTTTGCGTTTATCTGACCAAGATCGCCGGTGAAACCAATTCGGGTAATCGTATTGCGTTCCCTTATTTCAAGAAGAATGGATGCTGCACCCAAAATATGACCTGCCGGATAAAACATAAAGCGCAATTCTTCATTAACCTCAAACCATTTAAGAAATGGGTAGGTCAAGGTTTTGTTCATAGCATGATTTACATCCTTCTGACCGTATAAAACCGAAGTATGCCTTACCCATTTTCGTTTGTTCTTACCGGGTTTAGATTCGGCAAGTTGCACATTTACCGAGTCACTGAGGAGACTTTCGGCCAATGCATAGGTTGGTTCAGTGCATATAATGTTTCCATCGTAACCCTTTTTAATAAAGGTTGGTATGTTACCTGAATGATCAATGTGGGCATGAGTTAATAGTATCAGATCAACCTCCTTTGGGTTTACAGGCAAATCGTGATTTACTTCTAAACTGTCCCCTCTTTCGTACTGAAGACCGCAATCGATAAGTACATTGTATCCTGATTTAAGAACCAACTGATGCATACTGCCTGTTACTTGTTTGGCAGCCCCCCAAAAATTCAACTTCATTTATGCTTTGGTTTAGTTATCTGAAACGTATATCTTTTTAAAAATTGTTTTATTTGTAGTAGAAACCTTTAAAAAATAAAGTCCCTGGCTAACTTCATTTAATGTATAAGGATCCGAGTTGCCTTCAAATTTATCCTTTAATATTTCTTTTCCGCTAAGGTCGTAAATGGAAATTTCAAAAGGAATGGTATTCTTTGAATACAATCTGTTACCATTAAAATAAACGTTTAATTCTCTATTGTTAAGTGGATTTACAGTATTTTCCTGAGGAACCTCTGCTTCGGCAATATGCAAAATAAATGCAAGTGCACCTTTAACGGTTTCCTGTAATGAAGTTAATTCTACATACTTTAACAGGTCTTCCTTACTGTGGTAAAAAGGGTAAGGAGCATCCTGATACACACCGGTAATCACGTAACCCGAATCCCTGAACGAAAGATAATCGGAACTATAGGCAGATGTGATCTTTGGAATTAGATTGGTATACAATGAATAACAGTTTGCCAGATACTTTGTAAGATCATGGCTTTTGAGTTTATTGGATGACTGATCATCTTCCTCACACCTAACGGACTCATTATTTTCACTTATCGTTCCACCCAGCTGATCAAAATTGATCATATATTTAATCTTGTTGCTGTCTTTATTGAGAACTTTTACATAATGTTTACTGCCCAGGTAATCGATTTCTTCACCACTGAAAAGCAACAATCTAACTGTATATTTTAGCTTAAGATCTTTTAAAAGTTTAGCAAACTCAATTATTGCATAATCACCGGTACCATTGTCGTTAACTCCTGCCCCAACCCATGAATCGTAGTGAGCACCTGCAAGTACTGAAGAATCCTTGCTGCCTTTAAAAACAACTTCGATGTTTCGAAGTGTATCATTGTTTCTGTAAAAATCCTGAACATTTACTGCAAGGCCTTCACGGTTTAACAGGCGTTTTAAATATCTGAAGGTTGAATCCAGCCCGGGTGTCCCTGCCTCCTTATTGCCGTATTTTTCAAGTTGATCCAGAAAATCATAAGGATGCTCAATATTTTGTATGTATGAATGAATGTTTTCTGAATAATTTTGAGCATATCCCGGATTCGTTCCGACCAGAGCTATAAGAATGGTTTGAAAGATCTTTTTCATTAAACTATCGAACAAATAAGTTTTCGTTTCTCAATACCAAGGTATTGAAATTCGCAGCTAACAACAAGATCAAGAGGTAAAATATTCGTTACTTTTTCAGGCCATTCAATAAAACAATACGATCCCGAATACAGATATTCTTCAAATCCTGTATCCAGTATTTCCTCAAGTGTATTTAATCGATACAGGTCGAAATGATAGATTTGGGACTTATTTTCGTTATAATGGTATTCGTTAACAATTGAGAATGTGGGACTTGAAACGGTTTCAACTGAACCAAGTATTCGGCAAAAAGATTGGACAAAGGTTGTTTTTCCCGCACCTAGTTCACCTCTCAAAGCAAATAACACAAAATCCGGAAATGAGTCTTTCACTTCTGAAACGATCCGGTCACAGTCCGATATAGAGTAAATGAATTCCTTGTTCAAAACCATGCTAGTACTCTTTTGTTTCAAGCAAGGTACCATTATCCCACTTTTCTTTTCTGAGCTTTTTACCTTTAACGGTGTAATAGATCCATTCACCGTCTTTTTTCCCTGAAATAAAGGACCCCATGCATTTACCGTATATCTGACTTCGACCAAAAATCCAGTAACCTGTCCTTTCTCCATTTTCGTAACTGCCTTCGCATTTTGTTTTTTTTCCAGAAGCTTTTTCAATCCATGGACCTTCTTTTTTATTGTTCACATAATTCCCCTTGGTATCTTCCACGCCCTGAATGTAAAGTACATAAAGGCCTTCAAGCTTATCTTCCACATAAATCTTTGATTCAATCACCATTCCTTGAACATCATAGGTTTTCCAGTTTCCATGCTTAACTCCTTTTTTGAAGGATTCTTCCTTTATTCTTTTACCTTTTTCGTTAAAGGTAATTATGGTTCCGTCAGGATAACCTTCCTTATAGGTCCCGGTCTCTCCAATTTGTCCGTTTACATGGTAAATAATGGACTTTCCATCTCTCATTCCATTCACATATTCGATTGATTTACGAAGTTTACCTTCTTCATTATAAGACAAAACCAAACCATTTGGGATTCCGTCAATCACTTCGGCTATCTGTTCTTTTTGTCCGTTGCTGAACCACAAGGTTACTTTTCCGTTTTCCTTACCATTAACATAATTCGATTTTTTTCTGGGATTACCGGTCACATAAAACAATTCATACGCACCGTTTAATATTCCATCCTTGTAATTTGATATTTCTTCCTGCTTACCGTTTACATGCCACGACCGGTATAACCCATTTCTTTTGCCTTCCTTATAATCAATTTCCGTCTGTTTGATACCGTTATCGTAAAACGAAACGTATTTACCCTCAATTTTACCATTTACCCAATCGATTTCCTGCCATCGCTTTTCGTTGGCATGATTCATAATTGACTTTCCTGTAAAAGGTTTACCATTATAATGATACACACCATTTTCCTGCTTCTCAAGTTTACTGAAGAGAATGTTTTGTGCAAAAGCGTTGTTACCGATCAAAAAGGATAAAATTAACGCAAAAAAACAAGTGGACTTTTTCAAGGATGATTAACTTGGTGCAAGTTTAGTTAAAATAACGTTGTAAGGTTTTACTATATTTCAACATTCAATCCAAAAACTTCACACTTTTACCAACTTCCATTTCCCTTTTTTGAAGATCAGAACGGCAATAACTGCCATTATGGTTTCGGCAACAGGAATTGCCCAGAATACGCCTGTGGCACCGAACTGTGTATACTTATGAATGTAATAAGCCAGGGGTAGCTGGAAAAGCCAGAACCCGAAAAGATAGATCCATGTAGGTGTTTTTGTATCCCCTGCTCCGTTAAACCCTTGATTGGCAACCATCCCGATTCCATAGAAAACATACCCCGAGCTGATTATCTGCAGGGCATTGACCGCATAATTCACCTGATCGGATGCCGCAGCAGGAACAAAGAACAGAACCAGATCTTTTGCAAAAACAACAAACAATAAGGTAACCAGAGCCATAAATACGGCATTGTATTTCGCCGTTATCCAAACACTTTTTTCTGCCCTGTCGGCCGAGCCGGCTCCCAGGTTCTGCCCAACCAGAGTTGCAACCGCATTGCTCATTCCCCAAGCCGGAAGAATGCAAAACATAATAAGCCTGATGGCAGTTTGATATCCGGCGGAAGCGTCAGACCCATAATCGGCTACCATTGCAGCAAGAAAAATCCAGCTTGCAGAGGCAATAAAAAACTGAAAGGTTGCCGGAGTGGCAATATCGATTATGTGTTTAAAAATTTTGAGGTCCGGAGCGAAGTGTTTAAGTTCAATACTAAGATTATTGCGAACTTTTTTCAGTTGATAGAATTGGTACAACACACCAATACTTCTTCCTATGGCTGTAGCAACGGCAGCACCGGTCAAGCCGAGCTCAGGAAAAAATGCAAATCCGAAGATCAGTATCGGGTCGAGAAGGATGTTAAACAAGTTACCGATCCATAAACTTTTCATTGCAACAGCCGCATTTCCTGCGCCCCGAAAAATACCATTTATCAAAAACAGCAAGATGATAATGACGTTCGAACCAAGCATAATCCGGCAGTAATTTGTACCCGCCCTGATGGCATCAGGTTCTGCTCCCATAAGGGCCAAAATATCAGAAGCATAAAGATAACCCGGAATTCCAAGTACCACGGAGGCTAAAATGGCTAAGAGTATTGCCTGAGCACCAGCGTGAGAAGCACCTTCAAAGTTTTTTTCTCCAACCCTTCGGGCAACAATGGCCGTTGCGGCTGAACTTAACCCGATACCAACGGAGTAAAAAATGGTAACCACAGATTCGGTAAGTCCTACTACAGAAACCGCATGAGGTCCGAGTTTATTGACAAAAAAAATATCAACTACCGCGAATACCGACTCAAGAGACAATTCAAGGATCATTGGGATGGCCAGAAGGATAATGGCCTTTCGCAGGTTGATCGTTGTGAAATCCTGCTCATCTCCCCTTAAAGAGGCCTTAATAATGTTCCAATATGCGGTCTTTTTTTTCAAGGGATTGCAAAAATCAATTAATAATTGATAAAATGGATGGTCAAAAGCTATTCAGACAATATAATGATATTATTTGCCAATGTCCGAATTCGTTTCAATCGTATTATTTTTGCAACCTTTCACCTTAAACCATTTAACAGCAGATGAAATTTGAAACCAAGACCATTCATGCCGGAGTTCATCCCGATCCTTTCACAGGGGCTATTATGACTCCTATTTATCAAACATCAACCTATGTTCAGCGCTCACCCGGTGATCATGATGGATACGAATATTCAAGAACTCACAATCCCACCCGCACACAATTGCAGAACAATTTAGCCAGTCTTGAAAATGGCAACTGGGGTTTGTGTTTTGGCTCCGGTATGGGCGCCATTGATACTTTATGTAAGGTATTAAATCCGGGTGATGAGGTTATAGCAACCAATGATCTTTACGGTGGGTCCTACAGGATTTTTACCAAGGTTTATCAGGATTTTGGTATTAAGTTTCATTTTGTGGATCTGAGTGAAATTGAAAATTTTAAGGAGAAGATCAATTCAAAAACCAGGATGGTATGGATTGAAACCCCTACCAATCCTATGCTTACCATTATCGATATACGTTCCATTGCAGGAATAGCAAAAGCAAATGGCATACTTACCGTAGTTGACAATACTTTTTGTTCGCCCTATCTGCAAAACCCTTTAGACCTTGGGGCAGATATCGTAATGCACAGTGTTACAAAATACATCAACGGGCATTCGGATGTGGTAATGGGTGCAATTATCGGAAAGGATGAAGCAATGCTTGAAAGGCTTTCTTTTATTCAGAATTCTTGTGGAGCAGTACCCGGCCCCTTTGACTGTTTCCTCACCTTAAGAGGAATAAAAACGCTTCATGTGCGAATGGCCCGTCATTGTGAAAACGGTAAAGTGATCGCCAATTACCTCAGAAATCATCCTAAAGTTAACAAGGTTTACTGGCCTGGTTTTGAAGACCATAAAAATCATTTGGTTGCCAAAAGTCAGATGAAAGATTTTGGCGGTATGATCTCATTTACCTTAAAGGAAGATTCGATTGAGGCCGCGCACAGGTTCCTGTCACGATCAAAATTGTTTGCTTTGGCTGAGTCATTGGGTGGAGTTGAATCTCTTTGCGGTCACCCATCCTCTATGACACATGCATCCATTCCAAGGGAGGAAAGATTAAAATCCGGTTTGGTCGACTCTCTGATCCGCTTAAGCGTTGGAATTGAGAACGCTGATGATCTTATGGAAGACCTGGACCAGGCTTTATCCTGAATATGTTGATCTTAGGTGTAGCTGCAGCACCGGTTCTGGTTCTGTTATTCTGGTTTTACCACAGGGACAAATATGAAAAAGAACCTTTGGGAATGCTTATCTGGGCTTTTTTAGCAGGATGCATAAGCATTGTTCCGGTATTTATTATAGGTTCATGGTGGGAAGGAAACGGCTTTAAGCAGGAAGGAGATAATTTTTATCTTGCCTTTTATTCTTTCGTCGTAATTGCACTTACAGAAGAATTCTGTAAATTTATCTTTGTAAAACGGATACTCAGGAAATCCTATGTAGATGAACCTTACGATGCAATACTTTACAGTGTTGTCGTTTCTATGGGTTTTGCTTTTGTTGAGAACCTGCTATACGTTTCGGGCGGTGGTATTGGTGTTGGAATCTTAAGAGCTTTTACGGCGGTTCCGGCCCATGCAACTTTCGGAGCCATCATGGGATTCTTTCTGGGCAATGCGAAATTTAAGAACCGAAAAACCCTGAATACCCTTTTGGCACTTGCAGGAGCCGTGATTATGCATGGCTTTTACGATTACTTTCTGTTCATAAAGAACATCCCCTTAATTCAACTGGGTGCGTTGGTTTCATTAATAACGGGAGTGTTAATTACCATGAGAGCCATTCGCATACACAATCATCAATCTCCCTATAAAATTTTATGAATCCTGTTCAATTAAAATTATTTCTGGATGAAAAAGTTGAAAAATACAATAACCGGAATTTTATTGAATTGGACCCCATTTCAATTCCACATGGTTTTGAACTCAAGCAGGATATTGAGATATCAGGTTTATTTGCTTCCATTCTCGCATGGGGGAATCGGAAAACCATAATAAAAAACTGTAAGCGTTTAATGTCGCTATTCGACCATTCACCTTACGATTTTGTTTTGAATTCTTCAGCAACTGAATTGAAAAGGCTCGAAGGATTTGTTCATCGTACCTTTAATGCAACCGATTTGCTTTTTATACTGCAAGCTTTAAAAGAATATTACGGGAAAAACGAAAGCCTGGAAGATCTTTTTGTTCCGGAAAAAAATGCCTTTAACATACGATCGGGATTGATCCATTTTCACAATTTCTTTTTCTCTTTGCCTTATGCTCCCACCAGAAGTAAAAAACACATTTCCACTCCATACAAAAAATCAGCATGTAAACGATTGAATATGTATTTGAGATGGATGGTAAGGAACGACCATAAAGTGGACTTTGGTATCTGGAAAAAAATCAAGACCTCGCAACTAGTTTGTCCCCTAGACGTGCACGTTCACAAGATTGCCTTGCAGCTTGGTTTAACCGACCGTAAGGTAAGCAATTGGGATACTGCTGAAAACCTGACGAATACACTTATGTTCTTCGATAAAGAGGACCCTGTAAAATACGATTTTGCTTTATTTGGACTTGGTATTGAAGGAAATACCATTGAAAAGGAATTATTTTTGAAAAATACATGAAAACTGCAGCGATAATACCGGCACGTTTTGCATCAACCCGTTTTCCCGGTAAACCACTTGCACAGATCGGTGGCAAAAGTATGATCCAAAGGGTTTATGAACGAGCCATGGAAAGTGGTCTTGACTTCGTGGCTGTGGCAACGGATAATACTGAGATCTTTAACCATGTTCAAACTTTCGGGGGAAACGTAATTATGACCTCAGACAAATGCCTTAATGGTACCGAACGCATAGCCGAAGCCATTGCCGGTATGGAAGATCTGCCGGATCTGATACTAAACATTCAGGGAGATGAACCTTTTATCAAACCTGAACAAATACAACTCGTGATCAACTGCTTAAAAGATCCCGGCACCGGAATAGCTACTTTAAAGAAAAAAATACAAACCGAGGATGAGTTGTACAATCCAAACTGCGTAAAAGTTGTGACCGATTTGGATGATTATGCACTTTATTTTAGTAGAAATACAATACCTTATTTAAAAGCCGGATCTTCTTTGCCTGATAGCACTTCATTTTATAAGCATATTGGCATTTATGGGTTTCAAAGTAAAGTTTTGCTAGAATTGGTTCGATTGCCGGTATCAGCCTTGCAAAAAGCTGAAAACCTGGAACAGCTTGGATGGCTGGAGAACGGTTACCTTATCAAAGTAGCTGAAACCAATCATCAGAGTTTGGCAATTGATACACCGGAAGACCTGGAAAATGCCAATGAATGGCTAAAGACCAATCTGATTTGATTCAGAATATTTCTATTTCCAGTTTTTAAAAAAACTATTAAATTTCAATTGCATGACCCCGATAAAGGCTTCGCGAATAATACCTTTATTCATTTTACTTTCCCCGGCGGTCCGGTCGGTAAATATTATGGGAACTTCCACGAGTTCAAATCCGAATTTAATGGCTGTAAATTTCATTTCGATCTGAAAAGCGTAGCCTTTGAACTTTATTTTATCAAGATTGATCTTTTCAAGTACTTTTCTTTTATAGCAAACAAAACCGGCCGTCGTATCCATGACTCTCATTCGCGTAATAAAACGAACATACATACTTGCGAAATAGCTCAACAGAACCCTGCCCATTGGCCAGTTTACAACGTTTACCATGTGGTTGACATACCTCGAACCTACCGAAAGATCAGCTCCTCCTTCAGAACATGCTTTCTGCAGTCTTAAAAGGTCTTCGGGATTGTGACTGAAATCGCAATCCATTTCACAGATATAATCATAGCCTTTTTCAAGGCACCATTTAAAACCGGTAATGTATGCCGTACCTAAACCCAATTTTCCTTTTCTTTCGATCAAATGTAGTCGGTTGGGATGTTCAGCCATAAGTTCTTTTACTTTATTGCCCGTTCCATCAGGAGAACCGTCATCAATGACCAGAAGATCAAAGGGCATATCGAGAGAAAAAACCTTCTCTACCATTCGCCCGATGTTTTCTAATTCGTTATAGGTTGGTATGATGACTACGTTCGACAATAAGAAAAATTATGAGTTGGCTTTGTTATGGTCGGCCAAAAACTGTGCCAAACCAATGTCTGTAAGTGGGTGTTTCAAAAGTCCAAGGATGGCACTTAACGGACAGGTAACCACATCGGCTCCGGCTTCAGCACACCTTACGATGTGAAGTGAATTTCGGACCGAAGCAGCGAGGATCTTGGTTTCCATATTCTGTATGGCATAGATCTGCGATATTTGTTCTATTAATTGTATCCCGTCCCAATTCATATCGTCGATTCTGCCTATAAAAGGTGACAAATACGTGGCACCGGCTTTAGCGGCCAATATTGCCTGTCCGGGTGAGAACACCAGGGTACAATTGGTTCTGATGCCGTTCTCGGAAAAATATTTTATTGCTTTGATACCATCTTTGATCATGGGGATCTTTACCACTATTTTAGGATTCAGACCGGCAAGCATGGAACCTTCCTTTATCATTCCTTCATAATCGGTTGAGATCACTTCTGCACTGACGTTATTGTCTACGATCGAGCAAATGTCCTTATAATGTTGAAGAATGTTTTTTTCACCGGTAATCCCTTCTTTCGCCATTAAGGAAGGATTTGTGGTAACTCCGTCAAGAACACCCAGATCCTGAGCTTCGCGGATCTGATCTAAGTTAGCAGTATCGATAAAGAATTTCATGTATTAAGTTAATTTCTGCAAATTTAATCCCTAATTCCACTTTGACTGAACATATTTTTAACATAAAAGTTAAATCGACCAAGCCCTTTTATTTCATACGACCAACCACACCCAGCGGCAGGATCACACCTGATCTTGCATTAAGCACCATTTCGCCGGTTTCGAGCTGACCGATATTTTTAAAGTTCCTTTCCAAAAGATTTTTAACAATAAAGCAACTTAAGCCAAGAGAATAGCAGTTTAGTATTAAAAACTTAAATTCGGGATGTAATATTTTGCTCAAAGTGCTCAGCAATGCATCGATTTTCTCTTCAAGTTTCCATCGTTCACCGTTGGTTCCAATACCATAAGCGGGTGGATCGAGAATAATACCGTGATAAACGTGGCCTCGTTTAGCTTCCCGTTCGGCAAACTTCATCGCATCTTCAACAACCCAACGAATGTCTTTAAGTCCGGAAAGTCCCTGATTGGTGTTTGCCCAATTAACCACCTGCTTCACTGAATCGACATGAGTTACATCGGCACCGGCCGCCCTTGCTGCTAAACTTGCGCCACCGGTGTAGGCGAAAAGATTTAATACCTTTGGAACCGGAATTTGTTTTTTGATATGCTGAATATTTTCAAAAATAAAATCCCAGTTAACAGCCTGCTCAGGAAAAACACCGACGTGTTTAAAAGCGGTAAGGTTTAACCTTAATTTTAGGACTTTGTTTTTTAGGGGATAATTAAGAACCCAGGAATTGTCTGCCTTTCCTTTAATCTGCCATTCACCTTTATGGCTGCTCCCGGGAACAAAAAGTATATCCGTTTTTTCTTTCCAGAATTTCTCGTTATACACTTTTTTCCAGATCGCCTGAGGTTCAGGACGCCTAAGGGTATAGTTACCAAACCGCTCGAGTTTTTCAAAATCACCGCAGTCGATCAATTCATATTCCTCCCATTTTTTGGGAGTATAAACATTTATCATAAAAGATCTTATTCTTTGGAAAGGTAAACAATATTTGTTTCTTCTATATCTTCGTTACCAGTCATTTTTAGTAAAACTCTAAGGAGGGTAATAATATCCTTTTCACAGTAGGTTTTAATTTTTTCCAATCCATTTTTCTCTTTATAGAAAACAGGATAAACCATGCTTCCATCCATATCGTCTTTAGGTGAAGGAAGATCAAATGATGCGGACAGAAGATCAAGCGATGTAAAACTTTTATAATCTCCAAATTTCCATAACTCCATTGTATCGAGCAAACTAACTTCCCAAGGTTTCTTGCCCGCAAGGTCAAGGATATAGGGTAGTTTTAGCCCATTGATCAGAATCCTTCTTCCGAGGTATGGAAAATCAAATTCCTTTCCATTATGCGCACACAACGATTTTCCGCTATCCGAAAAATTGGAATTTAGAAGATCACAAAACTCCTCAAGAAGTTTTTTTTCATTTTTTCCATAAAAAGACTTAATGCGGAAATTCCAGTCCTTACCTTTTTTATTCAGGTAACCCACCGAAATACAGACGATTTTACCAAATTCGGCATAAATACCTGCACGATCGTATAAATTGGCAGAATCTTCACCATCCTTTGCCAGTCGCAAGGATTTTTTATCCCAAAGTTGCTTCCATCGCTCATCCATTTGATCGTAAGACTCATGTTGAGGAACGGTTTCAATGTCCAAAAATAATATATGTTCAAGCTTTAATCTGTCGAGCATTCGGATAAAATTTGATCATTGTAAATATAGACTGAAGCAGAAAATTTTGCAGGAATTAAATATTCTACCAGTTGCCTCCTGCACCTCCACCTCCGGAAATACCTCCTCCAAAACCTCCACTGAAGCCTCCGCCCCCTCCTCCACCATGAAAACCGCCGCCAAAACCTCCCCAGGTAGCAGGCCCTAGCAATCCTCCTTTTTTGTAGGTCCTTGATCCCGGACCTGAATTATTTCTCATCGCATAGATCAGAATGATAACGATCAAAATAATGACTAAAATATTGGCTTTATTTGACGGAACTTTCTCTGTGTTCTTATACTCACCTTTCGATCGTGCAATTATCTGGTCAACTGCATCGTTGATCCCTTTACCATACATTTTTTCCTTGAATGCAGGAGCCATCACTTCCCGTATGATTGAGCCTGCCGCACCATCCGGCAAAAAACCTTCTGCACCTTTACCGGTAGTTATCCATATTTTTCGTTTTGCCGGATCGTCATTTTCATAAACAATGAGTATGAGCACTCCATTATCCTTAGCTGCTGTACCAATTCCCCATGTATTGTATATTTTTAATCCAACATCAAATGGTTCTTCACCATTAATGGTTTGAAAAATTGCAACAACAATATCCGTTGATGTGCTGTCCCAATATCTGGCTAACTTGTAATTCAGAAAATTTTCCTCATCCGGACTAAGCAGATTTGCATAATCGTTTATATATCTGGTTGCCCCCGTTGGCTTCGCCGGCACATCAAATGCCTGCACCTTAAGAACCTGGAGGATAAACAATCCAAAGAGCAGTAGTTTAACTATAGGTGATTTCATTGGAAAGTTCATTGGTGTCATCGTCCTGAATGGGAAAATGTACTTTTAGTCGTTTACCGGCTTCAAGTACTCCCGCGCAAATGCCCCCGACCAGGTTATTTTGTTTAAAATGTTCCGTCATAAGCATGACCGTGGAAGTCCAGAAATTATCCTCCACTTTCTCGTTTATGCCTTTATCCCCAAAAATGGCAAATTTTTTATCTTCTACGGAAATATAAAACAATACCCCGTTTGAACGTTCAGTGTTGTTCATTTCCAGCTTAACGAAAAGGTTTTTTGCCTTTAACAGTGGATCGGTTTTGCAATAGCGGTCAATATGCACCCTGATCTCGCCAGATGTATCCGATTCTGCTTCAGAGATTGCATCCATTAACCTCTGTTCGTCCTGCTCCGAAAATGGCCGCCAAGACATTAAAATTCTACTTTGGGTGCCTTATCGGATCCGGCTTCTGCCTCAAAATAAGGTTTGGCCTTGTAACCTAAAAATCCTGCTAACAAAGCACCTGGTAATCTCTGAATACCATTATTATAAATTTTCACAACTTCATTGAAATTATCTCTTGCAGTTGCGATCCTGTTTTCGGTACCGGCAAGCTCATCCTGAAGTTTCAAAAAGTTTTGATTTGCTTTCAGATCAGGGTAATTTTCCACAACAGCCAGCAAACGACTTAACGAACTGTTAACTTGTCCCATTTGGGCGTTTATTTTTGCAATGGTCGCATCATCAAGGTTGTCGGCTGTAACGTTAATACTTGTAGCCTTTGCCCTGGCTTCAACAACTGCCTCAAGCGTGCTTTTTTCAAAATCGGCATAACCTTTAACGGTGTTAACAAGATTTGGGATCAGGTCCAATCTTCTTTGGTATTGTGATTGAACGTCAGCCCATTTCTGATCAACATCGTTTTTCTTTCCGACTAAACTGTTGTATGTACTGCATCCTCCTAATAAGATGATGGCCAAAACAACCAATGCTATTATACTGCTTCTTTTCATTTATAATATTTTTCACAAAAAAAACTAAATATGACCTAATTGAAAATTAATTTTTTACAAACCTTGCAGATTAAACGTTTAAAGTACAACAAAAACCAGGGTAAGGACAATATTGCCATCAGGTTTATGAATACCGTCCGCTTTCAGTTACTTTTGCAAAACTTCATGAAAAACAAAACTTCTCTTGCCAAAGGTACCAGGGATTTTGGTCCTAAGATCATGCTTAGGAGGAAATACATTCTTAAGACAATTGAAACTGAATTTCAGTCGTATGGTTTTTTGCCTATTGAAACTCCGGCAATCGAGCAACTTGATACTTTGTCAGGAAAATATGGTGAAGAAGGTGACAAGTTATTGTTTAAAATATTAAACTCCGGAAATTACCTGAAGGGTGTTGATCCCGTTGATCTGTATGAATCGAATTATAAAAATCTCGCTCACAGGATATGTGAAAAAGGACTGAGGTACGATCTTACTGTACCTCTGGCCCGTTTTGTTGCCATGAACCGACAAGAACTTGTTTTCCCCTTTAAGAGATATCAAATGCAGCCGGTTTGGAGAGCTGATCGCCCTCAAAAAGGTCGTTACAGAGAATTCTGGCAATGCGATGCCGATGTAATTGGTTCCGGCAGCCTGCTTTTTGAAGCAGATTTTGTAAACCTGATCGATCAGGTATTTACAAAACTTGGTATTTCGTACCGTCTCGAATTAAACAACCGCAAAATACTTGAGGCTATTGCGAACCGATACATCCCTGCAGAAAAATTTACAGAATTTGTCATTTTGCTAGATAAGCTCGATAAGGTAAGTTTTGATACCCTTGTGCCCGAGTTTAGGGAGATTGGAATAATGGAAAAAGATCTGGATGATCTGAAGGATTTTTTGATCGTTGAAAAATTAACCTCTGTGGTCCTCGAAAAATTAAGGAAGGCCTTTTCCTATTCTGAAAAAGGTATCGAAGGGTGCAATGAACTTTTAACGGTTCTGGAACTTTTTACTCTCAGCCGTCCAAATGAAAATGTATTTTTGAATTTATCCCTTGCAAGAGGACTTGATTATTATACAGGTACCATTTTTGAGGTAAAGGCAAAAAACGTATCAATTGGCAGCATTCTGGGTGGCGGCAGATACGATAACCTTACAGGGGTATTTGGACTGCCCGATGTTAGTGGCGTGGGGATATCCTTTGGGATCGACCGCATTTACGATGTCATGGATGAGTTGAACCTGTTTGCAGAACATTCAGAACAAAAGACCAAAGCCCTTTTCTGTCATTTTGATGAAAAAGGCCGCAAATACAATCAAAAGATCTCTTCATCCATTCGATCTGCAGGTATATTCTGTGAAGTATACCCTGATTTCAAAAAACTTCCCAAACAATTCGACTATGCCGAATCAAAAGGCATTGAATGGGTTTTGATATCCGGTGAACAAGAGTTGGAAAATGGGACGATTTCATATAAAAACCTTCTTACCAAAGAACAAGGAACCACAGAACCGGCGAAACTGATCGAATTGATCCATCCTAAAAGTGAAAGAGGTGAATAAAGTCAAAAACTTCCGCATTGAGGATTTGATCGTTTTTGAGAACAATGATTTTTTAGCGATTAACAAACCTCCTGATATTTCAACCCTTGATGAGCGCGATCCGGAGAGACCTTCTATCCTTGGCAAACTCAGAGAGTCATACTCCGACTATCAAATATGTCACCGACTTGATAAAGAAACTTCCGGTCTCCTTTTGATCTCGAAAAGAAACGATGTATACAGAACCTTTACGGGAATGTTTGAAAAAAGAGAAATCACAAAGTGGTATCATGGTATAGCCGAAGGTAATCATGTATTCAGGGATTTTGAGATCGACAAACCCATTAAGATCAGTAGTAAAGGTTATTCACGTATTAATTATCGAGAAGGGAAAGAATCTTTGACCATCGTAAATACTGAAGAAACTTTCATGCATTTCACCTTACTAAGGTGCTATCCTTTTACAGGAAGGCTGCATCAGATAAGAGTTCATTTGCAATCCCAGAATGCCTCCCTTGCAGGTGATCCGCATTATGGTGGACATTATCCGATGTTGTCAGAATTAAAAAGAAAATTCAATTTGTCGCGTACAGGCGAAGAAACTCCAATGATATCAAGGGTTGCGCTGCACGCCAGAAGTCTTCATTTCACCTATGCCAATGAAAAATTTGATCTGGAAGCGCCCTATCCAAAAGATTTTGACATCTTCCTGAAATTACTACGAAAATATGATTCAAATAATTTTTAAGGTTCCCAAAACCCTTTTTGTATTCTTTTTTTTATGCTTATTCCACCTGGTTTCAAAAGGACAATATATTGAAAAACAGGAAAAACTGGTTCAGTATATAAAAAAAGAAAGGTTTAATAAAATTCACAAACAATTCGACGATAACTTATCGGACGCCTTATCCGTTAAAAAGATAAAAACACTTTGGATACAGCTTGAGAAACAACTTGGCGGCCTTACCTCATCGGGTAAAACTTCTGTTATAGAAGAAAATGGAATACAGTTTTACTTAACTCCGTTAAACTTTAAAAAGGGTGCCCTTCAATTAAAGACATCTTATAATGAAAAAGGTAAATTATCCAGTATTTATTTCAAACCAAAGAATTACAGTTTGCCGGAGTATGGTAAAAACCTTGTTTATAACAAAATAGACCTTGAAGTTAAAACAGGTAAATATGCATTACCCGGAGAGCTAATATTCCCGAAAAATATACAGGGTCCAATGCCTGTTGTCATCCTGGTTCATGGTTCAGGACCACAAGACCGCTACGAGAGTATTATTTCTATGAAGGTATTCAAAGACCTGGCTTTAGGTTTGATCCAACAAAACATTGCCTGCTTCCTATACGACAAAAGAACGCTTGTTTATAAAAAGGAATATGACACAGCTCAGTTCACTCTTCGTGAAGAAACCATTGATGATGCGGTATCCGCTTTTAATTTACTTAGAAAGTTGCCTGAAATAGATACAGGTTTGATGTTTATCGCAGGACATAGTTTAGGTGGATATGCCTTGCCTGCCATTTTACAAAAATGCAAAGGAGTGAGAGGAGGAATTTCAATCGCAGGCTGTGCAAGACCCATAGAAGATCTTATCCAGTATCAAACCAAATTTTTATTAGGTCTCGACGATAAAATTAACTTTTTTGAAAAACAGTATATCAAAAAACAAAACAAGACCATTGCATTCATAAAAAATGATGACTTGCTCCACTCAAAGCCAAAAACAAAACTATTGGCTTACTGGCCTTCCAAATTCTGGATCGACTTAAGGAATTACAATCCGGTAGCCGCGCTCGACAGCATTGATATACCGGTTTTGTTTATACAGGGAGAGCGAGACTTTCAGGTAACCATGACGGATTTTGAATTATGGAAAAAAGGACTTCAGCTACATCCTGTTCATCAGTTTAATACTTATCCAAAACTCAATCACCTTTTATTTGAATACGAAGGCAAACCCAATCCATCAGAATATTACAGCGGAAAAAACGTTCCCGAATATCTTATCCATGACCTTTCTGACTGGATCAAAAAATTTGATTGATCAACGAATTACATGAACCGTACCGTTTAAGCCGAAGACCTTATCCTTGAAGTCGGTGAAGGTGATGATGTAAACATAAACTCCCAGTTGCACCGGAGAACTTTTGTATGTTCCATCCCAGTGTTCATCATAATTGTCGGTTTCCCAGATCTTTTCTCCCCAGCGGTCAAATATTTTTAGATTATACGTTTTAATGGCACCGGACTGTACTTTAAACAGATCGTTGATTCCATCGTTATTTGGAGAAAATGCGTTAGGTACATAGATCGTTGGAGCAAAATTAAAACAAATCTCATTTGACCAGCCCATTTGCAGGTTTCCATCTTCTTCAACCGCAACAATCCGATAACATTGATTATAACCTTCCAGACCGTTATCGTAGTATTTTTCAGTGGGTGTGGTAAAGGAGTCGTAAGGTTCATAGATACCGGATTCATTAAGCTCTCTGTAAAGTATGTACTTTTTAACACCGTTTTTAAAACCTAAATAATTCTGAAACTCTATGTTTACCGTATAAATATCTTCAGTTTTAGCACCGAATAACCAGGTGTTGGTATGAATCTCACTTTCTTTTTCAACACCGCAAAGATCTTTAGACCGAATGATGTAATCATAAGCAAAGTCATCTGTGTTTAAGGGCTGATCGATGTAATTTTTTCGATTATCGATATCTGCCACAAAATCCCAGGCAATTGTACCCGTTTTTCTTCGCTCAATGCGGTAGGTTCTGTCAATATCCTTCGAATTTAAGGTACTCCAGTTTAGTTCAATCTGATCATCCGGTAATCCTACAGAAACCACCAATAATTCTAAATTCAGATTATCCTTTACTACAAGACTGGTAACAGTATCTCCCAAACACCCGTATTCCGAAAGTTCGATAACCTTTAACCATGATGGCTCAATACCGTTCCAGTCTACATTAACGCTGGAAGTTCCCATACCGGACTTTATAGTTCCATTGAGAATGCTCCAGGTGTAAGTCGAATTTGGATAGCCGGTAACTGAATAGGTATGGTTATCGTAATTAGGATCGCAAACGGTAAGTGGTCCGGAAATGACCGAAGTGGCAGGTTTTGGACGAACAATTACGATTGAATCAATTGGATTACCTATACAACCGTTGGAAGAAGTTTCCTGAACACGGATGGTGTAACTACCCGGCTGATTCCAGGCCACTTTTATGGTATTGGTTCCCTGACCACTGATGTTTGTAGACGAGCCATTAATGGTCCAGAGATACGTACTACCTGCAAATCCATTAACGGAATATGAAACCGAATCGGGCAATTGACATAAGTCGAAGTCACCTGATATCTTATCGGCATCCGGAGTCGGATGAATCACTACATCGAGTTTGGCAGGAATACTTATGCACTGCTTCATATTAACAGAATCATAGGCTGTTTTGGATAAAGTTACCAAACCATTGCCCCTGCTTCCCCAATCTACCGATATTGCTGAGGCAAGACTCGTAGTATCCATTGTACCGCCCGTAACTGACCATTGATAGGTTGTTCCATTTGCATTGTATACAAAATACAGAACATCTTTGTCAAATTCACAAACCGAAGTTTTTCCAAAGGGTGCAACGGCATCAAGAGTATAGGTTTTCTTTACCGTTAAATCCTTAGGATCACTTAAACATCCATATTTGTCGGTTTCTGTAACACTAACGATTCCATTTCCCTGATTTCCCCAGTTTATCTTAACACTTTGACCTTTATTGCTACCGGAAATTAAACCGCCCAACACCGACCATGAATAAACGGAACCGTTTTTAGGGTTGGTAAGATATTCAATGCCTTTAGAGTTTGGACATACAGATAATGGGCCTAAAATATCCGGAACCGGTTTACGTACATTGACTTTAAAATAGGTGGTATCACTGACACAACCATTGGAATTTACAAGATGTACCTTAAGGGTCTGGTTTCCCAAAACAGGCCATTCAACCGAAACACTGCTGTTATTGTTGCTGAGAATAGTACCCGAATTCACTTTCCAGAAGGCAGTCATTCCGGCACTAAAATTGCTTATGCTGTAAAGTTTTCCTCCCGAACCATAACACACTGTATCAGGACCGGTTAGTACAGGCTTATCAGGGCTTGGCTTAATGAGAACCATTAAAGTTTTCCAGTCACCAAAACATCCATACTGGCTCGTTTCCCTGACCTTAACATAACCTGTATCTTTACCTGTCCAGGCAATGGTCATGCTTGAATCCCCCTGTTCCCATAGTACCACTCCATTAACTGCTTCCCAATCAAGCTTTGAGTTTTTCGACAAACCTGTAACAAAATATCTTGCAGAAGCATTCTGACAAACAATGGTTGGACCGCTTATCTTAATTTTACTTTCGAACGGTTTTACGGTTATCTTGAAATTCGCAGCATTGAATTTCCCCGGGCAGCCATCGTCTTCCACGTTTACGGCAAATTGATAGGGCGCGTCTCTAGCCTGATCACAGGAAGTTTGCCAACAAAACTCAGACACTACCGAACCTTTGCCGGTTTTTGCCGCAAGCGTGGCTTTAGGACCTTTCCAACCATTCGCTCCTGTGAAGATGTCTCCCTGTTGGGTCAATTTGAGTTGATCATCATCCGGATCGGTGGAGATCACATTAAAACAAAGCTTACTTCCCGCTTCGATCACAAAGTCTTTGCCCTTATCACCTGAAATGGTAGGCTTTTTGTTTGGAGGACAGTTTATAAAGATGATCTGTAGATCGAGTCTGACAACTCCAAGTAATACACCATTTCTATATTCGGCAACTTCTATTGCAACTACAAAATTTCCGGTGATTCTGGTAAAGTACTGAGTAAGACCATTGAAACGGTCGATACTTGAAAAACCTGTATTTCCGAAGGGTTGATTCGCACTAAATCCCGGGTTGTAAACAACGGTTGAAATGGGTAGTTTAAGTGAAGGAGGTGGATCGGGTTCTGCACCCTGACCTGTAGGTGAACCACCCTTGAAAGGATGAACAAAATAATAAACCAATGAATCTCCGTCTGGATCAAGGGCTGTATTCAAAAACGAGGTGGTATCATTGGCACACATATAAGGAGATGGAACCCCTTTAAATACCGGCGAACTGTTTTTGATGCTGGTGGGCGGAATGAAACAATAATACGTTTGACCCTGATCCGGCTGACCACCATTACCTGTAACAAGATTGTTCTGTATGTTTCGGCAACATCTCACAAAGGTCAGATGGTAACCCAGGGTAGAAGGATCCACTTCAATAATTCCCTCGTAAAAACCTTCTTCAATACAAACACTGGGTTTAAAAGGACAATCTGTATTACCCGGTGGCGAAACCAGTTTTTTTGAAATCAGTTTTATGCTCTGGGTTTTGTGTTTGGTCAGGTTAGAGTTGTTGTGATAAATTCCAATCTTTATTTCCGGATCAAAAGGAACTTCAGATTGCTGACAATCTCTGTATAAATTAAGTGTGATTTTGTAATTGAATTTGCCTCTGTTATTCTGGCCGAGATATTGATAACTCATTGACCCCCCGATAAGGTGGGTTGAATTTGCGTCAAGTACGCAAAATGTTATCAAAAACAATGTAAATAGCCTTTTCAAACCGAGTCTTTATCAAAATTAACGTAATTTTTTTAAAAAAGGTTGCATCTCACTGCGCTTTTTTTACAAAACAATGGTATTAATTGGCAAAATAATTGGCGACTTCCAGAAGATCCTTAAAAGTAAGTTCGGAATTCGAATTGCCAGATCGGTCGATCCTGAAGGAAACCATACCACAATTTTGAGCAAACTGCATGTCTGAATCACTGTCTCCTATCATAAAACTCTCCGTAAATTGGATTTCCGGATAGTCGTTTTTGGCCATAAGAGCCATGCCCGTTTTGGGTTTTCTACATGTACAACTTTCAGAACTAAGGTGTGGACAATGATAGATCGCATCCGGATGCAGCTCCTCCGGTATCATGGACAACATGTACTGATGGATGGTTTCAAGGGGATCGATCATTAGTTTTTTACCTACACCCTGCTGATTGGTAACTATGAAAATACGTTTAAAGATTCTGCGAAAGATCGCAAGAGCATTGATAACATCCGGCAATAAGATAAATTCGTCTGTACTTTTAACATAATCCTGTACGCGAAGCTCATTGATCACTCCATCCCTGTCAATGAACAAGGCTGATCCTGCTTTAACTGAATAATTTCGGGAATTCATTGTTTGCTTTGTTATAATCTTCAGGAATACCGATGTCAATAAAATAAGTATCGTAAACAAACCCATTCATATTCAAAAGATCTACGGACGTTTCAAGAAAATCCTTTTCAAAGGAAAAACGCTCCGTTTCCGGAAACTTTGAAATTATTTCTCTGTTTAACATATAAACACCGGTATTGATCAAACCGTGTTCCAGCTTTGGATCTTTTTCATTAAAATTAATTATACGGCCATTTGATAAACCAACTGTTCCATATCTATATGGCTGACCCATAGGCTTTAAGGCCATGCTAAATAAAGATTTTGATTCAAGATGTTTTGCGTAAAAATCTTTATGGTCCATTCTGAAAAATGTATCTCCGTTCAATACCAGTACGTTCTCTGATTTGGCAGATTTAAGGGCTTTTTTGATGCCGCCGCCGGTGCCAAGCGGAGTGTCTTCAACACAATATTCCAGGTTGACTTTTCCGTACTTATTTCCGAAACAGGCCTGTATCAATTCGTGTTTATAACCGGTACTCAAAATAACTTTTGACGGGTTCAAAGGGGTTATGTAATCCAGAAGCCATTCTAAAAACGGGCGATCGGCGATCGGTGCCATTGGTTTTGGAAGATCTTTGACCACGGATTTTAGTCTGGTGCCAAGACCTCCGGCCAAAACAATGATATCCGGAAACGCAGTCATTAAATAGAATAGGTATAGACCCCCCCGGTCGTGAACTCATAGTTTTCAGCCGAGATCGAAAACTTTTTCAATGCTTCAATTACTTCATATCTACTGTTACCCGGACAATAAAAAAAGATATACCCTCCTCCTCCGGCACCGGATATTTTACCACCGTTTGAACCGGCTGAAATGGCGGCATCGTATATTTCGTCGATTTGAGGATTGGTAATCCCCTTTGCCATTTCCTTCTTGTTTTGCCAGCTGGCATGAAGGATCTCACCGATCTTATCAAGATTACCGGTAAGCAGGGCCTCCTTCATTCTTACCGACTGTTCTTTTAGTTTATGGGTAGCCTGCAATGCTGTTTGTTCGTTCGTAGCAATATTGTTGGATTGTTTAGCGATAATGTTGCTCGAATTCCGGCTCGTACCTGTGTAAAACAATACCAAATTGTGCTGTAATTCAATAATGTATTTTCGCTTAATCCTTAGTGGATTTACGATCACTTTATCGTCTTTATTGAATTCCATAAAATTAAATCCACCAAAGGTAGCAGCATACTGATCTTGTTTACCACCGGCCATATTCAGATCAATTCTTTCAATTTCATAAGCAAGACGCGCAATGTCGTATTCTCCAAGCGGAATGTTAAGCCATTCGGAAAATGCACCGATGATGGCAACGACGAGGGTTGAACTTGATCCTAATCCTGACCCCGCAGGTGCATCAACGAAGGTGCTTAATCGGAAACCCTGAGGGATGACCTTAAAATCCTTTACCATACGGTTGTAAACACCTTTAAGAATGTCTAACTTTCCATCCGGCTCAAGGTAAGAATTTACCGGATATCTGAGTTTCTCCTTTTTATCCATGGCAAAAAACTCGATTTGATCAGATATTCCGGGTTCAATAGTGGCGTATGCGTATTTACTGATGGTAGCGTTTAAAATTGAGCCGCCATAAAGATCAGAATACGGACTCACATCGGTTCCGCCACCGGCAAGACCAATTCGTAATGGTGCTTTGCTTTTTATCATCCTAAGCTGCAAAAATGCGAAAATGTATTTAAATGAAAAAGGGCTGAAACATTTCAACCCATTTTTGTAGCGGGGAGCAGGATCGAACTGCCGACCTCCGGGTTATGAATCCGACGCTCTAACCATCTGAGCTACCCCGCCAAAGTAAAGAGGTGCAAAATTAATCTTTTGTCTATGAATTAAAAATATTAAAATCCAAAGATTAAAAACAACAGAACAATGCCTACAAAGAAAAATAAAATTTCAATTCCGCCCAATCCAAGTCCGATCCAAGCCATATACCGATTATTATAACGCTCTTTTTGCTTGTTGGTCAATGAAAGGGAGACAATTCCCATTACGATGGCAGAAATGGCCAGGAAGAAAGAAATAAGGAGCAAATATTCGCTTATAAACAGAAAGAAATACGTTTCTAGAACGATGAACAGAAAAAAAGATATCCAGGCCAAAATTCCTGCAGCAAATGAAATTATTGAGGGTATGTGATATTCTTTTTCAGGTTTCTCATCATCAGGTAATGGTTTTGTGTGAAAACTCCTAAACAAAACAGTCCTGTCAGAAACCGCTGATAATAAAGGTCTTGATCCACCGATTAAGGTTTGTAAGGTTTTAGACAGATGTTTCTTTTCATTTTTATGCTTACGGGAAGAATGGTTTTCCTTTACTGAAAATTTAGGCGATATAGCAGGTTTTGTTTCATCAATTACGGTAAAAACGTTTTGTATGGTCGTGTCCGTCCGTTCTCCGAGTAAGATCAATTCGTTCGAAGGATTCTCTCTTTTTGCTTTTCCTGAATTTGATTCATTTTGAAAAAGTACCCTTTTTCTGGGAAGGTTACTGTAACGGGTACAGGAATTTAGTGTCAGCAAGATCCCTAAAAACGCCAGGGCCTTTACAGAAATCCTAAAAGTATATGAACTCAGGTTCATTGCTTAAAATGAAACTTTGGATTGACCCACATTTATCAAGCCCCCATTTCGGCATACGCCTCAAGCGGAAGGCAACTACAAACGAGGTTTCGGTCGCCATAGGTATTGTTAACCCTTGCAACGGAAGGCCAGAACTTATTGGCTTTAATATAAGGCAATGGGTACACTGCCTTATGCCTTGTATAGGGACTTTCCCAATGGTCGTTCATAGAGGCAAGAGCGGTATGCGGAGCGTTTTTCAACACGTTATTATCCTTTGGATATAAACCTTGCTCAATTTCACGAATTTCATTCCTTATTTCAATTAAAGCATCACAAAAACGATCCAGCTCTTCCTTTCCTTCACTTTCGGTCGGTTCGATCATCATGGTTCCGGCTACTGGAAATGAAACAGTTGGAGCATGAAAACCATAATCCATCAATCGTTTTGCGATGTCTTCTACTTCCACACCTGTAGATGCCTTAAACACTCTGGTGTCGATGATCAATTCATGAGCGGCAGTACCATTTATTCCGGTGTAAAGGGACTCATAATACCCTTTAAGTCTTGATTGAATGTAATTGGCATTGAGAATGGCCGTTTCGGTAGCTTCTTTCAAGCCATTTCTTCCCATCATTTTGATGTAAGCATAGGAAATAAGCAATATTGAAGCCGAGCCCCATGGGGCAGCCGAGATGGCTGAAATAGACTTTTCTGTTCCCATTTCAACAAGAGGATGTCCCGGCAAATAAGGTTTCAGGTGTTCTGCCACGCCAATTGGTCCCATTCCGGGTCCACCACCTCCATGAGGAATGCAAAAAGTTTTGTGTAAGTTAAGATGACAAACATCTGCTCCGATCATGCCCGGATTGGTCAAACCAACCTGAGCATTCATATTCGCTCCATCCATATATACCTGTCCACCATTGTCGTGAACGATCTGTGTGATCTCCTTAATGGTCTCTTCATAAATACCAAAAGTTGAAGGATAGGTTACCATTAAACAGGCAAGGTCATTTTTGTGCATTTCGGCTTTGCTCTTCAGATCATCCACATCGATGTATCCATGCTCCAAACACTTGATTATTACGATCTTCATCCCTGCCATAACCGCTGAAGCCGGATTCGTTCCATGCGCTGATTCCGGGATCAGCGCTATATTGCGATGGCTTTGTCCCAGGTCCTTAAAATATTCACGGATCACCATTAAACCTGCATATTCTCCTTGTGAGCCCGCATTGGGTTGCAGACTCATGGCTGCAAAACCGGTAATTTCACAAAGGTCTCTGCTCAACTCATCTATGATTTCTTTGTACCCGATTGCCTGATCCAGTGGAACAAACGGATGTATTTGATTGAATTCGGGCCAGGTCACAGGGATCATTTCGGTGGTCGCATTAAGTTTCATGGTACAACTGCCCAGAGATATCATACTTTGACAAAGCGACAAGTCTTTTACTTCGAGTGATTTGATGTATCTCAGTAATTCATGCTCGGAATGATAAAAATTAAAGACATGGTGAAGCATAAAATCGCTTGTTCTTGAATACGTATTTTCAAATCCATTTTCAGCTGTTTCAGCGTATTCATTTATGTCTATTTTTGGTTTCCCGGCTGAATGTGTAAAAACATCCACAATCTGCTGTATATCTTCAAGACCTGTTGTTTCATCAATGGAAACACCTACGTGTTCATCAAAATATCTGAAATTCATTTCGGCATCCACTGAGGTTAAACGAAGTGAATTAATGCTGTTATGGTCCATTTCAATACAAAGAGTATCAAAATAATTTGTATTGACCTGATTAAATCCTGCGACTTTAAGCACGCGGTCAAGCAAATTGGTCAAAGCAGCTATTCTGCCTGCGATCTTTTTCAAACCTCCGGGACCGTGATAAACCCCATACATACCGGCCATGATGGCTAGCAAAACCTGAGCTGTACAAATATTGCTCGTGGCCTTATCTCTTCGTATATGTTGTTCTCGGGTTTGCAAAGCCATACGAAGTGCATGGTTGCCTTGTGCGTCTACCGAAACACCGATGATGCGACCGGGAATTTGTCTTTTATATTCATCTTTGGTTGAAAAATATGCCGCATGCGGGCCACCATATCCCAATGGAACTCCAAAACGCTGTGAATTGCCAATTACACAATCGGCACCAAATTCTGCCGGAGGTGTCAAAAGAGTAAGAGACATGAGATCCGCCCCTACCGCAAGTAAGCCTCCAACTGAGTGAATTTTTTCAGCCAAGGATCGGTAATCATTGATGTTACCCAAATTATCAGGGTACTGTACATAGGCACCGAAAAATTCATTGTTAAATTCAATGGTTTTATAATCGCCAATTACCAGTTCAATGTTTATAGGTTCTGCCCTTGTTTTTAAAATATCAAGCGTTTGAGGAAAAGTATCTTTACTGACAAAAAACTTGTTTCCGTTTTCTTTTGGACTTAAACCGTGAAACATGTTCATTGCTTCAGCTGCAGCAGTACCTTCATCAAGTAAAGAAGCATTGGCAATAGGCAAACCTGTAAGGTCGCTGATCATTGTCTGGAAATTCAGTAAGGCTTCAAGTCTTCCTTGGGAAATCTCTGCCTGATATGGTGTATATTGAGTATACCATCCGGGATTTTCCATTATGTTCCTCAGAATAACCGGAGGAGTAATGGTATTGTAATACCCTGCTCCAATGTACGATTTATAGATCTTATTTTTCTGCGCGATCTTTCGGATGTCTTTAATGAATTGGAATTCAGAAACCGCTCTGGTAATGTTTAAAGGTTGTGACAAACGAATGTTATCAGGTACGGTCTTGCGAATAAGTTCATCTACGCTTGAAAACCCGATTGATTCAAGCATGACTAATCTTTCATCATCGGAAGGACTGTTATGACGATAACTAAACTTTTCAAATTGATAGGCAGAATTTTCCATTTAAATCTTTATAAAAGTTGGCAAATTTACGATGATTTTTGCATTAATTTTCAGTTGAACATTAAACCTTATTCTGATCAAAAACCTGTTGAATTAAACTTCAGGATCCTGCGGTTGCAACAGACCCGTTTATCTTTTTAACCAATCCCTGAAGTACATTACCCGGGCCAACTTCCGTAAATTCAACGGCTCCGTCTGCGATCATGTTCTGGACGGACTGTGTCCATTTAACCGGTGCAGTCAATTGTAAGATCAGGTTTTTCTTTATTTCTTCAGGATCCGTAATTGCTGTAGTAGTCACATTTTGATAAACCGGACAAATGGGTTGGAAAAATTCTGTAGTAGAAATTGCATCTTCCAGTTCTTTTCGGGCCGGTTCCATCAATGGAGAGTGAAACGCACCTCCGACAGGAAGTACAAGTGCTCTCCTCGCTCCAGCTTCTTTAAGTTTTTCACAGGCCATATCAATGCCTTTTATACTGCCGGATATGACCAATTGTCCGGGGCAATTATAATTGGCACATACAACCACTTCGTTATCAATGGAAGCACAGATCTGTTCAACAACCGAATCTTCCAAACCCAATACTGCCGCCATTGTTGACGGATTCATTTCACATGCTTTTTGCATGGCAATTGCTCGTTTATAAACCAACTGAAGTGCATCTTGAAATTTCAAGGTTTTATTTGCAACCAAAGCAGAAAATTCTCCCAGTGAATGTCCTGCAACCATATCCGGTGAAAAATTATCGATCACAGAAGCTTTTGCAACCGAATGAAGAAATATTGCCGGTTGAGTGATCCGCGTTGCTTTCAGGGATTCGGCCGTTCCTTCAAACATTTCATAACGGATGCTGAATCCCAGGATCTCATCAGCCATATCAAACATTTTTTTTACGGATACGGATGATTCGTACAGGTCTTTGCCCATACCCGGAAATTGCGACCCCTGACCGGGGAATATATATGCTTTCATTTAAGTATAAAGTTTATTACAGCAATATTAAGGCATAGGTTTCGTATGACAAAAAAGACACCTATGAATTATTAAGAATATGATACCGATTAATAAAAAGGATGTATTAAAAAAAGTTTAAAAAACTCATAATGATCAGGTACCAAATCGAATGCACTGCTAATTTCCATGTAACGGATAAAACAGATTGGTTTGCAATTATTTCAATGTAAATATATTTAGATCGACTCGAAATGAAAATCTGCCTCTCCGGACCTTTCTGCATTCTTATATCGGACCTTATAATTTTGTCCCTTAAATTTTAATTTGAATTCACCGGTACTCATCTTTCTTTTTG
Source organism: Flavobacteriales bacterium (assembly GCA_020635455.1). Taxonomy (GTDB): domain Bacteria; phylum Bacteroidota; class Bacteroidia; order NS11-12g; family UBA9320; genus JABWCE01. The sequence goes on from JACJZT010000002.1 coordinate 372,665, forward strand.
CAACCTTTTTAACAGATTTCCTGATCAAATAATTAATATTCTTTTGGGGAATTCCTTTAATTCCATTAAAACTTACACTGTTGTCGGGGACATACCATCCTGAATACCCAGGGCCATTGCAAATTAAAGTATCACATTGGGGATCAAATTGATACTTTACAGAATTATATTTAAAACCACCAGGAATCTTTTTCCCACCGTGAAGCGAAACATATATGCATCGTGATTGGGCAAAAATAGAACCGATAGTGAAGATCGATAAAAATAATAGCAGATTAATTCTTTTCATTATTAAATGTGTAAATCTCGTTTATTTCTTGTTACAAAAATTACGTTGAATCAAATAAAACTCAATCAATAGTATTATAAACGTTTAATTATAAGAAATCGAATGCTTAATAATGTTTATTCAGGCAATATCGACTTAAATGAAAACATCTTTGAGATGTTATCGGCTACTTTTACGCTATTGTCATTCGGGGCGTGTATGTCGTTAAACTGATGAATATCGATCACATTCTTTGCATTGAATACTTTATAGATATCGGCCTGTAGTGTAAGTATATTTTGTTTTTCCAGTAAATAAGGAGTTTTAAAGGAGAGCCTGATGGTTCTGAAATTTTTATACGGATCCAAATAACCTCCTACATGATATATTACAGTATTAACCTGCGGTGATGTCGCTTCAAATTTAAAGTTAACGTACCCCATGATCATTCCCCAATACATAGGACTTGTAAAAAATCCGGAAAGCAAATTGTTTACAGAAGTCAATGAATCTTCAATACCAATGGTAAATTCTATTGAGTTAACGTAGTACTTCACCCCTTCCTGCGGAGTGGTAAAGGATATGTCTTCGGGATAAAATTTCTTCTCTTCATGGTTGTACATATAGTATTCATGGTCTGCATCGATTTGTACGCTGTCTTCCGTAAACAGTTTTAAATGATTGATGTGGTAGATCAACCTGCTTGGTATAAGGGTATCTGCCTTTGTAGTTGTATCAAGAACGTATACAGAATTTAATATGAAATCCGTATCGCCCCATATGTGCTCGATCTTTAATTTTACAACTTGCTTAAAGGGTTTGGGATCATCATCCTTACAGGATTGAAACATAACTGCCATGCCTATTATGGCCATTAAACTTTTAACAAATACTTTCATAGCTTTAAACCATAACAAAGATACTTACATTAATCTTTAAATTGCGTGATGAAAGTAACATTTCACAGTAATTTAATAGGGATAAAAATCATAAAAAAAAATAACTGCCCGGCAATAAGAATAAAAAAATAGAATTATTTTAGCCACCGATTCATGCAGGAGTTTTTTGAGTTAGTTACTAAACTTTTCATACCCGAAAATCTGATTAAATTGGGTGGCGTAGGCTTACTATTGTTTATTGTGTTTGCTGAAACCGGCTTATTCGTTGGCTTCTTTTTACCTGGTGACTCGCTTTTATTTACGGCAGGAATTCTTTGCCGAATGCATGTTCTTGATGTAAGCATTTTAACCTTAATGATCGGGTTGAATCTGGCGGCCATAACTGGTAATTTAACCGGATATTATTTTGGAAAACGAATGGGCCCGAGACTTTTTACACGAAATGATTCCTGGATCTTTAAAAAACGTTATGTAACGCTTACCAAGACCTTTTACGACAAACATGGAGGCAAAGCATTGATTTTGGGCAGATTTCTTCCAATTATACGAACGTTTGCGCCTATATTGAGCGGTGTGATCGAAATGAACCTAAAGACTTTTTTCACGTATACCTTCATTGGTTCCATTTTATGGACAAGTGCCATGACCCTCTCTGCTTATTATTTATCAAAAATAATTCCGGGACTTGAAGACCATCTTGGTTTGGTTGTATTATTTCTGATAGTTATTACGGCCATACCCGTCATTACTACTTACAGAAAAGAAAGAAGGGAAATGAATCAGAAGAATCTTTAATCTTTTATCGCAGTCCCCTGCACCATTTTTATTTAACCATATGACTGTAAACAGGAAGTGTGATGGTATTCCAATCGGTTCACAAAATTCGCATAACAAAAAAGTCCGGGAGTTCCGGACTTTCCTGTTTTAAAAAAAAGATCTATTACGCAGTTGCAGTTGCTTTTGGAGCAGCGTTCAAAATTTCCTGACTGCATCCATCTGCATATTGTTCGAAGTTCTTATTGAACAAATTTGCGAGGTGGTTGGCCTTTGAATCATACTCATCACCATTGGCCCAGGTGTTTCTGGGATTTAGAAGCTCGGAAGGAACCTCAGGACAGGTAAGGGGAATAGACAATCCAAAGATCGGGTGTTTGATGTATTCAACATTATTCAATTTACCCTCCAATGCCGCTGTGATCATTGCTCTGGTAAAGGACAGTTTCATTCGGGAACCTACACCATAAGCTCCTCCACTCCAGCCGGTATTGATCAGCCATACGTTAACCTGAGGGTTTTCGTTTAATTTTTTACCGAGCATTTCGGCATATCTGGCCGGATGTAAAGGCAGGAATGCTTTTCCAAAACATGCAGAAAAGGTTGCCTGTGGTTCGGTGATCCCTGCTTCAGTTCCCGCTACCTTAGCCGTATACCCTGAGATAAAGTGGTACATCGCCTGGCCGGGAGAAAGTTTGGATACAGGAGGCAACACACCGAAAGCGTCCGCTGTAAGAAAAAATATGTTTTCAGGTGAATTTCCTACTGAAGGAATGGCAATGTTGTCGATGTAATCGATCGGATATGCCACACGGGTGTTTTCAGTAACGGATATATCTTCAAAATTGACCTGATTCGTGTTTGGAAAAAACCTCACATTTTCTACAAGTGCACCGGATTTTATGGCGTTCCAGATTTGAGGCTCCTTTTCCTCTGTAAGATCAACGCATTTAGCATAGCAACCTCCTTCAAAATTAAAAATGGTGTTGTTTGCCCAGCCATGTTCATCGTCACCGATCAGTTTTCTTTTTGGATCTGCTGAAAGCGTTGTTTTACCGGTTCCCGATAATCCAAAGAATACGCTGGTATCGTTCTTGGCTCCGATATTGGCTGAACAATGCATCGATAATACATTTTTCTGATGTGGCAATACATAATTCAATACAGTGAAAATTCCCTTTTTGATCTCACCAGTGTATCCCGATCCTCCAATAAGGATTATTTTTTGAGTAAAATTGATAATGGTAAAATTGTGTTGTCTTGTTCCATCTATTTCAGGATTTGCTCTGAAAGAAGGAGAAGCAATGATTAACCATTCAGGGTCTTCTACATCCAGTTCATTTTTTTCGGGACGTAAGAATAAATTATTGGCAAATATGTTCTGATATGCCGACTCGGTAACAACTTCAATATTGGTTCTGTAGGCAGGGTCTGCACAGGCATAGGCATGTCTTACAAATAATTCCTTACCTTTAATATGTTGAAGCACTTTGGCATATAGGTTGTTAAATACCTTTTCTTCCATTGGGTGGTTAACTTCACCCCACCAAACGGAGTCTCTGGTGGTATCGTCCATGACTACATACTTATCTTTAGGACTTCTACCTGTAAATTCTCCGGTATCGGCTGCAAAGGCTCCGGTATCGGTCAATTGCCCTTCATTGTTTTGCAGGGCTACGTCGATGAGTTCTTCAACACTTAGCTGGATATGTGCCTTTGAAGAATTCTCAATAATACTTTTTACTACTGGGTGATGTTTCATTAATAAAATGTTATTTTTTTTTGAGGACTGCAAAATTAATTAAAAAGGGTAAGGATTAAACAAAATATCTGCACAAAACACTGATTTTTACACAGATTAACAATTTATAATTATTCAAAAGAAGATGGTCTAATGGTATGGATTGTTTTTAATAAACTATCTGAAGATTTCTGACTTATCCGCGTCTGGCTTTAAAACCTTTTGCCTGAAGAAAAGCGACTGCTTTATCGATAAGGTCTCCCTGAAGTACGATTTCTTCATTTTTTACACTCCCACCAACCCCGCAATGGACCTTAAGTTCTTTAGAAAGCTTTTCCATTTCGTCTTGTGTTCCTTTAAAACGCTGAATCAGTGTAGCTTTTTTACCAGCCCTTCCCTGGGAGGATATTCGGACAATCAGGTCCTGTTTTACATCCTTATGCCCAGACTCGTCAAAAAGTCCTGACAGGCTTTCAAAAGGTAAATTCTCGGGATGAGTACTGTAAACTATACCGCCCTTTTCTCTGTTCTTCTTAGGCATGGAAATACTTTGCAAAGAATGTATAATTTTATTTGTTTTCAAATAATTAAATGATAATTTTGCAGCCTTTAAAAAAAGATTATGGATTTGATTAAGCATGTAGAATCGGGTTTCAGGAAGTCAGACATACCGGATTTCATTGCCGGTGACACGGTTAGCGTTCACTATAAAATTAAAGAAGGTAATAAAGAAAGGATTCAGCAGTTTCAGGGTGTTGTTCTTCAACGACGCAATAACGGTATCGCTGAAACCTTTACCGTTAGAAAAATTTCCGGTGGTATTGGAGTTGAGCGTATCTTCCCGATCAACAGCCCGAACATTGATAAAATAGAGGTCCTTAGAAAAGGTAAGGTCAGAAGAGCCAGATTGTTCTATTTGAGAAGCAAAGTTGGTAAGGCCGCCAGGATCAAAGAAAGAAGAATCTAAGTTTATTCAATACAATAGAGTAAAGCCCGGTAAGCATTATCGGGCTTTTTATTTGGGTTCTATTCTGGAATTCAGCATGATCTCGTTTACAAGGGTGTTCATGGCTTCTTCCCTGGTCTTGATCTGAAGAAAACTGCCATTACCATTTATCGAAACTTCCCGTAAAAAGTTCAAAGCTTCCTTGTTTTTTCCAAACCCGATACAGGAAGTAATAATACGGCTCTCATCCGATTTCTGTTTGCTTAAACGATATATGGTTTTGGGGTTGAATTTTTTGGCACTGAACAAGCCATCCGATACCAGGATAAGTTGATTGTTACCACCTCCGATAAAGTTTCTTTCAGCAAGAAGATAAGCAGTTTTCATACCTTCCGACCCTTTACTTAAACCCTTTGCATTTAGCGATTCAATAATTTTATACAAGTATTCTTTATTGTTTCCGGGGACTCCTTCAACCAAAATGTTCACACTGCTCGAGTATGTAATTATTGTGACCAGATCTTCCTTTCGCAATACCTTCACCATATTGGCAACCGATTCTTTTAAATAAGGCAATTTTTCGGGCGTATCCATACTTCCGGAAACATCGATCAGAAAAATAAGGTTGTTATTGGCAAATTTCTTGCTGTTGAGCTGTCCCTCATCGTCAAAATCACTCTGGTCTTCAACCTCTTCATCTACAATAATATCCGATGAATCCTTGTCGCTTTCCTTTACGAGGATCACATCTTTCTCTATGATTTTTTTATCTTTAAACCTCTCATTAAATTTCTTTCTCAGGCTTTCAATATCTTTTTTTTCATCCTCTGCCGGTTCGTCCTTTAAAACGATCGGATCGTCTTTTTCGGTCAGTATCTCTTCATCATTCTCCTTAGTGTATGTATCATCCGGGAACAATTTGAGAACCAATTTGGTATTTAGGGCACTGACATAAAAATCTTCCTCAGCGGTAAGATAACCTTCCAGACTCGTTGTAAATCTTACCCTTCGGTTTCTTTTCAAACTCAAATAAAAAACCGGTTTGGATGATCTTTCAAGCAACATTCTCTCTTCACCGGTTTTTACGATCACATCAAATCCTTTCAAGCTTTCACCCGAAATTCCATCGATAACTGAAACTTCAACATTTTCTGAAGTGCTCTTTTGTGGCTCGTTTCCCCTCAAATCAGGACATTCCATTAATGCATCCCTATGAAAATCAACGATCTTGCCCTTGAGGGTGAGTAAAAAAGGCTTATCCGATGCCGAGATAAATATTGGGATCTCCTCCTTGAAAAAACCTCGGTTTTGTGTGTAATAAAGGATCTTGACCGAAACAACTTCACCCGGTTTTACAGCTTTTTGCGGTGTTAAGGTTTTTATGTTAACCGAGTTGCGTGTCGGGAGAAAGAAAAAGTCAGTTGAACCTGTATTGGTTATGGTATAAAACGCGGTATCGTTTTTCCATTTGTCAACGTTCCCATAATCAAAAACGCTATTGTTTACCAGTATATGAGTTTGTGAGAACACCGTAATGTTCTGTAGCAATATTGTTAATATGGACAGTGCTCTCAGCATTAAGTGACTCTTCTCTTTAACGTTAAGGCTTAACAAATAGTGTACCTAACTTTTTGCGATTCCTGAAATGGCCCCATAGAAGTTTGGTTATAAACCTAAAACTCAAAGGCTTAACTCCTTTTTTAATGTTCTGTACCGAAACCTGATAAATGAATCCCAATTCCCTGTACAAATCACGGTATGCCTTCAACAATGGATAATTCTTATCAAAAATATGCCCGGGATCAGAGGTTACACCATTTAATTCAAACACTTTAATGCTTTCACCTCTGGAAAATGCCTCAAGACTTTCGGCTCGAAGATCATACCTGCCATAATAAAAGCCTTTAAAAGATCCGGAGATTCGGTCAAAGACCTCATGAAGGTCATCGGTTATTAAATGGTTGGCATTTATGAATTCAGTTCCTTTGCAATGGTTACCGACGGGCTCTACTAAAACTTCCGTGTTTTTACCAGGGGTTTGATTCAATATTTCCGGAATTTCTTTTTCAAACCTCTCCATTTGAAACCAGGCTCTGGGATTATTCAAAAGCAACTGCCTTACGTTTTGCTTTCCGTCGCCGGTAACGGTAAGAAAATTTTTCATGACTATGGATCGTACGCTTCCTTTGGTTTCGTTTGGCAAACGACCATATAAAACTCCTAACTCATAAGAATAATTAACGTATTCCTGAATTAAAAAATCAATAGCATCTTTGGCCAGTATCTCTCTGATCTGGTCAAATGTTTGAATAACAAAAACCTGATCCCCTCTTTGACCTTTGTTTGGCTTCAGGATCACCGGAAATTTGAAATTCATTCTTTGGATCTTTTCAAGGGTTTCGTCAATGTTTTCGCCACATACATGTATTTGGGTCAATGCCTTATATTTTGGATCGATATGGTCTAATATCCCAATTTTGCTTTCACCAAAAAGGCCACCAAGATCAATTCCGGGGTTCGCAGCTGTATTAAAGTAAAAGTACCTTGCCCTGATGGCGTAATAAAGATAAACCGGAATTACAGGGATATAAAAGAAAAGCCAAGGCCAGTATTCATAATGGGTCCATTTTAAAACAAAGCGTCTCAGCCTGAAGTAATTCATGAAATTTCGAGAACTGAAAGGCTTTCTTTACCTTTTATCAGATCGGAATACATCATCTGAAAGTTTTTATCTTCCTTGACAACACAGGTAATACTAACTGTAAACACCTGTTCCCGTTTCATTCTGAGGTCGTTTTTAAGATCACCGCTTCCACCGGTATGGTGAAATCTTTTTATGGAATCGGATTCGAGATCCGGATTTGCAAATAACCATTCAGCAAACCACTTTTCGCGTTCGGCAATTATTTCTTTGCTGTATAAAGTAACAGAAGACCATATTTTTGGTCTTGTTTCATCAATGATGGTCCTGTGGATCCGTTTTCCATCCCATCTTAACTCATTGACCTTTAATTTATTTTTGCTTTCTATGATGATCAGGGTAAAGGGTTCAATTCCTTTAAGATCATAATTTACCATAAACTGATTCACATTATTGTATTCGTAAAAATCGAGATGCACCAATCCTCTGCTTTTTCGATAAGGTGGTTTCCTCTTGTGAGAAACAAATCCCCCATTTAACAGGCATAAACAAATTCCGTTTTCGGCTGCCGATATCCAGGTGCCTTTTGAATTTGTGTCTTCAGGGTAAAGCACTTTGAGATGATTTCGATGAAAAATTGACGGATCTTTCGCAACCTCTCTAAGTATATTTTCATCACGGTTGCTTGTTAAAATAAAATCGTTTCCGCCTTTAGGAAGGAAACTAACCGTGCACATTTACAGATCTTAAATATTTTACGGTTGATGGTGCCACACCAAAATGTTCGGGCAACTCAATGGATGGAAAATCCGACTGAACGGAGATTTTTATGATCGCCATATGGTGTAAGGCGTGTTCAATGTTGTAGGCAAGTTCTCTTTCAAAACTTGTTGGAATGGTTTGAGACCGGTCGCCATTTTGATAACTCAGCAAAAGATCTTTGGCAGAGACCGAATTGATCTTTGAATTAATGTATTCAATAAAGGTTATGGCTTCCTGACCGTTTTGTTCAAGGATCATTTTCCGCTCTCTGGAATCATAATCAACCACACCGGTATCTGTGCCTTTAAGTAAACATTCATAAAACTCCAGAATATGACGAACATGCTGTCCGATGGAATTATTAGACAATAATGGAAGTTTTTTAGAATAACTCAGGTCATTCAATTGCTGAACTACCCTTTTTAGTTCATACAGCAATTCTTCGGAAAGTGAAACAACAAGCATAATTAACGGGTAACAAAAGTATGTAAATCTTTCTAAATTTGGTCTAAATGTCACAAATCTATTTTAACAAGGGTGTTTGTTTAACAATACGTTAAGAAACCATTATTTTTGTTCGTATCATGAGGAAAATAAGCACCCTATTTTATATTCTGTTTATTTCATTTTCAGCCTTTTCGCAAGATGCGAATTGGTTTTCTGAAATAACGGATATGGTTGGCCTTACCAACGAACGTATGCAAAAAGCCTACGTGGTGGATGTAAATGGCGACCAGTATCAGGATCTTGTTACCATAACCGGTGTTGATTATTTTAACAATCGGGTAGCTATGAAGCTCTTTATAAATGAGGCAGATAAGGATTGGGGGCACAGAAAATTTGTCGACTACACAGAATGGTCCGGAATTAACAGCAACGTTGACCCTAAGGATACCGGACGACAAACCACCATAGCTGCTTTTGCAGATGTTGACAACGACGGTGATGTTGACATGGTGACGGCCCATTACTTTCACCGCATTGAAAATTACACGGATGTGGGAGATCGTTGTCAGGTGCTGCTGAACGATGGCAAAGGAAAGTTTACGGTAAAAGTAAATAATGGGCTTGATAAACTTGGTCTTACCAATACGCAAGGACTGAGTTTTCTTGATTATGACCTTGACGGGAACATCGATCTATTCATAGGAAACTGGTTCAGCGATTATACCAACAATCAGGTACAGGACGATATACTTATGCGAGGCAATGGTGATGGAACTTTCACAAACGTAACCGAACTGACCAATCTGAACAAGCCCGGAAAAGAACCCCTTTACGGCAGCAGTGCCGGAGACTGGAATAACGATGGCTGGACCGATATATTTTCAGCTTCCTACTGCAGAACCGGAGGCAGCTTGTGGAAAAATACTGCAGATGGAAATTTTATTAATGTTGCTTCAGAAGTTGGATACAACAGCCAGTTGCTCAAAGGTGATAACGGTCAGGCATTATGCCATTGGGCGGCTATGCCCTGCGATTACGATAACGATGGTGATTTCGATTTTTATTTTGCTTTGGTTCACGGAGGCAATAATGCCAATGAAGGCCGTTCCACTATTGTTGAGAATAAAGGACCTGACAGCAATTATGTACTTAGATGGAACATGGACCTCACTCCCCGAAAACCACCCTTTGCAGGCCACATTGCTACCTACGATGCGAATTGGTTTGATATGGATAACGATGGCTTGACCGATCTCAGTAATGCAGATGGAACCTATGCAGGTGGTGGAAACGGTAGAATTTATATGTTTCATCAAAATACTGACCATACCTTTACAGACATAAACAAGGAACTTGGATTTACCGGGATTAAATACAATACAATGAGCATAACAAGGCCTTTTGACTACGACAACGACGGGGATGAGGATCTTCTGATCTGGGGTGGAGGGAATAAAAGTTCTGATCACGTTCCAATATTTTTAAAAAATGAAATTGCCGACATGAACAACCATGTTATGGTAAACCTAAAACCTGCCATAGGTACCAATGGTTCGTGCATTGGTGCAAGGGTTGAAGTACATTCAGGCACACTGGTTAAAACCAAAGAAGTATATGCCGGACAGGGTAACGCAGCCGGGCAATCACAGTTCAAACTGGTTTTTGGACTGGGCCAGCTTACCACAATTGATTCGATCGTTGTTTACTTTCCCAATAAAAAACACAATCGTGTGGTTCTCAAAAATCCGGAGGTAAACCAAACCCATCTGATCTATGAGTATATCAATGCACTTCCTCTTGCAGATATTATTTTGTTTCCAAACCCTGCAAAGAACCAGACCAAAGTAGCATTTCCGGAAAACCTTTCAGGACCTTTGGAAATAAGCGTGCACGACCTAAGCGGAAAAAAATTATTTCAAAATTCGGTGAGCACCTATCACAAATACATACCAATTGACTTATCAGCTTTCTCACCCGGGTGCTATATTGTGCAGTTACGAGATACATCGAACAATACGTATACCAAAAGATTACTCGTAGAATAATTTTCTATAATGTCTGCTAAAGAATGCCTGTGTTAAGTGTTTTTAAATTGCATCCAAAAAGTTTAAGACATAATAAAATCTAGCCTTTTGGATATTAATTATTTGTTTCTTATCCTTGCATTGATCGCTGAAATCCTTGGAACCGTAGGAGGGTTCGGGTCATCAGTTTTCTTCGTACCCATAGGCAATTTGTACTTCGATTATCATTCGGTATTGGGTTTAACGGCCTTATTTCATTTGTCGAGCAATATCAGCAAGATCCTTTTATTTAAATCCGGTCTCGACAAAAGACTTTTGATCAGTATAGGTATCCCTTCGGTAGTTTTTGTCATACTGGGCGGGATTCTTTCAAGATACATCAACTCATTGCTTCTGGAACTTTTTTTGGGTTTATTCCTGATCTTAATAAGTTCATTTTTTCTGATAAAGAAAAATTACAAGATAAAGGCAAATTCAGCGAATGCCGTGACCGGTGGAATATTATCGGGTTTTTCAGCAGGTTTATTAGGAACCGGGGGGGCGATCCGTGGTTTGACCATGGCTGCCTTTAACCTGGAAAAAGATATATTTATAGCGACATCTGCTTTCATCGACTTTGTAATCGATTTTTCACGAACTTTTGTCTATTACCGGAATGGGTACATGCATAAACATGATATGATATACATTCCTTTTTTAGTTCTAATAGGAATCACAGGAACTTATTTGGGAAAGAAGATCTTAACCAAAATACCTCAGGAAAAATTTCGGATCATATCTCTTATTCTCATTTTTGCAATAGGCCTTTTTTCCTTAATCAATCTATGGTAAAATTACATCTTTAATTTATAATTTTTCCCGGACAGGCTTGATATAAACGTTTAATTAAAAGGTAATTTCAAGAGTTGTTTGTAAGTAAACAATGACAATGTCCTTCAAGAGAAAGCAAAACGTATTTCTACCTATTCGTAATCTTCAATTACTTTGAGAGCAAATTTGTTTGCTGAGGTCGGTCGAAACCATTCATTTGTTTTGGCTAATTTTTAAAAGAATTTTCCTTAATTCGAATATCGGACCGGATAAACAAAAAATCTAAATTGTTTCATGGAATTATTCATTCAATTAGAAAAGAATTTTAAAGAGATAGTCAAAGGCAAAGCAGAGCCTACAATAGGTTTTTATGAATTACTTTGGGTTAATTACACCGGGTTTGCACGTTACGGCAAAACAAAGGATCTCTTGGATGAAATTTTCAAATGGTCTGAAGCAAACCGGAGTAAACATCCTGATTTTTTTGCCTGGATTACTTTAACCATAGGGTCTGTTCTTTTTTTGACCGATGATTTCGAACAATCGAAAAAATACCTCAATGATGCGGCTGTCCTGTTTAAGGAAATGCAAGACGAGGAAAGCATTGCTGCCTGCAATGTAGTAATGGGTTTTCTGTATCGTTCAACCGGAGAAACAGACCTTGCAATGCGTTATGGTTTATATGCATTAGATATGCTGGAAAATACAGACAGGTATAAGGTGTATCTGATCATGTGTTATTATTGGCTGGGGGGAGTTTATATGGAGAACGGACACTACGATAATGCCTTAAAAATGTTTGAAAGTGCATTAAACCTCGATTATCCATTGGGAATTCAACATTTTTCTGCCCGTTTGGTCAATGCAATTGGTGGCGTTTATATGAAGCAGGGAAAACATGAGCTTGCATTGATGAACTTAAATAAAGCTCTCGAATTAAGCAATTCTGAAACAGAATCTACCTTTATTGCTAGGGGATTAACGGATCTTGGCGACTATTATTTAGCAATGGAAAATTATGTAAAAGCAATTGAGTACAATAAACAAGCGCTTGAAATTCGGGTACATTCCAATATTCGAAACGGAAGCATAACCAATTATATCAACCTTGGCGAAATTTATTTAAAAAAAGGCGAAGGTGAAAAGGCATTAAACGTTTTGCTTGAGTGTCTTCCAATTGCAGAAGATATCCATGTAAAACCTAAATTGTACCAAATCCATCAAAAACTTAGTGAAGTATATATGCTACTTGGAAACACAGGCGATAGTTTTAAACATTTCAGGATTTTTCACGAAACTTTCGAAGCCGTTAATAACGACGATATTGAGAATAAAGTAAAAAATCAGCTTGCTCTTTACAAAGCTGAACAAACAAGAAAGGAAAATATCATCATAAAGGCCCAAAAAGAAGAAATTGAGAAAGAAAAACAAAGAAGCGATGACCTTCTTAGAAATATTTTACCGGATGAGATCGCTCAGGAATTAAAAACCAATGGTTCTGCCAAAGCCCGATACTACGATGAAGTAACCGTTTTATTTACCGACTTCAAAGATTTTACCAAAATATCCGAAAAAATGACCCCGGATGAACTGGTTAAAGAAATAGATGAGTGTTTTAAAGGTTTTGATGAGATCGTTGAACAATTCGACCTTGAAAAAATAAAGACGATTGGAGATAGTTATATGTGTGTATCCGGTTTGCCAATAACAAATCCTGAACATGCCCTGAAAGCAGTTCATTGCGCCCTTAAGATCAGGGATTTTATGGATAAAAGATCCGGATCCGATTCCCGATCAGGTAAACCGGTGTTTAACATACGTATCGGGTTGCACAGTGGTCCGGTTGTTGCAGGTGTGGTGGGATTCAAAAAATTTGCCTTCGATATTTGGGGAGATACCGTAAATACTGCAAGCCGGATGGAAAGCAGTGGAGAAGCCGGCAAGGTAAACATCAGCAATGCTACCTACGAATTGATCAAACATCATTTCAACTGCATCCAAAGAGGAAGGATTGAGGCAAAAAGCAAAGGTCTTGTTGAAATGTATTTTGTTGAGGAAGAAATTTGATCCGCGTTTATAAACGAATTTTCTTTAGTAATTTAGAAAAAATAAAACTCTTAAGAATTACGACATAGAATGAGGTCTTTAGTGTATATCTACATGAACTCAGATTAGAATTTTTTCACCTTTTACAGAAGATACTTATACCTCATGAACATACCTGAAAACCTAATGGCATCGGCCGTAATGATTTTATTCTTTTTTTCTATCCTTATGGCAGTACCTCTGGCATATTTTCTAGTTAAAAGGTACAAAAAGGCCATTGTTGATGGAATGAGCAAAAATACCGGAATAAAAATCATTGATCCTGAACACGATAGAAGATTTAACAGAACAGGATTGAAAATTGAAACAGTGGATCTGGATTCTGTTCCCTTAAAGAATACTAAATTATTTTATCATTTAAAGGAAACACTTGGGTCACATTTAATCGGCTATTTTATTTCTTGCCTGGTTTTTGCCATTTACATTGGGATAGTTTTTTTCATAAATGCAAACCTCAGTGGAACCTTAACGTTCTTGTTTGTGGTCTTAATCTTTCTTTTTCCGCTTGTTCCGGTCTCGTTTATTTTAATTGCAAGAAGCAAATTAGACAGGTATATTCTGATTGGTCTCTATGGTTTCATTTTTATCGTTTCAATTTATATTGTCGATGGTATTTCAAACAATCCGGAATCAAATTTTGATGGATTAATGAAGGCTTTTATGATTTACAATACTGTTCCAACTGCAGGAATCTTTTTGCTTAGGCTGGAAAAAATAAAATCCATTGGAATGTTTGTATTCTCTTTTGTGGTAGTCGCCCTCACCGGACCGGTATTTCTATTTAGCTATCTTATAGGCCACCCGGATTCAAGTGAAACTCTCAGCAAGCTATTTATTGAAATGGGCCTTGGAGTATATGAAACGCTTGCTGCGTGGATAATTCTGCCATTGATAATGGCTTCCATTATAGGCTGGTTATGTTTAAAAGCCATCAGAAATCTTTACATTCAAAAAAAGATCAATGAAATGCAATTGCTTGCAGATGGTATCATGATTATTTTTAACCTCTGCTATTCATCGTTTTTCTTTATCGCTGATGTTAAATTTGGTTTAATTTCATTACTGGCTTTTCCTTTTTACAAAATGTCCAATTACCTGTGGTTCGGCTATATTGGTAAAAGGAGAATCGCCAATCCGTCACCTACTTTGCTGATCTTAAGAGTTTTTAACCTTGGAGTAAAAGGAAAAAGTCTTTTTGAAATGGTTTTCAAACACTGGAGATATGCAGGGAGCGTTCAGCTAATTACGGGTCCTGATTTAGCTGCCACAACACTTGAACCCCATGAATTTATGGAATTCATAACCGGTAACCTGAAAAATTCTTTTTGCAATGATACCGAAAGTTTGGATCAAAAATTAGATGCAATGGATCATGAACCGGATAAAGATGGCACACATCGTGTGAATGAAATGATGTGCAGAAACGACACCTGGAAAAGCGTTCTTAAATCACTTACAATGAATTCAGATCTGGTATTGATGGACCTCAGATCGTTTTCAGAAAAATTTAAAGGTTGCCGTTACGAAATAGATGCACTGATCAACATGATATCGATGGACCGGGTGTTTTTTATTGTTAATGGTGAAACGGATTTAAACTATTGCAATTCCATTTTTGAACAATCGTATCAATACGCCGGTATAGGATCACCGAATGCTAATGATTCTGTAACCATTAAATTGTTTTACATGAAGTCGGGAAAAAATAAAGAAGTATTTAAATTGCTTGACATACTATGTTCAAAAATTTCTAACTAAGCCATTAAAATACATCGTAAAACTTATCTCATTTTCTTCAAATTTCTACTTTTGTCGTCTGCATAATCCATGCATGCTTTTACAAATTTAACGAACAAGGGATGTGGGCTTTCAACCGTGCTTTTAAGTTCGGGATGGAACTGAACACCTACAAACCACCGGTGTTTGGGTATTTCAACGATTTCAACAAGGTTGGTTTCAGGGTTTCGGCCGGCTGAGATCATACCGGATTTTTCAAAATCAGCAAGGTATTTATTGTTAAATTCAAAACGATGTCGGTGACGTTCCTTAATTTTGCTTTTCCCGTATGACTGGTAGGACCTCGTGCCTTTTTTCAAATCACAGGAATAGGCGCCCAATCTCATGGTCCCTCCCTTGATCGAAACCTCTTTTTGATCTTCCATCAGGTCGATTACAAGATTTTTATTGCCGTTCTCTACTTCTGCGGTATGAGCATCCTTTAACTTAAGTACGTTGCGTGCGAATTCAATAACAGCCATTTGCATACCCAAACAAATTCCAAAGAAGGGTATGTCATTGGTTCGGATGTGTTTAATGGCTTCTATTTTTCCTTCAATTCCGCGACTTCCAAATCCGGGTGCAACCAAAACTCCGTCAAGGCCATCGAGTTTGCCCGAAACATTCTCGGGAGTTAAAGCCTCGCTGTGTATGGTCTTCACCACCACCTTGCAGTCGTTTTCGGCCCCTGCATGTATAAAGGCTTCATTGATCGATTTATAGGCATCCTGCAATTCAACGTATTTACCAACCAGCCCAATGTGGATCTCGTTGGAGGGATGTTTCACCCTTAAGATAAAATCTTTCCAGTTTTCGAGACTCGGTTCAGATTTAACAGGCAATTTCAATTTGCTCAAAGTAACTTTATCGAGCTTTTCCTTGAGCATCATTAGGGGCACATCGTAAATGGTTTCTGCATCAAGAGACTCAATTACCGCATTTTGATTTACATTGCAGAACAAGGCTATTTTTTTTCTGAGTTCTGTGTTCAATTTATGTTCCGTCCTGCAAACCAGTATGTCAGGTTGTACTCCCAATTCCTGTAACACCTTTACCGAATGCTGGGTTGGTTTTGTCTTTAATTCCTTTGCAGCGCTAAGATAAGGGATCAAGGTAAGATGTATGATGCAAACTGTGTCCTGTCCAAGTTCCCATCTTAATTGCCTCACGGTTTCAACATAGGGCAGAGATTCAATGTCCCCTACGGTTCCACCCAGTTCCGTAATTATGATGTCGTATTTACCTGTTTCTTCCAGAAGAAGCATCCTGCGTTTTATTTCATTGGTAATGTGAGGTATTACCTGAACCGTTTTTCCCAGATACTCACCTCTTCGCTCATTTTCAATAACGGTTTGATAAATTCGGCCGGTAGTAACGTTATTGGCCTGTGAAGTGGAAATGTTCAAAAACCGCTCATAATGTCCAAGGTCCAGATCCGTTTCTGCTCCATCATCCGTAACGTAACATTCGCCATGTTCATAGGGATTCATGGTTCCCGGATCCACATTGATGTATGGATCGAATTTCTGAATGGTAACCGAATAACCTCTTGCCTGTAATAATTTGGCCAGTGAAGCTGAAATGATTCCTTTTCCCAATGACGACGTCACGCCACCCGTAACAAATACAAATTTAGATTTTCGCATAATTTAAGGTGTTATTACCTCTGTGTACGGGATGCGAAGTTAAGTCAAATTAAGGTCTTAAAATTCAATCTTATCAAGATTGTATCAACAAGCGGTAAACATTAAGGGCGGCGTTTTGCCAATCTTGTAAGTTCCCAAAGGGCAATACCGACACTTACGGCCACATTGAACGAATGTTTGGTACCATATTGCGGGATTTCAAACAAGCGTTCACATTCTCCGATCGCCTCATCTCCTATCCCATCGATCTCATTTCCTATGATCAGAGCCAAAGGTTCATTGTCCCACGGATGTTTTCGGATATCCAAACTTTGATCTGTTTGCTCCAGGCCTGCTATGGTAAATCCTTTCGATTTCAGGTGCTGAATCACCTTGAGAATATCCTTTTCGTATTCCCACAGCACAGAATTTTCTGCACCTAAAGAGGTCTTGTGAATGTCTCGGTGAGGAGGTGTACCCGTGATACCGCATAAATAAACCTTTCCTATTCCCATGCAATCGCATGTTCTGAATACCGAACCAACGTTATTAAGACTTCGAATGTTGTCGAGAATTACTACCAGAGGTAATTTTTCGGAATCCTTAAACTTATCAACCGATAGCCTATTTAGCTCTATATTTTTTAATTTGCGGGCTGATTTTTCCATACCAATTGAGTGCAAAGATAGCAAATAAGGAAACACCCCTGATGAAGCAATACAGCGACGTTAAACAAAAACATCCCGGCGCTTTGGTGTTGTTCCGGGTTGGCGATTTTTATGAAACTTTTGGAGAAGATGCCGTAAAGAGTTCAAAGATCCTTGGCATAACTCTTACCAAAAGAAGCAATGGAAAAGCAAGTGAGGTTGAGCTGGCAGGATTTCCGCATCATTCGCTTGATGTTTACCTTCCTCGACTGGTGCGTGCAGGACAAAGAGTAGCCATCTGCGATCAGCTTGAAGATCCTAAACAAACCAAGGTTCTCGTAAAAAGAGGTGTTACAGAAGTGGTTACTCCGGGTGTGAGCGTGAACGATAAGATCCTTGAATCGAAGCAGAACAATTATCTCACTGCCCTTTATCCGCAAAAGGATCAATATGGTGTTTCGTTTATAGATATATCGACCGGAGAATTTCTGATAGCCGAAGGTGATAAGGAGTATATAGAAAAACTGTTTCAGAATCTATTGCCATCCGAGGTGATCTTCCCAAAGGGCTTTCGCAATAAATTTCAATCTGAATTCGGAGAGTTTTATACCTATGCACTGGATGACTGGATCTTCGATGAAAGTTTTGCCAACGACAAATTGTTAAATCAGTTTAAAACCGAAACCATCAAAGGTTTTGGAATTGAAAATTTGAAATTGGGTATTGTTGCCGCAGGTGCGATCCTTCATTATTTAAATCAAAATCAGCAGCATAATTTAACCCATCTTCACACGATCCAACGTCTGGATAAGAATGAATTTGTTTGGTTGGATTCATTTACTGCAAGAAATCTTGAACTCATATTACCATCACACCCGCAGGGTATTTCATTGCTCGACATTCTCGATCATACCCAAACTCCTATGGGTGCACGATTGTTGAGAAAATGGCTGGTGATGCCCCTGCTCGACCCCGATAAAATTAATTACCGGCTCGATCTCGTGGAATTTGGTATCAGTCACCCTGAAGAAAACAAGGAATTGCAGCATCAGCTTGCCAGGACGGGTGATCTTGAGCGTTTGATAACCAAGGTTTCGCTGCACAGGATAAATCCAAGAGAAGTAATTGCTTTGAAAAAAGCTCTCGAAATATCTGCTAAAATAAGACAATACTGCCTTTCAACCTCAGATAAGAACATGGTCGATCTTGGCAATAAGATCAATCCTTGTTCAGACCTTGCAGAATTAATATCGAATAGCATTTCGGATGACCCTCCTGTTTTGCCCCATAAAGGCGGAATATTCAAAAACGGCTATAACGATGAACTGGATGAGCTGCGATCGATAGCATATTCCGGTAAGGATTATCTTCTCGGAATCCAGAAACGTGAAGCTGAACGAACGGGCATTGCCAACTTAAGGATCTCATTCAACAATGTTTTCGGATATTACCTTGAGGTTACCAATAGTCACAAAGAAAAAGTTCCTGTTGATTGGGTCAGAAAACAAACGCTAACCAATGCCGAAAGGTACATAACTACAGAACTAAAGGAATACGAAGACAAGATCTTAAATGCCGAAGAAAGGATCTATGCCATCGAATCTGAATTGTACCAAAGGTTCGTGGATACTCTTTCGGCTTATTTCAGTCCCATCCTCACCAACGCAAAAGTGCTGTCTCAGCTTGATTGCATAAGCAATTTTGCATGGGTCGCTACGCAAAACAACTATTGCAAACCTTTGCTGAATTTAAAAACTTCTTTAGTTCTTAAGGATTGCAGGCATCCGGTCATTGAAAAACGCTTACCTGCAGGTGAAGAGTATATTCCAAACGACATTTACCTCGATCGCGAAGCAACACAGATCATCATTCTTACGGGTCCGAATATGTCCGGAAAATCGGCAGTTTTAAGACAAACGGCCCTTGCAGTATTAATGGCTCAGATTGGCTGCTTTGTACCGGCCAAATATGCCGAGATCGGACTCGTTGACAAGATTTATACACGCGTTGGAGCCTCCGACAACATTTCTCAGGGTGAAAGTACCTTTATGGTTGAAATGATCGAAACAGCAAGTATCCTTAACAATCTGAGTGAAAGAAGTCTTGTTATACTTGATGAGATCGGCAGGGGTACCAGCACTTTTGACGGAGTTTCCCTGGCATGGGCGATCGCTGAATATCTCAACCAACACAAGAGCAAACCCAAAACCATTTTTGCCACGCATTATCATGAGTTAAATGAGTTGGAAAACAAAAATCCCGGAATTGTGAATTACCACATTACAACCAGAGAAACCGGTAATAAGGTAATTTTTCTCCGCAAGTTGTTAAAAGGCGGATCTGAACACAGTTTTGGTATCCATGTGGCAAAAATGGCAGGTATACCTTCCAAAGTTGTGAACCGTGCCGCCAAAATTCTTGAAAAACTCGAAAAAGACCGTGCCATGGCAAGTGGTAAAGAAGTTACCAAAAATTTGCAGAAACATGATTACCAGATGAACCTTTTTCAATACAATGATCCTAAACTTGTAAAGATCTCAGATACTATAAAAGCCATCGACACCAATACCATATCCCCTATTGAAGCACTGTTAAAGTTAAATGAATTAAAACAGGAATTATCTTAATGCGAGTCTTTTACTTCATCTTTTTTCTGTTTGTTTCATGGTGCGCTAAATCACAGGAAAATAGAACCTATTGGGTTTATTTCAACGGTAAACCTGATGTAAACTCCAAAGTTTTTCCGGAAGTGAATACGGATCTGATCCAACTTTTAAAAGACAGAAATATCCGTATCATTGGCACTTCCAAATGGTTTAATGCAGCTTTTGTGACATCGGCTTCGGAAAAAGAGATCCTGGCCTTAAAGGACCTTAAGGAAGTTTCTGAAGTTGAAAGATCCATTGCGTATCGTGCCAAAAGTGCAATGCTAAATTCGGCGGAACTTAATTACGGACTGGCGGATGTGCAGATCGAAATGCTCAAACTTGATAGCTTTCATTCGATGGGATATACCGGAAAAGGAATTAAACTGGCCCTTTTTGATGTTGGTTTTTTTAAGGTTGACAGCAACATTGCTTTTGATTCGCTCAGGAAACGAAATGGGATCCTTGCTACTAGAGACTTTGTAAGCAATAATAATTTGGTTTTTGACGATGACGCACACGGTATGTATGTTTTATCTCTCGTCAACGGATTTTACAAAGATTCTCTAAACGGTGCTGCTCCGGATGTGGATGTAATTCTTGCCCGAACCGAAGATGTTGCAAGTGAAAAACACATTGAAGAATTCAATTGGATCAGAGCGATGGAATGGGCGGATTCAATTGGAGTCGACATTATTCATTCATCACTCGGCTATTCGCGATTCGATTCATTGCAGGGAGATTATACGTATCAGGATATGGATGGTGAAAGCACGATTATTACCAGAGCTGCAGAAATGGCTTACCAGCGAGGGATCTTTATTACAAATTCTGCAGGAAATGAAGGCAAATCATCGTGGCGATATATTACAGCCCCTTGTGATGGTAAAAATGTATTATGTGTGGGAAGTGTGGATTCGTTCAGGAGAAAGTCTGATTTCTCCTCCTTTGGCCCTTCTTTTGATGGCCGGATAAAACCGGATGTGATGGCAATGGGTTCCAATGTTACCATCATCGGGACCAACAACATACTTCGCAGAGGTGGAGGAACTTCGTTTTCAGGTCCATTAATTGCAGGATTTGTTGCCTGTTTGAAGCAAAAACATCCCGGCATTCCGAACGATGTTATGCTAAATGCGATTCGACGCAGCAGCGATCGTTATGATCATCCGAACGATAGTTTTGGTTATGGTATTCCGGATATCCTGCGAGCAGATTCTTTGATCTTAAATTTTCTTAAAATTAGCTCTCCTAAACAGGAGACCTTCAGTATTTATCCCAATCCTGTTGAAGACATTCTATATCTGGATCTCACAACCGGGATCGACAAGATAAAACTTCTCGACCTACATGGTAAGGTACTTAAGGTGCTTAACCCAATAAATCGGATAGATTGCAGTTTCCTTAAACCGGGTTGTTATTTTCTTGAAATCGAATACAAAGGAAATAAAAGATCTTCCTTTCGGTTTCTGAAAAGTTAAACATCCTGGCGATTGTTATCTTGGGCTTCTCAAAGTCGTGCGGTCGATCTTAGTCATAAATTTCAGAAAATGTTAAATCAGGTGAACTGTAAAACAATAATTTAAAACCTTAGTATTCAGCGGGTTTTCAATAAATAATAAATATTCGATTTTCATTTGAAAGTTTATGCAGTAGTTTTATATTTGCACCTCCAAAAAGCGAAAGTAGCTCAGCTGGTAGAGCACGACCTTGCCAAGGTCGGGGTCGCGAGTTCGAATCTCGTCTTTCGCTCCACTTTAAAAACCGTCTATTGCGGTTTTTTTTTGCAGGTTGGTCAATCCCCTGCACGCTCAAAATTAATACCCGGGTGGTGGAATTGGTAGACACGCAGGACTTAAAATCCTGTGGCTTCGCGGCTGTACGGGTTCAAGTCCCGTCCCGGGTACTTAAAACTAACTTTCCATATTCTTTCTTATCTTTGATTGTATGAAAAGGCTGGGTTTTGTTCTTCTGATAATTTTTGCAAGCGACCTTAAGGCGCAGGTCGACAGCAGTTTACTTCACTTAATTTCAACAAACAACCATTCTGCCATCGCAAATGCACTTTCGAACCCTGATCATGCTTTGTTTAAAAAATGGATCAGAAACAGAGTCGAAAGAGAAGCTGCTATAAAATACTGTGATGAAGCCATCGAAAATTATTATGAGATCGTAGCTTATGATTATTTCAGCACCTTCAGGGAAACAACCCAAAAATCAAAAACTCGCAGCGATTCGCTGAAACGCAGGAAATTTAACCGGTATTTCAATAAACAGAACTTTGATACCAGCATGTTTAACAAAGATACAATTGATAATTTTACAAAAAGTAAATTCGACAGCATCGGATTCAAAGGGCTTGTAGATTTTATAAAGCCTTTAAGAATTCTATTAAACCTAGAAGACTATACCTATGACTCAAAAAAGACCGAAGTGTTTTTATCTCTTGTTCGTTCACATCATACTTTACAAATCCTTTACAACGACTATGAAAACTTGTACATTAAAGAGGCTCTGGATCTGCCCGGCGCAGTTGTAAGGTCAAATTTAAAATTGATCTCAAGCAGACTTGATGAAGTTGAATCCAATGATTTTGTACTTTACCAAAGCAATAGTTCTGAGATTTCATCTATCAAAGGTGTTGAACTCTTTATGGATAATGATGTATTTCTTTTTAACGGAAGAAACCAGGACAGGGAATATACCGGTGGTGGTGTTTTGAGTTTTTCTACCGATTATCTTAAATGGCAATGGATCAATTTGGGTTGGCTGAAAGGTCTTGTCAACAAAAAAGACGCAGAAAAACTGGAACTCAAAAAAAGAAGAATGTTGTCGTATCAAAGCGTTGCACTGGGTATGCATTTTTTCACACCTTATATCCGATATCGAAATAACTACGAACTTGCAGATAGTCTTTATCTGCACGACCGGCCCTTTGGTTCCTTTATATACCTGGAAAGGTCGAAATACCGGCTATGGCCTAAGGGTTTGGTCAGAATGCACATTGCTTATCAACTCGGACAAGTTGGATCGCAGGCCGGAAAAAACGTGCAAGGGACTCTTCATAAAGATGCAGCTACAAGCTCTCAGAAAGTTTATGGATGGCATAAACAAATTGCCAACGGAGGACGTTGGGCAGCTCAGATCAATACGAAACTCGACCTGATGCTATACTCTACCAATAACGAATTTCAATCGGTTTTTACACCTAATAGAAACCGCCTGGCAAGAAAAAAATATTCAGGCATAAACCTTTATAACAGCACGGAATTTATGGCAGGTGGATTTCTTAGTGCGATCGGAAGCGGTATTTATATTTCAACCCTTAATTTTACTCAAAGATCAGGCCAAAACCAGATCGCAGCCAGAAAAAAAGGGCTTTATGAATTTGGTATTTTTGGTGAAACCGGTTTAAAATACCGTTACATTCTGCAC
Organism: Flavobacteriales bacterium; assembly: GCA_020635455.1. GTDB lineage: Bacteria > Bacteroidota > Bacteroidia > NS11-12g > UBA9320 > JABWCE01. The sequence goes on from JACJZT010000002.1 coordinate 396,211, forward strand.
AATTCGATGCTGGAGGGATTTCGTTATCTCAATACCATAGACGATGATCCGTATGACGATGAAGCCGAAACAAGTTATTCTCTGGTCACGGATAAGATCCATCGAAATTTATTGATTTGGGAAAGCAGGATCAACCTGAGATGGCGTAAAATGGTGATTTTTTACTCCATGGTTTTTCAAACCAAAGAATATGAGTTAAGCCCGGTCAATTATGACCAATATGATTCTTACGTTAAAATGGATGACAAAGATTATTACAAGCAAACGGTAATAAAAGAACTTACCGAATTCAACAATTGGAAATGGTACGGATACGGAACCTTTGGTCTGGTCTGGATAATGGATTGAACCAATAATGGTATATATTAAAAACTTAATATCCTATAAATAAGTAAGTTAATTTTAACTTAAATTAAATTATTGGCGAATAAGCTTATACGATTCAAATTAATAAAGATCCTTTAAGGTTATTTGCCCGAATTGAATTTGAAAAGCATAAAATAATGTTACTTAATCGTTTGACGTACTTCGCCGCATTTCAACATGGATGAACCAAAGTAAGGATTTAAGATCTCTTTTTTAGTACTCAGCCATTCGGCGCCTTTGTCGTTTATTGCCATTGGACAATAATCAATAAATATTGGGCTGTCTATGGCACCAAATTTCTTTGTCAGGAAGATCATTTGATCTGAAATATTTTTAAAGACCAATCTCATTTGGGCAATGTCTATGGCATTGTTTGCCTTGAGTAGTTCTTTTTGCAATATACGACTGTGTTTCATCCAAACCGTAAGTGCTTCGTTTTTAAAAACCTTCAAGTTCATTTTAGATATTGCCGAACTCATTTCTTTTGAAGCACTAACAGCTTTTTCCAGATCGTCGTTCACTAAAGCGTCTTTTAATTTGAAATAATCCGTGAACAAGGGTTTTAACTCGTTTTTGACACCTGAACTGATGGAAATAGCATTTGACTCTGGTCGAATTATGGTTTTGTCCGTATTTTTTGTCTTGGTTTGATGATGGCCTGACACAGAAGTGCTTCCTTCAGGATCCATCATACTTGGTTTTCCGGCTAACTGGGCAGCAGCATCGATGCTGAAAGCCCCATTGGTGGCGATCTCATCACCTTGTTCGAGGCCTGCTTTAACCATATAACCATCTTCCAAAACAGGTCCTAATTCAACTTCCCTCATGGTAAAATAAACCCCTTTTGAATCCGTTGATTTTATATAGACCACTGAACGCTCTCCTGTCCACATTACAGCTGATTTAGGCACGACCATAGCTTCTTTTTCGTTTTGCACAGGACTTTCCATAATGCCTGAAACAAACATATCCGGTTTCAATCTCATGCCGGGATTGCTAATTTCAACACGAGCGGATGATACTCTGGTTTTAGGGTTAATTACCGGGTCAATAAAAGTGATCTTGCCAATGAAAGTTTCACCGGGAATTGATTGAATAGTAAAACGAACGTTGTTGCCGGTTTTTACCCATGACAAGTCCTTTTCGTAAATATCAAACAAAACCCAGACATTACTTAGGTCTGCAATCTCAAATAATGTTTGCCCTTTTCGAATGTAATCCCCTAAATTTACTTTTTTAGAAAGAACAATTCCGGAAACATCAGCCAAAACCGGAAACGGATCCAACGAAACCCCGGACTCAAGAATTTGACCGATCTGTTTTTCGGAAAGCTTCCAGTTTCTTAATTTCTCAATGGCCGCCTGATACATTCCAGGATTTGCTGACTTCATTTTTCGGGCCTCAAGGAGTTCTTCTCTTGCGGTAAAAAGCTCCGGTGAATAAACATAAGCTAAAACCTGTCCTTTCTGAATGGTTTCGCCGGTAACACTGACCGTTAGTTTTTCGATTCTACCGGGGATATGCGACGTTTGTGAAATAAGATTTCGTTCGTCGGGTTTTATCTTACCATTTATACGGATCTCTTTCAGTGGTTTACTTTTAGTAATGACCGAAGTCTGCACATTTGCCAGTTGCATGGCCGTGGGCGACATTCTTATTCCATCAGGATTTACAGCATCGTCATTATACTTAGAAAGTGGGATGAGTTCCATTCCACAGATCGGACATTGGCCGGGCTTGTTTTGCCTGATATGAGGATGCATGGAACATGTCCATGTTTTATTTTTTGATGATTCGACTGTATGATGTGCTGATGAATCAGTGTTTCGATTTGCTGATTTGCTGATTATATAGCCTAATAATCCACCTGCTAGAAGAAGGATTATGTAAATAGTTATTTGTTTTTTGTTTAGTTTCATAATCAATTTTTTTTCGATGTTGAAATTATTTTTGTCAATAGCTTCTGGATAGAAAGCAATTGAGTTTTTATTTCGGTTGATGGTGTTGGATAGTTTTCTGCCTTTTCGCAGAGTAAAATCCAATATTCCGTTTCTTCTGCTTCTTTATGAGCTATTTTAAGTTTATGAATAAAATCTGCCTTGCTTTCAGCACTTTGAGACTCTCTGATATTTGCACCAATTGAAGTTCCCGACTTTAATAATTGACGAGCAATAACATATTTTCGGTTTTCTTCAAGTAATTCAGCGTACTGAATAATTTTAAGAGCAAATTCAAAACTTATATCTACTATCTCGTTTTTTTTTACCATGTTCTGTTTTCATTATTAATTAAATAATTGGCACATCAGCACATCAGCACATCAGCACATCAGCACATCAGCACATCATCACATCAATACATCAATACATCATTCCGTTTTTGAGGTGAGGTAATCCAGTTTAGCCAGAGCCAAATAAAATGACTTTGTTGCGGTTGCTTTACCGATTTGAACGCTTAATATTTCCTGATTTAATTTAAGGATTTCTTCAAAATCCTTTCCCGAATTGCTGTATGCCGATTCCAGTAACCTGATGACCTGGTCTATTTTTAAGATCTGACGGTTGTATAATTCAAATTGTTTTGTGGCTTTTTCCAAATCAAATTTCGCCGATTCATAGGTAGAAATCAACACATTTTCCATGTGGATCCTGTAAGTTGAAATTGATACCTGGTTTATTCTGGATTCATTGGTTGAAGCTTTATATTTTGCACGATATACCGGGATGCTCATACTTAGCATAGGCATGATCACATTTTTACCATTATCGGGCACTGCCATATCCGTTCGTTTTCCGACAAATACATAATCAAGTCCTAGTCCGAACTTTGGCAAAGCCTGTTTTTTATTTAATTCTTCGGCTTCCATAGCAGATTGCAATTTCAGATCAAGTGCCTGTAATTGCGGGTTATTGAGCAGCAAGCTGTCTTTTCTGTAATCTAAGGATAGGGGCGCCAATGACAGTTCCTGTTCAACCTGTACCAAAACAGTATCGGGTCTGTTGAGTAATTTGTTAAAGTGAACCGTTAAAGGCTTTAGCTGGTCTTCAAGCAACTTAATTTCTGTTTCAGTGTTATCCAGCATTATTTCAACTCGTATCACATCAACCATACTACCTCTGTCGTTCCTGAATTTTGAGGTGGCCAGAGATTTGTAACTTTTTAAGATCTCCAGGTTCTTTTTTTGCATAAGGATCTTTTGATTCACCTCATAAATGGGATACCATGCAGATTTCACCTGCATATACAATTCGTTTTTCGAGTTTAGAAACTCGCTGTATCTGGCTTCCGATTGTAATAAAAGTACATTTCCGGCAGTTTTTAAAGTTCCAAACCATGGAAACATTTGAGTAATGCCGATCTTGGCCCTTTGCGGTCCGACCCGGGTTTCGACAGGACTAATAAAATAACCAAAGGAAACAACAGGATCCGGTAAACCACTTACTTGAGCAACCTTTTGTAAACTTGCTTCGAAATCAGAATATTTTGCCTTTAATTCCGGATTGTTCTCTGCTGCTATTTGCAAACAGTTTTCCAGACTCTGCGCATTGGTGCTTTTACTTAATACCAAAGTAAAGAGTGTGAAAAAAATTAAAATATACGTTTTCATTTTAGGTCTTTTTTAAATTTTCTTTCTTCATTCCAGCAATAGAGCACCGGCAACAAGAAATAAGATGTCATATCAATTATCATACCTCCAAGTGCCGGAATGGCCATTGGTACCATTATATCTGCTCCTTTACCGGTTGAAGTAAAAACAGGCAGCAATGCAATGATCGTAGTAGTTGTGGTCATGGCGCAGGCCCTTATCCTTCTCCCTCCTGCTTCAATTGCAGTTTTCCTTATCTTGTAAATAGTATCCGGTCTTATGTTCTTAAAACGATCCTTAAGATAGGTTCCCATCAGCACTCCATCATCGGTAGATATTCCAAACAGAGCTATAAAACCTATCCAAACTGCCACACTGAGGTTAATCGTCCTCATGTTAAAAACTTCGCGAAGGTTGCTGTTGAATAAAGAAAAGTTCATAAACCAATCTTGTCCCCAAAGCCAGATCATTATAAATCCTCCGCAAAATGAGATCAGTATCCCTGTATAGATCATAAAGGAAGTTGTAACAGACCTGAACTGAAAATAAAGTATTAAAAATATGATCAATAGCACAACTGGGATAATAACAGACAATCTTTTCTGAGCCCTGACCTGATTTTCATAACTGCCCGAAAACGTAAAAGTAATCCCTGAAGGTACTTTTAATTCCCCTTTATCGATACTGTCCTGAATAAAGCGCTTTGCTTCCAGAACTACGTCCACTTCAGCAAAGCCTTTTTTCTTATCAAGTAAAACGTATCCCACCAGAAAGGTATTTTCACTTTTAATTACCTGTGGTCCTTTTACGTATTCAATGCTCACCAGCTCACTTAGGGGTATCTGTACTCCAGCAGGAGTTGGGATCAAGACCCTTTGCCATTTTTCAGGATCATCACGCAGCTCTCTGGGATATCGCACCCTTACCGGAAAACGAGATCTGCCTTCAACGGTTGTCGTCACCTGCATTCCGCCTATTGCAGTTTCTATGGTTTGCTGTACATCTTCGATCGTGAGACCATACCTCGAAATGGCTTCGCGTTCAATTTTTAACTGGAAATAAGGTTTTCCAACGATACGTTCTGCAAAAACAGCTTCACTTTTAACGGAAGGAACCTCCTTCAGGATCATTTCCAGTTTCATACCAAAATCCTGAATGGTCTTTAAGTCGTGACCATAGATCTTAATTCCCATAGGAGCTCGCATTCCGGTTTGTAGCATCACCAGTCTTGTTTCGATAGGCTGAAGTTTAGGAGCCGAGGTAACTCCTGGTATTTCTGTGACTTTCACAATTTCTTTCCAGATATCATCGGTCGAATGAATGTGGCCTCTCCAATTCCTGAAGTAATCTCCATCATTATCCGGAATAAGTTCTTTTTCCGCAACACCTGTTTCAAGAGCTTCCTTATTCGAAAGACTGTCCCCTGAAATCAGGATCAGACGTCCCCGATTGTCAACCTTAAACCTCTTTCGATGCCCATACTCATCAAGAATGTATTCCGGTTTGTAATTAATAATGTTTTCATACATCGAAATCGGGGCAGGATCAAGTGCTGATTCAACTCTGCCCATCTTACCAACAACCAGATCGATCTCAGGAATGTTGGCTACCAGCATGTCGAGCTGCTGCAGAACACGTTTGTTTTGTTCTACACCTGTATGAGGCATGGAAGTTGGCATCAACAGAAAACTTCCTTCATCGAGGGATGGCATGAATTCTTCGCCAACACCCGGAAATTTATTATTTAAATACGACCATGCAGCTGAAGTACGAAGATTAACCCCTATTTGGTCGAACCCTCTTGCTATTGGATCAAACACTTTGTTGAAACCTAACCAGACTGAAATTCCAAAAAATAAAGTAAAGGCAGGCAGGAGTATAAAAAGTTTCTTATTTTCAATACACCAAGTGAGAATTTTTTGGTAATATTTTTCCAGCATGATATAAAAAAGCATTATAGAACCAACGAGAGCAAAAACGAAAATGAAGTTGTGAAAAAATTTGTGAGAAGCTCCCAAGGGCATCCAATACTCAGCCAGCAACCAAATTACAGACAAGACGGTTACGATAAGAGTGGAGGATCTTACGAACCAATTAAAAACATACGGGTAACTTTTTTCCTTATCTGCCGGAAAATATTGTTTTAAAATTTCTGAGAAACCTAAGAGGATCAAAGTCGTTCCTGCCCAATAAAAACCTGAAAAAAGCGAGATCGTTCCACATAAAATTAAAAAAGTGTTTTTTAAGACCCGGGACCTATTATTTTTAAAATTAATTCCAAAGACCCAATGGGCAAATGTTGGCAAGATCAACAAGGCAACCAATAAGGAAGCTATCAGGGCGAAGGTCTTGGTATACGCTAAAGGACTGAACAACTTGCCCTCTGCAGCTTCAAGGGTAAAAACCGGGATAAAACTTACAACCGTTGTTGCAACTGCAGTTAGTATGGCAGAGCTCACTTCTGAAGCAGCATTATATACCGTATCTTTTAACTTTTGTCCGGGTGGTGCTTCCTCACGGTGTTTAATTACGTTTTCAGACAATACGATACCAAGATCGACCATGGTTCCTATGGCAATTGCAATTCCCGACAAAGCCACAATATTGGCATCGATGCCAAAATACCTCATTGCAATAAAAGTAATGAGAATAGCGATTGGCAATAAGGAGGATATTAAAACGGACGCTCTGAGGTTTAATACCATAACGATAACCACAAGTAACGTTATGAGCAATTCGAGGGATAATGCCTCTTCAAGTGTGCCAAGAGTTTCATGTATCAATTGGGTGCGATCGTAAAACGGTATGATGCTTAGTTTACTTTCAACACCATCTGATAGCGTTTTTGATGGAAGTCCCGGTGAAATTTCCTTAATTTTTTCTTTTACCTTATCGATCACCTGAAGCGGGTTCGAACCATATCTTGCCACTACAACTCCACCTACCACTTCTGCCCCATCTTTATCGAGCATACCTCTTCGTGAGGCAGGCCCAAGTGAAACTACACCAATGTCTTTAATATGAATTGGAACATTGTCCTGAACATCTACCACAGCTTTTTCAATGTCTTCAACAGATTTAATATACCCCAGTCCTCTGACCAGATATTCAGCCTTGTTAATTTCAATGGTTTTAGCTCCTGCATCGCGATTTGACCGGTTAACGGCCATCATAACCTTTTGCAAGGGTATATTGTAAATTCTCAAGGCATCCGGGTTTACATCGATCTGATATTCCTGAATGTAGCCACCTATCGAAGCCACCTCTGAAACTCCCTCAACGGCATTCAAACCATATTTTACGAAAAAGTCCTGAATGGTTCTTATTTCATGAAGGTCCCAACCACCGGTTGGATTCCCGTTTTTATCCCTTCCTTCAAGGGTATACCAAAACACCTGACCTAAGGCTGTAGCATCCGGTCCTAAGGAAGGATTAACACCTTCGGGCAACAATCCTGCAGAAAGTGAATTAAGTTTTTCGAGTATTCGCGAACGTGACCAGTAAAAATCGGTTTGATCGTTGAAAATGATGTAAATGCTGCTAAATCCGAAGACTGAAGAACTTCGTATCGTTTTTACTCCGGGAATTCCCAGGAGTGAAGTCGTCAATGGATAAGTGATCTGATCTTCAATGTCCTGGGGTGAACGCCCCGGCCACTGAGTAAAAACAATTTGCTGATTCTCTCCAATGTCAGGGATAGCATCTACCGGTACAGGATCCGAAGGCAGAAAGCCAATTTTCCATCCAAAGGGTGAGGTTACCAGACCCCAACTGATACAAAGAACCAATAACAGAAGTGTTACCAGTTTATTTTCTAAAAAGAATTTTATGATTTTATTTAACATATTTTTTTAAACCTGTAATTGAAGAATTAAAGTTCATTGCCACTGTCAGAAAACAGTGGGTAAAAAATATGTTATCCTAAATAAGAAATACTTCGTAAAGTAAACCCAGATCGGGTTTTATCAAAGGTGGAGAGCCAAGTGTATAAACGTTTAATTCACGGGTTGTTGGTTTAAAATCCGGAACAAACAGGTTTAAATAAACACACTCGGTCTTTAGATCATTTATTGTTAAACTTACAGAGCAATCCTTTGTCACCGGGCCGGTGTGAAGGGTGGTAAAAAAATCCTGACAACAATTTGCCTTAATTTCCAAACCGGATCCTGCACAATCACCCGTTTGATCCTCCATCCCACAAGTAAGATTGGAAATATCAATGTTAAGGCCTGAGTTTACTTTATGACCTCCACAATAATGAGTTGCATACTTCAATCCAATGTTTGAACCGGACAGTATTATGGCCAGAAATATGGATAAAAGTTTGCGAATCATTGTTTTACAAATATACTATAATTTTAATTTCTATGAATTTTTAGCTTTTTTAACCTTAAACTGTTCAATACTACCGAAACCGAACTCAAAGCCATGGCACCTCCCGCAATCATAGGATTTAACATAAAGCCATTCAATGGATAAAGAATTCCTGCTGCGACCGGAATCCCAATTAAGTTGTAAATAAAGGCCCAGAATAAATTCTGTTTTATGGTTTTTGTGGTTTCAACAGCTATTTTGATCGCGTTAACGATCGAATAAAGATTTGAACCTATAAGGGTTATGTCGGAAACATTCATGGCAATGTCTGTACCATGTGACATGGCTATACTTACATCTGCAAGAGCCAGGGCTGGAGCATCGTTGATCCCATCACCCACCATGGCGACCTTTTTACCATTTTGTTTCAGACCTTCTATCTCAATATATTTATTAAAAGGCAGTTGATTGGCTTTATAGTGCTTGATCCCGGTTTGAGATGCTACATATTTTGCAGATCCTTCCCCATCACCTGTAAGCATAATTACATCGATGTTTTTTGAAATCAAACTTTGGATTGCATTCTTTGAATCTTCCTTGATGGTATCTTCAATTACGATCACAGCAAGAATGTTTTGGCTATCGGCAAAATATACAATGGTCTTGCCTGTATTTTCTTTTGAATCGTCCTTAAACCATGGTTGTTTATTCTTAAAGCCAAATTCTGAAACAAGTCTTTCATTACCAACCATATAACGAATCCCATTTTCACCTTTTGCTTCAACTCCCTTACCGGTAAGACTTTTAAAATTGCTGATCGTAATTTTCTTATTCAGGAAGGGTTTGATATACCTTATTACAGCTTCGGCCAGCGGGTGTTCTGAATTGCTTTCAATTTCATTCAGCAGGTCATAGTGATGCTTTTCATCAAATTCGGGGCCTTTAATAAAATTGCTGACGTTCGGCCGTCCGGTGGTTATGGTCCCGGTTTTGTCGAGAACGACCGTGTCAACCATACCGGCTTTCTCAAGAACAGCAGCATTTCGTATCAAAATATGATTTTCAGCCCCTTTACCTATCCCAACCATTATCGCCGTGGGGGTTGCCAAACCGAGTGCACATGGACAAGCAATCACTAGCACGGAAACGGCTGCAAGAAAAGCGTGTGTGTATTTTTGATCTCCACCAAAAACGATCCAGATCAAAAAAGTAAGTACGGAAAGAATCAAAACGGTCGGGACAAATATTGACGCAATCTTATCTGCCAACTTCTGCATTGGGGCTTTACTTGACTGAGCTTTTTTCACCGTTTCGATTATTCCTGAAAGAAAAGTATCCTTTCCTACCTTTTCTGCTTTAAACCTAAAACTGCCTTTTTGATTAATGGTACCTGCGAACACCTTATCATCGTTTTGTTTTAAAACCGGAATGGGTTCACCGTTTATCATGCTTTCATCCACATAAGACTCGCCGGATATCACCATTCCATCGACCGGGATCTTTTCGCCGGGTTGGATAAGCAATACATTACCCTTGTTGATCTCATTTATTGAAACATTTTCAATTTCGCCGTTGGAAGAAATTCTGTTGACCTTGTCGGGAGTTAATCCTATTAACTGTTTCAAGGCAAAATTGGTATTGGACTTGGCTTTTTCTTCAAGCATTTTTCCCAGTAACACAAAAGTTATTATTACAGTGGCTGCTTCAAAATAAACATGTGGAGTTAAATTATTTCTCAACCAAAATTGTGGAAATGCTGTGTTAAACGCACTGAAAACGTACGCTATTCCGGTGCTCAGGGCCACTAATGTGTCCATGTTGACCATTCCGTGACGGATCTTTTTAAATGCACTGATAAAAAAAGATTTACCAAATACGAACAAAACCGGAGTGGATAATACCATGGATACCCATTTGCCCGGTGACCAGTCCATAAAAAACATCCCTATAACGAAAACTGGAATTGTAAAGATCGAGGCACCTATTGAATTCTTACGAAAGATCTCATAGCTTTCTTCCTCCTTTTTTCGTACTTCATTTGTTTTAACATTTTGAAGGTCAAGCCCATAACCTATGCTCTTAACCGTATCATTTAACATTTCAGGCGTAACGGACGCTTCGTATTCCACAACAACTTCAGCTGTGGCAAAGTTGACCAAGGCACTTTTAACACCCGGTAATTTATTGAGTATCGATTCAACTGAAACAGCACATGCGCTGCACGACATTCCCTGTACAGGGAAATAACCTACTTTGATTTGTTCTTGTTCTGAAGAGGGCATACTATTCGATCAATCAGAGTACAAAGGTCAGATAAACTCTTTTTCTGATTGTTATATTATTTTGATCATTTGTTACAGGATTTTGAATCCGGTAGGGTATCAAACGGGTCCATTTATTGCATCCAGTGATTTATGTGCCGGACGATGTAAATTTCTGAAGTAGCCGGGTGTCATTCCTGTTTCTTTCCTGAATTGTGCCGAAAGATGTGCAACACTGCTGTAATTAAGCTCCCAGGCAATTTCAGACAAACTTAGCTCATTGTAAAACAACAATTCCTTTACTTTTTCAATCTTTTGCAATACATAGAATTTTTCAATGGTCTGTCCCTCAACAGAGGAAAATAATTTACTAAGGTAGGTGTATTCGTGGTTTAAAGAATCGGCTAACAACACGGATAACTTTAAGGGTTCTTTCTTATGCTGTAAATGAATTGACTGAATGATCAGCAATTTGATCTGTTCTATTATTTTCGCCTGCTGATCCACCAGCCATTCAAAACCTCCATTTTTAAGGTTGTTCTTCAGATTTTGGGTTTGTTCCACATTGGGTTTTTGGGATAAATCCACTTCACCAAGTCGTATGGAACGAATGTCCAATCCTTCTTTTAATACAAGGCTCTTTACCGACTCAATGCATCGTGGACATACCATGTTTTTAATAAATATCCTGTATGACATCCGAAAGGATTAAAGTACTTTTTAATTAAAGTACAAGGTACTTTAATTATATTCTAAAAACAACTGTTTGGATAACATTGTTCGGATAGAATGCGTATATTTACTGAGTAATTTTGCTTTATGGATGAATTGCTAAAAAATCCTCTGTTCCATAGAATTTTGATCATTTTTACCGGTGTTATCGCGGTATGGGTGCTCATAAAATTCATACAAAGCAAACTGGTTTCGAGAATTAAGGACGTTGACCATAGGTACAGGGCCAAAAAATTCGGAAGCTTTTTAGGATATTTTCTAACAGCAATTCTTCTTCTGTTTGTGTTTCGTGAAAAACTTGTGGGATTTACCATAGCACTTGGGGTGGCAGGTGCCGGTATAGCCTTTGCTCTTCAGGAGGTGATCGCATCTTTTGCAGGGTGGCTGGCAATCATGTTTGGTGGTTTTTATAAAACCGGGGACAGGGTTCAGCTTGGAGGGATTAAAGGCGATGTAATGGATATAGGCGTTTTGCGCACCACCATCATGGAAACTGGAGAATGGGTAAATGGCGACCTGTACAACGGAAGGATTGTTCTCATTGCAAATAGTTTTGTGTTTAAAGAACCCGTTTTTAATTATTCAGGCGACTTTCCGTTCTTGTGGGATGAGATCAAAGTACCGATTCAGTTTGGCAGTGATTATGAAAGCGTAAAAGAAATGCTCCTGAATACAGGAAGAGAAGTTGCAGGCGAATTACCAAGACAATCAAGGGAACAATGGACCACACTTCAAAAAAAATATCGACTGGAAGACGCACAAACCGAACCAATGGTTTCTTTGATCGCCAATGATAATTGGGTTGAATTTACGTTGAGGTACGTCGTAACCTATAATAAAAGAAGAAGCTTAAAAACAGAACTGTTTACCCGTATCCTTAAAAATATTGAGCTTTCCGAAGGAAAAATTAAACTTGCATCTGCTACCTTCCACCTGGTTGAGGCTCCTGAAATTAAGGTAAAGGTGAATAAAAATTAAGGATTTACATTTCTGAATAACCCATTCACACATTACTTTTATTTTTTTCAATCTCAATATCAGTCACTTACAAAATTGTTAAAACATTTGCACGCAAAACAAACTTAATCAATAGTAATACTATTATTTTCGCATGCTAAGCTAATCATAAAATGTATACGATCATATCCATTAATCTGAATGAAAATGTTTTTCTCAAGGATCCGCTTTCAAGTGAGCTTGGAAACAAAATAATCCGATCCGGAATCGATCTGCTGGATGAGATCGGTTTTGAAAATTTTACTTTTAAAAAACTGGCAGTACAGATCGGTTCAACAGAGGCTTCCATTTACCGCTATTTCGAAAACAAACATAAGTATTTGGCATATCTTACAAACTGGTACTGGGCATGGATGGATTATCGGATTATGTTGAGTACCTTAAACATAAGTGATCCTATAAAACGTCTGCAAAATTCAATTCAATTGCTTACGGAAACCGTATCTGAAGACATTGAATTTTCTCATGTAAACGAAATAAAACTAAACCGTATCGTAAATGCAGAATCGTCAAAAGTCTACTTATCAAAACAGGTGAGTACGGATAATAAGGAAGGGTATTTTAAAACTTATAAAAATGTGGTCCATAAAGTAGCCGATATCATTCTCGAGATCAAACCTTCCTACCCTTTTCCGCATATGCTCGTTTCAACCATTATTGAAGGTTCACATCATCAGAGATATTTTGCTGAACATCTTCCTAAGCTAACGAACGTACTACCCGATAAAGATTCGGTTTTAAGTTTCTACACCGAACTCACAGCCAATGAACTTGGAATAAAATTCGACCCTAAAGTATGACATCATCTTCTATCAGCCCAATCAGCCGATTCTGGCACTTACTCAAACCCGATAAAAAAGAAATACGAAATGTTTACATTTACTCAATTTTTATTGGATTGCTTAACCTGACCCTGCCGGTTGGAATACAAGCCATTATTAATATTATTCAGGGAGGAGCCGTAAATTCATCATGGCTAATATTGGTATTTTTTGTCACTCTGGGCATTGCCCTTGTGGGAATCATGCAGGTTAGCCAACTGAGAATTACCGAAAACCTTCAGCAAAAGATCTTTACCCGTGCTGCTTTCGAATTCGCATATCGAATTCCCAGAGTAAAACTCGAAAAACTTTTTCAGTATTATGCTCCTGAACTTATGAACCGTTTTTTTGATGTAATTTCCATTCAAAAAGGACTGACAAAAATATTAATTGATTTTTCAGCTGCCAGCATTCAGGTCGTATTCGGCTTGATCCTCCTTTCGCTCTATCACCCATTCTTCATTCTATTCAGTATCTTATTACTGGTCATGGTCTTGATCATTTTCAGACTAACAGCACGTAAGGGACTCGAATCGAGTATTCAGGAATCGAAACGAAAATATCAGATCGCCCACTGGTTACAGGAAGTTGCAAGGGCAAATACAACTTTTAAACTAGCCGGAAAAACGAATCTTTCACTTGAGAAGGTAAATCACACAACCGAACAATACATTGATGCCAGAGAATCGCATTTTACCGTATTGGTAAGACAGTTCAGCCTTCTGATCGTATTTAAGGTCATGGTGGCTTTGGGATTGCTGCTCATTGGCGGTTTACTCGTAATTGAACAACAAATGAACATAGGTCAGTTTGTTGCTGCGGAAATCGTCATCTTGTTGATGATCAGCTCGGTAGAAAAACTTATCTTAAGTTTTGAGACTATATACGATGTATTGACCTCACTTGAAAAGATAGGACAGGTAACAGATCTTGAACTTGAAAAAGAAGGTGGTGTATTTATCGACAATTTTAAGGAAGGATTACAGATCGAGCTTATGAATGTAAATTTTCAATACCCGCAGGAAAACAAGAATGCGCTTAACGAGATCAGCCTCCTGATAAAACCCGGACAGAGAATATTGGTTTCAGGAAAAAATGACAGTGGTAAATCTACCCTCTTGTACATGCTCGCAGGCTTAATAAAACCGGCTTCAGGTTATATGGCCGTTAATGACATACCTATTGAAAATTACGATTTTGAAACCCTGCATTCAAATATTGGAGGATACTTGCGCGATGAAGACCTTTTTGAAGGCACTTTGCTTGAAAACATAACACTTGGACGATTAAATGTGAATTTTGAAGATGTTAAATGGGCCATAAAGAATCTTGGACTTGAGCCTCTGTTAAAAACCCTGCCTTTAGGTTATGAAACTAAAATTTTGCCTCACGGAAGACAATTTTCAAAAAGCACGGTGGCCAAGATCTTAATAGCGAGAGTAGTGGTAGATAAACCTAAACTTCTGTTGTTTGAAAACAGTTTTGCCATATTGTCGGATGAAGACCGGGAGGAAATTCTAAAATTTGTGCTTGACCCCGAACACCACTGGACCGTAGTGATCTCTTCTTCCCACGACCTTGGCATTTACAATCAAATTGAAACTGAATTTTTACTTGAAAAAGGTAGGATCGTTGAAACTAAAGTACTGAACTAATGTTAAACATTTCGAAACACAGCATTTCTGATAAGGTAATTCCCAAGAACTTTTCCGTTCTGAGGAGAGTTGAAGCCAAAAGAACGAGCAAGGTATTTTTAAAGATCCTGATCATTGGGTTCAGCATTCTTTTCTTTGGCTCATTTTTGCCATGGACGCAAAACGTTCGATCGTATGGAAATGTTACCACCCTTAAGCCCGAACAAAGACCTCAAACCATTCATTCCATTATCGCCGGAAGAGTTGACCGATGGCTTGTGCAGGAAGGTGATTTTGTAAAAAGCGGTGACACCATTGCCATTATTTCTGAAATAAAAGACGATTATTTTGATGAAAACTTACTGGATCGGACCGAAAATCAATTAAACCTTAAAAAACAATCGGCCATTACTTATGGTATGAAAGAAAAAGCTCAGGAAACACAATTATCCCTGTTGAATACGCAGAGGGGCTTGAAACTAAAACAGGCCAGAGTAAAGCTAAAACAAGCCCGCCTTAAGGTTCAAAACGACAGTATAGAATACATTTCCGCACAATTGAATTATGAAACGGCCATACGACAGTTCAACCGAATGGACAGCCTTTACAAACTCGGGTTGAAATCGCTGGTAGATCTTGAAACCAGACGCATCAATAAACTTAAGACCAATGCACTCATTGTGGAGGCTGAAAACAACTGGATCAGCAGCAAGAACGAAGTTGACAATCTTATTCTCGAGATCATGAACATTCAAACAAAGTATGAAAACGATATTGCAAAGACCCTCTCCGACAAACTAACGACCTCTACCAATAAATACGACGCTGAATCGGGCATAAATAAGCTTGAGAACCAGTTTAAAAACTATGAGGTCCGATCCGGATATCACTACATCATAGCCCCACAGGACGGATATATTACACAAACGTATGTAACCGGAATCGGTGAAACCATTAAAGAAGGACAGGAAATTGCGAGCATAATGCCAATGAATTATGACCTTGCCGTAGAAATTTACATCGAGCCCATCGATTTACCCTTGATGCATATTGGTGAACATGTAAGGGTACAATTTGATGGCTGGCCGGCAATCGTATTCTCGGGATGGCCCAATACCAGTTATGGTACCTATGGTGGTCAGATATACGCCATTGATCAGTTTATAAGTAAGAATGGTAAATTCAGATTACTGGTAAAACCTGATCCGAACGATCACCCATGGCCAAAAGCTTTGCGTTATGGCGGAGGCACAAAAAGTCTGATCCTGCTTAACAACGTTCCTCTTTGGTATGAGTTATGGCGTAAGATCAACGGTTTCCCTCCAAATTTCTATCAGCCTAATGGAAAATAGAACCACACGGTATATAAGGATCCTTTTACTCTTTCTTCTGGTGCAAAAGGTAAACATTGTGTTTTCCCAAAAGGCAGATAGTAAGGTATTAAGCTATAAAGAATTTATAGAAATCGTGCTTCAAAATCATCCTCTGGTTTATCAGGCCGAATTGGTAAAACAGTCGGGTATTGAACAATTTCGCATATCGAAAGGCGGATTTGACCCAAAGATCGATGCAAATGCTAATGAGAAATATTACTTAGGAGATCAATATTACAGCAATTTAAAAGGGGGACTGAAAATTCCCGGATGGTTTGGGCTTAATGCAGAAACTGGTTACGGCACGAATAATGGGGTTTATTTAAATCCTGAAAACAAATACCCGGATGAGGGGCTTTGGTATGCCGGTTTATCGGTCGACCTTGGTAAGGGTTTGATCATCGACCAAAGAAGAGCCGATTATAAAAAAGGAAAATTAGTGCGTCAGGCAACAGAGATCGAAAGAAAAGTAATCAGGAATCAACTAATATACGATGCAAGTCTGGCGTATTGGGACTGGGCGATGTATTACCAGATGACTGAAATCTATAGTAATGCTGTAAACATTGCCAGAATCAGGCTTGACGGTGTGGTGGGTGCCGCAAGGTTTGGTGACCGCCCAAACATTGACACTGTAGAAGCCAGTATTCAATTGCAAATGCGAAAGTTTAACCTCAATAATGCAAGAATGGATTATAAAAACAGTATGGAGAAACTTGAAATGTACCTTTGGGACAAGGGCTATGTTCCATTGGAAATCAACAATTTGTTTCCTCAATCCATGGAAAGTATAATCGATGGGGTTTCAGACCTTAAGGAAATCGTGAACAAACAAAAATTTATTGATCAACACCCATACCTCACTTTGGTAAACCTTAAAATTAAAGAACAGAGTATTGATCTGAAATTAAAAAAAGAAGCCTTAAAGCCTGTATTAAATATTAGATACAACCTAATTAATGAACCTAATGGCAGGAACTTACTCTCGGGGTATTCAAGCAGTAATTATATTTGGGGTGGTAATTTTCAATACCCTTTGTTTACCTTAAAGGAAAGAGGAGCTTTGAAACTCGGTAAAATCAAACTGGAGAATCAAAAAATGGAGTATTTGCAGAAAAAAGCAACCATTGATTATAAGGTAAATGTTGCAATCAACTACTGGCAAAATTCGATCGAACAGTACACTATGTTCAGCAAAACGGTTCAATATTATGAAACGCTTTACAATGCCGAAAAGAAACTTTTTGACGTTGGAGAAAGTTCCTTGTTTATGATAAATTCAAGGGAACAGTACTTTTTGGATGCGCAGTTAAAACTAACAGAAGTGGCTGTAAAAATGGCGAAAGCAAAATCAGAATGGGAATTCAGGATCTTAAATTTCGACTAAAAACTCTGCCATTAAACGTATAAACAACGACTAAGGTGCTTTTTCCTTCCAATATCCGCGATAGTAAACTCCTGGATTTGCATGGTCTCCGATCTCAAAATCAAGAAAAACGTATTTTATTCCTGGGATCTCTGTGAAGGTATACGTGGTAGTGATCATAAAATGGTCGGCACCCGCAGTTCCCATTTGCTGCGTAAGAATGTGACTATCGGGTATGAACACAATTGCTGTATCGGATCTTAACTTTATAAACTCAATCTGAATTTTTGGCCATGTTTTGTTAACGATCTTTTCAGCCTTTTTTCCTGTCATTGAACCCTCCTCAATTTCTTTCAGACGGACGGGTTCAAAATCGGTTTTAAATTCATTTAATTTATAACCCCAAACCGCTTCCTTTTCATTATAAATATTCGAATTCAGTTCGAGTTTCTTCAAAGTATCGTTCTTACCGGTAACGCCCGTAGTATCCGAATCAAAAAGCTTATGCTCATTCGTGTTGGTACAGGATGAAATTAGAATCAAAGCGCAAATGCCAATTATGAGATTTTTCATTTTCATATCAATAAAAAACAAAAAAAAGCAATTATAACTTTTCCTGTATCCCCAAATTATATACATCCAGTGCTCTTTTTCTAGCAAAGTTATGGTCTACCATGGGTCCGGGGTAATTTAAAGTTTGAAGATCCGGGAGCCATTTTCTGACATAATCCCCTTTCTCATCAAATTTTTTCAGTTGGGCCTCAGGATTAAAAACACGAAAATAAGGAGCTGCATCACAACCGGTACCTGCTGCCCACTGCCAGTTTCCAACGTTTGACGACAATTCATAATCCAATAATTTTTTCGCAAAATACGCTTCTCCAATTCGCCAGTCGGTCAACAAATGCTTGCACAGAAAGCTGGCTGTGACCATGCGAACTCTGTTGTGCATAAATCCGGTCTCATTCAGCTGTCGCATTCCTGCATCTACCATTGGATATCCGGTAAGGCCCCTGCTCCATTTTTCAAAATCCTCTTCGCGGTTCATCCATTGGATACCATCAAATTTGCTCTTGAAATTTTGAGTGGCACTTTCAGGAAAATGAAATAAGATTTGCATAAAGAATTCTCTCCAGATCAATTCACTCAAAAAAACTTCGTCATCCGGCTTAAGAGACTTTATCAGGGAACGTATGCTTAGGGTACCAAATCGCAGATAAGGTCCAAGGAAAGTCGTTTTATTCATAGAAGGTGAGTTCCTGTTTTCAGCATACTTTTTTATATGGCTAAGATTAAATTCCGGAACCTTAATCGTCGGAGTTTTAAAACCGATCTGTTCCAAAGATGGGAAAACATAGTTTTGGCTTACAAAATTTAAACGTGATCTTTCCCGAACCTCAGGCATTATAAAGTTCCGCAGCCATTTATTCTTATAAGGTGTGAAAATGGTATAGGGATCTCCGTCATCCTTTATTATTTCATTTTCCTCAAAGATAACCTGATCCTTAACGGAGATAAGTTCTACCGAATTCTTATTCAGGAACTCTCTCACCATTGAGTCTCTTTTTATTGCATAAGGCTCGTAATCTTTATTGCTGAAAACTTTGTTTACCTTAAATTCAGTAAGAATGGAATTCCATATCTCCAAAGTCTTGCCGACATAAATTTTTATGGAAGCCCCTTGATCCTTCAAGGTGTTATTTATGGCATTCAGTTGTTCGTGAATAAATCCTACCCTGGGGTCGTTTCGCTCCAACTCGTCCAGAATATTGGTGTCAAATATAAAAACCGGCAACACTTTTTCAGGCTCCTTTAGTGCAAGATTCAAAGCTGTATTGTCTTCCAGCCGCAAGTCCCTGCGAAACCAAAAAAGGTTTATTTTTTCTTTATTATCCATTCAGCAATTTCAAACAACATGCCTGTCAAAAGGTTTAAAGGTATGATGAAAATTTTAACCTGATCACTTATACGAAAGTTGAAATCAGACTCACTTCTTTTTCAGTTCGAAAAGATCTTTTCTCCGGTCACGCAGGTTTTTTACAGAGCCGAATTGATTCAATTCCCGAAGAAGATCAATATCAACGTCTGCAATGAGGATCATTTCTGTGTTTGTGGTTGACTCTGCCTTTATTCCGTTTGCGGGAAACGAAAAATCACAAGGTGTAAAAACCATGGATTGAGCAAACTGAATGTCCATATTATGCACCTTAGGTAAATTACCGACACTGCCTGCAATGGCAACGTAACATTCATTCTCAATTGCACGAGCCTGGGCACAATGCCTCACCCTTGAAAAGCCGTTTTGAGTATCGGTGAGAAAGGGAATGAACAAGATGTCCATGCCTTCATCGGCAAGCAGTCGGCTTAACTCCGGGAATTCTGAGTCGTAACAGATCAGGATTCCAATTTTTCCGCAATCCGTTTCATAGGTTTTTAAGGTGCTCCCCCCCTGCATTCCCCAAACCTTTGCCTCATCAGGTGTAACATGAAGTTTTTCGTACCTCTCTACCGTTCCATCGCGTTTGCATAAATACCCAACATTGTAAAGAAGATCGTTTTTTATTTCCGGCATGCTGCCTGTAATAACATTGATGTTGTATGAAATGGCAAGTTCAGTGAATTTTTTAACAATGGCTTCTGTATGATGAGCTAGTTCACGAATGGCTTCGGGTTCAGACAGGTGATTGTTTTCTGCCATTAGCGGTGCATTGAAAAACTCTGGAAAAAGAGCAAAATCCGAACGATATCCGGAAACAGCATCGATAAAAAATTCTGCCTGTTGCATTAGTTCGTTCAAGTCTTTATAAAGCCTCATTTGCCATTGGATCAAACCCAAACGTACGATCTTTTTCTGGACCTTTGCCTGTTTAGTGTCTTCGTGATAATAAACGTTATCCCATTCAAGCAAAACTCCGAATTCGTTTGATGCCTTGTCACCTTCGAGGTAACCCTTCAGGATCTTTGAAGGGTGAAAATCGTTTGATATCTGAAAATTAAGGACCGGATCGTGAATCTCCTTACGTTTAACTTTTTCAATGTATTCCTTTGGAGATAATTTGTCTGAAAATTTGTGATAATTCGGTATTCTGCCCCCAAAGGCAATTCCCCTTAAGTTTAATTGTTCGCAGAGTTCTTTTCGGTAATCATAAAGTCGTCTTCCCAACCTTAAGCCCCGGAATTCGGGCTTAATGAATACATCTATTCCATACAAAACATCTCCTTTCCTTGTATGGGTGCTAAACGTAAAATTTCCGGTTATTTCCCTGTAAGTGTGATGTTTATCAAATTTTTCATAATCAATAATGATGGATAAGGCACAACCTGCTACCTGATTGTTGATTTTAATAACAACCTGACCTTCGGGAAATTTCTTTATCAGAGCTTTTATATGATCTTCTTTCCAATAGGAACCGGGCATGGATGCATAGGCGTCGATCATGGTGGTTTTAAGGTCCTGATAATCGTCGAAGGAAAGAAATTCAAGTTGTATATTTTCTATTTTCTGTTTCATTGTAATGCCAAAAATCTGTATCCATGATTTGACCACAAACCATAAATACCAATAAAATTCAACTAAAAATTAAGAGTAATGCCGGCTCCAAACTGCTCTCCCTGATTAAAATTCGGGGCACCGGAACCTTTGCTGTAATTCAGGTCAAAACTATTATCCGAATTTGCTGAAAGGAAAAAACGCATCGTTCCTGCAAAGTTATGGTAAATGCTCGTATTTAAAAAATCGTACCACAGGTTTGCAGATGCCTTAAAGCCGATACCGGATCCTCCAATCCTAAGCATTCTTTTTGAATCGAATGATGCATTCACTTTGGCCCGGAAAAGAGCATTATTTACTTTTTCGTTGCTCTCATCTTCAGCTCCTCCGTTATTGTCAACCGTTTGGCCAAGTCCGGTTTTATACCCACCCTGAAGAAAAATACCGCATTTGGTTTTTTTGATCCAGTTTGGAAGTTTTTTGTTTTTGGGAGACTGATACCAGGGAACATAACCGTATTCGAGAAGAAAATTAACGAAAGAAAAGGTGCTGTTGCTTTCCAGACCTGCTGAAACAGGCATTATGTGCATTGGGCAATCGGTACAGGGTGTAAGGATACCAAATATTTCCTTAGTTTTAAAAAACATGAACATTCCGGACATTTTAAATTCGATTGCCGAAAATGCATCTTCGGTTCCTGAAAGTACGCTGATGTCAGGACTAATTTGAAAAAGATGATTGCTTCCTGTTAAAAATATATCGGAAGTCTTGAAAATGCTGTCGAAGGATCTTGCATAATCTATTCCCAGATTCAGTGCGTTGTTTCTAAGTTCAGTGGTCAGGGTACCGAAAGAAAGCTTCAGTGGCTTCTCCTGTGCAAACAGAGTTAGGCAGACAAAGAGTGCCATTCCGGTTAAAAAAGATTTTCTCAATCGCCTGTTCACGGGGTAGTCAACAAATTTATAGCCAGATCACTTACATCCATTTCGATCCAGTTTGCCGGCCAGGGACGGTCATCGAGTCCGTTTTTCTGCAAGGTCCAACGCATTACGGCCTTGTAGATCGATTTAGAATTCGCATTACCGTAACCGTCGGTATCGCTCAAAACTTCATTGTGAAGGGTTGAATTTGAAATTTCGACCCCTTCATCGTTGAAATTCGAAAGGTGATATTTCATCACTTCCTCAAGTTGCTGTTGAGTCATACAAAATCAAATATATGAATTAATTTTATTTTGGTTCAGCAAAGTTGACCTACAATGTTTGGATCCAATATTTCGGGAACAGGATCGGGTATTACGATCTTAAACCATTTTATAACAAAACGAATGCATATTATCGACTTCAACGGTCCTATTCTTAAACTTAAAAGTGTGCTTTATATCGATAACTATTTTAATTAAGTATCTACTCCCGCAAGATTCACACTTCTTCCGATTTCTTGTTTGCGGAAGGATTTATTTCTTTAAGCAATGCATTTTTATACTGCAGTTTCAGATGATCGTAAATTGAAAGACGGTCGATCATAAGCGACACAAAACTTGCGATCACACCTGCCATCATAAGGTGTAAAATAAGGTTGTTACGATCGGTCATTTCCAAAACCAGGATTGCTGAAGTAAAAGGCGCACGGGTAATTCCGGTCAAAAAAGCTACCATGCCGGCCAGGATCATTAAATTGGTATCTGAGTCGGATAATTTAAGCCATCCCGAAAAAACAGAACCAATGCTAGCTCCTGCACTTAATCCGGGTGCAAATATCCCACCTGCAGCACCTGAGGTAAATGAAAGAATTGGTGTAAACACCCTCAGGATCGGCATATACCATTCCTGGTGTTTTTCTTCTCCAAACAGAGCATCTGTCATCAGTTCCTTACCTGAACCGGTTGCACCGTGATGCACAAAAAAGGCCAGTGACGCGATCAGTAAGGAACAGCTTGTCAGGTAAAGTATATGGTGAGAATTTTTCTTTAATGTATTTTTCCACTTAAAGATCTTGAGGATGATCTTGGCCATACCACTTCCCGACAAGCCTGAAATAACAGCAATGAGCATAACATAAAACAGTACATAATTCGAAAGTTCGCTAACGTCAGGAAAACCTATATATAAATACGAGCCCAACATTGACTGAACGGTCAAACCTGCTATGATCACAGCAGTAAATAAGGCAGATTTAAAATGGCTTATATGCGTTTTGGTCAACTCCTCAACTGCAAACACGATTCCACCCAATGGAGTGTTAAAGGCTGCTGCAAGCCCGGCTGCCGCTCCTGTCATGATCATATTTTTGAGTGAAACCTTTGGCCACCAATCGGGCAAATACTCATTTACTTTTCGAAAAATGGAACCGGAGATTTGTATGGTTGGTCCTTCCCTGCCAATGGCACCACCGCCAAGGATCATAATTAAACTTGAGAAAACCTTTAGGATTATTATACGAAAACTGAGTAATTTGTTGAGAAGGTTCTCACGACCGGGGGTTGTCATATCCACCGCAGTCATCACCTGAGGAATTCCGGATCCTTTCGAATAAGGAGCAAATCGCTTTACCAGCCACCAGGCAGTAATAAAACAAACCGGTGATATTATGAAGAGTAACCAAGGTTTATACTCAAAAATGGCTGAAGAAAGTTGTTCGGCAAACGCAAAACCTTTTGCGTACAAAATGGCAACGAAACTTGTAATAAACGAAGCAAACCAAAAAGGAATGGCCAATAAAATATTCTTCTTGACCTTTTCATTTCTGATCTTATCAAAAATGCCTTTTAATCCTTTTCCGATAGCAAGAGGTAGTTTAGTCATGCCATTTGCTACGGCAAACTTAAGTTTATGTTTTAGAAATCACTAATTTTAGAGCTTCTTTAAACTTCTTTCGGAAAAATTAATGCACTTTGTTTGTAAAAAAAATATTAAATCAACCTTTAAATTAGCTTAAAAATATTGAAAGTAGAATTATCTTTGCAGACAGTTACATCGTATTGTTTTCGTATTGTTTTAAATTGTGAAAATCATTGTCGGGACGAAAGTCTCCATTTCGTTTTTGTATTGATGTACCCGGTTCCCACCAAAATTGCACATTCACTGAAATAGTAAAATAAACATTATATTCCCCTAAAAATCATTTATGATAGACCTGTCCTTAGAAAAATCCAAATCTGAAGCGCTTTTTGCAAGAAGAAATAAGGTAGTTACCAGAGGTGTTGGTGTATTCAACACTATAACCGCAGTCTCGGCCAAAGATGCCACCATTATTGACCACGACGGCAAATCGTATATCGACTTCGCCGGTGGTATAGGTGTTGTAAATTCCGGTCATTGTCCCGAACCGGTGGTTGAAGCGATCAAGCGTCAGGCCGAGCAATACATACATACCAGTTTTAATGTGGTTACCTATGAACCTTATGTAAAATTGTGTGAAGACCTTGTTGACATCCTTCCACACGATGGCGATACAAAGGCATTGCTTGTGAGCACCGGAGCAGAGGCTGTTGAAAATGCAATAAAAATTGCCCGACAGGCAACCGGACGGCAGGCCGTACTTTGTTATACAGATGCATTTCACGGCAGAACCATGATGGCCATGACCCTGACCAGTAAAATCGGATACAAATTGAATTGCGGACCTTTCGCACCTGAAGTATATCGGATCCCATTTCCAAATTACTACCGTTATGGTAAAGGAATGACCAAAGAAGAATTCATTCACAAAGAGGTCATTCGACTAAAGGAAATTTCCTTAAATCTGGTTGATCCGAACAACCTTGCCGCCATCATAATTGAGCCCATTCAGGGTGAAGGTGGGTTTTGTCAGGTTCCGCAGGAATATTTAAAAGAATTAAGGGCTTTCTGTGACGAACACGGAGTGATGCTGATTCTGGATGAAATTCAAAGCGGATTCGGAAGGACCGGAAACTGGGCCAGCTGGCAGGAATACGGGGTCGTTCCCGACATAAGTACTTATGCAAAATCACTTGGTTCGGGACTTCCGATAGCTGCTGTACTTGGAAAAGCTCACATCATGGATTCCGTTGAACCCGGAACGGTTGGTGGTACTTATATCGGTAATCCGGTATGTTGCGCAGCTGCCATTGCTACCATTCAGTACATGAAGGACCTCAATCTCAATGACCGGGCCAAATGGATCGGAAGCATTATAAACGACCGGTTTGAAAAATTAAAAAATGAATTTAATGAGATCGGTGATGTAAGAAGTTTTGGTGCAATGAATGCAATGGTTTTTGTGCACGATTCCAACCCTAATAAACCAAATGGTGAACTTTGCAACGAAATTAGAATTGAATGTGCCAAAAACGGCCTGATCCTTGTTACGGCTGGTACCTATAAAAATATTATCAGAATACTGGCACCAATCGTAATTTCTGAGGAACAGTTAAACCAGGGTTTAGACATACTTGAAAACTCCATACGAAACGTAATTAACCGATAAAAAATGAAACCTTTTGCAATTGCCGGTATTCAAATGAAGGTATCCGCTACCTATCCGAATATCGAAATGATGAAATTAAAGCTTGACATAACCATGAACCTTTATCCATGGGTAGACATGGTTGTTTTCAGTGAACTTTGCGGTTACGGACCACTCCTTCATAATGCTCAGGAATTTCCCGGACCCTTTGAAGAGGAAATGCAGGAAATAGCCAAAAAGTACGGCATTTGGCTGATACCGGGTTCCATATTTGAAAAGTCGGGAGATTATGTTTACAATACTGCTTGTGTGATCAACCCGGATGGAGAGATCGTTGACCGATACAGAAAAATGTTTCCGTTCTACCCCTATGAAGTTGGAGTTACTGCAGGAAGCGCATTTTGTGTTTTTGATGTACCGGATGTAGGCAGGTTCGGAGTTTCCATTTGTTACGACATGTGGTTTCCGGAAACCATCCGAACCCTGGCAGTTATGGGTGCCGAAGTCATCATTCACCCAACAATGACCGGTACCATCGATCGGGAAATTGAACTTTCGATAGCAAGGGCCATGGCAACTGTAAATCAATGTTTTTTCTTTGATGTAAACGGATTGGATACGGGAGGAAGCGGATGTTCGGTGGTTTGTGGGCCGGATGGAAGGGTGCTATACCAGGCAGGAAGCACAGAGGAGATTTTCCCAATTGAAATTGACATTGAAAGAGTGGCAAGAAGTCGAGAATTAGGTGTGTTAAGATTAGGGCAGCCCTTAAAGAGTTTCAGAGACCATATGGGCAACTTCGGGATCTATCGCCCCGGCACACCCCTTCCATATCTAGATTCCTTAGGGCCATTAATTAAACCAACAAGGCTCGATAAATTATCTGAATACAAAAGAAAAGAAAGCGAATTTAACCACACCAATGAACCCATAGAATACAAAGGGTATCATTTTTAACAACAATCTAATTTATGGGAACCCTTCAGACAAAAAGTACGAAAAAAAAAGTCCATTCCAACCTGAGTTGGTTTGAGATTCCTGTTTATAATATTCAACGTGCGGTAAATTTTTATAATTTTGTCCTTGGACTGGATATGAAGATCATAAGTCAGAACGGCTATTCAATGGCAAGATTTCCCAGTGAATCCGGAATTGACGGAGCATTGATGCAAGGACCCGGTTGTATTCCAAGTGAACTGGGAACCCTTGTTTATTTGCATGGCGGGGACGACTTATCTTCTAAAATTGCGAATGTAGAACCAGCAGGAGGCAGAATTATTATGGGTAAAACCCTGATAAACAAAAACTCAGGTTATTTTGCTCTTTTCATCGATACCGAAGGAAACAAAATGGCTCTGCATTCAATGGAATAGAATGACAGAAACTAAAACCATATATAAAACACCTTATTATAATTTTGGTCAGAGAAGACTTGATTACTGGATAGAACTGCGTAACGAATGTTCTTCACTCAATTCCCTTCCCCGTGACTCAAAAATTGTTGAAAGTCACATTAAGAAAATTGAGGAGATACTGCTGATCCTGAAAAGTATTGCGTGTTATTATGCATTTCCGGGTAAATCAACCATCGAGAAATTACTTCATGTTCTTAAACTAAAAGACTACCCCGCTTTATATAAAGTGGTCGCAGAAACCACCGGAATACTTGTTAGCGAAGTATATAAAGGCAATAAGATCTTTTTTTCGGATGAAGATGAAGATGAAGCCACCGAAGACGAGCTCAAGGAAAATAATCAGTTCATAACCAAAGATTATTTTGAGGTCATGATCATCGATGATCTTTCAGGAAGTGAAGAAAACACTCTTGTTGAACGTCTTCACAACCTCAGAGACCCAAACGATCCTTTTGTATACGAAATAACGGTTCAAAGCACCTTTCAGGATGCTTTGATCGCATTGCTCTTTAATCCGAATATTCAGGCGGTAGTTATTCGATATGCTCCTCCACTGCATTCGGCCAATTTGTCGGATATCATAAATCCGTACATTCAGAACATCCTGAAAATAAATTTTGAGGGGGTCAAAAACGAGGAAATCATACCCATGCTTGGAAAACTTGCCAAGCAATTCAGGCCACAACTCGACATATATTATGTAACGGACACTTCCTTAACCAACCTTAAGGATAGTACCATTAAACTTTTTAAGAGAATTTATTACAGAAAGGAAGACCTGCAGGAACTTCATCTTGGAATCGTTCGCGGAATCGGAGAACGTTTTAACACTCCATTTTTTAGTGCTCTTAAAGAATACTCTCAAAAGCCAACCGGCGTATTCCACGCCATGCCCATTTCGAGAGGTAACTCGGTTTTTAAGTCAAGATGGATAAAAGACTTTGGTGATTTTTACGGAAGAAACATGTTTCTTGCCGAAACTTCCTCCACAACAGGCGGCCTTGATTCACTTCTGCAGCCGACCGGTCCTTTGAAGAAAGCACAAACACTGGCTGCACTGGCATATGGTGCTAAGCGAACCTTTTTTGTAACCAACGGAACTTCTACGGCCAATAAAATTGTTTTACAGGCACTTGTAAAACCCGGAGATCTGGTTTTGATCGACCGTGATTGCCATAAATCGCATCATTACGGTTTGGTTCTTTCCGGGGCTTATCCCGTGTATCTCGATTCATACCCCATTGAAAAGTACTCTATGTATGGTGCTGTACCTCTTGAGCACATCAAGGAAAAGCTCTTACTTCTCAAAAATGCAGGAAGACTGGATAAAGTAAAAATGTTGCTCTTAACCAACTGTACTTTCGACGGAATTGTATACCATGTAGAACGTGTTATGGAAGAAATTCTGGCGATCAAACCGGATATCATTTTTTTATGGGATGAAGCATGGTTTGCCTTTGCCGGATTCACCTACACATATCGTCAACGTACGGGTATGTATGTAGCCAATAAGTTGTTCAAAAAATACAAAACCCAGGAATATCGCGAAACATATACGAAACACATTCAATCCTTAAAGAAGGGTGAGACCCCCAAAATGCCGGATCCTGATCTGGTTAAAATACGAGTTTACTCAACCCAGAGTACTCATAAAACCCTGAGCAGTTTCCGACAAGGCTCAATGATCCATATATGGGATGAAGATTTCAGAAAGAAATCGGAAAATACTTTTCTGGAAGCTTACATGACCCATACTTCTACTTCACCAAACTATCAGATGCTTGCATCGCTTGATGTTGGTCGGCGACAGGTACAGCTTGAAGGATATGAAATGGTAGAAAAAAGCATTGAAATGGCAATGGTTCTGCGAGCCAAAATCGTGGACAACCCTTTGATGCGTAAGTACTTTGAGGTACTGTCAGGTTATGAATTGATACCTGACACCTGTCGTGAGAGTGGACTTGTGGATTTTTACAGTCCCAAGGCAGGATGGAGCCGCATGGAGGAAGCCTGGGAAATGGATGAATTCGTTCTGGATCCAACCAAGATCACTTTATTCGTAGGAAAGACCGGAGTCGATGGTGACACCTTTAAAAATAAGTTTCTTATGGATCAGTTTAACATACAGATCAATAAGACATCCCGAAATACAGTGTTGTTCATGACCAATATAGGAACTACGCGTGGATCGGTCGCTTATTTGTCCAATGCGCTTCTCAACATAGCGGAACAGCTGGAAGACGAGGTCAATTCCTTAAATACAAGGGAATTGCAAATTTTTAATAAAAAAGTTCATTCCCTTACTACAGAAGTTCCTCCTCTCCCCGACTTCAGCAGGTTTCATGCATCCTTTCAGGCAGTACCGGGTGTTCCGGGTGGCAATTTGAGAAATGCTTATTTTTTGGCCTATGAAGAGGAAAATTGCGAATACTTTTCACTTGATGAATGCCAGAGGGCACTCAACGAAGGAGTTCAGCTCGTGGCATCATCCTTTGTGATACCCTATCCGCCGGGATTTCCGGTTCTGGTGCCCGGACAAGTACTTAGCCAGGAAATTCTGAGTTTTATGATAGCACTTGATGTGAAGGAAATTCACGGTTATCGCGCAGATCTCGGCTTGCGGGTATTCAAGGATACCTTGCTGAACCGCCAGAAAACCGTTACCGCACTTGGAGCATTCGATAGATCACTGTCAAAACAGAAATAACAATAAAGAATATGAGTACAAATAAAAAAGAACCAACCCTTAAAGGCGTATCCGACATCAGAAGGTACTTCTATAAAAATGAAGAGCCCATTTATTTTATCAGCGCCACCAATTTTAACCTTCTTGGCGCAGATGAATGGATAAAAGGATTTAAGTTCATTTGTTACATTGAATGTTTTGATGGTTTGCATCCAAACGTATTTTCTCCAAAAAAAGAACTTCCTCATGATGAATTTACCGGAATTGAAGACATCAACAATTATTTGCTTCAACATCCTGAAGTGATCAATTACATAAATTCAAGAACTCCCGGCAAGAAAAAAGGAAAAGTAATGTTTCTTATGTTCAATAAAAAAACAGAAGAACTGGCTAAAAATCTTGGACTGGAGCTGATCTTTCCCAGTGCTGACCTCAGAGAACATATGGATAATAAGGTCAATACCAACCGCATTGCTGAAAAAGCCGGAGTTCCCTGTGTTCCATACGTGCTTTCAAAAGTAACGGACTACAAACAGTTGAAAAAGGTCTCATCAAATCTGGGAAAAGACCTTGTTGTACAGGCTCCTTTCGGAGATTCCGGACATACAACCTTTTTTATTTCGAATGAAGAAGAATTTGATAAATATAAAGACGAGATCATAAATGAGGAGGAAGTAAAAATTATGAAGCGTATCAATTGTCGAGGTGCAGCAATTGAAGCTTGTGTTACCAGTCAGGGAACGATTGTAGCTCCTCTTATGACCGAACTGGTTGGGTTTAAAGAACTCACACCTTATAAAGGCGGGTGGTGTGGTAATGAGATCTTTCCTTTTGCCTTTACTCCAACCCTTCGGCTCAAAGCGCGCAATTATACCCAGTTGTTTGGTGACCAGTTAAAGAAAGAAGGTTACAGAGGGTATTTCGAACTCGACTTTTTGATCGACCAGGACAACGGAAGAATTTATCTTGGTGAGCTGAACCCCCGTGTAACCGGGGCTAGCTCGATAACGAACCATGCCGTATTTGCCTTATCCGACAGTCCGCTTTATTTGTTTCATATACTTGAATTCATGAATGTGGATTTTGAACTTAATGTAAAAGCACTTAATGGAAGATGGGCACGACAAATAAACACGGATAGCTGGAGTCAGCTGGTGATCAAGCATACATCCGATACAATTGAATTGGTAACTGAAGCTCCAAGGTCAGGTATTTGGAGAATGGAACACGATGGAAGCATTACTTTTGACCGTATGGATACTCACCGAAGAGCGGTAGAATCAGATTACGAGGCATTTTTTCTGAGAATAAGCAAAACAGGAAGTTATTTTTACGAAGGTGCCGATATGGGGATACTTGTGGTAAGAGGACGGATGATGACCAACGATTTCAGGCTTACCAAAAGAGCTAAAGACTGGATAAATGCAATCAGAGGTTTGTACAAATCTCAATTGATCGAAGACAAACGCGTAAAAGTTGATGCAACAGCAAGTGCAAAATAGTTCAGTGAGAACGTTTCAAAGCATCAATCCCGAAAACGGAAATGTTGTTGGTGAGTACACCGAAATTAGCGATAAGGATTTAAACAGCGCCCTGGAATTATCGGGTGAAGCATTTCAGGATTGGAAAAAGATTTCACTGGAAACGAGGTGTAAGTATCTTCAGAATGCATCAAAGGTTTTGCTTGATAATGCAAAAAAATATGCAGAAATGATTACCCTGGAAATGGGCAAGCCTATCTCTGAATCTATGGCTGAAATAAAGAAATGTGCCTGGGTTTGTGATTATTATGCTGAAAATGCAGTATCTTTTCTTGCGCCTGAAATAATACAAACCGATGCCAGTAAAAGTTATGTAAATCATTTACCACTGGGAACCATATTTGCTATAATGCCCTGGAATTTCCCCTTCTGGCAGGTGTTTCGTTTTGCCGCACCTACACTCACGGCTGGCAATACCGGAATACTAAAACACGCTCCGAACGTATTTGGGTGTGCGGAACTTATTGCTGAAGTTTTCAGAGAAGCCGGATATCCGAAAGGTGTTTTTCAAAACCTGATCGTACATCACGACCAAACGGAAAAAATAATTGCTCATTCTACCGTAAAGGCAGTTACCCTGACAGGAAGTGAAGCTGCCGGCAAAGCAGTGGCGGAAATAGCCGGAAGACACCTAAAGAAATCCCTGCTCGAATTAGGAGGAAGCAATGCATTTGTGGTTCTCGAAGATGCAGATATAGATGCTTCGGTAAAAACAGCCTTAACCGCCCGGTTTTTGAATTGCGGTCAGAGTTGTATCGCTGCAAAAAGGTTTATCGTGCATGCAAATGTGTATGATGAGTTCCTCGATAAATTTGTTAAAGCAATTAAAACATTAAAAACCGGAGACCTGATGGACCCTGAAACATCGCTTGGCCCTTTAGCCAGAAAAGACCTCGCCGATCAGTTGCAGGATCAGGTAAAAAGGTCGAAAGAAATGGGTGCCGAAATCGTGCTTGGGGGAAATCAAAATAACTGTTATCACGAAGCAACCATTTTGACCGGTGTAAAGCCGGGTATGCCGGCATTTGATGAAGAATCCTTTGGTCCGCTTGCCGCCATAACAAAGGTTCATTCTGAAGATGAGGCTATCAAACTTGCAAATCTATCCAGGTTTGGCTTAGGCATTACCGTTTGTACAAGGGATACCGAAAAAGCCACAAGTCTGGCTTATTTGGTTGACGATGGAGCCTTTTTTGTAAATGAGCTTGTAAAATCAGACCCCAGATTGCCCTTTGGTGGAACAAAAAGTTCGGGATATGGAAGAGAATTGGCCAAACAGGGTATGATGGAATTTTTAAACGTACAAACCGTATACATTAAATAACCTGATCTATTTTCTACCGGAAAATCATATTAATTTATTAATTAAGCATGAGGACCTTAGAATATGCGATACTTCTATACTCAGGAACCTTCCTTGTTCTATATTTTTCAACAAAATTTAAAAACTCCGGCTGGTTAAATAAAACAGTCATCCTGCTCATTGCCTTATTTTTTTTTCACAGCATCAAAGAAGGATTAAGATGGCAAATGTTTCCTGCATATCTGGTTATCCTTTTTATTGCACTCAGCGGAATGCCAATTTTCAAAAAGTATCTTTTAGGTTTAAGTAATGCTAAAGAAAAGATTTTTTCCATTTCTTCCTTTTTTATTCTTGGTAGTTTTCTCTTTACATCCTTTGTTTTAGGTAACCTATTCCCTGCCATTCCCTTCGATCCTCCAACCGGCTTATATAAAGTCGGGAAAACATATTTTCATTTTACCGACAGCACGAGACCAGAGGTCCATACAAAAGATACAGAAGATCTTCGTTCATTATGGATTCATGTTTGGTACCCTGCTGAAAGACCTGAAAAAAATGAACCTGAACCTGTTTTTCCTGAACACAAAAGGTACATGAATGACCTGTTTCAAAGAAAAGGGTACCCTGCATTTACAAGCTCTCATTTATCCATTCTAAAAAGCAATTCATATTTAAACGCACCCATTGAACGTTCCGGCAAAAAGTTTCCGGTCCTTCTTTATTCACATGGTATCCATAGCATGCTGGTAAATTCTCCTATAATCGAAAAACTGGTTTCAAATGGTTATGTGGTTTTTGGAATTTCACACACCTATGAAAGCAGTTTAGGACTAGACCAAAACGGTAATTGGGTTTCTGATAAGAGCCCGGGATTGGCAGATTTTGTGAACGGGAATTCAAATACACCGAAGGTATTGGCAGCTAAGACTCGAATTGATTCCATTAAACAAGTTTACTTCAAAAAGGTAAGGAATAACAACAACCTGCCGATAAGTCCTGATCATGAACTCAGAAAAGTGCTGAATGAACTATACATTCAAGCTAATGGAAACAACAGAAATAAAGTTGCCATTTGGGCTGACGACCAAAATTTTGTTGCCAACAAAATAATTGAACTGAATTCGGGTAAAATACCGGGAATCTTTAAAGGACGCCTTGACGTAAACAATATTGGTGCTTTTGGTCTTTCTTTTGGAGGAACCGCCTCATCGATTTTTTGCCACCGTAATAAACGCTGTAAAGCTGCTGCAAGCCTTGATGGGCCTCAATATGGACTCACAATCATGGATTCAATTGGTAAACCCATTTTAAAGGTTACCAGTTTAAAAGATCCATTACCAAAATTAAGCAATGGTGATTTTGAGAACTTGTGTAACGCAAAACCTTATTACAGGGTGTATATCAAAGGTGTTTCTCATTCTGATTTTTTTTGCAGTCCGATAGAAAAGTCCATATTTACGCATTTCGGAACAAAAGAAATTGTTTCCTATAAATCGGTAAGTGAAATTAATGGCACTTATTTACTTGCGTTCTTTAATAAATATCTGAAACAGGTTCACCAAACCGAATTAAAAAATGTTAAAAAGCCAAAAGGGGTAGAATTCAGACAATATTAATACAGGGAAATTTTCAGTTCGGAAAAACACCGAAAAAAAAGGAAGCGATTAGTTTACAAAATACATGTCTATTTCCCCTTTGTTCTTTGCATTGATGCGACCGCGATATTCACACTTAAAATCATCTT
Organism: Flavobacteriales bacterium; assembly: GCA_020635455.1. Taxonomy (GTDB): domain Bacteria; phylum Bacteroidota; class Bacteroidia; order NS11-12g; family UBA9320; genus JABWCE01. The sequence goes on from JACJZT010000002.1 coordinate 430,288, forward strand.
TTACCAATTCATAGGTTGTACCCGAAATATTCAGGCGGTTCGATTCAGAATTCGATTCCATTCTGCTGGCAACATTAACCGTATCGCCCCATATGTCGTAAGCAAACTTGCGGGAACCAACTATTCCGGCCACAACAGGTCCGCTGTTAACACCAACTCTTATGAATTTAAACATACTTTCCTTTTTGTCTTTAAATCCCGAAAGGCGATTTACAGAACTGGGATATTTTTCAAAGTAGGACTGTGGATTTGAAATAAATAATATTATGTCTTTTGCAGCATGTATGATGTTTTGGGCATGGGAAGGATTTTCGGCAGGCAAACCGCATACGGCAAAATATGAATCCCCAATGGTTTTGATCTTTTCAAGACCATATCGATCGGATATCTCATCAAAATTTTTAAAACAAAAGTCTATTTCAGCAATGAGTTCCTGAGGTGTAAGATTACTGCTAAGACCTGTAAAATTGACAAAATCGGTAAACATTACAGATACATTCTTATACAATCGAGCTTCGGATTTTCCTTTTTTCTTTAACTCGTTCGCAACCTCTCCGGGAAGAATATTAAGTAAAAGATCCTCTGATTTTTGCTTTTCGTCACCAAGTTCGCCATATAAATTGGCATTGTAAATAGCCACTGAAACGTAGGAAGCAATTGACCTTGAAAAATCCAGATGGTATTCACTGAAAGCATTTTTAGACTTGCAAATCACAGATACCGCACCGATCTTTATATTGCTTAAACTCAAAGGTACAGCGATTACGGCTGCTACCGGGCTTCCATCCTGCATTTTAAGAACCTTGAAAACATATTGAGCGTAATCCTTATCGGCATCGTTTAAATACACTTCCTTATTGTTTTCAAAACTCCAGTTTAAAATATTATCCGGATCTGTGCACCACTCAAGATTCTCGATCGCAGAAACCTTACCATCCTTAACTGTATAATAATGTTTGACCCCATCGTGCAAGGCAAGCAAACTGATCTCTTCGGCCATCATACTTGAACTAATGTACTTAAACAGTTTCTTGGCAATGTCGTTCACATTTAGACTGGCAGTAAGGTCCCGACCTATATCCGTTAGCATGTTTAATTGTGATAAATGCGTTTCAAAAACCTTGAGTTTGCCTTCACGGTCGAGTTTTTCCGATTCGACGTTTGACAGTTGTATATTTTTATCCCTGAATTTTTTAAGCCGTTCACCGAGTTGATTGAAATTAGCTGCAATGGCTGCGATCAAGTCCCTGCCGCTCATTTCTATTTTAATAAGATCGTCTGATTGCACTGCAAAATCGGTTTTTTCTTTAAGTTCATTCAAACGACGCCTTGAGGTAACGTAAATGAACAGTACGACCGCAAGAACCAAAATGATGACAATTGTTAATACAAAAACATTCTGCATTTTAAACTTTTTTATAAATTGCTAAGCTAAAGTTGAATTTACCAAAAACCAAACCTTTTATGGAAAAACAAAACATAATCAATCCTTTTCCTGGTTTACGTCCTTTTCAAAAACACGAATCAGGATTGTTTTTTGGAAGGGAAAATCACGTTGGCGAAATTCTAAGGAAACTGAGTACATTTCGATTTGTTTCCATTGTAGGAAATTCCGGATCGGGTAAATCATCTCTGGTTCGCGCGGGTGTGTTGCCCAAAATAGAGCAATCGGAGCAGGATAACTGGTTGGTTGCCACCATGAGACCCGGTAAGAACCCTGTAGATGAATTGGTGGAATGTTTATTTAAAAAAGAACTCTTTGGATCTGAAAACCCTGAACGTAACAAGTCTTTAATTGACGAGAACATAAAAATTGTCAATGCCAACAAACTTGGCCTCGTTCAATTGATACGAACACACCTTAAACCGGATACAAAATTATTGATCCTGGTAGATCAGTTTGAAGAGCTTTTCAGATTTCAAAATAGCCTGAATAACGAACAAAACACACAAGCGGATCACCATTTTGTTGACCTTTTACTGGGAGCAGTTTCACAGAAAGAGGTTCCCGTATACATCATAATGACCATTCGTTCTGATTTTCTTGGCGATTGCGAGCAATTCAGTGGTTTACCTGAAGCTATTAACGATGGTCAGTTTTTGATCCCAAGAATGAATCGGGAAGAATTACAGAGAAGTATTACCGGCCCCATCGATCTTGTAAATGGTAAAATATCGCCTCAGCTGGTTTATCGTTTGCTTAATGAAATAGGTAACAGCAACGATCAATTGCCTGTGTTGCAGCATGCGCTGATGAGGACCTGGGAAGTTTGGATGGATGAAAACGAGCCCAATAAACCGATCGACATCGAAACTTATGAAAAAACAGGAGGTTTATCCAAAGCTCTTTCGAACCATGCCGAAGAAGCTTTCTCCGAACTTAAAACGGATGAGAAGAAAAAAGTTACCGAAGCCTTTTTTAAGACCATTACCCTGAAAGGCCCTGACAACAGAGGAATCCGACGACCCACACTATTCAGGGATATTCTAAAGATCACCGGTGCGGATGAAAACATTCTAAGAGAAGTCATCAATACCTTCAGAAGATCAGACAGAGGGTTTATTATGCCGCCCGAATCTGTTGAATTAAAGGAAAACAGTATAATAGACCTTTCACACGAAAGTTTGATGCGGATTTGGGAAAGGCTTTCAAACTGGGTGAATGAAGAAGCTGAATCGGCAGAAATATATATAAGGATCTGTGAAAGTGCTTTACTTTATGATAAAAACATGGCCGGTTTGTGGCGTGACCCTGATCTGCAAATTGCCCTCGACTGGAAGTCAAAAAACAATCCGAATTCAGAATGGGCGGTTCGTTATGATGAAAATTTTGATCTGGCAATACGTTTTATTGAAGCCAGCAAACAGGATAAGAAATTTATGATCGCCGAACGCAACAGGCGTAAACAACTTACGAGAATCGTTTTGACCCTGTTTTTGATCGCTTTAAGCGGCTTAACCGTTTGGGCGTATCTTGAAAGTAAAAAATCGGAAAGCAGTGCACAAAAAGCTCTTGTTGAAAAACAAAATGCTCTTGAGCAGGAAAAAATTGCCAAAGAGCAGAAACTCGCTGCTGAAGCAAACTTTATAAAGGCGGAAGAAGAAACCAAAAAAGCAGAAATTGAAAAACAAAAAGCGGAGGAACAGCGCAAAATAGCCATAAAAAATTCGCTTGAAGCCGAATTACAAAGATCAAAGGCTGAAAGGGCATCGATCAGTGCGAATGAAGCCAGGAAAGCTGCGGAATTGGATAAAAAAATAGCTCAGCTTCAAAGGCAACTTTCGGATAGTTTAAAAACCGTAGCGGACAACTCAAAGGAAAATGCATTCCGACTGCGAGTATTGTCTATTTCACAAACCATGGCCATTAAATCGACTCAGGCGCAGATCAACAGTTATGAAAAAAATGTAAAACATCTGCTTGCTCTCCAGGCCAATAAATTCAATGAAGATTATAAAGGAAACCCAAACGACCCTGAGATCCTTAACTCTTTGTTTTCATCCTACCGTGCTTTTCAAAACCGGAATGAATACATTCACAATCATCACCTCGATGCAGTTCGATCACTTGCCTTCAGCCACGATGATAAAAAAATTGCCTCCAGTGGTGCAGACGGTAAAATGATCGTTATCAATAAAAGCGACCTCTCTAAAACCATTACCAACTATCCACAATTGCAGAGTATTGTTGAAAACATTGGATTCAGTCCTGATGATTCCAAGATCTTTGCTTCCTCTGATGAAAACAGGATCCTGATCTATGACATGAACGAGACCTCGAACAAACCCAATAAAATAAATATTGTTCATAAAGATAAAATATCCTCCTTAAACTGGGAAGGAAACCTTATGGTTAGCACTTCCTTTGACCTGTTTGTTCGAATAATCGATCCCATAAAATCTACTCTTATTAAAGAGGTTCAACTTGTTTCAAAACCATTATGCTCTAAAATGTTGCTAAACAAGCAAAAGCTTTTGATAGGTTGCGAAGACGGAAACGTCTATCAGCTTGACCTTAAAGAACCTTACCAAGCTAAACTTCTTAAAAAATGCAACTCTGACCGAATAACCTGTATCGACTATCTCGCCGGGAAAGATCTGGTTGCGACAGGATCGTCAAGTGGAAAACTCATTGTTTTTGAACTGGGCCAAACGGATCATGAGATCATGAATCTATCGGCTCATAACGCCATTATGACCTCCGTTAAGTTCAACCTGACCAACCAATCGGTTGCAACCTCAAGTTACGATGGCCTGATTAAGGTCTGGAATACCAGACTTAAAGACGATCAGCCTCTCGTATATTCTGAGCATGAATCTTGGGTTTGGGGTGTTTCCTTTAGCAATGACGGTAAATATCTTATTTCCGGCGGAAGAGATAAATCCGTTCATTTGTATCCGGTAGACCGCAAATTGATGGTTGCGAAAATTGAGAATAACGTAAGCAGAAATTTCACTCAAAATGAATGGATCAACTTTATTGGTGCTGACATTCCTTATGAAAAAACCATTACAGGAATCAAATAGAACATCACTTTCAAAAGCTTACAAATTTTTTCAGAAAAAGATAAGGGTCTAAGAAATCAATTTAAATTCCTTACTTACTTTTTCTAAAATTAAAACAATACTTTTGCAGAAAATTCAATACTACAGGCCATCATAGTTCTTGATTGAACGTGGCAAACTATACTATGCATCAAACCATTTCTAAATTATCGATCGTGATTCCTGCCTATAATGAAGGCCCTACCATTCATCTGATACTAGATAGGATTAAAGATGTACAGCTGGTTAAAAACATCAGCAAAGAGATCATAATTGTGAACGATTTTTCCAAAGACGACACAGAATCTTCCATTCTTAAGTACATGGAAGATAATAAGAACCTAAACATTGTTTATTTCAAACATGAAAAAAACATGGGTAAAGGTGCTGCTTTGCATACAGGTATTCAAAAAGCAACCGGAGATTTCCTTTTGATCCAGGATGCCGATCTTGAATACAATCCGGAAGAATACAACGATCTTTTAAAACCGGTACTCAGAGGAGAAGCCGATGTTGTGTACGGCTCTAGGTTTATCGGAGGTAAACCACACAGGATATTGTTTTTCTGGCATAGCATAGGAAATAAGCTATTAACTTCTTTATCCAATATGCTTACCAACCTTAACCTTACGGATATGGAAACCTGTTATAAGCTGTTTAATACCAAAATAGTTCAGAGCCTCGATCTTAAAGAAAAAAGATTTGGATTTGAACCGGAGGTAACCGCAAAGATCAGCAGAATACCAGAGATCCGAATTTATGAAGTTGGGATCTCCTATTACGGAAGAACATACGCAGAAGGTAAAAAGATAGGATGGAAAGATGGTTTCAGGGCTATTTACTGTATTTTGAAATACAATATTTTTAAAAAGTAGTATAGGTCATATTAGTAAGATACTACTTCTATTCAAACTACCTGAAAAGCCAATTATAAATTTAGAAAAGTTAAGTATTGAAATAAATCTCCTATTCTTTCATAAACTTAAATTGAAAAACAGCATCTGGCGACTCTATCTCCAGTCTGTAAATCCCACTTTCAAGTCCTCCCAGCTCGAGTATAGAATTATTTTCATGCATCACCTTTTTATCCATAATTAGTTTAGAATCAAAACCGTATACTTTAAGGGTATACTCCTCCCTAAAGGAAGTCAGGATATTTAGCATGTCATTAACCGGATTAGGAAATATTTTAATTCCTGCACTTGTTAAAGATTTTGTATTTCCAAGGTCAACCAAAATACACAAAGAGGTGTCCCTGCACTTACCATTTCTTACCTCAACAGAATAACTGCCTGACTGCGCGGGGGTATAGGTTTGACCATTTTCCCCACTTATTGTCGAATTGCCATTGTTGCAATCAAGCCATTGGTACGTAAAGGGGCCGACAGGAGCACTCAGCACCTTACCATTTTGTGTTACTGACACCGGAATATCAGCTTTTATTACAGTTAGCCGGACTATACTGTCGTAATCATCATTGACGAACATTTCAGTATAAACGCCTGCTGAATCAATGTTTAATCCGTTAAAATTAATGAAGCCATTTTTACATAATGTATCCAAAAGAAAGGCATTTTTAAGGGGCTTCTTTTTTAAATAAACGGTATTAGATGTTTTAAAGACTGCATAGTGAGGCGGTAGGATTATGGAATCAAAATCACCGCTGACGGACGCCGTATTGGTGCGAAGGATAACATAGATTGAATCAGGAATCAGGCCGGTTTCTACAGCCTTTAATATACCGGAAAGGTGAACATCGTTATTACAAAGCAAAACATCGTGCCCTATACCCTCTCCATTTCTGTTTTCCAGTTCAATATTGAGGATACTTTGTTTACTGAAGGGCTCTTTCCCATGAATTCCTATTGAGGCCGGTGAAGAATTTGGTAAAAAGCCTGGGGAAATTGTACCACTGTTTTTAAATTCGGAATTTTGTCCGAAACTAATACTCCCTGTACCTTCAAAGGTTCCATAGTTATTGAAACTTATGGTCGCTCCAAAACTGTTGTTTCCTGACGAATTGTTTCTAAAAATGCCTGGGATCTCATTAATTATATATCCTTTTGAATTACTTTGAAAAACAAGTCCGGAACTTGTTGTTTCGAAAACTCCGTAATTGTGAAGTTCAGCATAGTCGGGACTCTTGTTCGTACCTATTGAGAAGGTACCTGATTTAAATGTAACTTTTCCAAAATTATTAATTCTTGATCTATCCAGATATTTATCATAATTCCCGTCAAGAATCAACTCAGCATTTTCAGCTATCTCCAGGGTAAATTGTGGATTACCGCCAATATAGGATCTCTGCCATACCATTTTACCTTTTATGATAAAACTACCTTGGTTTCCGTATATGGAACCTTCTGCCAGAACGTTAATTCCCGAATCTGCTTCAACCTTTCCCGTTATCGTCGTATTTATCGTCATTTGTAACAAACCGTTACCGGTGATTTTGGAATTATCGTACAAATTCACATTCCAGGCTGCTAAAAATACGGCAGGTGAATCTATTTTAAGTGTACCGTAATTGTGAAAGGATGAGTTTTGATTATTGGTACTGAAGGTACCCGAGTTCAAATCGATCAAACCCCAATTTTCGAATTTCAAACCTTGTCGGAGGGTATTGGTTCCTGAGGATGTTTTTAAAACCTTTCCGGTTGGCATGTTTAGAAACAAACCCTGATTGCCGATCAGATCGGCTGCTCCCGCATCAAAATAATATTCATTGTAATTGATAAGTTTTGCAGAATCCTGATTTCTTTCGATCGACAAATTTGTTGATACGTGACTGATCTTACCGCGATTGTTCAGAATACATCGATTGAGACTTACCTGATTGCTGCTTCTGATTTCCAGAAAAGCATCCCTATTTACATTTATTGTGGAGAGCACATTCCAGCCTCCCATGGTTCCTCCCGTCCAGTATAGTTTGCCGAATAATTCCAGGCTTCCCGGACCACCCAGCTTTCCGTTTGTGAGGTTGAAGTTCAAGCTTGTGTCTGAAGTAACTTTTCCATCCAGAAAAACAGAACCTGTTGAATTAAAGATCCCATTTCCGGTGAGTAGGGTTCCGTCGTATAAATTCACATTCCAGGCTGCCAAAAATATGGCAGGCGAATCTATTTTAAGTGTACCGTAATTGTGAAAGGATGAGTTTTGATTATTGGTACTGAAGGTACCCGAGTTCAAATCGATCAAACCCCAATTTTCGAATTTCAAACCTTGTCGGAGGGTATTGGTTCCTGAGGATGTTTTTAAAACCTTTCCGGTTGGCATGTTTAGAAACAAACCCTGATTGCCGATCAGATCGGCTGCTCCCGCATCAAAATAATATTCATTGTAATTGATAAGTTTTGCAGAATCCTGATTTCTTTCGATCGACAAATTTGTTGATACGTGACTGATCTTACCGCGATTGTTCAGAATACATCGATTGAGACTTACTTGATTGCTGCTTCTGATTTCCAGAAAAGCATCCCTATTTACATTTAAAGTGGAGAGCACATTCCAGCCTCCCATGGTTCCTCCCGTCCAGTATAGTTTGCCGAATAATTCCAGGCTTCCCGGACCACCCAGCTTTCCGCTTGTGAGGTTGATGTTCAAACTTGTGTCTGAAGTAACTTTTCCATCCAGAAAAACAGAACCTGTTGAATTAAAGATCCCATTTCCGGTGAGTAGGGTTCCGTCGTATAAATTCACATTCCAGGCTGCCAAAAATATGGCAGGCGAATCTATTTTAAGTGTACCGTAATTGTGAAAGGATGAGTTTTGATTATTGGTGCTGAAGGTACCCGAACTCAAATGTATCAAACCCAGGTTCTTATAGCGTATTCCTTGTTGATAACCATTTTCTCCTGCACTGTTCTTTATTATTTTTCCTGAATCGTAATTAATAAATTCGCCATTATTACCAACCAGGTAGGTGCCTCCATTTGTGTATATAAGCTTATTGTAATTAATGAGCCGGCTGGTATCCACGTTACTGTTAAGATAGAGGTTACCTGCTTGCCAGTCAATGGTTCCATAGTTGAAAATCTGTGTTCTTACGGCACTTTTAACACTAGTACCACTTATTATAAACGTACTTCCGTGATTAAAGGTGATCTTAGTTAGAACATTATAACCTCCAAAATTACCACTGGAAAGATTCATAATTCCATTAACTATAATAATTCCATTACCGTTGAGTTCGGATGCTTTAACATTCCAGGTACCGTTTATTTCCAACCCGCTTTTTCCACCTGAATTTATCGCAACAAAATGATCCTGATTTAAGATCGCTCCTGAATCTATAAACAATTCGTCAAGTCCAATGGGTGATGAAATGGATAATGTATGATTAGAACGAACATGAATTTCACCTGCTGTTGCATCCGGATATGAAGCGGCATTAACCCATGCACTTCCATTATAACGCTCCCAGACTGAAAAGTCTGTAAAGCTTCCGGAAGCTTTCGATCGGTAATCATTCAGATTCTGAGCATGCGTTGTAAAAAGAGCAGAAATCAGTAAAAACAACAGAAGAGTTTTTTTCATAAAACAGGGCTTTAATTTTAAGGTTAGTAACAAATTTCGCTTAAAAAGAAATACGAAAATCAGCTTTACTTTACTTGCAAAGAAAAACACAAAAAAAACAAGCTAATTATCTGATAATATGATTCATAAAATTTTTTAAATACTTTTATTAGTCTAGCATGTACTTAATTTAACAACCGAATTGTAATATTCGCATGCATCTTGCAGGTGACCGATCTATAGTTAAGATATTCATCAGGGATTATTTATATGGAGCTAATCACATCACCTGCAGGATGCAGGCGATTGTGAAGGCGATTGGTGTTTGTGATTGGTCTATTAAATTCATAATGAATCAGTCGCATGCATCTTGCTGGTGACTGATCTATAGTTAAGATATTCATCAGGGATTATTTATATGGAGCTAATCACATCACCTGCAGGATGCAGGCGATTGTGAAGGCGATTGGTGTTTGTGATTGGTCTATTAAATTCATAATGAATCAGTCGCATGCATCTTGCTGGTGACTGATCTATAGTTAAGATATTCATCAGGGATTATTTATATGGAGCTAATCACATCACCTGCAGGATGCAGGCGATTGTGAAGGCGATTGTGCGGGCGATTGGTGTTTGTGATTGGTCAATTAAATTCATAATGAATCAGTCGCATGCATCTTGCAGTTGACTGATCTATAGTTAAGATATTCATCAGAAAATTTTTTATATGGAGCAAATCGATCACCTGCAAGATGCAGGCGATTGTATGGATGCAGGCGATTGTGCAGGCGATTGTGCGGGCGATTGGTGTTTGTGATTGGTCAACTAAAATAGAGCATGGCAACAAGGGTAATAAGAATTATTCCTGCAAGATCAACCCAAAATCCCGCAGAAAACATAGACCTTACCGGGATCTTACCCGTCCCGTAAACAATTGTATTTGCAGCTGTGGCCACCGGTAACATAAATCCAAGAGATGCTGCAAGAGTTGCCGGAACCATCAAAACCAATGGATCGATCTGAGTACTTTTACTCATTGCCATCAAAATGGGTAATACCAGTTGTATGCTTGCTACATTGGATGCGAATTCACTGATTATGCATACTACGATACAAATTGAAAGAACAATGTATACCGGTGAATATCCTTTTAGAAAAACCAGTTTACCTGCCAGCCAATCACTTAAGCCTGACATCTCAAAACCTTTGGCGAGGGCAAAGCCGGATCCAAATAACAGTATAATGTTGTAAGGTAGTTTTTGAACATCTTTCCAAACCAGTAAGGCTTCCTTATTCTGTTTACCGGAGGGAATAATAAATAAGGTAACAGCCATAAAAACCGCAACCGTGCTGTCCTGTATGAAACCGGGATTTTTAAAAAATGTACTCCAACCTTTCATGGTAAAAAAACCAAAATCGATGGTTGACCTGGTAAACCACAACAGGGCTGTTAAGGCAAAAACACAAACTACCAACTTTTCCTCTTTTGTAAAGTTACCCAATGCTTTATAAGCTTTATTAAAGTATTCTTTTGAAAAAGGTAGTTTTTCTTCTTTACGCAGATAAAGTTTTTTTAAGAGAAAATAAGTAAACAAAAGCAAAATAAAAGAGACCGGCAGACCAAATTTCATCCAGCCGGAAAAGCTGATCACCTCATTTTCAGAAAAATGACTTTGGTAAAAACCTGAAAAGATCATATTGGTGGGCGTACCGACCAGAGAAGCCATTCCTCCGATCGAACCAGAATAAGCCAGTCCCAATAAAAGTGTCTTTGGAATTTTAGATTCCTTTCCGGATTTATCCTCCCCCTCAATCAGATAATTTATTGCAAGCACTGCCGTTAGCATCATCAAAACTGTGGCCGTGTTCGACATCCACATCGAAATAAAATAGGTCGTGATCATAACTCCAAACAAGATCCTTGAAGGAGATGTACCGATCAAAGAAAGAAGTTTCAGCGAAATACGCTTATGTACTCCCCATTTCTCTATTGCAAATGAAATAATAAAACCACCTACGAATAAAAAGATCACCTGATCATTGTATTGAATTGCAGTGGTTTTGGCATCCATAATTCCCAGAGCAGGAAGCAATATCAAAGGCAACAAGGAAGTAACCGCAAGATCCACTACTTCAGTCATCCACCATATTGCTACCCAAAGAGTAACCCCTGCCATAAAAACCGTTTCCTGCGATGATTCGGCCGGCTTCCAGAATGCGATCACACAAAGAAAGGCCAGAGGACCAAGAAATAGTTTTACCCACCAGTTCGAATCTTTCATTTGCTCAAAAATAGTACGTTTAACATTTTATTTCTTCTTAGCCTTCCCTGCTCTGCGAATTATTTTCATATTTGGTACATCATGGTTAATCACCACCTTTTCTTCAAATCCGGATTATCATTACAGAATTAGGCTTATATTTGAATACATGAATGTAAAATGTTTTCTTACTTGTTTTGTAATCCTGCTGCTCTTTACACCCTCAATTGCTCAAAAATTAAAAGAAAAACAAGTTCCTGTCCTTATTTCAAAAACCTTTAAAGACACTTATCCCAAAGCAAAAAACCCTGAATGGAAACTCGAAAAGGACGGTTCCTTCGAAGTTGAATTCAAAAATGAAGAGGAAGAACTAACTGTGGTTTACAATCCTGAGGGTGTTTTTTTATTTATGGAAAAGGAAGTGGATGCCGATAAAATAGACCCTGCCATTCGAGAATACATTCTGTCGGTTTATAAAAACTGTAAGATCAAAGAATACAGCATCCTTACTTTTCCGGATGGTACGGAAAATTATGAGATCGAAATAATATTTAATAAAAAAGAGATCGATCTTATATTTGACGATACTCACAGACTTATTAAAGAAAAAACAGAAGATTAATTAACAAACATTAAAATAGAGACACATCTCTGAATCGATGCTGCAAATGAAACGATCAAAAAAAAATCTTCATTTATTTTCCACCTTTTTTATTTTGTTCCTTAACATTAATAATTCCCTTGGACAAGGTTGCGAAGCTCAAAATTTCAAAGAACGATCCGACATTTCTTCAACCTGTAATGAGATGGTTGTAACTATGTTACATGATCGAAATGAAAAAGAGGTTCTGTACGTCGCCAATAAGGAGGCTGGTCTTAAAATTTATGACCTGCAAAATATCAATGCACCAAAGCTGATGCAAACCATACCGTCCGACTCGCTTGGAGGGATGGATGTTATGAATTTGAGCCAGAATAAAAATTATGTCTTTCTGGCACTTGGAAACCATTTCAATGAAACTCAAAATGCGGGGATGGCAATTATTGACGTTTCAGATCCACAAAAGGCTTTTGTAAGTAGCTTTTGGGAATATCAGAATTCGCCGGGTGGTGCCGGTATTGTTGAGTCAGATGATGATTACGCATACCTTGGTGCAATGAAACATGGAATGGTAATTCTCGATATAAAGGACAAGAGAAACATTAAGTTTGTTTCGGTAATCGTACCCGACATTAATTATCCAACCCCTAACCCCAACCCAAACCTCTATAATGCAAGGGGAATGGAACTGGACGGGAACCTGGTATATTTGTGCTATGATGCAGGTGGAATACGAATTATCAATGTCAGCGATAAAAATAACCCTGTAGAAACCGGAAGATATTCGAATCCTGCTTTAAATGGTAAACCACGGGCTTATAATAATGTTGTTTACAACCACCCTTTACTTTATGTGGCCGTGGATTATTGTGGTCTGGAAATTCTGGATATAACAGATACCTCGAACATTGTCCTGAAGGGAACCTGGAACCCATATAATTGTCCAGCAAACAATTGGTTTTCAAGTCCGGTACATGCAAATGAAATTCATCTAAACAAAGATTGTGATCTTATTTATACTTCTGTAGGTAAAAGCGATATGATGGTCATAGATGTAAGCGATCCTGCAAAGCCGGATTCCTGCAGCAATTTCGGCGGTGCGGATAACAGCATAGGAACCTGGGGTATTGATGTCTTTGAAGATAAAATATTCCTTTCGTACATCTGTGCACTTATTCCATTCCAGTCGAACTGGACCGGTGTGAAAATTTTAAACTATTCTCCATGTAAACTTAATGGCTTGGCTATACCCGATAACGTATTAAAAGTCTTCCCCAATCCTGCAGTAAATCAAATAAAATTTGAAGGTGACTGGATACAGGGTACTTCTGAAATAGAAATTCTGGATTCAAAAGGTCTGAAAATGAAGCTTGGACAGGCAATATATTCAGACCGAAGCCTGCAAATGAACATAAGTACGTTGAATTCAGGATTGTATTTTTTCAGAATAAAGCAAAATTCAAAGATACTTTCAGGTAAATTCAAGGTAGACTAAGACATTTATTTGACATTCGTTGTACATTGAAATGTATTAATTTCGCTGTCCTAATCTTTATCCTTTAATTTTTATGAAAAAAATATTCAACAGATCTTTTACATTACTTACAGCAATTTTTATTTTTAACGTTTCGAACGCCCAGCTCGATCTGCCCAGACCAAGTCCAAATGCTTCGGTTACTCAACAGGTCGGTTTAACTGATATTACGATTGATTACAGTTGTCCCGGGGTTAAAGGCAGAACCATTTGGGGAGAACTGGTTCCTTATGATAAGGTATGGAGAGCCGGTGCGAATTCGGCCACTAAAATCACGTTCTCCAAACCTGTATCCATTGAAGGCACTGAAGTTCCAAAAGGTTCCTACTCTATTTTAATGATACCCGGAGAAAACAACTGGAGCATAATGATCAATTCAGATCCAACGGTATCTGCCGGAGCGTATGACTCTAAAAAAGATGTTGTCAAACTAAGCGTTAAGCCTTTGAAAGTTTTGACCGGGCCGGTGGTGGAAAGACTTTGTTACTACTTTTCAGATTTCGACGATGCCTCCACCACCATTACCATGGCATGGGAAAAATTGAGCGTTTCTTTTAAAGTAATGGTAGATACCGACAAACAGGCGGTTGAAAACATCGAAAATGCAACTTCCAGAACCTGGTCACTGTATAATAATGCAGCCCGTTACTACCAGAATAAGAAAGACTATGCCAATGCCTTAAAATATGTAGATATTTCCTTATCACTTGCCGATATGTGGTTTAATAATTGGGTTAAGGCGCAGATCTTATTTGAGAGTGGACAAAAATCAGAGGCATACCGCTTTGCTGAAAAAGCTAAAGAACTTGGCGATAAAGATGCAAACTTCTTTTTTAAGTCTGATGTTGAAAAGGCTCTCAGTGAATGGGCAGCATTTGCTCCAAAGAAAAAGAAAAAATAAGTTTCTACTAATCCAAAAAACCGGGATGTTATTTCCCGGTTTTTTTTTGTCATTCTATTCCCAAAATTGTTTATTTTGTATATAATATACCCTAATCAGCGTATGGTATGATTGAATACGAAAAAATAACGGCTGACTCAGCATTAAAAGATACGCGGCATATCGTTCGTATGCTCGAAGAAGCCTATGAACTTCGTTTGAACAATCTGCAACATGCCTTAAGCCTTTCTGAAAAAGCTCTTAATAAAAGTAAACAAATCCGGAATAAGAAGCTGATAGGTAAGAGCTTAAATCAAATCGCCCTGTTTTACATGATACAGGGTGGATATAAAAAATCCATTCAGTTGTCGCAAAAGGCTATAACATGTTTTGAAGAACTTAAGGACAAAAAAGGAATTGCAAATGCCAAATACAATATTGGTAGTGTATATTACAAAACCGACAACTACCATCTGGGTTTGGTGTATATGATGGAATGTCTTACCATTTATAAAAGCTGTAAGGATCACCATAACATGGCGAGAGTTCAAAAATCTTTAGGCACCATATATGAGTATTTTGGAGACAAAAAGAATGCCCTTAAGGTTTATGAAAGTGCAATAAGATCATCCAGGCTTGCCGGTGACATAAATCTTGAGTCGAACGTTTACAATCCTTTATCTGGAATTTATCTTAAGGAAAATCAGGTAAAAAAAGCGGAAGAAATAATTCTTAAGTCTATAAAAATAAAAAAGAAAACCCGGGATATCCGTGGTCTGGCATTTGCCATTTATGGTCTTGGAAAGGTAAATAAACACAAAAGGAAGTTTAAAGAGGCAGAAGAAAATTTTCTTGAATCCATAAAGATCCATACAGAAATGAGTGAAAAACTTGGTATTTGTATGAGTTATAATAAGCTAGGTACACTTTACCATGAAATGGGTGAAATTGAAAATGCCAAGAAGACCTTGCAAACAGGGATCGAAATAAGCCGGCAGTCCAATATCATCCTGATGCAGTACAAGGGCTATTATCAATTATATCTTATTTATAAGAAGGAAGGTAACTCGGATAAAGCTTTGCATTACCATGAAAAATACATGCAGATCAAAGAAACCGTGATCAACAGTCAGAATTTAAAAATTGCCGAGAATTATGAACTGCTTAATCGTTTAAAGACCATTGAAACTAAATCGAAACAACAAAAAAAGCTATCGGATGAAATGCTTCGATTAAGCAACGAGCGCTACGAAATGGCTTCCAAGGCTACAAGGGATGTAATTTGGGACTGGGACATTAAAAAAAATAAAATATACCGTTCAGCCAATTACGAATTTGTTTTTGGACACCCTAAAGCTGAAAACAATATCTATATCGAATCGTGGGTTGACAATTTATATCCTGACGATAAGATAAGAGTATTTGACAATGTATTTGAAAAAATAGAAGACCCTGAAAGCCACCTTTGGGAAGACGAATATCGTTATTACAGGGCCAACGGTGAATTAGCAATTGTTTATGACCGTGGATACATTCTGCGGGATGAAAACAAAAAGGCTTTGAGGATCATTGGAGCCATGATGGACGTTACCCAACAAAAAAATCACGAAAAAGAGAAGGAAAAAATGACCAATGATATCCTTCAACGCAACAAAAATCTTGAACAATTCGCTTATATAATTTCACATAATTTAAGGGGGCCAGTGGCAAATATTCTTGGGTTTTCAGACCTGATAAAACAATATTCAAATGTTGAGGGAGATATTGGAGATTTTATGGACGCGATCATTGCATCAGCTCATAATTTAGATACGGTTGTCAGAGATCTGAATACCATCCTTCAGGTCAAAGGTGAATTAAATGAATCAAAAGAACTTATAGAATTCGATAAGTTGATGGAAGAGGTTAAGATCGGACTTCCGAAAGATCTTGCGAACAGCAACATCACTTTAATAACCAATTTCAGGGATATTAAATCTTTATACACGCTTAAAAGCTATCTATACAGCATTTTTTTCAATCTGATCAGCAACAGTATAAAGTACCGAAAGCCCGATTCAAAAACTATAATAGAAGTTTCCAGTAAAAAAATGGAAAACGGAGTTCAGATACGATTCAATGACAATGGGCTGGGTATTGATCTCGAAAAAAAGGGCGACCAGGTCTTTGGATTGTATAAACGATTTCATCCTAATACCGAAGGAAAAGGTATTGGCCTATTCATGACCAAAACACAAGTAGAGGCTTTAGGAGGAACAATAACTTTAAAAAGTCAACCTGGAATGGGTACCGAATTCAGTATTCATTTTGATTACTAAGCGTAGAATAAACACCTAATTTATGGATAACGTGACCGAATATGTCTTTCTTGACGACGATGCTCTCAGCAACGTTCTTGGAGAAAAACTTGTACGAAAGCTGCTCCCCGATCCTGCAATCATAAGTTTTACCGATCCGATAGCCGGAAGCCGATATTTTATTGAAAGATCAAAAGACGGAATAAAATTGGTTGTGTTTCTCGACATTGATATGCCGGTTTTAAATGGCTGGGAGGTTCTTGAATCCATTCAATACCAATTTAATGAATTGCCCAATAACAGCAGGATATTTATTCTGTCTTCTTCAATTGATACAAGCGATAAATCGAGAGCATCTGATCACAAACTGGTTACAGATTATATTGAAAAGCCACTCTCTTTAGAAGTGTTGATGAAGATCATTAAATAACATGCCTTAATTTAAGGTTATTTGAGCAGGATCGTATTCGCCAGAGCATGAAACCTTTGGGAATCTTGATCAATCTGGCTTTTACGAATGCCGGGGCAGATCTTGAAAAAGATATCAATCTAAGATCCATATTAAGATAGGATACTTCACATATCCTTGAGGTCTGGCTCCCGGAAAATACCGGAACTATACCAAATTATAAAGGTTAAATCAAAGCAAAAAAGCGTGATTGTCTTTTGAACGGTGGAAAATCCTGTTTGTATTCAAACGGGGATAACGTTTCGTTCAGCATATGGCTTTTAGGTAATAAAAACTCCAATTCACTATCTAATTTACGGATCCTAAATTGAATACTAATCTAATGAACAGAATTTACGTAGTTTTACTTTTTCGAATGGCATTAAGATACCTTTCCAATTCTTCTCTGACCTTTGGAAAAAGAAAGATCAAACCTATAATATTTGGAACAGACATGGCAAAGATCATTGCGTCCGAAAAATCTGTTACGGCTCCCAGGCTGGCTGCAGAACCTATAACGATAAAGAGGCAAAATAATATCTTGTAACTGTAATCAGAAGATTTACTTCGTCCAAAAAGATACAGCCAGCTTTGCAAACCGTAATACGACCATGAGAGCATGGTAGAAAATGCGAAGAGTACAACAGCTATGGTCAAAATGTATGGGAACCACGGGATAACGGAAGCAAATGCCTGTGAAGTAGCTAAAACTCCATCGGGTGATTTAACCCCGTACGTCATAATTGACCCATCGCTGTTTGTAATAATAATCACCAAAGCGGTCATGGTGCATACCACAACGGTGTCGATAAAGGGTTCTAACAAGGCCACCAAACCTTCGGAAGCAGCATATTTAGTCTTAACGGCAGAATGTGCAATAGCAGCTGAACCTACACCGGCCTCATTGCTAAATGCAGCTCTTTGAAAACCAACGATCAAAACACCAAGCATTCCTCCGGTGATCCCTTCGGCTTCAAAAGCACCTGACCAGATTTGAGAAAAGGCATATCCTAAATGCTGTATGTTCATTACAATGATTATTACGGCTGCCACAAAATAGATCCCGACCATGAATGGTACGATCTTTTCCGCGATCTTACCGATCCTTTTAATTCCGCCAATAATTACCAGTCCAACGATCAAAGCGAGAACGATCCCAAAAACCACTCCGGCAGATGCGGAATCCGATCCGATCATATTGTTGAATTGCTGTGCAGCCTGGTTTGCCTGGAACATATTTCCTCCGCCAAACGAACCTCCAATACACATTACGGCAAAGATCGCAGCCAATACCTTCCCCAACTTTCCCTTTCCTACTTCTGACAATCCCTTTTTTAAATAATACATCGGCCCTCCGTAAACGGTGCCATCAGCCCCAATATCGCGGTATTTAACTCCAAGTGTACATTCTACAAATTTTGAAGACATGCCAAGTAGTCCTGCTATGATCATCCAAAAGGTTGCACCGGGCCCTCCAATTGAAATTGCAATGGCAACCCCTGCTATGTTTCCCAGGCCCACAGTTCCTGAAAGTGCTGCGGTCAATGCCTGAAAATGAGAAACTTCACCATCATGTCCTTCAATCCTTACAGTTTCTATTGCATCTCCACCGGGAGTAACATCACCGTAAACCGGTTCTGCGATCACATGGTCCAATTTGTCGTATTTACCTCTAACGATCTTAATGGAAGTGGGGAATTGAATAAGATTTACCAGTTTAAAAATGATGGTAAAGGTTAAACCCGCCAGCAGCAACAGTATAATAACAACAGGCATGCTAACCGTATCGGTAAAATCGATGGAAGTAAAAACAAAATCGGACCAGATCTTAGATACAGGACTGAACCAGTCGTTTATTTTTTCATCCATTCCTTTTTCTGTAGAATCTGCAAACAGAAAAATTGAATTGAGTAAAAGTATAAGTGTTGCAACAATTTTTCGCATAGTGGAATTAAATTTCAATTTGCAAATAGCATAAAATTTCAAGAGTAGACAAATAATTTCCTTCACTATCGCTTGTAGAATAAAATAATTCACCGGTTAATTTTAGGATACCAGTGTTTGCGAATCTCAGGATCAACGGGTTCCGGGGGTTCTAACATTTTCACATCCGGAAAAAGGCCGGTTTTGTGGCCTTCAAAATCCCTGGCCCATTCTTTGTGATTGTAAACACATACCGGCAAACAGATCGAACAGTAATTGTTTTTTGCAAAATAAGGGAAACATTTACCTGTATCAACGATATAACGATCATTTCCCAGATGGTCTTTTCCAGCTTCGGGAGAACGCTTATCCGGAATTGCCTTCGCAGGACAATATATCCTGCAGGCTTTGCATTTATCACAAAAATCAGCAATACCTGCATCAATAGGGCCATCGGTCGCTAATGGAAGATCTGTTATTACAGAACCTAAACGGAACAAAGGTCCCATTTTGGGATGTATGATAGAACCATGACGTCCAAGTTCACCGAAGCCGGCTTTTAAGGCAAGTGGTATATGCAACACATCACTGTCGCCTACAGGGTGTTCTACCTTACATGGATACCCATGTGATCTGATGTATTCTGCAAGTTTTATCACAATTTCACCTAAGGTGAAATACACTTTTAAACATTCAATTGCTGACTTTTTTGAAGGGACCTTACTGAACTCGCGCCAAAGCATTTTCTGCCCAACTACAATTGCATATTTTTCAAAAATTTCCCTACCCTGATAAATATCTTCGGGTTCGATTAAGGCAACACCTACCTCCCCTGCTCCAAGGCTAAGTACAAGGTCTTTCACACGATTCTTCGCTTCGATCGGGTCCTTAAAAAGAGTGACCTTTTTGTTAACGACTCCTTCAAATCTGGGATATTGATATTGCTTTATGTCTTCAAGTATGCGGTTTGCTTCCTTTATTTTTATATTTCTTCCACCAACAGATGCATACCATTCATTCCAGGCAAATGCGAAAGGCGATTCAGGGGAAGATCTCATTTTGTTTTGTTCGGTAAGTTTACACTTTGATACTTGACTTCATCTTAAAAGCTTGTCAATTATGGTCTTGTAAAAATAATCTATTATAATGACAAGCAATCCTTGCAAGAAAAGGTCATAAACCAAACCGTATTTGAACATTAATCTTAGGTCTGTTTGACGGGTAACTTCTGCTGAATATTTTGAATAGCAAAGGAAAGACCCATAACCAGCAAACATCCGATAACATTAAGCCATAAGAAGGAAATAACGTCGATCACATAAATCAGGATTATCAATACTTCACTAAGGATAGCCGCACGAAACACAGCCTTACCCTGTATTTTCTTCATATAAAAGGCCACCATGAAAATACCGAGAATGGTACCGTAAAAGAGTGAGCCCAATACATTGACGGCCTCGATGAGGCTACCCAACTTACTTGCAAACATGGCAACCAGAATGCTGAATACACCCCAAAAAAATGTGATCCATTTTGAAGCCAGATAGTAATGATGCTCCGTTTGGTCTTTAACCCATATGCGTTTGTAAATATCTATAATGCTTGTAGATGCAAGAGAATTTAAAGCAGCTGCAATGCTTCCCCATGCAGCAAGGAATATCATTGCTATTAGTAATCCTATAAGTCCTTTTGGTAAATTATTCAGTACGAAGTAAAGGAAAATGTAATTTGTATCGTTGGTATCGGCAAGTGCATCGGATTTTTTAATCAGATTCTTAGCATTTGTTCTGCAGGCCTCTGCGCTTTCTTCAGATCTGCCCAATGCCGCCTTTAGGCTCTTTACTTCTTCCGTTTTACCTTTTTGTCTGGCTTTGAGCAAATGCTGAACCTGAAGCTTTTTCACCCGGTTTATTGAATCAAAAAGAGCCTCGTTTTGTTTAAATTCAGAAGCATATTCGGATTGGTAAACCTTTTCAATTTGTTTCTTATTAAAAAAAACAGGGGAGTTAAAATGAAGATAAAAGGTAAACAGCAATGCACCGATCAGCAAAATTGAAAATTGCATGGGAACCTTTACCAAACCATTCATTAATAAACCCATCCGGCTTTCTCTTACACTTTTAGCCGTCAGGTAACGCCCCACCTGGCTTTGGTCGGTTCCAAAATAGGATAGTGCAAGAAAAAAACCACCAATCAAACCGCTCCACAAATTATACTTATCTTTCCACCACTCCGGGTCACTTACATCAATATGTGTTTCGATAACGTTTAACTTACCCAGACCACCTGAGATGTTCAAGGCATCCGTAAAACCTATTTCATCCGGCAATAATTTCACGACCATGTATCCGGACAAAACCATTCCTACAGTAACAACAATGATCTGCTGCATTTGGGTATAAGCAACCGCCCGTGCTCCGCCGGTAACAGTATAAATGATCAGCAATCCTCCCATCAAGGCGTTGGTAAGATAAATGTTCCATCCGAGTAAGGAAGATAATATTATCGAAGGAGCATAAATACTGATCCCGGTTGAAAGTCCCCTTTGCACCAAAAACAAAACAGAAGACAAGGACCTTGTATTAAGATCGAATCGCTGTTCGAGGAATTCATAGGCAGTAAAGACCTTTAATTTATGAAATATCGGGACAAAAGTGATGCACAAGACCACCATGGCCAATGGCAGTCCGAAATAATATTGAACAAACCGCATTCCATCCGTGTAGGCCTGCCCCGGAGCAGACAAAAAAGTAATTGCACTTGCCTGGGTTCCCATTATCGACAAAAGGATCAGATACCAAGGCAAACTATTGCTGCTCTTGAAATAATGATTAAGATTTTTTTCACCCTTACTTTTGTAAACTCCATAACCGATCACACCCAGTAAGGTTAAAGTAAGTACTGTCCAATCAACCGAACTCATGAAAAGTACGCTGTAAATACATAAAACAAAAAGATCTCAATCAGCAAAAAACCAATTACAAGTAAATACCACTTCGTTAAATCTTCTTTTTGCATTTTTGAATTTAGGATTCTTACATTTCGATCAGGTTGGTAATGAGTCTGAATGCTCCGGGAACACCTGCCGGCAATTCTCTGAAAAAAACAAGACCTGTATAGGAATAATGGCCTTTACCGTATGGCAAAATAAGCAGAGATCCTTTTTCAATTTCCTCACCTTTGTCACTGAAACCAAGAGGACATTGATAGGACGAATCGATATCTCCCGCAAAATAAATGCCTCTTTCCTGTATCCAGCCCTTAAAATCTTCCGAAGTAATTTTATTGGGTGTATTGAGTACTTTATGTTCTGGTTCCAAAAAAATAGCTGTGGCATTTTCATCGGTAACCCTGGTTCGGGTAATATTAAATGGCAATGGGCCAATGGTTTCCTTAAGCGGTCCTGCCCAACTATTGGTATTGTACTGAATGATCAGGTTACCACCCTGAGCGACGTATTCCATTAATTTGTTTTTATACTGAATAAGTTCCCGGTGAGTATTAAATGCCCTTACTCCGGTAATAAGGGTCGGATACTCCTTTAAATTCCCATTTGCAATATCATTAAGATCTAAGATACGTACCTGATAGCCTATTTGTTCAAGACATTCGGCCACCTTGTCACCGGCACCGGGCAGGTAACCTATTTTTACCTTTTTTTTGTTCAATTTTAAATTTAACATTTTCACTTCAGCAGCCGGAAACCAATTCTGAACCGGTATGTGATCGTATTTGATCTCTTTCAGGTCGTTTGTATAGGTTTTATTTAATAACCTCACTTCCGCTTTTAATTCAGCTTCATTATCGTTGTCGGGTGGGGTGATCAAAAAACTTAAACGGATCTCCTGATTTCGGTTGCTTAATTTAAAACTTTGTTGCGACGGTTCGGATCTCCAGTTAGAAGGAAGGTTAAGGTGAAGTGTGCCTTCAAGGTTTTCAACCATTGATTTAAGGTTCACCGTTATTTCGCGCGGCTCACTGTTGGTAAAGACTTTCACATTTTCATCAAAGTGAATGATCACCGGAGGAGTGATTACAGCCGGGCGGTAAAGTTCTCCTTTGTCGGGTTCTACCCATTTATACTTAATTGAATATTCGGAACTAAATTTAGCCGACTGTCCCAATTTTCCGGTAATTAAAACACTGTTGTAAAACTCCGATTCAGGCATGCCGATCTTTGTTTTGTCTTTAATTTTAAAAACCCCGTCAGGAACCTCCTCTAGCCAGTAAGGCTGGGCAAAGGTTTTATTTTCTTGTTGAAACACCGGCTTAACGTTTATGGTAAGTATAACCGGTTGATTTGGATTTAATTTCAGATTAACAGTAGTATCAAACATGTTGTGTTCTGATAAACCTTTATAACATCCCGGTAATCTTAAAGAATCAATTACAACAGGAGTTTCCGTGCGATTTATGAATTCGAACCTGAGCCGGCCTTCAGAACCAAGCGGTAAATAGGGCTCAGAGGCCGTTACGTCGATAAACAAACCGGTACAAAGTTTCTGAATCTCTAACAATTCTTCATACTTGTGCGGTAAACTTTTGTCAAAGCCCAAACGGATCATTTGGTTTTGAATTTCATAAAGTTTCTTGAGGGAAGCATCAGGATGGTTGATGTCAAAATCAGCAATCACTTTTGATACAAGTTGCTCAATTATTTCACCTTTTCCATATCTTTTCCAGGAAACGTCGACGGCATCAAATAATGAATTTTCTGCTTTTTTACTTCCCTTTAACTGTTCGAAATACTCGAAATTCTCACCTCTTTGACGTGCAGAGCCAAATCCTTGACTTTTATGCATGCTTCTGCTCAACGCTGCGATCTCACCATAACTAAGGCCAAGCAATGAATTGTAACCACCAACATCCACTTTTAACAAACCGCTCATATCGGCTTCCGGATTTCTGAAACGCGCGGTTGAATTGTAAAACAATCGCTGAGTCTTCCATGTATCAACATACTTAAGTTGCCAGGAAAATCTTTTGGGATCGGCCGCAGCTTCAAATGCCTCCTCTGCCAGTATGGCTGAAGCGGTATGATGACCATGTCCCCCACTTCCATTGCTTCCGAAACGGGTAATTATAAGGTCAGGTTTAAACTTGCGAATGACCCAAACCACATCCGATAAAATTGAATCCTTATTCCAGTTATCGAAAGTTTCATCGGGATTTTTGCTGTAACCAAAATCATAAGCCCGTGTAAAAAATTGCTCAGCACCATCAACTGATCGTGCAGCAAGCAATTCCTGTGATCGGATCAAACCCAGATCAACACCTTGTTCCGGGCCAATAAGATTTTGCCCGCCATCGCCTCTGGTCAGCGACAAATAAGCTGTTCTTACTTTTAATTCATTTTCGAGATAGGCAATTAAACGAGTGTTTTCATCATCAGGGTGTGCAGCAATGTACAAAACGGAAGCACAAGTTTTAAATTTGTTGATCTCCAGCAAGATGCGTGAAGAAGAATAATTTTTAACGGATTGTGCATTCAAACAAACCGGCAGATAAAACAAGAAGTACAATATTTTTTTAAACATATTTAGCATGCTAAATTCGATAAATTTTGAAGTAAAACATAAAATTGGGTCGATATGTGAATGTTTAAACAGATATTCGTTGATAATTCACAAGGAATTGACAAGCAAAGGACAATTGTTTCTGAAATTACCTAAAAGATCCTTAATCCTTTCGGATCAGATCGTTTATTCAACTTTGGTTACCATTTGAAATGCAAGAACGAAACCTGTATTCCATCTTAAACCTGCCTGATTTTTCGGATATTGACCGGGTCAAAAGAACTTTTAGAATACTGGCTTTGGAGCACCACCCCGATAAAAACCCATCGCCCGAATCGGCCGAAAAGTTTAAGTTATTTTTATCGGCATATGAAATATTGGGAGAAGCCGAAAGTAAGGCAAAATACGACCAACAACTGAAAACCGGAAACGTCTTCGTCCGTTTCGATTCAATTCCACATCAAAAGAGTCCGGAAGATCTCCGAAAAGAAAGGGTTGCCTCCTATTTAAAGTTAAAAAAGGAACAGGATGCGAGAATTGAAGTCGAAAATTTGCGAAAGTATGAGAATTCACTAGACGCAAAACCGTTTTTACTCAGAATTTGGTTTGGTTCAGGAATTCTGGCAACCGCTGTGGTTTTGTTCATGAATGACTGGTTTAAACACGGACCTTTGATAGCGCTGGGTTCTTTCATGTTGATCTTTGGACTTATGTATATATGGAACGAATATTACAAGCACTATTGGTATGAACAATTAACCGACAAGAATATAGAAAGAAGTAAGATCAATTACGACCGATTAAGCAGGATCGTTTCTTCAAGATATCTCTTAATCTGGATACTGGCGACGGTTTTGATCTTAAATGGGAAAAAAGCTTATCATTTAAGTACTTTCGGTGAAACCATCGAGGCTGAAATAATGGCCGATCAAAGGATGATTAAATACGTTTATAAAGGAGTTGAATATCAAAACAGCCTTTATTTCATTCCTGAAGGTATATCCGGAACGACGCACATTTACATTCAAGTAAGCAGTAAAGAACCTGAGATCTGGGAATACCTCGATTAATAACCTTCAACTGTTAATAAAAGGTTTTACTCACACCCATTCCAAAAAGGAATGGCTGAGCGACAAAATTATCGTTGTTATTTTCAACATAGGTAAAAAGGTTTGTTGAAATACCAAAATAAAGCTCGATGTTAATGACCTTGGCGTTTATTCTGCCCATTCCGTACAATTCGGTCAGCAAAAAGTTTTTACCCCTGAGCTTGGTGCCCAACTGGGCATCCGCAGGATGTCTGAAATCAGCATAAACAAAACTTTCATAAACAATTCTCGGTATTACGTAAAAACCTCCCCCTCTGCTATGGGTAAATCCAAAAACAGGTTGAAGATATCCACGAATGCTTCGGGTGTCGATGTCAAAGGTGGTTGTGGATGCTATTGTTTTATCCGACCGGTCGTTAAACACATTGGTACGAAAAAATCCTTTTGCGGCACCCAAACCACCCTGAATCTGAAATTCGAAATTTGGAGTGGGTTTGATCTTATACCCTACCCCTAAGGTGCTGCTAAGCGCGTGATAATCCTGTTGTGCCGCACCCGAACCCTGAAATACATCTATTGCACCTGCAATGTTGGCACAAACGTATAAATTGCTGTCGAAGGCGTGCCATCCGGACAGCTGTGCCTTGGTAAAACCAATGGTAGCCTGAATTCCGGTACCTTCATCTTTTGTATCCGGAACCACCGGATATGTAGGATAATACACATAGGTACAAGAAGCCAGTCCTGAAAAAAACAAGACCACAAAAATCGATTTAAGAGTTGTTTTCATGCGAGAAATATTAATTTTATTATTTGCCTCCCTCTCCCTTGAAATGATCTTCCTCGTTTTTAAAAAGGACGTTAAAGGTAGTTAAGGATCCGTAAATTTTGGTAATGTATTGCTGTAAATTCACTTTTTCCTCATCGCTCAATCCTTTGTGACTATTGACATTTTGCTCAAGCACTCTTAAACGGTCCCGCACCATAACGATCTTATGGAAAAACGTTTCAATGGGAATTTCCTTAACCGCCTGATTCTGATCTGCCGGCTCCAAAACCATCAGCCCCCCTTTCCATTTGTTACCCAGTTCTACTTTTTGCTCCGGCTCGATGTATTTTTTCAGGATTTTCATCAGAGCATCTTCCACTTCATCAAACGTAATGGTGTTAGCCACAGGCTCAATGCTCTCGATCAACTCCAACTGATCGGTTTTGCGGTCAATTTCCCTTAAACCATGCCCAGGAAATGATATGGTAAAATATTCGAGAGAAATGGCTGCTAAAACCCCTTCTCCATAAGTCTTATGCTTCAATCTGCTACCGATACCTAAATTCATATAACAAATCTATGTTTATGGTTTTTGAATTCAAACAATTTTCATGAATTTTCAAGCTCACTTAATTCAAGCCATCTAAATTCCTTTTCGTCCAGTTGTTGGGTAACTTCCTGCATACGTTCCGAAATCTCCGAAATTAAAGTATAATCCTCCGATGCATTCTGCAGCTGTTCAACAAGTCTGTTCTTTTCTGTTTCGAGATTTTCAATATCCTTGGTCAGGGTTTCGAGCTCATGTTTCTCCTTAAAGCTCAATTTTACCTTTTCTTTGGATTTTTCTTTCTGGTTTACATTATTTTTATCCCTGTCGATCTTAGCTTTTAGTGTTTCAGCTTTGTTTTGATCGGCTTTCAGGTTGCGGTAATCCGTATAATTTCCCGGAAAATCTTTTATCCTGCCATCTTCCTCAAAAGCAAAAACGTGATCGCATATTTTATCTATAAAATACCTGTCGTGGCTTACCACAAGTACATTACCCTGGAAATTTTCAAGGAAATCCTCCAGTACATTCAGGGTATCAATGTCGAAATCATTCGTCGGTTCATCCAGGATCAGAAAATTCGGAGAGGTCATCAGGATCTTTATAAGTTGTAATCTACGTTTTTCTCCACCTGATAATTTTCCGAGAGGCGTGAAATGCTGTTCTTTCCGAAACAGAAACTTTTCTAAAAAGCGAGCGGCAGTAATGGTTTTACCGTTTTCCAGCAAAATATTATCGGCAACTTCCCGAATATCATCAAGCAAGCGATGTTCGGGATTTAGAGGTGCTGAGTTTTGCGAAAAATAACCAAACCCTGTGGTTTGCCCTACCACCACATTTCCTTTCCTTGGCTTCAATCTTCCTGTAATGATGTCGATGAGGGTGCTTTTTCCTGCACCGTTCTTGCCTATGATGCCGATCTTTTCACCCGTTTTAAAAACATAACTAAAATCATTGATCAGGTTAGTTTCACCATAACCGTGCACAATATGATTTAGCTCTAGAATTTTACTTCCCTGTCTTCCTGCTTTCACAGTAAGCTCTAATTTATTTTCATCAAATCGCTTATCTGCTTTATCTTTAAGTTCGTAAAAGGATTCTATACGCGATTTACTCTTTGTGCCTCTAGCCTGTGGTTGTCTTCTCATCCATTCAAGTTCCTTCAGCATTAATTGACGGGCCTTTTGTTGTTCTGTGGCTGCGATTTGTAACCTTTCTGATTTCTTTTCGAGAAAGTAATTGTAATTTCCTTTGTACGTATAGATTGTATCCTGATCCAGTTCTACGATTTTATTGCACACACGGTCAATAAAATAACGATCGTGACTTACCATGATCAGGGTAATGTTCTTTGAACTAAGCAAGCCCTCCAACCATTCAATGGCTTCTATGTCAAGATGGTTTGTTGGTTCATCCAGGATGTAAACATCAGGTTGTTTCAAGATCATGGAAGCAATTGCGAGTCTTCTTTTTTGACCACCACTTAAACGATCCGCCATTTGCTTAAAGTCTGTTATCCCCAATCTGGCCAGCGTTTCCCGAACCATATTTTCATAATCCCAGGCCTTGAACAAATCCATCTCTTCCATGATCTCAGCCAATTCGTCCGGATCAAATTGAGGGTCTGATTGTGCCATTTCAAAACGGCTGACTAGATTTGCCAAAGGGTTTGTACCATCAAAGATCACCTCCCAAACGGTCTTTGCAGGTTCTATGAAAGGCTCCTGAGGTAAATATACCACCTTCACCAGCTTATTGTGAACCACTTCGCCTTTGTCGGGTTCTTCACCTTTAGCAATAATTCGCAACAAAGTACTTTTACCAATACCGTTTCGGCCGATCAGTGCGATCTTCTCACCTTGATTTACTCCTAAGGAAAGGTTTGTGAACAACCACTTCTCATGGTAGGACTTGGCGAGTGATTCAACCGAAATGCAATTCATTGATTACTCCAGTAAGATCTTTTGATGAGAAGTATTTGAGTTTGAAACCGATTTTAGCCAATAAATACCTCTTTGGATGCCTGAAAGATCTATTTGAACTTCAGGATCAGCAAGGTTGTAAATTCCCTTTACCATTCGACCTTTAAGATCAAAGACCTCAAGAGTATTCAAAGGTTCTCCTTTGATGGTTCTCACTGTTAGCCGATCGGTAGAGGGATTTGGGAAAATTGTCAGGAATTCCTGATCCGGATTCACAATACCTGCTCCAATAGCTGTTCTAAAGGTGAAGAAATCACTCCACGGACCTGTATTATACTGGTTCCTGGAACGAACTCTCCAATAATAATTGGTATTGGTCTTTAAATTGTTATAAGTAATGGTTTTACTGCTTGTACCATTGATCTGCGGGGCTGTAAAAAGGCTGTCAAGCGATAACTGAACATCGTATCGTGCGGTTCTCACAATTGACCAGGTTAAGGCAGCAGATGAATTCACATTGGTTACCTTGTTTGCCGGGGCCAATAAAATCGGGGGCTCAATAAAAGCCGCACTTGTAAAAGAATGAACTTCACTATAGTCGGTCAATGAAACGCCATCCTTATTTCTTGCCTGCACCCTCCAGTAGTATTTTGTATTGGGTTTAAGTTCAATTTCGAGAGCCGGTACATAAACGATTTTATTGATCAGGCCGGCCATGGCAGAATCTTCGGAATATTCAACACTGTACTGAGTAGCATCGGTCACCGCCTGCCAGCTGGTTAAAACACCGAGAGGAATGTTTGTGGCTTTATCTGCAGGATAATTGATAACAACTCCTTTTCGTGGTCGGGTGGTAAAGGTCCAGATTTCACTCCAGCCGGAAGTATCTTTATCGTGAAACACCCTTACTTTCCACCAGTACTGGGTATTGAAGTTGGTTGGATCAGGACTGAAGTAGTGAAAAAATGAATTGTCTTTTAACTCATAACCTTCCCATCTCTGATCCAAGGCAGAATCCGTGGAAAGAATGTAATGATATCCGGTAGTACCATTGATCGAGTTCCAGTCAAGACTGGTAAATGTGATGCCGGTTGATTTGTTCTTTGGTAAACTTAAACGAACCGGGTTGTAGGTATAAAAATTCCAAACATCAGACCATAAACTGGTATCTTCATTGGTTATGGCCCTAACCTTCCAGTAATATACCTTGCCGAAATAAAAGTTTTTTAAATTGATCTTATTCGTGTCGTTTTGCGTGGTTTCTAAAATTAAGGCGTCTGAATTGAATCCGGCAGTTGTGTCTAATGCGATCTGATATTTTGTCGTTCCTGATATGGTATCCCACTCAAATACTCCGGCAACGCCGGGGCCAAAACTCCTGGTATTGTATGGTGCTTTCAAAACCGGTTTTGATATGGTGGTAAAAGACTTTGTGA
This sequence comes from Flavobacteriales bacterium, assembly GCA_020635455.1. Lineage (GTDB taxonomy): Bacteria > Bacteroidota > Bacteroidia > NS11-12g > UBA9320 > JABWCE01. The sequence goes on from JACJZT010000002.1 coordinate 460,531, forward strand.
CCGACCAGTCAGAGGTGTCTTTTTCATGCATCATTAAAACCCGCCAGTAATACGTGGTATTGTATTTCATGGTAGACAATGAACTTATATTAAGGGTATCTGTCAGCTCTGGAGAATTGAACAATGGAGAAATGTCGCGTTGTACACGATATCCGGTGACTCCGACAAAACCAAGCCACTTGAGGTCAACCTTTACCGGTATATTGATCGCATTTTGAGAAGGAAAATACGCAGTTACCCTTGCCGCGGTATTGGCCGTTCTTACCCTGCTCCAGCCACCGGTGTCTCTGGCATGCTTTGGTCTTTCCCTGAAATAGAAGGTGGTACCAAACGGCATTTGTATATAAGCAGAGGTCATCTGAGAAAAACTTTTTGAATAATCATACTCAAAAAGGGTATCCATTCTGAAATTTGAGCTAAAATCGGCCAGGGTATCCATCTGGCATTCATAATGTGTGGCAGAGTCAGCCCTGCCCCATGTAACTGCGAATTGGGGTGCCAGATTAGTTCCAAGGTTATTAATTGGATAGCTGTTTACCAATCCTTTGGTTATGAATTTTCTGGGATAGGTCCAAAAAGAAGTATCTGTTTCGGCACATCCCCGCAATCGCCAGTAATAGGTCTGGTCAAAATCGAGCTCTTTGAGACTGTATTTATATTGATCGTTCTTAGTAATATTTTTAAGTTCTCTTTTGGGTGTCTTAAAGTCGATGCTGGTATCGTATTCGATCTGGTAGTTTATATAGGCGTCTCGGTACCAGTCGATCACGGCATTCGTCGACATGCTGTTTACCCCATCGGGTGGACTGTAAATTCTTACGGTATCGTTGGTAGAAAACACACCTGTACGCGACCAATGTGAACTATCCTTATCTCCCACACCTTTGATTCTGAAGTAATATTTGGTATGGAATCTAATGCCTTTCTGACGATGTTCAAAATAAAACCAGCTAAAGGTATCCTTAACCCTTTCATAAATGTACATATCTGAATTAAAGGAACTTGAGGTATCAATTTCAAATACATAGGTATGAAAATCACCCGTTCTGTCACATGAAAAATACGACATCGGGTTTTGTTTTGCATTGTCGTAAGGTGTAATGCTGGTTAAAAACGTATCTGTGGTGAACGACCACAAACCGGTCCAGGGCGAAGAATCCTTATCGCTTAGTGCTCTTGCTCTCCAATAGTATTTGGTATTTAAGTATAAGGCAATCGAATAAGTGTATCCGGTAAATGTACTCTGGTAGTATGATCGGTAACGAACGGAGTCAGACATATCCGGGTTCTTTGAAATTTCAAACTCATAATATTTAGCACCTGAAACACCATCCAGCCTTAAACGGGCGCTTGTTTCAATGTTGGTCGATTTATCTGCTGGTAAATTCAATTTAGGTATCGAAAGTGCCGCATACAAATGAGAATGGAAGCTGATTGCGATCAGCAGAATCAGGTATTTAATGGACTGCATAGGCAAAAATATTGAATAGAACAGGCATTGTTTATCTTGAAATTTAAAATTACAAATCCTTTACTTTGATCAGAGTTTTAATTTTTCTTCAACCATTTGCAGTAAAGAATCGGCCAGATCGTGGTTTTTTTGCAACAGATCTTTTGATCTGCCCAAAAGTTCTTCAGCCTTTACCCTGTTCTTTAAGCCGCCTGCATTGATCACCACATTATAATAAGCAGCCTGAACCGATGCTTTATTACACAAAATACCTGCAGCAACATCTGAAATGGTATTGGGGTTGCCATTAAGGATCATTTCCTTAGCCATATCCAATATGCCAAAAGAAGTTTCCATGGTCATGAATGGTACTTCTGAAGCGTAATAGGATGCAGATTCAATGGCTTCACTTCTTGATCGCGTTTCTTCTTCTGTGCCTTTGGGCAACTTAAATGCATCCATAATTCCATTAAAGGACCTTGTATCTTCGTCAACCAACCAGAGTAGTTTGTCTTTGATCTGCTGACCCTTTTCTGCAATGTCACCAAAATAAGACCATTTTTCTTCCCAGCCTTTTTTATTGGCACTTACATTAGCCACCATCGTTGTAAGAGCTGCTGCCAGGGCTCCTGAGTATGCTGCAATGGAACCACCTCCGGGTGCAGGACTTTCGGTTGCCGTTTCATTTGCAAAATCTGTACAGGACAAGTCGACCAATAATTTTTCCTCATGTTTCATTCTGTACTCTATGATCTTTTTCTGTGGATCGAAGGGTGTAAGTTCATCCAGCCCCAGGGACTTGATCGCGATATCAATTAGCTCCTTATCTGAAACTCCCACACTTCTTTCCTGCATGCGCAGATAATGTTTTCCTGCATCCAGCATCGCTTTTAGTGGAATTAGTCCAACCAGTTCACTGCCAGTTACCCTCACTCCGCGCGAAATTGCACTGCTATTAATTTCGTCAAATAGGATGTGAAGGGGTGTAATGTTGTAATTGGTAAGATTGGCCGAGATCTGTGCTATTCCATACTCTTCAATGTACCATCCAATTGCCTTTACTTCCTTACATTTTCCGGGTATTCTTACCTCTTCCCCGTTTTCATCCTTTACGATCTCTCCGGTATAAGGGTTTCCTTTTCTCAGAACTCTTCCGGCCTCTCTGACATCAAAAGCGATCCGGTTGGCAATTCGGGTACTTTTTGTATTTAAATTAACATTATAAGCAATTAGAAAATCTCTTGCACCAATGCAGGTTGCGCCTGTTTTAGCATTAAAATCTTCAGGGCCATAATCAGGTGCCCATTCGGTTTGCTTGATCTTTTTAAAGAAACCTTCGTATTCGCCGGCGCGAATAACGGATAGATTGTTTCTTGCAGTATCTTTTTGTGCATACCCGTATAAATACACCGGGATTTGAGTGTGCTGTCCTACCCTTTTTGCAAGCTTAACTGCATATTCTGCAGTTTCTTCCATGCTAATTCCACTTACCGGTATTAATGGACAAACATCCGTAGCGCCCATTCTTGGATGTTCGCCGGTATGTTTTGACATATCAATTAATTCTCCAGCCTTTACAATTGCGTGGTATGCTGCATCAATCACCTCATCAGGACTACCAACAAAGGTAACAACGGTGCGGTTGGTGGCTTTTCCCGGATCTACGTCCAGTATGGTAACTCCTGAAACAGATTCAATAACGTTTGTGATCTGTTTGATAATTTCCATATTTCTTCCTTCAGAAAAATTAGGAACACATTCAATAATTTGTTTGCCTGACATATTAGCGGCAAAATTAAGTTTAATCCATAAATCTAAATGAAAACTGAAGAAAGAAAATAAAAGATCGGATTCTGCGGAAATATGTACAATGGTTTTAAATTGGAATAACCAATCATTGAGATTATACTCTTAAAATCACAACTGTTTATATTTCCTTACCAATCGTGATGTAAGTGAATTTTCCGATCCTTCCCAATTCCTGATAACCTATAGAATAATCTGCCCCGATCACATAACCAAAAAGTATGGATTGCATTCCCAGGCCCCAGCTCCAGATCAATGGATTTCTTGCTGCATAGTTCTGAATGTTCAGACTACCCGATTCAATAACCCTTAAATTGTTTGGATTGCTTAAGGCAAATGGATTTTTACCATACCAGGCGGTTCCAATATTGGCGAAGGTCCTTAGCTTCAAAAATTTGGTAAAATTTTGATTAAAGTTTTGTTGAGAGATCAAAGGGTTTATGGGGAAGGAAAGAATTAATTTGCCGAGTCCGGCAGAAGTACCCGAAAGATAATTATAAGGCAAACCTTCAAAATCTTCAACAGAACTAAACATACGTATTTTGTCCTGCATATAAACCGGAGCATTGGCATAGGTTGGCCTAAGCCAGTTTGAAACTCCACCCAATAAAAAGGCTGTTCTTTGCAGTCCAGCTGAACCGTGATAGGCGATGCTGCCGGATAAAGTGAACCTTCTGAAAAATATCTGATCCTGCTTCAGCAAAAGATGTAGATTTGAAGTGAAACCTTTATTGGTAAAGGATTTAAAATTTTCTGAATTTAACTGAAACTTCAGTGAATGCTTGTAATTTAATCTGGACAAAACAGCAAATTCAGATTTAAAGCCCAGGTTAAGGATCAATTGACGTAAATTTTCTACCGGCACTTCCAGGTTTTCTTTACTCACCGAAAGTGGAATGGCTTTATCCTGTCGGTAACCCAATTGAGTTTCCAACCTAAAAATCCTTCTGTAAAGAACAATTCTGCTTATTTTTACCTGTCGAATGGTAAATCGGTTTTGTTGATTATACAACTCACTCTGGTAATTTGAATTAAAAATTCTCAATTCGGTAATCGAATTCAACTCTGTTTTCCTGAAGTCAAATTCAAAATCAGTACCTTTTCCCGTAAGCGGTTGTCTGAGTTTGGCTTCCAGCAAAAATTTTCTTTTTAAATCGGTCAACCCCGCTCCTACAATAAGATTAGAGCCATTATAAAGCCCTTGTTTCACAGGGTAAAAAGATGCAAACACGGGTGAATTGAACTGCTCATTGGAGTAACCCAATTGAAGAAAAGTTGTTTTCGCCTCCTTCGGATCTGCCCGATAGGTTCTTATTCTTGCGGGAATATTATTCTGTTGCTTTATCAAATATTCTTCAGGTCTGTCAAATTCGTTCAAATATTCAAAACCGGTTATCAGCTTATAAGAAAGTTGCGGATGGAAAACAGTATCCGTAACTGCCGAATCCTCAGGTACATCCATGACCATGTCAGAAACATATTCCTTTTTGATCTCTTCGGTAGTTGCCTCAGAAATTACCAGATAATTATTTTTTCCATAAGTTAATCCTTCCATGACCTTTGAACTTTGTCTTTGAAAGTCGAAATGATCAATGCTTCGGTTGTAGTTTGTTACCCTGAATGCCGGAAGCGAATCAGACAAATTTAGAACCATCCCGTAATTGCCTTTTGGGTCTTTTTGAATAAATGAAAGGAAATTCCATTTATAGGAACACAGGTCAACAATTCGTTCCGGTGATGTATATAATTCTTGATTATCCTTAAAATTCTTAAGAACAAATTCACTGTCTTTAAAGATGGAAGTGTATAGAACTCCATTGTCGTCCACTGTGAATTCATTTTCTTCTTCAGGACCATGGGTGAGATTTACCAACCTGAGATCCTTTTCGGTTTCCAGTAAATAAACGTCCGTTGAGAAATCCTTCTGTGCAAGTATGTAAAGCCGATCATTAAAGATCCTGGCTTTTTGAACATAGGCAAGCGGCAAGGTCCTTATTATTACTTTCTTACCATTTTCGTACTGATAAACCGTGGTTTTAAATCCATCTCCACAAAAAAAATAAATTCGTTGCCCGTGATTAACAAAAATATTATGAGTATTGGGGTTTTTTAAAAAGGACTTATATATCAGGTTTTCATTTGCCTCCCCAATTGAATGCCTCCATAATTCAAGGTAATTTTTCGATTCGATAAGGATGTCGACTGCTTCTCCGCCCGGGCTAAACTGCATATCAAGAACCTTGGCGATCTTAAGTTTTTCATTGAGCATTTCAGGGTCGTTCGGTAGCCTGCTTAAATTATCGCTGAGATATCTCTTTTTGGTCATTTTGTACCAGTCTGATAATAACCAGTTAACACTTTGGGATAAAACGCTTTGAAAAGCATACTCTGCCTTGCCTGAAATTTTGGTGTAAAATAAGATCTGCCTTAATTTATTTACTCCAAATGAATCGTTGATAAACTTAAAAATAGCATGACCAAATTGAGCCAGTTCGTATTCACTTGTAAGATTAAGATTTAAACTCAATTTGCCTTCAAAGTAATCTGCCATCCAACTCAGATCCGGGCTCGAATTATTTGAAACATAAAGAGCAAGTCCATCAATGTACCAGTTGGGGATGTTAATTTCACGATTGTTTTTTAATCTTTCTTTGATCGTGTTACCAAACATCATATCCTTGATCAGTATTTTGGCAAGCTCGGCCTTGAGTTTGTTTAGGGTATGAAGTATGCTCCCCTTATAGGTCAGGTAAATAGAAGAATTGTCCAATCGGATGTAACCGTTTTGTTGGGTGATTTCAATATTTTCCGGGATCTCTGATTCCGATAAAAAAACATCGATTTTTTCAACCAGCCTGGTACCGAGAAAATTTTCCATGCTTTCAAGTTCGCTCTCCGCTTTCTTAAGGATCTCCTTTCCCAATTCTTCACCCTTCGGGTTGTATATGTACAACTTAAAATTGAAAGATCTGAGCACTAAAGGCGTCTCTTTGCTTTTTGCAAAAACAGAAGCCATAAAAGCAAACATAAGTACCAGTGAAAAAATGTACCTTTTCAGAATAAACAAATTTACGAAAAATCCTCCATTGAATTCTTCTGCTAAAATGGCTTAATGAAATAGAATTGTTCAATAAAAAGGCCCTCATTGAACGATTTGCTTTAACTTTGCGGAATGATTACACAAACTGTTCACCCGGCCATAGAATTAGAGGAAAAATATGGAGCGCATAATTATCATCCAATACCTGTGGTTCTTGAAAGAGGCGAAGGTATTTATGTCTGGGATACCGAAGGTAGGAAATATTTCGACTTTTTATCGGCCTACAGTGCAGTAAATCAGGGACATTGTCATCCGGAGATCCTGCATGCCCTTGTGGAGCAAGCAAAGAAACTTACACTCACATCAAGGGCTTTTCACAACAACATCCTTGGTGAATATGAAAAATACATTTGTGAGTATTTCAATTACGACAAGGTTTTAGTTATGAATACCGGCGTTGAGGGTGGTGAAACTGCCGTTAAACTGGCCAGAAAATGGGGATATGAAGTGAAAGGCATCCCAAAGGATATGGCTAAGATCATTTTTGTAGAAAATAATTTCTGGGGACGCACACTTGCTGCCGTTTCTTCATCAACCGATGAAAACTGTTATACCAATTTTGGACCCTTTATGCCCGGGTTTGAAATTATTCCGTACAACGATATTGAAGCCCTCAATAATGCGCTTTCGGATCCCAATGTGGCAGGAGTCATGATGGAGCCTATTCAGGGTGAAGCCGGTGTGATCATTCCGGATTCGGGATATCTTAAAGCCGTGTCTGAGATCTGTGCTTCCAAAAATGTGCTTTTTATCGCCGACGAAGTGCAAACCGGGATCGGGCGTACCGGAAAAATTCTTGCCTGCGACCATGAAAATGTCAAACCCGATATCCTAATTCTGGGAAAAGCCCTTGGTGGTGGTGTAATGCCAATTTCGGCCGTTCTTTGCCGCGATGAGATCATGTTAACCATAAAGCCCGGCCAACATGGTTCAACTTTCGGCGGAAACCCCCTGGCCTGCGCGGTTTCAAAAGCTGCCCTGGAGGTTGTCAAAAATGAACGTCTCGCAGAAAATTCTCATAATATGGGTGCCATATTCCGAAGCCGGCTTGCATCGATCGACTCGCCAATTATCGAATCTTATAGGGGAAAAGGACTTTTTAATGCCCTTGTCATTAGGCCTTATGGTGATGGTAAAACAGCCGTAAATATTTGTCACGACCTAATGGATAACGGGTTGCTGGCAAAGCAAACGCATGATCACATCATTCGTTTTGCTCCTCCTTTAACCATTAATGAAACTCAGATCCACGAAGCTTCCGATATAATTGAAAAGACCATAATGGCAGCTTCCTAATCAATTATTTTCAAGGATGTTGATCGAGTCTTTTAAAACCTTATAGTTTAAAACCTCGTCCATGATATGGGGTTCGCCATCGAGGTGAACTGCTCCTTTCTTCTTTCGGGTTATTACCAACTCGCTGAACGGCAAGTCTTTATAGTATTTACTTTCAGCAATGTCACCCGTCAGGAAACGTTTAATTAACACCGGAATGGCCAGTAAGGGTGGTTTTTTTAAAAGACAACAATGCAATTTTCCATCGTTCAACTCTGCATCAGGAGCGATGTGGAATTCATTGCCCCACTGAGAACCATTCGCAATACTGATCAAAAAAGCCTTCTCCTGTATTTGCTTGCCATCAATTTCTATTTGAAAGTCTTCCTCCTTGTAGGTTCTCCCTTCCCTGAGAGATAATTTTGCATAATTAGCCAGTCCCCTGTTTTTGCTTGAAGCAAATAAATGGCTTATGTGTGCATCGAAACCAACACCGGATACGTTAATAAAAAACTGTCCGTTGCAACTTCCGCTGTCGATCTTTTGTACTTTTCCATTTATGAGAGCTTCTACCTGCTCGTTAAGATGTCCTTTAATTCCAAGATGTCTTGCAAAGCCATTTCCCGAACCCAGGGGGATGATTCCCATGTAAAACCGGCTATAGATCAATTCACGGGCTACATGGTTAATGGTACCGTCGCCACCAACAGCTACCAAAGTGTTAAATCCTTTTGTAGTAGCATCTTTAATCAGATCCTTAACCGACACTCCATTGTTCCACCAGCCAAAGTCGTATTTTATTTTCTTTTCCTCTAAGATAGATGCAATGGTTTCGGTTACATTGCTTTTATCCTTTCCACCTGAGATAGGGTTAATGATAAAGTAATATTGACGATCGTGACCTGACATTTATTTCATGAATACATATTGCAGAATGTTGGCACCCATTTTAAATGCGCTTAATCTTTTGCTTTCACTATCCCCGTGTATTCCGGCATCTTCCCATCCATTGCCGAGGTCGCATTCATAAGTATACAGGCAAACCAGTTTACCTTCAAACAAAAGGCCAAATGCCTGGGCAGGTTTACCATCGTGTTCATGAATCTTGGGCAACCCATCGTTAAATTGATACGTTTGATGAAAGATTGGATGCGTGAAGGGCAACTCAACAAAATCCAGTTCGGGAAATACTTTTTTCAGTTGAGGTCTGACGTGCGGATCCAGGCCATAATTGTCGTCGATGTGCAAAAAACCACCTGCCATTAAATAATTTCGCATGTTATCAGCCTCTTGATCACTTAATAAAAATGTACCGTGCCCGGTCATAAATACATATGGGTAATTAAAAATTTCCTTGCTTCCAGGTTCAACGGTTGCTTCAAGCGGGTCAATGCTTGTTCCCAACTGTTGATTGCAGAATTTTATCAGGTTTGGCAGGGCAGTTCTTGCCGAATACCAGTCTCCACCACCGGAATATTTTAATTTGGCAATTCTCAAAGGACCATTTTGGGCGTATCCCGCAAATGTGAAGAACAAGCCAAGAATTAAGATCAGTAGATTTCTCATACTTAGTATAATGCAAATTTGCATAATTTTATTTTAAGTCGGTAATTGTTGGCTTCAAAACAAACCAAAAAGGATATGGAACGATACGATAAGATCGGTTTAACCTATGATTCGACCAGAAAGGCTGATCCATATTTGTGTGAAAGAATGTTTGAACTCATTGGCAGCGGGCATACCGATGCACATTACCTCGACATTGGTTGCGGTACCGGAAATTATACTGAAGCATTAGCTCAGAAAGGATTAAGATTTACCGGAATGGATCCTTCGGTCAAAATGCTTGAAAAAGCCAGATCAAAGGCAAGCCATGTTAAGTGGTTACAGGGAAATGCCGAGAGCATTCCCGCTAATGACCAAAGTTTTGACGGGGTTTTAGCAAGTTTAACCCTGCATCACTGGTTCGATCTTGAAAAAGGTTTTAAGGAATTATTCAGAGTTATGAAATCCGGTGCCCGAATGGTATGTTTTACTTCATTACCTGAACAAACCTCTTCTTACTGGCTTTCTAATTATTTTCCCAACATGATAAAGCATTCAAGCGAGGTATTACCATCTTTGGATATACTCGTGAAATTAGCATCAAAGACTGGATTTGAGTTAGCGGTTACTGAAAATTACTTTGTAAAGGAAGATCTTCAGGACATGTTCCTGAATTCGGGAAAATACAAACCGGAACTGTATCTTAATGAAAACTTCAGGTCGGGGATTTCTTCATTTTCAAGATCAATCACACCTGAAGAATTGAAAACAGGTTTGGTAAAACTTGAGAAGGATTTAAAAACCGGTAGGATCGGCAAAGTCATAAAAAGCCATGAAAACAATCTTGGTGATTATATATTTTTGGTTTTTAAAAAATAAATTTTACCTGACAGGATCGATAAAGTTAATTTTACATGTTTCTCTTAATTAATTTTACAATATGAAAAAAACTTTAAAAGGTCTGTTTCCATTCTTAGGATTTTTATTTTGCTCGATTTCGCCGGCGCCTGCACAAGACACCTTTTCAATTGTGGCGATCGACTCTGTCACGGGAGAGGTTGGAAGTGCCGGAGCATCTTGTGTTGATCTTTTTCAAACTACAATTAACGATGACCATTTTCTTGGAAAATTATTTCCCGGTATAGGTGCCATAAACACTCAGGCTGCATATTTACAGGCTAACCAGGATAGTGCCTCAAGTCAAATGATGCAGGGAAAAACACCGCAACAAATCCTAAAATGGCTTGTTGAAAATGATGCCGGGGGCATCCCTGAATTCAGACAATATGGTGTTGTGAGATTTGTAAATGGTTCACCAAGATCAGCAGCATATTCAGGAATTTCAACCTTAGACTACTCAGGGCATATTACCGGTCCGAATTACTCAATACAGGGTAACATTCTCAAAGGAAAAGAGGTACTTGATTCAATGGAAATCTTTTTTTTAAGGCATAAAGGTGATCTGGCCTGCAAATTAATGGCTGCAATGCAGGGGGCAAATATGATTGGTGCCGACAAAAGGTGTGCCTCAAACGGTACGTCTTCTCTTTTTGCCTTTATTAAGGTCGCCAAACCTACCGACACGCTTGGATCCCCTTCTTTTGTAGTTTCTGTGCGAACTGCAAATAACAGCAAAATAGAACCGATCGATTCTTTGCAAAATTTGTTTAATGCTGTACATAATTGTTCGACAGCCTCGGTCGATCCAAACAAAACTAACGAACTTCGGGTCAATCTTTTTCCTAACCCTGCACAGAGCAGTATTCAAATCTTGTCGAACCAGTTTGAAAACAAGAAGGCAGAATATCATATATACAACAACTTCGGACAAAAAGTGCAAGAAGGAAAAATTGAAAACCGGGAATACATGGATATTTCTGAGTTGAAGAAAGGTATTTATACCATTTCCATTGAATTTGAGAACACAAAAAGTTATCAGAAATTCTTGAAGTTATGATCTTTGGTATGGCCCTTAATGCAGGTAGCTGAACGATTCCATTTACCTACAAATAATGATCACGAAATGATTTAATTCATTAAAAACAATATCATGAAGTTTCAAAAGATCACACCCTATCTTTGGTTCGATTACCAGGCCAAGGATGCAGCAGAATTTTATTGTACCATCTTTAAGAATTCAAGGATAGTGGCCAGTTCGCCCTTAATAGTGCAATTTGAAATTGAAGGATTGCATTTTATGGCCTTGAATGGCGGGCCAAAATTCAAATTCAACGAGTCCGTATCCTTCTTTGTAAATTGTGTTGACCAGCACGAGATCGATCATTTATGGAATGCCTTGACAGAGAATGGTGGATCAGAAAGTAAATGCGGATGGTGTCGTGATAAATTTGGATTGTGGTGGCAAATTGTTCCCGAAAGATTGATGGAGCTTATGAGGTCGAGTAATGAAGCTCAGTCAAAAAAGCTTATGGAAGCCTTACTTTCAATGGATCGAATCGTTATCGAAGATCTTGAAAATTCAGTAAAAGTATAGTTTAATTAAAGTTTAAAAACTTTGCATTGGGTTGCCGATGCAGAGGAACTTTTTCCAATTGGACCTTACCTCTTCCTGATCTAATTCCAAAATTTTAGAATCCAACTTAAGAATGAGTTCATATAAAGCAAGGTCCTTATTTTCCTCTATTTCCTTTAAAAAAAGATCAACAATTTTTTCGAGTGGTCTGATCTTTATGGATCCATAAGCAGCTAAAGAGGAAATCATTCTGCCGCTCAAAATCCATTTCAATAAAAAAGGCAACTTATTCTCCCGGTCCATAGACAGGCTTTCACATGAAAAGGAAAAGAATGCTCCAATAGGTTCGGTCTGTTCAAATGCCTGAACGTTACTCCACCTGAATCCACGGTAGCCTGACCACCCCCGGCTTCTTCCATGTCCTGTATAAACAGCTATCTCAGCTCCTGTTGACAGGATCTTTCCCAGTTCGTCCTTTGTGGTGTCTTCCGGTAAGGGCATCTGTATTTTTTTAGCATCACCTGAACGAGACTGAAGTTTTGTGCAAATCTTATCTGCCCATTTTAAGTAAAAGGGTTTCATCATACTCATTACCAATCCGTTTTGAGGTTTTGAATTCTTAAATTTCTCCAGTCCCAGGATCCACCGTTCTATATCTTTGAATGTATTGTAAAAAAAGAAGGATCTGAAAACTCCGGCAAAGACCATTCCTTCAAACTTGTCAGGTAAGCTTGCAGCTAGTGGAATAAAATACAAGTGAACTTTACATGGGGTATCGACAGGGTCAGGTTTAAATTTATTTAACTCAAAAGTATTTAAGGGCAAAGCTTTCAGCGAATGCCAGTTTTTTACCGGCAACAGCGCTTCAATTGAAGCGCTGAATTCCTTTTTGATATCTGGATGGGAAACAACTAATAGCGACACAAGGGTCAGGTAGTTCTTACAAAATCTCGGTATGGTTGCCACGCACTGGCATCAAGCACAACCGGGTTGTCAGACATGTCTCTGATGGTAAGTTGTGTCCTTACAAACCAGTGCATCATGATCTGCCCCTGCATTTCAGGATTAAAAAAGTTTATGTTATTACCCTGATTTGTTAAGGCTGTATCTCCATTCATTCCAACGATCTTGCCAAGGTGAAAATACTCGGTAAAAACATTTGAGTCATAACGGTCCTGAATTTTAAACCCTTGAGAACTTGAAACGGCGTTATCATCATATCCGTAATTATAGCCGCTGGTTCCAACTCCATCTCCGGTCGCCTGGGCAATAATGGCTTCAGACATGTAAATACCTCCTACATTTTTATTTTGCCAAACATGAGTTAATTCATGTATAAGCGTAGGTCGGTCGATTTGTCCGTCCTTGACATCAAAATTGATAAGGTTTTTTGTTACAAATGCCCTTGAATCCGGTTCTTTGGTAAAAAAATCCTGAATGCCAAATATAATGGCATTCAGAGGGTCCTCATTCGACAAGAACACAAGTTCATAGTCAAGCGCATTCCCGAACACAATTTCGGCATCGGCCCTTTCATCGTCTCTCAAAGGACGATACGTTCCTAATTTATTAAATAAATTGGCAATAAAATCGGCCAGAAGGGCACCTCCTAGTCTAAGAACCGCAAACAACATATCCACTACAGCTTCACCAATTTCCATAAGAGCATCGATCACTACATCAATAAACTCATTGGCTGTATCAATAATGGCAGCTTGAAACAGATCGTCCAGTGTCTGGCCAATGCTTAGGGCTGATTCGAGAAAAGTATTTAAAGCGTTACCGGGATCAAGTGCTATTTCAACAAGCATTTGGCCAATGGTTTGGCCGATATCCAATGCTGCCCTTATAATTTCACCGCAAATCTCGACGGATTGATCAACCGCCCAACCTATTACTTGTGCAATGGCCATACCGGCCCTCAGTAAGCCTCTTGTATAATCAAAAATAAATTGAACTGCTGTGGTCGTTAAGAAATTATAACAATAATAAATTGAATTACCTATGGTGGCCGTTGCTTCTCCAATAAGCTGCCAGGCCAGATTTCCTGCCTGCACAGCCCATTCGTAAGCAAGGATCAGAGCTTCACCAATGCTTTCCCAGGCATTGATGATCGCCGTCATGGCATCTGCAGTTAGGTTTGCTGCCCAATCAAGAGCATCTTCAAGTCTGCCATGTGCGTAACGGATGGCAAGCAGGGTGCTTCTCCATAAAGTACTGGTAGCATTTTCTACCTGTGTCAAAACAAAATCAAGTATCTCACCGATCGGGCCTAAATTTTCGATAATACCATTAACAAACCTTCTTAATACAAAATAACTTTCGCTTACAACGTCTTCAAGCAGGTCGGCAATTGCGTAACCAACTTCAAATGCTGCATTTACAAAGTTTGAGACCGCGTTATAGGTCCATGCAAATGTGGCGGCTATAAATTCACCCAATTCTTTTCCGGCTTCGATCATTGCAGCCAGCAGATTTGCCATTTGATCTGCAGTCCATTTCATTACATCTTCAAAAAGATCGACCAAAGCTGCTCCCGCATCGGTTATCGCATCCAGGATGGCATCTATTCCTTCCAATATTGCATCAACTCCATCCTCAATGGTATCAATAACCCATGACGCTGCATCCCCAATTGCATCTACCACGGCTCCGGAAGTATCAGGTCGTTTAATGTTGTGTTTCCTGAGTACACTGCCGGCAAGTTGCAACCAGTCTGAAACATCCGTTGTACTTCCTCCCGATTTCAGAAAATCTTTCATCACGGCTCTTGCATCATTTTTTTTAAGTGCCGAAATATTCTGAATTAAAAATAGAGAGCCCGCTTTACCGGAATCATCCATAATGGCTTTTAATACAGGTTTTCGCTTTTGGGGAGCAAGTGTTTTCGACTGATCAAAAAGCAGGGTCGCCTTTGAAAGATAAGCGTTTTTGTCTACTTCATTGAAGAACAAAGCTCTTGAAAAGTTATAGAGGTCCTTTTCAGTGTTCTTCTCTACTTTTTTAAAATTCTCAATCAGAATTTCTCTGGAAGGATTTTTTTGTTTGATGTCCTCTCCAAGCTTTTTGTAATCCTTAATGGAAAGGTCAATTTCGGGATCGGTTTTGTGCTTTTTTTCCATGATGTTTAAATAATTAGGTATTCATCAAGGAAAAGTTGACCCGAACAAATCTTATTCGGCAATTCAAACTTAAGCTAATTTGATGAAAATTGATCATTTATTTTAAAAATTTTGAATGCTGATTTTCTGACAATATCAAGGAACCATAATGCATGCATCGCAAACAAAAATTAAAAAAATTGGGTAAAAATTAGCATTTTTGCATTTCCATTTACATCTAAAAATGTCAGATTTTCAACTAATAATGCCCAAAATGGGTGAAAGTATTGCCGAAGCCACCATCATAAAATGGTTAAAAAACGAAGGGGACCCGATTGAAGTTGACGAAGCTGTTCTCGAAATTGCCACGGATAAGGTTGACAGCGAAGTACCTTCGCCAAAAAGTGGTATACTTTCAAAAAAACTTTTTGCAGAAGGCGATGTAGTTGCAGTCGGCGCTGCCGTTGCAAGCATACAAACCGAAGGCGGTGAAGCAAGTTCACCGGACACTGTACAAAAAGCTGAAACCATTGTAAAAGAAGTTGAAAAAGTCGCAGCAAGTGTTGTACGATCTGCGGAGCCGGTAGCTGTGTCAGGCAATCGTTTTTATTCACCGCTCGTGTTAAACATTGCAAAAACCGAAGGGATCAGCATGACGGAGCTTGAAACCATGCCGGGGTCGGGTGCTGAAGGAAGGGTTACCAAAAGGGATGTTCTTGCATTTCTGGATTCAAGAAAAAATGGAAATGGAGCAACAGAGCTCAAAGAAAAACAGGCAAGCACGCCTGGAATACCGGCAAGTACACCACCCAAACCTGCAATTAGCACTTCAGCCGGGGATGAGATCCTCGAAATGGACAGGATGCGCAAACTCATCGCAGAACATATGGTTATGAGCGTGCACACCTCGCCACATGTTACTTCATTTGTGGAAGCCGATGTTACGAATCTTGTAAATTGGCGAAACAAACATAAAGACCTCTTTAAAAAACGGGAAGGTGAAAATTTAACCTTTACACCACTTTTTATTGAAGCTGTTGTTAAGGCCATCAAAGATTTTCCAATGATCAACATTTCCCTTGACGGTGATAAGATCATCAAGAGAAAAAACATCAACATTGGAATGGCTGCGGCACTTCCCACAGGAAATTTAATTGTACCGGTAATCAAGAATGCCGACACCAAAAACCTGCTTGGTCTTTCCAAAGAAGTGAACGACCTGGCGAACCGTGCCAGAGCAAATAAGCTTAATCCGGATGAAATTCAGGGTGGCACCTATACCATCACCAACGTCGGTACATTTGGAAATGTAATGGGAACACCAATCATTAATCAACCGCAGGTTGCCATTCTGGCCATGGGGGCCATACGAAAAAAACCGGCAGTTATCGAAACTGAATACGGTGATGTAATTGCCGTAAGACATATGATGTTTTTAAGTCACAGTTACGATCACCGCGTTGTGGATGGGGCTCTTGGAGGCAGTTTTGTGCGAAGGGTAGCCGACTATCTTGAAAACTGGGATATGGGCCGGGAAATATAATTTCTATTAAGGCTGTACATAAACATAAAATTTCTTTTTAAACTCATTCATGAACCTTCGTTCGATACACTTATTTGCTGTCCTGTTGATAACGCTGCCTTTCCAATATAGTCATGCTCAAAACATTGCCTTGAGTTTTGACGGATCGGATGATCACGTACAAACCGCTTTTGACGGAGTAACCGGCACAGCTGCCAGAACTGTAGAAGCCTGGATTAAAACAATCGCAAACGCCGACCCCAACAATGGCGGAAAGCAAAAGGTTATTTGCGATTACGGAACCATGAGTACCGGCGCAAGGTTTACTTTTAATGTTTTGAATAATAATGCCATTCGAATTGAAGTAGGTGGCAGTGGATTGGGAGGTAAAATAACCATAAACGACGGTAAATGGCATCATGTTGCCGCAGTATACAATCCTTCAAAAAGTAACCCATACGCTTTGTACGTTGATGGAAAACTGGATGTGGAAGGTACCATTTCAACGGCTATAAATACGGCATCCGCTTCAAATTTCATGATCGGAAAACGAAACGATAATACCAATTATTTTGAAGGTGAAATCGACGAGGTAAGAATGTATAATTATGCAAAATCCGACACCCTGATCCTTGAAAGTATGAACGATGAATTTTGCAGTTCAGTTAGTGGTTTAATTGCTTATTACAAGTTAAATGAAGGTATTTCAGGAGGAACCAATACCAACAACAAAAAGGCAAGGGACTATTCAGGAGCCGGTAATAATGGGATATTGTATAATTTCAATTTAAAAGGCACTTCTTCAAACTGGGTCGACGGGCCAAAATTAAATGGTGGAGATACCCGCAGTAGCATAAACGTATTTGAATGCTTGTCGTATACCATTCCAAGTAAAAGAAATACCTGGTTCTTTTCAGGAACCTATTCCGATACACTTGTGAACTCCAATAAATGCGATTCCATTATCACCATACACTTAACCATAGGAAATAAGTACACTTACTACAAATACAGCGCATGTGATTCGTTTGTTTCTCCCGGTGGTATCCGATATTTTAAAAGTGGCAGTTACGATGAAGTTTACAAAACTTCAAAGGGATGTGATTCAACCGTTACGTATGAACTTTCGATCTCCAATTCTTTTTACAAATCCCAAACCATAGTTGCCTGCGACAGTTTTGTTTCTGTTGGAGGAAATGTTTATCATCAATCCGGCAATTACACCGAAAAACATACAACGGTTCAGGGTTGCGATTCGATATATGAATACTTTCTCACCATAGGAAAAACTAAAAAAACTTACGACACACTTGAGTCCTGTGATTCACTATTTTTCAATTCGCAATGGTATTTTCAATCAACAACCATCGACATTCGGTATCAAACCTCTTTAAATTGCGATTCGGTTCGTTCCACCAAACTCGTTGTAAATCCATCCAAAGAGTTAAAATTAACCGAAATTGCCTGTGACACCTTTTTTGCATCGAATGGTAAATTTTATACATCTCCGGGCATTTATTCCGATTCTTTTAGCACTCGCCTTGGATGCGATTCTATTGTTTACCTGGATCTCAGTATAAAAAAATCATTGCATTCGAGCTACGATTATGATGAATGTGGTCCGGTGATGATAGGAGGAATTCTATATTCTCAGTCCGGAGTGTATTATCAAACAAACAAGGCACCCAATGGATGTCCCTGGTATCAAACCCTTAATGTTACCATAACACCGATCGACACGGCCGTTTCTTCCAATGGCAACACCTTGACCGCTACAGAAACTAGGTCGAAATACCAGTGGATCGATTGCAAAACGGCAAAACCGATAACGGGCGACACTTTCCGAACCTTTACTCCTAAATATAACGGAAACTTCAGGGTTTATTTAAATCTGAAGAATTGTGTTGCAGAGTCGAATTGTTACACAATAAGTTCCTTAAGCCTTGAACAAGCTGTTTCTCTGGATCGATACCGTGTATATCCAAATCCATCTGAAGGGATTTTTAACATTCATAGCGTATCCGGAACTTTTGATACGATTGAAGTTTTTGACCTCAATGGCCGTTCGGTTCATAGCGAAAAAGCCACTAACGTGCTCGATTTAAGGCATTTAAACAAGGGGATATTTGTACTTAAGTTCTATGATGATCAGCAGATTTACGTAACAAGAATACTGTTACAATAGCCCATTCTTTCATTTTTATGACTCAAATCTTAAGATTCTAAAGACAGAATTGTTTTTATATTTGAGGCCTAAATTAAAAAATTATGAAAATACTTAAAACCATTCTGATTGTTATCGTTTCAATCATTGCCTTATTTCTGATCACTGCTTTATTTGTTAAGAAAGATTATTCGGTTGAGCGCGAAGTTGTTATTTCCAAACCAACTCAGGAGGTATACGACTATGTGAAGTTTCTTAAAAATCAGGACAATTACAGCAAATGGAATCAAATGGACCCAAACTCTGTAAAGACCTATACCGGAACCGACGGAGAAGTGGGATTTATTTCTGCCTGGGATAGTAAGATGGATGATGTGGGTGCAGGTGAACAAGAAATTAAAAAACTTGCCAATGGTGAAAGAATTGATTGGGAACTCAGATTTAAAAGACCCTTTGAATCTACCGAACAGGCGTATATGGTAACTTCATCCGCCGAAGAAGGAAAAACAAATGTCAAATGGGGTTTTAAAGGACATATGGACTACCCTATGAACATGATGTTATTGTTTATGGATTTCGAAAAAATGATCGGCGATGATCTGCAAACAGGTTTGAACAATCTGAAAACCGTTATGGAAAAATAAGATCATTAATTTATAAAATTAAAAAGGCGACCCTTGATCGGATCGCCTTTTTTTATGCTTCAAAACTATGAATCCTTTCGTCAATATTCTGAATCTTGTTTATCAGATACTCAGATCTGCGGATCCGCATCAGTAAAAGAAAACCTATGGCAAACAAACTTATCAACAACAATATTGATTGCCGCATATCGTGTGTTATTCCTTCAATATATCCGAATAAAAACACGCCAATTACCAGTCCGATCTTTTCCGAAACATCGTAAAAACTAAAATATGAGGCATGATCGGTAGTGGATGGGAGTAATTTTGCAAAAGTGCTTCTGCTCATACTCTGAATTCCGCCCATAATAAATCCTACCATGGCAGCAAGAAAATAAAACTCCAATGGCTCGGTAATGAAATACGCAAGGATGCATGCCAACATCCAGATAAATACGGTAGCTTTAATCACATTGAAATTTCCAATCTTCGACGAAAGTTTGCTCATGGTCCATGCCCCAACTGCAGCAACAATTTGAATGATTATTACGGAAACGATCAGACCCGACTTATCGTCTCCCCTGAAGATCTCCTTATTTGCAAATGGCACTGCAACGATCAGTACCGTCTGTACACCACAATTGTAAACAAAATAGGAGATCAAATATTTTCTCAACAAATAATGACCTCTTAATTCTTTAGCTACCTTTTTCAACTCAAGAAAGCCGTTCATCAACGGGTTTTTAATTTCCTTTTTAACATATGACTCATTCAGTCTTTTGTAGGTATACTGAGCAAAACCCATCCACCACAATCCTACGATAACAAAAATATACCGCGCATTCACGTCAAGCATTTTAATGGCGATCAAACTACAAACCAATACCAGGGTACTACCAATATAGCCCAGCATAAAGCCCCTTGCGCTCAGGGAATCGTGATATTCAGGATCTGCAATTTCCGGCAAAAAAGCATTGTAAAAAACAAGGCTACCCCAAAAACCAACACATGCCAGGACTACCGGAACCATGCTGAGTTCAAGATGCTGACCATCGAAAAAATAAAGCCCCATACAACTAAAAGAACCCAGGTAACAGAAAAACTTCAGAAAAAATTTCTTCTTTCCGCTGTAATCAGCCACACCACTAAGGATTGGAGCCGTAAAAACCACGATAAGATACGCCAAAGAAAACACATAATTATAGAGCTCTGTGTTGCTAAACTTTTGTCCGAGAAAACTCACCGTATCAACAATTTTTCCACTATTTTTATCTGTAAACGAAGTTTGAGCAGCATAAAAGATTGGGAAAATTGCTGTGGTTATGACTAGGTTGTAAACCGAATTGGCCCAATCGTACATGGCCCAGGCATGCATTACCTTAGGATTGTTTTTTTCAGCTTTCACCTTTCAAACAAAAGCTTTTTTTAACACAATTTATATTACTTTTTTAAACTTAATAAAAGTTAAACAGATGATGATGAAAATACAAGGAATTGCTAACTGCATAATTATCAACATTATTCATTTCCCGAACCTATTGAAAGTGTGATAAAAAAAAATTAAGTTTGCGAACCTTAAAATAATGCATTCCCTTAAGAGCGAAAACCTTAATCATAATAAAGGCACAGAAGTAAAGAACTCAACTTTGCAGGTTCTTATGCTTTTGATTTCTTTTATTTTATGCGGAAACCTTTTTGCGGATCCATTTAAGCAACAAATCGAGCAGAAAAAAATTGCCAAAAGCATACTTCCAAGTATAACAGAAGCTTTGGCCCCAACAGATTCTATCAATTTGAATTTATTGGAACTTGCCTCCTGTGAATTTTATGAAAAAATTAATTTCAATAAGCATAATGCTTTAAATTACAACGTTTTTCAAATGGCATACAAAGGCTATCTGGTAATGAAAAAAGAGGGTATGCTTTCCAATTTCAGGTATCTTTCTATCCTTGATTTTGAATTATCGGCTAACGCCAAAAGATTATGGGTAATTGACCTTGAAGAACAAAAAGTGATCATACACGATCTGGTTTCACACGGACGCAACAGTGGAGAAGAATTTGCCAATTCTTTTTCAAACAGACATCAAAGTTTCCAGAGCAGCCTGGGTTTTTACGTAACGGGTATGCCATACCTTGGCAAAAACGCATATTCGCTCAAACTGCATGGAGTTGAAACCGGATTCAACGATAATGCATTCGACCGGGGAATTGTGATCCATGCAGCAGACTATGTAAGCCAGAGTTTCATACGTCATCACAAAAGGCTCGGCCGCAGCCAGGGTTGTCCTGCCGTAAACCCCGGCCTTAACAAAAAACTCATAAATGTGATACAGGGAGGTTCCTGTCTGTTTATATATTACCCTGATCAAGCCTATCTGAGAAAGTCTGAAATTTTAAACTCATGGGACCCTTCCAATGAATTCCCTTTTGCTTCAAATTATGCACTTAATTAAAGGCAGATTTTGAAAAGCTGGCAAATCAGACGGAACTGTAAATTAATATCCCTTTCTGTATTTTTATTGTTTCTTACAGATTCCTGTAAAAGGAAAAACATTGAAGAAACCGGAGTTCCGGTAAAGGCAGTGGTTCCAGGGCTGGATGGTGAAAAATTGACCAAACGTCTTCTGAGTAAGGTAAAAGATACGCTTTACAAGCCCGCAGGAATTTACGACGATCGGTTTGGCGATACCCTCAAGGAATTTTACATTCGGAGAAAAGGAAACCCGGTATGGATCAATTCACTTAAAGACACCCAATTTCGTAACAATCTGTTTCGTTTAATTTATGAAATGCCGGACCATGGGCTTGATTCGGGTTTTTATAATTCGAGCTTGATACGTTCCTATTTCACACAATTCGATTCTCTAAAAGAGATATACTCGGATCAATCCTATGATATGTTGTCGGATCTTGATTATACCCTCTCCATTACTGCAATAGGGTTATTCAAAGACCTTACCCTTGGAAGGATCGATCCTCAAAAATACTATGCTCCGTTTTACGATATTGAGCCAAGCAAAAAAGATCGATTCAGAATATTCAATGTATTGTTTAACCCGCTTACTTTTCACGACACAATTCATTTGTACATGCCTGCCACACGCAGGTATCATGCCCTGCAAACGATCTTAAAAAAACAAAAACAATACATAAGTTCTAATAAGGTTCAGGATTACGATACCGGTCAAAAGATCCATTCATCATTAAACCAAAAGGTGATCTCACAAAGAATAGAGCTTTTGTGGTTTTCCATTGAGGATTTAAATGCGGATTACGCTTCCCACAAAAGTTGGAATGAAAAGGAAAAGGTCAATAAAACCAGAAACATGCTGGGATTGCGCAATGGCGGTGTCGACTCATTACTGGTTGACCGACTCTGTGTTCCGTCAAACGAGATCCTTAATGAAGCCCAGGTTTCTCTTGAACGTGAACGCTGGTACTCGCAACCCGATGAAGGAGCCTATTTAATGGTTTCTCTAACTGATTTTGTGGTGTATATGTATAACGACACGGTAAAAAGTATGAGAGTTTGCGTAGGCAAACGCAAACCTGCCGATTACGAAGAAAAGCTTCAGAAATACTATAAAACAAAAATAGCTTCAGCTCGTCCCATTGACAGTGAAACCCCGCAGATCGGTTCGGCCATAAATCAGATCATCCTAAACCCAACCTGGACTGTTCCAAACAGCATCATAGGAAAAGAAATGTATTGGAACATTGTGAGTAAACCCGGATACCTCGAATCAAAAGGCTATGAGGTTTTAAAAGATGGTAAAGTTGTGCCATCAGGCAGCATTAACTGGCGAAAATACAGTCCGTATAAGGTTCCTGTTAAGATCCGGCAAAAATCAGGTAAAGCCAATTCACTTGGACTTGTAAAATTCAATCTGCCCAATCGCCATAATATATACCTTCACGACACCCCGGAAAAAAGCAGATTTGGTTACATCAACCGTGCTGTAAGTCACGGATGCATACGTCTTAATTACCCGTTTGAAATGGCTGAATTTATTCTGGGATTGCAGGAAGACAGCACCCTCGTCGACAAGTTTCGGTTAAAAATGGGTTTACAACCTTACGACACTACACTTCAGGTAGCCGACTCCCTTTTGAAACCAAGTAAAGAAACTGAAAGAATCTATTTAAAACGAAAGGTCCCGGTTTATCTTGTATACAAGACCGTTATGATTGAAACCGACGGACACCTTCGTTTCAACAAAGACATTTATCGCAAAAACCGCTCGCTTGCCATACGTTTAAGGAAATAAAAAAACCACCTCCGAAAATTCCCGGAAGTGGTTAAAAAACTATGAAACGGTTTTAACTTTCTTTTTTATTCAACAACTTTGAAGGTTACGGTATAAATGTTGGCCGATCCGTTTGGAACATTGGGCATTCTCGGTCCTCTTGACCCTGCTGTTTTGAAGGATTCGCTGAATAAACCTGAGAATGGATTTGAGTTCACATCTCCACGGGATGATTCTCCCCGTGTAGTAATAATGGAGGACAGATCCAATGGGGTTTCGGTGGCAATGAGCTTAAAAACCTCGTTGCCATATGGTGGATAAAAGATCATAATATCATCATCGTCCAGCTCCAGCGATTGTCCGGGTGTGATCCTGTAGTCAATGGCCTTCCGGTCGGTGGCCGGATTAGGGATCACGAGATTAATAATGTTGTTGGGTTGTATATCAATAATGGTAAAATAAACCGCCTTATTTCCATTGTTTGTGATCTTGAGTTTAAAAGCATCTTTTTCACCTTTAAATACAAGATTTCCCGATTCATCCTTCTTTGAGCTCAGTTCCTGTCGTGACACCTCAACAAATTTGTCTCCCTCCTGCTTTACGGTTATAGGGATGAATTCAAATTTCACATCCATACGTGAGTCGTTAACATCCAAACCTCTGATGTACGAAGCCTGACTGTAGGATTTAACACTCTCAATAACCTGTAAGGTTGTTTTTTCGATATTGGCATCAACGGGTTCGTCCATTAAAAGCATATCCGTAGATGAAGTAATGGTAAGCTGACTGCCTCTGCTATATTTATTTCCTTCATCAATGATCAGGTCCGAATTTTGAGGCACCAATTTGATGAAAGGATATTTTTCGAATTCACTTATGATTGACTTTTTCAATTGATCATTACCAATATCCAGCTTAACTTTTACTTCGAGTTTGCCGTAATTCTTTTCAACCACAAATACCCAGGATTCCATCGCTTTAACTTTCTCCAGGGAATTGTCAAGTGTAACCGTGGCATCGGTTAATGAGGTTGCTGTAATTATACCGGTAGCTTTGGGTTTGGCTTTTCCTGGATCTTTCGTATCAATATCGTAAAATGCTACCTTGCTGTCTTTAAATAATCCCAGAATCTCTCCTGCGTTTAACTTAACGGTTTTTTCATCTTCCCATTTATCAACTTTAAAGTAGTTTAGTTTGCCAACGATCTTACCGCCTAAAATTGTATTTCTGAGGTCACCTTCTGCCTGAGGGGTTTGACGTGGTGCAAATCCACTCATGGCAACCTTGATCTTGTCGAACAATCCACCATAAGTAGTGTTTTTGTCGGCGTTCGCAAAAGCTTTACTGAAGGCATAACTCAACGAACCTACCCCATTTCCATTTTCGTCTTCGGTTTCATAGTTTAATTCGTGAGGACTTGCACCAAAAAATCCTACCATGGCCGCAAGGTTCTTTTCGTCAGAAGCCTTGCCGGAAATTGCATTATTGTCTGCCTTTTTTCCTTTCAAAGTTTGATCGTAGCCTTCGGGTGCACATGGCTTATCGGTACCTCTGTGTTTTCGGATGGCATCTCCGCCTCTGGTTCCTGAGCCCGAATGACATGCGTCGAGAATTACCAGAACATTTCCCTTAGGGCCAAGTTTACGTCGCAATATTTCCATACGACCACCCAATTCCTCATCTCGGATGTGATTCTGACCTGTATAAACTCCGGGAATGTATCTTAAATTGGCATTATAAGAAACCAGAGCTTCGTCGTATCCATCAGGTTCATCGCCATTATCGTCCATTAATTGCTGTCCGTGACCTGAATAATGAAACACGGCGATGCCATCTTTAGAAGATCTTTCGATCAGGTGAGAATCAATTGCTTTCAGAATTCCATCTTTTGTTGCTTCAGCATCCCTAAGCACAAGAATGTCTTTTTCATTAAATCCCTGCTTGATAAGTGATGCTTTAATCAGAGGAACATCGTTTTGAGAGCTAATACTCGACCATCCGGTTGATTTTTCGTATTCACCTATGGCTACGATGAGTGCAATTTTGGTTTGTGCCATTGAAACAAGACTCATCCATAAACAGAGGTGGAGAATTAAACTTCTTTTCATGATTCTCAGAATTTACGGTTTATTAAAGGATCAATAATAGATGGTTGATTTGATCAGATCATTTTTACCGGACAGGTATTGGCGGTACAAACTCGCTTTACCTTTGGTATCGGCAGCATCAATTATGTAATAGTCAAATACACCGCTCAAACTGCTCATCTTAATTGCGGCTCCAAGATCCTTCAAAGTGATGATCTTCCACATGTTCGGGTTGCTTTCGTTGTATATTCCACCGCAAATAACATAATAGGTGCGACCTCTGGAATCTCCTCTTTCATTGGTAAACTTTTTTTCTTTCTGAACCTGATAATTGCTCTGATCGGTGTAATCAAAGGCCACCTGACCATACGAAGTGTTTAAGGTAACACCCGGTATTTGGGTCAGAACATAAGACGCGATGTTTTCAAGTTCAAATTTATTAAGGGTGGCTGTCTTAAAACTTACCGTTTCACTTACACCATTTGGCGAAACAATTTCAAGGCTTACTGTGGCTTCCGGTGCAATTTTCTCAAATTCACCCAAAACTTCCTCGACGTTCCTTACCTCAATGCCACCAACTTTTCGGATCGAATAACCCACTTTACTTTTAAGGGATGAATAGGCAGGACTTCCGGGAATTACACTGTATATCTTTGCGGTTTCATCCTGAAGATAATAGGATTTGTTTTCTAATAAATATGCCTGCGCTACCTCTACTCCTAAATAGGCTCTTTTAATTCGTCCATTATTGTTCAATACTTCATTGACAAGTCGGTTTGACAAGCCCGGTTCCAGTGAAAAATTGATCTGCTGCTGAAGGATCTGTGATCCGTCAGGGGCCTGAGCAAATGCGATCTGTGAATTTATACCCACCACTTCTCCTTTTTCATTAACAAGTGGTCCGCCACTATTTCCCCAGATCAGAGTAGCAGTGTGTTGAAGAAATCCGAATTTACCTGTATGTCCGCCCCGTGTTCGGTTTTTTGCACTGATAATACCATCCGTAACGGTATACGGATAGGTACCAAGCGGGTTGCCAATCGCATATACCTTGTCACCAACGTTTGGCTCGGTCTTGGTAAATTCCAGAACTTCAACTTCCTTGCCAACAGGAGTTACGAATTCAAGAACGGCCATGTCGTAAAAATTGTCTCCCCCAAGTACCTTTACTTCGTATTTGGTCTGGTTAATGGTGTAAACAAAAATGCTTTCGGTTTCGGTTGATGCAGATTCAATTACGTGCGCGTTGGTAACAACATAGTATTTACCATTTCTCTTTATGATAAAACCTGAACCGGAACCCTTCGCATTGGTTATGTCGAGTGCTTTTTTATAAGCATCTTCCGATACGGATCCCCGCATACCAAGGGTCATTTTACCATAAGGTTCGGTTTTGTAAACAGCCACAGTAACCACGGCTCCCAAACATTTGTCTAATACTGCACTGGCAGATTGTGCTACTGAACTTGCTACAAAGGCAAGAATTAATGTGATTGATAAGATTGTTCGTTTCATTTTGTTTTGTTTTTATACTATGTTAATTCTTTTACGTTTAAAAAGGTAAACAGAAAATTTTTTGCAGGGAAAACACCCTTTCCTAACTCTGTGAATTATAAGACCTTAGGTTTAATTTTTCTTTTCTGGTCCATTTTGTTTTTTAAAACCCTTTCAATTAAATCATCTGAAAATAACTTAATATTCCTGGTAAAAATGCGAATTTATTCAAAATGACAGTAATAAATTGAACTAATTTTGAATTCTTAAAATATGGATCGGGAATTTCTTTTTTTTAACTCTGCTTCTGAACTCTCAAAAACAATTAGTTCGTTTGAACATTCCATAATAATTTGTGATGAAAACATACGACATCACTGCCTGCAACATCTGGAATTCGATCACAACATACCGGTCATCTGTATTTCTTCGGGCGAAAAGAACAAATCCCTTCAATCGCTTGAGCAGATCTGGGACGGACTTATTCGTTTTAAGGCAGGTCGTCATACGATGGTGTTTTCTATGGGAGGAGGAGTTATTACCGATATAGGCGGACTGGCAGCTTCAACCTTTAAAAGAGGAATACCGTTTACGCATATCCCAACCACTTTAATGGGAATGGTTGATGCCTCTCATGGAGGTAAAACAGGAATAAATTATAAGAATTACAAAAACTACATAGGAACCTTCGTAAAGCCATCCAATGTGTATATTTTACCGGAGTTTTTAAAAACCCTTGAACCGATTCATTTATACTCCGGTTTTGCAGAAATGCTCAAACACGGGCTTATTGCGGATGTTTATTATTTCAATTCCTTAAAACAACTTGACCTGAAAGAAGTATTTGTCGAGACCGAAAGATTGGTTCCGTTTATTGAACAATCGGTTAAGCTTAAAAACATCATTGTAAATAAAGACCTTCAGGATTACGGCCTCAGGCAGATCCTGAATTTTGGCCACACTTTTGGTCATGCATTTGAAAGCTTTTTTATTAACGAACATTCGGCACACGGTTATTTTATTGCAGCCGGCATCGTGTGTGAATCGTATGTGAGTTTAAAAAGGCAAATGTTGTCTGAGGATATGTTCGGCGAAATTCTGGAAACCCTTCGGAAGCATTATAAAAAATTAGCCATTAAACCGATGGACGTTCAAATCATAACTGAACTAATGGTAATGGATAAAAAGAATTTACAATCAGGAATTTCCTGTGTACTTATCAACGGGATCGGCAATGCCATTTATGGCAATATTATCTCGGAAGATGAGGTAAAAGAAGCTTTAAATTTTTATTTGAGCCATGCCTGAAAAGGAGCATAATGCCTTTTTGATAAAGCTTCCCGCTTCCAAAAGCATCCACAACAGGGTCTTAATACTTAAACATTTATACGATAATTCCTTAAAGATCACGAATCCTTCAGATGCCGACGATGTAAAGTTGATGGAAGGTATTTTAAACCTTTCCGTAGCATCTGAGATAAATTGTAAAAATGCAGGCACAGTGCTTCGCTTCCTGATGGCTTATTTTGCTGCAAAACATAATGATGTAACCCTTACCGGAGAATTAAGAATGCTGGAAAGGCCGGTTTCAGACCTTGTAAATGCACTTAAAATTCTTGGTGCACGGATAGCATACACTCACAATGAAGGATTTCCTCCTGTTCATATTTATCCGGGGCAATTAACTCATGGCAGGGTTGAATTAAAAGCAGATGTAAGCAGTCAGTTTGTTACGGCACTAATGCTGATCGGACCTTATATAGGTGGTTTAAAGATCAACTTAAGATCAAAACCTGTTTCATACTCGTATATTGTTTTGACTCAAAAGTTAATGTCCGAATTGGGATTTGAAGTAAATTTATATGAACAAAACATTGATATTAGTGCTTCAAAAAGTTTTAAGGCTCCGGAAATTGAAATTGAACCCGATTGGTCCTCAGTGATCTTCTGGTTTCTTTTGATCCGCAGAAACCCAATCGCAAGAGTTCTGTTAGCCGGTTTAAAACCGGATTCAATTCAGGGTGATTCCATTTTGATCGAATGGGCATCAATGCTTGGGATAAAAAGAACCTTTTTTCACGACGGAATGCTTATCGAACAAAGCCAAATTCCTATTATGGGTCAAACAGAATGGGACCTGCGAAACAATCCTGATCTCGCACCTGCCATGGTTGTTTTATTGAGTCATGCAAGAAAAACTGCCCGGTTCAGAGGTTTGGAAACATTGAAATATAAAGAAAGTAATCGTATTAAAGCCTTGGAAGAAGGTTTACAAAAGTTTGGCGTGAGTTTCCGTGAAATTAATGGAATATGGTATCTCGATGCAACCAATTTCGAACAACCAAAACAAATCGTTATTAACGATCACGGGGATCACCGAATTGCCATGTCTTTCGCTTGCCTGGATGCTCCCGGACATGAGGTGAAGATCTCAAATCCGGATTGTATTGTAAAATCATATCCTTCTTTTCTAAAGCAGAAGGAAGCGTTCCTGAAACAAATATATTCTTGAAACCATCGTGTAAGCTGTAAACAATTAACGACCTTTGTATATATGAATTCCTTTGGCCGACTGTTTAAAATAACCACCTTCGGTGAATCTCACGGTCCCGGAATCGGAATTGTTATCGATGGCTGTCCTGCAGGTATAGAGCTGGACAATTCGTATATTCAAAAAGACCTGAACAGGCGCAAACCGGGCCAAAGCAAACTTACCTCACCAAGGAATGAGACCGATGAATTCAGGATCTTATCAGGAGTTTTTGAAAGTAAAACCACAGGTGCACCCATTGCCATTTGGATCGAAAACAAAGATGTGAGACCTGAAGATTATCTTCACCTGAAAGATGTGTTCCGACCTTCACATGCCGATTATACCTATCAAACAAAATATGGACATCGCGATCACAGAGGCGGAGGAAGTTCGTCGGCAAGAGTGACAGCCGGTTGGGTCGCAGCCGGTGCAATAGCCAAACAGATCCTTGAAATTCAAAAGATCAGGGTCAGGGCTTATGTTAAACAGGTCTACAACATAAAAACCGAAAAGAAGTATCGTGAACTGGACCTGGACAAAACGGACCAAAGTAGTGTGCGATGCCCGGATCCCGTGATCTCAAAAAAAATGGAATCTCTTATCAAAAGCGCCGCAGCAAATGGCGACAGTTTAGGAGGTGTCCTGTCCTGTGTTATTGAAGAACTGCCTGCAGGAATTGGTGAACCCTTGTTTGATAAACTGAATGCCAGGATCGCCCAGGCAATGATGAGTATAAATGCGGTTAAAGGAATACAATTTGGGACCGGTTTTGATATTGTGAATCACTTCGGTTCTGAAGTTAACGATACTTTTACATCGGATCCTGATGGAAGAATATACTCCGAAACCAACCACTCGGGTGGTATACAGGGAGGTATCAGCAACGGAATGCCGGTTACATTCGATCTTGCTTTTAAACCGGTAGCATCCATAGATCGGGTTCAAAACAGCGTAGATAAGAATGGTAAAAAAGTTATCATACAAGCCAAAGGTCGCCACGACCCATGTGTTTTACCAAGAGCAGTTCCCATAGTTGAAGCCATGACCGCAATGGTACTTGCCGATATGATCCTTTTGAAAAGATCCGACAGGCTGTGAAAAAGATGTTTAGTAGTTCATGCCTAAAATTCATTGTTTTGAAACATGTCTGAAACAAAGTCTGTACTGAGGTTAAACGATGCCGTTGTTTTCCAGGGTGAAACCCTTGTTTTACAAAACGTAAACATACAGGTAAATGCAGGAGAACTGGTATATCTGGTAGGAAAAACCGGTTCAGGTAAAAGCAGTTTACTGAAAACTCTATATGCGGATCTTCCATTAAAGGAAGGTTCCGGAATAATAGCAGATTTTGACCTTACCAAATTGAAAAGGAAACAGATTGCCTTCCTAAGAAGAAAATTGGGCATCGTTTTTCAGGATTTTAATTTGTTAAGCGACCGGAATGTGTATCAAAATCTGTGGTTTATTCTCGAATCCATTGGCTGGAAAAAAAACAACGAAATGGATCATCGCATTAAAGATGTTTTGAAACTGGTGAGTCTTCAGGGCAAGGAACACAAAATGATCCATGAATTATCCGGTGGTGAACAACAAAGGCTGGTAATTGCCAGGGCCATTCTGAACAAACCCGAAGTGATACTTGCCGATGAACCTACAGGTAATCTTGATCCGGATGTTACGGATAACATTATGGAATTGTTATACGAAATATGCAGGCAAGGTACAGGAATGCTGATCGCCACGCACGACTACCGTATCATCAAAAAATTTCCAGGAAAAATTTACCGTTGCGATGAGAATAAGATCGAAGAAGTTCGATATACGGGTTAATTTCAGTGTGCATACAAAACAGGCTTATACAGTATTGATCCATAAGCCGACATAGGGTCATTATGAAATTTAGATTTATTTACCAAGCTTTCGCAATACCTTTTCAATTCTCTTTCGTTTCGACACCTTTTCAAATTCTATCAGCCTTTCATGAAGAACCTGAATGAATTCATCTTTCAATTCTTGTTCAAACAACTTCATGCTTTCTTCGGCATACATCGGAAGTTGATTGTCAGGGCAAATTCTAAGTATCTCGATCAGGAATCTTTGTGCAGACTCTCTGTATGCACTTTTTGATCCTAACACTATAAGGGTTTTCACCAACTGATCTCTGCTGATCACTGAACCATTATGTCCGGTTTTCATTAGAACAGGGATCTTTACCTGTACCTTTTCCGGTGCCACAGCACTGATGCACCGAATGGCAGTCATGGCACCCCATTGAAGGCGGTTGTTCTTATGCTCAAGCAATTCAACAAAGTTTTCAAGATAAGGTTCTATCAATTCAGGAGCCCTCTCCCCTACCTCGTAAAGAACTTTTATACAGTTACCGGCAAGTTTGTTATTTTTTAAAAGATCTATTAATTCCCCAATAGCCTTGTGATCCTTATTTTCCGAAATATTTGTTGCAAGATCCATATTGGGTTGTTCATCCTTTCGTCCCAAACTTGTTGAAAGCAATTCCCTGATCGACATTGTAAAAGAGTTTAAGCTAAATTAAAGTTCAGCACGTATGATCAGGTTCGGAGTAAACACCACTTCGTGCCAGGTCCTGGCTGAAGCAAACAGTTGAATTTTGATTTGCCAAAGTATAAAAAACCAAAGCGTTTTTCTGAGCATCTCCTTCAAGGGGTCTTTTAAGGTTAGCATACTCGCATCCACCTTAACTTTGTTATAACCACAGGAATTGAATAACTGCAATGCCGAACTTTTATTCAACAAACATTCATGAGTGAAATCTCCATAGGCGAATACTGTTGTAAAAGGTGCATCCATGTTTGGGGTCCTGAAGATCAATCTGCCTTTCGGCTTTAATATTTTCCTGAGATCAAGCACAAGTTCAGTGAGTTCATCCTTTGAAAAATGCTCAATAATGTCCATACCGGTAATAAGATCGAATTCAGGTTTACCTTCTTTGATCAGGTCTTTCAAATCGGCTTTCCTTACTTCCGAAACTCCAAGTTTATTCGCAATCTCAACCTGCTCTTCACTCAAATCTATACCCATACCCATTACGTATCCCTTTTCTTTGGCCGCAGCGATAAGAGATCCGTTTCCACATCCAATATCAAGATACTTCAGGTTCGTGTCGGGTCCAAACAAGGGGACGATCTCTTTACCAAAATGCCATTTTTGCTCATCAAATATTTTTTGGAAAGACGATGGGTCTGATTTACCAACCTGACTACTAAAATAACGTTTGTAAAATATTTCGCGGTATTGATACATTTATTGTGCAGCCTTATTTATATTCTCTAATATTGTTTGCAAATAAACATTATTTTTATCCTGTGCTCCTCCCTTATTGCAAAAAAAATTGTCTCGAAGCCGGAATCGATGAGGCAGGCAGAGGATGCCTTGCAGGGCCGGTTTATGCTGCAGCAGTGGTTTTACCTTCACATTTCAACCACCCTTTACTGCGTGATTCAAAAAAACTTACACATAATCAGCGATTTTTTATTCGCAAAGAAATTGAAAAACATGCAATTGCCTTTTCTGTCGCTTATGTTGATGAAAGGATCATTGACAAGATCAACATTCTAAACGCTTCCATCAAGGCTATGCATCTTGCTGTAAAAGCGCTCGATCCTGAGCCGGAACATTTACTTGTTGATGGAAATTATTTCAAACCTTTTGGGAAGATCCCATATACCACAGTAGTAAAAGGCGACAATACCTACACCAGCATTGCGGCTGCATCAATACTTGCAAAAACATACCGGGATGAAGCAATGACCAAATTATCACAATTGTATCCTCAATATGGTTGGGAAAACAATAAAGGGTACGGAACCGCCACTCATATAAAAGCCATTGAATTGCACGGTTTGAGCAAAAAACACAGAAGATCCTTTCAATTAAAAAGTTTAGCTACTCTAAAATGAAATCTATTTTAATCCTTCTCTTTACTCGTCTTATCTTTTTATGCCCATGCGAGGCACAGGACCATAATTTTGAGATCGGATTGGGTACCAAATACGACAGGTTCACAGTGGATCAATCTTCTGACGTGTTTGATATTAATTTCGACATTGGGGCGCTTGCATACCTTGCATATGGTAAAGAAGTCAACGAAAAGATACGTCTGCTTGCCGGTTTCGCAACCAATAATTACAAACTTAGCACTAAAGTTTCAGCCCCGGGTGGTACGGTTTTTTCATCAAAGGAAGTTGTACATGTCATGCGCAGTAATCGAATGTTCCTGAATTGTGAGTATTTTACCAAAAAAATCAATTACAAAACTTCCTGGGTAAATGGTGTTTCGGTTTCGCTTCTTGTTGGAGCCAAAAACCCTTCGGATATGCCCGACCAGCGATCCTCAGAAATTCAAACGGACCAGGGTTTGGAAAGTGTTCAAATCACCATCAACACCAAAGGTCTTACCGGTAGTTCGATATTACTAGGGGCATTTTCAAAAATTTACCATCAAATCAACAAGGACTTCAAGCTTGCACTAACCCTTGGTTTTTTTTCAGGTACCGGAGAAATGACACGGGTGGAAATGAATTATCTTCTAAACAACTCTCAAAGTAGCCGTAAAGCGATTTTTAAAAGCAATGGCTTTACCTCATTCCTGACCTTCGGGGTTCATTATACATGGTTTAAAGAGGATAAATAAATTACATATCGCATTGCCTTAATATGTAAATTCGCGATGAATTTAAAAAAACAAAGCATGCAGGAAGTATATATAGTATCCGCGGTACGAACACCGGTGGGAAGTTTTATGGGAAGTCTGGCGAATGTTTCAGCAACCAGACTTGGAGCGGCAGCCATTTCAGGAGCAATCAATAAGATTGGGATCGACGTTAAGGAAATTGACGAAGTGATGATGGGTTGTGTTCTACAGGCAGGACTTGGACAGGCACCGGCGCGACAGGCGGCCATCTATGCTGGTTTACCTGAATCGGTGATCTGCACCACAATAAACAAGGTTTGTGCAAGTGGATTGAAGTCTGTTGCTATGGCAGCTCAATCGATCATGCTTGGTGATGCAGAAGTGATCGTTGCGGGAGGAATGGAAAATATGAGCAGTGTACCACACTATCTGGTCGACTCAAGAAAAGGCTATAAATTCGGTCAGGTAAAAATGAACGATGGAATTCAATTCGATGGATTGCAAAACGTATATGATGGTCAGATGATGGGAAGCTGTGCAGAGCTGTGTACTACAGACCATGGATTTACACGTGAAATGCAGGATGAATTTGCCATACAATCTTACAAAAGAGCAGCAGAAGCCTGGAGCGAAGGTCGGTTTAAGGATGAAGTGGTGCCTGTAGAGATACCTCAAAGAAAAGGCGACCCGATTTTGTTTACTGAGGATGAGGAATACAAAAATGTAAAATTTGATAAAATACCACAACTTGCTCCGGTATTTAAAAAAGACGGTGCCATAACGGCTGCAAATGCCAGTACCATGAACGACGGAGCCTCTGCACTGATATTGATGAGTAAGAATAAAATGGAGCAATTGGGACTGAAACCCCTTGCAAAAATTGTAAGCTTCGCAGATGCAGAACAAGCACCTGAATGGTTTACCACATCTCCCTCACTTGCTTTACCAAAGGCACTAAAAAGGGCGAATATGACCGTTGACGATCTTGATTATATTGAATTGAACGAAGCATTTGCCGTAGTTGGACTTGTTAATTTAAAGCTCATGAAGCTTGACAATGATAAAGTAAATGTTAATGGCGGAGCTGTTAGTTTGGGACATCCCCTGGGAAGTTCAGGTTCAAGAATACTGGTTACCCTCATACACATCTTAAAGAACAGAAATGCCAGATTCGGCGGTGCAGCTATTTGCAATGGCGGCGGCGGCGGCAGCGCAATGGTAATTGAATGCATGTCCTGAATCCAATAAAGGTCCTGCTGATTTTTTTGGCATTGCTCAATTTTATAGAAGTTGACGCACAGGAAAAGAAATACCTAACCCGGCTTAGATCCGGAATATTGAACGTCGGATTCGGAATTGGTCGCAATTCGCTTTATAAAAAACCGTTTAACACACCGCAAAGCACTGATAGCTTCTTTACACATAAAGCACAAAACGGAATTACGCTTCTTGACCTGAGTGTTTCCTACACGATCCCTTTAAGATCAGGCAACCTTAGCCCGGTGTTCGGGTTTGTTTTCCAACCAACAGGATTTATCGAATCCGGAACACTCGAGTCTGATTCGTCAAGCAGAAGCTATCGTTTTTCTTACACACACAATTTTGTAGGAATTTCCGGTGGGATATCTTATCCACTATTTAAAAAGGATAAATTGAAAATTCATTTTCAACAGCTTGTAAATGCTACCACAGCCATTGTAAGTGCAGACGAACTTAAAAAAGTGGTCTTTTCAACCAGAACGGCTATGCTGTTCACAATACCTTTCAAATCGGAGCGACAATTCAGTTTTGTTCCCTTCTTTCAAACTTCTTTAACAAAATACAATTCAGGTTCGGGTGTAGCCTATTTTCCTTACAGTTATGGTATACAAATTGCGTCCTTTTTAAATCTATGATGCAGTTTCACACTAAAAAAAGTGTAGTCAACGTTACTAAGACCATGAGGAAAACAGCAATTTTTGTCCTGTTGCTTGCTTTTCAAACACATTCCTTTGCAATTTTAAGGCAGGTAAAGGATACCACCAATTTCGATTCGATCCGAAATCTGGAATTTCGCCTGGAGGGTTTGAGCAATAATATTCTGAACGGTGAAGACCAGGCCACACGAATTACGAGTACGTATTATTTTATTCAAAATCTTAAAAAGGTACTCAGGATCAAAAATTCATTTAACTACGAATTCAAAAAACTTAAGACCATTTCAATTTTGAAGCCCGAAGATGAGAAATTCAGGATCTTTACCTGGAATCTTTTACTGGATAGCAGCAAGTATATGTATTTCGGAGTAATTCAAATGAACGACAAGGATTCCTTTCAGATCTTTGGACTATACGACAGCAGTAGGTACGTTAAAAAACCATCTTACGACATACTTGACCACAGACATTGGATGGGTGCACTTTACTATCAGATCCACACCTATGAGTATAAAAGAAAAAAATATTATTTACTGATGGGATGGGATGGCGAAGATGCCTATCTCAACAAAAAATACATTGAGGTACTGACGTTTGACAAACAGGGAGCACCCAAATTCGGAAGTCCGATATTCGATAATGGCGGTGACGTACAGAGCCGGATGGTCTTCACATTTGCTGAAGAAGCGACCATGCTTTTGCATTACGACAATAAAGAAAAACAAATAATCTTTGCCAATACGGTACCACCAAATCCAAATTTAAAAGGACAATTCAGATACTATCTTCCGGATGGCACTTACGATTTCTTTAAATATAAAAAAGGGTATTGGATACGGTATTCGTATTTGTTTCAGGATGCCAAAAATCCTCAACTATACCGAAAGGAATAATATTTCCTTTTCTCAAGATCTCAAGTTACCGGTAATTTTATGCCACTCAATATTTACATAAAAAATAAGGAAATCAGAATTACAGCAATACTAATTTTTACCTTTTCATGCCTTATGACATCCTGTAGTGGACAGTCATCTGATTCGAAAAAAAACACGGACATTTTTAAAGAGAAAATGTTTAAGGGCGACACCTTAAAAGAACTTGGTAACAACATTATGGTGGTATATCAAGACACAAAAAACAATTATTGGTTTGGCAGTTGGGAGGACGGCTTATATCGATATGACGGAAAAACAATACTTCATTTTACAACGAATGAAGGTTTGAGCCAAAATAAAATTGTAAGCATACGGGAAGATTCATCCGGTAACCTTTTCTTCAATACTGATCTTGGAATTAGCAAATTCAATGGAAAGGCTTTTACTACATTAAATATCACCGGTGCTGATTGGAAGCTGCAATCCGGTGATTTATGGTTCAAGGGTGCACAGAACTCGGGTATGGTTTATCGTTACGATGGGAATGATTTACACTGCCTTAAATTACCTGAAACCGAAGCTGGAGAAAAACTACTTAAGCAATCTTCAAAACTTCCTTTTCCCTATAGCCCTTATGATGTGTATACCATTTATAAGGACTGCAAAGGCAATTTGTGGTTTGGTACTGCATCGCTGGGAGTATGCAGGTATAATGGTAAAGATTTTATGTGGATCACTGAAAAAGATTTGGAATTTGACGTCAAAACCGCCTTTGGTATTCGTTCAATTCTTGAAGACAACCATGGCAAATTCTGGTTCAGCAATACACTGCATAGCTATACTATTGCGGAAAATGGAAATTTTAGCAAACAAAATGGTATAAACAAAATGATCGGCTTTAAAAAATTCGACACAGAGGCCATAATATCTATGACAAAAGATAAGAATGTTATCTGGTTTGCAACCTATAACCAGGGAGTATGGAGTTATGACGGTAAACAAGTGAAACATTATCCAATTAAAAGCAATGATAAACAGATTACTTTGTTTTCCATATACAAAGACAACCAGGGTGTTCTTTGGCTAGGAACTCACGAAAACGGCATATTTAAATTTAATGGAAAATCATTTGAAAAATTTAAACCATCTTAACCATAATAAAAACAACTTATAGAACTACTTTTAATTCGTAATTCTTATCGATTTGAAATTCTTAAAATTTGGTCATAAAAACGTTTAATTTAAATGCTTAAAATTTTCAGATTCGGACCTCTTATAACTAAAGAAGATAATCCTCCTGCGGAAGAATTCAAATTATCAAAATTGATTTTTAACGAATATTAAATTCAACTCAAATATCCTGAAGTGCGGAACCAACTGAATGGATTCTTTAGTACTTTTGAGGCCGGTTATGGAATACGTAAATATAGGATTGCATCACATGCACAATGCTCTTAGATGGGCAATTTTAATCAGTGGATTTATTGCGGTTTACCGAGCTTATTCAGGATTTTCCGGTAAAAAAAACTGGACAAATGCCGATCAAAAGGCAGGCTTGTGGTTTTTGTTGTTTTGCCATCTGCAATTATTGGTGGGTTTGATGCTATATTTTTATATGGGGTATCAAAATCAATTGGCAAATATGGGCGAAACCATGAAAAACCATGTATTGAGATACTGGAGTGTGGAACATCTTTTTGGAATGCTGATCGCCATTGCACTTGTACAGATCGGGCGAATTAAAACCAAAAAAGCAAATCCGGACCATGCGAAACACAAAAAGGCATTGATCTGGTTCGGGCTTGGTTTAATCCTGATACTCATTAACATTCCTTGGCCATGGGGAGCTATTCCAAGGCCAATTTTCCCGGGAATGTAGGCAATTATTCTCTCACCTTTGAATCGAGAAGCAGTGTTACCGGTCCATCGTTCAGAAGTTTCACTTTCATATCGGCTCCAAACACTCCCGATCTTACTTCAGAAGGGGC
Organism: Flavobacteriales bacterium; assembly: GCA_020635455.1. Lineage (GTDB taxonomy): Bacteria > Bacteroidota > Bacteroidia > NS11-12g > UBA9320 > JABWCE01. Next base: position 499,402 of record JACJZT010000002.1, read on the forward strand.
TTGTTGTTTTAAACTTTGCAGAAAGTTTTCGTATAAGGGAATTGCTGTTTCCGGTCTTGCGGCCCGAATATACGACGGCCGGTTACCTTTTTTAGAACTTGCAAAAAGAGTAAACTGACTAACCACCAATACTTCCCTTCCTGTTTCGACCAAGGAAAGATTCATTACACCTTTTTCATCGTTAAAAAGTCTTAACTGACAAATTTTTCGCACAAGCCATTCAATGTCTTCTTTTGAATCTTCATTCTCAATTCCCAATAAAATCAAATACCCTTCATTTATTGTACTGTATACCTCCCCTTCAATTGATACTGAAGCACTTAAAACTCTTTGAAGTACAACCCGCATACTTTATTAAAGACTTATCGTATGCAATTTTACATAATATTCTTTGCAGTTTGTCCGGTATATAAATCCATATAGGCTGTGATTGACTAAATTTGAACAAAATTTTTCATTATGTTTATTCTTATATTAGGTATTATCTTAATCATTGTATTCAGGGTTTATCAAAATTCATTTCCAAATCCCAAAGTTGCTCAGGGTGTTCAGATCACCGGAATTGTATTTATTCTGGTTGGAATAAGTACTTCAAGTATTAAGCAGATCAATCCCGGAGAAGTTGGAATAAAGGTGCTTTTCGGAAACGTGAAGCAGGATATTTTAAACAGTGGCTTGCATTTTATTAACCCTTTGCTCGAAGTTAAAAAGATGGACATTAAAACGCAGAATTATACCATGAGCGGTATACACGACGAAGGCGAAACTCAGGGGGACGATGCAATACGTGTTTTAAGTTCAGATGGATTGGAAGTAATTATTGACCTTACGGTTCTATACAGAGTTATCCCATCTGAAGCTCCCAATATTTTGCAAAAATTAGGTTTTGATTATACCAACAAAATTGTTCGACCCATTACCCGTACCAAAATAAGAGATAATGCGGTTTACTACGATGCAATTTCGCTGTATTCCAAAAAAAGGGATGAATTTCAAATCAGGATCTTTGAAAGCATCGAAAAGGACTTTAAAAAAAGAGGATTATTGCTTGAACAGTTGCTGGTAAGAAACATTACCCTTCCTCCTTCGGTTAAGGCTAGTATTGAGTCGAAGATAAATGCAGAGCAGGATGCTCAAAAAATGCAATTTGTGCTGCAGAAGGAAAAGCAGGAAGCCGAACGTAAAAGGGTTGAGGCACAAGGTATTTCGGATTATCAGCGAATCATTAGCACAAGCCTTACTCCAAACCAGATAAAGTATGAAATGATCAAGGCCTATAAGGAAATGGCAACCTCCAAAAATTCCAAAATGATCATTATGGGAGACGGAAACTCACCACTGATCCTGGATGCAAAGTAATTCAACCTTTTCGGGGTTCCTGCATTCTGCAAGGGTAAAAACCCTTTAGAAGAGGGCTTCTTGCATTTATTTTATTTTTTATAATTTTGCAGTTTACATCCATTTGGAAACCTTAATCATAATTCTTTTTAGCATTCTTTCCTACCTTCTGGGCTCACTGCCAAGTTCCGTTTGGATAAGCAGGGCGTTTTACGGTATCGATATCCGTGAACATGGGTCGGGAAATGCAGGAGCAACAAATACTTTCCGCGTTCTGGGCAGTAAAACCGGAATCATAGTGCTTACGCTTGATGTATTAAAAGGCATAACGGCCTCAAGTCTGGTAATGTTTCTTGGCAGTATTTCTCATGGAACAGACCGTTACATCAACATTCAATTGCTTTTTGGTTTGTGTGCAGTGCTGGGGCATTTATTCCCAATTTATGAAAACTTCAAAGGAGGAAAAGGCATTGCCACCTTATTCGGGATGGTGATCGGCATCAATTACGCCCTGGCATTGGCCTGCGTAGCCTTATTTCTTACAGTACTTATTCTCACTCGCTACGTTTCATTAAGCTCAATACTGGCTACCATTTCGTTTCCGGTATTTGCTATTTTTATTTTTAAGCGAGATGAACCACTCTTAATTGCATTTGGCATTGTTTCAATCATTATTGTAATTTTGACTCACCAGAAAAATATTAAGAAACTTCTCGAAGGAGAAGAAAATAAAACGTATCTTTTCAAAAGAAAACATTAATTGGATCTTCAACATCATATTGACACACAGGAAGAGGTTATCTCTCTGGAAGACCTGATCGGTATTTACAATATCGTACTTTATAACGACGATGTGAATACCTTTGACTGGGTAATTGAAAGTCTTATCGAACTATGTGGTCATAAAGCAGAACAGGCCGAACAATGCGCACTTATCGTGCATTTCAAAGGTAAGTGTTGCGTTAAAAAAGGTTCTTACAACGATCTGAAACCTATATGCGAAGCGCTTCTTGACAGAGGATTATCTGCTAAACTGGAAGACTGATAAATGCACAATTCACAATCCCTTGTTGCAGATTTTGAGGACATTGAAACGCCCGAAATCATTGCCTCCCTGCTTCATTTATTACAATCGGATGCCTGGGAAATACTGAATTATTCCGACAGCGATATCCATTCACGTAAGAGAACTCTTGGATCTGAATTCGCTGAGCTTAAGGTTAAAATAAACAAAAATGAAGTTCGCTTTATCTGTGAGGCTGAACTTGAAAAGGAAGCCCTCAGTAACATTCTGCAGTTTTTGGCTCAAAAACTGAGTGAATTCATACACACACCCGGCTTTGATGTCAGGGTTGAACAGTTGAAAGGTCATTATTTTATGGCAAATCCGGTTACCTCACATTCCGGCGTTCAGGATTCCTTTTTGAAAACCCTTTTTTCCTTCAAAAAAGATTTCAGAGCCGTTCCTGCTATCGTTTTACTGAACGTTCTGGTGTTTGTGCTGATGATTCTTACCGGAGTGAGTTTTATGTCGCCTGAAACAGCGGATATACTTAATTGGGGAGCGAACATACGCACGCTTGTTTTGCAGGGCGATTGGTGGAGACTTTTTACAGCCTGTTTTATTCATATAGGAATTTTTCATATTCTTTTGAACATGTGGGCATTGTATAATATTGGTTTCTTTTTGGAGCGAATGATCGGGACAACCCGATTTGCCTTTGCCTATATAATTGCAGGTTTGTTTGGAAGTTTAAACAGCATTGTCTGGCATCCGGCTACCGCCAGTGCAGGGGCATCCGGAGCAATATTTGGCATGTTCGGACTTTTCTTATCCCTTCTAACCACTAATATTCTGGAAAAAGGTTTTCGAAAATCAATGCTAAGTGCGGTCTTACCCATGATCATTTTTAACCTTCTTATTGGCACTTCAGCACAAATCGATAATGCCGGCCATATCGGAGGTTTGCTTTCGGGCATGGCAATAGGATACCTATATGCCTGGTATTTCAAAAATCCTAAGAACAAATGGATAAACCGAATATCCTTTATTGTTCCGATACTTTGTTTTGCAGGATCTGTATATGCTGTGGCGAAATATTTACCGGATCCGTATTATAAATACGACAAGATCGTTGAAAAAGTTAGAAGCCTTGAACAAAAGGCCATAGGAATAGAAGTTGAGAACCAGAAAAGCAACACCTTCACCTCTACCTCTCAAATTTGGGACGAGGCCATCCATGAATTAAAAGGATCGGATTCACTTGATCTGAGGGATGACCTAAGGATCTGGAACAAACGGACCCTTTACTACCTTGAAAGAAGAAGAGAGAATTCAGAACTCAGAGCACATCCTCTGGAGAATCAGCAACGTATTGAAAGAAATTTTGAAAAAATTGATTCTGTTTTGAACCTAATTAAAAATGAGTGATGACTCAGTTTTTAATAAACACTTTTGAATATTCCTTTCCTGTTTGAGTTACTAAATGTATAATATATTTACCGGCAGTCAAGTGTTGGGTATCGATCTTGATACCGGTTTGTACCATATCCTTAGTATTGTTTACCCATAAGCGCTGCCCTGTCTCATTGTAAAGTTCAATTTTTAAAACTGTTTCATTGCTATCCCAATACACACTTACCGTCCCGTCTGCGGGATTTGGAAACACTCGAACAACATTTAGTTCTTTTCGCAAGCCCAAATCATTCAAAGTTTCTTTACCGTATACTCCCAAGGCATATTCTCCTTTTTTAAGCTTATTGATTCTAAGTGTGCCTCTTTTATCAATTGGATGACCAATTAAGTGGGTAACATCGGATTCTATTTTCCAATAAGAAGTTGCAGACTCACGGTAAAGCAAAACCAGACTGTCTTCTCTTCTGCCATTAAATAGTTCGTTATCCAGCCAGCCTCCTGAATAATTGCTAGGCCTGGTACCATCATAGTATATTGTTCCTGTTGCTTTTAAGGACGCATCAAAGATCCCGTCTACCGTCCAATACCGTTCCTTTGAGATGAGTACATTGGGTATATTCAAAAAATAGGCATCGGGATAAACCCAGTTGTGCTCAATCCTTATAAGGGAAGTATCCTTAATTTCTACAATATGCACCCCCATCAAAGAATTACTATTTTCATAATATCCGGTATCCGAAGTTAAGATCACATCGTCTGTAATGGCATCTGTAAATTTCTGATCGTAATCAATACAGATAAATACAGGTTTGAAATCGGAAGAAAAGTTGAAAGATCCTGCAGTTCCTAAATTTACTTTAAGGATCTTACGCTTAAAATGTTCATCAAAAACGGAAATCTCGAAAGGCATATCGTTGTATAGGTGATTTCCAAGTTTTTGCCTTTGTTTATAAGTAACTTTGGTATCCCATAAACTGTTTTTTTGTGTTTCGGTATTGTAAATTGAAAAGTGACAAAAGCCTGTATCGGAAATGATCTGATCAATAAATCCTGTTGGCAGATCACCGATCTTATTGAATTTCAATATCAGGTCCCCTGTATTTACGTTACCAAGTTTATTTTCAGTAATAAACGATCTGCATGCGATTTTAAAAAGAGAATCGCCCATGGCATGCCGAATGCTATGAACCATGCTTCCACCCTTATCGTATACATGTGAACCATAGGTATACTCAGAACTTATATTGTTTACCGACTTGGCACCACCATCTCTGAGATGAGAATATCGCAAAACTCTTTGATGAAGTTTATTAAAGGCTTCCTGAGCATCTTTCTTTCCAAGGGCTTTCTCATAAAACAAATACTCGGAATATCGCGCCCAACCTTCATTTAACCACATATCGGAAGCCGTTGCACAAGTTATGTTGTTTCCCCACCAATGATGACTGAGTTCATGTGCCATGTAACTCTCATAGTCACGACTTCCATTTGCAAAGCTAACCGGATAGGCTATGTTACAAGCATGTTCCATGGCACCGTCTGAAAAAGGTACCAACGAGTAACCAATCCTTTCAAACAGGTAAGTACCGTAATAATCTTCGAATACCTGCATTGCAAGCTTTAAATTAACAAATGATGACTTGAGGTTCGCTGTATCCGATGGAACTGCGGCAAGGAGAATTGGTATAGTACCCGATGAGCCGGTATAACTATCTTTTAGAAGTCTGTATGGAGCCTGAGCTACAGATACCAGATAACTTGATACCGGTACCGAATGTTTCCAATGCCATAAGGTATTGACCCCAAAATCTGTTGTATCTATAAGCAAACCACCACAAATCGCTGCAAACCCCTTTGGAGAATTAATAAAATATTCATAAATGCATTTATCTTCAAAACGATCTCCGGAAGGAAACCACATCCGTCCGATCAAATGAGGTTCAGCACGAAATCCTACACCCAAATTGAAAGTATAATCGTTGGAAAAATAGAACCCTCCCCAGGCTGCATCTTTAACGGGCGATCCATGATAATAGATCTTCAGCCTTGCAGTGTCCTTGAAACCGACAAACACTTTAAGAACCGTGTCGTTATAATGAAAATTAACAGGTTCATAGGTATTGGATCCTGATGGCTGGTAATTAACACTATCTACAACCAGTTTCAGAAGATAAAGCTGAATCAGCTTAGGTGATAAATTGGTTACAGGCTTACAAACAATCTCTGCAAAACCACTGATTGTGCGTGACTTGTAATTCGTAAGATCAAGATGAATTCCGGTATACAATACATCCGTACTATCGGTTGCCTGAGCAATGGCCTTGTAAAAAGAAAGGTTGAAAAAAATGAATGAATAAATTAACCATTTTAATTTTTTATTTTCGAACCTTATATTAAACATTTAATATGACTAAGAGTTGGGGCAAATATAAACTAATCTTCGCTTTGATCTGTTTTCAAACCACTACCCATGCCCAGGTAGTGATCAATAGTTCGAATATGCCTTCAGCCAACGATACCGTGCGTTACAGCATTGCCGCTGCGGCTACTAACCTTAACCTGAACTCAACCGGACCCGATCATTTTTGGGATTATTCCGGATTAAATTCAAATTCTCAGGGTATATATGAGTTTAAAAGTTCACTAAACACACCTTACCTGCTCAATTTCGGTTTTACAGCCATCGGACTAAAAATTGCCGATTCACTTGGTGTCGGTCAGATGGGATTAACGAACATTTATAATTTTTTCAAAAATTCCAGTCAGAAATGGGAAAATGTAGGAATTGGGTTTCAACTCAGTGTTCTGCCGTTGCCTCAGGCCGGAAAACATACCAAACCGGATGTTATGTTTAACTTTCCTTTAACCTATCCTGATCAGGACAGTGGAGATTTTTCATTAAGGGTTCCGTTAAAGGCGGTTGTGGTAACCATCGGAACATATTTTCAGGATGGAAACAGGCTCACCACAGTGGACGGCTATGGCAAAATATCCACCCCATACAAAAAAAATATAGACTGCATTCGGGTAAAATCGGTAATTAAAAGCATGGATTCGATCGCAGTGGCGATTCAGGGGCAAGATCCTATAAATTTTGCCTTTCCAAATAACCGAATTGAATACCGTTGGTTAAGTACCACCGAAAAAATACCAATGCTGGAAATAACCGGTACCGATCTAGGTGGTAATTTTACACCATCCGTAATTCGTTTCAGAGACAACCCAAATGGACTACCAACTTTAAATACGGTAAATCTAAAAGACGATCCTCTTAAAATTTATCCGAGTCCCGCAAGAGAAAAAATTGTTATCGAACCACCTTTTAAGATCACCGGAGGAACCCGTGTATTTATATTGGATGTAAATGGTAAAAAAATCAACGATCTTGAATGTCAAGCAAAGGATAATACTTACGAATTGAACATTTTAAATTTAAGCTCCGGTAAATATATTACACTCATTCTCAATGAAAACCAGGTTTACTTTGGTTCATTTTTAAAGAACTAATTCATATATGATAAGAAAAGTCTCTCTTTTGTTTTTTGCGATCATTGGCCTCATTTTGGGCGCTATTGCGCAAACCTCCAAAGATTATGCAGTTCTTGCAACCGCTTCGGTTAATAAAAATCCGGATGTCATTACCCTCAATTGGGAATCGTCTACTAAAAACATAAGCGGTTTTAAGATTTACAGAAAAAATATTGACGAAAAAAGCTGGGGATTGATAAGAGTCTCTCTGGACAGTAGCGCCAGAAGTTGGAGTGACTCTTCAGTGATCCAAGGTAAGCTTTATGAATATCAGATTCAGAAATTAAATGGCAATATCTTAGTTGGTGTTTCTTATTTGTATTCGGGCATAGAAGTTACGGCAGTTCATAACCGGGGAACCCTTCTTTTACTTACTGAGAATGTGCTTTATGATTCACTCTCGGAAGAAATTGCAAATTTTTGTGAAATACTTGCTGCAGACGGATGGAAAGTTTATCATTCAAAAGTTTCAAAAAGCGATTCCATACAAACGGTCAAAAGAGAAATAAAGAGAGTTCACGCACTTTCAGGAGGCCTTTCCTCACTGCTTCTTATCGGACACGTGCCGGTTCCCTATTCAGGGAGTTTCGGGCAGGATCCATACTATTCCGTCCCTCCTGACGGACATGCTCCGGATCATAATGGAGCCTGGCCGGCGGATTGTTATTATGCAATTGATTACGAATTCTGGAATGACGGCAGTACGATCGAAACGGGTGTTTCAAGGGCGGCCAACAAAAACTATCCCAACGACAGCAAATGGGATAATATTGAAATCCCGGCAGAGGTTAACTATATGATGGGCAGGGTTGATCTTTCTGATCTTCCGGCCTTCGGTAAATCGGAAGCAGAACTTACCCGAAACTATCTCAGAAAAGACATTAACTACCGCACCGGGGTAACCAAAACTGTAGATAAAGGAGTTATCGATGAAAATTTTTCTGCTTCCATAGGTGCCTTTGCAAGTACAGGCTGGAGAAATTTTACTGCCATGTTCGGACTTCAGAACGTGATAGAAAGCGATTATCTGAGCACTTGCAGAAATGAAAATCTATTGTTTGGTTATGGTGCAGGTGCAGGCAGCTACACATCCTGTGCAAATGTTGCTAAGACCGATTCTTTCGCAAATACAAAAGGAGCCATTTTTAATTTGCTTTTTGGAAGCTATTTTGGTGACTGGGACAATCGTAACAATATTTTAAGGGCACCTTTGGCTAGTGAAGAAAATGGTTTGACCAACGCATGGAGCGGAAGACCATGGTGGCAGAATCACCCAATGGCCATGGGAGAACCCATAGGTTATTGCGCCAGATTAACTCAAAACAATAAAGGTCGGGGACAAGGTTTGTATGCAGATAATGTGTTCGGAGGAATAACAACCATAGCCTTGATGGGAGATCCTACCCTTCGTTTAAAAGTGGTAGATCCTGCTTCTAACCTGAAGGTTGTGGCAATGTCAAACAATACCAAGGCAGACCTAAGCTGGACTGCATCCACCGATCAGGATGTCACAGGATATTATATCTATCGTTCTGCTGATTCGCTGAGCAATAATTATCCCATTAATAAAACACCGGTTTCTGGAACTCAGTTTACCGACAACACTCCTTATCAGGGAAACAATTACTATCTGGTAAAGGCAGTAAAATTGACTACAACTGCCAGTGGTAGTTATTTCAACCTCAGCCAGGGTGTTCAGGGAAAAATTTATAATATGACAGGAGTTCCTGCCGCGATTCAAAAAAACAATACCAAAGCATGGTTAATGTATCCGAATCCTGTAAAGGAGATTCTTTACATTGAGGGTTCAGCCAATACGCAACTTGATCAAATACAAATACTGAATTCGGTTGGAGCAATTGTAAAAGAGATCGGCAATGCGGAGTTGATACACCAAAATACCTTTGCGATAAATATGAATGATCTGCCTGTGGGAATATATTTTATAAGGACCAATCAGGGTACCCGCAGAATTCAAAAATTTTAACTTCAATTTTCTAATGCCCTTAAAAGCTGTCTCCGGACAGCTTTTTTTATGTTGGTATTGACGGGATAAGTGTATCTTTGCAGGCATTCGGCAGCATACTATATAATGAGCATACGCATCAAAACAGCAAAGCAAATTGAAGGGATACGCAAAAGTGCAAAACTTGCTGCAGAAACCTTAAAATACCTTGAACAGTTTGCCGTAGCAGGCAATACAACAGATTTTATTAATGCAAAGGCTCACGAGTTTATGCTCAGGCATAAGGCTATCCCGGCTACCTTAAATTACAACAAATTCCCAAAATCGATCTGCACCTCGGTAAACGATGTGGTTTGCCATGGGATACCGGGGGAATACGAACTTAAAGATGGAGATATCTTAAACATTGACGTTACCACTATTCTGGATGGATATTATGGAGACACCTGTAAAATGTTTCCCATAGGAAAAATATCTGAAAATGCTCAAAAGCTAATTGATGTAACTAAAAATTGTTTAAAAATCGGGGTGGATCAGTGTTATCCCGGAAACCGGTTCGGTAACATAGGGTACGAGATCAATCAATACGCAGTTTCACAAGGTTACAGCGTTGTATACGAATTTTGTGGTCACGGTGTAGGTGTTGCATTTCATGAAGACCCAGAAGTTTGTCATGTGGCCGATAAAAATAGCGGAAAGCGCATGAGGGAAGGAATGATATTTACGATTGAACCAATGATCAATGAAGGAAAGGCAAGAACCAAGATCGATAAAAATGACGGATGGACTGCCAGAACCATTGATGGTAAGCTTTCAGCACAGTTTGAGCACACCATTTTAATTACCGGTCAAGGTTGTGAATTGCTTACGGATGTTTATGGTGAATATTGATCATGTATCCCGATGCCTTCACTGTAGAGCGACTGGCCATTGAACTTGACAACTCCCTCAGAGGTCTGACGGTCAGACAAATATTCAGCAGTTCACCAAAACAGATTTATTTTGTATTTAACTCAGGTAAAGGACTTGAGGTACAGTTTTTTAAGGGTCTGGGGCTTTTAAACCCAAGCTCACCGCAGAATTTTCCATTAAAGAACCGGCTTAATCAATTCGAACCCATTTTCAAATCTCAGATAACTTGTGTTAATCCGCATGTTAACAGCCGCAGTTTTGAAATTGAATTTTCATGTTCATATCGATTGGTTTTTAAGCTCTTTGGCAAATTTTCAAACCTTGTACTTTTTAATGAAGAAAAGAAACCGATAAGTATCTTTAGGCAAAACCTTCATTCTGACTTGACAAAACCTTATTCACAGTTTAACTCGGAAATTCAGGAGTATTATCCCGATGTTCAGGAGCCGGATTTTCTTCAATGTCATCCATGGTTTAATGCAGGTGCCATTCAATTCTTAAAAAAATTAAATTATTTTAAGGCAGACCATAATAAGCGTAAGGAACTACTGCAGACCTTTAAAAAACACTGTTTAACCGGAAAAGTTTACGTTTTAAAAGACGGGAAAGGTCATTATCAATTGGGCTTGTTTGAGGAACATTCAGTAGTAGATCATGCAATTAATTTGCTTGATCTGATCGAAAGCTTCAATAAATTAAAAATTTCCTCCGAATCCTTTTTTGATCAGAAACAATATAAAATTAATGAAATACAAAAAAGCCTAAAAAAGGAAAATAAATTACTGGAATTGCATGAAAACCAGCTCAAAAATTTAAAGTCCAAAAGATCGTACAAAGAAATTGCTGATTTGATCATGGCAAACCTTCACAGCATTCATAAAGGAAGTTCACATGCAGAATTGGTCGACTTTTACAGAGGAAGCAAAATTCGCTTAAAATTAAAAACAGATCGGAGTGCTCAACAAAATGCAGCTATTTATTACGAAAAATCAAAGAACGAACAAAAAGAACGCTATTTTAAGGAAAAAGTAATTCAGGAATCAAAAACCAGAATTCAGGCTTTAAGAGAACAGCTGGAAAAATTTGAATCTGCGGAAAATATAAGGTCACTTCGCAAATTGATTAAGGAAGAGCAACCAAGCTCTAAATACGATTCGGCAAAAACATTACCCTATCATGAGTATGAAATTGACTCATATAAGATTTATGTTGGTAAACATGCCAAGGGCAACGATTTCCTTTTAAGAGAAATTTCAAATAAAAATGATTGGTGGTTTCATTCCCGTGAAACAAGTGGTTCACACGTTATCGTGAAGCACAAAGGTCAATCTGCCCTGCCAAGGAATGTTTTGGAAAAAGCATCAAACATGGCTGCATATTATTCAAAGGCCCGTACAAATTCAGTAGTTCCAGTAATATATACTCAGAGGAAATTTGTAAGAAAACCCAAGGGTGGTGCTGCAGGAGCCGTTCTTGTTCAGAATGAAAAAGTGGTAATGGCCGATCCTGCCCAATTTCAAGCTATCTTAAAATAGATCGGGCAATAACCAGCTTTTGTATTTCACTGGTTCCTTCGCCAATGGTGCAAAGCTTGCTGTCGCGGTAAAATTTCTCTACCGGAAAATCCTTTGTATATCCGTATCCACCAAAGATCTGAACGGCCTCTGTTGAGCACTTGACCGATACTTCCGAAGCATAATATTTTGCCATGGCAGACTCTCTGGTCATAGGTTTATTATGATTTTTGAGGTAGGCCGCCTGATAGATCAGCATTTCGGCAGCTTCTATCGAAGTTGCCATATCAGCCAATTTAAAACCAATCGCTTGAAAATTACTGATCGGTTTTCCAAACTGTTGACGCTCCTGTGAGTATTTCACCGATGCATCAAAAGCACCTTTTGCTATCCCCATGGCCAGAGATGCAATGGAAATTCTCCCGCCATCGAGTACTTTCATAGCCTGTTTAAATCCTTCTCCAACATTACCAAGTACATTTTCTTCTGGGATCCTGCAATCTTCAAAGATCAATTCGGCAGTTTCACTGGCTCTCATTCCAAGTTTGTTTTCCTTTTTCCCTCCTTTAAAACCCGGGGTACCGCGTTCAACCACAAATGCAGTGATCCCGTTTGAATCAAGTAGCTCTCCTGTTCTGGCAAGTACAACGGCTACATCACCGGAAATTCCATGCGTAATCCAGTTTTTAGTTCCATTTATCACCCACTCATTTCCGTCTTTTTTAGCAACACACTGCATGCGCATTGCATCCGATCCGGTATTGGCCTCCGTTAACCCCCAGGCTCCCAGCCACTCACCTCCTGCCAGTTTCGGTAGCCATTTTTGCTTTTGTGCTTCGTTACCAAAATACAAAATGTGCCCTGTACAAAGTGAATTATGAGCTGCCATGCTCAAACCGATCGATCCGCAAACTTTGGCAATCTCTTCTATGGCTACAATGTATTCAAAGTAGCCCAATCCCGCACCACCATAGTTTTCAGGTACCAGGATCCCCATTAATCCTAATTCGCCCATCGACCTGAATAAGTCGCGGGGAAGGGTTTGAGATTCATCCCATTCCATAAAATCAGGCCTGATGTACTTTTCTGCAAAATCTTTTACGGTGTTTCGGATCAAATTCTGACTTTCGGTATGCTCAAAGGATATCATGCGTTCTGTTCAATGTTTAAAGATTGGCAAATCTAATGGAAATCGTTAAGATATATAAAAATTTTGTTGGTAAAATAGGATACTGAATGAAACTAATTACCGGATTCATGAGAGAAATTCCTGTATCCAAAACGGTTCTTTCTGTTTAAAGAAAGAAATAAAGTTCTGATATTTCAAGTAAAAAGCATTGTAATTAAAAAATGATCGCTATTAAAATTCAATACCTTATTTTTAGGAATTATTTTTGCACCCATTTATTTTAAACTTATTAATTCAATAAAATGAGCCAGCATATGTTAAGAAAGAAATTCACGTCCATCTTAAGCTACTTCCTGAGGGGACTTGTGTTTATAGCCCCCATCATCATTACGTACGGTATCATTAAATGGGTTTTCGAAACTTTGGATGGTATACTGCCGCTTGGCACACCCGGACTGGGCATACTTGTAATGCTTGTGGTCATCACCATTTTCGGATATTTCGGTTCGAAATTATTTTACCAACCTTTGTTCGAATGGTTTGAAAACCTTCTTGAACGCACGCCCGGAGTAAAATTCATATACACAAGCATCAAGGATATGCTTGAGGCATTTGTAGGTGATAAAAAGCGATTTAAAGAACCGGTTCTTGTAAAAATGAACGATAGCGGGATCTTAAAGATCGGTTTCATTACCTCAAAAGATCTCTCAAATTTAAACCGTCCAGATATTCTGGAAGATTACTATGGAGTTTATTTTCCACATTCGTATAATTTTTCAGGAAATCATTTTTTGGTTAAGAAGGACCAGATCATTCCTTTTGAAGCCAACTCTTCTGAAGTAATGAAATACGTTGTAAGCGGTGGTATTACTGAACTAAGCTAAAAGATCCGGTAAAGTTGATGCGGTAATTTTAAGGTGCCGGTGCATTATTCAAGATCTTTTTCAACAATAAAAGTATGTTCCGGGATCTTAAAGACAGATCTTGAAGACCATTCGTAAAGAACCAGTCCTATAGCATAAATAGCGAGCTGATATAAAAAAACTTCCACCGGTATATTCAACAACCTAATTCCGGTCACCGAATTTTCCAGAATGATATAAACTGGAAATATCATAAGAAACAAGTTCAGGAGAAACATCGGAAACAATGAAATGAACCAACCCGGGTAAAACCATAATACAAAAACCCGGCGGTTGATCAACTGAAGGGTGAGTAAAAACAATACACAAACTATGCTAATTGCCGTGAGGGTTTCATTAAAATGATCCTTTATGATAAAGATCAAAATCCCAAAAAAAACAAAACTTACAGAATAATATATTTTCATTAAAAAACGAACCCTGAACCACAATCTGCAATTGGTAAAAATAAAAAGATTAAAGAAAACCAGTGAAAAAATAAAAATGTAGTGTTCAATAGGTTGACCAAGAAAATTTATACCAAGTGTGTATTCCTTTTCGTAGTAAAAGGTATGCCAGTTTTTAAAGGCGAAATGCCATGGCCAAATCAGCATGTTGGTAATGAAGCCGGAAATTAAAAAACTTTTGTACCCCAATATCAAATGAACTTTTGGGTGAAACGACAATAATGTGGGTAAGACAAAAAGTAAGACCGAAGCGAACAAAAGTGTAAAATGTCCCATTTTCTATATAGACCGACACTTTAAAATGGTATCGTTCTAGAGGCGAAAATAGGTATTTGCAGGCAAAACCCTCAGGCTATCCTTCTTTTAATCCATAATTTTTTCCGTGAGTATGAAGCCGGTTTCTCAATTTTCTTTTGGCAACAAAAATCCTGGTTTTGACGGTACCGATCGGAATGTCTAATTCTTCTGCAATTTCGTGATATTTATAACCTTCCATATTCATTGAAAAAGTTATCCTGAGATCGTCGGGTAATTCACGTATTGCCTGATCTATATCGCTTTTAAGAAAAGCTCTTTCCCCTGCATTATAAGCAACTTCACTGGCATTGTCGAGTAAAAAACCATTATCGCTGGTGTCGATCACTATTTTCCTTCTTGAAAGTTTTCTGTAATTGTTTATGAACGAATTCTTCATAATGATATACAGCCATCCTTTCAGGTTGGTGCCAACAGCAAATTTGTTGCGGTAAGAAAAGGCCTTTAACATGGTTTCCTGCACAAGATCGTTGGCGTCTTCAATGTTCCTTGTAAGGGTTAAAGCATAGTTTTTCAGGGTCTGTCTTTCGTGTTGTATCAAGTTGCTAAATTCTACTGAGGTCATTTTGTTTAACTTTTATGATTAAAACCTGAACAAATTTAGAACCATTTTTTTATAAAACAATATTTTGTTTAATATTTTTTATATTTTGTTAAACAATGTTAAAATACTTTTTACTAATTAATTGATACATAACTCTTTAGTTATTTGTCATTCTAATCACATAAAAAAAAACGCATATTTATGATAACGGAGGGCTTATTTTTGTGTCTACAAAAGTAAAATGCCAATTTCTGTCACGCGCAAAGCGCATTTCAATGCAGCTCACAGGTTACACAATCCCAAATGGGATGAACAAACCAATCAGGAAGTATTTGGTCTTTGCAATCTGCCAAATTATCATGGACATAATTACGACCTCGAGGTCAAAGTGACAGGTGAAATAGATCCCGAAACAGGATTTGTGATAAACTTAAAGACCTTAAAGGACCTGATAAGAGAACAAATTGAAAAACGCTTTGACCATAAAAACCTGAACAAAGACACGGTAGAATTTGCCAATCTAAACCCTACGGCCGAAAACATTGCAATTGTGATCTGGAACATTTTGCGCGCGCACCTCGATTCTGAATTAGAACTGGAAATAACCCTTTATGAAACAGAAAGAAATTTTGTTTGTTATAAAGGTTAATTAATCATAAATGAAAGTAGATACCAAAACTCCTTTGAAACAGGACGCCTTCGAAATAGACGACAAAACGAAAATTCAGCTCATCGAAGGTCACTTTAAAAGCATCATGGAAATATTAGGACTGGACCTCACCGACGACAGTCTCAAAGACACTCCGAAAAGAGTTGCCAAAATGTATATTAAAGAAAGTTTTTCGGGCTTAAATCCGGCAAATAAGCCGGCGATCACTCTGTTCGAAAACAAGTACAACTATGAACAAATGGTCATTGAAAAGGATATTTCCTTCTATAGTAATTGTGAGCATCATTTTGTTCCGATCATCGGAAAAGCGCATGTTGCCTACATTTCATCCGGCAAGGTTGTAGGATTGTCTAAAATAAACAGAATCGTGGATTATTATGCTAAACGGCCTCAGGTTCAGGAAAGGTTAACCATACAAATTGCCAATGAACTCATGGAATCGTTAAAAACCGAAGATGTGGCCGTGGTTATTGAAGCCAAGCATCTATGCGTTTCCAGCAGAGGTATCAAAGACGATACAAGTATGACCACAACGTCCGCATTGTTCGGTCAGTTTCACGATATGGATACCCGGTCGGAATTTTTGCGCTTAATCGGAATGTAATTTTTCAAACATTCACATACCATACGCAACAATTAAGGTATTTTAGGAGTCTCGTTTTAAAGAACTGAATCATGCGTAAATTCTGCCTTCCCCTTTTGGTGTTGATTTCCCTCCAGGTTTTTGGTCAAAAAAGAGAACTAAGCTACCGGATCTCAAACGCTCCTGTTTTCCTGAATCAGCTTGGAGATACTTTTCACAAGGCACTGCTGGGAGGATTAAATCAGCCCCAATTCCAGAAAATTGACATCAACAACGATGGATTAAAAGACCTCTTGATCCATGACCGTAGCGGTCCGATTTTGCTTCCATTCATAAATAAAGGTGATGATCCTATTGAAAAATACCAGTATGAACCTAAGTACGTTTCGGCCTTCCCAAAAATGGGAAATACCTGGTTCCTGTTCGTTGATTACGACAAGGATGGAAAGGAAGATCTTTGGGTAAACCTTAATTTTAAAACTCTTTTATTCAGAAACATAACAGAGGCATCAGATCCCGTAATAAAATTTTTTCAGGTATCGGATTATTTAAAGGCTTACAATTTCAACCCGCCACCATTTCCGGACAGCAACAGCGTTTCATGCGGGAATTTTAACGTTCCCACGATCGCGGACGTTGATGGCGATGGAGACATCGATATCTTCTCCTATCAGGCCAATGAGGGCAATTTGCTTTTATATCGAAACATGACCGTAGATTTCAACCTGCCTCTCCACCCTCCCGTATTTGACCTGGCAGACTTTTGCTGGGGTAATTTCAGAGACACTGCCCTGGATGGAGTTAAGCTGGCAAGTTGTCCATATAAAATTTACCGCAAACACGGTGGTGGTTCCACACTTTTGTGGTTCGACAATGATAATGACGGAGATCTTGACCTGTTAATGGGTAATGCAGGAGGCGATAATCTGATCTTTCTTAAGAACGGTAAAAAAGAATTCAACCTGGATCAGGACAGTATGATATCCTATATCGGGCACTGGCCACAAAATTCCGACCCGGTTAAAATAGGTTCCTTTCCGGCAGCCTTTATGCTGGATGTGGACGGTGATAAAGTTCAGGACATTCTGGTTGCCCCAAATCAATACGAACGGGTTTACCCCATTGAAGAAAAACAGCAGGTATGGTTCTATAAAAACTATGGTTCCAACAGTTTCCCTGATTTCAAACTTGAGAAAAAGAACTTTTTTACGGACCAGATCGTAGATCACGGATCGTATACGGCTCCAATTCTTTATGACATTGATGGAGATGGTGATCTCGATCTTATCCTTGCAAGCAACGGGAGTCATGCAATTACCGACGACAAAAACGACCGGCTGATCCTATATCGCAATATTGGCGATAAAAAACAAGCTGTATTCAAGCTGGAAGATGAGGACCTCTGGGGTCTCAGCAACGATTCTCTTTCTTTGCTGAGTCTTGCCATTGGTGATATTAACGGAGACGGCAAACCGGATCTGATAACCGGCAATTATTACGGCAATCTTTATTATTATAAAAACATCGGCACAAGCACAACGTGGGCGTTTACCACACCCATAAAGGATTATAAAGGAATTAATGTTGGCGAAAGCAGCTCGCCACAACTGGTAGACCTTGATAAAGATGGATTGCTTGATCTGGTGATCGGCGAAAAAGAAGGAAATTTTAATTATTACCGAAATACAGGTACCAAAACCGACCCGGAATTTGCCCTTGTGGATGATACCCTCGGTAATTTCATTACCAACGAATTCAGTTACTACCTTAACCCTCCCGGTTATTACTATACCGGAAATGCTGCAGGAGAGATCGTTGATCTTGACGGAGACAATAATTATGACATGATCTTTGGAGGTGAAGAAGGAAGAATCAGGGTTATGAAATTCGACCGTTTTGATCAGCAGAACTTTGTTGAAGACACCTTGGTATTATTCGATTCCGCCTATATGAGTTATAAAACCATGGATTTTGGTACACGAACCCGTCCGGCAGTAGGTGACCTGGATGGCGACGGTATACCTGATGTGCTTATTGGCAACGATCGAGGTGGTTTGCATTTTATCAAAGGTGAAGTTTCGGTCACTTCAGTTGCACAAATAAGAAAACGCAATCAACCCTTGATTTATCCAAATCCAAATAATGGCGATATTTTAAAAGTAGACAAAAGATCACCTGCAGAGTGCAATTTTAAAATTTACGACCTAAGTGGTAAACTTGTTCTGAAAGACAAGTCTGCAGCAGGAAAGCTCATCCATGAGATCTCCGTTGAGGCTCTCAGTTCAGGTGTGTATTTTCTACACTCTTCAGATGGAAAAGAATTTTCCTATTACAACAAGTTTGTAATACAGAAATAAAGCCGACATGCCTTAAGGCATGCTGCTTTATAATACCTTTAACTTCCTGGTTTTAGTTTAAGTTTTAGAAGTTCTTTACAGAAAGAAATTGGCTGATTAAACAGGATTCGATTTACATTACCGGCGACTGAAAATTATTTTTTCTTCCCCGAAAAAATAATTCACACTTAAATCGATCTTTGTAAAAATGCTTTACTAAAAAACAACCTTATGCAATTCTTTTCCGGAACCATCAGTGTTATATGTTTTTTAACAGCTTTTTTCCAAACCTCACATGCTCAAAATGAAAAATCCTTAAAAAAAGCTGAAAACTTATATTTCAACCAAAAGGATACTATAGGAGCGCTCATACTGCTTACGGATATAATTGCATCCGACAGTAATAACAACGAAGCCATCCTTTTGCACATGTTCATCCAGCAGGATAGAGGTGAATTGTTTGATGCACTATACGACCAGAAGATCCTTTGCAGAAGGTTTAGTGAACGTAACTTTCATTGGAACAATTTAACAAATCTCTATGTACAATTGGGTTATGGTGATTATGCCCTTAATGCGGCTCTTAAAGCAAGATCATTGATGCAAACAGGCTTTACTGACCTGATGTGGGTGGCTGCTTCCTATGCTGTCAAGGGTAATGAACCCAAAGCAATTTTTTGGTATTTATATACCCTTGATTATATCACCCAAAAGGATGAACTGAATCAGGCTTTAAAAAACCTTGACCTGGTTTACAGTCTGGGATATCTAAGCTTTAGGACTACCAAAGACCTCAAGTTGCATTTTAACAAAACCTATGATCAGCGTGAACATTTGGCCGGTGATAAAGACCTTGACTCCATTAAATATTTTTTTAAGGAAGGGTTTAAGGAAGATCATTGGTTTATCATCAATTACATGCGTGATTATTTGAAACATTCGATTACCGTAAAAAATCCAAGATATTTTGTTCAAAGAGATTTTTTAAGGAACATCGGACGCTACGAATACGAATACGGAAACGATCTTAAGGCGTTTGAATTGTATTTTACGAAATCGTATGATTTATCCTATGATTTGGGAGACACCCTGGAATGTGTTGAACAAATGGTTGAAATGGGTGAAAAATTAATTGCAAACCAACCGCAACTGGCAAAAAAGTATTTTCTACTAAATTTAAGCCATTCTGAACTTAAGCCCGCGATCAGAGATTCCATGTATGCCAGAATTTATTCGAACTTGTCAGAATTGCATGTGAATAAAATTGAACCTGATTCAGGTATATACTACGCCCGGAAAGTAATTCATAACAGCAGATTCAACCAATACCCAAATTATTACAGTAAAGCTTCAAACGTACTTTCTTTGTCATTTGCTTATTTGAAAAGAGCCGATTCGGCCATTTTCTATAACAAACTTGCTTACAGTAGTTATGGTTTTAATCACCAAGCCCAAATAAAACAAGATGAGCAATTGGTCCGAATTCTACATTTGAATTCTTTATATGATAAATCCTTAGAATATTCAACGCTTTTCATACGTATTTACGATTCGTACGAAAAAGAAAAAAAACTTGATCTGTCCGGATTATACCAGAATTCAGGATTGTGTTACTTAAATCTGGGAGATACTCAAAACGCTGAATTATATTTTAAATTAAGTCTGGAAAAATATAAAGCATGGCTTGATGACACCAATGAAAGAGGAATTAAGTCAACTCCACCGGAAAGACTTTACCATTCGTACAACGGTTTAAAATATATTTACTTAAATAAACCAAACTCATTGGAATCTTTATTTGCTCTTTCTGAGGACAATAAATCCAATGCTATTTATTTAAGTTTTACTGGTAAAAATTATTCCACAAACAGCCTGAATTCAAATACATTGAGTGATCAGCTCAAAACAGGAGATATTGCATTCAGTTTCAATTTATCTGAAAAACCCAGAGCTTCCTATATCCTTGCAACAACCAACAAGGGTACTTACTTCAAACGTTTTGACCTGGGAACCTCGCTTGAAGAATTATTTAAGCAGTATGAATTAAAAGAATGGTCTGATTCGATTGAGCAATTGACCCCTTGGTTTCAAAAAATTAAAAAATACGATGTATCCAGGATGGATGAAATTCGTACAAGCTTATACATTGGAGTTGCTATCTATGGATTTAAAAGTATGTTCGACCCCAATGAAGCTTCAAGGGGCGTTAAGGCAATCAATGCACAGATCAGGAAAGCGGATTTAAAAGAACTGCGCAATAAAACAGGAAGAGTATTATACGATCTGCTTTTTAAACCTTTTGAGGAACTTCTGAAAGACAAAACCAGGTTACTGATCGCTACAGATGGTGTTACCGGAATATTGCCATTTGAGGCACTGATAAACAAACAGGACTCCTTTCTTGGTCAGCGCTTCGAACTGGTTTACGTTCCATCCTTTACACTGTCAAATTTTATTAAGGAGAAGAAAAAAACAAATTCTAAACAAATGATTATTTGCGGGAATCCAGATTATAATGGATTTATTCCCGGTGAAAACGGTCAGGGATTCGATCTTAAGGAAACAGGCTTCGGCAACTGGTCGGATCTTCCGGCAACTGAAAAAGAAATAAGTGCTATCCGCGGTTTTTCTTCAGAAACTAAGGTACTTAGCGGCAAAACCTTGTCGGAAACGATTTTCAAAAATGAATCTCAAAAGGGTACACTTTTAAAGTATAATATTCTCCATTTTGCTGTACACGGTATGTTTTCCAATTCAGACTATACTAAAAACGCGCTGGTTCTAACCGAACCAACCGAAGGTAAGGAAGATGGTTTTCTTCAATTCAATGAAATTACGAAACTGAAATTAAATTCGGATATGGTTTGTTTATCGGCTTGTCAGACCGCAGAAGCCGAATTCAGTCGTGATGTTTCACCCAACCTTGTAAGTGCATTTTTAATGGCCGGAAGCAGCAGTGTAATTGGAACTTCGTGGAAAATAGATGATCAGGGTACCGCTTTGTTCATGAAAGAGTATTATTCATTACTGAATGAAAATCCGGGTAAATACTCAGAATGTCTATATCGTACCAGAATAAACTTTCTTGGTGGCAAATTTGGTGAAAAGTACAAAGACCCTTATTACTGGGCTGCATTCCGGTACACCGGTTTGTGGTAATACTTTTTCGGGAGCTTGCTGTACGCATAGCATTAGTTCCCTATCTGCGAAACTTTGCTACGCTATACGTATTTAAGGTGCCTTAGGCAACCTTTATCCTTTCCAGTTCCACGCGCATCGACAACAGCATATCCATTATGCTGTCGAGATTGAGTTCTTCTGTTTTTTTATCGCTCATATTAAGATTACAGACAAATTCCCACAACTCGATCACCTCTGAAGGATGAATGGTATAGGGGTGATACACTTTGTTGTCGGAATGAAGCTCCAGGTTGCCTTTGTTCAGATACACCCTTTTGTAAACAATACCCTCGTTGCGTGTTATTAATATATAGGTGCTTCCATTTCTGACTTCACTAACCGATTCCAGAAACTTTCCGATCACGTAACTCCCTTCCCGAAGGGGTGGCATCGAATCTCCCTTGATCGGGAAAGCGCGGTGCTTACCCACGATCCTGAAAGGCAGATTCATCAGTGGCAGCATTTCTATGTATTCCGGATCGGCATATCCGTTGAGGTACCCTGCCGATGCTTTAACGGTCACCACTTCAACCTGATCGTTGTTTTGCCGGTCTACCACGACCGGAAAAAGTATTCTGTTTTCTGCCACTTCCATAAAGGTATTGCTGTCAAATTTTCTCAGGTCACACTTTACCAGAGCATCTACCGCTATGTGAAACAAATTGGACAAACGCACCAGGATCTCGATGGGCGGATCGCAACGCTCTTCCTCGTATGAACCTATCCGGGCCCTGCTGATGTCGAGTTCTTCGGCCAACTGCTCCTGCGACCATTTCTTCAATTGCCTTAAATGCCTGATGTTTTTTGAAATTTTACTCATTGCTAAAATACTTAGCACAATAATACTAAATATTATAGTAGTTTTGAAATTAATTATTTTAAGTTTTCAACATTATGAACCGACAGATTGTACACATTGATTTAGACTCTTTTTTTGTATCGGTAGAACGGCTTATCAATCCTAAACTAATTGGAAAGCCGGTTCTTGTAGGTGGTACGGGTGACCGTGGAGTGGTGGCTTCCTGCAGTTATGAAGCGCGCGGATTCGGTATTCACTCGGCCATGCTCATGAAAACAGCCCGTTTACTTTGTCCCGAGGCTATTGTTGTGCGCGGTGACTCCGGTCAGTACAGCAAATATTCCGACATTGTTACTGAGATCATTGGCGAGGAAGTGCCTCTGTACGAAAAAACATCCATCGATGAATTTTACATCGATCTTACCGGAATGGACCGGTTTTTCGGGTGTTACAAACTGGCCACCGAGCTCCGCAAAAGAGTTACCCGCGAAACCAACCTTCCTATTTCCTTTGCCCTTTCAGCCAACAAAACCGTATCTAAAGTAGGCACAGGCGAAGCCAAACCCAACGGACAAAAAGAGATCCCTTTCGGCACCGAGAAAAATTTCCTGGCCCCACTATCCATCCGCAAGATACCCATGGTAGGCGAAAAAACGTATCATCTGCTCCGGGGTATGGGCATCACCTGGATACGCACCCTGCAGGAAATGCCCATAGAACTGCTGAAGCAGGTATTGGGCGACAATGGTACCGCGATCTGGAAAAAGGCCAATGGGATCGACCATTCGCAGGTCATCCCCTATTCCGAAAGAAAGTCTATTTCCACCGAACGCACTTTCGACAAAGACACCATTGATGTAAAAGCCTTAAAAGGCGTACTGATCGGCATGACCGAAAAACTGGCCTATCAGCTGAGAAGCGAAAACAAACTCACGGCCTGTATAACGGTAAAGATACGCTACTCCGATTTCAATACCTATACCACTCAGGCCCGTATTTCCTATTCGTCGCTCGATCATGTGCTGATCGAAAAAGTCATGTCACTTTTTGAAAAACTATATCAAAAGCGCATGTTAATACGACTCATCGGAATCCGTTTCAGTCATTTGGTTCAGGGTGGTCACCAGTACAGCCTGTTTGAGGAAACGGCCGAAAAGATCATGCTTTGTCAGGCTATGGACAAGATCCGGCACCGCTATGGCAAAAACGCCATCAACCGGGCCGAAGGTGTAGGCTACAGATCGCACGACATGAACCCCTTTAACGGCATAAAAAGCAAAGTTTAACTCTTACCCTCCCGTAAGCCATGTTGCTCAATTGCCATACCTATTACAGTTTTTGCTACGGCACCCTGTCTCCCGACCGGCTCCTGAAAGAAGTACAACATAAAGGTTACCGTTCTTACGCACTTACCGACATCAACAACACCTCTGCATGCTTCGATTCTATCAGGATGGCGGTTGAAAGGGGCATCAAACCCATTATCGGGATCGATTTCAGAAATACCGTAAAGCAGATGTACATCGGACTGGCTCAAAACAACGAAGGTTTTAAAGAACTCAACGAGCATCTTACCGGGCACCTTCACAGCGGGGAAGACTTTAACGACATCGCGCCGGACTTCAGCCACGCCTTTATCATCTACCCGCTGAGCCGCTATCGCGGGCAAACCCTTCGCCCAAATGAATTCATAGGCATCTCGGTAAAAGACCTGCGCACCCTGCCTTTTTCTCCGGCAAAAAAACAAATGAAAAAACTGGTCGTACTGCACACCGCATCGTTTGGAAGTCGCCCGCACTTTAACGCACACAGGCTTCTCAGGGCCATCGACACCAACACCTTACTGAGCAAGCTCCCCCCCGAGCAGCAAGCCACAGGCGACGAGATCATGCTGCCCCGGCAGGAACTCTACGCCGCATTTGCCGGATACCCCGAAATCATTGAAAATACGGAGTACCTTCTCAGCAATTGTTCCATACATTTTGAGTATGGAAAACTCTGCAACAAGAATTTAAAAAACTATACCAACCGTGTTGAGAACGATATCGCGCTCTTAAAAAAACTCTGTGAGGAAGGGCTTTCATACCGCTACCCAAATCCGAAGCAGGAAGTTTTGCAGCGCATTGAAAAAGAGTTGCAGGTGATTACCCAGCTCAATTTTGCATCCTATTTTCTGATCAACTGGGATATTGTAAACTATGCCCGACACAAAAATTACTATTACGTGGGCCGGGGAAGCGGGGCCAACAGCATCATCGCCTACATTCTCCGCATCACAGATGTTGACCCCATCGAACTCGACCTCTATTTTGAGAGGTTCATCAATCTCTACCGAAACAACGCCCCGGATTTTGATATGGACTTTTCGTGGACCGACCGCGACGACATCACACAATACATCTTCAACCGCTTTGGCAATCAGCGCACTGCGCTTCTGGGCGCTTACAACACATTTCAAAACGACGCCGTGATACGGGAACTCGGGAAAGTTTTCGGACTGCCTCCCGGTGAGATAGACAAGCTGCAGCGCAACAACAAATCACCCGATAACGACGAATTGAGCAAGCTGGTGCTTGCATACGGTAAATTCATACACGGGTTTCCGAGTCATCTCAGCATACATTCCAGCGGCATCATTATTTCCGAAGCCCCGATCAGCTGTTATTCCGCCACGATCATGCCCCCGAAAGGCTTTCCTACCACTCAGTTCAGCATGCTGGAAGCCGAAGATATCGGGTTGTACAAGTTTGATATACTGAGCCAGCGCGGACTCGGAAAGATCAAAGATACCCTCAGCATTGTTAAGCAAAACCACGGACACGACATCGACATTCACGATACCGGCCGTTTTAAGAAAGATGAACGCATCAAAACCTTTTTGCGCTCAGGCAATACCATCGGTTGTTTTTATGTGGAATCTCCTGCCATGCGCATGCTTCTCGCCAAACTTCGGGCCGACGACTACCTCAGACTGGTGGCAGCCAGCTCCATTATTCGTCCGGGAGTTTCCAAAAGCGGAATGATGAAAGCCTATATTCTGCGTTACCGCGATAAAAAACTGAGGGAAAAAGCCCGCGAACAACTGCCCGAACTTTATGATCTGCTTCAGGAAACTTACGGTGTAATGGTGTACCAGGAAGACGTTATCAAAATAGCCCATTTTTTTGCAGGGCTCAGCCTTGCAGAATCGGATTACCTCCGCCGTGGCATGTCGTGGAAGTTTAAACAGCGAAATGAATTTGGCCGCGTGAAAGACAATTTTTTTAAAAACTGCCTGAATAAAGGCTACCCACACACCCTGATAAACGATATATGGCTGCAGATCGAGAGTTTTGCCAACTTTGCTTTTTCTAAAGGACATTCGGCCAGCTATGCGGTTGAAAGCTACCAGGCCCTTTACCTGAAGGCCTATTACCCTCTTGAATACATGGTGGCCACCCTTAACAACGGAGGAGGATTTTACCGAAGAGAACTCTACCTGCATGAAGCACGTATGAACGGTGCTGAAATTAAACCACCCTGCATCAACCGGAGCGATGACCTGTTTAAGATCATAGGGAAAACCATTTACATTGGGCTGGGTACGGTTCGTGAACTCGAGCACAACAGCATCGTGCAAATCCTTAAAAACAGAAATAAGCAAGGTACCTTTAAAGACCTGTATGATTTTATAAAGAGGGTTCCGCTGTCCATTGAGCAGATGCGCTTGCTTATACGTGCCGGAACTTTTGCTTTCACGGGTCGTAATAAGAAAGAACTTCTTTGGGAAGTCCATGCACTGCTGCAACCTGCTGCTCCACCAAAACTTACCGGTGAACTTTTTGAAAACCCTGCCAAAAAGTGGCAACTCCCCCCTCTCGAAAGTTCGCCCATTGACGAAGCCTTTGACGAAATAGAACTTTTCGGGTTTCCGCTCTGTTCTCCCTTTGATCTTTTAAAAGACCCTGTACCCTCTTCCCTGCTTGCCGGCGATCTGCACAGGTATCTTAACCGAACCGTTTGTATTTCAGGATACCTTATTACCGTAAAAAGCACCCGGACATCCAAAGGTGAACGCATGTATTTTGGGACCTTTATCGATATGCAGGGGAAGTGGATTGATACCGTACATTTTCCAAAAAGTGCAAAAAAACACCCTTTTACCGGCCCCGGCTGCTACGAGCTCAGGGGGCTGGTTGTTGAAGAATACGATTTTATTAACATCAACGTGGATTACATGAAACATCTGCCTATGGCAGACCGGGAGGCGATCCGTGAACCGGCAAGTCAACGGTAATGCTGTCACAGACTTAATACTATGTTAGTATTGGCAGGAAATATTAGCAAATACTTAAACATGCCTTAAGATTTTGTTTAACTCTATAAACTTTTTTTGTAAGGTGAATAAGTATAATATTTTTAAGTATGAAACGCATCAAATTCCTGCTCCTTAATCTGTTTACCAGATTGATACTTCCAATATACAGGGCCCAGTTTTCCGATCTTAAATTTCATTAATTCCTGAGTGGAAAAAAGCGATAGAAGAAAGCTTGAAATTCTTGTGCTTTCGGATATTCACCTCGGCACCTACGGTTGCCATGCAAAAGAGTTGTACATTTACCTTAAGTCGGTTCGCCCAAAAACAGTAATCCTGAACGGCGACATCATTGACATCTGGCAGTTCAGCAAAAACTACTGGCCTAAATATCACAACAAAGTGATCAAACAATTTATGCAATGGATGTCGAAAGGGGTAAAAATGTATTACATCACCGGCAACCACGATGAAATGCTGAGGAAATTCACAGGTTTCAAAATGGGCTCACTAAAAATTGTAAATAAGGTAATACTCGAGTTGGATGATGGAAAAAAAGCATGGTTCTTTCACGGAGACGTATTTGATGTTACCATGCAACACAGTAAATGGCTAGCCAAACTTGGTGCGAAAGGATATGACACCCTTATCCTGATAAACCGGATGGCAAATTTTATTTCGGAAAAAATATTTAAGAAAGGTAAACTCTCACTGTCTAAAAAGATCAAAAACAGTGTAAAAAGTGCCGTCAAGTTTATTAATAATTTTGAACAGGTTGCCGCCGATATTGGCATCAGCAATGGTTACGATTATGTGGTTTGCGGTCACATTCACCAACCCGAAATGAAGGTTATTTCGAATGAAGAAGGGCAGATACATTACCTCAACAGTGGTGACTGGATCGAAAATCTTACGGCTCTGGAATACAATAAGGGGAAATGGGAATTGTTCCGGTTCGATCAACATAATTTTTCAGACCATACCGATCCTGATTTAAACGAATATGAACTGTCCAATAAAGAATTGTTCAAACATATGGTAGATGAATTTCAATTTAACAAATCAAAATGAAAATCCTATACGCTTTACAAGGTACCGGAAATGGTCATCTTAGCAGGGCCAGAGATATTGTGGCCCATTTAAAATTAGAAAACGAAGTTGACATCCTTATAAGTGGCACCCAGGTTGAAGTTGATCTCCCTTATGTAATAAAATACCGTTACAAGGGTCTCGGATTCGTTTTTGGCAAAAAAGGCGGGATCGATTATGCAGCCACCTTTAGATCAAACAGTTTAAAAAAATTATTTGCAGAAATAAAAAGCCTGCCGATTGAAGAATACGATCTTATCTTAAATGATTTTGAACCGATCAGTGCATGGGCTTGTAAGCTATCCGGTAAATTTTGTGTAGGCCTGAGCCATCAGCTGGCCATATTAAATAAAAAAGCACCCAAACCTGCCAAAAAAGACCTTTTGGGAAAACTGGTATTAAAAAATTACGCTCCTGCAAAGGTTTACTTTGGTTTCCATTTTTCAAGCTACGATAACAACATTTATACACCTGTTATACGAAATCAGATACGAATGGCAACGCCCGTTAAAAAACCACATTACACAGTTTATTTACCGGCATACAGCGATAACAGAATACTTAAGATCCTTAGCTATTTTGAAAACATTCAATGGGAGGTTTTCAGCAAACATACCGGTGAAAACTATTCACTTGGAAATGTTAAAGTGCGTAAGATCGACAATGATTCATTTGTTGAAAGCCTAATAAGTTGTACAGGGGTGCTCTGCGGGGCAGGATTTGAAACACCGGCGGAAGCTCTTTTTTTGAATAAAAAACTTATGGTGGTACCTATGAAGGGCCAGTACGAACAGCAGTGCAATGCTGCTGCTTTAAAGGATATGGAAGTCCCTGTTCTTAAGAAATTTAACGCCAAAAGAATCCCTGAAATTAAAAAGTGGATAGAAACGGACCAGGAGATAACCGTTGACTACCCAGAACAGACTGCATTGATCCTTCAAAAAATTCTCAGGCTTACTCTGGAGATCGGAGATACAAAAAACCTTAAAGATTACTCTTATAAATCTTTTAAGAAAAAAATTGAAAAAACTAAATTCGGGGCACTTAAATGAACAGAGATCCTGAAAATTCCTTCAAATGGGGAGTTTCAACGGCTGCATATCAAATTGAAGGTGCGCATGATATTGATGGAAAAGGTCCTTCGATCTGGGACACATTTGCCAACAAAAAGAGAAAGATCCACAGGAACCAAAATGGCAATATTGCATGCGATCATTACAACCGTTATCAGGAAGATATTGATCTGATCAGAGACCTCAACATTCCAAACTATCGTTTCTCTATATCATGGAGCAGGATTTTCCCGGAAGGGGTCGGACCGATAAATATGAAAGGCATTCATTACTATCACAGACTGATAGACTATTGCCTGAAAAATGGAATAGAACCCTGGATTACGCTTTATCACTGGGACTTGCCGGATGCGCTTGAAAAAAAAGGTGGCTGGACCAACCGCGACATTCTGATCTGGTTCGAAGAATTTGTATCATTCTGTATCAAGACTTTCGGCGATAAGGTCAAACACTGGATGGTTCTCAATGAACCACTGGTTTTTACAGGTGCAGGATATTTTTTAGGGGTTCATGCCCCCGGAAAAAAGGGACTGAGCAATTTCCTGGCGGCCTCACACCATGCTGCACTTTGTCAGGCTCATGGAGGGCGCATCATTAAATCGATCAAGTCTGACCTTAAAGTTGGTACAACCTTTTCGTACTCTCCCATCGAACCGTTTAACCCTGAAAATTCAAAGGACCTAAAAGCTACAAAAAAGGCAAATGCATTGGTAAACAGGCTATTCATTGAACCGCTGCTGGGACTTGGTTATCCTGTAAATGATTTTAAGATCCTGACCAGAATTGAAAAATTTGTTAAAGCTAACGATGAAAAAGATCTGAAATTTGAAATGGATTTTATCGGACTTCAGAATTACACCCGTGAATTGGTAAAATATTCGCCTTTCGTGCCCATTTTAAACCTTAAAGTTGTAAAAGCATCAAAAAGAAAAGTTGAAAAAACCCTTATGAACTGGGAAGTCCACCCTCCCTCTATCTACCAATCACTTATGGAGCTGGGAAAATACAGCGGAGTAAGTGAAATTATAATAACTGAAAATGGAGCAGCTTTCAGCGATTCCTTTAGCAATGGAAAAATAAAGGACGAAAAAAGGGTTATCTATTTGAAAGAATACATTGAGCAGGTTCTAAAAGCAAAAAATGATGGTGTTAATGTTGGAGGATATTTTGTTTGGACCTTGCTCGACAACTTTGAATGGGCAGAAGGATATCATCCGACCTTCGGCCTGGTAAATGTAGACTTTGAATCGCAAAAAAGAACCATAAAAGACTCGGGATACTGGTACAGTGAGTTTATCAGGAACCATGCCAGAAAGGAATAATCGTTACTCTCCATCTAAAGCATTTTTTTAGACACGTTTTTTTAAATCAAATACAGAGTTTACATTTGATTTCTCAATCATGAAAACTCTTGTTATACTTCTACTAAATTTTTTAACTCTTCAATTATTTGCCCAAACATGGGAACAAAAAACCGATTTGCCAGCTGACCTCGCATTTCCGGTTGTGGTGGAGTTAAACGGCAATATACATGTAATTGGTGGCGGGGCTTCAGGAGGAGCCACCGACCTTCACCTCAGATACAGCCCCCAGTCAAATCGCTGGGACACCCTCCCACCGGTACCATACAAGGCACAGCAGCCGGCAGGTGCAGCGGTAAATGGAAAAATACATTTTTGCGGAGGAGGATTTCCCAATACCGGCACCCGTTTAAACAAGCATTACTATTACGACAGCGATTCTTCCAAATGGTTTGCGGCAGCCGATCTGCCTGTTGCAACTGCAATACATAAGGCTGTTTCGTTCGATAATAAATTTTACATTTTTAGCGGACAGCCAAATAAAACTTTGTGTCAGTATTTTAATCCGGATTCCAATGTTTGGGTAACCAAAAAAGCATTACCCGACGGAAATTTCTGGTATGGTGCAATGACCTCCAACAGTAAGGGTATTTATAGGTTTGGAGGTGGTGGCTTCGGTGCTCCATTTGCGGATGCCCACTTTTATGACCAGAGTAAGGATCAGTGGCGAACCCTGCCGTCTTTGCCCAATCCTCTTCATGCAGCCGCTGCAACAAGCCTTAATGATTCTTTAATCTTAATATCCGGCGGATATTATTCGGGGCTTACTTATAATAAAACCTATATTTTCAATACCAGGAATGAGCTGTATTATCCAAGTAACAGTCTTCCATTTGGCACGAATTATCATTCGATGGTTAGCCTAGGAAATTGTGCTTATTTTTTGGGTGGAAATAACGATGATATTCCAAATGCCGGAACAGCAAATTGGGTGATATGCGATCCGGAATACAAATGGTCCGTAAAGGTAAAAAGTGTAACAAATTCCGGGAACTGTCAATTGATGCAAACTACAGATGAAATTATTCTTAAAATAAACCCGACCGAGGAAATTCCATCACAGATCACTTTGTTTTCATTAAATGGCAGCGCCTTGTTTTCTGCATTTCCCGGACAGGAAACGAATGTTTTCAGGTTTACTAAGAATTTATTGACTCCCGGGGTTTACCTGATACGGTTTGTTTCAGACAATATTGAATATCATCTCAAAGTTCCGGTTTATTAAACGTTTCTTTTGTTCGGAAGTTAAATTTATACAATGCTCCAAAGGGTCCAAATCCTTAACGTAGTTTTAATACTTTGCTCGCTGATCGGTTACCTCGAATGGGGAGATGAAAATCACAATTTCGTTGCCGAAATCGAATTGCAAATCCTTTCCGGTCTGTTAATGGATTTTAAATCCATGATACACCCTTTGATACTACTACCCTTATTCGGACAAATACTCTTACTGGTCTCTCTTTTCAGCAAAAAATGGTTTAAATGGTTGACCTACTCAGGCATAATATCCATTTGGTCGCTTTATGTATTGTTGCTGTTTATTGGCTTTACAAGTGGACAAATGAAAATATTCCTGTTTGCTTTGCCGTTTAATATTATTGCCATCGTTCAGATGTTTCAGGCAAGAAAATATAAAACGATCAGAACTAATAATGCGTAATTCGCTTTACAGATCTAAAGTTCCCCGACTCTACAATTATATAATAAACACCGGGCATGAATTCATTAAAGCTAATTTTATCTTCATGAACATCGTCCTTGCTTTGCAAAGCTTTTTGACAGACAATTTTGCCACAAACATCCGTGATCAGAACTTTGTGTTTCATACCTGCACAGTTATTGAATTTAAGTGTAAGGAGATCTGTAACCGGGTTAGGGTAAAGAACCAGATTTTCTTCCGGATAGTGTATTTTACTTACCGAAATATTGGAATCGGTTGAATATAACTGTGTTTGCCAAACCCCTGCACCAAAAGTTGCAGCAAACAGGCTGGAAGTTTTGGGATGTATCTCAAGCTCAGATACGATCACGTTTGGCAAACCATCGCTAAATAAGATCCATGTTTTTGAAAAAGTATCCAGGCGGTATACACCATTGTCGGTTCCGACATACATATTTTTAGTTCGGTCGTCCTGAACCGCAACGCAATTAACCGGTATGTTGGGCAGATTAAAGGAAATATTTTGCCAGTTAGCTCCCGAATCCTTACTGTAAAATACTTTCTGCCCCTGTACAAAGTTTGAAAACACGACCCATACTTCGTTTGGAGAAGATGTTAATGAATATACATACGATGGATAATGATCGATCGGTAAACCATTTGAAATTTCACTCCAGGTTTTGTCCTTATCCATTCTCCAAACCTGAGCAGATATATTATCGAGAAGAAAGTTTCTGGAAGATATATACATTCTTTCATTATTTCTGCCGATTGAAACCAAAGAAGTTATGGGTCGTGGAGAACCCGTTGTAAGAAGGTTGTTGAAAGCAGATATCCTATTACCCTGTGTAAAAGTATGTTGGTATTCGTATACGTTTCCATAACCAATATAAAGGGCATTTCCCGAGGCCTGAAATGGTGTGGTCCACTCTGCCTGCTCGGAAGAAGGACATGAGATTCTACTTAGGTAGTAATAATCATTGGTATTGGGTTCGTAAAAAAACAGGTTGATATTGCCATACTGTGATGAGGTATAAGCAACTGCGTTTTCAAGGTTATAGGCACATTCCATTCCATCACCTCCGCTTAAATTGTACCAGCTGTTTTTATTCTGAAGATCCGTAGCAGATGTGGAATTATCCTGAGCTCCTGCCATAATTCCATTTTCATTGCTTTCCTGTACTCCCAGGCGGTAAAAAGAGGTTATGTTCAATCCATTCGTATAATGATCCCAATTTGTTGAAATTACGGTTCCGTCTTCAAGAAGATTTGGATCATCGCCTTTAATAGAATTGGCAGAAGACAGGCCACCATCGTGACAGGCAAATATTCTTCCACCGGGATGCATCTTCAGGGAATGCACATCTGCATGCAGACTCAAGTTTTGATAATTGAGTCGCCAGTAACTTGCAGGGAGAAAATCCTTTCCACCGTTTTCCGTAACCCAGACATTTATACCACAAACAGTTACCTTGTTTTTATTGTTTTTATCAACAACAATTGACAAGTCGTATTTACCCTGACCACCGGGACTGTTGTCAAGCTCCCATCCAAGCAAATTATACTTATACGATCGGTCGATGACCGTGCTCCAGGTTTTACCGGTATCCGTACTTTTATAAAATCCATAAAATCCATCGTTGATGGCTTTACTTGTAGCATCGCAGGATATTGCATACAACAAGGACGGATCGGAAGGTGCCTGAGTCAGTTCAATGCGCGCCACTTCATTGGTTTCCTGAAAAGGGACGAGGCTCTTTTTCCAGTTCATTCCAAAATCGTCGGAATATAAAATTTGGGCCTTACCGATCTTATACGCATTTAAATAGCCTGTGGTAGCATACAGTCGATCCGGGTTTGAAACATCCATTTCAAGGTCCCAGAATATTTCCTGACTTGTTTGTTTCCATTGTATACCACCATCCACAGATACATAAGATCCCGATTGACCAACCGCAATTAAACGATCCGGTAATTGGGGATGTATGTGAATTCGCTGAATGAGTGACCCTTCAAAGTCAGTTTGCAGAAAACTAAGGCCGGTAGGTTGCCATGAAACTCCGCCATTTGTGGTTTTATAAATGCCTAGGCCATAATGAGTGTTTCGTTTATTATCGTTTGCATATATGTTGTGTGCGAGATATGCAAAATCTCCGGTTGCGACGTACATTGTGTCCGAATTGTGCGGATGCACGGCCAGTGAAGAAGTTCTTAGAACCGGAAGGTCACCTGAAATGGGAATCCAGCTTTTTCCCGAATTTGTGGTTTTCCAGAGCCCGCCTTGTGCAACGCAAATGTAGTAAACAGAAGTGTCTGAAGGATCAAAAACCACATCATTCACCCTTCCTATCCCGGCGAGAATGTCCTTTCCGAAGGGGCCTCTGGGAATCCACTCATTGTTTTTTTTGTGAAGAATGTTCTTATTGAGTTTTTGTTTCTCAAGATCTGCCTGATAATACGCTTTTGCAAAATTCTCTGTTAGGGAAAAATTACTTCTTCGTTCAATAAAATCTTTATGTCTGAGAATGTAATTTGGTTCCTCTCCTGTTTTAGAATCAAACTGTGCTGAAACTTGTAAAGAATGAACAAAAACTAATGTAAACAGGATTTTTGAATTCATAAATCGATTTGTTCATACGAAAATATAAAGATTTACCTAAATATAGTTCGGTACTTTATTACCACATTGTTCTCAACATTTCATCTGGAAAAATTCAATAAAAAGTTTAGAAGGAGCCCTTCTATGTTTTTTAAAAGAAATGTAGAGTAAGATGGCGGACCCGGAGAGATTCGAACTCCCAACCTTCTCATCCGTAGTGAGATGCTATATCCATTAAGCTACGGGTCCTTATTTGATGTTGCAAAAATAGTCTATGAAGCTTCCGAAACAAAGAGATTCTTAGGCGTATAGGATCGTTTGCATAAAAAAGCAGTAAACCAGAAGATTTACTGCTCCTTTTTATTTTAAAATAAATTACTTTGTATCGATCCCGGGTACATGGTCAAGGATAATGCCTGACTCCCCTTTGTATGGAGAAGCAACCATTACACGCTTTCCGTGCTGAACCAATGAGGCCAGTCTTTGCTTGGCAACTGTTTTATTTACCCTTTCTTTTCTTTTTAATCTTGTAACCGCCATTTCCTTAAATTTTCCGCAAATTAAATGCTTTTTTCTTTCAATCGCAAGATGAATGTGAATTAACCATAATCGTTAAAATTAACTCCTGTACCGCGAATAGTATCTGGTGATCGATTGTATGGCCTGGTTGTAAATGGGTTTTGTAAATTCGATGAACAATTGCTGAGGAGGTGGCGGAAAAGCTTCCCGGGAACGCGTCCATTCGATCTGTTCATCGGTAAGTGCACGGTTATCTCCGGTGTACCAGCCCCATCGGGTTTCCCAAACATAGGTTCCGGGTAATTTATCCTGCGCAAGTATACGGCTGTTCATCTCATCAACGATCTTCAGATCCAGTAATCCGGTTGAAGAAACCGTTTTTGTAAAGGTATGCAATTTTGCACTTACTGTTCCATAAACGTTCTGTTTCGTTTTATCTTTATTGGTAACCGTACCTACTATTACACTGTCTCTTGTAATGTCCTGATCTTTTTCATGTATATAAGTTTGCCCTATGATAAAGTCATCAAAATTCAACTCTATGAAATGGTGGGGCTTGCTTGCAAGTGATCTTGATTCTTCAGGACTGTAAAACTCTACGAAATCATAGTTTAGATCGTGAAGGAATTCCAGTATGCTGTTTTCAAAAAACTCAGAACTTATTTTCATGGTCCTGCTGTGCATAGGTATATGCTCCAATACCACTCTGTAAGTTCCGGCTTCTCTGGCAAGGCTCATCTGCCGGTCGATGTCCTTATAATTTGCCGAATAATACCTGGCCTTCTTAAAATTCCGGTATGCTTCCTGGGCCGATTCCATGGTTTTTTGCTTCATCAGTTCAAGTCCCTCGTTGTACCTTACCTCGGCTGCATTGTTCATGGCATCGGTCAAGACAGAAGTGTATTGATTCGGATCCGGAATTATTTTCATGCACGCAGGACAATGCCTTATTTCATCGTAATACTTATTCAGTTGCTGATAATTGTTTACGATCTTCTCCCATTTATATACGTCGTTTGATTTTTGAAGTGCATACACCTCCTCCATTTTGTTTTTCACAAGCAGGTTGTATGCCTGACTAAGTGTATTTGCAGCCTTTTGATTATTAGGT
The DNA here is from genome assembly GCA_020635455.1 of Flavobacteriales bacterium. GTDB lineage: Bacteria > Bacteroidota > Bacteroidia > NS11-12g > UBA9320 > JABWCE01. Next base: position 535,707 of record JACJZT010000002.1, read on the forward strand.
TTGTTTTTTAGCTTGTTGCTGGCCCGCAGAAATGCCTTGTGATAATCTCCTTTCTGAAATTTTCGCTGGCCGGTACAGCTAACCAAAACTACAAGGGTAATTAAAAAGGTTATGTATTTGTTTTTAAACATCCGTTCTTTTAAAGTTTAACTTCACAAATTGAACCACGAAAATAAAACAGAAGTTTCAATTTGTGATTTTTCGGCTTTGATCCAATAATTACCTGTGTTTTCATTCTTATGGTATTCGAGCATAATTACATTTTGAATGTATATTTTTGTAGGCAATGAATGGTCAAAAACAGAATACGTGCATTGTCGGGTACAATTATAGATCCTTCACCCTCATTACCTTAATTTGTTTATTATTTCCTTGCATCCTATCCAAATCTGCCTATTCTCAGGTCGGGTTCAAATGGGGACCGGCTATTAAGATTCCCAAAAGTTCTTATTCCCTTATTAATTTTACAACAGGGAACCGATACGGGACAGTAATTAAGATGGGTTCAGGACTTAAAACGGTTTTGTACGATACCAATTTCCAAAATTCAACTTTCTCGATCTACAAATTCAAAAAGAAAACACATACATTACTCGACATAAAGGCTTATAAGAGCCATGTATTTTTCTTTTTTCAAAAAAAGCTCGATCTTAATACAAAGACACTGAAGATCGTGAGGATTAATACCGATTCTCTGAATAAAAAACCGGATGAATTTGATATTCTTACCCTTGCCGAAAACAGGTTTGCCAGAGATCTTGACTTCCGGCTGAAACTAAAAAAAGACCGCTTTGAAGTTTGGTATTCGGATGCACCCGGGTCGGAAGACAAACCTTGTTTTTTGATTCACTCCGTTTTTGATTACTCCTTAAAGCGGCTGGTAAAAAATGAAGTACAGTTACCGGTTGAACACAGACTTGCGTCCATATTGAATTGCACCTTTCCTGCAGATAGTTTCCTTTTTATCAATACCAAGGAGTATGAGATCCGAAAAATTGAAAAAAGAGGATTCAACAGCAATTACAAATTTGTTTTTTACCGTTATCACACCTATTCCGACAGCCTTGACAAGGTAATTCCTGAAATCCGGCAAGTTTATGCCGACAAGGGAAGGATGGCGATACAGGATCAATTGCTTTGCGCTTCCGGATATTTCAGCAGTAAATTTGAGGGACCGAAAGATGGATTCTGGTTTCTTAAGTACGATTTTAAAAATCAGATTCTGATTATAGATACAGCCTATTTTTTTGATAAACGTATACGATCCCTTCCCGAAAATGGCTATAACTATTCTTTGTTAAAAAGATCTCCCTTTGAAGGAATGTATATGGACTATTTGCTCGAACATTCCAACGGCAACTTTGTTTCCGTAAGTGAACAATATTTTCTCATTCCTGCTTCTTTTGGATCCACGCATACCTTTAACCGGTTTTACGGCGACTTACTTATCGTTTATACCGACAAGAACGGTTTGCTAAAAAAAGCCTACCGCATTCCCAAAGCCCAGGAAACCTATAATAATTTCGGTGAATTCTCATCGTATTACATTGCTAAGAATGACAGTGCTTTAACCTTTATTTTCAACACACATAAAAAAAACAAGGAACACTGGAAGCACAAACATCTGGTAAGGCATAAACAAAGTTTTTTGATCTACTTACGAATGGATCCCAAAAACCTTGAAAGAAGGCCACTCTCAGGTTATGATGAAATGGAAGGTATCCTCCAAATAAGGGATGCTGAAGAAATCTCACCCAACCGACTTTTGGTATACGCAAGAAAAGGACGCAAAGCGAGACTTGGAGTTTTAAAATTAAATTTCAATCTTTAAAATTCCTAAATAAATGAAATGGAAAACCTACATACAAAAATTTATTCTCTGCATCATATTGATTTTTTTCTGCAATACTCTGATGGCACAGGACAAGGAAAAGGTTCATCACCGGAACCCTGTAAAATCAATGTTTGTTCAACGATATTTGCATCTGAGCACCCTGCCCCTTGCAATTAATTTTATGATCAAAAACCGGTGGTTTAAATACTATAAAAAATACCGGTCATCGCCTGTTAAAAAAGGCTGGTCCCTTACTTTTGAAGATAATTTTGACAGTATTGATATCAAAAAATGGAGGCTTGGTCAACCCTGGGGATATTTTCATGACCAATCTCTTCATCAGCATCATTCCACTGAGCTAATTAAGGTCAAAGACGGTTATCTTTATTTAGGCGGGGGGCTTGAGCCCAAATCCTTTACATACAAGGATTCAACCATTGTTATTCCTTATGGGATCGGATTAATAAATTCCGACATTTCGTTTAAACAAAAATATGGTTACTTCGAAATACGATGTAAAAATCCCGAAGGTCCGGCAACCTGGCCTGCATTTTGGTTGACAGGTGCAAGCAGATGGCCACCTGAGATCGATATTTTTGAAATGTACGGCAAATCAAGCGGTAAAACGGTTCACAGACAGATCTCCTCCATTCATTACGGAGTTTCAGGGACCGGCTCGAGAGCCACTCTTATCCGACAAACCCTGCTACCACATAATACGGACAGCGTTTTTCATGTTTATGCCTGTGACTGGAGTAAACGAAAAATTAAATTTTATACCGACGGGATCTTAACCCGTCAGCAAAGAATCAATAAGCGCTTGAGAAAATACATGGATGAGGAAATGGTCATTATCATCAATAATGGTTTTGAGGCTCGTTATTTGAAATACCTTCCGGAAAACTTCAAACAAAATAATTTTATTGTCGACTGGGTTAGAGTTTATCGCAAGGATTAGATTCACAAGTATTCTTCTATCTTTGAGACGTCAAATCGATCTGTTTGAAAAATTTATCATTCATCGCACTTGTTTTAGTTTTTTCGGGTTGTTCCTTATCCAATAAATGCAAAAATGCAATTTGCACTCAGCTTTTTGCCATGATCACGGTTGAACTCAGCAACACGGGCAATCCGGACCTAAAAGGTGTTACAACACGATCCCTCAAGGTTTCGAATGGTGAGATCCTAAAAAGCGACTCATCACCCTCCTCTTTGCCTAATAATGGTTTTGTTGTGGTGGATGACTCAAACCTGAAAGCACTTGAATTCAATAAAACAAGTGAAGTTGACTTTGAAATTTCCAAAGATGGAAAGCTCATAAAAACGGTCCGTTTTTCCATCAAAACTGATTGTTGCCATGTAAACAAGCAAAACGGGCCGGATACAGTTTCCCTAGACTGATCTCCCATACCTGGCATCTTTTGACCAAAAAGTAATCAATTCAAATATTTCTTTACTTTCTTATTTTTGCGGACGAATTCACAAACCTATCAGAACTAAGCAAATACAGAAATGGATGAAAATTCATTATTGACCATCTCCGGAGTTATATTCACCCTGATCATAGGATTTGAAATGATCCTAAGTCATTTTCAACTTCGTAATTACTACTACTGGAAAGACACCTTGATAAATCTGTTCTTTTGCGGAGTAAATATGGGTGTTGATCTTTTGTGCAGGGGATTTTATGTGTTTGTTCTGTTCTTCTTCTTTAACCATAAACTCATTGGCATTGCCAATCCTTTTGCCTACTGGCTTTTGCTTTTCATTCTCGAAGATCTGATGTTTTACATTGAACACAGTGTCGATCATTATTGCAGAATATTCTGGGCAGTTCATGTTACACATCATTCTTCCGAATCGTTTAACCTTACCACAGGAATTCGTTCATCGGTTTTTCAGCCTGTATACCGATTTATCTATTTTATTCCATTGGCATTGATCGGTTTTAATCCACTGGATATTATGCTGATGTATTCCATTACTCAAATCTATGGCATCCTTTTGCACACACAATACATTCAAAAAATGCCTTCCTGGTTCGAATCCATCATGGTAAGCCCTTCACATCACAGGGTACATCATGGTTCAAATGTGATCTATCTTGATAAGAATATGGGCATGTGCCTGATCATCTGGGATAAAATATTCGGTACTTTTCAGGAGGAATTACCGGATGAAAAGGTAAAATACGGATTAAAAACACCTATAAAAGAAGAATATCATCCCACTAAATTAATTTTTCATGAATGGGTCGAAATAGCGAAGATCCTTCGTTCCGGCCTTTCCCTTAAACACAAACTCGGTTATCTTTTCATGCCACCGGGGTGGAGTCATGACGGCAGCTCAAAAACAGCAACCGAACTAAGGGCAGAATTGAAAGGAAGCCCACCGAAAGTAAAAAAGGCACTTGAAGTAAGTTAGTTGTGGTCTAATTTACATCCTGAACATCCTTCCCCCCTTTGATCCCTCTTTTATCAAGTGCCGATCGGTAACGAATCGCATATCGGCGATGTTCGGCAAACGAATTTGAAAAATGATGATACCCCGAAAAATCCGCCAGGGCTACAAAATACAAGTATTTACTTTCTTCAAAATTCAGTACGGCTTCTATACCTTCTTTTGTAGGCAAGCCGATCGGTCCGGGAGGTAAACCTTTAACCTTATAGGTGTTGTAAGGCGACTCGGTATCCAAAATACCTTCTACCCTGTTCATTGAATTTATTCCGGCAGCATATTTCACGGTGGGATCGGCTTGTAATGGCATGCCAATTTTCAAACGATTCAAGTACACTCCGGCAATTGCAGGCATTTCCTCTTTTTTTACGGCTTCTTTTTCTACAATACTCGCCAGGATACAAACCTCTTTTACCGATTTCAAACCTGTTTTAGACAATCGATTGAACTTTTCCGCATCCCAGTATTTTTGTTGTTTTAAAACAAAATGGTCTACGAACTTTTCCGGTTCAACACTCCAGTTAAATTCACAGGACTCTGCCCAGAACATGCAAAGGAAAGAAACGCTGTCGAGACCAAGTGCTTCAAGTTTATCGCGATTTAAGATCGCTTTTGCAAAAGACAGGGAGTCTGATTCATATTTTTGACCCAATAAACTAAACAATTCATGTGGCAAAACATTATTTCCAAAACGAAAAGAAACCTTATGTTGCATACCATACTTAAAAAGATTGATTAGTTCGCGATTGGTTAAGCCTTCAGTGACCTCATATTTGCCCGGAATGATGTGATCTATTTGCAGGAAAGCATGACTGAGGTCAAATTTCCAGTTTTTCTCGATGCAATTGTTGCTTTTAAGAGCATTGACAAGGCTATCTTCATTAAATCCATTTTTTACATAAATAATTGTATAACGTGAATTCGGAGATGAAACTGCCCATACAATTACACCTATGCATGTAAGAATTATGAGAACAATAAGAATAACTACTTTATTTTTCAAAAGGTTTCTGGATTAATACGGTAAAATTACCCATTCATAAAACAAAAAAAGAGGTGGAACTATTGTAGTTTTGCACAAATTTTTTTGAAACTGTTCAAATGCTTCATTTGTTCCTGAATTCAAAACTAATTTGAATCAAAGATGAAAATAGCTTTAATCGGATACGGAAAAATGGGTAAGGCCATCGAAACCCTTGCTGCTGAAGCCGGACATACGATCGTATTGAAATACAGGGAAAGCCCTACCGATCCCGATGAACTTGCCAAGTGTGATGTGGCCATTGAGTTTTCCGTTCCTGAAAAGGCTGTTTTTAACATAAAGCAATGTTTTGTTGCACATATACCTGTTGTAGTAGGTACAACAGGATGGTATTCTGAATTTGATCAAATAAAAAAACTTGCGGAAAGCACAGGACAAAGTTTGTTTTTTGCAACCAATTTCAGTCTGGGAGTGAATTTATTTTTTGAACTAAACAAAAAACTTGCCCGACTAATGAATTCACAGCCGGATTATGAACCAAAGATGCAGGAGATCCATCATATCCAAAAAAAGGATGCACCAAGTGGAACTGCCATAACTCTTGCAGAAGGTTTGCTACAGAATTTTGATAGAAAAAACGAGTGGATTTGTCGTGAAGAGGGTAAGTTTCAGGACCAAAGTCCGTTTATGCTTGAAATTGAAGCATTGAGAATAAATGAAGTACCGGGAACCCATACCATAACCTATCAGTCGGCGGTGGATGAGATCTCCATTACCCATCAGGCATACAGCAGAACCGGATTTGCGTCCGGCGCCCTGAAGGCTGCCGAATGGATCGTAGGAAAAAAAGGTGTTTACACCATGAAGGATATGTTAGGTCTGGATCGTTAAGAAAACAAAATGAAATTTATCAATAAACTCATGGAAAGCATCAAGGCTTTTCCAAAAAAAACCAAAATTTATCTGAGTATATGGACAGCCATTAACCTGTTAATACTCTTCCTCTACATATTTGCAGCAGGAGCCAATATACTAACGGCACTAATATTTTTTATCATGTGGCAGGGAGCGGTAGTATTTTATTACTACTATCGTTACAACCTTCGCAAACAAAAAAAATATGGAGATTGGTTTGATGCCATCATGTTCGCAGTTTTGGCCGCTACCTTCATCCGCTCGCTTTTCATTGAGGCTTATCAGATACCGACACCCTCCATGGAAAAATCCTTGCTGGTTGGCGACTTCTTGTTTGTGAGCAAAGTAAATTATGGCGCAAGATTGCCCATGACACCTCTTTCGGTTCCATTTGCCCATCAAACCCTTCCTATTGGAGAGATCAAGGCATATTCGGATGCTTTAAAGCTTCCTTATTACAGATTACCCGGGTTTCAGAAGATAAAGAACGGCGATGTCGTTGTTTTTAATTATCCCTTCGAACTTGAAAATCCGGTTGACAAAAAAACAAATTACATTAAAAGGTGTATTGCCATTCCGGGAGATGAATTAACCATTGTTAACGGAAATATTTTCATCAATTCAAAACGCATGGAAGACCCTCCTGAAAGAGAGTATTCGTATAAAGTGAACACGAACGGAACCAGTTTCAACAAAAAACTGCTCGACAAACTTGATATCACCGATAAAGATCCGGTAATGAGCATGTACTGGATGACCGATCAAACTCGGGATGCTTTGGCAAAAGAAAGCAATGTGTTAAGCATCGACACCCTGATACAGCAAAAGGAATTCCCGGGACAAACCTATCCCGGCTGGCAGGGATTAAATTGGTCGAGGGATAATTTTGGCCCGATCTATGTTCCTAAAAAAGGAGTAAAGATCCCCATGAACGAAAAGAATTTTTGGTTGTATAAACTTCCGATCGAACAATACGAGCATGCCGGAAAATTGGAACAAACAGGTGATGGTTTCACACTGAACGGACAAGTTATACAAGAATACACCTTTAAAATGGATTATTATTTTATGATGGGCGACAACAGACACAACAGTGAAGATTCAAGGTTCTGGGGATTTGTACCTGAGGACCATATTGTTGGAAAGGCGCTATTCATCTGGTTGTCGATCAAACACGATATCACCCGGGCTACCAAACCTGACGGTACCGCATTTGAAAAAAGAAAATTCAAGGGCATCCGATGGAACCGAATATTCAAAGGCATTCATTAATACAATGCGCATTGTTTTTTATGGCACACCTGATTTTGCCGTAACATCACTTGAAAGAATTCTCGAGGCCGGTTTTAATCTGGTTGCGGTAGTTACCGCACCCGATAAACCTTCCGGAAGAGGAATGAAACTCAAATCTTCACCGGTAAAGGAATGTGCGGTAAAACACGGAATACCGGTTTTGCAGCCGCAAAATTTAAAATCGGATGAATTTGAAGAGCAACTTAAAAGTCTTGATCCCGACCTGCAAGTGATCATTGCATTTCGAATGCTTCCCGAAAAAGTATGGAATTTTCCGGAGAAGGGAACTGTAAATCTTCATGCTTCCCTTCTGCCTCAATACAGGGGCGCGGCTCCAATCAACCGGGCCATAATAAACGGAGAAACTGAAACCGGTGTAACTACTTTTTTTCTGAAGCATGAAATTGATACCGGAGATCTTTTATTGCAAAAAAAAGTAACAATAAACCCTGATGACACTGCAGGAACCCTGCACGATAAACTTATGAACGTCGGTGCCGACCTAATGGTAGAAACCTTAAGAGGAATTGTTTCCAACACACTCGAACCGGTTCCACAAAAGGACATACTGAATTTAAAGACCGCTCCAAAGATCTTTCCCAAAGATTGTGAAATCAACTGGTATACAGAAGGTTTAAAGATCAAAAACCTGATAAGGGGATTATCTCCGTATCCTGGTGCATACACACATCATCAAAACAAGATTTTAAAAATATATTCATGCAGGTTTGAGAAAGGAACCCCATTAAAAGCCGGTGATTTTGAAAAAACAAATTCTTCCACCTTAAGAATTTCCTGCATGGATGGCTACATATATCCTGAATGGGTGCAGCCGGAGGGTAAACGAAAAATGAACGTTCTGGATTATCTGAATGGATTGAAATGATGCGTTAACCGTTTCCTTAATTTTAACTTAAATTCCGGGCAATAAACTTAATCACGGGGATTTGTAACATTACCCGTAACTTTGAAAGCCGACCAATAAAAAGGATTGGATGTTGCCTGAGATTTCATCAATTCAAGTTGTGCAAAACGCAAGGCTTCAGCAAGGTTTTTTCCTTCTGAGATGCCATCATAAAAAAGTTTCATCAAGGTAAAGGTTGCATCATCGCTCACCGACCACAATGAAGAGATCACACTGTTGGCTCCGGCAACCAGAAAAGCCTGCGTTAGCCCAACCGGATTATCGTTTGTAACCTTTCCAAGTCCTGTTTGACAAGCACTTAACACAACCATTTTACTTTTAAGCTTTCCGGGAGATTCGTACATTTCGGAAGCATAAACCGGCCCGTCGGAAAAGGCTACAAACGATTGTAAAACCTTATCGATGTTTGTATAACCATGAGTTGCGAGATGCAAAATATCAAGAGCTTGATCTTTGAACAAGAGATCCGATCTCACATCCATCTTCATTAAAGGTGTGATATGAAATTTTTCTCCAAGATATTTAATTTCTTTTTCGGTACCGGGCAATGGGGCCAGTTTCAGGTTGATCACTTTGCCATCGACAGAACTCGGATATATTCCGTTAAAATCCGGATTTCCCAAAACCGAAATTTTAAATGATCCGGTTCCGTTTTTTATGCTTTTTTGAACATCGAAAACCTGAGAAGAGCTTTTCAGCAATTGACCAAAAGTGAACGAATGCCAGTAACTAATTTGTTTTTCTTCAAGCAGATACTTTCCTTCAGGAGTTTTTAAAGCGGCAAAAGGCACAAAGTGGAGGTTTTCATCCGGAATTATTATTAAGTTGTTTGCAGAATCCGCTTTCAAAACCTCCCAAATATTTTCCGGTATAATGGCCTTGAACAGATCGCTGTAGGGTTCCAATGAATTGTTTGAATTGACATTAGGCATTTTTACACCCCTTCCTTCAATATATCCTTCTTTAGAAGATAGCATTTTGTTATTGAAATTGGTCTTATCAATAAGATCGTTGATGTAATGGTTCGAACCTTCCAAAGATTGATGAAAAACCTTTCCTTTTGAGGTGATAAACCATACCTCAAGGTCATCGAAATAGTGCGAATACATAAGAAAGGATGACCTGTCTGAAGTAACAAGATCGTATATTTCTCCTCCGTTAACCGTTTGAAGGTAACTATAGGATTGCTGATCGTATTGGTTGATCTTTATTCTGTTATTGAGATGACCTTTTGCCATTAGCTCTGTAAAAACACCGGATTTGGCTTTTTCAAGCATTTCTATGGCTCCCTGCAGATCATTTCCGTTAAGCATCAGAAATGACAGATCACGACAAAACAAATTGTAGTATTCGTTTAAGGCATAAGAAGATTCCAGAGCCAGAATTCCGGTTGATCTCATGGTTATACCTCTTAAATACTCAAAATGGGCAATAACGTATTTGTACAATTCCTGAAGAACGGAATTGTTATTAAAAAGTGCTAACGAAGGCCTTAATTTACGATAAGCATCCATAAGGGAATCAAATTGAATCTTTTCATTTTGAAAGAGAATTTCCTCAAGCGATACTTGTGTAAGGTTTTCGAGTAAACCATGCATTAAATAATCGTTAGGGGTTTCATCCTTATTCAGTTTATCGAGCATCACCCGTCTGCCCTTTACCCAATTTCCGGATAAGTTCAATAATCTCGTATAGCATAAAAAAACTTTATCAGCCTGGAAGGATTCGCCTTCTGAAAATGCTACCATAGCATCACTATATCGGTTCAAAATCGCTTTCGCATCCTTTTGGATGGTCGTGTTGACCCACTGTTTTTGTGGACTGCTTGTTTCAGACCTTAATAAATTCTGCACAATAAAAATATTGCCCGATAAAATGCGGCAACCTTCGGCATCGAGATATTTGGTTACCAATGGAAAAGCGAACCGGTAACACAGATAAGCTTCATAAAGTTTCTGATCTTTTCTGTATTGCACACCTTTATTTACCAGATTGCGGGCAATGCGCATAAGGGCATCCTTACATTCGGGCAGGTTGAGCGGGTGTGAATTCAGGACTGAATCAAAATTAGAGGTCAGGTCGATGTTGACCAGGCCCTTAAAGGCAGGACACATTTCTGTTATGCCGGTTTCTTCTATTTGCGTAAAAATAATTCCATATCCACCTTTTTCAGCTGCTTCCTTTAACCTTTCCAGGGTTTGTGCATTTGATAACACAGAACTTGCCAAAATCAGAAACAATAAGATTGCTTGTTTTTTAACAGGTTTTATTGGGTTTAGAAAGAACATTTTATTTGTTTTTTTCATCAGGGAGTTAATTTGTTTAAATTCTTAATCTTACATAAGATTAAACTTGAGCAAGATATATTTTTTGACATAATATTTTTTATTTTTGATCTGAAATCACAAAGCCATGAAAAATATTCTATGTTTAATGATCCTGCTATGCACAGTTATTGCCTATGGTCAAAAACAGGAGTCGGAGCCGAATAATTCGTTCAATACAGCAAATTTTGTCCCTTCGGATTCGAGTTTATCGGGAAGTGTAAATAACACGACCGATGTGTATGATTATTTGAGGATAAGCACTTCCAATGACGGGACCGTTACGCTAATTCTTTCTGCTAAAAATACAGGCGTTTCAACTGGTTACGCTTATCTTTATGGGTACGACAGCAGAAAGAATGGCGGACAGATCCTGGCTAAGTATGTTGCAAACAGTTCAACCGTGGGCATTGGGGTCACGGTTTATGATACCATAAATCTCTATGGAATGCAGAGAGACAGTCTTTATTTCCGAATTGAAGCCAGTACTTCTTTTGCCTATAACTTTAAATACATTTTAAACGATATAAGCACCAATGATTCAGAGCCGAACAACGGATTTGCCGAAGCTTTGCCCATACTTGAAAATGACTTGAAGCAAGGCCATATCGGGTATTATTCAGGAGGCGGTTTTGACGTAAGTGATTATTATCGAACCGTCTTAAAAAAAGACGGAACCGTTATACTTTACATTGAAGGCACCAACACAAGTTCTCAGACGGGATATATGTATTTATACAGTTTTGATGGAAGAAGAAACGGTGGGCAAATACTGAGTAAATATGTTGCTAACAATTCAACAGTAGGAGGCTTTAAAACGGTATACGACACAATACTCTTATTTGGAAAGGCGGTGGATACCCTCTATTTCAGACTTGATGGGATCAAATCCTTTAAATATAAAATTCATTATGAAATAATTGACACCAGTTTAAATGATGCAGAACCCAATAACGACTTTGATGAAGCCATAACTTTGAATACAGGCGAAATAAAGGTCGGGCACATTTCGTACGTAGCTTCCGGGGCACCGGATTATTATGATTATTATAGGATAACACCGGCAAAAGACGGTACCATTCGGTTACTTTTAGGAGGAACCAATCTGGGGGGTGGTACCGGATACATGTATTTTTACGGTTTTGACAGCAGAAGGAATGGTGGGCAAATCCTGTCAAAATACGTAGCTAACAATTCCACGGTAAACAACTATCAGAACATAACAGATACCATTTATTTATTTGGCCGAGCAAAAGACACCCTTTTCTTCCGGCTTGAAGCGAACAGGTCGTTTAAATACAGTATACAATATGAAATCCTGGACACAAGTTTGAACGATCCCGAACCGAACAATACTTTTAATACGGCCATTAGTATAAGCCACTTAGAGGAAAAAGTGGGTCATGTGGGATACGTTTCAGGTGGTGTTTCAGATGTTAGCGACTATTATCGATCCTGGAGTCCCAAGGATGGAACGGTACGCCTTATTCTCAGCGGAACCAATTTGGGAGGCAAAACAGGTTACATGTACGTTTACGGATTTGACGGAAGAAAGAACGGAGGACAAATTTTATCAAAATATGTGGCGAACTCTTCAACGGTACAGCACAATCAAACAGTTTACGACACCATATATTTATTTGGAAGAGCTTCAGATACCCTTTATTTCAGAATTGATGCCAGTACAGCCTTTAAATACAAAATTCGCTATGAGCTGATCGATACCAGTCAGAACGATGCCGAGCCCAATAATACATTCGCAGAGGCAATCTCCATTCAACATAAGGAGCTAAAGGTAGGGCATGTTGGATACATCGCCTCCGGTGTAAATGATGCGAGTGATTATTACAAAACGGTAAGCCCATTTGATGGAACCATGCGTATAATAATAAATGGTTTGAACGTGGGAGGACAAACCGGTTATATGTATATTTATGCCTTCGACCAAAGGAAAAACGGTGGACAAATCCTGGCAAGGTATATCGACAACAATTCTACCGTTGCAGCCTATACAACTGTTACCGATACCATCTACCTTTTTGGAAGAGCTGTTGATACGGTCTATTTCAGGGTTGACGCCAATAAGGCTTTTCAATATTCAATAAAATACGAGATCCTTGATTCGAGTAAAAACGATTCCGAACCCAATAACACCTTCGACAACGCCATAGACATGGTTCAATTTACAAAATATTCAGGGCATACCGGATATTTTTCTGCAGGTGTGGCAGATGCAATTGATTACTACCGAATGGTATTACCTGATGACGGAACGGTGAAAATTAACATTCAGGGTATAAACAAAGGGGGTGGAACCGGATACATGTACGTTTATGGCTATGATTCCCGAAAAGGTGCAGGTCAGATCTATGCCCGTTATTTAAACAATTCTTCAACCATTGCCAACGATGGTGTCATAAACGACTCGATCTATTTTTTCTGCAGAGGTAAAGACACAGTCTATCTCCGTATTGAAAGCAACAGGGCCTTTCAATATCAGCTGGTTTATCAAATGATACAGCAAAGTCCAAAGGATAATGAGCCGAACAATACTTTCAGCCAGTCGACGAACATCAATGTACAAAATAAGTACAACGGGCACCTCAAATATTCTTTTGGTACCTATCTGGACGATGATGATTACTACAAAATTGTGATCCCACCCAAAGGATCCTTAAGTTTGGCCATCAATGCAAGCAATACCGGAGGAGGAAACGGGTATCTTTATTTGTACATGTACGACAAGCGGAGGGCCGGAGGACAGATCTATGCCAATTACGTTGCAAAAACCAGCACGGTCGGGGCCGGACAGACCATCATCGACACCATCCAGCTTCCGTGCCTAACCAGCGATACAGTGTATTTGCGTTTTGTTTCAAGCAGTTGCTTTTCGTATAGTTTCAATACCTGGTTCGTTGACAGGCAACCCGTTGCAAGCACCGAAAACGAAAGATTGGGAAATACCGTCGGTTTCAGACCTAAATTATTCAATGCGACGGATTTTACCTGGGATTTTGGAGATGGCACAAAAAGTACCTTGAAATTTCCATTAAAAACATATGGTATCGGTAATTATACCGCACGCTTGATCGTAACCAACAGTTTCTGCAATTTTAAAGATACAGCCAGTGAAGATTTCGAAATAAAAGGTATCGAATATTACACTCCCGATTCTTCAGGATCCGGAGGTGATGCAAGCATTACCTTTTTTGGAGGTGGTCTTGATACTTCAACCACAGTTTATCTGAGCAAAGGAGGAACCGATTTCTCCCCCGTAGTGAAATTTACCAATGCAAAACATACGCAACTCGAAGCAATTTTCGATCTGCATTTAATTGATGAAGGTCTCTATGATCTGAGCATACAAATTCCGGGAGAACCTCTTACCGTTTATAAAAACGGGTTTAAAGTTGACAAATTCAGATATCCTTATACATGGTCAGAAGTAGTGGCTCCAAGCAGATGGAGGATCAACGTTGATAACAAGTTTAAATTGATGGTTGGTAATAAAGGAAATGTAAGTGCTGCAGGTGTTCTGGTGGCACTGGCATGGCCAAAGACCCTAGATTTGAAATTCGACACAAAATTCTTCAAACCTCCGGCCAGCGGCAAGTACACCATTGATATAGACGGAAAGAATTACACCTTTGATTATAAGGATATTCAAAGGTATTATGCAGATACTTTTGTTACAACCACTGCAATCGATTCGCTCAATGGCAAAGCTTTTGACGGGTATATCCGTATTCTGATGATCCCTAGGATAGGTGCGGGAACAACCTTTGAAATACCACTCATTGCCAGAGCAACGAAATCCACTTCTCAAAATTTCGTTACCTACACCTTTAAGCCAAACTTATTCGGATCTTGTGGAAGTGGTTCATGGGCCGATGCTTCTGAAAACATTGCCATTGAGGCCTTAGATTTGCTTGATATGGGTGTAAGCGCATCTCCGGCACTGGAAAAGTCGCCGGTAGGTTTACTGGTAAAAGCCACCAAAGGAACTACCAAACACATGGCTAACCTTGGCCAGGCAATGGGGGCCTTTTACAATTATGCAACCGGTGTAACACCGGATATTTATTCATCCTTACCTGCAGACTATATGCAAAATGTATCTGCCGGGAATGCCCAGGTTGGTTCTGCAGTTCTTGATTTTGCAATTGATAAAGCCGCAGGAAAGGCAATGGACAATGCATTTATGGGTCAAACAAACCGTTTGAACAAACATATCGCTACTCCCGGAGCAACCTCAAAATCGATTGAATTTGCCATCGACAACATCAACGACATCAACGATCTGCGCCAGATGATGCGCGATATGTACAAAGGAGCAAAAGATCTAAAAACTCTGAATGACAAACTGAACCGCCTTGGTGAACTTTTGAAAGACTGTCCGGAACTTAAAAAGCAGTACGATGAACTTAAAGATCAGCTAAACAAGGACATGGAAATAAGAAATCCTAAAGAAACCAAGACCAATTCGGTAACTTCCATGGACCCGAATGCAATTTACGGCCCTGCAGGAGTTGATAACACCCAGTTCATTAACAGTGGCGACCGGCAACCCTTCCTGGTTACTTTTGAGAATGTGGATACGGCCAAAGCCGCAGCACAAATCGTTTTGGTAAGAGATACCCTAGACAAAACAAAATTCGATCTCGGCACTTTTGAATTCGTTGATTATACGGTTGGGGTCCGAACCTTCAACATTCCAAAAGGCCGAAAGGAATTTGTACTTGAAGACAGTTTGAGCCCTGACATGCATGTAAGGGTCAATGGAGAACTGGACAGTAGTAACGGAGTAATCACCATTCAAATGACGGCAATTGATCCATTAACCGGAGATTTGCCTGTATTTGAAGGATTTTTACCACCAAACGTAAATAAACCGGAAGGCGAAGGTTCATTCTCCTATACCATTTTGCCGAAACTTCCCTTAAACGATGGAACTGTGTTCAGAAACAGAGCAAGCATAGTTTTTGATTCGAATGAACCCATCATGACCAATACCTGGGAAAACATACTTGATATCAACCCTCCCACAAGTTCTGTTACAGCAACCGTAAACGATACAACGAATATAATTACACTGCGGTTCACAGGTAGCGATGCCACCTCCGGAGTAGGGTTTTACAACCTTTATGTAAATGTTGATGACAAAGAATGGCTGGCTTTCGGGGGGTCACACGGAGAAGATCTTGAACTGACGGGAGAACCCGGTAAAACTTACGGGTTCTATTCCGTAGCCAACGATAAGGTAGGAAACGTTGAATCGAAAATGGCCATGGAAGAATCGAGGATCGTTATGAAACCGGCGGCGGGCAAAAAACTTGTGATCAGACCCAATCCGGGAGATGATGTAATTAACATTGACGGGATGAGAGCCTATGAGGAATACAGAATTAGTGACCTAATGGGAAGGATCATTCTTAAGGAAAGCATAAGCAATTCAGACAGCATCGATGTAAGCATGCTGAAGTCTGGGATTTACATCGTTACCGTTTATGGAAGCGATAAACAATCCATGAAGCTGATGAAACGTTAAGAATTAAAATGCGTTAAACCAGTTTCTTACTTCATCGTTTGGAGAATTATTGAGCGCCCAGCTCATCCAGTAAGCGATTGGTATTACCGACGTTTTTCATTACATACAATACAAAACGTATGTCAACCCCGATGGATCTGCTGTATTCCTCATTCCATGCATAATCGTTTATGGTTGCGGTATAGGCTCTGTCGAAATTCACACCAATAAGCTTACCGTCTGCATCCAGGATGGGGCTTCCTGAGTTACCACCGGTTGTATCCATGTTGTACAACATGCCTACTACAACATCGTTCTTTGCGGGGTCCTTAAGATTGTCGGAAGCTTCAGCGGTTTTATAGATCTTAATAATGTTATCTTCGAGCTTATAATCCGGATCTGTATTGGCTTTTTCCAAAATACCTTTTAGATAGGTAAACGGATGATTGTAAACCGCATCTTCAGGACTGTACCCTTTAATGTAACCATACGTTAATCGCAGGGTAGCATTCGCATCCGGAATAAAGGTATTGTCGTAATAATTCATTTTTATTTCGGTAAATAATGGCATCAAAGCATTAATGATATCGTTGCGGTCGGATAATTCCTGAAAATAGATATTTGCCTCATCACTCACTTTTTGGGCAAACTTCATCATGGCCTCTTTTTGACCGAAGAATTTATACATATCGTTCTTTATTAACTCTCCCGTTGCGACGTTGTCTTTTAATTTTGAAGACCTGTATAGTTTTTGAACAAACTTTTCTATGGCTTGTTCATGATTGCCTTTTCCGGTGATGTCTTTTAAAAACAAGGGCTGAACATCTTCCGGCAATCGATCTAGTTGAAGTAAAAGCTGCAATAAATAATCCTGATCCATTTCAGGGTCATAGATCCTGTAAGATTTAAAAAAATCACTGATTATTTCATCCTTATTCGAGTGAAGATTGGCCATTTTGGCTTCCTTGCCCTTAATGTTTGTAAGTTCTTTATTTCGGTTGTTTATGAAATTGGCTGCAAAAAATACTGAAACGGAACGATACATTTCCTTTAGGATCAAATCTCTGCGGGCATACTTTAAATTAAGATCGTAGGCCGAATCAATGCTTGGAATGACTTTGGAATATTTTTTGGCAAAAACCGGATTCTGAGAAACGAACTTTTTTAGTTTTTCATTTTCTTCATATTTTTCTTTGATGACGTTGGTGCGTGTTAAACCCTGTATTTTACCCTTAAAATTTTTCGAAGTATTGGCTAATCTTTTTATGTAACTTGCTACAAGAATGTTTCTGGCTTCATCCTTACCGGCCCATTTTTGTAATGAACTTATCTGGTATTCGTACCAGTCCGCTATAAATGGCAAAGTATGCATTTTCTGATATTCGAGAAACTTATAGGGCTGATGCCGATACGTTCTTCCGGGATATCCTAGAATAAATGCGAAATCGTTCTCCTTTACGCCGTTAAAATTGATTTCAAGGTGTTTTTTGGGTTTGTAAGGTTCGTTGTTTTCGTAGGCTCTCACAAATGAAAAATCTGCATTATGTCGTGGCCAGACCCAATTGTCGGTTTCACCTCCAAATTCACCTACGGTTCGGGGCGGTACATACACCAAACGAATGTCATTCAGCACTTTATATCTGAAAAGTGTATAGATCTTGCCCGTAGACATTTCTGAGATCTCCAGGGTCAGCTGAGGATGTTTCTCCGTTTCTTCCTTAATGATGGCCACGCCATTGGCCTTAATGATCTCACTTTTCTCGAAAAAGCTCATTTCATCCCTTACACCTTTTAATACCCTTTCACTAACATCGGCATAGGATTGGGTGATCTTGCAGGTCATTCTGGTTTTTATCTCACTTGCATTATCCGGAGCATAAAAACCATTGTCAATGTAATTGTTTTCGGGAGTACTTGCAGCAGCGGCGGCGCCAAAGGCACAATGGTGATTGGTAATGATCAAACCTTCATCGCTGACAAAGGAACCTGTACATCCGTCAATTCTTACCAGTGCATCAATCAAACCGATGCCACCCGGATTGTAGACTTCTGATACCGGAATCTTAAGACCGGCCTTATTCAGGCCAATGGTACTTATCTGACTGAGCAAATACATTCCCTCATCGGGATTGCCCGGTTTGAAAGACAGCAACAGGAATACAGCGCTAAGTAAAATGGTTTTTATAATTTTCATAATGCTTAATTAAATTCGGATCGGACTATTCTATGTAAGAGGCTTTCAGAAATTCCTGTAATTCCTTAACACCGGATTTACGTACTTCTGATTTGGTGCCTTCCCACCATTTCTGACCATCATAAATAAATATGATCTTATCACCTATGTCAAAAACCGTTTTCATATCATGAGTATTGATAACGGTGGTCATGTTGAAGTCTTCAGTAATTTCAAGGATAAGATCATCGATAACCCTGGAAGTGATTGGATCCAGGCCGGAATTTGGTTCATCACAAAAAAGGTATTTTATGTCGAGAGCAATGGCTCTGGCAATACCTACCCTTTTTTTCATTCCACCGCTAATTTCGGAAGGGAACTTGTGATTAATGTTTTCAAGATGGACCCTCTGAAGACAAAAATTCACCCTTTCGAGCCGTTCTTCCTTGCTCATTTGAGTAAACATTTTCAGAGGAAAATCAATGTTGTCCTGCACACTCGAAGAATTGAATAGCGCTGATCCCTGAAACAACATACCAATGTCTCTGCGGATCTCCTTGGTGGCCATGTAATCGTTATAATCAAGCACACGGTTGTTGTAAGCAATGCTACCGCTGTCGATGTTCATCAAGCCCACCATCGAGCGCATTAAAACACTTTTACCCGAACCTGAAGAACCAATTACAAGGTTAATTTTACCGGCATCAAATATGGTGCTGATGCCTTTAAGGACCTTTTTTTCACCAAACGATTTTACCACATCTTTTAATTCTATCATACCTTACAACAACAATTCGGCAAGTAAATAATCGGATAAAAGGATCAAAACGGAGCTGTAAACAACCGCTTTGGTTGAACTGGCACCGACTTCGAGAGCACCACCGCGGGTAATGAAGCCATGAAAGGATGAAACCGAAGTAATGACGAATCCATAGGTAAAGGCTTTAATCAAGGAAAACTGAAGGGTAAAAAGATCAAAGGTAAGTCTGGCACCCTGTATGAATTCATTAGCTGTCAGAACTCCGGAATAATGTCCGGCAACAATACCTCCCAATTCACTGAGAAAAATGGAAATGATCACCAGCATCGGGATCATGATAATTCCGGCAATGATCTTTGGTAAGGCCAGAAATGCCGCTGAATTGATGCCCATCACTTCGAGGGCGTCGATCTCTTCATTAATGCGCATGGTACCAATTTCGGATGCTATATGAGAACCAACCTTTCCTGCAAGAACCAAACAAGTGATCGTTGGTGCAAGTTCAAGTATGGTGGAATCACTAACCACGGTCCCAATGGTTGATTTTGGGATCATGGGCGTAACAAGCTGATAGGCCGTTTGAACCGTGGTAACCGCCCCCTGAAAAATGGAGATCAGTATAACAATCGGCAAAGAACCAATGCCGATCGCAACCATTTCAGTAAAGGTACGTTCAACATAAATGGTAAACTTTTCCGGCTTTGAAAACATGCTTTTCAAAAAAAGAAGATACCTGCCGAAATGATAGAAAAAGCTCAAAATCTTATTGAATTGCAATATTAACTAAAAAACCCATACCCTTAAATTCATATTGCACCGGATTAATATAAAAACGACCGGTAATGAAAAAAATTAGGCAGGATGTAAAAAGAAATTTAATTCATTCGACTTGCGGGCTTGTGCAGTGCGTTTTCAAAGACGCAAGTTTTGGCTTTAGACAAATGCACATTGGCTGAATACGGTTACTAATACGTAATTTAGTATTGCACAACGGAGCGCTGTTAGCAGATGTATAATAGTTTCATAGAAGGACTAATCGTAATGAAATCTGCACTTTGCAATAAGAATTTCATCGTCACGAACTTTATATATTAAACGGTGCTCATTATTTATTCTACGGGACCAAAAGCCTTTGAACTTATACTTTAATGGTTCCGGCTTACCAACACCTGAAAAAGGGTTTCTGGAAATATCTTTTAACAATTCATTGATTCTTGCCATCATTTTCTTGTCGGTCTTTTGCCAATACAAATAATCTTCCCAGGATTCGTCAACGAAGATGTATTTCATTCTTCAATAAGGTTTTTTTCAAATGAGTTTCCTTTAGAAAGTTTTTCAATGGCCGAATCCAACCTGGTTTCATTTGCCTTAGAAGATAGCTCATGATTGGTTGCAAGCAGAGAATTGTATTCTACTAATGACATAATAACGACACCGTTGTCCTTACCTCTATTGATAATTAACGTTTCAAAATTCTGAGAAACCCGGTCAAAATATTTCTTAATGTCCTTTCTGAAATCAGAGATTGTGGTTGTTAACATAATTGTACAAACTTAAGTACAAATATAGGTACAATTATTTTTAAAACCGGGACAATATAAAAGTTTGCTCCTTGCCTTGAGAATGTTGAAAACATCTTGTTGCAATCTTAATACTCTCAGGAAATATTAATACAATTTGGTATACATAAACGCTTGTTCGTAAATTCGCCATGCAAAGAAGACATAACAATATGGCAAAAGTATTAATTACAGGTGGATCAAAAGGCATGGGCAGAAGCATGGTGGAACTGTTTGCAAAAAACGGAAATGAAGTAGCCACCTGTTCCCGAAACCTTAAAGACCTTGAAGATCTGAAAAAGGATATTTTTAACAAGTACCAGAACCGAAACATTTACATTGACACCCTTGAAGCTACCTCAAAAGAAGATGTGCAGAGATTTGGTAAGAAAGTCCTTTTGGAATTCGGCTGTCCGGATATTCTGGTAAACAATACCGGTATTTTTTTAACCGGGCAGATCCATAATGAAGAAGACGGTTTGTTTGAAAAACAAATGAATACAAATCTTGCTTCTTCTTATCATTTAACCCGGGTATTTCTCAATGATTTTATGAAGAGACGAAGCGGCTATATTTTTAACATATGCAGTATTGCAAGCATTACGGCTTATGCAGGTGGTGGAACCTATACCATGAGTAAATTTGCGATGCTTGCCTTTTCTAAGGTTTTAAGAGAAGAACTTATGGATTTTAACGTTCGGGTCACGGCAGTTTTGCCCGGTGCCACAAGAACCTCAAGCTGGGATGGTACGGAACATCCGGTTGAAAGATTTATACAACCGGAAGACATCGCAAAATTGATCTACGATTTTGCAAACTCACCCGAAACCATGGTCGTGGAAGAAGTGATCGTTCGACCTCTGAAAGGAGACATTTAAGATGGAATGAAAGTTCAGTTTAGGTCACCCACAAGTCAGAATCAGAGCCTTAAACACATATCTGACGCTGCTTTTACAGCCATCTTGCGTTAATATAACACGCCTTAATTTTTCATTATTTTAATTTAAAAAAAATCATATTTTTGCAGCATTAAACATAATGAACATGATAAAGAAAACATTACTTGGTCTTGGAGTCGTTGCGATGGCATTCAGCTCATTTGCTCAATTGACCCACGAAACTCCCAGATTCCCTAAAACAGGTAGTCCTGTTGAAGTTGATTTCATTAAAAACGATCCTTCTGTTGCAAAATTCGCTAAAAAAGGTGGTTTACAAGGTTCCGGATGGTACAATTATTTCAGAAGCCTTGGTCAGGGTGGTGAAACTTTCGTTTATTTCGGTGATGCAGCTTTATGGCCGGATTCATTGCCTGTGATCGTTTATCCTTCTCCAACGGATCAGGCACATGCATGGTGGTTTGGAGCCGGGCAGTGTTTTGACCCAACAAGTGAATGGTTTCAGGATGCAGATGCTCCTCAGCTAACCGGATTCAACAGATACTCAATTGACTCAGTTGCTTTCAGATATAAATATCGTCATGCAGTTCCCGGTTCGGTAGATACCTTAACCATTGATTTTTTCAACGATGATAAACTGGTACCTTTAGTATTTACTTCAGGCGACAGAGCGTATGCTCCTGTTTATATTAAAGGCATCAACCGGTCGAATGCAGTTTCCAGCACCGTTCAGATACTTTTGGACGATACTTACGATACTGAATCTTTCTTTTTCCCTACCAGTAATTCATATTCCAAAAACATGGAGATCGCACTTCCTTCCGTAATGAATGTTAAAGAAGGTGGTAAAATGGCCTTCACCATCAATTACAAGCCGGGTGTGAGTTATGCATACGGAGATACTTTGATCACCGGCAGGGATTCTGTAAACGTTCCGGTTAAGCAAACCAACACATTTCAGCCTTATTACATTCAGGCCGAAACCGGTATTCCTGACAACTCTCACAACTACGCTCTAACTGTAATGGACAATCAGAGATACGGTACCCGTTCTCCGGAATGGTATTATCCTAACAGTGGTTACACAAAGATCCGTCACCTTGATGCTTGGTTTAAATTAACCTATTACAATTTAAGTGCAAAGGATATCAACAACAGCGGTTATGGTTTAGGATCTGTTTATCCAAACCCGGTAAAAGCCGGACAAGATGTTAAGATAGAGTTCGCCTTAGGTAAAGGTGAATTGGTTAACATTCAGTTGTTTAATGTTTTAGGCAGCAAAGTTGCCGATGTGGCTTCAGGTAAATACTCAGCCGGCGAGAACAGCGTTGTATTCAATACTTCTAAGCTAACTCCGGGTGTTTATCTTTACACCTTATCAGCAGGTTCATTCAAAGCCTCAAAGAAAATCACAATTGTAGATTAAATAATCTTAAATTAGCATTAAAAAGAGGTTGTTTCACAAACAACCTCTTTTTTTTGATTTTAATTTAAGAGTTCAGAACTGGCCCCCAAAATCTATTTCTAAATCCATCATTTTCAATATCTTTTAACTTGAGTAGTCAATAGTTAATTACACACATTTTCTTCATAAAATCGTTATGAATTATTACTCAAGCTAAACAAACCTGTAAGAATCTTTGGTCCGCCCAACCCTTTTTCATAAGCGCTTTAAAATTGACATTCAAAATAAAAAGCTAAAGACTTGCTTGCTTAATTCAGTATTAATGAGTATCCGTTTCGTAAACATCTATTTTAAGGCTTGGCAATGGCTCTAATTACAAATTCATTTTTCCAAGCTATACTTGTATTAGACAGTTTATGACTTATATTTGACAAAACAATGTTCAATAACTAAATTTAACAAACATGAAAAGCAAAGCTTATTACATTCTATTAATTGCCGGGCTGGTTATTTCACAACTGTCTGTAGCTCAGGCTCCTGAAGGTTTTAATTACCAGGCCGTTGTAAGAGACGGCACGGGTAAAGTAATTAACAAAGGAAATGTGGGGGTTCGGTTTACGATTCATCAGACAACTCTTGTGGGAAGCACCGTTTATCAGGAAAGGCAAGCCTTGATCACCAATGAATACGGTTTGATCTCGGCGGTCATTGGAAAAGGCTCTGCTCTTATGGGTCAGTTTGATAACATCTTATGGGGAATGGACAAATATTTTCTGCAAGTTGAAATTGACCCTGCCGGAGGAAGCAATTATACGGATATGGGGGCTTCCCAGTTAATGAGTGTACCCTATGCCCTAAATGCTAAAGTTGCTAAATCAATAGAAGGGGGAATTCAAATGGATTGGACCAAAGCAGGAAACGATATATACAACAACAATAAAGGTAATGTTGGAATTGGGAGTATGGGAACCATGTATAAGCTATCGGTTAGAGACAGTATTGGCACGTCCGGTATTATGAACATCGAAAATGCAGACTCCAATGGTTTTGCGGGAATTTACTTTCAATCTGGTGTTGACCGAAGAGGTTGGATTGGTCATTTCGGAACAAACGGATGGGATAAGAATAATTCCTTTCAAATAGGTTCCAGGGATTCCACGAACTTAACTTTAAGTACAGGACCAAAATCTAGACTTACCATAGACGGTATTGACGGGAATGTAGGTATTGGTATTGATACGCCAAAATATAAATTAGCAGTTAATGGAGATATCGCCATGACACACAACTGGGCTCTTGTATCACAAAATTACGATGGTTCTCCTTCGATCTATTTATGGCCAAGGTATGGATCGACCAACAAAACCTTTTTTAATTATGGTGAAGGTGGATTTGACATTCGCAATAATGCAAGTAACGTCACCATGCGAATGGATGATGTCGGTAATGTTAGTGTTGGTCCTTACTCTCCCCTTGCAAAATTTCAGGTTGACGGTGAGTCTACCAATTATGCAATGAGAGTGAGAGTTGATGGTGGTACACGTTTTACGGTTGACGGAAATGGAGGAACTGCTATCGGTACACTAACTACACCTCCGGCAAATGGATTGTACGTATATGGTGATGTAGGTTTAGGTACAACAACCCCTGCTGCTAAACTGGATGTAAGGGGAGATATTTACAGTAGCGGAAACGTTGGATTAGGCACTACAACCCCGGCTGCCAAACTTGACGTTAAAGGTGGTATACTTGTTTCAGGAAACTCAGGTTTTGGGACCACCACACCTTCAGATCGAATCCATGTGGTCGGTGCATTCCGCATGACAGGCGGTACCGGTTGGCTCAATACATCTGCTGATAATTCACAAGGAAACGCAAGCTTTGGAGGAACAGCTTATGGAAACGTTAAATTGACCGTGAGTAGCAATCAAACTTTTGGTCTATATCTGAACGGCGCAAGCGCAGGAACGGCTTTGTATGTTATTGGAACGGCAGGTATTACCGGTAATTTGTCAAAAGGAGGAGGATCTTTCAAGATCGATCATCCTCTTGATCCTGCGAATAAATTCCTCTACCACAGTTTTGTTGAAAGTCCGGATATGATGAACATTTATAATGGCAATATCACAACGGATGCCAATGGAACAGCTGTTGTTAAAATGCCTGATTATTTTGAAGCACTTAATATGGAATTCAGATATCAGCTTACTGTGATTGGAACATTTGCACAGGCTATTGTAGCCGAGGAGTTATCAAACAATCAATTTGTGATTAAAACAAACCAGCCAAATATTAAAGTTAGCTGGCAAGTAACAGGAATACGTCATGATGCCTTTGCTAACAAAAACAGGATACCGGGAGAGGTTGAAAAAACAGGAAAGGAAAAAGGAAAATACATTCATCCCGAAGCCTTTGGTCTGACTGAGGACATGAGAATTGATCTTACCGAAAAGGTTACAGAAACTATAGCCCCTATTAAAGAAACCAGGTAATCATGATCTTTAACAAACTCTTAAAATTAATAATGATACTTGCACTAGTTCCGGTTAAAGCAATCGGACAAAGCGTTGAAAGGCAAGTACTTGGAACAACAGGTGGTTCGAGTAACACATCAAATGTTTCCGTATCATATACTGCAGGTGAACTGGTAACCGAAACGTACAACACCAGTACCATCATTCTTTCACAGGGCTTTCAGCAAACTGAAACTTCAACCCTCAGCATTCAAATGCCTGAATTAGGATTTTCCCTTAAAGCCTACCCTAACCCAACATCAGAAATGGTTATACTTGAATTTTCAACGGACAATTACCTTGAAATTTCTGTATGCCTAACCGATATGTTAGGCAAATCTGTTGGAAAAGCCGAAGATCTGAATCTTACCGGAATAGGTACACACGTCATTGATATGTCGATGCTTGATGCCGGTATATACTATTTACAACTTTTAAACATTGAAGGCGTTGCGATTAAAACGATCAAAGTGCAGAAAAAAGATTAATTAAATCAAACTTTCGCAAAAGATGAGGCTGTCTAATGTAGACGGCCTCATTTGTTATCAGATGATTTTCGAAGGAGGCACATCGATCACACACATGATGGATTTTGCCTTATTTGTTAAAAGTTCTTCTCCTCTTTGGTTAAGCACCCTTATTTCGCCTTCACAGAAATAAAGTTTTGAACCGGGTTTATCAACCCATCCTCTTGCTATGAGTTTAATGCCATCGCCCGGATGATAATATGAAATGTTGATATCGGCCGTAACTACAGCCTTATCCACCGGCAATAAAGTAAATGCCGAAAAACCCATTACAATATCCAAACAGGTAGCCATAAGTCCTCCATGAAGAAAATCATGCTGTTGAAGGTGTTTTTCCTCAATATTCAATTCTCCAACTACATAACCGGGTTCCACTTCCACTATTTCGAAACCTATCAGTTTCATGAAAAACTGACGTTCAAGGGCTTTGTTCAACCTGTTTTTGTACTCGGGATTCAGTACTTCGAATTTTCGTTTTAAAATAATTTCATTCTTCATCGTATAACAATTCATTATATGCGGTCCTCAACTCAGCAAGGGTGTGCAATTCCATTTGTTCCTGTGCTGCAACTATGCCACGCTCAAAGGTGGCCAGAGCTTCTTCATTAAGAGCTTTGCGTTGAAGAAGTTTGCCATAGTGGTAATAGGTGGCAGTGTATGCCGGTGAATTTTCGAGCAGTCTTTTAAAAATCAATTCTGCTTCATCATCCCGGTTCAATCCAACGTACTCAATGGCAAGAGCGTAATTTAAAAATGCATCCTCAGGATTCTCTTTTAAAAAGGTTTTTATTTGTTCTATTCTCGAATTTTCCAATGCTTTTTAAGTATGTATTCGTAATTTTGCAAACCTATCTAATTTTATGAAAATATTAGTATGTTTATCTGTTGTACCCGATACAACATCCAAAATTACCTTTAAAAATGACAATAGTGAATTTAACCGAGAGGGGGTTCAATTTATCATCAACCCTTACGATGAACTTGCATTGACCAAGGCAATGGAACTGGCCGAAATGAACAACGGCACCGTGTCGATCGTAAACGTCGGTTTGGCCGACGCCGAACCTTCCATTCGCAAAGCACTAGCTATTGGTGCAAATGATGCGTATCGTATAAATACGGAACCAAAAGATGCCATGTATGTTGCTGCACAAATTGCAGCTCTTGCCAGGGAAAACTCTTACGACCTGATTCTTACCGGCAGAGAATCGATTGACTATAATGGAGGAATGATGTGTGGTTTGCTGGGAGAAATGCTAAACATGCCTTCGATAAATGTTGTAACCAGTATTGATATAGAAAACGGAACTGTAAAAGCCACAAGGGATATAGACGGAGGTAAAGAAGATGTTGAATGTACTTTACCCTGTGTTGCAAGCGCTCAAAAAGATCTTTGCGAACCAAGGATACCCAACATGAGAGGCATTATGGCAGCTCGTACAAAACCATTGAATGTAAGAGAAGCCGTAAATGGATTTGATTTTGCCTCCTACGGTTCGTATGAATTACCACCAGCCAAGGCGGGCGTAAAGATGATACCAGCAGAAAATGCAGAAGAATTGTTTGATTTATTGAGAAACGAAAAGAAAGTAATTTAAAAGATAATGTCAGTATTAGTTTTTGTAGAACACGACAACGGGATCGTTAAAAAATCAGGGTACGAAGCCTTAGCCTATGCTCAGGACCTGGCCACGGCTAATAATACAACCGTAACTGCCGTGATCATCAACCCAAAGAATGCAGATCTTAATGCATTGGGCAATAGCGGAGCAAATAAAGTGGTTGCTGTAAATGGTTCAAACCTCGACCACTTCACCCCGGGGTCCTACAGCCATGTTTTAAACACGGTTGCCCATGAAGATGGAGCGACCTTTGCGGTAGTATCCGGTACGTATAACGGAAAAGCAGTTGCACCAAGACTAGCAGTAAAAATGGGCGCAGGACTTGTTTCCGGTGTTGTTGGTTTGCCGGAATCGGACCTTTCTGTAAAGAAAACGGCCTTTTCAAACAAGGCCTTCGCGAAGGTGAAGTTACGTTCAGACAAAAAAATATTTTGCATTGTACCGAATTCGTATGAGGTAAAGAATTTTGGAATACAGGCAGAAATCGTGCAAAAAAGCATTGAAGACGCACCCTCGCCGTCAAAAGTTACTAACGTTAATAAAACAACGGGAAAAATTGTACTTACCGAAGCCGAACTGGTCGTATCGGGAGGACGAGGAATGAAAGGACCTGAAAACTGGGGCATGATCGAAGAATTGGCCGATATATTAGGTGCAGCAACAGCCTGCTCAAAACCCGTATCCGATATGGATTGGAGACCTCATTCTGAACATGTTGGTCAAACCGGGATCACCATAAAACCCAACCTTTACATTGCAATTGGAATATCCGGAGCCATACAGCATCTGGCAGGTGTAAGTTCAAGCAAGGTGATCTGCGTGATCAATAAAGATCCGGAAGCTCCTTTCTTTAAGGCAGCGGACTATGGAATAGTAGGAGATGCCTTTGAGGTGCTTCCCAAATTAATTGCGAAAGCAAAATCACTTAAATCGGCCTAAACATGAACGATAAGGTAAAGCTGGACGTTTTGGGTTTGACTTCAGGACAAACTCAGAGTGGTTCATATACCTTAATCATGGGAGAAAAAGGAAGCAATGTAAAGCTCCCTATCGTAATTGGCAGCTATGAAGCTCAAACCATTGCCTTTGAAATAGAAGGGCTTAAACCTAGCCGCCCTATGACCCATGATCTTTTCAAGAGTTTTGCGGAGGCTTTTAAGATCACACTTCAGGAGGTGCTTATCAGCGACTTACAGGAAGGTATCTTTTTTGCACAGTTGATTTTTGACATGGATGGCAGTCAGATCATAATCGATGCCAGAACTTCGGATGCCATCAGTCTGGCACTCAGGTTTAAATGCGACATTTATATCAGGAAAAACATACTGGATGCTGCCGGGATCATACTGGACGATGAAATTGAAGATGCCCCTGAAAGGCCCGGCGATGAACCGCCACAAGCTAAGGCCGTTACCATTAAAGACAATTTTAATCATTTATCTTTATCTGAATTGGAAGAATTGCTTAACGAAGCACTTTCTGAAGAGGATTACGATAAGGCAGCCAGGCTTCGGGACGAGATCACAAAAAGAAACCATGAATCGTAAAGGCAGTTTCTTCAAAACAAGCTGTTAACAAAATAAAACCCAAGTTTTTAATATTCAACCCTATATTTGCATAGAATAGATATGAATCAGAAAAATAACCTTATCCTTTTTGCAGTTCTGATACTGGCAACCTTCAGCAGACTTTTCATTTCCATACCGAATTTCACGGCAATAGGTGCTTTGGCACTCTTTTGTGGTGCAAATGTGAGCAGGCAAAAATACTCTATGCTTATTCCCTTCACAGCACTTCTTGCAGGTGATCTGATGCTTGCAGGAACCGGTAAGTTATACAGTGATTATTTCGTGGACGGATACTTTTTGTTCGTTTATTTTGCCTTTGCGATCACCTGGTTACTAGGAAGACGTATACGCAATTCATATACTTTTATCAAGGTGGTAAAAATGTCTGTGCTTTCTTCTGTTTTGTTTTTCCTTATAACCAATTTTGGTTCCTGGATGCAAATGCCTTTTTATCCTAAAACCATCGCTGGGCTTGGAGAAGCTTACGCAGCAGGCCTTGTATTTTACAAAGGAGACGCCTTGTCTAATTTCTTTTTGAATCAGGTCGCCGGTGATCTTTTCTTCAATCTGTTGTTCTTTGCTGCTCTCTCTTATTTTATCAAAAAATCGGAAGATCTGCTAACAACCGAAAAAGTCAGATCTTAAACGATTACTTATATTTATATACGGTATTCTCATCCGTAAAACCTATTCTCTTGATCTTAAACTCATGGATCCATCAAAATTTCAAATGATGGAAGATGAAACCTTTAAGGAGCTTTCATTTATTTTACTCTAATTAGATTGTTGATATGAAAACTGAATTAATACTGCATCAATATGATTTTAATCTGGAATATGCCAAAAAATTGATATCCGACCTATCAGAGGAACAAATGACCATCATTCCTTCTGTGGGGCTGGAAAATCATGCAGCCTGGACCATCGGTCATTTGGTTGCAGGCAGTGCAGATCTTGTGAAAGACCTTGGTGGTGAAAAAGATATTCCACCTCACTGGGATGATTTATTTGTGCGTACCGGACCGGGGGATCCCAGAAAACCCGATCCCGACGTTTACAAATACCCTTCAAGGCAGCAACTGATCCATGAACTTGAAAAACAACACAATTCGGTTAAAATTCTCCTTAATTCAATAGACGAAAATAAACTTAATGAAACCGTAAGCTGGAGGTTCAGCAACTTTATGCCTACCTTAAGAGAATTGGTGATGTTCATGTGCATCAATCATGAAGCTATGCATTTAGGTCAACTTTCAGCATGGAGAAGAGCCTTGGGATTAAATTCTGCCCTGGCCTCAATTGATCATTCGTAATTAAAGCTTTTATTAAACGGCATTAGCCGGTTGAAGGAGATTCTGAGAAAGAGGCATTTCATATGGGGAGAGGGATTCCGAAAAGGAGCCATTTCTTATAGGAATTGGGATTCTGAAAAGGAGCCATTACTTATAGGAATTGGGATTCTGAAACGAGTTCAGAATCGATCGACAATGATCAGAGGTTTAGCGCGGATCTATTCTGTTAACCTCGTTATTGATGGCATTAACATAATAAAGATGGCCATCGCTGCCGAGTGTCAATCCCATGATTCCTTTGCTACCGGTATTGATGCGAAACAGTTCCTGCTTATTTTTAACATTAAAACAAATGATCTCACCGGTTTCATAGTCTGATACAAACAACCGGTCGTCCTTAATTTCAATACCACAAGGCTTTTGCAATCCAAAACCCGGAGCTACGAATTCTTCCCAAACCACATTTTTCATTTGCCAGTGTTCGGATAATTCTTCATTAATCAAAGGCAGATCAAAGGCTTTTTCACCGGAGTTAATGTCGGCTCTCAATATCCTTTTGTTTCCGCCGTCCACAATGTAAAGCCAGTTCATTTCTCCATCAAGTACCAAATGAGAAGGTACATAAGAATCTCTTTTCAGTTTTACTTCTGTATAGCGATGCACTTTTCCGTCGCCATGGTAGTGATTTCCCGGGCCGTGGTCGCTCTGAAAATCGTATCGAACCAGGTGTTCATTATAACCATCGTAAACCCAGAAAATATTGTCCCTTTCAGATTCAATACCCATAGAAAATGGACTGCTGTGCAACATATCAAGATGACTGCCATTGGTACCGGGGCCGGCGTATTTGGCATAAATATCCGGATCACTGCTCCATAATGTAGGGCCCGTAAAGGATCCATTATCGTAATTGGCGTCAAGTTCGCCTGAAGAGGTTGCCCAGTTTCCCTTGCTATTAAAAGAAAGTGCGGTTGGCAAGGCCATGAAATGAAGCGCATTACCGTCTTTTCGGTGAAGAGTTGACTGGTTTGGCATTCCGGTTGCGGAAATGGTTACGGTAGAACCTCCCGAAAAACTAACTCCGCGGTTCAGCACCCACAATTCATCTGGCCTTATTGGGTTAAAATCCAGGTCCTGAGGTTCGGAAATTTGTTCTGAAGTACCGGCGATTCTTGTGAATACAGGTGAGTTTTTACCATAATTTTCACTTTTAGTAGCTTTGAAGAATTCGGGAACATCGTCCCGAAAATCCAGATTTGATGGATCATCATCGTCTTTTTTACATCCCAGTAATATTATCACACTTAATAAGGTAAGGCTAAAAAAGTTTATTTTCTTATACATAGAATCGGGTAATTAAGGAGGTGCAAATTTAAGTATAAAGTTTAAAGGGTTATACGTTTTATGAATCTGCACCTCTCTATAAACCAGAATAATTTAAAATTGTTGTCTGTTTAAGTTCAGTTTTTTGCAAAAAAACCTCTTTGGAATACCTAAATACCGGAAATGGCCTTTCCTTTCGGATAGCGGATCTCGTAGGTAAACACAATTTTCTTATTCTCATTCGCCTTCAGTTTGCAATTCCAGGTGAGGATTCCCGTAACTTCGTTGAGCTGTGCTCCGTCCCCATCCAGCAGCTCAACTACGATTTCGTCGCTACCTTTTACCACCGGGATCTGATCTTCAATAACAAAATTTACCGGCATGGTTTTGGTATTTTTTATCATGATCTCTATGCTGCGTGTTTCTATTTTGTCGTTGGCAAAAAACTGAGTTTTAAACTTCTCTTTAATTTTCTTTCTAGAAACGGGAATGTTTTTGTCTTTACCTAAATTTAAGTTTAAAGTATCGTTGAAAGTCTGAGGATTTAAGAACATTTTTCCTGTGTAGCTTCCATCAAAGTAAAGGCCGGCCTCGCCCGGAATGATGTCCATATCTTCCCAGCCCGCAACTTTGGCCATAAGGTATGCATGATTGCTAAGTTTTGGAACCGCAGCAAACTCCAACATCATGGATTTGTTTTTTTCGGAGATCACCACGCGGTGGTTGTCACCATTGCTTTTTATCTGATAAGGCAATTTGATCTCATATTCGGTTCGTATCAAATTTTGTACCACCTGAATGTAATCCGTAAGTCCAATTTTCTTTTGTTCCGTTACTTCTTCATCATACGAATCGGTGGTTATGGTTTCTTTACTAAGTTCGATCCGGCTATTGCTCAAACTTTTCATAGAATGTTGTAAATATTGAAAATAACCAATGTTCCAGGTACTTAAGGTAGGTTTCTGATTGCTTTCATTAGGGTTGGATGTACTTAAAGTAAGTCTTACCCTTTTCCAGTCGATCTCGGAACTTTGGTTAACATCTGCAAAATACTGCAGTTCAAGATTTGCATCCGCCGAAGTTGCCATTAAATTATACCTCGGAGTCCAGCCGGCGTTCTGAACGAAGTAATAAAAATCGATCCTTGCCGTGGTTGTTTTTTCAGAAAAGGCATTTACAATGATCTGATGTTTCATGTTGGATGCATTCTGGTAATTTTTTATTTGTTCCTGTTGCAATATTTTCAATTCTGCTAAGCGATCCTTTAGTTCCTGAAGCTCCTGTGAATAGATCGCGTTTTTGCGATCGTATTTCAGGTCAAGGTCGTAGATCTGGTTAAGACGCTCATTCAGAAAATTCATTGCCTCTTTTAGTAAAGGAAGTGAATCACGCGGAACAAGGCCTTTCATGATGTTGCTGTTCAACAAAAGATTTTTTTCCTTGTTCAGCACATCCTTTTTATTAGCGATGTTCTTCAATTCAAAATTCAGATCCGAAATCGAATCCAGTAAACGGAGTATCCTTCGGTCGTACCTGGTCCCGGTTTGTGGTTTTTCGATGTATTTAAGATTGTATTTTACGTCCATAATTACGGCATTCCTGCTGCTTGCTTGCAAGCTGCTTTGCACAAGCCGGGGAGATACGTCCTCAAAAATAAATTCATTATTGCCCGGTGAAAGCTGCACGGATTCGGAATAATAGAGATTTGCACCGCTTAAATAAACGGTAACTTTTTCGGGATCGACGGAAACGGGATTAACAGAAGTTGCAAAAGCAGAGCAAGCAGATAAAATAAAAGTGATGGTTAATGCTGAAAATTTCATGGTATTTTTGTTTTATTGTTTCTTTGATGCTTCTTTTCCTGAAATTCCATAATTTTCTTTCAATTTGATCGTATACAATGCATTTGAATTCAGATCAAACCGATGAAGAGCTCGTTGAAGCCTATAAAATTTCGGGCGATCAAAAACTGATCGGACTCCTGTTTAAAAGGCATCTTCTGATGTGCTTTGCAGTATGCAACAAATATTTCATGAACCCCCGGGATTCGGAAGATGCTGTTATGGAGATTTTTGAGAAACTCATACACGACCTGAAAAAATTCGAGATCAAAAATTTTAAAAGCTGGTTGCACTCAGTTTGCAGGAATCATTGTTTGATGCAATTGAGAAAAAATACTCCGGAGCGCAACAGCATGGATGTTGAAGAAATTTCAGAAACCTTTATGAAATCGGATGAATCCATGCATCCATATAACAACAAGGATGAAATTGAATTTGAATTACAACGACTTGAGAAAGCCCTTAACTTATTGAAGGGTGAACAAAAGGAATGTATTGAGCTGTTTTACCTCAAGAAAAAAAAATATGAAGAAATTGTCAGCATCACCGGATATTCACCTAAAGAGGTTAAAAGCTATATACAAAATGGAAAACGAAATTTAAAAAATATATTGGGGGAAAAAGGTTTTTTCATACTAATGCTTTGCATATGGATTTTTTGAAACATATAGAAGACGATATCTGGAAAAAATATTCCGAAGGCAGCCTTTCTAAAAATGAGCTGGAAAGAATTGAAATGCATATCGTTGATTGCGAAATATGCCGCGATATGAAGGAAGGACTTGATGCCCTTATTGTGCCGGGTGAACTTAACCAATTCCTGAAAAACCTTGAAGAAAAGATCGACAAACAAATTCATAAACAAACCTCAAGACCTTTATGGGTGTATTACTCTGCAGCTGCCGGTATCCTTGCCCTGGCCGTGGCTTTCAGCTGGTTGATCTTCAAAACAGACTCAAGCGGACTTGTGATAAAAGACAGGACCATATCACTGCCTTCGGATACCCTCAGGATCGACCGGCTTAAAAAGGAACCCGAACTTAAAAAAGATACCTCTGAAACGCAATTTACCATAAACGACAATCCCGTAAGGTCAGAAGCGATCAAAAATTTGGATGAAACCCGGATAAGCCGTCAAAACTCCTACGCAACCGATTCATCCATTATGGAGATGAAAAGCAGAAATTTAACCGGCATGGCCTCGGATCTTGCGATTAACGATGAAGTAGCTGAAACTTCGGTACAAAAAACACTCAGAAAGGAGTCGGTAGATGAAACGGATGGAGAGGTTAAGAAATCAACACAGATCGAGGTAACTACGGATACTTATAAAAATGTATGGCCTATGAATACCTATAATCAAAAAATGATGAACAGAGGCTATACAAACTCTTACGATACAACATTTATCAGTAAAGCAAGAGTGTTTTACAATAAAAACCAATATGATTCGAGTCTCAGCTATTTGAATTCGTATGGCGGATTTCAGGGGCTTATACTTGAAGAAGAACTGTTGTACCTGAAGGCTCTTAATTTAATAAAGCAACATAAGAAACAGGAAGCAGAAAGTGTTTTGAAGGATGTGATCAAATACAACGGGGTGAGGAAAGAGGCGGCTGAAAGGATTCTTAAAACGTTTTAGTAGGGGTGCTGAAACAAGTTCAGGGAAAAAGGGGTGCTGAAACAAGTTCAGCACGACAATTAAAAAATAAAGTGGTCGTGCTGAACTTGTTTCAGCACCCCTACTCCAAACCTACACGTTTATTTTACACTTCAACACCGTGTGATAACTGTCGCCGATAAGTGGAAAGGTCTCCACAACCCGAAGTCCGGCTTGGTTAACCAAACGTTCCATAGCACCAATGCTGTACATTTTGCTGTTGCCATTGGCAATAAAAGTAAAATATAGTGAAGTACCGGTTAAACACAATTTGGCTGCCGGGAATTTCTGATTGTCAATAAAAGTTTCCAGGATATAGATCCAGGTATCTTTTGAACAAGCTCTTCTTACATTTTCCAGAATAGCCACAATTTCACTTTCCGAAAAACAGTCCAGAAACTGACTCATCCAAACTGCATCGGCACCTTCTGGGATCAGTTGTGTTGTGTCGAGCAGATCGATTTCAAAAAAATCAACCCTGTCCATAAAACCTTTTTGTTCAATATTTTTTTTGGAAACTTCCAGTTGTCCGGGAAGATCGAGTATCTTTACCTTAACCTTTTCATTATGATCGCAGCAAGCCATTGCCCATTTACCGGTGTTTCCACCAATATCGAAAATGTAACCGGGGTTTTCTTTAAATACAATTTTTAGAGCTTCTTTAAAGGCTTCATCCGAATAGTAATGATCAAATTCGAACCACGACTTTTTTACCAGATCCGGTAATTGCGACAATCCTTCGTAAACGGTAGGCCAATTACCAAAAACCTTTAAGCCTTCCGGTTTACTTTTAAGGATAGAATCGGGTAAATACTTAGCCCCCTGATAGCAAACATCGTTTACGAAATTCAGGTTTACGTTGGTCATAGGATCCGAGTTCAGCATAAAACCGGTCATGCTTGCCGAAACCGTGTTTTCGTCGATATATTCAATTGCCCCGGCACATTCAGCAGCTTCAAGCAATACCCTTACCCCATACTCACTCAGGTTCAACTGATCACAGATGCTTAAAATCCCAATCCCCCTCCTGTTTTTGCAAATAAGTTCAAGTATTCCCAACTTGCGCATGGCCATGATTGCCTGAAAGAAAATCGGACCAAAGGCAATTTTCTGTGCTTCGTATTTGGCTTCAAGGGCGGATAACGGACGTTTAGTTTCGGACATTTCGAGTTATAAAAAATTACTTAATAAATTTCTGCATGATCAATCCTCCTCTGAGTTTTGGTTCGATATACGTCGATTTTGGTGGCATGGTTTTATTGGCATCGGCAATTTTCCTAACATCTTTAAAACTAACCGGAAAATTGGAAACGATCATGTCGATCTCCCTGTTTTGCAGGGATCTTAACACCGGTGAAATGTCTTCCTTTGCAGCCATGTATTGCAAACGATGATCGGTCCTTGGATTGTGAATGTTGAGTACCGGTTTGAGAAAATAATCTTCAAGAAGAGTAACGTCGAGGTGTTGCTCGGGATTGGCGGAGTCGCCTTCATCGAGCAAGGTAAGTTTATAGGAAAAATACCTGGTAAGTATTCCAAATTCGGCGTGTTTTTGCGGAATGTACAGATGGCCGGCCTCGTGATAGGCAATGTTGAAATAAATGCTCAATTTGCCCAGCATTTCATCAAACTCATCGTCGATCTCCGAAATCAATCTGTGAAAAGTTTCGATATGAAATTGCTCTTCATCCAAAAGGTAAACCATGTAATATCGGTTTGACGGATCGGGGTTTCGCTCGTAATTTCTTTCAGCAGATGCTGAACGGTGGTGACCATCGGCAATGTAAAATGCATCCGTTTTATCAAATTCGTGCTGAAGCATTTCCAGAGTCTGAGAATCGTTGATCAGCCAGATAACATGCTCCTTTTCATCCGGACTCATAAAGTCGTATTCCGGAGTTTGTTTCATGGTTTGCTCATAAACCGAATTGATGGTTTCGTTGCTTTTAAAACCCATCAATACCGGTTCACCCAATACTTCGGTATAATGCAATTGTTTGTACAAATACTCTTCACGAACCACCTTGGTGAGTTCATGTTTTTTGATCTTTCCTTTCTTCAGATCTTCCACATCTACCAGACCAATGATGCCCAAAAAGGATCTTCCTGCCTTGTGGTCAACCTGCTTGTATAAGTAGTAATTGGGTTGGTTTTCCCTGAACAAAACACCTTCTTCTGTTTTTTGGTATACAAATTCCGACCCGATGCAAAAGTATTCTTCAACCGACATAAGTTCTTTCAGGATCAAACTCTGTTTAGTTACATAATAATAACTTTCGGGAAAAGACTTCATGTCTTCATACACTTCGTCTATGTTCCTGAAATCGGAAGTCTTGGCTGTAAAACGGGCCACTTTGTCCTTCACAGGTCTAAGAGCCCTGAACGGGTAAAAACCTGGCATTTAGTTTTTAAAGTGGTTGATAATAATACCTGCGATCTCTTTTCCTATCCTTTCCTGAGCTTCTTTGGTAGAACCACCGACATGGGCGCTTACCGACACATTCGGCATACCTATGAAATCGTGGTATACTGGTGGTTCTTTTGCAAAAACATCTACACCGGCAAAGGCAAGCTGTCCTGATTTCAATGCTTCTGTCATGGCCTGTTCATCCACGGTTCCACCACGAGCACAATTGATCAGACCGGCGCCTTTTTTCATCATTGCAAACTCAGCAGCACCAATTACTGCTTCGGCACCTCCCGGAACATGCAAGGTTATAAAATCGGATTCCTGCAATAAGGTTTCTTTCGAACACATCGGAATGCGGATCATTACAGGGTTTAGTTTTAACTGCTCATGGAAAGTAAGGGAAAGGTTCACGGATTTGTAAAATGGGTCATAAGCCAACACATTCATTCCGGAGCCAATGGCAATTTTGGCCACCTCCTGCCCTATTCTTCCGAATCCAAGAATACCTATGGTCTTGTCGCGGAGCTCAACCCCTTTGGAAGCAGCCTTTTTAAGATCTTTGAACAAACCATTCGGGTTTGTCGGCAAATCTTTATTAGAAAGATTCAAAAACCTGCAGGCCGAATACAGATGTGCAAAAACCAGCTCAGCAACCGAAGCGGAAGAAGCAGCCGGCGTATTCACCACAGGTATGCCTTTCGATTTTGCGTATGCACTGTCGATGTTATCGATGCCTACCCCACCCCTTCCAATTAATTTCAGGTTGGTTCCTGCATCGATCACTTCTTTGGTAACCTTGGTAGAGCTGCGAACCAGCAGGATGTCGTAATCAGATATCTTAGTTACCAACTCATCCTGAGGAATGAAGGTGGTATCAACATCAAATCCGGCTTCGAGAAGCATGTCCAGACCGGCTTTATTTATTCCGTCGTTTGCTAAAATTCTTGTCATGTTTAGGGTTTAAAATTCTTCATTACATCTACCAGGGCCTGAACACTCTCCAAAGGCAATGCATTATACATCGATGCCCTGAAACCTCCGGCAGATCTGTGACCTTTGATTCCGCTGATGTTGGCATCCTTGCACATGGAGAGGAATTTATCGGTCATGGAATCGTCTTTCATTACAAAAGTGGCATTCATCCATGAACGATCTTCCACAGCTGTATTTCCGACAAAAAACTCATTCGTGTCGATCTCGTTGTATAGCAATTCCTGTTTGGCAAAATTTCTTCTTTCCATTTCTTCAAGACCAACCGATTGGATCCATTTTAACACCTGTAAAGCACAATAAACTGAAAATACAGGTGGGGTGTTAAACATGGATTCTTTCTTGCTGTGAACACGGTAATCGAGCATGGAAGGAACTTTCTTGCTGATTTTTTCCAACATCTCCTTTTTTATGATCACCAGTGTGGCTCCGGCAGGACCCATGTTTTTTTGCGCTCCGGCATAGATCATGTCGAATTTACTTGCATCGATGCGTTTGCTGAATATATCGGAACTCATATCGCAGATCAGTGGAGCATCGCATTCCGGTATGGACTTCATTTGAGTTCCGTAAATGGTATTGTTGGATGTATAATGGAAATAATCCAGCCCTGATGGGATAACATAATCTTTTGGAATGTAAGTAAAATTTTTATCTTCACTGCTTGCTACAGTGACCGTTTCGCCGAAAAACCCGGCCTCTTTCACTGCATTCGAAGCCCAGGTACCTGTTTTAAGATATCCGGCCCTGTTGTTCAGGAAGTTAAACGGGATCATGCAAAACTGCAAACTGGCCCCACCCTGAAGGTAAATACATTCGTAAGAATCGTCGAGACCAAGGATTTCCAAAGGTAATTTCCTGGCTTCATCCATCACGGCAACGTACTCTTTGCTTCTATGTGAAATTTCGAGAAGTGAAAGATCAAGTCCTGCGAAATTTTGTATGGCTGAAATCGAATTATCCAATGCCGACTGAGGTAAAATGCCCGGACCTGCAGAAAAATTATGTACTTTTTTCATGTATGTCAAAATTTCTGCAAACCTACGATTTATTTTTAACCTAACCTTATTAAAACAAGGCGATTTAAGAACCCGTAAGCGAACAGGAATTCCTTTTAATTGTATCAACCATTGTTAAACTTATGATCAGGCTTATTGATAAGAACCGTTCAATTTCAATTACCTTTGCAATCATGTTGGGTTTGCAATTGTCCACCGATCCCCGATGGGTAAACATAGCCGAAAAAAGCATTTCTGAAATTCTGATCGACCATGCCTTTTGTGAACAGAAAGCTGCGACCAGCGGCATTGCCCTTATCGTTAAATTTTCGGATTTCGAGCAGGTGGTCAAAGAGGTAACACCGCTTGTTGCCGAAGAATGGGGTCATTTCAGGAAGGTTATGAAAGAAATGGAAAAACGCGACATCAAATTAGGGCCTGCCCGAAAGGATCAATATGTGGTAGCCTTGAATGCTTTTCAAAATAAAGGAGGATCAAGAAATGCCTATCTTGTTGAAAAATTGCTCACCTTCGCATTGATCGAAGCAAGAAGTTGTGAACGATTCCGCTTACTTTCCCTTAATATGGAAGATGAGTATATGAGAAATTTCTATCATGAATTTATGGTGTCGGAGGCAGGACATTACCGAATGTTCATAGAACTTGCCCGTAAATACATGCCGCCTGAATATGTTAAAAAAAGATGGTCGGAATACCTCGAGCACGAGTCCGAAATACTTCGGTCACTCGAACTGAGAGGAGACCGTATACATTAAAAATGATCGAAAACTCAACAGAAATACGGGTGCGCTATGGTGAAACGGACCAGATGGGTTACGTGTATTATGGCAATTACGCTCTGTACTATGAAGTCGGGAGGGTTGAACTAATGCGTAAGGTCGGTATTTCGTACAGGGAAATTGAGGCGATGGGCATTGGCTTACCGGTAGTTTCTTTTGAAATAAAATACATTAAACCCGCAAAATACGACGACCTTATAAAGGTAAGAACCCTTGTACCCAAATTGCCGGATACCAAAATTCACTTTGACTATGAATGTTATAATGAAAAGGGAGAATTGCTCAATACCGGAAAAGTTATTCTGGTATTCATAAATTTGTCAACGGGTAAACCCATGCGTTGCCCGGAAGAAGTATCGCATTATTTCAACAGGCATTTATGATGCAGAAAATCAAAAGGTACTTGTTAGATCTGAGACCTGTAAAACTGGTTTTCAGAAAACTGGACCGAATTTATTTACCCGGCTTTGAGGGAAATTCTTTATTGAAAGTAGGCAAATTTTTTATTAAAAATGCCTTTGATGAGGATCTTAATTTACGGTCAAGTTATCTGGCCTTTAATTTTTTTCTGGCCTTGTTCCCTGCCATTATCTTTTTTTTCACGCTTATAGCCTACCTGCCCATCGACAATATGGAAGACCAGATCCTGAAGCAACTGGAGCTGATCTTGCCGGTAACCATATTTGAAGTATTGCAATCCACCATATCGGATATACTCAATCACCAGCGCAGCAGTTTGTTGTCATTCGGTTTTTTTATGGCCATATTTTTTTCAAGCAATGGTTTTCTGTCCATGATCCGTGCCTTCAACCGCTATAAAAAAAACAAGACCAATCCGTTCAAGGACAGGATCAAATCCATCATCCTTACCTTGATCGTTGTTTTTATCCTGATCATATCGGTTACTGTAATTGTTTATACCACTTTAAGTTTGAATTGGCTGGTTGATAAAGCGCCTTTGGATGCCGATTTCTGGTCGTTCATCTATCAGGCTTTTGAATTCGTGACCCTGATCTTTTTATTGTATCTGATCTTTTCTTCGCTGTATTTTATTGGTTCTACCCTAACCTACCGGTGGAAGTTTTTTTCACCCGGCAGCACCTTGTCGGCCATTTTATCGTTTATTGCCACCGAGACCTTTGCATATTATGTAAATCATTTCAACAGTTATAATAAACTGTACGGTTCGATCGGGACCATTATATCGCTGATGTTGCTGATCTATTTCAACAGCATGATCATTTTAATCGGCTTTGATTTGAATTACAGTATATACCGGGCGACGAAAGAAAAAATTTCACAAGATGATTTGAATTAGAAAATCTTAATATTACTTTTGCAGCGGAGAAATGGCAGAGCGGTCGAATGCGGCAGTCTTGAAAACTGTTGACTGTAACAGGTCCGGGGGTTCGAATCCCTCTTTCTCCGCCAAACTTGCGAAAAGCCGTGCGCAGCACCGGCTTTTTTTATTTACCGGAAGGCTGAATTTATTCAGTCTTTAGTAAATAAAAAAGGCGAAGTACCGAAGGTACAGGCTTTGAGAAAGTTTGAAGCACCCTTTTCAGGGATCGCCGAAGGCAATCCCATTTTAATCCTCTAAACATTGTATATAACTAATTCAAAAGCACTTGCGGTTTTGTTTTTTTTAGTTTAGTCCATATTTAGTCCACATTTGTAAAGGTCTGGTAAAGAGGGGGTTGGAAAATAAGTCTTAACATAAAGCTATTCGGCTCTAATTGAATGTGTTTTAACATTAACTCTGTTTAAAGACTTCACTTCATTCCAGGTGTTAATTATTATCATTTAATCACAATCAAATCTATACCTTTGAGCTTAATTCGAATAAAGTGAAAACAATTCATATAAGGAATTATTTCCTTCTTTTTCCAATACTTTTAGTTCAGACCTTATTTGCACAGGAATATGATAATGAGCTCAAGATCCTTGAAAATGGTATAAAAAAGATTACAAGTTTATTTTATGAGTATAAAGAAGAAAAAAGTGAAAAAAAATTGGTTTATGCTTTCATTTCTAATTACGATTCTTTGGGAAGACGAGTAAAATCCTACCAACCGGAAAATATCAAAGATTATAGTGATTTTATTCATGATTCATTGGGTAGAAATATTCAAACAAATACTTATACTAATGGTAAATTGAGAGATAGAGCAATTTATCTATACAAAGAAAATTATCGTGATTATTTTCAACTTCGATTAAATAACAAGAAGAAT
The DNA here is from genome assembly GCA_020635455.1 of Flavobacteriales bacterium. Classification (GTDB taxonomy): domain Bacteria; phylum Bacteroidota; class Bacteroidia; order NS11-12g; family UBA9320; genus JABWCE01. Next base: position 578,535 of record JACJZT010000002.1, read on the forward strand.
TGGGACACCTTAGTTTACCAAAGGCATATTTATGAAAATAATCTCCTTTTAAAAAACTTTACATTTATGAACGGTGATACATTTTCCATTGATGAAATCAAATATATAAACGACAAAGCTGACACTCAAATGTCATATACATTTATTGAAGGGGAGAAGTACTTAGAACAGATTACAGTGTATAGATATAATGATCTTGAGCAACTTGATGAAATATCATATCATAACGGGGAAGTACTATCTAAATTCATTTATGATGAGAAAGGAAATTTAATTCGTGTAGTAAACGTTAAAGAAAATCAAATCCAATACATGATAATTTACAAATACAATGATGAGAATTTATTGATTGAAAAAGACGAAATAAGGTCAAACGGGTTAAATACCTTAGAGATATACAAATATGAATTTAAGCAATAGTGAATGCTGAAATTAACAATCTCCGTTTATTCCAAAATTCTTCCCAAATGAACCTTTATAACAATTAACAAGCACTTGCGGTTTTGTTTTTTTAAGTTTAGTCCATATTTAGTCCACATTTGTAAAGGTCTGGTATTGAGATGGTTGTAAACTTGTCGAGCGTTACGCTGTACTTTTTTAGGGATACTCACATAACCATTTGTCATTTGTCAAAAAGTAATTAATCGGTCACAAATTATATTCTGATACGATTTTTATATCAATTAGGCTTTCAAATAAGGTTAAGTATAAAACTCTTAACTATGAAAAAGGCATTAATATTTTTTGTCGCTTATCTTTTGCTTCTTAACACTGCGTTTTCTCAAGCCGGTAAATTAGACAAGACTTTTGGAATTAATGGGGTTTCAACAATTTACCTTTACGGTAACCCAGTAGTCAAATCAATGTTGGTTCAAAAGGATGGAAAGATTGTCGTTTGTACGGATAAATATATTCTCAGATTTGAATCAGATGGTAAATTGGATTCTACATTTGGATTTGAAGGAATAATTGTTTCAGAATATATCCTGGCTTGTATGGGACAACAGAAAGACGGTAAAATAGTGGTTTGTGGAACAAGTAAGAGTGGCTACACCTTGTCAAGGTTTGATAAAGATGGTGTGTTAGACGCAAATTTTGGTTCCGCCGGAGCTGTGTCAAGCAGTTTGAGCGAAGTGGATGAGCCGGTTTACTTAATTGTGGAGCAGGATGATAATATTATTGTTGCCGGAACATCTGCGTATATTGCAAGTGAGCCATTGGCTTGGGGGCAACTTTTAAGGTTTGAGAAAAATGGCGAAAAGCTATTGAACAAAAAAATGTTTGAATTAGGGTATAATCACCCCTTTACCATTAGCCAGCTTCATGATGGTAGAATTTATCTTTCCGCTCCAATTCATTATACATTAGGCCATATGAGGATGACTTTATACAACTCAAGTTTTGAACTTGACACCAGTTTTAATCATACCGGAAACTATGTATTTACTGATAATTTATCCTTCGTTTCTTCATTGGCACAAAGAGATGGTAAAATATTACTTGGCGGAGTGTATTATTCAAAAACAACTTTAGAGTTGAAGGTTTACAGGTTTAATCCGGATGGCTACCTGGATTTAAGTTTTGGAAATTCAGGTTCACTAACGTTAGACTCAATTAAGATTAATGGCAATAAACCGGTAATGATCGAGCAACCTGATGGTAAAATAATTGTAGGCTACCAGGCAGATTTAAAAGGAGTACTTTATAGGTTTAACGTGAATGGGAATGTTGATAAGGGATATGGAGTTGATGGTAAATCTGTAAACACTATTGTTTCTAATTTTAAAGTCGGTGCCCTGGCCTTACAAAGTGATGGAAAAATTTTAGCTGCAGGGAACTCTCTTGGCAAGAATGGTTACGAAATTTCGGTAGCCCGATATAATCAAGATATTTTATCTTCAATTAAGAATCCATTAACTGATATTTTTTCTTTTACGGTTTATCCAAATCCGATGAAAAATAAGGTTAACATAGAATATTATTTGCCAAAAGAAGCAAAAGTTACGCTTCGGCTTGTGGACCTTCAAGGAAAAGAAGTTAAAAAAATAGTTGACAATGAGAAACAGTTCATTGGGAGCCACCGATTTGAAATTGAAATAGCTGATAAAATTCCCAAAGGAAATTACTTTTTAATTCTATCTGCTGGCGAACAACAACAGGTGGTTAAGGTTTTCAAAGACTAACAGCACCTATTCAACACATTTATTGATTTTGATTTGCATATATAAGTTTTTAAATAGGGGAATGTTTTTTGTCCCGTCCTGTAATAGGTTTACACAAATGTAGAGTTGGAAATCGAGCCTTCCAAAACCTAAATCCACATTTAATATTTGTAATTAAGTCATACTCCTGGTTAGCTATGCAATCAAATCGATACACACAAACCGAAATAAATCCTGCCAATAATCCTTTCCCGAACTCTCCGTGTCAGTGCAGTATGCTTTGAGATTACATACCCGGCATTAATTCCTCCCATGAAACTTAATTGTTTTTTAGGCTTTGAGTGCATTTCAAGGCAATAGAGCAGGTATAAGTCGTTTGGTGAACTGAAGTAGTTTGCCCTGTAATTAAAGCTGTCAAGGGCGCTTGTTTGACTTTCTTGTAGGTTCGCAAGAGAATATCGGTTAAACTGAAAACTAACCTCGTTGCGAACCCTTATTCTTGAATAATCTTTGTTCAATCCTAAGTTCACCGATCCACCTCGTTTCCGGTAAACTATCCTACTATCGTTTATTTTTAGGTCTATCTGATTAAGAGATATTGCAAAGGAACCATAAAACTTGTTGTTATAAACCTCTCCTGCCGAAAGCCTTAGCAAGGGAGTATAATTCACAAAACCTGTAGTTAAGCTATCTGAATTGTTCTTTTTATACTCGGTTCCGGCACTTACACAAATGAAGAACTGCGTTTGAGGTTCTTTTTGCTTCTGGGCTTGAACAAATTGAAAGGCAAAAAGGATGAATCCGAAAAAAAGTAATCGCATCTTTAAAAGGTTTTTTTTGATAACGAGCATCAATGGTACATTATTTTCGAAGTTTTTGTTTGGATTATTTAATAAAAATCGATAAACTTATTTCAGGACGGGTCATCATTAATTGGCCCCATAACGGTCCGCAGGCAAGGGAGGTGGCGATTTCGGAACCATCAAACTTACTTGTAAGACGAAAGTATGATGGGAGAAGGAACTTTCCCAACCTGAAATTCCGACTTTTGAGTTGGTGCTGTTATTCGGTCGGCTTTCTATTTCGTGTTGGTTTTTCAGGTTAGTCAAAATTAATTTCTACTTTTTCCTTGAGTACAGAAATATGAACAATGTCAGGTGTATTTTCTGGAGTAAGGGTAACTCTTTTATTAAGTGCATTTGAAAGCCCTACCATGTATTTTATTACTTTATAATGATCTGCAATTGTGTTAATGTCCTGTGGTGCAATATCGTTCTCGATCTCATTCTCAGAAAAGAAGTGTGTATTTAGTTGAATGTCGTCCAAAAGGACTGTTGCAGTTGAGCAATTGTCAAGCTTACCAGTCCAATAGTCAAGGACTATTTTAAGATCAACTTTGCCAACTCTAACGTCAGTGTCGTAAATATGAAAGGTCGTTTTGTAATTTTGGTTTACATATTCTGCCCAAATTTGCCAATCTGCCTTTGTTGTGTTATGAACATAGATGTCTCTCAAAGACCCGTCGCAATAATATACTTTGTCTTTAAGTTGCTGCCAGTTCATCGCGTATGTCTGTTGCGTTAATAGCATCCAAAAACAGGTTGACCTTTTTTTCAAATATACAAAGAGAGAGCTTTACTAACCTGCAAAACCGAATTTCTTGAAGATTTAAAAAGCTTCTTCATCTAATACATTTGACTTAATGAAACGAATCCGTCTCCGGAACTCCGCACTTCTTGTAGCTGCAGACCGTCAGACTGTCTAAAAACTCAGTCGCTTTTCTGAATTAATTGTTGATCACTTTAATGTTAGTATCAGCATTTATTTACTCGTTGACATTATCTTCACGACCGGATCTAATCCTATAGAAATATTATCATTGGCGAGGTGAAAATAAAAATATAGATTTGAGTTTTAAGACAGACTGCCGTTACCGGTAATGCTAATAGAACCCCTCAAAATAAATAAATGGCAAATTTTATTGAAGAATTAGTCGGAGAGTATTATAAGACAAAAGGATATCTGGTTACTACAAACTACTGGATTCCTTTTCAAACATCTAGAAATAGGACTCTTTATGGTAAAAAGCAAAATTACCAAGCTCAAAGTTGGACTGATATAGATGTGCTTGCGAGAAACGATAAAGAAATTCTAATAATTCAAGTTAAATCAGGAATTACCTCACGAAATGTTGCTGAAAAAATTAACTTATATTTTGAAAGGGTAATCAAATTCTTAAATGATGGGATTGCACCAGACGGAATAGGAAAAATCGAATGGTGGACAAGGAACTGTAAAATTATAAAGATAGTTGTTTATGAAGAACAATATACTCCACCTTCTTATCTAAAAATAATGCAAGATGTTGGGATTGAAACAAAGTTTTTTGGTGATTACTTAAAAGAAATAATAGCATATGTGCAGAATAAAAAAGGTGTGAAAGAAGAAAATTCTGTTATGAGGCTACTTCATTTCTTACATAATCAAAATATGCTTGACATAATTGAACCTACATCTCCTAAACATTAATAGAATTGACTAATCTAAAAAAAAACGATAAATCAATCAAAGGACATATATAATTTTGAAATGAAGTATGTTTCAAGAACCTCCAAAATATACAAGCAGTGACCATTTCTTTTTTCAAGAAGGTCAAGAACTAGAAATTGTATGTAATGCACCTACTGGACGAGATGGGGTTTTCAAAATCATCGAGCTATGTAATGGTAAAGTTACATTGGTTTTCATAGGATATTCAAACTCTGGTGGACTATTCAACGAAATAGTAAATGGACTTCACTATGATAGAAGTCCACGAAAACTTGGCTTGCCTTATCAATTACTCAAAGATAACATTGACGCTATTGACGTATACTGGTATGCAATTCCTCCTGAAATCAATCCCAAGAAAGTTCAGTCAGAAATGCTGAAGAATTACATTGACCAAACAGGCAGATTTCCTAAATGGAACAAGTAAAGCACTACCGGTAACGGCACCTACAAAAGACGCTTATTTTATCGGTTTGGAAAGCTTCACCTTCGGTCGTAACTTTGTCTTAAAGCAATGCTTAACGTCTCCGGAAACGCGCCTGTTGTAGCTGCGGACCGTCAGACTGTCTAAAAACTCAGTCGCTTTTCTGAATTACTTGTTGATCACTTTAATGTTAGTATCAGCATTTATTTACTCGTTGAAATTATCTAGACGACCGGATCTAATCATATAGAAATATTATCATTGGCGAGGTGAAAATAAAAATATAGATTTGAGTTTTAAGACAGACTGCCTTTAGCAGTAATCTTAACAGACTCACCTTCAACAATTAAAAACAATAGGACATGAACGTAGAACCAATCATCAATGCCAAATTCAAGAGATTCCGTGAAAAAATGGAGCTTGTTAATATGGCGGACGGAGTTGCTTTTGAGCAATTTGTTAATCACACAATACTGTCAGCACATCAACCAGACGCATTTAATGGAGACAATGAATTATTTGAAAAGGTCAACGTTGGTGGCACTAAGGACATGGGGATTGATGGAATTGCTATAAAACTTAATGGACTTTTTATACGAGACCTTGACGAAGCAAAAGACTTGACCAAAAAGCTACCAAGACTATCTATTGAATTTATTTTTATCCAATCAAAATACAAATCAAACTTTGATAAAGGTGAGTTTAATAATTTTTCGGACGGTGTTCGAGAATTTCTTTCCGAAACCCAAAAACAACCTGTAAGTGATGAAATAAAGGAGTTAATTAAAATAAAAGACTTTTTAGTTAGTGAAAATGCAGTATTCAAATGGGAAGACAATCCATCGGTTAGGCTTTACTATGTTGTAATGGGTAAATGGCATCAAAGTCAACATCAACTTGCTCTGTCAGAAACCTTCAAAGAAGATATAATTGCATTAAACACTTACAAAAGTCCAAGTGTTCATTTTATCGATCTTGACGGCTTCAAATCAATTTTAGATTCAAATGACAACAATTTTAAAGTTGTTATTAATGCAATTGAAACAATGCCGCTAACTTCAGTTGAACTTGTGAATAATTCCTGCGTTCTTCTCTGTTATGCAAGTGAGTTGAAAAAAATACTAACGACCGAACCTGATGGGCTAATTAGAAAATCGTTATTTGATGATAACGTTAGAGATTATCAAGGAGACAATAATATAAATACAGAAATTAATGAAACAATAAATAATGAGCCACAAAAATTTGCTTTACTTAATAACGGTATTACAATTGTTTGTGAGGAATATATTCCGAGTAACAGACAAATAACCCTCAAGAATCCTCAAATTGTAAATGGCTGCCAAACCAGTCATGTTATCTTTCACAATTCAGACTCTAATGAAATTTTATCGAAAGTCCCAATTGTTATAAAACTAATTTCTACAAATGACTCTGAAATTACGAATCAAATTGTACGAGGAACCAACAGGCAGAATATTGTTTTGGATGAAGCGTTTGAAACAACTAAAAAATTCCACAAAGATTTAGAAGAATTTATTAACGCTTTATCCGGTGACTACGAGCGGTTTTATTACGAACGGAGGTCAAAACAATATGACCACAATCCATCAATTAGTCATTTTCAAAAACTTAGTCTGAGATTGATTTTTCAGTCCTTTGTAGGAATGTTCATAAATGAACCGCACATTTCCCACAGACATGAATCAAAATTACTGGAAATGTATTCCAATTTGGTCTTTCAAGAACATCAATCAAAACTTCCATATTTCACATCAGCTTTATCATTCTATAAATTAGAAAAACTTTTCAGAGCTGGGACTTTGGACAAAAAATCATTATATGCATTTAGAACTCATTTACTTATGATTTTCAGAGAATTAATTGCTGGCACTAAGCCAAATATCAATAATGAGTTAATAGTTGATGAGCATTGTCAATTAGTTCTTCAAGTTTTAAAAGACAACAAGAAAACTGCTGACAAATTTATGGAAGCTGCCAAAATATTTGAAACCTCCAGAAAATATTGGATAAATGACTTAAAGAAGGACCAATTTAGAATTAAAGATGTAAAGGAGTTTACTGACTTAGTTCTCTCAAATATTCGAAAGGTTAAGACAGTTAGTACAGACTTAGTGGAAGACGCAAATTTCAGATATACTGGTAAAATTGCTAAAATATTTAAAGACAAATTCGGAAGCTATTGTGGCTTTATTGAAAGAAATCCTACGAATATTTTCTTTCATTCTTCAGCTGCAAAAGGAATTAATTTGTTTGACAAAGAAGGTAAACTTGCAACATACAGAGTATCGACAAATCCAAAATCGGGACAATTATTAGCGGTTGAGGTTGAAGTAAATGGATAGAAATACTACGCCTAACAGCAGGCAAAAGAGATGGCTGCATTTTAAGTTAGGAAAGCTTCATTATCTCACATACATTTGACTAAATGAAACGAATCCGGCTCCGGAAGTCCGCACTTCATGTAGCTGCAGACCGTTATGCCTAATGCTATGAGAACGACAGTAACCATATTGACACTTTTACTTTTGACAAGTATTTCGGGACGACTTCTCGCCTGTTCTTGCATTGGACAACGGACAGTTAAAGAAGAAGTAAAACACTCAAATGCAGTTGTTGTTGGGACGATTTTGAGCAAACAAATTATTGTACTAACCGACTCGACAATGCTTAAAATGCTCCCCAACGACACATTAAATCGAAACTTACCAATTTATAAAATGACTATTGCTCGTTACGACATTTTGGTTCATGACATTTATAAAGGAAAATTTACAACCGACACATTGACAATTTACACAGGACTTGGCGGTGGCGACTGCGGAGTAGAGTTTGAAATAGGGAAAAAATATATTGTTTATGGGGAAAACGAAACCTATTTCGGTCAAGAAAACAATGACTTTAAATTTCCAAAAGCAAAAAAAACATTTTGGACAAACATATGCTTGCGGACAACTTTATACAACCAAGGCGAGATTACAGAAATTGAGAAGTTTGCAAAGAAAAAGAAACGCAAAACAAACAATAAATGACATCAGAAATAGAAGCACTTAGGCATAACAGGCGTTTGGATCAATGGCGGGTGACTTGGTTAATTGAACATTCTACCTCGCATCAACTTTTGTGGTGTATTGACAGTTTAGTGCTCCGAAATCCGCCACTGCCCCAAGCGCCAAAACGTAAGACTGTCCAAAAACTCAGTCGCTTTTCTGAAATAATTGTTGATCGCTTTAATGTTAGTATCAGCATTTAGTTACTCGTTGACATTATCTTGACGACCGGATCTAATACAATAGAAATATTATCATTGGCGAGGTGAATATAAAAATATAGATTTGAGTTTTAAGACAGACTGCCGTTAGCAGAAATGCTAAAAAGACAGACGACACAGCAAGACAATGACTGAAAATGGACTCGACACACAGACCATATCGACCAATTGGACAGACTTTCTAGCTGACCGTGTTTTGCTATTGGGACAGATGACAGATAAGAAAGAAAAAGCCCACCCTTCTCATTTTTAAAATTTCTTTTAGCCAGCCGCACAAACGGCGCTTTGAGGAGTTCAAAATTAATAACTATTTTTGTTAACCTTTTTCGTTAATAATATTTATCTTTGCAGTGGAAATAAGTTACAAAAGCCGAAAACTCGAAAAGCAACTAACCGACCCAAAAGAGATGGCAAAATCTTTTGGACAGTTGGCTCGCAAAGTAAATCAAAGGCTCAAGGACTTAACCGATGCAGACAATTTAGCGATTATGAGAACCATTCCGGCAGCAAGATGTCACGAACTGACAGGCGACCGAAAAGGCGAATTAGCGGTTGATGTTTCAGGCAACTACCGAATGATTTTTGAGCCACTCCACGACCCGATACCCAAAAAAGACGATGGCGGTTTGAATTGGAAAGAAGTCACCAAAATTCAGATTAACGAAATTGAAGACTACCATTAACAAACACATTAAAAAAACAACATGGCAACGACACTTGAAATAGCAAAATCTTTACTCTCCCCTCCTGGCGATACTATTCAGGAACACATTGATTTTATTGGCATGAGCCAAGCTGAACTTGCCGAAAGAATGGGAAGACCCAAAGAGAAAATTAACGACATCATAAAAGGTAGAGAGCCAATCACAACGGCAACTGCTTTTCAATTAGAAAAAGTGTTGGGTATTCCTGCAAGCTTTTGGCTGAACAGAGAAAAGTCATTCCGAAAAGAATTATACGAATTGCAACAACAGGAAGAACTTGAAAAAGAGAAAGACTGGTTGGCTGCATTTCCTGTAAATGAAATGAGAAAATTCAGTTGGCTGCCCGACACAAGAGAAAAACACGTTTTGGTGGACAGCCTACTAAAATTCTTTTGTGTGGCAAGCACGGACGAATGGGAACGAATTTACATTGACGAAGAAGTTTCGGTTGCGTTTAGAGTTTCTTTAGCTCATACGCAAAGCCCACACGCCATTTCTGCATGGTTACGCAAAGGTGAAATTCAAGCCAAAGAAATTGAAATTTCGGACTTTGAAAAAAAGAAATTCAAAGACGCTTTAGCTGAAATTAAAGAACTAGCTTTTTTGATGCCTGACGATTTTATCCAACAATTGCAAGGCATTTGTGCCAAATGTGGTGTGGCGGTAGTGTTTACTCAAAACTTGCCGAAAGCACCCATAAGCGGAGCAACCCGTTGGTTTCATAACAAACCTATCATTCAACTTTCGGGAAGATTTAGAACCAACGACCATTTTTGGTTTACCTTTTTCCACGAAGCAGCTCACATCATTTTGCATGGAAAAAAGGACATTTTCTTAGAGAATGTAAAAGGAACAGAAATAGACCAAGAAAAAGAAGAAGAAGCCAATGCTTTTGCAGCTAAAATTTTGCTGACGGAAAATGAACTGAAACAAATTATTGATGCAGCCCCATTAGATGAAGAAATGATACATGCCTTTGCCGATAAATTCAGAACTCCCGCAGGTGCTATCATAGGCAGGTTACAGCATTTGGAACTTGTTCCATTTTATGTTGGCAATGGATTCAGACAAAAAATTGATTTGTTTAATTAAGGATTACAACGAATAAATGCCAACATTAAACTGGATAGGAAAAGATAAAGTTATCAATCATCACATGGATGTTCCGTTTAAAGTATTGGAACACTCCTACGGCTTTGACAACGGAACGCAGACAGACAAAGAAACCAACAGCGGAAACAAAATAATACATGGCGACAACCTGGAAGCCCTGAAAGCCCTTTTGCCCGAATACGAAGGACGCATAAAATGTATTTACATAGACCCGCCCTACAACACAGGAAACGAAGGTTGGGTTTATAACGACAATGTGAACGAACCCAAAATTAAAAAGTGGCTCGGGTCAGTGGTGGGAAAAGAAAGTGATGACCTTACAAGACATGACAAATGGCTTTGTATGATGTATCCACGATTGAAACTTTTGCAGAAATTACTTGCAGATAAAGGCTCACTTGTTATTAGTATCGGCTATCAAGAAGTTTTCAATTTGATGCCTATACTAAAGGAACTATTTGCTTCAAAACAGATTGCTTGCGTTACAGTGCAAACATCTGGGGGTAAACCTTCTGGTTCTTTCAATTATCAACACGAATTTTTAATTTTTATAGTTCCAAATGATTTTGAAGCAAACCCAATGAAGTTTACAGGTGGAAAAGAAAGGACTCCATTTGAAGGATTAACTCTTGCCACTTTTGACAAAACTCAAAGACCTAATCAAACATATCCAATTTTCGTAAACGCAGAAACAGGTCTATTAGACAGCATAGGTGAATCATTACAAGAACGAATAAAGAATGGAAAATATCAGGGTGAGCTTTCCGAATTTGATTATGATTTTAATGAAGCGCCAGAAGGCACTGTTGCTGTATGGCCAATAACAAGTAAGGGAAAACAATGTGTTTGGAGATTAGCACCAAATAGATTGAAAAGCGATTGGGAAAAAGGTTACATAAAAATTAGTCCCAACAGGCAAAAGGCCAGTTTAAACAAATACAGTATTCAATACCTGCCTGAAGGTGTAATCAAAAAAGTTGAAAAGGGAGAATTAAATGTAAGTGGTAAAGAGCCCAATTCGCCAACGTTAACATTTGGAGAAAACAAAACAGTTGGAAGTGACATTCCAACAATATGGTTGGAGAAAGAATTTTATTCCGTTAAAGGAACAACATTGTTAAATGACATTTTTGAAAAGAAAATATTCAACTATCCTAAACCTTTACCATTAATTACTGAGATTCTACGAGCCTTAACCTCACAAAATGATATTATACTTGATTCATTCGCTGGGTCAGGCTCAACTGCCCATGCTGTATTAGACTTAAATCAGGAAGATGAAGGAAACAGGAAATTCATTTTAATAGAAATGGAAGATTATGCTGAGTCGGTAACTTCTGAGCGGGTTAAAATGGTAGTTAATGGATTTTCTGAGCAAGAAGGCACAGGCGGAAGTTTTGATTTTTACGAGTTGGGGCAACCTATGTTTTTGGAAGATGGCAATTTGAATGAATTGGATGGCGTTGAGAAAATTCGCCAATACGTTTATTACACCGAAACCAAAACGCCACTTTCGGCAACCAAACACAAAGACAACAAACATTTCTTGGGCAAGCAAAATGATACAGCGTATTACTTCCACTACGAGCAAGACGAAGTAACCACTTTAGACCATGCTTTTTTAGCCACCATGAAAACCAAAGCGGAGCAGTATGTGATTTATGCAGACAACTGTTTGCTAACAAAGGACTTTATGACGAAGCATAATATCATTTTTAAGAAAATACCAAGAGACATAACAAGATTTTAAGCGATGGAATTAAAACCATATCAACAACAAGTAATCATCGACCTTTCATTGTTTTTGGAAAACATACAGGAAACAAAAGACGTGAAGGACGCTTTTTATAATTTTTGGGCAAAACACCCAAGAACGCCTTTGTTTCCGTATTCAGGCACAGCCATTGAACCCTACAAAAACAATGTTCCCCGTGTTCCGCACATTTGCGTAAAAGTGCCAACGGCAGGCGGTAAAACCTTTATTGCCTGCAATGCCATTAAAACCATTTTTGATGCTTTTGCTTATGATAAACCCAAGGCAGTAGTTTGGTTGGTTCCGTCCATTACCATTTTAGACCAAACCATTAAAAACCTTAAAGACACCAACCACCCTTACCGCCAAAAAATCAATTCTCATTTCGGCAACAAAGTAGAAGTATTTGACAAAGCAGAACTATTGCAGGGAAGCGGATTTAACGCCACTTCTGTAAAAGAGCAGTTGAACATTTTTGTATTGAGTTTTGACAGCATACGCACCGCCAACAAAGAAGGCAGAAAAGTATTTGAACAAAACGGCTCGTTGCAATCGTTTGAAGCATTGCTCGGCAAAGACGAAGAAATTTCGCTGATGAAAGTGACGCAATACTTAAACCCGATGATAGTGGTAGACGAAAGCCACAATGCCGAAACGGATTTAAGTGTGGATATGCTCAAAGAATTTAACCCTTGTTTTATTCTTGACCTTACCGCCACGCCACGCAAAAACAGCAACATCATCAGTTTTATTGATGCCATGGAGTTGAAAAAGGAAAATATGGTGAAACTGCCTGTTATTGTTTACAATCATCAGGACAAAACAGAAGTAATCAATTCGGCTTTGCAATTGCAAAAACGCTTGGAACTGCAAGCCATAGAAGAAGAAAAGAAAGGCGGCAAATACATTCGTCCAATTGTGCTGTTTCAGGCACAGCCGAAAAACGGAAAAGACTTTTTGAACGCAGAAGAAGAAAAATTAAACGTTCAGAAACTGAAAGAAAAACTCATTGAGTTGAAAATTCCTGCGGAGCAAATCAAAATAAAAACGGCAAACATCAACGAAATAAAAGGCATTGACTTGATGAGCAAAGACTGTGAAGTCCGCTACATCATAACTATAAACGCACTGAAAGAAGGTTGGGACTGTCCGTTTGCTTACATCTTGGCATCATTGGCAGACAAGAGTTCAGCAGTTGATGTTGAACAGATTTTGGGCAGGGTTTTACGCCAGCCGTATGTGATGAAACACAATTTTCCGCTACTTAATTTGAGTTATGTATTAACCGCTTCATCAAAATTCCTTGACACATTAGACAACATTGTGAAGGGTTTGAACAAAGCCGGTTTCAGCGACAAGGATTATAAACTGGCTGACCCTGCCATGTTGGAAGAAGCCAAAAAGCAAGACCCATTACAACAACTGACTGTTTTCCCAACCACCGAAATACCAAAAGAAGATATTACTTCGGACATTGATACAACCCGAATTTCTGTTCTATCAGAAACAGAGTTGCCAAACACAACTGTTTCGGAAATAGAAAAAACTGCCATTAAACAAAATGAAGCCTTTGAAAAAACGGTTTCCGAAATGGAAGCCAACCATACAACGGCATTGCCAAACGAAATACAACAACTTGTGAAAACATACAGTATTAAAGACATTTTCAGAGAACAGGCAGAACAAATCAATTTGCCACAGTTTTATTTGAAAGTTCCTGCCAACGACTTGTTTGGCAAGAAAGAAGAAGAATTGCCTTTAGAAAAGGAAAATCTTTTAGAAGGTTTTGCATTGAGCAAAGCCGACACCCACATTGCGTTTGACAGCATTACCTCTGAACTCTACAAGGTTGACTTGGACGAAACCAAAAAAGAACATACGCCAACATTTGTAAGACTTGACGGAGAAGTGAAAGAAAGCGTAATGACCTACATTCTCGACCCTTCACGCAAAGACAGCCGAGTAAAGAATTTCACTAAACGACTGATGGACTTAATCGGAAATATGTTTCCAATTCCCGATAAGGAAATTGAAAAATACATTAACCGAATTTTAGAAGATTTCAAAGACGAGCAATTCAGCGACTTAGCAGCCAACGAATACACATACAAAGACAAAATCAAATTCAAGATAATTGCACTTTCTGAACAGTTTGCGGAGAAAAAATTCAAAGACTTTTTAGACACCGACAAAGTGTTTATCAAACCATTGTTCACGTTACCAAAATCCATTTCTCTAGGCGACACAGCAAAGGGCATCACAAAATCGCTTTACGAGAAAGAAGGAAGCATGAACGGCTTTGAAGAACGTGTAATCAATGAAATCGGTAACATGACAAATATTGCTTTCTGGACAAGGAACATTGAACGAAAAGGTTTTAGAATTAACGGCTTTGTAAATCATTATCCCGACTTCATCATTCAGACAAAAAGCGGAAAGACAATTTTATTAGAAACCAAAGGCGACCATTTAGACGCTGAACAAAAAATAAGACTTGGCAGACTTTGGGCAAGTAAGGCAGGAAATAATTACCGCTACTTCATGGTTTACGAAAGACGGACAGTTGATGGAGCTTATAAATTGGAAGACTTTTTAAACATCATAAAAGATATTTAGCCAAGAATAATGATGGGTATTAATAAAAATCAAACCTGCCTATGAGCCAAACTCTACAAATAATTTTTGCCGTTGTTCCAATTATTGGTGGCTTTCTTTTTTGGCATTTTAAAACAGTGAACGGTTTTAAAGACCAAATTAATGATTTAAAGATTCAAATGAAAGATTTGGAACACAGAGACAATTTGCAACAGCAGACTATTGACCAGTTGAAAGACCTGTTTCCACTCTTGAAAGCAGCATTTGAACACATTCAAAATCAAAAACAAATAAAGAAATGAGTAATCACATAGACTTCGGACGACTATCTTATCTTGGAGATAGATTAAAGACTGGACTTGCGACAAAGCAAGAGAAGGATGAGTATATGCTGATACTTTATAGAAATGGAAGCATTACTCAGAAACAATACAATGAATATTTAGCAAATGGAAACAAAACAAATACAGACGAAATTGTAAATGCTGCATTAGCAGTAGGAGCAGTTTTGCTAATCGGATATTTAATTAAAGAAATATTTAAAGGAAAATAAAAGCCACCGCAATTTGCAAGCACAATTAAAAACCGCACAAGCTGGCACACGACCAAAGTTTTTAATAGAGCTTGCAAAGCCGACCCAAGACAAAAAGAAATTTTAAAAATGCCCCACCGCACGACAAAAGGCAATGAATATCGCAATAAGAAATAGACTGACAAACCACGGAAGACAAAGAAGCACTGGTGGTAACAGCAGTAACTGTTGCACAACCTCTCTGTAAACACAAAGCGCAGAAAATTAGAGATAAAAGCGACTTCATTAGAGCCGTTTTAAGGTACCCATTTTTGGTTGTTAAGTATTTTTAAATCAAAAATGGATGGACTTAAAATGAAATATAGGCTTTTGATACCTGTGTTTTAATTAAGTGGAGGGAACGGCGAAATTGACCACCTCAGACCAATTTAAATTAGCCGCCTTCACCGACTAATCTGAGCCATCCTATAACAACAAAATCACACGCCTTCAGGCTGACAAAGCAATTACTTCCCTGCATGCCCTCTCCTACCCTCTAAATCTCAAACCCTTCATACGGGTCGTACAATTCTTTCTTTTCAACCAGCTTGATCCCGTTTCTGCTTGAAGGACTCAGTCCAAATTCGCGGCACAGAACAATGTAGGTTTTTACCAAATCCATGTACGAGCGAAAAAAGGCCGATTGCCGGGCTTCTTTCTTGACGGTAACCCGGAACATTCCATATGTTCAAGTAACATCGAGGATTTACTACGACCAATATATTCCCGTACATGGTCTCCAAACTGAGTTCGTTGATAATAATCTGTTTCCAAGGAGGCATAGAGCTTCCATTGCTTTTCAAGGGTCATACCCCGCCTGCGCAGCGCCTTGGCTATTTCTGGAAGCATCTGCTCCAATCGCAAGTAGCGCGGATCCTTTTTCGCCAATTCTTTGGGCGGTGCTGAGCTGAACAAGCGGTGGAGCGAATACTCGTCCTTCGAACTGATATCCTCAGCTGTTAAACCTAATTCCTTGTATTTAGACAAGTACTGCTTGACTGTATTGCGGGATGTCCTTGACAGTTTAACAATACGTTTTATCGCCATGCCTTCATGGTGATATCGAATGATTTGTTTAATTCTTTGCATAATGATTGGTTGATTAGCCATATTACGTATCTAATAGATTCGCAATATTGGATTGTTCAACGGCTCAGCTTAAACACTTTTTTGAGGGGTCAATTTGCTCCGATTTTGGGGGGGTCAATTTGCTCCGATTTTGGGGGGTCAATTTCCAGCGATTGTTAGAGGTCAGTTTCGTCCGACTAAGTGGGGTCAATTTCAGCGATTTTTACAACGTAATAAGGGTCTACTTTCTTATCCGGCTATCACAGCACAAAATCCGCAAATGGATCATACGGCTCACTCTTTTCCAAGAGCTTGATCCCCTTTCTGCTCGAAGGTGAAAGTCCGAATTCCCTGCAAAGTAACATGTGCGTTTTAAGAAGACCCCTGTAAGAGCGGTAATCCATATGGTCCATGCTTAACAAGGATGTTCAATTTCATCCTTGTTAGAAACGAGGACGATTTAACGTTTGGCAGTTGCAATCAGGTCCTGTTTTTTAGGGATAAATTTGCAATTCAGTTTACCCTTCCCTGTATGGGTCACCATTGCAAATTACCTTTTGTGCCTGTTGATTCACTCCATCTCTTAATGAATTCCAAATACCGTCTTGCATTTCTTGAGCTCCCGTGATTTTAACAATTCGTTTATTCACGATGTATTTTAAGCCAATTCTCAACTTGCTCATCTACACCAAGAGGAAAGGGCACACCATCCTCCACACCCGTAAAACAAACGGCCATTTTTTTGTTTTTACTAAATACCAATTTATATTTATTTAACCAGATAATTAAATGTGTTTTCAGGGCTCCTATTATTGGAAGTTCGTCCCGTAAGGTTCTATTTTGCTCTATGATCTGCAAAATGGAATTGTTTTCTCCAAACATAACACCTTCTGTAAGGGCACGGATTTGATCAAACTGAAAATGTTCTTCTTCATTCATAAGGTCGTAGTATCGAAGAAAAAATTGTTCGTATTGTAAATGTTCGTCAATTTCTAATCGACGTTGAACAGACCTCAGAAGATTCTGTGAGCGATTTAGTATGGTAATGAGGGTGGTTTTAGTGACCTCTAAATGATCTTTTAAATTCTGCATTGGTTCGATCAGGTCAATAGTTGAATTAGGTATTGCCTCTAAAACTTCAATGTTTTCTAAATCTTTCCTGATGGTCACAACTAAATTATTCAACCATTGGTTTTGCATTGGGTCAGTTAAGGATTCAAGTGGTTTATCCGGATCATTGAACGCTTCATAAGGTTCCAAAACACTATATTGCCAAGGGCAGAATCCTACATAAAGAATGTATAAGCGTACCCGATTCTTATCCTTTGCAGGCAAAACTTCAGGCAATTCTTTTTCTTTTATAAACCTGGATGCCAGAAAACCCTGCCCTACTAACAAAATGGCAACAGCAGATTCTGAAAGGGCATCGTTAATTGATTTGCGCCAATCTCCTCCATTCGGAATCATTGTATCTTCCCAAATTCTAAAAGGTAGTTGGTCCTGAACTGCGTCCAGAAATCCCTTAAGCCGTTCCAACCACAAGTGTGTTTCATTATCGGTATGGCTGTAACTTATGAATATTTTTTTCGACATGATTGACAGATTATTTAATTTACATTGTTGATGTTAACGGTTCAAATTAAACTAAATATGAAAATGGTTTAGCCCTTGCCAAAGCTTATTTTATTTCTTTTTTCATTATTACCGTGTCGTGATTTTTGTAGCTCACTGTTTCAACCAATTGCCATCCTGATCTCTTATATAGTGTTTCTGCGGTAAAGGTGTACAGATAAATTTTGTTTAAATTATGTGTTAACGCTTCTGATTCAATTTGTTCAAGTAGTGCTTTTCCAACTCCTTGATTGCGAAATGCTTTGTCGGTGTAAAGCAGAGCTACCCATGGGCCATAAATTTCATATTCGGGATAAACATTTAACAGGTTAACGCTATCAGACAGACCTACCGTAGCAATAACCTCTTCATTTACCTTAGCAATCAATTGAAAGTATAATCCACTGTCATAAAAGCCTGAAAGTCTGTCGATCGTTTTCTTTATAGGCGTATTCCATTCTTTGTTGTACCAATCTGCGATTTTTAGAATCGCATTTCGATCTGAAGGATAGAGTTTTTGAATATGAAATTCTGTGTTCATTTTTAATTACTTAAACCGCCAGTCTATCTTTAAAATCAAATCTATATCTTTATTTCCACCCCGTCAAATGAAAAGTTCTATAGGGTTCTGATCCACTTAAGAGTTTTGTCCGCAAACCAGCATTGCGCTTCAGCACGCTGTTGGCGGAATCACTGTAAAACTATACTCCGGCCATAACCCCAATTAATAAGAGTACTATCATGGCGAACAATACAAAAACTTTCCAAGCTAAGGAGAATACCTTCTGTTTTCGCTCTTTTTTGTTTAGTGAACGATCCTTTTCCCGCATAAATATATGATACCATGCATAAGTTGCCGCATAAAAGCTTGCTACGATTCCTCCCAAAAAAACGA
>JACJZT010000020.1 GCA_020635455.1 Flavobacteriales bacterium
CTACATCACATGTTGCCCTTCATCGTTATAAATTCAATAAAGGAAATGCTAAATTATATATTGATTTTCAAAGTGCCCAGTGCTCAAGTGATGAGCAAATGAAAACTCATGTAAAGGATGCTGAAGTAAATTTTGAAAATGAAACAATCATAAGCGGTCATAGTCAAACACAAGTTTGGTTGGAACGAACGTATTACTATGTGATTGAATTCAATAAGCCAATCATTGACCGGAAGTTATTGGAGGAACAGGATGACAAAGAAAAAGCTCCGCGTTATGTATTGGATTTTGATTTAAAACCAGGTGAAGAATTGATGATCAAAGTAGCTCTGTCGTCAACCGGAATTGAAGGTGCCAGAACCAACCTTGCAAAAGAAAAGAGTGATTGGGATTTTGAATCCACTGTTAATAAGGCCAAAGAAAGTTGGAATAAATATCTAAGTAGAATTGATATTGAAGGCGATAAGGATAAGAAGACCATGTTTTATACTTCGATGTACCGCATGTTTATTCAGCCTAATAATATTGCTGATAGTGGTGACAGTTCTTTCTACTCAACACTTTCATTATGGGATACTTATCGTGCTGCTCATCCTTTATACACCATTGTTTCTCCTGAAAAGGTGGATGGTTTTGTTAATTCGATGTTGAGACAATTTGATGACCAGGGGTATTTGCCAATTTGGGCTCTATGGGGGAAAGAAACTCATTGTATGATTGGAAACCATGCTGTTCCTGTTATCGTAGATGCTTACCTGAAAGGATTTAAAGGTTTTGATGCAGAAAGAGCTTATCAGGCAATAAAAACAACCCTGACCACAGACATGCCAAAATCCAATTGGGAGGTTTACGATAAGTATGGATATTATCCATTTGACATTATAAGTCAAGAATCAGTATCCCGGACTCTTGAGTCAGCATATGATGATTACTGTGCTGCACAAATGGCAAAGGCTCTAGGAAAAGAAGATGATTACGAGTTTTTCACGAAGCGATCCAATTATTACAAAAACCTGTTTGATCCGGAAACAAAATTAATGAGGGGGAAACCCTCAAACGGGAAATGGCGTACACCTTTCCATTCCTTTGAACTTTCGCACGCCGGTACCTCCGGTGGCGACTATACCGAAGGAAATGCCTGGCAATATACCTGGCATGTTCAGCATGATGTTGATGGATTAATCGATTTAATGGGGAGCAAGGAATATTTTACAACCAAGTTAGA
>JACJZT010000021.1 GCA_020635455.1 Flavobacteriales bacterium
CGGATTTACATCCTAACCCCTTGATTTTATTTGGAGTCGGCTCCCGGATTTGAACCGGGGAATAACGGCTTTGTAGGCCGTTAGAGGAGTTTTACCCACATTTACCACATCTTTTAAAACCATACTTATTCCCTTTATTTTCAATATATTCTCGATTATTCCTCTTACCTTGACTTACTCTATAATACCTGTATATTTACCGTAGGTGTGGGGAATAGTGTGGGGAAGAAAATTTTCTGAAAGGACTATAAATGGCGACTAAGAAAAGATTCAAGACAAAATATGCAGGCGTTTTTTACCTTGATGGGACATCTGCCCAGGGGAAACCGGAAAAAATCTATTACATCCGATACCGCAAAGACGGCAAGATGGTGGAAGAAAAAGCAGGTCGCCAATATCAAGACGATATGACCCCTGCCCGGGCTGCCGGTATTCGGGCGCAGAGAATTGACGGCGAACAGCAAACTAACCAGGAGAGACGCAAAGCAGAGCAGGCAGAGAAAGAAGCCTTAAACAATATCTTCACCATTGACCGGTTATGGGAAGAATACTCTAAGCAACGCACCCATAATGCCAACTACCAGAAAGACAAAAACCGGTATGAAAAATATGTAAAGCCACCTTTCGGGAAAAAAGAGGTCCAGGATATTTATCCCCTGGACGTTGACCGGGTTCGCCTCAGTTATTTAAAAACCCATTCCCCACAGACAACCAAACATATCCTTGCCCTGCTCAAGAGATTGATAAACTTTGGTGTTAAGAAAGCCCTGTGCCCTCCCCTATCCTTTATTATTGAAATGCCTACCGTGGATAACATCAAAGACGATGCCCTTTCAGAGGATCAATTAAAGGCATTATTCAACGCCATTGAAGAAGATGACCACCCCCATGCCGGGAACATTATGTTGCTGGCATTGTTCACTGGTATGCGCCGGGGATCTCTTTTCAACCTAAAATGGGATGACATTGATTTTGAACGGGGTTTTATCACGCTACGAGATCCTAAACCCGGCAAAGATGACATTATCCCCTTGAACGATCAAACCCGGTCTGTTCTGGAAGATCACATAAAAACAGATAGTGAATATGTATTCCCTGGCAGGGACGGTAATAAACGCACCAATGCCCAGAAATCCATAAACAAAATCAAAGAGGCTGCCGGGCTGCCGAAGGAAACCAGGCCCCTGCATTCATTAAGACACACGTTTGCAAGTTTGGCGGTCAGTTCAGGGGAAATTGATCTGTATACCCTGCAACGCCTGACCACACACAAAACCTTTGCCATGCTACAACGCTACGCCCATCTTGCAGACAAACGGGTAAAACAAGGTGGGAATGCTGCAGGGGATGCCATTGAAAAAGCCCTGAAGCCCAAAGAGGGAAACGAATCTGGACAGAAAGTTGTGAATATCCAGGAAAACAGATAATCTCCCTGACCTTGATTTAAATACTAAAAAATAGTATATTTTATACGTATGAACTGGACGGTTTCTTTAACGAAAAAAGTTGCAAAAGCGATACCTAAATTACCAAAGCCGGTTAGACAGTCCCTGTTTGTTTTGCTCGGAGAAATCGAAAGCTCTGGGCCTGTCCGTGGTAATTGGAAAAATTACAGCAAGCTTGGGCAAGATATCCACCATTGCCATTTAAAAAAGGGACAACCAACCTACGTTGCTGTCTGGGAAGTAACAGACAAAGAAATAAAATTGATTGAGGTGATATATGTTGGATCACACGAAAAAGCCCCATACTAAAGTTACCCTTTTGTTTGAAGGACCTGCAGATAAACAAAAAGAGGCCATTGCAGCCTTAAAGAAATTGGGTTTTAACAATACCGGAAACAATCCCTCTTCTATTCCGTGGCGTGAAGCATTTAAGGAATTTGAAGGCAATGAACCCGGAACCAATCTGGCAGGCGGCAGACATAAAGAAGGACTTACCCAGATTCAGCTTTCCAAATTGACCGGTATCCCCCAAAGGCATATTTCCGAAATGGAACGGGGGAAGCGCCCTATTGGGAAAAAGAATGCCAAGCTGTTTTCAAAGTTCCTGAATATTGATTATAGGATGTTTCTTTAACACGCTTTCCCCAGGACAGGTCCGGAGTCATGACCCGGACCGAACAGGCGGTTTCCTGGCCGCCTTTCCTGGGGATTCTATAATCCAGGATTAGCCATTACAGGAAATGATATGAATGAAAAACTTAAGACACCTATTTTTACCGCTTTATTCCCGCTAAAATCATTATGCACCGATGGGGTATTGATTACATCCAGTCTAGGGACCGGGTATCCTGTGCTATGGGGAACAATCCAAAACAGCCTTTTGTGTGGGGAATAGTGTGGGGAACGAATTTTTCAGGCAATAAAAAAGGGGT
>JACJZT010000022.1 GCA_020635455.1 Flavobacteriales bacterium
AGGTTCATTATAGGGCCACACCTGGTTCCTGTGCAAGAAAAAAGCCGGAATAAAAAGTGACCACTGGAGGAATAAAATCAGGGAATCCTTGATTTTCTACGAATTTATTAAAAAAGTAACCTCAAAAGCCGATAGCGGAAGGATTTTAAACGTTGGATATCGATATGCTTGTGCTAACCGATTCAATGAATAATCATTTTACTGGAGATGCTGGCGTGCTAAGAGCTTGTTTGGTAATTAGGAGATCGAAGCGAAATCTCATGAAAATGAGAACCAATTTCACAAATTTTTGTTAATAGCCGGACTATGGACAGATAAAACAAATAAAGCAGGCAACAATGATTGAAAATATCTTTTTTGATTTGGATGGAACCTTGACAGACCCTAAAGAAGGGATAACTCGTTGCATACAATTCGCTCTTGAAGAATTCGACGTGGAGAAACCTCATGCAGATCAGCTTACCTGGTGTATCGGCCCACCACTCAGAGACTCTTTCTCTAAAATATTGGAAACCACAGATAAAGATAAGATTAAACATGCGTATATCACGTACCGAAAACGGTTTGCAGATAAAGGGCTGTATGAAAATAGAGTCTATCCAGACGTTCATAACTCCCTTAATATGATTAAAAAATCGGGGTTCAAGATTTTCCTTGCCACGTCAAAACCTGAAATATATGCAAAACAGATACTTGACCATTTTGACCTCTCCAAATATTTCAACAAGGCTTATGGAAGTAACCTGAATGGTTCCCTGACTGATAAAGGTGAGTTGATAGCCCATATTCTCAAAACCGAAAACCTTGATCCAGGAAAGACCGTCATTGTCGGAGATAGGATTTATGACATCGCTGGCGGTAAAAAGAACGGAATCATGACAGCAGCTGTCACATACGGGTATGGGAGCCAGGAAGAAATCACCTCATCGCAACCAGATATTATATTTGACGCATTCTCTGACCTGTTACCTTTTCTGAAAATAACCACACCGACAGGAGCCGAGTGCCACCAACGGTGAAGGAGAATATTTGACTCTCTAATTTTCTAATTTCACTCTAACTTCTCCCCCGACCAAACTCTTAATTGAGGCCTTGCTCCCATTAAATTTTACCGTGCTGAGCTTTAACAAAAGTATCGAACGCCCTGTGAATAAATGGATTCAGCTCTCAATCATAGACACATTGTGGGGTTCTGATCAGGATAAAAATATTAGGTTCTGATTTTAATTTTCAAGGGCTTGATGGCCATAACTATTAATAATGGTCTGGACCTCCGATTCTTGCTTCCCTTTAATTGATTTTCAATCATATAAAAGGAACAGAGCCAAAATTAAAGCATTAACCTAATCAAACGAGACTCAAATGGATAGCCCCTTCTGGGATATACTGAATCTGCACATGGCCAGATTGGCCCAGCGGGTCATAGT
>JACJZT010000023.1 GCA_020635455.1 Flavobacteriales bacterium
GGAGGATCCGAAACAGGAGATCGGAGCGATCTCGATGTTGTCAGATCAGGAGCAGGAGCTTTTGAGTGGCAGTTGGAACCGTTCGGTTGTGGAAGTATCGCAGGGCAGTACGATTGTTTCGTCCTTTAGCCGTCAGGCGGTTGAACGTTCCAAAGAGCCTGCGGTTGTGTTTGAGGACCGGACACTGAGTTACGGTGATCTCGACGCATGGTCGACGAAGCTTGCCAGGGGATTGCGGGACTCAGGAGTACGTCGTGGCAGTTTGGTGGGTTTATACCTGGATCGCGGCATAGAGATGCTGGTAGGGATGCTGGGTATATTGAAGGCCGGTGGTGCGTATGTACCGATCGATCTGGAATTTCCATCGGGCAGGGTACGGTCCATGTTGGGGGACAGCGGCGCGGAGGTTTTGGTAAGTAAGTCCCTTGATCATCCGATGGAAGGGATCCGTGTGATCGACCCTTCGGAGGTGGATAGGTATTCTGCAACACCGTTACCGGAGGTTCCTGAGGGTTCGGATCTTGGGTATGTGATCTACACGTCGGGTACCACGGGCGAGCCGAAGGGAGTGAAGATCACGCACGATCAGGTGATGGATTATGTAAGCGGACTTGAGGACAAAATTTCGATAAGCAAGAACAAAAGCTATGCTTTGGTATCGAGCATTGCGACGGATTTGGGCAATACGGTAGTATATGGATCGCTTTTGAGCGGGGGTACCTTGCACGTTATGAGCAAAACCCGCAGCAGCGATAGTGTATACCTACGGGAGTATTTTACAAGGCAGGGGATCGATTGTTTAAAGATCGTACCGTCTCATTGGGAGGCTTTGAGTGAAGGGGAGGAGATGTTGCTTCCGAAAAGTCAGTTGATCTTTGGAGGGGAGGCCTTATCGGGCAGGATCGTAGAGAGGATCTATGGCCTTTCAGGGAGTTGTGAGGTGATCAACCACTATGGCCCGACGGAGACGACGATCGGCAAGTTGTTGTACCGTGTCCCCCGCGAGGGAGCCTATCCAAGGACGGTACCCATAGGAGCCCCTTTTGGCAACACGGTGGTTTACGTGCTGAGTGAAAGCAAGACGTTGAGTGGGATCGGAGTCCCCGGAGAGTTGTACATAGGAGGACGGGGGGTGAGCTCAGGGTACCTCAACAAGGAGGAGCTGACCCGAGAGAAGTTTATAAAAGACCCGATTGGAGGCAACGGGTTGTTGTATTCAACGGGCGACCGGGTTCGCTATACAGAAGAAGGGGTCATTGAATTTTTGGGAAGGACAGACGATCAGGTAAAGATCCGTGGATATCGGATAGAGCTAAAGGAAATCGAAAAAACTCTTGAATCCGTTGAGCAAAATCAGAAAGTTGTAGTTTTAATAAGAAAGGATGAAAATGAGAACAGTCAGATCATTGCCTTTATAAAATGTTCAGGAGAATTTAAATTACAGGAACAGTTCGATTATGTAAGAAGGATCCTTCCGGATTATTTGATTCCTTCGGCTATGATTCATGTTGAAGAATTTCAATTGCTTCCAAACGGAAAAATTGACAATCGAAAACTTCTTAGTTTACCAATTGAAAGTAGGGAAAGGGAAGAATATAAGAAGCCGATTACCGAGACAGAAAAGAAATTGGTGAAAATATGGGAAGAACTTCTTGATTCTGATAAAATCGGCATTCACGATAATTTCTTTGAACTGGGTGGCGATTCCATCATAACGATACAATTGGTTAGCCGAGCGCGAAAGGTTGGTCTTGAGCTTCAGGTTGGTGATGTTTTTACATACCAAACCATTTCCCGATTATCGAATTTGATCGGATCAAGAGAAAGTCTAAAAAAACTTCCACAGGAGCAGGGTGAATTGACAGGAACTTGCGGCCTAACACCCATTCAATTATGGTTTTTCGATAAAAAGCCAAAGTCAATTTCACATTTTAATCAATCGCTGATCTTTAAAGCAAATAAACAAATTGAAGGAAATGTTCTGAAACGATGTACCGAACAATTGCTTTCTCATCACGATGCGTTAAGATTTAAATACTTTAAGGATCCTTCCGGTAATTGGAAGCAGGTTTACAGCGAATCAAACGAGCCTGTATTCTATGTCGAAGAAATCATTGATGGTTCACAAACAAAGGTGTCTGAATGGATTGAGAAAACATGCGAAAAGTACCAAAGAAGCCTTGATATTGAAAAAGGTGAGGTGTTCAAAGTTGTATTCCTCAAAACAAATAAGAAAGAAGATTACAACCGTTTATTTTTAGTGGCTCACCATTTAGTGGTTGATGCAGTGTCGTGGAGAATCCTGGTTGAAGATATTCTTCAATTGGTTTCGGCTATATATAATGGTAAAGAAAGTAACCTGGATGAAAAAACAAGTTCTTATCGTCAATGGTCAGATGCACTGAATAGATTTGCGAATTCAGACACCCTTCAAAGGGAACTTGGGTATTGGAAAGCAGAACTCGCCTTTTGCAAACCTGCGGTAGCAACCAAATTTTATAAATCGGATTTTAAACAGCTTTCCGTTTCTCTCAACAAAAAAGAAACTGAAAACCTTTTGAAAGGATGTCATAAAACGTTTAACACCGACCTGAATGACTTTGTGATCTCTTCAATATCAGAATGTTTTGCAGAGCAATTTTCTGCTAAAGAAATAATCCTTGAGATGGAAGGACATGGCCGAGAAACGGTGGATGAGGAAATTGACCTTACCAGAACGGTGGGATGGTTTACTTCTCATTATCCATTGAGTTTAGACCTAAGTGGTTTAAAAGACAAAGCAGACTTATTATGCCATGTTAAGGAAAAGATAAGAAACATACCTAAAAAAGGAATTGGTTTTGGTGTTCTAAAATATCTCAATAAAGAACTTTATGGTTCTGATTATCATTGTGATATTAAGTATAATTATCTGGGGCAGCTGGATAATTTGGTTGATAATGAATATCTAATTCTGCAGGATGAAAATACCGGCGCAAATATGGATGATCATTTCCCTGTTGGTGAACCTCTTTTATTAACAGCCTCCATCCGTGGGGGTGAGTTACAGTTCACACTTGACTATAGTGAAAAAAAATATTCCCGGAAAAAAGCAGAGAAATTCCTTAAAGGTATTACTGAAAATTTGCTAAAGCTTATTGACTTTAGCATTGAATTGGGTTCAAGTGAAATTTTCCCAACTCCTTCAGACTATAATTTGGGAGGTATTACAAATGTCAGAGATTTTCAGGAATTTTTAAAAACCCCTATCAATGGTAACACAATAAAAGAATCTTTTGAATCCATTTACCCCCTTACAGGTTTACAGGAAGGTATGTTGTTTCATACACTGATGGACGAAGGGGTAGATACCTATACGCGACAATTGAGTTGTGATATTTATGAGCTTGATATAGAAAAGCTTAAAAAGTCGTGGGAGCTCGTTCTTGATAAACATTCAAGTTTAAGGAGTGCATTTTATCCTTATGTTTTTAAGGTACCGGTTCAGGTTGTGTTTAAAAAGGTAGAATTGCCTCTAACGTATTTTGATCTCCGAAAGAAAAATACTTCTGAGATCAAGGCTTTGGTAGAAGAATTAAAAACCGGCCAATTCAAAAACGCATTCAATCTCAGTTATGCTCCTTTAATAAAACTTGCAGTTGCTCAGATAAGTACTGATCAGTATGTAATGATCCTAACCTGGCATCATTTGATATTTGATGGTTGGTCGATGCCGATCATTATGGAAGAAGTATTAAAGAATTATGATATTCTAATAAAGGGAAAGATTTCCGACGAGTATGAAGAAGATAAATACGAAGATTTTATCAAATTCTATCAGGATTATGACTCTAATCATTCTGCTCTATTTTGGAAGAATAAATTACTGCGCTTAGAGGCCGCTACAACCTTGCCTTTTATTCGCCCAAAGGGCGTAAACCATGCAGATAGAGATAATTTTCGTGAAACATTAATACTCTTTAATAAGGTAGAAAGTGACCAGATCAGAAGTTTTTGCAGGGATTGTAAGATAACTTTAAATACTTTCATACAAGGAATTTGGAGTTTGCTTTTACATAGATATACAGGTTCTGAAAGCATATGCTATGGAATAACTGTTTCCGGACGTCCTGAAAATTTGCCGGGTGTTGAACAGAAAGTTGGAATGTATATTAACACAATTCCCTTTTTGAGTATTTATTCAGAAAATGCATTTAAAAAAGACTGGTTGCAGGAATTGCAAAATAATCTTCAGGACACCAGACCTTATCAATACACACCGTTAAGTGCCATTCAGCAAGATCACACACTGAATACAGAACTTTTTGATACCATATTGGTTTTCGAAAATTATCCGGTCAATCGCTTGATTAAGGATAAAAAATGGAGCCTTAAGATCGAAAACATTAAAACAATCGAACGTTCTAACTATCCATTGTCGCTGGTTGTTTATGGTGAGGATAAAATTTCTGTACGAATTAATTCGGACCCGGAGTTGCTTCCCGATTTTTACATTCAACGCTTAATGGGTCATTTCAAAAATGTTGCTTTTGGATTGGTTCAGGATTCTGTTTCTAAGTTAAGTGAACTTAATCTTCTCAGCCCTGAAGAACAAAAACAGATCGAAAGTTTCAATCAAACGGAGGTACAGTATCCAAAGGATAAAACGATCGTAGAGTTGTTTGAGCATCGGGTGAAAAAGACCCCGAATCAGACGGCCTTGGTTTATGAGGGCAAAACGATGAGTTATCAAGAGCTCAACCGGCGCTCCAACCGTCTGGCTCATTACCTGATCAAGCATGGGGTTACCCAAGACACACTGGTACCCCTGTGCATGGAACGTAGCATGGAGATGATCGTAGCGATGCTTGGGATCCTCAAATCGGGAGGTGCGTATGTGCCGATCGACCCGGAGTACCCACAGCAGCGGTTGGATTATATGCTTAAAGACACGGGATCAGGGATACTTTTAGGCACCGCTCAGACGGCATTGCTTCAAAGAGCCAAGGCGATAAAATTTGTAGATGTACAGGAGGTTCTTGAGTCTTCCTATTCTGAGGAGGATCTTTCGGAGAAGCCATCACCGGGAGGTTTGATGTATGTGATCTACACCTCGGGATCCACGGGTCATCCTAAGGGAGTGATGATCACTCATGAGAGTTTACTGGATCATTGTTATGGATTGATCGACAGTGCGGGCCTTAAGGGATGCAGGAGTTATGCTCTTTTTTCACCCCTTGTATTTGATGCGGGTCATGCGGTGATCTTCAGTTCTCTGATACAGGGAGGGCAGTTGCATGTGTTGTCTGCCCAACAGCTTGGGTCTCCACCGGAACTGGGGAGATACATAAAGTCCCGTGGCATAGATTGCATTAAGATCGTTCCGACATTGTGGACTTTTTACAGTGATTCGGGGGTCAATTTATTGCCGGAGCAGGTACTGATCTTTGGGGGGGAGAGTTTGACGACGGGAGTATTGAAGCGTTTAGGGTCTTATGGAGGCAGGGTATACAATCACTATGGACCTACGGAGGCAACGATCGGGAAGTCCATTCATACGATCGATCCGGACCGGAATTATTCGACCATACCCATTGGAAAACCCTTTTCCAACAGCAGGTTTTATGTAAAGGATCCCGGGGGTATGGAAGTTCCTATCGGGGTACCCGGAGAGTTGTACATTGGAGGCAAGGGATTGGCAGAGGGGTATTTGAACTTACCGGAACTGACAAAGGAGAAGTTTATCCAAACGCCGCAGGGCCGTCAATATCGCACAGGAGACGTAGTTAGATGGACGCAGGAAGGAGAGATCGAATACTTAGGAAGAATAGACGATCAGGTA
>JACJZT010000024.1 GCA_020635455.1 Flavobacteriales bacterium
GGGGCATGTATACGGTTGTGCTGACGGCTACTAATTCCTGTGGAAATTCTACCGTCTCCAGAGCCGTCAACATCACGGTGGTTTCAACAACCGTCGCTTACCGAGATACGGAACTTCTGATCTTTCCCAATCCGACGGATGGGCTGGTAATGATACGGATAAAGGGAGCAGAGATTGGAGATTATATATTATCTCTGACAAATCACATTGGACAGGTTGTCAAACAAGATGTGGTCGGCAAAATTGGAGAAGTCGTTTCAATTCCGCTCGATCTTTCGGATATTCCATCCGGAGCCTATACTGTTTGGGTTAAATCGGATGGGGGTATCTGTGTGATGAATATAATAAAGCAATAACCCTGCTTTGAATACGGGAAGCCATCAATTATGTATTCCCGTGTTCTATTGCATTTCTAAAACCCTTCCAATAGCTTTTGACTCTTCGCGAGAATTAGTGCTTTTAGTTGCCGTTCAATGCCAATCTTTAAAGGAGAAAGCTGCAACTTATTAAAGCAAATGACGTAGAATAAAATACAGGTCAAAGTATTAGGCTTCTACTCGCGCGCCAATAGTAACTGTTGCTCAAAGGAGCCTTACCTGTATACTGAAAGACGAAAAGGTACTTTGGATATTTGTGGCCGGATCAAGTGAATTTGGCAAAGCTTCATTGAAGATATTCCGTTGCAAAAGAACCATTCAGAGCCCCCTCCACAAAGATAATACAAGAACTATGAGTGACTGAAAGGCACAACCTTTTGAAACTACACATATCAAATTACACCATGAACTTCATCAATCCTTATAAGCTTCTGGGCGTCGAGGCTGTTGATAATGGCGAAATAAAAAGGGCAAAAAGAAAAATTCTTGCCCAAATTGAGTTATCTGATGATGGGGCAATCCAGTATGGAAAGTTTAGGTTAAATAAATCGGATTTTCTTTCAATAATTGATCAACTCGATGACCCGGAAAGGAGCGATCATTATATTTATCTTTTATCCCTTCCACACTTATCTGCTTTTTTGGAGGAAGGGGATCTCAATTTTTTCGAATCTT
Organism: Flavobacteriales bacterium; assembly: GCA_020635455.1. GTDB lineage: Bacteria > Bacteroidota > Bacteroidia > NS11-12g > UBA9320 > JABWCE01. The sequence continues at coordinate 1,053 of JACJZT010000024.1, forward strand.
ACCAGAACTCTCCTATTTACCAGAAGAAATCCTTTGTTGATTTCATCAGCCCTTACTTTGCCAAAGAATTCAATGAAGCTTTCAAGTATGCCTTTGACCAGAGAGATATTTTTTTGATTCGGTCTCTGGTTCAAAATCCGCCACTTGTTAATCAGTTGCATGAAGCCAGGCTTTACGAAGGTGTATACCAGTCATTGCAAAAACTTTCGGATAAGCTTCATCAAATCAGAACTAATATCGATGACGAAAGTGGAGAATACGAAGAAGAAAATGTCGATCAGGTTCTTGATGATATCCAAAGTTTGGTTAAGGTAGAGGTACTCAATGCTCTACCCAATTATTTCCAAAGCATCAGAAATGAGATTGCCCAGAAAATAAGGAACGTTTCTGTTGCCGTATTCAATAACCTGAATGACGCGGAAGAAGCTATGGAAATAATATCTTTTGCAATTCGGTTGAAGATCAGTAGTCTTACTAAAGTAAATATTGAGCAGGATTACGAACAAATCAAGGAAATATACGAAGAGCGAAAAGAAAGCGAAAAATACACACCCCAATTGGCTGAATATGCGGGGGTGCTACTTCAAATTGGAGGCTTGATAAAGCAGTTTGATTCTTCTGAGATTTCATCAGAGGAGGTAAAAGAAGAGGTTTCTCAACTCTTCGTGGTTCGTGACCTGAATGCTTTACCTGAAGTTTTCGATGAAATCAGGGAACAAATTGCGCTTGGGCTAAGGAGCTTATCCGTCTTGATTTGGAATAAGGAACAGGATTTAAGCACTGCAATTTATCTCGTTCAAATGGCATCGAGTATTTCAGTTAGTAGAGAAGTAAAGGAACAATTGAACGAGGCTTATACCCAGCTTAACCAGATCAGGCAAAACATTTTTAAGCCTGTGATAGACTCTTTAAAGGGAATTAACAATACCATCAGGGAAACGAGTTTATCTACCAACAGGGTGATTGATAAGCCAAAGTTGAAAACAATTCTGGATAAAATCATTTCAAGGAATGTCTTGACCCAAATTGCCAGTGCAGGGGGAGGCATTGTTACGGATTTTTTTGCTGAGCTCAAACCTTTACTATTGTTTCTGGGTGGGCGTTATGCCACCGGGAAATTGGAGATCTTGAAAAACGCCCTTGATCAAAAGCATCCGGAATGGAAGAATGTAAAAGCCCTATATGAACAGTTGAAACCTAAGCCTGTCACTGCAAGTTCAGTGGCGAAAAGTACAGCTGAAGCAGGAGAAGGATGCCTGGTAGGCCTGGGTGAAGGTATTCTCAATTTAATATTAAGGCTTGTATTTTTATTTTCAATTCTTGGGGTAATCGGGGTCGCATCAGATACCTGCTCCAATTCGAGCTCATACAGTTCCAGCAATCCAAGAAACAACTCTTCGAGTTATCCCAGTTCTCCTCCTTATTCAAGTACTGGTTCTGGATCCAGTCAAAACTACGTTTCTGCGCCTGATCCATCCTCATACAGTAAATACAGAGGTAACCAATTAAAAAATGGCGCTTCTCCTTTCGATGGTTGTTTCGGAAAGGGTAAATACCGGGAAACAAACTCCTGGATACTTTTCAAAAATGGTAATAGTTCTGATGCCATAGTATGCCTGGTTGATATACGGGATGGAAGGACTGTAAGGAATGAATACATCAGGGCAGGGGATACGTTTAAGATGACTAAACTGCCTAATGGTACATTCTACCTGAAAGTCTTCCATGGAAAAGATTGGAATCCTAACATGGTGAATTTGTGTGGAACCAAAGGCGGTTTTGATACGAACGCCCATTTCAGCATATCTGATTCTCCTAAAGATTATATCAGTGTCAATGATGACGGGTATACCTATACAACAGGAGAAATCACTCTTTACACTGTTGCCAATGGTAATATGAATCAACGCGCTATTAATGAAAGCGCTTTTTTCCAATAAAAAACCTTCTGGTATGCAAGTATATAAGTTGCCTAAGGAATATGAAGTTTTTCTGGATATTCTTAACCAAATCTTCGAGATCGAAAAGAAATTAAATAAGATCCAGGAACCCAGTTCTATCCACCGGAATCTGACAAAATTGAAGGAAATTTTTGAGAGTCAATTGCTATCAGGCCAATCCGGTTTTTCGAT
>JACJZT010000025.1 GCA_020635455.1 Flavobacteriales bacterium
ATGAAGAGCCTAACGGGAAAAGGAATTAGTTATGAGTCATTATTTCAGCTCAACCAGAAGGGTTTTCTTCACTCTTTTCCTGTAGTCGCACAAAGTTGAGGATAGGGAGAATAATTGGTTGTTTAAATCCCGCATCTAGAGTTAAGTTTCTTATGTGTTGCCTGACATAAGGATAAATGATGGCTGGAGCATTAACCTTAACGAACTCTTTAAAATTTAAATCTAACTCATCTCCACCATTGCTTTTGTATTCGAATTCTCCAGCCATTGTAACGTCTAAGGTCAAGTTATTTAACTTACCTTGGTCTTCCAGGACCGTGACATTGACAAAGACTGTCACGGCATTTTCTCCTTCTTCATGTTTTATGTTCACTTTTAGAGACAACTCTTTCTGTGGTTCATAAAAATTTTGAGCCCGGTCAAATACAGATTTTACAAGGGCAATCCGTTTTAAATGGTATTGCGATATAGCTTCTTCCACCATTATGCAGCCAATTTGTATGAAGAATCGGCGAAATCAGGAGCTAGTTCAGTATCCACAAAGGAGTAAAAATCTGTCTCTTTGGGATAAACAAGCACTGTTTCCTGTATATTATACGAAGAAACGAAGATATGATCTAGCCTTGGAGATGGCTCATAAATCAATTCAGGAGCTTCCAATTGGATTAGCGAATCATCCGAAACGATACAGAAGTCCTCTTCTACCGAAATACCAGACTCGAACCATTGCTTGTTGAGCTTAGATTCAAAACGTAGGAATTCTATAGAATCATAAGTTTCCTGAGGAGTGACTTTGATGAAATGGGTATTGGAGGCCTGTTCGAACTGGTATTCGATTCTTACTGACGGAAAAGCATTGGAAATTTGTGAAAAAATATCCTGAAGTAGTATTTGCCTTGCAGTCATAGCTTGATATCCTCCTTTATGATTTTGTTGAAATTTGCCAGATATTCCGAAGCTTTGTTCATTTCTTGTTCACTGACCATGACATCTCCGTAGTCTGATCTTTGCCTCAATGCTTTTAGTTGTTTTAAATATCTGTTTACACGCGACGAATTTTCGGCAAAGCCATTAGAATAACAATCGGTAAAAGTACTTATTAATAGGGAATGAGAATTGCTTTCCTTTGTGTTGACCCTTTCATACTCATCTGTGAAATACTCTTTTAGAATATGCACCATTTTTTGAAAACAGGAATAATAGCAACAATGTATTGCAGGTGCATAAAAGTTATAGTCTTTTCTGGTTGCCCCATGTTCTTTCAATAAGAGAAACGCTTCGAAGTTTTCTCGGGACTTGGCAATCAATGACATTTAACAGTTCATTGCTTTACAAGGTTCAAATATACAGGATTATACCACTTTGCGCACGAAATGGTTACTAAACCAGGTTGATATTAACATTTCATTCAAGAGTGCAACCGCATTGTTTGGTTTTTTGAAACCTATTGGTTGAATATAAACAAAAAGGAAGGTGCATTCTTCTCACAACTCCGTCGAAACGTATGGTCCAGTATACTTGGTCTTAGGTATTGAGAGATGTAGGTTTAGAGACCTTGAGTCCCGACAAATAGGACAGAGGGTTTTCCTTAGTTTCCCGCATGTTTCCCAATACGAGCAACCAATACCTTTCCTTCCTTAAAACCGTCGATGGGTTGATGAAAATAAATGCGATTTCCTCTGGCTGCATAACTGGGATTATTGTTTTCAAAATACTGATAAAATTTGGTGTGCAAATCACAGTACAGCGTTCTGTTTCCGGAGTCGTCTTCGAATTCAAAATTAAGCTCTCTTAAGCCATTACTATCTCTTGACGCACCAATCCTTACTTCATGGGAACGATAGAAGTTTTCCAATTCATCGCATGC
>JACJZT010000026.1 GCA_020635455.1 Flavobacteriales bacterium
CATAACCCATACCCCAAAAACGTATTACCCCGATAGCCATATAGAAATTAAATAGTAGATTATTTATCTTCATTATTTCTGGTTGCTTTCTTAATCCCGTTCTGTTTCGATAGTTTACCTTTCAGTTCACGGACATTTTGAAGCATCAGTTCATCAATCACGGTTGCATAACTGTCAAGGGTGACCTGTATACTGGCATGCCCCAATATCTTACTTAACACACCTATATTCATCCCGTTTGCCAGTCCAATGGTGCACGCAAAGGTTTTACGTGCCAGATGGGAAACCAATGGTTTATCCTTGGGTATGCCAGCCATATCACCAACTTCTTTCAGGTAGGCATTATATTTAACATTCGAAGGCACTGGCAGGCATCGGTTTTTCTTCAAACACCTTGGATGTTTTTTGTATTTCTCCAGTATCTCAATTGCCTTCGGAAATAAAGGGACTTGGTAATATTTATCGGTTTTCTTTCGGTGGATGTTCAGCCATAACTCACCGTCCATGCCTGTGGTGATGTTTTCGGGTTGAAGTGATTCAACTTCAGCGAAGGCGAGACCAGTATAGATGCAGAAGACGAAAATGTCACGAATCGAATCTAAGCGTTCCACTTTAAATTCCTTGTTTTCTATGCGTTCAATTTCTTCTTGGGTCAGGTACTCAATCTTTTTTTTCGGCATCCGTATTTTGTAATGCTCGAATGGATACTTTTCCAGATACCCCTTATGCATGGCATTGCGTATCATTCGTGAAAAGCGTTGGTAGTGCTTATAGCAGGTTGTGGTTGAGTTGTCGAACTTATGCCTGAGATATGCTTCGAACTCCGTTATGAAGTAATAGTTAAGTTCATACAGGTAGATATCGTTTCTTTTGTACTTGTATTTGAGAAACTGCTTTAAGCGCAGCACCGTATTCTTGTACTTTATGATGGTAGGTGGGGCATAACTCTTTCCCCGAAGTTTCTCCATCTCCTTAATTTGCTCACCACAGACCCTCATCAGGGTGATTTGACTGGCTTCAGTTCCTTCCATTCGTTTTCTGATGGTATGCACGTTGAATGGTTTTCCAAGCAAACTCAACTGGTTGGTGGTTTGCAGGACTTGTATCTTCAAACTCTCCAGTTGGGTATTGATGGAATCCACTTCAAGACTGTTTCCACGAACCCGCATTTGTTGCTTGTCCCAATCTTGGAGTCGAACCCAAATGCCTGTACTCTTAGTAAAATGGTCATAATCGTACCATACCCGCAGGTAGACAGGTACAAGATTTTTCGAATTTTTCTTGGTCTTTGAGAGCCAAAATGTGACTTTGACATTGCTTTTCATCATAAAATCTTTAAAAATTAGACATTCTGAAAGTCAGTCACAGTGCGGCTTTGCGAAATCCGATTTGACAATTCTTGACCTTTTTGGGGTAAAAAAAATTGGGGTCAAGAATT
>JACJZT010000027.1 GCA_020635455.1 Flavobacteriales bacterium
TGAGAAATAATTTTGAGTCAATACTGTAAAGATCACACAATATAAGTGTATATTCAATGAAATAAGTTGCAGTACAGTGACTTGAAAAAAATTAAAGGAGCTTCATCATCACAAATATATTCGTCGAAATTTGGAACCGTAAAAATACCTTTCGGAACAGCAATAATCCACACAAAGTATCTCATAGATTTTGGGTTCATAAATGGAGTACCTTTCTTCGAAATCAGCTTCAGGAAGTATGTGTATATAAAGGGATATTAGAAACTTTTAGATACAGTTTTTTGGAAGCGCATAGTGGACTGAAACAATTTCTTAAAGATACTTTGGAGAATTCAGGTTATATTCTCGCGCATCTTGCATTAGATTAACTTCCTTGGAAAGTTTGTGACCGATTAAACAGAAGATCAAAAAATTTCCATTTATTAAACAGAAAAAATAGAAATGCGAACTTGAATTGATTTGTTGTGGAATTAACTGCAACAGAACATGCTTTTCAATATAAAACACTCTCAGTTGATGGTTCGATAGACTACTCAGCACTTGAAGGTTATTCTAAAGTACCAGTCATATTGACGATTGTTTCTAATTATCTGAAACACAATGTGCTGAGAAAATATCCGATAATGATTCAGCAATAGAGCCTTTCGAAGATGAACCTCATGCAGGTATAATGAGATTGTTCAATATTCAAGTGATATTATTGGCATAGATAAATATACACTCATCATTTTCTGATACTTCAACATTGGACGTCTGATTCATGATCTGCAAAGTAAGGAAATATACCCGGAATAAAAGGAATCACGAGCCCTGTCATATGGTATGATAATCGAAGAGAAGCCTACCTGCCTGGATTATCCCAAACCCAATTTTCTGAGAAAGGAAATTTGTTCACAAGCTAGCATTAAAGGATTAGGTACCAGCAAAAGAGATCGAACTCCGAATGATACTCCGATAGTTATTGGTAGTCTGAAATCTTTAGTCTTCCAAATCCTAAGCATTATCGAACGCTCAGCAAAGAACAACAATGAGTATACCCAGCCATCCATAAATATCTGACCAATAAAAAATGTTTTCCTGAGTCTTACTGTTTGCTATCTATCGATTTAAAGGGTGAAATAGATAGTGAAGAAGATCATAGATGCATTGGGAATCAACATAAACGTATATGTGAAAGTAGTACACAAAATAAAGGACAGCGATATAGAGAGTCTTAGCAAGAATCGGTAATCTACAAGCAATTTGTTATGTCTGTTGTTGTGACTCGGTGCTCAGGAGTGATTATTTGATGTTATCAATATACTATCATGCCAATAATTATGGAAAAGCGAATGTCTATTCATTTATAAATCATTCGTATTCCTTTTTTATTTGATGTTGTATAGTATAAAGAAAGTGTTTTTTCGTGCTCAGGCATGTATTTTTCATCTGAATACTGACGAGGAAGGGCGTCTTTTGGGTCTTGTTAATTTTGGAGCATTAATGATGTACTTAGCCCGAGGAGCAGACTTTAGAGTGCCGACTGCTTCTTCGTAGTTGTAAAACGATAGGTATCATTATTGTTTTTGATTTACTAGACTTGTAGGAGTCTTGTAAGTTTGGAGTCTCGATATGGAATATGAGCATTTCTTCCCTCAACCAAGGAAGAAATTACTTTACCTAATGCGGTTAGAGATAGATTGATTTTAGTTGCTTATATGAATCTTTACCCTGTTGATCCTGTTTTTCCTTGTCTTTCAGATCCAGCTAAATCGACAAGATTGAATTTGGATCCAACAAGTTTTTCCATGCCGTCTTTTCTTTCTAAACTCTCCACATAAATAGTGAAGATAGAGTGTGACCTTGATGACTAGCTATTCATGAGTGTTTAACCTATATTTTTGTATATAATGTACCTGTCGCTCTATTTTGATTTCCTATCTGAAGATATCTGGTCATTTATTATTCAGTAGTGACTGACATTTTGATAAGATCCTTAATGAAGATTCCTTTGTCGGGTGATTCTCTGAGCTCTAATTTCGATTTAGAGATGTTATTAGATAAGAGGTTTCTAATTTATTAATTATAGAGTTCGATATAGGAGCACATAATAAGGAAATCTTTATTGCTATTAAACTTAGCCTGTTCCAATATTGAGCTAAAGCATCGTGGAATAATACCTTTCAATTATTATTTTTAGCATTACCCACCAAAGTGTATGTTTTATCTGAACCTGTTTGTCCATATGCGAATATAGTTTCATTATAACCTTGTAAAACTTAATTCACGAGATCTCTCCCTGTAGATTAAAAGATTTCTTCTTGTGATGTAGATTTCATCCAATGAAAGATTTTCGTGTTTCGGTTTTAAGGATTAAGATTACGAATTACGATTTGCTTATCGTTTCTATCATACCAAATCCATTAAGGTAATTCTTCTGTTATTTTAGATGAATACTTTTAGATGAATATCTTTAGCTGGTTATTTTTAGTTGAGTGGTCTAACTCGAACTACTACTCTCACTCTTTATTCAGTCATCTTATCTATTCTTTCGATAGAAAAAGAAATTATTTTAGAATATCGTTTATTAAACTATATACATGAGAAAAGATAAAGTTTTCACGGAAGGATACAATAGACAGACTCTGTAAGATAGATAATCATTCTGAACTCAAATATTTTAACTTCTGTAAGATAGATATTTTTTGATTTGATTTTATCAAATACTACTTAAAAAATATTCAGTGAAATGAGATTGATTGATAAAAAAGGTGAAAAAGTTCACAAATCAAGTCAATTACAGAGCTCAATATCCGAAGGCATTCGCGAAGAGTTTACCATAAGATTCAAGAGTTCCTTCGGCTTCACTTTGTGGATATTCTTTTTGAAGATTTCCTTGTTGTCCTTCTTCATAGAATCCAACACTGACAACATTATTTCCATTACCGTTTCCATTACCGTTTCCTGAGCCAGCATTTTAATTTCCATTGGCATTTCCAGCACCTTGATGGTTAGCTTGAGCAGTACCTCCAATACTGACAACAGTATTTCCGTTTCCACTACCATTTCCGTTTCCTGATCCTTCATTGCCATTACCGTTTCCATTACCAGTAGTAGTTCCAGATTTACCGAATTCACCTGAGTAAACAACTTTGTCAGGATTACTGTAAGAACGAACTTCAATCTTGGTATTTCCATTACCTTGACCATTTCCTTGTCCGTTTAAGGTTTGACCGTTTCCATTTCCGTTGCCTTCTTCAGCAGTAGCAGTATATGAAGCTTCAACATCACCAACTTGAAGATTTCCATTACCGTTACCATTACCATTTCCAAATCCAGAGTTAACGTTTCCGTTTCCGTTACCGTTAGCATTCAAACCATTTGCGGATCCATTACCGTTTCCGTTTCCTGATGATTAATTGGCATTTCCGTTTCCACTACCATTTCCATCACCAGAATTATCGTTACCGTTCAAGCTACCATTAGCATCACCGATATTTTGAGATCCATTATCATTTCCATTCACTGATCCTTCATTTTGGTTTCCATTATGTCCACCATTCAGATTTCCAACATTTTCCACTCCATTAAGGTTGCCGTTTTAATTTCCAGCGTTTTCATTACCATTTTTGTTACCATTTTCGTTTCCTTGATTGGCAACTCCATTTCCATTTCCATTAAGATCACCTGAATTTTCATTACCGTTAGAGACTCCGTTAAGTCCTCCAACATTAGCTGATCCATTTCCGTTTCCATTTTAATTGCCTGAGTTTTTATTACCGTTTTCACTACCATTAGCATCACCGACATTATCTGAACCATTTTCATTACCGTTAAGGTTTCCGGCATTTTAATTACCGTTTGAACTTCCATTAGCAGATCCGTCGTTGTAGTGACCATTAGCGTTTCCATTCTAATTACCTGAGTTTTTATTTCCATTTTCATTGCCATTAGCATCTTGAATGTTTGAGATACCATTTCCGTTACCGTTAGCATCTCCAGTGTTATTATTTCCATTACCAACACCATTTTCATTGGATTTATTCTCAACACCGTTTTAATTTCCGTTACCAGATCCTGCATTATGATTACCATTTGCAAGTCCGTTTAGATTGCCTTCATTTGAAACACCGTTCGAGTTACCGTTCCCGCTTCCATAATTTTCACTTCCGTTACTAACTCCATTAGCACTTCCATAATTTTCAACGCCATTTCCGTTTCCGTTTCCATCTCCTCCATTGGCGTTTCCGTTTTCAGCTCCGTTCAAGTGTCCAACATTAGCAACACCATTAGCATTACCATTATCAGATCCAGCATTGGCATTACCATTTGAAACTCCATTTTCATTTCCTTGGTTATGAACTCCATTTTCATTACCGTTTCCTGATCCTTCGTTAGAATTTCCGTTTCCAACACCATTTTCAGATCCAAGGTTAAGATGCCCGTTCAGATTTCCGTTTCCTTCTCCTGGATTGGCATTTCCATTGCCATTTCCATTAGCGTCACCAACATTTTCGATACCATTTTCGTTTCCATTGCCGTTTCCTGCGTTTTAATTGCCATTTCCAACTCCATTTGAGTTTCCTTCGTTGGTTTTGCCATTGGAGTTGCCGTTTCCAGATCCTTCGTTAAGATTACCATTTTCAGATCCATTAGCATCACCAAGATTAGAGATACCATTTCCGTTTCCGTTACCTTCTCCTTTATTATTGCTTCCGTTCAAATTTCCGTTAGCACTTCCGGTATTATCAACTCCATTTGCATTTCCGTTTCCAGATCCTGAGTTAGAGTTACCATTTTCAACTCCATTAGCATCTCCATAATTTTGAACTCCATTATCATTACCATTATCATTGGAGTAGTGATTATCGTTACCATTAGCAACACCGTTTGATTCTCCATGATTTTCAATACCATTAGAGTTTCCATTAGTATTACCTGAGTTATTATTACCATTTGCAACTCCATTAACGTTACCAATATTACTAACACCATTTGAGTTTCCGTTTTCTGAACCAGAATTATCATTACCGTTTCCTGATCCATTAGCATCTCCTTTATTGAGGTGACCATTTCCATTACCGTTAGCATCACCGGCATTAGAGTTACCATTTTGAGACCCATTTTCATCTCCAACGTTAGAGACTCCGTTAGCATTTCCATTAGATGAACCTGAGTTAGAATTGCCATTATCGTTACCATTAAGATTACCTTCATTCTTAACTCCATTTTCAACTCCATTTCCATCACCGGGGTTTCCATTACCATTAGCATTTCCATTTTCGGAGCCAAGGTTATCAGAACCATTCAAGTTTCCATTACCAGATCCTTGATTTCCATTTCCATTTCCGACTCCGTTAAGGTCTCCAGTATTGTAGATACCATTATCACTTCCATTAGCATCTCCTTTATTGGCATTACCATTATCAACACCATTAGCATCTCCGTGGTTAAGATTTCCGTTTGTATTACCATTATGGTTTCCTTCATTTTCATTACCATTTTGAGATCCATTTGCAGTACCTTAATTGAAGTTTCCATTAGCATTACCGTTCAAATCACCTGAATTGACGTTTCCATTTTCATTTCCGTTAGCATCACCTTCGTTTTTAATACCATTCAAGTTTCCGTTACCTGATCCAGTATTTTAATTTCCATTACCAACTCCATTAACGTTTCCTTCATTAAGGATACCATTTTAATTTCCATTCAAATGTCCAGCATTCAGATTACCATTTCCTGATCCATTTCCACTACCATCATTAGCAAGTCCATTATTATTTCCATTCTTTGATCCTGAATTTTAATTTCCATTTTCAACTCCGTTTCCAGTAGCTACGACTGGAGCAGGTTTATAGTGTGATTCAGGTTCAGGTTTTGGTTCAGGAACATATGGTTCAGGAACGTATGGTTCAGGTTCAGCTGGTTCAGGAACATAAGGTTCGGGTTCAGGTTCAGAAGTAAGATAGGTAGTTTTTGGTTTATTTTCAGGAACAATTGGAGCAGGAATATCATATTCATCACCAACAATAGCATTGATTGATGGTTGAACATAAGTATCCTGAGTAGCTGATTGAGTTCCCTCTTCAGTAGCTGGTACATATCCAGTAGCAGGTTGTTGAGAATCAATTTTCTTTTGCTCTTCAACTGCTTTTTCAAGATCATCAATACTGACAATAGTATTGTAAGCGCCCAAATCCTTAAGATCGACACCTTGATCAGCGGGATAGGGTTCAGGAGTGGGTTCAGTAGGATAGGTAGGTTCAGTAGGTTCAGTAGGTTTATAAGGTGTTTCTTCTTTAGGTGCTTCAGGAACATAGTGATCTTGAGGAACTTCTGGAGCTGGTTTATATGGTTCTTCTGCTTTTTTAGCATTAGATTCAGCAACAGCACTCTTAAGATTTCCAAGAGAAATATCTTTTCCTCCGTTACTGTGATCATTAAGGAGTTGAACTCCAAGAGCTTCAGCTGCTTCATTAAGACCGTTGAATTCTTGTCCAGATCCATTAGCATTACCATTATTATTACCGTTGAAGTCACCACTATTTTTATTTCCGTTTCTAACACCATTTTCATCGTCTTGGTTACCGTTACCGTTTCCATTACCATTTTGACCTCCTGAATTCTTGTTTCCGTTTGCATTTCCATTGTCATTGGCATTATTGGCGTTACCATTTCCATTTCCATTAGCATCACCGGAATTTTCATTTCCATTAGCGAGACCGTTTCCATCTCCAGGATTGGCATTACCATTACCATTTCCATTTGCATCTCCTGTATTTTCATTACCGTTTGCAACACCATTGCTTGATCCAGGGTTTCCATTTCCATTACCATTACCATTTTCATCACCCTTATTCAAGTTTCCGTTTGCAACACCGTTTTCATCACCCTTATTGGAGTTACCGTTTCCATTTCCATTATCATCTCCATAGTTTTGGTTGCCATTATCGACTCCGTTTGCATCTCCTTTATTAGTATTTCCGTTTCCATTACCATTTCCGGCTCCTCCATTTTGGTTTCCGTTTGAAACTCCGTTCAGGTCACCATCATTTCCGTTACCGTTGCCTGAACCGTTTCCATCTTCTTTATTTTAATTTCCATTATTATTTCCATTTTAGTTACCATCGTTTTCGGAACCGTTTCCATTTCCATTACCATCTCCGGTATTTTTATTACCATTAGCAACACCGTTTCCAGAACCTTAATTGAGGTTTCCGTTAGCATTTCCATTTCCATCTCCGATATTCTTGTTGCCGTTATCGATACCGTTTTCGTTTCCTGGATTTTGATTTCCATTAGCGTTACCATTTCCGGATCCTTTATTTTCATTACCATTGGAAATTCCATTGGCATCGCCTGAATTATCGTTTCCATTTCCGTTTCCGTTAGCATCTCCATAATTTTGGTTGCCATTTCCAAGACCATTAGCATCACCGGCATTCAAGTTACCATTATTATTTCCATTCACGGAACCTCCATTTTTATTTCCATTCTCAAGGCCATTTGCATTACCTTCATTTCCATTACCGTTCAGGTTACCGTTCTCTCCTCCATGATTTTCATTACCATTATCGTTACCATTACCTGAACCGAGATTATCAGACCCATTTTCGTTACCATTAGCAACTCCAGAGTTTTAATTTCCGTTTTTGTTACCATTTTCAACTCCGTGATTATCGTTTCCATTATCATTGCCATTTCCTTCAGCTGAGTTGAGGTTTCCGTTATTATTACCGTTTTCACTGCCGTAGTTGTTATTTCCATTTTCATTTCCGTTTCCTTCAGCTGTATTTTCATTTCCGTTTTAATTTCCGTTTTCGGATCCTCCATTATGGTTTCCATTCAAATTTCCATTATTATCAGCAGTATTAGCATTTCCATTTTAATTGCCATTAGCATCTCCTTTATTATTTGATCCGTTTTAGTTGCCGTTTCCGTCGGCTTCATTACCATTTCCATTTCCATTTCCGTTTTCAGACCCTGAGTTAGTATTTCCGTTCGCACTACCATTTTCGGCACCAGAATTACCATTTCCGTTTCCGTTTCCGTTTTCTGAGCCTGAATTATCGTTTCCATTAGCTGAGCCATTGAAGGAATCAAGATTGGCATTGCCGTTTCCGTTTCCGTTCGAGTCACCAGAGTTAACGTTGCCGTTTCCAGCTCCATTTGCTGATCCTTTATTAGCATTACCGTTTCCATTACCATTTTCTGAGCCAGAGTTTTAATTTCCGTTAGAGACACCATTATGGTCTAGTTTGTTGGAGTTTCCATTACCGTTTCCATTATTAGAGCCATCATTCAAGTTTCCGTTATCGACTCCATTTGCATCTCCTGCATTGGTATTTCCATTACCATTGCCATTTTAATCACCTGAGTTTTTATTTCCATTTTCTGAACCATTTTGGTCACCTTCATTTCCGTTTCCGTTTCCTGACCCGTTGGAATCACCTTCGTTTTTATTACCATTTAGGTTACCATTTTTCTCACCTTAATTTCCATTGCCGTTTCCGTTTCCGTTTGAATCGCCATAGTTGGTGTTTCCGTTTTAATTTCCATTATCGACACCTTGATTTAGGTTTCCATTTGCATTTCCATTAGCACTTCCACCATTTTCGTTACCATTCAGGTTACCATTATTATCTGCATCATTGAAATTACCGTTGCCGTTTCCGTTAGCACTTCCGAGGTTTTTATTACCATTTTCGACTCCATTATCATCGCCAAGGTTGGAATTTCCATTTCCGTTTCCATTAGCATTACCGGCATTAATATTACCATTATTAATACCATTAGTATCACCTTCATTTTTATTTCCGTTAGCGTTACCGTTTGAAGAACCCTCATTAAAGTTACCGTTACTGATACCATTGGCATTACCTGGATTTTGGTTACCATTTGAGTTACCATTTTCAGTTCCAGCATTATAGTTGCCATTATTTAATCCGTTAGCATTACCTTCATTTTCATTACCATTTGAGTTACCATTCAAGGAACCGTCATTATAGTTCCCGTTTTCGATACCATTCTTGTCACCTTCATTTGAATTGCCATTTTTGTTGCCATTTGCTGATCCGTCATTTCCATTACCATTAAACAGACCATTTTTATCACCTTCATTCTTATTACCGTTCAAATTTCCATTTTTATCACCATCATTCAAGTTACCATTTCCAATACCATTCAAATCACCTGAATTTAGATTACCATTTGCATTTCCGTTCAGAGCACCATCATTTGCGTTACCATTATATCCACCATTTCCAATACCTGAATTCTCATTACCATTATCATTCCCATTCTTTTTAGCACCATCAAATGAGAGAACTGGTTCTTCAACTGGAGTATAGACTTCAGTTTTAGGTTTTTCAGGTGCAGGCTTCGGAACATAGGGATCTGTAGGATGACTGGGCTCAGTTGGTACATAGGGATCAACTGGGTGAGTTGGTTCTGTTGGAACATAGGGATCAGTAGGATGACTAGGTTCTGTAGGAACATAGGGATCAGTTGGGTGACTAGGTTCAGTTGGTGCATAAGGATCAGTTGGATGAGTTGGTTCTGTGGGTTTATAGGGATCTACTGGGTCAGTTGGTGTATAAGTATTTCCACCATTATTTTATCCATTATAACCCCCAACATTGCCAGTTCCGTTAGTTGAATCATAACCAGAAGTACTTCCATTATGTTCATCGACAATTTGATTTAGTTTATCTTTAATGGCTGTAATATCTTCATTTGGTGTATAATTTCCAGTGGGTTCAGCTTCATATTTAGGTGAAGCTTCATAGGTTACAGGCTTTTCATAGACAACAGGCTCCTTGTAGATCACTGGGTGATCAAAAATAATAGGAGCATAGGGGTCGTTGTGATCATATGGTTCAGGTTCAGGAACTGGTTCATATGAATGTTCAACTGGAGTAGGTTTGGGGACATAGGGGTCAACATGTGGCTCCTGAGATGGATAACCTGTAAAAGGATCTTCTGGCTTATCTTCAACGACATCATCATCATAATTAATTTCACAATAATCGGGGTCAGACTTCGGGTCAAATCCTTCAGTGTAAATTGGGCTACTTGATGTTGTAGCTGCTTCAGCACTGGTCATAAGTCCGACCATTCCCAAAAGGAAAAGAGTTTTAACTTTCTTGTTTTCAGATTTGTTCATATTCATAGATAAGGTTTGGCTTTTTTTTCGTTTTTAATTATATCCCTAACATTTGATCTTAAATTTATAGTATTAAAAATACTGAACATAGCCAAAATTGACACTTTTAACTTTTCAAGGAATGTGAAACCATCGCAGATCGCCAAGAAAACCTCAGATCTATCTCTAGACCGCGAAATAGAACCTTTAAAATTTTAATAGTAAGTTCAGTAATAGTACTATTCTCAGAAATGAGCTATCACGCCTGACTTCCAAAATGATCAAAAAATATTTCTATATTCATAAAACCCTTAAGAATCATTCAGCTGTCAATGCCTACGCATTAAAAAAATGCAGATTTTTATTTAAGACTAACCCTTAGTTTTCCTTCATCAGGATCTAAAAAGTACTCATAAGGAAACCTGATGAGTTAGATAGCAACTGCATAAGAACTATCTGAATACGATACAACCTAATCGCTTGGTTTTTTTTGCTTTAAGACTCCTATAAGAGAACTGAAAAATTATCCTCCAACATAATGAATGATCAATGGCAAAAATTCGAAGTTCAGTGATAAAAATAAACCAAATACTATCGCGACTGATCAATTAATATCCTTAAGTCTGATAAATCTCGAAGTATTTGCTTCTTTTTTTCTTTTGGGAAGCATCAAAAATATTACTAACTAAAGAATAAAAGGAATCAGTCAAGAGAATCTATAAATCATACTTAAGTCGTCACTAACATTATCAACTCTTATTAGACCTCACCTAAAATTAACCTGTCTGGTTGTGCTAAAATTCTGTTTCGAAAGGTAAAGTCTTTGATTATTTGAGATTATTTTTTATTCTCGCGCTTAATTTTGAACAAATATTATATTAAATATAACTGTAGTCAGTATTTTTATAGAGACTAGTGTTTTTAGGCATTCAACAAGAGAAGTTCTTCCTGACTTAGCTTAAATTAATATTACTTGATATTTTTCCCTGTTATATTTAATAACTGAATAATTTCAGGAATCTAGCAAGCTTCTCGAGTCCATCAAACTGATTTCGACATGAATGAGGTTCAATCTTGAAACTTTGGAGGTATATTTTGAGATGATGATGATGAAAGTATTGAGTAGGTAGATAATGGGTTTAAATAGGATCATAACAATCAGGCTTTCTTCATAGCTCTTTTAACTTTTTTGATGGTTTTAATTTCTTCAAGGAGGAATGCTCTAATGATTCTTGATTTAACACATCCAGCACATAAGACACCACCGTAGGGTCTTGATACAGTCTTTTGTCTTTTTGAGAGTTTCTTATAATGATAAGGTCTTAGTTGAGCAATACCATTGATTC
Source organism: Flavobacteriales bacterium (assembly GCA_020635455.1). Taxonomy (GTDB): domain Bacteria; phylum Bacteroidota; class Bacteroidia; order NS11-12g; family UBA9320; genus JABWCE01. The sequence continues at coordinate 11,470 of JACJZT010000027.1, forward strand.
TCTTACCACAATCACAACCATCATGAGGTGCATGTGGTCCATTACCTCTTTTGCCTACATATTGAGCAACAACCCGTGATCCTTATATTAAGAAAGTAGAATACCTGGTGTTTTCATTTTACGGATTTTGTTTGATTTTGTGTTATAGCTGAGTCTACGTCTATAGGTGATTCTTTGAGCCATTGTTTTTGTGGTTATTATATATAAATTAATAATCAAATCAATATTTTAATATTATCATTCAAAAAAGGCTAAAGAACAAAGTAACATCGATTCTTAAATTTATGAACGAAATTAAATGATTATTGGCGTATTTTTTTCAAGGCTTAACGATTCGGCTCCAACCAAATTTATCTTAGACTCTACCTTCCTGTATTCCGAGAATGTTTTCAAAGATTTCAAAGGTTAAAGGACCTGCTTTACGAATAGGATCGACATGAACTGGGAAATTTTCACCTTTATACTCCAGATTTTTTATTGGACTAACAATAACAGCAGTTCCTGATGCAAACATTTCTACGAGTTATCCTTTTTTAGCTCTCTCAACAATTTCATCGATCATAATGACTCTTTCAGTGACTTTAATTCTTTTTGATTTAATATATCGCTGTATTAAAATAGATATATACGATAATAGTGTCTCTTGTAACTCCAGGAAGCACAAGATCTTCCAGAAGCGGAGTAATGACTTATTTTTATCCGTTTGAATTTTGAAGAACGAAAAAGATATTCGATGTTCCAACTTAACCAATTTTTCCATTATACATCCATAGTATTTGTTGATGTCCTTTTTTTACAGCTGATTCAGATGCTTGGATTGTTGGTCCATAATTTCTATTGATTAATTTTAAACATACCCTCCAACTTTATATCCACCTGTACCACCAGGAGCGGATCTAATATGATCTGGATCACATGAAACTGAAATTGGATTAAATCCTGTCTTATAGTAAGCACCAACAGGTGATAAAACAACTAAAAGATTAGTTTTTGCAGGACTTCTGACTCCTAAAGTATTTTCCATTGAAAAATGGAATGGTCTAATATATAAACTATATCCTTTAATTGGTGGTACCCATCTTTCCTCAATCCTTACTAATTATTCAACACATTTTAGAAGCTACCAACCATCAAAATCTGGTAATGATATTCTTTTTGAAGAATGCTTAAAACGTAACATATTGCATTAAGGTCGAAATAATCTGACTGTTCCTTTCTCATTCTTATATGCTTTAAGTCCTTCATAGCATTAGATAGCATAATGAAGTGTGGAATTGAAGGGATGAATTCTTAAATAGTCAAAAGGTTTAATTTCAGGTTTTTTCCAATTACCTTACCATTATATTGAGAGCATATGTTCAGTTGTATCAGCTCCGAAACTCATGGTCTCAGGATCGAAGTTAGGGGTTTTTCTTTGAGAGTCTGGAATGATATTTTTAATCAGATCTTTAAACTGCTGTTAAAAATGTCAAATACGTAAAAAGTGTTAGGAGCAGACATATTTGGCTTGTCTGGGTAAAAACTACAAAAGGATCTAAGGATTCTTC
>JACJZT010000028.1 GCA_020635455.1 Flavobacteriales bacterium
AATTTAGATGGAATCATTTCCTTTTACCGCTCAGAAACCGAAGTATCCTGAGAATTTGTCGAGTGAGAATCCTCCTGGTTTATAGCTGTCCATGGGGTCTGATTCATAGGTCAGCTTACCATAAGTTTGCTTCTCTTCAACCTTTGGTTCAGGTTTGTAAGAGGGAGTTGAGACTCCATATGATCCATAAGAGGTAGTTGGCTTGTAGACGGGTTCGGGTTTAGGTTCAGGTTTATAAACAACTGGTTCAGGTTTGGGTTCGGGTTTAGGCTCAGGTTTATAAACAACTGGTTCAGGTTCAGGTTTGTAGACTGGTTCGGGCTTTTCTTCAGCTTTTGGCTTGTAGTCATATGAGTATCCGACACCATAGTAGTCAAGGTTAAGAACGTTGTTTCCGTTTCCGTTACCATTACCGTTTCCGCTTCCAACATTTTTGTTACCATTATCGTTTCCAGCACTTGAGAATCCAGCAACGTTAGTTTTTCCTCCAAGGTTAACGACGGTGTTTCCGTTTCCATTACCATTACCATTTCCGTATCCGTAATTAGCGTTACCATTTCCGTTTCCAACACCATATCCACCATATCCGTAGTCTTGTCCTCCGAAAACTCCTGAGTAGACGACTTCGTTGGGGTTGTCATAAGCATGGATGATGATAGCAGTGTTTCCGTTTCCTTCTCCGTTTCCTTTTCCACTTTCATAAGATCCATTACCATTTCCGTTTCCTCCGGTAATTCCGTCAAGAATGTTTGCGGTGGTTTCTTTCTTCTCGTTGGTGTTGATGACAGAGTTGGCATTTCCATTTCCATTACCATTTCCGAAGCCAAGGTTAGCATTACCATTATAGTTTCCTGCATTATCGATGTCATTTCCGTTACCGTTACCGTTACCGTTTCCTGAAGAGTATCCGATGTTGTTGTTTCCATTCACATTACCGTTATATTCCCCAGTGTTTTTGTTGCCGTTTCCTGAGCCGTTTCCAGCAGCAGATCCAGAGACATATGATTCATATCCTGAAGCTCCATTATTGTTTCCATTTCCATTACCATTATTATCTCCTTCATTTTTGTTTCCGTTCTTGACACCGTTTGCTGAACCGTTATTGGCATTACCATTACTGTTTCCATTATCATCACCAGTGTTAAGGTTACCATTATGGACACCATTCTTGTCACCATCATTTCCATTTCCGTTACCGTTTCCGTTCATGTCACCCTCATTGTGATTTCCGTTTTCGATACCATTAGCATCTCCCCAGTTGGCGTTACCATTTCCGTTTCCATTGGCATCACCCCAATTTCCGTTTCCATTTTCAGCGCCATTATAATCTCCAGAGTTGACGTTTCCGTTTCCATTTCCATTTCCGTCTCCTCCGTTATTGTTTCCGTTCCAGATACCATTAGCATCACCATCATTGGCATTTCCATTTCCATTACCATTACCGTCACCTTTATTTTCATTGCCATTTTCGGCTCCATTGAAATCACCATCATTGGCATTTCCGTTTCCGTTACCATTACCGTCACCTTTATTTTCGTTTCCGTTTCCGGCTCCATTAAGATCTCCCCAGTTGACGTTACCGTTTCCATTACCATTACCATCTCCGGAGTTTTCATTTCCGTTACTGATACCGTTTTTGTCTCCTTCGTTGACATTACCGTTTCCGTTTCCGTTTCCACTTCCAGAGTTAGCATTTCCGTTAAGTCCACCATTAAGATCTCCCCAGTTAGAGTTGCCGTTTCCGTTTCCATTAGCATCTCCTGAGTTTTCATTACCGTTTTGAGCTCCGTTTTTGTCTCCAACATTGTCATTTCCATTAGCATTACCGTTGGCATCACCAGAGTTCCAGTTTCCGTTTTCAACTCCATTAAGATCACCATCATTGGCATTTCCATTTCCGTTTCCGTTAGCGTTTCCTGAGTTATCGTTACCGTTCTTAACTCCATTATAATCTCCCCAGTTAGCACTTCCGTTTCCATTTCCGTTTGCATCACCTGAATTGTGGTTTCCGTTTTGAATTCCGTTCAAATCTCCAGAGTTTTTGTTTCCGTTAGCATTACCATTGAAATCTCCTTTATTTCCGTTTCCATTTTGGATACCATTATAATCTCCTTCATTGGCATTACCATTAACGTTACCATTATAGTCTCCTGAGTTGTGGTTTCCATTTTCTTGACCATTTCCTTCTCCGACGTTTTCATTACCATTTTGGTTACCATTTTCGTCTCCAGAGTTTTCATTACCATTATAGTTACCATTTTCTTCTCCAACATTTTGGTTACCATTATTGTTACCATTTTTGTCTCCAGAGTTCCAGCTTCCATTAAAGTTGCCGTTATCATCACCTTCATTATTGTTTCCGTTTTTGGAGCCATTATAGTCACCTGAATTTTCGTTACCATTATTATTTCCGTTGTTTTCTCCCCAGTTTTCGTTACCGTTCAGGTTTCCGTTCTCTTCTCCGGAATTCCAGTTACCATTTTGGTTACCATTATAATCTCCTTTATTTTCATTACCATTTGCATTACCATTAGCATCACCAGAGTTTCCGGATCCATTTGAATTTCCGTTAAAGTCACCTTTATTGTTGTTTCCGTTATGTCCTCCATTATAATCTCCAGAGTTTTCGTTACCATTATAGTTTCCGTTGACGTCTCCTTTATTATTGTTTCCATTTTCATTACCGTTCAAGTCGCCAGAATTCCAGCTTCCGTTTTCATTACCATTATTATCTCCTTTATTGTTATTTCCATTGGCATTACCATTTTCATCACCCCAGTTGGCGTTTCCGTTTTTGTTACCATTATTGTCTCCTTCGTTATAGCTTCCATTGGCATTACCATTATGGTCTCCTTCATTATAGCTACCATTTTCATTTCCGTTGAAATCTCCTTTATTTTCATTGCCGTTGGCGTTACCATTATCATCTCCAGAGTTGTAGTTACCATTTTTGTTGCCGTTCACATCACCGATGTTGTAGTGACCATTGGCATTTCCGTTAAAATCTCCAGAGTTGTGGTTTCCGTTTTGGTTACCATTTTCATCACCAACATTTCCAGAACCGTTATGAGAACCGTTGCTATCTCCAGAATTGTGGTTACCGTTTTAATTTCCGTTCCAGTCACCTTCATTATAGTTTCCATTATCGTTTCCATTTTAATTTCCGGTATTTCCATTTCCATTAAAGTTACCATTATAATCTCCAGAGTTGTCGTGACCATTTTAATTTCCATTCCAATCTCCTTCATTGCCATTTCCATTATGGTTTCCGTTAGCATCACCGGAGTTGTTGAATCCATTGGCATTACCATTATAGTCTCCTTTGTTTTCATTACCATTATAGTTTCCATTAGCATCTCCTGAGTTATTGTACCCATTTTCATTTCCGTTATGGTCTCCTTCATTAGCATTTCCATTATAGTTTCCATTATCATCTCCAGTATTATGGTGTCCATTACCGTTTCCGTTATAGTCACCATCATTTTCATTTCCATTGAAGTTACCATTATTGTCACCTTCATTAGCGAATCCGTTGTGGTTACCATTATAATCTCCATTATTCCAGTTACCATTTTCATTTCCGTTATAGTCTCCGGAGTTGCTGTGGCCATTAAAGTTTCCGTTTTCATCACCATCATTATGGTTGCCGTTTTTGTTGCCATTATAGTCACCTTCATTATAGAAGCCATTGAAGTTTCCATTTCCATCACCGTTATTGTAGTTTCCGTTTTCATTACCATTGTAGGTACCTTTATTATCGAATCCATTATTGTTACCATTATTATCTCCATAATTGAAGTTACCATTATCGTTTCCGTTGCTACTTCCTTTTCCGTAGCTGCCATAATGATCATAATCAAATTCTGGCTTTTCAGGAACAACTGGTTTCATCAAAACTGGCTTTTCGACTTTTTCTGGGATGGGAATGTAAGGTTTTTCAGGGGATTTAGGTTTAACTACTTCAGGTTTCTCAACTTTTGGAATAACAACGTGTGGCTCGTGCTTTTCATCTTCAATGATGTATGGCTTTTTGGGTTCTTCAGGCTTAGTTGGGTAAACATGAGGTTATTCAGGTTTCTCATGAGGTTTTTCGGTTGGGTAAACATGAGGTTTTTCTGGCTTCTCAGGTGGATAGACATGTGGCTTTTCTGGTTTTTCATGAGGTTTCTCGGGTGGGTAAACATGAGGCTTTTCGGGCTTCTCAGGTGGGTAAACATGTGGTTTTTCTGGTTTTTCAGGTTTTTCATGAGGTTTCTCGGGTGGATAAACATGAGGCTTTTCAGGTTTCTCATGTGGTGGATAAACATGGGGTTTTTCGGGTTTCTCATGTTCGGGTTTTTCGTGTTCGGGATAAACGACATGTGGCTTAGGTTTATGTTGGACTTCGTAGTCTGCAGAGTCTGAATAGATGATCTCACAGAATTCTGAATCTTCGTACTCAGCATCATCATAATGTCCGACTAAATAAGTTTAAAATGTACCTAGGTTGCTAATAACCTTCTTGTCGCAGTTTCCAAGAGTGGACATAAGTCCAGCAAGGACCAAAGCTGTCAATTTCTTCTTCTCCATGTTATTTTTATTATACTGAATTACTAACTCACGCCGTTTTAAAGTAGTATTTTACTGAACACTAAAAACATCATCAAATCCATCAAAAATAATTTCTGATAGTTCTTATTCGCCATACCCTGACTTTCTCTTATCTTAAAGATCTCATCAGAACTAAGAAAAATCATATTTATCCTCATCCTTCAACTTTGTTTTTCGCTTAAACGGATTTTATGTTATTTGAATCAGCTGATAATATCTCCGCAGCGCATGATTAACTTCAATTTTTCACCAAAAATAAGCAATAATGTTGACAATAAAGAGATAACTAGAGGTTTAGTTTGGTGATTTTCTAGCGGTGTTTCAGTAAGGTAAAGTTGAAACAATTTTCTTCAGCGATTCCTAAAATTCCAGAAACAGCGGGAATACAGTTAGCAGGCATTAAAAATCGATCTAAAGTCATGAAAAGATATCTTCAATGATTGTATATGTATATTTTAAGCTTAGCTAAAGAGAAAAAGAATCACTTAAAAAAGAATCTTGGTATTTGATAATCTTAGTCAATGAATATCAAAAAATTCTCTTTTAGAATATATTGAGATAATTATCCTCTTAAAATACAGCTGCTTTTTTCTTTGCCTGAAAAAAATCAAAGAGAAGCTAGAGACAGTTTTTTCCACAATTATTAATAAATGATCTTCGAGTATTTGAAGAAATTTGGTTCATTAAGAAATCCAGACAATAAAACTGAAGAATTAGAGAACCTAAAATTCAAGTATTTAGGCTTATACTTCACAGCTGATTGGTGTAATAGTTGTGTTCAAATGGCACCTCATCTCAAGAAATTGTATTAGTAAGTCAATCGAAGAGAGTCCCTTTTTCATATGATAACTTTTAGACTCGATAGCAGCGATAGCAACTTTGGATATTCATACTGGCGATTTGAAAAAAATAGTGAGTAATAGAACGGGCAATTGAGTGCAGCTCTTAAAGTCAGATTTTTGCCATCTATACTGATATTCAATGCAGCAGGGAATTTAATAAGTCGTAATGGTTATAACGATATGAGGAATCATAGGGAAAACACGATTAATTATTGGGATGATCTCTCAAAAGGGTACTAATGAGTTGGGTGATGAATTGTTCATAAATTTTTAATCTAAATCTCATAAATATTATTAGAGTATGTACAGAGACAGGAGTCTGTGTAGCATCATTAATGTATCGGCAACACCCCACGCTCCAAATAATAAAAACCCTGTTTCTAAGCAATATTTTCCGCTACATTTCACTCCAACAAAAACATCTGAGAATTTTAATGTAAGCCTCAGTCCCCAAAAGTAATACTTCACTAAAGATAAAAATTGCATTCTATCTAAAATCAAAAAGGTTAACTTAGCATTAAGCATAACTAAAAATATAAAATTTGTTAGTGGATCTAATCCAATACTTGACTTGAGTAATTCATCAAGTCAGATCGGTCAAAGTCAGATTAACAAAACAGTCGTAAATATTTTAGGAACCAGCCAGGAGATGGACAGAACTAACGGTAATATATCAAATAGCAACATTAAAAAAATCATGAAAGGAAGAGTTGGTTCAGAAGCGAAGAGGCCAAAACTATTGAGTAAACCAAAAAATAGAGGAGTCAGCAATAATCCATAGTAAATAGAAGAACCTATCTTGCAATTTACAATTGGTCGAGTACTGGGGTCAGGTCAGTTTGGAAACGTTGCTTTAGTCCAACACATTCCAACCCGTTCCATTTTCGCAATGAAAAAGATTAAAATCTAAGGTGCATCGAATAAACTAAAGGAAAGAATCATTCAAGAAGTCAAATTACAAATGTATCTTGAACACGAAAATTGTCTCAAAATGTATAAGGCATATCGTGAAGATAAAGATATCGTCATGCTTTTAGAACTTGGAGACTGTTCCTTGTTTGATCTTCTTCGAAAAAGGAGATTTTTCAGTGAGAGATAAACAGCTCATTATCTGAAACAAGTCATCAAGGCCTTACTATATCTTCACAGTGAAGGTGTAATTCACCGTGACATTAAACCTGAAAATATCGTGTTAGTCAATAATACAATCAAACTAGCTGATTTTGGTTGGTCAATCTACTCTGGCAAAAAGTAATTCACAAATGATTTAGGAAAAGAACGACATTTTGTGGAACTTTAGACTATGTCTCGCCTTAACTTGTAGTAGGATGTGAGTATGATGAGATGGTAGACGTTTGGAGTGTCGGTGTATTATGTTACGAACTATGTACAGGTCATGCTCCATTTGACTGCTAGTAAAACACTCACGAAACTTATCAAAGAATTTTAGATGTTGATATCAAATACCCAAAACATCTCTCTTTAGGAATAAAGAGTTTCATTGGTAATTTGTTAGTCAAAATTCCAACAAGTCGAATGAGTCTGGAGTAAGCCTTGAATCATCCTTGGATGAAAATGTATGGAGATTCGGAGTCTGACTCTCTAAAATGACTTTAATGATAATAAAATACTAGTTTATTCTTGCTACAAAAATAACAGTTTCGAAATATTAAAACACACTATAAATATCGAGTTTGAGCTTTATGAACCTCAAACCTATCCACCTTCGAATTAGCACGATATGCTATTCAACATCGTTATAGACTCTTTATACTCTATCTCGGTGTTGCATCTCTCTTCTTCTGTTAGGAGTATTCGACGATTTTTGTTAGGTATAACTTAGGTTCGATTCATTTCTGGATTCGATATTGCTGTCACCATATTAAACAAGTCTTTATCAATTTTTTTGATTTTTCTCTTGAGTGGGTCGAACTCTTCATTATTAATAGTCAGGAAAGTTGGAAACGTTATGTGATCTTTGATATGACTGTAGAAGTATCGATTATAAAAGAATTAGTACAGTCTATCTGAAGTTTTCTGAGCTTCAGTCATAAATAAAAAGTTGTGCTTTACAACTTCAGGGCTTTGATCATTAGTTGATCGAAGTAACTGTTTCGATAAGCTTTTAATAAACTTGTTAAATTCTGTCATGTCATCCAGATACATAAGGAAAAGATTAATAATTTAAAAATGATTACCATAGTAACGCCCCATTTTACAGAAGCTTTCCTGAGTCTTTAGAACCAAATTCATCAGATTTATAGCCTGAAAACCATGATTTATCGAAATCAGTAAATCATGCTTTTCGTTATCGAAATTTTTCGCAAAGGTATAAGATTAAAGGTTGGCACAGAATTTTTGGAGATATCGCTCGTAGAATACTATTATGTGATCTTCGACATACTGTCTAACATCGCTTATAAAAGGTCCTTCAGTTGGTATGGTGTGATTCAATTTACTATCACTGGTCTCGAGAAAAACATCAATCAGTCCAGGGCATTTAGTTCGTTTAATTAAGTAGTGAGTTACAATTAGCCCTTTAAGTTTAGTCACATAATTTTTGCTATTCATTTTTTTCAGCAGTATCGCAATTCCATCTTTTGCTTATTTTGCATTATGGAGAGATTTGAGGACTGGATATAGTTTAGTGAAGGCTATCTTGTCATGCTTTCCATCTACTTTGGCCTAAGCCATGGCCTTTTAAAGTTAATCGGCGGAGAGTACTCCTTTTAACCTCTTTAACATTTTTTATTATATAGGTAATCTATTTTTTATAAAATTTCCGACAAAAATCTGTCTAAAGGTACTGATTTGATTCTGTTTGCCTTCAGA
>JACJZT010000029.1 GCA_020635455.1 Flavobacteriales bacterium
AATCTAAAATTTAAAAAGTTCATTTTTCATTTTATAAACCTTATAAATTTTAACCCATGAAAAAATTTTACCATTTTCTATTTTTGATATTTCTCGTTGGAACGTTACATTCTTTCGGACAAGAAAGTAATAATGTAAAAATTAACTCTTCCAATTATTACAGTGATTTAGTCAACAAGGCCATTCCTTTATTAACTAAATCGGCAGAATTGACAAGCGGAGTCTTGGTAACTCAAGAGAAAGCACTTGTTTTTGTTGACATGGCTCATAGTGCAGATGGAGTTGTTGCAGGGTTGAATAACCTGGGTTATTTAACAACAATTGCTTCAAATTGGATTGATTTCAATACAAAATTAGCAACAGGAGATTACGTTATTGCTGTTGCATTTGCTCAAAATCGTTCAGCAGTCAGTTATGGATTTGATTTATCAGTTGCATCAGATTTTATTGATTCTGGTGGAAAAATGATTTTTGCGACCTGGACTGATACTGATATTTCAATTGCTAATTTGTTTGAAGCAAATATTACTGCGAATAGAAATATGACAACAGTCAATATTACAGATCCGGGCGTTGCAAGTGGTCTTGCGAATCCATTTACACTTTCAAATGAAGGATGGGGTGTTTTTTCATTGGGATTAACTCCAATCGGGCAAGGAGAAATATTGGCAAAATATGAAAATGACGATGCTGCCATGATAAGGGGAAATGGTGGTAAAACTATAATTCTTGGATATTTGTCAGATGCACCAGTAGTTATAAATGACAGACAACCAATTTTTGAAAATATTGTAAACAATTTGTTTACCCCGCTGGAGATTTCCCTTTATGAAGACGGCAAATATGTGTTAAACAATGATGATAAAGAGGAACTGGCAGGAAAGTATGCACAAGGAGCAACATCCATTTATGTAAATCCAGCTTCATTTAACTGTAATCATGTTGGAGAGTATAATAGAGTAGCAGTCAATATTACAGGGGAAAATGATATAACTTTATATAAATATGTAGCAGTATCGGATACCATTTCGCCTGTGGCACTTTGCAAAGACATTGAGATTACCCTCGATGCAAACAACAAAGCTTCGATTTACCCGGCCATGATAAATGCCGGCGACGGCAACATCATTCCTCCGGCATGGGCGCGTACCTATAACGGTTTAACCAGCGGAAGTTACGATGCCTGCGGTATCGAAGGTCTCGATATCGATCAATACAATTTCGATTGCTCCAACGTTGGTCAAAACATTGTAACACTTACAGCTTACGATCCCAGTGGCAACACGTCAACCTGTACATCAATAGTAACAGTAAAAGATATTATTGCCCCGGAAATTGAAAGTATGGATGATATTGAAGTGACAGCCGAAGCTGGAGTGTGTGAAACAGAAATCACCTATCCTGCAATTGTTGTTACCGACAACTGCAACGCTACTTTGGAACTGGTAGAAGGTTTGGGTGAAGACGGTCTTTTCCCAATCGGAACAACCACAGAAACATGGAAAGCCACCGATGAGTCGGGAAATACAGCTACGGTTTCGTTCGATGTAATTGTTGTGGCAACCAATGCACTTCCGACAATCGATGAAGTTGCAGATGTTGAAACCGATGAAGATTCAGAACCGATAACGGTTGAATTGAGCGGAATCGGATGCGGTAACGATTGCGAGGCGCAGGAAGTTACAGTAACCGCAGTTAGCTCAAATACCGGACTTGTTGAATCTGTTGCTGTTGAATATACCGAAGGAGATACCACGGGAACCGTTGAATTGGTACTGGCTCCTGACATGGATGGTTCATCAGAAATTACAGTTACAGTTGAAGACAGCGAAGGCGGGGTAACTACAACCACTTTCACTTTAACAGTAAACCCGGTAAACGATGCACCATTCCTGCTAACACCGGTAGCCGACCAGTCGGTGAATGCCAGTTATGTCCTGAAAGTTCCGTTAAGTTCGGTTCCTGGTGATATGTTTGGCGATATCGATGATGATGTACTAGTAATAACTGCTGCAATTGAAGGAACAGACTCACTTCCCGTTTGGGCAACTTTGGCAGGCGACACACTGGTTTGTCAACCGATACTTGCCGACACTTCTTGTGTGAATATTGTAGTAACTGCAACCGATACATCAGGAGCCACTGCAACCGACACCTTCGAAATATGTGTTGAAGGTTACCCGACAGCTGTAACCGGGTTGGGCGCAAATCAGTTTGAAGTAAACATGTACCCGAACCCGGCTACAGGAAAGGTAAACCTCGATTTTAAATCAGGAACTTACAATGTTGAACTTTCGGTGATGGACATTACCGGTAAAACAGTGATGAGAAAATCATATACAGCTTCAGAAAGAATAACCTTCGACATGTCGGACAAAGTAGCAGGAATGTACTTTGTGAAAATTGATGTTGACGGAATACCGGTTATTAAAAAACTTGTTGTTACAAAATAGCAGCATTGTCTAAAAAATAAAAATGGCGCTTTTCTGGCGCCATTTTTATTATAATCGTTAAAACCACCTCCTTTGGGGGTGGTCATGTTTAATTGGCTAAGCCTGAAAATTATTTAACTTCGTTACATGAGTAATTTTAAAAAATTAAATCATGTAATCTATAGGTGTACTTACCATGTTGTATGGACACCAAAGTATCGATTTCGCGTACTTGAAGGTCTTGTCAAGGAACTTCTTCAGCATGACATCCCGATGTTGTTGGAATGGAAATCCTGTGAAATGATCGAGATGAATATTCAAAAAGATCATGTTCACCTGATTGTTAGTGTCCCACCGAAGACTTCGATATCGCAATTAATGGGAATTTTGAAAGGCAAAACAGCCATTAAGATTTTCAAAAGTTATCCTCAATTACGAACTAAACCGTATTGGGGCAATCACTTTTGGTCCAAAGGATATTGTGTTGACACAATCGGTCTTGACGAAGAAAAGATCAAGAAATACGTGAAATATCAAGAAGATCAAGAACGTTTCGAAGAGCAACAGCGGCTCAACTTTGGCCCCTTATAGGGGCTTTCTTATAAGTCCACCTTCTTTGAGGGTGGATTCTTTAATTAATTCTTCAACTGACAATATATTCACTGTTAATAATCCATATGAACTTAGATGCATCTATAATTAAAATAAAACCAATGAAATCTAAAACATTAACACTCCTATTTTCAATTGCAATGCTGTTACTATGTAGTTGCGATGATGAACCCTTTGATGCCGAGTCTGGAACTTTTGTCGATAGTCGTGATAATCACGAGTACAAGTGGGTAAAAATTGGCGAACAAATATGGAT
>JACJZT010000003.1 GCA_020635455.1 Flavobacteriales bacterium
TTCTTTACTCCGGTCTGGATTCTTACAAGGTAAAGTCCTTCAGGCCATTCTTTAATATTTATGGTCTGATCGATGGTTTCTGAGGATCCCACCACAACTTCTTCATACATCAATTTTCCAAGAGCATCCGTAATCCAAAACTTTGATTCCTGTACGCCATTTAGTGTAAGTCTAAGGTTCAGGTTTTCAGTAACCGGATTTGGGAAAAGCTCTATCAACTCGTTGGATGCCATCTTGATCTCTTTCGAACCGGCAGTATTTGAAAAGCATTGAACACTTCTCATCACCTGGCCTCTGATCTCACCGTTAGGATTACCTGAGGTATGAAAATTAACATAAACACTGTCCTTTCGAAGTTGCAGTGAATTGTTTAAGCCAAATGGACCTGGATCTGTATTTTTCCAGTACCCGAATACTCCATTATTGCTTAGCCAGGGGGTGAGGTTAAAAATCACACCTCCATTATTTCCTTTCTGAGCTTTGTGGAAATGGGCCGCCGTTGGATTAAGACCATTTACAACGATCATAATGTGTGCATTGCTTTGGTCTCGATCTACAGATACGATACCTGAACCACTCGCTGTTGTACTAACCATTGGAACCTCCTGTGTACCGTCGAGCGATATTGAGTATCCTTCTCTTGCAAGCCGGTAAACCTGACCTCTTATTTCACCTCCGGGATTCATGCTTGTATGAAGGTTAAGATAAATTTCACCTTTTAAAAGCTTATTCACAAAAGTTTTACTCAAACTTGCCCCGGTTATTGTGCCCATTAAATTCATACCCATTATTCCTGAATTCAAATCAATTTCAACTCCCCCGTTGCTTCCTGCTGCAGCATTGTGAAAATGAGCCATGGTTATGGCTCCGCTTAAGCCATCTGTTAAAACAGTATACCAAAGGGTATCCATACTTGTGTTTAAAAGTATGGAAGCAATACCTTTTGCTCCGGTAGAAAGCATTGGAACTTGCTGATCTCCGTCAAGCCACGAGTCAAAATACAGATACCTTGAAGAACTCATTAATTGACCTCTGATTTCTCCACCTGCATTGGCGCTGGTGTGTACATTAAGGTAAATCCTGTGAGCCATCAAACTATCAATAAGCATTTGGGAAGGTGACATTATTGTTCCACTTATGATGTTGCCGTTTACATCGTTCGACAAATTGACTGCTACACCGCCATTCACTCCCATTGCTCCGTTATGCAAATGGATACCTGTGATTGGACCACTTAATCCATTAACGATAACGTAATATTTAATTTGAGAAAGGTCCTTTGAAAGGTTAAAAACGCCTAAGCCTTCTGCTGTGGTGGTTACCGGCGGGACCTCATTGGTGCCCTTTAACATTACTGAATAACTCCAGTCGGTTTCAAGTAATAATTGCCCCCTGATTTCACCATTTGGATTTGCATTTGTATGCACATTCAGATACAATTCGCCCTTTAAAAGTTTTGAAATAAATGAAGGAGAAGCATCCGTTCCGGTAAGAGAAGTTGTAAGCCTGTTTCCGGATAACATTGGTGTAAGGTTTTTCAAAACTCCTCCGTTCATTCCTGCAACTCCATCATGGATATGTATTCCTGTAACCGGACCGCTCAAGCCGGTAAAACTAATGTTTACACAAATGGTATCGCGACCCGGATTGATTGATAAACCGGCTACGCCAATAGCATTTGTACTGACAGCCGGAACTTCCTGGCCACCATCTAATTTTGCTGTGATCAATAAACTTTCTCTTAAATGATCTGCATTAGAATTAAATGCAAACACCATTAGAAAAATTGCAATTGATAATCGTTTTGTTTTTTTCATTTTGATTTTAATTTAGGTTGATAATAAATTTGAATTTATATATCTACGACACAAAACCGATTATGGATTGATTAAATAAAATAAAAATAATAAATTGCTGATTTACAAAAACTTAAACCTTACCCATAACGTACATAGCCTCAAGTGTAGGGGTTGAATTTCCACCTTTCCTTTCAAGGGTAATGGCAAAAGCCTGAGCTTTACTGAAGTTATTCATCTTCTGAAGAAACTTTGATTTCGTTTCGTTTAAGATGCCGGCATCCACAGGAACCCCATCCACTATCGCCCATAATTGGTATTGCTTACCGGATTCGGGTACAGGTAAATTGTTAATGGTTAGGTATACTTCAGATGAATTTGTGTTCCAAAAAACAGTTGCCTGGGCATCCGGAAATTTCGGCAAACCTTGTAAAACTATGGATCTAGTTTCTGCTTGTAACAAAAAATTCTGTTCATCCTGTGCTTTTGTTAGAATAATTTCCTGCTCCTTCATTTTTTGGGCCAGATACTCTTTTTCAGTAATCAGGGCCGTCAACTGTTTTTGGGTGGATTTTAATTTAAGAAAAAGGTTAACATTTAAAATGGAAGAAAGAATAAGTAAGGTTACTGAAGCCGCGGCAAGCCATTTAGTATACTTAAAACGTATAATTCTGGTCTTTGGATCTTCGTCAGTTAAATCGGGTTCCGGCATCGTACCTTGAATTTCTTTAAATAGATCGGATCGGACCCTTTCTTTTAAACCTTCAGGTGGATCCATCTTAAAAGATGAGGCATATATTTCTAAAGACTCCTGAATTTTTCTGATTTCATTTCGGATCTCAGGCTGCAATTCAGCCTGCTTTTCAATCTCAGCAATTTGGTCTTCAGAAGCAAGGCCCATTACATAGTCCTCTAAGATTCCGGATAATATGTATTCGTTTAGGTCCACTATTGTATTTCTTTTAATAGGTTTCTTAAAGTCATTATTGCAGTCCTGGCTCTTGTTTTAAGAGTACCCAAAGGCAGGTTCAATTTTTTTGAAGCTTCTTCTTGAGTGTATCCCGAAAAGTATAAGGCTTCGATTACAACCTTATGTTCTTCTTTCAGTTTTACAATGACCTCTTTCATTCCTATATGATCAAAATTTTTGCTTTCAGAAAGTTGATTATTCAAACCTACGATTTCATCGTCAATTCGGATTTTATTTCTAACATGTTTTGAACGCGTGTAGTCGATCGCGGTATTTCGAATTATGTTCAACATCCATGTAAACAGGGTGCCTTTTTTTCTTTCGTAATTTGAAATGTTTTTCCAGATTTTCACAAAACCATCCTGCAATACATCCTGAGCTGCATCTTCTGAAAAAACAATTTTTAGAACAATACCATAGAAGGTTGAGGCGTAATGATCGTATAGATAGTTGAACCCTGCCTCCGTTTCTCTGCCAATAAGGCTAAGTACTTCTTCTTCGGTAAGATTCTTTTTTATTGACAAAATTTGATACAGGGTATGGTTTCAAAGGTATAAATAAAAAACAGAGTATTGGAAACTCAGAACTTACATCAAGTTAAAACTAAAAACTAACCCAATAAATGCTCGTTATTGGGATATCATAAAGCTTATCATGGCAAAAAAGAGAAGGTCCTTCAATCGCAATGGCAAATCAAAACATTAGAGAATTGTGTATCGCAAACCAAGACCATGTTGAATACCCACCCCAAAATAAGTTCTTAATTCAGGTATGGAACTTAAGTTCAACATGGGGCGTGCTTCATAAAACACATGCATATGTTTCCAAAGCTCTTTTTTATGTCCTAAACGCAGGTCAACCCCAACCGGGACATATACCGATGCACCAAAACTGCTTTTATTTCTGAAAAATTCGTGAGTTCCTTCCTCTGTACTAAGGTACGATGAATACAATTCGTCTCTGTCATTAATATCGAAATGCACTTCTTCTCCCCTAGATTTAAAATAACGGATGTCAGTATGTGAATTGAAGGTTATGCCCCCGGTTATGCCAATTCCTGTAAAGAATGACAGGGGTCGGTTTTGATTGCTTCGATAAAGGTAGGAAACGTCAAATCTCAATTCCTGAGCCTGATAACGAAGATTATAACGATCGGTTGTAACCGAATCAAGGTAAACGGTTCTTCCGGTTTGTGAAGAAGTGAACTTATCATATGTTTTTCGCTCGGTTTTATAATATGAAATGGACATTCCGGTGTTGTGTATGTAATTTAAACCCAGTCGAAGATTTTTTACACCTTTTAAATTACTTCCGGCACTGTTGTTAACTTTCAGGCCTACCATCATTGAAAGCGATGGACTGCTTTCAAGCCTTTCATTCAGGGGCTCCCTTCCTATATAGGTTTGGTTACCCTGCGAATAGAAATCGTAGTTAAAGGTTGAAAAGCCGGTAAAATCATTTTTCAATAATTCAGAACCGGGAGCAAGTGTTTTCATGTCGGAAAGAGTAGGATTCATATTTTGTTTTAAATAGATCCCGGGAAGAAAGGATACTTCATCCAGCACTAGCTTTTTGTTAGGTTTAGATGAATTTTTTTGGGCATACAACTCGAAACTTGACAAAATCATTGTCATAATGAACACGATGGTTATTTTTTTCATTTAATTAAATTTTAAAATTAACGTGAAGGTACAATCTAAATTGTACCATTGGTTTTTATTTTTTAGAAAGTGGTCTAACTTTAACTGCATGCAACAAATCAGATTTGGATTCTGAATTATGTTCAACTTCAAATCCATTTTTCAGGTAGAAATTCAAAGGTGACCGGTATGGTTCACCACTGAGTTTCAAGTAGTTGTTATGATGTACTACCCAACCCGAATAGTCTTCAAGGTCATTCTTTAAAAAATTCAGCAACAAAGTTCCCAAACCTTTACCCTGTGCATTTTTGGCTACGACAAGTGAAAATCGAATTTCATTTTCTTTTTCAAAATAAGCGGCCCAGGCCAATACAATTCCTTTTGGATCCAGAATCAAATAATGAAGATAATTCTCAACACCTTCAAGTAGTATTTTAAACCGGTCTTTTAGCTGAGCCGGATATTCAGAATTCCATAAGTCATTAATCTGATCCTGTTGGCCTTCCGTTAACATTCGTGTTTTAACAACTTCCATGCATTAAACATTACTGCTTGTTGAATTTGTACTTTCCGGTTTCAAAAGTAGCACTATCGCTGTAAAAAATATATTGGATCCCTGCCGGGCCGGATTTTTGGATAAAACTACCGTTTGAAAACAAATTTTCACTCGTATCATAAAACAGGGATTCGTGAATTTTGAAGCTGAACAATTCCACGAAAGCTTCCTTCTTAATGGTATAAATAAAATACTGGTTCAGGTTTGAATAGTCTTCCCAATGAATTGCCAGTCCTATTTCATCACTTCCATCCTGATTAAGATCACCCAAATTTCGAAAATACTGCAACCCGGACTGCTGAGGTTCTTTGGTTATCGTAAAGGTATCGATGCCCTTAATACTTGAATAAATTCTTGTGATAGGTTTTTCATTCATGATAAGATCGAGATTATTTTCATAATCTAGTGAATCCGCTATTTTGGGAATTTCCTTCCCGGTTAACCCACTTATAAAAGATTCAAAAATTGTATCCGGCTCTCCGTCACCATTAAAATCACCTGTTATCGAAAACCTGAACATACCGGGATGGTTTATTGAAACAGACTGAATAAACCGGCTCTCTGAATTTGAATAATTTTCTTTCACACCCGGTTTACATCCAATAAGAAATGCAAAAAACAAGACGTAGAAAAAACATCGCATTTTAAGTGAATTTAAGTTTCGACACATGCATACAAATTAGTAGAATTAATTAAAATATTTTGCATTTTATTACATGTCAGAAAATATTTACTTAAGCCTTAGAAAATTCTTCCTAAATAATCAAAATATTAAATAGATTTGTCTGATAAAATTATTTTTACACTAATTCAACAACAGTTTTACTTTTGAGGGATAGATCCTTTTGAAAGTTTGAAATTAAGTGAATTTGTATAATGACAAAATTTAATTATCCTAATTAATAAATAAATATGAATCTAAAAAAACCTTATTTAGTTTTAAATCAGATTGCTACCGGAAGATCCTTCAGGATCATGGTTTTTCTTCTTTGCCTTTGCTTTTTAGGCAAAGACGTTTATGCTCAACCTCCTTTTTATAATAACGATAATGGTACAAGTTACAACTCGTTTCCACTGAACACCACTGGTTCTAACAAGGTACAGTGGATCTATGGTCCAAATGTATTTAAAACCAAAGGTTCCACCGGAACCCCGGCTCCCGGTGGACTTATCGAAAAGGTTTATTTTCGATTGGGAACTACATTCAGCGGTTCTTCTACCTACTCGAATTTTACGATATCATTTGCTCAGAATCAGGGCACGAACACAACCTGGAGTACAACAACCTTTGTAACAGGTCTCACCCAGGCTTTCTATGCCTCAAGTTACAGCCTTACCGGTGCAAAAGCAACATCCTGGTATGAAATAACCTTAAATACACCTTTTAAATACGATCCGAATCTGTCTCTGGTATTTGAAATGAAGGTTTCTGCCGGTACAGGCAATCAGGTTGCTCAAACCACATCCGGCGGAACACAGCGGATCTGGGGTGGATACAGCAGTAATTCAGGATCAAACGGGACCGGGTTGGTAGATTTTGGTATCAGCGTTAAATCTTCTGATTTTGACCTTACCAACCTTGGCATTACAAGTTTAAATAATAGTTGTGGAGCAAATCCGGATCCGGTGATCTTACAGATAAAGAATACCGGTTTAAAAGACATTCCTGCCTCAGAGAACATCCCTGTATACGCCAATGTTACAGGTGGGGTAATTCAAAATTTTAGCAGGTTTTACAATCGAGCCCTAAAGGTTGGTATAACAGATACAATTCACATGGGAACCCTCAATACCGATACGATCAAAGGAGGTGTAACAATTACATCATGGACCACGTATAAACTCGACTCGGTACCCATAAACGATACGGATATTACTAAAAGAACCTTTTTGGGCCCGACCAAACCAACCCCTGATTTTAAGTTTGCACTTACCTGTGATTCGGTCATATTTACCAATGCCACAACGGATGGTTGCAAAGATGCCACCGGGTTTTTATGGGATTTTGACAATGCTAAAACATCTACCAAGTACAGCCCATCTCATTTCTATAATTCAGCCGGAACCTATTTTGTTAAACTTATCGTGTTTTATGGAGCTGGGTTGAGAGATTCCGTGATAAAGAAGGTGGAAGTTTACCCGAAACCGGCTGCAAATTTCACATTCTCTAGCAAATGTCTAGGGCAGGCAACTGACTTTAATAATATATCGTATGGCGGATCATCCTACAAGTGGGATTTTGGTGACGGTAAATCAAGCACTCTTACAAATCCAAATCATACGTATTCATTTGCTGGTACTTATAAAGTAATACTTGAAGCCACTTCACCAAACAGTTGTTCAGATACAATAAGCAAGTCGGTGGTCGTATATCCTAAACCCGCTGCATCATTTGGAGCAAATAATGTATGCGCCGGATCCAGCATTGGAATCAATAACACCTCCATTAATGGGGTGACGTTTAACTGGGACTTTGGAGATGGCAACTCTTCATTACTTGAAAACCCTGTCAAAATATACAATACAGCCGGAACTTATTCTATAAAATTAACTGTATTTTCTTCACAGGGTTGTTCGGATTTTGCCGGACGTACACTTACCATTTATGCCTTACCAAAGGCAAGTTTTACAGCTACAGAAGTTTGCCTGGGAAAAGCCACAAGTTTCTCCAATAATTCAATCGGAGCCAATAAAACCAACTGGACCTTTGGTGATGGCAGAACATCCAGCACTTATAGCCCGTCATTAAATTATCTTGTTGCGAAAACATACGATGTAACCCTAACGGTAACCAGTGTAAACGGCTGTGTTGATAATTACACCCAGCCTGTTACCGTTCATGAAATACCCATTGCATATTTCCAATCGAAGAATGGTTGCAAAGGAGAATCCATAGATTTTATAAATCAATCCAGTATGCCCGGAACCAACGGAACTTATTTATGGAGGTATGGTGATGGCAACATCAGTTCTCAAACAAGCCCTTCCTATTCCTATGGTGCGGCCAACAACTACCAGGTAAGTCTTGTGGCAAAAACCGAATTCGGATGTGTTGATTCTGCTTTATCCATTGTAAGGATCTATGATCTGCCAACTGCCGGTTTTACGGCAAAAGATGCATGTGACAAACAAAGCGTTAATTTTATAAATACATCATCGGGTGGTGTAGTTCAAAACTGGGAATTCGGTGACGGACAAACCGCCAATACTTTTAGTCCATCTCACATTTACAGTGGTGTTGGCACCTATAAGGTAAAATTAACCATAACCAATTCCGACAATTGCAAAGACAGTTACGAAGGAAACGTTAATGTTTTGCAGGCCCCGGAAGTACTCTTTAACGCTGAAGATCATTGCCATCAGTCAGAAGCACCCTTATCAAACTTAAGTAATGGAGCCTCCACTTACGTTTGGAATTTCGGAAACGGAGATTCAACAACTTCTTCCAACCCAAAATATAAATTTCCAAATTCAGGAACCTATTCTGTGAAGTTAAAAGGGTTTTCAACGAAAGGTTGTGTTGCCGAATACATCAGATCTGTTAAAGTTTTTGCAAAACCTATACCTGCATTTACTTCGCCAACTGTTTGTACCGGACAAAGCTCTCAATTCACAAATACAAGTACCGGAGCAAATTCCTATTTCTGGAATTTTGGCGACGGTAGCGGAAGCAGCACTGTAAAAGACCCTCAATATACATATCTCAACTCAGGTAACTACAAGGTAATTTTAACAGCTACATCAGCAGACAATTGCATTTCGGAAATTTCTCAAAATGTAAGTATTGCTCAGTTGCCAATACCGATTTTTATTGTTAAAGATGTTTGCGAAGGAGAAGATATGATACCTGTAAATTCTTCTCAGGGTCTGATAACCTCTCAAAACTGGAATTTCGGTGACGGAAATACCGATCCTGGCTTTAGCCCGACACATCAGTATGCAGCTCCGGGTGTTTACAACATTACCTTGACCGTAAGTACTGCATTGGGTTGTACCGATTCCACTTCAAAAACAATATTAATTTACAACAAGCCCTTAGTTAAAATAAGCAGCGATGTACAACTCAGCAAAGGATTCAGCACACCGCTTTTGGCCGGTGGAGGCACCGATTACACCTGGACACCTGCAGGGACTCTGGATAATGCTTCCATTGCAAGTCCTGTGGCCACACCAGATATGGATACCCGTTATATAGTAACCGTTACCAATTCGTTTGGTTGTAAAGACACGGCTTCAGTACTTGTTTCACTGATCAGCGATTTTAACATCGTTCCTCAAAATTTGATCACTCCTAACGCAAATGGTCAGAATGATCTATGGAAAATACAGGGTATTGAATTTTACCCGGATGCCACAGTAATGATCTTTGATCAGTGGGGAAGAATATTGCTGAATGAAACAGGATATCAAAACACATGGGACGGAACAGTTGACGGTAAGCCTTTGCCTGACGGAACGTATTTTTATGTTATCACAACAACCGATTCTGAGAGAGAATATAAAGGAATTATTACCATCTTAAACAATAAGTAGAACATGAGTTATTTTAATTCCAAATCAACACCGTTCAATTTCAATTTAAACAAAATGAAAAAATCAATTCTTACCTTTATACTATTATCCTTCTTTGCTGTACAAACGTTCGGCCAGCAAATCCCAATGTTCAGTTCATATACATTAAACAAATATTTGATCAACCCATCCTATGCTGGTGCCAAAAATGAAACAAATATATACGGCATCAACAGGGTTCAATATGCAGGCTTTGACGGAGCACCCGTAACCTATATGCTTACAGGGGATGCAGGTTTCAAAAGTAAATCATTTGGATTGGGTGGTTTGTTGTATTCCGACAGGAATAGTTTAATTGCCCAGAACGGTTTTCAACTAACCTATGCTTATGCGGTTAAATTAAATGAGCGATTAAAACTGGGTTTTGGTTTAAATGCAGGTATGGTTCAATGGAATCTCAATCTGGATCAGCTGCGTGTAGATGATGTTTCTGAAGCGGTCATATCCACTTATCCTTCAAATGCAACCACTTTCCGTTCAGACTTTGGATTGCGGTTAAGCGGAGAGAAATTTGAATTTGGGATATCCTTGCCACAAGTGGTTTCAAGTAAAGTGAAATACAGCGATTATCTAAAAAACACAAACGGCACGTATGCCAGCAATCCACATTATATTGTAAATGCAGGTTACAATCTCTCAGTAAATGAAGCCTTAAAGATCAATCCTATGGTTGTTGTAAGAGGATCACAGGACATTGCGCCTCAAATCGATGTTATTGGTTTATTCGATTGGAAAGACAAAGCCTTTGCGGCTGTAGGATACCGCACGAACTACGCGTTTTCGGTTGGTGCCGGTTTGAAATTTGCCAAGGGTATAAAAGTTGGATACATGTTTGACCGTCCTGTTAACGACATTAGTAAGTTTGCAGTTGGTAGCCACGAGATTGTCGTGGGATTTAAGATCGGTGGAAAGAGTACTGAAGATAAATCAGAACCTGCTAACGGTTTGACAAAAGATTCTGAAGCCAAATTAAAAGACAAACTAGAGAAAGATATCTCAGCAAAACTTGCGCAGGAAATGGATGCCAAAATTAACAAAGCCGTTGAGGAAAAAGTTGCAAAGGAGATCAATAGTAAGCAAATAGTTACAACTCCCACAGATGACAAGAATACCAAAACCACACCCGGAAACAGTGCTACCTTAAGTAAAGATGACGTTGAAAAGATCAAGAAAGATCTGGAGGAAAATCTCAAAAAACAACTAGAAGAAAATATGAACAAGCTGGTTGAAGAAAAAGTAAAATTGGCAGTTTCCGGTATCCAGATTACCGATTCAAAAAAAGATTCAAAGGAAGACTCGGAAGCCGTAAAGAAACAGAAGGAAGAAAAAATGAGAAAAGAGATTGAGGACAAACTGGCTAAGGATATGGCCGATAAAATAAACAAATCGGTGGAAGCTCAAGTTGAGAAGGAAATGAAGAAATCGAAGGAAGTAAAGGATCCCAATGAATACAAGATGACCAAAACAGATAAGGCACTGATCGATTCACTTAATGCCCGAAATGAAGCCAATACCAAAAGGATCGCCGAACTTGAATTCATGCTTGCAAATTTTCCGGAGAGCGATCGTATAGAAAACTCTCAGATGAGAATGCTTGGTGGTGTGGCACACCAGAATGACATTACTTTGAAAAGTATCAAATCAGAATACAGGGAAAAATTTGATAAAGCCAAGGATGTAAGAGACAAAAAAGGTGATGAGGCCAATGAGGATGAGGCTTTGAAATTTGTAATTGTTTTGGCTGCCTTTCAGAAAGTTGAAGAAGCACAGGATTATGTAAAACTTGCTGCGCAAACTTTTGAATTTCCGGACTGTAAAATATTGAAGCCTGATGCATTAGATGGATGGTATTTGGTGTACAATAAATCATTCAACCGTAAAAAAGACGCAATGAGTGAATTCGAAAAAGTTTTCCCCAAAAAGACCAATACACCTAAATATGCATGGTTGTTTGTCAATGAATAATTTGGGAACCGGTTCGGATTCATTACGCAGATCCGATGATGAATTCTGAAACAAATGAGATTTTAAAAAAAAAGTCATTCCATTGTAAAAGGGATTCTGAAACAAGAACTTATTCCATTAAAAATGGGATTCTGAAACAAGAAGTTATTCCATTAAAAATGGGATTCTGAAACAAGTTCAGAATGGACGCTTAAAATAAGTTCAAAGAAGTCGCGCTGAACTTGTTTCAGCACCCCTATTTTACTAGAACTCACCTGATTTTCAGCACCCCTATTTTACTAGAACTCACCTGATTTTCAGCACCCCTATATGCTTTGCTTTAGTAAGTTGTTGCATACAATAGAGCTTAAAACTCAAAATGAATTACTGATGAATGTGCATTTCATGAATTAATTGTCTCTTTATTTGTTTGATCCGTGAACAAAGGATAGCTTAATCTGAATTAGCTTAGATGATTATGTGATCATGTTTATGTGGGTATATATAAACAAAAAACCCTTCCGAAGAAGGGTTTTCAATTGATTTGGCAACGACCTACTTTTCCGGGTTTTACCCTAGTATCATCGGCTCGAAGGGGCTTAACTTCTCTGTTCGAAATGGGAAGAGGTGAACACCCTTGACATAGTCACCATAAAATCTTTAAGTTCTTATAAATTGACAAAAATTGGAAGTAAATAAAATAATATTAAAGTTTTCAGGTAATTAGTACTACTCGGCTTTGCCGTCACCGGCTTTACACCTATAGCCTATCAACCCTGTCATCTACAGGGACCTTCAATGAAAACTCATCTTGAGGCTAGTTTCGCGCTTAGATGCTTTCAGCGCTTATCTAATCCATACTTAGCTACTCTGCGGTGCAGTTGGCACTACAACAGATACACCAGAGGTATGTCCAACCCGGTCCTCTCGTACTAAAGTCAGATCCTCTCAATTTTCAAACGACCACAACAGATAGGGACCGAACTGTCTCACGACGTTCTGAACCCAGCTCGCGTGCCACTTTAATGAGCGAACAGCTCAACCCTTGGGACCTTCTCCAGCCCCAGGACGTGACGAGCCGACATCGAGGTGCCAAACCTCCCCGTCGATGTGAGCTCTTGGGGGAGATCAGCCTGTTATCCCCAGCGTACCTTTTATCCTATGAGCGATGGCCCTTCCATTCAGAACCACCGGATCACTATATCCGTCTTTCGACCCTGCTCGACTTGTAGGTCTCGCAGTCAAGCATCTTTATGCTATTGCACTCTACGCACGATTACCGACCGTACTGAAGATACCTTTGAAAGCCTCCGATACGATTTCGGAGGCGACCACCCCAGTCAAACTACCCACCATGCAATGTCCCCCAACTAAATCGGGGTTAGATTTCAATTAAATGAAGGGTGGTATTTCAACAATGACTCCACAACGCCTAGCGACGCCGCTTCAAAGTCTCCCACCTATCCTACACATCATTTAAACAAAACCAATGCAAAGCTGTAGTGAAGGTGCATGGGGTCTTTCCGTCCCGTTGCGGTTAACCGGCATCTTCACCGATACTACAATTTCACCGAGCTCGTGGTTGAGACAGCGTCCAGATCGTTACACCATTCGTGCAGGTCGGAACTTACCCGACAAGGAATTTCGCTACCTTAGGACCGTTATAGTTACGGCCGCCGTTTACTGGGGCTTCGATTCAGAGCTTCGCCTTGCGGCTAACCCCCCCTCTTAACCTTCCAGCACCGGGCAGGTGTCAAGACCTATACATCAACTTTCGTTTTAGCAGATCTATGTGTTTTTGCTAAACAGTCGCCTGGACCATTTCTCTGCGACTCATATAAATATGAGCTCCCCTTATCCCGAAGTTACAGGGTCAATTTGCCGAGTTCCTTAACCACGATTCACTCGAGCGCCTCAGGATTCTCTCCTTGTCTACCTGTGTCGGTTTGCGGTACGGGCTTATGTTGGAGCTTTTCTTGGAAGAACTTTCACAACTTCGCTTCGCCCGAAGGCTATGCTCAACGTACATTTCCGTCAGTACGTAGCTGCTACAATTCTCCGTCCCTCTCAACTGGTGCAGGAATATTAACCTGCTTTCCATCGACTTTCCTAAATCGGTTCGCCTTAGGACCCGACTAACCCTGATCTGATTAGCATTGATCAGGAAACCTTAGACTATCGGCGTTCTGGTTTTTCACCAGAATTATCGTTACTTATGCCTACATTTGCTTTTCCATAATCTCCAGCATGGCTCATACCACACCTTCGCTGACGATGGAATGCTCCCCTACCATGTATATTGCTATACATCCATAGCTTCGGTACTATTCTTATGCCCGTTTATCATTCACGCCCAATCGCTCGACTAGTGAGCTGTTACGCACTCTTTAAATGAATGGCTGCTTCCAAGCAAACATCCTAGCTGTCAGTGCAATTGGACCGCATTAGTTCAACTTAGAATAGATTTAGGGACCTTAGCTGATGGTCTGGGTTCTTTCCCTCTCGCCCCGTGACCTTAGCACCCCGGGGCTCACTGCCAGGAAACATTTTATAGTATTCGGAGTTTATCTGAGTTCGGTAGGATTTGACTCCCCCTTACCCAATTAGTAGCTCTACCTCTATAAAACTTATACCTGACGCTGTTCCTAAAAACATTTCGGGGAGTACGAGCTATCTCTCAGTTTGATTAGCCTTTCACCCCTACCCACAAGTCATCCAAATACTTTTCAACGTAAACTGGTTCGGACCTCCATTACCTGTTACGGCAACTTCATCCTGCTCATGGGTAGATCACAAAGTTTCGCGTCTACACCTACTGACTTATCGCCCTATTCAGACTCGCTTTCGCTACGACTGCTCCCCTTAAGGGATTAATCTTGCCAGTAAGTAGTAACTCGTAGGCTCATTATGCAAAAGGCACGCCGTCATCCTGAAACAAGTTCAGGACTCCGACCGCTTGTAAGCGCATGGTTTCAGGTTCTTTTCACCTTTCTGTTCGAAATACTTTTCACCTTTCCCTCACGGTACTGGTTCACTATCGGTCTCTCAGGAGTATTTAGCCTTACCAGATGGTGCTGGCAGCTTCCCACAGGGCTTCTCCGACCCCGCGGTACTCAGGATACTGCTCGAACAAAACCGACTTCGTTTACGGGGCTGTCACCCTCTATGGCTCACCTTCCCAAGTGATTCAACTCGAATGTTTTGTTCTAAATGCAGTCCTACAACCCCACATCTGCCGTAACAGAAGTGGTTTGGGCTTTTTCCCGTTCGCTCGCCGCTACTTGGGAAATCATTATTATTTTCTTTTCCTCCGCTTACTTAGATGTTTCAGTTCAGCGGGTTAGCCAAAATTGTCCCGATAAATCGGGAGGGTTTCCCCATTCGGAAATCACGGAATCAAAGGTTCTAGACACCTCCTCCGTGCTTATCGCAGCCTAGCACGTCCTTCATCGCCTCTGAGAGCCTAGGCATCCACCATGCGCCCTTAGTAACTTTATGTTTAATTTTATTTACTTCCAATATGTCAATGAACTTTTCCCGCCGTTGCGGGATGGTAAAGAATAACGGATTCGAACCGTTGACCCTCCCGAAGCAAGTTCGGGATGCTCTAACCATTGAGCTATTTCTTCAGTATTTCAAATTGGTCTTCAACGCATAAAGACCTTGGTGGAGAATAACGGATTCGAACCGTTGACCCCCTGCGTGCAAGGCAGGTGCTCTAGCCAGCTGAGCTAATTCCCCAAACGAGTATTGATAATGGTAGTCCCGAGCAGACTTGAACTGCTGACCCCTACATTATCAGTGTAGTGCTCTAACCAACTGAGCTACGGGACTATATTTGATTTAGGATTCACGTCGTTCGATCATAAATCGTATTTCGCAATTCGCAAATCACTAATCCTTTGCTCTTCCGGTTTTAACCTTGAGCTCGTTATGGGTAATGTAAAGAACGAAAAAATTGAAGTAAACGAAATAGCGAGTTGTGTAATCTTGCTCCAGAAAGGAGGTGGTCCAGCCGCACCTTCCGATACGGCTACCTTGTTACGACTTAGCCCTAGTCATCAGTATAACCCTAGGCGACTCCTTGCGGTTATCGACTTTAGGTTCTCCCGACTCCCATGGCTTGACGGGCGGTGTGTACAAGGCCCGGGAACGTATTCACCGGATCATTGCTGATATCCGATTACTAGCGATTCCAGCTTCACGAAGTCGAGTTGCAGACTTCGATCCGAACTGAGGCAGGCTTTTTGAGATTTGCATCTTATCACTAAGTAGCTGCTCTTTGTACCTGCCATTGTAGCACGTGTGTAGCCCAGGACGTAAGGGCCATGATGACTTGACGTCGTCCCCACCTTCCTCACTATTTACATAGGCAGTCTCTCTAGAGTCCCCAGCATTACCTGATGGCAACTAGAGATAGGGGTTGCGCTCGTTGCGGGACTTAACCCAACACCTCACGGCACGAGCTGACGACAGCCATGCAGCACCTAGTTTTGTGCCCCGAAGGGAAGCCACCTTTCGGCAGCGGTCACTAACTTTCAAGCCCTGGTAAGGTTCCTCGCGTATCATCGAATTAAACCACATGCTCCACCGCTTGTGCGGGCCCCCGTCAATTCCTTTGAGTTTCAACCTTGCGATCGTACTCCCCAGGTGGATTACTTAACGCTTTCGCTTAGTCGCTGACAGTGTATCGCCAACAACGAGTAATCAACGTTTAGGGCATGGACTACCAGGGTATCTAATCCTGTTTGCTCCCCATGCTTTCGTGCCTCAGCGTCAGTATCGACTTAGTAGACTGCCTTCGCAATTGGTGTTCTGTATCATATCTAAGCATTTCACCGCTACATGATACATTCCATCTACCTCAATCGAACTCAAGAAAACCAGTTTCAATGGCAATTTCACAGTTAAGCTGTAAGCTTTCACCACTGACTTAATTCTCCGCCTACGCACCCTTTAAACCCAATGAATCCGGACAACGCTTGCATCCTCCGTATTACCGCGGCTGCTGGCACGGAGTTAGCCGATGCTTATTCTTATGGTACCGTCAGCTCCGAACACGTTCGGAATTTTCTTCCCATACAAAAGAAGTTTACAACCCAGAGGGCATTCATCCTTCACGCGGCGTGGCTGGGTCAGACTTTCGTCCATTGCCCAATATTCCCTACTGCTGCCTCCCGTAGGAGTCTGGTCCGTGTCTCAGTACCAGTGTGGGGGATCATCCTCTCAGACCCCCTATGCATCGTAGCCTTGGTGAGCCGTTACCTCACCAACAAGCTAATGCACCGCATGTCCATCTTTAACCGCCGGAGCTTTGATATAAAGAAGATGCCTTCTCTATATGTTATGGGGTATTAATTTCGATTTCTCGGAGCTATGCCCCAGTTAAAGGTAGGTTACATACGTGTTACGCACCCGTGCGCCACTCTCATGCCAATATTGCTATCAGCAATCCCGTTCGACTTGCATGTATTAGGCCCGCCGCTAGCGTTCATCCTGAGCCAGGATCAAACTCTTCGTGTTAAAAAAGTTTTGTTGAATTTCTCAAGAATTACTCCCATCTTTATGAGGATGGGGACTCGCTATTTCTAATATACTTCAAAGAACTTAATTTATTCTAAATGCTGAATAAAAATCTTAATTATTTAAGGGATGGCAAAGGTAATACAATTCTGAATTCTGCAAAACTTTTTATTAAAATGTTTATAAACTTTTTTACAGCCTATGTTTACTTTTTAAACCATTTCCTTGAACGCGGGTGCAAAAGTACAATTAGAATTTAATATTACAAATCATTCTATAAAAATTTTTGCAATTATTTGTAAAAGCCTGAAAATAAGCATCTTTTTTTATGTCCTTCCGAATCAATTACTTTATCCTTTATCGGTTTACACTTAAAAATAATATTCCCCGGACCCTATAATTTAACTTATGCCTTTTTAAACTTACCGTTTATGTCCCAAAAATTGCTCTAACGGACCTCATCTTACACTCCATAAAACAAAATCCACATTAAAATATATGTTTTTTATTTCCCATATTACCGAATAGAACCTATCGTTGCATCAGATTTAAATCTCAAACAAACAATTTGCACTAAAAAGGTATTGTTACAATCAGATTTGAACGATTAAGTTTATAATACCTTAATACTTTATACTACATATATATAAGTGTCAACAATATTAATTAGCGGCGGTACAGGAATGATCGGTAAAAAACTTGGAAGTATGCTGGCAGATAAAGGCCACCAAATACGCATACTTAGCCGAACCCCCCGGCCAAACCAAATACCACCCCAATTCGAATGGAACCCGGGTACAGGATATGTGAATCCTGAAGCGATCAAAAATTGTGATTGCGTTCTTCATCTGGCCGGTATTAATATCGCCGGATCAAGATGGACACCAAAACGAAAAAAACAGATAATTCAAAGCAGAATCAAAACTGCCGAAATATTGTTTAATTCGATCAAATCAAAGGGGATCGCTCTGGATTCGTTTATATCTGCTTCTGCAATTGGATATTATGGAGCACTGAGCAGTGAACATATATATATGGAGAATGATCCACCCGCAAATGATTTTCTTGGGGAGACCTGCCTGCTTTGGGAACAATCGGCAGATCATTTTGGAGTCATTGCAAAAAGGGTCGTCAAATTGAGAATCGGTGTTGTACTTGATCGTTTTCAGGGTGCATTCCCAAAATTCGACTTACAAACAAAGCTATTTCTTGGCACTGCACTTGGAACAGGCAAACAATACATTCCATGGATCCATATTGAAGATCTTTGCCGTATTTTTATTGCAGCTGTTGAAAACCGGGACCTTTCAGGCCCTTTTAATGCTGTGGCCTCTGAACATGTAAGTAATGAACGTTTTATAAAAACCCTTTCTGAAGTAAATCACAGACCCTTCTGGCGGCTTAACGTACCTTCTTTCTTTCTTAAATTGATCTTTGGTGAAATGTCTGTCATGTTTTTAAAAGGAAGCCGGGTATCTAATGAAAAAATCCTTAAAACCGGCTTTAAATTTAAATTTACAAAGCTGAAGGATGCTTTGTTGAACCTAACTGAATGATTTCGGATTGAGGACAAATTCATCCAAAAAAATAAATGAAAGCATTAAAGTACACAAGTTATTCTTATAGAATTCTATCGTAAATTTTTGACAGTTTGAATATTTTGTGCCTCTTGTCGTAAACAACCTCATTACATTTTGTGTTTTTTTGTAAATATTCATTGTGCTAAAACACTGCTTATCAAAGAAATTTAATTACATCGTTCATTCATCGCTCGAAAAAGCTGAAAATGATTGGAATTCCATCCTTCCAGAGGATCATGAATTAAGGTCAGAAAATTTAAAGGTTCTGGAAATTGCAAAACCGGATAAACTTAAATTCAAATATCTTGTATTAAAAAAGGACAAACATGTAACCGGTGTAATCTACCTTCAACATTTTACACTTAAAAAGAAATATTTCGAAAATACCATACTCAGTAAATCTTCATTGAAGTGGTTTGAAAAATGTCTGAACAGTCATTTTGAAGACCTGTTGGTATGCGGAAACCTTTTTCGTTCTCATCTCCCGGGCTATTTTTTTACGCCTGAAACGGATGAATCGCAATTGTTTGAAATATTGCTCGATTACGCGGATAACAATTCTGAAAAAATTGATTTCTGCGGAATCATTATAAAAGATTGTCTGAAAAGTTTGAAGAATCACAGATCCTTCAGATCATACAAGAAAGATATCATCATGGAAATGGACCTGGATCAATCCTGGATGAGCATTGAAGATTACAGCCGTGCACTTACCAAAAAATACAAACAGCGATACAAAAAGATCAGAAAAGATCTATCACCAATTACTGTTAATGGCTTAAGTCTGGATGAAATACTTCAGTACCAGGACAAAATAGAAACTCTTTATTTTAACGTTACCTCACAGCAATCGCTTTTAATTGGTACCGTAAACGGGGCTTACTTTGCAGAAATGAAAAAAAAATATGGCAATAATTTTGTTATTGATGGCTATTTTCATGGTTCTGAATTGATTGCTTTCAGTTCTTATATATTTCGAGAAAACAATTTACTTGAAATGCATTTTATTGGACTTGATTATTCATACAATCAAGAGCATTCTATATATTTTAATATTTTGTTTAACGGACTTGAAACTGCTATCAAATCAGGGGTAAAAAATATTGAACTGGGCCGAACTGCCCATCTGGCCAAGGCTTCTCTTGGCGCTAAGCCTAAATATGTTCAGAATTATTTATATTTAAAAAGAGGAATTGCCTCACTTTCTTTCAACTTTTTTAACAACTGGTATCTGAAAAGCATTGGTAACGAATGGCAAACCAGAAACCCTCTTGCTTAATGTCTATCTTTATGTTCATTTGTTGATAGCCTGCCTTTAAAATTTCAAGCTAATTTGCAATTTTTGTGAGGTGAAAAGAATTTTAAAAAATAAATATTTCATTTCCATAATTATTTTTACGATCTGGATGACCTTTTTCGACCAGAACAATTTCATGGTTCAGCAACAATTGGGCAAAGAACAAAGTCAGCTTGAAGCCCGAAAACAATATTATCTTGTTAAAAACAAAGAACTAAGCATAAGAAAAAACGAATTGTTGGGTAATTTGGAAAACCTCGAGAAACTTGCCCGGGAAAAATATTTTATGAAAAGAGAGGACGAGGATCTTTATATTGTGAAAGTCGAAAACTAAGATTTTCGAAAATTCGCCCAGACCTTTCTTTCTTTTAGATACATCCTGTTTTTTTCATTTTTGTATGCCTCCTTTTCAAAAGAAATGCTTAAATAGGCTTCCGCATGTTTCAACCCCCTGAGTCTGTGGTACATGTACTCCGAAAGATAGATCACATAAAAAGGAAGAACTAAACACTCTAACTGCTGCCTTATGTGGATCTTTTCGTGATTTAAGACCATCCTATCGTTTTTTAGAGCTGCATTTCTCAATATAATAAAAGGCCAGATGGCCATAGCACGATAATTTTTATCAGGTAAATACCTGAACAGAAATGGAACAATCAAGGTACGAGACATTTTACTTCAGAATTGAAGCCAAGAATCACTATCGATACATCACCGTATCGATCGCATCCAGAACGCGCTTAACATTAGGAAGATATGCTTCAACCAAGGTTGGTGCGTATGGAAGAGGTGTATCTCTTGAAGTGACCCTTGTTACCGGTGCATCAAGATAATCGAAGGCATACTTTTGCATCCAGTAGGCTATCTCACTTGAAATGCTTGCCAATGGCCAGGCTTCTTCAAGAACCACCATTCTGTTTGTTTTGCGAATAGAATTCAACAGAGTTTCATAATCAATCGGGCGTACGGTGCGCAGGTCAATCAGTTCACAGGAAATACCTTTGTTTTCAAGTTCTGTCATAGCCTGTTCAGCTACCCGAATCATTTTTCCGAAGGTAACAAGACTAACATCCGCTCCTTCCTTAACAACTGAAGCCTTACCTATGGGAATTGTATATTCTCCTTCTGGAACATCGCCTTTTAATCCATACATTTGCTCAGATTCCATAAAAATAACCGGATCGTTGTCGCGAATGGAGGTTTTTAGGAGACCTTTGGCATCTGCCGGATTGCTTGGTACAACAACTTTCAATCCAGGACAATTTGCATACCAGTTTTCAAAATTTTGTGAATGCTGTGCTCCAAGTTGACCCGCCGATCCTGTTGGACCTCTGAAAACAATGGGTACTCCAAAATTACCGCCACTCATAGAAAGAGATTTTGCTGCAACGTTGATAACCTGATCTATTGCTACCAGTGAAAAATTGAATGTCATAAACTCTATGATCGGCCTGAGACCATTCATGGCTGCACCCACACCGATACCGGCAAAACCAAGTTCTGCAATAGGGGTGTCAATAACCCGTTTGGGGCCAAATTCATCCAGCATACCCTGACTAACTTTATAGGCTCCATTATAATCGGCTACTTCTTCACCCATTAAAAAAATATTAGGATCAAGGCGCATTTCCTCTTCCATGGCTTCTCGAAGTGCTTCTCTGAATTGTAGTTGTTTCATTGATTTTAAGGCCTGCAAAAATAAAAAATTATCGTGGATTAATCCTTTCAGGAAAATATTTGAAAACAAAACAAGTCAGTATCGCACCGCTACAACCTTTTACCCTTGCTGCATTCCTGCCCTGGGGGATTCAAAGGGAGCTGGTCGTACTGACTTGAGGTGCAAAGTTAGCTATTTTTTATACTTTGGCAAGGCTCTTCATGAAATAAAAACTAGACCAACTAAGTGATAATGTTTGCAGTTTTAATGCATGCCAAAAGTAATTATACGATCAAAACTTTAAATTTGCCGCACATGTATAATTTAGAATTCAACAAGAATGAAGACCACCTGAAATTACTACTGGCCAAATTCAAAAAAACCGGTGAAAAAGTAAAATTGGGAGGAGGCGAAAAATCCATCGCCAAACATAAGCAAAAAGGAAAATTAACTGCAAGGGAACGCATTGATCATTTAAGAGACCCCGATGCAGATTTTTTCGAACTGGGACTTTTTGCAGGTCAGGATAAATATGAAGAATATGGCGGATGTCCGGCAGGGGGTGTAGTAGGTGGAATAACAAGAGTTTCAGGAAAACTTTGCCTTGTGGTAGCAAACGATGCAACCGTAAAAGCCGGGGCATGGTTTCCAATAACCGGAAAGAAAAACCTCAGATTTCAGGAAATTGCAATGGAAAACAGGTTGCCGATCATATACCTTGTTGACAGTGCCGGAATTTTTCTTCCTATGCAGGACGAAATTTTTGCAGACAAAGAAAATTTTGGAAGGATCTTCAGGAACAATGCAGTAATGAGCAGCATGGGTATTACCCAGATCGCTGCTGTTATGGGTTCGTGTGTGGCAGGAGGTGCCTATTTACCGATCATGAGTGATGAGGCCCTAATCGTTGATAAAACCGGTTCAATATTCTTAGCCGGAAGTTATCTGGTCAAAGCCGCAATAGGAGAATCCGTTGATAACGAAACACTCGGAGGATCGATCACCCAGGCAGAAATTTCCGGAGTAATTGATGATCGGTTTCCGGACGACAAATCCTGTCTCGACCACATACGTTATATTGTAGATAAGATCGGATCCTATGAGAAAGCAGGGTTTAGTCGCATACAATCTGCAAAACCATCAAAAAATGAAAAAGAAATTTACGGCATTCTTCCCGAAAATAAGGCCAAACCGTATAAAACTATTGACCTCATTGAGAGATTGGTAGACCGTTCGGAGTTTGAACAGTACAAAAAGGGATACGGCAAAACAATATTATGCGGCTATGCAAGAATAGATGGCTGGGCAGTCGGTATTGTGGCCAATAACAGAGAAGTGGTAAAAACAGCTAAAGGTGAAATGCAATTTGGTGGAGCCATTTACACCGATTCAGCCGATAAGGCCGCAAGGTTCATAATGAACTGCAATCAAAAGAAGATCCCCCTGGTTTTTCTGCAGGACGTAACCGGGTTCATGGTTGGTTCGAGAAGTGAACAGGCAGGCATCATCAAAGACGGAGCAAAAATGGTAAATGCGGTTAGCAACAGCACGGTACCAAAATTTACCATTGTAGTGGGCAACAGTTATGGAGCGGGAAATTATGCCATGTGCGGTAAAGCCTACGACCCAAGATTGATCCTTGCCTGGCCCACCGCTAAAATTGCCGTCATGGGTGGTGAACAGGCTGCCAATACCTTATTGCAACTTGAAAAGTCGAGATTAGGTATCGTTTCTCCTGAAGATGAAAAGGCACTACTGGAAAAAATTACCAGGAAATACAACGACCAAACTTCAGTAATGCACGCAGCTTCAAATCTCTGGGTTGATGAGATCATCGACCCACTGGAAACACGAAAATGGATCTCGGTTGGAATTGAAATGGCGGAGCACTGCCCGGTAAAACCTTTCAATGTTGGGGTGATCCAAACCTGACCCTTTATCATAGTTTTATAAGCGCCATGTCATGATTATGTAATTCGTTGGACAACTTATGATTTAAATTTATATTTGTTTGTTATTCAATGAACAGGTTATTTCTGATCTTATTTCTGTCCTTAAACCTGAGCCTGAAAGCTCAAACCCCTTCTGTGGCAGCCTCCAACATTGCCTTCTCAAACATTGGGTGTAATGAAGTTACCGTTTCCTGGAGCAAGGGTAATGGCGCAGAACGGGTGGTTTTCATTAAAAAAGGAAGTCCTTTTTCTCAGGTACCCGTTGCAGATGAGTTTTACTACGACAATCCAAGATATGGATTAGGGGAAGAAATGACACCAAATGACAACACTCATTTCTGTGTTTACAGAGGAATTGGCACCTCGATACGGATCACCGGATTAACCAATGTTACGAAATACTATATTGCTATTTTTGAATACAACGCCGCACCTCCCAAATATTATTACCTGACCACCACTTATGCAAGTAATTCATTCACTACAGAAAACATAACGGCCTCATTTTCTTTAAGCCCAATTTCACAATGTTTGAATGATAATAAGGTCCAGTTTACCAACACATCTACATCAACCAAAAGTCCATTAAGTTATGTCTGGTTTTTTAACGATGGCAATAGTTCAACTGCAACCGACCCGACACATACATACTCAAAAATTGGTATTTACAGGGTAAAACTGGTTGCAAATGCTCCCGGATGTACCGATACGACCTATCAGAACGACACAATTCATCCACACCCGGTTGCCAAATTCGACCTTGACCCAACTAAATTTAAAAACGATTCAATTCAGTGTTTTTATGGAAACAGGTTCACCTTCAGAAATTCAACAACCCTGGCAAGTTTAGGAGGTTTGTTTTCCAGCACCCGTTATGAGTGGTTTATGGACAGTGGTTATAAAGCGACCGGATTTAAGGCCGACCGGGGATTTCCGTATTCAGGGGTCTTCAAGATAAAAATGGTGGCAATCTCAAATAAGAATTGCAAAGATTCAACCTATCAAACTTATGTTGTACTCCCGCGTGCAATTGATTCAACAAAGGTGATATTCAACCCCAAAGAAATGTGCCTGACAAATAATCTTTTCACCTTTACCAACAACAGTCCATTGTCTACATCCAGCAGATGGTTGTTTGGAAATCCCGGAAAAGATTCCATGGATGGCAAAACGGCAACCTTCAGTTATAACAAAGTTGGTCAGTATCAGGTAACTCTTAAAGCCTACGATGCCAGAGGTTGTTTGGATGTTTTCAAGGATAGCGTAAAGGTTTTTGCAAATACTCCAATTGATTTCAGTGGTTTGAAATCCATTTACTGTTTAAACGAACCTAAATCATTTTTGGTTCCCAATCCCGGAAAAGGGGTGTTTATAGGATTAAATGTCAACAGCAACGACAGCACATTTACCCCTTCAAATACAGGGCCTGCCAAGGTTGGATACGTGTATACAAAAGGCGGATGTAAGGACACCTTATGGAAATCTACCGAAGTATTTAACCGGCCTTCCATTTATCTTGGACCGGATACGGTCATATGTTCCGACAAGGCTTTAACACTTAGTGTTGACCCATCCTATAGTACCAGTTGGCTCCCCGGAGGGCAATCCGGTTCTTCGCTTCAGGTTAGTTCCAGCGGAACCTATATTGCCAATTCAACGGAAGGAAACTGTACCGGGTCGGACACCATACGCATTACGGCAATAACTGCCCCAAAAATGAGTAAGCTCGTCGACACTACACTTTGTGGTGGAAGTTATTTGAAATTCAACTTCAGAGTTGATCAGGGATCGGCAATTTGGAGCGACGGAAACAATCAAAAAGACAGAGTGGTTACCCAATCAGGGTTTTATAAAGTTGTGCTGGCGAATAAATGTGGTTCGGTCAGCGACAGCTTTAATCTTGTAATTGAAGAAACTGCATGCGTGATCTTTTTCCCCAACGCATTTACTCCAAATGGAGATTTTCTGAACGATGTGTGGTTGCCTTTTGGAAAATATGAATTCATTCGAATGAACGTTTTTAACCGCTGGGGCGAATTGCTACATTCTTCCAATACGAGTCCTGAGTGGGACGGTACATCAAACGGGCACTTGTGTTTAGATGGGGTATACAACATTGTATTTGAGTACCTGATTCAGGATGGAAATAGTTTCTCGCAAAAAACCGAAGGGATCGTGGTGCATCTGATTCGTTAGCTGCCAGTTTCCATTTTCAATCTGTTTTATCAAACCACTTTATGGATTTAAACCTTTATCTGCATTTTAATTTATGACCCCACTGGAAATTAGAATCATTGAAACCCTCGTAGTAATTGTACTTTATTTTGTAATCGGAGCAATTCTAAAGAATTCTGTCGAAAAAGTCGGGGTTCGGTTTAAGTATCACAAACCACGAATTAAAATCCTTAACAAGATTATTAATTTGATCTTGTTTATCCTGTTTGCAGGCTTGCTCATTTCAATATGGGGGGTTGAACAATCCAAATTAATATTCGTGGTAACTTCACTTTTAACCGTTTTAGGAATTGCTTTCTTTGCCAAGTGGTCCATTATTTCCAACATCACTTCAGCGATCATTATTTATTTTAATCATATTGCCAACATTGGAGATCACATTGAGGTGATCGACAAGGACTTTTCCATTAAAGGAAAAATAAGTGATATCGGGATGTTTTTTATTGTTCTGAAATCCGAAGAGGGAGAAAAAGTCAGCATTCCAAGCAATGTTTTCATGCAAAAAATGATCAAACGATTTGACCATTGAATCCGTTTTTGAAAGGATTCATGGCTTAATTTCCGGCATCAATTAAGGAAGGTTTTTGTACCTTTGTGCCTTATCTTAATCAATATTTTTAACATAAAACCATGAATGTTTTTGCCAATAAAAGAATAATTAAAGCCGATACCGGAAACCAGATATCCTGCAAAGGTTGGATCCAGGAAGCCGCCTACAGGATGTTGTGCAATAATCTTGATCCGGAGGTTGCAGAAAAACCTGAAGAACTTGTAGTATACGGAGGTACCGGTAAGGCCGCGAGAAATTGGGAAAGTTTCGACCTGATCGTGAAGGCTTTAAAAGACCTTAATGAAGACGAAACGCTTTTGGTACAGTCGGGTAAACCGGTAGGTATTTTGCCAACACATAAAGATGCACCCAGAGTGATCATTGCCAATTCGCATCTGGTGCCGCATTGGGCAACTTATGAAAATTTCAGAGAACTCGAAGAAAAAGGTTTGATCATGTATGGCCAAATGACAGCAGGTTCCTGGATCTATATTGGATCTCAGGGAATTGTTCAGGGCACATATGAAACATTTTGCGAAGCAGCCCGGCAGCATTTTGGAGGGACCTTAAAAGGAACTCTTACCGTTACAGCCGGACTGGGTGGTATGGGAGGAGCTCAACCATTGTCGGTTACCATGAATGAAGGTGTATGCCTGGCAGCTGAAATGGAGGAATGGCGTATTAAAAAAAGACTTGAAACCAGATATCTCGATGTTATGGTCCACGACCTCGATGAAGCCATAGATAAAGCTGTTATCGCAAGGGATAAAAAGGTTGCCGTTTCAATAGGGTGGCCAGGAAATGCAGTTCAACTTCTAAACCGGTTAAAAGAAAGAAACATCATTCCTGATCTGCTTACAGATCAAACCAGTGCTCATGATCCGCTTGTGGGTTATTTTCCTAAAGACATGGACGTTGAAACTGCAGACCGTTTAAGGGTCAGTGATCCGGAAAAATATCTTGAAAAGAGCTATGCCACTATGGTTGAGCATGTGAAATTGATGCTGGAGTTTCAAAAAAAGGGCAGCATAACTTTTGATTATGGAAACAATCTGCGGGGACGAGCCTTAGAAAAGGGCCTTACAAATGCATTTGATTATCCGGGTTTCGTTCCTGCTTTTATACGGCCACTATTCTGTGAAGGTAAGGGACCTTTCAGGTGGGCTGCGCTAAGTGGAGATCCGGAAGATATCTATACAACCGACCGTGAGATCCTTAAACTGTTTCCGGAAAATGAAGGTTTAAAAAGGTGGCTTGAAATGGCAAAAGATAAAATTTCATTCCAGGGATTACCTTGCAGAATTTGCTGGCTTGGTCAGGGAGAAAGGGAAAAGGCGGGGTTACTTTTCAATAAACTTGTAAAAGAAGGTAAGGTAAAGGCACCTATTGTTATTGGAAGAGATCATCTAGATACAGGATCGGTTGCAAGTCCGAACCGGGAAACTGAGGCCATGAAAGATGGAAGTGATGCCATTGCAGATTGGCCAATCCTTAATGCACTGATCAATACAGCCGGAGGAGCAAGTTGGGTAAGTTTACATCACGGTGGAGGTGTTGGTATAGGGTATAGCATTCATGCGGGTATGGTTATTGTAGCAGACGGAACGGATGATGCTGAAAAAAGATTAAAAAGGGTATTGCACAACGATCCGGCAATGGGTGTGATCCGTCATGCAGATGCGGGATATGATATTGCGCTTGATACAGCCCGAAAACACAAGCTTTATCTTAAGGACCGGTTTAAATAATCTGTATTTTTTGCTACGGCTTTTGATGGTTAAATATTTACGTCGAATGCATCTCTTAAGCCGTTCCCGATGAAATTGACGCTCATCACAAGTAAGGCGATCATTAATCCCGGAAATAACGCAAGATGTGATGCTTCAAACACTATAAATGCATAGTTTTCTTTGATCATCTGTCCCAAACTGGGACTGGGAGGTTGTAGTCCCTGACCCAAAAAACTCAGACCCGCTTCCAGTAAAATGGCAGAAGCAAAATTTGCAACGGAAAGAATTATTACAGTTCCCCAAATATTGGGTAAAATATGTTTTAATAAAATGCGTAAATCTGAAAAGCCAAGCACCTTGGCGGCCTGAATGTACTCTGTTTCGCGAATTGCGAAAACCTGACCCCGTACGATCCTTGCCAACTCAACCCAGGTCGTTAAACCCACCGCAACGAATATCTGCCAGAAGCCCTTTCCTATCGCAAACGTGAGGGCGATAATAAACATCAAGGTTGGAAGCGACCAGATAATGTTGATGATCCACATAATGAAAGCGTCGACCTTACCCCGATAATAACCGGCCATTAAACCCATCAAAAGTCCAATAATGACCGAAATAAGCACTGCGACCAAACCAACCGAGATCGATACTCTGGCTCCAATTATCAATCGACTTAACAAATCCCTGCCAAAACGGTCGGTACCTAAATAACTGGTAAGGCGAATCACGGACTTTTCCTTATGGACAAGTGCTGTATGCGGAATTCCTGTAAAAAGTGTATTCCCATAGGTTCTGAAAAATACCGAATCGCTTTTGTGAAAAAAGGAATCAACAGGAACTAATTCGTAGTCAGCATTCCATCCAAACAAAACCTTTTCAGGCAAGGAAACGTCAGGTGCAACATCTCCCTTTTTTAATGGTAAGTAGTTGCAACTAAATCCGGGCCTTTTTCGGGCCAGATCCGGGTACATTAGGTTCACATCAGGACTGTGATCCGGAATGATCAGATAACCAAAAAAAGAAACCAGAATGCACAAGATCATGAAAACCAATCCTGCAACGGCTAGTTTGTTTTTCTTAAACCTTTTCCAGATCATGTGAGTATGTGAATGTATTCAATGCTACCAACGCCGATAAAAAACCCCACATTGGAACGGCCAATTTATCAAATTCACTGTAATTGTTTAGCAAACCATGAATAAAATAGGTTACCAGTCCGGAAACAAGTGCAAGCGCTAAAAACCTTACTTCATTGCTCTCCCCGTTTCGAAACACTCTGAAACCCAAATAAATAGAATAAAATACCAAAAATACCCAAATCAAAGCACCCGGAAGACCCGACTCGCATAAAGGTCTTAGAAATTCGCTGTGTACGTTCCCCAGATCTCCGGAATGTGTACTGATGATAGTGAGTTCACTAGAAACCTGAAAAGGAGCATATTGAAAAACATAAGTACCCGGGCCCCATCCGGTTACCGGCCTTTCGAGATACATCCGGTATGCACATCTCCACCTATTGAGTCGCTCGAGGTTTGAGGGATCGGTAGATACATTGGTGATCGAAGAAACGTGTTCTTCGATGTCGTCATCTGAACCCTGTTTGTTTCTGGACAACTGGGTTTGAATATCTGTCTGAAGAATAAAATAAATTGACAGCAAGACCCCGAGGCCAAGTAATATATTCCAGAATCGAATTCGAAGAAGAATGGCAACTATTAAAGCTGCAGATCCAATTAAACTGATCCAGGCCGCTCTTGTAAATGAAAGTATCACTGCCAGAGTTAAAAAGGCTACCATAAAAAAGGCGAGTATTCTTAATCCCTGCCTTACCTTAAGTTGGAAACCCCAAACTGCAAAAACGAATAGTGGAGGTATGATAAAGGCGACCAATGCACCATACATCCCGTGATCGGGCAAAAATGGCTGCATTGCTGCGTATGCAAACCCTCTGGTGAAAGAACCCTTGGAATGTTCGTAAATAGTATAGGAAGCCAGAAGGAAAATCGAGATCGCAAGCAACCATATAAATCGCTTGATGTTTTTAATATCTGTAAAAATATTAGAGAACAGAAAATAAAAGATCATTATATACCAAAACCTGGATAACACAAATTTGAAGGATACAAAGGGCATGCTGCTGTAAATTGCGGCAATCAGATTCCAGAAAAGATCAAGTCCGATAATAAGGGATAATACGCTGAAAAGAAATCTGTTCTTAAAAGTATAACCGTTAAGAAGCATCAACATCAGTCCGATAAATACCAGAATAATTATGGGTTCGGTAGGAAAACTCATGCCCAGCCCACCTCCTACATCGCTTACCGGTATGCTTAAAGGGACTGCAAAAACCGTAAACATCAGTAGGTCTTTAGTTTTGTATAAG
Source organism: Flavobacteriales bacterium (assembly GCA_020635455.1). Classification (GTDB taxonomy): domain Bacteria; phylum Bacteroidota; class Bacteroidia; order NS11-12g; family UBA9320; genus JABWCE01. The sequence goes on from JACJZT010000003.1 coordinate 30,386, forward strand.
AGCAACCAAATAAATACCGGTATCAGCGGTAATATGACTATAAATAGCAGGTCAAAATAAATGGCTGCCAGTAATATGGTCAGAAAAACAAATCCTAAGCCATAAAACCATCTTATGCTTAATTTATCAATCATATGATAAACTAAGACATGGCCTTATACGCCCGGAATTTTTCGATAATAATTATAACCACAAAACCGAAGAATAAGGTGGCCATTAAGGTGATGAGTACAATGGTTTTCCGAATCGGATAAGCTTTGATCTCAGGTGTTTCGGCGGACGTAAGCAAAAACTTGTGGGTTATGGTTTTATCAACATCCACCTTTGCCTTTTCATGTCGTGTTCTCAACTTATCCTGCGCATCAAGCTGAAGTTTAAGATTTTCGGTATAATACAAAAAATCGCCTGCATACTTCGAAAGCAAAGCCTGTTGGTCTCTGAGTTGTTGCAATTGACCTGAACTTCCGCCTTTTGCCTGCAATTTTGCAATTTCTTCTGCCAGCGCCCTGGCTTGTTCTTCATAATTTGTAACCCCGTTCTCAGCCAGTTCTTTTAACTTACCCCTGATCTCATCTATTTCCTTTTCCTTTTTTATATATTCGGATTCGATAATTTCAAAAGCTTCTTTGGCAAGCTGCATTTGTATCTCGGTTTTTACTGTATCGTAGATTTCAGCAATTCCATTTGCAATTTTGGCTGCCATCACCGGGTCTTCATCCATTACTGTAATGGAAATGGATAAATATCGTGTTCTTCTGAATTCGATGTTGGAACGAAACTTATCTGCCAATGAAGTCTTGGCCCTGGAACTTTTTGGGTCGATCCCATAGTGTTCCATTAAGTTGTAATTCCGAATGATCCTTCCTGTCATGGCCGAAGAAGATAATAACTGTAAAGCGTTCTCTGCTTCCATTTCTTCTCCAAAGGCCAGAGGGTCAGCTTCTCTTTTATTCAAATCTGTAAAAAGGGCATTTCCAATGGAATTTATGGTTGTAGGATAAAAAACCACTTCGGCCTTGTACTTTGGTTTAATAATAAAGGGCATGGTTATTATGGCTGAACAGATCACAGCCAGCACAGCCAAAAGGATCAGTTGCCTTTTCCATTTAATGGCAATTACAAGTAAATCAGTGAATTTTATTTGCAATAAATCTTTAGGTTCAGTCATGTATAAAAGTCCGCGAATATATAAAATATCAATTTAGCTTTAATAACGGCTTTGCCGAATGATGTATTTTAGCGGAATAAAATTATCATTCCACGATGACATTTATCGAATCCGATAAAAAAAATAAATTATTCATTCATTGGATCCCCTTTGCATTCTTTCTGTTATATCTGCTCCTGCCTACCAGCAATTCGGGAATCGATGCATATGCTTATGCGGCATCTGTGAAATGGAAACCACAACAAATATGGCCACATCATTTACTATACTGTGAATTCGGATCCCTGTTAACGAAGATATTTGATGTAACTGACCCCTTGTCGTTTATGAAAGGGATCAATGCATTTTTTGGAGGAGCTTCATTGTTCATACTGCATGGAATACTCAGAAAATTGAGCGTCCGGTTTTCGGGCTATTTTGTTCTGCTTATTGGAGCCTGCTATGGATACATGAGGTTTTCAACAGAAAATGAAACCTATATTCTTCCCATTTTTTTGTCCTTAATGGGTTCTTACTTTTTTTTGCAATACCTCAATGGAGAGAGGATACAAAAGCTGGTATTAAGTGCCATATTTTTCTCAGCAGCAGCACTTTTTCATCAAATTCACATTCTATGGTTTTCAGGTTTCTTTATGGCCTTGTTCCAAATTTCAGGAACCAAAAAATACAGAGATGTTTCAATCTTTCTTGGAACCGGATCCCTTGTGGTCATTCTGGTATATGTAGTGTATTATTCGAGTTTGCAGTTCACGGACAGGAATGGAATTGTTGAATTTGTTTTAAAAGATGTATATGCAGGCAGAGTTCATACCGGTATAAGCTTTAACAATGTTCTTATGACACCAATAAGTTTTGTCAGAACCTTTATTCAGGTCCATGGTTATATGATAAAAATGTTCGGGTTATACCCGATTCTGGTACTATTGCCCTTGTGTTTAAGTATAATTTTATGGGTTTGTGTGAAGGCCATTTTTAAATTCAGCACCTACACCAAACATGGAAACCGAATTATATCCCGGGCCATATTATACAGTTTTGCCCTGCACTTCTTGTTTGCATTTTATTCGGTGGGTAATGCCGAGTTTATGGTTATGCTTCCTCTTCTTGCAATTCTTTGGCTTTGTCTAAATTTCAACCTGCCTACCAAACCATTTTTATACATTGGGCTTATGCTGCTTATCTGGAATGTTGTTTTTGGTTTAATGCCTAACTACCATTACGATCTGGATGGAAATTCCAAATTATCATCCCTGGTCATTAGGGATCTTAATAAACCCTGGCTTTTGTCGGAACCACAAAAAATTGAAAACATAATTTTCTATCAAACCGGAGAGGAACATATTTTTCTCCGTGAAGAACAATTCAGGCAAGCAATACAAAAACCAAAAGATCTTGATTTTTATACAGACCTTATTAAGTATCAAAAACCCCTAAGTCGACATAATTTCCTCCGGGACCCTTCTGAACTTGAAAAAGAATTTGATAATTTTACCCTATCCCAGTGCGATACGATCTACTTTTTTGGAGGTCGAAAAATTGTCGGCCATTTTTCCGGTTATTTACCGAAGCAATAAGAGTTGTTTCTGAACCAGTTTTTCCAGTTCGGCTAGGTTACCGCTTTCAAATGTAAATAACCCTTCGGCTTTATTAAGGCCACAAGCATCACTTGCGATAACCGGAATACTGTTTGCCAAAGCCTTAAGTAAAATTCTGGGCTGATTTTCTATATATGCCGGGTAAATTACCAGACCGATGTTCTCAAAAGGATCCGACCCTGTATGTTCAAAATCAAAATCGTTTAAAAACTCAGGACTCTCGGTGGCTTTTCCAAAAACTTTCAGCCTGAAACCGTACTTTTTCTGAAGATATTTAATTTCAAAGGCACCTTTTCGAGCCAGCAAACTTCCGGGAAAAAGAACATCCCTTCCTTTCAAATATTTGCGTTTCATATCAGGATACACCCAATCTATTTGACAGGATTTATTATTAAAAATATCAGCAATTTGCTTGTGTGGTGTCAATATGCTTTCCGAACCGGTTAAAGAAAGGTTGTCATTATCCAGTATTTCTTGAGAAACCCTGAAGTCTGAAAGTGTTCTGCTTGAAGGGTACTTCAGATAGGCCTGGTCAAGGGTTTGCTGCAAATTTTCTAAAGGAGGTCTTGTCATCAGCACATCATAGGTTCTGCCACCCAGAGTACCATTTTTAAATAAAAACGGTAGAAAATTTTGCGAAAGGACAAGGTGAGTGCTTTCCGGTAGCAAGAATTCTGATATGAGTCCGGATATTCTTTCATCGTACTTCATTTTCTCACTAAATAGGTTCTTACCTGACTTTACTCTGTATTTCAGAATTAGTTTGTAAAGGAATATCCTTAAATCAGTGGTAAAAGAAATTTCTTTTGCTTTCCCGGGCTTTTTTGTTTTGGATTTAAGGTTAAATCCGGTTGTAATTACACGGTCTTCCGGCTTCATATTTTGAAGTATCCATCGATTGTATTCAGGCCAGGGTTCATCCAGCACATAGGTTGTGATCGATTTTTTATGGGCAGTAAGTACCCCTGTAGGATGCTTGAAGCACTTAAAGTTTCCGCATGAATAGCAATCGTTTAACTTAGAACTTCTAAATGAATCTGTTTGATTCGCCTTTTGTTCATTTTTCGGTGACAGCCCCCTGAACCTCACCAATAACTGAGTAGCAGTTAATTCGGTTTCAATTCTGAAGGCTTCCTCAGACTTGAATCTAAGATCCATATAATTCCACTTTACCGTGGCATCTCTGTTTTTTTCTGCCAGGGAACCTTTTATGATCTTGGTATGACGGTGTCTTTCAAGAATAGTAAAGTTGGCTTTCAAAGCTGCATCGTATAAGGCATTGGAAAGCTGACACAATCCTCCGGCTTTGGTAGGAACAATGCAACCCTCACGAATTTCACGGCCTATAACATAACTACGTTTAATATTTGGGTTTCCTATTTGTTTCCAGAAACTGAATATTTCTCCTTTGCCAATTTCCAGGCCATTTAACTTTGTGGAGGCGATTCTGAGATTTTGAACTTTTCCTGCAGTTAAAACCCAGTTTTGGGGATTGTCGGAACCGTTCCAGAGATCGCTCTCTGAAACGGCAAGTAAAGGTGAACTTTTGAGTAAACTATTGTAACCGTGTTTTGGAACTTCATATCTGAGATTTGCAAAAGCTCGAAAAAAAATTAATGCAGAGACCTTGCTTAAAAAGAACAGTTCCTTTATTAAAGAATGCTTTTCGGCAGACAATAGAACGCCCTGAGCTGTGCTTATTTCATTCTCCTTATCAGAAACTTCGTTCTTAGAAATCATTAATCTTTCAATAAAATGTTAACTACATTAGAATCCGGACCTGCAGATCCCTTTGCTTCACGTCCATAAATATATAAATAACAGATTCGACTATTATTTTTGGCAGCGATCCGGAGGATCTCTTTAATGGAAACTTTTATTTCTGCATTTTCATTCATTTCGTAAACAAACAGTTTGCGGTTTCTCTGATCTTTTGCAAACAACTCATACTTGCATCTGCTGCAAGGTGTATCCGTGAATAATCGAATATCAAGACTGTCTTCTCCATAATTTAGCCGGCTCAGTTCTATTTCAGGAATTGTGCTATGAAAATTGAAGGTTCCAAGTAAAGAATCGTTAAGATAGATCTTCCAATAATCGAGGGTATCTGCTTTTGCGTTAAAAAACAGACCGATGGTAAAAAGAGTAAAGATCCGATTTTTGATTACTTTCATTGATTTATTAAACCTGCTTTGCTTAAATGCTCTTTTTAAATTCTATAACGCACAAATTGCTTCCTTATTCTTTAAATAGATGTAATAGGGGTTTTTAATTAAAAAGGTGGTGTATATTTCAAACACGATGATCCCCTATGGCCTTGTCCAGATCATTTACCATCCATTCCATATTTTTTTTGATTTTCCAAAACCCTGAATTTCACAATTTTTTCAATCAATTTAAAAGGCATTGGGCTTGTAAGAGGAAATTGAACCGAACCTTTTCCCTGTTTGAAAGAAGAAAGATCCTTTTCGAAAGCTTTATGACCGGTGGGCGTGGCATAAAAACCAATATGCGATCCGTATGCTGCAAAATATACAAGGGGTTTACCAAAAGTTTTATAGGCCGGCATTCCATAAGAAATGCTTTCTGTAACTTCCGGTTCTATTTTCAGGATCAAATCACGGATCTGCTCCAGTATCTTAGCTGTTTCTACCGGGAACTGACGGATATAGGATGTAACATCTGCAGGTGTTTTAGTATTCATTTCAGGGTGTTTTTAAGGATCGAAGATAAGTGAACCTAAGTTTAGAATTCGAGAAGTTCTTTTTTCTTACAAAATTTTGATCCATACCATAAATTACAGATCACAAAAAAGAAATGGCCTTACGGTAACATAATAGTCCAAATGTAATTTGTGTGACAACGGCAACAATGGCTACTGCAGATAAACCATAGGATTTCATAAACAAAAGGTTACCTGCAAGATTAATAAAACAAACAATCGTTGCATAGTAATTAAGTTCCTTTAAAAACCCTGCTGCCGTAAGCAAGGTACCATAAACGTTGATGAGCAACAGTCCTGGAACACACCATATCAGGATCGAAAATACCGTAAACCCTGCTTCACTGTATTTTTCAGGATATAAAAGTTGCATGATCGCATCGCCCTGTATCGAACAAAAAAATGTTGCAAGTATTCCCGGTATCAGTACCAGGAACATGGTATATTTTAATATGCTCCTGATCTTTTCTTTATCCTGTAAACTTGATGAAAACAATGGCATAAGTTGCCCTGCAAGCAAAATACCAATGATCGCAGCTGCATCGAGCAAACGATAACTCATAGCATAATTGCCCGCTTCAAATCGTCCGTTGGGCAATATTTTTAAAATCAGAACAGAATCAAGACGAGTGTAGAAAGTCATAAGCGCTATGATCAAGGCAAAGGGCCATGATTTACTCAACAAATTTTTAACCGCCTGGTAATGAAACGAGAATTCGGCTCTTCCAAGATATTTGAAATTAGCCCAGAGAGAGATCACAAACGTAAGGATCAGACCCATCGTTTGCGATAATATAAAAACATACAGGTCGAGTTCAAGCCCGTTTACGCCAACCCAGATAATTACTCCCATGCTCAGGATCACAAACAATCGGTCGATAACAGATAGTATACCATCGGTTTTAAAATGTTGTATTGCTGAAATGTTAGATCTGAAAAAAGTATTAAAGGAAAGTAAACATTGATTGATCGCAAGCAAACCAAAAATAAGGAAATCCTGCTTGGTAAAACCAATGATCATCCCGGTGATGGAGGCCAAAATAAAAAATAAAAGGGCTAAAATTGCTTTGGTTCCGAAAACCGACCAGAAATTTTTCTTGTAAAAACCTCTGTCAATGGCCACCTCACGGTTGTTGTAATTGCTCAGCCCAAGATCAAGAATGATCATAAACAACAAACTGAAGCCGGTAAGACTAAAGTAAGTTCCATACGATTCTGAAGGAAGAAGATTCTGAACTTTTCGGTCGATGATAAGTATCCAGACAGGTTTTATCAGCAGATTGATAATCTGTATGAAGAAAAAATCCGAAAAAAACTTCTTTTTCAATAAGAGCTAGGTCATTTTATGTATTCCGAAAAAAGCGTATCCATAAATTCAGAATCGTTCAGTTTGTTCTCCAAGTTATCGCGAATGATCTTTTTTACGAGTTCACTGTTTCTTGCTCCCTGCTCCCTGGCATAACTATAAGGTTCATTGGTAAAAGTAACCAATTCATATTGTGATTTAAATTTACCGGGATAAAGTTCGGTCAGTTCATGTTCAACCTTCTTGAAATGAAGAAAGTCTTCATCGGCTACAAGGTCTCTCATTTCAACGAAATTCTGAAGTGCAAGGTCAGCTATGGCATCGGCATTGGGCTTTCTGGATTTTTCATAGGCTTCAAACAGTTGTTCCCAATCGGGATAAAACTTATCAAACATTTCGTCAAAAACAACACAATCTTCAAAAGAGCAATTCATTCCCTGTCCATAAAACGGAACAACTGCATGTGCAGCATCTCCTACCAAGGTCATTTTACCCGAAGACCAGGGATAACAACGGATGGTACAAAGAGTACCGGTTGGATTGTTAAAAAAATCTCCATGCAGATCTTCAAACAAGGGTTTGGCATCTGCAAAATACTGGTCAAAAAAAGCATCAAGCTTTTCTGTGTTGTCAATAGATTCAAAACTCAGGGGTCCATTCATTTGAAAAAACAAAGTACAGGTGAAGGAGCCATCTAAATTTGGAAGGGCAATTAACATAAAACTTTCTCTTGGCCATATATGGAGGCAGTTCTTTTCCAGTAAGAATGTATTGCCAGGACCGGCCGGAATGGTAAGTTCCTTGTATCCATGCTCGAGATATGTTTGAGAATAATTGAACATCGATCGCCCTTGCATCTCCTGGCGAATAGCAGAAAATGCCCCGTCGGATCCAATTACATAGTCGAAGGTATCTGTAAATGTGTTTCCATCTTTTCCCTTTAGTCTTACTTCGCCGGTCTTTAAATTAGCGCCGACACAATCCGAATCAAATACGATCTTAATATTGTCCATTTCATCTGCCAGCTCAAGTAATTTTACATTCAACAATCCTCTTGATACCGAGTAGATTGCCTGTCCTTCCTTTCCATAAGGCTGGTAAGACCGTTCCCCGTCCACACGATGCATCATACGTCCCGACATAGGAATTCCGGTTTCAAGTACTTGTTTGTCAAGTCCAACTTTTCTGAGTGCATTTATTCCTCTTTCACTCAGGGCCAAATTGATCGACCGTCCGGCAGAAATCCGGTTTAACCTCATGTCGGGTCTTTTTTCGTATAAGGTTACCTCAAAACCTCTTTTAGCAAGATATACAGCGATCAGGGATCCGGCGAGTCCACCGCCTACAATTCCGATTTTTTCCATTTCGTCAACAAAAATAACTTTTACGATGATTAGTTCGTAAACATTGATGATTATCAGGTTTATTTCACTTGATAATTATATCGGTAAATTTAAGGTGATGGGGGTAACTGACTAAGATAGTTCTTCAGAAATTCAAGGTAAAGTTTACCTCTGTTTTCAGCAAATTGATCTGCAATGAGCATTAAACCGGCCTGAATGATAAGTCCGAGTGACACACCCCTCCAAAAACCGGCTTTTTGGGTATATAAAAACAAAATTAAACCCAAAACGATGAGCGTCATTTCTACATACCTGTATATCACAAATGACTTCATCACCTTCTCCATTCGGGGTATCTCAAGGTTCCTGATGCTTTTATGGCTGTTTTTCAAAAAACCTTCAACCCTTCTTTCATCGTAAGGCGATCTGAGAAAAATTGAAATTCCAACCGTAAGCTGAATAATGGAAACCAAAAGCAAAGGCCAACCAATGCCGTTGTAAAACTTTTGATTAACAAACAGCCAGAAATAGAAACTCATAACCATGGTAACGAGACCAATAATAATAAAAAGAAGACTTTCGTTTCGTTCCCCTGAAAAATACCAATGTACCCTGCTCATCAAAGCAAAGTTAAGAGGAAACCTTAATGAATTTTAGAAAGATAAAAACAGCTTATCAGAATGTATTGATTTTGATACGTTTTCCGATTTCTTCAACATCGTTTTTGAACTTTTTATCAGTGTCCATCAAATCGTTAACGGTTTGACATGCATGAATGACCGTTGAGTGATCTCTTCCGCCAAAATAGGTGCCAATGCTCTTAAGGGATGCCTTGGTCATACTCTTGGCATAATACATCGATATCTGACGAGCCTGAACGATCTCTCTTTTCCGGGTTTTGGATTTGAGTTGTTCTACTGAAAGTCCATAGAATTCGGTGACGAGTTTTTGAATGTAATCGATGGAAACTTCTCTGGAAGAATGCTTCACAAAATTCTTCATCATTTTTTTGGCCAGCTCTATATCGATGTCTTTTCGATTAAGAGACGCCTGTGCCAGCAAACTGATAAGGGCTCCTTCAAGTTCGCGGATATTGGAGTCGATATTGTGGGCAACGTATTCAACAACTTCCTTAGGAAGACGAATACCATCCTGATACATTTTATTTTCAAGAATGACCATTCTCGTTTCGAAGTCGGGCATTTGAAGATCGGCCGATAATCCCCATTTAAATCTTGAAAGCAAACGTTCGTCGAGGTCTTTCAGATCTTTTGGAGGGCGATCAGAAGTAAGGATCAACTGTTTTCCTGACTGATGCAAGTGGTTAAAAATCTGGAAAAATATTTCCTGGGTTTTTTCTTTTTTGGAAAAAAACTGAACATCATCAACAATAAGCACATCGATCAACTGATAAAAACTGACAAAATCGTTGTGGTTGCCGTTTTTACAAGCATCGTAATACTGATTTATGAACTTTTCAGAAGAAACGTAAAGAACGGTTTTCTTCTCGTAAATCGCTTTGATATGATTGCCTATGGCATGACTGAGGTGAGTTTTACCTAAACCGACCCCACCGAAGATCATTAAGGGATTAAAGGCAGTTCCTCCCGGTTTGTTAGCTACAGCGAAACCTGCACTTCTTGCCAATCGGTTGCAATCGCCTTCAATAAAATTCTCAAAAGTATAAGAAGGATTCAACTGTGAATCGATGTTCATTTTCTTAAGTCCCGGAATTATAAAGGGATTTCGGATATTATTGTTAAGGTTCATTGGCAAGCCCACTTCATTTTTGGTGTTTTTTGAAGTGTTTTTGGTAGGAACATTAATGGTGTATGGGTTACCGGCCGACTGACTGTTGTCAATGATGATGTTGTATTCCAGTTTTGAGCCTGGTCCCAATTCTTTTTCCAGGGTTTTTTTCAGGAGACTAACGTAATGCTCTTCAATCCACTCATAAAAGAATTGACTGGGTACCTGAATGGTCAGCACTTTGTTTTCTAACTTTAAAGGCTTAATCGGGTCAAACCATGTTTTAAAACTTTGTGGCGGAATATTGTCCTTAATTATTTTAAGACAGTTGTTCCAAACTTCAATATATGTATCAGGCATTAGCATCAATTGGTATTAAAAAATTCAATTTCAGAGGTTTAGCAAACAGGGCTTACCCCCTTGAATTCGTCGGTAAATATTGAACAAAAATTCACATAAAAAAATTTTATTATACTTGATTTTTAACAAATTTTTAACATAGAAAAATCTCGCTTCACAACACCTTGTCCATTAATTAAGCCATAATCGATCCTGCCCAGATTTATTCCTCCCCAACCGGTTTGACAGATTCTCACAGGAACTCCTTTTTTATTATCCACAAGCACTTCTTCATTCAGGAAAGTGTGCGTATGACCTCCTAATATTAAATCTATGTTAACAGAATTTTCAGCAAGCCGGACATCCGAAATTTTATCCGAAGTATACCGGTAACCCAAATGAGAAAGACAAATAATAAGATTGCAATTCTTTTTATGTTTTAATTCATAGGCCATTTCATTCGCTACACTAACCGGATCTATATATTGGGTCGCTCCGAATTGCTTCTGCGGCACAAGTCCATCCAGTTCAATTCCAACCCCAAATATACCTATTTTATATTTTCCTTTACGTATTATTTTATAACTGATGGTTTTGCCTTCAAGTATGGTGTTTTTAAATTCATAGTTAGAACAGATGAATGGAAAATTTGCATGGGGTAATTGCCTGGCAAATCCTTCCAGCCCTGCATCAAAATCATGGTTACCCATGGTCGCAGCATCGTATTTCATTTGCGACATCAGTTTAAACTCAAGTTCACCTCCAAAAAAATTAAAATATGGGGTTCCCTGAAAAATATCCCCTGAATCGAGCAAGAGTACATGTTCTTTTACCTTCCTGATCTCTTTGATCAGTGCAGCTCTTTTGGCGGCACCACCCAAACCGGCATTTCGGCTACCGTCAAGTGGAAATGGATCTATGCGGCTATGCCAATCGTTGGTAAACAATATGGTCAAATCGCCGGATGACCGTGCATCGGATAAAAGCAAACCGGAATTTAGCATAGCCCAGGAAGCCGCTGCATATTTTCCAGACCTCAGTATAAATTCCTTTCTATTCATAAACGATCCTTCCTTCTATGGTTTCCGTAAGATGTTGATTGAGATGCCTGTAGTTCTTAAACTGAAGGATCACAACATCTCTGAGGTTATAACCCGTACGTATCACTTCGCTCGCGTGCAGCAAAATCTTAAAGCCACTGTTACCGGCAGCCAGGTAATCTGAAGTAACCACATATATATATGTATCATCCGGTTCGCCCATGGTAAGAGACCATTTTGTGTTCGAATCACTTTTGCTAATTTTAAGATTGGAAACAGGTTCACCGCCTTTTTTAAGGATAAGATCTACCAGAGTGTCCATTTGGGACCTGGTGAGTTTGCAAATAACCAGTTCATTCTCAAAAGGGAGTATTTCAAATACATTTCGCACATGTACATCTCCTTCCGGAAGGTTTGCCCTCAAGCCGCCACCGTTCATCACAACACACATAGCCTCTTTTGGAAACATTGCGCTACGTATGTAATCGAAAAACACATCGCATATCATATTTCCCAATAATCCTTCAGGCCGCCCGTTCCTCATCTCCATATCGGAAAAGGCAACCACCTCTTCCATTTTGTCGTGGATCTTTTCGTTATAAGGGCTTATGATCTTTACGATTTCGGAATCTACATGCCGGTAAGAACTATCCAGTCGTACCAGAGCATTTTCCCGGACTCTGAAGTCTCCTGAATGGTATTTACAACCTAAGGAAAGTAGCAGGAATATAAAACCGAGAGGTCGCATTACATGACCAGGGCAATTTCTTTTTTAAGAAATTCTATTCCGCTTCTGGTGGGATGGATCTCATTGGACATCAATTCGTTGATGATGGCTTTCCCGAGATCTGCACCTTTCGCATTTTCATCCAGTTTTTTGTATGAAATGTCAACAATGTTGAGAATTTGTTCCTTAATTAGGTTTATGAGTTCCCAGCCTTGTGTAGATATGTAGATCTGCTGAGATATATTGTGATTAAACTCTTCAGCAACGTTTCGGATAATAAGTTGTCTGAGTTCAGCAGCTGTTTGCCGTGGTTGTGAAAGCCTGACCACCATATTTTCGGGAGCAATTCTTTCCAGAAGAATGGTGAACCTCTCATAGGCCTGTAATTTTAAAGGCGTGATGACCCCTGTATTTTTTTCTTTGATTTCGAGTAGTTTTTTCTTGTAATCTTCTTCCAGAAACTGACGCATCATGATATACGTTGCAGAAAAAACTATGATGGAAGGGATAATGAACTTTAATATGTCTACAATAACTGTAAAAACCGTGCTTTCTAAAATAATCATATAAAAGGCAAATGTAAGAATTTGCTAAAAATTCATATCTATGGACCACCAATTTTTTTTGTAAATTTGCATAGAAAAATCACAATGGTAACCGAGACTGTTTTACCCATTAAAATTACCGGACCTGCTTTACAGGAAATAAAAAGGCTGCACAGTGAACTTGAAGACCCTTCCGGGATGTTTTTAAGAATTGGAGTAAAGGGAGGCGGATGTTCCGGAATGTCTTACCTTCTTACTTTTGACAATGCAAAAGATACGGATACCATGTATGACGTTGAGGGCTTAAGCATGATCATGGACAAGGCCCATCTTATGTACGTTTACGGAATGGAAGTTGATTTTGGAGACGGTTTAAATGCCAGAGGATTTACCTTCACCAATCCAAATGCAAAAGAAACCTGTGGTTGCGGTACTTCATTTTCTGCCTGAAAACATTTGGTCGAAGCGAAGTATTCCTAAATCTAATTTCTGCACAATAACTTTTATTAGCCCTTTAAGTTCCTTTCATTTGTATACTCTATTTTGAATTTATTTCAGGACATACAAATTGCTTTAGATTCGATCAAAGCCAATATTGGAAGAGCTATTCTTACCTGTTTGATCATCGCAATAGGAATAATGGCTCTTGTGGGTATGCTCACCGCAATCGACGGAATGAAATCTTCCATAACTCAAAATTTCAGTTTGCTGGGAAGCAATTCTTTCACCATTATTAATTCAAGTGCCTTTGTCGACTTTCACAATCATGAAAACATCGATTATGAGGTCATCAGTCTGAAACAGGTTGATTCATTCAAAAAAAACTACAGCTTTCCTGCCACTGTATCCGGATATATCAGCTATAGCTGGACTTCCATCGTCAAATCGAAATATGTAAAAAGCAACCCGAATGTACAGATCGTTGGAATCGACGAAAATTATATGGCCATTAATGGACTTGAGCTCGAAACGGGTCGATTCATTTCAAGTACCGACCTCGAAAATAACCTTCAGGTGGCCGTTATCGGAAATGAACTTAAAAACACTTTATTCGACAATCTAAACCCCATCAATAAGATCATTTCTTCCGGGGGGCACAAATTTATGGTTGTCGGGGTACTCAAATCAAAGGGGCAGGCTTTTGATTTTGGATCCAACCGGGTTATGCTGATTCCTTATTCAACAGGTAATAAGAAGTTTTTCCAACCCGGAACCAGCTACGAAATTGGCGTTAAAGTTCAGGAATATGAGCAACTTGAATCTGCTGAGAATTTTGCCTCCGGATTGTTTCGAAACATTCGTGGTTTAAAACCTAAGGATGCAAATAATTTCGATTTTCAAACCAGTGACGGGCTTTCGAGTAAACTGATCTCCAGTCTTTCATTTGTTAGTATCGCTGCTTATGTAATTGCCTTTATTACTCTTTTTGGTGCAGCCATAGGTTTAATGAACATTATGCTGGTAAGTGTTAAGGAAAGAACCCGCGAAATAGGAACCCGAATGGCCCTTGGCGCAAAAAGAAGTCAGATATTAAGGCAATTTCTGGTAGAAGCCATAACCATCTGTCAAATGGGGGGATTGGGTGGAATTGTTCTGGGAATACTGGTTGGGAACGGTGTTTCATCCATGATCGACGGACCGATGATCGTTCCATGGACCTGGATCGGACTTGCCATAGCACTCTGTACTTTTGTTGGTTTAATGGCAGGGATCATTCCTGCCCGACAAGCTGCAAAACTCGACCCGATCGAGTCGCTCAGGTACGAGTAATTATTTTTAATTTTTGGAAAAAATAAAAAAGCCACCTGTTGAGTTACAAGTGGCTTTAATAGTATCTATATATTCTGTTATTCCTGAACCACGTTCAGCTTTATTTCAACTGAAACTTCGCGATGCAGGTTAATGGTTGCTGTGTACTCACCCAAAAATTTGATGTCGTCCACAACAATTTTTCTTCGGTCAACCTCAAATCCCTTGTCCTTAAGTGCCTGTGCGATCTGGATGGTTGTAACCGATCCAAAGATCTTTCCGTTTGATCCTGCTTTGGTTAAAATATCCAGGGTCATTCCGGTTAGTTTCTCGGCATATTCGGTGGCCTGCATTTTTATCTTCTCCTGCTTAAATTTAGCCTGCTTGATGTTTTCGGCCAGCACCTTCAAAGCGGATTCGGTTGCTAGACTTGCTTTTCCTGTAGGGATTAGATAGTTTCGGCCGTAGCCGTTCTTAACTTCTACAACGTCATCTTTCTGACCTACGTTCTTAATGTCTTCTCTTAATATGATCTTCATTATCCGGTCCTCCTTATTTTAACTGATCGCCAACAAATGGTAACACTGCAATATGCCTTGCTCTTTTGACAGCTTCAGCAACTTTTCTTTGATACTTCAGGGATGTTCCTGTTAAACGACGTGGAAGGATCTTTCCCTGATCGTTGATGAATTTCATTAAAAATTCAGGGTTTTTGTAATCAATGTACTTTATGCCGCTTTTCTTAAACCTGCAATATTTTTTCTGGTATTGCTGAGGTGAATTGTTGAACATGAAGCTGTCGTCCATTTTTGAATTTCTCTTGCTCATACGGTTGCCTCCTTGCTTTCTTTTGATTTGTTGAACGCACCTTTGCTTTTTCTTTCATTGTAAAGAACAGCGTGTTTATCAAGTGCAATGGTTAAATAACGTAAAACCTGCTCATCTCTTCGATAGGCAAGTTCTAACTTTGACACAATGGTACCGGGAGCCTGAAACTCAAAAATGTGGTAAAATCCGGTACTTTTCTTGGCAATGGGGTAAGCCAGTTTAGTTAAACCCCAATTTTCTTCGCGGACAATTTTGCCGCCGTGCTCTGTAATCAATTCCCGGAAAGATGCAATGGCTTCCTGCATCTGTTTTTCCGACAATACGGGTGTTAGTATGATTACAGATTCATAGTTTTTTAATTCCATTTTTTGAATCTATTTTATTTTAAGGGCTGCAAAAGTAATGAATAGGGCTTAGAAATCAAAGCATTTTAAGGATCTTTTAACAAGGATTTATATTCAAATCACGCGTTCCTAACCTCAAAAATACATCTAATCAAATTATGATCCAGGAAGGAATCTGATTAAAAATAACTTATTTCGTATCCTCCTGACTTCCGCAAGTTTAATCCTCTGAAAATGCAAGTCTCTCAAAATCTGATACTTGATGGTCTAAAATATCGTTTTCTGGGTGTTAATTTGACTTAATTTCAGTTTATTTGGTGGATGTATGTTCGAGTTCTAAAACATAAAAATGGTCGGAGCTACATTCAAGTCATCGAAAAGCGAGGGGGTAAATATGTGGTTAGGAAAAGTTTTGGTTCGGGAAACACTCCCGAAGCAGTTCAAAAATTAAAACTAACCGCCGATCGTTGGGTAGCTAATCAAACAGGCCTTCAAGAGTTTGACTTTGTTGGAGAACGGGAGTTATTCAACAAACTTCTTGATAACATCTCCTCTCTTAAGCTGGTAGGTATAGAATTTACATTGGGAAGGCTCTTTGATGAGATAGGCTTTAATAATATTGAGGACGAGCTTTTTCGTCATTTGGTTCTTTATCGGTTGGTATATCCAAAGAGCAAGCTGAAAACCACAGAGTATCTCTATCGCTATGAAGGGAAGCAGTATAGTGAAGATGAGATTTATCGGTACATGGATAAACTCCACAACAAGCAGAAGGATCGCGTTCAGCAGATCAGCTATGCACACACCCTAAGTTTGTTTCCCAAAGGCATTCAGGTTGTTTTTTACGATGTTACTACAGTTTATTTCGAAATTGACCAAGAGGATGAGTTGCGTAAAACCGGGTTTTCCAAGGAGGGTAAACATGAAAACCCGCAGATTGTGCTTGGGTTGCTTGTGAGCAGAGATGGATATCCGCTTGCCTATGACATTTTTGAGGGCAATAAGTTTGAAGGTCACACGATGATGCCTGTCATTGATGGTTTTAAACAGAAATACAATCTGGAGCAATTAATTATAGTAGCAGACAGCGGTTTATTATCACGATCCAATATCGAGCAGCTTCAAGAGCAGAACTATGAATTTATCCTGGGAGCTCGAATCAAGAATGAAAGCACGAGCATCAAGGACAAAATACTCACCCTTCAACTCAAAAATGGAGAGAGTGCTGTTATCAATAAAGGAGATTTGAGATTGATAATTACTTACTCAGACAAAAGAGCTGAAAAAGATCAATACAATCGTAAAAAAGGCATCAACAGGCTTAGTAAACAAATAAGATCCGGTCGCCTAACCAAAGATCACATAAATAAAAGAGGCTACAATAAGTTTCTACGCATGGAGGGTCAGATAAATCTTGTACTTGACCAACATCAAATTGCACAAGATAAGAAATGGGATGGACTCAAAGGCTATCTGACCAACTCTAAACTCAACAAAGATCAGCTAATTGAAAACTATCAACACCTTTGGCAAATTGAGAAGGCATTTAGAGTGGCAAAGACAGAATTAAAACTTCGTCCGGTATTCCACAGAAGGCAAAGAAGAATTGAGGCACATATCTGCCTGAATTTTGCAGCCTACAAAGTATACAAAGAGTTAGAAAGGTTCCTCAAAGAAAACAAATCATCACTGAGTCCACAAAAGGTAATTGAAATCGCACAGAATATTCACCAGATTGAACTAACAACCCCAACAACTAAAGATGTGCTCAAAAAAACAATCATTCTTTCTGAAGAACAGAAAGATATAGAACGCCTCTTTCAATTTGGGTGTTAATTTGCGGAAGTCAGGAATCTGATTAAAAATAACTTATTTCGTATCCTGTGGATTGTTGTTAATCAGGATATAATATTTAACCTGACAGTCTTTTTAACTATAAAAGACTTAAACTTTTATTAAAGCTGAATTATTTTGTAAATGTAAATGAGATAACGGTATTCACCGGACCTTTGATCGGGTCGTTGAACACATAATCCGTCTGTCCTTTTAATTCGGTTTCGGTAATGCTTACATTCTTAAGAATTACGGTTGTAGAGCTGATCAGCTTAAAATATTCTGAATCCGTGATCTCAATTTCAGTATCGTTATTGATCAGTTTCCAATTACCGTCCTGAGCTGTTTGAGGCTCGGATGAAGAACATTTCAGACTTCCGTTGTCAATGATCATGCTTCCATCGCCCTTAAAAAGTATCATATTATCTTTCTGGCAATCCTGAATAAGCGGTATATCGAACAGGTTGGTGTACGTTTCCTTTAAAGTTCCGATCTCAACGACTATTGGTGGATTGAAAGTAGCTGCAGTGAGTTTCCAGTTGACATCAACCAAAAGCTCTGATTTGCTTTTGCCGGAAGTTCCCGGATCCGGATCCTCAGAATCATCTTTGCAGGATTGAAAAACGAAAGCGTTTACAATGAGAAATAAGAATAATAATTTGATCGATTTCATACGTTATTTAATTTTAGCAAATGTTATTAAAAATATCGATAATCCCATGTTTAATTGTAAAGGAAGAATCAATTTACTGTAAGCACACTTTATTATTTAGAAAACCAGTTCCTCTTTTAAAAACCTTCCTGTAATGCTGTCCTTATTGGAAACAAGTTCTTCCGGAGTGCCTGTTGCCACTATTTTTCCTCCCCTTTTGCCTCCATCCGGTCCAAGGTCTATAATGTAGTCTGCCATTTTTATAACATCCATATTGTGTTCGATAACCAAAACCGTATTTCCTTTTTGAACAAAGGCCTGTAGCAGGTGTAACAATTTCTTTATGTCTTCAAAATGGAGCCCTGTAGTTGGCTCATCAAGGATGTAGAAGGTTTTTCCGGTACCGATCTTTGAAAGTTCAGAAGCCAGCTTAACTCTCTGAGCTTCCCCTCCACTAATGGTGGTGCTGCTTTGACCCAGAGTAATATAGCCAAGACCCGAATCATCCAGGGCTTTTATTTTTCTATAGATCGAAGGAATGGCCTCAAAAAACTCTACGGCCTCATCCACAGGCATATCCAGTACATCTGAAATGGATTTTCCTTTATACCTGACGTCCAGAGTTTCGCGATTATAGCGTTTTCCCATGCAGGTTTCACATGGCACTTCCACATCCGGTAAAAAATTCATTTCAATTACTTTCATGCCACCTCCCTGGCAGGTTTCACAGCGACCTCCCTTGACGTTGAATGAAAATCGGCCGGGTTTGTAACCCCTGATCTTTGCTTCGGGCAAATTTGCATACAAATTGCGGATGTCGGTAAAAAAACCAACATAGGTTGCGGGGTTGCTTCTGGGTGTTCTTCCGATAGGTGACTGATCGATCTTTATGACCTTGTCGATGTTCTCCAAACCTTTGACAGATTTATAGGCCAGAGGTTTTTTATGGGATTTGTAAATATGATGATTTAGCACTGGATGAAGGGTTTCGTTGATCAGTGAAGATTTTCCACTGCCGGAAACTCCCGTAACTCCGATAAAGATCCCCAAGGGAATTTTTAAATCAACGTTTTTTAAATTGTTACCGCTACAACCACTCAATTCAATAAACTTACCATTTCCCTTTTTTCTTTTTGGATCGTAATCAATTTTCAAATGTCCATTGATGTATCCTGAAGTCAAGGTTTCTGATCGCTTAAAGGCTTCCGCATTTCCGGCAAAAACGATTTGTCCGCCATATTTACCGGCTCTTGGACCAATGTCTACAATATAATCGGATTGCAACATCATTTCTTTATCGTGTTCAACCACCAAAACAGTGTTACCTACATCTCTGAGTGATTTTAGCGATTCGATCAGTTTTTCATTGTCCCTGGGATGCAGACCTATACTTGGTTCATCCAGAATGTACAGCACTTCCTCAAGTTTTGAACCTATTTGAGTTGCCAAACGTATACGTTGTGCTTCACCCCCACTTAAAGTCCTGGCAGGGTTATCCGTACTTAAATAATCCAATCCAACACCCATTAAAAATCCTACCCTCGAACGGATCTCCTTTAAGATCTCGGATCCGATTATGGTCTGGCGCTCATTTAACAATTCATCAGCTGAATTCAACCATGCTGACAATTCTCCGATGTTCATCCTGCTTAATTCGGATATGTTTTTGCCTCCAATCCTGTAATGCAGTGCTTCAGGTTTGAGCCTTGCTCCCTTACATTCCGGGCAAACTGCATTGCTCATATATTCTTCAGCCCATTGCGCCAGTGAATCGGTCCCTTTCTCATTATAGGCATTCATTAGCATGGGCAAGATACCTTTGAAAGTAGTTTGGTAAGATTGTTTGTGACCATTGCTGTAGGAATATACTATGTCGAACTTTTCATCGCTGCCATTAAGAAGCAGGTCCATCACTTCGGCACTTAGCTTATTGATAGGATCTGCCAGACTGAATTTATATTTCTTTGCAATGGCCCTTAATTGATTGAAGGTCCAGTTTTCTCTCACTTCACCCAAAGGTAGTATTCCACCTTTATTTATACTTTTAGTGTCATCCGGAATAATGACACCGATCTCGATATCACTGATGGTCCCCAGTCCGTCGCAACGTGGGCAGGCCCCGTATGGGGAATTAAAAGAAAACGTATTGGGTTGAGGTTCATCATAGCTGAGTCCGGTTTCGGCATCCATCAGGGATCGACTGAAATGATGGCAAACATCTTCACTTATGTCTAAAACCATCATAACACCTTTACCAACCTTGAGAGCTGTCCTTACCGATTCTGTTATTCGGGCTCGTCCTCCATTCTCTGTTTCAATACGGTCGATCACTATTTCAATATCATGGATCTTGTAACGGTCAACCTGCATTTCCGGACTGATCGGTAAAATTTCACCATCGACCCGGACCTTGCTGTATCCCATTTTAAGGATCTGTTCGAATAATTCACGGTAATGTCCCTTTCTGCCTTTAACAACAGGTGCCAGAAGTACAATCCGTTTTAGTTCAAATTTTTGTAATATGGTTTCAATGATCTGCTCCTCCGTAAAACGAACCATCTTTTTACCACTCAGGTAACTGTAAGCTTCACCGGCACGGGCAAAAAGCAGTCTTAAAAAGTCATATATTTCGGTAATGGTTCCGACGGTGGACCTTGGGTTCTTATTTACGGTCTTTTGTTCTATACTGATCACCGGACTCAAGCCTTCAATTTTGTCAACATCGGGCCTTTTCATTTCGCCAATAAACTGCCTTGCGTATGCCGAAAAACTTTCCATATATCTTCTCTGTCCTTCAGCATAAATGGTATCAAAAGCAAGTGAAGATTTACCGGATCCGCTTAAACCGGTAAAAACTATTAAACTATTCCTGGGAAGTGTTAAACTTACATTTTTTAAATTGTGCTCCGAAGCTCCTATGACCTCAATCAGTGGGTAATCGGTTACCTTATTGAATGAATTAGCAGGGGTTTGCGAGCTTGTGTGACCATTGAAACCAAAATCCTTTTGCACCTCCTCAATTTCGGTTTCCTTTTTTTTAATTTTAGCTTTTGACACCCCTTTTTTTAAGAATTTACAAAGGTAAGATTAATTAAGAAAAATTAACAGGGGACATGGATTATTCCTAAGGATAAAGTTTGGTAAAGTGCCGGGAAGTGGCTCAACTACCTGAGGTGTGCTCACGGCCGAAGGATTGCTCACCGGCCGGAGGCCTGCGAGTGTGTGCTCACCTGCCGGAGGCAGGCGAGTGTCGTATAAATGAGAAAGCATGCTCACCTACCTGAGGTGTGCTCACGGCCGAAGGATTGCTCACCGGCCGGAGGCCTGCGAGTGTGTGCTCACCTGCCGGAGGCAGGCGAGTGTCGTATAAATGAGAAAGCATGCTCACCTACCTGAGGTGTGCTCACGGCCGAAGGATTGCTCACCGGCCGGAGGCAGGCGAGTGTCGTATAAATGAGAAAGCATGCTCAC
The DNA here is from genome assembly GCA_020635455.1 of Flavobacteriales bacterium. Classification (GTDB taxonomy): domain Bacteria; phylum Bacteroidota; class Bacteroidia; order NS11-12g; family UBA9320; genus JABWCE01. The sequence goes on from JACJZT010000003.1 coordinate 51,797, forward strand.
CTACCTGAGGTGTGCTCACGGCCGAAGGATTGCTCACCGGCCGGAGGCCTGCGAGTGTTTGCTCACCTGCCGAAGGCAGGCGAGGGAGGTGAGTGAGGTTCGGACCAACAAAAAAACCCATGTTGAAGCATGGGTTTTTTGTACAATTATTAAATTAATTCTAAGCCAAAACGATGATCTTGTTTTTCAAAAACTCTACAATTCCACTGCTGATCTCGAATTCCTTGCTTCCTTCGGAAGTTTTTACCACTATGGTACCTTTTTCAAGGCTGGAAATGATGTTGGCATGATTGTTTAAGGTTTCAAACCTGCCGGCAGTTCCGGGAAACTTAACAGAAATGGCTTCGCCTGAAAATAAGGATCTGTCTGGTGTAAATATTTCGATTTGCATATTAAGATCCGGATTCTTTTAACATCTTCTCTCCTTTTTCAATGGCTTGCTCGATGGTTCCAACAAGGTTGAATGCAGCCTCAGGATATTTATCAACTTCTCCATTCATGATCATGTTGAATCCTTTAATGGTATCGTTAATGTCTACCAATACTCCGGCAAGACCGGTAAACTGTTCCGCAACGTGGAAAGGTTGAGAAAGGAACCTTTGTACCCTTCTTGCACGGTGCACAACAAGTTTATCTTCCTCAGACAATTCGTCCATACCAAGAATTGCAATGATGTCCTGCAACTCCTTATATCTCTGAAGGATCTGTTTAACGTTTTGAGCACAATCGTAATGTGCGTCACCCAAGATCTCTCTGCTAAGGATCCTGGAGGTTGAATCCAATGGATCCACCGCAGGGTAGATACCAAGCTCGGCAATTTTACGACTTAATACCGTCGTTGCATCAAGGTGTGCAAATGTTGTTGCCGGAGCAGGATCCGTTAAGTCATCCGCAGGAACGTATACAGCCTGCACAGAGGTAATAGATCCTCTGGTTGTTGAGGTAATTCTTTCCTGCATGGCCCCCATCTCTGTGGCAAGTGTTGGTTGATAACCTACCGCAGATGGCATACGACCTAAAAGGGCCGATACCTCAGAACCTGCTTGTGTAAATCGGAAAATGTTATCGATAAAGAAAAGAATGTCCTTTCCTCCGCTCTGTTCGTTTCCATCTCTGAAATACTCGGCAATGGACAATCCGGAAAGTGCAACCCTTGCTCTGGCTCCCGGAGGCTCATTCATCTGTCCGAAAACCAGTGTTGCCTGAGACTTTTCAAGTTCTTTAGGATCTACCTTAGATAAATCCCAACCTCCCTGTTCCATGCTTTCCTGAAACTCTTTACCATATTTTATAACCCCTGATTCGATCATCTCTCTCAAAAGGTCATTTCCTTCTCTTGTTCGTTCACCAACCCCGGCAAATACAGACATACCTTCGTAGGCTTTTGCGATGTTGTTGATCAATTCCATGATCAATACCGTTTTACCAACTCCTGCACCTCCAAAGAGTCCGATCTTTCCTCCCTTGGCATATGGCTCCAAAAGGTCGATAACCTTAATACCGGTATAAAGCGGCTCGCTTTGAGTAGAAAGTTTATCGTAAGTAGGCGCCTCCTGGTGAATGTTTCTTCCGTTATCAAGTGAAAGTTCTCCGATTCCGTCAATGGCTTCTCCAACTACATTTAAAAGCCTGCCGCGAATACCTTCACCGGTTGGCATCTGAATTCCTTTTTCGGTATCGTTAACCTCCATTCCTCTGAGTAAACCTTCAGTGGAATCCATGGCTATGGAGCGAACGAGGTTTTCTCCTAGATGTTGCTGAGCCTCAAGTACGATACGGGTACCATCGTCACGGGTAACATAAAGAGCATCATAAATTTTAGGAAGTTTTGAACCTTCGCCTTCAAAACTGATGTCCACTACCGGACCGATGATTTGAACAATTTTACCTTTATTAGACATTGTATAGGATTGATATGAAATTTTCCGCGAAAATAGGTTTTTATCGCAAATAATAAAAGTATAATTGAAAAGCTTTTTTTATTTGGAAATTTTTAATTCCATGTTGCTAAAATACCTTTAAATAAGCCTGTCTTTCTTATGCAAAAAGTAATGATGTTGAATGGATCAACTCTCAAGTCTTTGCCTGAGCATTTCAGAAGCTGACTTTGGATCGGCTTTTCCGCCTGACAATTTCATTACTTCTCCCATAAACAATCCCAGCAATCCTGTTTTACCTGACTTATAGGCTTCTACTTTATCAGGATACTTTAAGATGGCCGCTTCAATGAATTCAGAGATAAGATCGCTATCGCCGGTTTGCAATAAATTTAATTCTCCGGCAACCAATAATGGATCGGATGCTCCTCTTTCCAATAGTTCAGTAAACACCTTCTGTGCGGCTGAATGACTAATTTTTCCATCATCTATTATTTTAATGAGGTCCGACAAGGTTTTTGCATTAAGACTTATTTCTTCAAAATCGAGGGCCTTCTCATTCATATATGCTTTAAGATGAACCATTACCCAATTGGCAACCGATTTGAAATTGTTATTTATCTTACAAACCTCTTCATAAAAAAGTGCAAGGGCTTTAGTTTCGGTCAACACTCCTGCATCATATTCACTAAGCCCGTATTCATTTGTAAATTTCAAAAACATTTCTTCCGGCAAAGCCGGCATGTCTTCTGCAATTTTTCGGATCATTTCGTCGGTAACCACCAATGGTGGCAGATCGGGTTCTGGGAAATACCGGTAATCATTCACCATCTCCTTGCTCCTCATGCTAATTGTTCTGTTGTTTAAAGCATCAAAACTTCTGGTTTCTGAGTTAAAGACAATTCCTTTTTTAACCAATTCAATTTGTCTTTCAGCTTCGAACTCGATGGCTCTCTTTACATTTGACATGGAGTTCATGTTCTTAACTTCAACCTTGGTACCAAATTTTTCGGAACCTTTGGGTCGGACGGATATGTTGCAATCACAGCGAAAACTTCCTTCTTCCATATTACCATCACAAACATCCAGGTAACGCAGCACTTTCCTCACCTCAGACAAAAACTGGTACGCTTCTTCTCCAGAACGGATCTCCGGTTCGGTAACGATCTCAATCAAAGGGGTGCCGGCACGGTTGTAATCGATCAGTGAACTTTCCGCATCCTGGTCGTGTATACTTTTCCCGGTATCCTCCTCCATATGAGCTCTGGTTAAACCAATTGATTTCCGGGTTCCGTCACTTAATTTTATGTTCACTTTTCCCCCTTTGCAAATCGGTGTATCAAACTGAGTGATCTGATAACCTTTCGGGAGATCTGCATAAAAATAATTTTTTCTTGAATACTTATTAAATCGTTCGATCTCACTGCCAAATGCCAACCCTACTTTAATGGATTTTTCAACCGCTTCTTCATTGTGAAAAGGCAGTGTACCCGGATGTCCCAAACTTACCGGACTGAGAAGCGTGTTGGGATGCTCCCCGTATTCGGCACGGTCGGAACTGAATGCTTTGCTTTTTGTAAGCAACTGCGCGTGTATCTCCAAACCTATAACAACTTCGTATTCTGTATTCATTCAATAATAAATTGCAAAAGTAAGCATAATTTTGAGCGTAAAAATTACGGTAAGTACCAAAGTATCCTTGTAACAGAAACAATGTATCCATTCATGAGAATGATTACCCCGATCCTGATGCCAAAATTTTATTTTCAATCTTAACGTTTAAGTATTTATGAATAAGACGATTTTGATCTTTTTCCTGTTTCTGAGCTCTCTTGCTTCAGCTCAGGATACGCTTAATTTTGACTTATCGCTTTATAACGGTACCGGTAAATTTAAGCTCATCAAACTTAAGTCAAAAATGACGGGATTAACCAGTACCCTTAAACTTCAAACAGGTAAATGGACCTACCTTGATTCGGATGATGTGCTTAGGATCGAAGGAAACTATAAGGTTAAAAATAAGAAATCTGTTGCGGTTGGTTTGTGGAAGTTTTACGATAAAAATGAAAATCTGGTAATGACCTTGCAAAACGGAGGAGCAAAACAAAAGGTACGCTATTACAGACCGGCAGTAATCCTTACCTCTAAAGGATATGATATTATTACAGAAACAGATTCAGGAGAGCTGAATGTGTCCCATTATATTCTTCCCGGAAATGGAGTGTACACAGTCAGGAAACAATCAGCATGGGCCAGCGATTCTTTTAATTCCATACAATTCGATTCGTTGATTAAATATGAAAAAGCCATAAAGGACCGTAGTTTGATCAATCCTAGTTATTTAAAGGCTAATGAGGGTAAAATAAATATGGTGAGCAACCCCGGGTTTGAAAGCAACCGAAACCACAATCAGAATTTTGTAGAAATCAATAATAACGAAGTAACCGATTGGTATGCAGCCGCCGGCACTCCCGACTATTATTATGGCAATGCATATCAAACGATGCAAGGAAACGCCTCCGCAGGATGTCGTTTTTATACTGAACAGGGACATCACATAGAATTTTTGACCAACAAACTGAAAGAAACCCTTAAACCCGGAGCCATGTATTGTTTCAGCATGAGTGTTAAACTCAGGGAAAGTTCACATTATGCCTCGAATGCATTGGGAGTTCTTTTTCACGATAAAGTACAGGATCCCATGCATCTTATTTATGGTAAAATTAAACCGAACCTTAAAAACCATGGTGGAAAATATCTAATTTATAAAACCGAATGGATGACGCTCAGTTGCACATACACTGCAAAGGGAACTGAAAAATTGTTAACCATAGGGAGTTTCGCCAATGCGTTCAGGATGGATAAGATATCCCTGAAAGGAAATATGCTTGAAGCATATTATTATGTGGATAATATTCACCTTGTGGAAATAGAAAAACCTGAAGAATGCCCATGCAGTTTCGGAGAAGAGCAAAAAATAGAAAAGAAAAAATTCGTTGTTAAGAACATTTTCTTTGAAAATGACCGGTGGGAACTTCTGCCGGCTTCTTATATCGCTCTCGATTCTTTATATGGAGTAATAAAGAAATTTAACATCAAGGAAATTGAGATCGCCGGACATACCAGCAATACAGGTACCCGTGAAAGAAATACTTTTTTATCCCAAAAAAGAGCCGAATCGGTTAGAGACTATTTAATTCAGAAAGGACTGGACAAAGACCTGTTTATCTGCAAAGGGTATGGCCCGGATGAACCGATTGATACCAACGAAACCGAAGAAGGTCGTGCAAATAACCGAAGGGTTGAGTTTGAGATCCTTCAACTCGATTAAGAAATTCAAAATCAGTAATCCCCTATTTCATACCGCAAGCCCAGTTGTGCCGACAAGTTCCAGAGTCGGATCTTTTCGTATGAGTTCTCAGCACTGTTAAGCAAATGTACATTCATCAAGGCATTGATCGTGGCCCATGTTTTTTTATTAATTGCAAAATCGAGCCTTCCGCCTGCCTGTAAGGCAAGGTTGAATTTTGAAGCGTCGTAACCTGTATTGTCGAATTTAAACCTGTTTTCCCCCCTGATGGTGAATCCTTCCAGGAACAAATTCATCTGCTGCTTAAGCAAGATCTGTGCATTAAGTCCTATGTTAAACCAACCGGTATAGATATGCATGTTTTCTCTGCCGGTAACCTGATAATTTAAACCAATGGGAATGTCGAGGTATTTAAATTTATAGGTAAAAAAACCGTTCTTCTGTGCAGCCTGCGACAAATCGTTCAGTCTACCGAGGTCTGGATGAACGGTATCCTGAAATTGATAGTCTAATCTTTCACGAAGAAAACCTATCTCATGATAGGTAAATCCAAAATAAAATTCCTTACCGGATTTTTTTTCAAACAAAAATTTTACACCAAATGCAGGGAAAACTTTTATTCCATCAGCCTTATCCAAAGAATCTTTTCTTTCTGAAAAATCTGACTGAAGCATTCGGCTCCCAAAATTAATTCCTGCAAAGGGCTGAATGTATTTTTGTGCCTGGCCTTTGATGGCCAATGAGACAAGTATTAAAATGCCGGACAATTTTAGGATTCGAAACATGGGAGCAATTTAGCGAAAGATTTTAAAGGTCAAACCATCAATGTTTTGGTTTTCATCCTAAATCTCCAGGCAGTTGATATGCAAATAAAAGTAAGACTGATGGTTAGCGACCACCATAAACCATAAATTCCCAGAGAAGTATTCAATCCCAGATAAAAAGACAAAGGCAAGCCGATCACCCAATAGGCAATAAAGGTGAATAAGGATGGCATCCTGGTATCGTGAATACCTCTCAACAAGCCTAAACTAACAGCCTGAATACCATCCACAACCTGAAAAACAGCAGCGATCAGGATCAATTTTGAGGCGATCTCGATCACTTCTTTATTTTGTGTATAATAAACCGGCAACAGCTCGTGAAGAAGAATAAAAAGTATGGCAAAAACAAACTCAATAAACGCTACAAGCCAGAGAGCAGAGATTCCGTACATACGCGCTCCCCGCAGGTTGTTGTGTGCATAGTTTTCAGCCACATAAACGCTTCCTGAAACAGATATCCCAATTGCGAACATAAAAGTAAAACTTGCAATGTTGATCGCTATCTGATGTGCGGCTTGTTCAACAGCACCAATAACTCCCGCTAAAATTGCCGCACCCGAAAATGCAGCAATTTCGAACAAATATTGAAACCCTGAAGGCACACCGAGTTTTAAGATCGGCTTAAAAAAATTTACCTTAAAGTTTCGATCTAAAACGTCTTTCAATTTGAAATTCAATTTTTTCGACCTGAAAATATACCACAAAACCAGAACCAACATGAACACACGCGAAATTAGCGTTGCCCACCCGGCACCATTAAGACCCAAAGCCGGAAATCCAAGTTTGCCGTAAATAAGCAACCAGTTTAAAAAAATATTTAATCCCAGAGCGGCAAAGGTTATCATCATAGGTGATAAGGTAAGATAGTATCCGTCACATAAATTTTTTCCGGACATATAACCTAAAAAAGGTATCATCGAAAAAGCAATGATCAAAAGATATGGACCTGCTAGTTTTACAACTTCCTGCTCCTGACCAAAATAGGGCAAGAGTTTTACAACGAATACCGTTATCAAAAAAAGCATGAAAGATGTGATCATACTTAACAGAAACGAATCCCTGAAAAAGGCCGGCAAGGTTTCTTCATGTCCTCTGGCTCTGGCAGAAGAAACCAATGAAGCAGTTGCAGACATTAAACCAATACCAAAAATTCCTATAAGAAAAAAAATACTAACAGACAATCCTGCGGCAGCCAGGGCCACATATCCCAGTTTACCCACCATTACGGTATCGGCAACACCCATCAATACCATACCTACCTGACCTACGATAATTGGCCAGCCGGTAATCAGTAGTTTTCGGATCCTTCTTTTTCCGGTTTCGTGCTTCAAAACCATTGGGCGAATTTAGGCTACTTTAAAGTTTTATTTCTTTATTTGAGAGTTCAATAAAATATTTGAAATTAATAAAAAAATGAAAAAACTGGTGGTTCTAAGTGGTGCAGGAATGAGTGCCGAGAGTGGAATTAATACATTCAGAGATACAGGTGGTTTATGGGAAGGCCACAACGTGAATGAAGTAGCAACTCCCGAAGCATGGAAACGAAACATGAAACTGGTTCTCGATTTTTACAATCAGCGACGTTATGACGTTATTAGGGCTAAGCCGAATTTAGCTCACATCGAACTATACGATCTTGAAAAATATTTTAAAGTAGAGATCATTACTCAAAATGTGGACGATCTTCATGAAAGGGCCGGTTCAGGCAATGTTTTGCATTTACACGGTGAAATTCGCAAATCGAGAAGCACCGGGCATCCGGAAAACATATATCCCATCAAGGGAGACGAGCTTAATGTGGGAGACCTCTGCGAAAAGGGCTTTCAACTGAGGCCTCACATTGTATGGTTTGGAGAAATGGTTGTGGAAATGGAAAACGCCATCAAACGTATCTCTGATGCGGATATCGTTTTGATAATTGGTACATCTATGTCTGTATACCCTGCAAACGGGCTGATGAATTATGCTCCCGACCATTCTGTTATTTATTATATCGACCCAAAAGTTCCGGATTATAAATTTTACAGGGATGTTCATCATATTCAGCAAAAAGCGGTTTACGGAATTTCGGTTTTTAAAGAAAACGTTATGAAATTAAGTTAAAATTAAATTTATGGTAAATTATTCAGATATAGTTTCAGTTGAATAAATCGCTACAATCCACATATTGCTTCATTTATTTTAATAAAAACGGCTGGTTAACATGACATTGTTTAAGAATTAAAGTTGCAGATTTCCTCAAAAAAGTGTTAACTCGCGGATTATTAGCATAATGACAAATCCATCTTTAGTAATATTAGCAGCAGGTATGGGAAGCCGTTACGGTGGTTTAAAACAATTAGACCAACTTGGACCGGCAGGTGAAACGATCATCGATTACTCAATTCATGATGCTTTGGAAGCCGGTTTCAAAAAAATTGTTTTTGTTATCCGAAAAAGTTTTGAAAAAGAATTCAAGGAAAAAATAAGCAACAAAATTGCCGGCAAAGCAGAAGTATGCCATGTTTTTCAAGAATTTGATTCAAAAATAGAAGGCCTTGATGTTGACGTTCCGGTTCGCGAAAAACCCTGGGGTACCGGTCATGCTATCATGGTTTGTGAAAGTGTGGTAAAAGAACCCTTTGCAGTTATAAATGCGGATGATTTTTACGGAAAGGATGGGTTTGTGCAGATATACAATTTCCTTACCACTGAAGTATCACCATCACATTACGGCATGGTGGGGTATTCTTTGAATAAAACTTTATCTGAAAACGGTTACGTTAGCAGGGGCGTATGTCAAACCCGTAACGGCTTTCTTGAAGAAATAAGCGAACGAACCAAGATCAAAAAGGAGAACGATGGTATTTTTTATGAAGACGGTGACCAGAAACATCCTTTAAAGGAAGATTCGGTCGTATCTATGAATTTCTGGGGCTTTCACCAAACCATTTTTCCTCACTTGAAAGAAAGCTTTAGCCGTTTCCTCAAAACAAAAAGTCAGGACCCAAAAGCTGAGTTCTTTATTCCAATAATTGTTGACGAACTTATTAAGAGCGGCCAGCTTAAGCTAAAAGTACTTACCTCTTCCGACCAGTGGTATGGTGTTACCTACAAGGAAGATAAAGAAATGGTAATGTCTGTTTTCGCAAGTTTCTCAAACAAAGGTGCTTATAAAGTACCTGTCATGTAAGAATAATTTCAGCCGGCGTATTTCTGAATTTTTAAGGCTCAAGAAGCTTTGAAAACTTTTTTCACAAATAACTACGATGATTTTGCCGGGAGGGCTATGGCCTTTGCGGCTTCTCATAATCCATGTGTCGTGCTCGACAGCTGTGAGATCAAGCCTCAGTCGGACGACAAAAAATACAAACTTCTGCTTGCCTTTGGCGGAAATAATTTACTTGAACCCAAATCGAATGCGCTGGAAACTTTGTTCAAATTTTGGAATGAAAAACCAGCTTGGATGTTCGGGGTTCTTTCCTATAATTTAAAAAATGAGATCGAAAACCTTCATTCTCATAATCACAAGTGTTTTAACTGGCCCACCCTTAGTTTTTTTATACCCGAGACCATTGTGGAAGTTAAATGGAACAACAAAGTTGTGATCCATTCAGCAAATCCCGATTCAACCTGGAAGCAGCTAAATTCAGATTCTGAGAACGATCCGGACACTACGAAATTTAATTCAGCTTTTCTAACGGAAGATCTTGACCGGAAGGAACACAGTATGCTCATACAGAAAATTCATGATGAGATCAGAAATGGAAATGTTTACGAATTGAACCTTTGTACAAGATTTCTGTACCATAATTTCATGTGTGGTGATCCCTTTTACTTGTATCGTAAACTTCGCAAGACATCACCTTCCCCCTTTTCTGCCTATTATTCCGCAGGAAACAAGTTTATAATGAGCTCCAGTCCTGAAAGGTATTTATTTAAAAACGACAAACGTTTGGTATCGCAACCTATAAAAGGCACAAGGCCTAGAAAAAGGGATAACTCAAAAGACGTTTTAATGAAGGAAGAACTCAGGAATGACCCGAAGGACCGTGCAGAAAATGTAATGATCGTTGATCTGGTAAGGAACGACCTGTCAAGGGTTTCGATTCCGGGAAGTGTAAAAGTTGAAGAATTGTTCGGGATCTATACTTTTGAACATCTTCATCACATGATCTCTACCATCTCATCCAAATTAAAACCGGGTAACTCCTGGATGGATGCTATAAAAAATTCCTTTCCGATGGGTAGCATGACCGGTGCCCCAAAAATTTCTGCCATGCAGTACATAGAGCAATTTGAAAAATCGGATAGAGAATGGTATTCAGGAGCTCTTGGATATATTGATCCGGAGGGTAATTTTGATTTTAACGTTTTGATCAGGACCATATTTTACGATGAGGCGAGTAAAAATCTTGCCTATTACGCCGGCGGTGCAATTACCATTGACTCGGTTGCCGAAAAAGAATATGAGGAAATTCTGGTAAAATCAAAGGGGATGCAAAAGACCATTTCTGAATTTTAAATACCCCTAAAAGTTAATCAGAAACCATTGTTGCAATATCAAAAATACTGTTGTTAAATTTGCCTTATGAATTCCGCTCTGAACATTCCACTCCTTGATCTAAACGAATTTATCGGTGATGACAAAACGCTGAAAGGCAATTTTGTAGATAAACTTGGAAAAGCTTATGAAGAAATAGGTTTTATAGCTTTAAAAAATCACGGCCTTACCGATGAAATGGTTGATAAAATATACGAGCAATCCAGATTGTTTTTCAGCCTGCCTGATAACATTAAAAAGAAATATGAGATCGAAGGATTAGCAGGTCAGAGAGGTTATACCTCCTTTGGTGTGGAACATTCCAAAGGGTCCAAAGTTGGTGACCTGAAGGAATTCTGGCATTTTGGCCAGGAGGTTTTGGATGGAGACCCAATTAAAAGTGAATATCCCGAAAATGTACACGTAGATGAATTACCCGAATTCTTTACAACCGGCATACAGGTTTATAAGGCATTGGAAGAAACCGGAAAACAAGTTTTGCGGGCAATTGCCATATATTTAGGTTTGGAAGAATTGTATTTCGATAACCGAATAAAAAACGGCAACAGTATCCTTAGACCCATTCATTACGGCCCGATACTCGATCATCCCAAAAATGCTGTCAGAGCCGGAGAACATGAAGATATTAACCTGATCACTCTGCTGATGGGTGCCAGCTCAGATGGACTGGAGATCCTCAACAAATCGGGAGTTTGGGTGGCAGTTACGGCCTTGCCCGAACATATTGTTATTAATGTTGGAGACATGCTTGAACGTTTAACCAATAATAAGCTGCGGTCGACCACCCATAGGGTTGTTAATCCACCTCAGGACAAATGGCACGAAGCACGGTATTCTATTCCATTTTTCCTGCACCCGCGATCGGAAGTGAGCCTTGCCTGTTTACCACAATGCATCGATGCCGACCACCCGAAGTTATACGATGACAAAACAGCCGGTGAATTCTTAAACGAAAGACTTGAAGAGATCGGTTTGTTGAAAAAGTAGTGCTTTGGGGTTAAATCTCACCCTTAAAAACAAACTCAGCCGGGCCGGTGAGATATACATCCTGATAAGAGTCATTGAACTTGAACTGAACAGATAATTCGCCTCCCTGAGTTTTTACTCGGACATTATGCATTCCGTGTTGCTTATTGAACCTTGCGTGGTAAGCAAGTGCAGATGCAGTAACTCCAGTTCCGCAGCTAAGGGTTTCATCTTCCACCCCGCGCTCATAGGTCCTTATCTGAATTTCGTCCGGTGCCAGCACTTTAATAAAATTAATGTTTATTCCTTCTTCAGCGAACGTTTTACTGAATCGGATTCCTGAACCCAATTCCTTTACATTCAAATTGGCGGGATCAAGGTTATCTGAAAGAAAAATAAGCATATGAGGCGATCCGGTATCTAAAAAATCATGCCCGGAATTTGGAAGTTGCGTTAAATCAAATGAATATTTTAATGCAGCGGGCTGATTCATAGAAAGGCGAATTTCATCTTTGGAGATTATGGCCGTATGAGGTCCGTCGGTAGAATAAAAATCGGCTGAATCTGCTGAAATAATATTCGAATCCAATGCAAAACGCACAGCACAACGGCTCCCGTTTCCGCAAAAACTCATGCTTCCGTCGGGATTGTAAAAAACCATCTTAAAATCCTTGTCCTCGGATGGTTCAAGAATTATCAGTCCATCTGAACCTATTCCAAAATGCCGGTCACATAGTTTTTGAGCGAGGTGGCTATCGTGCTTAAGTACACGATCCATATTGTTCAGAACAATAAAATCGTTACCGGTTCCCTGATATTTAGAAAAGTACATTTATTTGATCTCAAGCAACTTAAGAATGTCTGTATTGCTTACCTTTTTGTAGTGTTCAAAGTTGCCTGTTTTTGCAAGACGGTACACAAGGCCGGACCTTCTCATATATAGAATGTCATCGACAAAATTAAGGCTTACATTATCTGTTGGTTTCACATCAAACAACTGCACCGTATTGTCTTCAAATTTATAACCATCAAAACCCACAGCAGAGATCCAATATTGCACTTTAATATTTTGCCCTGATTTTTTGATGAAGGGCAACACAGTACTTCCCTTCTCTCCGTTTCCGGTACTTACCCTGTTATTGTCATTACCGGTAAAATCATCTCCTACAGTTTCATATTTAGGAGCCATGTAAAAGGTTTCCTTAACTAATTTATCCGTTTCCATTTCAGCTGAATCGGAGCTGTTATCCTGTACAACATCGTTGGATGAATTGTCAAGAGTGTCGGGTGTTACAAGATTCTGATCCACAACAACCGGTATATCTTCTTCTTTTGGAGTATCTGTTTTTACGGGTTGTTTAACCACCGGTGTTTCCGAAGAATCCGATATGACTTCGTGGTTAGCCAATTTAGAGCTGGGAAGGTAGTATCCAAATATATAATACATTAAAAAACCGGCGAACAATACTGCTGCGGCAGCGTAATACCAATTATTCGAATTGATCCGGAACTTATTACCGGATGGCTTAATAGTCTCATTCAATTCAGGAGGTGTTCGGTAGGTGTTCTCAAAACTTCCCGAAAGGTGTGTTACTTTTGGCTTGAATGGTTCTTCTGTTACCGTTTTATCGACCTTCTCTCCGGTATCTTCTTCCGCAAGGTCGATCATTTCCTCATCTTCCTCTACTTCCATATCCTCTTCCTCGTTCTTAGGCTCCTCAGCTTTTTCATTGCGAATGGCCTCAGGCTGAATCTTTTGGTCTTTCAGGATCTTATCTGAATCCATGTCGGTTGAGGTTCCCTTATTTTCCTCCTCGGACAGGACGTTCTCCCTGGTATCATCCTCTGCCGAAGCTTCAACTTCGGGGCTTTCACTCTGTTCCCCTGAACTCTCAACCGAATCTTCCTCATTCTGAACTTCCGGCTTATTTTTATTATCCTGAGATCCGTCATCCGTAACAGCATTCTTTTCCACCTCAGTTTCCGAAATTATTTCGGGCTTTGTTTTTGCACCATCATCGCTCTTATCCGAATTCAGGGTCTCCTTCTCCTCTTTGGTTATATCTTCTTTCTGAGCAAATGAGGACCTTCTTTCATCCTCAACAGGTTTTAAAGGTTGAATGTTGAGATCAAGATCTGTACCGGGTGGTACAACTTTCTTCATGATGGGTTTTATCTTAAGAGCATCGTCAACATCATCAACTACCTCCTTTACTTCATCGCTAATTGCAGCAGGAGGGATCTCTCCCTTGAGAACCGACCTGAGGTATTCGATACGGGCCAGTTTAATACCTTCCACAATGGCTCTATGCGACTCAACTTCCTTAGCGAATTCAGGCTCCTGCCGTACTTTGGTCTTAAACTCGTCGAGTGCAAGTCCTGTTAATTCTCCTCTGAAATATTTGTCGATTAAGTAAAGTCTGTCAATTTCCTTTTTCATTATGGTTAAATAAAATCATCCTTTTGAAAATGCTCTTTTACATCGTTTTCAAGTTTCTTAAAACATTGGTACTTCTTTGATTTAACAGTGTCAGAATTGGCAAATCCCATTTGTTTGGCAATGGTGTTCATATCCATCCCGTCAAAATAGAAGAACATCAGCAATCTCCGGCAGGTTTCATCTAGTCGGTTTACATAATCCCTTACAATTTTCACGTCGTACATTAAAGGTGTTTCATCTGCCTTAAAGTTCTCGTTCATGGTTTCATCCACAACCTTGAACTTCGATTTCTTTCTCAATTGCTTATACCATTGATTCTTAGCAATTGAAAACACATAGGTACTTAACTTAACATTGAGCAGAAAATCGGGTTTGGCAACATTTTGCCATACAGCAATGATGGTTTCCTGCAAAACATCTTCTGCTTCGTCAATGGTCCCATTGTTTTTCAAGACATGTTTTTTCACAGCGCCAATATTTTGCTTGTACAAAGTCAATAGTGCCTTTTCATTGCCAATTTTGATCTGATTTACTAGTTCACTGTCAGAGCTAAATCCTAATCCGAACATTTATAGATGGTTTATATCGATTCATCGACAAAGGTAAATGAAGATATAACAAAATGAGAAATAATTTCGTTTTTAAGCTATGAACATGTCAATTATATTAATCATTCAGGCCAATTCGTACAAAACGGTCATGAACACATTTGGCATAAAATTTGTAAATGATTTAATTGTTAATCCAATTCAATAACTATGACTAAAATGAACATTAAAAAGATCCTAATTGTATTTTTTATTGCGTTTGCAGGTGGATTGGCCGCCTTAAGTATTCATCAGTATTTTAAAAAGGAAAGTCACCATTCGATCTCCGAGATTCAGCAGGCTTATGCCACATCCGGACTTGCTGTGAACTCGATTCCTGACATCAATTTTGTTGAAGTGGCAGGAAAGTCGGTTCACACGGTGGTGCATATCAAAACGACCTTTGGGAACAAAACGGCTGAAAAACAAAAAGACATTGATCCCAACAACTTCGATCCGTTTGATTTCTTCAGGGAACACCCTATGCCGTATGGCCCATCTCAGGCATCGGGCTCCGGTGTGATCCTAACACCGGATGGATACATCGCCACCAACAACCATGTTGTTGAGAACGCATCAAAGGTAGAAGTAATTCTGAATGACAAAAGAAGTTATATCGCTGAGATAATTGGTACAGACCCGGAAACCGATCTTGCCTTGCTGAAGATCGAAGAATCTGAATTGCCTTTTCTGGTATTTGGAAATTCGGATAACATAAAAGTCGGAGAATGGGTAATAGCAGTGGGAAATCCTATGAATCTTACGTCTACCGTAACCGCGGGAATAATAAGTGCCAAAGGAAGGAACATCAATCTTTTAAGACAGAATTCGGAATATGCAATTGAAAATTTCATTCAGACCGATGCTGCAGTGAATCCCGGAAACAGTGGAGGTGCGCTGGTAAATGTAAGCGGAGAATTAATAGGTATAAATACAGCCATCGCTTCTCAAACCGGCAGCTATACAGGATATTCCTTTGCCATCCCGGTAAACATCGTAAAGAAAATACTCGACGACCTAAAGAAATACGGCGAAGTAAAGAGGGCAATTTTGGGAGTTCGTATTCAGGACATAACCGCTGAACTTGCCGAATCCGAAAACATAAAGGAAATGAAGGGTGTATTTGTTCCGGATGTAATGGATGGCAGTGCAGCTGATAAAGGCGGGATCAAAAAAGGCGATATTATTTTAAAGATAAATGAAGTAGAGGTTAACTCATCTTCAAACCTTCAGGAACAAATCAGTAAATACTATCCGGGTGAAAAAATCAAGGTAACGATCAACAGAAAAGGAAGCACGAAGGTATTGGACATAACCTTACTTTCAAAGGAAGGTAAGTCGGAGATCAGCAAAACTTCGGTAGCAGAAAGTAAGGCTTCATTGGGAGCAACGTTTGTAAATCTCACCAAAGAAGACAAAGAAAAGTATAAGGTTTCAAACGGCGTAAAAATCAAGAAACTAGGTAAAAGTCCCCTTAAGGACAAGGGGATTCCTGAAGGTTTCATCATAACTTCCATAAACAAAAAACCGGTTTACACCATTTCTGATGCAAAATCCATATTGGATGATGCGAAAGGTTCTGTTCTGATAGACGGTGTTATGCCGGATGGCAGTAAAGATGCGTTCGCTATAAGAGTAGACTGATTATTTATATTTTTATTTTTTAAAAGGAGGCAAAATATTTTGCCTCCTTTTTTATTTTACTATCCTTAAAGGATCCAATACCTGAACTTTAAATTCATTTCAAAGGATTCCATACCAATAGAGTATTAACACACTAAAGAAAACTTAAGATTTTTTTTATCTTTGTTAAAAATAAATCTTGAACTCAAAGCTGAAAAGAAGAGGTTATTTACTGATCTGCCTTTGGCAGAGTTTCTTTATTCTTTTTTGTTTTAATGGTTTACCAATAGAGGTTCACTTTTGCAAAGGTGAAATTATTAGTGTCGGAATATTCCGGTCAGCCAATAAGTGCAAAAATGCCACGATGTTCATACCCACGGATAATCAGGAGGGAACTACTTTTAAAAAGGCTTCTTGTTGTCGGGATCAGCAGTTTTTTAACCACATTGAAGAGGCCACAAATGCGGGTAATTTTCTTGTAAAAACAAATCCTGTTTCTTTATTTTACCTTACACCTCAAACCCTTTGTAAATGCCTTGAGGAACTTGAAACTGTGAATTCAACCCAAGGGTATTCTGACCCCCCACCTTTAATAAGAGACCTCAATATTCTTCACGGAAACTTCCTGATTTAAAAACCAATCCTTGCCCGGTTTGATCCCCAATTCCTCAGGGGATATTTTCACATTTTTCCAATATTAAATAAAGAATTTATAAATGAATTTAATAAAAATAAGCATCTGTTCAACATTACTTTTCACTTCGGTGGCCTCGTGCACCTTTGATTCGAATTCAGAAGTAGGTGACAAAAATTCAAAAGAATATACTTCTGCATATGTATGCCCCATGCACTGTGAAGGAAGTGGCAGCGATACTGCCGGACAGTGTCAGGTTTGTGGAATGGATTACGTAAAAAACAACACTAAATAAACAATAGGATGAAAAAAATAATTACTTCAGTTTTGGCAATCTTTATGGTATCACTGTGCTACTCACAAAAAGTGCGCTTAACCATAAATCACAAGTTAGGAGCCGACGATTTTGCATTTAACCAGACCGCGATGAACGATCTGAATCAACAACTAAAATTTTCCCGTCTTGAATATTATATTTCCGGGATCAGTATTATGCACGATGGAGGAATGGAGACAAAACTTCCTGAAACCTATATTCTCGCAAATGCTGAAAAACAAGACACCTTTTTGCTGGGTGAATTTAGCATTACTACTATTGAGACCATCAATTTCTCCATTGGAGTAGACCCCTTAGTCAATAATGGAGACCCTGCACAATGGCCAAACGATCATCCTTTGGCTCCCAAGTCGCCTTCAATGCATTGGGGATGGGCAGCCGGCTATCGCTTTGTTGCAATTGAAGCAAAATCGGGCGACAATTTTGCATTTGATTTTCAAATCCATGCTTTAGGAAATAAAAATTACTTCAAACAATCCATACCTATGACCGGTTCAGTCTCGAATGGTGAACTTGTAATAAGCCTTAATGCAGATTATTTAAAAGCCATTAAAGGCATGGATATTAGCTCAGGACTGGTTGAGCATAGTGAAAACAATGAGGCTATGACATGTCTGAAGTTATTTCACACAAGTGTTTTTACCAATCAGTCGGGCGAAGGAAATACTCTTTCTGTAAAATCTCCGGGTAAAGAAACGTATTCTTTGATTTACCCGAATCCATCAAACGGTCATTTTACAATTTCGATGAGTGATAAAAAACTAACAGGATCTAAAGCAACGGTTACCAATTTGTTGGGTGAGACCATTCTCGAATTTCCGGTAATTTCAGAAAACCAGGAATTTTATCTCGAAAATACAGGCATATATTTCCTTACCCTTTCAAACTCAGAATTCAACAGATCAGAAAAAATAATTGTTAATTGACCAATTTGACTTCAGGCAGATATTTTCTTTTTATAGTTGTTTGCTTATTGCTAATTGCATGTGAAAAACCCGAATCCGGGGCAATCGGTAGTGAGTCCGGAACCCATCTGCCTGCAGGGTTCCCTGAAATCAAGTATCCTGAAGACAATGCGTATTCCAAGGCCCGTTGGGACCTGGGTAAAAAACTGTTTTATGACAAGGTTCTTTCTGCCGACTCGACCCTTAATTGCGGAAGTTGTCATAAGGCTTCACTGGCCTTTAGTGACAATATTGCTTTTAGTAAAGGTGTATTTGGTAAGGAAGGTACCCGAAATGCACCAACTCTCACAAACATCGCCCTTCATCCATATTTAACACGGGAAGGTGGAGTTCCGTCGCTTGAGATGCAGGTATTGGTTCCCATTCAGGAACATAATGAATTCGGTTTTAACATTGTTAAAATTGCCGAACGCCTCAATTCAGACAGCAATTATATCAGGATGAGTATGCTTGCCTATAACAGAGCTCCCGACCCGTTTGTGATCACAAGGGCCATAGCCAATTTTGAACGAACTCTTGTGAGTGGTAACAGCGCTTACGATAAATACACATATCTAAAGGATAATACTGCACTTTCAAAAAATGAAATTAAAGGAATGAAACTATTCTTCAGCGAAAAAACAAATTGCTTCCAATGTCATGGTGGTTACAATTTTTCCGACTACGCGTTTGAAAATAACGGGCTTTATGAAACCTATAAGGATATAGGAAGAATGCGATTAACAGGAGATCCAAAGGATGAAGCTTTGTTCAAAGTTCCCACCCTGAGGAACATTTACTTTACTGCACCTTATATGCACGATGGTTCCATCGAAACTTTAATGGACGTGGTGGAACACTATAACTCCGGAGGTAAAAATCATCCACATAAAAGCAAACTTATCAAACCCCTTAACTTAAACCAAACTGAGAAAATTCAACTGGTAGACTTTCTGAATAGTTTATCGGATTATGAATTTATAAGTAATGAAAAACACAAGCCGTAAAATTATGATTTTCAAATTTTTAAGAACAAAATCCATTTTATTTTTTACCTATATAGTGTCGACCGTCTGGTTTTTTAGTTGTGCTAAAAACGACGATAAGCCTGAGGGAATTACGCAAGACAATACTCCCTACGAATTAAATACGGGTGGATTCCCTCCACCAAAAATCGCAGTAGACAACCAACTTACTATTGAAGGAGTTAAATTGGGGAGAATGTTATTTTATGAGAAAAAACTGTCGGGAGATGGTACTCAGGCATGTGCAAGTTGCCATATTCAGGAATTCGCTTTTACTGACACAGCCCGTTTTTCATTGGGAATACGAGGCCATCGGGGTGGCAGACAAGCCATGTCGGTATTTAATATGGCATGGCATGAAAACGAATTTTTCTGGGACGGAAGAGCTCACCTTCTGAGAGATCAATCCCTGATGCCGATACAAGATAAACTTGAAATGGATGAAACCCTTGAAAATGTAATTGCCAAACTGAGTGCAAGTCAAATGTACAAGGATCAATTTATTCGTGTTTTTGGAAGTGAAGAGATCACAAGCAGGAAAATGTCGCTTGCAATGGAACAATTTATGAATTCCATAATTTCCAACAAATCCAGATTTGATGATTTTTTAAAGGATTCAACGGTTTTTACGAGTAGTGAAAAAAGAGGATTTAAATTGTTTACAACCGAATACAATCCTTTCTTCCCCGACCAGAGTGGGGCTGATTGTCAACACTGTCACAGCGGGTTTAATTTTGAAAACGACAAGTATATGAATAATGGTTTGGATGGAGATGGTGAATTTAAGGATGAAGGACGATTTAAAACTTCCGGCACACAAAACGACTTCGGTAAATTCAAGGTTACCAGTCTACGAAACATTGCAATAACCGCACCCTATATGCATGACGGCCGATTTAAAACACTCGAAGAAGTGATCGAACATTACAACTCAGGAATTAAAGCATCCGCAACTCTGGACCCGTCACTCGAACAAACAAGGGCCAAAGGCTTGTTTTTAACGGATCAGGACAAAAAAGACCTTGTGGCATTTTTAAAAACATTAACGGATAAAGAACTCACTCATAATCCGGAATATTCATCCCCTTTTTAAAGAATTACTGAATTAACATCCTTTCGAACCTGTGGAAGCAGAAGCTTATAATTCGAATTTATATAGGACGAATCAATATCTATGGAGTTTGTCTCTTAACCGTCTGCTTTTTATCTGTCCAAGGTGAGTAAAACCATCCGAAAACACCTTGATACGAATACATTAAGGGTATTATCAGTTAGGCTTTTTTCAAAAAAATCGTCTGTTTTAAAATAAATTCATATACTTTGTGATACGAATTGTCTTTGGGATGTGTCAATATTACAGGTTTGGAGAAAGTATGAAAATAAAATCCGGCAAAAAAATTCTTCTACTGTCTCTTATCTTTTGTATGCTCTTTGTAGCCTGCAAAAAGGAGGATGCACAAACTTTGAACTCTTCTGATTTTGTTAGTTATGGAAACAATGCAAATCTTGAACTAATTACACTTCTCCCTACTAGTGATGGTGGATTTATTGCAGGACTCAATTCTTATAAGAATGGGAATAAGGACATTCTTATCCTCAAATACAGCTCAAACCTCGACCTCGAATGGCAAAGAGAACTTGGGACAGTTTTTAAGGAGGATCTTCAAAAAATAATTGTTACCAAAACGAATGAGATTCTGGTTGCCGGTTTCAGTGAAGGGTTTATGCAAACCAATTTACCCGTAACACAACGCAAAAAAAACAATATTTACCTTATCCGTATGGATATGCAAGGAAAAATCTCCCGGGAAAACAGTTTGGACTTTGATCCTTCGAACCGACAGGATATACATGGGCTGGGAGATTTTTACATATCGGATGTTTTGGAAGAAAGTGATGCCGGTATCCTTGTTACAGGTTATTCATTGCTTAATGAATCTTTTGCAGGAGGGGGTTTTACAAGCTATTTCGGTTTTATGTTGAAAACGGATGACGCAGGGAACTTTCAAAAGAGATTTCAATTTCCAAAAATGCCTGAGTCGATTACTGAAACCCAAGATGCTTATCTCATACATTTTTTTACTTTCTTTGACGAGGAAGCCGGGTATTTTAAAGTTCTTAAATCCAGGTCCGGTGGCACCTATAACCAACTGTTAGACACAACAATATTCCCTTTTTATAACAATCGCTTACCGGAGACCAACTACGCCAGATACAAATTGTTGCCTGATGCGGATCATATCTTGTATGATTATTGTTTTCCGGATCACATAAACCGCTATGAATATAACATACCAAATGATCAAATTGAATATAAGCGTATATCTTTACCAGAAGGACCATACAACTCAGCCTTTCCCCTGGATGATCACAAGGTATTGTTCTCCAAAGCATCAGGAGAGATCATGATCCTGAACTCCGGAAGCATCGAAGCGTTTGCCAAAACAAAATTCCCCATTACTAAAATTATTAGAACAAAGGGTGATTATTTTATAGTTGCTTCAATCTCGGAACAGAAATTTAATGTCTATAAATTCAATGTTAAGGATCGCTAGAATGAATAAAGTTTTTTATCTTATTTTATTGGGTTTAGCCCTTTTCACCTCATGTAAAAAGAATGACGGGAATTTGTCGGTCCTGTTCAATGGAAACCCGAATAATTTTGTTCTCAGGGACCTTCAGGCCGGACCGGATGGTCATTTCTTCTGTCAGATGTTTAATTATAAGGATGGAACCAATCATATACTTGAGTATGACAGGAATTTTAACCTTTTTAAACACATCAAGCTCAGTAAACTCAGCCAACCTGATTTTATTGAAGGCAACTTCCTGTTAAAATATCGAATGAACAAAGGTTGGTATGTGGTTAATTCCTATAACCTTGGTTTCGATAGTTCCAGACTTATTCTTTTCGCCACAGATGAAGATTTTAACATACTTCGTAAAAAAACCGTTTACAGCAGTATAAGGCGAGGTCCGTTGGCTTATGACCTTGAAGTTTTGGAAAATGATCATCTTTTGCTCAGTTGGGAAACCGTATTTTTATACAGGAATGAGTCGTTTACGTATATTTCTGAATTTGACCCTGACTTTAATTTTGTGCATCATCTCGAGTGTGATAAAGATCTTCAAAAGACACAGGGCTATGTTTCTTCGGATAATCCCAGATTGACCGTAAAGGATGACGGCTCAATATTTTACTGTTTCAGGGCCTGGTTAACGGATACAGGCACCTTGGTAGCGGGTAAACTTGATGCCAACCGGGATAAGGAATTTGAAAAGGTGCTGAAGATCGGATCAAATTCAAGGCCCGTTAGCCTGATACCCTTTAAGCAAAAGATCTTATTGGGAGCTACGGAAGGTTATGCTGAAAAACCCTTTTTTATTTCGCTTAATAAGGAGGACGGAAGCTATTTTATGCCGGGAATTTTTGAAGAAAACCTAAACATCAATTCTGCATTTGAGATTCCTAATGTCTTGAATAAAATTGATGAAAATCATGCCGGGATTCTTCTTAAGGATCTTGGTACCAATGGGCTTGTCTATCGCAAATACAATGAAGAATCTGTACTGCAACAACAGTTTAAAATCGATCTTCCTCCGGATGCAATCCTATATGGCTTCAGACAGATCAACATCCATAACGATTTACTTGTTGCCTGCAGTTACGAATACAAGAATAAACTTTATCTTAGTTTCAGGTGGCTTGATGAAAGTGGGAAAGTGATACTTGACTAATTTCTTTCTTTGATCACACCCTTCATCTTTTCAGTCATGTAAGTGGTGTATTTCATTTGTGCGTCGGTCCATGCTTTTGAACATTCCGGATCTATATACAACTCCTTATGTTCATTAATGCTTTTTCCCAATTGCTCAAGATCCTTTCGGATGTCTTCTTTCTTTTTTTCATTGGCTTCGGTATATCCGTTCTTTTTAACGTCTTCCGACAATTCTATTAATTCATCTAAACTTGCAATGTATTTTTTAAGATCTTCACCGCATTTACCTCCGGTAGACTTCACTTCAGGTTTTTCCTCTGCCTGTGGCCCGGCTGTTGTTTCGTAACTTGCCGCTGAATCTTCTTTTGTGGCTTCTTCAGAGTTTGTTTTGCTCCCACAGGACCAAATTAATAATGAGAATGTAAAGGTGTAAAAAAGTACTTTTTTCATGTTATCAATTTTTTTAAGTAAAAATATTATTGCACAAAATAATTGCTTTCATGCAATTATCAATGCTTAACACGGATTTTGTTAAAAATCTGATGACCTAAAAAAGACATACTAATTTATACTTACAGCATAATAATATTAATTTGCACATTCTTAAAACAAATATACTATGCTTAAAAAGATCTCCGGAATGATTGTAACGTTGCTCATTGCACTGTGTGCAAACGCCCAAACATTGAGTTCATCGGTAGTAAGTACAGGCGGCGCTTCTACAGCAAGCTCGGCAGGGTATCTTACCTACACCATCGGCGAAACCGTTCCAACAACTTTTACTTCTGGAACATCCCTATTGACCAGTGGGTTTCAACAGGGTCATACAAGTTCTGACCCTTTGGAGATCGTTGAATTAAGCCGTCAGGTGCAGATAAAACTTTTTCCAAATCCGGCGAAGTCTTTCATTGAGATCAACGTTGAGTCAGCCGACTATAAATTTTTTAACATTACCATTTTCAATTCTCTGGGAGAAAAGATCCTTTGCCTTAATGACACTGAACCATCAGGCTTAGACCAAAACACACGTATAGATCTCGAGGGTTTTGAGTCGGGTTTGTATTTTGCAAACGTAACCTTTAAGAACAACCTGACAGAGAACGGTCAAACAACCACCCGCAAATTTTTTATTCGTCCATAAACATATTTAAACAAACTATATGAAATCAATCATTCTACGTAAACTATTTTTATTTTTCAGTATCGCTGTTAGCTTGAGCGCCTTCAGTCAGGTACCGGAAAAGATCAATTATCAGGCTGTTGCAAGAGATGCAAACGGAACGATCATTGCTTCAAAAAGCATTTCTGTAAGGTTTTCAATTCACGATAACGGTGCCTCAGGGCCGGTAGTGTACAGTGAAACACAAAAAGTTGTTACCAATGCATTGGGAGTTTTTTCCGTTGCTATCGGAGGAGGAACTATTGTAAGTGGGTCTATGTCAACCATAAATTGGGGTTTAAACGACAAATTCCTTCAGGTAGAATTTGATCCAAATGGCGGAAATTCCTATTCCGATATGGGTTCCACTCAACTTTTGTCGGTTCCCTTCGCATTGTATTCTGCCAACGGAAAACCTGGTCCGGAAGGACCTGCCGGACCGGCAGGAGCCACAGGACCCGCAGGACCTGCAGGACCTAAAGGAGATCCGGGAAATGACGGAAAAGACGGGATTAACGGTTTGAATGGAAAAGACGGTAAAGACGGAATTGATGGTAAAGACGGAAAAGATGGTGCATCAAGTCTTAAAGGTGGCACCACAAATACATTGATCAAGTTCCAGGACGATTCTACAGGTGTTAATTCTATGATCACGGATAATGGCCAAACTGTTGGTATCAATCAGGGAACCATGGATCCCAATGCCAAACTCGACATAAATGGAAGAATTAAGATCAGAGGGGGTTCACCAGGCAAAGGAAAAGTTTTGACCTCTGATTCTCTTGGTCTTGCTTCATGGCAGGATGGTGCCGGCGGGTCAAAGGTTGGTTTCTCTGCCAAATTCAGTTCAGGTTTTAACATACCTTCCGGTGGTGCATATTATATGAATTATGGTACTGAAGACTTCGACCACGGAAATAATTTTGCAGATACTGCATTTACCGCTCCTGCCGATGGTGTTTATCACTTTGATGTTCTTGCAACCTGGTATCAGTTTAGCACTGCTACTGGTTATAATTACATTAACTTAAGGGTTAATGGCGCAACTTATACCATCAATTACCAGCCAAACTTAAGTACATTGGTGGTAACCAATGAAGTATCGGCAAATATTGAACTTAAAAAAGGAGATACTGTAACTTGTACCATTTATCAAAACAGCGGCGCAACACAGGTACTCAACTTTACAAGTAGCAATCGCTTTTCGGGTTATCGGGTTTACTAATATTTTTATAATCTAATCAAAAGGAGGGTTATTCTTAGGAATGCCCTCTTTTTTTATTTCCTTAGAGATCATTATGCTTTCAAAGATGTAGGATTTGACGAGGTCCGTATCAATTTCAGCATGATCAACAAAATCCTTATAATAAACCTGCTTTCGGTTGCCCTTATCAAGATAATTGATCTCATCGGTTAACAGATACCCAAGAGTAAAGCCCAACCGAACTCCTTCATAGCTTTTTTTTGCACCCCATAATACAGAAGCAGGCCAAATAAAAAACAGTCTTGAGTACAAATGATAAAAAGGCACGTTATAAGAAAGTTTTTCCTTGATCTGTGGTTCACAATCAAAAATCATATTCCTCAATATTTCTGTGATCAGCCTTTCGTCTTCCGGCAAAAAATCCAGAAATTCTTCAAGCGTGTTGAACTTTACATTTTGCATTAATGATGCATTAAAACTCTTCCCACCAGTTTTTTAGTTCATACCTTTCCATGATATCCAATAATGATCCCGGCGATGGCACTCTGCTGATCGCATTTCTTTTTTGGCATTCTTCAATAAACCTTTGCACAGGATCAGTCCACGAATGCTGGGCTAATGCAAAACCGGCCCAATGAACGGGGACCATTACTTTTGCTCCTGCCTCCAATCCTGCCATTACGGATTCTTCCGGAAACATATGGATCTGATGCCAGTATTTATTGTATTGTCCGCATTCCATAAATGCCAAATCGAATGTGCTGAACTTCTTCCCAATATCTTTGAAATGTGCACCATATCCACCGTCTCCGCTAAACCAGATCTGTGTTGATCCCGAACGAATGACCCAACCACCCCAAAGCGATTTGGAATGATCGCCTATTCCTCGTCCCGAGAAATGGCGTGTGGGAGTGAAAAAGATCTTTATAGTATCGAGCTCCATAGAGTCCCACCACGAAAACTCATGTACCCTGTTCCCCTCCACACCCCACTTTTCAAGATGTCGTTTTACACCTAGTGCAACATAGAAATTCTTCACCTTTGACCTTAATTTTTGAATACTATCGTAATCCAAATGGTCGTAATGATCGTGTGTTAAAAGTACCGCATCAATCTCCGGCCACTCATCAACGATGTTCAGGGTTTGTGAACTAAAACGTCTTACAGCAAAGGGTGAAATGGGTGCTGCATTGCTTCCCATCATTGGATCTATCAAAATCGTTTTACCACCTAAGCGCAGCAAAACAACCGAATGACCATACCAGATGTATTTAACAGAATTGGATGCTGTAAGAAATTTTGCCATGTCAAACGTTTCAACAGGGATAGGTTTAGAGGGTGTTCTTTTTTCTTTTTCAAAAAACTGTTTGTACAAAATTTTAGGAAGCGTATAAAAATTCACCTCCATACGTGTGGTTTCGAGATTTACAAATCGTTTACCATTCCATTGTTTATTGGTCGAGAACTTTAAACGCTCAGCCCTATTGGGTCTCGCTCCGAATTGCTTATTCATTGGATAGTTTTAACAAGTCCTTGTTTGTAACGATTTCCCGGCCGTATCCTTTAATCCCCACATTGAACATCGCCTTTGCAAGAACATCTGAAGGTACACTGTACGAGGTGCCAAGCAGTTTTATCAATGGGTAAAGCCTTCTTGTGAGCTTATAGGATAAATTGGGTTCTTTTCTTGGAACAACAGGGTAAATATACGCAGGTCTGAAAGTGTAAAAAGATCCCAATTCCAGGTCTTTCAGTCCGTTTTCGGCCATTCCCTTGTCCAGAGCAAACATCATACGACTTTTACCTGTGCGGTCAGCACCGGCTCCACTTAACAAACAAAAGCGAAGTTCAGGATTTAACAATTTTAATTTCTTTGCAAGTGCAAGTGGATAATCTACCGTCACCTTTCTGAAAACTTCTCTTGAAACCATTCCTGTGTATACACCCATACAAAAATAGACCGTATCAACTTTTAACAGATCGTCGCCAATGTCCTCATAATTTTCGAAGTCAGAATGGACTATTTCTTTCAGTTTCCCGTTTTTTATCGGGCCGGGACTTCTTACCAAACTTATAACTTCACTTACTTCATCACTTTGAATACAAAGTTTAAGGATCTCACCACCGATCATACCGCTTGCACCGGTAATTAGTACTTTTTTCAAAATTTAAAACTTATACCCCAAAGTTAATAAGAAATTCCATCTTCGCTTCCGGGTAATGGTCAATGTGCCTCTTTTTTCAGACCAAAGCCTTATGTTCATTCAAAAAGTCCATTTTATCTTCCAAGATTCTTAAAATTCCGATAAAATTTCAACTTTTGTTGCATATAGTCCTATTTAACCAATAATTTTGCAGTCTCAAATGAAAAGGTACGACACCTTGTTTGCTGCGATCCGAAAATTGCAATGCAGTGACTTCAAAATGAAGTTAAGTACCCTTTTCCTTCTGACCTTATTCCTGATAGTTCAATTAGCAAATGCAGGAACCTTTGTAAGCGGAAAAACGAATAAATATTTTTCGGATACCAAAGCCACCAGGAGTTATTCAGCATCCTTTCATACGATTAAAGACAGCCAGGATTCTCCTTATCGTTTTCTTTGGTTTGAATCCGAAACTTCTTTATTCGAAGAAAGCGACAACAGCGAAGAACAATCCGGGGGCAGTTCATGGGAATGCAATGTGGATCTTTTGCCTTTCTATCTTCATTGCAAAAAGACAAAATCAAGTCTGTTTAAGATACAATCTTCGGAATATAACCGAAAAAGTATCCCTTTATATATACTTCATACTTCCTGGAAATCAGATCTAAGCTGATTAAAATTCCCTAAAATTCATTTCAGGCAATAAGGTCCTGAAAAATTTGTTTGGCTGAATAATTTCTGAAAAGGCATTAATGTCCGGTGCCAAATAAAATTCCGGTTTTAAAAAAAATGAAGTAAAAATATCAAAATGAAATTAAGAATTTTAATTGTTTCCATGCTCCTTCTTTCATTGTATGCATGTAAACACGATAACCATGATGAACACGAAACCGTAACTTATACCGTTACCAGTCCGGTAATAAAGGATACGATAATTTATCATGAATATGTTTGTCAGATACACTCCATTCAACACATTGAACTTAGAACACTTGAAAAAGGCTTTATTCAGAAAATTTTCGTTGATGAAGGACAATTCGTTAAAAAAGGCCAAATGCTTTTTCAGATCACTCCGGTAATAAACTCGGCCGAAGTACAGAAAGCCAGAGCAGAGGTAAGTTTTGCCGAGATCGAATATCTGAATACCAAGCAACTTGCCGACAGCAATATTGTTTCGAAAAATGAGCTGGCGCTTGCCAAAGCAACGCTCGACAAGGCAAAAGCCCTTCTTGCACTCGCTCAGGCCCACCTCAGGTTTACGGAAACAAGAGCCCCATTCGACGGTATCGTTGGGCGGTTTAACGACGTAAGACTCGGAAGCCTTGTAGATGAAGGAGAATTGCTCACCACTTTATCGGATAACAGCAACATGTGGGTTTACTTTAACGTGCCCGAAGCCGAATATCTCGATTACCGCAGTGAAAACAAAACAAGCTCCGTGATCAAGGTAAAGTTAAAACTAGCCAATAATTCTATGTTCAATCATGAAGGGGAAGTTAGAACCATTGAAGCGGATTTTAATAACGAAACGGGGAACATCGCATTCAGGGCAACCTTTCCGAATTCGGAAAGTTTACTTAGAAACGGCCAAACCGGAAACATACTCTTACCGGTTTATCACAAGAATGCAATGCTAATTCCTCAAAAGGCAACTTTCGACATATTGAATAAAAAGTATGTATTTGTTTTGGACAAGAACAATGTTTTAAGTTCAAGAGAGATCAAGGTTGGAAATGACCTGCAGCACCTTTACGAGGTTCATTCAGGGCTTGACGAAAAAGACATCGTACTCGTTGATGGACTTCGAAAAGTAAAAAATGGCCAGAAGATCAATACTGAGTTCATAAAGCAGGAAACGCTCTGGAAAGAGCTTAAGGATCTGCATGCTGAATAATTAACGTTCTAATTTTTTAAAAAATGTTCAGTAAATTTATTCAAAGACCGGTTCTAGCTATTTCCATTTCATTAGCGATCGTTTTTCTGGGCGTTCTTGCAATTGTAACAAGACCAATTTCCCAGTTTCCGGAGATCGCCCCTCCCCGTGTAAATATATTTATTGCTTATCCGGGCTCAAGTGCTCAGGTACTCGTTGAATCCACCCTCATTCCACTCGAAAGGGCCATCAATGGTGTTCAGGGAATGCAATATTTAATTTCAGATGCTACCAGCGCAGGAGAAGCAACCGTTCAAATCGTTTTTGAACCCGGAACGGATGCCAACGCTGCCGTAGTGAATGTGAAGACCCGGGTTGACGCCATCATGAACAATCTGCCCCCTCTTGTGCAAAGAGAAGGGATCATAATTACACCGATCCAGCCCAGTATGCTAATGTATGTTAACCTTTTCAGCAAGGATAAAAATGCAGATGAAAAGTTTTTATACAATTACGCGAACGTTCATATTTTGCCTGAATTGCAAAGGATCAGTGGTATGGGAAGAGCCCAGATACTGGGAAGCCGGCAATATGCCATGAGGGTTTGGCTTAAACCCGACAGAATGAGGGCTTATAATGTCTCAACCGACGAAGTTATGGATGCCATGAAAGAGCAGAGCGTGATCGGTCGTCCGGGCCGATTAGGGCAAGCCTCAGGTAAAAAAGCACAATCGCTCGAATATGTTCTTACCTACAAAGGTCGGTTCAACAAACCCGAAGAGTATGAGAACATTATTGTAAAAGCCAATACCAATGGTGAGATCATTAAGCTTAAGGATATTGCTGAAGTTGAGCTTGGTAGTGAGTTTTTCGACCTTTATTCAAACATTGACGGATATCCCTCTGCATCTATTGTGCTCAAACAAAATTTTGGAACCAATGCCAGTAAGGTAATACAAGGTGCAAAAGAAAAACTCGAGGAACTTAAGAAAGATTTTCCGCCGGGTATGGATTATGAGATCAATTACGATGTCTCAAAATTTGTGAACGCATCCATCGAAAAAGTGCTGCATACACTTGTTGAAGCCTTTGTGCTCGTGGCATTGGTTGTGTTTATCTTTTTGGGTGACTGGCGTTCGACCTTAATTCCAATTATAGCCGTTCCGGTTTCCCTGATTGGTGCATTTGTATTTATGCAGATGTTTGGTTTGACCATAAACCTTATCACTTTATTTGCTCTGGTATTATCGATCGGAATCGTGGTTGATGATGCCATTGTTGTAGTTGAGGCAGTGCACGCCAAAATGGAAGAAGAACATTTAAGCCCTTTCCATGCTGTAAAAAAAGTACTTGGAGAGATCAGCGGTGCCATCATTGCGATAACCTTGATCATGACAGCGGTTTTTGTGCCGGTGGCATTTATGACCGGACCTGTAGGAGTGTTTTACAGACAGTTTTCCATCACCATGGCGAGTTCCATAATTTTGTCGGGTATCGTTGCCTTAACATTAACTCCGGTGCTTTGCGCAATGATCCTTAAAAACAATCACGGAAAAACCAAAAGGAAGACACCGGTAGATCTTTTTATTGGCTGGTTCAACAAAATCTTTGGCAAACTTACAAACCGATATACCGACCTTTTAAAAATAGTCGTTAACCGAAGGCTTGTTACCTTTAGCATTCTGATAATCTTCGCTTTTGGGATCTTTTCGGTCAACAGGGTGCTTCCATCCGGATTCATCCCCAATGAAGATCAGGGAATGATCTATGCGATCATTCAAACACCTCCCGGTACAACCCTGGAAAGAACCAATGAAGTGTCACGGCAATTGCAAGAGGTTGCTGAAGATATCGAAGGTATACAATCTGTATCTTCTCTGGCTGGGTTTGAGATCCTTACGGAAGGCCGGGGTTCGAACGCCGGTACATGTATCATTAATTTAAAAGAATGGTCGGATCGAAAGCACAATGTACATGAGATCATTGAAGAGTTGGAATTAAAGTCTAAGAACCTTGGGGCCATCATTGAGTTTTTCGAGCCGCCTGCCGTTCCGGGATATGGTTCTTCAGACGGATTTTCACTCCGCTTACTCGACAAAAGCAGCACCATTG
Source organism: Flavobacteriales bacterium (assembly GCA_020635455.1). Taxonomy (GTDB): domain Bacteria; phylum Bacteroidota; class Bacteroidia; order NS11-12g; family UBA9320; genus JABWCE01. The sequence goes on from JACJZT010000003.1 coordinate 83,118, forward strand.
ATTACCAGGAATTTGACAAAACAAATTCTGAGTTTATGGATGCTTTGCGAAAAAGAAAGGAATTGACCGGACTGTTTACGTTTTACGCAGCAAACTATCCCCAGTATGAACTGGTGATCGACAATCAGCTGGCAATGCAAAAAGGTGTTTCGATCGGTAAGGCTATGGAAAACCTTGATATCCTGATTGGCAGTACATATGAACAGGGATTTGTAAGGTTCAACACTTTTTTCAAGGTTTATACTCAGTCCGGGCCGGAATACAGGCGCCTTCCTTCCGATGTTTTGAACTTGTTTATCAAAAACAATAAAGACGAGATGGTTCCCTATTCATCCTTTATGAAACTGGTTAAAAGTCAGGGCCCAAATGAGATCACGCGTTTCAATCTTTACACTTCATCCGCGATCAGGGGTATGCCTGCCGAAGGCTACACCACAGGAGATGCCATTAAAGCGATCAGGGAAGTGGCCGACCAAACACTTGGACAAGGTTATGACATTGCATGGGAAGGTTTATCGTACGACGAGTCGAACAGAGGAAATGAAGCACTGTACATTTTTATTGTGGTGCTGATTTTTGTTTACCTGGTACTATCCTCGCAATATGAAAGTTTTATCATACCGCTTTCGGTTGTTCTTTCATTACCGGCCGGTGTATTTGGCTCCTTCTTTTTACTTAAGGTTATGGGATTGTCTAACGATATTTATGCACAGATCGGACTGATCATGCTGGTGGGATTGCTTGGTAAAAATGCTGTCTTAATTGTAGAATTTGCAGTTCAGAAACACCATAACGGTGCCAGCGTTCTTGCCTCGGCAATTGAAGGAGCCAAGGTCAGGTTCAGGCCCATTTTGATGACCTCGTTTGCGTTTATAGCCGGATTGATCCCACTGGTCACAGCAACCGGCCCGGGGGCCGTTGGCAATCGCACCATAGGAGCTTCAGCTTTGGGAGGCATGTTGTTAGGAACCGTATTCGGGGTCATCATTGTTCCGGGTTTGTATTATATTTTTGGAAGCCTTGCATCCGGAAGAAAAATGATTCAGGATGAAGACGTCAACCCGCTAACAGAGGATTTCGTGCATTCAAATTCTGAAGCTTCCCTGATAAAAAAAATAAGCAAACTAAATTTAATGTTAAAGGTAGCAAGACGTAAAAACAAGAAAAATGAAGACTAAGCAACTATCTAAATACTTCTTATTGGTCCTTTTCCCTGCAATTTTATGGGGATGTATTCCGGGCCTGAGATTTATAAAAACAGAAAACAGGACTTTACCACAAAATTTTGGTGAACATACAGATTCTTCAAACATTGCAAATAAAAACTGGAGAGAAGTATTTCAGGATTCGAATTTAATTTCACTGATCGATACAGCCTTAAAGAACAATCAGGAACTGAACATCATCCTTCAGGAAATAGAAATTTCGAAGAATGAGATCATGGCAAAAAAGGGTGAATATCTGCCATTTGTAAAGCTGGGTTTGGGTAATGGTCTGGAAAAATCCGGAAAATTCACACGAAATGGTGCCGTTGAAGAACAACTTGATATTAAGGATGGAAAAAAGTTTCCGGAACCCTTACAGGATCATTTTTTTGGTGCTTCGGCGAGTTGGGAACTCGACATCTGGAATAAGCTAAGAAACGCCAGAAAGTCATCTGTGGCAAGTTATCTGGCTTCTATTGAAGGCAAAAACTTTATGATCACCAATTTGGTTGCTGAAATTTCGGAGGCCTATTACGAATTGATGGCTCTTGACAATGTACTGGATATTGTTGTGAAAAACATTGAAATTCAGTCGAGTGCCCTGAACGTTGTAAAACAGCAAAAGGATGCCGCCAAAGTATCCCAGCTTGCGGTAAATCGATTTCAGGCTCAGTTGCTGAACACTCAAAACCTGCAATATGAAGTTAAACAAAAGATCATTGAGACCGAAAACCGGATTAATTTTCTTACCGGACAATTTCCACAAACCATTAAAAGAAACTGGAGAATTTATTTAAACCTGGACCTGAACACCTATCAAACAGGTATACCCTCAGATCTTTTGATGAACAGGCCTGATATTAACCAGGCAGAGAACGAGTTGAATGCCTCTAAAATTGACGTTAAAGTTGCCAGAGCCGGATTTTTACCTTCAATGGCGATACGCGCCGGTATGGGATTTCAGGCCTTTAATCCGGTATTTCTTCTGAATCCCGAATCACTGATGTACAATTTTGCAGGAGATCTTGTTTCACCACTTATAAACCGAAAGGCGATCAAAACCGAATATTTCAATGCTAATTCAAAGCAAATTCAGGCAGTATATAATTATGAAAGAACTATACTGAATGCCTATCTGGACGTTTTGAATCAAATGTCGAAGATCGAAAACTATACTAAAAGTTTTGAAACCAAAAAGAATGAAGTGGATCTTTTGATACAGTCTGTAACCATTGCCAACAGCCTGTTCAATGCTGCAAGGGCCGACTATGCAGAGGTTTTGTTAACTCAAAGGGAAGCCCTCGAATCAAAAATGGACCTGGTGGAGATCAAAATGAAACAGATCAATGCAGAGATAAATATTTACCGCGCTTTGGGGGGAGGCTGGAGGTGAAGATAATTATTTTATCCTTGATCGGTATAGAAATAATACGGTCAAATGAAATTTAGGTATGTACTCATGTTTATCCATATGGTGTATTTAAAACAAGATCGGAAGCTCTCCTGTCCAATCCGTGTATTATGCAAAGCCTTAACAAAAATTTTTGCCAACAGATGGTTTTATTTTGTCATTGAGAGGTGTAAAAATTGTGCCTTTGAAACTGTAATTTTCAAATAATCAAAATACATACAGTTCATAAAAACTATCTATTGGTAATGATTTTGTAATTACCTGCTGTGCAGTTCTTTAAGGTTTTTCCTCAACAATTGTATTGCTGCAGATAAGGGAAAACCTTGAAAATAGATTTTATTTAAATAGCCAAGGTCGATTAGCTTGATCCGTTACAAATAATAAACCTTTTGACTGAAAAACTATTGGCGTCGTTTAAAGATTATTTATAATTATTGCATACATAATCTCAGTTTTAGAATGACCTTATGGCAACGATAAAATTGGAAGATTCAGGTCCGGTACCCGCCGAAGAAGGATCGATGAGGTTCTTTTTACTCAACCATTCCCGCAAGGTCCAATGCCAATCATGTTGACCCTGTTCGTCAGAACTCCAATAATCGTTAGGAAATGGATTGATGAATTTCATGGTATACAACAATAAAAGATCCTGATTATTAGGTAAATACCAATCACGGTGGCCTTCAATGTTCAGTTTTCTGCAGTACATGTCGGCTTCTACCCATTTCATTTTCTTTTCATGAATGGTAAACACTTTGCCATGTTGAGTAATTTTATCGAGTACAAATACGGTTCCTCCTTCATAGAGTTCATTAAGCCTTGGTTTTTTCGCTTCAAGTAAAGCTATTTCGTGCAAACTGTCTTCAATTCTTTTCTGAGCAATCAGAGAATCATTTATTTTTCTTTCATGAATGGTATCTTGAATGGTAAACCCGGAATTGGTTTGTTCTGTGCTGTCGGTTATTATATCATCGACATCATTATTATGTGCATGATTGTAATAAATCCAAAAAGCAAACAACAAAATAACAGACAAAAGAGCCAATAGCAATTTTGCATTCGTACTGAAAAATTTTTTAAAGGTATCCGGTTTTTCAAACTTGGAGTCAATACTACTTTCTGATTCTGAATACGGCGAGTTCAAATTTTGTAAAACGTCCATCAACTTCTCCATACCCTGTTGATATCCTTTTGTGAAATCAATGTATTGCATTCTGCGCAATCTGAAAGGAATATTACAATCTTCGATCAGTACAGGAATTACGGTTTTATTTTCACTCAAGGCAAATGAAACCTCGTCCATAACATTCTTGGAAGTCACAGAATGAGAAGAAAGAACAATTATGGTTGAACTACAATTCTTCAATGCCATTTCAATTTCCTCATCCCAAAGACTTCCGGGTAAAATGTCGAGGATGTCTAACCAAAATTGCGCTCCCTTTTTACGCAAATCATTCCCTAGTTTCCTAACAAAATCCGAATCCTTTCTTGAATAACTAAAGAAGCAGCTGTTTTCTAATGGTTTATTTTTCATTTAAGAAGTCAATTTAGTCTTTTAATAACTGTTCGTAATTTAACGTAAATCCCTAAATCGATCATATCATCTGCCCGATAAGCAAGACATTCATTATCAAGAGCAATTCTTCACGAGTTTGCTAAAGTAGAATAATAAGCCTTAGAAAAAAAACTAAAATTAGGGAATCGTGCAATTACCGAAGTTATTGAGCAATTGAGAAAGCCTACTTTTGCGAATTCAAATTAATATATGACTGAATTAAGTAGAGCGAATAAAAAACCCTCTGAAATTCAGAGGGTTATAATAATTAGTTGTAGTCCCTAGGGGAATCGAACCCCTCTTACCAGGATGAAAACCTGGTGTCCTAACCGATAGACGAAGGGACCATGGTTTTAAAGTTCGCAAAAATAAAAAACTTTCATTCATTTACAAATACAAAATAATTAAAATATTTAATGTCACTATAACTACTCTAACTATTTGAATAACAGATCATTAATTTTTTTTTATTATCAATTATCCAAGAGTTTATTTTACTGTTATTACAGATCGCTTTAAATGCAGGCTTGTATTTTAAATTTCAACTGAATTAATGTAAGTTTGCGGCAAATTCTAAAATCAAAAAAAACTCAATGAAAGTAGCAATTAATGGATTCGGTCGCATCGGACGTCACGCTTTTAAATTTTTGTTTCGCAACCCAAATATTGATGTGGTAGCGATCAATGACCTAACAGACAACAAAACCCTTGCGCACTTACTGAAGTATGATTCGGTTCATGGAAAATTTAACGGAACCGTGGACTATGACGATGATTTTTTAATCATTAACGGTAAAAAAATTAAAGCTCTTGCAGAGCGAAATCCTGCAAACCTTCCATGGGCAGAGCTTGGAGTAGATGTAGTACTTGAGTCGACCGGTTTTTTTACAGACAAGGACAAAGCTATGGCGCACGTTACAGCCGGTGCCCGCAAAGTAGTTATCTCTGCTCCCGGCACAGGTGATATCAAAACAATTGTTTTGGGTGTGAACGATTCTATTCTTGATGGTTCTGAGCAGGTAATGTCTAATGCATCTTGTACTACCAATTGCCTTGCACCAATGGTTAAGGTTCTTGATGACAATTGGGGTGTTGAACACGGTTTTATGACTACGATCCATGCTTATACTTCTGACCAGAACTTACAAGATTCACCGCATAAAGATTTAAGAAGGGCCAGAGCTGCCGCGTACAGCATTATTCCTACCAGTACAGGTGCAGCCAAGGCTGTTGGTCTTGTATTGCCTCATCTTAAAGGCAAACTTAATGGTAACGCAATGCGTGTTCCAATTCCGGATGGTTCGGTAACCGATTTTACCTGTACTCTTAAGAAAGAAGCTACAGTAGACGAAATCAAAGCCGCCTTCAAATCAGCTTCAGAAGGTGCCTTGAAGGGCATTTTGGAATATACAACAGACCCGATCGTATCCATTGATATTGTTGGCAATGAGCACTCCTGTATTTTTGACAGTGAATTAACCATGGCCATTGGAACTACCGTTAAAGTAGTTGGGTGGTACGACAACGAAACCGGTTATTCTGCACGTGTTGCAGACCTTATCTCAAAGATCGGTTAGTAAAAACATACAACTTACTGAATCCCTGTACGATTGATGATCTGCAGGGATTTTTTATTTAAGAAGGTTTGAATGAGTACCGGTTATAAAAATGGTATCTTTATTATTTGTGCATAATCTTACAATACTATGCCATTATTAAATGAACCTATTTCCTTTTTTTTGTGTCTATACTTTAAATGGAATCAGAAATTAAAAAGGGTAAATTGTTAATTTCCGAACCTTTTATCAAGGATCCTACATTTGAGCGTTCGGTAATTTTAATTGTTGAAAAGAACACTTTGGGTACCGTCGGCTTTGTTCTCAATCAAGTTCTTGACTTAAAACTGGTAGACGTTCTCGAAAGTATGCCACTTAACAATATCTTATCCAATGGTGGCCCGGTTGATCACAACACGTTGCATTTTCTCTTAAGAGGTTCTGAGCCCATTTCCGGGTCTGTAACGGTTATTCCGGGATTGCAATGGGGCGGTGATTTTGAAGAACTCATGGAAAAGGTTAATTTAGGGATGATCCTACCCGAAGACCTGCGGTTTTTTATTGGCTATTCAGGCTGGGAACCCGGACAGCTTGAAATGGAAATGAAACACCATACCTGGATCACCGCCGATGCCAGCTTAAAAACCGTTTTTGAAAGTCAACACGACAAACTCTGGAAGTACAGTATGAAATCCCTGGGAGGCGAATACGCAATGCTTGCGAATTCTCCCCTTGACCCACAGATGAATTAGATCTTACCAGATCCCTATTTTTTCAACATCCCATTTATCCTGTGCTCTTAAAACTTTCTCGATAAGTTCACGAACACAGCCTTCCCCTCCCCTTTTAGAAGAAACAAACTCACAAATATTCACGATATCCGGGCTGGCATCCAGAGGACAGCATTTTAAACCGGTCTCGAGAAGTAAAGTATAATCCGGTAAATCATCACCCATATAAGCAACTTCATCTGCCTGAATATTGTTGTCGCTTAAATATTTCCTGTAAACCGGAACTTTTTCATGCACTTTAGAAAAAACGTCCTTTATACCAAGTCCGTTCAATCGCTTGACAACTCCTTGTGAACTCCCCCCGGTAATAATGCATATCCTGTATCCAAGCTTTATGGCCAGCTGCATTGCAAAGCCATCCTTTATATTAAAGGTCCTTAACATATGCCCTTCTTCCGAAACCTGAACGTTCCCATTGGTCATTACCCCATCCACATCAAAAATAAAGGTACTGATGTTATTTAATTTTTTAATGAACATATTATTCCTGATTGTCCCTCCATTCATATACCCATTTGGATTGGATCATCTCCAGATGACCTTCATTACACTCTTCGCGCTTGCCTTTAAAATTCGGCAATTCAAGCACCCATTCGAGCAGTTCGGTAAATCGTATCCTGTAAATCCTGCTTTCGGTAAACTCATCGCCAAATTTTTCATAAAGCGCCATGGCAATATCTTCGTGATCGTTCCAGTAAATGGGTAATTCAAATGTATTGTTCATATATCTTTTGCTTTTTGCAGATCAATGTCCTAAATGAACAGACTGGTCGGGTATGGTAACCTTAAGATCTCCATCAATAATGCATTGACATGCAAGCCTTGAATTGATCTTGGGATTCACGGCACGATCGATAAAATCTTCTTCCGCATCCGTTATTTCGGGAAGAGAATCCATTCCTTCGTTTATGTATACATGACAGGTACTGCATGCACAAACGGCACCGCAATTATGATGCAAACTGATTTCATTGTCGAGGGCGGCATCCAGCACCGAATCGCCGGCATTTACTTCTACTTCTACAGGTTCAAAACTGGTATCCGAGAAGTTAAAATGCACTTTGTATTTTCTGACCATTGAGTACCGCAAAGGTAACATGAATAAAACGCCTCAAAAAATTAATTGTTTATCGAATTTTATTACAAACCCAAAAAAATATAGTCAGGCAACCTCAATCCTGTAAAAGCACTCATTACCATAACTAAAATAATTGCACGATTTTTGTAAGAGTTATCCGTATGAAAAAAATATCCATTCTGTTCCTTTTTTTCTCTTTGGTCCACATTCATTTATATGCCGGTCCCGAACCTTCAGACCCATATAAAGACCTTCTCGGGAAACGATTTTTTGAAACACCGGTCTTTAACTGGTTGAACGAAATTGACCTGCAGGGTTCAGAAGAGGAATTCCAAACTGACGGCCTGGTTCTGTTCTTTAAACATTATTCGAAAGGGTACAAAATTGTATTCGATGTTAATTTAACGCTTACGAACCTTAATTTTTACGAAAAAGGTCGTATTTACAATATGTATTCTGGTGTATTGCCCTACAACCTTAAATACGGTATGAAACGCGATTCTCTTTTAAGGTCCATTGAACTAAGACTCAGAGAGGTTGATGATAATCCCTACATGTTGTACCGCGACTATGATTCCAGCAGGATGGAACTCTATTTCAATTCTACCGGTTTAACTCAGATAAGTTACCGTTTGACCGGAACTCCCCAAAAGCCGGATGACCAGGGCTTTGTTCGACTGGTTTCAAATGGAATGATCGTTTCAGGAGATTGCGAAAACCTTAATGGAAAAATGACATGGGAGGATGGAAAAGCGTATTATGAAGGTGAATGGAAAAATAATCTTCCCCATGGAAAAGGTTATTTTAGGGATCAGGAAAACAACTGGTATAAAGGTGATTTTAAATACGGATATTTTTGGGGCAAGGGTGAATTAAACGTAAAGGGCCGATACACATACTCGGGAGATATGGTAATGAGCAGACGTCAGGGGACCGGTACCTGTAAATACACCTTACCATCCGGAGAATTATATGAAGGACGCTGGCTTGAAGACCAAATGAACGGCCTGGGGAAATATTCTGTTGGTAAAAACTTTTATTATTACGGTCACATGGAAAACAATCTTTTCAACGGACATGGAAAGGTTGTTACTCAGGAAGGCTGGATGGAAGGTAGCTTTAAAGATGGATTACCGCACGGAAACATAAAACAGTATATCAAAAAAGATAACGTTTACCTTGAAGGAAAATGGATCAATGGAAAAAAAGAAGGTCGTTTTAAGTTTACAGACGAGAAAAATAAACAGTCTTTTAAAAACTTTACCAACGATATTGAGATCGTAGACAAGTAAGTTTATTGATATACATATTGAACCACATTTTTAGAATGTTGTTCGATCAGAATTTTCTTGTCTTTAAGGATATCCGGCAGTTCATTTCCCTTGAAATTATGCAATGTAATAAGGGTGAGGTCTTTAAAGATCTCGAGGATAAAAAATTCTTTCAATTGGGGAATAAGGGTAGCAAATTTCCTTTCATCATAGGTTGCACAGAATGAAAAACTTATCGCAGAATTCTGCATCACATTTACTTGTATGTTCAATTGTGCAAGCATTGAAAAAATACTGCTGAGATGCGATTCAACAATAAAAGAAAAGTCCTTGGAAGAAAGTCTCAGAAGAATCTGATCGTCCTTAAAAATGTAACAGGTAATGTTTTCTTCTTTGGTTTTGTCGACTTTTCGGATCACAGAACCTTTCTCATCAGGATCTACAAAAGACCTTACATATAAAGGTATGGATTTTCTCAACAACGGTTGCATGGTCTTGGGATGTAAAATGGTAGCACCATAATACGCCAATTCAATGGCTTTGTTGAAGGAGATCTCTCTCATAATTTTTGCTCCGGACATCCTTTTGGGATCTACATTCATCACGCCGGCAACATCTTTCCAAATGGTTACACTTTCGGCGTCCAGACAAAACGCAAATATGGAAGCTGAATAATCCGAACCTTCTCTTCCAAGCGTAGTGGTATTATTCCTTTCGTTTCTTCCAATAAAACCTTGTGTAATGACCAATTGACGATTTACCAGAGGCAACAGTTTTTTGGAGATCAGATCCAAAGTAGGATCCCAGTTAATTTTTGCTTCACGGTAATCTGAGCTGGTTTGTATAAAATTCCTGGCATCGAGCCATCGATTCTCCATTTTTATGGATTGCAGATAAATACTGACAATCTTGGTACTGATGAGCTCTCCGTAACCTACAATTTGATCGTACAAAAAATTATAATCTTTATTGACCGGTGCATTTTCGATATTGCATTCGAGCTCAATAAATAAATTGTCTACATCGTGATAGTTATTCTGCAGATCTCCACCAACAAGGTCTCCAATGATCTTATTATGAAAGTTCTTGATCTCTGCAAGTTCACGGTGAGCTTCTTCCAACTTTCCGTCGTACCATTCATTCATTACTCTCTCGAGGGCATTGGTGGTTTTTCCCATGGCTGAAATAACGATCAGAAGTTTATCACCACTAAATTTTTGGAGAATCTTACCTACGTTCTTTACAGCTTCCGCATCTTTTACTGAGGCACCACCAAACTTAAACACTTTCATAAAACTGCAAAGATACGTATTGATGCATGAAATTTTCATCGCATTTAAGTCCCTTGAAGAATAGAACCTGCTGACGCTTGTATTTCTATCAGAATAAAATGAATTTTAATTTCTTTCTAAAACCATTAAAGTTGATCTTTATCAGATAAATACCATAATTATAAATTTACATTTGTGTTACTAAACATAATCCTATGAATAAACAAATATTGATTTACAGGCTAATTTTCTTTCTTCTTAACTTCTTATTTATTTTTAATAATGCCTTTGCTGAAAAGCATTCCAATCTGTTACTTCACGTGAACAAATTTTCATATGGTGAAATTACAGAAAAACAGTCCCTTGTTTTTGAGGCAACTGCGAAAGACACTCCGGAGGTAAAACAACTTTATCTGGTGGTAAAGCTTAACGGGACGGAATACGTAGGTGTGATCCTTCAGGATGATGGCAGGGAGTTGTTACTGGAAACCGAAAATCTGGGTAAAATATACATTTCAAAGTCAGAAATTAAGAAAATTGAAAAAATAACTGAAGCTAAAAAAGTGATCAATGGCGAAGTAGATTATAAAAATCCGTTTACAACACGTTATGTTTTTACTACCAATGCATTTCCGATCAAAAAAGGCGAGAGTTATGCAACCCTTAACCTATATGGGCCTGAAGTTCATTTCGCCATTACTGACAAATTTAATATTGGCATTATGACCACCTGGTTTCTCAGTCCATTAATGATCGCAATGAAGTACAGTATTAAAACTCCCAATCCAAAAGTGAATTTATCCATAGGCAGTCTGAATGGCACTTCAGGATATCTGAATAATTTCGGTGGTTACAGTGGATTGCATTTTGGCAACATTACTTTTGGAGACAGAAACAACAATTTTACGATCGGAGGAGGTTACGGATACTTAAAAACAGGTTCATCCGATAATGGAAGAGACTATTTCACTCCGGGCCTTTATTATACAGATAATTTATACTATACGGTCAACTACGGACCATCACCAATGTCGAAAGGCCCGCTTATGTCACTTTCAGGAATGTTGAAAGTTGGGAAAAAGGCCACTTTCATATTCGATGCCCTGGCAGGGGTTTTTACTTCAAAATCCTCAGAATTAACCTGGAAAGAACTAAACCCTCCTACTCCGTACCGATATGAAGTAACGGCCACGGATGTTACCACCAAGACTTTTGCAATGGTCCTGATGCCGTCAATGAGGTTTCAATCAAAGGATACCAAAGCCTTTCAGATCAGTATTTACGGAGTAACCGTCAATGAAATGCAGGGGTTTGAACACCCTGAAAGCTATTCGTTTCCCATACCCATGTGTACCTGGTATTTTAGTTTTTAAAATTTAATAGAAATAAATTCTTGTAAAATGAATCGTTTCCATATATTGGTTACAATCAAGCATTCCTAAAGAAAATGATATAACCTATAACCATCTATTAGATCTTTTCAGAACCTTATTTCGGAATTCTAAAAAGGAGAATTTATTCCACCCAATCCGCTATAAAAAGGTTTGTATCTCGGGTACCACCGTTGTTTCGGTTCGAGCTGAAAATGAGTTTTTTTCCTTTGGGAGAAAACATTGGAAACGCATCAAAACCATTATCTCTGCTTAGTTTTTCAAGATCACTTCCATCAAGTTTGATCATGTACAAATTAAATGGGAAACCTCTTTTGTACTCATGATTGGAGGCAAAAATGATCCTGCTTCCGGTATAATCGAAATTAGGAGCCCAGTTGGCATTACCCAGGCTGGTGATTTGACGTGCGTTACTTCCGTCGGCATTTGCAATGAACACTTCCATCTGAGTTGGTGCTACCAATCCCTGTTTTAAAAGTTCTTTGTACTCCTTTACATCTTCTTCACTTTTTGGTCTTGAAGCCCGCCACACGATTTTACTTCCATCCGGACTAAACCATGCTCCCCCGTCGTAACCCAGAGTATTGGTGATCTGCTTTACACCTGACCCGTCAAGGTTCATGGTGTATAGGTCAAGGTCTCCGTTTCGCATACTGGTAAAAATAATTTTGTCTCCTTTGGGTGAAACCACAGCTTCTGCATCATATCCGTCAGTACTGGTAAGTTGTTTGGTGATGTTTCCTTCAAGGTCGGTTATGAATATATCAAAACTCGTATAAATTGGCCAAACGTATTTTTTGATCACGGACCGGTCGGGTACCGGAGGGCATGCAGAATCAGTCAAGTGGGTAGAAGCATACAATATGTGTTTTCCATCCGGCATAAAATAGGCGCAAGTTGTCCGGCCCCTGCCGGTGCTAACCATTTTGTATTTAAAGGTATCTTTCTCGTTTTGTGGCAATTTGCCATAGAATATCTGATCACAGGGGATGCCTTCGTTTGCATGTGTTCTTTGAAAAACAATACTCTTGCCATCCGGACTGAAATACGCTTCCGCATTATCACCCCCAAAGGTGAGTTGTTTCATGTTCTTAAAATGATCTTCGCCCTGAAACATAAGCGTATCGGATGATTGTGCAAGAGAGAAAAAGGTAATTGTAAAAAAGCTAAAGAATATTGTTAAAGACCTCATTATTTTATGATGCCGCAAAAATACACTTATGCTTTGGGCTATTAAAACCAAATGTATAGGAAAATATCGTATTCGACTATTTTAACCTTTTATAAATGAATTCAGCGTTTAAGGTATTTAACAGGTCCATAAATTCAGCTATTACCTGCGTTTTTATGAAGGCCCTCCTTAATTGGGATGTTCAGTGCTAAAGAAAGTCTTAAGGTATTGTGGTCTCACGAACTTCAACCTTCCTGGTCTATAAGATTGGCCATTAAAAACTCACGGTTTAAGGCCGCAATGTTGCTTAAAGAGATCTCCTTCGGACATTCGGCACTGCATGCACCGGTATTGGTACAGGCACCAAATCCTTCCTTATCCATCTGGGCAACCATAGCCCTTACCCTTTGCATGCGTTCCGGTTTGCCCTGAGGCAAAATGGAAAGCTGGTTAACTTTGGCTGATACAAATAACATGGCTGATGCATTTTTACAAGCCGCCACGCATGCACCACAGCCAATACAGGCTGCAGAAGCAAATGCCTCATCGGCATCAACCTTGCTGATAGGTAAATTGTTACCGTCCTGCGCGTTACCGGTATTTACCGATACGAAACCGCCGGCTGCAATGATCCTGTCGAATGCACTTCGGTCAACGGCCAGATCTTTTAAAACCGGGAAAGCTGCTGCACGCCAGGGCTCTACCACAATTATATCGCCATCCTTAAAACTTCTCATGTGCAACTGACAAGTTGTAATTGCATCTTTCGGGCCATGAGGTCTTCCATTTATGTACATACTGCACATACCACAAATTCCTTCGCGACAATCGTGATCAAAAACTACGGGCTCCTCTCCGGTATTGATAAGCTGTTCATTAAGCACATCGAACATTTCAAGGAAAGACATATCCGGTGAGATGTCTTGCATTTTATAGGTTTCGAAACGTCCTTTATCCGAACTGTTTTTTTGTCTCCAGACTTTCAGGGTCAAATTCATGTTTCCGCTCATAATTTATTTATAACTCCTTTGTGCAATTTTAATGTTCTCAAATTTTAGTTCTTCTTTATGAAGTGTCCAGTTGTTTTCACCATATTGCCAGGCTGACACATACGAAAATGCATTGTCGTCGCGCAGTGCCTCACCTTCCTCGGTTTGAAACTCCTCCCGGAAATGTCCGCCACAGCTTTCATTTCTGTCTAAAGCATCCATACACATCAATTCTCCAAGTTCTATAAAGTCTGCAACTCTTCCTGCTTTTTCAAGTTCCGGATTAAGTTCATCAATACTTCCAGGAACCCTGACATCTTGCCAAAACTCTGTTCTTAAGGCTTTTATTTCTTCAATGGCTTCTTTTAAACCGGCTTCATTTCTGGCCATTCCACATTTATCCCACATTATTTTACCCAGTTTTTTATGAAAGTGGTCAACCGACTTGCTTCCTTTTATTGAAATAAATTTACCGAGTTTTTCACGAACAGAATTTTCAGCTTCTTCAAATGCCGGATGATCTACAGATATTGCTTTGGTAGATATTTCCTTAGACAAATAAGCTCCGATGGTATATGGGATCACAAAATAGCCGTCGGCCAGTCCCTGCATCAATGCAGAAGCGCCTAAGCGATTGGCTCCATGATCCGAAAAATTCGCTTCCCCCAGAGCATACAACCCGGGAATGTTTGTCATCAAATTATAATCCACCCATAAGCCACCCATTGTGTAGTGCACAGCCGGATAGATCCTCATAGGAACTTCATAGGGATCTTCTCCGGTAATTTGCTTGTACATATCAAACAAATTGCCGTATTTTTCTTTCACAACTTCTTTTCCAAGTGCCAGTATCTGATCATCTCCGGGGTTTTCGATTCCCTGTTTGGTTGCTTCAACCCTGCCATAACGCATCATGTTGAATTTAAAATCAAGATATACGGCCATTTTAGACTGACCAACTCCAAACCCGGCATCACAGCGTTCTTTTGCTGCACGACTTGCCACGTCCCTTGGTACCAGGTTTCCAAAAGCAGGATACCTTCTTTCAAGATAGTAATCCCTTTCGTCTTCAGGTATTTCAGATGCCTTTCGGGTGTCTCCGGCTTTTTTAGGAACCCAGATCCTGCCATCGTTTCGCAGCGATTCGCTCATGAGAGTAAGTTTACTCTGGTGATCCCCACTAACCGGAATACAGGTTGGGTGTATTTGTGTAAAACAAGGATTTCCGAAATACGCACCCTTTTTGTGCACCTTCCATGCAGCGGTAACATTGCTTCCCATTGCGTTGGTACTCAGGTAAAACACATTTCCATATCCTCCGGTACACATTAAGACGGCATGTCCGAAATGCCTTTCAAGCTTACCGGTGATCAGATTACGTGCAATGATTCCCCTTGCTTTTCCATCGATCATTACCAGCTCTAGCATTTCATGACGACTATACATCTCGACCGTGCCCATTCCGATCTGGCGTTCCAGAGCACTGTATGCACCCAGCAAAAGTTGTTGGCCGGTTTGACCGGCAGCGTAAAAGGTTCTTTGCACCTGTGTTCCTCCAAAGGAACGGTTGCTTAACATTCCGCCGTATTCTCTGGCAAAGGGCACACCCTGAGCAACGCATTGGTCAATAATGTTCGGACTGATCTCAGCAAGTCGGTAAACATTTGCTTCCCTTGCTCTGTAATCACCACCCTTTATGGTATCGTAAAACAAACGGTAAACGCTGTCTCCATCATTCTGGTAGTTTTTGGCAGCATTGATACCTCCCTGAGCAGCAATGGAATGAGCCCTTCTGGGGCTGTCCTGAAAACAGAAACATTTAACCTTGTATCCCATTTCAGCCAGTGTGGCAGCGGCAGATGAACCTGCAAGTCCGCTTCCAATCACCAGCACCTCCAGATTTCGCTTATTTGAAGGATTAACGAGTGGTATGGTACTTTTATATTTTGTCCACTTCGTTTCTAAGGGGCCTTCTGGTATATTTGAATTAATTGACATTTTGTAAGAAGATTATACGGTTTCTAAACTTATTCTATCCAGCCCAGATACATGCTTATTGGCATCATAGCAAACAGAAAAGGAAGTATGATGCTAAACCAGAACCCAAGCTTTTTAATGAAAGGAGTGTATTTTTTGTGGTTTAATCCAAGAGTTTGAAAGGCAGATTGAAATCCATGCAACAAATGGTAAGCCATTGAAAACATTGAGAACACATAAAGTATTACAACCCAGAGCTCACTGAAAACAACCTTCATTTCATCAAACAAGGTGGTGTACCCTCCGGTGATCTGGTCCGTAAAGCGACTGGTTACCCAAAAATGTTTTAAATGAAGGATAAGAAATATCAGGATCAAGGTTCCGAGCAGCCCCATTGATTTGGAATACCAGGTACTGTTTTTACCTGAATTAACGTGGTACGAAACATTCCTTGATTTCCGGTTGAGATAAACCAGATATAAACCCTGAATCGAATGAAGGATCAAACCGGCGAAAAGCAATATTTCAACCGTCCTGATCAATAGGTTCGTTCCCATAAATTCGGCTCCTTCATTGAAAAGCTCTCCCCCGTCATTAAAAAATATCAGGGAATTAACTCCACAATGAACCAGAAGAAAGCTTATCAAAAACAGGCCCGTAAGACCCATTACAATTTTTTTGCCAATGGTTGAATTAAGTAAAAAAGACAATGCGTTCATTTGATTTCCCGGTGATTTTTTTTCGAATGCGAATTTACCATTTCAGTTTGACTTTAATTCTTCCAAAAACTAGATAGAATTATTCTAAATTAACACTTTAAAATCTCAAAAGTTGTTGCTGCCTGTAAAGAAATCGCAAGGCAATTTTTTATATTCTCTGATATTAATTCGAGTATTTTTGCACTCGCGAACAGATGTACGGACTCATTAAGTTTTTGTTGTTTTTTTTTAGTGCCGAAAGGGCACATCAATTCACCATGTTTACGCTTAAGGTCCTGTTCAAGATCCCGGGTGGACCATGGCTGATCAAAACTTTAACGGGCATAAAAAACAATTCGGCACCCGTTGAATTTGCCGGATTGCAATTCACCAATATGGTGGGTCTTGCAGCAGGTTTTGACAAGGATGCAAAATACATTGATGTACTAGCCGCATTAGGATTCGGGTATATTGAAATCGGAACCCTTACTCCAAAACCTCAGAGCGGTAATCCTCGTCCCAGGTTATTCAGGCTTGTAAAGGATGAGGCCTTGATCAATAGAATGGGATTTAACAATGAAGGCGCTGATGCGGCACTATTCAGACTAAAAAAAGTAAAATCGAATATTATCGTTGGCGGAAATATTGGTAAGAACAAAACAACACCCAATGAGTTGGCTTACAAGGATTACGAATATTGCTTCAACAAGCTTTATGGTTACGTTGATTATTTTGTGGTTAATGTAAGCTCTCCAAACACTCCCGGACTCAGGGAACTCCAGGAGAAACCCGCCCTCATTAAAATTCTGAAGCATCTGCAACATCAAAGGGATTTGTTGATTTCAAAAGGAGAAAGATCTAAACCGATCTTCCTTAAGATCGCTCCGGACCTTACAGACGAGCAATTGGACGACATTATCGAACTATCCTTACAAATAAAACTTGATGGCCTGGTAGCTACAAATACTACTGTTGAGCGATCCGGTTTAATTACAGAGCAAAGTATTCTGGATAAAATTGGCAATGGCGGTTTGAGTGGTAAGCCTCTAAAAAACCGATCGAATGAAATTGTGCAATACCTTTATGAGCGGCTCGGCAACAAAGTACCTGTAATTGGTGTTGGTGGAATTCATTCTGCATCCGATGCACAAGAAAAGATCGATTGCGGTGCCAGGGCAATTCAGATCTATACTGGATTCATATACTCAGGGCCCGGTTTGATCAAGAGGATACTGAAACAGGTTAAACCGGTCTAAATAAATCCTCCGGTCGGGTGAATTCTCTTTTCCTTCCAGCTTTGTTGAGTTACAATATGCATTAAAGCGTCGGAGACTATCTTTAGAATCAAAAAAGCCCAGAAAAGATTGTGAGGGGTAAATTTAATTCCTGCAATCATTTTTTCAACTTTCATGTTAAACCCAAGCATGATAAAAAGATGCATTGGAACCACTCTCAAATAAGGTGTAAAAAACAATGCTCCCATAGATTTGGGATCTTCACGGTCCTTTAAAATATTAGACCATGTTGAAATAATCGTATTTCCTGCCATGATGATCACATTGATCCAGAGGAGTCTGAAATCAATTTTGCTTCCATTACCTAGACTGGCCATAACCAGAAAGATGAAGTACACAAAATGAAAAAAGTTGTAATGCAGGGTAAAAAAAACTACACCAAAACGCTTTGTTGATCTGGTAGGCTGTACTTCTTCTCCATTGATTTTAAACCCATTGGTTGTGAAATCTCTCATAAACGCAAGCCTGAAAGTATTCCCAAGCCCGATAAGGATGCTCTGAAAATAAAATATCCAGACCAGTGTGTCCATGCTAAAAACATCGTATTGATACCCGACTGCAAGCATTAAATTAAAGGCCAGAATAAACCACAATTCCCTGTCTGAAAATATATTCTTCATGTTTCTAAAATAAATACCTTGCTATTACCCGGCCAATATGAATTACCTTACTCAATTCCGATTTCCTTCCATCGTAGGAAACATCCATCTGAATGTTGGTCGAAATTCGTTGTTGATACACTAAATTCCAAGTATAATTTTTACCCGGCAACAAACCCTTCATCAACTCATAACCAAGAGGACTTGAAGGGTCGCCGTTATAGCGGATCTGTACAAGTCTGAAACCTCCCGTAAAACTTCCCCTGGCAGCTTTACTGATCCTCAGGTCCAGTCCGCCCTCAAGATTTTGACTTTGTAAAGTGTCGGCGATCGCCTTATAATACTTTCCCACAAAGGCAACCCCAAAGTTGCTCGATCGGGAAGTAAACTGTAACTGTGGTTCGGCAGAATGGAATGAATAAGAATAATTTCTGGCAAGAAGGAATTGAGAGTAATACGACTTGTCCCCTGATATTACCTGAATTACCGTACCCCATTTTCTATTGTAATTTATTCTGCCATTTAAAGTGTATTGCTTGTTTTTTCTGGTTTCAATTCCATTTACAAGCAATAATTTAGTCAAGCCGTTCAGTCTGCTGATATCCAATGACCATTTTGGATGATTCCGGTTTATGAACAATGTACTTCTGAAATTAGAATTACTCGAGATCAGATTCTGATCTTCCAAACCGGTTTGAAAAGGACTTAAATAATCTGACGGATCCGTTGAAGTTGTTTTGCGATCTGAACGAAAGACCATCAGGCCGGAGAACCGGGTTAAGGTTTTGAGCACTCCCTTTTTTCGATTCCAGCTTAGAGGTGCTCTTAAATTTAGAGACTGATTGAATTCGAGGTTTCTGCTTTTTATGAATCCCTGAACCGGCAGCGATGTTCGCAAAAAGTTGGCCCTTTTTTTATCGTAGTCGCTGGCGATCTCAAATTCGTTTTGTGATTGCACATTATTCGAATCATAATCGTTCCAAATATAAACTCCATTTCCGTCGGAAACTCTGATATACGTATATTCTCTCTGCTGTTCCTGACCGGTCCCGATCTGATAATACCCGTTAAAGATCACAGAATTTTTAAATAGGGGAAAATTGGTTTCCACTCTACCCAGGGCATTTTCTTCAGAAACACCCTTCACAACCAGGCTATCAAGGTATTCCAATTTTCTGTAAGTCCCGTTTAAACTGACCCGCGAATTATTTTTACCTGAATACCCGGCCTTCCAACTAAGTTCATCAGCAAGTGTGGAAGCTTTAAAATTTCCCGAATAAGGTAAGTTGTCCATTCTTCGATTTGCCCTTATACCGTATGTGAATTTCGTGGTATCCCGACTTTCAAAAAACACTTCTGCAGACCTGTAGCTGAATGAATTTGCATATAAACTGTCACCTGTTGAAGAAAATTCGCTTTTTTCCTGTCGGTATTTTAGACCAACATTTCCGGGTTTAAAGTTTTGAACAAGTCCTGCACTTAAATCACCGTAGTTGTTTTTTAAACTGCTTGTATCAAACATAACTTCGTTGAGCATTTTTTCATAGTTGCCGAACAATCTTAATTTTTTGAATGAATATTCCCCTGAAACCAGGTTGCTCAATCCGCTAGTTTCTGAAGATCGATAATATAAACCGGCCTGATAGTTGATCTTAAATTTGTCTTTTTGCTCCAGTGCCAGGTTGTAGCTTCCAATAATTTCAGGCAAATCAAAAGATGCGATCGAAGGTATGTTGTACTGCTTGTTCCAGTTTCTTTCGAATTCAACTGCACGGTATCTCTCCAGGTATCTAAAATCTCTGTTTACCATCTCCGTTTTAAGAGCATTTCGGACTGTGTACTTGTTTTTTGAACTACGGAGTTCTTTCGTATTCTCTAATCCCAATACCAAACCAAATCCATCATCGTTGCTCTTGTCAAGAGCTGAAAAAGTATTAAGGTTGTTATTCGTATACACCCCTTCCATAAACAGTTTGGTGTTTTTATATTCGGTTTTGGCACCAATGGTAAGCATTTGGTATCTTTTAGGTGCTACCAGGATCTCCACCGGTTCGTAAGAACCCTGCAAAACCCCGTTTACAGGCCCGACCCATTCATAAACCCGGCCATTGGCCGTACTGTTTTTCTGACGGTAATTTCCATTGCCGTTACCTACGAAGCTAAAAACCACCTCATAAAATTGAGAATATGCCGTTTCATTTTCTGCAAAAATGAATATACTTCCAAAACCTACTGTATCCTTTTTGGTGTAAAGGAGTTTTGTATTGTCGAACTCCGGAAAATAACGCACCCGGGGTATGGATGCGTTTTCAATATTGTCTCCTGCATTAGCAAGAATTTGCCTTGCTGAAAGCATTTTAGCCGAATCGTATCCATCCAGTGATTGCTGAAAGTTTTGATTTTTATTGTCCTGTTCTACAAAGTAATTGATCTCAAAAAGGGTTTTTCTGCGTTGCAGACCAAGACCGGTTTTCAAAACGGTTCTCTGATAGTTTCGATCGGAATACTGAAATTCTACCACGATCCTCGAAAAACGGTTGATCATTTGTGTTGGCATAAAGGTTATTTCACCGGTATTGTAATTGATTACATAATCTTTCGACTCTCCCCTGCTCAATCGTCTTCCGTCGAGATACACAACTTCAGTGCCGGAAATAACGATCAAAAAGATCTCTCCATTATTTCCACTTAAACGATAGGGCCCCTGGTTACCCTCTATTCCCTGAATCGTGTTTCGGGCAAACCTTCCTCTGGATATTGCAGCATCAACATTAACCCTCGCCATGGTTTGGGACATCAATTTTTTATAATCGAGATGAACACCTCTTGATTTTTTGTAATAATTCATAAAATATGCTTCAGGTGCTATCATTTCAAAATCTCCGACGATCAGGTTATTGCTGTCCTTGGTAAGACGTATAAATACCTTATCGAAATCCTGCAATTGCTGAGTATTGCCTTCGGGCTGTATAGGATTATTGTCGTCTGAGATCACACCGGTAATTTCTACATCGTCTGCCAGTTTTCCCCCAAGCCTGAGATTAAGGTTAGAATTTACAACCAGGTCCTGATTGTTACCACCACTTAGGCCTCTTGATATATTTCCATCCGTTTTAAGTGAATTGTCAAGGCTGTTAAAAATACCATCCCTTAATGGATCGTATGCAAAAGGATCTTTGCGCAGAGCAGATTCAATCAGGCTTGCAGGTTTTCTGAAAAAATTCTCCCTAAAAGTAACCGGCAAACTTCGATAGTAGAGTTTAAGCGTGTCTTTGATCTCTGTAACAAGCATCAGCTTACCGCTTCTCAGATCAAAAGTATATTCAGGTTTTATGTTTATTTGCTCCTTGTTGTAAAATTCAAAACCGGAAGTATCAACACTATAAAGGGAATCCAGCTGATAAAACGAAGTTCCGGGTATCAATACCACTTCCTTTTGGTTACCGGTTTGCGAGGCTGCATTTAATGACAGTATCAGACCAAGGAGGGTAAAAATATGCTTATTTGGCACGGATGATCGTATGATAATCTTTATCAAAGAGGGTATTACAATTATACAAACGATTCTTTCATTCCAAAAATTCTACAATTCAATATGGCACTATTCTTATTGCACTTAAATCAGAATTATCTTTTTGTTTTCTTCATTGTACGTAATAAGCATGTTTTTGATCCTTTTTAATAGGTTGCTAAGTAATAAACTATCTTTTTTGAATTACAAGGCTGGAATAGAAACCTGTAAAGTCACGTTAAAAATATAATTGTTTAAAATCACTAATTTTGGCATGTTTTTTGAACCTTTTTATTCAAGGACATTATCAATGTTAAGAACCTCTCCCGCAAATAAACTTATCAGCATTCTGATGCTTTTGGTTTCCATAGGCGTTTTAGCTTCTGTTGGGGGGGATGTTTTTAGCGAAGTTGAAAATGCCATTGGCATAGGAAATGCGAAATTGATCGAACAACACATGAATACAAGCATAGAGCTTGAAACACCAACTTCTAAAGGCATTTACAGCAGAAGTCAGGCTGAACTTATTCTGAAAAAATTCTTTCAGAAATATCCGCCGATCTCGTTTACCATTACCCAGAAAGGTAATGGAGCAGGTGGTTCAAGGTTCTCGGTAGGCAATTATGTTAGTACTCGTGAAAGGACTTTCCGTGTTACCATTTTTGTCAAAAAAAACAATCAGGATTATCTTATTCAGGAAATAAAGTTTGAATAATGGATTTTTACTCAGAAGAAATCAGCACATTCATTAAAAACAGTCTTGCAGAAGATGTTGGAAACGGCGACCATTCGAGCAATGCTTCCATTCCGGCAGGAACGGTTGGAAATGCACGGCTCATTTGCAAAGAAAACGGAATACTTGCAGGAATTCTTCTAGCAGAACGGATCTTTCATCACATTGATCCTGAACTTGAAATTGACTTTCTCAAAAAAGACGGGGACCGGGTCAACTATGGTGAAGATGCCCTGAAGGTAAGAGGAAGTGTGCATTCTATTTTAATGGCAGAACGTTTGATGCTCAACTGTATCCAGCGTTTATCAGGAATTGCAACAACTACCCGAAAAGTAGTGGATACGATAATAGGTTGTAATACAAAAATACTCGACACCAGAAAAACCACGCCGGGAATCAGGATGCTTGAAAAATGGGCTGTAACCGTTGGTGGAGGATACAACCATCGTTTCGGATTGTACGATATGATCATGTTAAAAGACAATCATATTGACTATGCCGGAGGTATTACCAAAGCAGTTGATCGCACCCTTGAATATATAAAAAAGAATCATCTTGAATTATCCATAGAAGTGGAGACCCGAAACCTGGAGGAAGTTGCAGAAGCCCTAAAACATACTGCAGTTGACAGAATAATGCTCGACAACTTTGACCCGGAAAATATCAGAAAAGCTTTAAATCTGATTTCAGGTAAAAAAGAAACCGAAGCTTCCGGAGGTATTACACTGGAAAACGTTCGTTCGTATGCCGAAACCGGTGTTGACTATATTTCGATCGGTGCACTTACCCATTCCGTAAAGAGTCTTGATTTCAGCCTCAAAGAATTTTAATAATTCGTTAATTCCTTAATAATTTTGGTATGGTGATGTGTGTGGAAAATGGTAAAAAACAACATTTCCCTTAGTGAAACTTTGCCAAAAAGAGGATGTGGAAGCAGGATGGAATCAAGTCTGGTCTCTGAATATTTATCCAAATGTTTTAATAACCTTTTCAGGTGTTTTTGAAACGCGATCAATTTTTTCTGCTTATCAGCAAATTTAACCTGAGGAGGTATAAAAGGCGAGGTGGCTGTATGACCTCCTGACAACTTTTCATAGAACTTTTTCATCAGGGCTTCATACGATCTTCCTTCACGATTCATTTTTCCAAAGATCAATTTAAAAACAAAATCAGGAAGGTGCAGTGCAATTGTAAGAGGTCGTACACTTTTTATCAGATGATCCAGTTGCTGCCCTGAAGACCATTTAGATTCAGGTGCTTTTTCAAATTTTTCCTCATCTTGCGATTCTATGATCCCGATAAGGGCTGTAAAACTTTCTTCAAGTCCGACACAGATCTCTTCTTTTGTGTTCATGCGATGCGGTATTATGTTCAGGCATTCCCGGCCAGCAGAAAATCAATATCTTTCGCTTTTATTCCTATCCTTTTACCTAGTGCGAAATTGGTTAAGTGGCCTTTGTAGATATAAACTCCCCTGCGAATGCCTTTTTGTGCCCATAACAACTCCTTAAAACTACCCTCTTCGCCCCACTCGAGCAATAGATGTGTAAAAACATTGCTTAAGGCATAGCTGGCCGTTCGGGCAAACTTGCTTGGTATATTCGGAACGCAATAATGGATCACCCCGTGTTTTTCGAATGTAGGGTTTTTATGGTTAGTAACTTCTGAGGTATCAAAACAACCGCCCTGATCGATGCTTACATCCACAATAAGTGATTTGGGACGCATGTTTTCAACCATAGCTTCCGAAACAACTGTGGGACTTCTTCCCGACTGAATACGAAGTGCCCCTATTGCAACATCCGCTGTTGAAAGTGCTTTAGCCAGAATTTGGGGTATAATGGTGCTGCTGTAGATCCTCTGGCCAATGTTCGCCTCCAGTCGCCTAAGTTTGTATAAGGAGGGGTCGAACACTCTTACGTGAGCACCCAGACCCAAGGCTGCTCTGGCAGCGTATTCACCAACGGCACCTGCTCCAAGTATCACTACTTCAGTAGGTTGCAACCCGGGAATACCACCAAAAAGTTCACCCTTTCCAAAATTGGTATTTGCCAGATATTCAGAGGCAATCAAAACAGACGCCCTTCCGGCTATTTCACTCATTGCCCTAATTATTGGCAGTGCCCCGGAGTTGTCACGAATGTATTCATAACCAATGGCTATGATCTTTTTGCTCATGAGCAACTGAATGTATTCTTCCCGGATATTGGTAAGCTGAAGGGCAGAAATAAGGATCTGATTTGGTTTTAACAGGTTTATCTCTGTTTCGGTTGGAGGTGCTACCTTTAGGATGATGTTTGATTTGTAAACGTCTTCAACACTGTAAACGATACGTGCCCCGGCATCGGAATAATCGAGGTCCGTAAAATTCGCGCCCGAACCTGCATTGGATTCCATGGTAACGGATGAGCCATTCTGAACCAGTACCTGTACTGCCAAAGGTGACAGGGAAACTCTGTTTTCCTGATAGGTTGTTTCACGAGGGATGCCGATATCCAATCCGTGATTCATTTTCTTTAAAGGTTGCAGCTTTTCCTGAGTTTGGAGTTCTGCTTCTCTGGCTAATTCTTTGAATGGATTGTATGCAGATTCTGACATATTTCAATGATGTACACAATAATAAGATAAAATTACAGTTTTAAAAACTGGACAATTATTAATTATTGTTGAATTCTTGCAGTTTCAAAACTGCTGATTTCAAATAAATTACCTTTATTTGCATTCTTACATGAGCCGATCCAGATACATACTTTTAATTACGGTATTTTTAGTTTATTCCAAATCTTTACTTGCCGTAAAAGATTCGAGTGATTTAGTGGTTGATTTTGAGCGAATAACTCAAATTGAGCACATGAGTCATCTCCTATATCAAAAACTTCATCCTACCCATTGTACCATTCCGGGTAATGCTGAAGAAGTTAGCTTCGAAAACAACCAGATGCCGCTTCAGGAAGAGGACCTGATCAATCATTCAAGAGTTCTTGAATCAGAGATCCCGCTGCAATTCAATGAGGAAGTTAAAACACTCATTAATTATTTTGGAACCAGCTGGCAGAGCAAACTTAAGGAAATGCTTGTTGTTTCAAATTATTATTTCCCTATTTATGAAGAGATCTTTGACCGCTACAACATGCCTCTCGAGATCAAATACCTTTCCGTTATTGAATCTGCTTTAAATCCATACGCTGTATCGGGTTCAGGAGCAGCAGGTCTTTGGCAGTTCATGCATGCAACCGGTAAAATATTCGACCTTAAGGTTAATAATTATGTGGATGAGCGAAGAAACATTGAGAAGTCAACAGAAGCAGCTTGTCAGTATTTACAAAGAATGTACAAAACCTATGGAGACTGGTTTCTTGTTATTGCTTCGTATAACTGCGGTCCGGGAAATGTAAATAAAGCTATTGCCAGATCTGGAGGGAAAAAGACCTTTTGGGAGATCAAACCCTGGTTGCCCAAGGAAACTCAAAGATATGTACCTGCCTTTATCGCCATGAGTTATGTAATGAACTTTCACGATAAATATGGCATTACCCCTATAGTATCTGAAGTTACACAACAAAGGTTAGTAAAGGTTGAATGCAACACCAAATATTCTTATAAGGTAATTTGTAGCACTCTTGAATTGGATGAAAACCAGCTTAAATCCTATAATCCTGAGCTAAAGAAATCACTTATTCCAAACACAAACGATTATTTTCATTTGAAGCTTCCTTATGAGAAGGCAATGTTGTTTTATCAACACGAAGACCTTATAGAACAGAACTCACAGAATGAAACCGAATATCGTCAACCTGTGGTTGAAACTTCCGTAAATTTAAAAAGTTCCAAAACCAGAACCTATAAGGTGAAACGGGGCGATTCCGTTGCCCTGATCGCTCAGAAATATAATGTAAAAACCTGGCAGATCAGGTCGTGGAATGGTCTGAAATCAAATTACATTTATCCCGGACAAAAGATCGTTATCAGGAAGTAAACAATTATGATCAACATAGTTGTTTTTGCATCCGGTAATGGTTCAAATGCATTAAACATCCGTGCTTATTTCAAAAACCACTCATTAATACACTTTTCAGAAATATATTGTAATAAGGAGAATGCAGGGATTGTTGGTAAATCAAAAGACCTTGGCATTCCCATCAGGGTTTTCAACAGGCAGGAATGGACGGATGGTCTTGTTTTGGATGAACTGAAGAACAAAAAGATCGAATACATAATTCTTGCAGGTTTTTTGTGGAAAGTTCCTACTGAAATTATTGATGCTTATCAAAACAGGATCCTGAATATACACCCATCTCTTCTGCCAAAATACGGAGGCAAGGGAATGTACGGTGAGCACGTTCATGAAGCCGTTTTGAAAAACAATGAAAACGAATCCGGTATTACCATCCACCTGGTTAACGATGAGTATGATAAAGGCAAGGTCCTATTCAGGGAAATTATTAAGATCGAACCTGAAGAAACCGGCGCATCACTGGCAGAAAAAATTCATAAACTTGAGCATGAACATTTTCCGCAGGTAATAGAAAACTATATACTTTCGAACGAGGATTAGAGGGTTTGCTGAGCCGATAAAAACCGAATCAACGAAGTTTTAATTCACCCTCTCCCATTACAAATTCATCACAGTAAAGAATAGATTTATAAGTACCTGCAACCATTCCGGGAATTTTATCGAAATAGATGATGGCAGACGAACCCTTTGCATTGTCGAAATTCACTTTCGCCTTTGATGTGTATTTCATGGATTCGCCGGCTACCTCAAACACTCCGGAACCCGCAGTTTCATTAGAAACGGTTGATCCATCCGGCCCAACCAATCTTAAATAAATGATTTTAATTCCGGCATCGGCAATTTCATTTTTATCAATGTTGAATTGTACTTTTATTTTATCGATCCTGCTGAGTTTTGACTTTTCTCTTTCCTTTGTCCCACGCATCATTATACCATCAACTTTAATGTTTGTTGCGGTAAGACGTGAGGCTTTCCGAACCTTGTCAGAAAGTGTTTTATTGGTGCTGCTGAGGTTGGCGTTTTCGGTTTTTTGTTCCTCAAATTCTTCCTTTATGGTAATATTTTCCTCAGACAATTCTGCAAAGGCCTCTTTCAGCTGGTCGTTTTCTCTGGAAAGTGAATCAATGACATAGGTTTCTCTTGCAATCTTAACCTTTAGCATTGCGATCTCTTTTTTAGCATCTTCAAGTTGTTTCCTGGTTAAGTTTTTGTCTGAAAGCATCTGTCTGATCTGAGCGATCTTGCTTGCGATCTCATCATTTTTATCGTCAATGATGCTGTCGAGCTCTTCATTTCTGCCTTTATATTCCAGAAGAAGGTTTTCGGTTTCTTTCATCATCTTATCCAATTCGTTTTTCTCAACCTGAGCATCCTCAAGTTTTGTTTCAGTGGTGACCAGGATCTTATCCTTACTGATGAGATTGTACAATAAGGCAAAATTGATTATGAACAATACCCCAATAATGATCAATAAATAAACCTTCGTTTTTTTGTCTTTGGCAATTTGCTCTTCAGGATTCATAATGATTTTTTTTACAAAGTTAATTTTATTTATTTCCGAATACTCACTTATATAACAGAAATGTATGTTGCTTATTGTGTTTGTAGATCATCCCTGACCTGCCTGCTTTCTGATAATATTAAGTGCTCCTCCGGCTTTAAACCATTCAATTTGCTGACTGTTATAGGTATGATTCGTTTCAATTGAATGATGACTACCGTCTTCATGCAGTATTTCAAGAATCAGAGGTTTGCCCGGTGTAAATGTTTTTAAACCCGTTAAATTAAAGGTATCATTTTCCTGTATCAGATCGTAATCTGCCTTATTTGCGAAGGTCAGGGCAAGCATGCCTTGCTTTTTAAGGTTGGTTTCATGAATTCTCGCGAACGACTTGGTAAGGATAATCCGAACTCCTAAGAATCTTGGTTCCATGGCAGCATGTTCTCTGGAAGAACCCTCACCGTAATTTTCGTCACCTACCACAATACTGCCTATGCCCTTTGCCTTATACTGGCGTTGTGTGGCAGGCACCGCACCATATTCACCGGTAAGTTGATTCTTTACCCAATCGGCCCGGTCGTTGAAATAGTTTATGGCACCGATCAACATATTGTTGCTGATGTTATCAAGATGACCTCTGAATTTCAGCCAGGGACCAGCCATACTGATATGGTCTGTAGTACATTTCCCTTTTGCCTTGATCAACAATTTTAGTCCGGTAAGGTCATTGCCATCCCAGGCATCAAAGGGAGCAAGTAACTGAAGCCTCTGACTGTTTTCATCCACAATGATCCTGATTGAAGACCCGTCTTTGGCCGGAGCCTGATACCCGGCATCCTCTACGGCAAATCCCTTCACGGGCATTTCAATACCTAGTGGTTCGTTAAGTTTTACAGGTTTTCCGTCGTTTCCAATCAATTCGTCCTTCAATGGATTAAAACTAAGCGTACCGGCAATGGCCAGTGCTGTAACGATCTCGGGTGAAGCTACGAATGCATGTGTATTCGGATTGCCATCGTTTCTCTTGGCAAAATTCCTGTTAAAAGAGGTAATTATGGAATTCTTTCGGTTTGGATCGTCAGAGTGTCTGGCCCATTGACCAATACACGGACCGCAGGCATTTGCAAGAACCACGCCTCCCATGTTCTCAAAAATCTCAAGGTATCCATCTCTTTCCACTGTATACCTCACCTGCTCTGAACCGGGTGTGATGGTAAATTCCGATTTGGCAATAATGCCTTTATCGGCAGCTTGTTTGGCAACAGATGCTGCACGGGTAATGTCTTCGTACGATGAATTTGTACAGGAACCAATTAATCCTACCTCTAATTTATCAGGCCAGTTGTTGCTCTTAACTGCATCGGCAAATTTGGAAATAGGCCAGGCCAGATCCGGAGTGAACGGACCGTTAACATGGGGTTCAAGTTCTGAAAGATTGATCTCAATAAGTTGATCAAAATATTCTTCCGGCCTGGAATAAACTTCAGCATCTCCTGTAAGATGCTCTGCGATCCCGTCTGCCAGATCAGCAACTTCATCCCGCCCTGTCCCTCTTAAGTATTGGGCCATTTTATCGTCGTATCCGAAAACTGAAGTGGTCGCACCGATCTCAGCACCCATATTGCAAATGGTTCCTTTTCCTGTACAAGACAAACTGTTGGCGCCTTCGCCGAAATATTCAACAATACATCCGGTACCTCCTTTAACGGTAAGAATACCTGCAACTTTAAGAATAACATCTTTTGCAGAGGTCCAGCCATTTAGTTTTCCGGTTAATTTAACTCCAATGATCTTAGGGAATTTCAACTCCCAGGGTAAGCCTGCCATAACATCACAGGCGTCGGCACCGCCAACACCTATGGCAACCATGCCTAAACCTCCTGCATTAACGGTGTGCGAATCGGTACCGATCATCAAACCTCCCGGAAAAGCGTAATTTTCAAGAACAACCTGATGGATAATTCCGGCTCCCGGCTTCCAGAATCCGATACCGTATTTATCTGATACCGATGAAAGAAAATCAAAAACTTCCTTGTTTAATGCCTTTGAGCTGCTAAGATCTTTTTCGGCTCCATCCTTTGCAAGGATCAAATGGTCGCAATGAACTGTCGAAGGTACGGCTACAGATGGTCTGCCTGCCTGCATAAATTGCAATAATGCCATCTGAGCAGTCGCATCCTGCATGGCAACACGGTCAGGAGCAAAGTCTACATAGTCTTTCCCTCTTTCAAATACCGATCCTTTATCCTCTTCCCACAAATGTGTGTAAAGCACCTTCTCGGTAAGTGTTAAGGGTTTGTTCAATAATTTTCTTGCTGCCTGCACCCTTTCAGGGAAGCGGCTGTATACCTCTCGGATCATTTCTAAGTCAAACATATAATTCTTGAATTTGCCGCAAAGTTAATAAAATTGAAGCGCTAATTTTGCCTTTTAGGTATAGTTTTTCCTACGGATGAATGTTCTTTGGAATTTGTCTTCCTGCGAAATTGTTAAGCAATAGAATTTTAATGCACCTTAGTCGAAAATATTCAAACCGCCGGAAAATTTAATTCCAAAACAATAATTTTTCCTAACTTTGTAGGAACCTAAATGTGTAATGCTGAGTACTTATGTTCAATAACAAAAACCGAAACATACTATTCATAATCCTGATCATAGGGATCCTAATTGCGCAGTACTATCTTTTTTCAGACCTCTTTAGTGAAGGTGAAGTTGAAAGCTACATAAGGCCTTCAGCAAAACCTGTTACAAAATAATCAGATTCTTCTCAAATTAGTCAGGATCCTGGCTCTGCAGTGGAACCATACAGGAATAATTAATTCATCTATTTTTGTACTTAATGAAAATTTCAGAACTAATTTCTACCTTCGAAGAATATGCTCCCTCAGTTTTTCAGGAAGACTATGACAATTCGGGTTTAATAACCGGAGAAGGTTCCACCGAAATTACCAATGCACTTGTTTGTCTGGATTGCCTGGAAGAAGTTGTGGATGAAGCGATCTCTCATAATTGCAATCTTATTATCGCTCATCACCCGATCGTATTCAAAGGACTAAAAAGGTTTAATGGAAAAAATTATGTTGAAAGAACTGTGATCAAAGCCCTCAAGAACGATATAGCCATTTATGCCATACATACCAATTTGGACAATGTTCTTGAAAATGGGGTAAATAAAAAGATCGCGGAAAAACTCGGTTTAGTAAATCCGGTGATCCTTCAACCTAAACCGAACCTCTTGGCGAAGTTGGTAACTTTTGTACCAGTTGATGATGCGCCTAAGGTCAGGAATGCTTTGTTTAAAGCAGGAAGCGGACAAATTGGCAATTACGACCATTGTTCATTTAACGTTGAAGGAGAAGGCTCCTACAGAGCATTGGAAAAAAGCAATCCATACCGGGGTAAAAAGGGAGACGATCATCTGGAAAGGGAAGTTCGGGTTGAAGTAATTTTCCCTTATTTTAAAAAAAACAAGGTCCTCACGGCACTATTTGAATCTCATCCCTATGAAGAAGTTGCCTATGATGTGATCAGGCTCGATAATTCTTTACAAACCGTTGGTTCAGGATTGATCGGTGAACTGAATAAACCCATGGATGTACAGGATTTTCTGGCTCATCTCAAATATTCTATGAGCGTAAAGGTGATAAAACACACCCGGTACAACAAAAATATAAAAAAGATCGCTCTTTGTGGGGGAGCAGGGTCTTTTTTGCTGAAGGATGCCATACGGGCGGGAGCCGATGCATATATTAGTTCAGATTTCAAATACCATGAATTTTTTGATGCCGAAAATAAATTGATGATCTGTGATATTGGTCATTTTGAATCGGAACAATTCACACCCGAATTAATAATTGAAATAATTCAAAATAAATTTCCTAATTTTGCACCCATTTTGACCAAAATCAATACCAATCCGGTAACTTATTATTATTAATGGCAGTACAAAAAAGCTTTTCAGTAGAAGAAAAATTAAAAGCACTTTTCAGTGTTCAGGAAATTGACAGTAAACTTGACAAACTAAGGTCTGTAAGAGGTGAATTACCCAACGAAGTATCTGACCTCGAAGATGAACTGGCTGGTCTTCAAACAAGAATTTCAAACATCAATCAGGAAATTCAGGAGCTTAAAGACAAGATCATTGCCAATCAGGAAAGAATAAAAGATTCTCAGGCCTTGTCGAAAAAATACAATGACCAGTTGAACAATGTAAAAAATAACCGGGAATTTGAAGCTCTGAACAAAGAAATTGAAATGCAGGGACTTGAGATCCAGGCTGCAGAGAAAAGGATCAACGACATCAATAAGATCGTCGAGGAAAAGGAAGCTATGATCGGCGATGTAAATTCAAATCTTGAAAGTCGCATGGCCGACCTGGAACACAAGAAGAAAGAATTGACAGAGATCATGGAAGAAACCGAGAAGGAAGAAGCGATAATTTTGAAAGAAAGAGCTGAGGCAGAAAAACATGTTGAAGACAAATTGAAGGTTGCTTACGACAGGATCCGCATTAATGTTAAAAACGGTATTGCAGTTGCTCCAATTCTCAGGTCATCCTGTGGTGGATGTTTTGCTAAATTACCTCCTCAGTTGGAAGCCGACATAAAGGCCTATAAGAAAATAGTGATCTGCGAACATTGTGGAAGGGTATTGGTAGATGCGAAACTTGCCGGCATGGAGGAAGAAACTCCGGTTGAAGAAGAAAAACCAAAGGTCAGAAGACGCTTAGGTGCCAAAAAAGAAGATTGATTCCAAACGGTTAATTCTGCCAGGATTCATTTAGCTCTCCAACCGTTCATTTAAATCGCAACCCGGTTTAGTTCTGCGGTTCCTCATGTTTGATTCCCAGATATTTATTTATCAAACCGTGAACCAGATACAATAAGGGTATCATTGCAATGGCGATCACAAACTTGTACAAATAATTTCCGGTACCTATGCTCATTACTCGCTCGAGCGACCAGTTGCTACCGATATAAAATGCGATGTACAATACCAGATAACTGTCGATAAATTGTGAGATCAGTGTTGAAACTGTTGCCCTCAACCAAAGCATTCGATGTTTAAATATGGATTTAATTTTCTGAAATACGATGGCATCGAGTATTTGTCCGACCAAAAACGAGACCAATGAACCAAAGATTATCCATAATCCCTGTCCAAAAACAGACCCGAAAGCCGCCTGCATATCTGGTACGCCCTTTTGAACCTGAGACGTCGGCCACCAGGCTGCAGGTACCAGTTTAATGGCCATAAAAACCATAAAAAAGGCATAGCAGATCAAGGCTGCAGCCAGCCAGGATAAAAATTTTACGCCCTTTACACCGTAGTGTTCATTGATAATATCCGTCATAACAAAAACAACCGGCCATAATAAAACACCGGCTGTGAGATCGAATGAAAAATCTGAATTGAATAAATTCAAATGGAACTGATCAATACCAAGGCTCGATTCAAGTGAAAAGATCTTGACCCCGATAAATTCGGCAACAATGGCATTGATGATAAAAAAACCTCCCAAAACGATAAAGAGTTTTTCCTTTTTGCTCTGTTTTTGCATTAAACTAAAATATGTACAATAATATGTAATTCGGACAAGAACTGTGGAAACATGATTTATGTAAAACAGGTCAGAGTGTTATAAGTTCCCTAGCTTTGTAAATTACTATGAGAGCTGCGTTTTCAAAATTAGGAATGGTTCTGATCTTTATGATTCTCGCATATTTTTCAGAAGCTCAGAATTCTGAAGAATGGCTGAAAAGCGGACATAAAAAAATGGCGGAAGGCAATACCCTTGGAGCCATTAAAGATTACACCTCTGCCTTAAAACTCGATCTTAAATATGCAGAGGCCTATTTGAGCAGAGGCACAGCATATGGAGAGATCATGGCCTTTCCCGAAGCCCATACCGATTTAAACAAGGCCATTCTATTAAAACCACAGCTTGCCGATGCCTATTTCAACAGAGGCCTTATCCACTTTATGGCCAAAGAGTATGAACTTTCGCTGAAGGATATCAACCACTATACTTTTCTGGTTGAAGAGGATCCCATGGCTTTTCTCACCAGAAGCATTTTGCATGAGAAACTCAATCATTCTGACTCATCCTTGTCGGACATGAAAAAATACGTTGAGTTTGAAGCGGAAACCCCGGAGGAACTGAAAACACATTGTACTATAAAGCTGAAACTTGGAGATACTTCGGGTGCCTTAGCTGATATTTCGAAAGCCATACAGCTTGACCCCGAAAACATTTTGTTATTTTTAGGCAGGAGCAATATTTATCTTCTAAAAAATGAGTTTACAAGGGCCATCGAGGATCTGAATGTTTATCTTCTCGAAGAAAAAAACAATTATACAGCCTACCTAAAAAGAGGAGCTGCTTATGGTTCGCTTAATATTTTTGATGCGGCAATTCAGGATTATACCTCAGCCATTGCAATTGAAAGAAAAGACCCCAAATTGTTCTTCGACAGAGGGATATACTATATGGAAAAGAGTGATTTTAAGAATGCGAAATCCGATCTGTATCAGGCTTTGATCCTTGATTTTGACGACAAGGAACTTTTACATTACAATATGGGAGTGGTTGAAATGAATCTGGGCAATGTCGCTGAAGCTTGTCAGGAGTTCAATCAATCCGGCGAATACAATACCGACTTTGCCTCTAAGTATTGCGGCCGTTAAAATTCAGTTTATTCTCAACACAATCATTACTCCCAGGAAGAAGGACTTTCTCTCCAGGATGACAATCGTTTTAAAGAGTTCTGATCAATGTCACCCATTTTTAGTGCCTCATTTATTAAAGCATTGTAATTGCTCAGGGTGATCAAACTGCAATCAGCCTTTTCAAAATTATGGGTAGCTTCTTCAAAACCATAGGTAAAAATTGCCGACATACCCAATACATCATATTCCTGATCCCTGAGATGTTTTACTACTTTCAGGCTGCTTCCACCGGTAGATATAAGATCTTCTATTACAACGATCTTCTGTCCTTGCACTATCCTTCCTTCAATTTGATTTTTAAGACCATGTTCCTTGGGTTTGGGCCTGGCATAGGCATATGGAAGACCGAGTTCATCGGCTACGAGAGCCCCGATCGCGATCCCGGCCGTTGCCACTCCAACCAGTACATCTGCGTCCTTAAAATTTTCTGATATTGCACTTGCCATTTGCTGTTTGATGTAGGTTCGTATTTCCGGGAAGGAAAGGGTAATTCTGTTGTCGCAATAAATGGGGGATCTCCAGCCGGAAGCCCAGGTAAACGGGCTATCAGGACTAAGTTTTACTGCCTTTGCTTTCAACAAATATTGAGCTATTTTTGAAGAAGTTTCAGTCTGATTCATCCGCACAAACTTAATTTGATTTTTAGAATTCGTACCGATAAGTGAATAAAAACTTAATGAAATACATTTATTACAAGAACAATTTCATACAACTTAGCCCGGAATCGCCCGAATCAGATATTGAATGCATTTCAAACCCCGGAAAATTTAAAATATACTCCTGCATTGACGCACTGTTGAACAAAAAGAATTACCGGATTTGCCTGATAGGAAATGTTAAAAAAAACCTCAGATCTGTTAAATCCTATTTTGGAAACATTAAGGCCGCAGGAGGTTTGGTTCAAAACCAAAAGAATGAGATCTTGCTCATAAGGCGACTTGGGGTTTGGGACCTGCCAAAGGGTAAACTGGAAAAGGATGAAACGAAAAGAAAAGGTGCAGCACGTGAAGTTGAAGAAGAATGCGGAATAAGCAAGGTAAAAGTTTTAAATAAGATAAACACGACTTACCATGTGTATCGGGCCAAAAATCGCTGGATGTTAAAAACCACATATTGGTTTGTAATGAATTATGCCGGTGACGAAACCCCTGTCCCTCAGAAGGAAGAAAACATCGAAGAAGTTCGCTGGATCCACCGTGACCGGTATTCTAACGACGCTTACCCTTCGTATCCTGCGATTGCAAAGGTTCTACATCAATTTTTATCTCAGAAGGAATAAATCGCTGATAGTCGCCGTTGTATAGGATCAGGTCCCGAACGATGGTACTGCTTACCGAACTTACACTTTCGTCGCTTATAAGAAATACATTTAACAAATCGCTGTTCAAATGTTCGTTCACTCTTGCAATTTGCTTTTCATATTCAAAGTCATTTATAGTACGAAGTCCTCTTAAAAGAAAAGTAGCCTCGCGTTTTTTACAAAATTCGCTGGTTAGTCCCTGATAGGTATCCGCGTGAACTCTAGGCTCATTCTTATAAACCTTTTTAATCCATTCAAGTCGTTTATCCAATGGAAAAAGATGCTTCTTACCTGCATTATGCCCAATGGCAACTATGATTTGGTCAAAAAGTAGCAGGCCTTTTTTAACAATATCGTAATGACCATTTGTAAATGGATCAAAGGTTCCCGGAAATACGGCAATTTTTTGCATCAGTTAACAAAGATAAGCAATTATGGATATTCTTAATAGAAGGGTGTTCTGCTTAACTAGTCGAACCTCACAAAGTGGATTTGAGTTTACTTCGATTAGGGCTTTCAGCCCTATAACCCGACTCACTTTTTTTCTTGAAAAAAAACGTGAGCAAAAAATTATTCACCCGTTTATACTTATTTCAATGGTGTTCATGAATGCAATGCATTTCAAGCCAAAAAAACAATCCCTCCCGCATCCCAACGCCGCCCCCGTCTTTTTGGCAACCCACCGCACCATTCTGTACCCGAATAATTTCTGGTTAAATTACTTTATAATTCATCTTTTTAAAATAATCCTTTCAAAAGAATAAATATATATAAATATTTTAGAAAACATTGCAGGGTTTTAAATTAATTTCAATTTAATCATACAAAATTAAACTGACATTTTAAGCTGTAAAGCGTTATTAAATAATGGATTAAGTGGTTTTTGAGGTTCGACTAACTATTCAGTTTGCCAACAATGGGCATGGTTCTTCCCCTGCCAAAGGCCTTGTCTGAAACCCTGAGGATAGGGGCAACCTGAAAACGTTTATGTTCGTTTCGGTCTACCATTTTTATCACATTATTCACAAGCGATCCATCATAACCCAGCTCAACAATTTCATCGGGGCTCATAAACCGTTCAATATATGCATGTAGAATACCATCCAATACATCGTATTCCGGCAAGCTGTCGGTATCCTTTTGGTCGGGTCTGAGTTCGGCACTGGGAGCTTTGGTCAAGATGTTTTCAGGGATCACATTTTCCTGCGAATTTATATAGCGACAGATACGGTAAGCCTGCGTTTTGTATACATCTCCAATTACAGATAAGCCACCGCAAAGATCGCCGTACAGAGTACCATAGCCCACGGCGGCCTCACTTTTATTGGTTGTGTTTAAAAGAATATGGCCCAGCTTATTACTGATGGCCATTAAAAGTATCCCTCTCGTTCTGGCCTGAAGGTTTTCGTGCGTAAGGCCTTTCACCTCATCGTTGAACAGAGGTTTTAACTGATTTTCCAACTCATCGACTATTTTTTGTATCTCAACCCTTTTAACGTCTATCTTCAGGTTCTTACAAAGCAATTCCGAATCGGTGATAGAATGCCCTGAAGAATAAACGGATGGCAACATTACGGGTAAAACGTTTTCGGCACCAAGCGCCCTTACGGCCAAAACGGTTACCAACGCCGAATCCAGACCACCCGACAAACCCAGTATGGCCTTTGAAAAACCGGATTTTTGAAAATAATCACGTATCCCCAGAACAATTGCGTTGTAAATCAACTCTACGTCCTCGTTTTGATAACCATGACTGTGATTTGAATATTTAAAGCCCTTTTGCCAGTTAACGATCTTAAAGTCCTCCTTGAAATATTCAAGTTCTTCGGCAATGGTTCCATCTCGGTCAATAAACATCGAACCACC
Organism: Flavobacteriales bacterium; assembly: GCA_020635455.1. Classification (GTDB taxonomy): domain Bacteria; phylum Bacteroidota; class Bacteroidia; order NS11-12g; family UBA9320; genus JABWCE01. The sequence goes on from JACJZT010000003.1 coordinate 121,031, forward strand.
ATCAAAGATCATATCTGTATTGGCCCCAATCTGATTAACATATACCAAAGGAAGATCATATTTTAAGGCATTTCTACACATAAGGTCCCTTCTTTCCTCTATGTGTTCGTAGCTGAAAGGAGAACCGGAAAGGTTGATCATAAGGTCGGGCTCCAGTGCAATAAGCTTTTGCATGGGACTTTGCTTATAGTATCTTGTTTCGTCGATGTCCCAGAGATCTTCGCAAATGCTTACCGCAATTTTATGGCCTTTGAATTCGAGAATCTGAAATTGATCATTGGGTTCAAAATAGCGGTATTCGTTAAAAATATTGTACGTTGGTAAAAGGGTTTTATGAAATACTTTCCTGATTTCTCCCTTATGAAGGAAGGCTGCAGAATTGTATAGTTTCTTGCCAAATTTAAGGCCACTGAACGTAGGGCAGCCTATTAAAATGGCAGTTTCCTCAACGATCTCAGCAATATTAAGGAGGGCTTGTTCGCAGGCTTTTACGAAATGTGGATAATCAAGCAGATCTTCCGGAGAATATCCACAAATGGCGAGTTCAGAGAAAACCGCCAGGTCGGCTTCTTCCGAAACAGCCCTTTGATAAAGATCAAGTATTTTTAAAGTATTGCCTTCAATATCACCAACCTTGAAATTAAGTTGGCAAAGAGCTATTTTCATTGGATATCAGAAAAAAATCCCGTTACAAAAAAATACGTTGCCGTGGTATAAACCCTTAAAAAAACAAACCGAGAGAAAATCCGATGTTTTTACTGAATACAACCGTATTCTTAGACTGAAGAATATCGGTAAAGCCATTCTCAAATCGAAGGCAGGCATAGATCGAAGTGTTTTCACTCAAATTATATTCAACACCGGCTCCGATAATAAGGGGCAAATTCATAAAAGTCACACCATCCTTTTCAAAATCATCATCAACGGGTTGGTAGATATCGTCCTTTTCATCATTTGTTTTGATGGCCTTGACATCGTCTTCCGGAAAAGGTATCCGTGTACCGGTGAGCTTAGCCTTTGATGTGATACGGATGGCTGGTGCCAATCCAAATTGAGCAAAGTATTTTAGATAGCCGATTTCCTTGGTCCTGAACTTTATGGAAATGGGTATCTGTATATATCGGTTACTGTATTCATAAACCACATCGAAAGATTTTGGCTGTGCAACTCCTTCCTTCAAATAGGTTAAGGAATCCTTAAAACGCATTTTACCGTTAAGCTTGGTAATTAAGAATTCAAAGGAAGCGGAATAATTTTCGTTAAAATTATAATCTCCCATCAATCCATATCCAAAGCCAAGTTTTAGACCTCCTTTCTCCAAATTTCTGCTATCTGCCTTAAACCACGAAAAATTTGAGGTAGCTTTTATCCCAATGACCACTTTGCGGTAATCAGACTTTGGTTTATCCTGAGCCACAACAAAAATGGACGTACTTAAAAATAGCAGTGCGAGTAAACTAATTTTTTTTGACATGCGTTTATAATTTAAATGTTTGGATTATTCGAATGCTTTTAAATTTGCATAGGTATCCACAAAAATGATAAAAAAAAACCAAAAGTTTCTAAACCTCGTAGTTTTACTCCTTACCTTTAGTATAAGTGGTTGTAACAATCAACCCGAACGCAAGGTGGAAGAAATTATTGAAAAGGATATTGACCTGAAAATATCCATTAAGCGTTTCGACCAGGACCTGTTCAATGCAAAAACTACCGAAGATGTACTGGCCTTAAAAAACAAATACCCTGATTTTTACCCTGTATATATGTATCAGATCATGCAGGGAATTACAGGAAATTACGATGTGAGCGACAAGGAGGCTGCATCCAATATTCTGGCCAATTTTACAAGCATACCCGATTTTGGTCTTTGGTTAAAAAACCGGGCCGATACCATTTTCCCAAACCTGAACGATCTGGAAAAAGATCTTACAGCTGCCATGAAGCGGTACAAGACCCTTTTTCCAAAAGATACCCTGCCGGAATTCATAACTTTTTTATCCCCTTTGGTAGTGAATTTTCCGCTGATCGACGGGACTCACAAAATGGGGATAGGACTTGACATGTACCTTGGAAGTGATTTTAAAGTTTACCATTCATATAAACTGGCAGATCAATTTCCCAATTACAGGGTCCGTAAAATGCGGAAAGAATACCTTTTGAGAGACCTTATCACCGCCATCTCGAATCTTAAAATTCCAACAAACGGCAATAAAGGAAGGGTACTTGACGAAATGATACAGGAAGGAAAAATATTATACATGACCTCCTCTTTGATCCCCGAAACCCCTGACAGTATATTAATGGGATACAACCCTGAACAGATCATATGGGCAAATGAAAATGAGCATTTAAGCTGGCTGACACTGGTCGACTCGAAAGTTCTGTATTCAACCGATCCCGATGATGTTCGCGATTACACCAACGATGGTCCATTTACCACAGCCAAACAATTTGGGTTTGGCACAGCTCCCAGAATTGGTTCGTTCATCGGCTGGAAGATCATACAGCAACTCATGACCAAAAACCCTGAAATGAACATCCACGATCTGTTAAAGATGAATGATTCGGACGAAATAATTACCAAGGCAGTTTATAAACCGTAGTTAATTCGATCTCTGTTGGGCTTGCTTTTCAAGTATCCTCTGTGATTCGTTCACAAAAAAGTTACTCAATCGCTGATAGTCAGGTTCAAGGTTGAAGATCTTCAAACCAAAAACCTTCGAATCGGCCAAATTCATATTAACATTTTCGGTTTCTTTTTCCATTGCCATTTTATATTCTTTCGCATTGATCTTATCGTCCTGTAAAGAATTTTTTAAAGCGGCAAGTTGCTTGTCTATGTGTCGGACCTTATCAAAAATATGGTCGTAATTATTGATAAAATTGGTGTAAATTTTATAAATGCCTTTGTATTTTTCAAAATTCAACATTAAGGTTTCATTCGAACTGTCGATTCCGTTTCGGTTCATCAATTCAATTTGTTCCTTCATTTCAAGTGTTCTGGAATGAATGGTTTTCAAATCGATCTGAAGATATTCCCTTGCCTGATGATTTTTGGCGATCAGTGAATCAATTGCTTGCGATTCTACTTCGTATTTTTGCTTACAGGACGACAAGCTTATGAAGAATATTATCGGTGCAAGAAATTGCAGTTTGAAAGTTTTCTCAATTCGCATAATTATTTAATATTGCTATTTTATCAATCTACTTAGATGGCTTCAAAAATAAGGAAATTCAAAAATCGATTGTTCCTTGCAGAAATATTTAAAATATCGATTTCCGCCTTTGGCGGTCCTGAAGTTCATCTTGCTCTGTTTAGCCGCAGACTGGTTAATGAAAAAAAGTTTTTTACACAAAATGAACTTATGGAAACCTATTCCATTTGTCATCTTCTGCCGGGGCCATCTTCCACCCAAACGCTAACCACTTTGGGCTACAGGTTTGGCGGACCAACCATGGGTTTTTTATCCCTGCTGGTATGGGTTTTGCCATCCTTTTTTATCATGACGGCACTTTCATTTGTCTACATCTATTTACCTCCGGAGGCCATACATACATTAAGGTATATTCAACCTTTAGCCGTTTCATTTGTGATCGTTGCAGCCATTAAAATGATGACCCCTCTGATGAACGACCGATTATCGGTGTGGCTGGCCTTTTATGCATTTTTTGTATGTGCCTTGCTTCGACACCCATTGGAAGAATACATCAAAACCCCCTGGATCTTTCCGTTCGTTCTGGTTACTGGGGCACTGTTTTCATACTGGGCCAACAAAGAATCGGTGTATTATCCCGAAAAAAAAATAAAGGTCAACTGGCAATATCTGCTGATCTTCGCTTTTCTATTTATCGTCTCGGCTGTGATCGGAAAGTTAACGCACAGCATTTATGCAGTAATGTTTGAGAATAATTTCAGATTCGGGAGTCTGGTATTTGGTGGTGGAAACGTACTGCTTCCAATGATATATGAACAATTCGTACAGTTCAAACAATATATAAATGCGGATGAATTCATTACCGCAATAGGTTTGGTTCAGGCAACCCCGGGTCCGGTTTTTGCCATTGCCACCTTCACTACCGGTTTGGCATTGGAAAGCGAGGGTGCAATGGGACAACTTATGGGATGTATAATTGGAACCGCAGCTATATTTTTACCCGGAAGTTTACTGGCCTTCTGGCTGTTTCCGGTATGGAATAATCTTAAAAAATTTCGTTTTTTTCAAAGAGCTTTTAAAGGGATCATTGCCACTTCAACCGGTATGGTGGCAGCTTCTGCCTACCTCCTCTTTTTGCCTATTGGTTTAAAATGGAAAGAACCCAACAATTTTTTTTACACCAACCTTGTAAATAACCATCCTGTAAATTGGTTAAATGTCGTAACAATACTCGTACTTTGTACGTTGTTATATAAACTGAGAATGCCATCTCCCTATTGGGTATTACTGGCGGTTCTTGCTGGAATAATTTTTTAAAATTGAAAAAAATTAAATATATCGCCCTTCTGAGCATCCTTTTTGCCACAACCTTGCATGCCAATTGCCAGCAAAAAGATGAAAACCTTGTACAGTTTACCGGCATGGTACTTAGTGCCGACAGCCTTCAACCCTTGTCTTTTACTGTTATTACGATCGCCGGGACCCGGCGTGGTACCATTTCAGACTATAACGGATATTTTACTTTGGTGGCAAAAAAAGGAGAAAAACTAATTTTTGAACTTTTGGGCTATAAAACTTCTGAATTTGTTGTACCCGATACGTTTCAGGGATATAAGTATTCTCTCATAAAACTCATGGCACAGGATACTTTTTACCTGGACGAAGTGGTTATTAGTCCTTTACCCGATCGACAATTATTTGACCAGTATTTTGTTAAGACCGAAGTTCCGGATACCGATCTTGAAAGGGCAAGGGATAATATGGAACGTCAGGCACTTCATGATGAAATGCTCAGCATGGACGGACGGGAAAATCAAAATTACTATATGCAAAATCAGGTCAAGAAATTCTATTATGCCGGTCAGATGCAGCCAATGAATATTCTCAGTCCGATTGCGTGGAGCGAATTCATCAAAGCCTGGAAACGAGGTGATTTTAAACGAAAGAAATAATCGTTCTCAAAAGTTTGCATCCTAAAATATATACACAGATAAAACACCTTTATGGAATAACCCAAAAAGGCGAAATCATAAAAAAAGGTGAGCAGTTAAAAGAGTTTAAATCCATTTCCGACGCATGGTTGACCGTAAATGAAAAAGGTTATATAAGCGGTTTCGGCACGATGGACAATCTTCCTGAAAGCAATTTTGAAGAAATCAATTGCATGAACAAAATGGTGCTTCCAGCCTTTATCGACAGTCATACCCATTTGATCCATGCAAAAAGCAGGGAAGATGAATTTGTGGCCAGAATAAAAGGTATGAGTTATGAAGAGATCGCAAACATGGGAGGTGGGATCCTTAATTCTGCGAAGGCCCTTAATGAATGCAGTGAAGATGAACTTTTCAGATCATCCTTTATACGATTACAAAGGGCTATAGAAAGCGGAACCGGTGGTATAGAGATCAAAAGCGGTTATGGCCTTACGGTATCCGGTGAACTTAAAATGCTTAGAGTAGCTCAGCGTTTAAAGTCTGTTTCTCCTATTCCCGTAAAAGTAACCTTTCTGGGAGCTCACGCTTTTCCGGGAACAGGGACGGAAATTCAGGAAACATATATATCTGAAATCATTGATGAAATGCTGCCTGTTATCGGCAAGGAAGGTTTGGCCGACTATATTGACGTTTTTTGTGAAAAAAATTATTTTAGTGTGGAACAAATGGAAAGGATACTGGATGCAGGTGCCCGATACAACTTAAAGCCTAAAGTTCATGTTAATCAGTTCAATGCCATAGGCGGGGTTCAATCAGCCGTGAACAAAAATGCCGTTTCGGTTGACCACCTTGAATTACTCGAAGATGGTGACATTAAGGCTTTAAAAAACTCTGAAACCATACCTGTAGCGCTACCGGCATGTTCCTTTTTTCTTAATATACCCTATACTCCTTCCGAACGTATCCTTAAGAACAATTTAGCGTTAGCCCTTGCAACGGATTACAATCCCGGAAGCAGTCCATGTTTATCCATGCCATTTGTAGTTTCACTTGCATGTATTTACATGAAAATGTTACCTGAAGAGGCTTTTAATGCTGCGACCCTGAATGGGGCGGCTGCCTTGCAGATCTCGGATTCTTACGGAAGTATTGAAGTCGGTAAAAAAGGAAATTTTATACTTACTAAATCACTATCATCCATCAATTATCTCCCATACAGTTTCACCGAAAACTGGATCGAAAAAATGGTGCTTTCCTGATCCGTTTGATCCTTGATAATAAAACCTTATGGCTCATTGCTGTATCCCGGACTTCAAGCAAACGGTCGAGGTGAATCAATGAATGTTGAAATTTTGGAAAATTAAATTCTAAATTCGCGGCATGTTCAATGGCAAAAAAGTGGTGGTGGTACTTCCAGCCTATAATGCGTCTTTAACTTTAAAAAAAACCTACGACGAAATTCCTCTGGATATTGTTGACGAGGTTGTTCTGGTTGATGACGCCAGCAAAGACAATACCATTGAAGAAGCTAAAGCACTTGGGATAAAACACATCATACGACATGAAAAAAACCGTGGATATGGAGGAAATCAGAAATCCTGTTATGCAAAAGCGCTGGAACTGAACGCGGATATAATCATCATGTTGCATCCTGATTATCAGTATACACCTAAGCTGATCCCATCAATAACCGGAATTATTGCCAACGAACTGTATCCGGCAGTATATGCATCTCGAATTTTGGGTAAGGGTGCTTTGAAAGGAGGCATGCCTTTGTATAAATATCTTGCCAACAGATTCCTGACCTTATTCCAAAACATCCTCATAAATCAGAAACTTTCCGAGTATCATACAGGCTATCGTGCCTTTAGCAAAGATATCTTTAAAAAGATCAATATTGAAGCCAATTCAGATGATTTTATTTTCGATAATCAAATGACCGCTCAAATTTTTATGGCAGGGTTCGAAATTGGAGAAGTTACCTGTCCTACAAAGTATTTCGAAGAGGCATCGTCTATAAATTTCAAAAGAAGTTCAATTTATGGCCTGGGAGTATTATGGGTGTCAATCAAATACAGATTGCACAAACTCGGAATCCTTAAGGATAAAATATTTTTACCGGTAAAGGGTTAAAGCACCATACAAGAACTGGAACCAAAGGGAAGCAGACATGGAAATGGAACAACATTTTGAAAGTTCTGAAAGTGTTCAGGACATGGTGATCGGAATGAGCGATGGGCTTACAGTTCCGTTTGCCCTTGCTGCAGGATTGAGTGGTGCAGATATTGCCACAGCTACCATCGTTACTGCCGGAGTAGCAGAGATCATTGCCGGCAGCATTGCTATGGGTCTTGGAGGATACCTGGCAGGAACGGCAGAGATCAATCACTTTGATGCCGAAGAGCGCAGGGAATACTATGAAGTGGATCATTTTCCGGAAAAGGAAAAACAGGAAGTAATGGATGTTTTTGAGGATTACGGCCTAAGCAAACATTTACAAATTGAAATTGCGGAAGAACTTTCAAAGGATAAAAAAAAGTGGGTGGAATTTATGATGAGATTTGAACTGGACCTAAAACGCCCGGCTAAGAATCGACCCTTCAAAAGTGGAGCAACCATCGCTCTGTCATATATTGTTGGCGGAACCATTCCTTTGATCCCTTATATTGTATACGACAATTCTATTACCGCCCTTAAAATATCTTCGATCGTAACACTTATTGCGTTATTTGCATTTGGCATATTCAAGAGTAGGGTAACCGGGCAACCTTTGTTTAAGGGTGCATTGAAGGTAGCTGTTATAGGTGCCATTGCGGCCATCGCAGCCTTTAGTATAGCTAAACTCATCGGAGGTTAAACGGCTACCGTTCATTTGATTCTCTTCTAGGTTTCTCAATACATTGTATCATAATATTGTCATAATAAAATGCTAAAATGTTGATTTACAACTATTTGTTAAATTATTTATGCTAATTTTTAAAGATTGAGGCAACGTTTTCAGATTTCCCTGTCAAATATTATGTAAGTTTTCTTAAGTTTGAAAACTAGATTGTTTCATTTATTAAATATAAAAAAACGAATATGACAAAAAAATTTACTACCAAACACAAATTATTAGGATTTATCCTGATGATCCTCGGTTTGATGGGAAGTTCTTCTTTCAATCAAACCCAGGCGCAAAGTTATTGTGAAGGTTATTCCTATTACGGATGTGCCTACAGTTCTTATTATTATTTCCCGATCGAAAGGGTCAATGTAAAAGATGTTTCAGGAAACTACCTTTTACAAAAGCCTGCTGATGCTTGTAATCAGGGATTCATTACTTCAACAAATTCGGTTGGTAATGGTTATTCATTGGTAAGCACCAAACCAAGTTTCTCATTGTCTTCAGGTTCGAAGTACACCTTGGAAACCAGTGCTAGCTATGGTTACATCGGGTACGGAGGAACCTATTCAGTATACATCTACTGCTGGATCGACCTTAACCGTGACGGTGTATTCTCGTCAAATGAATATATGTCGAATGGTTGGTCGCAAATGAACACTGGTGGTAAAGAGCCATTCACAGGTGGACCGTTAACAGCCAACACTTTCACCGTTCCTTGTGGTGTAAAGGCAGGAACTTCAAGAATGCGTCTTATGTCTTCGTATTCTTATCAGTTAAACGCTAACAGTCCTTGTCCAACAGGTATTAGCGGAAGCCCAACCTATTATTATGGTGAAACCGAAGATTATACCATAGACCTTGCAAACCCAACCAGTCTGGCTGCAGGTTTCTACATGCCAACTTCGGCTTTTGTAGGTACTCCAATAAAAATGACCAACAACAACCAAACCGGTTACATTGCTCACCAGTGGGATATCGATGATGACGGATCCATTGAATACGTAACAACCAATGCAACTCATATCTTCAATTCGGTTGGAAATCGTTGTGTTCGTCTTAAGAGCCAAAATTGTTTAGGACGAGATTCCGTTTTAAGATGCATCAATATTGTAAATCCTACTTCTAAGCCAATTGTAGATTTTGCTTCAAACACAAACGAAGTTGAACGTTTCGGAACCGTTGATTTCATAGACCTTTCTCAAAACGGACCAACCTACTGGAGCTGGTATATGTTCGACCCTAAAGATTCGGTTAATACCCGTATCGACGTTGAGACCTATAACAACAATTTGGTAGGTAACGACCCATACACCAATGCAAATCCTGAAGTTTTCTTCAATACCATTGGTACATATACGGTTTGTTTACAAACTTCAAATAACTTAGGACCTTCCAGTGTTCTTTGTAAACCGAACTATATACGTGTAACTCCGTTTAAAGACAACAACCTTGGTGCAGGTACCGTTCAGCCAATTTATGAGCAAAGCGGTAACCTTATTGACGACGGAGGAAGAACCGGTAATTATTCCAACAATCGTGTGGATTATGCTACCATCATTCCTTGCGGAGCCAAAAAGATCAACCTTCAGTTCCACCAGTTCAAAGTTGCGTCAGGTGATATCCTGAGAGTTTACGATGGTATTGATGCTACCGGAACCCCACTTCATACCGGAAATGGTTTCACTGCAGGTAACTCACCTTCCTTAACCACTCCTATTGTTGCTACTTCAGGTGCACTATACGTTTACTTTACCTCTAACGGTTCAGGAAACGACTCAGGATTTATTGCAAGCTGGACTACTGAAAGAGGTCCTATTGTTCCTCCGGATGCGGATTTCGATATTCCGGATACTCTTTACAACCCAAATACATATACTTTTATAAACACTTCTTTGAACGCTTTAGGTAAAGCAGATTTTGTATGGGACATTGAGCCCGGATACGGAGAAGTTGCTTACACTAAAGATCTTGAATATGCTATTTTAACCGACAATACCTATGATGTTCGATTGACCGTAAGTACTTGTATGGGTACCGATTATAAGATCAAAAAAGTGGTTGTGGTAACTCCACATAAGAGAGCTGATGTTGATTTTGTAGCGGATAACCGTCGTCCGAACACAGGGCAAACCGTAAACTTTGAAGCCTTGAACCCAAAACCGAATAAGGCCATCAAAACCAATATGTATCAGTGGGATTTCTTCCCTGCTACGATTTCTTACGTTAACAGCACAACTGCAAATGACCCAAAAATTTCAGTTACTTTTAACGCAAAAGGTAAATACACTGCCTCTTTAAGAGCATGGAACTCTTTAGATTCAGCTGCAACTTCAGTTACTGTAATTAAAGCAGATTACATCATCGCTGTTGAACATTGCACTCCTCTTCTAGGTGTGTCATCTTCAACTGACGTTGCGATCAACGAAGTGATCCTTACCGATAAAGACAATGTTGAGTTGATTAACAACAAATCTGAGAACAACGATCTTGGATACGACGATTACACCAATACCAATATAAAAGCTGATTTACAGTATGGTTCTACCTATGAGATCATGATATCACGAAATACAAACGTTAACCCAATGACCCGTAAGGTATGGATCGACTGGAACATTGACGGTGATTTCATAGATGCAGGTGAATTGGTTGCCAGTGAAGCTGCCGGTACAAACAATAGCTTTACTGCTAAGTTCACAGTTCCAGATTACACCAAGGCATTTGAAGGAAAATCAAGAATGAGGATTGGAGCAAGTTACTCAAACGATCCTAACCTTCCTTGTGGTGCTTCTTCCGGTGTGAACAATGCTAACCGAATTGGTGAGTTTGAGGATTACACCGTAGTTATCACTAATGACAATCAACCTCCGGTTCTTGCTTTGAACAACGACGACACCTTGTATCTTGAAGTTGGAAGTACGTATACCGAATACGGCGCAACTGCAACTGATCCAACTGAAGGCGATATCAGCTCAAAAGTTGTTATTACTTCAGACCTTGATATGTTGTTCACCGGTATCTATTTCCTTACCTATAACGTAACCGACGCAGGAGGTAATAAAGCCTTACCGGTAACAAGAGTGGTATACGTTGTGAAAGACCAGACTGCTCCGGTACTAACTTTAAATGGTAGCGATACAGTTTACCTTGAAGTAATTAAGGATACTTATGTTGAAGATGGTGCTACTGCAATGGACAATAAAGATGGTAACATCACCAACACAATTTTGATTACAGGTTCTGTTAATACCAATATGGTTGGAACCTACATCGTTACTTACAGTGTAAATGACGTAGCAGGAAACAATGCAAGCAAGCAAAGAGTTGTTATCGTTCGCGATACTCAAAAACCTGTTATTACCAACAGTGACGCTGATGCCAGCAATAACGTTAAAGTTCAGATCGTATCTGTATTCATTGACAGAACTTCAGTAACAGACAACTACGACAAACCTCAGCTGGATGTTACTCCAGGTGTTGCCGGTCCGGTTGACACACGATTCAAAGGCACTTATCCAATGATCTACAATGCTACTGACGGTTCAGGTAACATGGCTGATACCAAAACCTATAACTACATTGTTGATGATTATGTTGGCCCTGCCATTAATCTTAACACTCTTGACACTATCCTGCATGATGTAAACAAAGCTTACACACCTGTTCAGGCTACTGCATCTGATAATTACTATGACAATTCTCAGGTTTCTTTAACCAGATCTTCTAACGTCGATGCTTACAAACTTGGTTTATATTACGATGAGTTCGTAGCTACGGATGGTAGTGGTAACAAAACAACCAGAAGACGTTATGTTAGAGTTGTTGACAGAGTTGCTCCTGTAATTAACGGATACAACTTAAACGTTGGTTTGTACTCAAACATAGATGCAACTGAAGGTGTTGCTGTTACAGATAATTACGATTCTCCACAGGCATTGCGTCCAAGACTGGAAATTTTAATTAACAACCTAAACACTTACGAGGAAGGTATGTATACTATTTCTTTCCAGGTGTCTGACTTAAGTGGAAACGTTAGTGCTCCATATCAAAGACTTATTTGGGTAAGCCGATTGTTCCCAACCATTACAGGTGACGTGAAAGACATTAACCCTGAAAAGGCCATCAATGTTTATCCTAATCCTACCAATGGAGAAGTTAACATAAGCTACAATTTTGCTACTCCGGAAGATGTTACCATTATGGTATTCAACTCAACCGGTGCTTTGGTTAAATCTGTAAACAACGTTCATGGACAAAGTGGTATTGAAACCATTGATCTTAGCAACGAAGCAAATGGACTATACCATGTAAGAATGATGGTAGCCGGTAAGCAAATTACCAGAACCATTTCTTTAAATAAGTAAAACCTAAACCTTTATATTCCAAGAGGCTGTCTCAATTGAGGCAGCCTCTTTTTTTTGCTGTATTTTTAAAATAAAGTAAATCGTACTTAAACAAGGGACGTTATTTGAATGGATATTAACTTAAAATAATTATGGCCGTGTTAAGGGCTCTTGCCTGTTAATTAATTGAATACAATTACTAAAAACCAAAAGATAGAATTCGGTGAAAATTTTACCGTAACCCGGGTTCTTGTCAATCCTCTACCTCCACGGAAAGAATTTAATAGAGAATGAGAATAATTTTACAACTTTATTTATTGCAATGACTGCCTTAAAGGATAACCGTAAAAATTGATTTCAGCTTCAATTCTGTAACCTTTATGTTTCTCAACGAACCTAATTTGGTAAGGGTTGTCCATAGCTAATTGCAGAAAACGATGGTGGTATAAAAAAACCGTCCCTGAAAATTTCAAAGACGGTTTTTGTGTGAGAATATTTTAGAATTAATATCTGTAAGTCTCTGATTTAAATGGACCCTGCACATCAACTCCGATATATTTTGCCTGATCGGGCGTAAGGGTCGTAAGTTCGGCGCCTACATGCTGAAGGTGCAATTTGGCAACTTTTTCATCGAGATGTTTTGGTAAAACATATACCTTATTTTCATAATTGCCGCTGTTGTTCCACAATTCAATTTGTGCAAGAGTTTGATTGGTAAATGAATTTGACATTACGAATGAAGGATGCCCCATTCCAACACCAAGGTTAACCAATCGACCTTCGGCTAGAAGAATCACCTCTTTGCCCCCAACATTATAAACATCTACCTGTGGCTTTACCGTGTACTTGGTGCTTCCATAGTTCTTGTTAAGGTATGCAACATCGATCTCATTATCGAAATGCCCGATATTACAAACAATGGCCTTGTCTTTCATCATTTCAAAATGTTTACCCTGAACGATGTTATAATTTCCTGTGGCCGTAACAATGATGTTACACTCAGGAATTGCATTTTCCAATAATCTTACTTCATACCCATCCATTGCTGCCTGTAGTGCACATATTGGATCGATTTCGGTAACCATAACCCTGACCCCGGCGTTTCTCAGACTATCAGCACTTCCTTTTCCAACATCACCATATCCGCAAACTACGGCAACCTTTCCGGCCAGCATCAGGTCTGTCCCTCTTCGAATGGCATCTACAAGTGATTCCTTGCAGCCATACTTATTGTCGAATTTTGATTTGGTAACCGAATCGTTCACGTTAATTGCAGGCATTGGAAGTGTTCCATTTTTTACTCTATCGTGCAAACGCAGCACTCCTGTTGTGGTTTCTTCACTCAACCCTTTAATTCCTTTGACCAACTCAGGGTATTTATCCAATACCATATTGGTAAGGTCCCCACCATCGTCAAGGATCATATTAAGTGGTTCGTTGTTTTCAAATGCAAATAAGGTTTGTTCAATGCACCAGTCGAATTCCTGCTCATTCATACCCTTCCATGCATAAACAGGAATTCCAGCTTCAGCTATGGCAGCAGCTGCGTGGTCCTGAGTTGAAAAAATGTTGCAGGAAGACCAGCTAACCTGAGCACCCAGTTCAATCAGGGTTTCAATTAAAACTGCAGTTTGAATGGTCATATGTAAACATCCTGCAATGCGAGCACCTTTTAAAGGCTTAGAATCCCTGAACTCTTCTCTTAAACTCATCAGACCGGGCATTTCTGCTTCGGCTAATTTAATTTCCATTCGTCCCCACTGGGCAAGACTTAAATCTTTTACTTTGTGTTTCAATGTAGTAGTTTGTGTTGTCATTTTAATATTTTGCAAAGGTATGAAATTAAATATTAATACATTATATCAGTTTTTCTTATTCTTCAAAACCAAAAATGGCCTTAATTGTTTTAACTTTGTAAAAAATTTGATATGCCATACCCAGAAATGCTAGTTACCCCTATGAGGGCAGAATTAACCAATAACGGTTTTGAAGAATTGAAAAGTGCTGAAGAAGTAGATTCAGTTTTTAATCATAACACGGGGACCATGTTACTGGTGGTCAATTCTGTTTGTGGATGTGCTGCCGGTGCATGCCGTCCGGGTGTTCTTCATTCACTTCAGGGCGATAAAAAACCTGAAAAACTTTTCACAGTTTTTGCCGGTCAGGATATTGAAGCAGTTCAAAAGGCAAGAGAAAACCTATTGCCCTACCCCCCTTCTAGTCCTTCAATTGCCCTTTTCAAAGATGGAAAGCTGGTACACATGATCGAAAGACACAGCATTGAAGGAAGAACCGCGCAGATGATCTCTGACAATCTCCGATCCGCTTACCAGAGCTTTTGCTAAAAAGTTTGCTGACGCAACAAGGCATTGTTTGGCCCTAAATTTCAGACACATTCTGAAATATTCTTAAGGTAATCTATACCTATCCTTACAACACATTCGTTCATTATTTACCTAAACTGCTTTTGAGGTATTTAAGTGTAAATTCTTAATGAATGTGTTATGGAAAAATCAATTAAAATTTATCTGCTGTTATCTGCCGTATTGTGCATGAATTTTTTATTAAAGGCTCAGGAATGGCAGGAGTTTAGAATGAAAGGCAACGAATGCAGGACCTTCATTACCAATGGGAATTCCAGAATAATTGTACAGGCAGGTACGTTTATTGAAGATCAAAATAAATATACAGGACCGATTACAATATTATTTAAAGAATATAAAGACCAGGTAGACTTTATTCTTGCAGGACTGGATCTGAAATACGAAATCAATGGAAACAAAGGTTACCTTCAAAGTGGAGGTATGTTTGAAATAAAATTTGAAGTAAAAGACAAGCCTTCAGGCAGAATTTCAATCGATAAATCAAAACCGGTAACTGTAAAACTAGCAATTGACAAGCGATTCGATGCTGCCGGACTGGAACCTTTTCAGTTTGATGCAAATAAGAAAAAATGGATAAAGAATACGCGCTTTGGACAATCAGGCAACAGTAACCGTTCCTTACCGGATGATGAACAAAAGCTTTGGCAGGATGATCCAATAACTCAAGAATTCCAAAATGGGGATTTGGACGGATACGATGATGAGTGTTACACAATACAGATCCCTGTTGGTAAGGATGACCCTGTAAGTTTTAAAGACACTCTGATCTGTCCCGGCCAACGCAACAATCTTGACGACCGTTATACAGATTTTTTATCGGATCAGGTATTTAAGACCATGCAAATCAGCGAAATGGGGCTTTATAATTTTGATAAGATCTTTAAAGAAGACAACGCCGTTCCAATGTTTGTGGATCTGAAAAACGAAAAGGGAGATCCTATAGAGCTTACCGATAAACTATATGTGGTTTATAAGAGCTCGAATACGGTAATTTACTATACATCAGCCGATCTAAAAGATAATTTTAAATTGATCCCAAGAGATGATGTAAAAATTTTCATCGTTCAGGAAGACGGGAGTTTGTATAAGTTTCCGGAAAACAAACTTAAGAGGACAGATATTCTTAAAAACAGGGATAAAATCCTTGAATTAAAACTGGATAAGGTAAAAATGACCACACTGACAAAGGAGGCTTTTGCAATGGCCACTGGATTAACCCCATAAGGTTACGATTATGAATAGGTATATTTTAATATTTCTTACAGCTTTCCTCCCGCTTTTTGGATATGGTCAATCGGCCGGTTATTTGAGCGAATTAAATCACTATCGCATTCATCTGAATAACAGGACAAACAAGCACCTGATCTCCGTATCATCACTATTGCTCGAAGGCTTTTCAAATGGTAAATTCAATAGCTATTATCCATTGGCGCTTGAAAACCAATTGAATTTTGGGGACTTCCTGAAACATTTCGACTGGTCTGAACCTATGTATCTTGAAGATGATCATTGTGGTGAACACTATTTTAACAATTCTGTATACAAAACACTTTTTTCAAAATTCAATACGCATATAGATTATTACGAATCGAACCATTATGAACTTTCATCTCAACGGGTAATAAGGAAAGTTGAATTTATACAACTTATATATACCACTTCAATATATGGAAGAACATATAACTTCAAAGGCCCGGTGTTCAGAATGGATGAGATCCGGAATTCGATTTTCCTTAATATTACTTCTTCAACTGCAGAAAAAAAGAGCCTTGGATTTATTTTTGATCAGGCAATTTTTACCGCTGTTGAAATTGCTAAAGGCAATACTTTTAACAGTGAAGATCACAACAACAGGGAGAATGACTTTGGTGAACGTTAAAAGCGACGATGTTTTGCTCCGATAAAATTCTTAATGCCGTAGGTTAAAAATGTTTGGGATTGGTTAATTTTGGCAATCTCAATCCGTACACACAAATGAACGTGCAAAAGAACAGGACAAACTTTAATTATATTCACCTTGTTGTATACGTGGTATTATGGTCAGGTATTACCGGATGTTCGAAAAGTAGCGACCCTATAACCACCAATTCTAACAATGACTTTGTTACTACCATACGACTTGAACTGAGAGATTCGGCAAGTGGCGTACAATTCAATTACTATTATCGAAATCCGGAAGGCACAAAAGGAAACATGCCTTTACAATGGGATTCAATGCTACTTGATACTCAAAGAACCTATTATACCACAGTGTTTTATTTAAATGAATCCAACCCGAATGCTATCGTGAACATAAATACGAGGATCCTCAATAATAAAAAGGATTATTTAATTTGTTATAACGACAGCGCAACCGGAATAGATGTAATACCGGTTGACACAGACGATAATTACCCGATTGGGATAAGTACAAAGTGGTATACAAAAAATACAGCCGTAGGTAACATTGACATTTTGTTAAAACATCAACCCGGTATTAAGAACGGAGATTGCAGCCCGGGAGAGATCGAAGAGTCGATCCGATTTAACCTAAAAATAAGATAGATCCAAAATTGGTTTGTTAATGTATTTCAAATAATACTATTGCTTAATAATCAATAGTATAGATTCTTTTTTTAAGTATTTCCTTTGGTTTTGACATGAACCGGAAACGATACCTGACGAATATCAGGAACTATTAAATATCCTTTAGGAACAAACTTCTGTTTATTTAATTCTTTTTTTTCTAAATTCGAAAAATTAACGAATTACCGACATAATTATTGCCTGATATGAAAAAAAAATATACTCAATTTCTTTTAAATCTCATTTTAACGGTTGTTTTTGGTTTTGGTGTTTTAGGTGCACAGGGCCAAAGCATTGATACGGTTTTATTTGATTACGATGATTACTTTGGTTGTACTGCCTGCGGCGACGGTGTACAAATCGCGTCAACGGGAACGAAGGACTCCCTGGTGGATGCGACCCCATCCAATGAATATGTAGCTGCCCTAAAAGTAAAGGTCAAACTTTTCACTTGTTATTCAGGCAATCTTTACCTTTTGCTAAATGGTGTGAAAGTAGATAGTGTTGCTTCCATTTATAATTGCTTTTGTAATGCTTGTGATTCGCTGGAATTCAACATCAGTGGCGCAGACATTGACAAATATTACAATCACGGGCAAAAAAACGTTTTTAGGGTTGTGCCTGCCTCAGGGTCTACCACTTTATATTTTGACAGGAGCATCATTTTTATTACCCGAAACACAAGGATCAATTACGATGCAGCCATCACAGGTGTTGATTCTCCATCGGTCAGGACCTGTGCAGGTTCAAAAAATATCGTTGTTGAAATCGCAAATAAAGGCAGATTGCCCTTTACCGGGCTTGATGTTTTATGGACCTGGAATGGAGCAGCCCAAAGTACTGTTACCTATTCGGGAACACTGGATACCCTTAATGGTTCCGGTGTAAACCGGGCTAAGATTACCCTGGGTTCAAAAACCTTTACGGTGGGCAAACAGGATACCCTTGTTGCCTGGAGTAAAGATCCCGGTGGAATCACGGACTCGCTAAATTTCAACGATACCATACGGCAGATCTTTAACGGTTCCTATAAAGATACCATCACAGTTGGAGGTTCTTCTCCGGATTTCAGCAACATTCAGTCAGCAGTAAACGCACTGATGCAATTTGGGGTTTGTGGACCTACTTATGTTAGTATTCGACCCGGCAGTTATAATGAACAAATAAGCATTGGCCCCATACCGGGAGCAAGCACTTCCAGCATGGTTAAGTTCTTTGCGTCAAACGGTGACAGCTCTTCGGTTAGTATAAATTTCTCTGCAAATAGTACGAACAGACATGTCGTACAATTTCTTAATGCAAACAACATTGTTTTTGAGAGGCTGACCATTGAAGCTTTGAATTCAAGTTATCCATATACTGTATATTTATTTGACTTTCTTAAAGATCTCTATTTCAAAAACTGTCATTTTATAGGATCAACCATAAGCTCCTCCAGTACTAATTACTCAAATGTTTTTTATACATATTCAAACAGCTTTGCGAAGACGGAGAATCTTAACTTCGTGAATTGTCAGTTTTCACATGGCTCTCATGGAATATATCTCGGTGCAAGTTCATCCAATAAGTTAAAGGGACTTAACATCAGAAACTGCGTTTTCAGGGACCAATATTATATGAACACTCGATTCCATAATTTAAATGAGCTAAACATTGATAACAGTATTTTTGAAAGAAGCGCTTCAACCAGTTCGGGTTATGGCATTTATATAAGTGGAAGTGACGATTCTGTCAGGATCACAAACAACAGAATTATTCAACTTGGAGGATGTTATTCCGGAATTTACGTAGGAAATTGTTACGGAACCTCTAACCGCAGAAACCTGATAGCCAATAATTTCATTACGGCATTTACAAGCGGAACGAGCTATTATAATGTTTATCTGTATTATTCCACCTTTTTCGATATTTTTAACAATAATCTTTATCAGGCAACAACAAATACTTCTGCTTCCAATTTGTATACTCAGGATGGAAGTAATAACCGCCTTTGCAATAACATATTGGTCTCGAATAACGGTAGCCGGCCTTTCATAATCAGTAATTCGGGTAGCAGCACCTTTGAATTATCAGACAATAATGATTTTTTCAATTCTAATGGAAACTTAGGTAATTGGGAAGGTAAAAACATCATATCTCTTTCTGACCTTCATGCCCAGGGGCATGACTCAAATTCGGTTGCGGTCGATCCCAATTATTCAAGCAACACAGATCTGCATGTTTATCATGTTGACCTGGATGGCAAAGCCAAACCTTTTTCACAGGTCACTTACGACATCGATGGACAGATGAGAAACTCAAGCACTCCGGATATTGGTGCCGATGAGTTTAAACTCAGAAAACTCGACGCAGGCTTAACAGAAGTTGCCAAAGTACTCGCAGACACGCAATGTGTGAAGGTGGTGCTGAAAAATTTTGGTGATACTACCATCACTTCAACTACAATAAATTGGGTTTTCAGAGGCGCTTCACAATCGCCAAAAAGCTGGACCGGCTCTTTGGCCAAAGGCGATACAACCTATGTTTGTTTAGGAACATTTGTTTTCCATAAAGACAGTGCCTATGAATTGCTTGCATGGACTTCGGCGCCTAACGGAGGTGTTGATTCAATACCAACCAACGATACGACCTATTCTTTATTTTATCCGGCCATGAACGGTATTTATACCATTGGTGGCAGCAGTCCGGATTTTTCTACTTTCAGTGCGGCGGTTGCTGCTCTTAACAAGGCCGGAATAAAAGATTCTGTTAAATTTCTTGTCAGGAACGGTACCTATACTGAACAAATCTCCATAGGCGACATTCTTTGTGCCGACCACAAAAACTCAGTCATATTTGAGTCCGAAAGTGGCGACAGCAGCCTGGTAATATTGGAATACGGCTCGTCATCTTCTTCGAAAAATTATGTGGTTGAATTAACTAAAGCAACGGGAATAACTTTCAGGCACCTGACCTTAAGGAATTCCAGCAGTACATATAAAACCGTAGTTAACATCTCGGAATACATTAATAATATCTGCTTTGAACATGTTCAATTTGAAAACAACGATTCTACTTCCACAAGTTCCAGAACCTATTTAGTGAATTTTGGTAATGGAAATGCGAGTTCAGTAATTTTTGCCAATTGCTTTTTTAACCGTGGGTCTATGGCATTATATCTTTATGGTTCAAACAGACATAGCAATATTCAGATCCTTTCAAATAAATTCAGAAGTCAGAGATATTATGGATTATATGCCTACAATCACGATGATCTGAAAGTTACCGGAAACGATTTCTACTATCCCAATAACTTAATGTATGTAGCTGCTTATTTATATTACTTATCGGGAAACTGTGTTTTTTCAAATAATAAGGTATTCCTTGACGGACCCAATGCAGAATACGCAGTTTATTGTGGAAGTTACTCCTCAAACAAAGATATTTTCAGAATTTTCAACAACTTTATCACCCTATCCGGAACCAACGATGGTCAATCTTTGTATGAAGAGAGTTTAAATCCGGGGTTAGTTGCCTTCAACAACATTTTGAGCCTTTCAAGTGGTTCAGGTTCTTACAACTCGGCACTATACAATTACTCAGGTAATGTATCTTTATACAACAACAATATAGTTCATCAAATGGGTGGTTACGCCTTTTATAATGACTATTCTTATATTTTCAGGTCGGATAATAATAATTTCTTCACGAATGGCAGTAAATTTATATACATCGATGGAAATTATTACAGCGATTTGCCTTCATATATCAGTGGAGAAAGTTTGGATTCAAATTCAATTTCAACAGATCCGATTTTTGAAAACAACAGAGACCTTCATGTTTCAGGAATTGCCTTAAACAAGGGTGCTATGCCTGTTTCCGGAATTATGTATGACATTGATCACGAAATGAGGGATACCTTAAATCCGGATATTGGAGCCGATGAATTCACTCCATTAACCACAGATATAGGAGTTAGCTCAATCTTAAATCCGGGAAGTTTATTCCTTGCAGATACGATCCAGGTTAAAGTGGTGATTACCAATTTCGGGGTCGATACCGTTAAATCGTTTGTAGTTCAGGCGAAGGTAAACAGTGATACACTTCCGCGAGTAAGTGTCAGTAGAAACATTGCCTCGGGAGATACAGTTCATGTAACCCTGAGTCCATATATTTTTGTTTCAAATACCTTATACGACCTATTATCGTGGACAAGTTCACCAAATGGCACCTCCGACCAGAAGGTTTCCAACGATACTTTGAGGTCTTTAAACAGAAGAACCGCCCTCTCAGGAGTTTATACCATTGGAGGCAGTTCACCGGATTTCCCTGATTTTAAAAGTGCGGTAGCTGCCATGATCTCAGCGGGTATCATTGATTCAGTAAAATTCAAGGTACGAAGCGGAACGTATACCGAACAGATCAGTATACCGCCAATTACAGGTGCCATGGCCAGAAACAGTATCATCTTTGAATCAGAGACCCTGGATAGTTCAGATGTTATTTTAACCTACAGTTCAACAGACTATGATACAAATTATGTTGTACAGTTTTCGGGTTGTGACGGTGTTACCTTCCGTAAAATGACCCTTGAAGCAACAAGCAACAATTATGGAACGGTATTTAATTTCAGAGATGAATCCCTGAACATTCTCGTGTCGAACAATATGATCATTGGTCCGAATTCAACAGGATCAACCTCTGACCGGGCTTTGCTCAGATCCGATGAAGGTATACATCACAGGCTTCACATTTTAAATAACACTTTCGTAAACGGCGATATGTCAATTTATATCTATGGATACAACAGCAACCCTCCTTATGATTACATGAACGAATTGCTGATCGCGAATAATAATTTTACAGGCCCTTATTATTATGGTATGTTATTAACCTATCTCGATTCGGTTAAAATTCATGGAAACAACTTATTTATGGATAAATATTCCTATTCCTATGGATTTTATCTGGATGAGTTTGATCACATTATTCTTACCAACAATAAAGTTAACATGCCGGTAGGAAGATATGGATTTTATTTGTATGACCTTGGATATGGCTCTGCGTCAAACAGAGGTCTTGTAGCAAATAATTCTGCTTATGTTGCCAATAATAATACAAATAGTTATGGGTTTTATATGAGATACTCGTATTATAATGATATTTTACACAATACCGCGAAAGTGGATAAAGGATCCAGTTCCAATTCTTATGGATTCTATTTAAGCTACGGTAGTTCTAATACTTTTTACAATAACAACATAACCAACTTTAATTCCGGCTATGCATTTTATTCGGATAATGTTTCTACCATCACAAATGCTGACCGCAACAATTACTTTACCAATGGCAGCTTGTTCAATTATAATAATGGTAACAATTACGATAAGTTAAGTGATTGGACCGCGGCTACTCAGTTAGATTCAAACAGCATCTCCTCGGATCCTTTATTTACCTCTGTAAACGACCTTCATGCAAAAGAAATAGATCTTAACGGAAGTGCGATGTATTTCGCGCGCGTTCCATTTGATATTGACCTGGAACCCCGTGATACCCTTAATCCTGATATAGGAGCCGACGAATTCCAATTACCTTTAAACGACGCAGGTATTTCGCGCATCATTGTTCCCAAAACACCTTTCCTTCCCGGAAATCAACAAGTAGAAGTCGTTCTGCGAAATTATGGAAACAACACATTATACACTGCTGATATAAATTGGGTATTTAACGATACCCTTCAGACTCCTTTGTCTTGGTCTGATACTTTGGTAAGTGGCGACACCGCCCATATTAAACTTGGTTTAAAAACTTTTCTAAGGGATTCATTATACAGTTTGGTGTGTTGGTCAAGTCAACCGAATGGGACCGTCGACAGCATTGCCTATAACGATACGGCTAAGGCTTTAAATCAATATCCCGCCTTATCAGGAGTTTACACCATTGGTGGAGCTTCTCCTGACTTTAACACTTTTGAGGATGCTGTGAATGCTATGAAGAGAGGTGGTATCTATGACTCCGTATTATTCAATGTGCGAAATGGCACGTATACAGAACAAATCCTTATACCTTATATTAAGGGTGCTAACAGAGAAAACTCCATCATATTCCAAAGTGAACAGGGTGATAGCAGTAAAGTGATCCTCTTGGGAACCAATTCAAGTTCTAAAAACTACACCGTATATCTTGATAGTACAAGGGGAGTTACCTTTAGAAAGATGACCCTGAAGAGTTCATCCCTGAATTCATATAATACCGTTTTTTACTTTAATGGCGGTTGCAGTGACATAAATATTCATGACTGTTACATTAAAAGCAGGGCTGCCAATTCTACCAGTACCAACGAAACAAACCTTTATTTCTATTATACCAATTCAAACCATCAAGGGTTTGAAAACATAAACATCTATAATAATATCATTATAGACGGGGCTTTTGGAATATATTGTTATACCTATTCAAACACCAAGAAATCAAGTCAACTGAATATTCTGCGCAACAAGTTTATTAACCAGTATTACTACGGTATTTACACATACTATATAGACAGGGTGCATATAAATTATAATGAAATTTACAACACCAAGCCAAAGCATACTTCAGGTTATGGTGTAATAAGTCAGTATTCAGACAAGGGTTTCCATCTGATCGGAAACAATATATATAACCAGGAATATTACGGTGTGTATTTGTATAACGTTGAAGGTACTACCAACGACACCAACTTAATCATTAATAACTTTATACATTCCAAATCCACCAGCAGTGCCTTGGCATTGTACATCTATAGTTGCAGCTATATTAATGTATTCAACAACAACGTTCACCAATACGTTGGCAACAGTTCATCTTATGCTGCATATTTTTACAGCAACTCACGAATTTTCTGCAGCAATAATAATTTCATAAACTCGGGTTCCGGTTATTCCATTTATGTAAGCGGCTCGCTATCAGGAAGTAATTTCAATAATTTCTATTCAAACGGGTCAATTCTTTCTTATTATAATAATAACTTGTCAACCTTAGGAAACTGGCAATCCTATACAGGATTTGATGCTAACTCACTGAACATCGATCCAAGTTTTGTGAGCAGCAGCGACCTGCACGTTAGATCCATCAATCTTGACGGAGCCGCCCGAAACATACCATATTTGGTAATGTACGACATTGACATGACCAAAAGGGATTCCTTGACACCGGATATTGGTGCGGACGAATTTGATATACCTGCTGCCAACGATGCGGGTATGAGCGGACACTTCAGTCCGTCTGCACCCTTTACAGCCGGTAATTCTATTGTTAAAGCCTACATCAAGAATTTTGGATCCGATACTTTGAAATCTGCAACCTTGAACTGGAAAGTCAATGGAAATCTGCAGTCAACCAGAAGCTGGACCGGAAGTCTGGCGCCCGGTGAATCGGATACAACAACGGTGGGCAACTTTAATTTTCTTTCCGGAAAAGAATATGAAGTAATCTACTGGACCACTTTACCAAACGGCCAGGTGGATACGGTAAACTATAATGACACTTTTACCAAGAAAAGACTATTACCTGCCTTAAAAGGAGTTTATACGGTTGAAGGTACCTTACCTGATTTTACAACTCTTGCAGATGCACTTGCATACCTTGAGATCAGTGGAGCAAGCGATACCGTATGGTTTAAACTAAGAGCCGGTACCTACAATTACAGAATCGTAGCAAAACCATATCCGGGAGCACATCCTTCACGTCCAATTTACATCGAATCTCAAAATGGAGACAGTTCTTCAGTAGTATTAAGAAATTCATATTCTTACGACGATATAATACGAATGGAAGGAGCAGATTATCTTCATTTCAGGAAATTAACCTTTAAACCCAGTTATTATTATTGCGTAGGCATGCAAAATGGTAGTCAGGGATTAAAATTCTCAAATTGTCGCTTTGTTCTTGATGCTTATTATTATGCCTATGGAATACGTTCTAATTCAGATGCAGATGACAGCCTTGAGGTTCGAAATTGCCAATTTGACAATGGTGGCTACGGGGTCTATTGTTATGGAGGCAGTTCCAGTGTATATGAGAAAGGAATGATCATTGAAAAATGCTTGTTCAACAATCAAAACTACTACTCAATTTATGTGACATTTGGAGAGTCCTTTAAAATCAAACACAATACCTTTAACTCTAACTCAAATTATCCTTGTGTTTATACCGACAACTCCAAGAACAACATCGATATTTCCTACAACAAAATGGTCAATTCAAATGTTTCGGGTGATGGCTTATACTGTTATAGGCATACCGGAACTTCAGTTTACAAAGGAAATATTTACAATAATTTCATAAGCATCGATGGTTCCAATGGAGCGAGAGAGGCCTTATACCTTAATCAGTGTACCTATTTGAACGTGTTCCATAATAGTATAAATGTTTATGGCACCAATACTTCCTCTTCAGCGCTTTATTTAAGTTCAGGAAGTAATTTCGACATCCGAAACAACATTTTCAGCAATCCGGGAGGAGGATATTCAATGAACTGGAACAGTACTTCTGTTCCCAGCTGCGATTATAATGACTTGTTTACCGGAGGTACGAATCTTTGTTATTTAAACGGTTCGGTTTATACAAGTTTGAGTAGCTGGCGATCCGCAAGTTTCCGTGATTCAAAATCGATTTCATTAAATCCATCTTATACTTCAAATACGGATCTGCATTGCAATCTGTCAAGCATCGACAGTTCCTGTTTGCCAATCAGTGTCGTTACCGACGATATTGATCTTGATACCAGAAATACAGTTAAGGCGGATATGGGTGCGGATGAATTCAATAGTCTAAGTCATAATCTCGGGGTCTCAAAAATTATTTCTCCGGTTAATTCATGTGGACTGGATTCCACTCCGGTAAAATTGCAAATATTCAATTTTGGTAATTTACCACAGGGTGGTTTTAGTGTAAGGTATAGGATAAATGGTGGAAGCATAATAAGTACAACAGTTTCAGACACCATTCAACCCGGCAAATCCTTAGATTACACCTTTACCGGTAAAGAACCGCTGATGTTTAACACCTTGACTGAAATCACAGCATGGACGGACCTTACCGGAGAAAAATTTACCAAAAACGACACTTTAAGAAAATCCTTTACCAATTATACCATTCCGGATACGGTTAAATTTACAGTACCATTCGACTCTGCAACCGGAGTGAACCTTCCTGTTGACTTGTCCTGGCTACCTTCTAAGGGAGCAACTTATTATGATCTATATTATTGGGAATTTGGACAAAGTAAACCGAGCTCGCCCAATGTTTCAAACCTCTCTCAAATAAGTTACCGTATCAACAGCGGTATTGATTACGGTACAAAATATTCATGGCAGGTTGTAGCAAAAAATGCTGTATGTTCAACCCCGGGTTTGATAAAAGCCTTTACAACAAGGCATTTGCCAGATCTTATCGTAGAAGGTGTTACCAGTCCAAAATCTGCATTCTCTTCCACCAGTATTTCCATTTCCTGGAAAATAAAGAATACAGGCTTGGGTAACGCCACCGGATTATGGTATGACGGGGTTTATTTGTCAAAAGATGCCGTTCTGGATGTTACTGACACGTATCTTGGCGCAGCCTCCAATCCTTCTGCTCTAACACCCGGACAATCCTACAGCAATTCTACCAATGTTACCTTACCAAACGGTGTGAGCGGAAACTATTACATCTTTATAAAAACCGATAATTACAACAGTGTTTTGGAGGTTGACAACAACAACAACAGTGCGCGTGATACTACCAATACCGTAATTACCCTGACTCCCCCACCCGATTTGGTTGTTACTTCGGTCACAAGACCAAGTACCGCATTCTCAGGAACACCTGCATCCACTGTCTTCACGGTCAAGAACCAGGGAACAGGTGACACCAGATCAGGAGGATGGTACGACAGGATCTATCTTTCAAATGAAAATGTATTAAATGGGTCATCGGTTTTGCTTAAAACCCTATACCATGCCGGTAATCTGAAAGCTGACAGCACTTATCAGGTGGCTACTTCCGTAATTATTCCAAATTACATTTCAGGTAGGTATTATTTTGTTGTAAATACCGACCAGGCTAACTACGAATATGAGCATTCAAATGAAAACAATAATACAACAGGATCAGATTCTATAAAGGTTATTTTAACTCCTCCACCGGATCTGATCGCAAGAAATGTTGTTAGTATTGATACCGCGAGCAATTATCAGATCGTGGATATTTCTTTCAACATTATCAACGATGGGGGCACAAAAACAAATGCTGCCTCTTATTCGGCTGTTTTCCTTTGTCCAAATTCCACCTTCGACAAAAACATTTCACATTTTGTAGGCTATGGATACCATGGAAACATTGAATCTAAAGACACATCAAAATACCTCAATTCGTATCGAATAACTAAAAACATTAGTGGCACTTACTATATTTTCGTAATTGCGGATTACTTTGACTATGTTAATGAAGTTACGCATGAAAACAATAATGTTTCGCCGGGTACCAAGATCTTTATAAAGAGCCCGGATCTGATCGTAAGCAGAGTGGTAGTTCAAAAAACAGATACTACCGGAAGTATGACTCCGATCAACTATACCATAAAGAATATTGGTGAAGGAGTGGATTATCAGGGTGCCAGATGGGACAGCTTTTATATTTCAAAATCACCAACCTGGAATAAAAAGCTGGCGTATCCAATTGGTCGAAAGTTGTATTCAGGTACGATCCTGCCGGCAGATTCTATGAATCTTTCAATTTCTGTTAAAATTCCGGATGGTTATGACAGCACACGTTATTTCTATGTATTTACGGATATATTTGACCAAATCTATGAGTATGGAAGAGATACTAATAATTACAGAAGAAGCAACTCTATGTTTGTTGAACTTGCTCCTTATCCCGATCTTATACCTAAATTTATTTCATACCCGGATTCTGCTAAGGCCGGTGATTTGATCGAGATCGATTTTG
Source organism: Flavobacteriales bacterium (assembly GCA_020635455.1). Classification (GTDB taxonomy): domain Bacteria; phylum Bacteroidota; class Bacteroidia; order NS11-12g; family UBA9320; genus JABWCE01. The sequence goes on from JACJZT010000003.1 coordinate 149,252, forward strand.
AAGTATTGAATGCCGGTAAAAGTAAGGCAAATCCAAACTGGAAAGATCAGTTCTATTTCTCAACCGATTCAGTTTACAACCCTGCCAAACTTGTTAACCTGGGTATTTTGAACAGAACCAGTTTGCTGGAAGTTGATTCCACTTATGGGTCAAAAGTGTATTTCTCCTTACCGGGTTCTATTGCCAAGGGCAAGTATTACTATTATTTGTTTGCAGACAAGGACATGAAGGTTTACGAACATTATAATGATTCGAACAACATCGTTCGATCCAATAAAATATTCATTGATGGTTATCCTCCGATAGACCTGAAAATAAATTGTCCTTCCATACAGGATTCTATGTATTCCGGAAATTCATACGCATTAACTTACACTGTTACCAATAAAGGTCAGGCGAAAACGCCTGCCAATTCATGGAACGATGCTGTATATCTGTCAAAGGATTCCATCCTTGACAATGGCGACCAGTTAATAGCAACCTTGTTCAACAACCTGCCTTTAGAAAAAGACAGTTCATATACCATGATGAGAAATGTATTAATTCCCAATGGTACGAGTGGCAAGTATTATCTTATCGTAAAAACCGACGTTGAAAATCTGAATAAGGATATCGATCTGGTAAATAACGTAAGTTCGGTTTGCAATAAAAATGACTTTGCCAAACTGTTGACCCTATTCCTAACGGATCCACCGGATCTTCAAATTGTCAACTGGAATGTGCCTGGTAATTGTATTGCAGGCCAACCTGTAAAAATAATCTGGACCGTTGAAAATAAAGGTATCGGTACAACAAGGTCCGGAGCCTGGAAAGATGAGATCTATTTGTCAACAGACTATTCCGTTGATAAAACGGACCTGTTGGTCGGAACCCGTTCCAGAACAGGAAATTTAAATCCATCGGGTTCTTATAAGGACTCTTTAAATGTTACCATTCCCATAAATAAAGTCGGTAACTTTATTGTACTAATCCGAACCGATGGAGCCAATGTTGAATACGAACATTTGAATGAAGGAAACAACCTGGTTTCATCCATTCTTACATCGAGCAATGCACCACCTGCTGATCTGATCGTTTCAGAAGTAATTTCTCCTGATAGTGTTCTTAGTGGTAATAATATACTGATAACCTGGAAAGTCAAGAACATTGGAACCAATCCTGCAAGCGGAGTTATGTATGATAATGTTTACCTGTCTGTAGATGATAAACAGGGAGCAGGAGATGTATTATTAGGTTCGGTTTACCAAAGCATCACACTCACTCCTAACAGTGAAATTACGGTACAGCGATCTTTCAATGTAAGCGGTGTATCTATAGGCAATTATCATGTTTTGGTTACCACGGATGGATTGAACAACATATTTGAACAGAGCGATACCAATAATACCGGTGTGGCTGCCAACTTACTGAATGTAAATGTTCCGGAATTGTTCGTGAATGTTAAAAAGAATGATTCATTGTTCCAAAACAGACCGATCTACTACCGTATAGAAATACCCGGAAGTTTGTTTGAACAATCACTGCTGATAACACTTAAGGCCGACTCGATCAATGGAGACAATCAGCTTTATGTAAAACATGGTGAAATGGTTAGCGGATCGAATTTTGACTTTAAATACAGAGAGCCCTTTGAAGGAAATCAGGAAATAATTATTCCAAGTCTTGACAGTGGAACCTACTATCTACTGATTACAGGCAAAACAAGCACTTCAACCAAGCAATATATTTCAACTCTGGCCAGAATTCTGCCATTTGAGATTCGAAGTGTTAAACCTGTTGAAGGTGGCAATACCGGTGAAGTAACTTTACTTATCGAAGGGTCCAAATTTGATGATGAAACCACCTTCAGTATAAGTAAGGACGGAATTGCGGTGGTTGGTACAAAAACGGTAGATACCTTAGGATTAAGGTATAAGTATACTTATGAAGGATCGACGTTTACCCTTCCAATTGACCCAACCATGGCCTTTGTTACCTTTGATCTGAACGGAATGGATACAGGAGATTACGATGTAATTGCCAACAAAATTGGCGAAACCGCGGTTTTGAAAGACGGATTCAAAGTAGTAGAAGGTATTGAAGGCTTGCTTACCATTGATGTGATAAGCCCGGAAAATACAAGAAACAACAACATATTTACAATGGAGGCCTTCTTTACCAACACCGGTAACATTGACATTGTTGGTAAAAAGATCCTGATCAACAGTACTCAGGGAGCACCTATTTCGCTTACACTTGATGGACTTGGCAAGAATGAAACAACTGTTGAAATAACAGTTCAGGAAGAAAACGGGCCACCCAACAGGCTGAGACCCAAAGGTCAGGGTTCGGTCTTAATTTATTCAAAAGCCTCTGGCGCATTAGGTTTCACCATTATTGATTAATACAAAAAATGAAAACAACATTATATAATACCATAAACAGACTTGTCTTCATAACCATTCTGTTCGTGTCGAATTATGCAAACGCACAATACGATTTACGCGAAGCCGAATACAACGATAAAAATGAAGTTATTTGGTTCGTTCCTGCAAGTTCCTGGAATAAAACCGCCAATGAGAATTTGCCGGAAATACTCAAGCAGATATATGGTCTTAAAGATAAACCTGAAATGAGGCTCATTTCAAAGTTTGAAAATTCCGAAAGCAATTCAAAAGTATACCGTTATCAACAATACCTCAATGGAATAGAGGTAGAAGGTGGAGAGATCATCATCAGAAGAGATGAAAAAGATCTCATCCACACGGTCTTGGGTAGTTTCAGGAACATTAGCAATCCGGGGCTGCATTCAATAACCGAGAGCGAAGCACTTGATATTGCCATTGCACATCTGGGTCCTGACAAATATTATCTCTGGCTTGACAGTGCTGCTGAGGCTGAATTGAAGTGGGTTCGGGGAGACCTTCAGGCAACCTATTATCCTAAAGGGAAATTGGTTTATTATCACAATATCTTAATGCCCGAAACCGGGTATAATCTGTGTTACTTTTTTGAGATCTATTCCGCTCATTCCGAACGAATGTTTATTTATGTAAATGCCCGGACAGGGATCATTGAAAACTCATACAATGCCGTAACCGATGTGAACGGAACCGGTAAACCCATGTACGGTGCTAATGATGTGGCATTCAGAGCAGCACGTTTAAATGATACAACATTTTATCTCGAAGATTCGATAAGGAAGATATATACCGATGATTGTAATTATGATAGTGCCCTAAATCTGTTTTACTTTTTATCCAAAACCAGTTATTTCACAGGAGGAAACAGCATGCGTTCTGGAGTTTCTGCTCATTACGGAGCAACCAAAACATTTGATTTTTATAAAACAAAATTTAACCGGAATTCATATGATGGTGCAGGAGCAATATTATTGCAAAGAGTGAACTTCAGGGAAAACCCTTCCCAAAACTACGACAATGCTTTCTGGAACGGAGTAGCCATGTTTTATGGCGACGGAGGCGGTGCCACAGACTGGAACCCTATTGTAGCGATGGACGATGTTGGACATGAGATCACTCACGCTTTCATAGAAAAAACTGCAAACCTTATTTATCAGGCCGAACCCGGTGCCTTAAATGAAGCATGGGCTGATATACTTGGTATGGCAGTCGAAGCTTATGCGGGTGATAAAGACTGGCTTCAATCCGAAGATTCGTATAAATTGGGAGATCTCCGAAACATGAAAGAGCCGAAAAATTCAGGTGGCGGCGCATGCCCGAATTGTTATAAAAAGCAACATTGGGCACCGTTGAACGGAGGTGATCACGGTGGAGTTCACACCAACTCCGGAGTGGCTAATTTTTGGTTTTACCTCATCACCGATGGTGGAAATGGAGTTAACGACAACAACAAGAATTACGATGTTAAAAAACTTGATCTTGCCACATCTCAAAAAATTGCCTGGAGAGCCCTGGAGAGGTTTATGGTTAGGTATACCGATTATGCCAATGCCCGTAAGGCAACCCTTCTTGCTTGTGAAGATCTGGGGTATGACAAAGATTCCAAAGAATACAAAAGCGTTTGCGAAGCCTGGTTTGCAGTTGGTGTTGGTGATAAATGTTGTGACTCCGTAGAAGTTGAATTTGATATCACCGACACAAAATGCCATGACTCTAAAGACGGAGCCATTGATCTGGAGATTGTAAAACCTGTCGGGCCGTTTAACCCGAATCCTTTTGTTTACAAATGGTTCAAGGGAGATACAACATCATCGGTATTGGCAACCACTCAGGATCTCAACGATAAGGATTCAGGAAAGTATGTGGTAATTGTACGTGACACGGTTGCTAAATGCCAGGTGGTTGAAACAGCAAGGATCAAAGCACCTGAAAAGTTAAAAGTAGATGTTTCCGGTGGAGGAACCTTCACAAGATCCTGTGACAGAAGCTTCACAGTAACCTTGAGGGCTAACGCAAGTGGCGGAACCGCACCCTATACTTACAACTGGGCAAATGCAAGGCATGAAGTGGTTTGTTCAGGGCGCAACAGCTTTACGCGGAAATATACCTGCAATGTGAGGGATAAGAACAACTGTACGGCAAAAGGCTCAGCCATTGTTAAATATATTGCGATCACATGTTCTTATGACCCCAACGACATTATCGGGCCACCTAGTTTCGGTGATGAGAAATGGGTATCCATAAATGCGACCTTACCTTATAAGATTCGTTATGAAAATGATCCGAAATTTGCTACCGGACCGGCACAAAAAGTAACCATTGATCATGTGTTAGACTCGAACGTCGATTTAACTTCGTTCCGTTTGGGAAGCTTTGGATTTAAAGATTATATTTTCAATGTACCAAAAAATTCTTCTTATTATACTGAACGGCTTGATATCCGTGATTCGTTCAACATCTATCTGGATGTAGTAGCAGGTATTGATATCAGTACGAGAAAAGCATTCTGGGTATTTGAAAGTATAGATCCGAATACCGGATTACCTCCTACTGATGCAAGAGGTTATCTGGCTATTAACGATACCATTACTCATAAGGGTGAAGGATTTGTCAATTATACCATCAAACCAAAAAGTACATCAAAAACCGGCGACAGCATACGGGCAAAAGCAGTGATCGTTTTTGATGACAATCCGGAGGTATTAACACCAAAGATACATAACCTCATCGATGCCAAACCTCCGGTAAGCGCCATTCAACCCATGCCTTCGGTGGTTGATTCAACCATTGTACCCATCAAATTGGCAGGTCAGGATGATGCAGGTGGATCCGGACTGGAAAGTTATAATGTGTTTGTATCTGAAAACCACGGAACGTATAAACTGGCACTTGAACAAATAACCGACTCCATTGCCTACTTTAAGGGAAATTTCGGTTCCAGCTACAGGGCTTATTCACAGGCCGTTGACAACACAGGTAATACTGAAGATACAAAAACAAACCCGGATGTTACCTTTAATATAGCTTCTGAAAACTTCTTTAAAGATATAGACAGTACCACAAGTTTGTGTACAGGCGATACCTTGGAAATTAAGTATTATAAATCTCCGTTTAGCTCAATTACGCTTGAATACACAGCCGATAGTGGAAAGACCTATAAAACCTTTGCAACAGGAGTTTCAGGTTACGACAGTAGTTATAGCTGGGTAATTCCTTCCGATATCAGTGGTACTAAATGGTATTTTATGAGAGCCATTGTTCCTGACAATAGTTTGGTTTTAGACACATCAGATTATTTTAAATTAAGTCAGGGACCTGTTATCAATTTAGGTACAGATACCGGAATCTGTGATAACGTAAATGTGAATCTTACACTTGATGCCGGTGCCGGGCATGCCAGCTACAAATGGAGCGACAATTCAACAGGACAGACCCTTGTGGTTAGTGCCTACGGCAAATACTCCGTCGAAGTAACTTCTTCAACAGGCTGTAAGTCGACCGATGAGATCGAAGTATTCAAACATGCCATACCATCGGTTATATCAAAAACCTTAACCGACATTAAATGTTTTGGCGATTCTACCGGAGCCATTGACATCATGGTTAATCTGGGAGCCAAACCATATACCTTCTTATGGAGTAATTCAACTACAATGGAGGATCTCACTGATGCAAAATCGGGACAACACATAGTGATCATCACAGATCAGAACAAGTGTGTGATATCGGATACCAGTAACCTTTCTCAACCAGCTGCTCCAATTTCTGTTTCTGTTACTCAACTTAATGTTGATTGTTTTGGTAATGCATCCGGTTCGATAGATGTTACACCCTCAGGTGGTACACCTTCATACACCTATTCCTGGACTGCAGGTTCCGGAGGATCCGTTCCTTCCGGACAGGCAAATGCTCAGGACCTAAGCGGATTGTCGGCTGGAACCTACACCCTTGTTATTACCGATGCAAATAATTGTACCTACACGCAGATCTTTAACATAACCCAACCTGCAGCAGCTTTATCTTCAAGCAGCACACAGGTTAATGTTGCCTGCTTTGGTAATTCAACCGGTTCTATAGATCTATCCGTTAGTGGCGGAACCGCAGGATATACTTATGCATGGACAGCATCAAACGGCGGTGCGGTTCCAGGTGGTCAGTCATCAAATCAGGATCTAAGCGGCCTTGTAGCCGGAGATTACTCCGTAACTGTTACGGATGCAAACAATTGCCAAACCACTCATAAGGTTTCAATTACCCAGCCTTCTGCAGCATTAAGCAGTTCGGTAAGCAGTAAAAATGTTGATTGCTTTGGAAACTCTACAGGCTCCATTGATCTTACAGTAAGTGGAGGAACCGCAGGGTATACTTATGCATGGACGGCCTCCGGAGGAGGAATCGTACCTTCAGGTCAGGCTTCCAATCAGGATCTGACTTCACTTTCAGCAGGTACCTATCAAGTCACCATTACAGATGCTAACAATTGTACCAATACAAATTCTTCAACCATCACACAGCCTTCTGCAGCATTGTCAAGCTCAAATACCAAGGTTAACGTGCTTTGCTTTGGAAATGCGACCGGATCCATTGATCTTACAGTTAGTGGCGGAACAGCAGGGTATACCTATAACTGGACCGCCTCAAACGGAGGATCCGTGCCAAGCGGACAGGTCAATAGTCAGGATTTGACAGGATTGCTTGCAGGTGATTATAAAGTAACGATAACGGATGCGAACAATTGCACCCTGGTAAGTACCATCACCATTTCCCAACCTGCATCTGCCATTGCAAGTTCGATCGCAAAAAAGGATGTGGATTGCTTTGGAAATTCAACCGGTTCGATAGACCTTTCCGTTAGTGGTGGAACGGGTGCATATACGTATTCATGGGTAGCTAGCGGAGGTGGTTCTGTACCTTCCGGTCAAAATAACCTTCAGGATCTTTCCGGACTTTCGCCTGGAGTATATACGGTTACGATTAAAGATGCAAATAATTGCTCAAGAAATGATGCAGCCACCATAACTCAACCATCTGCAGCATTAAGTTCGACAGCTACAAAAGTGGATGTGCTTTGCTTTGGCGATGCATCGGGCTCTATAGATTTAAGTGTTAATGGAGGTACCAGTCCTTATAGCTATTCATGGACTGCCAGTGGAGGTGGTTCTATACCGTCGGGTCAGTCATCAAATCAGGATCTTAGTGGTCTTATTGCAGGAAACTATTCTGTATTTATAACCGATGCAAACAATTGCCAAACAAGCAGAAGTTTAACCATTTCTGAACCATTCCAGGCTTTAAAGTCAAGTTTAACAAAAGTGGATGTATTGTGCAGGGGTAATTCAACCGGATCTATTGATATAACCGTTACCGGCGGCACTTCGGGTTATTCGTATTCTTGGGTTGCAAGCAACGGTGGTACCGTCCCTTCCGGTCAATCCACAAATCAGGATTTGATAAATATTACGGCTGGAACTTATACAGTAACCATTACTGATGCAAATAATTGTACCACAACAAACAGTGCTACGATTACACAGCCTGGTTCAGTTTTGAGCAGTTCCCGAACATTTGTTAATGTTGCTTGTTTTGGCAATTCAACCGGCTCGATCGATCTTACGGTTAGCGGCGGAACACCCGGTTATACTTATAGCTGGTCGGCCAGCAGTGGTGGAACGGTGCCATCCGGACAAGCAAATAATCAGGACCTTACCAATCTGGTTCCCGGAGTGTACTCCGTAACCATAACCGATGCAAATAACTGTATAACCACAAATAGTGCTACTATTACACAACCTTCTGCAGCTCTGACAAGTTCTAAAACTCAGATCAATGTTGATTGTTTTGGTAACTCCAGTGGTTCCATAGACCTAACAGTTTCAGGAGGAACTTCGGGATATACCTATGCGTGGACCGCCAGCGGAGGTGGAACGGTTCCATCAGGCCAATCAGGTAATCAGGATCTCACAGGACTAAAGGCCGGAGTTTACAGTGTTACCATTACGGATGCCAACAACTGTACAACCACCAACAGTGCAACCATTACCCAACCTGCAGCGGCCTTGTCCAGTTCCTTGACTCAGGTTAATGTTTTGTGTTTTGGAAATTCTACCGGATCGATCGATCTGACCGTTAATGGCGGAACAACCGGATATTCATATTCATGGACTGCAAGTGGAGGAGGAAGTGTCCCTACAGGTCAAGCCAACAATCAGGATCTTACAGGTCTGGTTGCAGGAACTTATACGGTTTTAATAACCGACGCAAATAACTGTACCACTACCAACAGTGCTACGATCACTCAACCTGCTGCAGCACTTGCAAGCACAAAAACACAGGTCGACATACTTTGTTACGGAGATGCTTCCGGATCAATTGATCTCACCGTTGGTGGAGGAACAAGCCCATATACATATACATGGACAGGATCCGGAGGGGGAACGGTTCCTTCCGGTCAGATCAACAATCAGGATCTGAGCGGATTAACCGCCGGTACCTATTCTGTTTTGATTACCGATAATAACGGCTGTACTTCAAACAACAGTGTAATCTTATTACAACCTGCAGCACCACTTGATACTGCATTGAGCAAAATAAATGTACTGTGTTATGGTGATGCAACCGGTTCAATAGATCTTACCATTACCGGCGGAACCAAGCCTTATTTCTATAATTGGTCAGCTTCTTCAGGTGGTAAAATACCTGTAGGTCAAACCGGACTTGAGGATCTCAACAATATTGTTGCAGGAAACTATTCGGTTGGCGTTACGGATGATAATGGATGTACCATCGGGGCAAGTGTAAGGATCTATCAACCTTCAGCACCATTGAACATTGTCTTAAACCATTTGGATGTACTTTGTTATGGAGACGCAACCGGTTCAGCAGATTTAACCGTTACCGGTGGAACATCACCCTATACTTTCCAATGGAGCAGTGGAGATGTAACTGAAGATATTTCGAACAAAACAACAGGAAAATACATAATTACCGTTACCGATGCTAATTTGTGTACCCTTACCGATTCTGTGTTCATTGATCAGCCATCTGCACCATTAAGTTCTACATTAAGCATGGTTCCCGTAAATTGTTATGCAGGTAATGACGGAACCACTGACCTCAGTATTTCCGGAGGAACGGCACCATACAGTTTTATGTGGAGCAATGGTAAAACCACCGAAGACCTTCAGGACCTAATGACCGGTATGTATAAAATTGTGGTAACCGATAAGAACAATTGTATTTTATCGGATAGTATTTTTGTTACCCAACCACTTGCAGCACTTGGCACAAGTATAAGTAAGGAAGATGTGAAATGCTTTGCAGGAAATGATGGAAGTGCTGATCTAAGTGTAACAGGTGGAACTACTCCATATACGTTCAGCTGGTCGAATTTGCAGACTACTGAAGACGTAAACAATCTTGTTTCAGGTAAATATAAAGTACTGGTAACCGATAAGAACTTATGTACCATTATAGACTCCGTGGATATAGGCCAGCCAACTGCTCCTCTTTCGAGTGTAATAAACGCGAAGGATGTGAATTGTTTCGCCGGAAGTGATGGAGAAGTTACACTTACAGTGTCTGGTGGAACTGTTCCATATACCTATCAGTGGTCAAATGGTGAAACAACCAAGGACATAAACACTTTAATATTAGGTAGATATTCTGTTCTGATCACGGATAAAAACAATTGTTTGCTGCGGGACTCAATTGATGTTGCGCAGCCTTCAGCTCCACTTTCATCTGTTATTAATATTGAAAATGCCAAGTGTAACGGTTCATCCGATGGAAGTTTAGATCTTACGGTTAACGGGGGGACAACACCATATACCTATAGCTGGTCAAACGCAGCTACTACAGAAGACATAAACAATCTGCTTGCAGGTCAGTATATTGTTACAATAACCGATAACAACCTGTGTGTGCACAGTGATACGGCAACTGTTAATGAACCTACACCTTTAGTAGCGACCATTGATGGAACCTCGGCAAATCTCGGTGTGGCTAATGGAAAGATTTGGGTAACAACAACAGGTGGAACCGTTCCTTATACCTACAAATGGGTTGATTTCACAGATGATAACGATACTATTTATAATGTGAAGGTTGGTTCTTATGGCGTAACCGTAACTGACTCTAATGGATGTAACGTTGTTTTGAACATTGAAGTACCTGAAGCTCCCAATACTGCTGATATAGTGGTGTTCCCGAATCCTAGCAGGGGAATACTAACGGTTACAAACCTTGAGAGTTTCGGACTGGATCTACCTATAACTTTTGAATTGTTTGACCTTGTAGGAAAAAGACAAATGAAATTTGAAGTCATTGGCAAGGATGTTCATACTTTCGATATACCCGATTATTTGTACAACAACGCCTATATCTTAAAAATGTCAAACGAAAGGTTTGATGAAATAAGAAAAGTGTTCTTACTGAGATAATTAATATTAAACTACAACAAAAGGGTGTTTCTTTAGAAGCACCCTTTTTGTTTATATAAGGGTTATTTTCACAGGTATTATGTTTGAAGTATCGGTAGATCTTTAATTCGTCTATCCTCACAATGGAATACTCCCCAAAATAGGGTCATAAGGTTAGTTCTAAAAAACACTTTATTTACTAGTCAAAACGTAAAAACAAACAAGACGCAAATTTTCTGCAGCATTCATGGTCAAAGTGACATTTTAAGCAATACAGCCTTATTAAATAATGGATAAAACGATTTATAAGGTTCGACTAACCATTTTTGTAGAGACATGAACAAGAATGTTTGAAGGACATCAATCCAAAAAAATAGTACAAAAAAAGACCCGAAAAAATCGGGTCTCCTCATTATACAATATGTGAGTTTGATTAACCTTCGGCTTCTGACTCTGTTTTTTCTCCTTCTTCTCCTCCTGATTCACCTGACGCTTCTCCTCCCTCTTCATCAGATGAAGCAGACATACTTGCCCGGGTTACCATACAGGAAACGATGGAGTTTGATTTTGTATCAAGTAATTCAACACCATCAAAGTTAACATCTCCAACTTTAATATTTTGACCAATCTGAAGTTTGTCTACACTTATTTTAAAAGTATCAGGTATGTCCTTGATCAATGCTTTAATCAAAAGTTTTTTAATTTTTAGCATCAGCTTACCACCTGCCCTAACACCTGGTGCATTTCCGGTTAATTCTACCGGTATATCAATTGTTAAAGGCTCATTGGGGTCAATTTCCAAAAAATCAACATGGATGATCGCTTCTGAAACAGGGTGAAACTGAATGTCCTGCATCTTGGCAAGTACAGGGCCTCCGTCTAAATTTAACTGTACCAAATAAGTATTTGGTGTGTACACAAGATTTTTAAAATCGTATTCATAGACTCCAAAGTGTTGAGTACCACTTTTTCCATAAACAACACAAGGTACCTTACCTTCGTTTCTCATAGCCTTACTGGCTTTTTTTCCGGTGCCTGTTCGGGCATCTCCTTTAAGAACAATAGTCTTCATTTATTTATTATACATTTAATTTTTGTTGGAAAGATTGCTCAATGCTGAATAAAGAACTAATAGAACTGTGATCTATTACATTTCGTATTGCACTGGCAAACAATTTAGAAGCAGACAGAACATGAATTTTTTTTCCAATCTGCTTAATGGGAATGGTATCCGTAACGACCAACTCGTCTAATTCAGAACTCTCAATTCGTTCATATGCACTACCGGAAAGAACAGGATGGGTACAAACTGCCCGAACTGATCTCGCTCCCTTTTCTTTAAGCAATTGCGCAGCCTTACACAGTGTGTTTGCCGTATCGCAAATGTCGTCAACCAATACTATATCATAACCTTCAACGTCACCAATCACGGTCATGGACGCCACTTCGTTGGCAATTTTCCTTTCTTTATCGCAAATTACCATCTCAACATTCATGGCCTGGGCAAAAAACCTTACTCTTTTGGAAGCACCAATATCGGGCGCTGCGAATTTTAGCCTTGGTAATTTTAAATTCTGGATGTAGGGTATAAAAATTACCGACGCATCCAGATGATCCACAGGTATACTAAAGAATCCCTGTATTTGTGGTGCATGCAGATCCATGGTCATAACCCGGTCAGCACCAACGGCCGTTAAAATATCCGCTACCATTTTGGCTGCGATCGGAACACGTGGTTTATCCTTTCGATCCTGGCGAGCCAAACCATAATAAGGGATTACTGCTACTACCTTATGGGCAGATGCTCTTTTGGCAGCATCTATCATTAAACAAAGTTCAATCAGGTTTTCCTGAGGAGGAAAAGTAGACTGGATAATAAAAATATCCGTACCTCGTACTGATTCGTTTAAACTCGGTTGAAACTCACCGTCGCTGTAATGCGAAAAAGTAGCATCGCCTAAGGGTAAACCAAATTCTTCAGCGATCTTTTCGGAAAGATATCGGGAACCTCTTCCCGAAAACAATTTAACCTTATTTATGTGTTTTTCCATAGTGTTCTACTTTCATCCCCGGCCTTGCCTGACTATCATGAACTGAAATTTGTTGTCCGACTAGGGCTCGAACCTAGACTCTTCTGGACCAAAACCAGACGTGTTGCCAGTTACACCATCGGACAATAAGTTCGCAAAAATAATATTATAAATTATCAATTTCCACTGTTGATAAAAATTAAGGTAAAAAAAACGGCGCCGGGGTTTTAACCCCGGCGCCGCCTATCTCCATTTATAAATTTATTTCATGAACTTGGTGGTATTTACCTTACCATTTTGCTCAACGTATATGAAATACAATCCTTTAGGCAACTCGTTTATCATTATGTTAACCTTCTTTTGGCTGTCAGGAGTTGCCTTATAGCTAAGCACCTCAACACCATGAACATCCTTTACAGAGATCCTTGCTTCTGAATATTCTTTTGTCTCAACAGAAACTTCGTTGACTGCAGGATTAGGATAAACGTTCAGATAATCTTTATCTCCATTATTCGGCAATATAAATTGCTGCTTTAGTATTACCGTGCTGCAAACCGTTTTCTTACATCTGGTACTTGAATCGTATGCGGTTAAACAGATCGTATACTTGCCATCCCTCTTATAGGTGTGATCTGCAACTCTGCCGGTATCGGTTTGCTTGTCTCCCCAATTCCAGAAATACTGTACACCGGTCATTTTATCAGCTTCAACAAGTACATAATTACCTTTTACAGAATAAGCAAACTTAGGCTTGAACTTGTCACAAGGATCCGAACTGCTATGTTTAATCTCTATGCTGAAACATTCCTTCTTGGTACATTTACGTTTTGCATCGTAAATAATAACACAAACAGTGTATTTTCCGGCTTTGGTATATTTATGCACAGGATTACGTGAATCGCTTCTCTTACTGCTGTCTCCAAAGTCCCACAGATATTTTGCATTTTTCGTACCGTTTACAGAAAATTCAACCGTACCATTGTTGATCTTGAAGCTAACCTTAGGATTAAAGTTCTTGCAAGGATCGGATGTGTCTTTCTTTCTTAACACAACCCATTTGCAAACACTCTTAACGCAGCCGGTCTTATTGTCTTTAATGGTAACACAAACCAGATACTTTCCGGGTTTTTTGAAATCAAATTTACCATGTCGGTCCGTACTTGAACCTATGTTGCCAAAGGTCCAGTTATAAGAGAAACTATCTCCTTTGGAAGCCTCATAATAGATTACCATTCCATCCACTTTAAATCCAAAGGATGGATTGAAGTACTTACAACTGTCATTACCAACATTTAAGGTTTCACAAATGGTTTTGGTGCAGTTGGTTTTAGGATCGGTAATTACTACACAAAATACATATTTTCCAGGTTTATAGGTATGCGTGATTTGCATGCCGGTACCGGTTGTGCTGTCACCAAAGATCCAGCTGTATTTATAATTCGCTGCTCCTGTACCTGCTCCCCAGAAAGTATACACACCGTTTCCGTTGTTTTTGAATTCAATTCTTGGCTGGAAAAGATCACAAGAATCTTTTCCGTGTACGTAGATGGTTTCACAAATAGTTTTTGTACAACGTGTTGAAGGTTCATAAACGAGTACACAAACCTTATAAATTCCGGGCTTGTACTGATGGGTTCCTAATCTTAACTTAGACGATGTGTTATCACCAAAATCCCAACCGTAAACCCAGTTTTGGCCGCTATCTGCTTCATAGTGTAACAATCCTGTTGAATCCAGTTTAAAATGAGCACCGGGTTTGAACTTATCACATGGATCAGAACCTTTTACGGTATATGTTTCACATATCTTTATGCTGCATTGAGTGTTCTTGTCGTAAACAGTTACACACATTTTATAAGTACCTGCTTTGTAAGTATGATGTCCATACTTCGCATCCGAAACAGTGTTGTCGCCAAAATCCCAGTAATATTTTAAATTGCTTGAAGTATCTCCGTAGAAATAAAGTGTTCCGGTTGAATCCATATAAAAGCTAACATATGGCTTAAAATTCTTGCATGGATCAGAGCCAACAGTTAAATTGAAACAGATCGTTTTATAACAATTGGTTGTTTTGTCCAGAATTTTTACACAAGCCTGATAAGTTCCATTCTTATATTGGTGTTTTCCGTCGTTGTCAGACGAACTGGAACCATCACCAAAGGTCCACAGGTATTTGTAGTTTGAATCGTAATCAGCTTTAAACACGGCCAATCCATTGCTATCAACGGTTATACTGGCCTTAGGATTAAAGTTTGCACAGGGATCTTTAATATTTATAGAATCACATATTGTGGTGATACAGGGCTTACTTGTATCCCGTATGTTGTAAACTTTAAAGGTTAAACATACCTTGTAATGGCCGTATTTCTGATACGTGTGATTAGGATAAAAATCATTGGAAGAGGTTCCGTCACCAAAATTCCATTCAAGCTTCAAGATCTTACCGGAACTGTAAGGTTTAAAACTGGCTTTTGAACCGTTAACGGAAGCCGTAAAACCTTGTTGAAGACTATCACAATAACTTGCTCTTTGAGCAAACGACATGCTTATCGTTGTGAGTACTAATAGAAAAATTGAGAAATATTTTTTCATTGTCAATTATTTATAATGCGTTTTATTTTACACTTCTTTAGACCTGTTCAAGTTTAAATATGTTACAAAAGAACCGCATAGTTTTGTCATAATAACGTCATCTAAATTACCAGATAACAGATCGTTCTGATAGAGGAATGTACATTTTGTTTTTTTCAGTAACTCCGAATGCTTCATAAAATTCCTGCATGTTGCTCATTGGACCCAAAATACGGTATTTAGGAGGAGAATGCGGATCCGTGGCAAGCCTTTGCTGAGCCGCTTCAGGTTTAATATTGTTTTTCCATCCCTGTGCCCAGGAAAGAAACAACCTCTGCTCTCCGGTAAGTCCGTCGATCACAGGCGAAGGTTTGCCATTCAGCGATTTCTTATAGGCATAATATGCCATGGTTAATCCACCAAGGTCTGCAATGTTTTCACCAAGGGTCAGGTTACCGTTAACGTGTATCGTATCGATCCCAATGTATGCTGAATATTGTTTGACCAATAATCCGGTACGTTGTTTAAACTTGGTGCTGTCTTCTGGTGTCCACCAGTTTACCATATTTCCATCTCCGTCGAACTGGCTTCCCTGATCATCAAAACCATGGGTAAGCTCATGCCCTATTATTGCTCCAATTCCACCATAATTCGCAGCATCATCTGCATTTGCGTCAAAAAACGGAGGCTGCATTATCCCTGCAGGAAAAACGATTTCATTGATGGATGGATTATAATATGCATTTACGGTAGGAGTGCTCATTCCCCACTCGGTACGGTCAACTTCCTTTCCGATCTTCTCAAGCATCCTGTTAAATTCAAATACATTGCAATTCAAAATGTTTTTACAATACGATTCGTCCGTAATTTCAAGCTTACTGTGATCGTTCCATTTGTCCGGATACCCAAGCTTTCGGATGATCTTTGAAAGTTTTTTCTGAGCCTCCTTTTTAGTAGCATCACTCATCCAGCTTAATTTTTCAATTCTTTCGGAATATGCCGTAGTCAAATTATCTACCAATAGATTTACTTTCTTTTTGGCCTCGGCGTTAAAGTATTTCTCAACAAACAATTTACCCAGAGGTTCTCCCAATCCTGCATCAGTTGCAGACAAGGCAGTTTTCCATCTTGGTTTCATTTTCTTTGTACCTCTTAAAACAGTGCTGAAAAAATCAAAATGAAGACCGGCCACATCTTCGCTTAAAGAATTTGCTGTTTCATTTACAAGTTGCCAGTTCAGGTAATGTTTCCAATCTTCAATTTTTCGATCTGTTATCATTTTGTTCAGTACCGCAAGAAAAGCTGTTTGTTCAACGATAACCTTGTCGAAGGAAGGGGAGCCTAATTCAGAAAAATAAAGGTCCCAGTTTATGTTTGAATAGGTCTTTTTTAAAGAATCGAATGACATTGGATTGTATTGGGAATAAATGTCCCTTCTCTCAACCGAATTCATTGCCTTCTCGGCAAGTTCCTTTTCCACCTGATAAACCACCATTGCATCAAAACCTGTACCTGTTCTTTGCTCCAACAAAGAACTCATATTCTTAAGATGAGATACATATTTTATCCTTACGCTATCATGTTTTGGCTGAAAGTAATATTCTTTGTCAGGCAAATTAAACCCGTCCTGACTTATATACTGGGTATTCATTTTACTGTTCTTCAGATCTGAGGTAACGTAAAAGCTAAATCCCGCGGAGATGCCCATTTTGTGAAAGGCAGCGAAGGTTTTGATCAGATCATCCGGGCCTTTAATACCTGCAATGCGTTCCTGATAGCCTTTAATGGGTGTAAGACCATCCTTATTTGCCTTCGCACTGTCGAAGGCCACA
Source organism: Flavobacteriales bacterium (assembly GCA_020635455.1). Classification (GTDB taxonomy): domain Bacteria; phylum Bacteroidota; class Bacteroidia; order NS11-12g; family UBA9320; genus JABWCE01. The sequence continues at coordinate 166,504 of JACJZT010000003.1, forward strand.
CGGTAAAAGGTTCCTACCAATTGTCTGTCGGTACCTTTTTCTGCATTAAGGTCCGATGCAGCTTCGTTAACGATTGATTTCAACCGTTCCATATTCCGGTCGCTTATTTCATTAAAACTACCCCAACGGCTTTCTGTTTCCGGAACAGGATTGTTCTTTAACCAAACCCCATTGGCATATTCGTTGAAATCATCCCCGGGATGAACGCTGGTGTCCATATAGGATGTTTGTATCCCGGAGATCACCGAACCCTTGTCCTGTGAACATTGGGATAAAACTGCTGAAACCAGCGAAATAAGTACTATTTTGTAATGAGTTTTCATGACTTTTTAATGAACCGACAAATATATCGGTTATGCAAGGAACTCAGAAAGATTTTACGATTAATTTAGTCTGATTAGCGATTTTAGTTTTTTTTTGCATCAAGACGACATGAAGAACAGAAAAGTATATTTGATCGTTTGGGTTCTCATTGCATTTATTCAATTGATCTTTGTTTATCTGGCAAACAGGGTTCTTGAAAACTCAGTTTACACCCAGGAAAACCTTAAAGACTTTTATCACTATCACGGATTGCTGACCAAAAGCATTTTTATTGGTTTTCTGATCTTATGGGTTTATTCCAATTTTTTATACTTCAAACACAAGATCAAAGACCCTTTTTTTTATACACTGATCTTGTTGATTGTGTTTACCATTATTGACTGGTGGTGGCTTAGTGAAAAGGTTTATCAATATAAAAAAAATCACGATCTATTGCTTGGGGAATCAAACCTTGGACCTTTTATCGGAGTATTTATTGTTCTGATCGGAAGTTTGATTATTTTCGGTAATCTGGCCATGCTAAAAAAGTTAAGTCCAAAAAATGCAAATACCGGGGATGACAATAATCCACCAGAAAAAAATGACACTGTAGAATAAATAATTACAATTGATATGAAATACGAACAACTCAACCATACATTATTCACCGACAACCGACAGCGCTTTAAAAGCGAGATGAAACCCAACAGCATCGCAATTTTTAACAGTAATTACGAATATGTCTGGAATGGTGATGCAAGCTACAAATTCAAACAAAATTCAAATATTTACTGGTTATCCGGTATCGACCAGGAAGATTCCATATTGGTATTATATCCCGATTGCCCGGTACCCGAATTCAGAGAGTGCTTGTTTTTAAAGCAAACCAATGAAACCATAGCTGTATGGGATGGATACAAATACACGAAAGAACACGCTACTGAAGTATCAGGAATTCAAAACATCTTGTGGAACGACAATTTCTGGGGTGTTATAAGCCCAATTGTGAACATGGCAAAATCGATCTATTTGCCTCTTAATGAAAATGACCGTTTTTCATACAAATCGCCTTATAAGGAATTGGATTTTGTATTAGAGATTCAGCAAAAGTTCCCATTGCATCATTTTGAAAGAGCCTCTACCCATTTACAAAGATTGCGTTCCGTTAAAAATTCTTTTGAAGTTGACGTTATTCGAAGATCGATAGGGATCTCAAAAAAAGGATTTGAAAGAATTTTAAAATTTGTAAAACCCGGTGTTTGGGAATACGAAGTTGAAGCTGAGCTCATTCACGAGTTTATCAGAAACAGGGCAAACGGCTATTCGTTCGAACCAATCGTGGCAAGTGGAAGTTCGGCTTGTGTTCTTCACTATGTTGAAAACAACAAAATGTGTAAAGATGGCGATCTGTTGCTTGTGGATTGTGGAGTGGATTATGCCAATTATGCTTCAGATATGACCCGGGCCTTTCCGGTTAACGGAAGATTCAGCAAAAGACAAAAAGATGTTTACAATGCCGTTTTGAAAGTAATGCGCGAAGCCACCAAATTGCTTGTACCGGGAACCATGCTTATGGATTACCACAAGATCGTCGGAAAAGAATTAATGGAAAAAGAGCTTGTTGACCTTGGTTTACTTACCATGGATGAAATAAAAAATGAGGATCCGTCATGGCCGGCCTATAAAAAATATTTTATGCACGGAACTTCGCATTTTATGGGAATTGATGTTCACGATGTAGGAATGAGATATGAACCTATGCAAGAAGGAAATGTATTTACCTGCGAACCCGGTATTTATATCAATGAAGAAGGGATCGGAGTGCGTTTGGAAAACAATATTCTTATAACAAAAAATGGTCCTTTAGATCTGATGGATGAAATATCCATGCCTCTGGAAGTGGAAGAGATCGAAGCGATCATGAACGCCTGACCGGTTTTTTAGTTTTTCTGAACCACATTAAAAAACCCGTAATGGGTAAGGATGCTGCAATAAGCGAAAAAAGAAATGCCACAGCCTTGCTGACCCCACCAAGATAATTTCCGGTATGCAGGTCTCTTTGTGAGGTAAGCATCCTGTACAAGAATCCACTTTTCTTATAATCTCTTTTTTGCAAGAGGTTCTGATCAGTAAAAAATGTATAAGAATCGCGATTTTTAAGTATTACTGCGTGACCATTATACAAATACATTTTAATTTTTGATTCGTCTTTTTTCGGAACGGTCAAAACGGCAAGAGTATATGGGCCATTCAATTTTAAAGCTTCCTTCCATGTGAGGTCGAAATTCTTCATTATTTCTGTTTGCCCAGCTATGGATATGCTTTGTGTAAATACCAGATCGTTCTTTCTTATGTATTTCTTTATTTCATTATTTAAACTTTTAAATCCATACACAACCCCTGTTGAACCTGTTATCAGAAGAAAAATGAATGCATAGAATCCCAATACACTGTGCATTGTATAAATACGTATAAAATAATTTCCCTTTATAAAAGGCTTGAATTTGAGTTTGAGGTTTCTCTTTCCCAAAGGCCACCACAGGATCATACCCAAAATAAGCATCAGTGTGAATATGAATGCAGAAACCGCCACTATTTTTTTACCCACTGATCCGAGATACAAACTTCTGTGCATGATCAGTACCATGCTTAAAAAATCCCATTTTTTCTCAGGTACCTTTTTAATGTTACCGGTTACCGGATTGTAATACAACCTTTTACCCGTCTTAAGCACCACTTCTATACTGCGTTCGGCATTCGTCCGGATCTTAATTGTTTTTAATTTTTGTCCCGGAAGCCGGTTTTCTATGTTTTTTACGATCTCAGAAGGTAAGATCTCTCCTGTAATTTTTTCTTTTTGAAAGATCAGATCCTTGTAGAGGATCGATCGGAACTCATCTTCAAAAACATAAATACAACCTGTAATGGAGACAATAAAGATAACCAGCCCGGAAACCAGGCCTCCCCACAAGTGAAGCTTTACAAGCATGCTTCGGATCGAATATCCTTTTTTCATCAATAACCGTACTTTTTACCCCACCTTTCCCTGAGGAATTTTCTCATCTCCAGTTCTCGTGGGTTATCCGAAGGGTCATACATTTTTTGGCCTTTCAAATTTTCCGGTAAAAATTCAAGGTCAACAAAATTGTTTTCATACCCGTGTGCGTATTTATACTCTTTTCCATAACCCATATTCTTCATCATTTTGGTTACAGGGTTTCTCAAAGCCAGAGGAACGGGCTGACCACCGGTTTTACGAACCATTTCAGCTGCTGTTTCTATGGCCTTATACGATGCATTACTTTTAACGCTGCAGGCAAGATAAATGACCGTTTGACTTAGTATGATCCTCGCTTCGGGCATACCTATCATGGTTATGGCCTGAAAGCACTGCGTTGCCATCAGCAATGCATTGGGATTGGCATTTCCGATATCTTCACTGGCAAGTATGACCATTCTCCTTGCTATGAATTTTATATCTTCACCGCCTTCCAGCATCCTTGCCAGCCAATATACACTTGCATTGGGATCGGATCCCCTGATGCTTTTTATGAAGGCCGATATAATATCATAATGTTGCTCGCCCCCCTTGTCGTATAAAGCCATCTTTTGTTGAAGCACCGTTTCAACAGACTTATTGGTAATGTTCACAGCATTGTTTGACAGATTGGTTTGTACCACCAAGTCGAACAAATTCAGCAATTTGCGTCCATCTCCTCCCGAATATCTGAACAATGCTTCGGTTTCCGTTAATTTTATTTTTAAAACTCGGAGATATTCATCCTTTTCCATGGCTCTTTGCAAGATCTGACCAAGATGTTTATCATCAAAAGGATTAAGAGTGTAAACCTGAGATCTGCTAAGGAGGGCGTTGATCACTTCAAAACCGGGATTTTCGGTAGTTGCACCGATCAGTGTGATGACCCCTTTTTCAACGGCGCCTAATATTGCATCCTGCTGCGATTTATTGAATCGGTGGATCTCGTCGATAAACAATAATGCTCCTCCTAATTCCGCAGCCTTGTCTATCACTTCACGCAGATCCTTTACTCCTGAATTAATTGCACTTAAGCTAAAAAATGGCAGTTCCCAGCTCTCTGCCAGCAAACCGGCAAGAGTAGTTTTCCCAACACCGGGTGGTCCCCAAAACAAGATACTTCTGGGTGTTTTGGATTCTGCCAGTTTTTGAATAGGTTGACCCTTCGCAAGTAAATGTTCCTGTCCTATGAAATCTTTAATGGATACCGGCCTAACACGCTCTGCCAATGGCACATTTGTATTTTTCATTTAGTAAAAACAACAAACTTACTTAATAAAACATGCATATAAAACAGTTTAACAATAACCTTAAACGGCCCTGTTTTGAAGCATCCCGAGCAATTTTTCCAAATCGGATTTCTTTTCGGATGGAACCTTCACAGCCTCCAGTTCACGCTTGGCTTTTGAATAAAAACTTTCTGAAATGCGGAGTAAATGTTTATCAGAACCTGCTTCAACATAATGTTGCTTAACAATTCCGACCTTGGTTTCAGCATCGAGGTCCTTATGGTTGAAATCCTTCAAAAATCCTGAACCAAGTTGATTCAAAGCATGAATGTACAGAATTGTTTTTTTGCCAGACACAATATCTCCGCCTATTCTTTTTCCGGTTGATAATGGATCACCGAAAGTATCAAGGTAGTCGTCCATCAATTGAAAAGCCATTCCCATATTCACACCAAACTGATATAATTTTTTGCGATCTGTTTCATCAGCACGGGCTATAATTGCACCTAACTCTATACTACAACCCAGCAATACAGACGTTTTAAGGCGTATCATTTCGAGATAGTCGTTTTCAGAAACCGAATCTAAAACTTCAAAATTCATATCCATTTGCTGTCCTTCGCACACCTCAGTTGCCATTTTATTAAAAGAACCAAAAAGTAAATGCCATAATTCTGTATCGCATTTCATAAGCCAATCATATGCTTTTACAAGCATCAGATCACCGGAAAGGATTGCATTGGGAACATCCCACTTCTCATGGACAGTTTTATTGCCCCGACGCAAAACTGCATGGTCCATGATATCGTCATGAATAAGGGAAAAATTATGGAACACTTCAACCGCCATGGCAGCCGGAATAGCTCTTTCCCAGTTATAATCAAAAAGGGAACAACCCATTAAGGCCAGTACGGGCCTGACTCTTTTACCTCCCAGAGAGATAATGTAATTCAAAGGGTCGTATAGGTTCGAAGGTTTGCCGGCAAAAGGTGAACTTTTTATTTGACCTTCAATAATTTTCAGATACTCTTCCATATATTATCAAACCTCTGCTTATACAAATTCAAGATCGATCAAACGCTTTGAAACATTGGTTCTTTTAACCCTGATCCTTACCTGGTCACCCAATTGTCTTTTAATTTTTTTCACGGCCCCGATCACATATTTGCCTTCAGATACAAAATTATACTGATCATCTTCCATATCACGGAGCCTTATCATTCCCTCACACTTGTTTTCAATAATTTCTACATAAATGCCCCATTCGGTCACTCCGGTTATGATACCGTCGAATACTTCGCCTACAAATTGGGATATGTATTCGGTTTGCTTAAATTTAATGGAAGCCCTTTCTGCTTCAACCGCCTGCTGTTCTTTATTGCTCGACCATTTACATCCGGCTTCAAGATTTTCCTGGTGAATTGGATTGACCTTTTCCAACATCTGGAAAAGGTATCTGTGCGTTAACAGGTCCGGATAACGTCGTATGGGAGATGTAAAATGAGCATAATAATCGAAACCAAGTCCAAAATGTCCTGATTTCTTACTGGTATAAAATGCTTTCTCCATACTGCGGATCGCAAGAGGTTGTAAAATACCTGCGGCTGAAGTACCTTCCAGTTCCCTTAACATATCGTTAATGCTTTCAATATATGCATCTTCTGAAATGGTGTTAATTTTATATCCAAAACGAGAAGCCGTAGAGGCGAACTCTTCCATTTTGGTAGGCCCGGGAGGTTCATGTAAACGGTAAGGAATGGAGTATGGCTTGTATTTGGTGCTAACCAGAGTTGCCACATGTTTATTCGCCAAAAGCATGAATTCTTCCACAAGCTTATGTGCATCCTTCCTAACTTTCTTGATCACTTCAAGAGGTTTGCCATTTTCATCAAGTTTAAATTTCACTTCTTCAGTTTCAAAAGAAATGGCACCTTCTTTCATTCTTTGGGTCTTTAAATTCTTTGCGATCTTATTAAGTAAATTTAGTTCTTCAGAATGTAGACCTTTACCAGTTTCGAGTATTTGCTGTGCCTCTTCATAACTAAACCTTTTATCCGAATAAATAAGGGTTTTACCAAACCATTCGTCCTTTATTTTTCCGGAAACATCCATTTTAAATACCACTGAAAAACACAATCGCTCTTCTTCCGGCCGAAGCGAGCACAAAACATTGGAAAGCCTTTCGGGCAGCATTGGAATTACACGGTCTACCAAATACACCGAAGTTGCTCTGCGATAGGCTTCTTTGTCGAGTTCAGAATTTTCGGCAACAAAATGGGATACATCCGCAATATGAATCCCGATCTCATACATTTCATTTTCAAGAAATTTGACAGAAAGTGCATCGTCGAAATCTTTTGCATCAAAAGGGTCTATGGTAAAGGTAAGGGTGTCACGAAAATCTCTTCGTTTGGATTTCTCCATATTGGAAATAACCTCCGATATGGCTTCGGATTCTTTCAATACTTCATCCGGAAAGCTGTTCTCCAGTCCAAATTCGATCATTATTGCATTGATCTCGGCTTTGTTCTCCCCTGCTTTTCCCAAAACACGGATCACTTCTGCATTCGGGTTTTTTGCATTACGCGGCCAGTCGGTTAGTTTTACAAGTGCTTTATAATGGTTTTTCACACCATGTAATTTGTTTTTTGGAATGAAAAAATCAACATGCGAACGAGTATCGTCCGGGACAAAAAAGCCGTATCCATCCGAAACCTGAACGGTACCGGTATAAAACTCTTTACTTCTCTTGAGTACCTTAACCACTTTACCCTCCGGTTTATCTTTTCTTCTTGAATGAATTAATTCTACCTCAACCTGGTCTCCATTGAGTGCAGGCCAGGTCAAACCCGGTGAAATGTGTACATCAGGTTCGTATTCAGAAGTAAGAAGGTAACCCGAACCTCTTTTATTGAATTCTATTTCACCTGTTAAAGCATCGGTGGATTCTTCCAGATAAAAGCTGCCTTTTGGATCTTCCCGCAGTTCTTTTTCCGCAACCATCTTCGAGAGCAGGTCTAATACTATCCCCCTTTCTTCTTTGGAGTTAAATCCCAATCTGGATGAAATTTGTTTGTGATTGAATCTTTTTCCGGGTCTTTGCTTCAGTACTTCCATTATCTGAGCCTTTACCCATTCAATTTGAAAATTGCCTTTGGCCATTGCCGCAAAGGTAGCGTATTCTGCTCATCGGATTTTAAAATACGGGAAGGATAACTTTACCTTAACGATTTCTTCAGTTGAATTCGGTTAAAACTGAAAATAAATAAAAGGCTGAACATTGCTGCTTGCCGCCTGATAGGTAACAAGTACTACCATTACAATTATGATAATCTTTATAAAAAGCGGAAGCCGTGCGAATTGATCTTCAATTCTGTTTTTTATGGCCCTTGGAACAAAATGTAAAACAAATCCTATCAGGATTAGTGAAAACACTTTGTAATAACTTTGTATCTTAAGCACAATATCGGAAACTGAAAATGCTTCAAACATTCGTTGCAGCATTAATTTAACGGTTGCAACGTCGTCGGCCCTGAAATAGATCCAACAAAAACAGACAAAATGAAAGGTAAGAACTCCTGCGATAAGATTATACGCCTTATGTTCCGTAAACCTAACCTTTTTCACTTTTTCATTCCAGATCTTATGAACTGCAAGAGCCACTCCGTGCAATGCTCCCCAAATTATGAATTTATTGGCAGCTCCGTGCCAGAGCCCTCCGAGCAGCATGGTAAGCATTAAGTTTATATAGGTCCTGATTTTCCCTTTTCGGTTTCCTCCTAAAGAAATGTACAAATAATCCTTAAGCCAGCTACTGAGTGAAATATGCCAGCGTCTCCAAAATTCGGTGATTGAGGTAGAAATATACGGCGAATCAAAGTTCAGAGGCAATCGGAACCCCATGAGTAAAGCCAAACCTATTGCCATATCGCTGTACCCCGAGAAATCACAGTATATCTGGATGGCATAGCCGTAAACGGCCATGAGATTATCAAAACCGGAGTAAAGCTGAGGATCGTCAAATACCCTGTCAACAAAATTTACACTGATGTAATCCGAAATAATGGTTTTCTTAATTAAACCACCAAGAATAAGGAAAATGGCATGACTGAATTCTCTTTTGGTAAGTCTGAATTTTTCGGCAATTTGCGGCAGAAAATCGCTTGCACGCACAATTGGCCCTGCAACCAGTTGGGGAAAAAAGGTAACGAAAAACCCAAAGTCCAGAATGTTCTTTGCCGGTTCAAGTCGTCTTCGGTAAACATCTATTGTATAACTTAAGGTTTGAAAAGTGAAAAAAGAAATACCTACCGGCAGGAAAATTTCGGACACCTTAAAATCTGTATGAAAGAAATTATTTGAAAAAACATGGAAAAAATTCACTGCTTTTAAATCCGTTCCAAAGATTCCATTCAGGGTATCTGCGAAATAATACGAATACTTGAAAAATCCGAGCAAACCGAGATTTATCACCAGACTGCAGATCAATAACAGCTTTCTTTTAGGTTCGTGATCCGACCTGTGGATCTGACCTGCCAGATAATAATCTACCACGGTAGAAAAAAGCAGGATCATGAAATACCACCCGCCTGTTAGGTAATAAAAATACGTACTGAAAATAAAAAGGAATACCGTACGTAGGTTGATCCTATTGTGAATTATTGTAAAAATCGCATAAGCAAGTGTAAAAAGAAGTAAAAACTTATACTGACCAAACAATAATGGAGATTTTTCGGAATAGACGAATATTTCTTTGAAGTTCAGCATTAATCGTATTTTTATACTTGGTTACATTCCATTATTGATCCCTAATTAAATCTCCTTTCATATGCATCCATTATCGCTCTGTAGAGCAGCTGCCCTTGCAATTGATATCCTTTTTTGGTGTAATGGACATAATCGCTTCTCGCCAATTCCTGTCGGTACCAGCATTTTATTGAATAATTTCCACCCATTATCTCATTAAAATTCCAAACGGCACAATTGTATTCTTCTGCAAGCTCGAAAATGATCTTTATAATGGATTCACAATTGGAGTTATGAGAACCATTCCTAAGAAAAATATCTCCGGGGGTGCAAAAAAGAATGGCCACACCCGGTCTTGATTCACGGATGTTGTCAAGAAGCATGCGAAGATTGTCTTTTATGCAAAACGGACAAAACCTGCTTTCAGGAAGGAAGTTGTCGTTGGTACCAAGTGAAACGATGACCAGATCAGGTTCAAGTGCCTTTAAGTGATTTACAAAAACCGGGCTTTTATTGAAAGATTTTGTAAAGGCCCCGTTTAAACCGATGGCGTGATACAACAAACCCGGCTCATTGTTTTCGAGACTGAAACCATACAGTCTGAACCGTTTCTGATCATCAAAGGATTTAACAAAACTAAGGTTTAAGGTATCTTGCGGTCGGTTAAAAAAAACTTCTGAAAATCCTTCGCCAACGGGTTGTTCATCAAAATAAAACGATCGGTCCCAATCGTTCGTAAAAACTGGAAGAAAGCTTTCGTTATCTCTGGCATAGAAAAACTTGACCTTATTAAAGCTCTGGTCAGAGCGCTTATTATTAACAGGAAAAACACTCATTCTCGCCCGGATATCTGTTGTATTTAAGGTAATACCGTTAATGCCGTAGATGCAGTCATCATCCGATTGTGTTGCCTTACAAAAATCCCATCGACCAGAGTAATTCTGGTCGTAATTAACAGGATTGTTGGTTTGTGCAACTTTAAAGGGAAAAACAAAGCCTCTGCCGCCATTGCCGAAAGTTTCCTGAAACAAAGCTCTGGCTTCTGAAGAAAGATAATCAGCCTGAATATGAGAGTCACCTATATGCACTATGTTGACCTTACCGCTACGGTCATCCAGAAAACGGTCGAGTTTATTAAAAAAAGAGAACAGATATTTTACGGTACCTTCACTGATCTTGTTTTTATCGTATTGTATACAAGGATAAGCGCGATCAAAATTAATATCGCTGTATACTCCTGGAGTGAAAGAAGTGAACAGAATAAAGACCAAAACAAGTGGCAAAGTCTTTTTAACTATGGTCTTCAATAAAAACGCTACCACTTATTAATTGTATTTCCCGTTGTATTTCTCTTTAATATCTTTTACGATTACCCTGACTTCCTGCTCCATATCGATATCACAAATCAGAAGGGCATCTTCGCTTTTCACCACCAGTAGGTTTTCTACTCCTTGTAAAACGATAATTCCCTTGTCGGAATTGTATACCATACAATTTTGAGTTTCACGGTCGATCACATTTTCGCCTATCAAAACATTATTCTGCTCATTCGAACCGGAAATTTCCTTCACCGATCTCCATGTGCCCAGATCGCTCCAGCCAAACGAAGATGGTATAACGTATACATTTTCAGCCTTCTCGATAATGCCATAATCTATGGAGATCACGGTACATAATGAGTATGAACGTTCAATATAGTCTTCTTCCTGTTTTGTGTTATAAAATTTGCTTCCTGCATCAAAAAGTTCATGGATCTCGGGAAGAAACTTCAAATAGGCATTGACCCATGTTTTGACATTGGCAACAAAGATCCCTGCATTCCACAAAAAATCACCACTTCTTATAAAGTTTTCGGCTACTTCCAGGGTTGGTTTTTCGGTAAAGGTTTTGACCTTATAGATTTTCTTTTCCTCCTTCTCAGAAAGGTATTGAATGTAACCGTAACCGGTATCCGGTCTGCTGGGTTTAATGCCAAGGGTAACAATGGTGTCCTGCTCTCCTGAAAATTCGAGGGCTTCAGAGATCTTCCTTAAAAACTCTGCTTCATTGCTGATAAGGTGATCCGAAGGTAAAATGGTTAAACTGGCATTGGGGAATTTTGAACGTATCTTATAAACGGAATAGGCAATACAAGGAGCTGTGTTTCGCATTGAAGGCTCTAACAATATATTCCCTGACGGAATTTCGGGCAACTGCTTTTGAACCAGATCGAGATATTCCTTATTGGTTACGATCAATATTTTTTCTTTATCAAATAAGGGAACCAACCTGTCAAAGGTCATTTGTATGAGCGTTTTTCCGGTGCCCAATATATCGAGAAACTGCTTGGGATTATCGGTTCGGCTAACCGGCCAGAAACGGCTTCCGATACCTCCGGCCATAATTACTGCAAATTTTTCACTCATTCTTTAGCTTATTCCTTCTTTATTTAGATCATGAAAATGTACGATTCCGGCATAGTTCCCATTCTCTGTTACGATCACCTGGGTTATCTTTCTGGAACTCATTAAAGTTGCGGCTTCAATCGCCATACAGGAAACATCAAGACAAACCGGTTGACTGCTCATAATATCTTTTGCCTTCAGGCGGTCAAGATCTTCAAATTTTTCAAGCATCCTTCGTATATCACCATCGGTAATGATCCCTGCCACCTTGCCATCTTTGGTTACAGCCGTGGCCCCAACCCTGCCTTTGTTGATCTCAATAATGATGTTGCGGAGACTTTCATTTTCCGACACTTCCGGTTTTACCTGTCCTGCTATAAAATCTCTCAGAGTTAGGTATAATTGTTTACCCAATGCACCACCGGGATGATATTTAGCAAAATCCTGCGAAGAAAAATTACGTGCATTTAATAAACACACAGCAATGGCATCACCCATGGCAAGTTGTGCCGTTGTACTGCTTGTTGGTGCCAGATTGTTCGGACAGGCTTCAAGTTCAACGGTAGTATTGATGATATGATCTGATTGAGCCGCAAGATAGGATGAAATGTTGCCAACCATTCCTATAAGAACGTTCTCTCCTCTTTTTAGAATAGGTACCAGATTTTTGATCTCAGGAGTTTCACCACTTTTTGAAATGCAAAGCACAACATCATTTTTTTGTATCATACCCAAATCTCCATGCAAAGCATCGGCGGCATGCATAAAAAGCGAAGGAGTACCGGTGCTGTTGAGAGTGGCAACGATCTTCATACCAATTATGGCACTTTTTCCAATTCCGGTTACAACAAGTCTGCCACTTGAATTCAAAATGGCCACGACGGCATTTACAAAATCGTCATCGATAAAATGAACCAGATTTTTGACAGAATCCGATTCAATGACCAATGTTTTTAACGCGTTTTCCTTTATTTCGCGGAAATTCTCCAATGCTTGTAAAATTAGCTTGCAAAAATAAATATTATGCTTGCAACTTTAGTAACCATATTCTATTTTAGTGGAGTATAAAAATTAATTAACCTGTTTGAATCACAATTACCAATGAATGCCGACGTGTTGGACTTAAAGGAACGATTAAAATATTTTTTTGGATTTGATAATTTCAAAGGGAACCAGGAAGAAGTTATCAAATCAATAATGAATGGTGACGACTGTTTCGTAATTATGCCTACAGGCGCCGGAAAGTCTCTGTGTTATCAATTGCCTGCCCTAATAAAAGACGGTACCGCAATAATTATATCTCCTCTTATCGCCTTGATGAAAAATCAGGTCGACCTTATCCGGGGATTCGGCGACAACGATTCCGTAGCACATTTTCTTAACTCATCCCTTACCAAAACCGATTCCTTAAAAGTTAAGAACGATGTTGCCGAGGGCAAAACAAAACTTTTATACGTAGCACCTGAAACGCTTAAAAAAGATGAAACCATAGAGTTTCTGAGATCCATTGAGGTTTCTTTCGTAGCGGTGGATGAAGCCCATTGTATTTCGGAATGGGGTCATGATTTCAGGCCGGAATACAGAAGAATAAAGCAAATCATCAAGTCTATTGATGATGTTCCTATTGTTGCATTAACGGCAACCGCCACACCCAAGGTTCAGTCTGATATTCAGAAGAATCTTAACATGAGCAATGCCATCGTTTACAAATCTTCCTTTAACAGAAGTAATCTGTATTACGAAGTAAAACAGAAAGGAAAGAAGGACAAAACGCTAAAGGAGATCATCAATCTGATCAATAACCGAAAGGGTAAATCCATAATCATTTACTGCCTTAGTCGAAAAAAGGTTGAAGAAATAGCCTCCATTCTGGTAGCAAACAATATCAAAGCCTTGCCTTATCATGCCGGTCTGGATGCAAAAACAAGGGTTTTCAATCAGGATGCATTTTTAATGGAAGATGTGGATGTGATTGTCGCAACCATTGCCTTTGGAATGGGGATCGATAAACCGGATGTAAGATGTGTCATACATTACGATGTTCCAAAATCTCTGGAAGGATATTATCAGGAAACCGGTCGCGCCGGAAGAGATGGGCTGGATGGAGATTGCATTTTATTTTACAACCCGGCGGATACCGAAAAACTTGAAAAGTTCATGAAAGACAAGCCGGTTGCTGAGCGTGAGATCGGTTCACAGTTGATTTTTGAAATGTCAAGTTTTGCCGAATCTTCCCAATGCAGAAGAAAATTACTTCTACATTATTTCGGTGAAGATTTTGATGAAGAAAATTGCAATAAAATGTGCGATAATTGCAGGCATCCAAAAAGCATGCAAGACGTTACTTCAGAACTGGCAGACATTCTACAGGCAGTAAGTGAAACTGCCGGAAAGGTTAATCAGGAACATATCATTGACCTGGTGCGAGGTGAAAAAACCGATGATATTAAGGCCTATAAACACGACGAACTTGAGTCGTTCGGGGTCGGAAGCGACCGGGATGTGAATTTCTGGAAAAGCGTTATTCGTTTGGCACTCCTAGAAAATTACATTTCGAAGAACATCGAAAACTACGGTCTGTTGAGCATAACGGCCACCGGTAAAAAATACCTTGAAAAGCCAAAACCCCATAAACTGGCAATTGATAAGGAGTTTACAAAGGTTTCTGACGAAGATTTTGAACAAGTAGAGATCGAGAACGTTTACGATGAGGAACTTTTTGCCAGATTAAAGGAAATTCAAAAACAGGTTGCCAAAGAGAAAAAACTTCCTCCTTATGTGATCTTTCAGGAAACAGCCCTTGAAGAAATGGCAACCAAATACCCGATCACCATGAGTGAATTTGAAAACATTCAGGGTGTTGGTAAAAATAAAGCTCAAAAATTCGGGGCACCATTTATACGCGCAATTGCAGATTACGTTGAAGAAAACGATATAGAACGTCCTCAGGACATGGTTCTCAAGACGGTTGCAAACCGTTCCGGCAGAAAGATACAGATCATTAAGAACATCGATAAGAAAGCTGACCTTGAAGACATGTGTGAATCCCTTGGGATCACTTTTGACGAACTACTGGTTGAATTAGAGAACATAGTTTATTCAGGGACAAAGATCAATTTCAAGTACTTTATTGACGAATTGATGGATGAACAAACCCAGGAGGATGTATACAATCATTTCAGAAATACCCAAAACGACGATATTGACGCAGCAGTCAAAGAATTTAACGGAGATTTTTCGCACGAGGAACTTGGTTTGATGAGAATTCAGTTCATTTCAGACGTTGCTAATTAAAAAGTAAGCATTTTTTCTCATTTTTGCAGTCATCAATTTTTTTATGGTCCTTTTTACCAAAGGTTCTTAAATGCACATTAGTATAATTTAATATTTAATGCCCGAATACAGTTTTATAGATGAGTTGAAATGGCGCAGAATGCTGCACGATGTAATGCCCGGAACGGAAGAGTTGCTGAACAAGCAAATGGTAACCGGCTACATTGGTTTCGACCCTACCTCCGACTCTCTTGGAGTTGGCAATCTTGTTCAGATAATGACCCTGCTTCATTTTCAAAAAGCAGGCCATAAACCCATTGCATTGGTCGGAGGTGCCACCGGAATGGTTGGCGACCCAAGCGGTAAAAGCAAGGAACGGAATTTACTCGACGAGGCCACTATAGAACACAATTTAAACTGTCAGAAAATTCAGCTCGAAAAATTTCTGGATTTTAATAATGGTGAAAACTCAGCCGAGATCGTAAACAACTACGATTGGTTTAAAAATTTAAACTTCCTGGAATTCATCAGAGATGTCGGCAAACATATCTCCGTAAATTACATGATGGCCAAAGATTCCGTTAGCTCGAGGCTTGAGAAAGGAATGTCCTTCACCGAATTTAGCTATCAATTGGTTCAGGGATATGATTTTTATTGGCTTTACAAAAACAAAAACGTATTGCTTCAAATGGGAGGAAGCGACCAATGGGGAAACATTGTTACCGGAACCGAGCTCATAAGACGTAAGGATCAGGGTGAAGCATTCGCACTTACCACCCCACTTATTAAAAAAGCAGATGGAACAAAATTCGGAAAATCAGAATCCGGAAATGTATGGCTTGACCCTAACAAAACCTCTCCTTATAAATTCTATCAGTTTTGGTTGAACTCAAGTGATGAAGATGTAAAGAACTACATCAGGATCTTTACCTTGCTTAGTGAAAATGAAATTCTGAATCTGGAATCGGAACACGATCAGGCACCTCACCTTCGACTGCTTCAGAAAACACTGGCAAAGGATATTACCATAAGGGTGCATTCTGAAAAAGATTTCCAAAATGCAGTGGATGCTTCCGAGATCTTATTTTCAAAAGACCCTGAAAAAACCTTCTCAACCATGGATGTTAAAACCCTTTTGGAAATTTTTGAAGGCGTACCGAATTATGAGATCGATTCTTCCCTTTTTGGTTCCGGGTTGAATTTAATTGAATTGCTAACTGAACATACCAATATTTTCCCTTCAAGAGGTCAGGCTCGTGAGATGATACTTGCCAATGCGGTAAGTGTAAATAAGAACAAAATAAACAACGTAGATCATACGTTGAATTCAGGTGAACTCATTGCCGGTAAATACCTTATCGTACAAAAAGGAAAAAAGAACTACTATTTAATAACTGCAAAAGCATGAGCATACATCTTGTAAACCAGGTTGATGAAAAAGGCAATCACATCAGTCCTGCACTGCCAAAACATATTAAAAATTTCCTGATCGATATTGATGGAACGGTTAGCGAAGACGTTCCAAATGAAGAGCCGGAACGTATGCTTACATGTGAAGAAATTCCGGGAGCCAAAAAATTTGTAAATAAATGGTACGACGAAGGACACATCATTACCTTTTTCACTTCCCGTCTTGAAGAACACAGAGCATACACTGAACAATGGCTTAAGGATCATGGCTTTAAGTGGCACGGTATCATTTTCGGAAAACCAAGAGGAGGCAATTACCACTGGATCGATGACCGCTCGGTAAAGGCAACCCGTTTTGTAGGCAATTTCACGGATCTGGTAAAAGTAAAAAGGGTCATTGAAGTTTTTGCCGATAAAGACGATTCTGAGGAATAGGAAACGGATCAAACCATTTAAAGGTTTCTCAGATCTTCGGGTATTTAATCAAAACTTTACAGGTTTCTTCAATTGCTTTTGAGACAGGCAAAGGATCAAATTCGATAAATTTCCTGAGTTTTGAAGAACTGTATTCTACTTTTTTTAGTGAGCTTGCAGACGATTCACGGGTATAAGGACTCTTGTAGTTTGTTATTAAACCGATAAAATGTAAGAGCCTCCATGCTATTCCGGTTACAATCCTTCCAATTCTGATCCCCGGGGTTCTTTTGTTCAAACTGTCCGATATGCTTTTCATAAAATCAAGATAGCTTAAATTTTCTGAAACCGTAATAAACCTTTCGGAATGTACTTCACTTTCTCCAAGCAATCTCATAACCTTACAAACGTCCTTTACATAAATGAAACCATTAACTCCCTCGGTATAAAAAGGCATACCTTTTAAGGCGTTTTTAAAAAAAACTCCGGTCCCTTTATTCCAGTCGCATGGCCCGATGATCAAAGGAGGATTAACCATGACCCCGTTCAAACCTTCTTCAATCCCCCTCCATACCTCAAGTTCAGCATAAAATTTACTTATGGCATAGTTCGATGGTTTATCTTTTTCATCCCAAAGATGGTCTTCCGTTGTAAGAACCCCATAAGGAGCATTTCCAATTGCGGCACTGCTGCTTAAGTATACCAGCTTTTTTACCTTTTTGCCGAGACAGGCATTTACCACATTAGAGGTACCTTCAACGTTGGTTGAAAAAATCTTACTTTTATCGAACGGGTGAAAAGAAACCATGGCTGCACAATGAAATACAATTGTTTTTTCATCCATCAGCTCCTCAAGACCAGATGGGTCAAGTATATCTCCATCCACCCATTCCAAATTTTTAAGCACGGGCTCGGCATGCTGTCCAAAATACAGGTCTTTAATAAGATCAAAGGTCTTCATAGAGGATTGACTCCTTTTAAGAGCTTTGATTTGATACCCGTTCTGAAGTAATTCACATAGTAAATGTGCTCCGACAAACCCGGTTCCTCCTGTTAAAAACGCTTGCTGCATCTCAGATACTTTAACTTTGCTAAATTAATTACTCAACCCGAAAGATGCTTAAAGAATTTTTGAAACCGTATAAGGCAGATCCAGAAAAGTGGAAACCCAGTTCAATTGGTCATTTAACGTGTTTTTCGTTTGATGAAGTACCTGACATTTCTGAAACAGACATAGCCATTATTGGTGTTAATGACGGACGGAACTCCGCCGGTAATGAAGGATGCAAGTCGGCCCCGGACCCAATTCGAAACGAATTGTACAAAATGATCCGTCAAAACCCGAGGTTAAGGATCAGCGACTTTGGCAACATTGAACCGGGTGACACTTTTGAAGACAGTTTAGCAGCGCTGAGAATCGTAACCGAATCCCTCCTTAAAGAAAATGTAACGGTAATTATTCTTGGCGGATCAAAAGAACTCACGTATGGGCAATATACCGCTTATGAAAAAATATGCAAGAACCTTGAATTGGTCAACGTAAGTGCCGGTTTTGACCTTAAAAATGACAACTATCTTCGAAGCATCTGTACCCATAAGCCCAACTACCTCTTTAATGTTAATGTTTTAGGGTATCAAACCTATCTGGTTGAAGAAGATAGTTTAGGAATGATCAAAAAATTATATTTTGAAGCTAACCGGCTAGGTCCTCTCAAAAAAGACATTACCGACAGTGAACCTATGATAAGGAATGCAGATATGATTTGTATAGATATGGCAGCCTTAAAACTTTCGGATGCGCCCGGACATGCAGATGGCAACCCTTCAGGTTTCTCCGGTGAGGAAGCTTGTCAGCTAGCATGGTATGCAGGTGTGGCAGACAAGGTCAAAACATTTGGTATTTATGAGTTGAATCCGGATTTCGACAATTTCAATCAGTCCTCAAAACTGGCTGCCCAAATGATCTGGTATTTTATTGATGGATACTACAATCGTAAAAATGACCACCCTGTAATGCATCAGGAATTTATTAAATATCGCTGTGCACTTGAGGAAGGCCAGCCGGATGCTGTCTTTTTTAAGAGTAAATTATCCGATAGGTGGTGGATGGAAATACCATATCCGGATAATTATGGTGAGCACAGTGTATTGATCCCCTGTTCATACAGCGATTATATGACCGCGACGAACGGTGAAATGCCGGACAGGTTCTGGCGCGGTTTTCAAAAAATAAATATGTAATTTTGACCTTCGTATACTAAAAAACCACTTTTTGAGTTATTAAAACAATGAAAGGACTTAAAATCATAAAAATTCTTCTGGCATGTTTCGCCTTTATGATTCTGATGGATTCCTGTGCATCTAAAACCTATAAGCGAGGTTGTGATGGCCGACAGAAAGTAAAGGTACCTTTCGGCAGAATGTAGTATTTTACAATTTTGCCTTTACCAGAGATGGTCCGTAGAATTTTCAAGTTCAAGCTTAAACTTCAGGTCTTCGGTTTGGTGTAGAACGTATAAACACAGATTACTGTGTTTGAATTTATCCATGTTTTTTAATTCCTCTTCTAAAAGTAAGCATAAAAAACTTCTCATTGCGCGCCCATGCATGCAGATCATAATGATATCTTCCTCAGACCGCGAAAGGATCTTTTCCAGGCCCCTGACTTGTCTTTCAAATAAGCTATTGGGTGATTCTCCATTTTCTATGGCTTTATCGAGGTATCCGTTCCTCCAGTCTTCAACCATCTGGTTGAAATGGATCTGGTTGTATGGGTCGGGGTGCAATCCTTCCATTATTCCCCAGTTTATTTCGTTCAACTCTGGCAAGGGAGTATGTGTTATTCCTTTCTTTAAAAAGGGCTCAACGCTTTGATGAGTTCGGATCAGTTCAGAAGTATATATATTTTTGAAGGAAATGTGTTTGTAAGCAGAGTAAAATAAATTCGCCTGATTTATACCTGTTTTATTTAATTTTGAATCGATTCCGCTTCCCTGTATAATTCCCCTTTTATTGAAGTCGGTTTCGCCATGCCTGATTATGTAAATTGTTTTTTTTACCTTCAATTTGAGATCAATGTTTAACCCCCGCAAAAATATAACACTTGATGCATTAAATGGCTTAATGCAAAAAACCCTTGCTTCCCAACTTGGTATGGAAGTTATATCCGTAAACATGGATTCCCTTACGGTTAAAATGCCTGTTGATGAGCGAACCATTCAATCGTATGGAGTACTGAATGGGGGTGCCAGCATGGCATTAGCCGAAACTTGTGCCAGCCTTGCAGCCAATTTGTGCCTGGATGAGGATAAAATGTGTGTCGGTCTGGAAATTAACGGCAACCACATACGGGCCATTTCCTCAGGATATGTTTATGGGACACCCAAGCCAATCCATATTGGCAGAACTACTCACGTGTGGGAAATACGAATAACCGATGACCGCGACAAGTTGATCAATCTTTCAAGGATCACATTGGCAATAATGAATATAAAAAGTTGATGGATCAGACTTTTGTGGTTTGGAAAGCACCTGAAGACACCCAAATAAAAACGGTGTCCGATCCTGAGGTCATTATAGGATCGGATATAAATTTTTCGGAAGGTTTTTTAATTGCCCCTTATGAAAACAGCGCTTCCAAAATATTTATGAAAGGCAAAATTCAAAACCTCGAATTGCCTGAAATTATGGATAATTATAAATCAAGTAACATCCGTGGTCCTGTAAATGATGTTAGTTACCAGGAGGTTGTCCAAAAGGCCGTAAGAAGAATTGACGCAGGTGAATTTCAAAAAGTGGTCCTTGCAAGGGTAAAAAAGAAGACCTTACCTAAGGAGTTCCGAGTAAGTGATCTGTTTGGGTATCTGGTCTCCCATTTTCCCGGTGCCTTCGTATACTGTTTCGGTGTGAAAGGGGAAATATGGATCGGTGCAACACCTGAAGTTTTAATACAAAGCCATAAAAATAGCTACGTTACCTATGCTCTTGCAGGCACAAAATCCTATCAGAAAAAAAGCGAATTTGGTTCAAAGGAAAACAAGGAACAATCGCTCGTCCGAAATTACATCCTTCAGAAATTGAACGAACTTAATGCATCCAATATTGAAGTTTCTCCCCTCCGGGAACACAATACAGGTAATTTAATACATCTGATCAACCAGATTACCTTCAATCATTCTGATGTTCAGAAAGTAATAAACTCCCTACATCCAACGCCTGCTGTTTGCGGATACCCTTTAAAGGAAGCCGAGGAATTTATCCGTGAGAATGAGGGGATCGAACGTGAATATTATTCCGGATTTCTCGGACCGGTTTATACAAGTGAGAAGGTAAATTTTTGGGTTAATCTGCGTTGCCTTAAAACAGACCTCAAGAACCTGATATTCTGGGCCGGAGCCGGTATTGTAAAGGGCAGTATGGCTGAAGAAGAGTATTCTGAAACAGAATTAAAAATGAGTACTCTTGAAGGTTTTTTTACTTCAGAAAAACCAATGTAAATGTTAGGATCTGTTAAAAGTTTGCTCGGATTAGCTCAGCAGTTCGACTGAGTTCTTCATTTCCCGGATTTAATTTAGGCCTTGTAAAATCCATGTCTGACATAAGGTTCATCGGAACAAGGTGAATATGTGCATGAGGAACTTCAAGTCCTATAACGGCCACACCTATCCTTTTACATTGCATGGCCTTTTTAAGTCCGATGGCAACTTTTTGGGCAAATTTATTAAGCTCTGCAAGCTCATCCGGTTCCAGATCAAATATATAATCAACGGGTCGTTTGGGTATCACAAGCACATGACCTGTTTTTAAAGGCATTATGTCGAGGAACGCAAGATGTTTTTCATCCTCCAGAATTTTGTGGCATGGAATTTCTCCTTCAACAATTCGTGTAAATAATGTTGTCATGACCTTATACAATTGAAATTTCCAGGATCTCAAACTCCAGGGTTCCGGCAGGTACCTTGACCTGGGCGGTCTCACCTACTTTTTTACCCATCAAACCCATTCCTATTGGAGATTTTACAGATATTTTTCCCTCTTTCAGATTTGCCTCCTTTTCGGAAACTATGCAATATTCAACCTTTGAATTTAATTTCTTATTCAAAAGACTCACTTTCGTAAGAATGCCAACCTTGCTCAGATCCACCTTTGACTCATCCAGTATCCTGCTCTCACCCAGGATGGTCTTCAATTTGGCAATTTTCATTTCAAGCAAGCCCTGAGCTTCTTTTGCCGCGTCGTATTCAGCATTTTCCGAAAGGTCTCCTTTCTCTCTGGCTTCACCAATCTGTGCACTGATACGTGGCCTTTCTATTTTTTCGAGTTCCTCTATTTCTTTCACAAGGTTATCATAACCTTCTTTTGTCATGTAATTGATCGCCATAATGATTCCTTTGATCCGTAGTGCTATAAAATAAAGTTGCATCAACCGAAATGATTGATGCAACCTTGCAAATATACTTTTTTAAGTTTAATTAACCCCCGGTATACATACTGCTTAACCGTCTGGTTTATTCTGCTCCCCCTCCGAGCGACATCTTTACACCGATTGCATGCGATCCTGAGAAAGGTCGTGAATCTCTGTAAGAGTAGTCGAGTGCAAATGTATTTCCGTTTTTACCAAAGGGCAATTCGAAAGTTACCCCTCCTGCTAATCCGTTGTTCGCTGTTCTTCGGGTTGAATACTTCATAATTCCATCTTCATATGCATATCCCGCACGAAGCATGAACATTTTTTTATAATTGTATTCCAAGCCTGCTGTAAGCTGGTTTTGAGAAAAGGCATTATACGTAAAGTTAGCAGCAACCGTTAATTTATTGAAAGCGGTCTCTTTAGACTTATCCAAAACGATATCATAAGCTCCACCAATATTGATCAGGGCAGGAATGTTAAATTTCGCAACTCTTTGGTTCATTGTTACCTGTTGATCGTTTGATGGATTCAGCACTTTCGAAGATATTCCATCTCCTGAGTAACTAACATCGGGACCAATATTTTTAATGGAAACTCCAAAATGGGTATCATCAGCAGTTCTAAAACTGGTTTTATATTGAATACCTGCATCAAAAGCAACACCCTGCATTTTGGTATTCGAAGCATTTTCAGAGAACACTCTCAGCAAAACTCCTCCTGTGATCCTTTCGGTAAATTTCTTGCTGTATCCAATCCCTAAATTGGTAAAACGTGGTGAAAAGGTTCCCAGTCCTCCATCGGGCTGCTCAACCGTTGTGATTGGTATATCTCCAAGATCGATTGAGGTAATGGATAATCCGATCGCATTGTCATCACCCAGATTTTGAGCAATTCCCAAACTATTGATGTTTATTCCACTTCCCTGAAGCCAATTGGTCCTTGAAAAAATGATATCTGTTTTGCGGGTCAAGGCTAGTCCACCAATGTTCATATACATCGATTCGATTCCACGAATAGAGCTTTGAGCAGCCCATCCCATTCCGGACGATCTTGCCCAGCCATTAATGACCAATTGTGTCGCACTGGCCTGGCCGCCTCTATCGGGATTTCCGGCAAATGAAACACCCGCTGTGATCACAGCACTTAATAAGCTTAATATTCTTAATTTCATAATTTTCAGTTTTTGTGTGTTTTAGAAAGAGTCAAGATCCAATTGTCGCATTATTCCCATCCATTTCAGGACTTTTTCCCCAACTCCTGGAGCATTTACATGTATCAGATAAATACCACTTGCAATGGGAACTTTGGCATCGTTCTTTATGTCCCATACTACTTCAGTACTGGAATCATCTTTCTTGATCCTTTTAACAAGGGTGCCATCAACTGTATAAATCGAAATATCACACCTTTCAGGCAGGTTGGTTATCTTAACTTTATTTTCAACCGGTGAACTTTCATAAGGTGAAAATGCGTAGTAAGGGTTAGGCACAACATTTACGATATCAAGTGCACTTTTTGCAGTTTCGTTTGATATTTCGTTATAAACTTCATCAGTTTTAAATGTATATCTCGGATTGTCGTTATTGGCAGAACCGGTTATGGTCTCAAAATACCTGTAAGGTTTCTTAACTCTTATTTTAAATCTGACTTCAGAATCCGGAACAGGCATTCCGTCCACTTCTTTCATGGTAAATCCTCGATTAAGTATGGTTGGAATAACCCACATACACTGGAACATAACTTTATTAATGGCCAGACCTCTTGTAAAGTCATTGGTAGCAGGTGTGATGTCTTTGAAGATATCAAAATAAGCATTTCCTTCATCGTAATTCGGCAAGAAAGGTTGTTGAGAACCTACTCCCTCGTAGGATCCCATGATGTAGATAAAGTGCCTTCCTCCGTGCGCAAGAATTCCTGAACCGTAGAAACCCTGATCGTCGGTTGGATTCCACTTAAGATCTCTTCCATTATTGGTATACTGACGAGAATCCTCTCCAATAATGATGTTTAATCTCTCGCCTGTTTCGATGTTAATTGCATACCCGGGGAACCATGATCTTCCTCTTTCACCGGGAATTTCATTTCCATTTATATCAATGGAGTTTCTCTCACGTGGGTTAAATTTCTTGGTGCTTCCCTGAGCCAGTACATTGTCGTCGCTCATTTCCAGAACATTTACCTTAGACCACTTGGTACGGTCGGGTGTGATCACCAGATCCACACTGGAAAGATTGTCCATTCCCCAGGTTGAGTTCATTGGGGTACCATCGTAGGCAATTCCCTGAATGACCTGAGCATTGTATCTTGCTCCTGCATTGTTTGTAAATCGTGAAGCCAATCGGTAAGGTGCTATTCGACCTTCCCATAATTTCTCGTAACTTTCAAAAGGATCCATCGGGGTACCGCTTAACGCATAATCGTGTTCGGTCGGGTCAGTGTAATTGCTCGCCTTTCCATTGGTTCCGGAATGTATCCAGTTGTAAAATGGATTTCCGTCGATATCGGTTATTGCAGTAAGCCAGGGAGTACCCTGTTTGGTAAAGATCACTTCGGCCCCCAGGGAGCCGTTGGTTTCATCCACATCTGCATTTCCGGGATCAAGAACCTGATCGATGGTTACTGCCATTCCCCAATCGTTAACCTTTTTGGCATAATAACGGGTACTGTTGGCGGTTATCAGTTGTTCGTTGTGTTTATCTATGGTAGACTGAGAATATACGGTATCGGTAAGTCCGTTATCGTATTTTCTTACTAAGATCCAGTCGGTTGCATGCCCTTTGACTCCTGCTCTTCTGAGTCTTGGATTGCTCGCTATTGAATCGGGATTTTCCAAAAACACCAATTCAAACTCGCCTTTAGGCACCATTAACGGATCGACCACAGCGACTTTAACAGGACCTTTACCTACTTCATATGTAGGGTGAGCCATTTTGTATGGCGGGTTGCTGATGATCTCCAACTCACTTTCGGTGGTAAGATCAATCCAGTTTCCACCATTTCCGGAACCTTCCATCCTGGTGATTCTCGGACTCAGACCATACTCTCCTTTGGTATTGGAACCTCCCATTCTTGGCTGAGGATTTCGGGGAGATGCATTCAATATTTTAACCCTTCTTCCGGCCAGATATTGATCTTGCTTGCTGTTTGGTTCAGAAGCATACGACAGGATCAGATAATAATATGTTTTAAAATTAACCAGTGTTTTATTGGAACCGGTTGCAAATGCATCCGTTGTAAGTGAGATGGAATGTTGTAAACCTTCATTGGTACCATCGATCATTAATTTGGGTACCCGTTCACCCAGGATCGGGTCGAAAGGTTTGTTTACCAGTCGCAGTACATTATTTTTAACATCGCAGGCAAAAACTTCACGAGCCTTATCGATGTCATCCAGATCTCCCGTTCCAACGGTTCCGTCTTTTAGTTGATAGATCCTGTATCCTTCAAAATTATATAGCTGAGGAATGTCATTTTCATCTTTTACAGAAGCCGAATAATTTTCGATCCTTTTGGTATCCCCAAACAGGAACACGAGTTCATTATCTAATTCCTGAACTTTTACATCCGGTGCATCCGGACCGTCAACGATATCAAAACAGTTATTAAACAACGACTGTGCCTTGTCGCTTGCAAGCTTTAATAAATTCAAAGAACCTTCAGCACCTCCGCTGCTTGCCTTGGCCCAAACAACACCTACGGTAAGTTTGTTGACCGCGCCGGGTTTAAGTGTAAAAGGTCCGCTGGTTTGAAGGAATCTTCGGTCTCCGGGTGAGTTGCCTGCAGTTCTTTCGTTCCAGTTGGCAGCACAGTTTTGGTCGGTTTCAAAAGGAAACAAATAGTTGGTACAGTTGGTACCGGTCTGACCGCTTTTTCCGTCACAGGTCATACAGTTTCCATTTTTCCATCTTCCGGTCAGGTAATAATAGAAATGAATTGGTAATTGAGGATTTCCAAAATTGGAGAAATCGTTATTGTAGTAAACAAACTTGCTCATTCCTAATTCGAAGGTTGTATCTTTTCCATTTATGGTTGTATCCTTTTTAGGACCTTCAAAAAAATCAATTCCTACAGAAGGTGGATTAAGTCCGTAACCAAGAATACCGTCATCATTATCATCACCGTTATAGCAGAATCCCAGACTTCTGTGCACATCGCAACCCACATAATCGTCGATGTAATTTCCAAGGTCTGCATCAACCCATTCTCCAAAATAGGTATCGTATAAGTTTGTAAAACCACGGTTAATGATGGTAGTGGTATAGAATGTCATGTTGTTGATCTCATCATTGGTCGCAAATGCAAAGGCCGTTGTATGAAGTTCAAGACCTATAGGAGTTGCGCCGGATTCAGAGTGGATGTTTCCTTTATCGTTATAAACAAAAAATAACATTTGATCCGGTTGATCCTCAGGTTTGTTCTCCAGATTCAAATTTCCTTTACAAGAATTCTGCAGAACAGGATAATCACCAAACAAGGGAGAATATACACCGTCGTTATTAGCATCAAAAAAGGGTGCAATTGAGGGTGAATTCAGTGAGGTCCTTGCAGGCCAGCTACTGATCCCTTCGGTAAGCGTCGGGGTCCCGTTCAAAACGTTCTCGTAATGGTCGGTTATTTCTTTCTGCTCAACCTTGTAGATATTGTCATAAGCTTTACAGACCGTTCCGTCGGTATTACCGGTTACCGGATCAATGGGTCCCGGCCAAAAGTCAGAACCTGTTTGACGGTAAGTCATCGCTGCAAGTTTAAGATTACCACTTTGTCCAACACCATCGTAACCTCCAACCCAGATCGCGCCTGAAAACAGAGAATGTTTTCTTACGGTATTCTGATCGGCGATCTTAGGGATCTCATATTTGGGGTTCGATAAATCCCACCACATGTCTCCACCATTCTGGATCTTGGTCCTTACATTGTTTACATCCAGGTCGGCACTGGCTGTTGCCGGGTCGCATGACGCGGCATATTTCATTAATTTGTTGTTACTTTTAACAGGGGCTACCCTTTTCTCTCCGACATTTTCCTTAGCACTCAGGCTAATGAAACATCCCAGTGCAAGAATGGAAAGACCTATATGTTTTATTCTGTTCATGATTTAATTTTCTTTGGTTAATTATTAAAGTGTAAATCTCAGACCAAGTCTTATTAAACGTGGCGAAGCATAGTTAAAAGGATTGTTCATTGAAATGTTGTAAAGATCAATGAAGGACTGCTGATTTACTTGCTGAGAAATTGCCTGCTCTCCAAGTGGCGAATTCAAATAACCATCATCGTTGGGTAAACCTGTAAATGCGTATACGGATTCGATGATCTTGGTGTTAAATAAATTTTGTACCCATAGGAATACAGTCACTCCGGTTACGTTTATGCGGTTCTCCTTAACTTGCTTTTTCTTAAACTCAAAAGACTTGCTAAAGTTAACATCAGCCTTGAATTGCCATGGCATACGGGAACCAAATGGATTTCCTTTTACCTGACTTCTTGTAACTGTACCTAATCTGGCCTGTGCAGTTGCAGTTGGACTTAAATTAGCAGTGTACGGAGCTCCGGAACGAGCCAGAACAATAAAGCTTGCTTCGGCATTTTCAAACACTCTTTTACCCCACCAGATGGGTCCGTTGTAATCCTTACCTCCTTCATATCCATAGGTGAAGGTTGTATTGAAATTGTGACGGAAATCAACATCCAAAGGATAAAGGGATCTTAGGTTTGGCTGATTCGCCTGAATAAGTGCAGACTGCGCGTTAATGTTAGAACCGGTTCCATCAGCGAACAACAATGTATAGTTCGCATTCATCTGGAAATTTTTGATTCCGCGATACTGATATTCAGCTCTGAAAGCTTTATTGGTGGAAAAATCAATGTTCGAATAACTGGTATAAGAAACCGGATAAGCCTGATTGTATCGGAATTGTCCGAAATCGTTTCGAACTTCTGAATACGAAGCGATGATACTAATTGCGGATGTTTTGCTGAGTTTTTGCTTATATCCAAGTTCGTACATGGTTTTGATCCTTGGTTTTAAGGCAGCATTTGGCAAGAAACGATCCTGATCAGACTCTAAGAAATAATATGAACGGATCGGTGCGAAGGTTGCGCCGTCTGTTGGACGCTGGGTCAATACATCGTAATTTGCAAAGAACAATGCATCTTTATTGATCGGGAATGAGAACCAAACCCTTGGTAATACATTTACCTGTGGCTTGTAATCCACAAAAGCCTCTTTAACAATGTTTGTATTGCTGTAATCTACCAGGTATGGCTGAATCAGGTTGTTTGAGGTTTGCTGAGCAAGAACTTCAGGATTGGTTACCTGAACACCTTGTGCATCATACCATGTGTTGTCTTTTCTGTAACCAACGATCTTGGTTGGATTTTTAGCACTGTTTACATATACTGCATAGTCATCACCTATGTTATCAGGGTGATTAACATTTGATGAACCGATCTCTGTGATCTCTCCGGCGGTTTTGATCGGATAAAGTGAATAAGGATCTTTTAGAACAGGCTGGTTTGCGTCGTATCGTTCGATCCTTACTCCAACCCTGAAGATCATATCCTTAATGGCAAATTTGTCTTGCAACCAGGCAGC
Source organism: Flavobacteriales bacterium (assembly GCA_020635455.1). Taxonomy (GTDB): domain Bacteria; phylum Bacteroidota; class Bacteroidia; order NS11-12g; family UBA9320; genus JABWCE01. The sequence continues at coordinate 195,302 of JACJZT010000003.1, forward strand.
GCTATATATAGGTGCGAATGAACCTATACTTCTTTCCTGTTTGTTCAGAAGAAAATCATCAACAGAAAATCTTTTTCTGGTTCTGTTTCCAAGGTAATCGTATCCATAATAACTTATGTAAGGATTACTGGCTGAGTTTTTGTTTAACAGATCGTCGGCACTGAACATACTTAAATCAAGATCTTCCGGTGATAAGGCATTGATGTCGATGTAGGATGATTCGGTAATAGGATTGCCGTAAGCATCTGTTTTGCCTTCAGAGATCAATTTTGCTCTCAGGTTCTTATCAAATTCAGTTTGCTGATCTTTATCAACTCTAACGTTATACTTTACCGAATCCAGGAATCTTCCATCCTGGTCAAATGCCTGAATACTGTTTAAAATGTATTCGCCCTGAGTAACCTTGTCAAGGTTTGACAGGTGACTATTGGTGATCTGTGGCATCAGGAACCATAAACGGCTGGCTGAAAGTCCATATGAACTTTGAATGTTCTGCTCATAGGTCAAACCAAACTGAATATCGTGCTTATTTTCTTTTTTCTTTCCTGTGTTGATCGAAGCTTCTCCGATCGCATAAGCCGAGAATCTCTCAGACTGGCTCTTGCTGTATCCTGCCAAAGGCATTCCGGGATTAAACCATAATGAATAGGTGTTTGGCAAACTGTATCCGTTCAGCAAACCATTGAAGGTGGCGATCATTCCGTCACTGGTTGCACCTCTTAAACCAAATGCATCACTGAAATAAGAATATGCATTTTCGGTATACTTACTCCTTAGAGGGTTTAAGTCGCTGGCTTCATAAGTGATCATGGTATCTCTGAACCCTCTTAGTTCGTAATACCCAACTCTGGTTACAGTATCGTTCACACCGTTCCTGGTGATAATGTATTTTTGAGGCTGATCCTTGTATTCGTATACGGGTGCACGGTAATGTGTAAACTTACCGATATATCCGTAATCAAAAATATTGTCTCTGTGTTTTTCGTGCTGACTTTTGCTGTTACTTGACTGATAATCTATACGCAATGAATAGAATGCATCAGAAACCAGGGGTTGTTTGGCACCTTTTTCCAGCTTATCACCCGATTGGTATCCGATCTTTTGGGTGTAACGCAAATAGGCCCTGTATGTTTGATTTGTGTTTAATGAATACTCATCAAAATTCAAGAGTGAAGAAGCGTAGTTATATCCTTTGGATTGCTGAGCTGCAAAACTTCCAAAAAAGGTAAGTACTGAATTTTTGGATGGTGTATATTCAAATTTGGTATTTACCACTCCTAAATAAAACGGCACGTTCTGACGAGCCTTGTTTAATACCAGGTCGTCTTTTGTTAAAAATGAAGAAGTGGGAACAAAGCCTCCACCTTGTGGATTCTCGGTCAAAGGATTTTCCTTGATGTTGTTAAATACATCGTCTTTAACGGCCCATGAACCAAGTACGGTAGGACTTCCGTCTTTTTGATATTCAAGGTGACCGGAAATGTTGTAACCGAACAAAACCCTTTCGTCTTTTCCTCCACCCTTGTTTTTAATTTTCAAAGGTCCTGAAAATGCGAGCTCAAAAGTGTTGTAATGCCATTTATCAAACAAGCTCGAGGTCACATATTCGAAATATTTTGAATGTCTTCTGCTCGGACCTTTGGTAGTGATGTTGATCGCACCACCGGTAAGGTCACCAAACATTGCAGGAACTCCGGACTGAATAAGGTCGATCTGCTCCTGCCCTACGGTTGGCATGGCTGAAGAACCTATAACAGGAACTCCGTCAATGAACAGTCTGGTTCCATCGGTCCTGTTACCTAAGATGGAAATTCCACCACCTGAAGAATTGGTTCCTGAAGATGTGTTGGAAATAGCTCCAATACCTCTCTGGGGTAATTTCATAATGTCTTTTGAAGTAAGTGTCTTTTTGTTTTCATCAACGTTTACCAACTCGGTTCGGCTTGCAGCAACGGTAACGGTTCCAAGATCGAAACCATCGTCACCAAGCGGTAGCATCTCAATGTTCCAGAATTTGATGGAAGCAGATGTAACCAGAATTCCGCTTGCTTCATACTTTCTGTAACCTACATAAGATACCTCTAATTGATATTCACCCGGGTCAAGGGTTTTAAGGAAATAATTTCCATTATCATCGGTCAGGGAACTTGACTTAACGATCCCTTCTCTTTTAAGCACCACCGTTGCATACTCCATGGCGGTCTTTGTTTTTTTGTCTATCACCTTACCTCTGATTTCTCCGTAATTGGCCTGAGAAAAGGTCCAATTAGAGAGAAGAAATGCGCCCATAAGGACTAAGTAATGTTTAAATTTCATAATTTCTGCTTTAATTTATCTTTAATTTATAAGGGTTTAACGAATTTTCTACGAAACAACAATATTTGTTATTTTTTGCTAAAATATCAAGGGAATTTTTGTGCTTCCGTAAATCCTTTGGCCAACGGGAGTTTTTTATTGTAAAATTCGATCAGCTGGTTCGCCAGATTTTCAGATATGTTTTTATACGATTCTTTTGACCACCCACCAATGTGAGGGGTTAATATTACATTTGAAAAACCTTTAAGATCATTGAAGATCTTTTGCTCTTCATGATTAAGTTTGTCCAGCTCCTCGTTTTCAAGAACGTCAGTGCCAAAGGAAATGATCTTCTTCTTCATAAGGGCCTCAACCACATCTTTTGTATTTACGATTTTGCCTCTTGATAGATTGAGCAATCGTATTGGTTTGTCAAAGGCCTGCAGATAATCAGCATTCACAAGATGTCGGGTTTCATGTGTTAAGGGAATGTGAAGGGAGACGATATCAGCTTCCTTAAAAATGGTTTCCATTTTTACTTCTGAAACCTTGTTATTTCCAAACGATGTTTTATATTTATCGTAAGCCAGTATCTTAACCTTGAATCCTCCTAATACTCGTGCAAAGGCCGATCCTGTATTCCCGTAACCTATTATACCAACCGTTTTACCACTTAATTCCTCACCTCTGTTACCTTCTCTGTCCCATACATTCGCCCTGATCTCCCTATCGGATTTGGAAATGTTCGACATTAAATTCAATAGCATTCCCAATGCCTGTTCTCCAACTGCATTGCTGTTTGCCCCGGATGCGTGTAAAACGGTGATCCCTTTTTCTCTGCACCATTCAAGATCAATGTTGTCCATACCTGCCCCGGCTCTGGCAATGAGTTTTAATTGTTCTGCACCAGTACAAATATCCCTGTCAATAAACGCTTTTGACCGCACAACAAGTGCATCCTTGTCAAGCAATGCAGCGTTAATTTGAGAGCTTTTAATTTCCGGAGTATAGGTAATTTCAAAAGCCGAAGGATGTAATTTTTCCATGAATGAAGGATGCAGGTCATCAACAACCAGTATTCTTATTTTATCTTCCTTTCCGGACATGATATACAGCTATAAGTACCTTTCGAAATTAAAAACTTATTCTTTATACACCTATATATAATTGATAAATGGTAAACACCGGGTTTAGTAGCGGCAATGAAAAAGGTCGTCAATCCCCGATCGGCAAGTGAACTGAACTCAGACTTTCACCAAAGAAAAGTTCGGCTGCAGCATTAAAATTTGCTGTATCATCTGATGTGTAATAGGTTCTTTCGCCGGTTTTAAGACAAAGGGCATTCATTTCCGGATGTCGTTTCAGATAATCCTGTAACCCAAGAGAAACGATCTCTCCCTGGGGGATCACCTGAATGTCTTTCCCGACGTATTCCCTGATTTCATCCAAAATCAAAGGATAATGTGTACAGGCCAGAAGAATGGTGTCGATCCTACCCGAACGTTCCATAAGTTGATCCAAATATTTCTTAATAAAGTACTTTGCTCCTTCGGTTTGGTGTTCCCGGTTCTCGATTAGAGGAACCCACATTGGACAAGCCTGTTGAAACACTTCGCAATCGGGGAAAAACTTTTTTATTTCTATTTCATAGGAACCCGACAATACCGTACCTGAGGTACCAAGAATCCCAATATGCCTGGTATGGCTGTACTTTCCGATAACTTCGGTGCTTGGTCGCAACACACCCAATACCCTTTTGTGAGGCTCAATTTTGGGAAGATAGGTCTGCTGTATGGTCCTGAGTGCCTTAGCTGAAGCTGTGTTGCACGCAAGGATTACCAAATGGCAGTTTAGCTCAAACAATTCCTTGACCGCCTGAAGGGTATAATTTTTTACAGTTTCAAAACTTCTGTTTCCATAAGGCGACCTGGCATTATCTCCGAGATAAACATAACTATACTCAGGCAGGTCTTTTGCTATTTTGTTGAGAACGGTCAAGCCTCCGTATCCTGAATCAAAGATACCGATAGGCCCCGGTTTGATCACTTTATTTTCGGAAAGGTTTTTCAAATGAGTGACAAAAATACATATAAAGCAACTTCGAAGGAATCCGGAGAGTATTTAAAATAAAAAGGCCTCCCTAAGGAAGCCATTTCATAAAAGTTGCTTTGTGAGATCTAATTTATCCCTAATTTCTTCTTTACATCATTAATGATGTCGTTGGCGGGTTGAACTACCAGTACTCCCAATCCTTCAGAACTGTCGAGAACATAATCGTAACCTTTTGCCTTGGCAACTTCGCTGATAGCGGTCTTTGCTTTATTGTAGATCGGCAAATAAAGGGTCTCTTTTTTCTTTGTCATTTCCTGTTCCGCGGTTTGAGCAAATTGTTGAATGTTTGCCTGAAGATCTTCAAGCTTTTTCTTTTTAATTTCCATTACCGCATCGGGTGAAATCGTATCGTTCAGATAAGCATAATAATTGGTTTGCAACTCATTTTGCATTTCTTCCAATTGCTTTCTCAGCAAATTCTCATGTGCTTTCAATTTTTCTTCAAATTCTTTCATTTCAGGCATGGCATTCATAAGCTCAGCGGTATTCACGTGAGCGATCTTACTCTGAGCATTCACACCCGCAACCAGGCATAAGGCCATCAATAAACTTAATACTAGTTTTTTCATTATTCTGTTGTTTAAAATATTCTAATTCAAATTATCTGGGAGGCAAATCCCCACCCCTTGGAGGTGTATCGCCATCCCTTGGTGGTAAGTTATTTTTCTTCTCCTTAACTTTTTCTTTTTCTTCAGGGGTTGGTGCCACACCAAGCAGGGTAAGCACATCATCGCTTTTGTCGTACTTGGCGTTGCTGAACAGCATGGTCATATCCGACGACTTATCAAAAATAAAATCAAGTGCATCCTCTTTGGCTATTTTTTGTATTGCCTCAAATACCTTGTCCTGGATCGGTTTTACCAACTCCTGTCTCTTCTTGAACAATTCTCCTTCATATCCAAACTTATCTTGTTGAAACTTCTTCGCTTCCTTTTCCTTGGCGATTATATCGTTTTCCCTTTGTTTCTGCTGATCAGGCGTCAATAAGATCTTTTCTGCCTGATACTCCTTATACATTTTATCAATATCCTCATATTTCTTATCTACCTCGCTTTGCCATTTTTCAGCGATCTCATTTAAAGCTCTTTGGGCAGACTTGTAGTCCGGTAGCAATGAAAGAATATATTCTGTATCGACGTACGCAAATTTTTGTGCATAGTTGCTCAAAGGCATTGCAATAAGTAAGGTCGCAGAGATAAACAGTTTCTTAAATAATGGTTTCATAATGTTTTAAATAATGTTCTATCTTGTTCTTAACAATTTTTCTGCCTAATTAATCTTCTGATTTACCCTTGACGGAAATAAGTCGGCAAACTTACATTATTTCAGGGGTCTTCAAAAAAATATTATTTAAAAATTCACAAAACTAAATTGACAACAATAGTAGACAGTTAGTGTTTTAAAATAACATCTCCCGAACTAACTAAAGGACTTGTATTCAAGGATCTGTCGGCAATCCTGAATTCAAACCTTACGGTATCCGGTTTTATTCCCGGATAAGGTGAAGCCGGTATTCGCAAATCAAAAGTTCCTTCAATTTTTTTATCCTTTTTACTCAAATTCAATCGTGGTATTCGTTGGTTAAAATCAATGGTATCGTTGGTGGAAGGGTTGAGGATCTTCCTGTAAACATTACCCTTCTTAACGAAATAAGTTACAAATAAATTATAAAAGTATCCGCCCCCGAAGTTGAACGGTGGCAGTGAATCTGATTCGGACAAACCTATATCCCCGTTGCCGTCGCTGTAACTCAGATTAAATACCAGCATGCTGTCAGCGCCCTGTTTATTTTTATATAAATTTACATGGTTAAATTCTAATTCGGGCATTTCTGAAACTATTCTATCATTTTTGCAACTGTAAATGTTAAAGCCGGCAAAACACATCAATACCATGGACAGGCTGGTCCCTGAAATTTTTAAGGTCGACATGAATGGCTTTGAAAATCTGGCTTTAAACATATTTTACCTTCAGTCCAAATATAACCCTGTTTATGCAAAATACATCGATTTAATTAATGTACGTCCGGAAAAGGTTTTACAAATAACTCAAATACCTTTCATGCCGGTGCAATTTTTTAAAACACAAAAGGTTATCGTCTACGGATCCCCTGAAGCTGAAATGGTTTTTGAAAGCAGTTCAACCGGGAATACGGGAATCAGCAAACATTACGTTTCAAACAAAGAACTTTATATTCGTTCGTTTACCGAAACTTTCATTCAAAATTACGGACAGCCCATGGATTACAGTTTTCGGTTCTTATTGCCATCGTATCTCGAACGATCCAATTCATCTCTGATCTATATGGCTGAACACCTTTTGAAAAGTTCAGGTAAAGGTGGGTTTTACCTTGATAATTTTCAGAAACTAAAGCACGACCTTGAGAAAGACATTCAAACGGGAAAAAAAATATTTCTTATGGGTGTTAGCTTTGCTCTGATAGACTTTGCAGAAAAATACCCGATCGACCTTGCTGAGTCCATTGTTATGGAAACCGGCGGGATGAAGGGCAGAAGATCCGAGATCACGAGGAGTGAATTGCATTCCATTTTAAAGGAACGACTTAGCTTGAAGGATATTCATTCTGAGTATGGTATGACCGAATTGCTGAGTCAGGCATATTCAAAAAGCAAAGGAGTGTTCAAGGCACCTCATTGGATGAAGGTTATGGTAAGTGAGTCTACTGACCCTTTAGAAAATATAGGAACCGGAAAAACGGGTCAGATCAAGGTAATTGACCTGGCCAATCTTTTCTCATGTTCATTTCTGCAAACCTCTGACCTTGGGAAAGTTAATGAGGACGGAAGTTTTGAAGTGTTGGGAAGATCCGACAACAGCGATGTAAGGGGTTGCAATCTAATGTACAGTCCGGAGATCTAGTTCAACCTATGATGGAATAAACTCTTTGCCTTAAATAAGGTATCACCTCCTTCTCAAACCATTGATTCCTCCTTATCCAGATATTGTTTCGAGGTGAAGGGTGCGGTAGTGGAAGGAACAATGGTCCATATTCGGTGAAGTTTCTGACGGTTTCCGTAAGATTTTCGCGGCAATTTTCTTTGAGATAATATTTCTGAGCATACCAGCCTATACAGAGTATAAGTTCAAGTTCCCGCATCGTCTTCAAAAGAGTTTCATGCCATAATGGAGCACATTCAGGCCGGGGTGGCAGATCGCCTCCTTTTCCTTTTCCGGGATAACAGAAACCCATTGGCATTATGGCAAAAAAGGATGTGTCATAAAATTTGGATTCATCCACGTTTAACCAGGTTCTGAGTTTGATCCCACTTTGATCGTTCCAGGGAATTCCACTCTTATGGACCTTTGTACCGGGAGCCTGACCGATCACTAGTATTTTGCTGTTAAACCCTGCCCTTACAACAGGGTTCGGACCTAAAGGCAGATGTTCCCTGCAGACCTTACAACGTTTAATTTCCTCGAGTAAAGCTTTCATAAGCCCAATTGTTTTTCGTGTATGATGAATATCATTCATCAATTTTAAAGAATAAAATTACAATAACGTACCTTTGCAGCCCAAAATCTTAATGTAACATGAAATTGCATAATAAGGTTAATAAGAAAGAATTAAAAGATCAGTTGCTCCGATCGGAGATAAAAAGAACCACCATTTCTTTTTACATATATCACCCTATAAGGCAACCTGCATTTTTCAGGGACCATCTTTATCTGCTTTTACAACCCATAGGTGTTTTGGGAAGGATCTATATTGCCTCCGAAGGCATAAATGCTCAGATAAGCGTACCTCAATCCGGTTTTCAAGATTTAAAAAATGCCCTGGATGAAATCATTTTCCTTCAAAACATCCGACTAAATATTGCTGTTGAGGATGATGGTAAATCTTTTATCAAGTTGATCATCAAAGTAAGACCTAAAATTGTTGCCGATGGTATCAATGACCCTTCGTTTGAGTCGTGGAAGTATGGAAAACACTTAAGTGCCAGAGAATTCAACGAATTGACATCCAGGCCGGAAACCGTTTTGGTTGATATGCGAAATCACTATGAAAGTGAAGTCGGACATTTTGAAAAAGCCATTCTTCCGGATGTGGATACGTTCAGGGAAGAGTTAAACCTCGTGGTTCAAAAACTGGCCGACAAAAAAGAAAATCCGGTTGTGATGTACTGCACCGGTGGGATACGATGTGAAAAGGCCTCAGCATGGTTAAAACACAACGGATTCAAGGATGTTTATCAACTCGAAGGAGGGATCATTAAATACGCCAAAGACGTAAAGGAACAGGGCCTTAAAAATAAGTTCAAAGGAAAGAATTTTGTATTTGACGAGCGACTTGGTGAGCGAATTTCGGAAGAGGTCATTGCCAATTGTCACCAATGCGGAAAACCATTCGATACGCATACCAATTGTAAAAATGTGGCTTGCAATCTTTTATTCATTCAATGTCCTGAATGCAGTGAAAAATATGATGGGTGCTGTTCTGTTACCTGCATGGAAACCACACTTTTGCCAGAAGATCAACAAAAAGAACTGAGGAAAAATAAAGACAGTGGAATACGCATATTTTCCAAAGGTCGCTTTAAAATGCAGCCTTAGTGAAATTGCCTGTTCAGTAAGGAGTTTTGTAAAAATTATTCCGTTTCACCCAAAACGACCAGTCGAACCAATACGATCCTGGCTTCGTCAAATTTTAGGATCTTAACGTTAAAACGTTCAATGTTAAAGGTTTCGCCAACCTCCGGAATGCTGCCATGTGAAGCGATGATATAACCTGCCAGGGTTTCGTAATCTCCTTCCGGTATCTGAAATCCATATTTCTCATTCAGGTAATCAACCTCAAGAGAAGCTGAAAATTCGTATTCGTTCTCCGAGATCTTTGTTTCCACTATGTCGTCGTCCACATCGTGCTCGTCGTCAATTTCACCCAGGATCTCCTCCATAATATCTTCCACAGTAATGATGCCAGCCGTACCCCCAAATTCATCTACAACCAATGCTATACTTTTGCGTTTCTTTACAAACTCATTGAGCATTTGTTGTGCCGTTTTGCTCTCATTGGTAATGATGATGGGCATCAGAATGGATTTAATGCTTTTGGGATTTTTAAACATATCCACCTGATGCACATACCCGATGATGTTATCAATATTGTTTTGATAAACAAGAATTTTAGAATGGTTGGAAGTTTTAAAAAGTTCCAGAAGGTTTTCCACCGTATCGTTTAGGTCGATGGCCACCAATTCTGTACGAGGAACGATAAAATCACGCACGCGAACATTACTGAAATCCAGTGCGTTCTTTAAAATTTCGGCATCCACTTCGCTTTTTTTATTGTCTTGAAGATTCTCTGCAATAAAATTACCAAGGTCAACCTTTGTAAATGCCGGAGCCGTTTCTATGAATTTCTGCGAAGTAAGCACACGCAATACTGTTTTGGATATCCAAATCACCATATTTACAACAGGCCATAAAATATAATAGGCAACCTGAAAAGGGTAGATCAATACGGATAGAATTAAATTTGGATTCAGACTAAAAATAACTTTTGGTAAAAAATCGGCAGAAAACAATACAATTCCGGTTGAAATTATGGTGCTTATAAACAGGATAGCTCCCCCGGAAAGATTAAAATTAGAAAGTATGTCGTTTAATTCTTTTCCGATAAAGATACCAAATATTACCAGCATGATATTATAAGCTACGAGAATGGTACTTATAAAACGTGAGGGGGAACGGTAGTAATTGGAAAGAATGTTTGCCCATCGATGCCCTTGCTTGCTTTTCAATTCTATACGCAATTTGTTGGCAGACAAAAAAGCGATCTCCAAACCTGAAAAGAATGCTGCCAGGCCTAAAGATACAAGGATTAAAAAAATAGGGCTATCCATACAATGATGCAAATATATCGAATTCAAATGGCCTGCTGAATATTTTAAATTTTCAACACTTGACAATCTGCCTTTTATGCTTTTGGTTTGTTGTACATTACCAATTATGTCAAATAAGGAAAAATTTGTTGAGGAAATAAACAAGTCTTATTCGTTCAAAGGCAACTCGATCATTTTGGGTGCTGCAGTTCTGGATAAAACACCGCTTGAAAATTGTCAGGTAAAAGCTCCCTTAAAAACATTCAACAGGCACGGACTGGTTGCAGGAGCAACCGGAACCGGTAAAACCAAAACCCTTCAGGTTCTGGCAGAACGATTATCCTTAAACGGGGTTCCAACACTTGTTATGGATATAAAAGGAGATCTTTCGGGAATTACCCAACCCGGCAATCCACACCCTAAAATTGATGAAAGGGTGAAATACATCGGAGAGGCTTGGGTGCCCAAAGGTTCGCCGGCAGAATTTCTTTCTCTCTCCAATGAACCCGGAGTAAGACTCAGAGCAACGATCAGTGAATTCGGCCCTGTCTTGCTTAGTAAAATGCTCGAACTGAACGACACGCAATCCGGAGTGGTTTCTCTGGTATTCAAATATGCCGATGACCATCAGTTGCCCTTACTTGATATTGCCGATTTCAGAAAAACACTTCAATATCTCAGCAATGAAGGTAAAGAGGAAATTGAAAAAGAATATGGATTGATCAGTACCTCTTCGGTTGGAGCAATACTAAGAAACCTCATTGCACTTGAAGAACAAGGTGCAGACTTATTTTTCGGTGAACCATCCTTTGACGTTGATGACCTGATGAGGTTAGACAAGAACGGCTGTGGTTATGTAAACATTCTTGGCCTGAAAGACATACAAGGCAAACCTAGGTTGTTCAGTACTTTTATGCTGAGTTTGCTGACCGAAATATATGAAACCATGCCTGAACAAGGGGATGCCGAACAACCTGAACTTGTTATTTTCATTGATGAAGCGCATTTGATCTTCAACGAAGCCTCGAGAGCTCTCTTAAGTCAGATAGAAACGATTGTAAAACTGATACGGAGCAAAGGGGTTGGTTTGTTTTTTATTACCCAGAACCCGGACGACATTCCTGAATCCGTTCTTTCACAATTGGGTATGAAAATTCAGCATGCCCTGAGAGCCTTTACCGCAAAAGACAGAAAATCCATTAAAACCGCTGCTGAAAATTATCCGATCTCCGAACATTACAAAACCGAAGACCTTATTACCGAACTGGGTATAGGAGAGGCGCTGATAACCGTATTGAACGAAAAAGGTATACCAACAAGTCTGGTACACTGTTTACTTTGTCCTCCAAAATCCAGGATGGATATTATCAGTGAAGCCGAACAGGCAGAAATTATTTCAAGGTCCTCCATCGTTAAAAAATACAATACTTCCATAGACCGGGAATCGGCTTATGAACTTTTGAACGAAAAGCTAAAAGAACTGGAAACCGATCGAGAGAAACAAAAAGAAAAGGAAGAAAAGAACACACCTTCGAACCGCAAAGAAAAAACGATAATTGAAAAAGTAGCCCAAAGCAGCGTTACAAGAACCGTAGTAAGAGAAGTTACCAGAGGTTTGCTGGGTATGCTCGGTATCGGTGGAAGCAGCAGGAGAACTACCCGAAAAAAAGGCTGGTTCTAAGAATATCACAGTGTAAATTTAATGTGAATTGCAGTTTAACAAATGGTTGAATTTGGGGCCAAAACCTATCACTTATGGGTTATCAGACCTTTTTTTGTACATTCGCATAAATTTTAAACTATGTCATACGCAATAAAACAAATTGAAGGAATTGGCCCCGTAATGGGTGAAAAACTTGAAAAAGCCGGAATCAGTAAAGTTGAGCAACTTTTGGAAAAAGGAGCTGACAAAAAAGGCAGGGCTGCACTTGCCGGCGAAACCGGAATTGATGAATCAAAGATCTTAAGATGGGTAAACATGGCCGACTTATTCAGAATTAAAGGGGTTGCAGAAGAAAACTCTGACCTTCTTGAGGCAGCCGGTGTTGATACCGTAAAAGAGCTAAGAAACCGAAATGCAGCAAACCTGCACGCTAAAATGAGCGAAGTGAATGCCGAGAAAAATCTTGTCAGATCCCTTCCTTCATTGAGCGCAGTAGAAGGATGGATAGAGTTTGCAAAAACTCTCGAACCAATGGTTACGTATTAAACCAAAAAAATAATCGTTAATGATCCTGCTTATTTCTTAAGCAGGATTTTTTTTTCAGAATTTTCTAAACCCTGTTTTCCAATTAGTTTCGCTCCTTAAACACATTTGGATATTCGTTATGCTTTGAAAGCATTATTTTTGCTTCGACCAACTTTATAGAAATTTCAGAATTATTTATGACAAAATATAACATAATTGGTGTAATGTCCGGAACATCGATGGATGGTGTGGATCTGGCTCATTGTACACTTGAGGAGAATGAAAAGGGATGGACCTATACAATTAATGCTTCAAAAACGTATGAATATGACGAAAAATGGAGATTAAGACTTTCAAAACTCAGAGTCCAGTCGGCTTTGAATTTTGTAAGAACGGACCGTTATTATGGAGAATACCTCGGCTTGCTTATTAATGATTTTATTAAATCCAATGGTTTACAAGTCGACCTGATCTCATCTCATGGACATACCATATTTCATCAGCCAGAATCAAATTTAACCACCCAAATCGGCTGCGGTCATTCGATTACGGCTCACACCGGTCTTCCATGTGTTACGGATTTCCGACTTGCCGATGTGATCCTCGGAGGCCAGGGCGCCCCTTTGGTGGGCATTGGGGATCAATTACTTTTCGGAGAATACGATATGTGTGTTAACATTGGAGGGTTTGCGAATATTTCGGCAATGGTCAATGGAAAAAGAGTAGCCTACGATGTTTGTCCTGCCAACATTATCCTGAATCGAATTGCACGCGAATTTGACCAGGAATATGATGTTGATGGTAAAATTGCAGAACAGGGAAGTGTAGATTACGATTTACTGGGAGATCTGAACGATATTGAATTCTACCAACAACCCTATCCAAAGTCGCTTGGCAGGGAGTGGATCAACCAGCATTTCTGGAGTTTAGTACGTGAAAGCAGAATAGAGAAACAGGACAAAATGAAAACTCTTGTCGATCATATTGCCGGTCAGATCGGTGGAAACATTGAATCACTTTCAGACGACAAATCCGACGACAAGAAAATACTTGTAACCGGGGGCGGCGCATTGAATAAGGTTCTGATCGACCATTTGAGATCGGCAACGGATGCAGAGATCGTGGTACCGGACACACAGCTGGTCAATTATAAGGAAGCTTTGGTTTTTGCATTAATGGGCATTCTAAGGGTAAAGAACAGGGTCAATGTTCTTTCTTCAATGACAGGTGCACGCGAAGACTCAGTTAGTGGTTCCTTATTTGGTGATTTTTCAAAATTAATTTAGTACTTAAGACGAATAGAATATGAATACGGAAGAATTGCTTCACAAGTTTGAAAATAAAACTCCAGAGATCGTTTTTGAATGGAAGGATCCTGAAACGGATGCAGAAGGCTGGATCGTGATCAACTCATTGAGAAATGGTTCTGCCGGTGGTGGAACCAGAATGCGAAAAGGTCTTAATAAAAGAGAGGTTGAATCCCTTGCCAAAACCATGGAAATAAAATTCACCGTGGCAGGCCCACCCATTGGCGGAGCAAAATCGGGAATCAATTTTGACCCTAAAGATCCCCGCAAAAAGGAAGTACTAAAACGTTGGTTCAAAGCAGCATATCCGCTCTTAAAGCATTATTACGGGACCGGCGGCGATCTGAATGTAGATGAAATTCATGAAGTAATTCCAATAACAGCCGAAAACGGATTGCTTCACCCTCAGGAAGGTACTGTTAACGGGCATTTAAAAGACTATACTCCCGAAGAGAGATTGCAATCGATTACCCGATTGCAGGATGGCGTAAGTCTTAAAATTACCGATTCCCGCTTTTCTCCGGATGTTAACAGAGGCTACAACATTTCTGACATGATCACCGGATGGGGAGTAGCCGAAGCCGTTCGCCATTATTACGAGATCTGGGGAGGTTCAATGCTTAATAAACTCGTTATTGTTCAGGGTTGGGGAAATGTGGCAGCTGCAGCAGCCTGGTATCTGAGCAAAGGGGGAGCTTTAATTGCCGGTATAATCGACAAACACGGTGGAGTTATCGAACCCAAGGGAATGACCTTCGAACAAGTGAATGAACTCTATCTTACCAAAGATGGAAATTCACTACATACAGATAAATTAATGCCTTTTGAAGAGGTAAATGAACAAATCTGGAAACTCGGAGCCGAGATCTTCATACCCGGAGCATCATCCCGACTGGTAACCGAAAGTCAGGTATTGCAAATGATGGAAGGTGGTATGGAAGTTATCAGTTGTGGAGCAAATGTACCCTTTGCAGATGAAGAGATCTTCATGGGTGCAATAAGCAGGCTGGCAGACAGCAACATGTCCGTTATTCCTGATTTTATTGCAAATTGCGGCATGGCCAGGGTCTTTGCTTATTTGATGAAAAAGGAAAGTCAGGTTAATGATGTAAGGATCCTTAAGGATGTTTCGGCAATAATTCGGTCGGCCATGATGCGGGTGCATCAATTTAACCCAAAGCCAACGGGCATTTCAAAAAAAGCTCTGGAATTAAGTTTGACAGACCTGGTTTGATCCGTTAACTAAACATTCAGTTTATAACCAACACCCTTGATGGTGCTGATTCTCGCATCACCAATTTTTTCCCTTATTTTACGTATGTGTACATCTATGGTCCTGTCACCAACAAAAACTTCATCGCCCCATACTTCAGAAAGAATAACATCCCGGGTAAAAACATTTCCCGGCTTACCCGCCAATAAATAAAGCAACTCGAATTCTTTCTTGGGCAGTACAATTAATTTATTTCCCTGTTCAACTGTGTATTTCGACCGGTCGATCTTAAGGTCACCAACCGATAGTTGCATGTCCTTTTCTTCCACATTTTTTCCTCTGCCCAGAATTGCCTTAATTCTACTGAGCAATACTCTCGGTTTAATGGGTTTATGTATGTAATCGTCAGCGCCGGCTTCAAATCCTGCGAGTTCTGAAAATTCCTCTGCTCTTGCAGTCAGGAAAACAATAAAAATATGGTTTGTTTTGGGATTCTCCTTGATCTGCCTGCAAGTCTCAATTCCATCGAGTACCGGCATCATAACGTCCATTAAGATCAAATCGGGTTTAAATTCAGTCGATCTTTTGATGGCATCCAAACCATTAGAGGCCTGATCTACCGTGTATCCTTCCTTTTCAAGTGTATATCGAATAAATTCAATGATATCCGGTTCATCGTCTACTATGAGAATCTTTATAGACATGTCTGTAAACTATTTAAACATAGGCTTTAATGCCGTGTTTGATTACAAAATTTCGGAAAGCTTTTGCTCTAGTTGCTGTCCTCTCAAACCTTTCGCAATAATTCTACCATTTTTATCCAACAGAACCGTAAAAGGTATGGAAGAAACCTGATATAACTGAGCTGCAGCGCTTTGCCATCCTTTAAGATCCGATACATGTTTCCAGGTAAGACCATCCATGGCTATGGCAGCTTTCCATTTATCCGCATTGTTATCCAGAGAAACACCAAGAATCTCAAATCCTTTGTCTTTGTATTGATTGTATACCCTTACAACATTGGGATTTTCTTTTCTGCAGGGTCCACACCAGGATGCCCAAAAATCGATAAGCACTACCTTTCCCCGCAAGGAAGAAAGCTTAACTTCCTTTCCTTCAAGATTGTTCAGAACAATGTCCGGAGCCTGCCCGCCAATTTCAAGTGGTGCGACAGAATCGATCACCTTCTTCAGGTCAATGGTATATTTTGAAGTGGGCATGGTTTCCATCATTTTTTCATAAGCCTGCTGCATAAGGCTCATTGAAGGTTCCTGAAAAAGGAAAGTTACGGCATAATAAGAAGCTGGGCTTCCTTTTCGATTTTTTATAAAATTGGTAATGTCATTACTTCTGGCTTTTTCCATACCCTGAAATTTGGTCGTTACCGCTATTCTCAAACTATCCGTAACCATGGTTGGGTCAATTTTAGAAATTTCGCGGTTGAAATCCTGAAGGTTTTTATCGTGATTGATGTATGTGGTGTAAAGCTCATGCATAAGTTCATTGTTTTTATCTCCCTTTACATCGTAGGTGATCCACCCATCGTATTTAATGGCTAAAGCCACTTTAGAACCTTTACTTATGATCACCGGCATACCGGGAGGGTTTCCTGAGTTAAAGGTTATGAAACACAAGGTTGGTTCGGAAAATTTATCGGTGCTCATTACAAATGCACCTTTTTCATCAACTTTTACGCTATCAATAAAATCGAGTTTACTTCTGGTTAATTCATGAAAATAAACCGAACGAACAGGCCCTCCTTCAATGGCACCTTTTACAATGGATTTCGGATTTTTAGATTCCTCATCGCTAAACTCGGGTATGGAAACGGCAGGACCTGTCAATATCGAATTAAAGTCACTACTTAAAGCGGCACTTACTATGGATTCACTTTTGACATCTGTGTTATTGGCCTCATCATCAACACCTTTGCTCGCACACGACAGTACCAGAACGTTTAATAATACAAATACCAGAACTAGTGGGTTTTTCATACTGCAAACCACGTTTAAAATCCTAAATATTACAAGCCTTTTCATCTAATTTTAAGGCTGATTCCCATTTGTTTACAATGTTCTGAACCATTAATATAACAGACTTTTGTACGTTAAATTTTTAAGTCAGGTTCTGTTCTGTATGTCAAAAACCTTACTTTTTTGCGAACTCTTCATAACTTTGAACCGCTCACAATTAAATTCTTTTGGAAAATAAATTATACAGTACCGAACTTATACAGATGATGGCAGGTGGGGATGAAAACTTCATTTTAAAAATGATTCGATTATTTATTCAACAAACGCCTGAAATGATCAAAAAACTGAATAAAGCTTTGGAGGAAGGAGACTTAAAACAAACAAAACTCATTGCACATAAAATGATCTCCTCCATTGATATGATGGGTATTGAAAGCATCCGGCAGGAGATCAGAGACCTTGAAAGATCTGCGGCAAAAAATGGTTCGATTGAGGTAATAAGAAGTTATGTTGAGAATATTGGCAAGGTATTAACACTTACACTTGAACAAGTAAAAAACGACCATAAGCTCTAAAATCAGCACCTTAACTCATGCTTATACATTTGTATGCTATTTTCAATTCCAAGGTATAAACTGTCTGATATCAAGGCATGTCCGATCGAAACTTCCATCAGACCCGGAACCTCACATGAAAAATAGTGAAGATTTTTAAGATCCAGATCATGACCGGCATTAATGCCTAAACCAAGTTCAAGTCCTTTTTGAGCAGCTTCCGTATATGCTTTTACAGCCTGTACCCTATCGGTATGGTACTGAACAGCATAGTATTCTGTATAGAGTTCGATTCGGTCAACACCGGTCAAGGAAGCGTCCACTACCCTTTCCACAACCGGGTCTAAAAAAATCGAGGTCCTTATTCCTTCACCTTTTAAGGTCCTGATAATTTCTGTGAGAAATTGCACGTTTGCCTTCACATCCCAACCGGCATTGCTTGTGATCGCATCGTCGGAGTCGGGTACAAGGGTCACCTGATCCGGTTTAACATCCAAAACAAGTTCCATGAATTTTTCTGAAGGCTTACCTTCAATATTAAATTCTGTATTTACCACCGGTTTAAGGTCATATACATCTTGATACCTTATATGCCTCTCATCCGGGCGTGGATGGACCGTGATCCCATCGGCACCAAATCTTTGACAGTCCACTGCAAATTTTATCAGATCCGGAACTTTTCCACCTCTGGCATTTCGGATGGTTGCAACTTTATTGATATTTACGCTTAATTTGATCAATTCAGAGCAAAAGTACTTAAAAGCTTTTGCCTAACCATATACCGATTTGCTGTTCACCCATCTTATTTTCCTTATTTGAAGGATCGGTGCTTACGGAGTAATTTATTTTTTTCATAATGGCATATTTAAGCTGCAATTTTAAGGTCTTTTTAAGATCCATTTTTAAAAGAATATAACACCTGAAACCCGAACCATAAAACTGCTGAACGGACCACGAATACTTAACATCCCCTTCCGGTGCATAAATTCGGGATCCGTAGTTCTGTATATCAAACCAATTCATTCTTAAGCCCAAATTTGAATTCAGGTCGGGTATTGGTTTTGTCAAGTCAAGGTAAATCAGGCTGCCGGGTGTTGAAATTGTAAACGGCTCCCTCAAGAACCTCCGCTCCATTCTGATCTTGAGTCTGAGTTTTGAAGGAAGCATGGTTTCCAGATGTATTCGGTATTGATACTTTTTATTGACTAATTGAACAGGTGGATCGTCTAAATCTTCACCGGAGGTTTTCATTTCATATCGCAGTCGAAAATAAACAAAGGACTGTCGGTTGAAAGAATACCGGATCTCACCATAAAGATCCTGGCCCCTTACCGGCCCCTGAGTATTGAATGTATAACCCGGAATTTGATAATCGTCAAAATACAGGGAAACTTCAAGTTTTGTGAACGGCTTTATACGTGCACCCGTATAAAAACCCTTTTCATTTGAGGGATCGGATCTTTCAGAAAATGAACCACTCCACTGAGTGTTGTAATATTTTGAAAAGTTTCTGTAAGCAGTTATCAGATCAAAATATTTTCCTAAACTCAGATATTGCCCTGTAATCAAACCATAATTGCCATTTTCGGAAATTGCATACTCGCCAAACCAATAGGTGTTTTTAAAAGACCATGAACAATATGAACTCGCTTTATAAAATGTATTGTTGGCAGGTGTATACCTGTCGAAATCAATTTGTTTGTTTTCAAAATCAAGACCATAAGTTGAATACAATCCGGTAATACCGATCTTAAACCTGTTTAATTTCTTGAGAAAATTATAAACAAAGGTCGTATTGCTCACCCTGTCCTTTTTATCCAACTCAGTCTCGTTTCTGTGATATCCGTCGATTACAAGTGATCTGATCGTTTCATCAGGGTGTATTACAGAATCCTGTTCAAGAACAAGTGCATCTTTTCGATGTTTCGAGATAATCAAAGTATGTTCTGCACTCAAAAATTCAATAAGAAGGGCAATTCCTCTGAAAAAATTATTTTCATCAAAGGAACGGTTTGGCAAAATGCCTTGCCTTGCAGAACTCACATTAAAGATCCTTGAAGATTTTCCGGCACTAAATGCAGAACCAAGTACCAGACCCTCCCCAAAGGAAGCTTTAAAGTCGCCAATAGCAATGGTTTTGAAGGTACGGTTAAGATCGTTCATCAAAAAATAGAATGAATAGTAGTCATAGAAATGCGTTTTCTTATTCCACTGAATTTTTTCTCCGGGATCTTTTTCGGCTGAGAATCCATAAATCATTTTCCGCTGGTATTGAGCCCTGAATCGTATTTGCTGCGATTCAGCGGATCCAGGGTACTCCGAGTACTTGTTTACGGCAGAATCTCCGATTTTAACAAAACTTACTTTGGTTTTAAAACTTAACTCCTTTTCGGATTTTAGAATACGGTTTATTAAAGTTTCATTCAATGAATTATCCGAACCAATATAAAACAGATCCCTTATTTCGAAAAGACGATCCGGGTTAAACACTTCCGGCACCTGCAGTTCGAGGAGAGAAATGAATTTACCATATTTCTTCCTATGGTCCACAATGGCCCTGATCTCTTCAGGATCCAATAAACCCAAAGCCAGGAGGTCTTCCGAACTGCATTCATTGATCGAAACCTTGTTCATCTGCATTTCTATAGGGTCTGATAAAGCAAGGTCTTCATAATTTCCGATCTTATTTTCGGTAAGATCTTCAATCTGTTGATCAGACAGGACATTCTCTTGTGCGGTTGCCTGTAAAAAGAAAAGTATGCAAAGTTTGAAAAATGTTCTCCTCATTAATCTAGTTCGACGCTTTTGAATAGGCAATACATCCTGAAACTGTATTTCGCAAATAAGGATGTGATAAAGTTGAGAAAGCGCAATGAAGGTTTTTTAATGAATATTTTAAGCCCAATCCAAAACTTCCGGGATTGGAGTGAAAACCGGCAATCAAAAGAATGCCTCCTGTATTCCGGTATTGTAAATTCACGATCAGGGCGCTCTGCTTTCCGGGAGACAGATCGTATTCAAGTACTGCACCGATCTCGCTGTTGAATTTAAATAAAAGAGCCGCATTAACTGAACAAGTTGGGGCACTTTGGCCGAAAGACCGATCATAAACGAACGGATTAAAGACCCGGATAGATGCATCCAATACAGGAGATATTTTAAGTAACATTCCAAGGTCGGGAATTAATTTTTGAATTTTGGTATACTTAAGATCCGTTAAACGAAGTCTTAAATAACTCATTCCAATGCCTGCCGAGATCCTTTTGCCAAGATGCGAGGCAAAACTCAGTTTTAGTAGAGATTCATTATAATACATATTTCCAAACACTCCTGCTGCCAGACCAAAATGGAACTTATTTTTATGAATTTTATGCGCCGCTATCGAATAGGAATTAAGACCTTGTATTAAAAATTGGGACTGATATGCAATCGCTATGCTATTAGATCCGGTTTCCGTTAACATTCCGGGATGATTGTAAGCCGCGAAAAGATCCTTGCGCATACATTGAGATTTGCCGCCGGCAAGCGCTTGCGGCCCGGATGCTGATGGCAAATTCCAGGCATCAACGGCTAAAAGATCAAAAAACGTTAAAAACAGAAACAACAGGCACTTCATAAAAGGCGAAGAAAGAGCCTGAGATATAAACTCTGTTCACATTTCAATAAAATTCAGAAATGAAATATCGGAATAAATTATTCCCTGCCTAAACAGTATGGTAAAAAACTAGATCGATTCTTTTAGTTCTATCAAAAAATCGCGGACCTTTTGAAGCGATTCAAGTACTTCCTTATTCTTGTTGAGCTGACCTTTTTGATTTTTGAGACGTTCGCGTGCTCCACTTAAGGTAAGGCCCTTTTTTCTGGTAAGAAAATAAATCAGTTTCAGGGTTTCAATATCTTCTTTGGTATATAACCGATTACCCTTTTTGTTTTTTTTAGGATGGATCTCACTGAATTCCTTCTCCCAAAACCTGAGCAATGAAGGGGCAACATCAAGCATGGTGCTTACCTCACCCATTGTGTAATACAGCTTTTCTATATTCTCATCTTCCATTAGTCGAAGGATTGGTTATGGGTGTTCGACAATTTCAGTATGGCTTCATATTGTTCAGGGGTCAGGTCGTTGTAATAATAATTCGCCGGATTAACGGTTGATTTATTTTTAATTACCTCATAATGAAGATGCGGACCTGTACTTTTTCCTGTATTTCCGACAAAACCGATCACTTCTCCCCTGCTAACTTTCTGACCGGCTCTCACTTTAAACTTGCTGAGGTGAGCATATCTGGTTTTATACCCATAACCATGATTGATCACGATGGATTTGCCATAACCCCATTGCTTGGATTCAACGACCTGGACCACTCCATCCCCTGTGGCAGTAACGGGGGTTCCAACAGGAGCCGTAAAATCCATTCCCGCATGAAATTTTCGTGTTCTGTAAATCGGGTCGATACGGGATCCGTAACCGGAAGCCACTCTTTTAAGGTCTTTATTCGCAACCGGTTGAATGGCCGGAATCGACATCAGCATATCGTTCTTGGCTTTGGCCAGTTTGATAAGTTCGTCGTAAGATTTGCTCTGAACATAAAGACGTCTGTATAATTGATCGTACGTTTCGTGTAATTTAATCATGGCTTCACCATTCTCATAGTTTCTCAAGCTGCGGTAACGGTCACTTCCTCCAATTCCAACCTTCCTTACATCCGGACTTATCGGGGATGCCCCAAATATTTCACGATAAATTTTATCATCCCTTTCCTCAAGGCTTTTCATTACCTGTTGAATTTTGGCAGACTTTGCATCCAGTAATTCAAGTTGAAGTTTGTAATTGTCGATCTCCCTTCTAAGCAACTTTTCTTTGGGAGAGTCCATAAAACTATAAGCAAGGGTCAGAAACAGAAAACCTGCTACCACTGAAGCCGACAGAAATCCAAAAACCCTCAATATCAATATCCATGTGCTGGTTTTAACATGCACAAATTGTAAGTTATGGGGATCAAACCTGTACTTGAATTTCTTCATTATTGAAGGTTTTAAGTTAATTTTGCCGTTTTTGACAGCTATACAAAAATAAACTTTTAAACCACTCCTTACAAGCTTCCCCGAATGAATTCAAATGTGATTAGAAACAAATTTCTTGACTTTTTTGAGTCAAAAGGTCACAAAATTGTGCCATCGGCACCGATAGTTGTAAAAAACGACCCAACCCTGATGTTTACCAATGCCGGCATGAATCAGTTCAAAGATTATTTTCTTGGTAACAAAGCTCCGGAAGCCACCCGGGTTGCCGATTCACAAAAATGTCTAAGGGTTTCGGGCAAGCACAACGACCTTGAAGAGGTTGGTGTAGACACCTATCATCACACCATGTTCGAAATGCTCGGCAACTGGAGTTTCGGCGATTATTTCAAAAAGGAAAGTATTCAATGGGCCTGGGAACTTCTTACCAAAACCTATGGCCTTGACCCAAACCGGATGTATGTAACGGTTTTTGAAGGGAGTGAAGATGAAAATCTGGAATTTGATCAGGAGACCTATCAAATATGGAAAAACATCCTTTCTGAAGAAAGGATACTTAAAGGAAACAAAAAAGATAATTTCTGGGAGATGGGTGAAACCGGCCCTTGCGGACCAAGCAGCGAAATCCATTTTGATCTCAGGAACAGTAGTGAAAGACTGGATGTACCCGGGCACAGCCTGGTCAATATGGATCATCCTCAGGTAATTGAGATCTGGAATCTGGTTTTCATTCAATACAATCGAAAAAGCGACGGCAGTCTTGAACCTCTCCCACAAAAACACGTCGATACCGGCATGGGGTTTGAAAGGCTTGTGCGGGCTGTACACAGCAAACACTCCAATTACGATACCGATGTTTTTATGGACCTTATCCAACAACTTGAACAAAGTTCTGGAAAGCACTATGAAGGAAGTTCTGAAAACAAGACGGACATTGCCTTCAGGGTAATTTCGGACCACATCCGGGCCATTGCTTTTACCATTGCCGACGGACAACTTCCTTCCAATACAGGTGCCGGTTATGTAATACGGCGAATACTTCGGAGGGCAGTTCGGTATGGTTACAGTTATCTCGACCTGAAACAACCCTTCCTTTCGGATCTGGTCGATACACTTGCTCTTAAGTTTGAAAGTGTTTTTCCGGAGCTGGATTCTCAAAAGGATTTTGTAAAAAAGGCCATTCTTGAAGAGGAAAGATCCTTTCTAAGTACCTTGTCCAAGGGATTAGACATCCTTTATGATTTGTTTAAAACTCAAAAAAATAAAATAATCGAGGGCAAGCAGGCTTTTGAACTTTACGACACTTTTGGGTTTCCCTTAGACCTTACGCGGCTGATTGCCTCCGAAAATCAATTCAGAATCGATGAAGAAGGGTTTAAGAATGCACTTGACCTGCAAAAGCAGAGAAGTAAGAAGGATGCAGAGAAAATTACCGGCGACTGGACCCTTACCGGCGAAGCCAAAGAACAACATTTCCTTGGATATACCCGTCTTGAATCGGAGTCAAACATTCAGAAATACAGGACGATCACTGTAAAAGGGAAACCTGTTTATCATCTGGTATTGGACCAAACACCTTTTTATGCAGAAAGCGGCGGTCAGGTTGGAGACACCGGAATACTTACCGGACAGGAAAATGATGAGATCGTTCAAGTCCTTAATACTCTTAAAGAGAACAATTTGAGCATACATGTTTGTGACCGGATACCCAAGAACACCCAACAGGTTTTTAAGGCTAAGGTTAACAGAGAACGTAGGGAAAGGATCACCAAAAATCATTCTGCCACTCATTTATTGCATTCGGCCCTTAAACAGGTTCTTGGTGATCACGTTGCTCAAAAGGGTTCACTTGTAGATCCGGACCGGCTTCGGTTCGATTTTTCGCATTTTTCAAAGATCACCGATGATGAGTTAAATAAAATTAGTGAATTGGTAAATGAAAAGATTTCAGAACACATCCGGTTAGAGGTACTTGAAGACGTACCTATCAAGGACGCTCTTGAAATGGGAGCAATGGCTTTGTTCGGAGAAAAATACGGAGAAAAGGTTAGGGTGATCATTTTCGATCCTAAGTATTCGATCGAATTGTGTGGTGGTACGCATGTAAAGGAAACGGGAGAGATCGAAAGACTAATTTTAACCTCGGAATCTTCCGTGGCAGCCGGTGTGCGAAGAATAGAGGCAATAACAGGCCCTAAAGCAAATGAATACTTAGGTCAAAAACTGGATTTGCTCAACGAAATTGAAGATATCTTAGGCCATCCCAAAGACCTTGTTTTAAGTTTAAAGAACCTTATTTCAGAAAATACCTCATCCAAGAAAACCATTCAATCACTTGCTGAAAACCAGTCGAAGCAGGTTCGCGAAAGTTTACTAAAAGAAGTTGCTGATATAAACGGATTTAATTCAATTATAAAACAAGTCGACCTTATTAATGCAGAGCAACTAAAGGATATTTGTTTCCATTTAAAAAATTCTGACAAAAGGATGTTTGCTTTTTTAGGTACTGTTATTGATGGAAAACCCATGCTTGCCTTATGCATTGGAGATGAGCTTTTGAAGGAAAAAGAGCTAGATGCCGGAAAGCTGATTCGGGATTGGGCAAAAATGATCGATGGCGGTGGCGGTGGTCAGGCATTTTTTGCAACTGCCGGAGGCAAAAAAACTGAAGGCTTGAAAGACGCCTTAAAAATGGCCAAAAACTTTCTGGAAAATAGTTAATATTACACTCCTGTGGCATATTTTTTACACAAAAATTAACGGGCGTCATACTACAAAACCTACTTAACCCTTTGTTATTCACACTTTACCGTTGTTAAAATAATTTTGTAGTCTTTTTGATTTTCTATTATACTTGAAGAAAAAACTTCTTTATGGATTATACATTTAAAAAAATTTTACTGGCATATGATCATTCCGGAGCTTCAAAAGTTGCGCTTGAAAAAGCCCTATACACCTGTAAGGCTTTTAATACCGGTTTAACCATTGTTAACATTAAAAATGCAAAATCCACCGACGAAGATTTCAGGTCAGAAGTAGAGACCATCCTTAAAAATTCAGGTGTTGCTTACGAGTACGTTGAACGTTCGGGCAATGTAAGCAAGGAAATATCCATTTTAGAAAGAGAAATCGGTGCAGACCTTATATTCATGGGTTCCCATGGTGTTCAGGGTTTTCAACCCTATTGGATCGGGAGCAATGCATATCGCGTTGTAAGCGCATCTTCCTGCCCGGTAATTACTATTCAGGAAGATTCAGCCAGTGCTGATTTTTCCAATATTTTATTACCTCTTGACAATAGTATTGAAACTCGTCAGAAGGTTCCATATTGCGTGATCTTTGCCAAAGCCTTCAAAGCAACGGTTCACATCCTGTCAGTAAGCAAGGATTCTTCGGAGGAAACTACAATGAAGATTACCGCTTATGCAAATCAAACGGCTAATTATCTCAACGAAAGAGGAATTCCGAATACTTTTGATATCATTCAAGGGCAGTCTGTGCCACAAACCTGTATTGATTACGCAAAAGAAAAGAAGGCGGGTTTAATAATGATGATGACCGAAACCGAAAGTGCAAGCTGGTTCATGGGAACTTATGCGCAACAGTTGATAAACCATTCACCCATTCCGATATTGTCAATTCACAGCAGAGATCTTTTGCTTATGGATGCTGCCGGCTATTAGCCGGATATACAAGTCCAAAATTTATTTTTTGAACACAACCCCTGCGGCCGGCTGAGCAAGGGGCATGATCGTTAGTTCGTTAATATTAACATGTTTGGGCTGGTTTAAACACCAGAGGATCGCTTCTGCAATATCGTTGGCTACAAGGCTCTGATATCCTTCATACACTTTTTTCGACCTTTCGGCATCACCTTTAAAACGAACCAGTGAAAACTCAGTTTCAACGGCACCGGGATGGATACCACTCACTCTGATATCAAATTCGGCTAGCTCTCTGCGCATGGATCTGCTTAAGGCATCTACTGCATGTTTGGTACCACAATAAACATTGCCTCCGGTATAGATCTCCTTTCCAGCAATACTTCCTATATTTACAATATGCCCTGATCGTCTGTTAACCATAAGTGGCATGACCATCCTCGACACATACAACAATCCTTTTATATTGGTATCCACCATCTGGTCCCAATCGTCGAGATTGCCACCGGCAAAACTGTCCAGGCCTGCTGCCAAACCAGCGTTATTGACCAAAACATCCATGTTTTTCCATCTGTCCGGAAGATCCTCAAAAAACGTCTCTACTTCTTTTCGTTTTCGGACGTCCAATTTTGCCGCATAAACTTCTGCACCATATCCCTTCAGTTCATTTTCAATATCCTTAAGCATTTCCTTTCTTCGGCCGCAAAGGATAAGATCGTAATTATTTTTTGCAAGCAACCTGGCTGTAGCCTTACCAATTCCGGCAGTTGCTCCGGTAACAAAAGCGATTTTTTTCATTATGCAGTTTTAATTTTTATTATACACCAAGATCAAATGTTCAACCTTGGCTATGCGAAATTAAATATTAAAATTTGCATACCTTTAATTATATGTCTTATCATTTAACGCATCTTGAAAATTTAATCCTTTGTGAGCCGGAGTTTGAATTTTTTGAAACCGAATTCCTGGATGACTTCATAAACGAGATCCTAACAGAATTCGACGCTGTTGCACATGTGGTTCTTTACCTCGGTAATCTTGATTTTTTGAGTGATGAAGATACCGATCAACTGGTATTTCTAAACGAAGAACTTGTATTCAAGAAAGGTAATTTACACATCGTAAGTTTGTCGGAAAACATAAAAAACATCCTTGATAAGAAAATGCCTTTATATAGTGAAATTGATGAAGCTATAGATGAGGTCGACTCTCTTGAAATTGATAAAGAATTACAATCTGAAGATTAAGTGCCCGGAAAATTGGTAATACTGGGATGTGGTTCAGCTACACCAACCCTGATTCGGGGTCAGAGTGCAATCTATCTTGAATATGCTCAACACAAGATCTTGTTTGACTGCGGTGAAGGAACCCAGTTACAATTTATCAAATACAAAATAAGTCCATATAAAATTGATACCATTTTGATCAGCCATCTTCATGGCGATCATACTAACGGGCTTCCGGGACTTTTGCATACTTTCAATCTTACAGGAAGAAAAGAAGAATTAAAAATTTTCGGCCCCTCCGGAATTAAAGAGCTCATTGAACAGAGTTTTAAATATAGCGGGCACTCCCTTAAGTATCCCATTCAGATCAAAGAACCGGATCACCATAACGTGATACTCAACAGGATTTCTTCCGAATTAAATTTAACTTCCATCCCATTAACCCATAGAATTCCCTGTCTGGGCTACTGCCTTGATTTCAGTGAGCACCTTCAGAAGTTCAAAGAAACTGAATTTAAAAGATCCGGGCTACCGGTTGATTCCTTAAAAAATCTAAGAAAAGGCATGGAACTTGATTATGGTGGTCAAAATTATAAACATTCCGACTTTTTTTCTGCCAGTGAAAAAAGATTTCGGTTTTCGTATTTTACCGATACGTTATTCCTTCCTGAACTTGCAGGACTAATTGAAAATTCGGACATACTTTACCACGATTCCACCTTTTTGAATACTCTTTTGGACAAAGCCCGTGAAACCTTTCACAGCACTGCGTCACAGGCAGCCAGTATGGCAAGCCTTGCCAAGGCTAAAAAGCTTATTCTCGGACATTTTTCATCAAGGTATAGGGAAACTACCGAAATGCAAACCGAAGCCGAGCGTATTTTTAAAAAGGTTTTAGCCGCTTATGACGGAATGGAACTTCAATTAAAATAATTCATTATCCACATTCGTTAACTAGGTTCGATTATCAGATACAGCGCAGCTTTAGTATCTTTGGATTTACTTTAAAAATTTGTTCCAGGACCAGAAATGAAAGGAAAAAACTCAAATAATTTTGAGAATGATTTCACCGACACAAAAAAACCTCTCACAAAAGGCAAATCGGGAGGTAAGACGAATGGTAAAAATTCAGAAAGCAATTCCATAAACTGGTCGGAGATAAAACGTTATGTACTGTTAAAGGACGAAGCTGCCCGAACCATTACAGGTCTGTTGCTAATCGTTTTTTCCTTGTTTTCTTTAACATCAATTGTTTCATTTTTATTATACTGGAAGTCGGACCTAAGCATTATCCAGGTTGAAGTAGACCCGGGTTTAAACAAGATCGAGAACTGGATGGGGACACTTGGTGCACGTTTTGGACATGTGTTTGTTTACAAAGGATTTGGATTATTAAGTCTGGTGATCCCAATTTTTAGTATGCACTTTGGCTTATTGTTAATGATCCGTAAAAGGATGATATCCCCACTGGTCTGGTTAAAATATGTTGCCAGCGTTGGTTTGTGGTTTATGCTCACCATGGGCGGGTTTTACGATACCATAAGTCCGGTTTTGGGAGGAGCGGTAGGGTACTATCTTTTTGATACCTTAAATCAAACGGTGGGAATGCTTGGAACCATTTTATTCATTCTACTCTCAGGATACCTGATCCTTTGGTTAATGTTTGGATTTGATCTTCTTGGACTTGAAAGCATTTTCAGGAAAAAAGAAGAAACGCTTCCGGATTCAATTGAAGAAGAAAACGACCTTGTACATGCAGGAGAAACTTTGTTTGAAAAAGATAAAATTGAAATTGATGAATTTGAAGAACCACCTGTTAAGGAAGAAAAACCCAATGAATTCAGTTTTAAGGTAGTGGATGAGCCTAAAATAAAAATCAAGGAAGACAAGGAAGAACAAGAACTTTCACTGGAAGTGAATGAAATCGTTCAGGAAGAAGAAAAACCTGAAATTATAAAAGAAGAAGAAAATGTTGAAAAGGAGCACTACGGGATCGACACCTTATTCGACCCCAAACTCGATCTGAGGGATTATCAATTTCCGGACCTTGATTTTTTGAACGATTATGGCGGTGACGGACAAAAGGAAGTAAGCAGGGATGAACTTGAAAAAAGCAAGAACATGATCGTGGAAACCCTGAAAAATTACAACATTGGCATTTCAAGCATCAAGGCCACAACCGGTCCTACGGTTACGCTTTTCGAAATAATCCCGGCTGCCGGCATTAAAATTTCACGGATCAAGAATCTTGAAGATGATATTGCCTTGAGCCTAGCTGCACTTGGGATAAGAATTATTGCGCCCATTCCGGGAAGAGGTACCATTGGTATTGAAGTGCCGAATAAAAACCCGAAGATCGTTTCGATGAAGGCCATGATACAAAGTTCTAAATTTCAGAATTCCGACCTGGACCTTCCGGTTTGTTTGGGGCGAAACATTTCAAATGAGGTTTTTGTTTCGGATCTTGCCAAAATGCCCCACCTTTTGATGGCAGGAGCTACAGGACAGGGTAAATCTGTGGGACTGAATGCATTGCTGATTTCCCTTTTGTATAAGAAACACCCTTCGGAACTAAAATTTGTTCTGGTGGATCCGAAAAAAGTAGAATTAACCCTTTTCCGAACCATTGAAAGGCATTATCTGGCGAAATTACCCGGTGAAGGGGATGCGATCATCACAGACAATAAGCTGGTCATAACAACTTTGAAATCCCTGTGTCTTGAAATGGACAACCGTTATGAACTCCTTCAGTCGGCAATGGTGCGAAACCTGAAAGAATACAATCACAAATTCATACATCGCAAATTAAATCCCAACGAAGGCCACCGGTTCTTGCCTTACATCGTTGTTATCATTGACGAGGTTGCCGACCTGATCATGACCGCCGGAAAAGAAGTTGAGCATCCGATAAGCAGACTTGCTCAATTGGCAAGGGCCATTGGAATTCATCTTGTTCTGGCTACTCAAAGACCTTCCGTGAACATCATTACAGGAACGATAAAAGCCAATTTCCCTGCACGGATAGCTTTCAGGGTCACCTCAAAGATCGATAGTCGTACGATTCTGGACGCAAATGGAGCCGACCAACTCATAGGACGAGGTGACATGTTGTTTTCGAATGGCAATGACCTGATCCGCCTTCAGTGTCCTTTCGTCGATACCCCTGAAGTGGAAAAGGTAACTGCCTTTATTGGTGCCCAAAGAGGATATCCTCAGGCATTGCAGTTACCTGCAGTAGCAGAAGATGATGGAGAAACCGAGCTTGGCGATATGGATTCGGAAGACTGGGATAGTTTGTTTGAAGAAGCAGCACGAATAATTGTCAGCAATCAACAAGGAAGTACCTCCATGTTGCAACGCAAATTAAAAATTGGTTACAATCGCGCCGGACGCTTGATAGATCAGATGGAAATTGCTAATATTGTAGGTCCTTTTAAAGGGTCCCAGGCTAGAGAAGTTTTAATTAAAGACGAAAATAGTTTGGAACAGATATTGCAAGAGATTTTAAACGAATGATTATGAAAACAAACGTACGAAAAAACCCGGTGCGGACCATGGTGTCCTTATCCTTGTTGTTGGTCGTATTTGCTACTTCCGCTTTTGTAACTAACGACAAAGAATCCAGCAAAATACTTCAAAAGGTAAGTAAAACGTATAAATCGTTCAAAACGATAAAAGCGACCTTCAAGATCAATATCTATAATAAACAGGATAAAAGTCGCCAAACAGAGAAAGGTACACTTTACGTTAAAGGCAAAAAATTCAGAGTTGAAATGGGTGGTCAAGATATTTATTGTGATGGAAAAACCCTCTGGACCTATCTTAAAGATGCCAATGAGGTTCAGATAAGCAATTATAACCCTAAGAATTCTGACATTAATCCTAGTGAAATATTTACAGTTTACGAGAAAGGATTTTTATCAAAATTTATTGGTGAAGGTAAAAAAGGTAATGTGGTTACCGAACAAATTGAGTTGACCCCAACCGATAAAAAGAAACCCTTTTACAAGGTTAAATTGACCATTGACAAAATGGCAAAGAAAATACTGGACATGACCGTATTAAGTAAAAATGGCATGGAGTCGCTTTATGAAATCACAAGTTTCAATTCCAATATAGACATCAACGACAACTTTTTTAGATTTGACAAAAGTTCTAAACCTGGTGTAGTAGAAATAAATTTGAGATAAGCAATTCCAATAATCTAAGAAAAACCCATTTCTGTTAGAATTGGGTTTTTTGTTTGCTCATGCACGAATGGCCTTTGTTTCATTTTTTTAAATTTGCAAAATCTTCTTAACAGAAAGAGCATGGCAATTTTTAAACAAAGCAACGTGTGGATCAGATATCCGATAGTGCTTGGAGCCTTGATACTTTGTATTAAATGGTTTGAATTAAGGTTCTTCCTTTATTACGATAACATTTTTTTACTCACCGGTTCCATTGCTTTAATATTTGCCTTACTGGGAATTGTATTCGGAAGGATTTGGAGAAAACAGGATAAAATGAACCTTCAACCGAAAACAACGGAAAACAATTCAGATCTTGAGATCGAGTCGATCAGCAAACGGGAACTTGAGGTTCTGCAACTGATGAACCGGGGTTTGAGCAATCAGGAAATAGCAGACACTCTATTTGTTTCACTCAACACAGTTAAAACACATACCGGAAATCTGTATAAAAAACTCAAGGTCAATAAGAGAAATCAGGCAATTAAAATGGCTAAGGATCATTCGATCTTGCAATAGCAGTGCCCTTTGGTACTTTTTTCATACCAAATTCATACTTAATTCATACCTTTCGGAGCAGGCTTTTAGACTTAAACTATTTTTATTTGCCAAAAATTATCAATGATGAAAAACACAATTATTAAGTACGGTTCCTACTCAGGTTTAACCATTGTAGGTATTCTGGCAATCACGAGTTTGATAGGTTATGAAAAAATTGGATTTAAATACGGTGAACTGATCGGATACAGCTCAATGGTTTTGTCCTTCTTATTTATCTTTTTCGGCATTCGTCAGTACAAAGCAGGACTGGGTGATGAGCCCTTCACCTTTATGCAGGCTTTTAAAATGGGTATTTTAATGAGTTTGATCGCTTCGGCCATTTACGTTGCAGGCTGGCTGTTTATCAATAAATTCATTTATCCTGATTTTATGGAAGATTACACAAATTATTATATAGAGTCGCAGAAATCAAAAGGTGTTGACAGTCTTCAACTACAGACCATGATCACCGAGATCGAAAAAAACAAGGAAATGCTCAAGAACCCTTTGGTAAATATTTTGATAACTTTTTTCGAAATTTTTCCGGTTGGAATTCTTGTAAGTCTTGTCTCTGCAATTATTCTCAGAAAAAACCAAGGCACTACGCCACTGTTTAAAATAAAAATACCTAAACCATAAAATAGCTGCTTAATTTTATAAATCAAGATTTGTTAATGTGTTAAAATCGGATTACGTTTGAAGAAAAAAAGATAATGATTAAAAAATCCCTGCTATTAATATTGTTATTGGGCGGACTGATGTTCCAGAATTGCGGCGATGATCCCGTTACCGTTCCAGACCCAATCACAGCCCCTTCTGTATTGTTACCCTCGATCAGCGGTGTTGATGGAATTCTACTTGCAATGAACACCTCTACAAAATCGAATGGTACAGAAACCGTAACCGGAACCGGCTATGCAGTATTTTACAACAATAAGAACGTTAACAGTAAAGTTGAAGCAGGAACCCTTAAACTGAACACCAAGGATCTGGTAAAGAGTGACGACAACATTTATTTTTACACTCCCGCTGCCACTGACCCCAAAGGGATCATTTTTGGTTCTCAAATATTTTGGCAAGGTACCGGAAACACTGCATCAGGTGTACCGGCAATTAATGATAATGACGGAAGTGGATTTCCAAATATGCCTCAATTATCTGAGTTTGTGAACTTTCAACAAGATCAGGACAAAACCATTAGTTGGGTAAGCAGTACCGGTGCCGATTCGGTAATACTTGTGTTAAAGGGACCATCCTCCACTCTTAGAAGGGTTTTTGGCAACGACAAAACATCAACCACCTTATTAAAAGATGAAATTGCAAAGTTAGGAGTTGGTTCCGGTGTGTTGAGCATCATTAACTATAAACGATCCGACAAAACCATCGGCAGCAAAACCTATTCTTTCGTTAAGGAATCGGTTGCGACCACCACTAAAGTTGGTATACAATAAGAAACCTAATTAACCCCATTTAATAAATTGACCATCCTTAGTGATGGTCTTTTTTTTACAAGGTTTGCTTGATCATTCTGTTCCACCGGATCCAGCCTGAAATACCCAAGAAAAACAAGATCAGGGCATAACCCGATAATACCTCCAGGTCTTTCATTGCATATACCCATATCATCATGGCGTCTGCCACAAGCCAGTACAGCCAGTTCTCGATCAACTTTTTTGCAGTAAGCCATTGACCAAAAATACTGATATTGAGAATTGACGCTTCCATAAATGGGAAACTACAATCCGTATGATTTTTCAAATAATAAAACGTCAGAGGAATGCTTGACAATGTAAAAATTACAAGCTTAATTCTTGATCCAGGTTTGAGAATGCCGGGTTTTCGGTCATCGGCACGTTTCCAGTTCCACCATCCCCAGATACCGATGGTCAGAAATAAAATTTGAACAACAAAATCACCATACAATTTCTGATACCAAAAAACATACATCAAACAGACTATGTTTATAAACCCTAAAGGCCAGGTAAGTATGTTGTTCAAATAAAGCAAAACAACAGCCAATACACCTGTCAACATGGCTATCCATTCTAATTGTATCACAGTCCGCAATTTATTTCAATCCTAACAAAACACAACTATCTGTTTTCACTTCCTAAAGGTTGATTATCCAATTGCCTTACCCCAAAAATGTAGTGATATAAATAGGACTCAAAATATATCCGAATTAATTACAAAATTTGAAATTCTAAAATGTAATTAGGTTACATTTGCCAAAAAAAACTCATGTAACTCGATTACATTATGAAAAACAAATACATCGACCTCGTTCAACAGACTTTTAATTTTCCGACCGAAGAATTTCAACTCGAAGACAATGAGTTGTTGTTTCACAACATTTATCTGATGGATCTGATAAAACAATATGGAACACCACTTAAGTTTCATTATTTACCCAAGATCTCCGAAAACATTAAAAAAGCTAAGATGTGGTTTAATGTTGCCATGGCCAAATGCGATTATCAGGCTAAGTATCACTATTGTTACTGTACCAAAAGCAGTCACTTTTCATTTGTGATGGAAGAAGCCCTTAAAAACGATATTCATCTTGAAACATCCTCTGCATTTGACATAGACATCATAGATGCTTTGCTGGCAGAAGGAAAAATCACCAAAAAGCAATACATAATTTCCAATGGTTTTAAAACCGATCTTTACGTTGAAAACATTGCCAGGATTATTAATGACGGCTTTGAAAATGCCATTCCTATCCTCGATAACAAAGGTGAACTTGAACGCATTACAGCCTTAACCGAAAAAAAATTCAAAGTTGGCATTCGTTTGGCTGCAGAGGAAGAGCCAAAATTTGAATTTTATACCAGCAGACTTGGAATAGGCTATAAGGATATTGTACCATTCTATCTCGATCAGATCAAAACCAAACCCAATGTAGAAGTAAAGATGCTTCATTTTTTTATAAATACAGGAATTACCGATACTTCGTATTACTGGAATGAATTGCACAAATGTCTGAAGGTATATTGCGCCTTGAAAAAACTTTGCCCTAGTTTGGATTCACTTAATATTGGAGGTGGTTTTCCAATAAAAAACTCCCTGAATTTTGAATACGATTATGCATACATGGCCGAAGAAATCGTTGCACAGGTAAAACAGGTGTGCAATGAAAATGAAATTGAGGAACCGAATATTTTCACGGAATTTGGATCATTTACCGTTGGTGAAAGTGGAGGAGCCATCTATCAGATATTGGATCAAAAGCAACAGAATGACCGGGAAAAATGGAACATGATCGACAGCAGTTTTATGACCACTCTTCCCGATGCATGGGCAGTCAACAAGAAATTTCTGATGCTTCCGGTTAACCGTTGGGATAAAACCTATGAGAGGGTATTGCTTGGTGGTCTTACCTGCGACAGCGATGACTATTACAATTCGGAACAACATGTGAACGCGATTTACCTTCCCAGGATAAATCATGAAGACCCTCTTTACATAGGATTCTTTAATACCGGTGCATATCAGGAAAGTGTCGGAGGATTTGGTGGCATACAACATTGTCTTATACCTGCACCCAAACACATTATCATAGACAAAAATGATTCGGGTGAAATTGTCACCAGGATCTTTTCAAAGGAACAGAGCTTTAAAAGCATGTTAAAAACTCTGGGATATTGATCTCTGAAACAATTCTCCTCTGCTGAACATGGGGTATTTATCCGCAGAATTTATTAACTATCTTTGCAGTTATGCATTCAATTGCATTTTACACACTCGGCTGTAAGCTAAATTTCTCCGAAACATCAACCATTTCGAGGCAGATGGAAGACCATGGATTTGTGAAGAAAGATTTTCAGCAAGGTGCTGACATCTATGTTATCAATACCTGTTCGGTTACCGATCATGCCGATAAAAAATGCAGGAAAGTGGTTAAGGAAGCACTTAAGTACAATCCCGGCGCCAGCGTGGTTGTAATAGGATGTTATGCCCAGCTTAAACCCAAAGAAATTTCTGAAATTCCGGGAGTGAATATGGTTCTGGGTGCAGCAGAAAAATTTAATCTGGTTGAACATCTTGCAAAACTCAAGAACGATTCCACTCTGGTACTGAACAAAAATATTAAGGAAACAAATGTATTCGTACCCGGATTTTCAGTTGGAGAGCGAACCCGGTCCTTTTTAAAAGTGCAGGACGGTTGCGATTATTTCTGTTCATTCTGCACCATACCTCTTGCAAGGGGTAAAAGCCGAAGTCAATCGGTAACGGAAACGGTGAAGGTAGCCAGGGAAGTTGCGCAAACAGGAGTTAAGGAAATTGTACTTACCGGAGTGAACATCGGTGACTTCGGAGCAGGAACAACAGAAACCTTTTATGATTTGATCAGAGCACTCGATCAGGTGGAAGAAATTGACCGGTTCAGGATTTCGAGTATCGAACCCAACCTTCTCACCAATGAGATCATCAAATTTGTTAGCCGAAGTAACCGGTTTGTCCCGCATTTTCATGTACCACTGCAAAGTGGCTCAAATGATATCTTAAAAAGGATGCGTCGAAAATATCGCAGGGAGCTATATTCAGAACGTATAGAAACCATCAAAAACCTGATGCCTCATTGCGCCATCGGAGTGGATGTGATCGTTGGATTTCCGGGTGAAACGGAAGAACATTTTTTAAAAACGTACAACTTTCTCAACGAGTTGGATATAAGCTATTTACATGTCTTTCCTTATAGTGAAAGGGCGAACACCACTGCAAAAAAACTGGATGGAAGCGTACCTGTAAAAACGAGAATGGAAAGAGCCAAAATGCTACGCATTCTGAGTGAGAAAAAGAGGAGAAAATTTTATTCTGAAAATATTGGCAAGGAATACACAGTTTTATACGAAGCAGAAGAGAGTAATGGCACCATGAATGGTTTCACAGAGAACTACATTAAAATTGAAACGCCTTATAATCCATTGCTTGTGAATGAGTTGGTAAAGGTCCAACTGCTTGAGATAAATGAAAACATGAGTGTGACCCCGTTGGAATTAAGTACCTGTTTGCATGCTTGAATTAGAAACCAGCGACCAGTTGCTTTTTTCGGAACAAGCCGAAAGTTATGCTCGTTTCAGGCCCCATTATCCCGAAAACCTATACAAAAAAATATTTCAACATGTAAGTGCATTTGATCTTGCATGGGATGTTGGGACCGGAAATGGCCAGATAGCCCATAAACTTTCTGAAACCTTTCAAAATGTTCATGCAAGTGATATTAGTGCGGGTCAACTAAAACAGGCTTTCCAAAACCCCAACATACAATATTCCGTTTCCTCAGCCGAGTCGTGTGAACTGGAAGATCGGTCAACCGATTTAATTACGGTAGGGCAAGCCATTCACTGGTTTAACACCGACCTGTTTTACGATGAAGTAAGAAGGGTGGCCAAAAAAAATGCTTTTCTGGCAATATGGGGGTATAATCTACTTAAGATCGATGTTGCTACCGATGACCTGATCCGTTTTTTTCACAATAAAGTCCTTGCCAAATACTGGGATCCAAGAAGGAAAGCTGTGTTGGAAGAATTAGAAAACCTTCCATTTCCATTTGAAGAAATTGAATTGAATCCGGGATCACTATTGGTTGAATGGACACTTGAGGATCTTTTTGGTTACCTCCGCAGCTGGTCGGCTGTGAATACATACCTTAAAATAAACTCTCAGAATCCATTAGAGTATATTGAAAATGACCTGAAAAAATCTTGGGGTAAACAGGAAAGGAAACAAATAATAATTCCCTTGTTCTCAAGGATGGGATTTATAAATTAAATAAAATAAGAAAGAATGTACCCGACTCTTTACGATGCAATAAAAGATCTCTTTGGACTGGAAATCGGCTTTTTGCAAATAGCCAATACCTTTGGCTTTTTTGTAGCCATTGGTTTTCTCGTTGCAAATTACATGATGGCCATGGAATTGAAGAGAAAACAAAAGGAAGGTCTTATTGATGCTTTTACCAGAAAGACCTTTAAGGGGAAACCTTTACCCAAGGGCGAATACCTGAGCAATGCGGTTATGGGGTTTATCTTTGGTTACAAAGTAATACCCATCCTTTTTAATGGTGATTTATTGTCAGATGGCGCACAGGAATATATCTTTTCATCAAATGGAAGTCTGTTGTATGGAATTCTACTTGGGGCTTTGCTGTTGTATTTAAAATATCGCGAAGACCTCAAACAACGACTCGAAGAACCGGTGGAAGTGGACGAAACGGTCAATCCCTGGCAACAAATGGGTTCAATAACACTTGTTGCTGCAATAACCGGGATCATTGGGGCGAAGGTTTTTCACTGGCTCGAATACTGGGAAAGCTTTGTAGCACATCCGGTTGAGAACCTTTTGTCGCCAAGTGGTCTTACCTTTTTCGGCGGCTTGATTTGTGGTGGTGCAGGAGTATTGTGGGCTGCAAAAAAGAACAACATTGGTGCAAAGGTTATGTTGGACGTTGGTGGACCGGTAATGATGCTGGCCTATGGTATTGGAAGAATGGGCTGCCATTATAGCGGTGACGGGGACTGGGGAATTGTAAATACGGCACCCAAACCTGCCTGGCTGAATGCTTTTCCCGATTGGGTCTGGGCATACAACTATCCGAATAATGTAGCCGGTGAATGTGATCCAACCGGAGGAAGCATGCCTTGTGATTTTGATGTAACCCCATATTTGCAATTGCCGGTGTTTCCTACCCCTTTTTATGAGATCGTAATGGCCATTGGCTTGTTTGCAATACTTTGGCTGATCCGTAAAAAAATTATGGCACCAGGTGCACTTTTCGGTATCTACATGATATTTGCCGGCCTGGAGCGTTTTTTAATCGAAAAAATTCGGGTGAACAGCACATACAACCTATTTGGTTTCCACCCTACACAAGCAGAAATCATTTCGATTTTGCTCATTGCGGGAGGAGCAGTATTCTATTTTTATTGTGTAAGAAAACAACCAAGGTATAAAATGAACAATGAAGATTGAGCTGTCCCGTAAACCTCTAAAAAAGAACCAAATTTGTTTGAATGTGTTTTTCAGTAAAAAAACAACTTCAGCTAACTTTGACAAAATATAAATTATGAAAAAATTAAACGCTATTGGACTTGAC
Source organism: Flavobacteriales bacterium (assembly GCA_020635455.1). Taxonomy (GTDB): domain Bacteria; phylum Bacteroidota; class Bacteroidia; order NS11-12g; family UBA9320; genus JABWCE01. The sequence continues at coordinate 234,568 of JACJZT010000003.1, forward strand.
AGCTCGAAGTCGAAACGTTTGGCTGAGATGTTGAATGAACTTCTGGCTAATTATTCAATCTTTTATCAAAACACCAGAGGATTTCACTGGAATATAAAGGGTGAAAAGTTTTTTGAACTTCATTTGAAGTTTGAAGAATTGTATAACGATCTTCTTCTAAAAATTGATGAGGTTGCGGAAAGAGTGTTAACTCTTGGCTATGCGCCGAATCACAAATATTCCGATTACAAAAAGATCTCCAAAATTGCCGAAAGCAATCAGGTATCGGATGGACTGAAAGCTGTTGGAGACATCCTGAACTCATTTCAGACGGTTATCAGGCTCCAGAGAGAGATTCTTGCTTTTTCGGCCGATGTAGGCGATGAAGGAACCAATGCCTTAATGAGTGATTACATCCGGGCTCAGGAAAAACTGGTTTGGATGTATTCTGCATTTTTGAATAAGTAGAGTGATGGTTGACTTAGTGTTAAGTTAGCTCTCATGCTGCTTTTCCATAGCCGAAATCTTTCCATTTAGAACAAACCAAAGGGCCTTATTTTGTTCGGTGATGAAGCAACGGTAAAGACCGGGTTACCCCCGAGGCAGCTCCGCGAGGAGATCGCCGACAGGGGTCGGTCTTTGACGTTGCTGAAACCGACGAAGGAGGTTCGCGAATGCCTTAAAAAAATAAACAGCAAACGGATGAGCAATCATACCGCAGCGGCCGGCTGCGGGAAGAACAAAATGCAGCCCTTGACTTTCTTGCTAACTTCTTGTGTCAAGACAAGAAGTTAGTCCGGGGTTGAAGGGGGCGGAGAGCTCCCTTAGGATTTGTGCGAGAGCCTTTTGATCGGAAAAATACACTGAAAACACGAAGCTGAGTTTCACCTTCAACCAAGTCGTTTTGAGGTGAGACGTCGAGGGCTTGCTTTCGAAACGGTGAGCGTCGAAACGACTTGTCGAAGTTCGCATTCAGCGGCGACAATATCAAAATTGAATTTTCCGAAAAAGGCAATAGTAAATTCCTGGGTTGTCTCCGCCACCAGCAAACACTGACCTGGATCTGGAATAAAGCAGGAAAGTTAAATTGCAGCTGATTGTTTGTCCCGCAGAAGACCGGTTGGTTTTTCCTCAGCCATAGTCGACCGAGAACCTGCTTGCAGAGCAGCACGAGACGCTAACAGCGGGCCGTAGCGCAATGCTAAATTCTGCGTTAGAAAACCTCATTCAGCCAATGTACTTTTGTCTAAAGCGAAAGTTTGTGCTTCCCAATACGCACAGCGCAAGCCCGCAAGCCGTTAGGCGTAATTAAGCTAACACGAAATAATAAAAACACAAAAATGAGGCGAACAATGATATTCTTCAGGATTCTTCTGATCTGTTCTAATTTATTCGCCCAAGTTGATGTATCCACAGAATTATATAAAATAATTAAAACTAAAGACAGCTTGCTTTTTAATGTTGGTTTTAATAATTGCGACATCATACAATTTGAAAATTTGGTGAGCGACAATTTTGAATTTTATCACGACAAATCTGGAATTACATCTTCAAAATCTGAATTTATTTCAAGCATCAAAGACGGAATTTGTAAACTGACTTACAAACCACGAAGGGAATTAATTGAAGGATCTTTGGAAGTCTATCCATTAGAAAATAATGGAGTGTTGTATGGGGCAATTCAAATAGGCAGACATCGTTTTTATGCTATTGAAAAAGACAAAACAGAGCATCTCACAAGCATTGCCAAATATAGCCATGTTTGGCTTATAGAAAACGGAAATTGGAAGTTAAGTAGGGGATTAAGTTTTGATCATCAGGAAAAAGAAGATAACCTCAACATTAATAAAAAGCTACTCTTTAAGGATAAAAACGAAACAGAAAAATGGCTTATTAAAAATAGAATCCCTGCTTTAGGAATAGGTTATATTAAGGATGGAATATTACAAGAAGTTAAAGTATATGGCATTTTAGAAAAGGGAAAACCAGCCCCACAAAATACAATTTGGAATGTTGCCTCTTTGACAAAACCAATTACAGCAATGATTGCTTTAAAATTAGTCAATGCCGGTCAATGGGATTTAGACGAACCTATTTATAAATATTGGTTAGATCCTGATATTGCAGACGATCCTAGAATAAAACAATTAACGACAAGACACATTTTAAGCCATCAAACAGGTTTTCCCAATTGGCGGTCTAAAAATGCAAGTGGAAAATTATCATTTGAATTTGAACCAGGAACAAAATATCAGTATTCAGGTGAGGGATTTGAGTATTTAAGAAGAGCGATAGAAAACAAATTTCATAAGCCCTTAAACCTTTTGGCAGACTCATTAATCTTCCTGCCACTTCAAATGACAGATACAAAGTATTACTGGGACAAGACAGTTGATGAAACTAGATTTGCAAAATGGCATGATGGTAACGGCAATCTCTATGAAACCTACAAAAATACACAGGAGAACGGAGCTGATGATTTGCTTACAACCATTGAAGATTATAGCAAGTTTATACTATATATTATGAATGGAGCAAGCTTATCAAAAGATCTTTATAGTCAGATGTTTTCAAATCAGGTAAGAATAAAAAACAACAAATATTGGGGATTGAGTTGGTGGGTTGACGAAAATATTGGGAACGGTGAAAATGCAATTATCAATGGTGGGGATGATAAAGGTGTTCATACTATTGTATTTATGCTTCCCGCATCTAAGCAAGGGCTAATTATTTTCACAAACTGCGATAATGGAACAGACATTTATATTGAGACTGTACTTGCGTATCTAGGCGCATTAGGACAAGGGATCATTAATATTGAAACAAATTAACTACGCCTAACAACATTCACATAAAATTCGGAATTTCTCATTTAGCAGGCCTCATTTACGTATGGTACCTATGACTTCAAACTAATTCAATGGTTTCGGAAACCTCTTTTCTCAGGAAACAAGAGCAAGCATTGAGTTTAAGGTTTTTTTAGTCATGCAATTCTTCTCAGTAGGACCTTAAAAATCAAAGAAGTTAAAATACTGTGACCCTTCAGATTTTAATTTTACAAAAAGCTTAGAAGTTGAGATTCAGAAGATTTTCTCCTTTTTTATTATTTTTACAGATTATATATAAATATATGCCGCGATTTTACTTTCTGATGATCTGCCTTTTCATCAGCTCTCTTAAATTCTCATACGCTCAGAACGATACCATTCAAACCTTCACCTTTAGGGACAGTTCAATAAGGACCGGTAAATTCTTGTTTCCTTCGTCCGGTAAAAATTATCGCAAAGTTTTGATGTTTTACACCTTAAAATGTTATCCTACGGTATCTTATTACGACAAGAAATATCCCTGTGGAGAATGGGATTATTTAACCTACACAACCGTTACCGATACATCGGGCACTGTCTATGAAATCGGAAGGTTCATTACACCATACGGAATTAAACTCGATCTGGGACCTGACGGATTTACCTGGATCTATGATGTAACGGATTATCAACATCTTCTTAGGGATTCGGTAAAATTATCCTCTGCCAATACTCAGGAACTTCACGATTTGAAATTCGTGTTTTATGAAGGCAATTCTCCGGCAGAGGTCATAAAAATCAATCAGATATGGCATGCCAACCGAAAATCTTATAAATACTCTGACTTGTCAGCAAATACAGTTTTGAAAGACACCTTTGTTGTGGTTGAACCAAATGCCAATTATCTCAAATACATTGGACGAATTACCGGACACGGTCATAACTCAAATGATGGAAGTTACCCTCATTGCTGTGAATGGAGGGACAATACGCATGCACTTTATTCGAAAAATACCTTGATAAAAGAATGGAAGATCTGGCAAACCCTTGATTGTGCTGACAATCCGGTATTTCCACAGGGTGGAACCTGGCCTTATGCAAGAGAAGGCTGGTGTCCGGGTGATCGTGTAAAGGATACTCAATTTGATGTAACAAAATATGCAACAAACGACAGCCTTTATCTCGATTACAGGATCACTCCGGTCCCCACCGATAATCAGGGAATGGGAAACGGAAATTATATAATGGCCATGCACCTCATTCAGTATGGGGTTCCTCGTGAAAGCAATGACGCTGAGATCTATGATATTTTAACTCCAAACAATGCACAAATTCAATCGAAGTTCAATCCGTCCTGTGTACAGCCTAAGATCGTTTTGAGAAACAACTCAACAGACACCATGACAAGTGCAGATCTTGAATATTCAATTTCCGGAGGTTACACTATGAAATACCGATGGCAGGGTAAGCTTGGATTTTTGCAGACCCAAACCATTGAACTTCCCATTTATGATGGTGGTTTTTACCGTGGTGATGGAAAAAATATCTTTAAGTGCACTGTCCTTAAAAGAAACAGAAAATTGGATTCTTACAGCAAAAACAACTCTCTTGAATCTGAATTTAATTTGCCGGATGTATATAACGACAAGTTTTATGTGGAGTTTAAAACGAATAATGTTCCTCAGGAAAATCGTTATGAAATAAGAGATGCTCTTGATTCGGTGATCCTCAAACTTGATAATCTAAAAGCGAATACAATTTACAGAGATACCTTGCACAACCTAAAACCGGGTTGTTACCACCTTGAGTTAATTGACGAGGGAACCGATGGTTTGAGCTTTTGGGCAAACACAGGTCAGGGTAGCGGTTACATGCGTTTCAGAGGTACCAATGTGAACAAAGTTCTTAAAAACTTTGGTGCGGATTTTGGATATCGTCTTTACTATTCTTTCATTTACGACAGCATTCCGGGAGGGAGAATTCCCAAGTATGCAGAGCAACCCGAAGAAGGGGATGCACTCATCCTGCCAAATCCCAATAACGGAACTTTCAGAATTATCACAGCAGGTTTGTTTGGAAATTACGATCTGGAACTAATTGACGGACTTGGCCGAATTGTATACAAACGTACCATTGACGGAGAACTTGATCAGGACATTACCGTAAATGACCTTAATTTCAGTCCGGGTGTTTATGGCTTAAAGATCAGCAATTCAGATCAAAAGATCACAAAAAAAATCTTGATACAGCGTTAATTCTTAATTACTTTAAATACTGTAGAACGCTGATCACTCAGGATCCTTAATACATATAGCCCCTGAGGAACCGATTCCAAACCTGAGATTTGCCCCGAATCTGACACATCCTCAAGAATCAATCTGCCGTTTTGGTCGATAAGCTGATACATGAAGCCATTTGCCAGGCCTGAGACCTTCAATGAGTTATAAAACGGGTTAGGACTTACACTTACTCCGTTAAGTACAGGATCCTTAACAGAAGAAGGAACGTATTTATGCCCGTAACTTCCGAGATATTCGACTGAGCAATCGGCAAATACCCGGAATTTCCAGTACCGCCTGAAAGTGCATTGTGATAGGCAATCTCCCCAACCATAAGAATAGGTCAATTCAATTGTGGAAGTATCTTTTTTGATGGTAATGTTGTTTCCATCTCCGGTGAATTTGTAAATGTTTGAATAATGCACTCCTCCCAAACTGTCGAACAAATTTGAGATAACCTCATAATTAAAGTTCCTTCCGGATTCAAAAACAACAATATGATAGGGTTGGGTATTAACAATATAGTAACGCAATACCTTAATGTCGTAGTTTTTCATTAACCGGTCAACAGAATCGACCGTGGTTGGAGTAATATTGGACTTAAGCATTTGCATCCAGAAAAGTACTGAATCGGCCGCGAGATAGAAGCGGTTAAGAGCAGGGTTTAATCCGGTATGAACTTTGATAATGTCTACGATCGAATCCCTTGCAGGAAGACTGTCCACATTGTAAACTGCAATTAAAGCTCTCATAACCGAATCACTTAGCTTAGGAGATATCCTCGCACTGTCGGCAAAAGGGGTTTGCTTTGTGTATGTCAGACTTAAAGCAAGTCTGTCGGCATCATTTTGGTAATAGGCTTTTACACTATCGTTTGAGTTACAGGATGACTGTATTCTCTGAGCATGTGAACCGGTTGTTATACTCAGAACTAAAAAACCAAAAAGTAAAGATCTAATCATGGGGCCGGATAAACATTCAAAAATATCAATACAATTTAATACTGCTAATAATTCTATCAGTAAATTGTAAGAATTCTAATTTTAAATTAAAAAACAATTTCCGGGTCAATTCTCTTTTATGCTAAAAACATGACCTTAAATCGAACTGTTAAAGTTTAAGAAACTTCAAACTTCTTGCAGCGCCTCTGTCCTGAAAAGACAGATAATAAAGTCCCTCTTGAAGGTTTGAAACATCTATGCTTTTTTTTACAACTTCCAGATCCCCTGACATCATCAATCGGCCCTGCAGATCATAAATTTTAAAATCAGTATTACCAGAGTTATCCATAAAAAGGATCTCAATTTTATCGGATGTGGGGTTTGGATAAAGTGAAGCCCGGGTAGATCCTTGAGGATCCTTAACCGACAGAACCGTATTTACCTTTAGTGTCCAGTAATCTAAGGCGCCATTGTTCGCGGAAACATCCTTGTCTTTTGATGTCGATGAACCAGTCATAACCACACTTCCATCGGTATTGCTTACCATTGAATATGCAATATCGGACCCAGATCCTCCAAAAGTTTTTTGCCATTTTAAAGTACCATCTTCTGCAATATTCAAGAGCCAAACATCAATTCCACCGTTATTTCCATTAACATTTCCATCGTTTGAACCCGTATATCCTGACACATAATATCCACCGTGAAAATCCTTTTCCACTGAATAGGGATAATCGTCAAAGCTGCCACCATAGGATCTTTGCCATACTATTTGCCCATTTTGGTTTAGCTTCAGAATCCAGAAGTCCTTCTGACCCTTATTGGAAGTAATGTCACCATCATTTGAGCTGGTTCTGCAGGCCAGTAAAAAGCCCTTGTCTTCAGTTTCCAGCACTTTATTGGAATATTCATCTCCGGTTCCACCAAAGCTAGTACTTGAGATCAACGTTCCATTTCTATCGAGTTTTACCAGCCAAACATCCTCTCCTCCTTTGTTGGTGCTAAGATCACCGTCGTTCGATTTCGACAATCCCGAAGCAATGTACATCGAATCGTTTGTCTGAACGATATTGGTTAAAATATCGTCCATGGCCCCACCAAGAGAAGTTTTCCACTCCAGATCACCTGTCTCATTTAATTTTAATACCCAGGCATCGTATTCACCTTTATTTTTATCCAGATCACCATCTTCCGAATAGGAATGTCCTACCAATATGTAACCACCTTCAAAAGTCTGTTTGATCTGATAAGGATAATCATGACCACTCCCTCCGTAGGTTTTTTGCCATTCAAGGCTTCCGTTCTTTTTAAGTTTAACGATCCAGAAATCATTGCTTCCTTTGTTTTCGCTAAGGTCTCCATCCGAGGACAGCGAATTACCTGTAACAATATAACCTTCATCGGAGGTTTGCTCCCCATATCGGCCGATTTCTCCCTTAGTGCCCCCCAAACATTTTTGCCATTCCATTTCTCCTGCCTGGTCGAGCTTCACAACCCACAGGTCACTGTTTCCATGGTTTCCTGTTACATCTTTATTTGTAGAAAAAGTATAACCCGTAATAAAATACCCGCCGTCTCCGGTTTTACTGACCGACGAGGCATTATCAGCCAAAGACCCCCCTGAAGAAATTTCCCATTCAATGGAAGCCTGTCCCTGAACCATACTATAAAGAAGGCCGGTAAAAATGCAGAATAGTGCTTTTTTCATTTTAGAATTAAATTTAAAGGCAATGTACCTAATTCCGCTAGGATTGTCCTAAGTTTTTTACGAGTGGCTTAGATATATTTGACTTCTGTCGGATGGCCATATTATGCCGGCAGTTCCCTGAACTGCAAATCACAAAATTCAGGAAACATAAAAGTTAGTTTGGTTTGAATTTTTTAGAACAATTCTTCATCACTAAGAAACAATTGGCAAATTTTTAGTCAGGACAACAAATTCATCAGGGCATGCATGGTATTCCAGTTTCTGGAAGTAGCCTCCTGTCTGAGTTTTTGCTCGATCAGATTATTGGTAAGTTTACTCTGACCAAGGCCATTCGGGCAATATAAATACAATTGCCTACCCACAGCAACAACCTGGTCATTGCCGCCAAATTTCTCCAGCATTTCATTCAGAATATTCAGGTCGGGCTTTTCTCTTAAAAAAGTGACCATCAGTTTTTTGGTATCTATTCCGGAGCTCAGATCGTAAGGCATTTTATGAATGGCATCTTCCCACTCAGGCTTTGTTTTAACAATAACAGGAACTGAAAGTCCAAATTCTTTGAAAATAGATTTTCGTATTTCTTCTTCGATCTCTGTAGAATCTTGCAATGGATGATCAAAGATAATGTTTCCGCTTTGAATGTAAGTTTCAACATCGTTGAATCCTGAACTACCCAGAACCCTTCTGAGTTCAGCCATTTTCAGAAGATTCTTCCCACTTACGTTCACACCCCTCAGCAAGGCTACCCTTTTACTCATTTTGGCAAAATAATAAACTTTTATGGATGCCGCTGCATTTTGACATTTCGAGAAAATACATTTCAAAATCGCATCAAACAATTACATGGACAATACCGTTAATTATACCGACATTAATGCTTATTTAATGGTAAATTTGCGGAAATTTTATTGAGGTGATTGAAACAGACTTATTGATTATTGGTGCAGGACCTTGTGGATTGTTTACCGTATTCGAAGCAGGATTGATTAAATTGAGATGTCACCTGATCGATGCACTTGCCGAGCCGGGAGGACAACTCACTGAGATCTATCCCAAAAAACCAATTTACGATATTCCCGGATTGCCCTCCATACTTGCGGGTGACCTTGTTAAAAATTTAATGGAACAGGCTGCTCCTTTCAAACCCGGCTTTACTTTGGGAGAAAGAGCGGAAACACTTGAAAAAACGAATGATGGCAAATGGAAGCTGGTAACCAATAAGGGCACCGAACACCTTGCACCCATAGTGGTTATTGCCGGAGGATTGGGATGTTTCGAACCTCGAAAACCAAATCTGGATTTATTGGATAAATTTGAAGATAAAGGCGTTGAATACATTATTAAAGACCCGGAAATTTACCGGGGTCAGAATGTGGTAATTGCAGGAGGCGGGGACTCTGCACTTGACTGGACACTATTTTTATCAGAAGTGGCAAAAAGTGTAACCCTCGTGCACAGGAGAACCACCTTCAGAGGTCACCCGGATTCAATACAAAGAGTTATGGACCTGGCTTCTGCCGGAAAGATCGAATTGCTATTGAATTCTGAGGTAACCGCACTTCATGGTGAAGATCACCTTGATAAGGTAAGCATAACCAATTTTGAGGAAAACAACACCGCCGAGCGGAATACAGATCACTTTATACCATTATTTGGATTATCACCAAAATTGGGACCGATCAAAGACTGGCAGTTGAATCTGAATAAAGAATCCATTTCTGTGAACACCTTCGACTACAGCACCAACATTCCGGGCATTTATGCCGTTGGTGATATTAACGATTATCCGGGTAAACTGCGTTTGATCCTGTGCGGTTTTCATGAAGCAACTTTAATGGTTCAATCTGCGTTCAAACGAATCTATCCCGAAAAAAATCTGGTTCTGAAATACACCACGGTAAGCGGTGTAAATTCATTTTAATCATCGATGGACGACCTGATAAAGATCTATGTAACGGACCTTGATGGTGTAAAACATTGCATTGAAGCTCCAACCGATATGGGACTAAGCTTAATGGAAGCCATCAAGGCCAATGAGCTGCAGATAAAGGCCACATGTGGCGGTATGGCACTTTGTGCTACTTGTCACGTTTACATTAAAAGTGATCACCTGTTACCTACCATGAGTGAAGACGAAGAAGCCATGCTGGATGATGCCTTTTTGCTGGGAATACCTCACAGCAGATTGAGTTGTCAGATCTATTTAAAACCTGAACTGGATGGGCTGGAAGTTCAACTTGGTGAAAACACCGCCGTCTAAAACACAATTCTTTGTACAGGACCGTCAGTCCCCTGAATATTTTTTTTAAATAAATGCTTTGTGCCTGCTAAAGTACCATGGTTTTGCTTAATAAAAATTAATGCTGAAACCGGCCGGATCAATAATTACAACAATCTGTTTCCTTTGAAACGGTCCCCGAATAAGTCACACCGATCAGTAGGCCCTGGCAAATAAAACTTTTTCCTTGCTTGGATTTCCGGTAAGAATGCACTTCCCTTCTTCTCTGGCATTGTTTAAAGGTATGCAGCGGATCGTAGCTTTGGTCATATCCTTTATTTTTTGTTCGGTTTCAGAACTACCATCCCAATGTGCTTGTGCAAATCCGCCTTCATCCAGTATTTGAACAAATTCATCCCAGCTCGATGCAGGCTTAATATTTTCCTGCTGAAACGTATAAGCCCTGGCATAAATATTGTCCTGGATCTCGTCTAATAAATTTATCACATACTTCACCAATCCATCGCTTGAAATGGTTTTCTTTTCTCTGGTATCTCTTCTTGCAATTTCTACTGTATTGTTTTGAAGATCTCTCGGACCCATGGCCAACCGAACGGGTACCCCTTTTAATTCATACTCTGCAAATTTCCATCCCGATCTGAAAGTATCCCGGTCATCAAACTTTACTGAAATACCGGCTAATTTCAATTCCTCAACAAGTGGTTTTACCCTTAAACTAATGTTATTCAATTCCTCTTCACCTTTGTAAATGGGTACGATCACAACCTGAATTGGTGCGAGCTTAGGCGGTAATACAAGTCCATCATCGTCAGAATGTGCCATGATCAATGCTCCCATTAGCCGGGTACTTACACCCCAGCTGGTAGCCCATACATATTCCTGACCACCTTCTTTGGTTGCAAATTTCACTTCGAAAGCTTTGGCGAAATTTTGACCCAAAAAATGAGATGTACCCATTTGAAGGGCCTTTCCATCCTGCATCATTCCCTCTATACAATACGTTTCTTCGGCTCCTGCAAATCGTTCATTCGCTGTTTTAAGACCCTTGATCACAGGTACGGCCATAAATTTTTCTGCAAAATCAGCATAAACGTCAAGCATCCTTTCAGACTCTTCGATAGCTTCTTGTCTTGTAGAATGTGCAGTATGTCCTTCCTGCCACAAAAACTCTGCTGTCCTTAAAAATAGACGAGTGCGCATTTCCCACCGAACAACATTCGCCCATTGATTGATCAGCAAAGGCAAATCACGGTAGCTCTGTATCCAGTTTTTATATGTGTTCCAGATTATGGCTTCAGAGGTAGGTCGTATGATCAATTCTTCCTCAAGGCGGGCTTCAGGATCAACCATTAGTTTACCCTTTTGCTCAGGATCGTTCTTAAGCCGGTAATGCGTAACAATAGCACATTCCTTAGCAAAACCCTCGGCATTTTTTTCTTCAGCTTCAAACAAACTTTTGGGCACGAACAATGGAAAATATGCATTGCTATGTCCGGTTTCTTTAAACATTTTATCGAGTTGCTGCTGCATTTTTTCCCAGATGGCATAACCATAGGGTTTAATTACCATACAGCCCCTTACTGCAGAGTGTTCAGCCAGATCGGCATTGGCCACAAGATTATTATACCATTTTGAATAATCTTCTTCCCTTTTTACCTTTTGAAATGCCATGCTAAATAAAAATTTTGTAACTTTGGTATGATGTTTGTTTTATTAAGGGTGCAAAGTTATAATAAATGAAGCATTAAAATTTTTTAACCATGAAGACATTCTTACAAATATTCGCGATTGCCATACTATTCAGTTCATGCGCCGGCTTAAATTCCTCCGGTGGTAAAAGCATAGGCCGATACGATGATGTCTATTCAACACCTGATGATGATGATGCAAATGCCAAACAGGAACAAATGGCCATAGACGAATGGAAAAAACAAAGAGAGGCTGAACAGAGATATGCAAAAGAGCAACGTGACCTTTACAGGAATTATAAAGAAAATGAAATAGAGGACGATGGAAGTCTCTATTACATTGAAAAGAAGAATGAGGGTGAAAACAACTCAGACAATCAGGCCTATAAGGATAATTCAAGATCTTACGACGACTATTATTACGACGATGATGACGACTTTTCATACGGCCGCTCCTTCCGAAGATTAAGGTACGGTGACGGTTATAACGATGGTTATAACGATGCTATGTATAACCGTTATAGTTATAGGAACGACTATTATTACTCTATGTTCGGAGATCCTTACTGGGGTTGGAACCGACCTGTAAGAACCCGTTTCTGGGTTGGATACAATTCATGGAATGGTTGGAATGTAGGTTATTATAATGCTTATCCAACCTGGGGCTGGAGAACTTCGTTCTACCCATGTTATAATAATGTCTTCACGCCCTGGTACGGTTACGGCTGCAGCTACGGTTACTACACCAATATGTATTACGGAGGCGTTCCTTATGGTTACTACAGTCCTTATAATTACTGGGGTGGAGGCTATTATGGCTGGGGTGGATATTCCTATTACAACTCCTGGCAAAGACCGGTGGTCGTGTATAACAATACCGGAAACGGAGGTTACTATAACGGAAAGCAGAGAATGTACGGACCAAGAGAAACCGTTGGCACAAACTCACCAACAAGAGGCCGGGTGGACCAGATCTCGCCAAGAAGCAGAGGTGGAATGGTAGCACAAAACCCAGCAAATGGTGGATCTACATACGACCGCAACCAAAATGGTACAAACGGAATGGTAGGAAGAGATAAAAACAGCAGACCAACGGTTTCAGACAATGGAAGTACGTACAACGGCAATACCCCAACAAACAATACCGGCCGAAGCGGAAGCGATCAGCAACACGATGGCCGGTCTGACAATTCAGGTTATTCCGTAAATCCTTCAAATACAGGAAGGAGCAGAAATAATGCTACCACAAACGATCAACCGTCTTCCAATCCGGGCTCAGGCAATAATCAGACCTATGACCGAAACGCAGGTTCAACAAAGGATGCCAGTGGAGGTAATTCCAGAGGAAGAAGCACAGACACTCCTTCCAATTCAGGAAATACCGGAAACTCGAACGGAAACAATACCAATCAGAATAGCAATAGCAGAACCCGACAACATTACGAAAAAACCTATGACCGTGGAAGCAGCGGAAACAACAACTCCGGTAACACGAACAATACGTATCAAAACAGGAGCAATGATCGCCAATACGACAACAACCGGTCCAGATCTTCCGGAGATAGAAATCAAACCTATCAAAGGCAAACCACACCGCGCACCTATACCCCATCCAACCGTCAAAGTTCAGGAAGCGGTAGTCGCAGTAGTAGTGGAAACACTGTAAGTCCGGGTGGAAGTTCAAAAGGCAGTTCAGGATCTTCATCACCATCGTCAAGAGGAAGAAGACGTTAATTTTAACTAAAGAAAAAAATCATGAAAAGAATCATTTTATCGGGTCTTACAGGATTTCTATGCCTTCTGACCCAGGCACAAAACGACATCGATGCACTGCGTTACACCAATAAGAAATTTGGAAGTACAGCAAAATCTATGTCCATTGCAGGAGCAGTTGGAGCTTTGGGTGCAGATATTTCTTCTGCTTCTGTCAACCCTGCAGCACTTGCACAATTTAAAAGAGGGGAATTCAGTATTTCTTTAGGATTTCTGAACGGCAGCAATAATTCAACCTTTCTGAACAATTCCGTTTCAGACAATACCTTTAAACTCAACATTCCCAATGTAGGACTTGTATTTGCCAACCGCACCTCCGGAAGCAATAAGAAAAAGGGCTGGAAAAATTATAGTTTGGGATTCAATATGGCGAGGGTGGCTGATTTTAACCGTGTGATCAATTACAGTGGAACGAATACTTCAAGCAGCTTAATGGATTATTTTGCCGAAAGAGCCAATGGCTACAGCATTTCACAAATAAGGGCCACAGATGATGAGTTCGATTTCGGATTCAATTCGAAAACCACTATGGCATGGGAAGCCTATCTTTTCGATTCGGTTGGCGACAAAAGGTATGCTGCTAACGCAAACCCGATCTTGCACGATATATACCAAAAGGAGATCCTTCAGCAAAGCGGTGGAATGAATGAATTTAATTTCTCATTGGCGGGAAATTACAACCATTTGATCTACCTGGGTGCAACGATTAGTTATACCAATGTTAACTTTAAAGAGATCAGACGACATTCGGAAAAAAATGATCCAAGAGTTACCGACCCATTTTCGATGAATAACTTTACGTATTCCGAAAGCCTTAAAACAACAGGGGGTGGATTTTCGGGCAGACTTGGCATGGTTATCAGAACCAGCGATTTTCTCAGGCTTGGACTGAGTTTGCAAACGCCCCAGATCTTAAATCTTGAAGACAATTACGATTTTGGGATCGTTTCTCAGATCAACGATGGTACGACATTTGATTTTGAAAGCAAAGAAGGCAGCTATTCATACAGCTTGCTGGTACCGGGACGATATACGGCAAGTGCTACGGGTATCATCGGTAAATATGGTTTTATCACAGGTGACATCGAAACCGTTGACTATTCGTCCATGCGCCTTCGATCGGATGATAAAAACCCTGCGATGGAAACAGCAAATGATCTGATCCGAAGTAAATATACGTCGGCCATAAATTACAGACTTGGAGCAGAAATAGTGCTCGACGATATACGCCTGCGTGGAGGTTATGCAAACTACGGATCTCCACTTAAAGACGTTGAGAGTTCAAAAAACAACTCTGAATTTATTACCGGAGGGATCGGCTTAAAGACAGAATACTGGGCGCTTGATCTAGGTATTGTACATCAAAGATTGAGAGACATTCACCAACCCTATGTTTTAAATAACAATTCTGTGCCTGCTGTATACGCTGACAATTTTTTTAAAGCCAACTCAGTGGTGATTTCCCTGATCAGCAAATTTTAGGTATGGATATCTATAAAGAAGCGATAACGGAAATTTCTACATTGGCCCCTTTAGGTAAGGCGCTAACCTGAACCGTTTCCCTTGCAGGAAAATCAGAACTGAAATAGGTACCATACACTTCGTTGATTCGGGCAAAATTACCAAGGTCCGTAACAAAAATTGAAGATTTTAAAATGTTGCCGTAATCCATTCCGGCTGCCTTTAGAACCTCTCCCATATTTTCCATTACTTTCCTGGTTTCAGACTCTATGTCGTGTTGTATCATACTTCCGGTTTGTGCATCCAGAGCAATTACTCCTGAAACGTAAAGAGTGCTTCCTTTTAATACTGCCTGAGAATAGGGACCAATAGGTTCAGGAGCCTGTGACGTATTTATGATCGATCTTTCCATGTTTGTTTTTATAATGTGGTGTAATTCGGTTCTGATAATTTTTACTCAAAACAGGTTTAGGCCATTCCTCCTTCTTTCATTCTTTCAGCGTTTTCGGCAAGCTGCAACTGATCAATGATTTCCTGAATATCCCCATTCATTATTTCAGGTAAATTATAAAGGGTCAACCCTATCCTGTGATCCGTAACCCTGCCCTGAGGGTAGTTATAGGTTCGTATTTTGGCGCTTCTGTCGCCTGTACTTACCATAGTTTTTCTTTTGCCGGCTAT
The DNA here is from genome assembly GCA_020635455.1 of Flavobacteriales bacterium. Classification (GTDB taxonomy): domain Bacteria; phylum Bacteroidota; class Bacteroidia; order NS11-12g; family UBA9320; genus JABWCE01. The sequence continues at coordinate 250,124 of JACJZT010000003.1, forward strand.
GGCTTCTTCATGCTTTCTTACTTCTTCCTCATAAAGTTTCGAACGAAGCATACCCATAGCCTTTTCCCTGTTTTTCAACTGGGTGCGTTCCGTTTGACATACTACCACAACTCCGGTAGGAATATGAGTTAGCATGACCTTGGTCTCTACCTTATTTACATTTTGTCCGCCCGCACCTCCGGATCTCGAGGTTTCCATTTTAACATCCGCAGGGTTGAGGTAGAAGTCAACTTCCTCGGCTTCAGGCAATACCGCCACTGTAGCAGCAGAAGTATGAACTCTTCCGGATGCTTCTGTTTCAGGTACCCTTTGAACACGATGAACACCGCTTTCGAATTTCAGAGTGCCATAAACATCCTTTCCGCTGACCTCCACAACCACTTCCTTATAACCACCGGCAGAACCTTCATTTTCATCAAGGATGGAACTTTGCCAACCTTTTTTCTCAAAATATTTAAGATACATCCTGAGCAGGTCTCCTGAAAAAATGCTTGCTTCATCGCCGCCTGTTCCACCTCTGATCTCAAGAATGGCATTTTTGGCATCTTCCGGATCCTTTGGAATCAAGCGTGTACGAATGGTGTGTTCAAGTTTTTCCTGACTTTCGGTTAAGGTATCTAATTCGGCCTTGGCCAGTTCGCGCAGTTCTTCGTCTTTTTCTTCGCTTAATATTTGTTTTGCCTCCCTGAGATCCCTTATTACCAATTTATAGGTTTGATACAAATCATCGATCTCTTTAAGGTCGGAATATTCCCGGTTCAAATTCGTGAACCGTTTCATGTCGTCCATGGTATCCGGGCTGCTTAACAAAAGTTCAACCTCCTTAAAACGTGCATGAATGGCCTCCAGTTTATCTAACATAAATAGCCGCAAAGATAATTTTATTTAACAGAGTTCAAGCCGGAAGCCTGTTCAAGTTTTACCTAAAAAAAAATCCTTCGATCCGGAAGATCACTTTATTTCGAATAGTTCGATCCTGTTTTCAAGATATTTATACAAGGTCTTTTCCTCAACCCGAATTCCAAGAATGGACTGATCGGGATCCTTCAGATATTCCCTGAACAAAAGTGTGTTTTCAAAAGTGGAAGGATTGTATAGAAAAAGGTTTGAACCGGAGGCATACATAACAGAACCCTTTTTTACCTGAAAGGTGCCGAATGAGTCAAGATGAATGTTTTTAAGGTAGTTGCCTAGTATATCGAAAACATAAAGTTCCCCTGCATTTCCCTTTAAATAAACATTTTGGCCGTCCTCTTCCATCAATTCAGGTTGCAGAGTGTGATCAAGAATGGCAGATAAATTTATGGATTCACTTGTAATTTCGCCTGATTTGGTTGCCTTTTTAAGTTTAAAATTATCCGGATCAAAAAACCAGAACCCATTGTCGTAGGAGCGGCATATCACCTGAATGTTGCTTATGTAAAATTCTTTGAACAAGTCTGTTTCACCCCGGTAATTGAGCATGTTGTCGAAATAAACGATTTTGTTCTGATCCTTGAACAAAACGTAAAGTTCCATTGGGTTACCGGCATCAATAAAGGATGCATTTCCCAAAACCTTAAAATTAGCCTCCGTGATCTTTTTGCCATTTCTATCAAACTTTTGAATATCGTTTTTGAAGGTTATGGCAAATACATTCCCGAACTTATCGGTAGTAAAGAACTTAAATCTTCCTTCAATTACATGATCGGGCGGGATCTCCGCCTTGTAAATAAAAGAGCTTAAGGTAAGCACCAACAAAATCAGACCCGACTTTATTAAGGACTTAATCTTCATACGTTTTCAATACAAGATCTGTGCCATCAAAAACTGCGTAGGTGTTGTATTTCAACCAATCACCAAGATTTATATAGCGATGTCCGGGTTTCACTTCAACATCCAAAGGCAAATGCCTGTGGCCAAAGATCATATAATCATACGTTTGTGTTTCAAGCATATCTTCACAATACTGAAACAACCATTCCTTTTTCAGGTTTATTGAAGTATCTTCAACATATCCCTGTGCTGCTCTGCTTCTTGCTGAAAAAAATCGCGCAAGTCCAATACCAATGGAAGGATGTAAAAAGGCAAAAAGCCTTTGACATATTTTGCTTCGGAACACCTTCTTCAGAAGTTTATACGCTTTATCCCCATCTCCCAAACCATCACCGTGATGTAAATAAAACTTCTTTCCATTTTTTTGAAAGATGTAATCATTATCGTGAATTTCGGCATTGAATTCTTTCTCGAAGTATCCAAACATCCACATATCATGATTTCCTTTAAAAAAATGAATTTTTACACCCTTGTCTGCATAGTCGGCAATGATACCGAACAAACGACTGTATCCTTTAGGAATGACGTATTTGTATTCGAACCAGAAATCAAAAACATCGCCAAGAAAATATATTTCATCAACTTCTCCTCTGAAAGATTCCAGCCATCGTACAAGACGTTTTTCCCTTTGCAAACTATTCGGTCCTTCAGGGACTCCAAGATGAAAATCGGATGCAAATAAAATTTTACTCACTGCTGCAAACTTAATTCATTTTGTTAGTTTGAGAGTTAGAATTATTTTCGCGGCCAAATGAAAAAAACTCATCTGATCTTCGCTTTTGGTTTTACCCTTCTTGCCTTTTTAAGCGCTTGTAATAAATCATCGGACACTCCGGCACCTTCTACTACAGACACCACCAAGGGCGGGGGTGGAAACGGAGGCGGCGGCGGAGGAGGAAATTCTGAAACAGGAACAAATCTAAATCCTGATTTTTCTTTTTATTTTGGAAGCACCAAGATCGTTTTATCCAAACTTCAGGCGGATTACGGTGCAAAAACGTATATGACAGGGTTTGACCTGAATGACAATTTCATTCTGGATCTTGCCATGCCTGCAGCCAAAAATGTTGTTGCCGGAAATAAAACTTTTTCTATTGAAAATGATCAATACACAGGTATGGGTCTTTTTATCGACGATCAGGATCAGAAATGGTATTTTGAGGGAGGAACCATAAACATTACCAAAAACTCCGCAAATACAATGTCGGGAACCTTCACATCAAAGGCCATCCTTTTGGATTTCACAACTCCTTCAGACCCTCAGCGTCTTGATTCGGTTGAGATCAAATCCGGAGTGTTTAACAACATCAAGGTAAAAGGTTAATTTTAATGGGCTTCCAGCCAGTTTGAACCACTTCCGGATTCTACCAGAACGGGAACTTCAAGTGGCATTGCATTTTCCATTGCTTCCGATATAACGGATTTAACGGCACTCAGCTCGTTCTTCGGAACATCAAATACAAGTTCATCGTGCACCTGCAGTATCATTTTAGTTTTAAAACCGCCTTCGGATAATTTCCTGTCAACTTCGATCATAGCCAGTTTTATCATATCCGCCGCACTTCCCTGAATGGGTGCGTTAATTGCATTTCTTTCAGCAAAACCCACTACGGTCCGATTATTACTCGTTATATCGCGAATGTAACGGCGTCTTCCCGTGAGGGTTTTCACAAAACCATGTTCCCTGCAGAAATTTATGGTCTCATCCATGTATTTTTTGATGTTACCGAATTGGTCAAAGTAGTTGTCGATGATCTCCTTTGCCTCCGACCTGCTTATTCCGACTCTCTGCGACAGTCCAAAAGCCGATATACCGTATATGATCCCAAAATTAACCGTTTTTGCCTTTCGCCGCATTTCTCCGTCTACCTTTTCAATAGGCACATTCCATACCTTGGAGGCAGTTGCAGTGTGAATATCAAGCCCTTTTTGAAAAGCATCCAGCATTCCGGGATCTTTACTTATGGAAGCTATAATCCTGAGTTCAATTTGAGAATAATCACAGCTTAAAAGAACATGATCTGCATCACGCGGAATAAAAGCCTTTCGTATTTCTCTTCCTTTTTCGGTTCGAATGGGTATGTTTTGCAGATTCGGGCTATTGCTGCTCAATCGTCCGGTGGCAGCCACAGCCTGATTATAGGAAGTGTGAACTCTGCCTGTAAGTGGATGAATAAGTTGTGGCAGAGCGTCTACATACGTCGACTTTAGTTTCTGAATCTGTCTGAAATCCAATACTTTTTGTGGCAAAGGGTGCTTGTCAACCAGCAGACTTAAGATCTCTTCCCCGGTTTGATACTGGCCGGTCTTGGTTTTTTTTGCCTTATCATCCAGTTTAAGATTGTCGAACAGGATCTCTCCAAGTTGTTTCGGACTTGCAATGTTGAACTTTACACCTGCCAATTCATAGATCTCATTTTCAACCTCAACCGATTCTTTTGATAACTGTTCTGAAAATTCATTCAATGCAGGCACGTCGATCTTGACACCTTCTTTCTCCATACCTGCCAACACCGGGATCAATGGCATTTCAATGTTCCGGAAAACCTCTTCGGTTTCTTCGGTTTTGAGCATGGGCCCGAATACCCCCGACAACTGAAGCGTTATATCGGCATCTTCGGCAGCATATTCTTTTGCACGTTCAATATCGACTTCTCTGAAGCCAAGCTGGTCTTTGCCTTTTTTCCCTATCAGTTCAGTTATGGATACGGGTTTATATCCCAGATATTTTTCGGATAAAATATCCATACCGTGTTTTTGATCCGGCTCAAGCAGGTAATGAGCGATCATAGTATCAAACAATTCGCCTTTTAAACGAATTCCGTAATTGTCTAAAATAGCCAGATCGTATTTTATGTTTTGTGCGGTCTTACCAATCCTTTCATCCTCAAAGAAGGGCTTAAAGCGGCTGAACAGTTTTTGTGCATTTTCTCTTTCGGAAGGAAATGGCACGTACCAGGCTTCACCGGGTTTGAAGGAGATCGATAATCCAACGATCTCTGCAACAAGAACATCCAGACCTGTTGTTTCCGTATCAAAACAAAAATGATCGCAGGAAATGAGTTCAATGATGAGTTTTTTTAGTTCTTCCTCTGAGTCGGCCAGTTTATAAGTATGCTTAACATCAGAAATATTCTTCAATTCCGTACCAAACTCCGGAACTATTGCCTTTTGATTCGCATCAGAATCGCCGAACAAATCCATTTGTGCACCTTCTGTTGCTTTTTTGCCAACTTGCTGAACAGGAGTTTCTCCCAGGACCCTTTGAGTAAGGGTTCTGAATTCGAGTTCCGTAAAAATTTCCCTGACCTTATCGGGGTCAGGATCTTCCAAAATGAGCAAATTTTCATCAAACTCAACCGGAACATTGGTATCTATGGTTGCAAGTTTTTTTGAGAGCAGAGCCTGATCTCCAAATTCTACAAGATTTTCCTGAAGTTTACCCTTGTATAGATTTGTATTTTTCAAAAGGTTTTCAATAGAATCATGGTCCTGTATCAATTTTTTGGAAGTTTTTTCCCCAACCCCGGGAATTCCCGGAATATTATCGGCTGCATCGCCCCATAGTCCAAGTATATCGATTACCTGATCAACCCGGTTTATTTCCCATTTTTTCAGCACTTCCGGAATACCCATTATCTCAAATGAGTTTCCAAAACGGGGCGGTTTGTAAATAAAAATATTCTCATCAACGAGCTGGGCAAAGTCCTTATCCGGAGTCATCATGTAGGTCACAAAACCATTTTTTGACGCCTTTTTTGCAAGAGTCCCAATCACATCATCCGCTTCATATCCATCAATATTGAACATGGGAATTTTGAAAGCATCTATTACCCTGAAGATCAGGGGAATATTTGCCTTTAAATCCTCTGGCATGGCTTCCCTGTGAGCTTTATAGTCGGCAAATTCCTTATGTCTTTCCGTAGGGGCTGCCGTATCAAAACTGATCCCGATATGGGTTGGCTTTTCCCGCTTTATTACATCCAGCAATGTATTTGTAAAACCAAAGGTCGCTGATACATTCAACCCGTAACTGGTGATCCTTGGGTTTTTATTGAAGGCAAAATAAGCTCTGTAAATCAGAGCCATTCCATCTAAAAGAAACAATTTTTTTTCCATTTTTATGAATGGTAAAATTAAGTATTATTCTTTAAAAACTAAGTCCTGTCAAGGTATCAAATCCTTAGTATCTATTGTTTAATTAATTTAATTACCGGGTGTAAGTCCTTGCATGATTTGTTCTTAAATTTGTCGACATGTTTACCGGGATCATAGAATGCATGGGTGAAGTTGTTTCTGTACAGGAAGAAGGAAACAATAAAACTTTCATTGTCCGGTCTTCCATCGGCAATGAATTAAAGGTTGACCAAAGTGTTGCCCACGATGGTGTTTGCCTTACGGTAACCGGTATTAATGGAAATGAACATACCGTTACGGCAATAGATGAGACCTTGAGCAGAACAAATTTAAATTATTGGACAAGAGGTGATAAGATCAACCTTGAAAGATGCCTTGTAATTGGCGGCCGGCTTGATGGACATTGGGTACAGGGACATGTAGACTGCACCGGTGAATGTGTGAAGGTCGAGACTAAAAATGGAAGTTATGTTTACACTTTTAAGTATGCCGACCCTCAATACAGAACCATCCCAAAAGGATCCATTACCATTAACGGAACCAGTTTGACGGTGGTTGAAAGTGAAATTGGTCGTTTTTCTGTTGCGATAATTCCTTATACTTTTGAAAATACCACCATACAATATGTTAAGGCGGGATCGATTGTAAATCTGGAATTTGATGTAGTAGGGAAATGGATAAAAGAATGGATTAAACCATAATGTTAAAAGGAAAACTTACTCTGGTACCAACACCGATCGGAAATCTTGGTGACATAACCATTCGTGCCATGGATGTATTAAAGTCGTCAGACCTTGTTTTAGCGGAAGACACGCGAACTACCGGAAAATTATTATCCCTCCTCAACATCAAAAATACTCTGGTAAGTATGCACAAGTTCAATGAACATAAAAAACTTGAAAGCATAATGCAAATGTTTCTCGAAGGCAAACAGATCGCATATTGTTCGGATGCAGGCACTCCGGGAATTTCAGACCCCGGCTTTTTACTGGTACGAGAATGCCATCGAAACAACATCGATGTTGAAGCCTTACCTGGAGCAACTGCGTTGATCCCGGCACTCGTTGTAAGTGGTTTGCCTGCCGAAAGGTTTGTGTTTGAAGGATTTTTACCCTTAAAAAAAGGTTTGCAAACTCGTATGGAAGAACTTGCCGGTGAAAAAAGGACCATGATCTTTTATGAAAGTCCTTTCCGGTTACATAAAACACTCCTTAACTTTATAAAATATTTTGGCCCTGAAAGGGAAGCTTGTGTTTGTCGTGAAATAAGCAAAAAATTTGAAGAGCACATCCGGGGAGACCTGAATACTCTGTCGGATTATTTTGCCCAAAATTCACCGAAAGGAGAAATTGTTCTGGTGGTATCCGGAAGGACTGAAAAATAAGTATTTGGTATACTTAGATATTCTTATTGGGAAGTTATAGGATAAGAATTTTTCGTAATAAGAATATTTCTCACCTAACACGTCCTGAGGATTCAGGCATGAGTTTATTAAATTTGCACATTCCTTGAAAAGCGAATTCAAACTCCTTTTATTTTCCCCGCTACTGCTAATCGCAGGCTGGCCGCCTTTACCAACAGGTTTCCTCCTGTTGGTCGCCTTTGTACCATTATTAATGGCTGCCGAACGTATAAATTCCTACTTTTTTCCAAAGGTCTACTTCTCCTTATTGCTATGGAATGCAGGCACCACATGGTGGGTCTGGAATGCATCGCCTGAAGGTTCGATTGCAATGATGCTTGCGAACAGCTTACTGATGACGTGCTGTTTTTTAATTTATAGAAAGGTAAGGAAAAATAAAGGTTTAATTATGGCATTAACAAGCTGGATCGTTTGCTGGATCGGGCTGGAATACCTCCATCTTAACTGGGAGCTTGCCTTTCCCTGGCTAAATCTTGGAAACGGAATGGCTTCGTTGCCATATTTGATTCAATGGTATGAGTACACAGGCTCCACCGGTGGTAGTTTATGGATATTAGGAGTTAATGCTCTGGTTTTTTACCATACCCTGAACAGAAACAGGAAGACCATAAATGTGGCGGCCGTTTTCCTAATGGCTCCGGTAATAATTTCGTTTATCCTGTATTTTTCGCCGGAGGTTGCACGTTCGCTTCCTGGTGAAAAAGTGGTAATTGTTCAGCCAAATATTGATCCTTACCTGAAATTTGAAGAAGAGGATCCTGCCAAAGAAGTTAAATATCTTACTTCCCTTGCAGAAAAAAGCATGTCTGAACATCCCTTATTTGTTCTGTTCCCTGAAACCGCCATTACCGAATTTTGTGAAGAGAAAACGATCGATCAAACCCAAAGTTATCATCTGTTGAGAAAATGGTTGTCAAAACATCCCGGAACCACCCTGATCTCCGGAAGCAACACATATACGTTTTACGACAGCATCCATAAAACCTCAACATCCAGAAAACACTTTTCCGGTCTTTTTTACGACGTTTTTAACTCAAGCCTGGTTGTGGATTCGAATGGAGTAAAAAATATTTACCGAAAATCGAAGCTGGTTCCAGGAGTCGAAAAAATGCCCTATACCGGCGTCTTCGGATTCCTTGAAAACATGGCCATTGACCTGGGAGGTATCAGCGGTAGTCTTGGATCCGACTCGGTTGTAAGGGTTTTTTATTCGGAAAAAGGTATAGGGGCAGCGCCTCTTATTTGTTATGAATCCATTTTCGGCGAATATGCGTCCAAATTTGTTCTTAAGGGTGCATCCCTGATCTTTGTTCTATCCAACGACGGATGGTGGGGAAACACTCCCGGTTACAAACAGCACAAACAATATGCATCTTTAAGGGCGATCGAGAACCGGCGAGATGTGGTTCGATGTACCAATACCGGGACCAGTTGTATGATCAATAAAAAAGGAATCATTCAGGGAGAGACTGAATGGTGGAAAGCTGAATCGCGCAGCTATACAGTGCAGCCTTCTGCAAAACTTACCTTTTATTCGCAACATGGTGATTACATCGGCAAATGCGCTGCTTATTTGTGCTTTTTTATACCGTTCCTGCTGTACTCAGGTTTTAAATTTAAAAAATAAAAAGCCTATTTTTACCGTTAACAAATCTATGCGATCACGAACGTTTTCTTTATGGATCTTTATCCTTTTAGGTTTTTCATCCTTTGCACAAAAAACAAGCTATAATGGTGTCGGGAGATGGAGAACTCATTTTCCGTATAAGAATGTGACGCAAATTCAGGAAGCAGGTGATTTCATTTATGTTTTGCCCGAAAAAGGCTTCTATGTTTATCATCAACCCAGTGGTGAAATAAATGTATATTCAAAAGTAAATGGATTCAGTGATATTGAGATTGCCTTGATGAGGTATGTTGAATCGAGAAATAAGATCATCTTCGTTTATAAATCCGGAAACATCGATGTTCTTAATCTTAGCGACAATACCATTCAAAACATACCCGACATTTTGAGAAAAAGTATTTTTGGCGACAAAAATTTTTACGACCTTCAATTCTTCAACAACAAAGCTTACCTCGCAAGTTCATTGGGTATTTTAGTTATAGACATCAACAAACTTGAAATAAGTGATTCATACTCTTTCAAAGAATCGGGTGAGGCCATACCGGTTTACAGTGTGTCGATCTTAAACGATCATATATATGCCGGAACCAATAAAGGTGTGTTAAGGGCAAAACTTCAGGGTGTTAATTTAAGTGATTACGGAAGCTGGAGCAATATACGCCCGGCTTCGGAAAGTAAATTACTCCGAACCTTTGGAAACGATCTTTATGCGGTTAACGATTCGGTCTTTCAAAAATACGACGGCTCGGCCTGGAGCAATGCAAAGGGAAATGTTCTGCGCAATACGGTAAGTCTTGAAATATGTCATGATAAACTTGTGGAAACGCATTGGGGCGGATTTTTGATCTCTGACAAGTCCGGAAACATAGATAGCGTTAGAGAAAATCAGGTTACCTGTGGAATTCTCGACGTGAACGGACAGATCTGGACAGGAGGGATTGGCCTGGGATTATTCAATATTAAACCCGATAAAACCTATGGTTACTTCGGTTTGAATGGTCCAAACGGCCTAACGAGCAATACCATAGCAAATTACAAGGACGAAATGTGGGTAAGCAGTGGTGGACCGGGTTTTGTATACGGACCAACTTTTAACGGTGCCGGATATTACCATTTCAAAGAAAATACCTGGTATAACCGACCACAAAACGATACTTCCTTAAGACAAATGTATGACTTCTCCAGCATTGCCATCGATCAGGGTAAGAACGAAGTCTGGATCGGCAGCCATGGAACCGGTATAGCTCATTTGAAAAATGGAGTATTTGTTGAACGATTCGATCATTACAATAGTACCCTTAGACAACAGGCAGGCTTGTACACCCTTGTTCCCGGACTGGCACTCGACAGTAAAAGCAATCTGTGGGCTGCCAATTACGATGCGGATAGCAGTGTTTCGGTTCGTTACACTTCCGGTCAGTGGCAAAACTTCAAGATCAGCACACGTTCGGTCGGAGAAATGGTTATCGACGAACTCGATCAGAAATGGATGACCACGCCCAGGATAGGAAGTTCGGGAATTGCGGTTTTTAAGGAAGCTTCAAACGGTAAACCACAAAGAGATCGTTTGCTTCAGAAAGGTAAAGGATTGGGGGATCTGCCCTCAAATCGTGTAAATGCACTTATCGTTGATAAAGACAATGAGATCTGGATCGGTACCGACGAAGGTCTGGCTGTTTTTTTTAATCCTCTAAGAGCCTTCGATCTGCAAGAAGATGCTCAGAGAATCATTGTTGATCAAAACGGAGTGGTCGGATATCTGATGGGCAATGAAGCCATTAACGACATGGCCGTTGACGGTGCTAACCGAAAATGGGTGGCCACCAATAACGGTGCGTTCCTTATCGAAAAAGACGGCACTTCGGTTTTGCGACATTTTACGGTTGACAACTCTCCCCTTCCCAGCAATATTATTAAGTCGATTGGGGTGAATGGGATTTCCGGAGAGGTGTTTTTCGGGACCGAAAACGGAATCATTTCTTATGGTGGTGATGCAACTGAGGCCGGAGATGTGCATACTGAAGTTAAGATTTATCCCAATCCTGTATATGAAAATTATGAAGGCGACATAACCATTCAGGGTTTACCGGATTACTCCACGGTAAAAATTGCCGATGTTTCGGGAAAAGTAATCTTTGAAACCCTTTCCAATGGAGGTATTGCCACCTGGAATGGTAAAACTTTCAGCGGGAGAAGACCGGCTACAGGTATATATCTTATTTTCACCTCCAATAAAGAAGATAAGGAGAGCCTGGTAAGCAAATTGTTTATCGTAAATTAATGTGGAGATACAAATTCTATGGACATTTAAGCCTACAATTCCTGCTCCTTGGCACTTTCCTTGTTGTATACTTCCATTCTTACCCTGAACTTTTAACAAAGATCCTTTCTCTTTCAACCTTTCGCAATAAGGAGAAAATTGTGACTCAGGTCTTTGATCTGAAGGTTTACAACAGACTTATAGCTGTAATGGCTTTCCTGAACCTGCTGCATGCTTTAATGATGTATAGGAACCTGTTAAAGCCCGTGACCTTTGCCCGAAATCTTGCGTTGGTAAAAAGATCGATCAACTATTTCGGATGGCTGAAGAGGGCTTTTAAAATTCTTACATCAAAACAAATTATGGTCCTGGCATTGCTCTTGACGATGGGAACCGTCCTGAGATCTGTTTTGGCAAACAACATTCCGGTAATATACGATGAAGCTTATACCTATCTGGCTTTTACATCAAAAAACCCGTTGCTAACGGCTTTTTTTTACCCAACATCAAACAATCATGTACTTTTTTCGCATTTAACTCAACTTACCGGCTTATTGCCCTTCGACATACTGTACAATTTGAGGATCTCAAGCATAGTGATCAATATGCTGGCAGTACTTACCTTTTTCTTTTGCTTAAAAAACAGATCCAATTTTAAAACCGCCCTGATCTTTAGTTTACTGCTTTCGATCGCGTTTCCCATGCTCTTTTACGGTTTTGCAGCCCGCGGGTATTCACTGGTTTTGTTCTTTTTTGTAATTGGTTTGTTTACGACTACCGAAATTGCCAAACAACCCGGCAACCCGGTATTGTGGTACAGGCTTTCTCTGAGTTCTGCCTTGGGAATGTACAGTGTACCAACATTTTTGTATCCCATGATCACTCTTTACGGGTATTTATTCGTAGTATTTATTTACAAGAAACGGCCTTCTGCATTTTTTAACACCCTTACCAACGGAATGCTTACAGTTTTTCTGATCGGTATGTTATATCTGCCAATTTTTGTTTTGAGCGGGCCGGATGCGGTTTTGGGAAATAAATACGTTGTGAGCAATTCACTCTCTAAAGTGGTGGAGGGACTTGGCTCTCACCTTAAAAACAACCTGTATTTTTATTCCGGTCAAAGCAGGGTTTATTTATCCTTATTCACTTTGGTACTGGTTTTGGTTACTTCGGTTTTTGTGTTAAAAAAAACCAGATACGAACTGTTAAGTATCAGCCTTTTTGCCTTTGTTTTTGCACCGATCCTGATGTTCCTGCACAGAATAATCCCGGTTGAAAGAACCTGGATCTATCTGTGTATTCCGTTTACCCTTCTGTTAGCATCAGCCTATTATCATTCAGGAAAATATCGATTTGTTTTTTATTTTTTATTGGTCTTTCCAATCCTTAATGCCATTAATTTCAGGGAACATATCAATTGGTACGATAAGGTTTGTGAAGAGGATTCACCTCAGGGACAGTATTTTAATAAATATTTTCACGGCAAAAACGCTGTAATCATTACTTCAAATCGCATGAATTCCTATTTAAAGTTTAACCAAATACGCTTTAATGAAAATTGGGAGATCAACGAAGATTTGGAAGGCAATTTGAATCACAAAACCTATTACCTTCAATATTTGAGAGATGAAAAAAAAGATTCCATACCTTTCGGTTTTGAAGTTGCCGATGAGTATAAAGGATACCGATTGCTTAGCTATAAAAAATGATCGTCAAAACAGAAGCCATCTGCCTTAAGAATACTCGCTTCGGTGAATCGTCCATTGTATCAAAAATGTTTAGTTTGAAAGATGGCCTGAGTTCTTATATGGTTCAGGGAGTTCACCGTAAGTCAAACGCAATTCGGCCCTCTCATCTCACACCGGGAAACATTCTTGAAATGGTGATCTATGAAAAACCCAATGCTTCTATGCAGAGGATCAAAGAAGTGAAAACTCTTGCACCACTTTATGAAATTCACTCAGACATGAAGAAAAATGCAGTTCTTCAATTCATTCTTGAAATCGTTGCCAAAACCAATGAAGAGATGCATCCCGACGAAATGATCTATCGTTTTTTAAAGGACACATTGTTAAGAATGGAATCCGGTTCCACGAATCCTGCCTGCATGCCAATATATTTTTTAAGGGATTATTTAAAATTTACCGGCTGGTATCCGGATCCGGATCTTTGGAAAAAAGGTTTTGTATTTGAAATGCAGGAGGGTGTATTTGGATCTGATACAGATCCTGTTAATCGAAACAAACTGGAACCTGAAATGAGTGAATTGGTTTACAGGGTCCTAGTTGCGGATTCGGAAGATGAATTAATTTATCAAAACCGCAAAAAATTATTGAAGACCTTTGTGGAGTATTACGACATACATTTGCTCAAAGGTAAAAAGATACAGTCACCGGAAGTATTGTCGGTGATCCTTTCCTGATTTGAAAATTAAATGATAAGCCAAGCGAATTAAAGAGTTCTTATGCGAAATGTGTCTTCGACTCCGCTCAGACGGACATTTCGCGTATGACTGCCAGGCATGAGTATAACTTTTAGTATGAGAAGACGTGGTAAGCTATGTCGAACCCATGTCAGGTTGAGCGGAGTCGATGAAATATTTCCTTCTAATTGAAATTTATTGTCACACTGAGCGGAGTCGATGAAATATTTCCTTCCAATTGAAATTTATTGTCACACTGAGCGGAGTCGATGAAATATTTCCTTCCAATTGAAATTTATTGTCACACTGAGCGGAGTCGATGAAATATTTCCTTCCAATTGAAATTTATTGTCACACTGAGCGGAGTCGATGAAATATTTCCTTCCAATTGAAATTTATTGTCACACTGAGCGGAGTCGATGAAATATTTCCTTCCAATTGAAATTTATTGTCACACTGAGCGGAGTCGATGAAATATTTCCTTCCAATTGAAATTTATTGTCACACTGAGCGGAGTCGATGAAATATTTCCTTCCAATTGAAATTTATTGTCACACTGAGCGGAGTCGATGAAATATTTCCTTCCAATTGAAATTTATTGTCACACTGAGCGGAGTCGATGAAATATTTCCTTCCAATTGAAATTTATTGTCACACTGAGCGGAGTCGAAGTGGGGCAATAAATTGTAAAACTCTTTTCCCGAAAACCTTCCAGACTTAACCTACAATCAATATCAATTCTGCTCCCATTTCTTTTTTATGAAATACATGGCCGGTCATACTACTTTTTGACACCACAAATTGTTCACGCTCCTGTTTGCTATCGAAATATTTTTGCTTGATCTTCAACAGTTTGTTCAATTCCTGATTTTCTTTTTTACTTCTCAGATCTTCTTCTTCCATCAGAGATTTTAGCCGGCTGAGATCTTTACGGATCTGATTCAGTTCTTTATAAATTACTCCCGGAGTATCAGGTCTTTTCTCAAAATCAGTTTTAAGTTCCTGCAAATGGGATTCAATGGTTAAAAAGGCACCTGAAACCGAATTGGATCCATGTTGGTGCTTTGAGGCAAACATTTCGGCGATCTGTTTCTCATTTTCAAATAATTTATGCCATTCGATGCCCGATCTTTCGATTGCTTCGAAGGTTTTGTTGTTGATCACCATTACAGAGTCCCGCAAGGTCAAATCAGGAAATTCAAGACCAAATTCTTTAAAAGCCTTTTGCAATGGAAGCCAATATTCAATTTCAGCACTTCCTCCAAGATACATAAGGTTGGGAAGGATGCATTCCTGATAAACGGGTCTTAACAGGACATTAGGACTAGCCCATTCCGGATTTGTCATAAACGTTTCCTTTGTGTACTTTATTCCCGATTCATCCTTAAAATTTCCGTCATCATCCGGCCTAAGTTTTTGACGCAGGTTATCTTTTAACAAAAAGAAATTGCCCTCCATTGCTCCTACTCTTGGTTCAAATCCTTCCCTTTTCAGGATCTCATTTGTTTCACTAACTGAATTATAAAGAACTCTGTGTTCAATTTCCTTTTCCAGGATGGAAGTGAACATAGATTTCAGTTCAGGGTGATCGGGATCCAGGATAATCAAACCATCTTTTCCGAAAAGTTCATGCAAAACGGATCTTGTGGCTGCGGCAAGAGTGTGGTTTGCTGTGTAATGTTTTCTGAATATTGAAAATAACCGGTCATTTTCTTCGGTTTTGTCAGCTCTATCCCAAATTTTCTCTAACAATTCTTCAAGGCCCGAACATTTAAGTTTTCCAACAGCATTGCCGGGTTCCATATCCCATTGATAGATTTCATTATAAAGTTTAACATAATTGATCTCTTCGAGGTCGTGATCTTCTGTTGCCATCCAGAATACCGGAACTGCCTTATAGCCGCTGTTTGAAGAATTAAAGTATTTAACCCGGGCCAATAGCGATTGAATCTTGTAAATAAAAAAAAGCGGGCCTAAAAAAATATGTATCTGCTGGCCGGTTGTAAAGGTAAAGGTGTCTTCACTTAGCAAACTATTGATCGAATTTAAAACGGCAGAATCTTCTTCCAATTCGATCGTATCCTGTTGATATTGCTTCTTCAAAACGCGGACCAGTATTTTTCTTTGGGCACTGGTATATTTTTTTTTTGATGCTTTCTGAGCAAGTGAACCTTCGGTACTTTTCCCAGGATTTAGTCCGCCTATGGATTCGCCTGACAAAAAGGCTTTTGTAAGTTTTCCTGCATAGGGTGTTTCAATAATGGGTATGCTTAACGTGTTATGCATGAACTACTTTTCCAAAGATATCAAAATCACCCGCCTGTGTAATTCGTACATTGGCAAAATCACCCAAACGAACGTAATTGTCTTTTTTTTCTACCAACACCTCATTGTCTACTTCCGGAGAATCCGCCTCTGTTCGTCCAACAAAATAATTACCTTCAGTTTTATCAAACAGCACCTTAAGGGTTTTTCCAACCTTTGATTCATTTTTTTGAAGAGATATCTCCTGTTGAACGCTCATTAAGATATCTGCCCGGTCTTCTTTTTCTTCCGGGCTGATTTCATCCGGAAGACTAAATGAATGAGTATTGTCTTCGTGAGAATAGGTAAATACACCCAGGCGGTCGAATTTATAATCCTGAACAAAATTTACCAGCTCCTTAAAATCTTCCCTACTTTCACCGGGATGACCAATGAGCATGGTAGTTCTTATTGCAATTCCGGGTACTTTTTGTTTGATGGTATCCATCAATTCGAGCGTTCGCCTTTTTGTTATACCCCTTCGCATGGTTTTGAGCATTGGGTCACTGATGTGTTGAAGAGGAATGTCGAGATAGTTACAAATGTTATCTCTGGCAACCATTACGTCGAGAGCATCCAGCGGAAACTGGCTCGGGTATGCGTAATGCAAGCGTATCCATTCGATCCCTTCTACATCGGCCAGCCTGTTCAAAAGTTCGGCAAGTTTTCGCTCACCATAAATATCAAGCCCATAATACGTTAGGTCCTGAGCTATAAGCAAAAGTTCCTTTACGCCCGATCTGGCCAAACCTGAAGCTTCTTTTACAAGGTCTTCAATGGATTTGGAAACATGCTTGCCCCTCATAAGAGGAATGGCACAAAAGGAACATGGCCGGTTGCATCCTTCCGATATCTTAAGATAAGCATAATGTGAAGGCGTAGTTGTAAGCCTCTCTCCAATCAATTCGTGTTTATAATCCGCACCAAGAGTTTTAAGTAAATTGGGAAGTTCCAGGGTTCCGAACCATGCATCTACCTGGGGAATTTCTTTTAACAGATCTTCTTTATATCTGTGTGAAAGGCAACCTGTAACGTAGAGTTTGTCAATGTTGCCTTTTTGTTTCTCATCCACATAGGTAAGAATGGTATCAATACTCTCCTGTTTGGCCGTTTCAATAAATCCGCAAGTATTAACTACAATAATGTTTGAATCATTTTTTTGGGATTCATGCACCGCGTCCATGTTATTTCCCTTCAACTGACTCAAAAGGATCTCGGAATCAACAATGTTCTTGGAACAACCAAGGGTAACGATGTTTATTTTATTGCTATGACGCGATTTGGTTCTCATATTTATCCGAAGATGGATTCGACATAGGCTGCAGGATCAAAAACCTGAAGATCGTGCATTCCCTCACCAACACCTATGTATTTGACCGGTATTTTAAATTGATCGGAAATTCCGATGACCACTCCGCCTTTGGCTGTTCCGTCGAGTTTGGTAACGGCCAAAGCATTCACTTCTGTAACTGAAGTAAATTGTTTAGCCTGTTCAAAGGCATTTTGTCCGGTTGTACCATCCAGAACCAAAAGGATCTCATTGGGCAGATCTTCTCTCACTTTTTGCATAACACGTTTGATCTTTGAAAGTTCATTCATAAGATTCACTTTATTGTGCAATCGCCCTGCTGTATCAATGATAACAACGTCGGCATCGTTTTCGTACCCGTATTTAACTGCATCATAAGCCACTGCAGCAGGGTCGGTGTTCATGCCTTTTGAAATAAACTCAACTCCGGCACGATCGCTCCAAATCTTTAACTGATCCACGGCTGCAGCGCGGAAAGTATCGGCTGCGCCCAATACGACCTTCAAACCTTCTGAGTGGAACTTATTGGCCAATTTACCTATGGTGGTGGTTTTGCCCACCCCATTTACTCCAACCACCATAATCACATACGGCTTTTTACCTACACCAATGTTCAGTTTCTCATTATGTGATTGCAACAAAGAACTGATCTCTTCTTTTAAGATACGGTTCAGATCGTCCATGCCGGTGTATTTTTCGCTTGCAACTCTCGACTCAAAACGCTTCAGGATGTTAAGAGTTGTTTGAATTCCAACATCGGCCGAAACAAGGGTTTCCTCGAGATCATCAAGAAATTCATCGTCAACTTTGGTTCTTCCGAAAAAAGTAGTACTGAGTTTTCCAAGAAAGCTGTTTTTTGTTTTTTCAAGCCCTTTATTGAGACTTGCTTTTTCTTCTTCGGATTTGTTTCTTTTAAAAAAATCAAATATTCCCATTGGATGATCTGGATTTAATTAGGGTTTTTCTTATTTCTATAAAAAGCAAAAAGGCTTTCTGCCATAATGCGGAAAGCCTTTTGACCGAATATCATAAGAGGCTTATTTAAAAGCGTTCTTTACCATTTCGGATGGCATCATTTCTTCTTTAAAAGTATAGGCACCGGTTTTCGGACTTCTTACGGCACGAATTACTTTGGCCCAATCTTTACCGGCTCCTGCCGTTTTCAGTGTTGCAACAACTTTCTTTGCCATGATTATTTAATTTCTTTGTGTATGGTTTTACGTTTCAGTATGGGATTGAATTTTTTCAATTCAAGTCTTTCTGTAGTATTCTTCTTGTTCTTGGTGGTAATGTAACGTGAAGTTCCGGGCATGCCTGAGTCTTTATGCTCGGTGCACTCCATAATTACCTGAACGCGGTTTCCTTTCTTTGCCATCGTACTTTAGATTTTTCCTTTTGTAAATAAATTATTCAAACAAGCGGAAATACCTTTCTTGTTTATTGTTTTAAGAGCAGAGGTAGAAACTTTTAAGGTAATCCACTCATCTTCCTCCGGAATATAAAATCTTTTGGTATGAAGATTCGGGTAAAACCTGCGTTTCGTTTTTCTGTTTGAAAAGGAAACGTGATTTCCTGCCAATGCTTTCTTTCCTGTTAAATCACAAACCCTGGACATAATTATTTTTTTTGGGACTGCAAAAGTCATATTTTTTTTCTAATAATCCAATGAATTACTTAAAAAAATAATTTTTCATAAACGAAGATCAACTTTCCTTCAGAGTCACAGATTTTTGTTCTGAAATACATTTCTGATAATGTCAATTACACATTAAAAAACTTAGCTAATCGGAATCCGTTCAAGGTTTCTAACACCTTTGGTTTTAAACTCGCATCAGCAAAAGATCCAGAGACTCGCACCAGCCTAAAAATCAGACTTACACCTTTACTTAAACCTTTTTCAAAGGTAATACGATAAAAAACTCAGAACCTTTGCCGGGCTCCGAATTGAAACTGATCTCGCCACCACTGTTTTCAACGATCTTCTTTGAAATGGCAAGTCCCAGCCCCATTCCG
Source organism: Flavobacteriales bacterium (assembly GCA_020635455.1). Taxonomy (GTDB): domain Bacteria; phylum Bacteroidota; class Bacteroidia; order NS11-12g; family UBA9320; genus JABWCE01. The sequence goes on from JACJZT010000003.1 coordinate 269,437, forward strand.
GAATTTTTGGTACTGAAACTCGGTACAAAGATCCGGTTTTTAAGATCATCGCTTATTCCTGTTCCATTATCCCTGATCCCAACGATCACTTTTTCATCAGACACTTTACAGGAAATCGTAATGATACCTTCCCTTTCGGGTGGAATGCTCTGAATGGCATTTTTTATAATGTTGGTAAACACCCTGCTGATCTGTTCAGGATCGGTATAAACCGTTATGGGTTTCAAATTTTTATCGTATTCAATCAGGACGTTTTCCGATTGCTCGAACAAATGAATGGTGGACAAAAGTACCTTATCGATCCGGCAGTCGAGAAAAAGGTCGGTTGGCATTTTGGCAAACGAAGAAAACTCTGTGGCAAGACGACTCAAACTATCAATTTGCTCGATCAGGATACCGGTAACCCGCTTAAAACTTGCATCCATCCCTTCACGATCCGAATTCCAGGCACGTTGAAGATGCTGTATGTTCAGTTTCATAGGAGTTAGAGGATTTTTGATCTCATGAGCCACCTGTCTGGCCATTTCTTTCCAGGCACCTTCCCTCTCCGATTCACTCAATTTATGGGCACTTTCCTCCAGTTCTATTACCATCTTATTGTATTGTTTCACCAACTGTCCAATCTCATCGTCCCGTTTCCATTCAATGATCTCATTTTTCATGGATATACTGGTTTTCGACAATTTTTCACGAATGATCTGTAAAGGAAGCGATATTCTCTGGCCAATAAAATACGCTATGATAATTGCAATAAGCAACAGTAAAAAATATATATTGATGAGCGAAACCAAAAAAGAGGAGATCTCCTTATCAATTTCCGACTTCTCTGTAAAATATGGTAAGTTCAGATAGGCTTTTATTTTGTTTTCATCGTTGAACAGTGGAACGTATCCGGATAAATATTCAAAATCCATGACTTTTTCCTTCTGAAGCAATTGTGACGCATTTTCATTTCTCAATTTATACAGGGCTACCGGGTCCATGAGTTTGGCCAGGAAATATTCGTTATAGATAACCGGTTGTGTAGATGCCAGCAACAATCCCGACTTATCGAAAATATTCAGGTCGATCCTGTTGGCATCGCTCAAATAATTTACCAATGCCCTTAACCTTTCATTGCTTCTCAATTTCCTCGAAAGGTCAGGTTCGTTTTCAAGCTGATTCATGATCTCCTTAAGTTTCAGGTATAACTGGTCCTGTTGACGCTGATTGTAATTATACCGAACATACTGTATGGTAAAAAATACGGATACCACCAATCCAAAAAACACCAAACCAACCATACTTACCTGAATTCGGGAACTCAACATTCGCTGTTTGGCACTGATAAGTGGAAGCGTTTTGCTCAATAGATCAAGTAAAGGCGCATTACCACGGTTTTTACCTGCGAACTTATTCCATCCAAAACGGGCGATGTAAATTCCTGACCACAACAAAGCAAACAACACACCGAGTACCGTAAAATAAATAAACATGAAGGAGAACAGTGCAAAGGATTTTACAAGATAATCTTTGCGTTTGCTGATTACAATTTTTATATCGTTGACCGGCGAACTGATAAAATGCTTGTAGCCAGGAAGACTAAAGACATTTTTGTCGTTGTACATCAATTCTCCGGTTGGAATTGCCAAACGGTACGGATAGTCTCCTTTCTGACTTATAAGCGTATTGTTCTGATAGATGGCATAGGAATATTCTTTAAACTCAAAAACGGTCTGTTGATTTTTGGAGTTGATTATGTCGGGATATGAATGTGAGCTTTGGATGATCTTAGGCTGAAGAAGCAGAAATACAGAACCAAAATTTCCATGAAGGTTACAAGTTTCAAACTTCGCAATGTATCCCCTTACCCCTGCTTGTTTTTTGATGTGATAAAAATGATTGCTTATGGTTGGATACGATTCGAACGAATAGATGGAATCCAATAGTTTGAACGGATAGCGCGGATTCATCCCTATCCGCACATTATTGCTGTCGAAGCTAATGATCTTAAGCTCAAATTTATCGAGGTAGCCCGAAAAGAACAGGTTCTTGATCCTTTTTTCATATTCATCCTGTTGTTTGAAAAAATTCTGAAAATCTTGGGGTGTAATAAATTCCTTGATCAGTTTTTGTTCCATCATGGCAAACTTGCCTTCTGCCTCCAAATCTTGATTTGCATAAATTTTATTGACAAATACGTTGAGATATTCCTGTTCGTGCTTTTTATTTTGAAAATTAATAATGAATGCTGCAAATCCTGAGATCATCAGGAGAATGAGAATGTTAAGATAAAAATCCTTGATGGAAGGCCGGAAGATGAGCCAGATATAAATAATGGAACAAAAAAGTATGGTAACAAAAATAGAAACACCAGCCATGTGACCGTTGTAATGCTGAAAAAGTCCGTAAAGTAGAAAGGTTAGAAATAGGGCAATCGCTTGTGTTTTGGTTTTTAAATGTCTGAAACCTGAAACCGTAAATAAGAATTCGGCTATGTAAACAAGACTTCCCATCAAAACCCCAATGATGGTCAAACTCAAAAATGAGTATACGTTGATTTTGGGCAGATCGGAGAAATGGAAGGAAATGTTGGAATCGACAACCAGACTTTTTATAATTGAAAATACCAGATCCGTTCCAAAAGCATAAAGCAGGCACAAAACACTAGCCTTGATCCATTCAAAACCGGAAGCAGGAATGTATAGGAACATTCGGTTCTTTATTCGAGTGAAGGAATAAAAGATCAGTAGAAAAAAAATAATGTGAAGAACCAGATCCCCCATTGAAGGCAATAGAACGGAGGATGCATAAATTTCGGGATCGAAGAGATCACTGTTCTGAAGTGACTGCAAGATCCAGTGTTTGTACAATATAAATCTAAGGCAAAGAATTATCAGACAAATGACCAGAAAAGATTGAACCCTCAGTCCGTTCTTGTTCTGCAATTCAATAAACCGGAAGATCAGAAGTCCGAATATCATAAGTAAGATAAGTCCCAGAACTACCCAACTTCGATTTATGTTCTCAATATCGATAATGTTAAAACGAGCATAGCTTTTTCCGTCTAACCACTTAAGTTCGTAACCCGAAGAATAATCCCCAAGATTGTATATGTATGCATTGTCTTCCTTTAGAGGATGGTTGTCCGGCAATTCGGGACTATCGGAATAATCGCCTGCAAGATACAGTAAATAGATCTTGTAAGGGGAGACTTCCTTTTTGCATACCAAAAATACTCTTCGACCAATTTCACGAATGAATACCGAATCGCTGTTGCGTTTTGAAATACTATCAACTGAAGCCAGATTGGAATTCCAGAAAAAAAGCGTGTCGTTGCGTGTGGCGATCAGATTAAAATTCGCATTCGACAGTGCCTCTATTTCGGGCGAATAAATACTTTGATCCCCAATTTCGTTTATGAGTTGTGCTTTCCTGAGAAATCCAAATGCTTCATTCTTTTTAAATTCCAAATGCGCCTCAAGCTCTTTACCCAGTTTTAGCTCTTCCTTTTTAATAAACTGATCGTCAGTCGTCTTATCTGCAAAAAGCAATAGAAAAACCAAGGAGCAAATCGCTCCTAAATAAAAATATGGTTTATGGAATATACGATTCAATAATGAACTTTCTTTATCAAATAATGACTGACGTAATCCTTCACCGATTCGTCAAGTGATGCAAAGTTGTCCCTGAAACCAGCTTGCCTTAACTTATCCATTTTGGCCTCTGTAAAGTACTGATACGTATTTCTGATGTCTTCCGGAATGTCAATGTATTCAATATTTACCGGTTTTTCAAGTGCATTAAAAATTGCTTCCGCCAGTTGATTCCATGTTTGTGCTTTACCGGTACCAAGATTATAGATCGCGCTTTCCGGAAGGTTTTTATAGAGATAGAGAATTACTTTAAGTACATCCTTAACATAAATAAAATCTCTAAGTTGTTCGCCATCCTTATATTCTGAAAGATGACTCCTGAACAATCGGATCTTACCTGTATTCACGATCTGATTGGTACCATGCATGACCATGCTTGCCATTCGTCCTTTGTGATATTCATTTGGACCAAAGACATTAAAAAACTTTAACCCATACCAATGAGGTGGCTTTTCTTCCTCCTCAAGTGCCCAGAGATCAAACTCATGTTTACTCAGGCCATAAGGATTTAAGGGTTTCAATCCATGAATAAGACGGTGATCGTCGCTGAAACTTTTTTCTCCCATACCATAAGTAGCTGCAGAAGATGCATAGATCATTGGCACCGCAAAACGACTGCAATACTCCCATACCTTCATTGTATAGTGTGTGTTAAGCTTTTCGAGAAGCTGATGATCAAATTCGGCAGTGTCGGTTCGTGCACCAATGTGAAACACAAATTCGGCCTCCTTTACAAACTGAGGTGATTGTATGAATTCATTGCGATCCACCTTCTTGATCCGCTCCGATTCCGGAAGGTTCTTGTTTTTATCGGTATTGGAAAAATCGTCTACAGCAAGTATGATCCCGTCGTAAACCTTAAGTAGCTCACAAGTTAGGCAACTGCCTATAAAACCTACAGCACCCGTTACAATTAACATATTCATGCAAAATAAACGAATTTGTGTTAGGAAATTAATTTTTTAGACGTCTCCTTCAACACTTTCGAACAAGGGATTTTTTATTTGGATGAAAAGCTCCAACCAAAAGCAAGCAAAAGACAATTATTGAGTCGGATTCGTTTTTTGCGATCTGGACTGTATAACCAATTTTTTCGGTATTCAAATTTTAAAGCCGGTTGACTTTCATCAAGGATATCCCTAATTTTTATTGGCAAAAACACCTAGTGAACAAAGTTAAAAAAATAAGTTTTAATGTATCTTTGCAGCTTTATGGGATCGGATAAAGGGATGGTTTATGTTACCAGAAAGCTGCATTTTAATGCTGCTCATAAACTTTACAATCCGAATTGGTCAAAAGAAAAAAATACCGAGATCTTCGGAAAATGCGCCAACGAATACTGGCATGGACATAATTTTGATCTTTTTATAACGGTTAAAGGCATTCCAAATCCTGAAACCGGTTATGTAATTGACTTAAAAGTACTTAAAGACCTGGTGGAAGAAAAAGTAATTCGCAAACTCGACCACCGTAACCTGAATCTGGATGTTGATTTTATGCAGGGTAAAATGGCTTCGATCGAAAATCTGGCAAAAGCCATTTGGGAGGAGCTTTATCCATATATCAATGCAGGGGAACTTTACTGCGTAAAATTGTATGAAACCCCCAGGCAATGGGTAAGTTATTACGGCAAGTAACGACCATTAGCAAAAGCCTCAATAAAATCGGGTGATCACCGTCGGGGAATTGAAAAAGATCACTTTCCTGAATCGCATTAGCATTTTAAGGCAGCCTTGTATTATCTTTGTGAAATGCAAATTGGAGATAAATTATTCGATTTTGAACTTCCGGCAACCGATGGTAAGACATACAGCAAGTACACCGTTGCCGACAAATACGCCTTATTGATCATTGTATCCTGTAATCATTGCCCATATTCCAGGGCTTACTGGCACCGGATCGTTAAAATGTGGCAGAAGTTCGAAGAGGATGATCTTGCCATTTACATCATCAACGGTAACGATGCTACCAAATACCCGCAAGATTCGTTCGAAAACATGAAAATTCTTGCCGATCAGCTTTTTGAAGGCAAATTCCCATACCTGTACGATGAAAGTCAGGAAGTACTAAAAAAATTGGGAGCCACCCGAACCCCTGAAGCATTTTTGTTCAATTCAAGAAGAGAACTTGTGTATAAAGGAGCCATTGACGATTCATGGGACAATGCCAATGCCGTAACCTTTGTTTATCTTGATGACGCGATCGAATATACACTTGATGGCCTCGAAGTTGATTATCCTGAAGTTCCGGCTGTCGGATGTACCATCAAATGGAAAGATTGATCTGATTTCTCTTTACATTAAGTAGCTTAGTATGAATGAACTTGTTTTTGAAATAAAAAAACAGATCTCGGATTGCTTTAAAAATTCGTTTGGTGAAGAACTTGAAGCCGGTGCCCTTAAACTGGAAAAAACCGATAAGGACCACAAGGGTGACTTAACTTTCGTGGTATTTCCTTACCTAAGATTGAGTAAAAAAAATCCTGAACAAACAGCTGAGATCCTTGGAAAATACTTACAGGAACATTGTATGGAAATATCTAAATACAATGTTATAAAAGGCTTTCTCAATCTCGAACTTAGTCCTGAATTCTGGCTAAAGGAACTTACAAGCCTTTATGAAGATCCTGATCCGGGACAAAACTCTTCGGGAAAAGGCAAATCCGTTATGGTGGAGTTTTCATCGCCGAATACCAATAAACCCTTGCATTTGGGCCATGTCAGGAACATAACTCTCGGATATTCGGTTTCCAGAATTCTGGAATTTGCAGGTTACAGGGTCATTAAAGCAAATCTGATAAATGACCGTGGAATACATATTTGCAAAAGCATGCTGGCCTGGCAAAAATTTGGTATAGGTGAAACCCCTGAATCGGCAGGAATGAAGGGCGACCACCTGGTTGGAAAATATTATGTTGAATTTGACAGGCACTTGCAGGAAGAGGTGAAAGCAATCCAGGTCAGGGTAAATCAAAACGATCTTTCTGACCTAAATGACCAGGTTCAGAGACAAAATCTCATACAACTGCTTGAGAAACTTAAAGCAGAGAGCGATAACGAAAAAAGAAAGGAAACTGAATCCGAGATCAAGACCCTTATCACCAGGAACACTCAGTTGATGAGCGAAGCAAATGAAATGTTGCGAAAATGGGAATCCGGAGATGCCGAAACCTTAAAGATCTGGGAAATGATGAATTCGTGGGTTTATAAAGGCTTTGATGAAACCTACAGGAGAATGGGGGTTAGCTTTGATAAATACTATTACGAGAGCAACACCTATTTGCTTGGTAAAAGAAGCGTAATGGAAGGTTTGGAAATGGGAGTTTTTCAAAAAGACGAAGACGGTTCGGTTTGGGTTGACCTTACCGAAGAAGGGCTCGACCGCAAAATATTATTAAGGGCCGATGGCACCTCCGTATACATGACCCAGGACATCGGTACTGCCCAGATGAAATACGACGATGCACATATGGATCATTCAGTATATGTGGTCGGTAATGAACAGGATTACCATTTTAAAGTATTAAAACTTATTCTTAAAAAACTTAACAAACCTTATGCAGATGGAGTTTATCACTTAAGTTACGGAATGGTGGACCTTCCTCATGGAAAAATGAAAAGCAGAGAAGGTACGGTAGTTGATGCCGATGAACTTATGCAAAGTATGTATCAATCGGCAAAACAAATTACCATGGATCTGGGCAAAACCGAAGGTTTGGCGCCTTCAGAACTTGAGTTGTTGTATGAAACCATCGCACAAGGAGCATTAAAGTATTTTCTTTTGAAAGTGGACCCGGTAAAAAGAATGTTGTTCAATCCTGAAGAATCGATCGATTTTCAGGGAAATACCGGACCTTTTATTCAATATACCTATGCAAGGATACGATCGATACTCAGAAATACTAACGATTCCTTCAAGGTAAGTGAAAAAGCTCCTTTAATGGAAGTTGAAAAGGAATTGCTGGCTCTTCTTTCTTCCTTTTCCCAAAAGTCTGAACAGGCCGCAATTGAATACAATCCTGCATTAATTGCCAATTTTATCTATGAGGTTGCCAGATCCTTCAACCGGCTTTACCATGAAGTTTCCATTCTTGGAGAACAGGATGAAAATATAAAACAAAACCGACTCGCAATGTGTTCTGTAACTTCAAAAACCATAAAAAACGGAATGGAACTGCTTGGAATAAACGTTCCCGAACGTATGTAAATTGGATATGCTAAAAAAGGAAAGGACGGACGACTATTATTTTAACGAAAAAGGACTATTGGTCTTTACAAAAGAATTTCATCTTAAAAGAGGCTTTTGTTGCGGAAATAAATGTTTGCATTGCCCTTTCGGCCATGAGAATGTTCCGGAAATATCAAGATCCAATTAAGACTCCTTTTTTTCCTGAGGTTCCTCACCAAAATATCCCTTGCTGATCATTTTGTTCGAAAAGAAATTAATGAACAGAACCACAAAGGATAAAAAGATCAGGGCCTGAGAACACATCAGCACCTTACCGATGAAGGTAACCGGATAATAATCGCCATAACCTATGGTGGAGAGGGTTGCAAAACTGTAGTAAATGGGGTCGAACCAATGTTTGAATTCCATATTCAGGTAATGACCGTGACTATAGATCACTGCAAAGGCAAAAGCAATTTCGAGATAATTGAAGAACAAAAGCATGATTGACCTTTTATACGAACTTGGATTCGAAATAATGTCCGAAGCGAAGATCAACGTAGGAACGTACAGGAGTGTTTCTATCAAAAAGTAAAGGACCAGCCCAAGCAGGATGTGATCCGATTGATATCCTTTATAAACGATCATAAAGGCAAACATGACCTTAAACAAAATGAAAACATCCATCACGATTGCCTGAACCTGGTAACCAAATCGGGCAAACAGGTGTTTTATATAAATGCCCGGAAACAAAAACTGTGAAGCTGCCAAAAACAATCTGAGCAATTTTTCAATTCCAACGTCATCCTGATGATCGTTGTTCCAGATTCCTTTGATGTTTTCGATCCTTTGCTGCAAAACCCGTTTAACATTTTTCTTCCGGGTCGGGTTTTCGTTTATTACGAATTTTTGAATGATCTTTTTCAATGAAGGGTGTTATTTGAAAACCGGCACTTCAAAATTAACTTTTTTCATTACACAGTTGAATACAAACCTATCTATAATTTAACTCTGCGAAGATCCAGAGAGTTAAATGCGTTGTTTTTCATGTTTTTCACGTTATGCCGGATGAGCCGTATGGATTGATCGTAAAACATAGGGATCACGGGGCTTTCCTTTAAGAGGATCTTTTCCATTTGCCTGTAAAGGCCTAATTTACCCGAATCGGTTTTTTCGAGAAATATGGATTCGTAGAGCTTGTCAAAAGTTTCATTTTTAAAATGAAAATAATTGGGACCCGCCGGTGAAAAATTTTTGCTGTAAAAACAAGCCAGATAATTCTCGGCATCAGGATAATCGGCTATCCATGAACCTCTGAAAAAATTGAGTCTGTTGTTTGATTTTTCGTCCTTTAAAAAAGATGCCGGCTGAACCTCAATGGCAAGGTCCAAACCCAGGTTCTTAAGATCTTTCTGAACAAAGAGACAAATGTCGAGATAATCTTTGGTGGTGTACAAAACGAGTTTCCGCTTTAATAATTCCGGCGGCACCTTTTTTAGCAATTCCTTTGCTTTGGAAGGATCGAATGCCCATTCATCTCCGGCTTCCGGGCTGTAACCCGGCAATCCTGCAGGAATAAAACCACCATCGGCTGCATGTCCGATGTTGTTGCGCAGATGTTTTATGATGTCTTTTTTGTTTATTCCCAACTGGATGGCTTGCCTTAGATATACGTTGCTAAACGAATGATCCCGTGAAGCAGGCAGATCAGGGTCTACCAGAAAAGCAAGGTATTCTGTATTCAGAAATGGAGTTACCAGAGTGGTAAACTGGTCTTTATATTTTGATTTCAGACTGCCATCCTTTTCAATGATTTCGTCTTTGAAAGTGCTTTCCAATCCATTGAAAAAATCCAGATTCCCTTGCAAAAACTCCAGAAAAGCCGCCTGCTTATCTCCAAGGAATGAAATTGCAACCGCATCAATATAGGGTAACTTCTCTTGTCCTTCCCTTTCAAAATAATCTTCGTTTTTAAGGAAGATCAATTTTACTTCTTCATTCCATTGTTTAAACCTGAAGGGGCCGGTGCCCACCGGATGCCTGCCGAAGTCCTTTCCAAACTTCAAAGCTGCCTCTTCCGGCACAATGTAACAATAGGGCATTGTAAGAAGTCCGAGAAACGGAGGAAATGGTTTTGTCAACCTTATGCTTAATGTACTGTCATTCAAAGCCGTAAAAGGAGAATCACCAACTTTGTCGTTAAAGATCCAGGCGCCGGGTGATGCAGTTTTGCTGTCCATGATGCGATTGAAAGAATAAACCACATCTTTTGCCACAACCTTTCTCCGGTGGTTCTTAAATTCCGAAAAGACCTCCTTGTTTATGTGGAAAAATACATCCCCTCTCAAATGAAAGGTATAAAGTGTCCCGTCGTCGGAAATTTCCCAGTTTTGGGCAATGCAGGGGATCACGTTCAGATTGCTGTCGAGCTGCACCAATCCGTTAAACAATTGACCTACCGCCCACATATTGTCCTGTGTTCTTGCAAAGGCAGGATCGAGCGAAGTAATTCCATTATCTGTATTGTATCTGAACACCGTTCGATGTCCAATTGACTGATTATCAGAATTGCAGGAAGTTAACACCAAAACAATGTGAATAAGTAGTGGAAACCTGTTAAAATCTATTGAGCCTTTGAAAATAGATTTGAACCTGATATAAACAATGCGAAGAATCAATGCTTAACGTTACGTATTACGGACATAGTTGTTTTTTGGTGGAGACCGGCGGAAGCAAAATATTGTTTGATCCTTTTATTTCTCCCAATGAACTTGCAAAAGAAATAAATTTAGATGGCATTTCCTGTGATTATATTTTTGTAAGTCATGGGCATCCGGATCATATTGCCGACCTTGAATACCTCGGAAAAAAACTCGATTGCACCATAGTGAGCAGCTTCGAAATATGTAATTGGATCAGTGATAAAGGAATTAAAAAGGTCCATTCCATGAATTTAGGCGGAGAATGGGATTTTAATTTCGGCAGGGTTAAAATGGTTTATGCAGCACACTCCAATTCACTTCCTGATGGAACCTATGGCGGAACGGCCTCAGGTTTTGTGTTCAAAAACACAGAAACGTGTTTTTATTACGCCGGAGATACTGCACTTACGAACGATATGAATCTGATACCTTTAAAATTTAATCTTGATCTGGCATTTTTGCCCATTGGCAATAATTATACCATGAGTGCAGAAGATGCCGCTTTAGCAACAGATTTTATTAAATGCAAAAAGATCATTGGCATGCATTACGATACCTTCGGTTTCATCAAGATCGATCATCAGAAGGCACTTGAAAGTTTTAAGGCAAAGGGTGCAAACCTCACCTTGATGGGAATTGGTGAAACAGCAAACTTTTAACTGTTAACTTTAAAAAAAAAACAATTACTACAATACATTAATAAATGGGAAAAATAATCAGTATAGCAAATCAAAAAGGTGGCGTAGGTAAAACCACCACCGCCATAAACCTTTCTTCTGCTCTGGCACTTCTTGAATTCAAAACCCTTTTGGTAGATGCCGACCCACAGGCCAATTCAACTTCCGGTATTGGTTTTGATCCCAAAAACATTAAGATCGGGTTATACGAATCACTTTTACAGGATCTTAATCCGAAAGACATTATCCTAAATACCACTAACGAGTATCTTCACCTTTTCCCCGCTAACATCGATCTGGTAGGAGCCGAAATTGAATTGGTAGATATGCCGAACCGGGAAAAACTCATGAGCCGGATCTTAAATCGCGTGAAAGATGATTACGATTTCATTATCATTGATTGCTCACCTTCGTTAGGACTGATCACTACAAATTCCCTCACCGCATCTGACTCGGTAATCATACCGGTTCAATGCGAGTTCTTTGCCCTGGAGGGATTGGGCAAATTACTCAATACCATTAAAATTGTTCAAAGAAGCATAAACCCCAAACTTGAGATTGAAGGTATTTTACTGACCATGTACGACATGCGACTCAGACTTAGCAACCAGGTAGTTGATGAAGTAAAAACCCATTTTCAACAATTGGTTTTTGATACCATTATACAAAGAAATGTAAAATTGGGTGAGGCACCCAGTTTTGGGGTATCCGTGATCGAGCATGATGCCGAGAGCAAGGGAAGTATAAATTATCTCAATCTGGCGCGCGAAATATTGCAGAACAACGGTCTCACCCGCATGCAGGAAACGGAGAAGGTGTTATCATGAACAATCCGATTAAAAAAAGAAATGCGCTTGGTAGAGGATTAAGTGCATTATTGGAAAGTGCTGATACCGATGCATCTTCCATCGAACCAAAAGTGTTGAACTCGGTTGCCAGCATAAGCATTGGTCAGATCGAAGCGAATCCTTTTCAGCCTCGTACCGAATTTGATGAAGACGGCATTAACGAGTTATCGGAAAGCATAAAAGTTCATGGAATAATACAACCCATTACGGTTCGCAAGATCGGTTTCGAAAAATACCAGATCATCTCCGGAGAAAGGCGCACAAGGGCTTCTATTCTGGCAGGATTGACCGAAATACCGGCGTACATAAGGGTGGCCAATGATCAGGAAATGCTCGAAATGGCCATCATTGAGAACATTCAACGCGAGGAGTTGAATCCGGTAGAAATTGCCCTAAGTTATAAGCGCTTACTTGAAGAGTGCAATCTTAAGCAGGAAGAATTGGGTGAGAGAGTGGGAAAAAACCGAACCACCGTTAACAATTACCTTCGTCTATTAAAACTTCCCGACGAAATTCAACTTGGTTTAAAAAACAACAAGATATCAATGGGTCATGCAAGAGCTCTCATAAATATAGCCGAGCCTGATTGGCAGATGGAAATATACCAAAGGGTAATAACCGAAGGTTTGTCTGTAAGGGCCGTAGAAAATCTGGTAAAAAAAGGAAAGCCAAAACCCGGTACTAACAAAAGAACAAAAGAATCGGTTTCGGATCAACAACACTTGCCGGTTTCGAACGATTTTGATGAATACAAGAATTTTGGTGACATGATCGCCCGGAAATTCAAGGCAAACGTCGATATAAAACCATTAGGCGGAGAGAAGGGTAGCATTGTAATTGAATTCGAGAACAGAAGTCACTTCAAGGAGATCCTTAAACTTCTGTAAAACTAAATTTAATTTGGTTTTGTATTTATAAAATGCGGTTTAATTTTGCCGCGCGCAAATGGCCATCCGACTTTTTACCATCCTTTTATTTATCAGCCTGTCCTTTAATAGTCTGGCTCAAAAAAACACGGGAAGTAAAGATTCAGTACGTCGGTTAAACCCGGCTAAAGCTGCACTGTATTCTGCAATCCTTCCGGGTGCAGGACAAATTTACAATGGTAAAGCCTGGAAGTCGGTAATTATTTATGCAGGTTTTGCAGGGATTACATCTGCATTTATATTCAACCAAAGAGAATTTAAAAGTTATCAGCATGCCGTAGACGTAAGGTACGACACTTTGGCTTCAACCGTTGATACCAAATATCCAAGTTTAACGGATGGAACCGTGGTTAGTCTTCGCGATTATCACCGCAGAAACCGCGACATTTCCATACTGGCTTTTGCCGCCTTTTACGCCTTAAATATTATTGACGCCAACGTTGATGCACACTTACAGGAATTTTCGATCAACAAGGACCTGAGCATGAGGTGGAGACCAACGATATCATTTCCGGGAATGCGAAACTCCGCTTCCGGTATTCATTTGACATTTACATTTTAAAGAAATATATACAGAAACATGAAGAACATTACAGTTATAGGATCAGGAACCATGGGAAACGGGATTGCCCACGTTTTTGCTCAAAACAATTACTCCGTATCCCTTGTCGATGTCAATCCGGCCGCTTTAGAGAAAGCACTCGCCAATATCAGCAAAAATTTCGACCGGCAAATTGCCAAAGGAAACGTGAGCGAAGATCAGAAAGCTCAGGCACTGGCAAATATTACCACTTTCACTTCCATGGCCGAAGGGATCAAAGATGCAGAGTTGGCAATTGAAGCTGCAACTGAAAACGAAAACATTAAGCTGAAGATATTTAAAGAAATGGACGATCTTGCTCCGGCGGGATGCCTGCTGGCGAGCAATACTTCTTCAATTTCCATAACCAAATTGGCGGCAAAAACCAAACGCCCCGGCAAAGTGATCGGAATGCATTTTATGAACCCGGTTCCTATGATGAAACTGGTGGAGGTGATCAATGGTTTTACCACGGACGAGGAGGTAACCAAAACCATCATTGAAACGGCTGAAAACATAGGTAAGATCACTGCCCTTTCCATGGATTATCCGGGTTTCATTGCGAACCGCCTTTTAATGCCTATGATCAATGAAGCCATACATACACTTCATGAAGGTGTTGGCGGCGTTGAAGACATTGATAACATAATGAAACTTGGTATGGCTCATCCCATGGGACCTCTGCAACTGGCTGATTTCATCGGACTGGATGTTTGCCACAGCATCATGACCGTATTGTACAGAGGGTTCGGAAATCCAAAGTATGTTCCCTGTCCACTTCTGACCAATATGGTTGCTTCAAAAAGCCTTGGTAAAAAAACCGGTGAAGGGTTTTACAATTATACCCATGGTGGTAAGGATCTGGTGGTTAGCAGCAGGTTTAAATAAGATTTCTCCTAAATGTGGTGTTGAATAAGGAATTGCTTATTGTGCAGTTTTTTATACCACCACATTTATGATCCTTCCTTTTACGAAAATAAATTTCTTCAAAGGCTTCCCATCCATCCATTTCTGAACGATCTCATTTGCAAGAACCGAATTCTCGATCTCAGACTGAGGAGCATTCAGAGCAAAATTCATCTGCAACCGCATTTTTCCATTTACCGAAACCGGATAATTAAAATCATCGTCCTTTAAGAATTTTTCTTCTGCCTCGGGGTATTGGGCGTCGAGAACCGAACCACCGAATCCGGCTTTTTGCCATAATTCTTCACAAATATGAGGAGCAAAAGGACTCATCATGATAACAAATTTTTTGAAAACCTCCTTATTCCGGCATTTATGGCCCTGAAGTTCATTTAAACAGATCATAAAAGAACTTATACATGTATTGAAGGAATACCGTTCAATATCGTCCTGAACTTTTTTAAGGGTTCTGTGTATCAATTTAAGACTGGCTTCACCAGGTTCAGCATCATCAATGGTTAAGTTGCCATCGTCATTTACGTAAAACGACCAAAATCGTTTCAAAAACCTGCTGACTCCGTCGATCCCTTTGGTTGCCCAGGGTTTGTCCTGATCAATGGGTCCAAGAAACATTTCGTACATACGAAAAGCATCCGTCCCGTAATTCTCGATCACTTCATCGGGATTAACCACATTCCTCAGTCGCTTGCTCATTTTGGTTATGGCCTTTTCAAAAGTAAAATTGCCCTGGTCCATCACAAACTCGTAGGATTTAAACTGGGTAAACTCTTCGCAGAAAGCTTCGATCTCATCGGTCTGAAAATTCTCATCATCCCCAATGTATTCATACGGCACCTGAAACTGAAGTAATCCATTTGTATCAGGTGTTAAGCTGTAGCTGTAAATCTTCTTGATTTCCGGGTTGTAATAACAATAATAAACCACCCCACCGATCATTCCCTGATTGATCAGCTTTTTATATGGCTCATCAAACCCTATATAACCGAGGTCGTGAAGCACTTTGCACCACATACGGGAGTAAAGCAGATGCCCGACTGCATGTTCTGCACCTCCTACATATAAGTCGACCTGATTCCAGTAATCGGATTTTGATCGGTCACAGAATTCGTTCTGATTATCAGGGTCCATATATCGGAGGTAGTACCAGCTGCTTCCTGCATAACCCGGCATCGTATCCGTTTCACGAACCATTCCATCGTCGGTTTTAACCCAATCATCCATTCCTGCAAGTGGTGAACGTCCGTCACCGGTTGGCTTATAAGATTCCACTTCGGGTAAAGTAACCGGCAGGTTCTCCAGGGTTTCGGTAAAGATGGTTTCCCCGGAATATTTTACCGGGAAGGGCTCTCCCCAATATCTTTGCCGACTAAAACCGGCATCTCTCATCCGGTAATTGATCATGCGTTTACCGAGTTTACGATCTTCAATGCTTTTCATGATCAAACTGCTGGCTTCGGAATAATTCATTCCATTCAGATCAATCCCACCTGCTGAAGAATTAATTAAGATGGCATTTTTTTCTTCATAAGCATTTTCACTCAGATCAACCTTATCGAATATATTCGGTATGGGTAAGTTAAACTTACGTGCGAATGCATAATCTCTTGAATCTCCTGAAGGAACGGCCATTATAGCACCTGTGCCATAACCCATCAGCACATAATCTGCTATATAAACGGGCACAAGGGAGTCTGTGAAAGGGTGAAGCACATAGGCTCCGGTAAATTCACCGGTAACTTCTTTGCTTTCAGATTTTCTTTCCAGTTCGGACCTTGAATTGCTATACGCTTTGTATTTTTCGATTTTAACCGTTTGTTCCGCACTGCAGATCAGATCGAGCAATGGGTGCTCCGGTGCCAAAACCATGAACGAAACGCCAAAAATTGTATCCGGCCTTGTCGTAAAACATTGTATGCTTAAATCTTCCATGCCAATCAACTTAAAGCTAATCAGCATGCCTTCGCTCCGGCCTATCCAGTTTCGCTGCATTTCTTTGAGACTCTCCGGAAAATCAACCCATTCAAGTCCTTCAAGTAAGCGGTCTGCAAATTTCGTGATCCTCAAAAACCACTGGCTCATTTCTTTTCTTACCACAGGATGTCCGCCTCTTTCCGATACACCGTTTATTACCTCATCGTTGGCCAGGACCGTGCCCAGGGCTTCGCACCAGTTTATGGTTGAAACATCCTTATAGGCAAGCCTGTGAACTTTTAATTCAGCCTGTTTCTCGACTTCACTTAGTTCATTCCAGCCTTTATTGATGCTTGTGACCCTTTCTCCTTTTTCAAATAATTGAACTAAAGTTTGAATGGGCTCGGCTTTTCCGGTTTGCGGATTGAACCAACTATGATACATCTGTATAAAGATCCATTGGGTCCATTTGTAATAATCAGGATCAGAAGTTCTCACTTCTCTGTCCCAATCGTAACAAAAACCGATGTTCTTTAATTGTTCCTTGTACCGGATAATGTTTTTGTCGGTGGTAACCGAAGGATGCTGACCGGTTTCAATGGCGTACTGCTCAGCAGGCAAACCAAATGCATCAAATCCCATGGGGTGAAGAACATTATAGCCCTGTAACCTTTTGAACCTTGAAACGATATCACTGGCAATATACCCTAAAGGATGCCCAACGTGCAGTCCTGCTCCACTTGGATAAGGAAACATATCAAGAACATAGTATTTAGGTTTTTCGGAAGGGCCTTCAACTTTGTACAGCTGATTATCCTGCCAGTATTGTTGCCATTTCCGCTCAATATCCCTGAAATTATAGGTACTCATAAGAAGTTTGCAAAAATATGGAATAATTATCTGGAGTAATGACAATAATAGGGTTAAAAATACCTTCAACCGGAAAAGTGTAGCGATTGGTATGATAAAAGTCAATGAAACTAAAACCAAACAAACGTTTGTTTTTTAAACTTAATTATATTAACTTTGAATTTTAAACATGGCACTTACCAAAACGGAAATCATAAAAAGGTCCATTCCCGTGTTTAAGGAAAAGGGATATAATGCAACCTGCATGGCGGACATTGCAAATGCCACCGGTATACTAAAGGGCTCCATATATCACCATTTCCCATCCAAGGAAGCCCTAATGACTGAAATTTTGGAATATCTGCGCAGTTACTTTGTTGAGAAGGTTTTTTCCATTGCCTATAATGAAAAGTCGCCCATTGAAAAAAGGCTTGAAAAACTTGCAAGAAAATCGGAAGAACATTTTTTAGACGGAACCGGAGGATGCTTTATGTCGATGATCGGAACCGAGACCGTATTAAACCAGAAGTCCTTTAATCTAATTATCACAGAGTTCTTCAAAGATTGGCATTCGGCCTTTATGCATCTATACTCGCAGGTTACCGATGCTCAAAAAGCCGATCAGTATTCTGAAAGAGCCATCATGCTCATTGAAGGTGCCGTATTGCTTATGAGAATACACAATAACGTTGATTACCTTACTAAAGTGCAAAAAATGTTGTTGTCGGAATTCAAACTCCTCAATATAAATCACATCAAAAAATCAACCATTCAGTAAAGTGAAAATTAGAAGAATAAAAAAAGTGGCCATAATTGGCTCGGGTGTAATGGGTAGCAGACTGGCATGCCATTTTGCGAACGCAGGAATAAAAACCATACTTCTGGATATCGTAACTCCGGGCTTGAATGAAGAGGAATCGGGTAAACCGGAGCATAGGAATAAGCTAGTGAACGAGGCCTTACAAACGGCGCTCAGATCGAATCCTTCACCTGTATACAACAAGGATGTAAGTTTATTAATAAAAACCGGAAACATTGAAGACCATCTGGAATGGTTAAAGGATGTGGACTGGACCATTGAAGCGGTGGTTGAAAATCTCGAAATAAAAAAACAACTCTTCGAAAAACTGGAGCAATTCCGAAAACCGGGAACCCTGATTTCAAGTAATACCAGCGGAATCCCGATTTCGTGGATGTCGAAAGACCGGAGCGATGATTTTCGGGCACATTTTTGTGGTACCCACTTTTTCAATCCGCCAAGATATCTTCCTTTATTAGAGATCATTCCCGGAAAGGATACTTCAGAGGACGTTGTTGATTTTTTAATGGAGTTCGGGTCTTTGAACCTTGGCAAAACCACCGTGAAATGCAAGGACACTCCTGCATTTATTGCCAACAGGGTGGGAATTTACAGCATCATGGCTGTGTTTAAATTAATGCATGAACTTGACCTCAACATTGAGATCGTTGATTCACTAACAGGCCCCCTTACGGGAAAACCAAAATCGGCAACTTTCAGAACTTCGGATGTGGTTGGACTTGATACGCTGGCTAAAGTAGCCGCCGGCCTTGAAATGGCACTGACCAATGACCGGGAAAAAGACATCTTTAAACTTCCGGAATATGTTCAGAAAATGCTGGACAAAAAATGGCTCGGCGATAAAACAAAACAAGGATTTTAC
This sequence comes from Flavobacteriales bacterium, assembly GCA_020635455.1. GTDB lineage: Bacteria > Bacteroidota > Bacteroidia > NS11-12g > UBA9320 > JABWCE01. The sequence continues at coordinate 288,341 of JACJZT010000003.1, forward strand.
AAAAAAACCAAGGACGAGAATGGAAACAGACTTATTCTGGCACTCGATCTGAAGTTGATGGAATACCAAATGCCAACCAAAACCCGTTTCGATTCGGTTGGAAATGCACGTCAAATTGAAAATCTTAAAGACAGAATGAAATTTCTGTCGACTCAAACCGATGTTGCAGGCAAATTCATTAACCTGCTGAATTATCACGTTTTTCAATATGTAAGCCACAGGATACCCGAAATATCCGATTCACTTTATCAGATCGACGATGCCATGCGTGCAGGTTTTGGCTGGGAATACGGTCCATTTGAAACCTGGGACATTCTGGGCGTCGAAAGAACTCTCGAATCCATGGAGAAAAACAATTTTGAAGTGGCCTCCTGGATAAAGGAAATGCTGGCAAAAGGTATTCGCAAGTTTTACAAATCGGAAAATGGCAAAGCCTATTATTACGATATAAATTCAGGCGAATACAAAATTATTCCCGGACGCGAAAGCTTCATCCTGCTCGACAATTTCAGGTCGCAACCTGCCGTATGGCAAAACAAAGGATGCACCCTGCACGATATCGGAGATGGAGTTTTAAACCTCGAGTTTCACACAAAAATGAACACTCTTGGTTCAGAGGTTCTCGAAGGAATCAATAAATCCATTGAGATCGCCGAAAAAGAATTTAATGGTTTGGTGCTCGGTAACAATGCGGCGAATTTTTCGGCCGGTGCCAATCTGGCAATGCTTTTCATGCTGGCAATCGATCAGGAATTCGACGAACTCGACATGGCGGTGAGGTATTTCCAAAACACGGTAATGAAACTCAGATATTCATCTATTCCGGTTGTAATTGCTCCTCACGGGCTCACGCTTGGAGGAGGATGCGAAATGACCTTGCATGCCGATTCGGCTGTAGCTCATGTTGAAACGTACATCGGACTTGTTGAATTTGGGGTTGGATTGATACCGGCAGGTGGAGGAACCAAGGAATTTGTGGTTCGAACTTCGGATAGTTTTTACGAAGGTGACCCCCAACTTCCCAAATTACAGGAAAGATTCACCACCATCGCAACGGCTAAGGTGGCCACCTCGGCTTCTGAAGCTTTTGACCTGGGATTGCTGCATCACGACAAGGACCTTGCGGTTATGAATCTTCAAAGACAATTGCTTGAAGCCAAAAACAAAGTGCTCGAATTGAGTTCGGCAGGTTATGTTCAGCCAGTAATGAGAGATGACATTCTTGTACTGGGAAGAACCGCCCTTGGGACCCTTTATGCCGGAACCGAGGCATTTAAACTTAGCAATTACGCCAGTGAACACGACATGAAGATCGCCCGAAAACTGGCATTTGTTATGGCAGGCGGCGACCTGAGCCAGCCTACAAGGGTCTCTGAGCAGTATTTGCTTGACCTGGAAAGGGAAGCCTTTTTAAGCCTTTTAGGTGAAAAAAAGACGCTTGAACGTATTCAATCAATTTTAAAAGGCGGTAAACCATTAAGAAACTAAATAAAATCATGAGTGCATATATTATAAAAGGATTGCGATCCGCAGTAACCAAGTCTAAAAAAGGAGGTTTTAGATTTACTTCACCGGTTGATTTTGGAGCCGAAGTGATAAACCAACTGCTGGCTTCCATACCTCAACTCGACCCCGGCAGAGTTGACGACCTGATGGTTGGAAATGCTGTTCCGGAAGCTGAGCAGGGTTTACAAATGGCGAGATGGCTTGGCGTACGAAGCAATTTACCCATTTCCGTTCCGGGTGTAACCGTGAACCGTTATTGTGGGTCGGGAATTGAGACCATTGCCATGGCAACTGCAAAAATTGAAGCCGGAATGGCCGATTGCATCATTGCAGGTGGTGTTGAAAGCATGAGTCTGGTGCCAACAGTAGGCTATAAAACCGTACCAAATTATTCAATCGCAACGGAACATTCAGATTATTTTATCGGTATGGGACTTACAGCCGAAGAAGTTTCCATTAAGTATGGGATCAACCGGGAAGAACAGGATGAATTTTCGCTTAATTCACATCTAAAGGCCATTGAAGCCATAAAGAACGGTAAATTTAAATCGGAAATTGCCCCGATTACCATTGATGAGGTTTATTACGATGCCGGCAAGAGAAAAAAAAGAAGTTTTACGGTTGAAGTTGATGAAGGGCCCCGACCCGACACTTCTGCCGAAGGATTGAGCAAATTAAAACCTGCATTTAAACTTGGCGGATTGGTAACGGCGGGAAATTCTTCTCAAACCAGTGACGGAGCTGCATTTGTTATTATAATGAGTGAAAAGATGATGAAGGAACTTGGACTTGAACCGGAAGCAAGACTGGTTTCATGTGGAAGTGCCGGAGTAAACCCCAGATATATGGGAATTGGCCCTTGTGAAGCCGTACCCAAAGTATTGCAAAGAACCGGAATGAAAATACAGGACATGGACCTGATAGAATTAAATGAGGCCTTTGCTGCTCAATCGCTTGCCGTAATTAAGAATCTTGACCTGGATCCTTCAAAGGTCAATCCCAATGGAGGAGCCATTGCTTTGGGGCATCCGCTTGGATGCACCGGAGCCAGACTTGCAATTACCCTTTCGAGAGAATTAAAGGAAAGAAACAAAAAATACGGACTGGTAACTGCATGTATTGGAGGCGGACAGGGTATTGCTGCTGTTATAGAGCGATTTTAAACTTAAATAATAAAACGAAAACGATATGACCAAAACATTTTTAAAAGGCGGTGAATTTTTGATAAAAGATGAACTAGCCATAAACACCTATATTCCGGAAGAATTTACCGAAGAACAAGTTATGTTCAGTGAAATGGCAGAAGACTTTTTAAGAACCAAAGTTTGGCCAAACATTGAAAAAATAGATAAATGTGAAGACCCTAACCTAATGATCAACCTGCTGAGTGAAGCAGGGGAACTGGGGTTGCTGGGAGCCGGTGTACCGGAATCATACGGAGGACTTGGTGTTGACTTCAATACCGAAACCATACTGGCCGAGCATCTTGGACCAAGCCATTCTTTTGGAGTAGCCGTTGCAGCCCATTCCGGAATTGGCACCCTGCCCATTCTGTATTTTGGAACCGAAGAACAGAAGCAAAAGTACCTGCCCGATCTGGCAACAGGGAAGACCAAAGCGGCTTATTGCCTCACTGAACCCGGAAGTGGTTCGGACGCACTGGCTGCCAAAACAAAAGCTGTATTAAGCGAAGATGGAAAACATTATATCATAAATGGCCAAAAAATGTGGATCACCAACGGTGGTTTTGCCGATATACTGACGGTATTTGCAAAGATCGACGGTGAACAATTTACAGGATTTATTGTGGAGGCTAACACTCCGGGAGTTACTTTGGGAAAAGAGGAAAAGAAAATGGGTATAAAAGGTTCCTCCACTTGTCAGATCTTTTTTGACAATGTTAAAATACCCGTAGAAAACCTGCTGGGTGAAGCAGGAAAAGGCCACAAAATAGCCTTCAATGTATTGAACATTGGTCGTTTTAAGCTTTGCGCCATGGTTACAGGCGGGGCCAAAGAGGCAACATCGGTTGCAGTAAAATATGCCAATGAACGAAAACAATTTGGTGTTCCCATTTCAAGTTTCGGGGCCATCAAGTACAAGATCGCCGAAATGGCCATTCGAACCTTTGCATCAGAATCTGCAACATACCGAACGTCTTCCATGATCAGAAACAAGATCGCAGACCTGGTTGATGAAGGAAAAGACCGGGTAATGGCAAAACTTGAAGCTGCAGAAGAATATAGCATAGAATGCGCTATTTTGAAAGTACTGGGATCGGAAGTACTGGATTATGTGTCGGATGAGGCCGTTCAGATCTTTGGCGGGACCGGATACAGTGAAGATTATCCTGTGGCACGATTTTATCGCGACAGCCGGATCAACAGGATCTTTGAAGGCACCAACGAAATAAACCGGATACTTACGGTTGCCATGATGCTGAAAAGGACCATGAAAGGCCAACTCGACCTCATGACACCTGCTTTGGAAATTCAAAAAGAACTTACCAGCATTCCCGATTTTGGGGATGAACCTGAAGGATATCTGGCCCCGGAAAAAAAGGCCCTTGCTCAAGCCAAGAAGGCCATATTAATGGTTGCCGGAGCAGCCGTTCAAAAGTTTATGATGGAATTTGAGAAAGAGCAGGAGATCATGATGAACCTTGCCGATATGCTGATCGACCTGTATGCAGCCGAAAGCACCATTTTGAGGGTTGAAAAACTCAACTCCATTAAGCCCGAAAAAGCTCAGCTTTTTGAAAACATTGCCAAATGTTACCTCAACGATTCTCTGGAACGCATTCATTTGAACGGAAAACACGCCATTACTGCATTTAGCGAAGGAGATGAATTGCGTATGATGTTGCTGGGCCTGAAAAGGTTTACCAAGTACAATGCCATCAATACGACTGCAATAAGAAGAGAAGTTGCTGACAGCATTATTGAAGCCGGAGGATATAACATGTAGTTCTGAAAAATGGTGTATTTTAACCTAGAATGCACCGGCTTTTGGGAAGGCACTTTAGCAAAAGTGTATGGTACCTATGACCAGTTGAATCGATTGATCAGTGCAGATGTATATACTAATAGCACACTATCTTCTAACTCGTGGAATTCATCCGGTTCGGCAGATAGCAGATGGGCGGAGCATTTTTCATACGATGCAAATGGAAACATTACAAGCCTCACCAGAAATGGAAATAAGGCCGATACATTAGCAATGGATGATCTGGACTACTACTACACGACTAATACAAACCGCCTGGCATATGTTGAAGATGCTGTAGCGGATATTAATTACTCAAACGATATTGATAATCAGTCAAGTGGTAATTACGAGTATGATGCCATTGGAAATTTAATTAAAGATGTAAAGGAAGAAATCTATGATATCAACTGGACCGTTTATGGAAAAATTAGCTCAATTATCAGAACCAGTGAAAGTGACAAATCAGACTTAAGTTTTTCTTATACGCCTGACGGACATAGATCCATAAAATCAGTCACACAGGATAGTTCCTTTGGTACATCACGCAGTGTATATATTCATGATGCTCAGGGAAATATTATGGCGGTCTATGCGCTTCCGATTGTAAAGGTACTGGATACCACGCAACTTGATTTTGAAATAATCAATAATGAATTGCTCAACCATATTACCCTGGAAGAGTTTGGGGATTTTATTATTGATGACATGGATATGGTTTCATTACTTTCTGCTCAGGGATATTATGATCCAACCGGAAATTATCGTACAGCCATTTATACAGCAAGTTCAGCATTAGAAGAAGCCCTTCTTTTGATTCTGGACCCGGCTCCTTATTTTAGTGCAAATTCAGGGTTAATCCAGACTGTATTTACAAATAACTATACCAATTTAGAAGTACTTCAAGTCCTACTTGAAGGTAATTCCCTATCAAGTATATTATCGAGTGTAATAACAAATGAAATTTCAAACTCTGCATTTCATTCTCATTTAATGGCAACGCATGGGAATACATGGCTATCAGCACTATATACGCAGGATAATGGAGCATTTCAGACCTTTTATATAAACGCAATGGGAATGTACGGGCCTCCGGGTCTTTCTGGTCAAACATATTCGTTTATGGAAAATGAACTTACCAATGTGCTTACCCCCGTTCAACTTCATGCAGCCATGGCAGCCTTATTATCAGACTCCTATGTCTATAATGCTTATGACAACAATTTTACCACTGTTGACAAAAATCAGTTGCTTTCCAACTATACAGGATTTAAATCGGCAGTGTATACAATTTACAGTGAAAGTGATCTGGTATCCTGGGCAGCTTCTTACGACTTAGAAGAGCTATGGACCGAAACGCTTAATGAAGAAACGTTAAGCGATATTCTTGACTGGTACGAAGCAAACCAAAGTGATGCCTTTTTAAAGAAATGCATTATTATTTACTCTGATTATGTTAATACTATGCTTACCAATGCAGCCGTTAATTTATATGATTACATGTCTGACATTAAATCTTACTTAGGACAAACCGTGTTTGATAATTTATGTGGCGCATTAGAAGAAACCTATTTTATTCCTGCAACCGAATTAAGTATAAGTGAATGGCATATGTATGGCAGCAGTCGGCTTGGAATTTATCAAGCAGATAAAAAACTGGCCATTTATTATGAGAGCACCCTAACAACAATGGAATACCAGTCACGGGTGAATTTCCGGGTTGTTGGTAAACGCAGATTTGAGCTTTCAAATCATTTAGGAAATGTGCTTGCAACTGTAAGTGATAAACGAATTGCCTATTGCTCTGAAGAGCAAACTACAATCACATATCACGCTGAGGTAATTACTGCAACTGATTACCATTCCTATGGAAGTATAATGGAAGGACGTCAATGGTCAAGTGGGACCTATCGTTTTGGGTTCAATGGGAAGGAAAATGATGTGGAATCAGGAACTCAGGACTATGGGATGCGGATATACGATCCTAGGCTGTGCAGGTTTTTGAGTGTTGATCCAATTAGTTTAGAGTATCCATGGAATAGTCCTTATCACTTTGCAGGGAACACACCAATTTGCGCTAGTGACTTAGATGGATTAGAACCTAATATTGAAACAATTGGGCTAGGTGCCTTGGCAGCAGGTTTTAAAGTTTATACACAGCGACAAGTATTACGCAGTAGCAAGAAATTTCAGAGTTTGTCTGATGAAGAGAAGGATAAGGTAATTAGTGTATTGAGAAACTCAGCTCAAGGTGTTTTGTTAAATCTATCGGATGAAGGTGTTTCAACGCTAGGATTTGGAATGATTAACTGGTCAAGTATTAAAAAAGGTCAAATAGCAATTTCAATCACTTTAGGAATTACTACAGGTCTTATACAAGGTCATTTTTCGGCTAAAGCCTTTTCACGGAAATACGATGTTATAGTTAATGATAATAACTATAAAAAGAACGAAGCATTAATAAAAGAATATTATTCACTTTTAGATGAAAAAAGATTTGCAGAAAGTGCATTAAAGGAGTCTGAAGAAAAGCAACAAAATTACTCAGCAGATAGTGAAGAAGGTAGAGAAGTTCAAAAACAAAAAGCAAAAGCTGAAACAGATTTAGCTAAAGTTGATTCTAATCTTAATGAAAAAAAGAGCGAATTTGAAAAAGCTAGTAAAGAAAATTCTAAAGCACTTTTAGGTACCGTAAAAATTTTTAAAAGTATTAAATCCATTAAGAAAAAACTTGCTAAATGACAAAATTAATAATACTCATACCAACATTTATTTTATTTTCAAATTGGTCATTTTCACAACAAAATGTTAAATACAAACCTGATTTAATTTTAAATCTTTGTGGAGGTATTGAATTAAAGAATAATAACCAAAGGCAAATGAAAATAGATAATGCTGTTCCAGTTATTAAATTTTCAATTGGCGACCATTTATTAAAAAAATATTATTACACAACTTCGATTTCATATTCTCACATTAAGGAAGATGGAATTGATAAGTTTGTCGAGTATGATAAAACCGAGATTATGATTGGCTTCGGAATTGAAGCTGTTAAAAACAAAACCATTATTAGGCAGCAATTAAGTTTTGGTTCTAATAATTATACTGCTGTTACCATATTTAAAAATGAGCCTATAAATGGTTTCAATTATATGGGTAATAAGTTATCATCAAAGAATAATAGATCAATTAAGTATATTGTGGATTTTATTAGTTTGAAAGCAAAAGAAATAAACTATTTAGGTGGATTAAGTATTTCCTATCTCTTAAAAAATGATTTTATGTTAACTAATGAAGTAAGTAATAGATTTTTTGTTCAGTTATATTGTGGATTAGATTTAAACTTTTGAAATTAAAACATACTTTTATTGAAATAGGCTCGACTTGTTCTTATACTTCAAACGAAAAGTTTCAATTAATCAGACAACCCAACTTTTTGTGAAGGCAGAAAGACGAATATTCCGACTAAACTGAGCCACTAATTCCGGAACAAGGTGAGCCACCCATTTTGGAATAAATTAGCAGTCTTTTTCAATCCAATTTCCTAAATTTGAGTGTCACTTCTTAAATAGATCAAAGTGCACCTTTCGGTTAGAAATAATAATTCAACATATTACCCTTCCTATGGAAGTGTAATGGAAGGACGTTCATGGACAGGTGGGGCGTATAGATATGGGTTCAATGGAAAGGAAAATGATGATGAAATTAAGGGAAATGGAAACCAACAGGATTATGGAATGCGGATATACGATCCTAGGCTGTGCAGATTTTTAAGTGTTGACCCAGTTTCTAATTATTTTCCTTGGTACACACCTTACCTATTTGCAGGAAACAAACCAATTTGGGCTACAGACCTTGATGGGCTTGAGGAAGATTTTACAAATGCTCAACCCTTTGAATATTATAATGATAAACTAGCTCTAGATATGAATGGTGCACCTTCTTATTCGCCCAAAAATGCAGCTGGTTTTGCTAGAAATGGCAATTGGTACTTTAAACAATTATTAGAGAAAATGCCATATTTATTTGACGAAGTGAATATAGATTTAATAAGAAATGGATTGGCTCCTGAAGTAAATGAAACTTGGATAAAATATGTTCCAGAGCACACTGGGTTTGTAGGTGATAAATTAGTTCATCATCATATCGACCAACAGAATATGGCTACAGCGCTTCCTGAAAAAGTTCACAAAGAATATAGTAATGTGCTGCATACAAGGTATAAAGCTGGAAGATCAGCTGCAGGAAAATTAGGAAAACTTTATAATTTTTTAGGTGCTATTTTAATGTTTAGAGATCTTTTCAGTAAAGATCCTCACTCTACTTTATCTCAATGGCAAGTGCAGTTAGGTTTTTGTAAAGAAGGTAAAATGTACTATTCTGAAAAGGATGATAGCTATTTTATTGCTGTGAGTATTGAAAAAACATATAATGCTGATGGGAACGAAGATGGTATGTTTATAACCTATGATAGATATGAGTCATATTATTATAATAAGGAAAGTAAGACCTACGAAGGATTTGATAAAATAGGAACATACACAGAATATTATTCCAATGAGACGGGTAAAAGTGAAGAAATAAAGTAGTAAATCATGACAGGATTAAATTTTATAACTGAGTATCTAAAACAAAAACCGGATTATCATCTAATGCAGTTATCAGGCATCCCAACAAAAAATATTCAAAGATACTTAAATGCTTTCAAAATAGAGAGTAAAGACACCGTAGATATTTCCAATAATAATACACAGATAGAATTCCTTTATACAAGATATAATATGGCTAATATAGAAATTCGATCTTTTTGCTTTTTAGATAATTTAAAATATTCCGATAACTTTTGTATATTTGGTCGTTTTGATACAGAAAGGGTTGCTTGCAATTTAAATACAAACGAAATTGTCATGCTAGATGAGAATTCAAACTACATTATGTGTGGTTGTGCCCCTAATGAAAATCTTTTTTTTGATGCCTTAATTAGCTGTGCAGAGTATTCTAAGAAATTAAAAGAAAATAGTAACAATACAATAGAAGCGCCAAACGAAAGAGTGGACAAGATTGTTAAATTGGTTGGAGATAAATATAGAGATTTTTATTGTGTCCTACTCGGTTGTTATAGCTAATTCAACTTTATTCTATTTCTAATATCATAATTATGTGACCACTCCCGATAACTTAAGATTCTACTTTCCTATTAAATCCAAACCAACGCCAATCCAATCTAGCAATGCTGTATACTGTACCCGCCATTACACTCCCTATGGAAGTGTAATGGAAGGAAGAAGTTGGAGTATTGAAAGTGCTGGTGGATATAGGTTTGGGTTTAACGGTAAAGAAGACGATGATGAAAAGCAAACACAGGATTATGGTTTTAGAACATACTATCCAAGATTAGGTCGTTTCTTATCTGTTGACCCACTTACAAAAGAATATCCATATTTAACACCTTATCAATTTGCGAGTAACTCTCCCATATCAGGAATTGATTTGGATGGTTTAGAATATTATTATGCTGCTGATGGGAAATTTTTAGGACAGGGAGGTGACCCTGATAATAAAGAGGTTCGATTGGGTAAAATAACAGGTAAAACAAAATCGGGAAAAAATATTATTACAGCAGTTGATTTGAAAGGTCAAGCACCAAGTAAGTGGACGGTAATACACAATAATCACGATGACTTTAAAGCAATGGCAGGTGTTTTATATGCAGAAGCAGACGGAACGACATCAGAGGCTGTGGATGAAGTTGCAGGTATTTATTCTGTACTTGAAAATCGAGCAAAATATGAGGGGACAACTGTTAAAGAGCAAATGACAACTGCGAAAGGAGTTTATGGTGCAAGCGAAGCTGACAAAATAAACCAAGCTGATAAAGCTGGAATGACTGCGAAGAAAGAAGCTGTATTCTCTGGGTTGATTAAAGGTATATTATCAGAAACAGACTTTTCAAATGGTGCATTCTATTGGGATGGTAAAGATTTTGAGAAAGGCGGGGGGCATAATGAACGTTATAAGCCAGGTTTCCAATTTACTGATAAGAGCCATGATTTATTTAATCAGGGAGATAATAAAAAATCTGGAACAGCCAACGGAGTAACATGGGATTATAAGTATCAATCAACTGGCGCAAAAGGGAAAACAACTTTTTCCAAACTAACGGATAAGTGGAGAGATGCCCAATACCCTGGTGCAGGTAAAGGTAAACAAGTAGGTAAAGGGAAAGAGTAATAACATGAAAAATTTATTTAGTTTAATTTTTGTTGGACTGTTTGCTTGTTGCACATCAAATGTGAATAAAGAGGTTGTCTCTACAATAAGCAATTTGACACCCGTTTCTCGAAACAACAAGGTAGCTGAAGTTCCTTGCAAAGAAGATTCATTAGTGAAAATACTTCTAAATAATGGGATAAAAGCTGTTAAGGGCGGAGAGTTAATATCTGAACCCGATATTAAGTATACTTCGGGTTATTCTGATGATTTTTCATTTACTCATTATCAATTTTCTTACAATGAAAACTCTATTGAGTTTGTTGACACGGTATATGAAAAAAGTAAAGTCGATAAACGAAACTTGTATTTAAACAACAAGCCTTTGAATGTTTGTTGTATTAAGAATAACACATTTGATTTAGATTCAATGGAAGTGCATATTGATTATACAGAGTCTGAAATTTATACATTTAAAAATAATCCGTTCTATTTATTGGTTGTATCGCACCCTATGAATTGGGTGGGAACGATGACTAGATTTTCTTTTTTTCAATTGATTAACTCAAAAGAAAATACAGTAGTTGAATTTATTAGAGATGCCTAGAAAAACCTAAATATTTTTAGTCTTCTGTCAGATCAAGTCGCGACTATTACATTTTAAGTTATCTGTAATACTCCCTTAGGATAACTTTGCTAATACTGCTCACAAAGCATGAACTTGGTAACTCCAACCAGGTTGAGGGATTGTTCTATTTAGGGGAACATGCCGTACAGCTCCTTATGCGAGGGTTTTTCTGAGGCCGGTGGTAAAACAATGGAATAGAGTTCTTTATCGGTTAATTGAAGCAGTTCCTTGTAGGACAAAGGGTGTACGTCAAAAATGGACTTGTACTTGTCGATGGAGTTTCTTGATATGGAAGTGAGACGACTGATCTGACGACCCGACTTTGTAATTTGTACCGATATTTATATTGGCTATCTTTGTCTTTTATAATAAAAATAAACCTATTTAAAGCCATATATGATTTTCAGACAGCACAAAGCAGCCTTTCGTAAACTCAAAGGGATTTCCCAGGGCAATCTATGTAAATCGGTTAGAACTTTAGGAGATATTATCGGCAAGTATGAACGTAATGAGGTAAAACCCCCCATAGTGGTTGCTTCTAAAATTGCCTATATACTTGAAGTAAGTCTTGATTATCTGCTCGGTATGATTTCCCTTGAACTGGATAAAAAAACTCTCAAACTCTTACATGACATAAAAAAACTCCTTGAAACCGATAAATATAATATTTCCTATACCATTGACGGGCTGATTAAGGCGGCGAAGATTAATGCACTCTAAAACACAAGTGCCTAGCGGCAATATCCCCCAATATATAATCAGATGGAATCCATTATTAAAATTTGGCCTTATATTAAAATTGTTCTCGAAGCCATATTCTTAATTTGTTGTTTAATCCTTCCATTCTTGCTTATTTCACTAGCATTGAAAAAAAAGAAATTAGTTATATGTATAGATCAAATTGAAAAAAAAGAAACAATTGAATATACCAAAGATATTAATTTAGCGTTTGATCCACTTTTTGTATTTAATCTTTTTGCTGAACTACCAGAAATTAAAAAAGACCCGTCGCTTAATAAAAATAAGTTAGCCTTAGAGTTAGAAGAAAAAATAACTATTCTTACAAAAATTGTAAAACGTATTTCTGTAATACTCGGAACCACTTTATTACTTCTGCTTGTGTTAATTAATTGGCTTGAGAGTTGATAAACCTTGTACTATTTGTAATTTCTTTAAATAGATCGTTGTACTTTACAAACTCTTCTCCTTTACCTCCTGCTATGCACGTAATTATGTAACAATTATGTCCGTTAAGTATGTAAGTAGTAATAACGCCTAATTTTTTACCATCAGTTTTTACGTGATAAAATATCTCGTAAGCTTTATTTCCTGCGATTTTATATTCTCTTTCTCTTCTAAATTTTATTTCCTCATAAGCACTTGCTAAATCCTCTTTATTAGCCATAATAAATCGGGGAAAATCAATACCCGAAGGCATTTCCTCTCGCAAAATATTAATAGTCGGAGCGAAAATAGTATCACTTGACATAGGTTTAACGGCTAAGATAAGAGCTTGTTTATACTTTTTTTTAACTATCCATTTTGAAGGCAAATTAATGCTTACCTCATCGGATAAAACTTCTAAAAAAATAAAATCTTCTTTATCAATATCGGTAATTTTTTCATTTCTATAAAAATAGACGACTGATACAAGATCTCCATTTTCGTGATATTTTTTCCATATTCCATTTTTTCTTCCCCCAATAAGCATTCCCGTTTCTTTTATCTCACCTGAAGGGTACTTAGCACTATATAACCCACTTAATGTGTCTTTCATTGTTTCAACCTGTTGTGACTGATTGGTTTTATCTTTTTTATTATTACATGCTAAAAGAAAAGTGCAAGAAATTATAAAAATTGTCCTTCTCATTTTTTACGTTTCTTAGGTTTATCGCGAACACCAAATGAAATTTCTCCTTCTATTCCGAGAATGAGGGCTAAACGTCCTTTAATTGAAAATCCTAAATCATGCTTCATTGCAACTAATTGCTGTTTTTTGACTTGGTATTTGACAATAACAGCATTAACAGTTAAAGAATGATTTTCATTTTTGTATCCCCCTCCCGTAACCGAACCATCAAAACTATGTTCATACTCAGCACCACCATAATAACTTGCACCAGCATATTGGCTTATATGTGCATAACCATCTTCCCCAACATAATCAAAATCAAATGTTTTTGGTCCATAATCACTTTCTATTTGTTCATAATTCGCACTAGCTAAATCAATTGTCATCAAGCTACCTTCTAACCTTACCGCTAACCCTCCCGCTTCGAAATCAAAGCCAGCTTGAGCCCCAACATCCACTTTTCCATTGAAATTTGCATAGAGTTCTGTTTTGTCCCACCAATTGCGAAAAGAAGTTATGCCTTTAGAAAGACCATTTCCAATGTCTTCAAAAAAACCAGCAATCCTATTCCCTATATTATTTTTAAAAACCTTGGAACCGACTTCTAAATCTGCAATTGAGCCATCAGTATTTTTTCTTAAAGTATTTTTATCAACTGAATAATGTTTTCTCCCATTTTTATTTATCCATTCTTTAAGAATTCCGCCATTTGCTTTCTGGTATGCTTCCGCTTTTCTTTTACTCCTTTCTTCCCCATTTAAACCCGAAGGATCTGCGAAAAAAATCGGATTCCCATGAAAGGTTGTATAGGGGCTTTCACAAGATTTAATTATCGGGTCAACATTCCATCTCCTTCCTAGCCTAGAATCATACTCCCAGAATTGAGCGGTTGTCGTATTTCCTTCACCATAAATTTCATCATCCTTCTCCTGAGTGTTGAACCATAAGTGTTCGAAACCTTGAACAACGGGTTGTTAATAGTTAGTAATATTGGTTTTCAGAAGTTTAAGGTTGGTTATTAGTTTGATATGTGAATGCGGACCAATTGCTAAAATTAATTCCTGAGGATGAATTAGAGTTCTTGAGTGTAACTACCGATGTAAATTATCAAACCAAAAAGCTCTATGGTTCTGTAATTTTCAAGTTGCTTTTATTTTCTATGCTCAACAGTTCCAAGGTTAGCTATCGTGTAATGGAAAAGATAGTGTTATCCTCCAGTTTTATAGCTTTTCTTGGGTTCAAAATCGAAACAAAATTTAATTCTATACGGGATAGAATATGCTGTATAAATGCTTCTTATTTTGAACAACTTTTCAATAAAATATTTACCATTTATAATCAACAGCTCAAGGAAGAAAAAGCCTTGATAAAGGTTGACAGCACATATGTAGGAATTGCCTCCAAACTGGTAAAATGGGATATGCATAATGGCAGGAAGAATACATCTAAAAAGCAAATTAAATATTCGGTAAGTGTTAAAGGCAGCCTTCCATGTGGCTTCAAAATTTTCACTGATAAAAAATATATCAGCGAAGATTTGGCATTATCGGAAACCATTACTGAAAATATCCATATAGATGAATCTCTTGTCGTATTTGACCGTGGACTTAAATCCAGAAAAAAATTCGATGAATTAACCAATCAAAGCATACATTTTATAACAAGAATTGCGCCTAACACCTTTTTAAAAATAATTGAAAACAATAGACTATACCGGCCAATTGAAACTCAAACATTAATTATAAATGAAGATTTAAAAGTAAAATTAAGAAATAGGAGTTCGAAAATTTCAGATAACAACTATAGGGTAATTAAGGCTAAAATGAAATCTTCTAATGAACCACTTATCTTTTTGACCAATGACTTTGATCTAAGTGCCGATGAAGTTACTACCTTATATAAACAAAGATGGGAAATAGAATTATTTTTTAAATTTTTAAAGCAACACCTAAATCTCTCACATCTTGTATCTCGGAATGAAAATGCAATTAAAGTAATTCTTTATATGACCATGATATTGGCAATTTTAATTCTATCTTATAGAAAAATAAACAATATCAAAGGGTATAAAATGGCAAAACTGCAATTTGAA
Organism: Flavobacteriales bacterium; assembly: GCA_020635455.1. Classification (GTDB taxonomy): domain Bacteria; phylum Bacteroidota; class Bacteroidia; order NS11-12g; family UBA9320; genus JABWCE01. Next base: position 303,614 of record JACJZT010000003.1, read on the forward strand.
ATTGAGTTGGACAATTCAATGATTAAAGAAATTGTGATCCTCTCTGGCGGAAACCCTGATAAAGTCTCATATCTTTGGAACACCTCCTAAGGTTTCGAACACTTATGGTGTTGAACCCAAACCTATATCCACCAGCTCCTTCAGCTTTCCAACTTCTTCCTTCCATTACACTTCCATAGGAAGAGTAATGGAACAGAAGATATTTATATTTATTTTGAGTCAATATTTTGTTTTTGAACCTTTCTAAAAAGTAAGAAAATTAGAGCATAAAAATTTTGAGACTTTTATTAAAATAATACTTTGGTTATTAATCTAAAATACGTCTCAATCCTTTATAGAAATATCCTTGCTCAACAATTTCTTTGCCATTATAGCGGACATAGTAACCTGTCAGTCTCCCTTTATATACAAAGGATTTTCTTATTACTTTTTTTTTATTAATTTCAATATAAAACCCGAATACCTTTTTATTGAATTTCGGAATTTCATGACCCTCTACTAGACGAGCACTAAAAAGAGTATCTCCATTGGAAATAATCATAGAATATGGACGATTAAAAAAAGATGAATCTAATTCAGAAGACTTATAGACCTTTGCTGTTTGGGAATAAACCTTACCGTGATAAACTATTAAAACTACCAGGAAGCAGAATTTACTTATTAGTTTTTTCAGATTTGTATACATCTTTACTTGATTTGTCTTTTTGAAGGTCTTGTTCACTTCCTGTATTATACTGTTTCTCATAGTCAAGCATTAACTTAATTTTTTCATTCGTTGCACCATGCCCTTTCGCATAGTCAATAAAATAATCCACAAAATCATTATAACTCTCATTCAAACCAAGGTTGGCAGCCGCATGTTGATTATCGTTCACAGTTGGTTTTTGAATTTCTTGATGTTGTTTTATTAGTTCATCACCTTTTATACCTTTATTGATAGCTTTGAAAAATTGTAAATGCATCTTTACGTGCAATGTTGCTTCATGCCCAGCCGTAAATAAAATATTCAAATGATCTCCCTCAACAGTACTTTCGGCTGTTGGATCTGTTGATGATTCATTTGTATTGACTGGTTGAACAGAACTAACCTTAACAACAACCTTTCCTTTAGTATTTCCGTGAATTCTTTTAATGAATTTACCATCGCCTATTAAATAATCTTCCGAAAGTCCCCAATCAGCGTTAACCCACTTAAGACCAATACGTACATAACCATTAGTTTCTCCACCTGCCTTTTTTTGGTATTTGAATAAAATATCATTGTTACCTGAAAGTGATCCAGCATTGTGCTCTCCCCAGAATTTTTTTGCTTGACGCTTGGTTGCAAAATCTCCATAGATTTCCTTACCCGATTCCGATTTTAAGTATGTCAATTGAGCCTTATAAACATCTCTGTGGAATATTCTTAAAGCTAGCGAAAATTTAATTTTACTACCTTCATAATCTTCAAACATTATAGGATTATCAAGAGCAAAAGTATAAGGGCTGTTGGAAGGATATGACCTAAATTCCGGATCTACAGCTAACCATTTTCCTAATCTCGAATCATAAATCCTAACCCCGAAATCATAACTACCTCCATCTACATTAATTTCATCATCCTTTTCCTTCCCATTAAATCCGTATCGATAGGTCCCACCTGACCACGAGCGACCAACCATTACACTTCCATAGGGAGGGTAATAATATGAGATATATTGACTAAACCGAAGATGCATTTTGGGCTATTTAAGAAGCAATACTCAAATTTAGTAAATTGGATTGAAAAAGACTGCTAATATATTCCAAAATGAGTGGCTAGCCTTATTTCGGAATGAGTGGCTCAGTATGGCCGGAATATTCGTCTTTCTGCCATCGCAAAAAGTTGGGTTGACATTTGGGCTGAATTCTCACTTCCTTCGTCAAAAAAGAGGTCTATGGTTCAATAAGAACTCAAAGTATCAATTTCAATTTCTTCATTAAAATTTACACCGAAATAAACTATGTCTTTTGAATAAATTTTCAAGAATTTGCTTGATAAAATCCGGTAGTATAAGCAGAATTTTTCATGCTTTTTTAGATACTCTAACCCAAATACATTGATCAAATCATCAATTGATAAGTTAATTTTTTGTGTTTCATTCCTTTTAAGTGCAATAGAATCATATAACAATTGATAATTCATCTTATAAGACTCTAAATTTCTTATATCATATAAAATTCTATGGTCGGCACTATCATTCTTGCCATCCAAAAGTATGATGTAATGAAGGATACTATCCGAGACGTTAGTAATTTTTAGTTTTATGGTATCTTTCTTTAATTCATATGAAATATCTAAATATTTTTTTTCAATAGTTTTGGCAGAATTCAAGTTTTTACTAGAGTAATTACAACAAAGTAAAAGAAGACCGAAAACACAGATATTCACTTTCATTGTTACCGTTGTTTTGTAAGATGATTGAATGTCGATGCATTTGGATTTGAGTATTTTACGATTACAAATATTCTTCCTTCATATGTGCTATTACGATATCTCCATAAATAGTAATAAATGTCGTTAGAATTTGTTGTTTCAACGCAGCCATGTGTTTCTCCTTTACCAGAGTCATGGATGTAATGATTGTCTCTATTATATGAATTACCTGAAATCCTATCTAATCTTGCTCTCCATACGCCCCATCCTGCATAATAATTTCCATGATCTGTATATTCAAGTCCACCTCCGGTACTAGGTACCAGATTGCCAGCTAGATCTTTTCCTGCAGACCTGCCATTCGGATCAGGTTTTAGGTTTATTGTATAGGTTCCTTCGGGTACTGGACCTCCGGGGTCATCATACCCATAACTTTTTTTACTTTGATCAGAAGCTTTTTGGTAATCAAATGAACCAGAGGTTGCAGGCCATGATTCAAGTATCAGATTATCCAAATTCAATCTATTTATATTTTGGCCATCATACATAAGATATTCTGGACTTTGATAATCTTTACCAGTTTTTGAATTCTTATATGCATTAAATGTACCATCTCCATTATAAAATGCCACAAATCGATCTTGTCCTATATTAAACGAGCGCACAGATCCTTCAATTGTAGAAATTTTAACATTTGTGTTTAACGTGCTATTGGGTCCTCCAGTATTGTAATCGTTTATAATAGCATTTTTTGGAAGATATAAATTACCTCCCTCTCCTTTATGTTTGTTATAATTTTCTTCAGGCCCCCCTCCACCCAAATAATCAACTATGGCAATAGGAGAATTATTAAAATATGAGTAAGTGCTTTGCCAGGCATATTCACGTTCTCTAGGGTCTGTACTGAACCATCTACCTAACCTACTATCATAAATTCTTAACTCATAGGCTACAAAATTACCTTCACCCTTAATTTCATCATCATTTTCCTTCCCATTAAATCCGAAACGGTATGCACCATCTGACCAACAACGTCCTTCCATTACACTTCCATAGGAATGGTAATCAAAATGAGTTCTATCTACGACGGTCATTGAGTTTGAGAAGTTAGCTAAATGTCAAAAAACAAGTGTTTTTTTGCATATTTACATCAAATTTAGGCCAATTTTATGCAAAGAACAAACGACAAAATCCCAATCCTTATTTTGCTCGAAAAGTTTATTTACGATTCGGAGAAAGGAAAGAGGCTTCAAAAGAATGGAGCACTAATTTCAAGCTCAACCATTGATAATTACCATGCTTTGTTTTCAAATTTAAAAGGATTTTGCTCCAAGTCTCAAAATGAATGGTCCTTTAATGTAAAATACAGAGCTTCAAAAACCGGATTTAGTAAGGAAAAGAAGTATTACAAACGGTTCTATACACATTTCACCAATTATTTGTACAGCAAAGGATGTACTGATAATTATGTTGGCATGCAAATAAAAATCCTACGTACTTTTTTTATTTACCAGATAACTACCCTAGGCTATGAAATGGGATTGTTTTACAGGGATTTTTACGTTAGAAGGGAAGAAATACCCATTATCGTACTTTCACAGGAGCAATTAAGGTTTCTGATAAGTAATGAAGAGTTCGAGAATTCTCTTTTAGCAAAAATGAAGATAATAAAGGACATCCTTGTGTTTGGATGTACCATCGGTTTAAGATTCTCAGATTTAATGTCATTAAAAGGTTCAAATCTCGTAGAACAAGATGGAGCAACTTATATTGTTAAAGTATCAAAAAAAACAAACAACGCTGTACTTAGTTTATCAATTAATTTATGTTTATTTTTTAAATAGGCATTGATGATTTTTCAATTGCAACTAAGTACTAACACTTTATGCTAAAGCATGCCTTTTTAATTATTTTTGAATAAAGCAACCATGCCTGATTGAGGATATAGATTAGGAAACAAAGAAGTTATTCTTAAATTTAGAAAGATAGATCCTGAGTTACAAACTCAGGATAGCATTACAAAATCAGGATAGCAAGGAAAAGGCAAAGTTTTATTAATGCCTAATAAATCGCTTTGAATGAGTAAAAGTATAATAATTTAAACTACCTTTGCCGAAACTTACACATTGTTTACCAATCCTAAGTTCACCTTTATCTTTTAGCAACCGCTACTTCTAGTTAGAGATTTTACCACAGCGGTTTATTTAAAACCAAAAATTCAAATGACATTTAATCAATTAAACTTAATCGAGCCCGTATTACGAGCGCTCGAAACCGAAGGATATACAAATCCAACCCCCATTCAACAACAAGCCATACCTGAAATCTTAAAAGAACGGGATTTGCTGGGTTGTGCACAAACCGGCACCGGCAAAACAGCTGCTTTCGCCATTCCTATTTTGCAGCTCTTATTTCAAAAAGAAAAGAGCCGCGGACCCAAAAAAATAAGATCTCTCATTTTAACGCCTACCAGAGAATTAGCCATACAAATTGACGAAAGCTTTAATGCCTATGGCCGCTATTGCGGAATAAAAAATCTGGTAATTTTTGGGGGCGTCTCTCAACAACCACAAACCAATGCTTTGCGACACGGCGTTGATATTTTGGTGGCTACTCCCGGCCGTTTGCTCGACTTAATGAATCAGGGATACCTTGATCTAAAAGACCTCGAAATATTGGTACTCGACGAAGCCGACCGAATGCTCGACATGGGTTTCATTCATGATGTTAAAAAAATCATTTCAAGGATTCCGGCAAAAAGACAAACCTTGTTTTTTTCGGCAACCATGCCCATGCAAATCCAAAAGTTGGCCGACAGTTTGCTAAACGATCCGGTAAGTGTTGAAGTTACGCCCGTTTCATCAACAGCCAATACGGTGGACCAGAGCGTTTATCTTGTTGAAAAATCCGACAAAAAAGCCTTGCTCCAACATTTATTGAACGATAAAAACATTCGCTCCGCACTGGTTTTTACCAGAACCAAACATGGTGCCGACAAGGTGGTTAAAGACCTCAGAAAATACGGCGTCCATGCAGAAGCCATCCATGGAAACAAGTCGCAAAATGCGCGACAAAAGGCCTTGACAAATTTTAAATCAGGAAACACAAGGGTTTTAGTGGCAACCGATATAGCCGCCCGAGGCATTGATGTTGAGGACTTGTCGCATGTGATCAACTTTGAATTGCCTAATATCCCTGAAACCTATGTACATCGAATTGGAAGAACAGGACGTGCCGGAGCCAGTGGAATTGCACTTTCTTTTTGCGATAGTGAAGAAAAAGAATATCTGAGGGACATCAATAAACTGATTGGTAAAAAAGTACCGATCGTTCAGCAACACCCTTATCAGATGAGAAATCTGTCTATTGAAAAAGTTGGTAAAAGTACAGATGAAACGGTACAAAAAAAGTCCACTCCCCGACCCTCCAGACAAAAAAGTGCAGGTTGGTGGAACCATTCAAAATCAAAGTCCATGAGTAATACTTAGGCTGAATTTGTATAAAAACACCTCGGCTTAAAAAACAAATTTACTCCTATTTTAGGGTTTTAATGGATGCAGAGATGCTTACCATATCCTTTTAATTGGCATGATCATTTGCTTATCTTTGCAGTATGTTACAAACTGCCTGGATAAGGGAAAACAAAGAAGAAGCCATACAAAGACTGGCCATCAGAAATATTGAAGCCGGGGAAATTATTGAAAGGGTGATCCAGATGGATGATTCGAGAAAGAACAAGCAACTTGAACTTGATAATTTGCTTGCTGAAGGCAATATACTTTCAAAAGAAATTGGCCGCTTATTCCAATCTGGTAAAAAATCGGAAGCGGATCAATTAAAAAACAAAACCCTTGAAATTAAAGAACTCAGCAAGCAGTTTGAAGAAGAATTGCATCACATTGAAAATGGTTTAAAAGATTTGCTTTTAACTCTTCCCAACGCTCCTTCTCTAAAGGTTCCAAAAGGAAAAACACCGGAGGAGAACGAAATAGTAGCCTTGCATGGAAAACCACCGGTTTTTGAGAACCAGCCCCTTCCTCACTGGGAACTGGCTAAAAAATACGATCTGATCGATTTTGAGCTGGGCGTAAAAATAACCGGAGCAGGTTTCCCGGTATACAAAGGAAAGGGTGCCAGACTTCAAAGGGCATTGATCAATTTTTTCCTCGACCAGGCCATTCGTCAGGGATATACCGAAATTCAGCCGCCAATTCTCATCAACGAAGATTCAGCATTCGGAACCGGACAGTTGCCCGACAAGGAAGGGCAAATGTATCATGCAAGAGACGACAACTTTTATCTGATTCCAACCGCCGAGGTACCTATTACCAATATCTACAGAGATGTTATTTTGAAAGAATCCGACTTGCCGATTAAGAATGTCGGTTATACGCCCTGTTTCAGAAGGGAAGCCGGAAGTTACGGAAAGGATGTACGAGGATTGAACCGTTTACATCAGTTCGATAAGGTTGAAATTGTACAGATCAGCCACCCGGATACATCGTATGAAGTGCTGGAAGAAATGAGACATTACGTTTGTTCTTTGCTCGAAAAACTTGGTTTGCAATTCCGTGTTTTAAAATTATGCGGTGGCGACATGGGCTTTACCTCTGCCCTTACCTACGATATGGAAGTTTACAGCGCAGCTCAGGAAAAATGGCTTGAAGTGAGTTCAGTTTCAAATTTTGAAACCTTTCAGAGCAATCGTTTGAAACTGCGATTTAAGGAAAATCAGGGTAAAACTTCACTTGTTCATACCCTCAATGGTTCGGCACTTGCTTTGCCCCGTATCGTGGCATCCTTGCTTGAAAATAACCAAACTGCAAAAGGAATAGTAATGCCTGAAGTGCTGATCCCTTACCTCGGTTTTGAAATTATCGATTAATTTTCTCTATTTTAGAGGCATGAAGTTGGTTCGGTATCCGTTTAAAAAAGGCATTGATAATTCTAATTATTACATGGACCTAAACCAAAATGCAGTTCGAAAACTCCTGCTTCTGCTGGGCTTTACCTCATTGTTGTTTGCCCAAAGCAAAGCGCAATGGCAGCAACCCTGTGAAGAGCCCATAAGGGTGAATCCATTCTTTCAATGTCAGGAACCCTTTTTCAGACCCGTCTGTGGGTGTAATTATAAAACCTATCGCAATGAATGCACTTCTTATAACGTATATGGTGTTAACTGGATATTTGGCAGTGGAGTTTGCCAAAATGATGTTTTCGAATTTGATTTCTACCCGAATCCAAGTTCTGAATTCATAAACTTTTCAGTTGAGTTTTTTGATGCCGGAAACATCGTGGTTCAGGTAATTGATACCTATGGGAAACTGCGTTATTACTACGATCAGCCTTCTGTAACAAGGTTCGACAATATTATTGAAGTAGGCAATTTCCGACCCGGATTATACCTGGTTACGGTAACCAGCGGGAATTTGTATAAGGTAAAAAAATTAATTGTGCGATGAGGATAGAAGTGATTCATGCAGGAAATTTTAAGCTTGATGGCGGAGCAATGTTTGGGGTAGTGCCAAAAAGCATCTGGAACCGGATCAACCCGGCCGACGACAACAACATGTGCAACTGGGCCATGCGATGTTTGCTTGTTGAGGACGGAAACCGCCGAATATTGATCGACACCGGGATAGGCGACAAGCAATCTGAAAAGTTTTTCGGTTATTATTACCTGAACGGTGACCACAGCCTGAAAAATTCCCTGAATGCCGCAGGACTTGATTTTTCGGACATTACGGACGTTTTGCTTACTCATCTGCATTTTGATCATTGCGGAGGTGCCATAAAATGGGATGCCAAAAAAGAAAAATTATTGCCCGCCTTTCCCAATGCAAAATATTGGACTCACCGCGAACACTGGGATCACGCACTTAATCCGAATGTTCGGGAAAAACCTTCCTTCTTAATAGAGAACATCTTGCCCATTCAGGAATCAGGACAATTGCACTTTCTGGGTGACTCTTTACAGTTCAGCGACAACATTGATTATAGGATCGCCGGCGGGCATACCGAAAAAATGATCTGTCCCATCATACGGTATAAGAACAGGACCATCGTTTATATGGCCGATATGATACCTTCCTCGGGGCATATTCCCATTAATTTTATCATGAGTTACGACATCCGGCCACTGCAGGTGATGGAAGAAAAGGAAGATTTTTTAAAAAAGGCCGCAGAAGAAAATCTACTCTTGTTTTTTGAACATGATCTCAACATTGAATGTGCCGAAGTTCATTCAACGGAAAAAGGAATCCGTATGAGCCATAATGGCCATCTTTCGCAATTTATCGATCTATAGAAATCACGGGACTAAATATTACGGAAGCACTTTTTGGTTCGAACGACCAAAAGATCTCTGTTGAATTGAGGGAAAGGGTCCTAAGGATACCCCTGGGCCTTAAATTTACAGAAGAAGAGTTGCGTGCAGAAAACACAGAATACCATATTATCGCCAAATTGAACGATACCTTAATTGGAGTTTTATTGCTTAAACCTGTTGGTACAAACGGCATCCTTAAAATGAGACAGGTTGCCGTTGATCCTGAAGTTCAGGGCAAAGGGATAGGGTCGGAAATGGTGAAGTTCTCTGAAGATTTTGCGAGGTCAAAAAACTTTGTTCGAATGGAATTGCATGCCAGGGAAACTGCTGTTCCTTTTTACCTCCGGGAAGGTTACATCCTTACGGGTCAGCCCTTTACCGAGGTGGGTATCCCGCACCGCAAAATGTATAAGGAACTTGTTTAAACCATAATGGCAATGAGCAATTCAAGGTATTAAAAGGTGTATTCGCTAAATTTGATTTAAGAATACTGCGTTAAACCTGCAAATATGGCAATACTTAAAACATATTGTTTGGCAGATCAAAAAACAAAGGCCAAAGAACACCAAAAAATAATTACCGATATTTGTTTGTTAACTTCGATTATCTGAAACCCGATCTAACATGAACCACATAAAAAAACTACTGATCTTATTTTTGTTAGCTTATTCAATTGCAACACAGGCAACCATTCACACCATTAAGGTGTGGGATGGGTATTTCCAGTTCGTTCCCAACAATTTAACCATACAGCTGGGCGACACCATACAATGGCGTGCCTTGGACAATCCCGGTATGGTTCACACCATTACTTCCAAATCCATACCAACGGGTGCCGATACTTTTGATTACACCTGGCAGGCACCTAACGATACCTTTTTCCAATATGTTCCAAAAGTTGCCGGAAATTACGCTTACGTGTGTACACCGCATGAAATTAGCTATAATATGGTTGGAAGCTTTGTGGTAACGGGTGGAACTTCAGCTGTTCAATTTCCTGATAATGATAATTGGAAACCTTCAGTTTATCCCAATCCAACTAAAAATGTTATCACAGTTAAGGGTGTCCTTCACAATTTTTCATATAAGATTTATGATGCCAATGGTAAGATGGTTCAGTCGGGCAAAGCAGAACAAGGTAGCATACCGGTTTATGAATTGAGCAAGGGAATTTACTTTCTGGATTTAATTGGAAATAATTCAGGCCGATCACCTTTTATACGTTTGGAATAGAACGTAAATTTTAGGTACTTCTTTCCAGGTTGTATTTTTTAAATCTGCAATAAGATCGTTAGGCCGATATGAGTAATACTAATTAAAGGAGAACAATGTTTTATCAATAAGAATTACCTTGTTAGGAATTGTTAATCTGTATTTTCCAGTATTTCTATTAGTTTTTGGTTCAAGTATAGTTTCTCCTTTCCGACCTTTTCCGATTTCAAAAAGCCGTTTTCTTCCAATGCCATCAAATAATTTCCGACTGTTTTTAAGTTTCCTATATTTTCGTCAACCATGTATTGGCGTTTAGTATATGGTAAACGAAATAGAATCTCAATCAAGTCTTTGGAATAAACTCTTGGCAACTTCTTTTTGATTTCGTTTGCAGTTTCTTCCATGGCTAATGTGATTTTTCTTAGTCTTTTCAAACCTTTATTGGATGTTTCTTCTATCATATCCATCATATAAATAATGTAATCTTCCCATTCGTTTTTTTCTGTAACATCTCGTAAACACTTGTAATATTTATTTTTATTCTTAAAAATGTATTCACTCAGGTAAATTGCCGGTGTATTTAATAATCCGGAAATTTTTAGATACAATATCAATAAGATTCTTCCTGTTCTTCCATTACCGTCGGAGAATGGGTGAATGGCTTCAAATTGATAATGCAATATTGCCATTTTTATTAATGGGTCTATTGTTGTGTTTTCGTTTATGAACTTTTCCAGGTTTGCCAGTTTTTCACGGATAATCGATTCGCCACTTGGCGGAGTGTAAATGATTTCGCCTTGCGGGTTGCTCAATGTAGTTCCCGGTGTATTCCTTATCGAAGCACTATTTTGTTTAATGCACTGAACAATTTTGATACAAAGATTGGTTGTTATAAATGGTTTTGTTTTCAACTCTTCTAAGCCTAACCAAAGTGCTTCCTTGTAACTTAAAACTTCTTTTGTCGCTGTGTTTTCTATCTTTCTGTCGGCAACTAAAGATTTGTATAGTTCATCGTTTGTCGTAATAATGTTTTCTACTTCAGAGCTTGCCTTCGCTTCTTGTAAATAAATCGTGTCTAGAAATAAAGTAGGGTTTGGTAAATTGAGTAAAGTTCCGTTTAGTTGAGCCAAGGATCGTCCGGCGGAAATTGCCTTTCGAAGAATTTGTTTAGTTTCTATGTCTGCCTTTGGTGGTAGTAACGGCAGTTCATTATATGGAATTTTTTTGTCGAATCGGGTCATTAGATTCAAACATCAGTTTTACTCTTGTTATTAATACAAGGGCAAATATACTGATTATTTACTCTTGTTTTTTTAATGAATGTAAAAAGTACTCTCGTTCAACTTTAAAGTTGGATGATGCAAATTGATATCAGTGTCTCGTGGTACTCTGCCAGCAGATTCCCGGACGACCAGGTTGAGGAAAAACCAACCGGTTTTCAGCTTGTAAACAACTTGCTGAAATTAAACTTTCCTGCTTTATTCCAGATTCAAATCAGTAGTTGGTGGTTGCGTAGAAAAACCTGGAATCCGATTTTGCCTTTATCGGAAAATTCAATTTTGAAATTTCCGCCACTGAATTTGAACCTTAGCAAATAGATTTGAAGCTCACCTTTTCGAACGCAAGTTCTATTTTCTGTATTTCATCGAACTCAATAGAATATAGCCAGCGGGGTTGATAGTACAGGATAAATTTAACTCTTCGAAAAATTAATTAATTCTCTTAGAACAATATAGAAAAAAAAATACATTTGTTTAATGTATATTTTAGTAAAAAGGTTAATCCTCTTCTCTGCTTCTTTGATAGGTCTGTCAAATGCTTCCTTTTCACAAAAAGTGTTTGATAAAGCCAAGGTAATGGTAGGTCCCCCTATAGAAAAGTTTGATTACTATTGGTCAAATCACTATTGTAAGGATGAAAAGATCGTTGGACTTTTTTTTAAAAAGTCTACCATAACAATCGTTAGCTCGAGTGCAAAAGATCTTAAGCCAATTTCGAAGAAAGTAACTATAAAGTTACCCAGTGGAACTTCATTCATTTCATCAGAAAAAATCAAAAACAAGTATTTTGTTTTCTATTCGCGTTGGAATAGAAAAAAGGTTCTTGATGAACTGTTTTGTAGACAAATTGATTTTAACCACGGTACGTTATTTGACGAAGAGATATTATTAATTAGCACATCGGGGAAACTGGTACATAAAGAATACTCAAGTAAGTTTGAAATGACATTTTCGTATGATTCATCAAAAATTCTTTTTAAATATCAAGTTCAACCCAAATATACAAACGACTCAAAAAATTATGCATTAAATGGTTTGTTTGTTTTTGATTCTAATCTGAAATTATCATGGGGAGAAGAGGTAGAGATGTTGCATACTGAAAAGAAAATGTACGACACAAAATTTGCAGTTGACAAATATGGTAACGCTTATATTTACTCTGTAATTCTTAAGACAAATGACCGAAAACTTAAATTAGATAAAGAAAATGATCCTAATTATTTTATTGAAATCATACGCATTCCATCCGGATCTGCTAACATTACTAAAAATACTATGGTCATTGCCAATCTATATCCAAAGGAAGAATATATCCACAATATGACTATAACAGAAGGACCCGGAGACGATATGATCTGCAGTGGAACTTATAATTTTAATCAGTCGGAAGATTTAGAAATTAGTCCTTTTATTTCAAATGGAATTGCTTTGCTCAGGGTTTCCAAAAGCAGTAATAAGATATATAGTGACTACTATGAATTTGACCCATCTTTACTGGCAAAGGATAAATTTGAAAGAAAAGGTAAACTAAAAGGACAAAAAAACTGGATTCATGGTATGATAGTGTTTCCTGTAAAATTTGACAAAAGTGGAAATACCATAATTTTAGCAGAACAACAGACTTGGCATATGATTGGAGTTGGTGAACAATCTACTCGTATTCGTTATTATGGAGATATTTTTGTTTATAACGTTTCAGACAATGGTGAGTTAAATTGGTTTAAGCCTATACCAAAGACACAGACCAATCACTATTTAAGTTTTAAACACATGTACAATGAATTAAAGGGATATCATTATTTTGTTTATTCTATAAACCCAGTTACTATTAGAATGTATAATAAGGAAATGGAAATAATCAAAGATGTAGATCAAAATGGAGGAAATGTACTAGTTTTATATGGAATAGACGATGAAGGTGATACATTTACCTATCCGATCTTTCAGGTTGAAGAATCCAAACAGTCTAAATTAAAATCTTTCTATCCTCAATCTATATTTTACAATAATATAAATACATTTATGCTTACAAGTTTAGATGGTAAAGATAATAGAGTATTGGTTAATATAGTACTCAAAAAATAACTGGGGTATGAGAATGATGTTTGGTAGAGAAGTTACCTGAAACCTTTCTAAATCGTCAAGTTTGTTGTATTTCAAAAACTCACTTCCCCGTTTGGCATACCGTTCAATGTAAGGATTGCTTGCAAAAAATATAAAGTGGTTATCAGGAATAATATGAATTTTAGTTTCCATTGATTGCGATTTCTTAAAGATTAGTGCACCCAAAAAGTCTTATTATTATGTGGAGTATTCCAATACTTCGTAACTTTGAATCATGGACAGATCCTCAGTTGCCGAAAAAGAGATCCTAAAAGTAAAAAACAAAGAACGTCAAATCCCTGATGCTGAAGAGACCCTTGACTATTTGGCCGTTGAAGAGCCTCTTGAAATTCGTTTGGTATTTGGTCCTGAAGGTAAACGGCAAACCAAAAGCATTTCCATAACCATGCGCACCCCCGGAAACGATCCTGAGCTGGGTGTCGGATTTTTATTTACCGAAGGGATCGTTCAAAATCGGGAACAAATTAAGTCGGTTTCTCATCTTCAGTCCCTACTTAATCCTGACAACATTCTGATCATCGAATTATCGGAAGAGGTTGAAATGGATCTACAGAAACTTGAACGAAATTTTTACACCACCTCAAGCTGCGGAGTTTGTGGCAAAGCTTCCATTGACGCGGTTAAAACAACCGACAAGCTCGACCGCACAGCAGAATTGGATTCAATTTCGATTTCTCCTGAGATCGTTTACGGTCTTCCACAAACCCTGAGAGACAAGCAGGATGTTTTTGAATCCACCGGCGGATTGCATGCCTCGGCCCTGTTCGACCTTAGCGGCAAACTCATTGAGACCCGCGAAGATGTGGGCAGGCATAATGCCCTGGACAAACTGATCGGACACTTTTTGATGTCGGGTACTTTACCCCTTAACAATCACATTCTGATCTTAAGTGGAAGGGCCAGTTTTGAATTGATCCAAAAAGCGGCCATGTCCCACATCAAAATCATTGCAGCTGTTGGGGCGCCTTCAAGTCTTGCGGTGCAGATGGCGGAAGAGTTTGGTATAACGCTTATCGGTTTTCTAAGAAATGAAAGGTTTAACATATACACGGGAAGTGAAAGAGTTAAGCTCTCATGAACCGGACTTTTGGATGATTTTGGGCAGAGTGGCAAAATAAACGGCTACCAAACATGCTGCAACCGAGGTTAGCATAAACGTAACGCCGGCCCCGAACTGATACCATATCAGCCCGGCCAAACTGCTGGCAAGCATGGTAAAAATACTCTGAAATCCGGCAAAAGTTCCAAGAGCACTTGCTGTGTCTTCCTGTGGTACGAGATTACTTATCCAAGCCTTGCTGATGCCCTCGGTGGAGGCGGCATAAACTCCATAAAGCAGAAAAAGAATTGCATAAAGAAAGATGGATCTGCTAAAGACCATGCCAAAATAAACCACCGCGAATAGCAAGATGCCAAATATCAAAACCTTTTTGAGACCAAGTTTATCAGCGATTAATCCGGCAGGCAAAGCGAACAAAGCATAAACCAGATTGTAAAAAATGTATACACCAATAACGTAACTGTCTGAAAAACCGGCCTTCTTAACCATCAAAAGCAAAAAAATATCCGAACTGTTGAAAAGGGTAAACATGAGTAGACCCAGTACGACCCGCTTATAATATGCAGGGCTTATTTTCCAGTACGACCAAAAATCCATAAACCTTACCTTTGGTTTCTTACGGGTTTTGGTATTGGCCGATTCCTTAAGAAATAAGGAAGTAAGTATGGACAATGAACCCGGAATAATGGACAGATAAAATAATTGAATGTAATTACCCGGAAAATAATAAAGGTAGATCAAAGCCAAAGCAGGGCCAGCTGCTGCGCCTAAAGTATCCATGGTCCGGTGAAAACCAAAGATCTTACCTTTTGTAGTTTCGTTGGCTTCATCCGACAATAATGCGTCTCTTGCCCCAGTTCGGATACCCTTTCCCAGTCGCTCCGAAGAACGCATAAAAAGCACCCAGTAAACATTGGTAAAAAAGGCCAGCATTGGTTTGGAGATCGCAGAAAGAAGGTATCCAAACTGTACAAAGGGCACCCGTCGACCACTTTTATCAGAAAGTTTCCCAAAATATCCCTTGCTTAATCCGGCAATTGCTTCTGCTACTCCTTCAAGAATACCGATAAGTAAAATAGAAAAGCCAATGCTTTCGAGGTATACCGGCATCACGGGGTAAAGCATTTCACTCGATACATCCGTAAAAAAGCTGATAATGGACAGTATCCAAACCGAGCGGGTAATTCCTTTCATTTAAGTTAATCGTTTGCAAACCAAAAATAAGGCATCGTTTACCTTAAAACACCATCCGGTATGAAAGAATTAATACACATGAGAAATGTCATCAAACTTTCAAGAAATAAAAAATTAATTTACTTTGTATCACTAAAACCTTAAAAATGAAAAAATTAATTCTAGCCTTAAGCTTTATTAGCTATTTCACATTTACCTATGCGCAAAACGCCGAAAAATTCTTTAAAAACAAAGATTATCAGAGAGCCGTTTTTGCGTACGAAAGGGAGGTAAAAAACGATCCTTCCCTGTATCTTAATCTGGGAAAGACCTATTTTGCCCTACAAAAATTCGACCAAGCCATTGAGGCTTTAAAACTTTACAAGGAAAAATACTCAAAGGCAGATGTGGCGTATGTTGACAAGTTCATTGCCCTGCTGGAACGCGACGACGAAATGGTTAAAGTTGAGAACATCGGACCCACCTTTAATACCAGTGCCAATGAATTCTTGCCACGTATACTGGCCGATGGAAAAACCTTGTATTTTTTGTCAAACCGGTCCGGAGGAAGCGGTGGAGAAGACATTTATTATTCATCAATGGACAAAAACGGTAACTGGTCAAGCCCAAAACAACTTTATGACCTTAATTCGAGCAGTAATGAGGGTATCCTTGCCATTTCCCCGGATGAAAAAGTGGCAATTGTTTTTGGAAATTACAAAGGATCGTTTGGCGGAGGTGATTTGTTTTATTCGGTAAAAACGGAGAACGGATGGACGCCTCCCTGTAATATTGGAGGAACCATTAATACCAAAAGGTGGGAATCACTGGCATGTATCGGTTCGGATGGAAAAACGCTTATCTATTCTACCGACCTGGGAAACGGCAACAGCAGCGATTTGTACATCACTTTTTTGAGCGAAGATGGCTGGAGCAAGCCCATCAGTCTGGGTTCCACCATAAATACTAAAGAGGATGAAAAATATCCTTTTCTTTCGGCCGATGGGAAAACACTGTACTTTTCCTCAAACGGCCATTTTGGTTTTGGAGACAAAGACCTCTTCATGTCACGACGACTCGATGATTCCTGGACCAAATGGAGTGAACCCATTAACCTGGGTAAGTACATCAATACCCTTGAAAGCGATGCAGACCTTTCGATCCCGGGATCCGGAAACATGGCCTATGTTGTAAGAACCGACGCACCGGACGGTTATGGAGGAAACGACATTTATAAATTCCTTATACCTTATTCCATGCGCCCTGAGCAATTGTTTAAAGTGTATGGATACGTAACCAATGAAAAAGATTCGGCAGCCGAAGTAAACATCAGGTTTGTGGATATGGCGACCAATAAAGAAGTTACTAAAGCGACCAGCAATGCCGAAACCGGTTATTATTCAACCAGTTTGCCCTTGAATAAAAAATACATGGCCATTATTGATATGAAAGGATTCCTGTATTATTCTGAGATCATTGATCTGACCAACCCGGATAAGTACAGAAAAAAATACACGTTCCAGCAAAAAATAGCTGTCCAGAGAAAAAGACTTGATGAATTGAAAGCCCAACTGGATAAACTTAATGTGGATATCGGCAATTTGAACCAATCGAATTCTGATCAGTTAAAAGTTGTCTTCGATAAATATGAACTTGCCTTTAAACAATATAACCTCGCACTGGAAGAAATGGAAAACCTGGTTTATCAGGCCAAATATGCATGGATGACTGAAAATACCGAAGACCTGTCGCTTCAGAAAGACTTCCATGTGAAAAGAGCGATTATTGGAGCTAAATTCGAGTTGAAGAATATTTTCTTTGAGTTGGGCTCAGCGGTGTTAAAAGAGGATTCTAAAAAGGAACTCGACAAACTGGTGGAAATAATGAAGTATAGTGAGATCGTTATTGAACTGGGTGGGCATACCGATAGCATTGGAACTTCTGAAGCCAATCAGAAACTTTCACAGGACAGGGTTGAGTCCGTAAAAAAGTACCTTACTGATAAAGGAATATCCCAAAACCGTATGGTAGCGGTAGGTTATGGTGAAACCCTGCCGGTGGCTTCAAATTCCACTCCTGAAGGCCGTCAGCTTAACCGAAGAGTGGAGGTGAAGATCCTGAAACTACAGGCCGACAAAGAAGGAACGGATGTGGTGACCGAGGAAGACAAAAAGAAAAAAGACAAAAAAGAAGTCGCACCGGTTGCCAAAAAGGGCGAAATGTTACCAATTTTACAGGCTGCAGCGCGCAAAGGCGGATTGCCTTCCGGAAGCGATTGTAACAGCGAGGTTTACGTTCCCAAATACACCAATACCAACTACAAGGGTACCAATACCAAAAACAATAACAATAAGTATGGCAAGGGAAGTTATTTCGACAAAGATCGTTTAAGCATTAAGGAAAACATCTATAAGCAATTTAACCTTAGCCTTATGAATCACCGGTACAAGAGTATGGGAATGTCGACCGGTGCATCCATGATCCTTTTAAATAAAAAGAAATTAAACGAACATCATCTTGAGTATTACTTTGGCAATCCAAATAATGTAAAATGGGGTGCGGGATATACCGGTTTGAAAATGTGGCAGCTCAAGGAGAAGACCGGTTTGCCCATGAACATCTTTGCCGGACTCGACCTGAAATATTTCGAGAACGATGGCGGAGCCTCTCAGAAGGAAGACGACAATTTCTATCATTTGAATGTTCCCGTTGGCGCCCGTTTGATCTTCCCTGTTAAACAGATCATTTTTGCCCCCGAATTCCAATACAGTTTTATGCTCGCCAGAAACAAGAAAGAACCCTTTGGAGAACCCTTTATGGACAATACCAGTTTTATGAAATTCGGAGCTATGGCAAGATGGAAGTTCCTTCACGCCGGATTGCATGTAAACCTTGGTAAAGAAATAAGTTTCCTCGGCTACCGCCTTGGCGTATCTTTCTAAATCAAAGCAAAACTTTTATGAAAAAGGGTCTTGATTCAAGGCCTTTTTTCATTTGTAAGGGAGTAAACAGTAAGAATTGAAAAAAATAAACGTAATTTGAAACAGGATATTAACTATGGAAAAAAAGAAGTTTCTGGTAGCAACCGATTTAACTGAAGCATCTGACCGAGCTCTAAAAACTGCATGTCTTCTTGCAAGTGAATTCAATAACGAAGTGATTCTGCTTCATATTTTTGAGGTGGCCGATGTGGATGAAAATGCAAAAAGGATCATTGCTTCCAGTTTCTTTAACAGAGACATCAAACATCAGCTAAGAGAAACCGTTGAACAAATTGCTTCGACCGAGAAGGTGCAAATATCTTATTTGACCAAAGAAGGAGAATTGTTCAATGAAATCAAGAAGGCAACTTCCGAAACCGGTGCCGACATTTTATTTATCGGAACTCATGGCGTACATGGCATTCAGCATCTCACCGGAAGTTTTATTGCTAAAACCGTAAACACAGTTTCCATTCCTGTGTGGATCACTCAAAAGGATACTCCGGTTGAAAGGTATGAGAACCTTATTATTTACATCGACGAGTTTCCGGAAGAAGTCTTAAATCCATTTACACTCGAACTTGCAAAAAAATATTCCTGCGATCTGCATTTTGTGATCACTGAGCCTGCCAATGCGTTTCATGTTACGGAAATCATCAAGAAAACCTCCGAAAAATTGGATGCCGAAGAATTGAACTACACCTTTACCAATATTTCGGAACATACGGATAAACTCAAATCCCTTGAAGAGTTCGCATCGGGAAAAAAGTCGCCTCTCATCATTACCAACCGAAACAATAAACCGGTAGATACGATGGTTCAGATCCTTACCAACCGTCACCATATTGAGGTTTTATGCTTAAATTCTAATTGACCTTCAATATTTCTGATCAATTCATTTCTTAAAGAACACATCCGTAGCTCCATATCCGAACTTACTTTTCTGAGCCTCGGCAAAGGTTTTAACGGCTGCATGACCGCTCAATACTTTCCATATCCTGTTTTTCAATACACCGTTTCCGACACCGTGTATCAGGGTTAATTTTTCGTAATTCAGTGCCTGAGCTTTTTCAAAAGCATTCCTGAATACATTCATTTGCAGCTCCAATGCTTCTTCTGCATCCAGATCGCCAAAGTTTTCGGTAAGCTTATTAATATGCAGATCCAAAATTTCCGAGGGTCGATGAATTTCATGGACCTCATTTTCTTTCGGTATCAAACTGCCCACATCCTTTGATTCAAGAACAAACTGCTCTACCCTGTAAGGTTTTAAAGGAATGGTATACATTCGTTTATCACCTTGAGAAATGGGTTGTGAAAAATCTTTTGAACGGAAAGTATATTCCAGATACCATGGAGCCCGAGGCAAATCGCTTGATTTTTCATGAAAAACGATCCTGAAACAGTAGGTACCCCAGTTACTAATTTCTCCAAGGTCAAGCGTATTAAAAAGATACGCCCTGCCGGACTCAAGTTTACCGCCGAATAAAGCTTCAAATCGATCTTTCTTTTTGCAACTGATGCTGATAAGTACTTCGTGTTCTCCCGAGTTAAGTATGTTTGCTCCAAACCAGTTTCCCGATCTTGCCTCAAATACGATCATGATCTCAGATTCGGTTCTGTTTTGTGAGCGATCTTTTAAGGGTGACTGAATATTCTTTGGATCTTTTACCTCCTGCGAAGCTTCTACAATAACTTCCTGTTTTAAAACAGGTATTTCAAAACCATCTTCAATGCTAACTCCTACGGTTTCGTCGTCAATGAAACGGGTAATGATACCACTGAGTTTTTCATTAACAAAATTAACTCTGTCGCCGATCTGCAAAACCCTGTATTAAATAAATCAAGTTTAAACGGACACCGCATTTGCTGCAGCAAAGGTTCTCATTTGTTCAATTAGCTTTGTTTCGGTACCCGGACCAACATTTGCAAGTGGCAGCCGCACCCTGTCGGTACAGATTCCCATTTCCCTCAAAATCACTTTTATTCCACCCGGACTTCCATCTTCAAAGATGGTTTCCATCAGAGACAAGAGTCGGTAGTGAATTTTTCGGGCCTCAGCCCATTTACCATCCAGACAATTCTTAACCATTTTAGAAAATTCATTTGGATAGGCATTTCCAATTACAGAAATGACCCCATTCATTCCAAGGGCCATAAAGGGAAAGGTATATGCATCATCACCTGAAATTACAGAGAAGTTGTCGGGTTTGTTGTTTATTATTTCCATTACCTGAGAAAAATTCCCTGAGGCTTCCTTGGTTGCGATAATGTTGTTCAGGCCGGCAATACGCAGTTGAGTCGCAGCGGTCATGTTGCTTCCTGTTCTGCCCGGGACGTTGTATATAATAACTGGCTTTGGACTAACTTCGGATATTGATCGGTAATGCTGATAGATGCCTTCCTGATTTGGTTTGTTGTAATATGGACTAACGGACAATACTGCATCGTATCCATTAAAGTCGAAGGATTTGAGGTGTTCGATCACATCCAGTGTATTGTTGCCACCAATACCTGCCACCAGGGGTACCCTCCCGGCAGAAACTTCCTTTATTTTCATAAAAACATGCTTCTTTTCATCTGCACTAAGTGTTGCCGATTCACCGGTGGTACCTAAAACCACAAGATAATTAACCCCTCCGGAAATCAAATGTTCCGTTAAATTCGCCAGGGCATCGTAATCAACCGCGAGGCCATTGGTAAACGGAGTAATCATTGCTACTCCCAATCCTTTAAAGTTTGATCTATTCATTCTTAATTTTATTCATGTATAAAAGGTAGGCTTCCAGCAGGTCAGCAGTAGATTTATTTTCCAGTCCATGTAACATAAAATCGAAGCATGCGGTAAATTTTCTGTGAAACGTTCCCAATCTGCAATTTGCCCTGCTAAGAGCCGAAACTCCCACCATTGGAAGCTGATCAGCCGTATAAACGTTCAAAAGATAATCGAAGGGTTCGTTGGAAAACCTCAAGATCCTGTCTTTATAAGGAAGCTTATACCAATGAAGGTCTTTCTGGCAATAAAAATCATTTTTTGCATCCGGTATTCTGTTCTCCGGGATCTTTTTTTTATCAACAAAACCAAGTGAAAATACCTCTTTGCCGGATCGATTTAATTTTTCGCTTACCTGATTAACCGCTTCAACGCTGGTATCCTCGGTGGCATCGTATAAGATCCCTACGCTTCGCACCAGGTTAAATGAAGTGGTTTTTCGAGGATGTTCGTTACTATTGTTGTAAATTTTAAGAAATCTGCTCGCTATAGGTTTACCAAAATCCCTCATCCTTCAGGTTTTATGAAAAAACGTAAATCGTTAATCCTTATTGGCAAATATACTCTTTATGTTTAAGTATTAATTCTGCTCAATTCAAATGTTCAATCCGAGATCATATCCAAAAAATCCCTTTCCGATATGACCGGAATGTTTAAACTCTTTGCTTTTTCAAGCTTCGCAGGACCCATATTCTCACCCGCCAGCACATAATCGGTTTTAGATGAAATACTTCCGCTGTTCTTTCCTCCAAACTTTTCGATGGCCTCTTTGATCTGATCTCTGCTAAACTCCGTAAAAACACCACTTACCACAAATATCTTTCCATTGAGTTTATTTATAACTTCGGTAAGAGAACTTTCGTCTACCGACAGTTGAATGCCATGATCTTTCAACTTCGCAATGATCTCGAGATGGACCGGATTGCGAAACCAATCCAGAATGCTTTCGGCTATTCGCTCTCCAATCTCATCTACAGCAACCAGTTCATCATATCCCGCATTTAAAAGTGCTTCTATACTTTTGAATTTTTTTGTGATCTTTTTAGCTACCGTTTCACCCACAAATCGAATACCCAAACCATAAAGCACCCTTTCAAAAGGTATTTTTTTTGAATCTTCAATTCCCCTGATCAGGTTCTCAGCCGATTTCTCGCGGATACTGACCGTTCGTTCATCGCCTGTAAGTTCATTTATAGTGGTTTTGGTGATACCTATGATCTTATCATAACGAAGCTCATAAAAATCTGCTACCGTTCTCAACAATCCTTTTTCCCACAACAGGTCGATGGTTTCTTCTCCCATACTGTTAATGTCAAGGGCTTTTCTTGATACAAAATGGATCAATTTACCTTTGATCTGTGGAGGGCAACCTTCCTCGTTCGGGCAATAGTGGGCAGCTTCTCCTTCGATTCGTATTAAGGGAGTTCCACATTCGGGGCAACTCTCAATAAAAGTAAGTGATTTTGTTCCGGGTGGCCGTAAATTAAGATCCACACCTACGATCTTAGGGATGATCTCTCCCCCTTTTTCAACAAAAACGGTATCACCTTCACGAACATCAAGTTGTTCAATAATGTCCTGATTGTGCAAAGAGGCTCTTTTTACGGTTGTACCCAAAATTGAAACCGGCTTTAAATTAGCCACAGGAGTTATTGCACCGGTCCTTCCCACCTGATACGTTACCTTTTGCAAAACTGTTGCTACTCTTTCGGTTTCAAACTTATAAGCAATGGCCCATCTTGGAAATTTTGCTGTAAAACCAAGTTCGTCCTGAAGTTGAAAACTGTTCACCTTCACCACCACCCCGTCAATGTCGAAACTAAGATTCTTTCTCTCCTTACTCCAAAGTTCGATGAAAGACCAAACTTCATCAAAATTCCTACAGATCTTCATAGCCTTATTTACGGGTAAACCCCACTCAGAAGCTGTAATAAGACTCTGATAATGGTGCGTAAATGTTTTCCGGTCGCCCAACACATGGTAAAAAAAACAATCCAGAGGCCTCTTGGCAACTTCTTTGCTTTCCTGCATTTTGATGGTACCTGCGGCTGAGTTCCTTGGATTCGCAAAAGCTTGCTCTCCGGCTTCCAATCTTACGGCATTCATGCGTTCAAATGCTTTACGGTGCATAAAAATTTCTCCCCTGATCTCAAACTCATCGGGATAAGATCCGGAAAGTTGATGTGGAATGCTCCGGATGGTTTTTACATTTTCGGTTACGTCATCACCCTCGATCCCGTCGCCGCGTGTGAGGGCCTGAACAAGAGTTCCGTTACGGTAGGTGATACCAATGGCAAATCCATCAAATTTTAGTTCACAAACGTATTCGGGCTCTACACCGGCAAGTTTAACCGCGCGATCGTGAAAATCCCTCAATTCATCTTTGCTGTACGTATTGCCCAAAGACAGCATCGGCCTGCTATGCTTTATGGTATTGAAGTTTTTTGTAACGGCTCCCCCAACTACCTTAACCGGTGAATCGGCATGTGCCCATTGGGGAAATTCATTTTCAAGTCGTTCAAGCTCCTTTAACTTTATATCGAATTCATAGTCGCTGATAACAGGCTCTGCAAGTACATAGTATCGGTAATTATGCTCTTTTAGCTCCCTGGTAAGTTCGTCAATTTTAAGTTTAGGAGAACTGTTAAAAAGATCTTCGGTCACGTGTAAACAAATTTATGCCTCAAACATACAAATCTTTGCAGGCTTGTAGAAGGTGTATTTATACTTTTCATTAATTTGCACCTATCATGAATCAGTGCATTAAAGCTTTTCTTTCATGTTTGATTTTACTGCCGGGCTTGCCCTTACAGGCGCAGTTTACCTACATGCCGATCAATAGTTTTACAAACTATCACCTTGACCAACTCGACATTTCAGGGGATTTAAAAAACACAGTTACATCCGTTAAACCAATACCCAGGTCGGATCTTTATTCCCGTGCAAATTCTTATGAGTTCAAACCTTCGAAAAGATATTTTCAGATTGAACTTTTTGAATATACCGGTAAGCTGAATTCAAAATCGGATAAACCGGATGAAAATGCGAATCCATGGAAAGGTTTCAAAAAATCCATCTATCAAACTCCCGCAGCCTTCTTTTCAGTTAAAACTCCGGGACTTATCTTGATGCTAAACCCTGTGTTGGGTTTGTCGGCAGGTTATGACCAAAGTTCCGGATCCGTTACAAATCGTTTTTCAGAAGGTTTCGAAGTGCGGGGAACCATCGATTCAAAAGTTGGATTTTATTCACGATTGAGCATCAATCATTTCAAATTTCCGGACTATTTCAACAGCATCATTGATTCCAATCTTGTTATACCCGGTGAAGGGTATCATGTTCGCTCAGAAGGTAGTTTCGAAAAATTTCTCAAATCGGCAGGATACATAACCTTTTCACCAACCAGTCATATTGGTATGCAACTGGGATTCGACCGTAATTTCATTGGAAACGGTTACCGCAGTTTGATCCTTTCAAATTTTGCTCGGGAATATCCTTTCCTGAAGATCAACACAAAAATCTGGAGGTTGAATTATCAGAATCTGTTCACCCAACTTATCGATTACAACAAACAATCTGCCACCGGTAAGGGACAGCAACCCAAGTTTATGACCAGTCATTATCTCGGGATGAAGTTATTCAAAAATCTGGATATTGGATTATTCGAATCGGTCGTTTTCAGCCGGTCAGACAGTACCGGAAGCAGGGGGTTTGATCTGAACTATCTCAATCCAATAATATTTTATACTGCCATTGAGCGCGATTTGAATAGCGGTGATAATGTTATTGTAGGTTTCGACTGGAAATGGAATTTCCTTCAACGTTTTTCGTTTTACGGGCAGTTGGTACTTGATGAGTTTTCGGGAAAGGAAATGTTAAAACGCAGTGGATGGTGGGGTAATAAGTATGGTGCCCAGGCCGGATTAAAATACATTAACGCACTGGGAATTAAAGGCTTGTTCTTACAGGCTGAATACAATCTTGTAAGACCTTACACCTATTCTCATTTCAACAGAAGTCAGAATTATGTTCATTATAATGAAGCTCTTGCTCATCCCCTACAGGCAAATTTCAGGGAAATTATCTTTAACCTAAGGTATCAGCTGAATTACAGATGGTTTATCGACGGAGGGTTTATCGTGGCTGAGCGAGGCTTGGACAGCAGCGCTACTTCGAAAAGTTTTGGGGGAAATATTCTCACCACCTATCTCAACCGGCCTTATGAATACGAACACAGCATCGGACAGGGTGTTTTAACAAAATACAATATTATCTGGTTGAATTTGTCGTACATGGCTTATCATAACCTGTGGCTAGATGCCCGTGTAAATTTAAGAAGTTTGAAAAGCGACCTGTCAAAATACGACTCTGAAAGCAGTTGGGTACAACTTGGACTGCGAATGAATGTTAGCATGCGGAACTATGATTTTTAAGCATTTGTTTCAGAATACGCCTGTTTTGGAAAAAAGAATAGCTTACTTTATCTAATTTTGCTACTGAAATGATAAGTGTTGTTGTACCGATCTATAATGAGGAAACGAATATATCCGCCCTTTTGGAACGATTGCGTGTTTCTTTGGATAAGACGGGTGAGAAATATGAGGTCATTTATGTGAATGATGGCAGTAAGGACCGTTCGATGGAGCTAATACGGGAACTGTCTGCAAAACACAACTTTGTTAAATACATAAATTTCAGCAGAAATTTCGGACATCAGATTGCTGTTTCGGCAGGTTTGGATAAGTGTAAAGGTGAACAAATCGTGATCATTGATGCCGATGGGCAGGACCCTCCGGAACTCATACCGGCCCTTTTCAATAAAATGAAAGAAGGTTTTGAGATCGTTTACGCAAAAAGAAGGTCACGAAACGGTGAAACTCTGCTCAAGAAGGCAACTGCCAAATGGTTTTACAAATTTCTTTCCAGGATCACATCCATAGAAATTCCGCTTGACACCGGTGATTTCAGGATACTTCACCGAAAAGTTGCTGAACAGGTTAAGCGAATGCCCGAAAAACAAAAATTTTTGCGAGGTCAAATGGCCTGGGTCGGTTTCAGACAAACCTTTCTTGAATACGATCGAGATGAAAGAATGAGCGGACAGACCGGTTACACTTTCAGAAAAATGTTGAGACTGGCCATGGATGGAATAACTTCCTTTTCGAACCTTCCACTCAGAATTGCAACCATTTCAGGTTTTGTTTGTTCTTTTTTCGGACTTTTTTTGATCGCATATACCTTGTACAGCCGGTTTATTTTGAAAGATTACGAACCGGGATGGTCATCGCTGATGATCACGATAGTTTTTATAGGCGGTATACAATTAATTGGGATTGGGATCATTGGTGAATACATCAGCCGTATCTACGACAACATTCGGAACAGACCCTTATACATCATTGATGAAACCAATATAAAAGACGAAACCGAAGAGTTACCATCAAAGTAACCTTAAGGAATTACACCGTACGGTTTATGGCAATATAAAAAACAAAATGCACTCGATCGAGCCCTTTTACAACTGGCAACACATTTACAAACCGGAAGATGATAAATTATCTCCTTTTTTCGGTCTTAAAAATTCTGAAGTATATTTTTCAAAAACGATCTATGAACATTACATTCATCCCCAATGGGACGAATTTGGGTCGAATACCCTTTACCTTAAAATGTTACAGGTTGACTATGAAGAAGGATACTGCGTAATTGAATTGATGGGTGAATGGAATGATTGCATCGAAAACGATATTATGTATCTTAAAAGGGAAGTTATCGATGAACTTACGGTTCTTGGAATCCATAAATTTATCTTGATCGGAGAAAATGTTCTGAACTTTCATGCCTCCGACGAAGAATATTACGAAGAGTGGTATCAGGATGTGGAAGACGGATGGATCGCAATGATAAACTTCAGAGAACATGTTCTTGAAGAATTTTCGAAATTTAAAATTGACTATTATGTAAATTTCGGAGGCGAACTGAACTCACTGAACTGGAGAAGAAACACAGCAAAAGCCTTATTCAGCAAGGTTAATGAAATACTGGAACACCGTCTTAATTAATCTGATTAAATTGAAACGGATAGTTTACTGAGTCTCTTCCAGTAAATTGTACAAAAGCAGATCGGAACTTACGATCATATGGGTCATTTCAACCGAATTAAAACTGAAAACATAAGAATCTTCCGATAATTTTACAGAATGTATCTTGTTGTTTCCAAACAGATCCGGACCCAGATACCTTTTTTCATTCAAATCAAAACCAAAACCCTTTGTGGATCCTATTTCGGCATAACCATAAAGCACGAGGTATGGAGACAGATTTGAATCCATTTGAATGGTTTTTTTATGTTCACCAACCATAACTTCTGTACCTGAAGCCAAAGGAATGAGTTCACTGGAAGGGATCCCATTGAATAAAGGATGACGTTGCAGGTGCTTTACCATATCAAAAATAAGGTCTGCATCGGGTAAGACCGAGTTTTCTTTTGAATTTAGGATACTCAGTATTCTTTTTGATTCATAGTCATCCTTTTCAGGACTTATCATTGAATGCAAATTTTGAAAGGCAAGGCTGCGCAGAAACGTGTTGGGATGAAAAAGGTAGCTTTTAAGGGTGGAAAAATAGACCGGGGACCTTCCAAAACCGATCTGTTTCAGGGCACATGCCTTGCTCCAGCCACCAATCTTTGTATAATCCGAATTCAGTAATGAAATTAAAGCCTCTTCTAATTTAAGGACCGGATAAAAGTACCAGCGGTTCAAAAGTTGTAATCTTCTAAAATCTGCGGATTTGTTAAATATGGTGAGAATTTTGTCTTTGATCTCCATGTTAAGCAGATTGTCGATCAGCTCCAATGCCAAAAGATTGGAATCCTGATCGGGTGAGAATACGTTTTCACGTATGGCCATTATGGAAGCCTGATCAAATTTCCATGTAAGGATTGAAAGTATCCTGTTTTCAAGAGCATATTCCTCCTCCTTTAAAGCATCGTGTAATTGCTTAAACTCTGTATCTTCCGGTATCGAGTTCAGTATTGAGATCAGATAGGTAAGTTCCTCCAGACATCTTTCCAGATTGGTATAAAAATGCTGTATATCGCTCTCACTGATCTTGAATTTATGATGTTCCAGAAAATAATAGGCCTGAGATTTAATGTAATAATCAGGGTAATGGGTGAGGCTCAGCAAATAACTCAGTATTGAAGGATTATTTGTTTTTCCGATAATATTTAAGATAAGCCTTTTTTCAAAACTGTGCTTGGCTTCATTAAGTTTTCTTTTCAAGACATTCAGGGTTTCAACGGTAATGACCTTATCTTCAATAGCCATTTCAAACAGCCCGTGAATGTTGTATTTATGGTTAAGTTCAGAAACTTTTTCAGATTGGTAATCGTCTTTAGGCGGCAAAATAAACAAGGATTCTTCCAGTTTTATCGATTGTGTAGATTCTGTTGCACTCAACTCCTCCGGAGATGTTTCAACCTGTTTAAGATTCAGAAAGAACTTATTTCCCAAAAAGGTGTTGATGGCCTTTTTTATCGACAGATCCTCTGATGCCTTTGTGTACACTAACTGAAGTTTTTCCCATCCCAGCATATGGGTGCTTTTAAGGTTGAGATGCTTTGCTTCGAGAATATGCTTTATTTTTTCCTTATAGGCATTTACCAGCTTCAGGGCAAAATAAACCCATATCACAAAAAGAACCAGACTGATGTACAAAATACCGGTCTGAAGGTATTCGGAAGGGGTAAGTGCTCCATAGGCGATCAGGGCCAGACTACCAATAATAACTGAGATCTGCTTGGTTCCTCCCTCAATCTTTGCCAGGATCGAAAGTCGTTCTGCCGGCTCAAGGATCTGATACAAGTTTTTATAAGCTGGTTCCTCAATAGATTTTTTAAAGATCCTTTCGAGAAACTTCAGAGCAAAAACAAAGCCGGTCAGGGCATAAACATGAGACGGGTTAAAAGACGAAAGAATGGAAAACAGAATAAAGGCAAGACAAATGAAGGGAAGAACAACCAATCCCGATTTCAGGCCAAAAGCCCTGAAGAACCTGGAAGCATACACTCCGAGTAAAAATTCAAATATTTTTACAAGGCTCAGAAAATAACCAATAAAAGTTGCCAGTTCATCGGGCTTATCGGCAAAGGTTATTTGTGAATTAACCAAAAATCCATAATCCACAAAATAATACGCAATGGTTGACAAGCCACCACTTAAGGCAATGAACAAAATAAACTTCTGACCAAGCAATTCCCGGTACGTATGTGTCGCTGCTTCCTGTTTGCCCTTTTGTACACCTTTGTTTATACCTATATCCAGATCCTGAACGATCTTTATAAGAATAAAATAACCGATCAGGAGTCCTATACTGGCAACCCATAAGAGGTTTAAATTTGAGCCAAGAACATGCGTTAAGGTTGGAACGGAAAAATACCCGACGATATAGGCAAGGGTACCGGCGGAGGAAATTACTCCTGCATATTGTTTGCTCTCTTTCAGGTTGAATGTTTTAATTAACAAACCTGCCTGTTGATTGGAGGCCAGGTAAATAAAGGGAGTGCAGAACAGATAGACCATAAAGCTCAGTGCTTTGGAGTAAAACGAGTGTGGGTTGATGATCAGAAAACCAAACCAGAAAAGAGCTGCACATAGCAGCATGAATGCATGTGGTATATAAAAGGCTTTATTCCCAAGCCTGCTAAAAAATTTTCCATAGGCAATGATTATGGCATAGCCAATGATCCCTGAAAAGAAGTATCCAACGGGCAAAAAGCTTTTCTCAAATTTGCCTACAAATTCGATGGTGGCAACCGAGAAGAAAATTGAAACAAAAATGGAAGTAAAAAAAGAATGAAGTACCTGCAATAATAGAACCCGGTTTTGAAACAGTTCAAGACTCGAACTAAAATGCGGAATTCTCATTATTTAACTGCAGAATAGACAACCCTTTTAAAACTTAGTATTACATTATCATTTGACAGATCTGCTTCAATTGGTGTAAAATCTACTTGATCAAGTTTGGGATGCAAGTCAAGAATATATTGGTTCCATTGCTTTAGTTTTTCAACCTGATCCTGAAACTCTGAACTCAATCGACGGTTGGTATGTAGTATGTAATCGAACGTAAACAATTTTTGAGGTTGATCAAATCCGGCTGCGATCAATTGTCTTTCTAATTCCTCATTGAGAATGAAATTTCGCTGTTCCGCAAGATTTTTGAAACCGGCAAGTACGTCCTTCTTTGCAATTACGGAGGTAAAAAAAATATGATTTTCGGGATGCAGATCCGGTTTCCATATGTACAAACGACCACCGGGTTTTAACAATTTGTATATTTTATCAAAGGAACTTTTTTTATCGTCAGCCGGAATCTCGTGTATAAACATTTTGCAAAGCACTACATCGAATAAATTTTCGGAAGCCGGTTGCAAGATGAGATCCTTTTTGGTGAAGAATGTTTTAACCGAAGTTCTGTGAGTGGCAATATAAACCTCATGGTCCTTAACTGCCTTTTTTGTAAAAATATCCGATGCATCCCAGAGGTGATACTCCATATAAAGGTCCGGATAATGTTTAAGGATCTTATATAAAAATGAACCGTATCCACCTCCGAGGTCTAAAAATTTATGACCGTTCTTAAGGTCCATCAATTCCAGAACTTTGTCATAAACTTCATCGGATTCGTTGTGAATCAATGAAAAGTCGACGTTGCGCTTGCTGTAATCTGTAACCGGTTTCTTCATATGTCAAGAATAAGACTAAGCAAAAAATTTCTGCTTTGTTGAGGCACAAAGGGCACAAATCCATTGTAATTGGTTGTATAATTACCATCAGCCGTTCGTGGCCCGGGTGAATAATACTTTGTATTCAGCAGATTATTGACCGTAAACTGAAACCTCAGGGCGGGGATCTTACGATGCCTGTAAAGCAAAGAGCTGTTAAACACAATGTAGGCAGGTATCTTATCCGAATTGTCCAAACCCCGGTTATTGGGAACCGTTGTTCCCGGACCTACCGGTTTCAAGCCAACAAAATTCGATCGAATGTTCAGGTCGAAGTGATGGACTTTATAAGTATGAGGAATGTTGAATCCAAAATTTGCTTTAAATTTTGCAATATCTGCAACCTGTTTTAAGACCTCCAGCTCGGCGCTATCGGTTTGTTTGGAATGGGTTATCGTATAGTTGGCAAAGAAGGTAAAACCGGATCGGAATGGTCGGATTATCAGGTTTCCCTGAGAACCAATAATTGTATAAGTGCCAATGTTCTCGTTTATCAGATTCGTATTTGAAGGATCTTCAGTTTCAACAAGAGCAACGGCATTTTTTATTCTCGACATAAAAACGGACAAGTCCCAGTTCAGCTTTGAATTGCTTCTTCTTTGAACGATCATTTCAAAGTTTCGTATTCTTTCGGGAATTAGATCCGGGTTTGCTTCTCTGGTACCTGTGGTGGAAAATTTGGTAAATTGGGATGGGTTTTGAATTCCCTGTGCAAAAATTCCCTTTAAAACAATTTTGCTCATTTTGTATACTGCAGCAAACTTGGGGTTAAACCTTTGCCCAAATCCTCCTGTGGCCCGTATACGGTTATCATCCAGTCTTCCGGCTACAGTTACATAAAGCTCATCGGGCACAAACTGATAAGAAATTTGAGAGTACAAACCCAAATCGAGAACGCTGTACATGTTTGATCCTGCATCCTGGTTTGAGGCAGTTCCGATCTCCTGGGCGGCGTTTCTTTTATCTTCCCCTTCTGGGGTGGCATAACTGATATATCTGAGGTAATCGCCCTGAAGCATGCTGTTTCTGGTTTCAAAACCCAGCATTGCATTAAAACGGTTACGGATAAAATTGAGTTTCAGGTCGTTTCGTATCTGACTGGCACGATAAAAATAGTGAGTTTCTTTCCAGCCATGTTTGTTGCCATCCACAAGAGAGTCGGGAAACAGAAAATTAAAGATCGACATTGTGGATCCCTGATTTGGTCCGAGCAGGTTATAATAACTGTTGTATGTTACAAGTTTTGTGTTGTTTGAATTTCCATGAACTACGTAAGAGAACGTATTCGAAACCGACAGATTTTCATACCTTTTGTTAAAAATGGTGTAAAAGGTTGAATTGCGGGTTGTCCAGTTACTTCCATTGCCGACCCCTGCCGTAAACAGATCCTGATAATAATGAAAGTTTTCCTGAGCTCTCCAGGTCCTGAATCCAAACTCAAAATCCTTAAAAAGGACCTTTCCTCCAAAATAGGAATGCAGTGTTGCGGCCGAAAAACCAATCTCATTACCGTTAACTTTTGCTGTATATAGATCGAGATCTCTTTTTTTCAGAAGGTTCAGGATGCTTTGAGACGAGTCGGGGTTGATTTTAAGGGTTCCGGTACCATAACCCTGATAATAATTAAAAAAGGGACTGCCCGGAGTCAGCCCGAAACGATTTACCATTTCATCGAGTTCATTCCGGGTGGTTGCAGGATTGTCTTTGTAGGTAATGTTTTTCATCAGGTCTTCATTGTAAATGAGCCCTTTGAGGTCTTCCGGATTGTAGTCAAAAAATGGAATGTTCGTAAGGTCTCTTCCGTTTGAACTAAATACTCTTGAGGTAATTAAAAAGGAAACATTCTTTTGAGTTCCTGCTAAATTCAGGTCGATGCCTTTTGAGCCATAAGAACCACCTGTGAGTTTACTGTTTATACCCATTTTGAGCCTATTGCTTTCCGATGCATCCGAATCTTTGATCATTGAAGAAGGGGATTTGGTAATGATGTTGATCGCTCCGGCAAAAGATCTGGGGCCGTAAATGGTCGATGCAGGACCATAAATGATCTCTACGGCACTGATGTTGCTTAAGGGATATTGCCTCGAAATAAAGGCAATGTTCGACCACACATCGTTTTCCTCAATACCATCAATCATAATAAGCGTTCTCTCGGTGTTGTCCTGTCTGAAACCCCTCTGATAAACGTTGGCATAGGTAACCGCATAGATCTTTGATATGTCAAAACCGGGCTGATCGTTAAGCAGGTCGATGAGGTCGAGATACCCTCTCTTAACAAAATCTTCTTCCTTTATTACCAAAACGGATGCCGAAGCCACGTCGATGTCTTCCGGACTTTTCGAAAGTGAAGTTATGGATCTTTTCTGAAAGCTGTCGAGCAACTCCTTAACCAGGTCTTTAAAGATCTCAGGATCACTTTGCTCGTAGTAATTTTCAAATTTGGTTTTAATATAGGCAGCCGTATTCTCTTTGGCTTCGCCTTCCTTTTCCTGCACAATAAGTATTAGGGATTTCAGTTTGAGGTATTCCGGATTTTTATTTCCAATACAGGTGCCATAAAGTTCCAGTGAATTCAAGGCTCTGTCGAAGTCTCCACCAATGTAGTAATCCATGGCAAGCTTGTATTTTCCAATACAGGTATCTTCCTTGTTCACATTTCTTTTTTTTCGCTGCGCAAAAGAGAAGGCAGAAATTAGCATCAGGCTCAGGAATATTATGTGTTTCAATTGAATCATTTCTTATCCTTTAAATCCGGTAATAAATATTCAAACCAAAATTTATTCATGCTGTTTACCTTTGGGTCAATCTCAACGATACTTTTATAAAGGTCTGTGCCTACCGCCTGACAAAATTCACCTTCTACCGCTAAATTAGGGTGCTCCAAAAGACTTTGAACATTGGCGGTTTTATATAAGGTTCTTACCAAAATTTCGAGATTGGCCGGCCATATGGTGATGTGGCCACCCTGACCAACAGAAACAATGTTCTTATTATCCTCTGAAAGGGCGATGCTTCTTATCCATGCCTGATTTTCCCTGAATACGAGTTCTTCAGTTGTGGAATCTGCCAAAGTATTTACATGAATGGTGTGGTCGAAGGCAGATGTGATAATGTATTCATTCTTCAATTTATTTGAAAACAAAATATCCGTAACCCCTGAACTGTTACCGGTCAATTCTTTTACATGTTGAAATTCTGATCCCATAAATTTATAAATTAATACGGTTCCTTTTTCCCCTCCTATTGCCAGAACATCTCCCCTACTGTTGAACGAAAGACTGCTCACACCTTCCTTTATTTCATCCGCATCCCTTTTTGAACTTTGAGAATAGTTCAAACCACCCTTAAAAGGTATTTCACTGATATTTTTAAATTCATATCCATTACCGGATTTTTTCAGCGTTATTGATTTAACAACATCTTTCCTTTGACCACTTGTGCTATTTTCAGCAATTACCACACAATGCTTGTTGCCATTTCCGTATGATGTGAAACACTTTACATGATCGAATTTCATTTTTGGAAATTCTTTAAGTAGCGAAATGCTAAGGTTTTCCTTTTGGATACGATATATTCTCATTCGAGTTTCATACCCCACTAATATTTCAGTATAATCTTTATCAGAAGCCAAAAAAGAAACAAAATTGCTTTTTTCTTTAAATTCATTGATGGGATATAATCCGGATAATCCTTTTTGAGATCTGGTGATGTATAGATTCCCTGAAGTAGACCTTAAAATGAAGATATCTTTTTCAGGACTGATCATCAGTTTATTAAACTTTTCTCTTGTTCTTTTTGATTGATCGATCAGTTGAATTTTTACAGGATTACCAACAAGTTGCCAGTGCTTGACGATCCCATCGTCGCCCGTAGTATAAAAGTTTGAATTATCAGTAAAAACCACCGAACGTTCATCGTATTTACTTTGAGTGGTCTGCTTGTCCTTTCGTTCCTGATAGGCGTAAATGTATGATTTTGTCAGTTGATCTTTGAGGGCGTTGTAAATGATACGGTTCTCAGCCGGCCCATTCACAATCTTGTTTAAACCATAAGATAAAAGGGCCAATTCCAGACTGGTTTGGTCTTTTGATGGATCCTGAATGATCTGCCTGGATTTGATGGCCAGGTTGTTGGCTTCGGCACGTAACCTCATCTTCTGAGCCAAATTACTTGCAGCAATGGCTTTTTGCTCTGAACGGATCGCAATACTCTTTTGCGTTTCAGCCGAATCGGCTAGGTCCAACGCTATTTTGGCACTCTTTCTTGCCAACTCCCTTTGCACCTTGGCTGCACGGGCCGAATCTTCCGCAATTCTTGCGGCATTGTCTGCAAATGCCTTTTGCAACAGCGCTTCTTTTTCACTTTCTGTTGCACGCATTTGTGCAGACTCAGCGCTGTCTTTCTGAATTTTTGCCTGATCCCTCTCATAAAGGGCAATTACACTGAGAGAATCTGCTTTCCTTTGTTCAATCTCGGCAAGCCTGAGGTTTTCTTCTGCTACATTCGCATTGAGGTACGATTTATAGGCAAAATAAATGGCACCAATACAGGCAAGTGAAACAAAAAACACAAACATTCGAAGCCGAAAGATTGCAGCCTTTCTCTTTTGCTCTTCAGCTTTCAATTCCCTTTCCTTTTCCTTGACCGAATGATCTAGGTAATTCATGGCCCTGTCGAAAGAAGGATCGTACCTTTTGGCCCAGATGGCATTTGGATTTTGTCCTGCCTTCCAATGAATGGCCATCATCAATTCGGGATCGCGCCATAATCCGGTTTTTCCTTCCTGATACAATTCGGCGGATTGGGCCAGCCGTATATACAATTCTGCCGATTCAATTTCTTCCTGAACCCATGATTGAAGCCTTTCCCACACTCTCATCAAACTTTCATGCGAAATGTCAACGATGGTTTCATCGTTGATTTCCACGCCCGTCGGAGGCATTAAAAAACTTCTACCGGGTTTTCTGAATACTTCAATGATCTTTACAAGCTTGTCCAGTCCCGATTCTGTCAATTCGCGAATATCCCGAACCAGTCCCGGGTGACGAACACCACGTCCATCTTCTCTTTTTTCGGTCAGAAAACGAAACAATTTCTCACATATCTCCTGACCTTCCGGATCCTCAATTTCGGCATAGGCTTCTTCGGCATGCAGGGAAAGCGCTTTCGACATGGTACCGATGGCTTCGTAATGTTTCAGATCCAAGGGGCTGTCAGGTTCGCTGTTTTTGGCCCAGTAATCCCAGGTACGCATTAAAGCATGCTGAAGTATCGGCAATTGATCGGGGTTATCGCCTACATCGTTTAGCAATCGGGTAAGAAGTGACTGAGAAATTTGAGCTCCGCCCACTGCGATCGGCCCGGTAATTGCAGCTTTACGCTCCTCGCGGGTCATTCTTGGGATCAGATACTGCCCCTGGTTTATGGCTTCCGGCAAACCCCTGAATTCGGTACAATCACCCAGAAAGTCCGACCGCATGGTAAACACAATGTAAAGGTTTCCTTCTTTTTGACGGGCAACCTCAAGTAAAAGATTAATAAAAACAATTGCATCGCGGGTTCCTTTTGAAACCGACTTTTCGTATTTCGAGAACCTGAAAAGTTCTTCAAACTGATCAACGACAATTAATACATTTTGTTGGTTTTTTTCCGAAAGTTGACGGATGGTTTCAGAGATCCCTTTATTTGACCTTCTCAAAATGGATTCGATAATGGAAGGTGTACTTGGGTTGACCTGATCTGCTCCCAGGATCTCTTCACCCGAAAGCGCTTCGGCTAAGTTGCCGACGGGATCGTTGCCCGGTTTTAAAGTACAGATCCTCCATCCCGAACCTGCACTGCTCAAAAATCCTGAATGTAAGGCAGGCAATAATCCGGATTTGACCAATGAGGATTTACCGGAACCCGAAGCACCGATCACTGCCAGAAATTTTGTTTTGCCAAGTTTCGAAAGCAATTCATCTACTTGTTTCTCCCTTCCGAAGAACAGATATTCTTCCTCTTCTTCGAACGAACGAAGACCCGGAAATGGATTAAAGTAGCCTGACTCACTCATGAAATTTCATCGATAAATGGTTTTATGGAAGCTTCCAGATCTTCGGTCAGTTTCAAAACATTGAGATCATGAGATCTGAAGCGTTCTTTTTGCGGGTTCATCGGCTCTGCTATAAAGACCGTCTTTGCCAGTAGTTTTTTCTTTCTGCCATAACCGGCCATTTTAAGCAGGTCCCTCATTTTTGAACGCAACCATAATTCGTTGGCATTGCCGTAATAAATAATAACCGCATCACAATTTATTAAATTTTCCTGATGATCAAGTCTGATATCGGTTTGATCTCCCTCAAAAGCAGGTAATACAACGTCGTACCCTTTGTCGTAAAGGGCATTGTCCAGAGATTGTACAGCATCCATATCCGACTGGTCACAGATCAGATAGATCATCCTGGGGCCGTTCTCGTCTGAGTCATCCGATGCTTCCGGAGCCTTTTTTTCTTCTACCTTCAGTTTATCATGAATCGCAAACTCAAGGTCTTCGAGCGAAGAGATCAACAGGTCGGCACCTTTTAAGGTTTTTTCGCTGTTTTTGAGTTCGTCAATAAAACGAAGTTGCCGTTCATCCTTTATTTCTAATTGGGGGGGGATCCAGATAAGTCTGCCTTTGGAGCCTTCAACATTCAAGGTTGTAGCCATTTCACTTTGCAGCTGTATCTTAGACTTTTCCGTACCCTCTGGTACGAGTCCGAAATTAGCACCAATCATATGAATGCTTAGTATACTGGAACTTAGCATTTCCTTTATTTCGCGGTTGTATTCTTCAACCTCAAGGGGTAGGTTTTTATCGGGCAAAACGTGATACCCGCCTTCCAGCAGGGACCTTCTTACCGATTCCCGGTTTTCTTTCAGGTCAAGACTTGTTTCTGCAAGGTAGATGTTTCCCTTTCCCGATGAGTTCTTACTAACCTGAGAATCGCTATCCTGTACAATATTTGCAGCAAGCCCTTTATTACTGATCTCTTTAATTTTTTCAAGAAGGGTTGCAATATCGTGGGCCAGGTCGTCGAGTTTTGACCAATATGCCAGTTGAGCTTCCTTGCCAAAAAACTTACTGAATTCGATGGGTTTGCCTGAAAACGGGTCGATCTTGTAAAATTCATAACCCAGAAGAGTTTGTAAAAAAGGTGCCTGTGCATTTAGATCTATTGGTGTTTTAATGACCTTGAAGATCCTTGATTTGGTACCGATCTTGGCACCAATATTTTCCTCAGCCACTTTATAAAATTCGCTAACTTCCCTTACACACCAGTCTGATTTAACGTATCTGGGTGAATGGATCGAAATGAGGATAGCAATTTCGTTGAGTTCTTTGAGGATCTCTTCACTGAAATCGTTGTTGCCCTCCAATCTCATATCTCTCCATATTTTAGGTTTATAACCGAGCAACTGTGCAAGACGCACCTCCAAAGATCTGTGAAATTCGGATATCCAGCCCTTTTCCCCTTCAATTAAGGATTCATCATCAATGTGAGCATAACTGATGAATATGTCTTTTTCAAAAACCACAGTCATCCTTCATTTCTTTTGGTTTAGATACATATTTTCCACGAAGAAACTTTAAATCAAATGAACTCACATGCTGATCTGAAAGCTTGCTTCTCAACAAACCTATACTTTTTTACATAAATTTTATACAAAATCAGGGGGAAAGCTATACCTGATCCACGAAAATTGTCCACTAAAAATGAATCTATTAGTGGAAATTTAAAAAGAACCTTTACTGAAAGATCTTATACAATCCGATGAACAGAATTACCAACCCTGCCATGGTTAAACCATATAAGGCCCACATCATCGAACCACCACTATAGTGCAGAAAAACACAGGAGGCAAAGCCGATGGCCAGAATTGCACCTCCAACGGCCAGGTAATACCCGCCATTTTCAGTTCTCTTTGCATTTTTCAATCTTCTGGCACCGGTCAACACACGATCGAGATCGGATTCGGGACACCCGGCATTTTTAACCGTTTCTTCTATATCTTCTTTCCTAAAACCCTGCAGCATTAATAAGTGGGCCTGTTTGATATAGCTTTTCAGGGAAATATCTTGTTCCATATTTAGGATTTTTTTATCAAAAATAACCGAACCACCGAAAAATGAAAATTCATTTAACATGATAAAAATCATACATGCACCCATAATTTTCTAGAACCTTTGAAAAAAGTATCTTTGTCCGAAACGATTTTTATTGAATATGACACAGAACGTAAGAGACCTGGAACCAAAAGAAATGTGGAATCATTTTGCAGATCTTAATGCAATACCCCGACCTTCAAAGAAAGAAGACAGAATTATCGAGTTTATGCTTCAGTTTGGCAAGAAGACCGGATTGGAGACCATGAGAGACGAGATCGGGAATGTGATCCTTAAAAAACCGGCCAGTAAGGGTATGGAAAACAAACAGACTGTGGTTTTACAAAGTCATTTGGATATGGTCCATCAGAAAAATGCATCAACAAATTTTGATTTTGATACCATGGGTATTGAGATGTATACAGAAGGTGACTGGGTAAAAGCCAAAGGAACCACGCTGGGAGCAGATAATGGTATTGGAGTTGCATCCATCA
Organism: Flavobacteriales bacterium; assembly: GCA_020635455.1. Lineage (GTDB taxonomy): Bacteria > Bacteroidota > Bacteroidia > NS11-12g > UBA9320 > JABWCE01. The sequence continues at coordinate 343,352 of JACJZT010000003.1, forward strand.
TGGCAGTGCTGAGTTCCGATAACATTGCTCATCCGCCAATTGAAGCCTTGTTTACCATCGATGAAGAAACGGGTATGACCGGTGCGATAAATCTTAAAGGAGGATTGCTTCAGGGCAGCATTTTATTAAACCTGGATACCGAAGACGACGATGAAATTACCATAGGTTGTGCAGGAGGTGTTGATGTAACTGCCACGGGAACTTATGATGTCGAAGAGGTTTTGAAAGATCTGAAAGGGTTTGAAATTACCGTCAAAGGATTAACAGGCGGACACTCCGGTATGGACATTTATAAGGGAAGAGGAAACGCCAATAAGATCATGAACCGGATCCTTCTTTTGGCCACTGAAAAATTTGATGCCCGCATTTGTGAAATCGACGGAGGTGGGCTTCGGAACGCCATTCCGAGAGAGTCAAAATCAAAAATTCACATTCGTCCCGAATTGGAGAACGATTTCAGAAAATACATTTCAAACACCGAGAAAACACTTCAGTTTGAATATCGTACAACAGACCCTAATTTTTGCCTTGAAATCAGGGAGCATTCTGAGAACGACAAGGTTCTTGAAAAAGAATTTCAGCTGCAGCTGTTGAGGTGTATTTACGCTACAGAAAATGGTATTTACCGAATGAGTCCTGACATTGAACACCTCGTTCAAACCTCAAACAACATTGCCCGTGTACTTGTAAAAGATGGTGAATATACCATTCAATGCCTTACAAGAAGTTCGGTAGATTCAGAAAAAAACGATCTTGCAACTCAGTTGAGATGCACGTTTGAAATGATTGGAGCCAAAACCGAAGAAAAAGGTGCTTACCCCGGATGGACCCCAAAACCGGATGCAGCCATAGTGAAAATAATGCGAAATTTATATCATAGCTTATTTAAGGAAGATCCAAAAGTAAGTGCCTGCCATGCGGGACTTGAATGTGGAATACTTGGAACCAATTATCCGGATATGGAAATGATCTCTTTTGGACCCAATATCAGAGGCGCACATTCACCGGATGAAATGGTGCAGATCAGTTCCGTGAATAAATACTGGAAACTGTTTCTTGAAACTCTGAAGAACATTCCTGACAAATGATCGGGTTCCTTTTAGCTAAGAATGTGGTCCCAAAAACGTTCTTTAAAAGGAGAGCTTACACAAAGGCAATTCTCTTTGCATTGGTTGGTTTCTGGCATGTAAACGGTTCCGCACAAAGTTATTTTTCTGACTCTTTAATTCTCACTCCTGAAAAAAGTAAATTTCAAAAAACTTCTACCCATTCGGACGTAATGCGTTTTTTGGATGCTGCCAAAAAAAAATCAGACAAGATCCATGTTTTTAACATGGGCTACAGCAAAGAAAGAAGAGAAATACCGGTTGCCGTCATTTCCAGGCCTAAGATCACTTCACCCGAACAAGCTAAAGCAAGCGGCAAGCTTGTGGTATACATTCAGGCAAACATTCATGCAGGAGAGATCGAAGGAAAAGAAGCCCTTATGATGTTGATGAGAGACATTCTGTGGGGCGACAAACAGCAATTGCTTGACAGTCAGATCATTCTGCTGGCACCCATTTACAACACGGACGCAAACGATAAAATGGCCAGAGGGCTAAGGCCTTCGCAGGAAGACAGTCCACCTGAAACCGGAGAAAGAGAAAGTAGTGAGGGTTACGATCTCAACAGGGATGGCATGAAAATGGATGCCATTGAAACCAAAGCTTTGTTTAAGTCGGTGATCGTTCCATGGGATCCTCAAATATTTGTTGATATGCACACGACAAATGGTACCTGGCATGCCTATTCCCTTACATGGGCACCGAGTTATCACAGTTGTGGATCCTACAGGCCTTTCGAATATTCGTATTACACCATGCTTCCAAACATTACCGACTCCGTTTTTAAAAAACATAATTTAAGGTTTGGAGTGTATGGAGATTATGAAGTAAATGAGAACTGGCCTCCGAAAAAGTTTTATACCTACAATCATCATCCGAGATATCTTGTTAACCAGTTTGGTTTGCGAAACAGGATGGCCATATTGAGTGAGACCTTCGCACACGACCGGTTTTATGAACGAATCAACAGCAGTTATGTTTTTATTGAGGAAATTCTCAGTTATACAGGGAAACATGCATCTGAAATCCGTATCATAAATTCGGATGCAGAAAACGAAACCATTCGCTATGTAAAGAACATGGCGGGTAAGGTAAAAAAAGGTACACGATTCAGGATGGTTTTGCTTGACACCATTGATCGATTTCCAACTTATGATTTTGTGCGTTCGACGGATAGTACAGGCCAGGAAATGTATTACAGGACCGGAAAAATTGTCGAATACGATGGGGTTAAATATTATGCCGGTTTTGAGGCAAGTTCTGAAAGTGTATTACCAAAAGGATACGTCATACCCGGTCAATATTCTGTAGTGATCGAGAATTTAAAAGATCACGGAATACAGGTAATTCCCATTAAAAAGAAAACAAAGTATTCCGGAGAAAGTTATCGGGTTATGGAAATTGATCAGGCCAAATTGACCTATCAAAAGCACAAGGCCTGCACACTTAAAGGTGAATTTTATAAAAGCACAGCAACGTTTAACAAAGGCGACTGGTATGTCGACATGGCTCAACCTCTGGCGAACTTAATATTTTATCTTCTCGAACCCGAATCAGATGACGGTTTGGTATACTGGAACTTTTTTGATGAATTTCTTAAAAAGATCCCGGAAACCAAAAACAACATCTTTCCGGTGTTCAAACATTACTAGCATGACCTAAAAATTACTTTTAAATTACTTTAAGACAAATTACTTCCATCCTTTCATTTTTCGGCTTGAAACACTGGAGTGATGTGCTTTCCGGCATTATAAAACTTCGATTTTAGTTTATCCGGAATCGCTTTTAATTAAATAAATACTATATTCGATAAATCAATTCTTAAATTATGAAAAACAGATACCCTGTATTAATTGCCTGCCTGTTCGCTTTTAGCTTTATGCTTCAGGCTCAGGTACCATCGTATGTGCCTTCTAAAAATCTTGTTGGATGGTGGCCTTTCAATGGCGACGCCAAAGACTACAGTGGCAATGGAAATCATTTTACCGTAAACGGAGCTTCTCTTACCAGCGATCGCGACAACAATTCGAATGCAGCCTATGAGTTTAATGGATCCAAGGCCTATCTTGATTTGAATTCCCTTAGTCACACTTTCACACCCGGCGGTTCATTCACAGTTTCGGTATGGATAAAAAAAACCTCTACGGATGCCGGTGTTGCCTTAAACAGTGGAACCACATCATCGAACTATTTTGTCTGGGACATTCAGGGTGATGCATCTGAAATGGCCTTTGGTACCAATAGTGTCGGGAACTCCTGGCTTTACGCCAAATCAAGTTATAAAGTAAACGATTGGGACCATTATGTTGCTGTGTATCTGGGCGACTCCATGATCCTTTACAAAAATACGGTACGGCAGGGTTCAAACTTTTTTAACTATCCCAAAGTTCAATCCGGTTCGTTACCACTTTACGTTGGAATGGACAATAATGGCCGATATTTTACGGGTATTATTGACGATATCGGAATTTGGAGTACAGATTTAAACAGCAATCAAATCAGGATCCTTTACAATGCAAAATGCGATAAAATAGTTTCCATTGAACCTACCAACCAGCTTGGCAGGATAGGTAGTTTTGCAAAATTTACGGTTGGTGCGATCGCAGACTCCTTCCGATGGCAGGTAAAAACCACCAATGGTTTTGTTAATACAAAGAACGGAGCCCAATACAGTGGTGCACAAACCAAAACCTTAACGGTGATCAGTTTGAAAAAAACAAATGATCAGCAGGAATACAGATGCATTTTAAAGACCGGAGCTTGCTTTGACACCACCAAGACCGTTGTATTAAGTGTTTGCGGAGACATAAAGCAGCACCCCCTTAGTAGGTCAGCATTTGTTACAGACAATGTGGATTTCACTATTGTTTCCAATGATGACCAACCGGTTTTTCAGTGGCAATCCGATCAGGGTTCAGGTTTTTCAAACTTAAGCAATACAGGGCAATACAGTGGAGCAAACAGCGATGTTCTTGGAGTTAGTTCTGTAAAGATGGGCAATAATGATCAGAAATTCAGATGCGTGGTTCAGCAGGGAGCCTGCACCGATACCTCTGCCATTGCCACCTTAAAGGTATGTGGAAAGATAATTTCGCAACCTTCAGATAAATCTGTCATTATGCCTGATGCCGTGACCTTCTCCGCTTCCTCTTCGGAGGCATCCGCCGGTTACCAATGGCAAATGAATAAGGGATCAGGATTTAATGACTTGTCCGACAATTCAATTTTTGGAGGAACCCAAACAAAATCATTATCCATGGCGGCAACCGATGCAAGTTATAACCGAAGTGTTTACAGATGTGTTATAACGCATGGTGGTTGCACAGATACGACCGGAATTGCAGAGTTGACCGTTTGCGGTAAACTGACAGAGCACCCTAAAGATCAGGCCATATTAATTTCAGCAACGGCACAATTTACAGCGGCTTCCAATGATGTATCCGCTACATACCAATGGCAAATAAATCAGGGATTTGGCTATAACGATGTTGTAAATGGAGGTCAGTTCAGCGGAGCAAATACGAAAGTTTTAGAACTTTCCAACGCTACTGTTTTTAACAACAATCAAAAATTCAGGTGCGTGGTAACACATGGTGAATGCACCGAAAATACAACTGAAGCTAAACTTTCTGTTTGTGGAACTGTGACTGCACATCCGGGTGACCAGCAATTGAAGATAGGGAATGATGCCACTTTTGAAGCGGCCTCAGATGATCAGTTTGCAACATTCCAATGGCAAATGGATAATGGTTCAGGGTTTTCAGATCTCAACAATGGCGGACAGTTTTCAGGTAGCCAAACCAATAAGCTGATTATCAACAAGGCAAGCATTCAAAATCACGACCAGAAGTTCAGATGCATAATTATTCACGGTGCTTGTACCGATACAACCTCCATTGCTTTATTGAAGGTTTGCGGTGAGATCACCTTCCAGCCTCCTTCAAAATCGGTTGAAGAGGGTAAAAATGTACAGTTCACCGTTGCAAGTAACGATGATAATGCAGGATTTCAGTGGCAATCGAATGACGGAAACGGATTTAAGGACATGATCGAAGGCGGCACCATCACAGGTACCAAAACAAATATTTTAACCCTTTCGAATGTAAGTTTGAGCGATGACCAGAACGAATACAGAAACGTCATCACTTCCGGAAATTGTATGGATACTTCATCTTCGGCCGTTTTAACGGTTACACAAAAAGTCGGGATCTCAACTCTCAGGGATCAGGATCTGATAAACGTGTTTCCAAATCCAAATAACGGTGTTCTGAATATAATTGCGGATGCAAGGTTGATGGGATCACAATATTCTTTATTCAATCTTGTAGGCGAAAGGCTTGCTTCCGGCAAAATTGAATCAGGCAGGCAATCTTTGGATATGGCCGATCTTGTACAAGGAATTTATGTTTTGCAAGTTGGAGAAACCATTAAGCTAAAAATAGTAAGAGATTACTAAAAATCTACCTTCATAAGAAGAGGCCCTTGAGTAAAGGGCCTTTTTTGTTTCTGCAAATTTGTCAGAGAATGCCAAGAAAAATTTACAATAAAAAATTAAAAGATATTTTAGGATATTTGAAAGATCAGGATACGAACAGAACACCCTGATCCAAATTCTAAAAATATGAGAATCTTAAATCTGGCCGTATTATTTCTGATCTTTTTCAGTTACCAACCTTCATACGCATCTCACTTGATGGGTGCAGATATTTCCTACAAACATATTGGCAACGACAAGTATGATGTAACGGTTCGTTTTTACAGGGATTGCAGGGGAATACCCTTTAACGGCCCTACCATGCAGATCAGATGTATTAAAGGTGCTACCACTACGGTTACTCCCAGTTCGAGCCTTTATTCGATTCGCGACATTTCACCTACTTGTGCATCCTATGGTAAAAAATGCAGCCCGCAAAATACAGTTGTCAGCAGTTCCATTCCAATTTTGGAAGAACATACGTATAAATATACTTACGATTTTTCAACTCTTAAAAAAAACGGTTGTTGCACCATTGAAATCGGAGCAGGGCAGTGTTGCCGAAATGGCTCAATTACCACAGGAGCTGCAGGTAATAATTTCTGGGTAACGGCCGAATTGAACTTATGTTTTCCCGGAGGCAACAATTCACCGGTGATGTATACTGAATCAAGAGCGATCTTTCCATGCAACCAACCTGTTTATTACAACATGGGAGCCAAAGATTACGCAGATAACGATTCACTGGTTTATGAACTCACCGATCCCATGCAAAGCACATCACAAAAAACCAGTTGGAATTCAGGTTTCAGTTCAAGCAACCCGATAACCTCCTATTGTGTGGGATCCTGCACACCGGCAATACCAAATGCATACCCTCCCAGGGGTTTTTACCTTAACCGGTTTACGGGTGATTTAATCTTCACTCCAACCAATTGCGATGAAACGTCCAATTGTGCGATTAAGGTTACGGAATATCGAAAAGATTCAACCGGAAATTATGTAAAAGTAGGCCACGTTATTCGGGACCAGCAAATTATCATAGTAAATTCCGCAGGGAACAATACTCCTCAGATCATTGGTCAGAATACCATTTTTATGCCTGACAGTTCTGAAATGGTAAGTTCATTTGATACGTATGACGAACCCTTTAAAGGACCGGTTTCAACTTTCTATAACGACACTCTCACCCTGAAAATGATCGCCGGTCCGGTTTCTCTGCAGGATACTACCTTCAAAGTAAACAACCCGGGAAACAAGCACCCGGGTGGAACCTTTAGATGGAAACCCATGGGGATGGCCAGAAATTTGCCCTATTCCCTGCTTCTTGAGGTAACCGATAATGCATGCGCTCACAATATGAGCACTGTAAAGAATGTGTATGTACATGTGCGAAAAAGGTCAGAACTGGCCTGGGTAGAAGGAACTTTATACCACGATGTTAATCTTAACTGTAAATGGGATTCAACCGAAGCGGTGTTGCCTAATGCCTGGGTAACGGCATTCAACGACCCTTCCATAATTTTCAGGTCCGATTCGACAGGTAAATACAAGGGCTGGTTCAGAGCAGGAACAGCGAACTTTAAGCTGGGAGGAGAATTTACTTCCTTTATTTGCAATCAAAACGTAAATCTGCGAAATGACACCATCAACACAGTTAACATTGGAGGAATAAATAAGTTTATGAAGCTCTCGGGTTCTGTGTACGTTGACACCATTCACAATTGTAAATTCGATTCCATTGAACCTGTTATAGCCAATCATATGATCTATACTGAACCCGGTAAATTCGCAGCGATCAGCGATTCTTCAGGATATTGGGAAATGAACATACCTGCCGGTGTATATGAAATACACAGCACACCTCCAAAATACAGCAAGATCGAATGTCCCAAAAATGCTCCTGTGGCTAGTATTTATACAGATTCGGTTATCAGGAACCTAAACCTTTCGGTTAAAGATACTTCTATGAATGTAACGGATCTTTCCATCAATTTGATCATAAGCAGTACCTTAAGAAGAGGTTTTAATAACGGATCTGTATTGGTTGTAAAGAATTTAACTTCTAAGACCGTAAACAAAGCGGTTGCCAGGATACGATTCAACAAAAACCTGATCTTCGATTCCAAACTCAGTTCAAAATACGATTATAAAGACGATAGCACCTTAGAATTTAAGATATCAAATTTAGCAGCAAAGCGTTCACAAAGCTTTAAAATTTATTGGTATGTTGATCCTAAATTAAATAAAGCAAACGAATATGTTGAATTTGTTGCTTCCCTGGATACCCTTGGTCTTTCACAAGACCCTGATCTAAGTGATAATTCAGACAGAAGGATCTGCAAGATCGTTGCCGCCAAGGATCCGAATTTTAAAGAGGAAGTTTCGAAAAACGGATATGCCTGGAGAGAAGGCAATACCCTGCGCTATCACGTTCAATTTCAAAATACCGGTACTGACACCGCCGTTAATGTGGTGGTGATCGACACTCTCCCTCCTCATCTTTTGCCTCATACCCTTAAAATTGTAGGTAGCAGTCACCACGCCGAGTATTCCCTGAATTCGAATGTACTGAAAGTAACCTTTCCCAACATATACCTACCCGATAGTGCTACCAATGAAAATGAAAGCAAAGGAAGTTTTGAATTCAGCATTAACATACAAACCGGCCTGGATCAGGAGACCCGTTTTTATAATAAGGTTGAGATCTATTTCGACTTTGAAAAACCCGTTACCACTGCCAAAGAATATGTAACCTTTACCAGTTTTGTCAACACAATGCAACCTGATGCAGCATTGTACTGCCCGGGTGATTCTCTGGTTGTTGGGTACACTTCAAACTTCAGTTTTAACACCGGAAATGTTTTCAAGCTGATCCTTTCTGATCCTTTGGGTAACTTCGATGCCGGAACCATCGAACTGGATTCAGTTTTATCAATTATACCTTATGGAAATTTCAGGACAATAATTCCATCAACCCTGGTTTCAGGAAACCAATACCGCCTAAAGGTAGTTTCAACTAATTCTTATGGCAGTATACTTAAAGATGGCGTTTCAGGATATTTTAGCATTAACCCGAAACCCAAAAAAATTATCTTCACAAGCGAAAAGTCATTGTATTGCGGTAACGACTCAGTTGATTTTAAACTTGAATTTGCTTCAGGTTGGGTTAAGATACTGGATCAGGGAAAGACCCTGGATTCAGTTTTGAATAAAAAAACAATGAAATTAAAATTAAGCATGGGTAAACACGAACTTTTGGCCTTTACCGAAAACAAAGGCCGATGTATCGCCATATCTGATACACTTCTTCTAATTACAGACATCCCTCCGGTCATGAAACTGTCTTCACCTTCGCATCCTGATTTGAAAGTTTGCGAGAACGATACGGTTGATCTGGTGGTTTCGGGAACTTCAACATACGATTTATTAGGCAATTCAGGATCTTTCATCGGTACTTTCAACACACCGCTGATAAAAACCGCTTTTTATACCAATAATGAGATCCGGCAAGTTCGGGGTACTAGCTTATATGGATGCTCCGACACTTCCATTTCTTTAAAATTCAGACGTTTCAACAATCCGGTAGTTAGTTTGCTTGTGTCGGAAACCGACCTTGAATTTTGTGAAGGAACGCTGATCACTTTTAGTGGAAAAGGTGCCTTAAATTATCAATTGTATAAAAACGACCTTCCCTGGCTTACATCGTTTCAAGGCTCTGTGCAGTCGAATGATGTTAAGGATTCAGAACGGATCTATGTTCACGGTACAGATTTGAATAGCTGTACATCGGTTTCACCTTCTATTGTCATGAAAGTTAACCCCTTACCTAATATATCCTTTACGGTAAATAATGTTTGTGAAGGGGATTCCGTAAGGTTCTTGAATACCAGCAAAGATGCCCTTGACTACACCTGGAGTTTTGGAGACGGCTATGCAAGTAATGAGGTTGATCCTACGCATTTTTATAAAATCTCTGTCTCCAGCACATTCAATGTTAGCCTGAAAGGAATAAGTGCGAAATCCTGTAAGGATTCTATCGTCAGGCCTGTAACGGTAAACGCAAACCCCGACGCTGATTTTACTTATGAAATCATAGGCAACCAGGTTGTTTTTATTGCCAAACAAATCGACCACTCCTCTTACCGATGGTATTTTGGAAATGGAGATTCTTCCGTGGGTACGAACTCAAAAGTTTCGTATTATTACTCCGGAACTCCGGAAGGGCTTAAGGTTTGTTTATCAGCGACAAATGCTGCAAACTGTAGTGCAGAAAGCTGTCAGGTTTTAAAGAAAGAACCCGTTTCAGTAATCCAAAACACCACGTCCTTATTTAATGTTTACCCAAATCCGAATGATGGTTTTCTGAACATAGTTTCGGATTCAAAGCTTATCGGCTCAGAATATGCCTTATTCAATCTTATTGGCGAAAGGGTTGCTTCCGGCAAAATTGAATCAAGCAGGCAATCTTTGGATATGACTAATATGAACCAGGGAATTTATGTTTTAAAAGTTGGAACTTCTGAACCGGTAAAGATCCTCAAAAAATAATTTGGTTTGAACTTATAAACTGAAGTATAACTATTGCAGTAAATAAAAGAGGAGGTTTCTGGCTTTTAACTAATGGAATAGTATTTCCGGAAATTTTAATTATTAATGAAAAAGCCATCCTCAAAAAAGAAGATGGCCTTTCATTACTCTGATATGAAAAAACAATTAGCGGACGTAGTTGTAGTTTAGGGTTTTTCCTCCGGTAACAAATTCGGTCTTTAACTCATTTTCGGTTAGCGACTTAATCTTCACATCAAATCCGGTTGTTGTACCAAGATAAAGTGAAAAGGATGTTGAATCTTTATTAATAAAATAATAAGTGCCGATTCCCGTCCATTCTCCATTGGAGTAAAAATTGAAGATGTTTTCCCGGTCGAACCAATATTGGCCCATACCATTTTTCTGTGTTAAAACACCATCGGTGTAGGTTTCCTTTAAAGTCCACTTATTGCATAGCAATTCCAGTTTTGACTTTTCTTTCACAACCGGGTCATCATTCTTAACGCTTGTTACCGGTGTACTTTCCTTTTGACATGCTGCAAAAACCAATAAAATGGTTACGATACTTAACAGATTAATTTTTTTCATGATTTTTAATTTTGATTATGTAGGAAAGACCTCCTTCTATTGAATCATGCTGCTCCGTAAAATGCTGATTATGAAGGATGTTTGACAAACAACCTAAAACTGATGACGAAAGAAGTAAAAATGTTGATAAACCACAGAACCTGAAGATTGCCTTATTTTGGCCCTAAGATCCGTGCCAAAAAATCAGGCTTATACTGCCTTCCTAAAGGGATCTCTCCACCGTTTGCCATCTTTATACTATTGCCGGAAACCGAAGAAACATGATCGAGATTAACTATGTAGGATTTATGTACCACAATGAACTTTGCAGGATCAAGGTTTTCTGAGATACTTCTTAAAGTTGAATGAAAGACCATGCTTTTACCGGAGCTAAAATGGATGCGAATGTAATTTTGCATGGAAGATATAAATAGAATATCTAGCGGATTTATTTTTTCGTAGGCCCCTTCATGTTTCAAAAAAAAGTATTCTTTTTGTTGAACTTGCTCAGAGTTATTTTCCATTGCATCCTTTACCTTTTTAACAGCCGTGCAAAATCTTTCGAACGAAGCAGGTTTAAGGATATAATCAATCGCGTTAACAGCATAACTGTCGACAGCATAATCTGCATAGGCTGTAATAAAAATCACATAGGGTAATTTACCTTCATAGGTCTGAACGAACTCCAATCCCGAAATACCCTGCATTTCAATATCGATGAAAAGTAAGTCAATTTCCTGTTCTTCGAGGAGTGCGACCACACCTTTAACATCCTTGGCAAACCCTTTGAAATTAAGGTAATCCAGTTTGTCGACAAATTCCTTAATACCCTTTCTGGCTAAAGGTTCGTCATCAACTATGGCCACGTTTATGGTAATCATCTATTCGTTTAAGTCTATGGTTAAAACCGCTTCGAATTGATGGTTTCTGATATCCGTAGTTAGTCCGGCCTTATTTCCGTATATCAGATCCAACCTTTTGCGTACATTTTGCAATCCCAGCCCGCCGAATTCCCTGTTCTCCGGTTTATAATCCGGCATTAATGAATTGATGCAAATAAAATTAAAAACGTTTGCCTTGTTAACAAAAACATCAACTTTGATAAAATCTTCTTCACCCTGACCTGAATATTTAAATGCATTCTCCATCAAAACGATCAGCAACAGAGGAGCGATTTCAAAATCTTGTTTAAGATTGTCCCTGAATTCAACGGTAAAACCATCCTCCTTTCGTATTCTTTGAATTTTTATATAATTTTTAAGATAAAGGATCTCACCAGATATACTAACTTTTTCCATTCCTGTCTCATACAACTGATACCGCAACAAGTCGCAAAACTCCCTGATCAGTTTTCGGGCATTTTCATTTTGTTCGTCAATGAGGAAATGAATGTTGTTGAGCGTATTAAAAATAAAATGAGGATCAATTTGCGATTTCAAATAATTTAATTCAGCACTGATCTTTTCTTTTTCTACAAGTTCTTTGACTTCCTTTAGACTGAGCCAACTTTTGTAATAATCGCTTGCCAGCAGGATAACAACACCAAATGCCAGAACACTGTATGAATCAAATACCTGATAAGCTGTTCGATCAAATAAAGCCCTGAATTGATCTGAAAGCCCGACGGTGTATGAAAGAACTGCGTAATGCATTAGCTGTAAGGCCTTCACAAATAGATAGTAAACCAAAACAACCAGGATGGATTTAAAAATCAGACTGAAAAACTGGTTTTTTACAAACTCTATTTTGGCAATCAGGACCTTCAGAACTTTAAAAAGCGATACAGAAACGACAAGATCAAGAATTGAATTCAAAACGATCTGCAGCATTTCCAGTGCCCTGAAATCTTCACGAAAGGCAAGTCTGTATGAAAAGAACAGAAGAAATAAAATTAAAAATGTTGTAAGCTGTAAAAACTTAATTCGCATTAGGGCCGACCGAATTATTTTAGTTTAAGTTCGGAGATCCTTCGAAACACACGAAACCATACAGCCCTATTCATCTTTGGTAACAAGTGTACTGGATTCAACATCCCCAACGTCTTTGAACATGATCAAAAGCATGTATTGAATTATCCCAATTAGAGCCATCATAGCGTAGGCCGGCCAATGCTCACCAACAGGTACAAGCGCTTTCCATACCGTTTTAAGGATGGCAACGGGCTCCAGAAAGATCTCCCAGGAATACATGTAACCATTACCGAGCTTAATGGCCGAGATCAGTTCCCTTCCCATATAGAAACCCAGACAACTGAGAGCCACCGTGATGAAGATGGCAATGTGGGCAAAACGCCTTCCATGTCTTTTTCTAAATAAATTGAACATGATCTTTAAAGAAAGAAAACCATAGAACACGGATAACATGGCCAGTGAAAAAATGATCAGGGTATCGTATTTTACCAGCTCCGACTGATATGCATTCTGTGGATCGGCTGAGTTGTGGATGAGATCGCTTATCATGTATGGGGCATTCGGGTAAAACAAGACCCACAAGGCAGTTCCCGCCCAGAAAAAAAATGCATTTAACCTTTCGTAATAATGTTTGAGCAGGAAAGCAATTACAATGGTTGGCATCGAACCGATGAACAGGTTTGATTTTAAAAAACTAAAGAAGGAATCCCCTACGATTAAATTCCTAATTCCGAGAATGATGAGATTGACCAGTGTTAAAAGGATAACTGTTTTAAGGTAATCGGGCAATTTTATTTTCATAATGTTTGGTTATAAAACAAATTTTGAATTAATAAATAACAAAAACAAATATTATTTGACCTCCGCGCTTAAAAACAGGGGGGCGTAAAAACTTAACCTTAATTTCATTTTTAATTTGACATTTGAATATTTTTATTCATAAATTTAAATTTCCAAATCGATACCTATGGCGGATATGAAAAAAGGGAATTCGGCAAACCTGCCACTGAGTCCCAAAATCACTCTTGAACTCAATGTTCAACCTGAGCATAACCTTTTTGAAAGGTACCTTTCATTTGAAAACTATCAAGGAAAGTTTAAGCGACTAAAAGTAAGTTTTAAAAAACAAAGTGGTTTGATCTGGGAGTCTTCCGGTTTCCCGGATGGAATAAGCATTCTTGAATCTCTGGTAAATCCCGGGAATCGCTCCTACTGGGATAAAATGTATTTTGAAAACCGGGGTGGAACCACACGCCTCGATATCAAAAGTTTAAAGATCGTAATGGTTTATGCTGATCCTGCCGGTTCATCACCCCATGGTTCTGCACTTATTGTGAACGGACTTGATCTGTCGAAAGTTAATCACGCTGAAATTCCCATGGTTGACTGGCCAATAAACATGATACTTCTCGAAGGTTACGATGCCATTGATCTAAACGAATTCAGAAAGCGCTCCCTGCATAAATGGGGTGGGCTGATCAACGGTGATCATGCCCTGGTAAGACAGGCAATTGAAGATTTCGGTAAAAGCGGCAGCGATGGTACCGATGAGTTTGGATCCAACCCGAAATACAATCCGGACCTTGACAATTTATGCACCGAATTTGTAACCTGGTACTATTATGAGAACAACATCAAGGTGAATGGTAAAAGTGTTAGAGACGTTCATTACGGACAACAACTCAGAGAAATGTTCGAAGCTGCCGGAAAGCTATACCGTTACAACAGTGGAAACAATCTTCAGGGCTTTGTGCATGCAGTAACCGGTGAAAAATACACGCCAAAAGCGGGTGATTATCTCGAACGCCGCGGACCGGAAGGTTCAGAGCATTCAATGATCCTGTACCGATGGCTTCCAAAAGACCTAAGTTCACCTAAATCAGATGACCACCAGAATCAGGCACTGGTTATTAACGGTCCCTGGCCGGTAACCCTTCGATTGGTTAAAGTTCATAAAGACGAAACCGCTTCAGGAGATGGTTTACCCAAGGATTACTGGCTTGGAAGGATTGATTGAAAGTAATATCCTTTATATTTCCAATCGCCTGCATCTTGCAAGTAATTGATTACTTCTATGTTTTCCCATCCATACTCCAATCGCCTGCATCTTGGAGGTGATTAATTTTATATTTTCCCATCCATACTTTTTGTATAGTAAGAGTTTAAGGACTCCTGCTAAATAACTACTCCAATCGCCTGCATCTTGCAGGTGATTAATTTTATATTTTCCCATCCATACTTTTTGTATAGTAAGAGTTTAAGGACTCCTGCTAAATAACTACTCCAATCGCCTGCATCTTGCAGGTGATTAATTTTATGTTTTCCCACCCATACTTTTTGTATAGTAAGAGTTTAAGGACTCCTGCTAAATAACTACTTCCTTAAATCAAAACATCAGTCATTAATTTTATGTTTTCCCATCCATACTTTTTGTATAGTAAGAGTTTAAGGACTCCTGCTAAATAACTACTTCCTTAAATCAAAACATCAGTCACCTGCAAGATGCAGGCGACTGATGGTGAAAAGACCTATCCAATCGCCTGCATCTTGCAGGTGACTGATGATTACGTTTATGGTTTCCCATCTGCACATGTTGTAAATAAAAAGTTTAAGAATCTTCTTTAAAGTAAATTATATTATATAATTCAAATTCAATTAACAATGCCATACCATAATTGTATGTTTGTAAACTGAAAGTAAATGACTAAAATTCTGATAGTTGAAGACGAACCCAAGGTTGCTACCTTTATTAAAAGAGGACTGGATGAAAGTGGGTTTGAATGCGAGGTGGCCTACGATGGCTTGATGGGCAGAAAATTATTCAATAATCAGGCTTTTGATCTGGTGATCCTCGACATTAACTTACCACACGTCAATGGCCTCGAACTTTGTAACGAGTTCCGTTTGATGAACGCCGACCTTCCCATTATCATGCTTACCGCTTTGGGCACCACTGAAGACAAACTTTCAGGATTTGACAGCGGTGCAGACGACTACCTTGTTAAACCCTTCGAATTCAGGGAACTGCTTGCCAGGATACGGTCTCTTCTTAAGCGTTCTTCAAACAATACAGGAGGAAATAATATCCTTAGTTTTCAGGATCTGAGCATGAACCTTGACACCTATGAAGTTAGTCGCTCCGGACAAAAGATCGAATTGACTCAGAAAGAATTTGCCTTACTGGAATATTTTATTCGCAATAAAGGAAGAGTACTATCAAGAGTGGATATTGCCGAAAAGGTTTGGGACATCACTTTTGATACTGGAACGAATGTAATTGATGTTTACGTTAATTTTCTGAGAAAAAAGATCGACAAGGATTTCGAACAAAAACTTATTCATACTCAGACCGGAGTAGGTTATGTGTTAAAAGCAGGTTAAATATGAATCTGAACATTCGATCTCTTCTTACCGTGCAATTTACCGTCATCGTTGCTTTCATTCTGATCCTATTCTCGCTAAGTATCTATTATTTCTCCTCTACTTATCGAGAAAATCAGTTTGATGAACGCTTAAGGAACCAGGCCGTATCAACGGCTAAATTGCTTATAGAAGTTAATGAAGTGGGACCTGAACTTCTCAAAATAATTAACAAGACCGGCAATGTTTTATACAATGAGCATGTAGTGATCTATGACTTCAGAAATAAGGTCCTGTACAACAGTTCGGATCTCGGAAAACTGATCCCTGAAGTTAATGAAGTTATGCTCGACAAGATCCGTTTAGAGAAGGAGGTGAAATTTAGTTCGGGTGAAAAAGAATGCCTCGGGATCTTATACACCGATCGATACGATCGTTTTGTTTCAATCGTTTCGGGATTGGATATGTATGGAAAAGGAAAGCTCAACAACTTAAAATGGATCCTGATATTCGGTTTTTTTATAAGTACTGGGATAACAATCATTCTTGGCCGAATTTACTCGAACAGGGCCTTGAAACCCATGTCTGATGTGGTTAAACAGGTTGACAATATAACCATTTCAAGTCTTAATACCCGTGTAAATGAAGGCAATGGTACCGACGAGATCGCACAACTTGCCATTACCTTTAATAAAATGCTTGAACGGCTTGATTCAGCTTTTCAGATGCAAAGGAGCTTTGTTTCGAATGCTTCGCATGAATTAAGGACACCTCTTACTTCAATCACAGGTCAGATCGAAGTTTCACTACTAAAAAACAGACCGGCCGAAGATTACAAACAAACGCTGTATTCGGTTTTAGAAGACATTAAGAACCTCAACAGCATGACCAATGGATTGCTGGATCTTGCAAAAGCAAGTTCCGATGTTGCCGGCATCGTAATGCAAAAACTCAGAGTTGATGAAATGCTTTGGTCGGTAAGAGAATATCTAATCCAAAGAAATCCCGAATATAATGTTCAGATAATTTTTGATGAAAGCATTGAAGACGAATCCTTACTATCCGTGAATGGAAACGAACATTTACTAAAAACTGCGATTCTCAATCTGATGGAGAATGCCTGTAAATATTCAACAGACCACACGGTTGAAATTATGCTGACCTACAAAACCAAACACATTGCCATCAACTTTAAAGACCATGGTATCGGGATCGAAGAGAGCGAAATACAAAAAGTTACCCAACCATTTTACAGGGCAGAAAATGCAATGAACATTCCCGGAAACGGACTCGGGCTCCCACTTACCATGAAAATCATTGAGGTGCATGGTGGAAGAATGAACCTTACTTCAGTTCTGAACAAAGGGACCGAGATCACCCTTTTTCTCAGGAGTGCTTGATGATCCTCCTTAAAACTGAACCGTCTTATCCAAAATAAAAGGCAAAAAATTCCCTTACCAGTGAATAAACATCCCTTTTTTCATAATACGATGGACTGGCGTTTCCAATTTTGAAGTTGCTGTATTTTCTAAAATATTTTTTGCAACGGGTTATGTGATAGAACTGGGACACGACCATTACACTGGTATAATCCATTTGTTTCATGATCATTACCGCATTAATAGCTGTTTCCCGGGTGTTCATACCCAAATTGTCAACCAGTATGGCAGAGTCGGGAACCCCTGAATTTATGAGATATTCCTTCATCTTGTCGGCTTCATAATATCCTTCTGCCCCAA
This sequence comes from Flavobacteriales bacterium, assembly GCA_020635455.1. Taxonomy (GTDB): domain Bacteria; phylum Bacteroidota; class Bacteroidia; order NS11-12g; family UBA9320; genus JABWCE01. Next base: position 361,059 of record JACJZT010000003.1, read on the forward strand.
GTCCGCCACTAACCAGGATCTTCTTTACCTTGCCGGATGTGTATAACTCTCTTCCACAGATAACCCTGTTCTCAAGTCTTTTTGAAAGCGTTCCATTTTCATTCACCTTGTTTCCAAGCACAACCGCGACATCTGCAACGATCACCTTATTTCTGATACCATCGATAAGGGTATACATGGTGTGGATCAGAAACCAGAAGATAACAATAATGAATGCATATTTCATAAAACTTAACATTCTTTTACTTTTAAAAAATTAATTGGACTTATCGTCGCAACCACATTGAACAAAGTTATTAATTAGTTCCGGGTTGGCAAATAAACCCAATAGAGCTTCAAACTGGATCCTTATAAATTTTAATCGGATTTTAATTTCATCTTAATTCGGTTTTAATAACCCCATTGTTGATTTGCATTAGAAATTAAAAATTAAATAAAATGAAAAGAGAAAAAATTTATGCAGCAGCAACCGTTTTAGTTTTGTTAGCTTCAATGATCACCAGTGTGGTTTATTATTCAGACAACAAAAGTCTGGGTAAAAAACTAAACGATGAAAAAATAAATTCAGAATTGCTATTATCAGAAAAACTTTCTCTGCAAAAGCAACTTGAAGCCTTTAAAAACGAACTAAACAGTACAGAAGTAAAAAACAAGGAATTAAGTTCCCTGATCGAAAAGACCAAAGCCGAATTGTACAAAAAGCAAAAAGCATTAAGTTCGGTAAACACCAAAAACGGCAGCCTTAAAAAACTTAAAAAGCAAGTGGCTGATCTAAACAAGTTAAAATCGGATTACGAGGCAAAATTTGCTTCCTTAAACGAGACCATTAACAAGTTGAACAGCGAAAAGGATGCTCTAAACCAAACCATTGCCAGTTTGCGTTCTGAAAACAAAGACCTTACCAATAATCTGGCTCTTTTGAATTCGTTGAAAACAGACAATTATTTGGTTGAAACTTCCAAAAACAAAAACAAACTTACCGTTTTAGCCAGAAAAACAAAGAAAATGGCTTTCAACTTTAACGTTCCTCAAAATCAATCCGGTGACCTGAATTTTAAGATAACTAAACCTGATGGACGAGTGATTGAAGGCAAAGACAAAGGGATAAGTTATAATGTGGTATACGACAGAGAATCTGACCTGGCAAGCTTGGGTGATGAAAACCTTAAGGTTACCAAAAAGATTGAAATGACCTATGAGCCTAAGGAAAAACTTAAGGCGGGTCTTTACAAAATAGAAATGTTCAACAACGGACAGTACATCGGCTCTTGCAATGTACGACTCAGATAAGATCTTATTTTCATAACAAGGGTAATTAGTCATAATCCGGAATGCTGTGAAGCACCCGGATTTTTTTATTTAATCTTTTTCTAAAAAATACATAGGATAATCTCTTGTCTACCAAGAATAATTCCTTATATAAAAAACTTGTAATTTTGAATAAAGGTCTTTGGTTTAAATAAGAAATTGAAATATTTTTAACCTACCAACTTGAAAGGGGGTAAGCCTTTTAGGTTTATATTTTTTGCCGCACTTCGACTCCGCTCAGTGTGACAAAAAATAACACCTTCCATATTCCGTCAGGTTGAGCAGAGTCGAACATTGTCAGGCTGAGCGGAGTCGAACATTGTCAGGCTGAGCGGAGTCGAAGCCTGATTTGAGACGATCCTTTGTCAGGCTGAGCGGAGTCGAACATTGTCAGGCTGAGCGGAGTCGAACATTGTCAGGCTGAGCGGAGTCGAACATTGTCAAGCTGAGCGGAGTCGAAGCCTGATTTGAGACGATCCTTTGTCAGGCTGAGCGGAGTCGAAGCCTGATTTGAGACGATCCTTTGTCAGGCTGAGCGGAGTCGAAGCCTGATTTGAGACGATCCTTTGTCAGGCTGAGCGGAGTCGAAGCCCAGCATACCGACTTTTTTCAATCTTGTACCAGTTATGATGTTCTTTATCATAATTAAACTGATTTACGAACCTTAATCCAAGTTTAGTTAATACCCTGTTTGAACCAATGTTCTCAACATGAGCGGCACCATAAAGCGTATGGATCGGTAAATTTTTAAACCCATACTCCAGAGCAGCCATTGCACTTTCAGTTGCATATCCCTTGTTCCAGAATCGGGGGATGAATCGATATCCTATATCGTAATAATTTTCGAAGCCATTGGTTGGTTCGGTTTCTAGTTTGATCCCCGACCAACCCATAAATTCACCGGTATTTTTGTTGATCACTGCCCACCTTCCAATTCCTCTTTCCGTGTATTGATTTCTGACAAAATCGATCACCTCTGCAAGTTTGTTCTTATCCTGAACCGGCTGGTTTCCAAGGTATTTATGTACGATGGGATTCGATTCAAGTTCGTGTAAACCATCCAGATCGGAATGCATCAGCTCGCGAAGAATCAACCTGGAAGTTTCAATATGAAAATTCATGCTAAGAAATGAATAAAATATAATTAAAGGTATGAATTGATACTTTAAATTGCCACAATCCTTAACTGCAATATAAAACTAAACCAAAAAACCCTCTTACCGGAGGGTTTTTATTTTTGAGGTCCCGAGCGGATTCGAACCGCTGTAGAAGCTTTTGCAGAGCCTTGCCTAGCCACTCGGCCACAGGACCTTCTTAAGGCTTGCAAAAATAGTACCTTGGCCTCATTCTTCAAAATGAAAAAATCATTTAGGTGTAATCAAAAAATCAAAGTAAAACTTTTCAGTCTTTGCCATCGTTTTCAACCATGGAAGACATCCAAAAAGTAAAAATTTCGCCAATTCCTTCTCCTCAATGGTTTATCAATATATTTGTAAATATGCTGTATAGAGTTGTCACAGTTGTAATGGTTTCGTTGTCTAGCTTTTTGACACAAGCTCAGTCAGAACTTGAATGCCTGGTCAAATCGGAAATGATGAGGAGTTTTTCAGGCAAACTAAATAAAAAGTCCTTATTAACAGAAAGTTACAACATCCAATATCAGCGACTGGAGTTAAACATAGACCTGCATCAAAAATGGGTTCAGGGTAAAGTCACTTCCTGTTTCACCCCCTTAAAACCGGCTTTTAATCTGATTCAGTTCGATCTTGAAGATTACCTCAAGGTGGACTCAGTTCTTTTTCACGGAAAGCCGGTACCCTATACCCACCTTAACAAAGCCCTGACCATTGAACTTTCAAAAAATGTTGCAGAGAACACCCTCGATTCTGTTTCAGTTTTTTACAGCGGCAATCCCGGACTTAACAACCCTTATCAGAGTTTTATATTTGACGCACACGATCGCCAGGACCCAAAGCCCATTGCCTGGACACTTTCACAACCCTATGGTGCCAAAGGCTGGTGGCCCTGCAAGGAATCCCTTTACGACAAGATCGATTCACTTGATGTTTGGGTAACGGTTCATAAAGGCAATAAGGTTGCTTCCAACGGAATTCTTCTTTTCTCAAAAGATGTTAACGATTCCATGGTTTGCTTTTACTGGAAACACCGTTATCCTATTGCAACCTATCTTGTGGCTGTGGCTGTTACAAATTACATTGAATACGAAGACTTTGTAGTTTATCCCTATGGCGACTCTTTAAGTATTTTGAATTATGTGTATCCCGAATATGAATCGGAAGCCAGAACCAAGTCAAAGGAAACCGTAAAAATGATGCATCTTTTCGACAGTTTATTTGGTAAGTATCCATTTTTAAAAGAAAAATACGGCCATGCTCAATGGGGATGGGGAGGCGGGATGGAACATCAGACCATCAGTTTTATGGTTCATCTGAATTACGACCTTACCGCCCACGAACTAGCTCATCAATGGTTTGGTGATTATGCCACCTGTGGAAGCTGGCAGGATCTGTGGCTTAATGAAGGATTTGCAACCTATCTCAATGGACTTTGCCACCAATACCTCAATACCGGAACTAGTTTCAGGAATTATATGACTTCAATGAGAGGCGATATTACCAAAAAAGATGATGGCTCGATCTTTGTTACCGATACCATGGATCGCTCCTTCCTCTTCGATGGTCGTTTGCGGTATCAGAAAGCTGCTTACTTTATACATATGCTGCGATGGAAAGTGGGTAATGAAAATTTTTATAATGGTCTCAGAAATTACCTTTCATCTCCAAAGGTCCGATACGGGTTTGGCAGAACATCTGACTTGAAAACAGCGCTTGAAAGTGCCTCGGGCCTCAACCTGACCGAGTTTTTTAAAGATTGGTATTTTGGAGAAGGTCATCCGGTGTACAACATTACCTGGAGTCATGTTGGAAATCAGCTTGAGATCAGGATCCTTCAGGAGCAATCGCATCCATCGGTTAGTTTTTTTAATATACCCATACAAATAAAAATTCACGGTAAATATTCAGACAGTACAGTTATTCTTGACCCGTTAAGCAGAGACAATACGTTTAAATTTACGCTCAACTTCATCCCGGAGGATATAGAATTCGACCCTAATTTCTGGATTTTAAGTCAGTGGAACGTGATAAAGGTCAAGCCGGATAACAGTCCGGACATTCATGTATTTCCGGTTCCGGCCGAAGAAGCACTTTCATTGATCAATTACCGGGGAAACATCCTTGAAGCCAAAATCACCGACCCTGCAGGCCGAAAAATCATTGAAATAAACTACCAGCTCATTAACGATGTGCGGGAGAAACAGGAATTAGAGATCTCAAACCTTACTTCAGGTGTTTATTTTTTAGAAGTTAAAACGGATCTCGGTTTTGCAAGAAAAAAATTCCTGAAAAAATAATACTTTCCGCAAGAGGCAAAGTATCTAATGGGGTTTGAACATTTTTCCTTCATTCATCTGTGTTTCTTGCTGAAAATCAGTTTCATTGAGCCAACTATCTTTATTGTATCCAAAGAGCTATTTTAATTTAGCATCCTTTATGTGTGGCAAGAAAGGGCATTCATCAAATCAAAGAGTTTGTCGGGATTAAGTATCTTTACAAACTTGATCCCTGCTTATGAACCAGATCTTTAAGATCCATTTCAAAATTTTAAGCTTAATGTTCTTCGTTTTTCTCGTAAACTGGGTTTATTCGCAAACTACTTTCAAAACCCTGAAGAGAACGGATGGGTTGCCGACTAAAAGTATCTTCTCCATACTGCAAGACAAACAAGGTTTTATCTGGGCGGGAACCAACGATGGGGTTTTCAGATACGATGGCTATCGCTTTAAAACCTTTAAACTTACCAACACCAAAAAAGGAGGGCTTAAAAGTAAGTTCATTCTTAAAATAATTGAAGACCGTGAAAACAGAATATGGATCGGAACCAGCCGTGGCGGTATCAGCATGTACAACAAAGTGACCGAAGAACTTATGACCTGGGAAATGGATTCTACAGGCCAAAATGGACCATTGAATTGGGATGCACAACATCTTTATGAGGATAAAAAAGGGTATATTTGGTTCACGAGTGGATGGGTATTGCAACGAATTGAAAAAAAAGGAGATAACTTTCTTTTTACAGCCTATGAGATCCCAAAAAATCCAATTACCAATGCAATCGGTAAAATTTATGGCATTCAAGAAGGTCCTGACCAAATAATCTGGTTTGCCACAACCCGGGGTCTTTTTGGATTTGATAAAAAAACCAAAAGGTTTTTGTTTAATAAAGATCAAATAAAGGGAATGGATCTTCCAAGGATCAACTCCATTACCTTGGCTGAAAACAACACCTATTTCTTTGCCTTACCCGAAGGTCGTTTAGGAAAATTGGAACAATCGCAAATGGCCCCCGGAAAAATTCCGGAAATAATTGAGGGGCAACCCGAAAATATCTTCCTGAACATACAGGCAAAAGTATTGTATGACCCTAAGATTGGTCTGATCTGTCTTGGAAATGGATTGACCATTGTGAACCTCAAACAAAGGATCTATTCATATAAGCGATTTTTTTATGAGCCAAATAATTCCCTTTCTTTACCCAGCAATTTAAGTCGGGATTTTTTTCTCGATTATGCAGGTAATTGGTGGATAGCTACTGATGAAGGATTAAGTACACATTTTATTTCTTCACCCGAGATACAAATTATTGATAAACTGCGTATTGGTCAGCCCGAATTTAACAATCATGTTTCGAGGATCCTTCAGGACAGGAATGGATACCTCTGGATCGCCGGTGATGAAGGAATGATCCGGTTTCACTTAAAGAAAAGTGAGTATAAAAAGATCCATTTGCCTGGGGATGATGAGAACTTAAATGGATATGTAGGTGGAATCACAGAAGATACTAATGGAAATATCTGGGCCGGTGTTGCTCCATGGTTGTATAAAATAAATCCTGTTGACCTCAGCTGGAAAAGGTATAAGATCGATTTTCCGGTAAAAGAAAGGTCGGATGAGATCACAAGTATTGAAATGGATACTGAAGGCAGGATTTGGATAAGTGCATTTTGGGGTATTTCCTGTTTTGATACAAAAACATTGATCAGTAAAAAACTGGTAACCGATTATGAAACGGTCATCACTCAGGTTTATTCCTACAACAGCAAAACACTCTATGCCGTCGATCCTTACTTTCTTTATAAGATCGATAAGGAGACTATGGATTTTGAACCCATTTCGAGAGGCGGCAACCCTTTTGACAAAAGGTCCGGGTATCTGACATTAGCAAAAGATATGATTATTCATGGAAAGTCTGTTTACATTGCCACAGCAGAAGGACTTCTTATTTATGATCTTGTTTCAAAAAACTGGTCGCATTTTACTTCCGAAAATGGATTGCCCAATAATTACCTGAGGGGATTGGTAAAAGATAAAAACAATAAGATATGGATCAGTAGCAATGAAGGAATCTGCTGTATCGATCCGGTAAGCTTAAAGATAAGCAAACTAAAGGTAGACGAAAAATTGCCCTGCCTTGAATTTACAAGCAGATCAAGAACAAATGGCAATAGGGGTGAGATCTACTTCGGATGTTCCAATGGAATCGTTTTTTTTAATCCGGCCGATATTAAGGTTAACAAGTATAACCCAGGAGTTACCCTGACAGATTTTAAAATATTCAACAAGTCGGTTGCAGTGGGAATTGGGGATACAGCAAACGGTAAATTCACCTTGAACAAATCTATTTCTTACTGTAAGGAGATACAACTGGAACATCATCAATCTTTTTTTACGGTAGAATTTGCTTCCCTATCATACCTTCACAGTGCTGAAAATCAATATTCTTACCGCCTGATCGGATTTAATAAGGACTGGATCAATGCCGGAAACAACCGGGAAGCCACCTTTACAAATCTCAACCCCGGCAACTACGTGCTCGAAATAAGATCCGCAAACAATTCGGGTTACTGGAATACAAAAGCCAGGCAGTTGAAAATAATAATCTTGCCTCCCTGGTACAGAAGCACCTGGGCGTATTTTCTATACATACTTCTTATACTTTTTATTCTTACGGTGTTATTCCGATTAAGATTAAATGCCCTTAGAAGAAAAATAAATCTTGAAAATAAAATTAAGGAAGCCAAGGAAACGGAAAGGGAACAATTTCGTAAAAAATCGGCTGCCGACTTTCATGATGAAGCAGGTAATAAGATCACCAAGATCAACCTGCTTACCGGATTGGCAAGGTCTCAGGCTTCAAACAACACAGAATTGAGCAATTATTTGATAAGGATTGAACAAAATGCCGCACAACTTTCCTCCAGCATGCGCGATTTTATCTGGGTGCTGGACCCTGACAAGGACAGCTTATTTGACACAATATTAAGAATACAGGATTTTGGAAATGTGTTGTTCCAGGATTCTGCCATGTCGTTCAAAAGTGATCGGGTTTCAGACAACTTTAAGAACATCAATTTAAATATGGAATCGAGGCGAGCGATCATTCAGATATTCAAAGAAGCCATGCACAATTCTTTAAAACACAGCAACGGAAATTCGGTCCTTTTTCAATTCGTTTTAAAGAACAGTAAACTTGAATGCTCGCTGCAGGACAATGGAAGCTATAACTGGAAAAAGGATCAGAAAGGAAGCGAAAGTTATGGATTGAATATTATGAATGAACGGGCAGATAAAATTGGGGCGAATCTATGGATAGATTTTATTCCATCAAAGGGCACAAGGGTAAACCTTAAATTTACGATTACCCCATTTGAGGTATTTACAGATAGGAATCAATAAATCTATATTGCTTACCAAATTCAATGGATGATCAAAACGTTATATCGGTTATTATTGTGGAAGATGACAACGAGATCCGGCAGTTAATGACCTTTCTGATCGAAAAAACAAATGGATTTAATTGTCTTGCCTCCTTCTCTGATTGTGAAAATGCGCTGCAACCTATTATTGATCTGCAACCTGATGTGGTTTTAATGGATATTGAGTTGCCAGGAATTTCAGGAATTCAAGGCATTCTTGGTCTCAAGGAAAAAGTAAAGAATACTGATTTTATTATGTTAACGATCCGTGATGATGACGATTCCATTTTTAACTCACTTAAGGCCGGAGCTTCAGGCTACATTCTTAAAGATACAGCCCCGGCAAAAATACTGGAAGCCATTGTTGAGGTCAATCAGGGAGGTTCTCCAATGACCGGTAGCATTGCCCGCCGTATTACGGAGTCCTTTCAGCCTCTCGGAAATTCTATACTTTCCGAGCGCGAAAACGAGGTTTTGACTGACCTGTGTAAAGGCATGAATTATAGGGAAATTGGAGAAAAACACTTCATTAGCGGACATACGGTTCGCACGCATATTAAAACAATCTATTCAAAACTTCATGTTCATTCAAGAGCAGAAGCTGTTCGAAAAGCAATCGACCAAAGGTTGATCTGAACCGGAAACAGAAGCCATATTTTTTTCTGAATTTCCGAAATTCAGGAATCTTGAAAAATTGAAAATACCGCATACGGGCGATTGACCACTCTTGGATGCTACTCTAATTTTGTCTTCGATTTTTAAACAATCCGAACATGAAAAAGTCAATATCTATTTTAGTACTCAGTTTTATTTTCTTCACAGTTTCGTGCAAAAAGGAAAATTCTCCTTCATCAGGTGGTTCCGGGTCAGATCTACCCGATGCTGAATTCACAGCAACCGTTACAGGCGCGGAAAACCAAAGTTACAGTTTTACCCTTCCAAAAAATGTAGCAAATAATTTTGCCATTAACGGTTCACTTTCAAGTGCGTTGGGTGTGCTTGCGTTTCAGGCAATGGAACTTCCTCTTGGTTGGAAGTTTGCCTTCATAACAAAAACCTTATCTCTTGCAGAAGGAAGCTATAAAATGAACGAAGGTGCACCCACGGGAAGTTCTTATTCACCCTCAACTTCAGGTTCAACAACGTACATTTCTACCTCAGGGACCATCAACATTACTAAGTCGGTTTTGTATCAGGCTTCATCCGTAAGCGACTACTTTCTGGATGGAAACTACAGCATGAACATGCGTAACCCTCTGGATACAACCATGAAAGTTACCGTAAACGGTACTTTTAAAGGTGTGAACATTAAAAAACAATAACTCCTAAATCAAACAAATATGAAACATCTATCTACACTTCTAAAAACATTGACATGCTGCATTCTTCCTCAAATGGCCGGTGCACAGTCAACCATTAAAATTGAAAATATACCTGTCGTTGGAGATTCGGCTCATGTAAAAGTATGCGCGGAAAACATTGATGTTGCAGCCTTAAAGGCAAGTGCAGGTACGATGAAAATGTGGGATTTTTCAGGTTTGACGGCGCGGAATGACATTAAATTCAAATTTTTAAACCCGGCAGGAAGCTTCTGGGAAAATGATTATCCGGGCTCTAACATACTTGGTTTAAGCGATGAGAATGCACACAGTTATTATAAGTTAGGAGCCAACTCCTTGTCCATTGTGGGCCAGGCACTGCCTTTACCCGGGACCCCTCCCGACACCGCCAAACTAAATTACAACAACGAAGAACTGATCATTGATTTGCCATTTACTTACATGGATGCAGACAGAGATAGCTTTGAAGGCACAGGTACCGTAAAGGGATTTGGAATAAAGTTTACAGGATTTGTTGATATTAAAGCAGATGGATACGGCACTCTAAAAACTCCGGTTGGCACGTATGATAATGTGATACGTTATGCCATGAGACGCGAACAATACAACGATTTTTTCGGAAACATCACTACTCAAACAAAAGACCAGTGGATATGGATCTCTTCAGATCATAAATACTGGATCATGTTACAGGAGTCGGTATTTGATGGCTTCAATACTTCGAGCCTTGTATGGTATAATCAAGATCCTGAACGGATCGGAACTGGTGCCGCTATCAAAAAAACAGTTGATAACCCAATCCGTGTATTTCCAAACCCGGTGATAAATGGTCAAAATCTGAACTTTTCCTGGAATGCTCCCGGAACAGCAGCCATTCAAATTATGGATCAGACAGGCCAGGTAGTTCATTCTGAGATCAAAGACCTTCAGTCAGGTGTAAATATGCTGGAAACCGGAACAAAAAACTTCAGGAATGGCATTTACTCCCTTATTATCACCAACAATCAGAAAATTTCTCAATCAAAGTTTGTAATTCTTAACTAAAAATTAAAATCATGAAACAATCTCCAAAAAACTATAAATTAAACTTTTCAATAGTAAGCTTCTCAGGAAAGATGGTGATGACCCTGGGAGTGTTTTCATTGCTATTGGTTTCCTGCAAGAAAGAAGATACGGCACCTTCGAGTAATTCTGACAACAATAACAATCAGGGAGCAAATCCTCCCACTGTAACCATGTTTTCAGCTAAAATTGACGGTACAGAATGGACCACCGATGCCGCCAAGGTGAGTGCCACGTTCATGGCCATCACCAACAGCATCATTCTCACCGCTGAAAAAAATGATGGTTCGATCTTTACCTTACAAATTAACCTTTGGGACAAAACGACGGGAAGTTTTAAAACCTCTTTAAGCAGTCAAAAGAACATTTTGGGCTTGACATACAAAGATGCAAAAGGCGACAGCTGGACCGCACCCGCAAGAATCAATGACGATGCGAGTAATGTTTCTTCCGGAACTTTAAATGTTGACTATTTTGATGGTACAAAGATCAAATGCTCTTTTAGTTTTACAGGTGGAAGCCAGCAAACTGCAAACACACATGAAATTAAAGAAGGAGAGATCTCGGTTATGACCATTAAAAACTGAGCCATGAAAAAAGTCTGTTTTGCAATCATATTCACCATACTTATGGTTACATCTGTTCTTGCGCAAAAGGATGTTCCAAATGCGAAGGATCACCCTCTGATTTCGAGGTATCCGGGGTCCTTTATTGGGTTTTACGATGAAAAGGACTATGGGACCTACAACATTGCACTTGGACCTGAAAAAGGATATAGACAAATTGAAAAATGGCAAAAGGTTGAAGGCAAAATTACCCGTATTTATTACAGTGTTGAAGGTGAGAGAAGTCTTACGGAGATATTCAGAAATTTTCAAACGGCTGTCAAAACAGGCAAATTTACCACTCTGGCTGAGGGCATTGATGAAAATCTAAAAGCAAGGTCATCCATTGGTGGCAGAAATTTCCTGGGGATTCATTTCAGAGAGAATCCACTGCCATCGGGTGGCAACATAAAACTGCTGGTTGGTTCATCTACTTCGGGTGGCTCATGTTATCTGGCCGCCAAAAAGTCTTCACCAAAAGGAAATAGTTATATAGTTATTTCCGGAGCAAAATATTCGAATACTGAAAATGTTTTTATGGTCGATATTATTGAAGAAACAAGGATGGAGGACGGATTGATCACACTGAATGCCGAGGCTATTGAAAAAGCCCTTAATTTGAATGGAAAGGTTGCTCTTTATTCTATTTTATTTGATCTTGACAGATCTGAAATAAAAGAAGAAGCTAAGACCTCGCTAAATGAGATCGGAAAACTTCTGAAAAAGAATAAATCACTTAGACTTTTTATTGTTGGCCATACCGATATTTCAGGGTCACTCGAGCACAATCTTCAATTATCAGGTTCCAGGGCCAAAGCAGTTGCAGACTATCTTATAAAAAATTATGATATAGAACCATCGAGACTTTCTGGCCATGGAGTGGGCCCTCTTTGTCCGGTAGCCGAAAACGAAAGTGAAGAAGGCAAGGCTTTAAACCGCAGGGTAGAACTTGTTAAACAATTGTAAGGTCCTTTCCCTTATAAATGTTACCGCGATAAATATTACAGGTCCTAAAAGAAATCAGTTTTTTTTTAATAAAGTCTGTTTAAAACCGATTCATAATCCGTTTCAGGAGCATAACATTCAGTATCCCTGCACAAGTAATACGCACCATGTACTTCATCTTTACTCATGCTTAGGGGAATAAGATTCGAAGGCTTTAGAAAGACCGTATTGGGCAAATACATACCTTTAAAGTCTTTAAGATCCTTTCCGGCAATGGTAACCTGATTTAACCCCGACTGAAACAAAAGTGCTGAACTTAACCACCTGCAATACCAGGCCGGCCCCTTAAGTACCCTTTCGTTCATACCACGGATCATCCTTTCTGCATGCTCACGCCATTGCGGCAGATCAAAATAATATCCTAATTTTAAAAGCAACTCACACATAACAGCGTTGGCACTAGGGATCACATCATCCCCAAGATCGGTTTTTTTAACAAAAAGTTCACCCGCAGGATCGGGATTAAATACAAAATAAGGGTTATGCTCTTGACCGAATTCGTTTAAAACCGTTTGAACTATTTTGTGCGAATCAAGCAAATACTGATCTTCAAAGGTCAGATTGTAGGCACAAAGAAGGGCTTCCGCATAAAAAACATGGTCTTCCAGAAACCCACTTATCCCTGCGATTCCGTTCTTATAGCTTCTGTACAGTTTTCCTTCCTTATAAAGGTTATTCCCGATAAAAGACAGTACCTTTTTGCCCAGGTTTAAATATTCGTCTATCCCGGTTGCGTTATAACATTTCAGGAGCCCGGTTGCAAGCATGGCATTCCAGCCGGCAAGTATCTTATCGTCCAGGCCGGGCTTGACTCTTTTCTTTCTCTCCTCTCTTAAAACTGCAAGAGCCTGTTCAAGGCGGACTTTAAAATCCTGCAATGGAATTGTATTTTGTTTTGCAAAGTCTGAAGGTGTTTGGGTTGCAAACAAAATGTTCCTTCCCGATTCCCAATTACCGGCATCCGTGCAATGAAAATAGCTAAGTATGTCTTTGTCGGTAATGCCAATTCTTTTCAGATCCTCTGAGGTATAACAATAATATTTACCTTCCTCACCTTCACTGTCAGCATCATAAGCACTATAAACACCTCCTTCTTTGGTAAGCCATTCTTTCTCAATAAACCCAATGGTCTCCCCGATCTTTTGCTTCAGAAACTCATTACCGGTTACCATATAGGTTTCTGCCAGAAACGACAACATCTGTGCATTATCGTAAAGCATTTTTTCGAAATGAGGAACATGCCAATGCAGATCAACCGAATACCTCGAATACCCGCCTTCAACAACATCGTAAAGCCCACCTGTACTCATCCTGGTTAAACTGTGAAGAAGCCATTGCTGCATTTCAGGGTCCGGATAAAGATTTGTGTAATGAAGCACAAAATGGTAAACGACAGGTAAGGGGAATTTAGGAGCTCTGTTAAACCCTCCCTGCTCCTGGTCAATGGATGTTTTGATGATTTGTATGGCCCGGTGCAGATCATTCTCCTGCCAGGCTGTATTACCACTTTCTATTAGGTTGGTCTGTGTTACTCCGGCAGAAAGTTTTGCAGCATATTCATAAACGGTTTCTGTTTTTTGCTTCCATAGGTCCGACAATTGTATTAAAACAGAATTCCAGTCTTTTCTCGGGAAATAAGTTCCGCCGTAAAATGGCCTGCCATCGGGCAATGCAAATATATTCAAAGGCCAGCCTCCCCTGCCATTAAGCAATTGAATTGCATCCATATAGATCTGATCAATGTCAGGGCGCTCTTCACGATCAATCTTTATATTGATGAAATTTTCATTCATCCTTTTTGCCGATTCTTCGTCTTCAAAAACCTCATGTGCCATAACATGACACCAATGACAGGCACTATAACCTATACTGATCAGTATGGGCTTGTTCTCCGCTTTGGCCTTATTTAATGCTTCTGCTCCCCACTCGTACCAGTCGACAGGGTTTTCAGCGTGTTGCAACAGATAGGGGCTTGTTGCTTTGCCCAGGGCATTCATAACCTTAAATGATCAGTAGTGTGTGAATTGAAATAATAAATACAAAAATACGTACTTCTGAATCATCCAAAAAAAATCGCAAGGCCGGCAAAGAAAGAAAAATAAGTAAAAAAAAAGGTCTTCTCTCGAAGACCCTTTTTCTTCAATATTTTATTTTACTTTTTGTTCTTCTTCTTGTCGAGGTCAATAACCACTGGAGAAGCCACAAAAATGGATGAATACGTTCCAATAATGATACCGGTAAGAAGAGCGAAGGTAAAACCTTTCAATCCTTCACCACCAAACAGGAACAATACGAGCAAGGTAATAATTGAAGAAGTAGCAGTAATTACAGTTCTGCTCAGTGTTTGATTGATCGCATTGTTGACCACCTCCTTCTGATCGTCGAATTTATTGATACCCAGGAATTCACGGATACGGTCAAATACAACCACCGTATCGTTAATAGAGTAACCCAGTACCGTAAGAATTGCGCCAATAAAGGCCTGATCGATATCCATCGGGAATGGTAAGATTCCCCAGAACAATGTATATAACGTCAATACGGCAAGAACGTCATGTATCAAAGCGATCGCACCACCCATACCATAGGAAACTTTTCTAAATCGAATTACGATGTAAAAGAAAATACCGATTACCGCCAGAATTACCGCAATCGAAGATTCCTGTCTCACATCAGCAGCAATGGTCGGTCCAATTTTACTTGAAGATAATATATCTTCCTTTTTAACATTGAATTTTGAAAGACTTTTTAACAAAGTAGCTTCAACCTCTTCGGATACCTCTGGATTCTGGTCATCAATTTTATAAGCAGTTGTGATCCTGAACTGATTGTCAGTTCCGTAGGTTTTTACCTCAACGTTTTCGGTAATGACCTTATTGATCTCTTCACGGATTTCATTTGAATTCAGGTCACCGTCGAACTGTATCGTATAGGTCCAGCCACCTTTGAAATCTACACCCGTACTAAAGCCCCGGCTCACCATACTGATTACACCTATGAAAATAAATATGGAAGAAATGATGTAGAACGTTTTACGCTTCCCAACTAGGTTGTAGTTTGCATTCTTGAATAAGTTCTTTGAAAGCGAAGTGGTAAACGTAACTTCTCTGCCTCTTCGCATGTCAAACTCGTTGATTATCCTTGAGATGAGAATACCGGTAAACAATGAAGTAAATATACCTATGATCAAAACCACGGCGAAACCTTTTACGGGTCCGGATCCAAAATAGGCCATGATCAATCCTCCGATCAAGGTGGTGATGTTCGAGTCAATGATGGCTGAGAATGCTTGTTTATATCCAATGGAAACTGCGTTGGAATAATTTTTTCCATGTGCGAGTTCCTCCTTTATCCTTTCATTGATAAGAACGTTGGTATCTATAGCCATACCCATGGTAAGTACCAAACCTGCAAGACCCGGCAGGGTAAGAGCAGCTCCGTAACCGGCCATAATGGCCACAAGGAAGAACAAATTGAGTAATAAAGCCAGGATCGCGTACATTCCTCCTCTTCCATAATAAAGGATTACGAAGATGATCACTGCCAAAAATCCTAAGATCAGTGAAAGGATACCTGCCTTACGAGCAGTTTCTCCCAGTGTAGGACCCACAACCGATTCTTCAACGATACGGGTTGGAGCAGGCAATTTACCGGCTTTAAGTATGTTTGCAAGGTCATCGGCCTCACGGTCGTTAAATCCTCCGGAGATTTCAGACATTCCGTTTGAAATTTCATTATTGACCGTAGGTGCCGAATAGATCTTATCATCCAGCATGATCGCAATCGCGTCATGTGTTGGTGCAGCCTGAGCAGTGATCCTTCTCCAGTCACTGGCTCCTTCCGGACTCATGCTCATGGATACTCCGATCTCACCATTCGGATTTACCGATTTTCGGGCACTGGTAACCACGTCACCCGGTAATGCCGGCAAACCATCACGTCCGGCCTTTATACCGTAAAGCATAAAAAAGGCCCGGTTCTCATCGGTTGGTTTAAAACTCCATCTCAAGAGGAGGTTTGGAGGCAATATCTTTTTTACTTCAGGCAGGTCAAAATAAGCCTGAAGAGTTTCCATCTCACGTGTTGGAACGAAACCGATCCCTGCACCATCGGCCCATCTTTGTTGTTTGGTTTCAGGGTCTTCCACGGTGTTAGGAATGATCAGGGAAAGGATAGGATTCTCTTTCTTTAACTGTTCCGGTGTTTTGGTTGAATCTGCCTTTCCACTTTGATTCAGCGCAGAAAGTGTATTCGCCGCCGAATCTTTTTTAGTAGAATCGATACCTGTATCTTCCGTAGCAGTTAAGGTGGTACCCTTTGTTGTTGAATCCCCTTTATCCTCTTTTTCAGCTTCTTCAAGTGCCAGTTTATTTTTTACAACCGTATTGGCAGCTTCAAGAAATTTATACGAATCGTAATTTGCATAGGTATTCCAGAATTCAAGTTTAGCAGAGCTCTGAAGTATGTTTCTGACCCTTTTGGGATCTTTCACACCTGGAAGTTCAACCAGGATCCTGCCATTTCCAAGTTCCTGTACGTTAGGCTGAACAACACCAAATTGGTCAATACGCTGATTGATGATCTGATAAGCCCTTGAAACAGCCTGTTTTGATTGTTCTACCAACCAGCTGTAAACTTTATCATTTGGTGAATCGTAAGGTAATTCCTCCTTAAGATCTTTATTTGTGAATAAGGGTGCGAGGTTTTTGCCGGGAGCCACTTTATCCCACTCTGCCTTGAATAGTTCTATAAAATCCTGCTCGCCGTTAAATTTGCTTACGGCGTTGTCAATTGCCTGATTAAACTTAGGGTCTTTTGTATTGTTTGCAAGGCTTTTAACGATGTCAGGAACGGATACTTCCATGGTAACGTTCATCCCGCCTTTTAAGTCGAGACCAAGACTAATTTCCTTATCCTTACATTCAAGGTAGGTATACTTTATCCCTAAAAAATTATAAATAGGCATAGGGCCAATGGAGTCCAGATATTTGTTGGCATCCTGACCGGTTGCTGCAGCCCATTCCTGAGCATCTTTCTCAACACCTCTGGTTTTAAAGGTAAAAGAGAGTTGATAAATGCAGGCTAAAATTAACAGTACTGTAAAAGTTTGTATAAAACCTTTATTTTTCATATTCGTATATTATAACTCGATTTTTTAAAGAGGGCAAAAGTACGGGATTTATTTTAGATTTTAAATTCAGTAACTTAGAATTTTAATTTATGAACCATTTGGATTTAAACGGCTGTATAACAATATTTTACATTAAATAAAAAACCATATTCTACGTTTGCGATTCATGTGATCTTATTCAATTTACCCTTTGATTCAACTCAAAGTATATTTTGATGATTGAATTTTAGAATTTAAAGACAAAATTGACCTTTACGCCAAAAGGCCTTACTTTTTTGCCATCTGAATTTTCATGATCCAGGTAATTCAATCTGTGAATGAAATCGATCCTGACAAATTTAAATATGTTTTCAATTCCGTAGCCCAGTTCCACATATGGAACGCCCTTGCGATACTGACCAATCTGTGTTACATCATCCCGAATATCATTGTAACTTGAATCTAGCGGAAACACAATGGTATTGTTTTCACTAAGACTTCCATAGATCATTTTAACATTATACAGGAACCTCCACTTGAACTTTTTAACAAGTGGAATACGATTAAATATAAGACCATTATCGTTGTGTTCGTAATGCAATGAAACATATTCATCAGATATAAATTCAAAGAAATTCATCAGGTTATAGGAATAAATACCTGAAACGTAAGATTCATTTCCACGCGCAACCTCAAGGATCGGATAAGGTATGGTACCAAATGTTTTACCGGCCTGCAGGGTATATTCGAAATTTCCAAAATTACCCCAGCTATTGTATTGCCAAACTTTAAAACCCACCTTGTCAAAATTATAGGCTCCGCCTAAAAAATTCTTAAGTCCTTTGGTGAAATTGATGGTGAATACGGGCTGTTTCAAATTTCCAAAATTATATCGGTCTACATGCCTGAAAACAAACTGTTGCTTAAGTGAAATATAGGCTTCAAGATTTAAAGTGGTGGTATTGAACTTATTGGAAAGCTCTTCGGTAAACGGATTGGTGTAATACAGAAATCTGAATTTGGAGTACTTCTCAAAGGTGTATTCGTTATGTCGCAGATTTGCTCGAAGTGTGATGCCCTTTATGATCTCACGCTCAGCCCATATTTTATATTCAAAGGTGTAATTAAGTCTGGTGGAACCCAAAGTGTTAAGAGACTTAAACAAACTGCTGCTTACAAAGGGGTTATCCGTTACACCCAGTAAGTCAACGTCGTTTTTTATACCGGTTCCTATTCTGGTCCAGTGTTTACGGTCGAGAACAAAGGTGGCGTCACCAACATATTTTATACGTTTATCTTTAAATCCATATCCAACATACGTTTCGAATTTGGCATTTTTAAACAGATCTTTTGTGCTGCGTATTCCTGCTCTTATACGAACTCCTTCCAGTGGATTACCACCAATAAGGGTTATGTAAGGGCCAATTTCGAATTTTTTATTTTTTAAAGGTTTATAACCTTCAGCCAAAACCTGAACCACATCAACATAGGTTCGCACCATAGGCTGGTTTTTAAAGGAATCAACCAGATTGAATATTTTCTTATCGTCTGCAGTAAGTTTTTCATGGCGCATCGAATCCCAATAGTTATCTTCCTTAGAGTACGCATCTTCATTTACCGTAATTTTCTCGGCATAGAATTTCAGGTCATGCTTCACATTTACTTTCTGATCTTTCGTACTTGTATAATACAGTCCTATCATTCCCAGGGTATTGTCCGAGATCTCCACCAGATCAATCAAAACCCTTGTCTTTACAGGTAACCATGCATCATTTTCTACTTGTTTCAATTCCTGTTGTATCTTTATTTTTTCAATAAAGTTGATGTTTGCCTCTTTAGAGATCTCCAATGAAACCTGTTTCAGGGCAAAGGTGGTATCCTGTATCCAGATATAACCGGAAAATACAAGGTCCTTTTTATTTTTGGGCCACACGCGTATCTTATAGGTTTTCTTGCCATCAATGTTCAAACTGTCTTCAAGGGCATAGTGGTAGTAATTGATGGATAGCCCTGAAATTGGAGAAATAAAGTCCTTATCAAATATATAAAGGTTGTTCTCGTTAAAATTATAACTCTGATACGACGATCCGAGTATCTGTGCAATATAGCTGTCGTCGCCAACCCCAACTCCTTTTATGCGTGTGGCTTTGACCACTTCCTTTGTACGATAAGGGTTTTTATTGTAATAATAATCACTTAAGGTTTCAGAAACGAAAACAGGAAGTACGGGAAGCGCATTCGAATCGGCCTTGAGACTGCTAATAGTGTCGAAAAGGTTTTCCATTGATTTGTAGATCCTCCTTTTTTTGAATTTCTCTGTAATATTATCTACCGCGAGTTGTACCTTGGAAAAACTTTCATATTCATATTGTTCAATGTTTTCAATGTTAAACCGCTTTCGGTTATCCTGTGCATTTCGGATAATGCGTAAGGCCTTGTTGACTCCGGGCTTAACCACAACTTCATTCAAACTGTTGCTGCTCGGGTCGAGTGAGAAGTTTATGATTTGAGCCTGATTTAATACAACCTTTTTTGCCGCCCTGTCATAGCCAACAGATTTTGCAACTATGCTATCCACGCGGGCATTGGTTGACAACTCATAAAATCCTTCGAAATCGGAAGACGTACCAATTGAAGTTCCGGCAAAATAAAGTGTGATAAAAGGCAAGGCTTCGCCTGTTTCAGAATCGGAAACTTTTCCTTTAATGGTGGTTTGACCCATGGCCGTGGGCATGGTGAAGAAGACAAGAACGAATGTTAAAACCTTAATGAATTGCTTCATACACTCAGGGGCAATATTAAAAATATTAAAACGGATGACCTAATAAAGATTTACTGAATAAATGACTGTATGGCTTGCAAAAAACCGGCCGGATTTTCCGCGTGCACCCAATGGCCTGCATTTTCTACCTCAAAAAAGCTAAAGTCTGTAAAAATGTTTTGGAACTCTTTTCTGTCTTCCTCATTTATATATCCTGAATTCTGACCCTTTATTAAACAGGTCGGAACCCCGATCTTATTTCTGAACTGAATTCCCTCCGCAATCTGTTCATAATTTTGTTCAATGGCGTCCAGATTCAATTTCAACCGATACCCCCCTGCATCTTTTCTCTCGAGGTTCTTAAGAATAAAAAGCATTTCTCCCCGATCGGTAATACTCTTTGAAAGTTGATCTTCGATCTCTTTTCTGCTAGTTGCATTCAGATCAAGGTTTCGCATGGCTCTGAAATAAAGATCATGTCCATTCTTGTATCTCTTAGGCGCTATATCCACTACCACCAGCCCGGAAACTTTATCGGGGTATTTGTCGGTAAACTTCATGGCAACTTTCCCTCCCATTGAATGGCCGATCAGAATGGCATTATGTAACCTTTGCTTCTGCATAAATTCCCACACATCGTCGGCCATGGAACTATACGACATAAAATTGCTGTGAGGTGACCTTCCGTGATTTCTCAGATCAAGACAATACACCGCTAACTCATCCGAAAGGCTTCTTGCAACATTATGCCAGTTGTCCGACATCCCGAATAAACCATGCAGTATGATCACAACCGGACCTTTATCTCCGTACTTCTTGTAAAACAATTCCATTTCCGAAAAATATTTTCACAAAATTATAGCCACCGGCAAATTTATAATCAATTCAGGATACCATACTTTTAAAAACAATATTTAATTTCCCCTGTTTTTAAAATAACTATGAAAACCATACTTACCATCGCACTTACCACATTTATCATAGTTGGTATTTGGAAGTTCATTGCAGCCAGAAACAAGGTTAAACTAGTTGAAAATCCTATCACGGAAGAAACTTCTGATATTATGAAATTCTGTATTCAGAAACTGAATTCCAGGGATTCGATTTGTCTCAGGGATTTCAAAGGTAAAAAGATCCTGATCGTTAATGTAGCATCACAGTGTGGATTTACGAAACAATATGCCGATCTGCAAAAACTGAGTGAAACTTATGCCGACAAACTGGTTGTCATCGGTTTCCCATGTAATCAGTTTGGAAATCAGGAACCTGGCGAAGAATCAGAAATTGAACAATTCTGCAGTACAAAGTTTAACGTAACTTTTCCTATAACCACAAAAGTGGATGTTAAGGGGAAAGACCAGCACCCGATATATACCTGGCTTACCAGTAAAGAACTCAATAAAACGGATGATTATAAAGTGAACTGGAATTTTAATAAATTCTTACTCAACGAAGAAGGACAATTACTCGGGCACTTTGGCAGCCGCATCAATCCTATGGATGAAATTATTACAAATTTCTTAAAGTAAAAAGTATTGCGGTTTTAAAAAATTCAGGTTTATTTGTGTTGCTAATTTAATGCAATGGTTACTGCAATTACAAAAAATATAGAGGTTTCAGTTGAAACAAGTTACCAGCAGAACCAGTCCAGACCTGACCTAAACTACTTTCTCTTTTCATACAGGATCACCATTTCAAACGAAGGAGAATTTACCGTACAATTATTAAGTCGATTCTGGGATATCTTCGATTCTCATATGGAACGACGATATGTTGAAGGTGCCGGAGTGGTTGGTGACCAACCTGTCCTTGCTCCCGGTGAAAGTTATCAGTATGAATCCTTTTGTCAGTTAAAGTCCGATGCCGGAATCA
This sequence comes from Flavobacteriales bacterium, assembly GCA_020635455.1. Lineage (GTDB taxonomy): Bacteria > Bacteroidota > Bacteroidia > NS11-12g > UBA9320 > JABWCE01. Next base: position 382,957 of record JACJZT010000003.1, read on the forward strand.
TGAAAGGTCACTACAATTTCAAGCGTGAGGTTGACGATCAGGAGTTTAAAGTGATCATCCCTGAGTTCAATCTTATTCCGGATTTCAGGAATAACTGAGAAATCCGGCGAAATTAAGACTTTGGTTTAACGAGCTTTTAGTATTTCCTACTAAGAATCAAGAATCTGAGCGCTGTGGTCAGAGGTCTTTACTTTTTCAATGATTTCCGCAACTACCCCGTTCTCAATCAGGAAGGTTACTCTGGCCATACCCATATATTTTCTGCCATACATGCTTTTTTCAACCCAGGTTCCGAATACGTTCGCAACGGAATGATCTTCGTCTGTCAACAGGTCAAAAGGCAAAGAATACTTTTCTATAAACTTTATGTGTTTTTTTGCATTATCAGGACTAATTCCAAATATGAGGTATCCTTTTTTCTTAAGCACCTCATAATTATCCCTCAAATTACACGCTTGAGCCGTGCATCCGGGTGTATCGTCTTTCGGGTAAAAATACAAGACCAGTTTATTCTTGTAGAGGTCTTTTGAATGAACCACTTCTCCCCTTTGGTTGGTGGTACTGAATTCAGGTGCTTTATCGCCAACTTTTAATTCCATACTCTTTAAACAAATATTATAATTTGAATGTTTTCAAAATTTCTGATTTATTCCCAACCCGGTCTGTAACCAGAATTTTCAGTACGTGATCGCCATTTTTTAACGCAACCGGCCATTTGCCATGCACCAGATCGATCTTAGGGTCGTACTGAAAAAGTTGCCAGTTACCATCCAGGGCCAATTCAATTTTATTAACGCCACCGGGTTTATCCAGCACGTTTAAACTGAATCCGTTTTTACCAACGCTGATGTTCTTCACCTCAGGCCCTGATTCATCTTTAACTATATAAAAATTCCCTAATAATTTTGGCTTGCAAATAAGGGTATTATTCTTTGTAAAGGTTATTTCGGGCCTTTCTGCTTTGGTATCGGTCAATCGGATGAAAATGTATTTATCGGGATCCTGGAGGGGGGTCTTAGGTTTGAAGGTTATGGTAAAAGAATCGTTAACCGGAATGCTGCTTCTCATTACTTCCCAGGTTTGATGACCTTTATGAAGATATTTTGAAATACCCAATCTGAAGTTAATGGTATCATAAAGCACACCTTTAGGAAGATCAACTCTAAGAGAATCGTTACCAACCGGTATTTGAAACGAATTGTTCTGAGATGGAAAAAACATCCTGGAGAACAATTCAGGTTGTTCCGGTATGGATACAATTTCCGGAGGGAAGCCTATGTCGGCATTATCATCCCCAATTAAAACAAACTCTGCCGAGTCTTTGTAACCGGGAAAGTCCTCTATAACTACCTTTATACTGTAAGTACGCTTCGCCTGAATGAAGAATTTACCCTCTTGTATGCTTACCGGATAAATATTCAGCCGGTTTCCATTATCCCTGAAAAGTTTGATTATTCTTTGATCCTTCAGTTCTTTTACCGGATGATCCATATAACAATTCACCTGCCTCCAGTCTTCAAAAGGCATGCGTTTGATGTTATGCTCCAGTATTAATTCACCTTCGAGGTATAATCTGGCAATGGGTACTCCCATTCGAAAGGAACCCGGTCTTAGATAATCTTTCCACTCTGCTCCCAGTCCATACCAGCCTGGTGTAACCTTTACATTTCTCGTTTCATTCGATTTATTCTTTGTATAAATTTTTGCAACCCGGTAGGTTCCGGTCTCAAAATGTTTTGTATTCTCAAATGCATAAAGATTCAGGGCTTCCAGTATCGGTGCACTAATATCCTTTAGCTTGAGTCCGAATAATAAGGGATCGATCGACTCAGAACTTTTGCTGTCTCTGATTTCAAAGTGCAGATGAGGACCTGCAGAACCTCCGGTGTTACCGGAATATGCTATCAGATCCCCTTTTTTGATCCTGAGTACCGAGTTCTCGGGAAACAACTCCAGAAAAGCTTCTTTCCTTTGATATTGAATTCCGGTAACGTACGATTCTATCGTATGCACAAATCTATCCAAATGTCCGTAAACAGTGGTATAACCATTCGGATGAACTATATAAAGCGCATTGCCGTATCCATAGGGTGAAACATTAATTCTGCCGATATAACCGTCGCCTGAGGCATAAACCGGTATGCCGGTTTGACCTTTATTGGTCCTGATGTCCAGTCCCGAATGAAAATGATTGGTCCTTATTTCACCAAAATTTCCGGAAAGATCGATCTCTCCGCGAATTGGCCAGGCAAAAAAATCCTGTGGATACCTGACTGGTTCTGGTCGCTCCTTCTTTGGCGCTTGGGTAGAACACTTTTCCTTAAAAACTGTGGTTTCATGAATTCTTTCTTTTTCGAATGATAAAATAAAAAAAAGTACTGAAAAGGAAATTAGTGATCCAATAATCAGATATTTTCTGCTCAAAACAAGTAACTAAGATCTGTATAAAAGGTGTTCAACAGAATTTCTTGAAACCGAATGATATCCGGATTTGGCTTTTTCAAAAACAGATCTTGCCCATTCTTTTCCTTCTTTGGTCTTGATCAATTCTTCATAAATGGGCATCAGAAATTTTCTTCGACCAACCGTGGTAAGAAAATTTTCTATTTGAATCCGGTTTATTTTTAAACCTGCTTTAATCGTGGTTACAAACCAATCGCAATTAATTTCTGAATTGCTTCTTAGTGAAAAATGAAAGGCTTTTTCCATTCTGATGACCTGAAGGCTGCCGGCTTTTTTTGAAAACTGTCTGATAAAATATTGCCAGTGATGGGTTGTAAAACCCGTCGTATCCATTTCATAGGGTTTCAAATCTTTACTGAAACAGGCTTCTACCAGTGAATCTACGCGGGTCAATTCTGTAGAAACAGGTTTTTTCGCACCTTCGGGCATTCCGGCTCCATATATCCAGGCATTGGCCTGTGCTGCCTTTTTCCATTGTTCGTTCCTGTTCAGTAACTCATTGTTCAAATACTCCAGAAAACCCTCAGTATCCATGGATCCGAAAGCGTGGGACTTAAAATAATTTTTGAGGAACTCATCCCAGTTTTCCCTTCCAACAACATCTTCGAGATGGCAAAGGAAAAAACGCCCCTTGTCGTAGGCAACATCCGTGAGTCCGTCATCCGGGTCCCGGCCAGAAAGATCCAGCTTTAATTTGGTATCTTCCGTCAGGTTATCCATATTCATTTCTTCTATGGTATTTTGCAGATCATTCCAGGCAAGCACCTGTCGCATCTGTTCGTATGGTTTTCCATAGAGCTTTTCCATGATCCTTTGTTCAAAATAACTGGTAAAACCCTCGTTGAGCCAAAAGTCGTTCCAGGTGGAATTGGTAACCAGATTTCCACTCCATGAATGTGCAAGTTCATGGGCTATCAATGCTACCTGACTACGGTCACCTGTAATAACCGTAGGAGTTGCGAAGGTTAATCTGGGATTTTCCATTCCACCAAATGGAAAACTCGGAGGCAATACCAGAACATCGTACTGTTTCCACATGTATTTTCCATAAAGTTTACCGGCTTCATCTATCATTTTTTGCATATCTGCAAATTCCCATGCAGCCTTATCCAACATTCCCGTTTCAGCATAAATACCGCAGTCAGGTCCAAGTGAACGATACGCGATTTTACCGGATGCGATCGCAAGGAGATAACTCGATATTGGTTGGTCCTGTTCAAAGGTGTAATAACCATCCGGGTTAATTTCTTTAGGATTCGTTGCACTCATTAAGGCCAAAAAATCTTTTTTGGTTTTAATTTCTGCTGAATAGGTAAATTTCACAGCCGGTGCATCCTGGCAAGGCACCCATGACCTTGCAAGTATTGCCTGACTTTGGCTGTAAAGAAATTCTTCTTCCTTATCGTTTGTTTGTTCGGGTGTTAACCATTGCAAAGCTTCTGATCCGGGAACGGTTTTATAATGAACGATTACCGAATCCTTCCCCTTAGTTGGGATGTAAAGTGCAGTTCCAAATATCGAATCGGTTTTACCCAACCAATGTTCCAGAATTTTTCCATCACCGTCTTTAACCTGTTCAATAACCAGTTCCCGGGTGTCCAGGATCAGGGTGTCATTGTCCTTTGATTTGATCATTTTCAGACCGACCTTACCTTCAAGGGTTTTGTTCTTCCAGTTGATATTCAGATCAAGGTGCATATTGTATACCCTGACAAATTGAGGGTTTGAAAAGCTATGAGGGTCATTGTTTTCAAGAAGTATGTACTTTTTTTCCTTGTTCTCATATTTTTTTTGTGATTGGCACGTTATTAGCAATGAAAGTAATAGGAGTGTCATGAAAATAATTCGACCGGATTTGTTCATTTAGATTACTTTTTATACCTTTCAAAATTAACCATCGAACAAGGAGAAAACTAATTGATTAACAAACATGAATGTGAAATTTGGGGATAATTTTTATCGAATAAATTTTATTTTCGCACACTATTTTAAAAATCCGAGAAATTTTAAATGAAATCTATCTTTAAAATACTAATCACTACCATAGCTTTAGGGTTGGCGATTGATATTAATGCGCAGGATTACAACTACGACGATCCTTATGCAACCGATACAACCAATTACGATGATCCATACGGCGACACCTATAACACTGATTTCAATAACAGTTTCGGGGATACAAAACCGGTGGTTGAAGAAAAACCAAAGCCTGAAAAAAAGCCATATATAAGATTTGAAGTACCGTTCGATACCATAACCGAACTGGTTACCTATACCGCTGTTGTTGAGGAGGAAGAAGCAGGCACGGATTCGCTTTACTGGAGAGCCAAAAGATGGATCAATTACGAATTCAGTAAAAAAGATATGAAGAAGAAGATCACCAAGGATGATAAGAAGGAATTCAAGATCATAATGGTAGGAGTTTTTCCACTTTTTATTGAGGCGAATAAATATTCAAAAGTTCCCAATGGAAGCATTCAGTTTGATATGGAACTGCGTTTTAAGGAAGGTCGTTACCGATATAAAATTAACAATCTTGTTCATCTGGTGCCACCCCCTCCCGGTGAAAAAAATGACATTGTAACGTATTTCGAGTTTTACCGGAAATCTACCATCAATCCTAAAGGCAACGATATGGTCTTAATATCGGCCGATAAGAAAATCCATAAGATGATCGACGCTTTGCAAAAATATTGCAAAGAACCCATTTATGTTGACGACGACGACTGGTAGTCAGTTAGCCTTTCAGAAAGTCAGAGTAATAAACAAAGAGCCGTAAACACTTCACCCTGGTCGATCAGGTCGGATGCCAGTGTATCGTGATCGCTTTCATTTGCGTAGGCATTTTTTATGGCAATTTTCTCCTCATCACTTGGAAAATGTTCCAAACTACCAAGTTTACCCAGTTGATTACCGGTTAAATTTTCACTGTTTTTGATATGGTCCGGTAAAGCATCAATTCCAATCCCAATGGTTGTGAGTGGCTTTTGAACTTCAAACAAAGCTTCTCCATTCGCACGGCAATACCAGTTTCCTCCCATTCTTGCAACAAGATCGATCCTGGTTTGATCGATCATTCCCTCATCGTTAAGAAATTCCTCTTTTATATGTATGCATTTAACCAGGCAGATCACCAGATTTCCTGCTCCTCCACCCTGTCCAAGTTCCTTAACTTCAAGTACTTCGCATTCGAGTTGGACCGGACTTTCCTTTACGCGTTTTGGCCTGACCAGATGTGAGTCGATCGGTGTAAAACCTGATTTCACAAATTCATCAACTCCCTTTGGAAAAGGACTGCTCGCAAGGCTCATTTGATGCACCATCTCATAATTGACCACGTTGATGACCACTTCAGGTACTTCAAGAATGTAATCGTGTGTATTTTTGGTTTCACCGGTTCTGCCGGAACGTGATGGAGAAAAAATTAAAATGGGTGGGTTGGCACTGAAAACATTGAAGAAGCTGAATGGTGACAAATTATTCACCCCTTCCTTGCTGATGGTGCTGGCAAAAGCTATCGGCCTTGGGACCACTGCACCCAATAGATAGTGATGTAGCTTTGGAATTGGCAATTCAGATGGTATCAGCGTTTTCATGACTGTTTGGGCCTTTTATATATTAACAAAAAACACTCAGGTTTGTTGGGCCTAAACCAACAACCTTACAGGTTCTTCCAAAAGATCCTTGAGGCTTAGCAGGAATTTGGAACCAACCACTCCATCAACCACTCTGTGGTCACAGCTAAGGGTAACCTTCATGACATTAACAGGTTTTATTTCACCATTTACCACGCCAACCGTCTCTTTTATTCCGCCAACTGCAAGTATGCAGGCATCCGGTGTATTTATGATGGCCGTGAACTCTTCAATACCAAACATTCCCAGATTGCTTATGGTAAAGGTGTTTCCCTGCCAGTCGCCAGGCTGTAGTTTTTTTTCTTTGGCCTTTTTGCTGTATTCTTTTACTTCGGCACTGATCTGTGAAAGAGCTTTCTGATTTGCAAACCTGACTACAGGAACCAGAAGTCCTTCATCTACTGCCATTGCAACACCAATGTGAATGTGATGGTTTATCCTGATTTTGGTTCCCAACCATGAAGCATTCACCATAGGGTGTTTGGTCAATGCAATTGCGGATGCCTTAACAACAAGATCATTCATGGAAATTTTTACCTCTGAGAATTCATTCATCCTTTCCCTGGCTTTAATGGCATTGTCCATATTGATCTCCATGGTAAGATAAAAATGTGGAGCGGTAAATTTACTTTCCGACAATCGGTTAGCAATGGTTTTTCGCATTTGGGAAACGGGTATTTCTTCAAAACTTTCCATCATACCTGCTGACGAGGTATTTGCAACCGGCATTGGCTTCGCATTCTCAATGTCTCTCTTTATAATTCTTCCATGATCTCCCGATCCTGCAATAGTTTGGATATCGATCCCTTTCTCGGCAGCAATTTTTTTGGCAAGCGGACTTGCTTTGGTCCTGGAATCATCATGGTTAAGTGCTTTAACAGATTCAACCGGTTTTTCTTCCTTCTGAACGATTTCAACCGGTGCATCAGGTTCAGTTTTTGCTGCCGCCGGATTTGAGTCCAGTTTAATTCCGGAAATATCTTCACCTTCCTTGCCAATAATGGCAATGATACTATCAACCGGAATTGCACTGCCTTCGTCGGCTACAAGCTTAAGAACATGGCCTTTTGAGAAATTTTCGAGTTCCATAGTGGCTTTATCGGTTTCGACGTCAGCCAGAATGTCTCCGCTTTTAACAGAATCTCCAACCTTTACATTCCACTTCACGATCACACCTTCTTCCATGGTGTCACTCATCTTAGGTAAACGAATTAATTCAGCCATAATTTAAAATGGCAAAAATATAAAAATTATATCGGTCTTAACTGATTTTGCTATTACCTTTCATTTAATTTTGCAGGGGTAACGGAAATATCCATTCAATAGAAATATTTTGCAGGCAATTCATAAACCGGGCAGACGTTTCGTAATAAGAACCTGTTCCTCATATTAAACCCAAACCCATTCCATCTTGAAAAAAAGTCTTCTTTTAGTTTTTGGTTCCGGAAAGAACAAAACAAAGAATAAATTAAGGGTGAGAAAATTACTTTGGCTTGCCATATTTGCAATCGCGCCTTTCATTGTTTTTGGACAATCTGCAACGGTAAAAGGTCGGATTAAAGATGTAATGAAAGAACCCATTCCGGGGATACTCGTAACTGCTTTTCAGGATTCAAAATATGTGGGGGGTTCCAGATCAGATGACTCAGGGGTTTTTATTCTTGAAAACCTTCCTCAGAAAGTTACGACCCTTAAATTCAAATATCTGGGTTATCAGGATTTGCAGCTCAATATTGAAGTGTCGGCAAAAAATATGGACCTTGGTGTAATTGTTCTCAAAACCGGCTTACAAAATATACCGGAGGTTGTAATCGAGGCTCAGTCACCAACAGCGACACTTTCGGGGGACACCAGTGAATATCAGGCTGATTCCTACAAAACCAATCCCGATGCCAGCGCGGAAGATCTGATAAAAAAGATGCCTTCCATATCGGAGAACAATGGCAAATTGCAGGCAGAAGGTGAAGATGTAAAGAAAGTTCTGGTAGATGGAAAACCTTTTTTTGGTGATGACCCTTCGGTGGTTTTAAAAAACCTGCCGGCTGAAGTTATCCAAAAAATACAGATTTACGATCAGGCTTCGGATCAAAGCCAGGCAAGTGGTTTTGATGATGGAAACACAAGTAAGACGATAAACATCGTTACCAAACTTGCTTTCAGGAATGGAACTTTTGGCAGAGTGGTTGGAGGAGCAGGCGATAATGATAAATGGAAGCTGGCAGGCAACCTGAATCGATTCAAAGATAAAAAACGCATGACCCTTTTACTAAATGCAAACAACATAAATGAACAAAATTTTTTAAGCGACGATTTGTTGGGTGTTGTCGGAACTTCCTCCGGAAACTCGCGTGGTGGCGGAGGCAGAGGAAGAGGTAGCGGCGGCCAGGGTACTTACGGCGATGTTTCAAATTTTCTCATCGACCAGAGCAACGGGATTTCAAAAACCCATGCTTCCGGGCTCAATTATAGTGATACATGGAAGAACCTTGATTTTACCGGAAGTTATTTTGTTAACCGGAGCAAAAACTTAACGACAAGCCGGCTTAACAGACAATATTACAACCTTGAAGACGCCGGAATTCAATATGTGGAAACAGGACTTCTTTCAAGTACCAATTTAAATCACAGGGCAAATCTTCAGGTAGAATGGAAAAATAAAAGCAACGATCAGATAACCTTTAAGCCCAACATCACCTTTCAAACCAACAGTGGAACCTCCGGATCGATTGGTATAAACGGTAGTGAAAATTTATCGCTCAACACCATTCAAAACGATCAGTCAACCACTTTCGAAGGATACCATTTATACATGCCATTGCTGATGCGAAAAAATCTGAAGAAAAAAGGCCGGGTTGTATCACTTTACATAAAAACGGATATTGGTGCCAAAAAAGGGAATTCGGATTATACTTATGACTTTTCTTTTACTGAAGACTCTGCATCCAATATTCTCAATTCGTTAAATGCAAAACTTGACCAGAACGAGAGAGCATTTTCCGGTCAGTTTACATATACCGAACCGGTTACCAAAAACAGCCAGGTGAACGTGAGCTATGAAAAAAATATAAGCCGATCGAATTCTGATCTGCTTACAACCAATTTATCAAACCAAACCGAAAAGATCGATTCTGCTTTATCGAGTTATTTTAATTCAATGTTTCATTCGGATGAAATCAAACTCGCTTACAGATATTCTAAAAATAAAGTGCGAATGGATGTACGCATTGCCTATCAGAAAGCTACGCTCAACAATTCATATCAATATCCTGAGGAAGGAAAAATTAAACGTCCCTTCACCAGTTTTTTACCGGGAGCATCCTTGCAATATAAATTTTCACAAAACAGCAATATCATGTTTCGTTACCGCACATCAAACAACATACCATCGGTAAGTCAGTTGCAGGAAGTGATCGTATACAATAATCCAACCATGTTGTACAGTGGAAATTCCGGGCTTAAACAAAGTTTTGAAAACAATTTCAGTTTGCGATACAAAAACATGAACCGCGTAAAAAACACCGTTTTGTTTGCTTACATTGGATCTTCAATATACCAAAATGCAACCGTCAACAATAGTTTTATTGCAAGGGAAGACACATTTCTGACCAATGAAATTCCTGTAACCAAAGGTTCACAGGTAAGCACTTTTCAAAATCTGAATGGGAAATACAATTTACGCGCTTTTGTAAACTATACCTTTCCTTTAAAGAAACTAAAGTCTAAAATGAATCTGGCACTTAGTTCCAGTATCGGCAACTCACCATCGGTCATAAACGATCAGGTGAACAATTCTTTCAGTCAGGTTAATTCGTTAAATTTATCCTTAAACAGCACCATAAGTTCTGCTCTGGAAATCATCCTTAATTCTAAGACCTTATCCGGTTCATCAAAAAATTCTATACAAACTTCTAACAACAACCGGTATTTAAATCAGAATTCTTCATTTAAACTCAATTATATTTACAAAAAGAAATGGCTGATAAACGCAGATCTAAATCATAATGTATATTCCGGATTAAGCAATGGCCTGCAAAATGAGGTCCTTATGCTGAACCTGGCTGCGGCTTATAAGTTTTTAAAAGATCAGAGAGCCGAGTTGCGATTCCTGGTGTTTGATGTGTTTAATCAAAACAATGTGCTCAACAGGGTCTTTACCGAAAATTATTTTGAAGACAGTCAGACCAATATCTTAAAAAGGTATTTTATGGCCACCTTCACATACAACATCAAATACTTCCAAAATTCTGAAAAGCAGCCATAACGCTATTGTGGAATTATTTACGTACTTATATGAATTGTAATGTTTATAAAACTTTAAGAGTTAAAAATTCAAAAGATGTTCTGTTGAAAAACACGTTTATTCTATGTATCGCAGCATTAACTTCCTGCAGAACGATCGTTCCGGAACGCCCGGTTATGAGCGAGGTAAGTATTCCGGTAGCTCCTCAGGTTTTATCCGAAATAGATGTGCCCATCAAGATCGATCTGGCTCCCTATTTTAAACAAGCTGAAAATGAAGTTCCAACGGATTTTTCAGGCAAGGAAGCTCCTTGTGAAGGATTGTCATACAACTACTTCTTTAAACGTACTCCTTTTAATATTCGCGGGTTTGGCAACAGGATCGATCTTGACTTTCAGGGTCAATACAGCATTGACCTTTCATACTGTGCCAAATGCGCTTTCGGAAAATGCTTCGTTCCGAAGCTTACCGCCAGTTGTGGAATTGGTGAATCGTTGAGAAAAATGAATATATCGTATTCCTCAACTGTCAATGTTGAAAGAGATTATATTATAAATACAAAAACCAAACTTGAACAGCTTAAGCCGATCGACCGGTGCAAAATGACCATTCTAAATCTGGATGCTACCGACCGGCTTATTCAATACATAAGAGGACCTCTTGAAAATTTAGGTACAGAAGTTGATAAAAAAGTTAGCGAGTACGAGCTAAAACCCATGGTAAATGAATTATGGAAAAAGATCAATACCGAATTTTACATCGAATCTCTTGGATACTTAAGCATCAATCCAAGAAGTGTTCACATGAGCAACCTGGATATGAAAGGTTCGGAACTTAATTTTTCTCTGGCTTTAAAAGCCATGCCGGTAATAAGAAGCAACCGGGTAGCACTTTCCGAATTTCCGCTGCCCGAACTCAACACGTATCAAAAAGGAAATGGTTTCAAGATCAACCTTGACATTATGGTTAATTACGATACACTTTCGAATTATATAAGTAAACTCATCCGTGGACAGGTTATTCCCATAAAAAAGAAAAAAATCATTGTTCGCGATATTGAAATTTACGGTATTGGAAATCAAAAGGCCGTTATCGGTCTTAGCTTTACAGGCAGTCGAAAAGGCAAATTGTATCTTGTGGGCACTCCGGTTTATGACGAACTAAAAAAGACCATTCGATTTACCCAACTGACCTTTGATGTAAAAACAAAAAGTATGGTGTTTAAAATGGCAAAATGGTTGTTCAATAAAAAGGTTACCCAAACCATAATGGATGCTGCCGTATATAACTTCGGGCCGGATCTGGCAGAAATAAAGAAGAACCTTAATAAGGAACTCAATCGAAAAATAGATAAGAATGTATACCTGGAAGGTTTGATCGATCAATTGAACATTATGAATATTTACCCTGCAAGAGATCAATTAATGGTCAGAACCCAAAGCGCAGGAAACCTTAAATTGATTGTTAAGCAATAGACATTCTAAAAAACTGATTAAAATCACCTTTAGGGTCTAAGGTCAAGCCTGTCCATTATTCCAATCAAATGCAGATATACATTGTTAAATAATAACTTTATTTAAGAACTATTTAACTTTTATTCTTTCTTCAAAAATGTATATTTGTGGATATTAATTACATAAAACTTACAATTGACACATACTCGATAATTTAATTAATTGATTACGAGCAGTTTGTATTTTTGATATTTTTAATTAGAACCAGAAAAAAATTACCTGAAAAGAACCACAAAACAAACATTTATGAACACATCATTACCTATTGTTAAAACCCACAGATTTTATCAGCCCTTAAAGAGGAAGCTGTTGAAAATGGTGCAAACGAGAACGCTTTTGGCTGTTCTTACTTTTTCATTTGCGGCATTGACAAACAATGCGTTTGCTCAGTGCGGAGGTTATGCACTTGAATTTAAGGCTGCGAACAAAAGCTTTGTAAACCCTAATTCAAGCACAAGAGCGATTCGCGACAGCTTCACCATTGAATTTTGGGTAAAACCCAATGCGACCATTAAGTCCAGCATGTCCGAATCAAATGGTTTCTTCAATTACACCGGTACAAGCGGACAAAATTATGCGGTCTTTCCAATATACGGGGGGGCTTATCCTGACACTGCCGGAGTAGGTATTTCAGTAGGTACCAATGGAGTGGCAGTATTTGAACACGCTTCAAGCTATCTTCCACCCTTACTGGTTTACTACACAACTTTATCCAGTAGCAGCTGGACGCATATTGCGGTTGTATACTCCAAAAAAACACCACACCTATATATAAATGGAAGTTTTGTAAAAAAAGGACTTACCTCAAACATCAATAAATTAATTCCAAGTTCACAATTAGGCGACAAGGGAAGTTACGGCCCATTTTCGGGAGTGATCGATGAGTTCAGGTTGTGGAAACAACCATTATCGGCAACAGAAATTGCCAATTGGTACAATAAGTTAACGTTTTTAAGTCATCCTAAAATATCAGATCTTTTCAGTTACTGGAAATTTGACGAAGGAAGTGGAACAGTGGTAAGCGATTCCAGTGGACACGGCAATACCGGAACAAGGATGAGCTCAAACGTCACACCGGTCTTACCAAAATTCATAACTCCCGGTTTTTTTGTAATTGCCGACACCATCCCTCCGGTGATTACCTGCCCGGGTAACATCACTCAATTTATTGATTTGGGAGTTTGTGGCAGTGTAGTTACGTATAGTGTACAGGCAACGGATAATTGCCCGGGAGAAACCATAGAACAAATCAAGGGGCTGGCAAGTGGAAGCACTTTCCCTGTAGGAATGACCATGAATACATTTGTTGTTACAGATGCTCAGGGTAATACAGATACCTGTAGTTTCATGGTTACCGTTAACGATACCATTTACCCGACCGTAACTTGTCCGGGGAACATGACCTTATCGAATGACAATGGAAAATGCGGTGCCAATGTAACTTATACGGTTACTACCTGGGATAATTGCCCGGGGGAAACCTTAAAACAGATCGCAGGATTACCAAGCGGCTCAATGTTTCCGGTAGGTACAACGGTCAACACATTTGTGGTTACAGACATTGCCAACTTTACCGATACATGTAGTTTTTCAATTACGGTAAATGACAATGAAGATCCTGTAGTGACTTGCCCCGGTAACATGACCGTCAATAACGATGCCGGAAAATGCAGTGCCAAGGTAAATTATTCAGTTACCCAAACAGACAACTGCCCGGGTTCGGTATTAACACAAATACAAGGGTTGGCCAGTGGTTCGGACTTCCCTGTGGGTGTAACAACAAATACCTTTGTGGCAACGGATGGTAATGGAAATACAGATACATGCAGCTTTGATGTTACCGTTAAAGATGTTGAACTTCCAAGTATTGCCTGTGTTTCTAATCAGATAAGAAACACCGATTCGGGAACATGTTCATACACCACGGTAGGTACTGAATTTGATCTTACTTCATATTCGGATAACTGTCCTGGTGTAACCATTACAAATGATTATAATAATTCTGTTTCACTTGCCGGTGCAGTGTTTAATAAAGGTGTAACAACCGTAAAATGGACAGCGACCGATGTGAACGGTAATAAAGCAACCTGTTCCTATAACGTAACGGTAAAGGATCAGGAATTCCCAACAATTACCTGTATCGGAAACGTAACCAGATCCATGGATAGTACAACTTGTTCGTACACAGTTTCAGGTACCGAACTTGATCCAACATCCTATTCCGATAATTGTCCGGGAGCAGTGATCAGCAATTATTTAACAAACACACCTTCTCTTGCCGGAACAATTTTACAAAAAGGTTCAACAACCATTACATGGGAGGTGACCGATGCTTCAGGCAACAAAACTTCTTGCGGTTTTGTGGTAACCGTTGTTGACGATCAGGCCCCCAGTATTGCCTGTGTAGGTGATCAAACAAGATCCACAGATGCAGGAAAATGTTCTTATAAGGCCGTTGGAAACGAATTCAACCCGACAAGCTATTCCGATAATTGTCCGGGAAGTACGATCACAAATTCTTTCAACAATTCTTCTTCACTCACAGGTGCTGTTTTCCCAAAAGGTGTAACATCAGTAACCTGGACAATAACCGATGCATCCAACAATTCAGCTACCTGTAGTTTTGATGTAACAGTTGAAGACAATGAAGATCCTAAAATAACCTGTCAGTCAGATCAAACAAAATCAATGGATGCCGGCAGGTGTGATTATACTGTTTCAGGCACCGAGTTCGATCCTGCTTCATACTCTGATAATTGTCCTAAAGTTTCTATCGAAAACGACTATAATAATTCCAACACTCTGGCTGGTGCAATATTCACAAAAGGTACTGTTACTGTAACCTGGACCGCAACAGATTCTTCAGGAAATACAGCGACATGTAGTTTTGATGTTACGGTGAAGGATGATGAAGATCCCACCATTTCATGTGTTTCTAACCAAACCAGATCCATGGATCCTGGAAAATGTGATTATACTGTTGTAGGAACTGAATTCAACCCAACAAGCTATGGCGACAATTGTCCTAACCCAACCATAAAAAACAATTATAACAACAGCAATACTCTTGCCGGAGCAGTCTTCACAAAAGGTACAAGCACTGTAACCTGGACAGTCACTGATGCTTCCGGAAACACAAGTACTTGCAGTTTCGATGTTACGGTCAACGATGATGAAGACCCAACTATTTCATGTGTTGGTAATCAATCAAAAAATATGGATCCGGGTAAGTGTACCTATACGGTTAATGGTACTGAATTCGATCCTACTTCATTCGATGACAACTGCCCGAATGCAACCATCAAAAACAACTTCAACAATACAGCTTCTCTTGCAGGTGCTGTTTTTGACAAAGGCTTGACCACCGTTACCTGGACGGTTACAGATGCATCGAACAATACTGCAACCTGTAGTTTCAATGTTACGGTAATTGATAATCAAAATCCAACCATAACCTGTCAATCAGACCAAACCAGAAGTACTGATAACGGTAAATGTACCTATGCAGTTTCCGGCACTGAATTCGATCCCGTATCTTTTACGGACAATTGCCCGGGTTCTACCACAAGTAATAACTTCAACAATTCAGCAACACTGAATAATGCAATATTCCCAAAAGGTACTACTACGGTTATATGGACCGTTACCGATGCGGCAAACAACATAGCTACCTGTAGTTTTGATGTAACGATAAACGATAACGAGGATCCAAAAATATCTTGTGTAACTGATCAGACCAGATCAACCGATGCTGGTAAATGCTCATACAAGACGGTTGGAACGGAATTCGATCCCGTTTCTTATTCAGACAATTGTCCCGGAGTTACCATCACCAATGACTACAACAATAGCAACACACTTAATAATGAAATTTTCCCTAAAGGAACTACAACGGTCACCTGGACAGCAACCGATGCTTCTAATAATACATCGACCTGCAGCATTGATATTGAAGTTGAAGATGATGAGGATCCAACCATTACATGTATTTCAGATAAAACCAAATCCACCAATCCGGGAGTTTGTACCTATAAAGTTACGGGGACTGAATTTGATCCGGTTTCCACAGATGATAATTGTGGTGTAGCCTCGGTTACAAACGATCATAATGGTACTTCTTCACTGGCCGGAGCATTATTCTCTAAAGGAACTACCACTGTTACATGGACCGTTATGGACTCAGCAGGCAACACTTCAACCTGTTCGTTTGATGTAACTGTGAATGACAATGAAAATCCAAAAATAACCTGCTTCCCAAGTACAACTTTCAATACCGATCCGGGAGAATGCACCTTCAAGATCAAGAACTTCTCTCCTTTCAGCAACTACAGTGATAATTGCGGAATTGATCCATCTACCTTTGTCATTGACTACACAGGAACACAAACCCTTAAGGATGCAGTATTTTCAAAAGGTACCACAGTTGTTACGTTTTCTGTAAAAGATTCCTCCGGAAATGTTGGAACTTGTTCATTCAATGTTACTGTTGTTGATAATGAAGATCCAACCATTAACTGCGTTGCCGATCAAACGAGATCAACCGACAACGGCAAATGTACTTACACTGCCGTTGGAACTGAGTTCGATCCTACCAGCGACGATAATTGTGGTGTGGCTTCTCTTACCAACGATTACACCGGTACTTCTTCACTTGCAGGTGCGGTATTCTCTAAAGGAACCACCACTGTTGAATGGACCGTTATGGACTCTGCAGGTAATTCTGCAACTTGTTCATACGATGTAACCGTGAACGATAATGAAGATCCTACCATTACTTGTGTAGCCGATCAGACCAAATCCACCGATGCAGGTCAGTGTACCTATACTGCTGTTGGAACCGAGTTTGATCCTACTTCTACCGATGACAATTGCGGTGTAGCATCTGTTACCAACGATTACACCGGTACCTCTTCACTTGCAGGTGCGGTATTCTCTAATGGTACTACCACCGTTGAATGGACCGTTATGGACTCTGCAGGTAATTCTGCAACTTGTTCATACGATGTAACCGTGAACGACAATGAAGATCCTACCATCACTTGTGTAGCCGATCAGACCAAATCCACCGATGCAGGTCAGTGTACCTATACTACTGTTGGAACAGAGTTTGATCCTACTTCAACCGATGACAATTGCGGTGTAGCATCTGTTACCAACGATTACACCGGTACTTCTTCACTTGCAGGTGCGGTATTCTCTAAAGGAACCACCACCGTTGAATGGACCGTTATGGACTCTGCAGGCAATTCTGCAACTTGTTCATACGATGTAACCGTGAACGATAATGAAGATCCTACCATCACTTGTGTAGCCGATCAGACCAAATCCACCGATGCTGGTCAGTGTACCTATACTACTGTTGGAACAGAATTTGATCCTACTTCAACCGATGACAATTGCGGTGTAGCATCTGTTACCAACGATTACACCGGTACCTCTTCACTTGCAGGTGCGGTATTCTCTAAAGGAACCACCACTGTTGAATGGACCGTTATGGACTCTGCAGGTAATTCTGCAACTTGTTCATACGATGTAACCGTGAACGATAACGAAGATCCTACCATTTCTTGTAAAGTTGATCTTACCAGATCCACCGATGCTGGTCAGTGTACCTATACTACTGTTGGAACAGAGTTTGATCCTACTTCTACCGACGATAATTGCGGTGTAGCATCTGTAACCAATGATTACACCGGTACTTCTTCTTTAGCAGGTGCGGTGTTCTCTAAAGGCACCACATATGTTGAATGGACCGTTATGGACTCTGCGGGTAATTCTGCGGTTTGTACCACAGATGTTACTGTACTCGATAATGAAGATCCTACTATTTCTTGTAAAGTTGATCTTACCAGATCCACCGATGCTGGTCAGTGTACCTATACTACTGTTGGAACAGAGTTTGATCCTACTTCTACCGATGACAATTGCGGTGTAGCATCTGTAACCAATGATTACACCGGTACTTCTTCTTTAGCAGGTGCGGTGTTCTCTAAAGGCACCACATATGTTGAATGGACCGTTATGGACTCTGCGGGTAATTCTGCGGTTTGTACCACAGATGTTACTGTACTCGATAACGAAGATCCTTCCATCACTTGTGTAGCCGATCAGACCAAATCCACCGATGCAGGTCAGTGTACCTATACTACTGTTGGAACCGAGTTTGATCCTACTTCTACCGATGACAATTGCGGTGTAGCATCTGTTACCAACGATTACACCGGTACCTCTTCACTTGCAGGTGCGGTATTCTCTAAAGGAACCACCACCGTTGAATGGACCGTTATGGACTCTGCAGGTAATTCTGCAACTTGTTCATACGATGTAACTGTGAACGACAATGAAGATCCTGTTGTTTATTGTGTCGCTCATGATACGGTAACTTATGATTCAGGATTCTGCAGTTATACTGTACCTGACACCAGATTCGACCTAACGAATGTTTCTGACAATTGCGGAATTGCTTCAATTATTAATGATAAAACGAACTCCAGCACATTAGCAGGTTTGGTGTTAACCTCAGGAAATCATGAATTTAACTGGACAGTAAAAGATTCGGCTGGAAACATGGCTGTTTGCAAGAACATACTATACGTTTTGATTCCTGAAATTGATATCAGAGGCAATAATATTAGTATACCAGATGGAGACACGACTCCATCACTTGCCGATTACACAGACTTCGGAGATACATTCCCTAACATACCGATAGTTAAGAGTTTTGTTATCAGGAATATTCAAAGATATGAACTGAAAATATACAAAATAAGGGTTACCGGACCTGATTCATCTTACTTTGTAGTTAGCAATATTAATACACCTACAACTGTTTCGCCATTAGGAAGAGATACATTTGATGTCACTTTTAGTGCTTCTACAATTGGAGTCAGAGATGCAACAATAATCGTATACAATTCTGATTGTGATGAACCAAGGTATACTTTTGATATAACAGGTGAAGTTATTTGTACATATCCTGACTTTACAGTATGTCCCGGAAATATGACCAGATTTACTTCATCAAACACTTGTGATACAAGCGTAGCTTATAATGTCAGCTTTACCGGAATACCAACACCTACGTTAACGTATGAATTTAGTGGAGCTACCACCGGATCTGGAAGCGGTTCAGGAAGTGGATCTACATTTAACAAAGGTGTTACGAATGTGCTGGTGATGGCTACAAATGCTTGTGGAACGGATTCTTGTCAGTTTACCATTACCGTAATCGATAATGTTAAGCCTGTTGTGACTTGTCCCGGTAACCAAAACAGATCTACTAACAACGGACAATGTACTTACACAGTAGTTGGAACAGAATTTAACCCGGTATACACAGACAATTGTCCGGGTGCAAGTTCAATCAATAACTACAACAACACCTCATCACTTGCAGGTACAGTTTTACCGAAAGGAACTACTACGGTAATGTGGACCTTTACAGATGCATCTTCCAATGTTACAACCTGTACGTTTGACATTATCGTATCAGATACTGAGTCTCCGAAGATCGTTTGCAGAAACGATACCTCTTCAACAAATGTACCGGGCACATGTGGCAGAGTTATCACATATACAACTCCGGTCGCTTCAGACAACTGCCCGGGTGTTACGGTTTCTCAGGTATCAGGTTTACCTAGTGGAAGTACCTTCCCGGGTGGGGTTACCATTAATAAGTTTATAGCCACCGATGCGGCAGGAAATAAAGACAGCTGTAGCTTTAAGGTAACAATAATCGATACTGAAGTACCAAATATAATTTGTAAGAACAGAACCGTATTTGCAAATACTACAGGAAACAAATACACACCTTATAAGGATGAGCTTGACCCAATTGTTAAAGACAACTGTACCTTATTGAGTTTCAAGAACAGTTTGAACGATTCAAATACATTGAAAGGTTATGCGATCCCTTCAGGTACTACAACTGTAAAATGGATTGCCAGGGATATTTCCGGTAATGTGGATTCTTGTAGTTTAAACATTACGGTTGTAGCTTGTGGTGCCGGTATTCCTTCAGGTGCGAACGTTTACACCGGAAATGTTACTCTTAATACTCAGGCTGATGTGGACGCATTCTTTAAAACAACAGGACCAAATGCAGGAAATAAATATACCAAGGTGGATGGAAACCTGACCATCTTTGGTAATAATAACAGTGATCCCGTTAAGAACTTGTGTAATCTCGATCAGATCACTGAGGTTACTGGAAGATTGCTTATTAATGCTATCAGACATAATGCGGCTCCTACTCAATTAACTCACCTATCTGCTATTAAGACCGTAGGTGGAACCTTGCAGATCGCGAATAGCAATAAGCTGGTTAGTGTTATCTTCCCTAATCTGGAAAGTGTTGGAGACAGGCTTATTGTAAGAGGATGTATAAATGCAACCGATATCTTGTTCCCTAAACTTGAATCGATAGGACGAGAAATAAACATTGGAGTAAACTTCAAAGTTGAACGACTTCGTCTGTCTGACCAGGCCAGTTCATTTACCTGGACTGGTTCCAATTCTAAGATCTACCTTGGAGGTAACGGTGATTCCGCTACTAACAATACGGTCATAGATATGAACAAAATTAAGGTTGTTGAAACTTCTCTAACTTTTGAAAAGAACAACAATGCAGGAATCAGCAACTTTGATAATATATTCAGTAGTCTGGATTCAATTCACGGAGACCTTATCATTAAAGACAATGTGAATCTTGCCAAGTGTTGTATTGCCGCCACTACAGTTGTTGGTGGATTCAGGGATATTAGCGGCAACACAGGAAACTGTAAAGACACCATTGCGATTAAAGCTGATTGTGGAACTCTACACAAGCGTTCAATAATGGTGTTTGGAGATGGTGATAGCAAGACCAATCCAATTCATGGGTTCAATGTATTCCCAAGTCCAAATAAAGGAAACTTCACCATTGAATTTACAAGAGCTGCAATGGGTGACCTTAAACTTACCATTACCGATCTGGTTGGAAGGGTTGTTTACACAGACAAACAGCATCATGACAATTACGGTTATATGGAAATTCCGGTTAACATGGAATTCGCAGCCGAAGGTCAATATGTAGTTAAGGTTGAAATGAATGGAAAGGTTTACATCAGCAGAGTAATGCTGGTTAAATAGAACCTGAATTCTAATACTAAAAAGCCGTCCGGGGATCCCGGGCGGCTTTTTAGTTATAAGTTTCTGAAACAAGTTCAGAAGAGATTCTGAAACAAGAACGAAAGGCGTATGTACTAAGGGATGCTGAAAAAAGAACCTGCGGCTTTGGAAAAAGGGGTTCTGAAACAAGAACCTTCGACTTTGGAAAAAGGGGTTCTGAAACAAGAACCTGCGGCTTTGGAAAAGGGGGTTCTGAAACAAGAACCTGCGGCTTTGGAAAAAGGGAATCTGAAACAAGTTCAGAATGGACTCGTCATGATCGGTACTTTAACTTTGTCTGTATGTTTCTCAGGCTTTTCTCAAGAAGCGATTTTTATAAAGCAAAGTTGTCTCAGGTTTTTAGTGCTTTCCTGATCTAAGCAATTTTCATCACAGGCCATTCATCATAGAATAATTCTATAAAATTCATTCAGGATTTTTATGAATTAAGAAAAACTGTTCTTATTACAATCAATCTTTAACACACCTGCACGTATATCCTCTGCCCATGGAACTTTGTCCACTACCAAACGCCGGACCTTTTGAACTGAAACCGGCAGAAAAGGCAATGAGTGGTAAGGCTTCCGTGGTTGTCCAGTTATACCCAATAACACCCAGATCATAAAAATTACCGGTCGATTCAAGTCTATCCCCACCAGGGACTGCAGAAAAACAAAATTCATTGGTTGAAGTACTAGGACTGTCCCATAAAGTTTTACTTTTTAATTTGGAGCCGGATTCACTGCTTAGTCCGGTTGCTTTAGCCAACTCCCTCCACTCTTCCTGGCTGGGCAAATGCCAGTTGGAAGGACAAGCTCCTTTGATTCCACTTGGGTTTGAAGAGCTACTACCCTGATTTGCAGTGGCGGCCCACCAGTTGTAGATTACCCCGTATACACCATATTCAGGCTTTGATTTTGCCACGTTTACATCCGATCCGTTATAACCATATACTCCATAAGCTGGAGAGGTATTATCGTATGCATCCGAAAATTCCTTGTTGGTATGTACAAATGGGAGATATCGAAGGTTTTCTGCCATCCACGTTTGATTACCTATGGTAACTGTCTTATATTCCTGTCCGTCTCTTGAGTCTGTGAGTGTTCCCATCTTGCAACGCTCAAACTCATAGTTTTTATCAAAGAACTGCACCAAAAATATAGAAGGGCTTGGAACGGTAGTATAATTTTCAGTCAGTAATTTACCACGTGGAGATACATATCCACTCCCCGATTCGTAAAAAGGAGTTGTTCCGTCAGAATTAAGGTGAGCAGAACCGGTTGAATCCCCATCGATCACCAGTCCCTGAACCAATTGTTTCTCCATATCTTTACAAAAAATATTATCTACAGCCATTGACTTTTGATTGTCGAAAGCATAACCATAGTAGGTAGCTACTCCGAGTGAACGCCAGGCTTCAGGCAGATTGTTTTTATTAGGTCCGTCTGCGGTATATCCACTATAACAATGATTGCCAAACAATACTGCATCTGAAAGGTCAACGTTTAACTGCCGAATGTATTTTTCAGTAATTAAGATGTTGAAATTAAACTTAACTTCATTATCGTCATTGGTATATATATCCATTCCTATTTCAATTTCACCATTGGCGATCTTATCTGCCGGAATGCTATGAATGTTAAAGGCAGAAGCTATAACATCCTCCGGAATCCATACGTCCGTCATTGCATATGTCTTTTTAAGGTATGCAAGAAAGAAACCATTGATGGTTCCATGTACATCAAGTATAATAAAACCATAATCTCCAAGCCGGTTAAGATCATCCAAAGTAACGTTTGACCCATATTCCATATCAGCCTCCAAATCCCTTAATCCATCTTCCATTTCTTTTTTTAAAGTAAAAATGGAGGTCAGGTTATATTGAAACTCATCCGGATATGGGATCAAAACAAGGGCTTTCTTATTTTTAATGTTCTTACTTGAATTCGAACTAAACTGAAATGCCGTCAGAGCCCCCTGTCCGCTTCCCCCTCGCGTTAAATGTTCACCGTTTTGATTAACCGGTATAAAGCTAATTGAAGATTTTAGCCCATTCATAAATTCTACTTCCAAACGTTCAAAATTGTCAAACCCACCATCTTTTACGGTAGATTGCCTGCCAAGCCACATTCTTAAAGAATCAAAGGCTGCAATACTGTCTCCCGACTGTTTGAGAACCCGATCATAAACCACCACGGCATCGTGCATTGTGTTTAGATTTGCCGTAAGCTTCTCTTCAATACCATCGGAAGTAGCTGTTGATTCGTTTTCCTTATTACAAGTCCAAAACAGGGTACAAATAAAGAATATATATATAAATCTGTTTTTCATCTTATTTAAATTCTAAAAGGTTAGTACTACCAATAAAGGTTTCAGAAACCTTTCCCCGGGATTTGAACAAATATATGTAATAAAATTAGTTTAGATTTTAAAGATGGACCTTTTCAAAATCAATTAATTCTACGAAACCGATGAAAATTATTAAATATTGATCTTTAAATGGGAATTTAAGGAAGTTGTGATTTAAACTAAATTATTGAATCAATTGCATGGCGGAACAAAATATCAGAACAATTCATATAACATAAAGAACCAATGTTCCTTATGTTTCTATAAGGAACAAAAAAACTCCAAACCGCTCGAGAAGAGGTTATTTCTTAATCCATTTCTCATAAAGTACTGGTTCATTGTTCTGATAAACGGTCAAATAATAAATACCACTTTTAAAAGCTTCTGTATTTATTACATTTATAGCATTTTCAAGCTCAGAACTATAAACTTTTAAACCCAAGGGATCGTATATTTCCAGTCTTGAATTGTGCACTAAATGTTCTTCAATTTCAATATTAAGTAGTATATCTCCCGGATTAGGGTAGATGGCGACGTTGTAAAGATTCTTGATATAATATAAAGCTATGGTATTTGAACGGTCATAATCGCCATCAAAATCAACCTGCCTTAACCTGTAATAAACAGTTTTTCCGTTCGCTATAGGTGGTAACAGGTCTTTATAACTGTAATTGGTAATTTGCATTACAGTTCCTGCTCCTTTTACACTTCCCACTGTTTCAAAATTCAGATCTCCTTCAATAAGTCTTTCAATCTCAAAATGGCTGTTGTTAATTTCGGAAGCGGTTTTCCAGTATAGCAAAGCCGAATTATTGTCTCTTTTTCCATTAAAGGTCAACCAGGTTACGGGCAATGGACCGTTAATTCCATTTGTACCTACGCCCAAACCGGAGAATCCATTGCTAAAACTCGAGGTTACTTTTACTCCGTCAAGATAAGGGGAAACTGCAGGTGTGCTTCCATTAATTGTATTTAACAACGTTCCTGTTGTATGCAGAGCTCCGGGTGTTTTAAGAAGATTCATGGTAGTGCTTGCATAGGTTGTAGTAGTCTCAAAAGTGTCTTTTTCGATTTTATCGAAATACATGCTAATATCCACATTACCCGAACTGTTTGAGTTTGCAGGAGTGATCAATATTGTTTTTTGCAGAATTCTTCGACCTTTTTCAGTATTGGTGCTGAAGTTAACTGTGCCATATCCCGCACTGTCTATTTCTACCTTGGTATTGCCATAGTCATGAGAATCGTTATTTTTTATGGTGGCAATAATTTTCCCATTTGGCGAATAAAAATCTACGGTCGAGTTTCCTCCGATAGGCAAGGTTTGAGAAGAAACAACTGTTTCTATTTCAGCCGGTAAAACAGGATTAGAAGGACCTGTAATTGTAAAATCATCAATCATAAAACCATCTTTCGCATAACCAATATCGCTGTAACGGCCAACCACAGATAAAACAAATCGGAAGGCAACATCTTTGTTTCCACTCAGGAAGGATACATCGTACTCAGTAAAGCTATTGCTGTAGTTTCCTATCCAGGCATATAGATCATCAAATATAGGTGATGCCATTTCACAAGATGCTCCCGGGTATTTGTTGTACCAGGAAGTACCCATGCCATTCACACCCAGTCGTTGCCAGGATTCACCCTTGTTGGTTGAATATTCCACCCTAACTGCAAAGGGTGCATTGCAATAATAGATCGCCATACTCTTACGGAAGTTGATCTTATAGGTTCCCGGGAAGGTGAAATTAAAATTCGGAGAATACAATCCACATACATAATCGGCTTTGGTTATATCGGCATCCAGGTCTGTTTTCCAGGCATTAGGTGAAGAGTTGGTAGTTGTAAGGGTATTGGAAGGTATGCCTCTTTCCCAAATATTAAAGTTCCCCTCAATGGCCTTACTTCCAAAATGGTAATATTTAGAAGTATCATCAAAATTACCACCATCTGACGGAGAATAAGGTGTAGACATGTTTGGAAGAATATGAACATATTTGCTTTTTACCACGGAAAGTGTACCATTTATGGTGAGCTTAACGGATTTATAACCCGAAGTTCCATATGCATAAGATGGGTTAGGGATCGTGGCATCGGTAATTCCATCATTATTAAAGTCCCATGCCCAGCTGGTGGCTTTATAGGAATCGTCGTTAAACTGAATTGGTTCACCAATGTATGCTACCTTTTCGAGGGCAGTAAAATCCACCTTGGGAGTGGTGAAAATGTCTGTGGTGAACATACCTCTTCCATGAGTTGCCGCCAGTACAAGAGAATCGCTTTCTCTCAATTTCAACATATCCACCCGAACGTTTGACAATCCATTGTTTGAGGTTGACCAGTTGGTGGATCCTCCATTCAGGTTGTCTGTAGACCAAACTCCAAGTTCTGTTGCAATTAAGGCTGAGTCTCCACCCAAAGGACTGAACATTGCCCAGCGTACCGGTATGTTTGGCAGGTTACCGTCGCAAACGGTCCAGCTGCTGCCGGTATTTGTGGATTCGTAAACGTTGTTCGTATTGTAATTCGATACTGTTGCCAAAAGGTGTGCCGGATTTTTACGATCGATCGCAATACAGGTAACATAAGCTCCCGCGGACATGGAAGCAGGAGTAATGTTGCTTATTGTGGGACTGGAATGGGCATTTGTGACCCTGTAAATTTTGCCATTGTCAGTTCCAAAATAAACCCGGTTATTTACGAAAGTATCCACGGTAACAGCACTTACCTGACCACTGAATCCGGCCGACACGGTGGCAGTAGCAATAGTTCCGGTCATATTGGTAAACCTTTTATAGTTTCCGGAATTGTATCCGGTGTATAAGATCTTATTCTTATTGTCGTAATCGCTTGGATTTATGAATTTTCCGGTTGAAGAAGTAAAGAAATCACTAAAACTTTTGCCTCCGTCCGTACTTCGGATCAACTGTGTGTTGGTATACGCGCTAAACTGGTAATCAGGGTTGTCCCTGTCGATGTGAGTAAACCCTCCGTCGCCACCTGCAGCATTTGCGCCTGGACCTTCACCTGCCTGAGAAAAACTTATGGTTCCATTATCCTGTGTTCCTCCGATAAAATTATTGGAATATCGTGTCGGGTTTATGGCGCAACTGTAAAACTGAGTTACATTATAACCTGAATTTACTTTCTTAAAATAAGGTTTTGCAGAGGTAAGATCGGTTACCAGGTATAATCCACCGTCGTTTCCGATCAAGGCAATATTTCCTGAACCCGGTTTAAAAGCAGCAATGTGCTGATCGGAATGTACCGGCTGATAGCCGGACTGACCGGTCCAATGCGTCAATTGAGACCAACTACTGCCTGCATTTGATGTGCGGTAAAGATCGATACCACCTATGATCACACTGTCCCTGTCGTTCGGGTTTACAGCCAAAAGTAAATTATACCATGCCTGTCGAGAGGTAAAGGTATCTGAAGAAGATATCGATAGAGGCACAGAAATATTGCTCCATGAACCACCGCCATTGGTTGATCTTAGCACAGCATTTGCCCTGCTGGTTACAGAGTTTTGTGTAATAGCATAAATGTAATTGGAGTCGCTGGGTGCACAAGCGATCTCAATACGTCTTTCGTTGGATGCTGCGGAGTATACTTTTGTAAAACTGGCACCATCATTGGTAGATTTCCAAATTCCGAAATCCGGTCCGCTAGTGGAGGTTAATCCTATAGCTGCAAATATATCCCCATTTGCTGCTATCTCAAGGTCTGCAGCCTTGTAAGGAGTGTTGGCGGGTATGATCCTGGAAAAAGACGCTCCGGCATTTACCGAACGCATAACTCCTCCCCTGTTTGTAAAATGTGACCTGCAAGCAGCAAGAACGGTTCCGTTATTGGTAACAACAATTTTGTTTACATAGGTAAAATCACAATTTCCGGTTCCTGCACAGCTGGAAAGGTTGGTGGTTAAGGTAGAATTTAACAAGGTAAAGGTCTTACCCCCGTCAGTGGATTTAAAAATACCATTTCCCTGAACGGCATCAAAATTAAAGAAGCCCTCTCCGGTGCCAAGATACATAGTGTCGGGTCTTAAAGGATCTTGTGCGATTGCGCAGATGGCTAGATTATCAAGAAAATCATTAACCTTTTCCCAGGTCACTTCATTTGCGAATATGTTGGTAGTTTTCCACAAACCTCCGGCAACACCTGCAACAAATACTGTCTTTCCGGTGGGATCATTTTTATCCCAAAGTATGGCTCTTGTTCGACCGCCAATGTTGGATGGCCCTCTTTCTGTCCAGTTAATTCCGGGAATGGATGCTTTATTTAACCGGTTAAATAAATTGTACTGATATTGTTGAGCTATGAAAAGTTGTTCACGGGGTACCGTATTGGTTGTCAGATCTCTGGTTTTGTAAAACTCCTGCTCTATGGCAAGGTCCGTCCTGTCCATCTTAGTTAACAGGTTTTTTCTGTTAACACGGGTATCTTTCTTATCATCAAGATTTGACCAAAATGCGCACCCTGACATTAGCAGAGTAAGTCCCGTAATTAGTATCGATCTCGTATTTAGCATTGTTCTCAAAAATAAAATAAAGTACAGGCTTGGTGCCGTGGTTTTATTCACAGATGAACCTCAGTGTATTGTTTTTTGACCTGAAATCCCCTGTTTAAAACAAAAATTAAAAGTTTGCCTTGTTTAAAAAATATTTAAAACAAATTTTTTGTTGTTTTGTTTAATGTTTATTAAATATTATTAAACAAGATGTAAATTTGTTTCAATGACCCAAAAACAAAAAAATATCGCAGTAATTGGATCCGGTTTTTCCGGCCTGGCCTGTGCTTCTTTTCTGGCCAGGGAAGGACATACGGTTACTGTGTTTGAAAAAAACAGTCAGATCGGTGGAAGAGCAAGAGTACTAAGAGAAAAGGGTTATGTTTTCGACATGGGTCCAAGCTGGTATTGGATGCCTGAAGTTTTTGAAAGATATTTTGGTCAATTCAACAAAAAGCCTTCCGATTATTATCTGCTTACTCAGTTAGACCCTGCATTTACAATGAAATTTTCGGAAAAAGAAGAATTTCTAATACCTGCATCCGTCCGGGAGATCTATGAACTGTTTGACCGTGAGGAAGAAAACGGTGCAGAAAAGTTAAAAAAATTCATGAAAGAAGCCGAAACCAAATACGAACTGTCTTTTAAGAATTTTATCTACAAACCTTCCTTGAGTATCCTTGAATTTTCCAAACCAAAATACTTTCAACAAGCGATAAAGCTTGATTTATTCAACACTTTCCACAAGCACATCCGTAAATTCTTTAAAAGTAAAAGACTAATTCAGTTAATGGAATTCCCGATATTATTTTTAGGAGGTTCCCCAAAAAACATTCCGGGTTTATACAGCCTCATGAATTTTTCTGCATTGCATCAGGGTACCTGGTATCCAAACGGAGGTTTTACTAAAATCGTTTATGGTATGCAATCACTTGCAACCGAGCTGGGAGTTGAATTCAGAGTGGAGGAACCGGTTCATAAAATTCAGGTCACCAATCGTAAAGCCACTGCCATTCATACTTCCAAAGGGGAATATTCCTTTGATGTAGTGGTTTGTTCATCAGACTACGCACATAGTGAAACTCTTTTAGACGAAGCTTACCGAAATTACTCGCCGAAATACTGGGACAAAAAAGTATTCTCTCCTTCTTGTCTCATTTTTTACCTTGGTGTAAATAAAACAATAAACTCATTTCAGCATCATAATCTGTATTTCGATGAATCACTCGACCTTCATTCTGACGAAATATACAAACACCCTAAGTGGCCCGGGAAACCTCTTTTTTACGTTTGTTGTCCATCAAAAACCGATCCCGGCGTGGCACCAAAAGGTCATGAAAACCTTTTTGTCCTAATGCCTCTCGCCGCAGGCCTGGAAGATACCGAAGAATTGAGGGAGAGATATTTTGGGTTGCTGATGGAACGACTTGAAAAGCTAACGGGTGAAGAAATTCGCTCTCATATTGACTACAAAAAAAGTTATTGTCTCAATGATTTTAAAGCAGACTACAACTCATTTAAAGGCAATGCCTATGGATTGGCAAATACCTTAAGTCAAACTGCATTTCTCAAACCATCTCTGGTAAACAAAAAAGTAAAAAATCTT
This sequence comes from Flavobacteriales bacterium, assembly GCA_020635455.1. Classification (GTDB taxonomy): domain Bacteria; phylum Bacteroidota; class Bacteroidia; order NS11-12g; family UBA9320; genus JABWCE01. Next base: position 412,427 of record JACJZT010000003.1, read on the forward strand.
TTTTACACAGGTCAATTGACCGTCCCCGGACCCGGGGTTCCACCTGCCTTGATCTCAGGGGAAATTGTTTCAAAGCAAATTAAAAAATACCTTAACAAATATGAAAGCAAAATTTGACGAATTATCTTTCAGGGTAAGTAAAATAACTACCCGATCGTATAGTACCAGTTTTTCACTGGGTATCCGGTTTTTAGGTAAAGAATTCCACAAACCCATTTATAATGTTTATGGTTTTGTACGTTTTGCAGATGAGATCGTAGATAGTTTTCACGGCTACGACAAAGATCTTTTGCTCCAAAAATTTGAAAAAGACACCTACGATGCCATAGAACAAAAGATCAGTTTAAATCCGGTCCTGAATGCCTTTCAACAAAGTGTCCATCAATATCAGATCGATCTTGAACTTATCGATGCGTTTTTGAAAAGTATGAAAATGGATCTTCAGAAAATAACCTATGACGGTGAAGAATATAATGAGTACATTTTTGGCTCTGCAGAAGTTGTCGGCCTGATGTGTCTCAGGATCTTTTCAAATGGAAACCGTGAATTGTATGAGCGTCTGAAACTATATGCCAGAAAACTCGGTTCCGCTTTTCAAAAGGTTAACTTTTTGAGGGATGCTAAAGATGACCTCAAGGTATTGGGAAGAAACTACTTTCCAAATGTAAATCTTGAAAATTTCACCCAAAAGGAAAAAAAAGAAATCGAACTGGATATAGAAAATGAATTCAAAGAAGCACTAATTGGTATAAAAATGTTGCCCCTTAGCAGTCGAGGAGGTGTATATCTGGCCTTTTACTACTACAACAAGCTTTTCAAGAAGATCAGAAGACAAAAAGTTGAAAAAGTAATGACGCAAAGGATCCGCATCAATAATTTTCAAAAAATGGTCTTTTTGGTTAATTCCTACCTGCGTTTTCAATTTAACGCCCTGAAACAGTAAATTTTGAATTTGTTTATTTTGTGATCCATGTTTCATTTTAAGCGGACAACGATAATACCAGCAAAAAAAAAGGAAGTCTGGGATTTCTTTTCATCACCCGAAAATCTTTCCCGGATCACCCCTGAATACCTCGACTTTAAAATAATAAGCAAACCGGATTCAGAGAAGATCTTCGACAATATGATCATAAAGTATAAGGTGAAACCCTTACTAAAAATACCGGTAACCTGGGTTACAAGGATAGAAGAGGTTAAAACAGAAGAAAGTTTTAAAGACATCCAGATAAAAGGCCCTTATGCTTTCTGGCAACATCTTCATACATTTGAAACAGTAGATGGAGGAGTAAAAATGACAGATGATGTTACCTACTCTCCCGGATTAGGTATATTTAACGAGCTTATCAACAAATTTGTGGTTGAAAAGCGCCTCAACGAAATTTTTGATTTTCGACAGAGAGTGATTAACACTATTTTTATAAAAAATTAAATGAATACATTTTTAGTCAATTTAATTTGGGTTGTTGCGTCTTTTATTTTTATGGAAGGAGTGGCCTGGTTTACCCATAAGTATATCATGCATGGTCTGTTGTGGAACCTTCATCACGACCATCATAATAAAAACCATACTTCCCATTTTGAGAAAAATGATTTCTTCTTTTTGTTTTTTGCAATACCCGGAATTTTAGGCTTATTCTATGGAATGGCGGGTGGTTTTAATGCATTCTTTTGGATAGGATTAGGAATTACACTTTACGGTTTTACCTATTTCTTAGTTCACGATGTATTTATTCATCAAAGATTTAAATGGTTGAGAAACTCGGATTCGATCTATTTCCGGGCTCTCAGAAAAGCTCATAAGGTTCATCATAAACAATTGAGGAAAGAAGGAGCAGAATGTTTTGGGATGTTGCTGGTTCCGTACCGTTTTTTTAAGGAAGCTTCCCGACGCGGAAAATGAAATTCCTTTACTTAAGTCTGGATTTGGGGGCGGTGATCGTTCCGCTTATTTTTTCCTTCCATAAAAAAATACAGTTTCATCAATATTTTAATATTGCATTATTATCCATTTTTCTGGTTGCTTTTCCACTGATCGTATGGGATGCTTATTTTACAAAAATTGAAGTTTGGGGTTTTAACCCTCTTTACCTCACCGGTATTGAGCTTTATAATTTACCTATCGAAGAAGTTCTTTTTTTTGTTTGTATCCCTTTCAGCTGCTTGTTTACCTATTTTGTATTTCATAAATACATACGTTTAGACCGCCTAAAAATAAATCTGCCACAGCTGATCAGGGTATTGGGAATTTTGCTGGTGATGATCTCTTTTTTACACTGGTCTAAATTGTACACCTTCTGGACCTTCCTTATTTGTGGCTTATTACTTGTTCTTTTTTCAATCAAATCTCCTGATTATTTACCTGTATTTGTACTGAGTTATATGGTTTTGCTGGTACCTTTTTTTATTATCAACGGTATTTTAACGGGCACAGGAATTATGGGCGAAGTTGTTTGGTATAATAATACCGAAAATCTGGGAATCAGGATATTAAGCATCCCGATTGAAGATTTTTTCTATGGGATGATCATGATCCTTGGCAACATAATACTGTTTGAAACTTTCAGAGGGTATAAAATAAATTCCAAATCTCACGTTAAATAAGTAATATCGTACCTTAAGTGCAGTTATTGTCTTTTTTAACACAAAATTTCAGGCTTTATTGATGAAGAAAGCGCTTATTCGAATTTCCTTACTTTCCTTTTTTCTGGTTTTTGCACAGGTTGATTTAAAAGCTCAGCAAAAAAAAATACTGTTTATCGGAAACAGTTACATATTTGTAAACGATCTACCTGATATCCTCAAAAAACTTGCCCTTTCAGGTGGGGATTCAGTGTTGGTGAAAAGTGTTGCACCCGGAGGATTTTCGCTGAAAGACCATGTTAAGCACTCTGAAACCACTCAGAGCATTGTATCAGAAAAATGGGACTTCGTGGTTCTTCAGGAACAAAGTCAAAAACCGGCATTGGCTCAACAGGTAGTCGACAAGGATGTTTACCCATATGCAAAGCAATTGGATAGTCTGATCCATCTCAATTCACCATGCACTAAAACGGTTTTCTACATGACCTGGGGTCGAAAATTCGGTGACTCTGCTCATTGTGCTTCCTGGCCACCGGTTTGCACCTATTCCGGAATGGATAGTTTGCTTAAAGTCAGATACCTGCATATGGCCGTTGAAAACAACGCCATGGTTTCGCCGGTATCGGTTGTCTGGAGAACCTTGATAGATCAGGACCCAGAAATTGAACTTTACCAGAAAGACAACAGCCATCCGACGTATGCGGGAAGTTTTGCAGCTGCCTGCTCCTTTTACGCAACTTTCTTTCAAAAAGATCCTTCCTTGTTAAAATTTTCAGGGAAACTGGATCCGGCCATTGCCTTAACGATCAAAAAGGCCGCCTCCTCAATCAGCTATGAACGTTATCGAAGTTGGGACCTGAATGGCAAAAAGCTTCATTCCGATTTTACCTATACGTATCTAGGAAATAATGAAGTTCAGTTCCACAATTTGTCCAGGCACGCCACAAAATACGAATGGACCCTTGAAGACCAAAAAATCCGTAACATCCATCCATTTTACGAATTCAGGGATACTGGTATAAAAACCATCCGTCTGATCTCCTTTAATGCTTGCGAGTCAAAGGAAGCTGAAAAGAACATTTATGTCGGCGTTGCAAAAATCAATCACGGATTTACCATTGAAAGCAAAATGTTTTATCCGAATCCGGCCAACCGTAAGATCTATTTTGACAACAATCCCGGTTACGATACTTTAACGATTTTTGACACGTATGGTAAAAAATACATTCGTATCCTTCAATTCACAGAACCGGTTCTGGATGTAAGCCTGCTTCCGGAAAATTCATACATGATCATCTGTCACCGTGAAAAAGAAATTTTTATGCAGAGGTTACAGATCAGACGATAATTCAAGGTTCAAATCCGGCGGGTTCTTATCTTTTTGTGACCAGTCCTACTTCTTGATCTGATATTTATAAATGCTTCTTGGATAAACCGTAATTTTTCTAAAATTAATTTCCTTTAAGTCGAAATAACCCTGATCACCCTTTTGGGGAATATAGTAGTAATCCTTTTGACCAAGTTTAGTATTGAACGACATGCGGATGAGTGTATCCATTGTTGGTGTAATTGAGTCCATAAAATAACTACCATCATGATGCCAGAAAAATACATGCTTCATGCAAATTCCGCTTTTCATAAAAAAATATTCATTAAAGCTCGAATCGGTGCTATGATTAAATTTGACCCAAACACCGGTTGGAACATTGTTTTTATAATACCCTTTTGCAACCGTATTGCCAATGGGTTTTGTAATTGAACAATAATAATCAAAGTGTGTATTTTTAACGCTGTCAATTTCAAATAAGCCATTTTTATTGAGGATCGTATCGGTATATTTAGTTGCAGGAGCAAAAATTATTGAGTTGTATTTCTTCAACATCTTATAATTCGTTTCATCAACATACATGGCATGTTCTGAAACATACTTTGGTTGATCAAAAGTTTGAACAATGGAAAAAGATGAAAATAGAAAGAACAAACATAACAAAGTAAATAAATACACCATCGAATGGATCACTTTTAACAATTGAGCAAAAGAAAACATCGTGTTAACAAAAGGTTTATTTATTGACTTCTGACTATTTCTTGTATTACTGTTTGAAACTGGAATTTTCCGATTTGTAAGCCTTGATCTTTATTACTTTCCAATGCAAAAACGACTGAAAATATTGGCAAGCAGATCTTCCGAACTTACTTCACCGGTGATCTCACCAAGATGATAAAGTGCTTTGCGGATATCCAGTGCCAGCAAATCTCCGGATAAGCCTTTATCCAGGCCATAGATCACTTCCTGCAGAGCATCCGATGATAAACGGAGAGCCTCATAATGCCTTGCATTATTCACCAATGTTGTATTCTCCCGGTTTAGAGCTGCAGACCTTTCTTCAAGAAAACTCATTAATGAACCAATGTCACCGGTTTTTCCACTTACTCCGATCAGATTTTCAATGTCCGGAAATTTAACTTCAAGTGTATCTTTGAACAAATCGAGCTTATTTGCAACCGGAATGATGCTGCCTGGTTTTGGCTCCAATTCACTTAATAAGGACTTTAACTCATTTTCTGTTATCAAATTGACATCAAAAATGTAAAATACCAGATCTGCAGATCTGATTTTTTCAAACGTTCTGAGGATCCCTTCTTTTTCGATACTTCCGGCATGCGACCTTATTCCGGCAGTGTCTACAAAACGAAACTGCACCCCATTCACATTGAGGGTTTCTTCAATGGTATCACGAGTAGTGCCTTCCACATCACTCACTATGGCACGATCTTCTTTTAAAAGAGCATTCAAAATGGTACTTTTTCCGGCATTGGGTTTTCCGATGATAACAGTGGTTACTCCCTTTTTCAAAACATTCCCCATGGAAAAGCCCGATTTCAAACCATCAATCAAGCCTTTAATTTCATTCACCAGATCCAATAACTTTTTCCGGTCTGCAAATTCCACATCCTCTTCTCCAAAATCCAGTTCCAGTTCGATGAGTGAGGCAAAGTCGATCAATTGTTGCCGCAGGTTTTTGATCTGCATTGAAAATCCACCTCGCATCTGCCTTATGGCCATGGTTCTCGAAACTTCACTTTCGGCAGAGATCAGGTCTGCCACTGCCTCAGCCTGAACCAGATCGAGTTTGCCATTTAAAAAGGCTCTTTGGGTGAATTCACCTGCTTTGGCAAGCCTTGCACCAAGATCTATAAAATTTTCCAAAACCGTTTGCAGAATAAAAGGCGAGCCATGGCAAGATATTTCCACAACATCTTCACCTGTATATGAATGTGGTGACCTGAACAGGGAAACTACAACCTCATCCAAAACTTCCCTTTGTTTACCCGAACCTCTGTAGATCTTCCCGTAGTGCAAAGTATTTCCTTCATGAGAGGACAAGTCTTTCGAAAAGCAATGATCGATCAAAACCAGTGAATCGGGTCCCGAAAGTCTGATCACACCAATGGCCCCAACGCCAACGGGAGTGGCCAAAGCTATGATGGTATCGTTCATTCGGTTTTTTAAAAGTTAGGCGCCATGGAATAATGTGAATAGAATTCAACGATTTCATGTACGGCTTCATCAGCAGTATCAACCACTTTAAAAAGAAACATGTCTTCTTTATTAATATTCGATTCCTTTTTCAGTACCACATCTTCGATCCAATTCACCAAACCCGACCAGAAATCCTTTCCAACCAATATGATGGGGAATTTCCCGACTTTTTTGGTTTGTACCAGGGTCAGCGCCTCAAAAAGTTCATCAAGGGTTCCAAATCCTCCGGGTAAAACTATAAAACCCTGAGCATATTTCATGAACATCACTTTTCGAACAAAGAAGAATTTGAAGTTGATTAATTTGTCGTAATCAATGTACTGATTGGGGTATTGCTCAAAAGGCAAATTAATGTTTAAACCAACTGATTTTCCACCCGTTTCGGAAGCACCTTTATTGCCGGCTTCCATAATACCGGGACCACCACCGGTAATTACGCCATAGCCCGCATTGCTCAATTTAACGGCAATGCTTTCAGCGATCTGATAATACGGGTGATCGGAAGGTGTTCTTGCAGAGCCAAAAATAGAAACACAGGGTCCGATCTTTGCCAGAATATCATACCCATCGACAAATTCGCTCATAACTTTGAAAATATTCCAGCTATCGGAACTTTTTATCTCAGGCCATTTTTTTATTTCAAATGCCTTTTTAATTTTTTCGGCATCTCTTTTATCGATATTTTCAGTCATAGTAAATTGTTAACGGCAAAGCAATACAATATGTTTTGGAATAAAAAATGAAATTTGATCACGTAAGATGCCGTTAACACATAATTCTTTCACAAAACAAAGGACTTAGGCAATACCTATTCACATTATGTGCTTAATTTTGCCTTAACATGATCCTGGTGTTTGACAACTACGACTCATTTACCTATAATCTTTGCGATTACATTCAACAATGCGGGAATGAAATTCTTGTTGTTCGAAACGATGAAATGACGATCGAAGAAATTGAAAAACTTGATTTTTCCGGGATCATTCTTTCTCCCGGACCGGGGATTCCATCCGAATCAGGAATTCTGATGCCGTTAATTCACACCTTTCACAAACGCGTACCTATCTTAGGAATTTGCCTGGGACATCAGGCTATTGCCTGTTATTTTGAAGAATCCCTTGTGAAAGCCCCTTTCCCTATGCATGGAAAAGTTTCGAGAATAAAAATGATCCCTCACCCAATGTGGAATGGTTTGCCCGAAAACATTTCGGTTTGCAGATACCATTCTCTGGTAATAGACCGTTTAACTAAAAGTGAACTGATCGTAACCGCTTACAGTTTGGACGACAGTCAAATAATGGCCTTGTCTCACACAAATCTGCCAATTTGGGGTATTCAGTTTCATCCTGAAGCCATATTGACAGAATACGGTATGGATATTATAAATAATTGGTTAAAAGCCTTTAATTTGCATAAAGAGTTTAAATCTTGACCTTAAAAGAACTTATAGACCCTAATCTGTTCCCGCTTAAAAAAACGGATACGGTAGAGTTTGCTCTTGAAATGTTGCTGGAAAAGGAGCTTTCAGTACTTCCGGTGGTGGAAGATCAGGTTGTTATAGGTTTCGTAAAAGGTAAAGATCTGATCAACGTTAAGGTCGATGAATCAATTGAGCCATATTTGTCTGCCGAGCCCAATGCAATTAAAAAGGAAAACCTTCATTATACACAGGCATTGTGGTTTTTTAAGGATGCTTCTTTTAATTGTTTTGCAATACTGGATCAGGACGGTCTTTTCTCCGGAATTGTAAGTCGAAAGAAGTTGCTTAATTTCCTGACCGAATCCTATAGCTTCAAAGCTGAAGGATCCGTTATTTGGCTCGAAATCCATGCTCAGAATTACTCACTTAATACCCTGAGTAATATTGTTGAAAACAACGATGCTAAAATAATCGGACTAACTTTGTTCAGCATACCGGATAGTTCCCACATCATTGTAAGTTTGAAAATAAACACACCCTTTTCCGAAAGTATTGTTTCATCCTTAAGGCGTTTTGGTTTCGACATACGGGGGGTGTTTTACAATCAGTCCTCTGAATCGGACCTGGAACACCGCTATAATTCATTATTAAAGTACCTTGAGTTTTAACTTGATACGAATTGTATAATCCGGTATTACGTTTCAGGCTTCTAATCTGTATTTTCTGTTTTTGGTTTTTGGGAAATGTAGAGGCTTCACCTGCTCGGCAAGATCATTACGTTATTGTGGACGAGATCCTTTATGAAGGTCTGGAAAATATGGATCTGCGTTTAATCAGGAATGAAATTCTTCTGATCAAAGATTCCGTATATATGCTCAGCTCCCTTGACGAACTTTCTTTAAAAAGTGAGCAATTGTTAATGAATACCAATTATTTCCTCGAAACCAGGGTAAATTGGGATGAATACAAACCAAAACATATCAGGGTAAAAATTCAATTGGTCCTTAAACCGGTTTTAGGATTTCTTCCTCATGTTGAATGGGCCGACAGGAACTTCAAACAATGGGGTATCAATGATTATGAGCTAAATCGCATCAATTATGGTATCCGCTTGCGCACGGTTTCTCAAAAAGGCAATAAAAGGATTGACCTGCTTGTACAAAGCGGTTACACACAAAAAGCAGAGCTAAACTACAGACTTATGTCGATCGATAAAGAAGGTAAGTTTGGATTGAACCTTATTAGTTCCTTTGCACAAAACAAAGAAGTCTGGTTAATAACACGTTCGGATAGCCTCAGGTTTTTGAAGCCATCAAGCAAATCTTCAATAATTCAATTTAAAAACATACTATCCTTTAACATGCGCAAAGGACCTTTCACCTCGGAAAGCTGGAGTCTTGGGTTCAATTCAACTACCGTAAAGGATACGGTAACGGGAAAAGATGGAAATCCGAAATTCTTATTACCCGGAAATCGTCAAAACGAATTTTACATTCAACACAGGTTTTCGTTCGACAATACAGACAATTGTTTTTATCCTCTGGAAGGTTACCGATTGCTTAATATCTTAAGTCTGGGTAAATTTATTTCAGATACAACTTCGATCGAAAGGGTGAAAGAAAGCCTCGAAATCGGAGTGTATAAACAGCTGATTCAAAAAATCTATTTGGCCGTTTCTGCAAAATTTACCTATCAAAATCAACCAGAACCTTATATGCCTTATTACAATCTTAAAGCACTGGGATATGAGGATTGTATAAGGGGTTATGAACAAAATAGCATTGAAGGTCACAGTTTGCTAATGACTAAATTAAACCTGAAGTATGCCCTTATTAAAGATCAAAAGATTAAAACGGGCATTCGATTGCAAAAAAAGAAAATCGCAATGCCCTTCGGGGTTTTCCTTAATTTCTTTGCCGATGCAGGGCAAGTTTGGAACAACCAATGGTCGGGGCCGGACAATGTTTACAAGAATGTTTTGATAAATTCATGGTTGTTTGGCTATGGAGCAGGTCTTGATTTTTTGTTTTTTAACGATAAGGTACTTCGCCTGGAATATGCGTTTAACAAAACCGGAGATCGAAATTTTAACCTATTTTTGAAAAAATCTTTTTAATGGTAATCGGAATTTACGCCAGACACCTGAGAAATAAGATAGCGGTTGAATGCCTTAAAAGTCTGACCAATTATCTGGATCAGCTTCGAATAGAAACCTTATTCCACGAAAACCTTTATCAATCGCTGAAGGAAAATAAGATCAAACTGGAACACAAATATGAAGTTTTCAGTACAGAAGAGATCTCTAAAACCAACATTGAATATCTTTTGTGTATCGGTGGAGACGGAACCATGCTGGACACCCTGAACATCGTTCGCGAAACCGGCATTCCGGTTTTGGGCTTCAATACCGGCAGACTTGGTTACCTTGCAACCTCTCATCCAAATGAAGTAAAAAAGGCCGTGGATGAACTGGTAAAAAAAGCCTATCATATTGATAAAAGATCCCTGCTTAAACTTGAGGCCGATCAGGAACTGTTTGGTGGTTTTGCCTATGCTCTTAACGATTTTGTGATCCACAAAAAAGACAGTTCAAGTATGATCACGGTTCATACCTATCTTAACGGTGAATTCATGAATACCTATTGGGCAGATGGTTTGATCGTTGCCACTCCAACGGGTTCATCAGCTTACTCTCTCAGCTGCGGCGGACCCATCCTGATACCACAATCTGCAAGTTTTGCCATAACGCCAATTGCTCCGCACAATCTGAGTGTGAGACCGGTTGTAATTCCCGACAACACGGTTCTTTCGTTTGAAATTGAAGGCAGGGTAAAAAGTTACCTCATAAGCCTTGACAGTAGGAACAGTTCGATCAAAAAAGGCACACAAATTGCGGTCCGAAAAGCGAATTTCATGTTTAACATGATACGTCTCAGCAATGAAAATTATCTCGATTCTCTCCGCAATAAAATGATGTGGGGAGTGGATGCCAGGAACTAATTATCAGGAAAATACCGGACATCTTTCGTTTTCCCACTCGTTGATCAGAATATGACTTAGTTGAATCATTTTTTTCCAAAACTCGGGAGCAAGATCATTTCCCGGTTGATTAAAATGAGTTTGCATTTCATTAAGAAAGGTTTCAAATGCAGCAATGCACTGACGGCTTGATTCTTTGTCTGAAACCCTGGTTTGAACATGTACAGGTGGCAAATTATCGGCAGAATGCAATAGGGCCATGAATTTTTGGTAATGACTCATTTCGTCATGAAACCAATCTGCAGATTCTTCCGTATTCGGGTCATGCACAGGCCTGAAATCAACCGGCACCGTTTCACTGTCGGCCCCTTCGCCCTGTGAAATAATGGCATCAATTGCTTTGACGGCAGATTCTGGTGAATCGACCATCTGACTAAAGCCATGCTTTTTACCATCTGTATTGTGATAGTCGTTAAAACTGTTCTTCTGATTCAGGTTTTTATCATCACCAACATAACATTCGTTCCAAAGGTGAACAATTCCAACTTTCAGGGCATCGTATAATATGGCAATTGAATCGTATTGCTCCAGATCTTCCCAATTATAATCGAATCGAGGATGTGGCAATTCTATGGCACAAAATAGTTTCAGACTGTTTTCACACAATTCCCGGGGAGCTATTTGATATCCCTTCAGCATTTCGGGGAGGTGATCCTGATTTGGATGAATAAAAGGTATGCCCATAGAATCGTCGTAAACGGGATTATTAAATTTTGGTGAATAACCAAGTGCATTGCACAAATTGGCTACCAACTCAAGATGCAACATTTCCTGAACCACCACCGAATAGATAAGCTTTGCTTCATCCGGATAGTTTTTGGGCTTCTGGTTTTTCAAACCCTTGATCGAATATAAGGCAGTCAGATACAATGGAATGGTCCAGAGTTCAAGGTCCAGTGCATGTTGCAAATGAACATTCAGATCCTGTTTGTTCCAATCGGCCGGATTTTTCATATGGATGCAATTTTAAAGATTTTGAACTAACAATAAAATTGTGTGTTTAATTAAAATATAAAAATCATAGGTTTGTCGGGATGAATAAACAGGAAGAAGTTTTTGTTGACATTGATAAGGTTTTTAAAGAAAAGAATCCCGCTATGTATAGGTGGGTCCCAAAATTTATCATGTCGTACATAAAGAGGGTAGTTCATCAAAAACAAATGAATGAGATCCTCAAACGCGGAGAGTCTTTAGACGGTATCGAATTTTCAAAATTTGTGCTCGAAGAGCTTCAGGTGAAGGTGACCTATGAGGGATTGGAGAATTTTCCTGAAAAGGGGCCCGTTATTTTGGCCTCAAATCATCCACTTGGTGGTCTTGATGGTGTTGCCCTGATCGCATTATTGGGAGATATCCGGCAAGACCTGAAGTTTATCGTTAATGAACTTTTAACAAAAATACCGAACTTCAAAGAGATCTTTGTTCCGGTAAATAAACTGGGTAGCAACCCCAAAGCAAACCTTGAATTCATCGATCGGATCTATGCATCGGATCAAGCTGTGGTTGTGTTTCCTGCAGGATTATGTAGCAGGAAGATCAAGAATAAAATTGTTGACCTTCCCTGGCAAAAGAGTTTTGTAAGTAAAGCCATTCAATACGATCACCCGGTATTACCGGTCTGCATTTCCGCTATCAACAGCAACTGGTTCTACAACATAGCCAATTATCGAAAAAGGCTTGGGATAAAAGCCAATGTTGAAATGTTTTGGCTGGTTGACGAAATGTTCAAACAAAAGGGAAAGACCATAAAATTTAGCTTTGGCAAACCGGTTCCCCCGGAACATTTCGACAAATCACGGAGCATGCCCGAATGGAGCAGTTTGATGAGAGAGTTTGTGTATAAGCTTGAAAACGACCCGAAAGCCGATTTCATAGAATATTCAAAAAATAGTCCTGGTAATTAAGGCAACATTGATTCAAAAAATTAAAACGTGTATGTTTGCGAAATAGGGTATGCAGGCTATTATTGATAAAATTGACAGAGAACTCTTAAAAACGGAATTAACTGCCGGTCGGTTCGTACGACCCACCAATAATAGTAAGAGGGAAATTTACATTTTTGATGGTAATACAGCACCATCACTTATGCAGGAATTGGGAAGGCTGCGCGAGATCACTTTCCGGCTTGCTGGTGGCGGAACCGGCAAAGAAGTGGATATTGATGAGTTTGATATAGGTGAATATGCCTATAATCAATTAATCGTATGGAGCCCTGAAGAGGAAGAAATCGTTGGCGGATACCGATACATAAAAGTCCCTGATGCAATGGACGAAAAAGGAAATTTCCATTTGAGTACTTCGGAGATCGTAGGTTATTCGGAAAAACTAAAAACCGATTATTTCCCTTATACCATTGAACTGGGACGCAGCTTCGTTCAGCCACAGTATCAACCCAGCAGCGAAAACCGCAAGGGTTTATTTAGTCTCGACAATTTATGGGATGGACTTGGAGCCCTGGTGATCCTGAATCCTGAAATGAAGTATTTTTTTGGAAAGGTAACCATGTACACGGATTTCGACCCACACGGAAGAGATTGCATACTTGCCTTTATGCAGCATTATTTTCCTGATAACGACGATCTGATCATTATACCAAATCCGCTTAAAATTTCAACGGATGTTGAGCCTTTTTTAAGTAAGATAAAGGGTTTGCCCTATAAAGAGGGGCACCATATACTAAACCGTTACATACGGGATTTGGGCGAAAACATTCCCCCTCTCTTTAACAGTTATATGAATCTTAGCCCTACCATGAAAACCTTTGGTACCGCGATCAACGATCATTTTGGGTATGTAGAGGAAACCTGTATTATGGTTACGATAGACGACATATATCCCGTGAAAAAGGAAAGGCATATGAACTGGAATCCGTCGAATCGATAAGGGTTCGCCGTTAAAGCTCCTCGTTGTAAAGTATTCTGTCATTTTGGTCTATCCTGTAAACGTGCCGGGTTTTGCCAAATACATCAAAAAGTGAGGCATGTTCGATGTAGTAAACTTTTGCCTTTTTGTTTAAAAGTTCCTTTCTGAAAGAATCAAGATCTGAGATTTGCTCCAATGCTCTGTTAAGGTATAAATGCATGTTTTCACCCCTGAGTTTCAGAACTATGTCGTTTTTTCCTTCGCCCTTTAAAACTTCCTTTACCTGGGAATGAATAATTCTTGTGTTCTGCTTATCCGGAGCCGGAACCCTTAACGAGAAAAGTCCAACCGGCAGGATCAGACAGAATATTATGGGCAGATAAATGTAATGCTTTTTTTTAAACACAGCTGTCCAGAATTAAACCAACCTGGTTGTTAAATTATTGCCTTATCCCGGAAATATTCGTTCACAGATCCCAGGTGGTTCTTCTGCCTTCTTTGATGTAATTTTTAATGTTTAACCAAAAAGCAAGCAAGAGATAAAGGATGATCGATGAACCCAAGGTCCCGAAGGAGAGATATAAAAAATACAACCTTACCCTTTCAGACTTAATTCCAATTTTTTGTCCAAGCCAGCTGCAAACCCCAAAGGCTCGTTGTTCAAGGTAATATTTCAGTGAATCTATTTTTTTCATTTCTTAAGATCCGATAACCTATCTGACAATCCAGACATCTTTTCAGCGTACAATATTCGTTTTTAAGCTGAATCAATGCCTGTGATTCTGATGATTTTTTTGCTAAGATACCAACTTTTTTCCATTCCCTTACAATTGAATTCGATTCGGTACCTAATTTTTCAAGTAAAGAAACTGCCCTGTTTTTGATCGCCTCATTGTCGGTAAGGCTACCGTAGCTGAATTGCAATGGGGCTATCGTATTTATCAGAATATTTCTGATGGCTGTAAGTCCGGTAAACTTAGGGTCAAAGGCTGCCTTTTGATCAAATTGATAATGATCGTTCCAATAAGGCGTGGTACCTGTTCTCAGAATTTCAATATATTGATCGGGAGTGTGAGGCTCTGTTATCAAGTTGAATAAATTTGGATTTAGCTTATTCAGCATGGCAAATTGTGAAATTCTGATCGTTGGGAATGAAGCAGGCATCAATCTCAGGAATTTCCATTCTGATAAATGCATTTCGCTTAAACTGTGTTTATGCTTGAGAAACAGGTATTGGTTGTACAATTGTTTGGGGTAAGGATCTTTAAGTTCAGGACCTAAAAAACCGGCAGCGCCAAAAAGTAAAGCTTCTGTTTTTTCAATGTCATCCCTATACCTGCCCAGCAAATTACAAGACACGATCCCTGTGAGTTGTCTGAAAGGCTCGGCATTGGGTTTTAATCCAAAAGAAGCTCCCAATTGGGTGTAAAAAACAGCATTCCAGTTGTTTTTACTTTTCCTGAGTTCATCTTTGATTTGCGCGGTTTTTTGTTCAAGTCGTTCTATGCAAAGTCGTTCAAGCCACAAGCCCGTATGTAAAGGATCCACTTTATGGATAAGGTTCCTGCAAGAAATATCCACTTTTTCCTCCATCATTTTCCGGTACTGATCCATAAGGTCTTCCTTTACCCTTCCTTTTAAAAACAAACAGGGAATAATGGTTTTGTCGAGCCGGTAAACTTCACAGTCACATATCCAGCAAACATGCAGTATGGTGTTGTCATAGGCTTTGTCGAGGTGATGTTTATGTTGAAACCACTCAGAAGAGCTCAAATGTATTTCAACATGACCGACCCAAAGTGTTGAGTCGATCCTTATACGGGCATTTAAAAAATCCGGACCTGAATTCAGATTATAAGTGCCGGAATACACCATCTGAACTTTCTTTCCGCAGGAAGTGGTCAGATCTCTGAAGTCGAATAGCCCGTTTTGCCAAATAAAATGCAAAAATTTCTCTTTCATTTCATGAACTGAAACAACAGAGTTAAGGCAAAACAAAAATTTATTGAAGGAATAAATTATTTATGCCTCCATATTTTATTTCAACTTTAAAGAATGTTCTTTAATTGAAGAAACTGTTGCATTTGGACTTGAAGTTCCTTAGCATTTGCGGCTGCGACTTCATCAAAATTCACATCCTTCGATGCGTAAATGATGCCTCTTGAAGAATTAATTAGAAGCCCGCATTCCGAATTCATTCCCTCTAAAGATACTTCTTTCAGGTCTCCTCCCTGAGCTCCGATACCCGGAACCAGAAAAAAATAATCCGGTAAGCGTTTACGAATCTGTTTGATAAGGTCGGAACGAGTTGCACCAACAACGAACATGAGTTGTTCGGGAGTTCCCCATGACGCAACCTTTGAAAGAACCTGTTCGTATAATTTTCCTTCCGGGGTTTGCAGCATCTGAAAATCGGCACTTCCGCTGTTGCTTGTTAACCCGAGGACTATGGTAAATTTATCGGAATAATTTAGGAATGGTTGTATGGAATCTTTGCCCATATAGGGCGAAACGGTTACAGAATCGAAAGAATAATGCTCAAAAAAGGCTTTGGCATACATATCACCGGTATTTCCTATGTCGCCTCTTTTGGCATCCGCAATCGTAAAGCAGTCATCGGGTATGATCTCAAGTGTTCGTTCAAGACTTTCCCAACCCTTTTTGCCATACTGCTCATAAAACGCCGTATTGATCTTATAAGCCACTGCATAGTCAGAAGTTGCTTCAACGATCAACTTATTGAAAGAAAAAAGTGGGTCAGGCTCATTAAGCAAATGGGGAGGGATTTTACCTAATTCAGTATCCAATCCTACACACAGGTAAGATTTTTTTTTAAGGATGGCTTCTGTTAACTGATTTTTGTTCAAAACCTAAAGAAGTGCAAATTACTTTCTTTTTAACCATACCGTTTTAACAAACGTTATTTTTTTAAAAAATTACCCAATTATTATTGCTTGTAAGTTTAATAAAATAGATATAATTATTACTTTCGTGAATTCAAAAAAATAACCCACCCCTAATGAGCGAAACCGCTAAAATCAGCATTCAAGGTAAAGAAATCGAATTACCCTTAGTTATCGGAACCGAAAAAGAAGTTGCAATAAATATTTCGGATTTAAGGTCATCAACCGGAGCAATAACATTAGATATCGGATACAAGAATTCGGGAGCAACAACGAGCGAAATTACCTACCTGGATGGTGAAAAAGGGATCTTAAGACACAGAGGTTATGCAATAGAAGACCTTGCAGAAAACTCAAGTTTTATTGAAGTGGCTTATCTTTTGATCCACGGCGAGTTGCCCAATCAGACACAACTTGATGAATTCGACACCAATATCCGAAGACATACTCTTGTTAACGAGGATATGAAAAACATCTTCGAAGCATGGCCAACAGGAAGCCATCCAATGGGTCAGCTTATAGCCATGATCTCCTCGCTTTCATCCTTTTATCCTGAAAGCCTTGACCGTGAAAATTATGAGTCTCAAAAGCTTTTGAATATTTATCGTCTGCTGGCAAAAATGCCTACCATTTGTGCGATGATCTTTAAGAAAAGCCTTGGACATCCGATCATTTACCCTCAGAACAAACTGGATTACGTTTCGAATTTTTTAAACATGACTTTCAAGCATGTTACCGAAGATTACGAAATTGATCCGGTAATGGTTGATGCCTTAAACAAATTGCTCATCCTGCATGCGGACCATGAGCAGAACTGTTCCACCTCAACAGTGAGACTGGTAGGTTCTTCACATTCAAATTTGTATGCATCTGTTGCCGCAGGAGTAGCTGCATTGTGGGGGCCATTACATGGAGGTGCGAATCAGGAGGTAATCGAAATGCTTGAATTGATCAAAAAAGATGGTGGAAACGTTGAGAAATGGGTAAATAAATCGAAAGACAAAAACGATTCTTTCCGACTGATGGGCTTTGGCCACAGAGTTTATAAAAACTTCGACCCCCGTGCCAAAATCATTAAAAAGGCCTGTGATGAAATGCTAAACAAGCTAGGTGTGAACGACCCAACCCTTGAAATAGCCAAAAAACTAGAAGAAAAAGCATTGGGTGATGAATACTTCATCGAAAGAAAACTTTTCCCTAATGTGGATTTCTACTCAGGAATACTTTACCGTGCGATGGGATTTCCGGTTGAGATGTTCACTGTGTTGTTCGCACTTGGAAGATTACCCGGCTGGATCGCTCAATGTCATGAAATGAGAGAACATAAACAACCCATTGGTCGCCCGCGACAGATCTATACCGGTTATCCATACCGTCCCTTCGTTAAACGAAGCGACCGCCCTTAGAATTACCTGTATTATCCGGATGGATCTGTATTGAATTTATTCGGGCAGAACCAACTTCCCAAACTTGTAACTCCAATCGTATTTTCCGGGATTTACCGTATTTTTTTATTCACTGAAAGTTTGAGATAGGTATGTCAAAAAGTTGTTCAGTAAATACCTAACACGGCAAATGTATTTTCCTTATCGGTCCGCAGGCAAGGGAGGTTGAGTCTTCGAAAACAACAAGCTTGCCTTTTAACAAAACTAAATAGGGAGGATGAGCTTTCCTAACCAAAAATGCAGCCATCTCTTTTGTATACTGTTGTGCGTAGTAATATTTTCAAGGAAGTTTTAGTCGTCTCCGTCCTTCCCTTCTTCCTTTTCCCTTTTGTCTTTATTTTTCTTAACTGTGTCTGCAGGGTTTGTAGTTTGTTGATTTTCAGTTACTGTTGTGTCCTGGGTAGTTGCAGTCCCATCATTTTGATTTGAGGGTTGGTTTGAACTGTTTTGGCAGGCTGTCAACAATGGAATAGCTATACCGATCAAAAATACTTTCTTTTTCAATTTATGTTTTTAAGATAGGTTAATCATCGTCATCACTTTCACCATCTTGTCCTTGTGCTGTTGTACCCGGGTTATTGATTTCTGTGTGTCTTATTTGTCCACCTAAATAACCTGTCCTTGCAACTAAGCCGAAACTAATTAGAGAGATAAATAAAATCACAATTGCTGCTGCCGATGTCAAAGCCGACTTTCGTAAAGTCAGGAATAGTCCACCAATAGATGCAACACCAAGTATTATTAAGGATACTAATGCAAAGACTGCGAAGTCTTCGTGCTCGTCAATCATATTCTTGGCAATTCCTTGAATATTTTCAACGGTTTCTTCAGCGGCTTCTCCGGTCAGGTAAGCAATGCCAGCACCAATTGCAGATATTATGAAAATGTTGTAAGACGCAATTTTTGTTTGATTGCTTTTTGTCCAAAGTCCGTGTACTAAAACAAGTCCACCCAAAATTGAGCCGAAGATTGGGAGATGGGTTATAAGTATGTGAATATGTGTCTGGTTCATTTTAATATAATTTTAGTCAAAGGTCTGCACTGTCGGTCGAAGAAAAAATGACAGGCGTCATAAAGGAAGGTGATTATTGTTGGTCGTCAATTATTACGCACAACAAAGTTCTTGAGATGAATTTTTAGCCTTTCTACTTAATTCTTTATTAGGGTATGGGATGATCAACCAAGTCCCAACTTGGTGAACAATCCATCTTTGTATACCTTTCCCAGGGGCAGGGACTTATCATTGTTCATCACAATTTGAGAAGGACTTACGGCCTTAATATGACTTACATTAATGGCAAATCCTCTGTGAATTTGAATGAATAGGTTTCCGGGAAGGTCTTCCAGAAATCCCGATAGCGATTTGCGGAACAGGTATTTCTTACCGTCCACCGTATGTATCATTATGTAAATATGTTGACTTTCAATATAATTTATATCTGAATAATGCACCTTGTAGAATACATCCATGTGCTTTACAAAAATGATATTGGAATCGGATCGATCGCTTTTAGTATTGTTAAAATTAGAAGTGGCAATTTCGATGGCTGTGAACAGGTCGTCTTTCGAAAAAGGTTTTACCAGGTATGCAGAAGGCAATACCTGTTTTGCATTTTCTACTGTCTTTCGATCTGAGTTTGCGGTTAAAAAAATAAAAGGTCGTTTGAGTTTTTCATTAATATAATCGGCAAAGTCGATTCCCGTTTTTTCACCTTTTAGGGTGATATCAAGTAAAAAAAGATCCGGAAGGTCTCTGGTTGAGATCTCAATAGCTTCATAATATGTTGAAGCGATACCGGATACTTTATACCCAAGGTTTTCCAAAATATCTTTCAGACTTTCTGCAATTATTGCCTCATCTTCTACAATTCCAATTTTTAATGAACCCATGTACTTTATAGATTTGCTTTTTATTATACGTTTACTTTTTCAACAACTTCTCCAAATAATATTTGATACGATTTACCGGTACGATTGTAAATGGCTTTACCATTTATTTGTTTAGACAAAGATCGGATCAACAGCAAACCCATTGATTTTGAGTTCTCCAGATCGGTTTCATCATCAAGCCCCGGTCCGCTATCGGAATAGATAAGACCTTTCTGCCCATCTTGTGATATAAACTCCAGATGAATCGAATGTTCATTTTCTTCATCAAATGCATGTTTAAAGGAATTTGTCAACAATTCATTTAATATTAGCCCCAATGGCACTGCTGATTCCATTTCCATGTTCAGGTCAGGTCCTGTCATCATAAATTGAATCGGTTTCTTTTGTGAATTAAAAACCATATAGATCTTGTTGAACAGGTTTTTGGCAAATTCCCTGAGAGAAATGTAAGCCAGGTTGTCGCCCTGAAAAAGCTGTTCGTGGATCAGGGCAATAGACATGATCCTAAGTTGACCTTCTTTTAGTGCGATCTTGGCATTTTCGCTTTCAAGTCTGAGATTTTGCATTTCAAGAAGGCTGTTGATTACCTGAAGATTGTTTTTAACTCGGTGATGTATTTCTTTTAGTAAGATGTCTTTTTGATTCAGAGAAATCCGCAATTCATTTGACTGATCGTTAATGGTTTTGGTTTTATCCTCTATCAAACCGGCCAATCGGACCCGTTCTTTAATAAGATTGGCCGTCCTGTATTTAATTACCAGGTACACCAAAAAAAGCAGGACTATAATGAGACCAATCACAAACCAGGAAGAAAGGTAAAAGGGCGTTAAAACTTCAAGTTTGATCTCTTTTATTTTGGTCCATCCATTGGCAGGTACCAAAGCCTTAACCGACAAGATATAACTTCCATAAGGCAGCTTACCCAATTTGATACTTGTGGTTTTCTGATAGGTCCAGTTTTTATCCAGGCCTTCAATTCGGTAGGCATAGGTTATGTCCCTGTTATTATTGTAATCCAGTATTGAAATGTCGATAATGCAATATTTATCATTTTGGCGGATAATGGCCTTTTCTGTCTCAAAGTATTCTTCAGAGAGGTCGATAAGATCGCGATTGTCTCCTCGCAGTATTTGCAAACCCAATATTTGAACTTCTTGTGTAGAACCTTGCATATTGAACTTAAAGTCGGAAAGATTAAAGGAAGTAATTCCATTTAAACTTCCGAAAAAAAGATTGCCATTTTTGTCCTCACAGAAAGATCCTCTGTTAAATTCATCGTTGCTGATGCCATCTTTCTCGGTATAATTGAGTGTTTTTCCGGAGCTTTTCTGCATACAGACCAAACCGTTATCGCAACTGATCCATAAATTTCCCAAATGATCATCTGTGATCATGTTAATTGTATTGTCGGGAAATCCGGTTTTAATATTAAATACCTCAATGATCTTTGTTCTCGGGAATACGTGTAAAAGTCCTTTATCTCCGGTTGCAAGCCAATAAGATCCATCTTCATCGTGATAAAACGAATTGATATTTTGGGTGGGTAATAAAATTGAAGCAGGCGACTTGTTATTCCATTCATCAAGGGTCTTCAAATTCCTTTCCATAAAAAAGATGCCGTTCCTTGTACACAATACGATCTGCCCGTCGCGATTTACTCCAATGTGATTAACTACAGTGTAGTTGAGATTTGTATGTTCCTTTTCTTCAAATATCTTAAGTTCGTCCTTATTAAGGTCGAGAATATGAAGTGTGCTACTATAGTGATTTGGGCCCAATAGGAGTTTATTATCTTCAAATTCATAGGCCGAAAAGGCAATGATCGGGGAGGCATCCAGGATCTTTATAATTTTAAAATCAGGACTTAATATCAAATTCTTACCTGCAGTTTGGGCATAAAAGTTTCCATTTTTAAGTTTGATCACAGCAAAATTTCCGGAAACATTAAGGTCGGGTGGATAGATCTTTTTTACACCATTCGTTTTGAGGTTTATGCAATGAAGACCGGTTTCTTCCTGATTAACAAGGATGAAATTATCCTTTATTTGCATACCTCGGGCTGCAAAGAGCTTTACACTGCTGATCGAATCACCAAAGAATTTTGCATGTATGTTAAATTTCGATTTATGGATATTGATCACAAACAAGCCGAAGTTGTTTATGAAAAAGAATCGATCCTTTTCTATAATAAATTCGCGTATATAATTGTTGCGTAATTCAGGAATTAAGGAGTACGTCAATTTGTAAAACGACGCAATATCCTTCTCACTTAAATTTGGGATCCCAAGCTTTTCCTGCTCGAGAAAAAACTCAAAAATAAACTTGTCGGAATAAAGATACTTCTCTGAATTTCCGGTAATTATTCTGGTTTCTCTTCCTTTGGGAGTGTAAAAAATTGTATCCGAAAATGGGCGGTGCATTATTTCTCCCATCGGAGTAGGAATGTAGTTGATATCTGAACCTCGCCATTTTTTTGGTTCCTTATCGCGGAACATCTTTCCATTTTTAAACTGGTAAAGGCAATTTTCAGGGTCCGTGAAAAATCTTCCATACTTACAATAGGCCTTGTCGATCAAAACAGGAGCCGTTACTTTTTCCCATTTACCATTTCCTTCGTAAAAAAACACATTCTTTGTTTGGGTTTGAACGAGGCAGATCTTTCGATCTTCGGTCCTGGTTATGTGAATTTCGGAACTTTTTAATCCTGTTTTTACAGGAAAATTAAGTGTTTCAATGCTTTTCCATTTTTTTTGCTTTGGCTGAAAAAGTATTATGTTTTTACCGTTTAAATTTGAGAGCCAAAGGTATCCTTCGTTGTCTTCCACGATTTGTGAAATTGGCAATTCCCAAATTTGAGGCAGTTCAAAGTTCTTGAATACAAAACCGTCAAATCTGCTGATACCAAATCGGGTTGCGACCCAGATGATCCCTCTGCTGTCTTTATAAATTGCGGTAACAGACCTATGGTTCAGGCCGTTTTTAATTCCGAACTGATTGATCGAAACAATGTGTTTGGTGGAAGTGGTGTACTTAACTTGTGCATTTACAACAAAGTTCAATTGCAACACTATAGCACATATGCTTAATCTTAGGAAGGAAGCTTTTCGTAACTTTAAGCACATGAGATTGTTACAAAAGTATAAATTTAATGGAATAAATACTTCAATGCCAATAATAGTAAGGAAAATTAATACTTTATAACCTTGAGGCCATAAGCGACAAAATGATCTAAATTGATTTACTTTTACCACTTTGTTAATTGAATGATTCTCGTTTTACTGACTTTTTGCTCTGAGTTTATCATCCTGTATACGCTTGGTAAAATAGTGCAAAAGGTCTTTTTTGAATTTAAGGGAACTTTTCAAACTATACTCCTAGGATTTATATTTCTGAGCTTTCTTACTTCATTTCTTTCCCTGATCCTTCCAATAAACGGCTGGTTCCATCTGACTTTATTGGGAATTACCTTTCCTGTTTTTCTTCGTTACTATTTAGCGAATTTTTTGCAGGGTATGACCGGAAAATTAACGGCATTATTAATTGCAGTTCCGGTATTATTGCTCACCTGTACGGTTCCAAATCACGGAGACAGTTCGTTCTATCACGCACAGGCAATATTATGGACCGAGCAATTTCCTGCAATACCAGGGCTGGCAAACTTTTTTTCAAGACTGGGATACCATTCTGTTTTCTTTAATGTGCAATCGGCTTTTTCTTTCTACCCTTTTTTTTATGAACCTTCCCGATTTCTGAATGGTTTTTTGGCTTCGGTATGGCTAATGCATTTATTAGGAATTTGCTTTTCTGATACTCAAAGTGATCAAAGAAAATTAAATGCATTCGTTTTTTGTCTGATAAGTTTGTTCATCATTCGAGGATGGGTTTCCTCGGTAGCGCCTGACGTTGCAGCAGGTTTAATCATGTTGTTTTTTACTTTTGAACTTGTATCCGGATCAAACACGAAAACCAGATCCGAACCCGTATATCTATTTGCATTGCTGGCCTTGGGATTTTGTGTTAAAATTTCAATGTTGTTCTTCTTCCCTTTGACATTGTTAATTCCCGATATCATAAAAAGAACCGGGATAAAATCAGTGTTACTTCCTGCATTGCTCTTTGTTCCGTTTTTGATAAAAAACATTGTTTTAAGTGGTTACCTGGTGTTTCCATACCTACCTGTTCCGTTTTCACCAGACTGGCAGGTTCCCGACGCGATCGCTGCAATAGACCGGAACTGGATACAAAGCTGGGCCAAAATTCCGGGTGAACCCTGGCAAGATGTTCTATCAAAATCCGTAAGTGAATGGTTTCCTGTTTGGTTCAAAAATCAGTCTTCGATCAACAAACTTATAACCCTCATTTACCTGATAAGTTTTGTCTTTTTGATCCTCAGCAATTTAATACGATCCATTAAGAAAAAAAGCCTGGCTCTCTCCCAATTTGGTTTGATATTATGGGGAAGTGTGATCTTTATCTGGTTTTTTTATGCCCCAGACTACCGGTTTGGGTACGGTCTGATCTTACCCTTTATTTATCTGACTTACAGCAAAAAGATTCTAAGTTTGAGTCCGGGTTTTTTGCTGAAGAAAAACGCGATTTTTCTCGCTACATTTCTGTCTATGACCTTATTATGCTTTTATGTTTATCATAAAGAAAACGTTAAATTAACTGAAATATGGGTCTTACCCCAAAATTACCCCCAGGCTTCTTACCAAAATTCAGGCATCGATTACCTGAAAATTAACGTTGTGGATCACAATTGCTGGAACACTCCGATTCCTTGCATTCGGAAGGATCTCTTCCCGGAAAATGTAAAAATGAGAGGACCTCATATTGAAGATGGGTTCAGATATGTAAAACCGGATTAAAAGAAATTAAAAAGCTAAGTTTTAAACACTCAAAAATCCAATTTACATTGTGAGATTTTATGAGAATCATACCTTTGTTAAAACTTCCAACGATTGGGCTCTATAAAAAAATTAGCATCTCAAACCCTCACCTATGGGTTGAGTACCATGATCGGGAGGTTTATTAACTTTTTACTGGTTCCTCTTTACACTTCATGTTACGAACCCCATGAATATGGAATTGTAACCGACATTTATGCGCTTGTAGCATTTGTTTCGGTAGTTTTGGTTTATGGCATGGAAACCGCATTCTTTAATTTTACACGCAATGCCAAATATAGCCTGAAAACCGTATACGGAACCGGATTTAACACCTTGCTTTCAAGCACCTTGATTTTTCTGGTCCTGGGAACGGTTTTTTACAAACAACTTGCTGTACCTCTGGGATATGCATCTTCTGAAATTTATCACCCTGAATACGTTCTGTACTTTATATGGATCCTGGGTCTTGATGCTTTGAGCACTCTTCCGTTTGCTTTGCTTCGACAGCAAGAAAAACCAATTCGGTTTTCAGTCATTCGTCTTGCCGGAATAGGGATCAATGTGATTCTAAATCTTTATTTCCTGCTATGGGCACCCAAACTGGTGTCGGATGGATTATCGGCTCCTTTTTATTCAGAATCCATAGGGCTTGGATACATTTTTATATGCAATCTTATTTCGAGTTCTGTAACCTTACTTTTGCTTTTGCCGGGTACCCTTGATTATGGAATTAAGGCCGATAAAGGTCTTAGAAAGGACATGTTGCGTTATTCCTGGCCTTTGATCTTTATTGGCTTGGCAGGTATTGCAAATGAAACTTTTGACCGTGCGATCTTAAAACATCTTGGAACCAAAGAAGACAATCTGTATGAACTTGGAGTTTATGGTGCCTTTTACAAATTAAGCATGGTGATGTCTTTATTCATACAAGCTTTCCGTTTTGCTGCCGAACCTTTTTTCTTTAACCAGTTTAAAGAACAAAATGCAAAAGTCCTGTATGCCAGGATCATGGATTATTTTGTAATGGTTTGCTGTGGTATTTATATGATCACCTTGTTATTTGTCAAAGAAATTTCCGGATTGCTCATTCGTAATACGTCTTATTTTGAACATCCGGATGGTTTGAACATTGTTCCGGTATTATTATTGGCAAATTTATTTCTCGGTGTTTACTACAGTATCAGTGTTTGGTATCGCCTCACAGACAACACTAAAAAAGGATCCGTTCTTTCCATAATTGCAGCTTTACTTACGATCCTTCTAAACGTTATTTTTATTCCCGTTTTCGGATTTATTGCTTCAGCCTGGATTACTCTTCTTGTTTATTTTCTATTGGCGCTTGCAAATTATATTTGGGGTCAAAAACATTATCCGGTACCTTACAATTTATTTAAACTTGCTTTAATTATCACTTCCACAATACTTCTTACCTACCTGGCAGAACATTCATGGAATGGTTCTGTTTCCCACAATTATATGGTTAACTTTGCCTGCCTTCTTATTTATGGTACAATTCTTTATTTCATTGATCGAAAGATGACCACAGGAAAAAAATATGATAGAAGTTAAGATCGTAAATCAATCTAAACATCCTTTGCCGGCTTACCAATCCATACAGGCCGCCGGAACCGACCTAAGGGCAAATTTGGAGGAAGATCTGGAAATAAAACCACTTGAACGAAAACTAATCGGCACCGGTCTTTTCATAGAGCTGCCCCGGGGGTTCGAAGCTCAGATCAGACCTCGAAGCGGCCTTGCAACTAAATATGGCATCACGGTAATCAATTCACCCGGCACCATTGATTCGGATTACAGAGGAGAAATACGAATCTGCCTTGTGAATCTGTCAAATGAAACTTTTGTTGTAAGAGATGGTGAACGCATTGCTCAAATGATCGTTGCCAAGCACGAGCAGGCAAGTTTTGTAAACGTCGACAAATTATCTGAGAGTGAAAGAGGCGATGGCGGATTCGGACATACCGGCAGACATTAATTAAAAACGTAAATTATTTATGGTTTGATTGCATATTTTTTGAAACCACCTTTATAAAAATAAAGAAATGGAAAACGAAAAATGGAACCGGCAGCTCAAGGTTTATGATGAACTCGTTGCAAAATGTCCGGGTATGGAACGTAAAGGAAAAACAATGCCACACACCTCTGCAAATGGATATATGTTTTCGTTAATGAATAAGGATGGTGAGATTGGAATGCGTTTTTCGAAAGAAGTTCAGAAAAAATATATTGAAAAGTTCAATTCTTCAATTTTCAAATCGTATAATTCCATTATGCAAGGCTATGTTCTTATTCCTCAAGAAATGCTAAATGACCTTGATATGCTGTCGGGGTATTTGCAGGAAAGTTATAAGTATGTGATGAGTCTTGAACCTAAATAGATATAGATTTCTATAGAATGCATTCTTCCATCATTCATCTTTGATCTCAATTCCGGCTTCTGCCAACTCTTTTTTCATTACCATGTTATTGATCATTCGCATCATAAAAATTGTGATCAGGACGGAACCGATCACGATGTAACCAAGAATATTATAGTTTTCGAGAAATCCGGACTCTGTCTGAACCACAATGGTACCGGCAAAAGCGGCGGCAATCCCAC
Organism: Flavobacteriales bacterium; assembly: GCA_020635455.1. Taxonomy (GTDB): domain Bacteria; phylum Bacteroidota; class Bacteroidia; order NS11-12g; family UBA9320; genus JABWCE01. Next base: position 439,616 of record JACJZT010000003.1, read on the forward strand.
CACTGATCTGTTGCACGGCAGAATTCGTGCTCATGAATGCACCTCTGTCCTTAACATCCGGAATAGCCGTGATCAAGGCAGAAGAGGATATGATCCTTGAAGAAATGCCGATGAAAAGGATCACATTTAATAATACCACCAGAGCAAAAGGTGTGGTGTTAAGGTTAGTATAAATTCCAACCAGAACCATACTAATAAGGGAACCGATCAGAAATAATTTATATTTTCCGATGCGGTCGCTGAGTTTGCCCAGAACAGGTCCGAATACAATTGAAAAAATACCGGTGATACCGTATAAAAGAGGCAGTTCTTCAAGTGTAAGTCCCAGGTTGTTGGTACTGAATGCCGAACCGAAAGGCATCAGCATAAAGCCTCCGGTAGCCAGTAGGGTGGTAGCCAGAAAAGTTTTTACATACGCCGGTTTGGTAATGGTCTTGTATAAATGAACAAAGGCATTTCTTTCAGATTTTTCTTTAAGGTGTTCATCGATGGGTTTAAGGAAAATTATTATTAAAACTGCAACCAGAATGCTGAAAAACACGATCATCCAAAAAGGAGAATGCCAACCGTATCGGTTCGCCAGCCATAAACCAATGGGTATTCCAAGAACCTGACTGGCTGCAAAGGCCATTTGCACAAAACCCATAACCCTTCCCCTGACCTGAAGTTTAAAAAGGTCGGTAATTATTGCAAAACTGATCGACCCCATTACACCACCAAACAAACCTGTAACGATACGGGCGATCAAAAGGCTGTTGTAATCGGGCGCTAAAGCACACAGACAAGTTCCGGCTATAAAGCCGAAATAAAAGAAGATCAGGAGTTTTTTCCTGTCAAATTTGTCTGCAAAACCCGCAGCCAGAATTCCGGCACTTCCGGCACTGAAAGCATATGCCGAAACTACAGCTCCAAACTGTGAAGGGCTTATGTCCAATTCATCCAAAAGTTGTGCCCCCAACGGACTCAAAACCATAAAATCCAGAACAATGGTAAATTGCAAAATGGACAATATGGCAATTACAAATTTTTGGTAAGGCGTAAATACGCTTTCGGCCTTGGTTTGTTTAGTACTCATTCTTTATCCAAATCCGCTTCAGGTTCATCGTTCCTCTCCGGTAATTCCGATTGTACGTTTAATTGTTTGCTCGTGTTTGAACCCATCTGCTTTAATTTTTCAGCTTGCATAACAAGATTCCCCTTTCCTGTATTTAATTGTTTCATGGCATCGTCGTAAGCATTTTCAGCCATTTTAAGGTTTCTGCCGATCTTATCCAGGTTATCAACAAAGCCAACGAATTTATCATAAAGCAATCCACCTCTTCTGGCAATTTCTTCCGCATTCTTACTTTGATCATCTCTTTTCCAAAGATCGGCGATCATCTTAATGGCACTGATCAGATGAGTAGGACTGATGAGCAGGATTCGTTTATTATAAGCGTAGTGCCAAAGTTCTTCATCCTCTTTTACTGCCAGCAAATAGGCAGGTTCTATGGGTATGAACATCATAGTGAAATCAAGACTTTTGACCAGTTTTTCATAGCGTTTTAAACTCAAACCGTCAATGTGATTCTTAATCGACCGTATATGATCTTTGAGATGTCTTTTCTGTTCTTCAGGCTCTTCGGAATTTGCGAATTTTTCATAGTCAACGAGGGATACCTTCGAATCGATCACTACTTTCCTGTCGTCTGGGTAATTGATCACAACGTCGGTGCGGTGCTGTTGTCCATCGTCGTCTTTAAACGACTCCTGAATCGTGTATTCCCTTCCTTCCTGCAGACCGGATTTTTCAAGTATTCTCTCAAGGATCATTTCACCCCATTGTCCCTGTACCTTTGAATCTCCCTTCAAGGCCTTGGTCAGATCTGAAGCTTCTTTACCGATCTTCAGATTAATGTCTAAAAGTTCCTTCACTCTTTCACCAAGTGAAAACCTCTCCTTGCTTTCACGGTCATAGGTTTCTTCCACCTTACTTTTAAATTCCTTCAGGTTTTCAGTTAATGGTTTTAGGATGGAGTCGAGGTTTTGTTTATTTAGCTCGGTGAATTTTTGAGTCTTTTCTTCAAGAATACTCTGGGCCATGTTCTTAAACTCGTTTTCAAAAAGTTTCCTGGCCTCATCCATTTCCTGTTTGAGGGTTCCCAGTTTTTCTGACAGGGATTGGTTTTGTGCCTCAAGCTGCTGTATTCTACCAAAATGAACAGAAATGGTATCATTTTTTTGTTCAAGTGTGGATTTTAGAACGCCAATTTCCTCTTCTTTTTTTCTGAACACTTCAAGCGAAGCTTCCAGCCGGGCCTGAAACTGACCCGACGCGTTCAGGGCTTCCTGGTGTTTGCGATTCAATTCATCCCATTTTGATTCGTACTCCGAAACTTTATCCGAAGCCTGTTTTAATTTTTCTTCAAGGATAGCCAATTCGGTGGAATTGGCGGAGCTTGCACTTTTTACTCTATAACTGAATATGACCCAGGTTATCAGCAATCCGGCACCCGCTCCGATCAGTAATGAGATCAATTCAAGATTCATTCTTGCAAATTTATATGAATCGCCACCATTATTTACCCACTTTGGCAGTGAAAACATATTTAATTCCAATGTTTTCGGAGTTATGCACAGAGTTTTCAGGAACGATCCACAGTAAATGCAAGGCTTGCAATAAACGGTTCTTATTTTTTTCAAAATAGTTCACATATTTTAATGAGGATTGGCAAATTGAATCAGGCTATTTTCGCAGCATGCGTCCGGAGTTAATTCTGATAGTAATTGGTTTGTATTTTGCTCTTCTACTCGGTATTTCATGGTTTACTTCGAGAAATGCCGATTCAAAATCGTATTTCATAGGAAATAAAAAATCGATCTGGTGGTTGGTAGCGCTGGGTATGGTAAGCGATAGTTTAAGCGGGGTAACTTTTATATCCGTTCCGGGAAACGTAAATGGTGACAAGCTCAGTTACATGCAGGTGGTATTTGGTTATGTGATCGGAAACATAATAACGGCCTATGTATTATTGCCCCTTTATTACCGCTTGAATCTCACCTCCATATACAGTTATCTTGGACAACGTTTTGGTGAAAATACTCAAAAAACAGGATCCTTTTATTTCCTGCTTAGCCGGACACTCGGGGCAGCGGCAAGGTTGTTCCTGGCTGCAGGTGTACTTCAAACCTACCTTTTTGATCCTTTCGGCATTCCTTTTACTCTTTCCATAATAATCATCATAGGTTTGATCCTGATGTATACCTACAGGGGCGGGATCAAATCTTTGGTCTTTACCGATGCTCTTCAGTCTACCTTTCTTTTGCTGGCACTTTTTCTTACACTTTACAATTTATACGATTACATCGAATGGGGATCGGCGTGGAGCATTGTTAAGGAGAACGAATTCGACAAGATCTTCGTTTGGGACTGGTTACCTTCAAACAATTTTTTTAAAATGATATTAGGAGGGGTACTCGTAGCGGTAACGATGACCGGAATGGATCAAAACATGATGCAAAAAAACCTTAGTTGTAAAAACATTGGTGAAGCCAGAAAAAACATCCTGTCGTACAACAGCTCACTAATCTTTATCAACTTTTTCTTTTTGAGCCTGGGAGTGCTGCTCTATGTATATGCAACACAGAAAGGAATTACCCTCCCAAGCAGCGATGGAAAGATAATAACCGATCAGGTATTTCCGTTTATGGCTTTTAATCACCTTGGAGAGTTTGCGGGTCTTGTATTCATTTTAGGCCTTACTGCTGCTACCTTCAGCAGTGCCGATTCGGTTCTAACCACTTTAACCACCAGTTTTCTGATCGATTTTTTAAAATTCAATCCGGACGAAACGGAGTCGGATGAGCATAAAAAAACCAGACATATTGCGCACATTCTGTTTGCAGTGGCCATTCTGGCAAGTATCTTATTGATCGAACAATTTAATGAAGGGGCCATCATCATCACCATTTTAACCATTGCGGGTTACACCTATGGCCCGCTTTTGGGATTGTTTGCCTTTGGGATGTTCAATAAAAGTCAGGTATACGACAACCGTGTGCTTTGGGTCTGTATCCTTGCGCCCATACTAACCTTCTTTATCAATAAATACATTCCCGATCTGACAGGAGGATTTCAGCTTGGATTTTTAATTCTGGCTTTGAACGGCTGGCTAACCTATGCCGGTTTATGGCTTATCCGAAAAAAATCACCGAATGAGGTATTGGAAAAACTGAGCTAATTTCGGGTGTGTGTCGATTGCTAATTTGCATGTCTCACCGCAGGAAGGAAAGCTTAAGTAAACATCACGTATTGGTTGTTGCGTTCACAACAAAATGAATTCTTTTATATTGAACCTTTGCTTTTTGGATATTCCTGAATTTTAATTTAGTTTTACACTTTACAAGGCATGAATTATGGCATTTGAATTTAAAAATGACAGCATCGTCAACAAGGAAGACAGAAACGTCAATTTCAACTCTGAAAACATTAAACAAGATGTTAAAGTTGCATACATCAACGATGTTCCCTGCAATATTGTAGAAGGTGAAACCATTTTGAAATTTGTAAGGAGGAATCTTGGAAAGGATTACATTCCCACTCTTTGCGACGCACCAAATCTTGACCCTTTTGGATCCTGCAGGGTCTGCAGTGTGGATGTTGCCCTTGTGAAAAACGGCAAATCAAAGTCTATGGCTTCATGTCATACGCCGGTTATGCCCGATTCGTACATTTACACCGATAGTGACCGGATAAAAAAGCTTCGCAAAAACATCATTGAGCTCGTACTTACCGATCATCCACTCGACTGCCTTACCTGTGAAGTGAATGGAAATTGTGAGTTACAAACCGTTGCTGCCAGAGTTGGTATAAGAGATGTTCGATACCCTGAAGGCAAGAATCATTTAGATAAAACAAAAGATCTTAGTCACCCTTACATGACCTCAGATTTCTCAAAATGTATAAACTGTTTTCGCTGTGTAAGGGCCTGTGATGAGGTACAGGGCGAAATGGTTCTGAGTATGGCAGGTCGTGGTTTCGACAGTCATATAGTGAAAAGCTTTGACAATACTTTTTTTGATTCCGATTGTGTGAGTTGTGGTGCTTGTGCACAGGCTTGCCCAACTTCAGCCATTTCTGATGTTTTCGAATCAAAATCCATTGCGGTAGATGAAACCATTAGGACCATCTGCACTTATTGCGGTGTTGGTTGTAATCTTGATGTTTCTGTAGTTGACGGAAAAGTAAAATCGATACAGGCACCTTACGATGCGGATGTAAATGCCGGACATACCTGTCTGAAGGGACGTTATGCCTTTTCATTCTACAATCATCCCGACCGCTTAAAAACGCCCCTGATACGAAAAAACGGTCAATTAGTGGAATCAACCTGGGATGAAGCATACGATTATATTGCCAATAAACTCACTGAAATAAAAGCGAAATATGGCCCGGATTCCATAGGCGGCATCTCTTCTGCACGTTGCACCAATGAAGAAAACTACTTAATGCAAAAGCTTCTGAGAGTTGTGATCGGCACGAACAATATCGATAGTTGTGCGAGAGTTTGTCATTCACCCACGGCTTTGGGATTGCAAAAGACCTTTGGTACCGGAGCCGCAACCAACTCAGTAATTGACCTGAAATATACAAAATGTGTAATGGTAATTGGAGCCAACCCAACGGATGCTCATCCGGTTACCGGTGCAAAGATCAAGCAGTTTGCAATGAAAGGCACATCCATTGTGATCGATCCCAGAAAAACTGAACTTGCCAAATACGCTACCTATCATTTGCAACTCAAACCGGGTACCAATGTGGCTCTTTTGAACATGATGATGCATTTCATTTTGAAGGAAGAACTTGAAGATAAAGGATTTATTGAACAAAGAACCGAAGGTTACAAGGAATTTGCTGAACATATTCTCAGCTTAAACATAGATGAACTTGAAAAGATAACCGGAGTTAAGAAAGATCTCGTCAGAGAAGCTGCCATTACCTATGCAACCGCTGAAGCTGCCATGTCTTTTCACGGGCTTGGTGTTACTGAGCATTCTCAGGGAACCTATACCGTGATGCTTATTGCCGATCTTGCAATGATCACAGGAAACGTAGGTAAAAGAGGTTGTGGTGTAAATCCGTTGCGTGGTCAAAACAATGTTCAGGGAACTGCCGATATGGGATGTCAGCCTTATCAGGGTGCAGGATATTATGATGTTACCGATCCTAAGAATCACAGGATGTACGAGGATTTTTATGGTGTAAAATTACCACAGCATACCGGTTATAAGATTCCGGAAATGTACGATGCAGCGATCGAAGGAAAGTTTAAAGCTCTGTTGCTTATGGGAGAAGATAATGTTCAAACCGACCCAAATACCCAATACGTTAAAAAAGCCATGAATGAGCTCGAATTGCTGGTAGTTCAGGAACTTTTCATTACCGAAACTTCCAAAATGGCACATGTGGTTTTACCAGCTTCTTCCTTTTTGGAAAAAAGCGGAACTTTTACCAATGGCGAAAGAAGAGTACAAAAGGTAAGGCAGGTAGTTAAGCCGGTAGAGGGTACAAAACCTGATGGACAGATCGTTATAGATATAATGAATCGCATGGGATATAAAACCCCTGATTACGATCCCAAAACCGTACTTGAAGAAATTTCAAGGATCGTTCCGTTTTTCGCAGGTATCCGATGGGATGAGCTTGGAGAAAACGGTAAACAATGGCCGGTTGCCGAAGATGGTACCGGTACAGAAATATTGCATGTCGATACCTTTAAGCGGGGCAAGGGAAAGCTGCAGACAGCATCGTGGAAACAAACAACCGAATTGTCGGACCATTCATCTGACTTCCCTTATATTCTTACAACAAACAGGGAATTGGAACACTATAATTGTGGTTCCATGACCCGCAGAACCGGTAATGCCGTTATACTTACAGAGGATGTTTTGTTGATAAACCCGGCTGATGCTTCCAAACATTTGATACAGGATGGAGAAATGGTTTGTGTTATAAGTGCAAGAGGGAAAATTGATGTCAAGGCCAAAATTACGGACGAAGTGCGTGAAGGTGTGCTTTCATCAACCTTCCATTTTCCTGAGATCAACATGAACGACCTCACTTCTTCGGTTAGTGATGGTGAAGCAAAATGCCCTGAATACAAAGTTGTTGCAGTTAACATCCGCAAATCAAAAGGCAAGTATAAAGAGTTGGTAAATTCCTGAAATTTTCGAGGTACAACGAATGATTGACATAACAGGCAAAATTAAGACCTATCGGTCGGCCATTGCACAGGCTACCTTAACCGTGAGTGATCCTAAAACCATACTTGCGGTTCAAAATAATACAGTTCCTAAAGGAGACGTGCTGGAAGCCAGCAGAATTGCAGGTTTGTTTGCTGTTAAGAAAACCAGTGAAATGATCCCGGATTGTCATCCAATGCCCATAGAACATACTGAAATTAGACATTTCATTAAAGGTCAGGAAATCAACATTGAAGTGGAAGTTTCCACCATCTACAAAACCGGTGTTGAAGTAGAAGCCATGCATGGAGCATCTGTAGTCGCTTTAACCATTTACGACATGCTGAAGCCAATTGACAAAGGAATTGAAATCAACAACATTAAGCTTCTTAAAAAACGCGGAGGTAAATCACAATATGCAGAAAAGATGAACCGAACCGTGTATGCGGCTGTAATTGTTTGTTCCGATTCTATTTCTTCAGGCAAAAAAGTTGATTTTGCCGGACAGGCCATTATTTCAAAACTGGAGAAACACGGAGTCCAAATTCGCAGGTATGAAGTTATCCCGGATGAGATTGACAGGATCAGAGAAAAACTTAAGGAACAATGCACTGAAAAAACCGACCTGATCATTTTTACCGGGGGAACCGGACTTTCTTCAAGAGATGTTACCCCTGAAGCAATAAAGCCTTTACTTGAAGTAGAAATTCCCGGAATTGCAGAAGCTGCAAGAGTATACGGACAAGAACACATGCCATACGCAATGTTGTCTCGTTCTGTTGCTGGAATGATTGGAAAATCCTTAATCCTGGCTTTACCGGGATCTACAAGAGGAGCTCAGGAAAGCATGGACGCTCTTTTCCCTTACTTATTGCATATTTTCAAGGTACTTGATTTTGAACCACATTAACTTCACAGGATCTTATTCATTCCAAATCCTGTCGGTAGAAACTCCGTGACACGACTGGCATTCGCCATTTGGAATTGTGGTCTCCATGAATTTCAGATTTCCCGATTGATTTTGATGTGCCGGATAGAGCCCTGAATTAAAATCGATTTCTTTGGTTGTATAAAAATTACCCAGTGCATCAACTTCGATAGTATGTTTTAATTCACCTTTGCCATTGGGTTGTGTGAACAGTAAGATCTTTCCGTTAGGGTTATTTCGGATCAGGTCCGAACCATAAACCGAACCGGCAATTTGAAACCATCCTTCACCTTTACCACCGGTTTTATGACAGTTCATACAGTTTTCTCCTTTATGATGGCTTTCATCGTCACCATTTGTGCTGGTTTTGGAGACTTTTTTTTGCATTTCATAATGGCTGCAGCTATGCAATAATATTAATACGAAAAAAAATAAACCAAGGTACAAATAAGGATAATTGTATTTCATGAAAAAGTTTGTGTTTATAAATAATACAACGAAGATAGTAAAAACCAGGTACGACCTTAAGGTCAGGAAAATTTCACATTTACCGTTTTTTTATTCCGCGACTCATTCACATCAATCCCCTGCATCTTGCAGGTGATTGGTACTAAACTCAGTCACCTGCAAGATGCAGGCGATTAGTAATCTCAGTCACCTGCAAGATGCAGGGCTGAGATGGTGATAGAACTTGATTGACCTTCTTTGATTGTTTTAATAATTCCCCTTTCCAATCGCCTGCATCTTGCAGATGATTGGTACTAATCTCAGTCACCTGAAAGATGCAGGTGGCTGAGGCAAGATGGTGATAGAACTTGATTGACCTTCTTTGATTGTTTTAATAATTCCCCTTTCCAATCGCCTGCATCCTGCAAATGATTGGTACTAATCTCAGTCACCTGAAAAATGCAGGTGGCTGAGGCAAGATGCAGGCCACTGAAACAGGCGATAAAGAAAAAATTGAAGGTGGCTGAATGGTCCTGATTTTATTAGAGAAATATTTTATTCGATTCTTGCACACGGGTATTAAATACTTTTGTCCTATGAGTGAATTGAGAAAGACATCGTCTGATGAGATCTACTTTATCACCATGACCATAATGAATTGGATAGATCTTTTTTCAAGAGAAATTTACAAAGAAATTGTTACCGAAAATTTAAAGTACTGCCAAGAAAATGAAAAGTTGGAAATTTATGCATATGTTATTATGAGCAATCATCTGCACTTGGTATGTAGCAGACGAGATGAAAACCTAAATGAGTTAATTGGACGTTTTAAGAGCTATACATCAAAACTTTTCATAAGGGAAATAGAAAATAATTTCATCGAAAGCAGAAGAGCATGGCTGCTACAATTATTTAGTCAAAATGCTCAAAAACACAGACGTGACCGTAGTAATTATGTATGGAAGTATACAAACCATGCCAAACTTTTAAAATCAAATTGGATAGTTGAACAAAAGATCAACTACATTCACCAAAACCCTGTAAAAGCAGGAATTGTTACAGAAGCACACTATTACAAATATAGCAGTGCTTGCCCGGATGGACCTATTCAGGTATTTGAAATTTAAAGTACTCCATATTTAAATAAAGTAATAGTTGGTTTGATTTCAGTTTCAGTCATCTTCTTCAATCGCCTGCATCTTGCAGGTGGTTGAGAAACGTCTGCTCTGATCGGTTTAAAACGTGCTCTGTGTGTACCCGCTTCAATCGCCTGCATCTTGCAGGTGACTGTATTGCAAGATGCAGGCAACTGTACTGCAAGATTTATGCGACTGTACTGTTCTATTTTTTTGAGTTGTGACGCAAAATCGAGGTCCTGACTAACTTGCAGGTAATCGAGAAAAGTCTGCTCTGATCGCTTAAAACGTGCTCTGTGTGCACCCACTTCAATCGCCTGCATCTTGCAGGTGATAGAGAAACGTCCTATCTGATCGCTTTAAAACGTGCTCTGTGTGCATGAACTTTAGTCACCTGCAAGATGCAGGCGACTGTATTGCAAGATGCAGGCGACTGTATTGCAAGATGCAGGCGACTGTACTGCAAGATTTATGCGACTGAGTTGATTCATTGTGATTAACATGTTTATGACAAAATAGTATTTTAAAGTACGTTTGTAAAATGGATCAATTTGAATCTTTTCTGAAGTACGTATATCATAACGGCACAGACAAGTCAGACAGGACCGGCACCGGAACCCGAAGCTATTTTGGAGGCCAGATGCGCTTCGACCTGAAAGATTCATTTCCTCTTATCACCACAAAAAAAGTACATCTAAAATCCATTATCTATGAACTGCTCTGGTTTATCAAAGGCGATACCAATATTGGTTATCTGAATCAAAACGGCGTGAGTATTTGGGACGAATGGGCGGATGAAAAGGGTGATCTTGGTCCGGTATACGGCAAACAATGGAGAAGCTGGTTGGGTGCAGATGGTAAAACCTATGATCAGCTTACCGATCTTATTCACTCCTTAAAATCCAATCCCGACAGCCGAAGACATATTATAAGCGCCTGGAACGTAGCCGATATACCCAAAATGGCCCTGGCACCATGTCATTGTTTGTTTCAGTTTTATGTTAAACCCCCTACACCGGAGCAGAAAACAAGAGGATTGAAAGGTTCCCTGTCTTGTCAGTTATATCAAAGATCTGCAGACCTCTTCCTGGGTGTTCCCTTTAACATTGCCAGTTACGCATTGTTTACACTTATGCTGGGTCGTGAATGTGATCTGGAAGCCGATGAGTTTGTACATACTTTTGGTGATGCTCATATCTACAGCAATCATTTTGAGCAGGTAGAATTGCTTTTGAGCCGTCAACCGCGCCCATACCCAAAAATGACCCTAAACCCCGAAATAAGCTCGATCTTTGATTTTGATTATGAGGATTTTTATTTGAGTGACTATGATCCCCATCCGGGTATAAAAGCTCCAATAGCCGTTTAGAAGGCTCACATTAGGGCCTTGTTCAATAAACTTAAATATTCTTCATGAGTTACCTCGTATGCCCCAAACTGGCGAATATGATCATTTAGATATTGGCTATCCAGTAAAATAAAATCCTTTTCTCTCAAATGTTCCACAAGATGAACCAGTGCAATTTTTGAAGCGTCCGTTACAAGATGAAACATGCTTTCACCAAAAAAGGCTTTAGAAATTGAGAGCCCGTAAAGCCCGCCGACCAATTCGTTTCCAAGATAGGTTTCCACACTATGCGCAACCCCCATTTCATGAAGTTGGCAATACATGTCAATGATTTCGTCAGAGATCCAGGTTTCCGGTCTTTGAGCGCAATGCCTGATAACCTTTTCAAAATTTTCGTTCATGCGGCAACTGAACTTGTTTTGCTTGTATAAACGCTTAAGGTTTTTACTGACTTTAAAATTTTCATCAAGAGGAATGATACCGCGTTGTTCAGGTAAATGCCAGTAGATCTCATTTCCGCTTTCCGGGTGAGCCATGGGAAAATAACCCTGACAATACGCATGGATCAATACATTCGGGTCGAACATTTTTACAAAATTACAATTTAAATTTCCGCTAAGCCATTGAGTGATAACTTTGAAATATTGAAATACATTTGCCGGATGAAAATACTATGTGTTGGCCGGAACTATTCCGAACATGCAAAAGAACTAAAAAATGAAGTGCCCACAGAACCGGTGCTTTTTATGAAACCCGATTCTTCGGTATTGCGAAAAGGAGAACCCTTTTTTCACCCGGATTTTTCACAAAACATTCATTATGAAACCGAGCTCGTTTTCAGAATCAATAAAATTGGAAAACACATACAGTCAAAATACGCTTCAACCTATTTTTCAGAATTTACCGTCGGTATTGATTTTACGGCCCGGGACCTCCAGGACCGGCAAAAAAGCAAAGGACTGCCATGGGAAATTGCCAAAGCCTTTGATCAAAGTACGGTCTTAGGGGATTTTATTCCGGTTGGCGAATTCGACCTGAGTAATGTATCCTTTCATTTACTTAAAAATGGGCAAATGGTTCAAAAAGGCAACAGCAGCAATATGATCTTTCCTATCGATAAAGTTATTGAATACAGTTCAAAATTTTTTACCCTTAAGATCGGGGATCTAATTTTTACCGGTACTCCGGAAGGTGTTGGTAAGATTGAAATTGGGGACCATCTTGAAGGATTTCTGGAAGACACAAAGGTCTTTGATTTATGGATCCGGTAATACAATCCTTTCAATTACCATTTTTGAAAATTTACGATGACATAAAATTCTGTCGTTTGAAAAGAGTCTCTTATCGGCAAAATAAATCTGAAGAGCGTAATTTTTTAACTTTGTTCACATTATGTCTTTGTTAGAAATTAAAGAGGTTTCGAAAATTTACACAAACCATAAGGCTCTTGATCATGTGAGTTTAAAGGTTCCCAAAGGAAGTATATACGGTTTATTAGGCCCAAATGGAGCCGGCAAAACTTCTCTTATCAGGATCATTAACCAGATAACAGCACCCGACACTGGTTCGCTTTATTTTAATGGTGAAGCGCTAAGCGAAAAACATATTTATAAGATCGGTTATTTGCCTGAAGAAAGAGGATTGTATAAAAAACAACCGGTCTGGGACCAGATACTCTATTTCGCCCAACTCAAGGGACTTTCTATTTCTGAAGCAAAGCAAAAGACCCTGTACTGGCTCAAAAAATTCGATATCCTCAGTTGGAAACAAAAAAAGGTTGAAGAATTGTCAAAAGGCATGCAACAAAAGATACAGTTCATCATAACGGTGCTCCATGAACCGGAACTGCTGATCCTCGACGAACCTTTTTCAGGATTTGATCCTCTTAACGCAGACCTTATAAAGGAAGAAATTAAAGGAATGAGGGCTCGTGGAACGACCATTTTATACAGCACTCACCGTATGGAAAGCGTCGAGGAAATTTGTGATTACATCTGCCTGATAAATAAATCCAAAAAAATATTGGATGGAAGTGTTAAGGAAATAAAAACAGCCGGTAAACAACATCATTTCGAACTGGTTTTTGAAGGCAGGTTGCCGGAATGGATTTCAGAGCCGGAAAGCCTGTCTGAAGAAGAGGGTAAAACAAAAGTGGTGTTTAAAGCAGAAAATATGGATCGTTCCGAAATTATCAAAAAACTTGCTAATGAAGTAAATATATGGTCTTTCAGAGAATTGATCCCTTCCATTCATCAAATTTTTATTGAAAAAGTAAAGGAGGCTCAGCATGCATAAGATCTGGTTGATAACAAAAAGAGAATTTTTGAGCAGGGTTAAAAAGAAATCCTTTATCGTAATGACCCTTCTGGGACCAATTCTTATTGGTTTGTTTTATGCAATTATAATAGGATTAGCCATAAACCAGAAAACCGGTGAAAAGGTCAAGAAAATTGCCGTAGTGGATAAAAGTGGTTTGTTTAACGGTAAACTAAACAATCCATCTAAAGTTGAATACGAGTTCTATCTTGAAGAAGCTTCAAAGTCACCGGATGAAATTTTTGCATGGTTGATCATACCTGAGGATTTTACTCTTGATAACCCAAAACAAATTGTTTTCAAATCGACAGAATCCATCACTCTTGACCTACAGGGACGTGTTGCAAATTCAATTGAAGCTTCCGGAAAAAACATGCTTTTGATGCAAAAAGGAATTCGACAATCCTTTCTTGACAGTTTAAGCATGAAGGTAAATATAAAAACACTCGAAATAGATGCTTCGGGAGCATTGAAATCCTCGAGAGCTGAAGTAAACTTTGGCCTGGGGGTGATCTTCGCCTTTATCATTTATTTCTTTATATTCTTATATGGAGTGCAGGTAATGCGGGGTGTGATGGAGGAAAAAACAAATCGCATCGTTGAGATCATCGTATCGTCGGTAAAACCTTTTCAGTTAATGATGGGAAAGATACTGGGAATTGCTATGGTTGGATTAACACAGTTTTTGATCTGGGTCGTTTTTACCATAGGAATAACCAGCATTGTTTCTGTGTTTATGGTTGGTGGAAGTACGGGTGAATTGCAGGAAATTGCAAACCAGAGTCAGCAAAATGCAGGAGTTTCCCCAATTATGGAAGCAATACTGAGTTTAAATCTTGGATTTTACCTCGTCATCTTTGTTTTTTACTTTTTGTTTGGCTATTTGCTTTACAGTTCAATGTTTGCAGCTATTGGTTCGGCAGTCGACAGCGAGTCGGATACCCAGCAATTTATGTTACCGGTTACCATCCCGTTGATTTTAAGTTTTGCAACCAGTTTTTCGATCCTTGGTTCGGATCCAAACGGAGGCCTGGCAAGCTTTATGTCTATATTTCCTTTGACATCCCCCATTATCATGATGGTTCGACTTCCTTTTAATCCTCCGGTCTGGGAATTGATCGCATCCATGGTGGTTCTTATTGCCACCTTTCTGGTATTCACCTGGCTGGCAGGAAGGATCTACAGGGTCGGGATTTTGATGACCGGAAAGAAGCCGACTTACAGGGAGTTGTTTAAATGGATGCTTATGAAGTAAATACTTAAAGTGTATTCATTTCAAAGTAGTTATTTTTCGCAGTATCACTGGCATTTCAGATACTAATTATCTTATTTCAGAACAAAAACAGGAAGGTCTTTGTCCTTGTAAAAACATTTTTTTATAAATTCGATGCAATTAATTACTCAAGAAATGAAAAATAAAAAAAATGCAAATTCCCTGTTGTCATGGCTTCTAATGACTCTGACAATTGGTTTAAGTTCATTTGTGAATGCAAATGACCATGGTCAAAAAAATGAAAGATCCAATTCGGGATCTGCGGTTACACTAAGCACCGGAGAAGAAGAGTCGGACTGGGTTCTCGGTAAGGAAGTTAGCAATGTTGAGTGTTACTACAAAATTGTAAGCTGCGATGGCATGCCTGCTGTATTGCTGAAATTCAACAACAAAAACAGCGGGAATGTGAAGATCACCTGGGAAAATTCCTACGAGGAAACTACAGGTGTATTTGAAGATTTTAACGGCATTCAGGAATTTGTGCTTCAATCAGGCGAATCGGATGAAGTGGACTGCAACAGTGTTGCAGGGCCAAATGTCATTACACATTTTAGGATCGCCCCCCATCGTGCAGTCAATTTAACCAATTATTCGTTTAAAAACGTTCAAGTTCATTTACTATAATTCCAAATCTTATGAAAATATATACTAAAATATTAAACAGCTTAAAATTATTCTCTCTGGCAACACTTGTAGTGCTGTCATCAGGATTGGCAAATAACTTATTTGCCCAGGGATCTGACAGTAAGGGAAAGGAATTCCT
This sequence comes from Flavobacteriales bacterium, assembly GCA_020635455.1. Lineage (GTDB taxonomy): Bacteria > Bacteroidota > Bacteroidia > NS11-12g > UBA9320 > JABWCE01. The sequence continues at coordinate 455,048 of JACJZT010000003.1, forward strand.
GGATCATGTTCAATGGAAATCTTTTCTACGCCAACACTTCCAACTGTTTATTACTTCCTTGATGGGTTATTTCCCGGTACGGTAAAAGGAAGCACCTTTTGCCGATATTATCTTACAGTGACTGCAAATGCAATCACAAAATGGTAGACTTCAGCCTCCTTTGGCTACCCACTCCAGTGATACGGATAATAAAGGTATCAACATCATTGCAATGATGACATTACAGTATACGGTTCAAACAGGTCACCTGGGTAACCTGATGCGTTATTGGCTTCTTCAACGATGCTGTCCTGGGTAATGCCTAGATAATGACCTTTAATAACGTAAATATTGTTAACGGAGTTCAATTGGGTATTGTTGCCACAGAAGATACTACAACTGTTACTACGATTCTTCCGAAAACAAGTTAAATTATTCAGCAGGTGTTCCTTTTAATATTGCCGCACAAAGGCCAATCTTATGAACTACATACAAACGCAGCTCCCAAGTAAGAGACCTGGACTGGCACTTCTTTGGTAACTTCCAGAGATAAACCCATTGGCGTAGAGCGGGTCGGCTTAATGTGCAAAACATTCCGGGGTGCATATACTCACAGATCATCTTTGTGAAATGATGTTCTCCCTTAAGTACCTTTGGTACGAATTTCTCTGTACTGTACCCTTGCCACTCAGAACCGCAGGTGACACCTGATTCATGGCTTCGAAGATAACACAGTGGTTACCATAATGGCGTTGCCCAAAGTGCCATTAATGCAGGGAAGCTTATTCAAGCCAGTTTACACTATGTCTGTAATCACCCCGATAAACCAATTTTGGCATGCCAGTTTTCAAACAGTACCTCAGTTGATGGGGGTACTTTCAGATCCTTTTATGTTGCTGGGTCCCACCACTTGAACAATTTCTTGCTACACTTAGAACACCTTCAGGTTTTACCACCCATTACATCAACTCCATCGCACCCAATAGCGTAGTCGGATCCTCACCTTGATGGAGTTTCTGTGCCATCTGGGCCCTTACGCCTATTGGAAGCTCTGTTATTCAGGAGCCCAGCTTCGTTTCGAACGCCCCACATAATCTGCCGCCTCATTGCCATTTTGAGCATTTCAATATGGTACGAAAACCAATGGTCTTATGGTTATCCTGGTGGGCAAGCCTTTCAGCTGTGGCAAACCGTATATACCCCTTGAACCACACCTCCTATTGACGATGAAGATATTGGTGTTCAAAAATGTTTATTTCAACCGTGTGACCGATGACAGCAGTAATGCAGTATCAGTATTCGGGTCAGATATTGAGCGATTTGGAGTGAATGGGCCATTGCTAATTTTCGGCTGCCACCCAATTCAAGTGGTATTTTTGACTATTGCTACACCGGTGCTGTCACAGGAAATGATACCATAGTTGCTACCGCCGGAAAAAACCTGAAAGATATTTCCCCATCATGACCTGACTTCTGCACTCCTCCGAGTGTTACGACATGTCCGGCAGATATTTACAAGAGTTCATCCATTCCGGTTATTGTAAACTACAATTTTCATCCACCGGAAGTCAAGGATCGCTTATTGGTTAGTGAATTTGTGCAGCAAACTGTTGATCCGGAGCGGAACTGGTTCAGGATCTGCATTTAATGTTGGGGGTCACCAATGCTAAAATATTCATTGATAATGCTTGTGGTGAGGATATTGTGAATTTAGTAACTGCTACCTCCAACAGGTTGCGGAGGAGCACCTGTTGACAGCAATAATTCACATAGCGGAAATGTAATTCTTCAAACACAATCAGACTGTAATGCTTTTATAAATACACATCAGCCAAATCAGGTAATAAATTACCAAGATCATTGGAGATTTGACTATTGACGGCTCAAGTTCAACTGACCCAATTAATGATTTGTGTAATCTTAGCTTTATAAGATGTATAGGAAATGTCTGGATTAAGATTTTACCCAATTGGGAATCCTACAGACTTAAAAGACTCGGTCTTTTGAGTTGTGTTAATGGCTCAATGAAAATAAAATAATTGTTCGGAGCTCGTTGAGATAGAACCGTAGCCTTGAGCCTCGGTAGGTCATCAGGAAATTAATTCAAAATACAATGCATTAAAAATATCTTGGATTCACTTAAAACGCTAACCACTTTTTGTTTTAGAAATACAAGTTGAAGAAATGTTTATCCACTGAAATAACAACATTTACATCTACTGGAAATACAAATTTTGTTAATATAGTACGAAGGCAGCTGGAACACATCCCAGTCTTTACCATGAACTTTTAGCAGGATCGTCAATGTAAATGGTACCTAATTTGGTTGATAATGACAATCCCGGGGTTGGTAAATTTTGACAACATTTTCCCAAGTCTTATTAGTATATCAGGAAGTGTTTGCTAACAAGAACGACTACTTTGCTTAGTGTTGTGCTGCGTTAATCGCACAGTTGGAAATAAGGTAATATCAGAAGTAATAAAGGAGATTGTTATGACCTCAAATTACCTGCTGTTCTTGTACCTTTTGTTTTTCTGTTTAAACATGGAAGCCGACCAATGCTTGTTAACTATGACATGTTTAATGATCTTAGCATCAACCCATCGCCTAATAATGGTACTTTTGAACTCCATGTTATTACTACACAGGAAGGTATCCTAAATATTACCATTACGGATATGGTAGGCAGAGAAGTTTACCGAACCTCAAAAGACGTTCAGGAAGATGTGTACATTCCGATCAATATGGATAATGCTGCGGAAGGTCAATATATCCTTAAGGCAGAATTGAATGGAAAGGTTCAGTACAGAAGGCTGATGATCACGAACAAATAAGCTTTATTTAATACTTTTTAAAAAAAGCCGCTTTCTATTGTTGAAGGCGGCTTTTTATTTGCCAGGTTCTTTTTTTTTAGAATAAACGACCGCTACTGAATAAAAAGTACTCATTTTGCATTTATGTTATTTTTTTATTCAGTCGCCAGTATTTTGAAGGTGGCTGAAGTAAGGATAACACACCCCGGCCATTCCTTTCTTTCAGGCTTTCCTTCCATTCATACTTTTATTAAAGTAGTGAAGAAAATAAGTCCTTCACAAACATTAACAACGTGTTACTTTCAATAAAAATCAAATAATCTTAATTAAAATTTTATTGCCATTTTTTGTCATATTTGATTCAGGCCTATATAGCTTCCATTACCCTGAATTCGTATGAAAAATATGTAATAAGTGCATATAGCGGTCTTTATTCACGGTTATGATTTCATTACATAATTCTGACATTCGTATACAAAACAACCGTTTTTAGAACAAAATCGACAAATTTTTAATTAATAGCCTATACTTTTATCGAACTAAAATTCTAATTATGAAAAAAAACAACCAAATCACAAGGCCAATTTTTCATAGAAGTTTAAACAGGCTTTTATGGAAAGGCGATCAAAACCTTTATTCAATTCCAAGCCAGATCAAGAATTTTTTTATTCTTCTTTTTATTGGATTATTATTCTTTAATCCATTAGATACCATGGCTTCTCATTATCGTTATGGTCAGATTTCCTGGCAAAAGATCAACAACTCGACCAACCAGGTTGAATTTACCATAACCCAGGGCTGGAGAATGAGTGCTTTCTTTTCGGGAACACCAGCTTTAGGAACCAATACAACTGCTACTTCATCTCTGGTTTTTGGTGATGGGTCAACAAATGCAGCCATAATTCTAAAGGTTACTTCCGTTAATGCTGCTGAGGATTGGTTTGTCGGAGAAATGAAGATTACCCATACTTATTCCACAAATGGAAATTTCACTGCTTATTTTAGTTCCTGTTGTAGAATAGGGACTTTACAAGATGGGGCAGCTAACGGCAGTTTTAGAAGCTCTACCATAGTAAACATTGGTACAACAAATAACTCGCCAACCTCCACCATTCCTGCCATCATCAGTTTACAAACCGGCCTTTCTGCTGCGGCTTTTACCATCCCGGGTGCAGATCCTGACGGGGATACTTTAAGATGGCGTAAAGCAAACTCCGGCGATATTTTGATCAACCCGTCACCAAAGTTCAGTGTTGATTCCTTTGGAAAAGCCACCTTTAATACAACCGGCCTTTCCATAGGAGCTCTATATGTTGCTGCTGCAGTGATCAGCGATCAGACTTCCAACACTATGGTAGATTTTATTGTGAAAATTGTAGGTCAATCCACACCGCCTCAATTTGACTATACGGTTACCCCTACAAATGGATTTTCATATAAGGTACCTCCTAATACCAATATTTCATTTAATGTCAAGGCATTTGATACCGATAATGGAGCAACCGTTTCTTTATCAGCGGTGGGTGTTCCAATCGGTGCAACATGGTCGCCGGGTGCTGCTGCAAATCCGGTTACAACCGCTTTCAGCTGGACTCCTACAAGTACAGACCTTGGCTCGAGAATCATAACCTTTACAGCTCAGGATGACAATGGTGTACAAACACAAACTTCAGTAACCATTACAGTAAGTCTTGACCCACTTTTTGATTTTCCTCCAACCCCTAACACCTTGATCGTAAGAGAGCCGGGGTCTAATATGAACTTCACTGTACAAGCACATGATCCGGATACCAACGATAATGTTACCATCAATAAACTTGAAGGCAGAAATAATTCAGGAAGCGTTGTTCCAATCAGTAATTCCTTATACAATGGAGTTTCTTTTTCATTACCAACCACGCTTGGAAACCCAACCAGCGGTGTGTTCTCCTGGACGCCTGACAATCCTTCCTGGGGTATGCGAAATCTCATATTTACGGCAGAAGACACTTATGGAGACAAAGCTACACATGAAGTTTCAGTTATTGTTAATACGACTCCAACCATCTTGTCAACTGCTCCAAATACCGCCTGTGTTGGAAACCAGTTTGTTTACAACTTTATGGCTCAGGATACAGATATGGTGTATGGCGATTATCTTGAACTTCACGATGTAAATTTACCTTCATGGTTAACCTTTGTTGATAATGGAGATGGAACGGGGAGTTTAACCGGAACTCCCACCATTTCCGACACCGGGACATATTCATTCAGTATTCATGTCGAGGATTCCTTTCATCACGTAAATGTTGGAGGTGCACCTGAACAAGATATCACGTTGCAAGTGATGGTATGTGGTAATTGTGGTGGGTTGCCTGCCAGCGCCAATGTACATACAGGCAATGTTGTCATCAATACTCAAACACAACTCGATCAATTCCTCGGTAATAACAATGATGCCAATCAAGGTAAAGTGTTTACACAAGTTGATGGAAATTTAACCCTAAATGGCGATGATGCCAATGACCCGATAACCGATCTTTGTAACCTACGTGGTCTGGTTGATGTTACCGGTTATTTCCACATTAATTCTTTTAACAAGAATGGAAATCCAACCGATCTTTCAGACCTTGCTTTACTGAGAACCATAGGTGGTGGTTTTAAAATTACTGGCTGCAGTGAGTTCTTGTTTGCTTACCTATACAGTTTGCAAACGGTTGGAGGTGAAATTTCCGTGCAGGCCAATGTCAATCTTAAGGCATTGGTTATGGACAGCCTCAAAAGTGTAGCTTCAACCTTAAGTGTTCGAAACAATCATAGAATTGAAAAAATGTATTTCTCAAGATCGGCAAGTTCTTTCAACTTTACAGGAAACAAAAATTATCTGAACATATTTAATAATGGCAGACAGTCTGCTAATCCATTGGTAATCGACTTAAAAAAGGTCACCACTATAAATGGAAACATGCAGTTTTCGAATAACGATAATACCGGAGTCAGCAACCTGGATGACATTCTTACCAATTTGAGTTCGATCAGTGGTTCGATGTCCGTCAATAATAATCAGTATCTTGCACAATGTTGCGTTGCGGTGAACTGCACTGTAGGTAACAAACGAAATGTGCGAAACAATACGGGAAATTGTAAAGATCTAAATACTGCTCAAAACGCTTGTACAAACCTTAATAACAAGCGAGGTGGCCGTCCTTTGATGGTTAACGATGACATGTTCACCGACCTAAGCATCAACCCATCCCCCAATAACGGTACTTTTGAACTTTATGTAAATACTTTACAAGAAGGAACAATAAATATTACGGTAACAGATATGCTGGGTCGTGAGGTTTACCAAACTTCGAAAGACGTTCAGGAGGATGTTTACATACCCATCAATATGTATAATGCTTCGGAAGGACAGTACATTCTGAAAGCTGAATTGAATGGAAAGGTACAGATCAGACGATTGATGATTTCGAATAAATAATCCTTATTTTAAATCTTTAATAAAAGAGCCGCTTTCACTTGTTGAGGGCGGCTTTTTTTTTGCGAAATGGATCCATGAAGTTAAGTTATGTTAAGATATATCAGTCACCTGCAAGATGCAGGCGACTGAAGTATGAATAATACACCTCAACCACCCTTGTCAGTCAGTCTTTTCAATCGCACGTCTGCTGAACATGGTCTTTCGATAAGCTGGAATTGAATTTAGAGTCAATTATATTTAATATTAATTTTAATCAAATACATGACTATGATCCTGTTTTGAAAAAAAATATTGTAATTTTTTGTCAATATTTTATATTGCGGAAATTTTTGACATTTACCCTTAAACACTTAATCTAACTACTATGAAATTATCTTTAAACTCGTTTCTGAAGCTTCTGGCCCTGTTTATTCTCACCGGATCTGCCTTTACAAACAAGGCCTCCGATCTGCCAACAACCCTGAAACATTCCTTCTCAACTACGGAGGTGGATGATTTTAGCTTGCCACCCAATTCATATACTTTGGTGCTTACACCACCTTACGATGATGAGGGGTCTTGTTACATTGCTACCCTGAAAGATACAAGTGGCACCCCTATTGCCGGCCACCCAATAGCTTTTCACAGGTACGGACCAAATGGAACGCACGATACCACTATTTTTACAGATGCTTTTGGTGAGGCAGCCAATTGCTTTACACAAATCAATTATGGCATTGACAGCGTGATTGCTACCGTTGGTGGTGTTAGTGATACATCTTATTTTGAATGGGTTTGTTATGATGCATATTTTTTGGACTGTGTTCCAAATATTTTAATCAATACAAGTTCCGATTCGGTGGTAAATTATACATTTGAACCAAGAGGCACCTTACCTGAATATAGTTATGCTATGACCGGCGCAACGGTTAGTTCGGGTTCAGGAACCGGTTCAGGTACTAATTTTCAACCCGGCTTAACTTATGTAAGCATTTATATCAGCAATGCCTGTGGAAGCGACACATGTAGTTTCACAGTATATCTCAGAGAATTTGACTGCGGGGATGATCCCGTTGGTTCGCATGTGTATACAGGAAATGTAACCATCAGCACCCAAACCCAGGCAGAGCAGTTTGTAGGGAACAATAACGACAGCAACCAAAACCGTAAATATACCAAGATCGTCGGTAACCTGACCCTGATCGGCAACGATGCCAACGACCCCATTGTTTCGCTATGCAATTTAAGCGAGATCGTTGAAGTGACCGGTAACATTGAAGTGAATTATTTTACTAAGGAAGTGAATCCTTATTTTCTTGAAATGTTTAAGTTAAAAACCGTAGGTGGCGGTTTCAGGGTAGCCGATAACACTAAACTTACGTATATCCGTTTGTATGTTGAAGAAATAGGCACCGAATTATCGGTTCAATCAAACGATTATTTAAGAGACTTTAGATTGTATGATTTAAAAGGAGTTGGAAATTCCGTAAGTGCACGAAACAATCCACATTTATACACTTTTTATGTATCAAATGGAGCTTTCAAATTCACAGGCAATACTAATTCTGTAAATTTTTACAATAATGGTTGGTTGAATTATAATAAAATAGGATTTTTGTTAGGAGTGCAAATCGATATGTACTTTTTGCGAAAAGTCAAAGGGAATTTTCAAGTGTCCAAAAATGCCCTCGCTTATGGATCTTTCGGGAATATGTTCTTTTATCTGGATTCCATATACGGTTCCATGTCCATAAACAACAATTATGGGCTTAATTCATGTTGTCCTGCGGTAAATGCCTATGTGGGAAACAAGCGTAACATACGAAACAACACGAATAGTAATGGATCTAGCAACCAGTGTCCGGACCTTGCTACAGCCCAGAGCTACTGTATAAATGTTAACAAACGCGGTGGTAAGTCCGAAATGGTTAATGACGATATGTTTACCGACCTGAGCATCAACCCCTCACCCAATAATGGGAATTTTGAACTCTATGTGAATACCTTGCAGGAAGGTACTGTCAACGTTATGGTTACGGATATGCTGGGTCGTGAAGTTTACCGAACCTCAAAAGACGTTCAGGAAGATGTGTACATTCCGATCAATATGGATAATGCTGCGGAAGGTCAGTATATCCTTAAGGCAGAATTGAATGGAAAGGTTCAGTTTAGAAGATTGATGATCACGAATAAATAACATTAACTTTTAAGAATGAAAGCCGCTTTCACTTGTTGAAGGCGGCTTTTTTGTTTGTAGAATGAATCTATGAAGTTAAGTTACGTTAAAATATATCAGTCACCTGCAAGATACAGGCGACTGATGCATGATTAAACTTTACCGTCTTTCATCCTTTTCCAAAGCGCGTATGCTGTACTTGATCTATGGTAAATGTGGGTATGGCATTTAGACTTGCATATGTAAATTGATTTATCCGGTGATTAAACTTTATCAATAAACCACTATCCTTATTTTCTAAACAATAATATCAGTCACCTGCAAGATGCAGGCGAATGATGCAGGCGAATAATATCAGTCACCTGCAAGATGCAGGCGAATGATGCAGGCGACTGATGCTGGCCACTGATGCTGGCCACTGATGAGTTGTGAAAATAACACACTCCTGTTTTATCTGAAGAGGAATGAGGTTCTGCTTCATAAACGCCGTGGTCATTTAAAATTGAATCTTTATTTTGATCTATATTTATTGATATTTTATAAATAGAATTATAAAATATCAAGTACATATCGTAATATTGCAATATAAAAATATGGGTGCTTCTAAATCTGCTTACTTTAACGAACAGCAAAACTCCATGGCCGCTCTGATTAAGGCAATGGCCCATCCGGCAAGGATCGCTATTGTCGAACATCTGATAAAAGTGGAAAGTTGCATATGTAATGATATTGTTGATGAGATCCCGCTTTCGCAACCTACCGTTTCACAGCACCTTAAAGAGTTAAAAATGGCAGGTATCATTAAAGGAAACATCGAAGGAAACAGCATATGTTATTGCCTCGATCAATCGGCTATCGATAAACTTCGCGACTATTTCAATGGCATATCCGTAAATATCCTTCATCCAAAAACCAATTGTTGCTAAAACTATAAAAATGAAAACATCTGAATTTAAAAAAAATCTACAGAAGCTATCTGCCCTGAACTTTATGCAGCCCAACGGTTCATTTGTCCCGAGGCATTTTCACATTACCGAAGCCGGCATTCGTAGCAAACATTTTGTCGATTGTGGAGGCACCCTGCGTTCCGAAAAGTTAATGGGACTGCAAATCTGGGTGGCAAAGGATTTCGAACACCGGCTTGAACCCGCCAAATTGTTAAAGATCCTTGATATAGCGGAAAGTAATTTTGGCAATGAAGATCTTGAGATTGAAATTGAATATCAAACTGAAACCATCGGCCGGTATGCTATAGAGTTAAAGGGAGAAAACTTCGTCCTTATACCCAAACAAACCGATTGCCTTGCAGCGGATCATTGCGGTATACCTCAAGAGAAGCAAAAGCTGAAACTTTCAGAGTTGGGCAATAGTACTTCATGCTGCACACCCGGTAGCGGATGTTGTTAATACTTTTTATGAAGAAAATATTAGTTCTGTGTACCGGAAATAGTTGCCGTAGTCAGATGGCCGAAGCTTATCTCAGGTTTTATGCAAAAAATAAAGCAGTGATCTACAGTGCCGGTATTGAAACCCATGGTCTTAACCCAAAAGCCGTTGAATGTATGATGGAAGATGGGATTGACATTTCCCGTCACACATCAAATAACGTCAATGAATTCATCGGAATTCCATTCGATCTTATTTTGACGGTTTGCGATCATGCCAATGAAAACTGTCCTTATTTCCCATCAAATGCAAAAAGATTACATCAAAGTTTTCCCGATCCTGCAAAAGCCTCCGGTTCTGATGAAGAAATCAAAGTCAAATTCAGAGAAGTCCGGGATCAGATCAGGATATATTGTAAAGATTTTGTGAATGAAAATTTATAAGAATGAATTAAATTTCATTAGTAATTTTTAATTCGTGATTTGTTAAGCCATTGATAAATTTTATAAATGAGCCGCTGAAATTATTTTTACACTATAATATTAGTCACCTGTAAGATGCAGGCGACTGTGCAGGCGACTGTGCAGTTTGTTAAGCTACTGATAAAGACTTATTAAGCTAACGCTGGCTTTATTTTCTAAATATTTACATCTGCTGTGCAGGAGACTGGCCTTGCCCATCCAAACGATGGGAATCCCTGTCATTCCTGGATCAGAAATAGCTGCTTATACCCAACTGTATAGTATTCGTTCGACTTGGCGGGTTTCCAAAAAGATCCGTTGCACCTTCGAAACGATAATTAAAACGTATAACCGTTGTACCGGATGGTCGGAAAGCAAGGCATGGAACCAAGGCCCAAAACTCATCACCAATATTGGTTGAAGTTTCCGTAAAAACACCTTCATTATAGTCAACCAATTCACCTCTCAATCCTACATTTAACTGGGCACTATTCCAACCTAACATTTTTCTTTTGACCAAGGTATAGATCACGTCGGTATAGGCACCCCATTGTTTTGACCCGTATTGTTGAGTATAAGTTGATGGAACATCCACCATAACCCTTGCAAATTCACCGGTTATGTTCAACTTGTTTTTAAGCAAGGAAGTATTGAAATCGGCCGCTAATACCGTAGCGTATCTTTTGTCGTCGATCTTAAGTCCATCGGCTCTGAACTTATTGTAAATACCTCTCATGTAACTTATTCCAATTTCTCCAAATTGGCGGTTTCGGATGGCTACTTTACCGGTATACATAGGTGTACCGCTATTGCTGACATCAAATTTATCTGCATTGCTTTTTCCGGCACCAAGAGATGTTCTGCCTTCTTCATTATCAATTACCTTATCATCGAAACCATTGGTTAAGTAAAATTCGTAACCCATAATCCAGTTGTGCATGAAATACTTACCATGCAGGCCTGCTCCTACATTACTGAGCGTTGTAGGAATTATTCCGGTTGCAGTGAGTGGCCGGTCAATAAAATCCCACCTTGGTCCGTCGTGATTTTGATTATAAGCACCTATGGGATTCATGATTATACCACCTCTAAAAACCAAAAGCGGATTAAACTGAAAATCAGCAGCACAAAACTCTATGTTAATTTCTTTTGTTCCTTCCTCAAATTCGATCTCGGTAAGGAACTTAATATTCTTTGCAATGGTGCTTGACATAAACAGCGTCAAACGTCGCATTTGAAAGGAAAAACCTTCCGTAACCCCATCGGTTCCCGAATATTGGGTATTTGCTTCGATGTATCCTCCCAAAGCCACAGGCAATTTATTCGAAACCAAAAAAGGTCGGTTATAAATTGCATCCATATTCAGTCTGGTTTTTGCCGAATCGGTACTTTTTGTATTCATAAGGCTGTCGTTTTGTGCCGATGCATGTATGGCATAGCATGTTAAGGCCAATAAAATTAATTTACGCAACCTGAACGTATATGTTTTCTTCATCTGATGTAACTTTAAATCTGAATAAATCCTTTTCTGCAGGTGGATTTTGAACCTTACCTTTTCGGTCGAACTCACTTCCGTGACAAGGGCATATCAAATAATCCCCATTGGGATTTAATTCACAACTATTGTGCGAACATTCCATATATAATGCCGAATACTCATTTTCACCCAGTTTAAAAATACAAACCGGGAAACTTAACTTTTCAATTCGTGCCAAAACAAATTTTCTCGACTTTTTTTCTCCGTTTTTAAGAATATAAAACTCGTTAAGCGGCACCACGATACGATTGCTTTCAAAACGCACCTTTGCGTAGTATTGGTTAACGCAGGAGCTCAAAAAACCCGTAATTAGCATCCCTCCCAGGCAGGCTTTTCCGCAATTAACTATAAAATCTTTTCGATCCAAGGTTAAAGAGACTCCAAAAATTTAATAAGGGCATTCCGGTCCGACTCTGTTAGATCCGTGAAATTCTTGCGACTTTTATCTCCTTCTCCACCGTGATATTGAATGGCTTCAGAGATACTATGCGCTCTTCCGTCGTGCAACAGAAAAACCTTTCCACCCTGAGCATCCGCTGAGAGACCAAGTCCCCAAAGCGGGGTGGTGCGCCATTCGGAGGCGAGGGCGGAACCTTCAGTATAACTGTCGTTTAATTCCGCTCCCATATCGTGCAGCAACAGATCTGTGTAAGGATGAAATTCTACCTGATTCAAACCTTTAAGTGGAGATGGTCCCGTTTTTAAAGTTTCTTTATGACAGTTTTCACAACCTATGCTCTTAAAGACCGCTTTTCCTTTCATTACCTCCTCATCGTCCATATTTCTTTGGATAGGTGCCTGAAGTGTTTGTAAATAAAAAACCACCCCATTCACAGATGCGTCCGTGATCTCGGGTTCAGAAGGCGGTGCAGGCTGAGTACCGGTAAGATAATTAAAGGGATTATTAGGCAAAAAAGTTGTGGTAATTCCCATATCATTATTAAAGGCACCCGCCACCTGCTGGTGCAGATTATAGGTGGCGCCCTTTCGACCGAAGCGACAAATGTATTTACCGTTTTTAACCTTCGCATCCTTAAAAGGTTTCACCCAGCCCGGGATGGTATTCCAGTTAGGTACCCCGGAAATTCCGTCTCCGTTTTGGTCCAAAGGATCCGACATGGCAAGAATATCCTCATCGGATACCAACTCTAAAAAACCAACCCCGGAAGCGATGGGAGCTAAAAATTTACTGGATGTTGCACCGTTTGGAATGGTTTCACCCACAAAACCCGGTAATGCCCTGTGTTGGATCTGAGGGGCTCCGAAATCAAGGAATTTGTTTCCGGTAGTATCCGATTGGCCAAATCTTGTCAGGGCTGTAAAAGGGTGACCTCTATTGTCGCCTGCATGGCAGCTCCCACAAGAGGTAGACACAAATAATGGTCCTAACCCGGTTTCAGTTGTGTATACTTCATCAAATTCTTCTGCTCCTTCCAAAAACAATTTATTTTGCTCATACGTCAATCCGTCAATAGGGGCATCCATCACCGAATCGGCTTCGGGAGCTGAAGGCAGAAACTTTTCACAGGCATTAAAAATTATAACAAAAAGAATCAGGATCCCTGTGAATGCTAATTTGTTTTTCATTTTTTTATTTTGTGCAAATAAACTGTTTAGAATCATTCTAAACAAAATTTTTTGAAAATTTATAGGGTCAGGTAAACGGCTACCACTCCTCTTTTATCGAGTGTTCTCCTGACTTGTCGGTGTAAATCAAGCTTAATTTGTACTTATGTCCGCTTTTTACATTGATGATCGTTTCGGATTTCAAAACTCCATCCAATTCTCCTTCTTCAATGTAGGTATGTTTGCCAAACAAACCGCCTTTTTTGGTTACAACCAACTTTAGTTTATAGTTGATCTTATGCGACGAATACAGTACAAACTGATTTTTAAAGGGTTGTTGATAAAACTTTATGGCCAAAGTATCTCTTAGTATCTGAGAAGAACTTCTCAAAAGTTCTTTACTAAGCAATGCGGTTTGAATGGTGGTTTGATCATTGTGGAAGGTCGTGGAAGTCCATATCGGCCTTACAATACCTCTATGAGCTGCAATTCCGTTGTAATCACCAAAGAAAACCTCTTCACCTGCCGGAAAAAATGAATTGGGTGTAACTCTTTTATCCCTGAAGGTTTGACCGCCGTCAAAACTATACGAAACATATACATCCATCATAACATTTCCGGGAGAATTTCTTCGATCATAATATACAACGTACACACTTCCATCCGTTTGGTCTACTGCTATATGGGGCAAAAACTGGTCTCCTTCTGTTTTTGAATGAACCGTAATGTCTTTACTCCAGGTAGCGCCACCATTATCGGAGTACTTTAATTTCACTTCACCACCTGCAAGTTCATCGTATTCTCCCCAAATCAGATACAACCTGTTTCGGTATTTTCCCCGAGAATGGTCAGCAACCAAAAAAGGCAATCCATTGCTTCGGTATATCTTGTCGAAGTCAAGTGACCAGCCTTGTTGCTGTTTGGCGATCACTTTGTCCTTACCAAATGTGACGCCGCCATCGATAGATCGGTCGAAATAAATTTTACCGAAGGCCGACCAGCAAACGTAGATCTCACCATTGGCCCCTATGGCAGTAGTGGCACCTTCAAGGGTATTATCTCCATCCAAACAATCGCCGGTGGTGTCGCTGATGGTCAGGGCTTCTTCAAAGCTTTCGGCTCCGTCGACGGATCTGGCAAATCTGATCCGGCTATGATCCGAGGTATCTTTGCTGTCGTACTTATCAAATTCAGTCCATGTCAGATAAATGTTATCTTTATAAAGTGTGCTGTGTTTATCCTTTGAGATCCAGTGTTTGTCCTGCTCTTTGTCGCCATTAAAACCTGCAAAACATCCATTGTTAAATGTAACGCCGCCATCGCTGCTTTTCTGCACCACAATGCGGTCTATCCAGCTGGGATATTTTTTGGTTTTGGTAGCTGCCAGATGGCAAAAGTAGAAATTGCCGTATTCATCGCCATAAATAACCGGGTCGCCATAAACCCCATGACCGGAGTACAGTGATTTTATCTCCCAGGTTTTACCCGAATCTGAAGAATGATAATGATTCTTGATGTTGCTTCCGGCAACCATTATAGCAGGGTTAACATCGCTTATGTAAATGGAAGGTTCATTTGGTAAATACGTTTTATCGTCAATGGTTACAACCCGATACTGGGCCTTAAGACCTAAAGTGCAAAAAAACACCAGTAAAGAGGATAAAACCCTGTTCATTCTCATAGTGCAAAAGTATGCTTTCATACTAATTTTAGGTCCAATTGTATGGAAGAAAAAAGAATCAGACCTTAAATATTTTATAAGTGAAAACTCATTTTTTCAAAAAATCTGGTTAAAAATTAAATATTTTGAAACTAAAAATGTTGGTTTGCACTTCCAAAAAATGACAAAACACTATAAGTATTTAATTATAGGATCAGGACCAACAGGTTTGGGTGCAGCCTACAGATTAAAGGAACTGGGGATAGAAGATTTTCATGTTCTTGAAAGTGAAAACTATATTGGCGGCCTGGCCACAAGCTTTGTTGACGATAAAGGATTTACCTGGGACATAGGAGGACATGTTCAGTTTTCGCATTATCAGTATTTTGATCAGCTAATGATCGAAGCACTTGGCGAAGATGGTTGGTTGACCCACCAAAGGGAAAGCTGGGTTTGGATGAAGAACCGCTTCGTGCCATATCCTTTTCAAAACAACATACGATACCTTCCGGAAGAAAATATGTGGAATTGCCTGAAGGGTATAATTGAAATTTATCAAAACTCCGGAAATGTAAAGCCCGCCAATTTCAAGGAGTGGATATTGGCAACTTTTGGAAATGGCATTGCTGAAGAATTTATGTTGCCATACAACTTCAAGGTTTGGGCTTACCCACCTGAACAAATGGCTTATAACTGGATCGGAGAGAGGGTTGCCGTTACGGATCTTAAACGAGTTACCGAAAACATCCTTTTTAAAAAGGACGATTTGAGCTGGGGCCCGAACAATACCTTTCAGTTTCCAAAATATGGCGGAACAGGCAGTATCTGGAAATCTGCAGGAGAAAAGCTTATTGGACTTTCGTATTTTTCATTAAACACCCGGGTAATTGAAATAGATGAAACAAAAAAAACAGTAAAAACCCATAAAGGTGAGGTATACTCTTACGACAAACTGATAAGCACCATGCCGATCGATCTTTTGTTTCAAATTTTAAAAGATCCTCCCGAGAAACTTAAAACGGCCGCCAGTTGTCTTAAACATTCTAAAACCAATATCGTGGGTATCGGACTTAAAGGGAAACCCAATCCTCAGCTTGCAACAAAATGCTGGATGTATTTTCCGGAAAGCAACAGTCCGTATTATCGCGTAACATTATTTTCGAACTACAGTCCGAATAATGTACCGGATATAAATCAATACTGGAGTTTAATGGCCGAAACGAGTGAGTCCGAAGCCAAACCCGTAAATCATGAAACTCTGATTAAGGATACGATCAAGGCTTTGCGTGAAGACGGTTTGATACAAGACCGTGATGAAGTCGTGTCAGAATTTTTAACCAGTTTTGAATATGGATACCCTACCCCATCTGTAGACAGGGACGAACTGCTTAAACCATTGCATCCCTGGCTTGAACCGCAGGATATTTACAGCAGGGGCAGGTTTGGCGCGTGGAAATACGAAGTAAGTAATCAGGATCACAGCCTGATGCAAGGTGTTGAACTCATTAACCGGCTTGAATTAAAAATTCCGGAAACCACGCTTAATTTTCCCGGCACCGCCAATGCCATGTGGGGCAAATAAAAAATCAACAGAGCACTTTTAGTGCCTTATCATGATCTTACGGCTTAATCGGTTTCCTTCATTTTGCAGTTTCAGGATGTACAAACCGTTTTCAAAACCCGATACATCCAAACGATGGTCCTGGCCGGTTATTTTTTCAGATAAAACAATTCTGCCTGCAAGATCAAGCATTTCAAGGTTTCCGGAAACAAATCTTCCTTCAACATCTATTTCCAAATAATTATCTGCAGGCTGAGGATGTACCTTAAGTCGTGTTATTCTACTCTTTTCAATTGCATTGACACCGGAAAGATATTTAGCATAAAAAATATTGTTTCCGATCGGGTAGGGTTCGGTTTGTAAATTTATCGAACCAAAACTTATGTCTTTGCTAAAAACACCTGTAACATAGGCGGAATTTGAACCATCTCCGGTTACCGCATAACAATCATGACCTTCGACCCCTGTGGCAATGTCAGAAGAAACAAGGTTTCCATCTGCATCGTATTTTGCCACAAATACATCCAGCAAACCTCCGTTTTTCAATAATTTAGCATTTGCCCCTTCACCCAAAGTTACGTCTTTGTCGGTTGCACCTCCGGTAGTCGGACTTCCAAAACGCCCTGCGATGAACACGCTGTTATCGGAATTGACCGATATACCCTCGCCTCTGGTATCGGGGGCAGGACCATGACTGTGTCGCACCCAAGTCACATCACCCATGGTATTCATTTTTATCAGCACCATTTCCCTTCCACCAATCAGATTGTCTTTTTTAAATTTAACACCACCGAAACTGAAAGAATCGGAAATGAACCAACCTGTAACATATAAAGTATTTAAACTACCAATGGCGATTCCGGCACCTGCATCGCTTATGCTTTGCAACTGCGTATTTTTGAACCATTGTGCTGTACCCATGCTGTCGAAACCCGCCACAAATAACGAACCCTTGTTTAAAGCATCAAATGAAATAGCATCAAATGTATTTATATCTGAAACCGCTCCGGTCATGTAAAAATTCCCGGAAGCGTCTGTCGCTATCGAAACTTTCGGACTCAAGGGGTTTGTTTCACCTGCGGCTTTTGACCAAACAAAACTTCCATCCTGTAAAAACCGTGCAAGGATAAATTTAATGTCCCCACTTCCATCCAGATCGGTATTTCCAACTTTGACCTTCTTCTCAAGATCTCCAGCGATGATAACGTCGCGTTTACCTGCGGTAACTGCCAGACCCCTGCTTCTTCCGCCGGTACCGTTCAGAGCAATGTTCATCCATTCAAGCTTGCCATCTGGGCTAAATTTTGAAAGCATCATGGTGGCATTGTTGTTTGAACCAGATTTAAGGGTAGTATCTACCTGAACGCTGCCCATAAAGGTTCCAATGGTATAGATGTTTCCGCTTTCATCCAGGGCGATGTCAGAAATTTCTACGGATAAAGCGGAACTAAATTGCTTTAGCCAAACCAGATCTCCCGAAGTATTGAATTTGGCAAGAAATCCGTCGGCAGTTGTGAAACCCGGAACAATTCCGGTCGAAACAAAAAGGTCGTTTCCAATTCGTATCGAATCGTTAAAATTACCGGCAATATAAAGATCACCTGATTTACCAAGTTTAATGGAAGTGGTTTTGCTGATGTTGGACATAGAATTATTGCCCTTGAAACTTTTTGCCCATTCCCAGGATTGCCCGTTAACAATGGTTTGTAATAACATGGTACTAAATGCCACCAGTACCTTTAATAGTGTATTTTTTGCTTTCATGATATATAAAATTTCAAAATTGGAATTCAGAAAAATCCAACACGAATATATTTAACAAGAGTAAATAATGCAATAAGCTATCAGAACCCGAACCCTATTCCCCAGTTGATGTATCCTTGGTTTAAGAAGGATGACTGAGGGCTTGGAGCCGATAGTCCGGGGCGGTATCCCAATTCAAAATGCTGGAAAAAACCAACCTTATTTGAACCATAATCCACACTGATCCTACCACCGAACCTTTTTTTCTCTGCATCGGTAATGTTGTACTCCACAACCTTATCGTCATCATCTACCCAATAAGCCTTATCACCCATTTTTAAAGTCAGACCAAGTAAAAATTCAAAATTTGCCTCTATGGATTTTTTAACCCTTCTGGTTTTTTTGCCGGTGGGTCCGGAAGTAAACACACCTTTATAATGGGTATATTGACCAAGATGGATGCCAAGCCCAAGGATCATATTCTTCTGATTTACATAGGCATTTCCCTTAAACCCAACGTCCTTACCCTGTCCGTCTTCGAGTTTAAGAACTCTTTTGCCTGAAGCACTGTCATCGATTTGCAAGCCGGTGTGATTCATTATGTTTAAAGATCCGGTAAGGGCAAAAACATTACGGACCTTAGTTGTATAATTGGTGGAGTATTTTACGGTACCTTTAGATGTAGCTCCTCTACCAAGCTTGATCTTTGATTTCATTTCACCAATTTTGTCTTTAAAATGCAAAGATGCCCTCCCTTCGATGTGCAAATACGGATCAAGGGTGTTGAAAACTTCATCGTTGGTTGTAAAAACACCATTCCCTAATATTTTGGCCAGATCGTATGAAGCATTTGCGCTTACGGTCATAAATTTTCCAATTATGTATCGACCGTGTACCATGGAATAGATACCACCCCCCGAACGGTTTTGAATGTCTACACCGGCGAGACAAATTCCTACATTCCAGGTGTTTAATTTAGGATCATCGTAAAGAGTGTTGATGCTTACGTTCTGAGCTTGGGTAAAAATTGACAGGCAAAATACGGATAAAAATAAAAGTCTGTTTTTCATAAAATTGGGCTTAATGAATGCAAAATAATGGTTTTATACCTAAAATAATTCACATTTGAAATCAGGTGCCATCGTATTCTCTATTTAATCAAGTACTTATCAGTACCAATTCGGGTGCTTCAGTTTTCATTGAATGAGAAATAAATTTAAATTTCTAATTATTTTTGAACACCCATGTCGAAAAAGAAGAATCAGAAAAAGGAAGCCTTTGTAAATCAACAGAAAACAGTTGCGAAAGGACTAAAATTACCTATAGGACAAAGGATAAAAAATTATTTCAACCAGAGAATTGAATTCTTTATTCTTGAACCAATTCAGTCGTTGAAAGACCATGAAGAAAGCAAAAACTGGTGGAATGGTCAACATCCATTTTACCGACTGATCTTTGCGACATTGGTCTTTTTGGCCTTTGTGTTTATACCCTATCTGAGTTTTGATTATGGAATAACCTGGGATGAGTATGAAGATATCGGATATTTCAATGAAGTGCTGGCATATTTCACCTCCTTTGGCGAAGACAAAAGATGTTTGGACATTGAAGGAGTTTTGCCGGATCATGAAGTTAAAAAATCATTGATACCTCACCTGGTGAATTATGGTCCACTGGTAAACCTAAGCAGTGCCTTTGCCTATAAGTTCATTTCACCTTTCGGACTATATGAAACACGCCATCTGGTGGTATCACTGTTTACCTGCATCGGATTGCTTTTTACAGGATTGCTAGCCAAAAGAATGGGTAATTGGCAAACAGCGGTTCTTGCAACATTCATGATGATACTTACGCCAACCATATTCGGCCATGGAATGAACAACCAGAAAGACATTCCATTTCTGGCGTTCTATGTGGTATCGGTCTATTATATCGTAAAGTTTTTGGAAGAAATGCCGAATCCGGGCAGAGGTACATGGATTAAACTCGGTATCAGCATGGGTTTATTGATGAGCATTAGGGTTGGGGGACTTTTGGTCTTTGCTTATTTACTCTTGTTCGCAGGTATTCAGTTTTTGTGGAAAGTAAGGCAAAAGGAACATGAATTTAATTTAAGTTCGATTTTCTATTACCTAAAAAAACTATATAAACCTTTATTGCTGGCTTATGGCGTGGGAATAATCTTCTGGCCGGCAGCACTTCAGGACCCGCTGCATCACCCTTTTGAAGCTTTGAAGAACTTTGAAAAATTCAGCCTTGTGCACATTTATGAAATTTTTGAGGGCAAGAAATATTACATGAAGGACTTTCCCTGGTATTACGAGCCAAAAAGCATGTTGATAACCATTCCGGTATTTGTTTTATTAGGATATGCTTTAACGCTTATACATACTGCTTTCAAGTTTAAGCAAGTAAAGGTCTGGCATGTGGTTTTACTGATCTTTGTTTCGGCATTTCCAATATTTTACGTGATCTATAAGAAATCAGCCTTATACAGCAGTTGGAGACACCTTTTGTTCATTTATCCTTCGGTTGTGGTGATGGCAGCTATCGGATGGCAAAACGCAATAAACTTCCTGAAAAATAAAAATCTAAGATGGGTACCCTTCATTCTATTTTGTGCACTTACCATCAAGGTAGGGGCATGGATGGTTAAAAATCACCCTTATCAATACGTTTATTACAACGAACTGGTTGGAGGCGTAAATGGTGCCTATGGCAATTACGAGACCGATTACTGGTGTCAAAGTCCAAGGGCAGCCATGGAATGGTTGCTTGAAAATGAGAACCTTAAAAACACCAATAAAAGAATTTACGTTGGAAGCAATAATGAAAGCCATAGCATGAGTTATTATGCTGAAAAGGAAACCGATAGCATTACCATTGTATGGACCCGTGATTTTGAATGGGATGAAAAATACTGGGAATATGGAATTTTCACTTCCAGGACCCTTGCAAAATTGCAAATGAAAAATGGCTATTTCCCGCTAAAAGGGACCATTCACAAGATCATGGTCGACGATGTGCCGCTGGCTGTTGTTGTAAAAAGAGAAAATTACGATTTTTATGAAGCCTTTAAACTCAAGAATAAAAATCAACTTGATTCGTCGATAATCCTCTTTAAAAAAGCTGCGGCATATGACCCCTTAAATGAAGGACCTCACAGGGAAATGGGTTACATCCATCTGGTAAGAGGGGAATACGAAGCCGCAAAAAAGAGTTTGTATAAAGCCATTGAACTATGCCCTGAAAATTATTACGCCTTTACCTTCCTGGGTTACCTTTATCAACAAACCAAGCAAATCGATTCGGCAGAACACTGTTTTACCAAGGCAGTTGAGTACAAGGAAAACATGAGTAATGCCTGGGAAGGGCTTGGAAACATATCTCTTGACAAGAACGACGCTTACAAAGCCAAGGAACAATTTACAAAATCGATGTCTTACGGAAATCAGGGAGTGAATTTGTTTTACAATTTAGGCAGGACCTATGAAATGCTCAATTATCCGGATTCCGCACTTATGTATTACAATTATTGTACACAATTAAATGCAAATTTCCCTTACTCTTATAAAGCTATGGGAGAAATTTTCAAACGCCAGGGAGACCTGCAGCGGGCGGAACAATATCTGTCGAAATCGCGTTCTTTAGGTTTACCGTAATTCATGGTATTGTATTTTAATTGTTATCATTTTTATGGTAAAAAGAAATCCTTTGGATAATTAACTTATTCTTTTTTACTTTACTGAAACTTTTCATTGAAAAGTTGCGTCATTATTTAAGTATGCCCAGAGTCCTTATCCTTATAATGATTCTTTTCTTAGGATTAAATTCCATAAGGGCAACTCACATTGTTGGAGGTGATTTTTACTACGAATATCTCGGGAACGATGATTATAAAATTACCATGAAACTCTATATTGATTGCTATAATGGCAATCCCGGGGCAATAGAGTCGGACCAGTATGCGATCTTTGGAATTTTTGACGGAAATAATAAACTGGTGACTACCAGGGAGGTCGAGCGAAAACCCGGAGTAAAATTGTCGGGTGCGGTTTATAAATGCATCGTAAACCCCGGAGACGTTTGCGTTGAACGATACAATTACGAATTTGTAATAAACCTGCCAAAAAAAGCTGGTGGATATACTATTGCCTTTCAAAGATGTTGCAGGAACAATACCATAAAGAACATCGTAGATGCGCCCGGAACCGGTGCAACCTATTGGGTTAAAATTCCTGACAGGACCGATGTACCCATTGATAACAGCCCCATATTCAAAAAATTTCCTCCCATATACGTCTGTAATACCTTTCCATTGGTTTTTGACCACTCGGCAACCGACAAAGATGGTGACTCGCTGAGTTATGAGCTTTACAAACCGTATAACGGAGCGGATAAAAATATGCCAAGACCGTCTGTACCAAGCAACCCTCCATTTGCCAATATCTGGTGGCTACCGGGTTATGGTACAGATAATCAAATGAAAGGAGCTCCGATCCTTACCATAGATCCTGTAACTGGAGAGCTTACCGTTACTCCAAATCTTCTGGGACAATTTGTGATTGGAGTTAAGGTGATTGAATGGCGAAACGGCCAGATAATTGGAGAAACCTTAAGAGATTATCAATTTAATGTTGTGGATTGCAAGGCAATTGCAGTTGCAAATTTTGAAGCGAAAGTGGTTTGCTCGGATACCGTATTCTTCAAAGACAAAAGTTTAGGGACCACCACGCTTACCTGGGATTTTGGTGACCCCGCTTCCGGATTCGACAACAACCAAAGTCTGGAAAAGAACCCTTATCATGTTTATTCCGGAGATGGAGATTTTATTGTAAAACTTCGTGCATGGAATCCTGCATGTGAAGATGAATACAATTTAAAGGTCAAAATCAGGACCCCAAAATCTGTAGATCTTGGCAGGGACAATATATTTTGTAAACCCATCAATGAACAACTCGCCGTCAAATACGTGGATTACACCGATATATTATGGTCAACCGGAGCAAAAACGGCTTCAATTATTATTAAAGATCCGGGCAAATATTGGGTAAGAGCCACATACGGGCTCTGTAAGTACAGCGACACCATTAATTTAAACATGGATCCGATCAGTTACACAAAAACCCCGGATTCACTTTTCTGTGATAAGGTAGATGCTTTAATGAAGATCACCAACCGTTCAAAAAATGCTAAAATACTCTGGGCACTTGGCGATACTTCTGCATCGGTGAAGGTTAACAAAGAAGGTTCCTATCCTTTCGTAGTTTATAATAATAATTGTCAGCAAAAAGATACAATTAAATTTGTATTGGCCAGGATCACACCTAATCTGGGTCCGGACCTCTTCATTTGCAACGATTTTCTTCACACCCTTGATGCTGGCCCGGTACAGCAAGGTGCCAGCTATCTCTGGAACGATGGTTCAAACAACCGTTTGCTTACCACTTCCAGTGCAGGAACATTTTGGGTTAAAACAACCCTGAAGCATTGTGAGAAATTCGACACGATGGAGATCCGAAATTCCGTGGTAAGCGTTACTCTTGGTCCGGATAAGCATTTTTGTGACTCTTTCAGCATTGTTCTTGATGCAGGACCGGCTAATCCGGGAGGAACAGCATCGTATCTGTGGAACAACGGTGTAACTACACAAACCAACCACATTGCCGATGAAGGAAAGCACTGGGTACAAAAAACGGATAACTTCGGATGCGTAAATTCGGATACCATTTTTATCAATGTTACCGAATCCCCAATAGTTTCCCTGGGCAAAGATACTGTGGTTATTTGTGTAAGAGCGCCCATCAGGCTATTTGCTCAAGATGGTTTTTCTGAATATCTATGGCAGGATGGCTATAGTGAAAAAGAGAGAATGGTGGAATTGCCCGGTAAATATCACATTACCGTTACAGATGAAATTGGTTGTAAAGGTTCGGATACAATTATTGTGAAAACAGATCCAAACCTGCTTCCAAATCATATCTTTATTCCGAATGCATTTACGCCTAACGGTGACGGTTTGAATGATGTATTTCCTTTTGACGATCCGGTTTTGCAAAGCGATTATCATTTAAGGATCTTCAATCGCTGGGGTGAAAAAGTATACGATTCTGATACTAACCGCGAGCCCTGGGATGGTAAAACAAGAGCTTCAGACAGTCAGCTTGATGCTTATATCTGGATAGCTTATTACAAAGGATGTGACGGGAATCCTAAAACAGATAAAGGAACCGTAACCATTGTACGGTAGTTTTTATTCAAAAAAAAATTTTTTAGCAATTGCAGGTTGCGCGCGCCTTCGGCGCGCGCATATCCGCCCCTCAAATTTTACCTTTTTTAGGTACTTTTTACTTAGTTTTATTTGGATGTAAGGATTCTAAATTAAGTCCATCCATTTATTTTCCGTTTTTATCCGTATAAAATTCAATCAAAATTAATAAATTTGTTAAGACCATTACCCTTAATTAATACACCTTTTGCCTGTCATTATGAAAATCGCAAATTTTTATAAGATTCTATTTTCATTTTTTACCATTCTTTATGCCTTTTCCGGATATGCTCAAACACCTTCAAACGACGATTGTGCAGATGCCATCTTGCTAAAAATTGGTTCGGGAAATTTCGGGATAGGCACATATCAGAGTGATTCAATTTCAATTGACAGTGCAACAACTCAACTAAGTGAGTTTTTTCATAATTCTCTTGTAACGGCAGGAAATGATAAAAAATCCATCTGGTATAAATTCTATTTGCCATCAAGAAGAGGTGTATCACTGGAACTTAAACAAAATGCCAATAAAATTGCCATTAAAGATTGCGGGTTTACCACTTACCTTTCGGGATCTTGCCTGCCGGGCTCTGTTGAAGCAACCAATGCAAAGCTTACCACTCTAAATCAATTCGGCAGCTCTTTTCACCCCTGCATGGAACCCGGTTGGTACCTTGTGCAGGTTAGTGCCAAGGCCAGGGCTTTAGGAAAGGTATATATGGAAATTACAACCTCCTTTCCTTACGAACATGCATCGATTACCAATGCTAAATACGATGTAACTCAAAATGCCTATTTCTTTGGAAATGATGTTATTGGGAAACCCGGTGAAAATTCAAAATATATTGATGTTGAAACCGGTTGTTACAGCATTGATGATTCGTCCGAATTGTTTAAACCTATTGGCAGCAACTACGCCGCCTATAATCAGTCAGCATGGTTTGTGTTTCAGGCTCAGGATCACTCCGATTATTCTCAGATCAATTACCGATCCGTATCAACCTGCTTCGGAGTTAATGATACCGTTGCCTATCGACTCTATAAAGGTGATTGCCGCGATACAGGCAAGCTGATTATTCTTGATTCCAATTATCACGACTTCCGAGCCGGAAATACGTGTTATTCAACATGCTCAGACAGGGTTAATCATTATAAATGCTATTTCGACTCAGGACAGTATTACTCTTTTCAAATTATTTTTCACAGAGATCTTGAAAAAACCGTACGTGTAACCATTTCTAACAATAATAGTGCTTACGATACCATGAATTCGAAGCCGGTTACCGGTATAGCAAAAAATTTAGGTGACTTGCTGGGAACTTCCTATCACTATTTTGGATTTTCCTGTTCATCGTATATGTCTGATAATGCATGTAATAATGCAATACCGGCTAACGGGATCCAAATGAACAATTTAAGGTATACTTTGAACAGTTGGGCAAAATTTTCTCTTACCCAGCAAACTCGCTTAACAGTTCAACTTTATGCGGGAATCAACAACAATTACCGAAATTTTCAGTATTTGGGTTTCAGGCTTTTTAAAGGAAACATTTCTAATAATTGCTCAAACATTGATACGTCTCAGATCATTTACAGTGGAAAAGGCAATGTGCAATACATCATCGATTGCCTTGAACCGGGAAATTATGCTTTTCAATTTCTCGGAACAGATAGCTTAAACCTTACCAGCAATTTTTCATGCACCGGTACGTACCATCTTGGAAGGGATTTCAGAATCAATATTGATGCAGACCGTTTGCCTGTAAGAAACCTCTTTTCACTTTACAGTAAAGGTGAAGCGGATTCTATTAACGTAATCGGAAATACGATTTCACCCTTACCTAAGTGGAAAAATCCTATTTATGGTAAAACGGATACCATTGCTTGTAACGAAGGTATAATTCCGGAACATATCTGCGACACAAGCCTAACAAGGACTTCCTACAGAGTGCTGAAAATTGGGGATGTAACCGGAGATGGTGTTCCGGATTCAGGTTACCTGAACATTTTTAATTTACCATACACCTATTATACCGGGGAGCAATTCAGATTGTATAAAGGAAATGCGCTCACCTTACGCGATAGCCAGAGTATAAGTAAATATCCGGATGTTATTAAGGGATTAAAACCATATACCAATTGTTTCGGGGGGTATAATACTACTAATTTTGTTTGCGTTGAACCGGGTGAATACACTCTTGTTTCTTTCAGCAACAACAACTCAATTGGTTCAACCGAAAGCCCATCCTTTGTTTTTCAGCATGGAAGAAGTCACTACGACACCTATGCAAAGGCTGAATTTGTTGATAGCCTGAATACATACAAAACCTACACATCCAAACGCGATACCTTTACCTGCCTTAACAATCCGGATACCATAGATGGCATTTCCTGCGGCGTTAAGAACAGTTATCATGTTTTTCGTGTAGATTCGGTATTCAAAGCCAGTTTCTACAATAATAATTACTATTACAGCAATGGCTTCAGCCTTTTTTATGGTGATATACGAAAAGGCAAATCAGGCTTGAAGGTTTTTGAAGATGCAAATGGCAAATGGTCGTGCATATATTACAGCCGAACAACAACATCATGCAAACCATTGACACCGGGTTGGTATACCGTGGTATTGTCGGATAATGGCCCAAGTTACGATTCTGCTTATAACAACGACCCCTCAAAAAGATACCTCTATAATTCAAGTAAATATTTCTCAATAACAACCTCAAAGAATACTGCTATCCTGTCAAAATATGAACGACCACATAAGGCAGCTTTCCTTGATAGTTTGATAAACAACAATAAACCACTTAGTTACGATACCAATTACAATACCAAATCAATGCCCCAGAATCTGGCAAAGTTCGTGCTTCCTACCGAGCGATTTGAATGTGATTTGGATACTCCCTTAAATCATTTTCCGAAAAATGCATTATGCGACACAGGCACCACCGATATTGCTTATTATGTTTTTACTTTAAATAAAAACTCATTTGTAAGGATAAAGAACAATGTAAATTATACCGCAAAAATAAAATTATACAAGATTGATGTCCGGAAGGACTCTGCTAAGCTGGCAACTGAAAAACCAATTCAGGATTGCAATTACAATCCTGCGTATCTTGAGTATTGCAACCTTACTCCGGGCAGGTATACACTGGTTTATTTTATCAAACGTCAATCCGGTCAGATCGCCGTTATCAATGGTGAAATGTATATAGATAGTGTTGCCTATTCAAGATTCGATCATGCAAAGAACGCCTATGATTTTGGAAGAATTCCGGGTAACAATACCTATTATGATGGAAAAATTGGTGATGTACACCCTAATGACCCGGGTTTACCTCCTAGTCATGACCTTGTAACCTGTAAAACAGGGGCACAATATTCTGACCCTGCACAAAATACCTGTTTTGGAAATTACAATCCAAATGTATACCTGTCCGATACCAATACGGTAATGTTTCCAACAGACTCAATCTTTGTTTACAATTATGGAAAGCAAAACTATTATCCTTATTACGGTTACGGTCCTTCGCGAAACCTCTGGTATACTTTTACCGTGCGTGGAAAAGGAATTGTCCATGTAAAGCTTTCAACCATTGCTCAAAAATATCATTATACCAAAGACAATAATTTCAGGTTTACCATTTACGAATCGGATGAAGATGGAAATCTTGGTTTTGACACTCTCAGATCTCTTGGTAGAATTGACTCAACCTTAGCCGATGGGTTGAAGTATGTGGCGGATGACCGCTCAGGCTATTACTATTGCTATGGCGGTTCAGACTATCACGAACTTTTTGCCATCCCGGCCTGCGACTCCATAAAAACGAGAAGGTTTTATATTTTGGTTACTGCAACCGGTTATAACTCATACTTTACAACCGCCAATTTGCATGTATCCATGAGTGTTAAGTACGATAGCTTGTATATTCCTCCTACTAAATTTGACTATTATTCAACAGCCAATGACATTAACGGAGTAAACTATCAGAACCTCCTGCTAAACTGGGATGCAAATACCTACCCTTACACCGGATGGAGCTATACCGGTAACTGGCAACGATACAATACCATTACTCCCAGGGTAGGAACTCATTACTTCTGGCCTTATTACAGCAGTACCATCGATACCACCGAACTAGTGCAAACCGTTGATGTAAGTCATTTTATCCCTGCGATCAATGCAGGAAAAGCAACGGCTGAATTTGGAGCATATATACAATCTAAAAACAAAACCGTACCGGATGAAGGAAGGTTGATCCTTGAATTTTTGAACGATACCAACGGAGTACTTTCTGTATACAAAAGTAGCTTTGTATCCCATGTTGATCAGTGGGTAAAGGAATCCATTGTTAAAACCATCCCGCCTAAAACCAAAAAGGTGCGTGTAAGTCTTCAGGCTAGAGATGCCAGCAATGACAATTATTTTGACTCCTACTTCGATGAGATGTCCTTATACATTAAAGTTGACTCTTCTATCCATACACAACCTCTCAAATCAAATCTTGTTTACCGGGGTACAACCGACAATTTTTCTACTGCTACGCTCGACTCCACCGATTATCAAAAAATATATACAGGGTGCAGCGGTGACAAGGGAAGTGTTTGGTATAAGTTTACGGTCGACAGCACCGGTTACCTTTACTACAATTACTTTTATACAAAACTTTCAGGATCAACTGTAACAACCAATTACGATGCATCATTATATTATCTGAGGCTTTACAAGAACCTTGTTCCGGGTGATTCCTTAAAAGGACTTGTTTATTTGCCTCAAATTGGTGGCAATTCTAGTCTGAGTCAGATCATGGGAGGGTATTCATACTATAATTGCGTTTCTCCGGGAACCTACTATCTTCAGATAAATAAATGCAATCGCTTTGAATGCAACGACGATGTATATCCTCAGCTGTATTTTAATTTTCATAATGGAGATTTTTGTCACAATGCCATTGAAATCCAATTGGATACATTGGAGTCAAAAACAGCCACAACCTTGGTGAATTGTCACACAATGGGAACCGATTTCGGTGAGGACGGTTCAGATCTTGGCTGTCTATTCGGGCCGAAAGGTTATAAATCATCCTGGTTCAAAGTAATTTATACGGATACTACAAAGTCAGACCTTGAATTTAAACTTGGTGAATTCACTTCAGCAAAACCGGATGAAATTCGATACCGTACCTATTACGGCACCTGCAATTCACTAACTCCGGCTCCTTGTAATAATAACGCTCTTACAGAATTTACCATAGACTGTATCAAAAATGGTACCTATTATGTACAGGTTGTGACACCCGAAAGTGCAACCGGAAACATCGATCTTACGGTTGAAACCAAGGAAAACGTCGATACTACTTGTTTCCCTATTAATATTTTTCAGCCAAATGCGGTGTTTGCCTATAACACCGGATGCCCTGAAAACATCGTTGAGTTTATCAATACCAGCTCAAGAGGGGATTCTATTGTTTATCACTGGGATTTTGGATATAACAACAGTACAAGCAATGCTCTAAATCCGGTATTTGCCTACCCTGCCTTATCCACAGAACAAACCTATAAGGTTAAACTCAATGTAACGCACATCACCCGAGGTGGAGTAGATTCCATTGAAATAACCGTTTCAGTACCCTTTGCAACCTTTGTGAAAGTTTCAAACTCGGATACGGGCTTGTGTGCCGGGGACAGTGTGCTGTTAACCGGATCGATTTCTCATGGAAAGGGGATATGGAATACAGGTGACACCAGCAAAAGTATTACTGTTAAGCGAACCGGCTGGTATTATTATATGCAGGATGATTCACCTCAGCTGTTAACCAACGGAAGTGCAGAAAAAACCATAGCAACCGGATGGACCGTCGCCTCGGGAAGTTGGAACTTCAGAGGCAGCAGCCCCTATCCAAAAGACAGTTCAAGGTACTTTTATGCAACCAATTCCAAGGATGTGGCTGAGATCTACCAAATCGTGGATGTAAGTTATGACTCCGTGTTGATCGACAAAGGCTTAGCCAAGACCTCCCTGGTCAGTTTTATCCAGAGTTACCCGGAAACAGAACCGGATCAATGCCAGATCATTCTTGAATACCTTGACACTGCAGGCAACCTGACAGGTTATTACCAAAGTGGATTACTCTTTAATGTTTCGGAATGGCAGAAACTGGTTCACTCGAGAACCACGCCAGCCAAAACCCGAAAATTAAAAGTTCGTCTGCAAAGCATCAATTCAGATAATACCACCAATAATTATGCCTTTTTTGATAAAGTCGTTCTCAAAATGCGATCAGCCTGTGATTACATCGACAGTGTGTATGTGCAGGTGAACCCCAATCCGATCGTTGATGCAGGAAAGGATGCAACCTTCTGCTGGTACGATTCGGTTCTTGTTTCTCCTAAAGTTGATTATTACGACCCCTATTGGGTGTACGAACCCTTTAACGATCAATTTCATAGCGGTAACCTTTCAAAAGATGCTTCTTATACTCCCTCTGACAAATTCCTTTACTTGAATCAAGCAAGCACCAGTTCGGTGGGTACGGTAGAATGGGAATTGGATTCGATGAAAATTTCCGATTCTTTGGAGTTAGGTTTTGAATTTCAATCCGGTTTTTCAAGTACTTGCATCAACAGTGTTTTCGGATTTTACCTTTTTAACTCCCAAACCCCGACCGGTGTGTATCAAAACAACGGAGGTTATACCTTGTATTTTAATGAAAACGACAACCGTATCAGTATATACTGGTTAGGATCCAACCGAAGAAACATCTACCTAAACAAAATACTGGATGATGAAAAATGGCATAAAGTAAAAGTTTACTACTATAAACAAAGGTTTATTATCTATTTTGATGATGTTTTGGTTGATAACTTCCTGGACAACGGAACCCGAAGCCAGTCAGGGATCAAAGCAGGTTTAATAGCGGCAAACAACTTCTACTCATGCCCTCTGGAGCACAAAATACGAAGAACCTATATCAGCAGAACAAACCCTTATCATATGGTAATTCCTGCTCTGAACGGGAGAAAGAATACGTTTGTATGGAACGATATGAACACCGACACTTCAAGATGGATATCTCAACAAGCAACGTACAAAGTACAGGCCACAGATAAAAATAAATGCCTGAGCAATATCGACAGTATCCAAATTAATAACATAAAACTTTACGACAGTTTATTAAGCTCATCTCCGCAAATTTGTGAGCAACTGGATACTTTCCGTTTGATACCAATAATAAATGGCGGTAAATTTTATGGAAATTCAAACCTTGACTCAAGTGGTTTGATAAACGTAGGTACTTCTCATAAAGGCAGTAATGTGTTTTATTACACCGTTACAGATACTTTCGGTTGTAAATATGTTGACACAGGTAATTATACCATCGACAGTTTGCCACTGATCAAAATTGATCCGGCCCAAAAAGTCTGCAGAAATGAAGGTCCCTTCTTCTTAAAAGTCAATAGCAATCAGGGTTACTTCTATGGAGGAAGTTACATTGATTCAAACGGACTGTTTTACCCTTCAAGGACAAGTCTTTCTCAAAACAAGGTTTATTACCGAACCAAAGGAAATTACTGTATAGGGGTCGATTCAATCCTTGTTGCCGTTGATTCCATGCCCGATGCTTCCATTATAGCCGCAGGACCTTTCTGTAAAAATTCAGGCATTCAAACCCTTAAACCCAAAGTTAACTCAGGCGGTAAATTCTCAGGAGGCATTTATCTTGATTCTACCGGAAAGTTCGATCCAAACCTGGCTTCCATTGGAAACAACAAGATCTATTACACCTTTACGGATGGAAATTCGTGCACCAACATGGATTCGATAACCGTTACGGTAAATGGCTTACCCAATGCTGCCATTAAGGGATACGACAATTTCTGTTTAAACGGAAATAAAAGGATCATTGAGCCAAGATTCAACTTTGGTGGAAAGTTCTATGGTGGCAGTTACATTGACTCTTCCGGGAATTTCGATCCATCGGTTGCAGGACCAGGTTTGAAAAAGGTCCATTATACATATACGGATGCAAATTCATGTACCTCTGTTGATTCCACAACTCTAAAGGTTGATACCATACCTAGGATCGGACTTTTAACTATGGCCGCCTTGTGCAGTAATGAACAAGCTCAGAACATCAACTATCTGAATAAAAATTTGACATTAAGTTTTTCGGGAGGAAGGTATATTACTTCAAACGGTATCTTTATACCGGATTCTGCTTCCATTGGTTTCAACAAAATATATGTGATCGGTACAGATAAGAATACTTGTTCAGGTATGGATTCAATGTCTGTTGAGGTCATTCAAATGCCCGATGCAGAAATCGTACAGCCGGCTGAAATTTGTGAAAACACTGACAGTCTGATCGTTTCTGCCAAGTTTAAAGGAGGATTTTTCTCCGGTAATGCATTTATTTCCGATTCCGGTTTATTTTCTCCTAAACTTGCCGGACAGGGCAATTACCCGATCTTTTACACATTAATTAACCGTGGATGTACTTCCATCGACACGGTGATACTTGTGGTTCGTCCTGTACCAAATGTTGACCTTTCAGTTGATCCTTCCTCCGCTTGCGAACCAGCATACATTAAATTTAAGGGAACACCGGGTTATACCTATGAATGGACATCGAACTCTACCGTGATTGGAAGAGTGGATGAATTCACGACGTTATATTTCAGAGGAAACTATGACATCAATATAAAAGTTACCAATGCATTTGGTTGCAGCTCGTTTTATACACGAAATCTGATAATCCATCCGAAACCCGAGGCTAAATTCTCCTATTCCCCCTCCGAGATCTTTATAGGCTCAACCGATGTTATGTTTGAAAACCAATCCGTTGGTACGATTGTAATGTCTGAATGGTCGGAAAGCAATTCGGTTTTCAGCTCAGAATTTAGTCCTACGCATGCCTTTTATGATACCGGATTCTTAAACATCCGATTGGTGGTTACGAACGAAAAGGGATGTATGGATACAGCTTATGGCCAGTTGTATGTAATAGACGATTTTAAATGTTTTCTTCCGAATGCCTTTAGTCCGAACGGGGATGATATCAATGAATTATTTTACCCAATAGGAATAGGAATATCGAGATATGAAATGACCATTTACAATCGTTGGGGCGAGAAATTGTATGAGGGTGAAGAGCCCTGGAATGGAATTTATTTGGGAGATGTAGTACCTATTGGACAATATTTGTATATGATCAAAATTTACGATCGTAAAAATAATGAGCACAGAGCAAAAGGAACTATGACTGTGGTGAGATAGAATATTATTTCATCAATTTCTCAAGTACTTCTACCGCAGCTTTGGAAATTACTGTACCCGGGCCAAAAATAAAGTCAGTTCCTGCATTGAACAGATCTTTGTAATCTTTCTCAGGAATTACACCGCCTGCGATTATTACAACATCTTCCCTACCCATATTAGCCAGATCTTCTATTACCATAGGGATCAGTGTTTTGTGACCACCGGCCAAACTTGAAATTCCAAGGCAATGCACATCGTTCTCCACGGCCTGTCGAGCCACTTCGGAAGGGGTTTGAAACAAAGGACCAATGTCAACATCAAATCCCATATCTGCAAATGCGGTCGCAATTACTTTGGCTCCCCGGTCGTGGCCATCCTGGCCCATTTTAGCCACCATGATTCTGGGTCGTCTTCCCTGTTTTTTCTCAAATTCATCGGATAATTTCCGGGCTTTGTTGAAATGAACATCCATTTTCGATTCAGTTTGAAATACTCCTGATATTGATCGGATCTGAGGCTTGTATCTTCCAAAAACCTTTTCCATGGCCATTGTGATCTCACCAAGCGTTGCCCTTTTTCTTGCAGCATCTATGGCAAGTTCTAAAAGATTTCCATTTCCGCTCTCAGCCGAATTGCTTATCTGTTTTAATGCGTCCTCTACTTCAAAAGGGTTTCGTTTTGCCTTTAACAATTTAAGGCGCATTACTTGTTTGTTTCTTACTTCTTCGTTGTCAATTGAAAGAATATCTACCTGTGATTCTGCTTCACTTTGGTATTTATTAACTCCAACTATCGTTTCACTTCCATTATCAATTCTGGCTTGTTTTCTGGCAGCAGCTTCTTCAATGCGCAATTTTGGCAAACCGGTTTCAATGGCTTTTGCCATTCCTCCCAATTCTTCGATTTCCTCAATAAGCTCCCATGCTTTTTTAACCAGTTCTTCGGTAAGATATTCGACATAATAGGATCCACCTAAAGGATCTACAATTTTGGTAATATTGGTTTGTTTGGCCAGATAGATCTGTGTATTTCGGGCAATGGCAGCGGAATAATCCGTTGGTAAGGCAATAGCTTCATCCAGAGCATTGGTGTGTAGACTTTGAGTTCCACCTAAAACAGCTGCCAATGCTTCTAAGGTTGTTCTTGCAACATTATTGTATGGGTCCTGAGCCGTTAAGCTCCAACCGGAAGTTTGACAATGGGTTCGGAGAGCCATTGATTTTTCGTTTTCCGGCTGGTATTTCTTAATTAGTTTGGACCACAAAACCCGACCGGCACGCATCTTCGCTACCTCCTTAAATACGTTCATTCCTATTCCCCAGAAAAAGGATAATCTCGGAGCAAAATCGTCAATTTTCAAGCCTGCTTCCAATCCTGTTTTTACATATTCGATCCCGTCAGCCAGGGTATAGGCCAATTCAAGATCTGCTGTTGCACCCGCTTCATGCATATGATAACCACTTATGCTTATGCTGTTGAATTTAGGCATATTTTGGGAAGTGTATTTGAAGATATCTCCCACGATCCTCATCGATGGACCCGGAGGATAGATAAAAGTATTCCTCACCATAAATTCCTTCAGAATATCATTTTGAATGGTTCCTGACAATTTATCGGTACTTACACCTTGTTCTTCGGCACTCACAATATAAAAGGCCATAATTGGGATCACCGCACCGTTCATGGTCATACTTACACTCATTTGATCCAAAGGTATCCCGCTAAAAAGCACCTTCATGTCTTCTACAGAATCAATGGCAACTCCTGCCATACCTACATCTCCTTTAACCCTTTCATGGTCGCTGTCGTAGCCTCGGTGAGTAGGCAGGTCAAAAGCGACTGAAAGTCCTTTTTGACCTGCGGCAAGATTTTTCTTATAAAACTCATTCGAGGCTTCAGCCGTTGAAAATCCGGCATATTGCCTGATGGTCCAGGGCTTGTCGAGGTACATAGTTGAATACGGTCCTCTCAAAAAAGGCGGAACACCGGCACCAAAACGGGTTAACTCAAGGGAACCTGTATCCGTATGGTTGAATTCCCCTTTTATACTAAAGCCCTCTGAAAGAAGTTCGCCATTTTCATCGTTCTCTGCATTTTCATAGAAAATAACGTCTTCGGGTTTGGTTTTACTCTTACGTTTTTTTATGAACTGATGCCAACTTTGTTGAAGTATGGAATTCGAAAGGTATTCTACAAAATAGGACCCTTTAGCCGGATCGTTCACACGGGTTAAAAAACTTTCATCTTGCAGCAATAGTTGAAGGTTTCGGTTCATTCTGTTGCCAAAACCTTTTGGGTGTTCACCGTCGCTCAAGCCCCGGATCTCAATGTGTTGAACGCCTGCGGTCGTGGCAGCAAAAGCCTGCACGGTAGCTGCAATTAGGTTTTCTTCCGTTTTTAAACCATTATCGGAAAATTGCTCAGTAACACAAATGATAAACGGATCCTTAAGTTTGCAGTTGTGGTGTTTACATAAATTATACCAACCCTGCTTAAGCGTTTTCAAAAGAGCAATATTGCCAAACAGGTCTTTCGACAAATTAACCCGGAAAAAGATCTCCTCTTCCGGTGAAATATTGTTCTGA
Source organism: Flavobacteriales bacterium (assembly GCA_020635455.1). Taxonomy (GTDB): domain Bacteria; phylum Bacteroidota; class Bacteroidia; order NS11-12g; family UBA9320; genus JABWCE01. The sequence continues at coordinate 491,488 of JACJZT010000003.1, forward strand.
TGGCAATAACTAAGAGCCAGATCGCAGTTGAAAAATGCGTTTGCAATATTTTCCTGAATCCTATCTGAGTTAAGGTCAACCTGTATGCAAATTCTCTTGAGGCCATCCAAACCGAGGTTCAGTAGTGGCTTAAGTTCGTTATCAAGATTTTCAAAGTTTAATCCGCCTTCAAAATAAACCGTACCCTTTAAACCGAGTTCTGCAAGTTTAGAAATCAAAGGATCAGAGTTCGGATCGATCCCGATGTGAAAGGTATAATTAAGATGGTCTTCAGGAATTGCTTGCCCTTGATACTCTCCAAAAACTGAATTAACTCCATCAAGAGATGAACCATTTTTACCCTGATCCTTAAAATCGTACGGGATGCAAATTTGAAACGGAAGATTTTTACTTATTACCGTAACGGATTTGGTTACCGCGTAAGACGAATCGGCATAAGGCGTTAGGTTCTGAAGGCCGGGGAAGGGATAAAAGTGGTCGTCTTCCACAGGCTTTCCTGATTTATTTTTGCCTGCTTCAATCTTCCACTGATCAAAGGTTAAAGGGTCAAATTCATTAAAATTCATTCTTCAATCTTGTTTAGGATGCTTTTCCAGCTGACCTGTTGTGAAATAATATCTTGCAATTCAGAAACCTTTATCCTTTTCTGCTCCATACTATCCCGGTACCTAAGCGTTACATCCATGTTCTCAAGGCTGTCATAATCTATTGTAACACAAAATGGGGTTCCAATGGCATCCTGTCTTCGATAACGTTTTCCAATGGTATCCTTTTCTTCATAAAAGCATTGAAAATCATATTTTAATTCGTTGTAGATCTTCTGAGCAAACTCCGGTAAACCATCTTTTTTAAGCAGTGGAAGAATTGCCACCTTAAAGGGTGCCAGAGCCGGATGTATTTTAAAGACCGTTCTGGTTTCGCCATTTTCAAGGGTTTCTTCAATCAGGTTTTCGAATAATTGTACCAGAAAGATCCGGTCTAATCCGATAGAAGTTTCGATCACATACGGGATGTAATTTTCATTGAGTTCGGTATCGAAATATTGCATTTTTTTACCTGAAAATTCCTGGTGTCGGGAGAGATCGAAATTCGTCCTGCTGTGAATGCCTTCTACTTCTTTAAATCCGAAAGGGAAATGGTATTCGATGTCTACGGCTGCATTGGCATAATGGGCAAGCTTAACGTGATCGTGGAAACGGTATTTGTCCGTTGCGGTTCCCATGGCAAGGTGCCAATTGAGTCTTATGGCTTTCCAATATTCATAATATTTCAACTCCTCACCCGGTCTTACAAAAAACTGCATCTCCATCTGCTCAAATTCTTTCATTCGCATGATGAATTGCCTTGCTACAATTTCATTTCTGAATGCCTTTCCGGTTTGCGCAATCCCAAAAGGGATTTTCATCCGGCCCGACTTCTGAACGTTGAGGAAATTAACAAAGATTCCCTGTGCCGTTTCCGGCCTCAGGTAAAGCTCAGATTCACCATCTGTTGCGGTCATCTGTGTACTGTACATAAGGTTGAACTGCCTTACATCGGTCCAGTTTTTACTTCCGCTTACAGGACATACGATCTCAAGTTCCTCGATCAACTGCTTTATCAAACCGAGATCACCGGTTTCCAGTCCCTTTTTTAAGGTGTCGTCAATAATTTCAATGGTTTCGTTATAGGAAACAATTTTCGGATTCGTTTCTGAATAAAGTTCTTTATTAAAACTGTCCCCAAAGCGTTTAGCCGCTTTATCAAGCTCCTTTTCGATCTTAGCTCTTATTTTGTCCTGATGATCTTCCAGTAACTGATCGGCGCGATACCTCTTCTTACTATCCTTGTTGTCGATCATCGGGTCACTGAATCCATCCACATGACCGCTGGCCTTCCAGGTTTTTGGGTGCATAAAAATTGAAGCATCAATGCCCACAATGTTTTGATGCATCTGTATCATGCTTTTCCACCAATAGGTTCTCAAATTGTTTTTAAGCTCAACACCATTCTGACCATAATCGTAAACGGCAGCCAAACCTTCATAAATTTCACTTGAGGGGAATATGAATCCATACTCTTTGCAGTGAGAAATGATTTTTTTAAATTGCTCTTCCGGGTTCATTTTTATAGGCAGCAAAGCTAATTATTTTAAAGCTAAATACTTTCTAAAAACCTAAATTTGAAACCTTAGTGCCATGAAGTTCATAATTGCATTATGGGTGTTTGCAGCCTTTTTTAATCCTGTTTGCATAAAGGCACAGTCGAATCGGGAAAGCAAACGCCTCATAGAAAGAATTGATTCTCTGAATGGAATCATTAATCTGGAGATCCAGGCTTTGATCAAAAAGAATAATGAAATCAATAAGGGTGAAGTGTTAAATGAGCTCCAATCTCAAATGACAGACCTTCAGCTTCATTACCTCGACCTTACTGATCGTATGAGAACCTTAAGTAGTAAAATGCTCCGGTTGAATTCATTGATGGATCAGCGCCTTAAAAACAATATGGATCCTGAAAGTCCGGCCAACCCTGCTTCGGGTGATGAAAAGTCCGGGCTTGAAACACGAATCGATTCAAACCAAACCAAAACTTTTTACGACAGCGCTTTTCACAAACATGGAACATTGAGTTTTAGAGAGTTTGGTATTCAGTTTATACACGATATACTTAAAGAAGGAGAATTAGGTGTAATGAAATACGTCGACAATAAAGAGCCCCTGTATTACCTTACCGATGATCAAACTTCACTTTCATATATGGAATTAAAAGACATAAGGGCCCTTTACAACGAACCCATCTGGAGTTCATCACTGGCAAAACTCAGAAGATCAACCTTCTCGTTTGTTGAAGGAACCAAACCTGAGGTCAATTGTGAAATGCCGGGTATGTACAATAAACTTGGGATCTATGGAGGAGCATCCGAAGGATTCAACAAAATATCAGCGTATAATTCTGAACTTATCGAAACCGATTCGACCTCATCCTTCAACAAAAAACAACTGTTGCATGCTATCCGAAAGGAAGAATTGCTGGTTAAGCACTTTATCTTCTGCACGGATGGAAATCTGGGTTTTTATTTCAAAACCGTTGATGGAGGATGGAGTTTGTATTGCATTTCAATTGAAGTACCATGTAACATGTGACCAAAGCCACGAAATTAAAGAGGCGACCATGTACTTTGCTTATGTTTGACTCAATTTAATTTACATTCACCTTATCCGGAATTAAACCTAAACAAGGTCAAGAACGCCGAAACTTGAACAACGAAATTTTGAGATTAAATAATTGAAAATGAATACCTTCAGCCCAATACCAATAAATTCTGAATTTAAATTAAAATGATTTAACTATAGTGACAAACAATGGTTTATTTTTGATGATGGAAAAGGTTTATTCAAGTTATTAGCCATGAAAATCATAAAATTTATTATATGCTTCACAAGCTTTTTTTATTTGTCGTCCTGCAAAAAAAATGATTCTGCACAAAGCAATGATGACGACAGGTACTTTCAGAACTTAACCGATGTGATGAATGTACAACAATTTGCGGCCTATGAATTTTATGATAATTATATACTGGCAAAGGATACCATTGATGCCATGATCAAAACAGGGCAATGGGTTGCCAATCAGCCTGAGGTGGAAAGCGTCTTTTTTCGAGACCTGTTTTATTTTGAAATAAACTTTAAAAATGGATTGAAAAGCAATTTTAGTTTAACCTTTCTAGATAAAAATGGAATATCACAAACGAGAGGACCTGCGCGCAGCAATCGAACCTCATCTCAGAAAACGGTTCCTTTCAGATTGATGAAAATGTCGGGGAAAGCAGCTTCTAAAAAAATTGAGAATACCAAAGTGCTCATTCTTATTCCATTTGCTTCCGAATTCTATTTCGACAAGTATCCATTTTTACCAAAATTTGATAAGGCTAAAGTACCTGTACAAGTTACTAAAATTGAAAATAGGGATGTTACACTTAGTACCTTAAATACTTTAAAAGATTATGGTTTTATACTCATCAATTCACATGGAATGATAAATGGCTTTTACTTGAACCCTATTCTTCAGTCTATTGACATTTCGGTTAGTTCAAACCGACAAAAATTAACGATAGATTATATAAAGGAAATGTTTTTACAAATGAACGATATACCGCTGGACCAATTCAAAAATGGCAATTTGCAATTAGACATCAATGTTTCCATCGATCAATCGGGGCAGTCGTATGCTTACTCGTCCAGAAGCCTGTTGTTCGTCTCAGAAAATTACATACGTACTTTACCAAAATTAAAAGATGCAGTGGTCTTTGCAAATGAGTGTTACAGTGGATACACCTCTGACGGGCCTGCTAAAAACAATCTATCCGAAGCGTTTAAGAGCATTGGAGCCATTTCATACTATGGTTATGCTTTTCCGGATGGCACTTCTTCTCCGGTAGACAATGATTTTGCTATGGAAATGGAAGACTCCCTGCTTACCAATTTGTTCATCAGGGGTGATTCAACCGGCATTGCTCACCTTGAGAACAATACCAAAGAAATGAATTTTTCCAGAGGTGCAGGATTTTATTATTATGTCACCAAAATCAGCCATCAGGCTACCAAGGCTGAAATTCAGCAACTAATCGCAAAAACAAAAAACATACTTCATTTTAAACATTATCTTGAAGACAACTACAGTTATGGAGGCTGTGGACCTTTTGTCGACAGTCGTGACGGACAAATGTACAATTCGGTTTGCATAGGGAAACAAATTTGGATGAAAGAGAACTTAAGATTCAATGCGCCGGGCTCAGGTTACTATCAGAACGATACCGCGAATTTGCGAAAATATGGCCGCTTGTATCCTTGGAATGTGGTTATGAATGGTTCCGGCGCGTCAACTTCCAACCCAAGTGGTGTCCAGGGTATATGCCCAAAGGGTTGGCACGTTCCAAGCCCGGCTGAATTTCTGGAACTCATGAATTTTACCAAAGCAGGGCAAAACGGCGGTGCTCATGTTAAAGATACTTTGAATTGGGTTAATCAATTGCCGGGTGCCACCAACAGTACAGGTTTTTCTGCATTACCGGGTGGATTGGCCAGCAAATCGTTTGATGTATTTTACGGAATAGGAATTGAAGCCGATTTTTGGACCACACAAGAGAATAAGGATCTTGAACACGGATACAGATACGTGCTGTACAACAACAAACACAGTTGGCTATCAGCAAGTTATACGAAAGATGGGGCTCTTTCTTGCAGATGCCTAAAAGATCCATAAATCAAACTTTAGGTCAAAAAATGTTGATTTTAATTATGGAGGCTTAAAGGGTGTAATGATTGTCTCAGTAACCTTACAAGCAGGGTTTACTCAAAATCTTTTGATAGAAATTCCGGATCATTTCTGATTGAATTATATACCGGCTTATAGAAGAGCGTATGCAAAAAGAATACCTTAAGAACAACATACCGGTCCGCAGAATCTTCCAATGCATCGTGTTTTTCGGAAAATTGGGATACTATCCAGGAAAAATCTTTTTAAGAGATTCCTTTTTATTTTTCAATAATTAATAATATTTTTGCAACCCATTAAAAAAATAGATGGCAAATCACAAATCATCCATAAAGAGAATTCGCTCAAACAATACCAAGCGATTGAGAAACCGATACCAGCATAAGTCAACGCGTACCGTTATTAAAGCAATCCGCAAATCAAGCAGTAAAGCTGATGCAAGTAGTTTATTGCCAAAAGTATTTTCAATGCTTGACAAGCTTGTCAAAAGAAACATCATTCACAAAAACAAGTCTGCAAACCAAAAAAGCAAGCTGAGTAAATTTGTGAATGCAATGAGTTAATTCAAATGAAATTTCATATAAAGATCTGCCTTCGGGCAGATTTTTTTTTGTCCCGTTTATAAAAAGAAAATGACCATTAGTTGTTTTACCCTCATTGAAAATCAATAACTTACCAAACACCTTTCGTTTTACCGATCACAAAAACCAAAGATTTAACGTTTTAATAATGGTAAGCTAGCGGATATATTATATTTTTGCGGATTATTAACAAAAAAAGACAAATAAAATAACACAAAAAATACTATGAGTAATCAGAAAAATTTATCAGGTTTAAGTCGTTTTTTCGCAGGTATTGTAATTATTCTTGCACTGGCCCTGGGGATATTTATATTCCTGTTCATCCTTGGTGCAAGCGATAATTTTGACGAAGAAGGTCACCCTAAGAACATTATCGGTATCATGTACAAAGGTGGGTTCATTGTTCCGATCCTGATCGCACTTTTAATTACGGTAATCGCCATCAGCATCGAGAGGTTGATCACCATTTCCAAAGCAAAAGGCAAAGGCTCACTTGAAAGCTTTATTCACAGGATCAAAGGAATGCTGGCTTCTGACCAGATAGACAACGCGATTGCAGAATGTGACAAGCAAAAAGGTTCACTCGCCAATGTTATGCGTTCAGGTCTTGAACAATACAAACTTGTGGTGAACGACAGTTCCATGGATAAGGAAGCCAAGGAAGCTTCAATCACCAAAGAACTTGAAGAAGCAACTTCACTTGAATTGCCAATGTTGAGTAAAAACCTTCCTGTATTGTCTACGGCAGCCTCCATCGGAACACTGGTTGGACTGATCGGTACGGTTATCGGTATGATCCGGGCGTTCGCGGCACTTTCAGCAGCAGGTCAACCGGATACTTCAGCACTTGCCACAGGTATTTCCGAAGCTCTTGTTAATACAGGTCTTGGTATTACCGGCTCTACCTTTGCCATCATTTTCTACAATGTGTTCTCTACCAGAATAGACGCATTGACCTACAGTATGGACGAGGCAGGTTTCAGTATTATGCAAACCCTGAAAGCTCATAAATAAATTATAACCCGGATTATTTTAACAGGGTTTTAAAGTAATTTTAAACAAAAAAGAATATGCCAAAAATTAAAATGCCACGCTCAAGTCCATCCTTGGATATGACTCCAATGGTTGACTTAGCATTTTTATTGGTAACCTTTTTTATACTTACATCCTCTTTCAGAGCCCCTGAACCTGTTCAGGTTATCACTCCGAGTTCAACTTCGGATAAGCTGATGCCTGAAAATGCGGTCTTAATAACCATTTCCGATTCCGGAAAAGTGTTCTTTAACATCAATGGATCGGATGTTCGGATCAAGGTTTTGGAAAAAATGTCTCAGAAATACAAGATCGACTTCACCAAAAAGGAATACGAAGAATTTTCTGGCATGGCGAGTATCGGTGTAGGTATGAAAAACCTTAAAAAGTTTATCAATACAGAACCGGCAAAGAGAGAAAAATTCAAATCCACCGGTATTCCAATGGACTCATTGAACAATCAGTTGCGCGATTGGATACAAGCCGGCTGGATCGAAGGGATGACCAAGTATAAAGAGTTGAAAGACCAGGCCAAAGAAAGCGGAAAAACGGTTCAGGTTGAGCCACTTCGATTTGCCATCAAGGCAGATGGAAAAGCCAACTACATCGTAGTAAAAGAGGTTATTAAAACCTTCACTGACCTTAGAATTTTCCGATTTAACCTGCTGACCAATTTTGAACAAAGTAAAGACGAATAAAAAGAGATGGCAGAATTAAACCCCGGCTCCGGAGGGAGTCATAAGAAAGACGGCAAGATACGGGCCAAAAAGCACAATACCAAGGTGGACATGACCCCTATGGTTGACCTTGCATTTTTATTACTGACCTTTTTCGTGCTTACTTCTACCTTTAGCAAACCCAAAACCATGGAAATCACCTTTCCGGTTCCGCCGGAAGATGACGTGGTGATCGAGCCGATGAAGGTAAACGGTTATACTTTTATTCTTACCAAGGACGACAGGGTTTTTTGGTATAATGGAGAGTTTAAAGCAGAACCTAAAAATGGTATGCCTGCAACCGTTTTGAATGAAGTCAAATTTGGGGAAGACCTCAACAAGTTGTTGCTCGACAAGAACGATATGGTTGCCAAAGAGATCAAGGACCTTAAGAAAAAAAGGATCTCAAAGGAAATCAACGATAGCGTTTACAAAGAACTGGCCATTAAAGCGCAAAGCAATAAGGAAGCCCCCTTCTTTGTAATCAAAGCGGACGATAAAGCGGTTTACAGAAATCTTATCGATATCATTGATGAGTTTAACATTTGTAACATTGGTAAATATGCGGTTACAGATATTATTGCAGGTGAAATGGCGTTATTAAAACAAGCAACAGAATAAAGTTATGGCAGAAGGTTTTAATAAATTATTCAATTCATGGGTTAATGTAACCTCTGACTTCAGGAATGAACTTGTTTTCGAAGATCGTAATAAGGACTATGGTGCCTATCAGCTTCGAAAAAACTACAATCGTTATTTTTCTTTTGCCATGTTGATCACTACTGCAGTGGTTATTCTGGGATTTGCCATACCCAAGATCATCGCATCCATGCAAAAAGAACCGGAAGTTTTGGAAAACATCGATATTCAGTTAACCGACCTTGAGGTCCCTCCCGTTGACGAAAACGAACCTGAACCACCTCCACCTCCTCCTCCACCTCCACCACCTGCTCAGGAAATGGTTAAATTCATACCACCTGTAGTAGTGGATGAACCGATCGTTGAAGAAGTGGTTACCCAGGAAGAATTAAAGGAAACCGATGCAGGTGAAAAAACTCAGGAAGGGACCGGAGACGATGTTGTTATCATTCCCGATTTTGGAGATGGAGACCGAGTCATCGAGCAACCAAAAGAAGTAAAGCCCTTTATTTCGGTAGAGCAAATGCCCGAATTTGTTGGCGGAGAAGGTGCAATGATGAAATTTATTGCAGAAAATCTCGAATATCCCCAGCCTGCAAAGGATAATGGAATTGAAGGTCGTGTGCATCTTAAATTTACGGTAACCGCGGAAGGTAAGATCAAAGACATTCTTGTTTTGAATAAAGACAAATTAGGTTATGGTTGTGAAGAAGCAGCAATTGCTGTAATAAAGAAAATGCCAGCCTGGAAACCCGGTCGTCAGAATGGACAACCGGTACCCGTTTACTTCAATATTCCAATTCGCTTTAGATTGTTCTAAAGAAAGAATGCATTCCGGAATTGAACGAATAAAACCTTTGGATTTAAAATCCTCATTACAACTTATATCCGGACTGATATTTATTGGCCTTGGGCTATATATCTTGTTGGGCACCTTTGAAGACAATACCGTATTGATCGGGATCCGAAAACAACTTTTTGGAGGAATATTGGTTTTATATGGGATCGTGAGGATGTTCAGAGTGTATAATGCAATAAAAAAAACAAACCATGAAGACTAAATTTTTATTTGTTTCAATTGTTTTTTCAATGTTCGGTTTATTTTCCTGTGGACAACAGGTCAAGGAAGATTATACCGACACCCTTACTTCAGGCGAAACCACCATTGCATTTGACGATTCTTACAGCTTTTTGTTTGAAACCATTATACGGGTTTTTGAAAACCTGAATCCGGAGGCTAAGATCCAAACCATGATCAAGAACGAAAATGAAGCCATTAACTGTTTGTTAAAGGACTCTTGTAAAGTGATCGTTTTAAACCGCGACCTGACCAAAAAAGAATACAAAACCTTTGAGGCGAATAATTTATTCCCAAAGTCAGTGAAGTTTGCTTACGATGCGGTAGCTCTGATCGTTCATCCCGAAAATCCCGATTCAATAATGGATGTTGAAGATCTTAAAAGTATCCTGACTGGAAAAATCACCAAATGGAATGAGTTGGGCCCTTATGACAACAGTGAGATCCTGGTTGTATTTGATAAGCCAAACTCTGCTAATTTCAACTATATGAAAGATAGTTTGCTGAAAGGCGAAAGTCTTCAGAAAAATTGTTTTGGAATGAACAGCAACAAAGAAGTAATTGAGTACATAAAAAACAATAAAAAAGCCATCGGCATAATAAGTGCAGGATGGATAACCGACGATTACAGCAATCTGGCCAAAGCTTTTCTGAACAGCGTTAAAGTAGTTGGCGTCGGACATAAGTCGAGCGGAAAATATTATAAACCTTACCAGTATTACATTAAGGAAAACGATTATCCCTTTATAAGAAGTTTGTATCTTATAAACCGCCAAACCAGAATGGGACTTGGCACAGGTTTTGTAAATTATGTATGTAAACAGGATAAAGGACAACTGATCATTACCAAATCAGGACTTGTTCCGGTATATCTGTACATAAGAGATGTAAAAGCAAACGTAGAATAGATCATATGAAAATAAAAAGCATAAAAAAACTAGTTACCCTCTTTACCGCATTGATTCTTGTAGGTTCATCCTTCGCACAATCGCTTGATGAAGCGATACGAATGACAGAAAATCAGCGATATGTAAGTGCAAAATCCGCTTTTAGAAAGTTGGTTAAAACGGATCCTAAAAATGGAAACGTTTACTTTTATTTTGGTGAATCTTATTTTAAACAGAGTGATTCGGATTCAAATAATCTGGATTCTGCAAATGCACTTTATAAAACGGGTACTGAAGTTGACCCTGAAAACCCTCTGAATTTTGTTGGACTTGGAAAAGTATTGTGGGCGAGAAATTATCAGAATCAGGGCGAGGAAATGTTCGAGCAGGCCTTAAAGATTTCAAAATACAAAAGCGTAAAGGTATATCTGAACATCGCTGAAAATTACATTAATGCCAAAAACAAAAACCTGGTGAGAGCCAATGAGCTTCTCGCAAAGGCTTTGAAAATGGAACCCAAGAACCCGGAAGTTCATATTTTATTGGGAGATGCCATGCTTGAAGCCAACCCTCTGGATGGTTCAGGTCCGGTTAAAAAATACAACGATGCCGCTGAATTGGATAAAACTAATGCAAAACCAATTTTAAGGATCGGAAAGCTTTATTTCAGGGCCAAAAATCCTACCGAAGCACTAAAGTGGTATAAAGAAGCTGTAAAGATCGATTCAACCTTTGCACCTGCCTATATTGAAATGGGTGAACTTTACCTGATGGCCGGGTTCAATAGCAGCGCGCTCGAGTCGTACCGAAAATACCTCGCGCTTAACAGAGACATGGAAGCCAGAGAGCGATTAGCTCAAATTTTGTGGGTGAATAAATTTTACAACGAAGCCATTGAAGAAATAAATGAGATAAAACAAACCGACAGTTCCAGTTTGTATTTATACAGAGTTTTGGCCTATAGCTATAATGAAGTTGGAAAAGAATACCCGGATGGATATGAGCAAGGACTGAAAGCGATCAATAAGTTTTTTGATATGTCTTCAAAAGTTAAGGGATTCAAATATCTTGCAAGTGACTATTCTGTGAAAGGTAAATTACTGTCGAATCTGGGACAAGACTCTTTGGGAATGGTAGAATTGAAACGAGCCCTTAGCCTTGACTCGACCATCATTGATCTATACAGCGATATTGCCTTTGCGTATTATAAAAGCAAAAATTACAATGAAGCCATTGTATATTACACTAAAAAAGTTGCCACCGGCAAACCCACAGTAAGTGATTATGTATATCTGGGCCTTACCTACTATCAAACCAGGCAATTTGAAATGTCAGACAGCATCTTTAAAACAGTTTGTATAGCTAGTCCTGATTTTATCATTGCTCATAAATGGAGAGCCAAAGCCAATGTACAACTGGATCCTGATTCTAAGAAAGGACTCGCAAAACCGCATTACGAGAAAGTAGTTGAACTGGTCCTTGCCGATTCGATGAACCTGAACCGAAATTTATCCAGCTTGATAGAAGCCTATTCTTATCTGGTTTCTTATCATTTGATCATTGCCAAGGAAATTGATGTTGCTACACAATATCTGCAAAAACTTGAAGCGATCGATCCGGAAAACAAGATCATCAAGCCTTTCTATAAAACCCTGGAAGACCTGAAAAAGAAAAAATAAATTATTCACTGTTATAAGGCCTGTTGTGAATTTCACAGCAGGCTTTTTTTATAATTTGGCAGGGACAAACCATGCCATCCAATTTTATAACCAATATTACATGCGATGAACAACCCAGGGAAAAGTTGTTATCCAAAGGAAAAGAAACATTAACTCATGCCGAATTACTTGGTATATTGATATCAACGGGCACCAGGTCGAAAACGGCTACCGATCTTGCAAAGGAAATTCTTAAATTAGGTAAAAATGACCTGAATGAGATCGCCCGATTTGGAATAAACGATTATAAAAAGGTCAATGGAATCGGTGAAGCGAAAGCACTTACTTTAATAGCTGCCATCGAACTTGGAAGCAGAAGGAAACTCAATGAAGCCGTAAAAAACAAAATTCTTTCAAGCGTAAACGCATCCGAAATTTTAATCCCAATTGTGGCGGATAAACTTTACGAAGAATTCTGGATACTCAACCTGAACAGGGCCAATGCCCTGATCTCATTCAGGCAGATCAGTGAAGGTGGTATTACCGGTACCGTAGTCGACATTCGCAGGATCTTCAAACTAGCCCTGGAAGAAAATGCCACTTCAATTATTTTGGCACACAATCATCCTTCGGGCAATCTATCTCCATCGGAAGCGGATAAAAACTTAACCCGAAAGGTTAAAAACGCCGGAGAAATAATGGACATACCGGTCAGAGATCACTTAATTATAAGCAGTAATGGTTATTTCAGCTTTGCAGATGAGGGTTTGATGTAGGTTTGGTTCTGAATGAATGTCTTAAACACTTATAGAATCTTTGTTTAATGCCTATAATAATACCTAGAATTTACAGGTATATTTATTATCTGCATTTTTCTCATAAGATAAACATAATGCTTTTTATAAACCCTTGTATTTAAATTCGTAGAAAACTCCCAGGCTTTGCATTGGGTAAAGATCTATCCTTCTTGAAGAAAAATGGGATCCGGTGTTGTGATCTTTTGTTTTTATTAAAGAAAAATAAGAACCTGCCTCATAGTTCAACCGTATCCTTTTTGAAAGCCTTAAGCCAAGGCTTCCGAAAACATTTGTACCATATCTGTAAATACTTAGATCAGGAGTAAAGCCCTGACCTGCAAAACCACCGGCATAGATTCCCGAATAATTCGAATGGATCATGAACAGATCCATTCCTCCCGAAAACGTAAATATCTTCCTTTTGTAATTCTTCTGCACCCCAAATTTTATTTCATAACCCCTTACCTTACCCTTGCCTGTGAAACAATCGACACAACGGTCGGTGTATGCTTCCTTATCAAGTCTGAAATAATTGATTCCTATCCGGGCCGTTACCTTTTTAAGGTCATTTTGGTACGATAAACCCAAAGGAATAAAATAATCGTTCCTTCGCTGGTCATAATCCAGCAATTCCGAAAAACTCCTCTGCCCTGCCAGGTTTATTCCAACCCGGTGATCTCTGCCTAATTGTGCAAAAGAACCATGAACAGAGATCAACAAAATGAACCAAATCGCTTTTAAAATGAGACTTTTACATATTCTGTTAAATGTTGTGGAACGAAAGAATGCCATTAGAAAAATTACCGATGCTAACTTAGTTATTTTTCACCGTGAAACAATCCGTTAACCTAAAATTAATTTGGTAATTGCTTTGGAATTTGCACCTTTTTACTCTAAAATTGAAGTGATATTTAATGCCAAAATGAAGAAGTCTGTAGCCTTGATTTTTCTGCTGTTTTCAGTTGTGGTTTCTGCTCAAACAACGGATTCTCCCATACTATTCAAACTTCAGGGGCATGTTCAGGATTTGGAATGCCTTGAACTTTCAGGCAATGAGGAAATCATAATTTCCGGAGGCTGGGGTGGAATGGTGAATGTTTTTTTCACGGATTCAAATTATCAGCCCATTACAACTATTGTTGATCACGTTACCGCCGTTAAGTGTATTTCAATGACACCGGATTCCAAGAGGTTCATTACCGGTGGAAACGATGGTTCCATCTATTTATACGATCGGGACAGTTCTGAGCATTTTAAGCAGATCGGTTCGTATAATTTACATCGTCTTTCAGTTAATGATATCTTTCTCGATCGTTCTGGAAAGTTTTTCTATACCGGAAGTAATGACGGCAACATCAGTTTGTACAACATTGCCAAAAAGAAGAACCTGACCATCAAAAATGAGAATCCTATAAGTGCCATTGCCGTAATGGCAAACCGAAGGAATATTTACTGTTCGGACAACACAGGCATCATTAAAAATTATGATGTCGCAGGACGGTTGATCAGTAGTCTTGAAGGACATACCGACCAGGTAAACGATATCGTACTTAGCAGGAACAATCAAAAATTATATTCAGCTTCCTCCGACAAAACGATCAAGATCTGGAACGTGCTAAATGGAAAGCTTGATGGAACACTCGTTGGCCACGACTGGAAAGTAATCTCGCTGGCCATTTCGAACAATGGTAAGTTTCTGGTTTCCGGTTCCAATGACGGTAGCATAAAAGTATGGGACCTGGATGCAAAAAAAGAGATCACCTCCTACGATAATTTAGGTTCGAATGTAAAAGGTCTTGCCATCAGCAACGACAATACAAAAATATTTGTAGCGATGGAATATCAGCCAGATTCGTTTGAAACAAAGGGCATCTTAGTGCTGAAATCCGGAATTGAAATAAAAGACAAGGACGTACCGAAATTACCTCCCAAATATAAATATCCCAAAGGATACGAACCTAAAAACGCAAGACCAAACAGAAACGCCCCTGAAACTCCATCGAAAGAAAAACAGGAAGCCGATAAAAAGATCCTGAAGAAAACTTCAGATATCGAAATTTCAGAACAAAAACCGAAAAAAGAGTAATCCTTAATGCCCACAGACAGTATTGACAGCAACGAAGCCCCCGAGCCGGTGGGACTTTACCCACATGCAAGAAAATTTGGTAACCTGTTATTTTTATCGGGCGTTGGCCCCAGAGAGAAGGGAAGCAAGAAAATACCGGGAGTTGAGTTGAACTCCGAAGGTGAAATACTTTCTTACGATATTGAAACTCAATGCCATTCTGTGTTCAAAAATGTAAGACTTATTCTGGAGGCCGCCGGAAGCAGTTGGGAAAAAATAATTGATGTTACGGTGTTTCTGACCAATATGAAGGATGATTTTACAACGTATAACCGTTTGTGGGCGGAGTATTTTAAAAACAATCCACCCTGCAGGACCACTCTTGAAATTAATTGTTTACCCACCCCGATCGCCATTGAACTGAAAGTGATCGCTGAGGTCTGAGTTCATTTTCAAAATTCGATTTTTACATACTTTTATTTACGACTATGTCATATCAAAATATATTAACCGAAAAAAAAGGTAATGCCTTTATAATTACCATCAACAGGGAAAACAAGCTCAATGCACTTAACATCGAAACCTTACAGGAAATCAAATACGCCATTTTAAGTGTTCAGAACGATCGTGAAGTCAGAGGAATCATTCTTACCGGAGCCGGTCAGAAAGCTTTCGCAGCCGGAGCAGACATTGCTGAATTTGCTGAATTCAATGTTAAACAGGGAACACAAATGAGTTCAGACGGACACGATGTTATGAATACGATCGAATCGTCTGCAATTCCTGTGATAGCTGCCGTTAACGGGTTTAGTCTTGGTGGAGGATGCGAACTTGCCATGTCGTGTCATATCCGGGTTGCATCAGAAAATGCAAAATTCGGGCAACCGGAAGTAAACCTGGGATTGCCTCCCGGTTACGGCGGAACGCAGAGACTGATTCAGCTTATTGGCAAAGGAAAATCAACCGAATTATTGCTCACAGCTGATCTGATCAAGGCCGATGAAGCACTTTCTCTTGGTTTGGTTTCAAAAGTGGTCCCCATTGACACTTTAATGGACACATGTAAGGAATACATACAAAAGATCTCTCAAAAATCACCATCGGCAATATCCAAAGTTATTTCGTGTATCAACGACCATTTTAAAGGAACCGAGGCAGGGTTTGAGAAGGAAATATCTGAATTCGGACTCGCTTTCGAAACTTCGGATTTTAAGGAAGGAACTTCCGCTTTTTTGGAAAAACGAAGCCCCAATTTCTAGAATCGGTTTTTTTGGTATCGAATTTGCTTTATATTTGTCAAACATAATAAATTAGAAAATGAAAAAAACTGTATTACTTGTCGTTTTAGCTCTTGGATTTTTAACAATTGCTAATGCTCAGAATGGAAAAAAGGCAACAAGTTCTGATGATAAAATTGAAGTTGTTGCAGATGGATTAGCTAAAATCAAGTTTAATGAAATTAGTCATGATTTTGGTAACATTAAAGAAGGAACTCAGGCTACTTATGAGTTTACCTTTACCAATACAGGAACGGCACCCCTTACGCTTGAAACCGTTCAGGCAAGTTGTGGATGTACCACTCCTGAATGGAGCAAAGAGCCAATTGCACCTGGGAAAACAGGAAAGATCGTGGCTACTTTTAACAGCTCCGGACGCCCGGGTACTTTTACCAAAACTATTACTGTAAAGTATAACGGTGCTTCTGAAAGCAATACAGAGTATTTAACCATCAAAGGATTTGTAGAAACCGCTCCGGTGGTTCCACAAACTCCGGTTGCAGTGCCTAATAACTAAAATCACTAAGAATTTAAATAGCGAGCCGGCCAGTAATTTGGCCGGCTTTTTTATTTTACTTTCAATAAAAGAATACAGCTGTAACCAGTATATTGGACAAAAGTGTCCGGCATTCATAATGCTTTCTTTTACCTTTCTTTTAATGTTCCGGCCTTGAACTAATCCCGGTAACCTAAATTTGTTATTTTCACAGTATTCTATACAACAAAATCCACTAATTCATACATTAGGACGCAGAATGCTGTCCACTAAGACCCCCGCCACACAAGGGCTTTCAATATTTGGCACAATTATTGTATGTAATTTAGCATGAGTTTAAGAAGTTTTTTTGTACTTTTTTTAGGAATTGGAAGTTTTTCGGCTTTTTCACAACCCGGAAAAAAAACCATAACACTTGAAGCCGATGGGCAACCAATTATAAATTTTGAAACGTCCTCGCACGATTTCGGAACTATAACGGAAGGAACAAAAGCAACGTATGAATTCAAATTTACCAATACCGGTAAAGCCCCACTTATACTTACCGATGTAAAACCACCGTGCAGTTGTACTACACCTGACTGGCCAAAAGACCCGATTGAACCGGGAAAGTCAGCAGTTATTAAAGTAACTTTTGATTCTAAAGGAAAACCCGGAACCTTTAGTAAAACAATTGCGGTTTATCATAATGGGGAATCCGGAACCGACTACATAACCATCAAAGGTTTTGTCGGCACTTAACTTGTCCAAATAGGATTGCAAATAAATTTTTCAGTTAAAACCCTTGAATTATTTCAAGGGTTTTTTTTACAATCCTGCTTTTCGGTAGGAATTGTACATTTCCTCTGAAAGCCATCCCGTTAACCCACCTGAATGAATGGCAAGTATACGTTCTCCGGATTCGAAATAATTGTCTTCAACCAGTTTAAAAATGGCATTAAACAATTTCCCTGTATACACCGGATCAAGCAGAATGCCGGTCTTTTGAGTGAATCGTTGAATAAACATCGTTAAATCCTTACTGGTTTTGGCATATCCACCTTCGTGAAAGTTTGTGTGGATCGTAAGTCCATCATCAGGAATGCCGTACCTTAATGGCACTTCTTTCAAAAAATCGCCTTGCTTGAGAACGGCTATACCATGGCACTTTACATCAAGTTTTCGATCTTCCACGCCTTTTAGTATTCCTGAAATTGTGCAACCTGTACCTGAAGCACAAAAAATATGGTCATATTCGTTTTTTAATTCACCTATAATTTCGGCACAGCCTTTAATTCCAAATTTATTTTCACCACCTTCGGGTATTACATAATAACCTTCCTTCAAATACTTTTCGGTTAACTCATCTTTACCACGGTATTGTGTTCTTGAAACAAACTTTAGTTGCATTCCCCAAAGTTCAGCAAGCATAAGAATGTAGTTCGCCCGCTCGGGTTCCTCCCCACGAAGGATACCAATGCATGGAATGCCATTTTCTGCACAAAAACACGCTGTAGCAATAATGTGATTTGAATAAGCCCCTCCAAAAGTTACAATACCTTTGTAGGTTCCTTCCCGATATGCCGCATAATTATATTTTAGCTTTCTCCATTTATTTCCGGATATAAAAGTGTGCAACAAGTCGTCTCTTTTAATGTACAATTCTATACCCCTGCTCGCCAAATCGGGCCAATTAATCTTATGTTCTATAGAAACATTGGTACTTATCAAGGAATTATTAATATTCGCAATATTACTGTTAAAATAAATTAAGTGAGAACCGGTTTAAACAATATCCATCATTAAATCAATATTAAAAATACTTTACCCATTTTCGCTGATTTACGGCTTTATTCTTTTTTTGAGGAACAAAGCCTTTGATCTTGGTCTTTTAAAAGAACATATTTTTGAGACGCCAATCATAAACCTGGGAAATCTTAGTGTTGGTGGAACAGGCAAAACACCGCATATCGAATATTTTATTTCACTTTACGGTAAAAGTCACACCGTTGCGGTCCTTAGCAGAGGTTATGGCCGTAAAACAAAAGGATTCCGACGTGTAGCAACCGATGATACCGCAATGGTTTCGGGAGATGAACCCCTTCTTATTAAAACCAAATTTCCGCAAACCGAAGTGTTCGTATGCGAAGACAGGGTCCTGGGGATAAAAAACATATTAAAGGACTTCCCTCAAACAAACCTGATCCTTCTTGACGATGCCTTCCAGCACCGTTATGTAAAGCCTGGTCTGAACATTCTTCTTACGACTTATCACAATCCCTTTTGGAAGGACCTTGTATTGCCGGCAGGACAATTGAGAGAGTTCAGATCGGGCTGGAAAAGATCTGATATTGTTATCCTTACAAAATGTCCGGAAATACCGAAACTCAAAATCCCCGTACCTATCCTTTCACGAAATTTTTTTTATTCAAGGATCCAGTATGGCAACATTATTTTAAAATCAGGAACTCTCAAGAAGAACATACTTTTACTTACCGGAATTGCAGATCCAGACCCTATCCTAAAACATCTGAATGAAATGGAACTGAAAATACTGAAACATTTTAGTTTTAAGGACCACCATAAATACCTGCCGTCCGATCTTACCGAACTTTTACGGATGAGCGATCCAGCATCCAACATGATCCTCACGACAGAAAAAGACTGGACAAAACTAAAATCCATTGAAATACCGGAGGAGCTTAATCTGGGGGTTTTACCCATTCAAATCCAAATCGAAAATGAACCTGAAGACTGGTTAAACCTCGTTTATACCGGTGTAAAATAGTTTTCCGGATCTGATCTCAGAAAAGGATCTGAAATTCGTTTTGTACAATGTACCTGTACCCAATCCTTGTTTCAAAGTAGGTGAATACTTCGAAACCCACTGTGCGATGGCATTTAACCCTATGTTGCCTTCCAGGGCAGATGTTACCCACCAACCCACTGAGTTTTCTTCTGCAAATCTGATCCAACGGTCACATCGTGAAAATCCACCCACTAAGGTGGGTTTAAGAACCAAATAAGATGGCTGAATTTCTGCGATCAATGACCGCATCTCATCATCATCTTCAATTCCGATAAGTTCTTCATCAAGAACTACAGGAATTTGAGCCTCTTTGCATAAATACGCCATTAATTCTTTCTGACCCTGCTTAACAGGCTGCTCGATCGAATGGATGCCATATTTCGAAAATGAATTGATCTTTTGCAATGCGTCTGCCTCTGTAAATGCACCATTGGCATCAAGCCTGAGTTCAACTTTTTCAGCCCCTTTCAGTTTTCGTATGTTTTCCAATAATCTACATTCGGAATCAAAATCGTGCTGACCAACCTTGAGTTTTAAACATGTAAATCCCGACTTTAGCTTTTCTTTAGCTTCTTCCAGCATCTCATCAATTCCTGCCATCCAGATCAAACCATTTATTTCAATTGGTTTCCCTTTAAGATAATCGGTTCTGAAGTAAATTTGCCTGCCACCCATTTTCAGATCTAAGAATGCCGACTCGATTGCAAAAGCCACCGATGGCATTCCTTTTATAGCATTAACTTCAAAACGAGAATCGCGATCCAATATATTTATGGTTTGCTCGATCACTGCTTCAAGACGGTCGTTGTAATCCGGACTTAAAAACTGAATGGGTGCGGCTTCTCCCACACCTTTTATTTCCGGATTTTCTCTATTCCAGACCTTAAGGATCCAGTGATTTTTAAAGACAAATTCATTTCTGGAGGTTCTGGCAGGTTTTTTAAATTCCAGAACATGCTTTTCAATACTGTATCCATACTTCATCAGGTTAGCCAGGTAAAAGCGAGAAGAAGTACGAAGACTAAATTCAAGATTGAAGTTTGTTTTAAAAAAAGATTGAAAGATTCCTTCGAGTTCTCAATTTTTTTAAGGCGGAAAGCAAGAGTAAAATAGTAAAGCCCAAATATCATTACGATATAACGATCGATCTCGGTATCGGTAAGTCCTGTAAACAGGAAAAACAATAAAAAAGCGAGTCCTGTAAGAATCAAATGATAATAGATCCCTTTTGTGTAACCCAACTTTACGATCAGAGTACGCTTACCTGAATCACGGTCAGAGTTTTCATCCCTTAGATTATTAATGTTTAAAACAAGCGTACAAAGTAATCCAAAGGCAAACCCCGCTATCAGAACATTTGTATTTAACATTCCCGTCATCATAAAATATACTCCAAGCACAGCAACAGGACCAAAGAAAATCAAGACGAAAAGGTCACCAAATCCTGAATATCCATACGCTCTATTACCAATGGTATATTTTAGTGCAGCTGCAATTGCGGAAAGGCCAATCAGAAACCAGATAAGAAATAAAGAATTGACCTTTTTAAAGGAGATAATGAGTAGTGCCAATCCCAGCAATAAGGTTAAACTACTAATAAAATACAAAGCTTTCCTCATGCCATTTTGATCCAATTCTCCAGAAGCCAGTGCCCTGTCCGTTCGGTTAGCCTTAAGATCCGTGCCCTTTTGAAAATCACCATAATCGTTGGCAAAATTTGAAAGGATCTGCAACGAAATAGCCGTAAGTAAACTCAATGCGAAAATATAGCCATCAAAATAATATTCATAAGCCGCCAGAGCCGAACCCAGAATTATTCCACCGATAGCTAATGGTAGGGTCCTTAACCTCGCTGCTTTGATCCAAATATTAACGCTGCCTGCCAAACTTGATCAAAAATAAGTTCTTTTATAATGAACCGGTTCTTCCACCATCCACCACCAGATTGGTACCGGTAATGTAAGAAGCCTTGTTTGAAGCCAGAAATGTGATCGCATATGCCAGCTCCTCCGGTAAGGCAAACCTTCCCGCAGGAATTTCGCCCAGCATTTCATTTTCTGCTTCTTCCTCAGTTACTTTAAAATTCTTAGACTTATTTGAAATTATTCCACTGAGTCGCTCGGTTTTGGTAGCACCTGGCAATACATTGTTAACGGTAATTCCATAAGAGGCAAGCTCAGTAGCCAGGGTCTTGCTCCAGTTTGCAACCGCTCCACGAATGGTGTTGCTTACACCCAATCCTTTCAAAGGTATCTTAACCGAGGTAGAGATCACATTTATGATCCTGCCAAATTTCTTATCTTTCATCTGGTCGACCAGTTTTGAAACCAAAATATGATTGCAGATCAAATGCGAATTAAATGCAGCTATAAAAGCTGAGGTATCTGCTTTGTGTGCCGGCCCCGGTGGAGGCCCTCCGGTATTGTTTATCAGTATATCGACATGTAATCCATTTGTGATCGCAATTTCAAGAGCCGTCGCCACGTCATCCGGCTTCGAAAAATCGGCAACCAGATAGCTGTGTTTCTGACCCATGGAAGTGTCGAGAACAGTCAGTACTTCCCTTAGTTTATCTTCATTTCTTGCAAGAAGGGTAACGTTGGCCCCAGATCTTGAAAGCTGCACCGCCGTTGCCTTTCCGATCCCCTGAGTACTTCCGCAAACAAGAGCATTTTTGTTTTTCAGATCTATGATCATTACTGAATCACATTTAAACTTTTTCCTACTTTGGTAAAGGCTTCAATGGCCTTATCGAGATGATGTTTTTCATGGCCGGCAGAAACCTGCACCCTTATTCTGGCCTGCCCCTTGGCAACGACCGGATAATAAAACCCGATCACATAAATACCCTCATCCAGAAGTTTTTCTGCAAAAATCTGTGACAATTTAGCATCGTACAACATGATTGGGCAAATGGGGTGAACACCGGGTTTAATATCGAAACCGGCAGCGGTCATTTTCTCTCTGAAATATCTTGTATTCTCTTCAAGCTTGTCCCTTAGGTCGGTGGTTTCGCTAAGCATGTCGAATACTGCAATGGATGCACCAACGATGGAGGGTGCCACTGTATTGCTAAAAAGATAGGGCCTGGATCTCTGTCGAAGCATGTCGATGATCTCTTTGCGACCGCTGGTAAAACCTCCGGAAGCTCCACCCAAAGCCTTGCCAAGAGTGCCGGTAATGATATCGATCTTACCCATTACACCGCAATGTTCATGTGTGCCCCGTCCTGTTTTACCCATAAACCCGGAGGCATGACACTCATCAACCATGATCAATGCTTTATGTTTTTCGGCAAGTTCAACGATCTTATCCAAAGAGGCGATGGTTCCATCCATGCTGAATACACCGTCTGTAACAATAATTCGATGCCGGCAATTTGCAGCTTCGATCAGTTTTTGTTCCAGATCGGCCATGTCGTTATTTGCATAACGAAATCTCTGAGCTTTGCACAATCTTACTCCATCAATGATGGAAGCATGATTCAAGGCATCGCTTATAATGGCATCCTGCTCATTGAACAGAGGCTCAAAAACACCGCCATTTGCATCAAAGGCTGCCGCATACAGAATGGTGTCTTCCGTTCCTAAAAATTCCGATATTTTATCCTCCAGCGTCTTGTGAATATCCTGAGTACCACAAATAAACCGTACGCTGCTCATGCCATATCCATGCTCATCAATGGCTTTCTTGGCAGCTTCAATAACCTTTGGGTGAGATGAAAGACCCAGGTAGTTGTTCGCGCAAAAATTAAGTACCTTTTTTCCATCCGAAAGGCTTATCTCAGCACCCTGAGGTGAGGTGATGATCCGTTCCTTTTTGTACAATCCGGCTTCCTGAATCTCGATAAGTTCATTTGTTAATACTGGTTTAAGGGTTTCGTACATGATCGTATAAAATAAATGTTGAATAATTATTGCAAAGATATGTAGCACATGGGAGAAATGAATCATTCCAAAGCATGTAAACCTAAAACTTTTAGATTAAGTTTGAAATCCTTTTGGCATATCAATTGTTAAATTAACAACATAGAGTACATACATGGAAGAACCAAAAAAAGAGTCGGGTGAAAAAACGCGGATCGTTTTTAAAAGAAACCCCGAAAACAAAGAAGGTGGAGGCGATCAGAAACAGAATAATCCAATTGATAGAAATAAAAAACCATCCGGTCCAAGATTTAATTTCTACTGGATATATGGCATATTGGCAGTAATATTTCTTTTCTTTTCCTATTACTCCAATAATTCTGCCAAAACCATTACCACCAAAGAACTGAAGGAAATGCTGGTTAAACGCGATGTGCAGAAACTGGTGGTGGTAAATCGATCGAAGGCTGAAGTGTTCCTTACAGATAAGGCAAAGGAAAAAGATGAATACAAAAAAGACGTTGGTGATAAGTCGGTTTTTGCAGATAAAAATACGCCAAACTTTGTACTTGAAGACATTGGTGATTTTGAAACTTTCAGCAGAATTGTAGACAAAGCGCAGGGAGAGGTTGATGAAAATAACAGAGTACTTATTGATCCTCAGATACGAAGCAATTATCTTCAGGAGTTTATGCCCTGGATCATCATGATCACTATTTTCGGTCTGTTTTGGTTCTTTATGATGCGCCGTGTTGGCGGGGGAGGCGGTCCGGGAGGTCAGATCTTTAACATCGGCAGAAGCAAGGCCCAATTATTTGAGAAAGACACCCGTGTAAACATTACCTTTAAGGATGTTGCAGGTTTGGAAGAAGCCAAGACCGAAGTTATGGAGATCGTTGATTTTCTTAAGAACCCAAAAAAATATACAGATCTTGGGGGCAAGATCCCTAAAGGTGCTTTACTTATCGGTCCTCCGGGAACAGGAAAAACGCTCATGGCAAAGGCCGTTGCAGGTGAAGCCAACGTTCCCTTCTTTTCATTATCAGGTTCTGATTTTGTGGAAATGTTCGTGGGTGTGGGTGCCAGCCGTGTTCGCGATTTATTCAGGCAGGCAAAGGAAAAAGCTCCATGTATCATCTTTATCGATGAGATCGATGCCGTTGGAAGGGCCAGGGGAAAGAGTGCCATTCAGGGAGGAAATGATGAACGTGAAAACACACTTAACCAACTTCTTACCGAAATGGATGGATTCCAAACCGATTCAGGTGTAATTATACTTGCAGCTACTAACCGACCGGACATTCTGGATTCGGCCTTGTTAAGACCGGGTCGTTTCGACCGTCAAATCTCCATCGATCGTCCGGATCTGGTAGGTCGTGAAATGATCTTTAAGGTTCACCTTAAAGGCTTAAAACTTGCCAAAGACATTGATCCCAAGAAACTTTCTGCACAAACGCCCGGTTTTGCCGGTGCCGAAATTGCAAACGTTTGCAACGAAGCTGCCCTGATCGCTGCAAGAGGAAATAAGACCGAGATCAACATGCACGATTTTCAGGAAGCCATCGATCGTGTGATCGGGGGATTGGAAAAGAAAAACAAAATTATTTCTCCTGAAGAAAAGAAAATAGTTGCATACCACGAAGCCGGTCATGCCATTGTAGGCTGGTTTCTGGAACATGCCGACCCCTTGGTAAAAGTTTCCATTGTTCCAAGAGGAGTTGCAGCACTAGGTTATGCGCAGTATTTACCCAAGGAGCAGTATCTGTACCGAACCGAGCAATTGGTAGACATGATTTGTATGACCCTTGGCGGAAGAGTAGCAGAAGATGTTTGTTTTGGAAAGATCTCAACGGGCGCACAGAACGACCTTGAAAAAATAACCAAAATGGCCTATGCCATGGTTACCATGTACGGTATGAGTGAAAAAGTTGGTCATGTTTCTTTTAGGGATGATGCAGGTGAATTTGGAATGATCGGTAAGCCGTATTCCGAAGAAACTTCCAAACTCATCGATCAGGAGGTAAGGGTTATCATCGACAATGCTTTTGAAAAGACCCGAAAATTGATCATTGAACACAGAGACGATCTTGAAAAACTTGCACAGGCATTGTTGAACAAAGAAATACTTTTCCAACAGGATCTTGAAGAACTTATTGGTAAAAGGCCTTTTGATACCAAAACCACCTATCAGGAATACATGGATAAACCGGATGTGAACGAGGATGAACAGGTGGAAGAAACCAATTTAGAGAACTCATCAACGGAACGTATTTCATCCGATACAGAAAAGGTCGCTTCTACCAATACCTCTGAAGAACCCATTGTTGAATCTGAGGGCAATAAAGAATAATTCATTTTGGTCGATTTTTAAGTATACCCTGACCGAGATAATCCTGCCATAACAATAAATGATTCAATTTAGCATTCTATAATGAACATGACGCTTAAAAAAATAGTCCTGGTACTGGTGCCTGTTTCCCTGTTGGGTACAGGCTTTTATATGAAATCGCTCGATTCGGAAAAGAGTTCCCTTTTGCCGGCAATTCTTGAAAATTTAAAATACCTGCATTACAATCCTCCGGCAATCAACGATGAGTTTTCGAAAAAGGCTTTTGATGAATTCATCAATACACTCGATGCCGGAAAACGATTTTTTACAGAGGAGGACCTTAAAAAACTATCGATATACAAGAACAGGGTCGATGACCTTGCGCTTGAAGGAAACTATGAATTCTTCGACAAAACCATGAACATCTTTGAAGGAAGGATGAATCAGTTTCAGTTTTGGTATAAAGAAATCCTCTCTAAACCCATGGATTTTGATCTCGATGAAACCTATGAAGTATCGGATGACCAACCCTTTTGTAAAAATGATGCGGAATTAAAGGAAAGGCTCAGAAAGTCACTCAAATATGCCGTTCTCACACGACTTGCAAGTAGTATTGAAACACAGAACAGTGCAAAACTAAAACCGGACTCGGCTTTTGTTGAGTACAGTATGGATACCCTTGAAGCGAGAGCTCGAAAAGGAGTACTTAAAACTCAGGACGATTATGTGTCGCGATGGAGAAAAATAAAACACGAAGAAAAAATCAGTTATTACATCAATTCCGTAACATCTGTATTCGATCCTCACACCAATTATTTTCCACCTGCAGATAAAGAAAATTTTGACATTAACATGTCAGGCCGGTTGGAAGGCATTGGTGCATCGCTTCAGGAAAAAGACGGATATATAAAAATTGTGCGGATCGTTCCGGGGAGCCCTTCTGCCCTGCAAGGTGAATTAAAGGAAGGTGATGTTATCCTGAAGGTGGCGCAGGGTAGTGATGATCCGGTTGATGTTGTTAACATGCCTATGGATGATGCAATTCAGATGATAAGAGGGCCTAAAGGTACCGAGGTTCGTTTAACCGTTAAAAAACCGGATGGCAGCATTAAGGTCATAAAGATCATAAGGGATGTTGTAATTCTTGAAGAGACCTTTGCAAAGTCTGTAATTTTAGAAGACGAAGATCATGTTAAAACAGGGTATATCTTTTTACCAAGTTTCTATACCGATATGTCGGGAAAAAGTAGCAGAACCTGTTCAAAGGACGTAAAGAATGAAATTATCAAACTTAAGAAAGCCGGTGTGAAGAGCCTCGTGATCGATCTGAGAAACAATGGAGGTGGTTCGCTTCAGGATG
Organism: Flavobacteriales bacterium; assembly: GCA_020635455.1. Lineage (GTDB taxonomy): Bacteria > Bacteroidota > Bacteroidia > NS11-12g > UBA9320 > JABWCE01. The sequence goes on from JACJZT010000003.1 coordinate 518,313, forward strand.
TGGTTACCATGGGAGGTTTGTTTATTGAAAAAGGGCCCATAGTTCAGGTTAAAACAAGAGGAGAAAGCGCAGAGTTTCTGGAAGACCGGGACCCAAAGGTTGAATGGGATGGTCCATTGGTAATAATGGTGAATCAATACAGTGCCTCTGCCAGTGAAATATTGGCAGCGGCTATGCAGGATTATAAAAGGGGTATTGTAATTGGCAGCAATCAAACTTTTGGTAAAGGAACCGTGCAGCGGTTTATTGACCTTAACGAGACCATAAGAAGCAAAAATGCTGCAGAATACGGTTCCTTAAAGATCACGATACAGAAATTTTATAGAATTAATGGTGGCGCAACACAACTCAAAGGAGTAAGTTCGGATATCATGCTTCCCGATAATTTTGCTTACCTAAAAGCCGGCGAGGCTGAGCAGGATTACCCAATGCCCTGGGATAAAATTAAAGCTGCCAATTATTCGGAATACAAGAATTACCTCAAAAACCTGTCGATGGTAAAGGCCAATGCTTCCAAACGCATCCGCTCGTCTGAAGCCTTCAATTTGATCGAAGAGAATGCGAAAAGGATAAAGGAACAGGACGAAAGAACTTCTTACAGTCTTAAATTATCCGACTATCTGGAAGAACAGAAACTTCGCAATCAACAAAATGAATCCCTGAAAAAAGCGTTTGAAGAAAACCTTAGCCTTATTGTGAGTTCATTGCCGGAGGATGAGGAAGCCATGAAAGGAGACGAATCGAAAAAAGCCAGGGCAAAAGATTGGCACAAATCCTTATTAAAGGACCCCTATTTATTCGAAGCTCTTCAAATTTCGGAAGATATGCTCAAATAAATTATTGCACCAAAAATGCTTTTATTATATTGCGTCTATGGAAGAACTAATTAAAATGATCACGGACAAAACGGGTATTAGTGCCGATCAGGCGCAAACTGCTATTAAAACGGTTTCAGGATTCTTAAAAGACAAATTGCCCGGAGGATTGGGCAATCAGGTAGAGAATTTTTTGGAAAAAGGCAGCATTGACACAGAAAATATTATGAATGACCTAAAAGGGTCTCTTGGTAATTTATTTGGAAATTAGTTCATCCTCAAAAGAGGCTTATCTTTTGGGTTCGGTAGCTCTGGTCTTTTGATGCCAGTTTTGAAGAACCTTCATTGAATCTGCAGTCTGCGTCGTAAATTATTCCAAACTTCACAAAAGCTTTAATTTGTAAGAGCAATGCTGCCAATGGCGAACTCAATTTAATTCCTGATTTTGCTCATACCGTCCATTACGTTTTCGATTTAAGCTTATATTCGCAAGAAGTTGAGCTACACTTAAAAACTATCCATTTTGAACCAAAATCAAGAAAATCTACTAAGCAGAATATCCGAAAAATTTGAGTCCATCGACCAAAATCCATATACCCACCTGGAAGGATTGATCTGGGCCAAACCCATTACGTATTGGGATTATATTCAAACCGACGCCTTGTTAAATCTTCAAATCCAGAGAACAACACTCCCGGATGAGATGGTATTTATTATGTACCATCAAATTAACGAACTGTTGTTTAAAATGATCTTGTGGGAAATTGATCAGGTGGCCGTTAAAGACGATCTGACCGTTGATTTTTTCTCAGAACGCCTCAACAGGATCAGCCGATATTTTGATATGCTTACTTCTTCGTTCAGCATCATGCAGGAAGGAATGGAGCCCGAACAATATCTGAAGTTCAGGAATACCCTGACCCCTGCATCCGGTTTTCAAAGTGCCCAATACCGCCTCATTGAATTTGCGTCAACCGAATTAATAAATCTTATCGATGCTCGTTACCGCCCAACCATTGATCGCAACACACCTTATGAACATGCATACGAACATCTATACTGGCATGCAGCCGGAAAAGATCATTCTACAGGCAAAAAAAGTACCTTAATTCAATTGTTCGAGAAAAAATATAAGTCGTTTTTTCTCAGAAAAATGGAATCTTACAATACCATTAATTTATGGACAAAGTACAAGTCGCTTCCTGAACATGACAGATCGGACGCAAAACTGATCGAATCCATGCGTCATTACGACCATACCGTCAATATAACCTGGGTAATGGCACATTATTATGCAGCTGAAAAATATCTGGAAAGTGGTGGTAAAACTGCAGAAGCGACCGGTGGCAGCGACTGGAAAAAATACATGCTGCCCAAATACCAGAAGAGGATTTTCTTTCCGGACCTGTGGTCGGAAGACGAAATTAAAAACTGGGGAGAACAAGCAGGATAATTGTCGATTTTTTTACACTGATTCTCAGTGTTTTATAATTATTTTCCTGAAAAACTGGATTTTTAGCTTTTTCATTTGTATACCTTTGAGTTACTATGAAACTAATTTTAAAGATTCTTGCAGGCATTGTAATTCTGGTTTTAGGCTTTGTGATTTTTGTTTTGGTTACCTACGACAAAAAGTTCGATGCACCCTATCCTGAATTGACTGCAAGCACCGATTCATCTGTTATCGCAAGAGGTAAATACCTGGCATACGGACCTGCACACTGCGGCACATGTCACGTTCCAATGGACAAGATCATGGATGTAGAAAATGGAGAACTCATTCCATTGAGTGGAGGTTGGGAACTCAACATTCCTCCGGGATCTTTCAGGGCGCCTAATTTAACACCGGATAAAGAGACCGGAATAGGAAATTATACCGATGCTGATATAGCCCGTACCCTAAGATATATGGTAAATAAAAACGGGGGATGCGTTTTTCCGTTTATGCCCTTCCAGGAATTAAGTGATGAGGATCTCACTGCTGTAATTTCCTATCTTAGATCACAACCGGCAGTTGAACATAAATTGGAAAGAACAAAATTATCTTTCCTGGGAAAAATGATCTCGGCTCTCGGTATGATCAAACCCGAAGGACCTAAAAAAACTCCTGCGCAATCGATCAAGGCAGATACGACTGCAGTATATGGAGAATATCTGGCCAATTACGTGGCGAATTGTGTAGGTTGCCATACCGAGAGGGATCTAAAAACCGGGGAGTTCGTTGGTAAACCTTTTGCAGGAGGGTTTTACTTTGAACCGGATTATTTTTCAAAAGGATATTCATTTGTTTCACCTAACCTTACCCCGGATCCAGGAACAGGTCATATTGCTAATTGGGATCGCAACACCTTTATTGCCAGATTTAAAGCAAAACGTGTTTATGAAGGAAGCCCGATGCCATGGGGTGCCTTTTCGAGGATCAATGAAAATGATGTGATCGCTATTTACAATTATCTGCAAACACTCACTCCGGTCGCAAATAAAATTGATCAGATCGTTTTTAAACCCGGAGAAAAACCAAAGGGATAAACGAAAGAAAATAAGATTTCCTTTAATGCAATAGTTTAAGTTATTTTTGCCTTAAGCTATGTTCAGATCAATAATTGCACCTCTTTTATTGCTTACGTTTATAATGGTGAGTAACAGCTCATTTGCACAGCTTAAATTTCCCAACGGAAACAACCTTAAGCTTATTACTTCCGATAATGTATTATACCTCGAAACCAGGATCCTGTTTACGGTCGGTAAAAACAAGGTGGAAGATTATAAATGGAAGAAAATTTCAGATTCGCTCGACACACGCTGGCTTGTAACTTCTTGTTTTAATGGCGATTGCAGAAATGATCTACTTGATACCGGAACGTTTCACAGCGATTTCGGTCTGAATGACACAACCTGCTTTATTGCTTTCCATGTTGAAAGTCATGACCTGAATGGCCGTTCTAAAATAAAATACAAGGTCTATCATAAATCAAACCCATCTGATTCTGCAATACTTACGTACGATATAACCTATGCCGGTCTGAGTGGTATTGATAAACAGGGTTTTAATAAGCCTATCGTGTGGCCCAACCCTTCTTCAGAGTTAATTTTCCTGAACAACCTTAGATCGGGATCAAGAATTCAAATCGTTAATACTGAAGGACAATTGGTATATGACCAGATAAGTACTCAAAAGGACACCGCTATAAACTTAATTCAGCATTTAAAAAACAACGGTGTTTATCAATTAATCATCATACAACCGGATAGCTTAATCCGTAAAAAGCTGGTTTTCAGCCAATAATACTTTCTTTCCGAATTCTTGATCACAGGTATCGTCTTTATACAAACAATAGTATAAGACAACCTGTTATAAGAACACCTGAATTAAAACATAAACGAACATGATGGTAGTCAGTTCAGGAAACGAATACCAAGGCTAACTTTGTAATGAATTAAATCGATCGATGCAAAACGAAAAACTAAGCAAGGATACCTATAGAGAATATTTTGGCAAAGGTGTTGATTTTGAGACCTATTTAAAAAATATGAAACTTGAAATACTAAGTAAACCGACGTATGAGAAGGCAAAATATCTACCCTTAAATCTTCACAGGACGAAAAAATGGTTAAAAAATTTTAAGGTAGATCCTGCATTTAACAAATGTATTTCAAAGGAGGACGACAAGATCTTGTGGCTGGTTATAACGGAAACCTGGTGTGGAGACGCTTCTCAAATCGTTCCAATTATTCATAAACTTGCTGTTGCATCGGATGGTATCATTGACCTGAGGTTGATCAAAAGAGATGATAACCCGGAATTGATGAACGCGCATCTTACCAATGGCTCACGTTCAATTCCAAAACTTTTACAGTTCGACACATCTTTCAATCTTACCGGAACCTGGGGTCCCCGCCCAAAAGTAGCTCAGGACCTTGTAATGACTTTAAAATCCAATCCGGAAACCGCTGCTACCTATTCTCATGATCTACACAAATGGTACGCTCTTGATAGGGGAATAAGTGTTCAAAACGAACTTGAAGAGATGGTTTGTGGAATGCTTGTAGAGTAGATAAATGAACAGATCCGGAATAAAATATTCCGAATCATATACTCCTTCGGTAAGAGGAGTAATTATTTAAACTATTGGGAGTGTATAGTTAATTTAACCGGCAAAAAAGTCTTTCATCCTGTCGAAGAAACCTTTTTCCTTATGAGATTCAGAAGGAATGAAATTTTCGGATGATTCAAGTTTTTTGATGAGTTCCTTTTCTTCTCCTGACTTCCGCAAGTTTAATCCTCTGAAAATGCAAGTCTCTCAAAATCTGATACTTGATGGTCTAAAATATCGTTTTCTGGGTGTTAATTTGACTTAATTTCAGTTTATTTGGTGGATGTATGTTCGAGTTCTAAAACATAAAAATGGTCGGAGCTACATTCAAGTCATCGAAAAGCGAGGGGGTAAATATGTGGTTAGGAAAAGTTTTGGTTCGGGAAACACTCCCGAAGCAGTTCAAAAATTAAAACTAACCGCCGATCGTTGGGTAGCTAATCAAACAGGCCTTCAAGAGTTTGACTTTGTTGGAGAACGGGAGTTATTCAACAAACTTCTTGATAACATCTCCTCTCTTAAGCTGGTAGGTATAGAATTTACATTGGGAAGGCTCTTTGATGAGATAGGCTTTAATAATATTGAGGACGAGCTTTTTCGTCATTTGGTTCTTTATCGGTTGGTATATCCAAAGAGCAAGCTGAAAACCACAGAGTATCTCTATCGCTATGAAGGGAAGCAGTATAGTGAAGATGAGATTTATCGGTACATGGATAAACTCCACAACAAGCAGAAGGATCGCGTTCAGCAGATCAGCTATGCACACACCCTAAGTTTGTTTCCCAAAGGCATTCAGGTTGTTTTTTACGATGTTACTACAGTTTATTTCGAAATTGACCAAGAGGATGAGTTGCGTAAAACCGGGTTTTCCAAGGAGGGTAAACATGAAAACCCGCAGATTGTGCTTGGGTTGCTTGTGAGCAGAGATGGATATCCGCTTGCCTATGACATTTTTGAGGGCAATAAGTTTGAAGGTCACACGATGATGCCTGTCATTGATGGTTTTAAACAGAAATACAATCTGGAGCAATTAATTATAGTAGCAGACAGCGGTTTATTATCACGATCCAATATCGAGCAGCTTCAAGAGCAGAACTATGAATTTATCCTGGGAGCTCGAATCAAGAATGAAAGCACGAGCATCAAGGACAAAATACTCACCCTTCAACTCAAAAATGGAGAGAGTGCTGTTATCAATAAAGGAGATTTGAGATTGATAATTACTTACTCAGACAAAAGAGCTGAAAAAGATCAATACAATCGTAAAAAAGGCATCAACAGGCTTAGTAAACAAATAAGATCCGGTCGCCTAACCAAAGATCACATAAATAAAAGAGGCTACAATAAGTTTCTACGCATGGAGGGTCAGATAAATCTTGTACTTGACCAACATCAAATTGCACAAGATAAGAAATGGGATGGACTCAAAGGCTATCTGACCAACTCTAAACTCAACAAAGATCAGCTAATTGAAAACTATCAACACCTTTGGCAAATTGAGAAGGCATTTAGAGTGGCAAAGACAGAATTAAAACTTCGTCCGGTATTCCACAGAAGGCAAAGAAGAATTGAGGCACATATCTGCCTGAATTTTGCAGCCTACAAAGTATACAAAGAGTTAGAAAGGTTCCTCAAAGAAAACAAATCATCACTGAGTCCACAAAAGGTAATTGAAATCGCACAGAATATTCACCAGATTGAACTAACAACCCCAACAACTAAAGATGTGCTCAAAAAAACAATCATTCTTTCTGAAGAACAGAAAGATATAGAACGCCTCTTTCAATTTGGGTGTTAATTTGCGGAAGTCAGGAAGAGATGGTTTGTGGAATGCTTGTAGAGTAGATAAATGAACAGATCCGGAATAAAATATTCCGAATCATATACTCCTTCGGTAAGAGGAGTAATTATTTAAACTATTGGGAGTGTATAGTTAATTTAACCGGCAAAAAAGTCTTTCATCCTGTCGAAGAAACCTTTTTCCTTATGAGATTCAGAAGGAATGAAATTTTCGGATGATTCAAGTTTTTTGATGAGTTCCTTTTCTTCTGAGGTCAGTTTTTTGGGTGTGTAAATATTTATTTGTACTAGTTGATCTCCCCGCCCATATCCGTTCAATTCAGGTACACCCTTATTTCTTAACCTTAGCATTTTACCGCCCTGAGTTCCCGCATCGATCTTAACTTTAACCTTTCCATCTATGGTTGGGATTTCCACTTCACCGCCTAAGGCTGCCGTTGGGAAACTAATGAACAGATCGTATAATAAATTGTTATTTTCTCTCTTTAGCTGTGGGTGTTCGATCTCCTCAATCAAAACGATCAAATCTCCATCCGGACCACCCATGGGCGATTCGTTCCCATGACCTCTCATGGACAGTTGCATCCCGTTTTGAACTCCTGCCGGGATTTTTATGGAAGTGGTTACTTCTTCGTTGATCAAGCCCTGAGCATCGGATCCGGCAGGCCTGTTTTCAAGCTTTCTTCCCAATCCGTTACACGATGGACAGGTGCTTGAAGTTTGCATCGGACCTAAAAATGTATTTGAAACCCTGCTTACCATTCCGGAGCCGTTACAAGTACTGCAAGTACCAAATTTAGCTCCCGGGGCAGCTTTCTTTTTTGTGTATTTAACTTTCTTTTCTACTCCCTTGCAAATGTCTTCCAGACTGAGTTTTAATTTGATACGGATATTGGAACCTGCGGCAGCCCTACCTCCTCTTCCACCTCTGCCACCTCCGCCAAAAAAGCTTTCAAAGGGATTTCCATCTCCAAAAATATCCCCAAACTGACTGAAGATATCATCCATGTTCATTCCGCCTTGCCCACCACCACCGGCACCTCTGACACCATCATGACCAAAGCGGTCGTAGGCACTTCTTTTATCCGGATTGCTCAATACTTCATAAGCCTGAGCAGCCTCTTTGAACTTTTCTTCAGCACTGCTGTCACCTTGATTTTTATCAGGGTGGTATTTAATGGCCAACTTTCGGTAAGCCTTTTTTAACTCGTCTTGTGTTGCCGATTTAGCAACACCTAAAATTTCATAATAGTCTCTTTTTGCTGCCATTATTCTCCAATTACCACTTTAGCAAAACGAATTACTTTATCGTTGAGCATATACCCCTTTTCGATCTCATCGATCACTTTTCCTTTTAAATCTTTTGAAGGTGCAGCGGTTTTCACAATCGCTTCATGCATATCCGCATCAAACTCTTTTCCGATGGTTTCGTATGCATTCAATCCTTTTTGGGAAAGGGTGCTTTTCAATTTGTGGGAGACCAGTTTTACGCCATCTGTAAGTGCTTTCGCATCACTTGAAGTTTCAAAGGCCTTTTCCGCCCTGTCAAAATCATCCAAAACCGGAAGTAAGGACTTTAATACATCTTCTCCTGCCGTTTTAAACAATTCCAATCTTTCTTTATTGGTCCTCCTTTTATAATTCTCAAAATCACTGTAAAGCCTCAGGTACTTGTCCTTCAATTCTTTGTTTTCGGCTACCATTTTTTCAAGCTCATCCAATTCTGAACTTTCCTCATTTGCCTGCTCCTCTGTGTTTTCTATACTTTTGTCAGTTTGTTCTTCACCCGGGATCTCATTAATGGTGCTTTTTTCGTTCTGTTCATTTACCGATTCCTGCGAATTTTCATTTTCCGCACCTGTATCCTTAACATTACTGTCTTTATTTTGCATTAGTCTTTTAAATAATTTCTGAAACGTATTCAAATTTGTTGCCAATCAAAAAAAAGTGACAATTTGACCTGAAAATAAAAGGGTTACTGAAGTGTAATTAACTTACTCTACCTTGTACTTTTCAAGTTCATTTTCGAGGTTGATACCGAAAAGGTCTTTCGCTATTATTTTACCCTCCGGATCAAGCAGGAACATTGCCGGTATTGAAGAAACTCCATAATCTGAAACGGCTTTTGTGTTCCATTTTTTAAAATCACAGACATGATTTGGCCAGTTTAGCTGATCGTTCTGTATTGCTTTTTTCCAAATTTCCTTATCGGTATCCAGAGAAACGGAATAGATCGCCAAACCCTCTGAATCTTTGAGTTTAACCTGAGTGTATTTATTATAAGCCCGTATCAGATTCGGGTTTTCCTTTCGGCAGGGTCCACACCAGGATGCCCAAAAATCAACAACCACGTATTTACCTTTGAGGTCACTCAATTTCAATTCCTGACCATCAGGTGTTTGCATACTGATTTCAGGAGCCTGATCCCCTTTTCCCAAAATGGTAACGGAAGAGTTTAAAATAAAAGCTCCCAGAATCAATCCGACCAAAACAGGGACGATTATTAAAATTTTCTTTCTGATAAATACCATATTAGGATTTTAGCAAATTACATTCCAAATTATATTCGCTCAATATGAGCTCCGAGTGCGTTTAATCTTCCCTCAATGTTTTCATATCCTCTGTCGATCTGCTCAATGTTGTTTATAATTGAAGTACCTTCGGCTGATAATGCTGCAATGAGCAAGGAGACCCCTGCTCTGATATCCGGAGAGGTCATTTTGATCCCTCTTAAGGGCATTCTTCTGTCAAGCCCCATTACCGTTGCCCGGTGTGGATCACATAAAATGATCTGTGCACCCATATCGATCAGATTATCTACAAAAAACAATCTGCTTTCAAACATTTTCTGATGAATAAGAACATTCCCCTTGGCCTGAGTGGCCATTACAAGAATTACGCTCAAAAGATCCGGAGTCAGGCCCGGCCAGGGCGCATCGGCTATGGTTAGCATACTTCCGTCGATAAAGGATTCGATCTGATAATGCCTTTGTGAAGGCACCCTGATATCGTCGTTTTCAATTGAAAACTGCAAGCCAAATTTCTCAAAAGTATTCGGTATTAATCCAAGATGCCTTACTCCGGCACCTTTAATGGTAATTTCCGATTCGGTAAGTGCGGCTAAAGCCATAAAACTACCAACTTCTATCATGTCGGGCAAAAGAGTGTGTTCGCATCCTTTCAGATACTCTACACCTTTTATTCGCAGCAAATTGGAACCAATACCCTCTATGATGGCACCCATGTTCACTAGCATTTCACACAACTGCTGAACATAAGGCTCGCATGCGGCATTGTAAATGGTTGTGGTTCCCGAGGCGAGAGAAGCTGCCATCAAAATATTTGCCGTTCCGGTGACCGAAGCCTCCTCAAGCAACATGTATGCTCCGGTTAATTTTTCAGCCTTTACCTTATAAAAGCTCTCCTTTCGTAAAAACTCAAAACTTGCCCCAAGATTTTCAAAACCAATAAAATGTGTGTCTAATCTTCTTCGGCCAATTTTATCCCCTCCGGGACTAGGTATATAACCCTTGCCAAATCGGGTTAATAAAGGACCAATGATCATGATGGAACCCCTTAGTGATGCACCTTTGGTTTTAAACTCATCGCTGTCGAGAAATTCCAGGTCGATCTCATCCGCCTTAAAAGACCATGAGCCTTTTTGAGAAAGGGGATTCACCTTTACTCCCAGATTTCTTAAGAGATCGATCAGGCGATTTACGTCTTTGATATCCGGAATGTTGTGAATGACAACCTCCTCGGGGGTAAGTAAAACCGCCGACAAAACCTGCAGGGCTTCGTTTTTTGCTCCCTGAGGAACCAAACTGCCTTTTAATTTTAAACCACCTTCAATTTTAAATGAGCCCATCCGAATGGTAATCTTCGATCTGTAAAAACACTAGTAACGCGAGTCTTTTCCTCTGCCCCTGTTGCCCTTGTTCCTGTATTTGTTATTGCGGTTGTTCCCCTGCCTGAAATGGTTCTTGTTTCGTTTAATGTCTTTTTCTACATGAATGTTAAGGTCCTCGGAATTTAATTTCAGGGTATTTCCTGAGAGGGTTTTTAAATGTTCCGTGATCATTTCAGGTGTGAGGTTTTCATTGTTCCAATTTCGCGAAGAATTGGTCATGAACGAAGCGATCATGTTTATAAAACTTTGCCGGATCTCAGAGTTTTCAACTTTAACGGCACGGTCCACCATATATTGGAGGTTCCTGCCATAGAAACGAAACTTGATCCTTACATTATTGTAGGGTATGGTTTCCGGTTTGCGATTAAGTTCTTCAGGTTCCGGTTTGGGAAAAGGTCCGTCGATATCAAGTTTGAAACCTGACATAATATGCAGATGATCCCATAGCTTTTGCTTGTAATTATCCAGATCCTTAATTCCGGGATTCAGATTTATCATCACGTTGATCAGGTTCATGGATAATCTTGATCTCAATTCACGATCAGGCACCGATGTAACCTTGTCAACCATTTTTTGCATGCTTCTCCCATATTCCGTAAGTATTAATCCCGGTCGCTGGGTATTGTATTCCATTATTTCTTGCACCCTTCAAATTTAGTAAAAAACTTATCGAATCCTTCCATTCCCTTTTAAACGATGGCACGGGTCAAATTCAAACAAATTTATCTTACCAAAACTCAGAAAAAACCTCATCCTTACACCTTGCCACGTCAAGTCATGAAATCTAAATGTTTAAGGATCCCAGAACCACGTTTCCTGTTGACCTTTACCTGATAAACATGGTTACCTTTAAAACTATCTGAAATTTTATAGTAAATTAGCCAGTTGAATTCCGATAAAATGAAAAACCTATACTATTTGATCCTGTGCTTACTAATTTTAAACGCATGTGGTTCTCAGAACCAAGATTCGAAAAAATTACAGGAAGAAGTTAAAACATACCTTGAAGAGTACAATAAAAAATTTCAGGAATTGCTAATTGCAAGTAGCGAAGCTCAATGGAAATTAAATACAATGATCCGGGAAAATGACAGCATTACCGGAAAAAAAGCAACAGAAGCAGGAGAAGAGTTCGCTAAATTTACCGGTAGCAAAGAGAACATTGAAAAAGCTAAAACCTATCTGGCTTCTAAAAATGATCTGAGCGATCTTCAGGTGAGGCAGCTCGAAACCATTTTGTTCATGGCAGGAGGCAATCCCGAAATTGCCGGAGATGTTGTTAAGGAAAGAATAAAGGCTGAAACTGAACAAACCGGATTATTGTACGGCTTTAAATACATGATGAATGAAAAGGAATTGAGTACGAATGAACTGGACGATATTCTTAAAAATTCAGCGGATCTGGAAAAAAGGTTAAGCGCCTGGAAAACCAGCAAGGAAGTTGGTAAAACTTTAAAGAACGGACTTGAAAAACTGCGTAACCTAAGAAATAAATCCGTACAAGCCCTTGACTACAGCGACTATTTTGCTTACCAGGCCGCCGAATACGGAATGAGTGATGTGGAAGTTGTAGAAGAATGCGATAAAATGATTAAGGATGTTTGGCCATTATACCGCGAACTGCATACCTGGGCTAGGTACGAACTTGCAAAAAAATACAACAAAGATGTACCGGATTATCTGCCGGCTCATTGGTTGCCCAACAGATGGGGTCAGGACTGGACGGCAATGGTGAATGTTGAAGGCATCGACCTCGATGAAGCCTTAAAATCAAAATCGGCAGAATGGGTTGTTGAACAAGGAGAATACTTTTACAAGAGCCTTGGGTTTGACGCACTTCCAAAATCCTTCTATGAAAAATCGAGTTTGTATCCACTTCCTCCCGGTACCGATTATAAAAAGAACAATCATGCAAGTGCCTGGCACATCGATAATGATAAAGACGTGAGGAGCCTGATGAGTGTTGAACCCAACACAGAATGGTGGGGAACAGTACTTCATGAACTGGGACATATTTATTATTACATGACCTACTCGAACAACGATGTTCCAATCATTTTAAGGGGAGGAGCAAACAGAGCTTACCATGAAGCAATGGGTAGTTTGATCGGACTTGCAGCCATGCAAAAACCTTTTCTTCAGGAATTCGGGCTGGTAGCAAAAAATGTTCAGTCGAACGATACCATGAACATGCTCAAAGAAGCTCTTGATTTTGTGGTACACATCCCTTGGGGTGCAGGTGTAATGACCCATTTTGAGCACGATCTGTATACCGGAAACATAAAAAAAGATGCCTTCAACAAGACCTGGTGGGAATACGTAAAAAAGTTTCAGGGAATCGTTCCACCTGAAGAACGCGGTGAACAATACTGTGATGCAGCAACCAAAACGCACATTAACGACGACGCGGCACAGTATTACGACTACTCAATGAGCAATGTTCTCTTGTTCCAGTTTCACGATCATATAGCCAAAAACATATTGAAACAGGACCCACATAACACAAACTACCTGGGTAGTAAGGAAACAGGTGACTTTCTAAGGAAACTGATGTATCCCGGAGCAAGCGTCGATTGGCGTCAACATTTAAAGGACAATCTCGGAAGTGAAATGAGCGCCAAACCCATGCTTGAATATTTTGAGCCTTTGCTGGTTTACCTTAAGAACTTAAATAAAGGAAGAACCTACACACTTCCTGAAACACTCTAGGTGCTATTGAACCCTTACACGGGAGATCAGCGACCTTCCCAGGGTAATTTCATCGGCAAATTCAAGTTCGCCACCTATAGAAATTCCTCTTGAGATCTGAGTAACCTTTACTTCCTTTTCTTTTAATTTTTTACTTAAATAAAAAGAAGTAGTATCCCCTTCCATGGTTGCGCTTAGGGCCAGAATAACTTCTTCGGTTTCATTTTCTTCAACTCTTTTAAGCAAACTTGAGATGTTAATGTCATCAGGACCGATCCCATCCAGGGGGGAAATTAATCCGTTCAGAACATGGTAGGTGCCATTGTATTGACCGGTTGATTCTATTGAAATGCAATCCTGAAAATCCTTCACCACACAGATCAATTGTTTGTTGCGGTTGACGGCATTGCAAATGTCACAGGTTTCGGCTTCTGAAATGTTGTGACAAATTTTACAAAATTGCAGATTGGTCTTAAGATTTATCATTGCAGAAGCCATGGACCCGACGATCTCCTCTGGTTGTTTCATCAAATAGATCACCATTCTCAAAGCGGTTTTTTTTCCAATGCCCGGGAACTGAGACAATTCATTTACCGCATTCTCCAAAATTTTGGATGGAAGATTCATTTTGATGTAGAAATTATATGTGCAAAGGACAAAAATAATTTATTCCTGAAATTCTTTGGATATTATCAGGCATAATAATGAACAACACAAAAAAAGAACATAAGTTTTCTTACCTTTTCTGTTCGAAGTCAGTGACCTCCATGATCAATTTTGCAGGTTATTTATTCAATAATTCGATTGGATTGTATTCGGCATAAGTGTAACTTTGCACTCCTTTAAAAGTTCGGGGTGTAGCTCAGCCCGGTAGAGTACACGTCTGGGGGGCGTGTGGTCGCAAGTTCGAATCTTGTCACCCCGACATCGTTAACAAAGGGTTTCAGCAGAAATGTTCGGAACCCTTTTTCTGTTTATCCAATTTTGGCCTAAAAAAAAAACGAATTCAGTATGTTGAATATATTCATACAACATGTCGATTGTTTACTTATGACTATTTATGTAATTGTTATCCAAAAGTGGTTATTTAAATCATAGGAAAGCATCGTTCACTTTACCTACTGTTCTCTTGACATAGCTATCATTGTTTAAATAAAAGAATCTTTTAACAGAGTAAATAGATTTTTATCTAGTATAGAAACTGAATAGTTATCGGTTGGTTTAATCCTTTTAATATTGGCTAAACATATTAAGGTTTGATGAATATCTGCACCTGAAATTAACGATATTTTTTATAGCGACATACTTTGGCGTTTTGACATCATACTTTTGAAATATGAAATCAAAAGGTCTGAATTTTATAGATTTCGAAATTAATTCGAAACAAATGGGAAAAAATATAAGCAAAATAGACTTGACAAAGGTCTTTGGGAAAAGAGAAGCCTATTTAAATGAATTTCAATTATTTGCCACGTATTTTAATGAGATACCAAATTTAATAGATGAACATTATATTGATTGTAAAAAAGCTTTAAGTTGGTTCTTTAATTTTTTTAAAGCTGAAATTAAAGATTATCATTTTACAAAACGTTTTTATAATGGAAACAAGACAGCTGAATTTGACGATAACTTGTTCTTTATTTATGAGGATCTGCTTGTTTATTTTGACCATAATTGCTCAAATGTTCGGTTTCTCTTTCGTAAGACAGCCGGATATAAAGTTGATAAACTAATCAAAGAAATTAGAAAATTCAAGAAAAGAAAAAAAGTTCAAAATCCTGAAATAAATATCCTAGTGAATTCGGTTTCGGGTATTGACACTATGGTAATGAATTTAAACAAGGAAAAACTTAGTATCCATGATAACTACAACGATGACTTTAAAGAAGTACATCAAACCATATTAAAGCGGCTTTCACAAATGAATGATAAAGGTTTGGTTCTTTTACATGGCAAACCAGGAACAGGCAAAACTTCCTATATTCGCTATCTTATCTCCACATTAAAGAAGGAAGTTATTTTTTTGCCGCCCAACATGGCAAATGCTATTACTAATCCTAATCTCATTTCAATTTTGATTAATAATCCTAATTCTGTTTTAGTCATTGAAGATGCCGAAAATATAATAATAGATAGGAATAATAACGGTAGCTCACCGGTTTCTTCGCTGCTTAATATCTCGGATGGCTTGCTTTCCGATTGCCTAAACATTCAAATTGTCTGTTCATTTAATACCGATATCTCAAAGGTAGATACTGCTTTAATGAGAAAAGGCCGGTTGATAGCCAAATATGAATTTAAAGAACTGGAAGTTGAAAAAGCCAACGTTCTATCAAAAAAATTGGGTTATGATTCAAATTTTTTTGTTCCAATGACTTTGGCAGCTATTTATAATCAGGATGAAAAAGACTTTCAGACTGCAAAATTAAATTCGATTGGATTTAAAAGCGTAGGTTCGAATTAAATATGTCTAAACGAGGCTATATAACCCGCTACCAGCTTATTCTTAAAAAGCTAAAGACCAAACCCTATTCCACCTTAGCGGAATTACAAGGTTATGTTGAAAGGCAATATGAATATTTGAAGGAACAGGACGACACTTTAAAAATTGGTTTCTCAAAACGTACATTTCAAAGAGATATCCGTGAAATTCGAACCGATTTTGGCATTGATATAGAATACTCCAGAAAAGAGAAAGGCTTTTTTATCAGCTCAAGCGAGATGGATTCCACCAATTTTGAACGTAGAATGGAGGCATTTGATACATTTAATGCATTAAATCTTACCAAAGATTTATCTTCCTTTATCCTTTTAGAAAAACGCCGTCCAAAGGGTACCGATAATTTATATGGGATATTGCATGCAATCAAAAATCGGTATCAAATTAAATTTTCGTACCAAAAATTTTGGGAAGAAGTTGAAAGTCAACGTAAAGTGGAGCCATACGCGATAAAAGAATTTAAAAACCGCTGGTATATTATGGCTAAGGATACCAAAGACAATAAGGTAAAAAGCTTTGCCATTGACCGCTTAGCCAACTTTGAGATAACCAATACATTATTTGAGTACCCGGAAAACCATCAAATAGAAGAAACCTACAAATATTGCTTTGGAATAATAAGTCCTGAAAGCAATACACCGGAGAAAATAATTTTATCTTTTAATCCTTTTCAAGGAAAATATATTAAAAGCTTACCACTGCATGAAACTCAGGAAGTTATATTGGATAATAAACAGGAGTTACGTATTTCTTTAAAGCTATACATCACCTATGATTTGGTTATGGAGTTAATGTCTTATGGCAACAATGTAAAGGTTTTAGAACCTAAAACACTTGCAAAAGAGATAAAATTACTTCATGAGAAAGCCTTTAATCAATATGAAAAGTTGTAATTATTAAATCATGCTTTCCAAATCCAAATTCACCCGTGGTATGAATTGTCCAAAGTCCTTATGGCTTTATGTTAATAAAAAGGAGGAACGGTTAGTGGACAATGCAACTATGGCTATTTTTTCAAGGGGATCTAATATTGGTTTGCTTGCCCAACAATATTTTCCGGATGGGAAAATGGCTGTTCTTGAAGATTATCCAGGGTACGAATCAGCTAAAAGAACCCAAGATTTCATAAACCAAGGGATTGAAACCATATACGAAGCCACATTTATTTATGACAATACCCTTGTAGCTGTTGATATTCTTGTTAAAGAAAATGGGGAGTGGAATATGTATGAAGTTAAGAGTACAAACTCTGTAAAATCACAACATATTATCGATGTTGCTGTTCAATATTATGTTGTTAAGGGCAGTGGATTTCCGCTAAAAAATGCCCATGTTATGCACCTCAATCGCGACTATGTGCGAAAAGGAGCACTCGACATTCGAAAATTATTTACCATTGATAATGGTATGATTCAAGATGAAATTGAACCTATACAAGCTCAGATTGCCAAAGATATAAAACGACTTTCAGCCTTAGAAAAAGATACAGCTGAACCCATTATTGAAATGGGTAATCAGTGCACTTCCCCTTATACATGTGACTTTTACCAGTATTGTAATTCATTGCTTCCGGTTACCGAAGTGGAAAAAATATTATTGAGCAGTACTCCCTATATCATGGAATCTGAGTTAAAGACTTTTGTTAATTCTGTTCAATATCCATTGTGCCATCTTGATTTCGAGACTATAATGCCTGCCATACCGATGTTTGATGAGTCTCGGCCTTATCAGCAAATCCCATTTCAATATTCGCTTCATATTCAACAAACCCGGAATGGTGAAATAACACATGAATACTATCTTGCTGAAAACAATCCAAATTTCGATCCTCGCAGAGCTTTTATTGAGAAATTGATTGAGCAAACCAAAAATGCTAAAACAATCTTTGTCTATCATATTCTTTTTGAACGAAGTCGCATTCTTGAAATGATGCGTGATTTTCCCGAGTACGCAGAAGACTTGGGACTTATAGTAGAAAAATTAGTTGACCTGATAATTCCTTTTAAGAAAAAATATTACCGGACAGAAACCATGGGCGGCTCATCCTCCATTAAGAATGTACTACCCGCTTTACACCCTGAATTTTCCTATTCTGCATTGGAAATCAGCAATGGCATGGAAGCAAGCAATTCCTTTCTGGGTCTATATTATTGTGAAGATGAAGAAACTATTGCCAAAACCCGAGAAAACCTTTTAAAATATTGCCATTTAGATACCTTAGCCATGGTAAAGATATTTGAGGTTTTGGAGAGTGTATAAATTAAAAACATATGGAAACTTTACCTAAGGATATAAAACTACTGCGCCACATTAAGTCTATTCTTGATGAATTAATGAAGGATAGGTATACTCACATAGAAATTCGTTTAAATGAGCTTTACGAATATCTTGAACATGATGACCTATTATTACAAGAATTTCCGAATGCTCATTCTATTAGTAGGTTTTTAAGAGCACAGCACTTATACGGAATAATGAAACAAATTATCCCTAATTATAGAGTTGATACATCTGATTTCAGACGGTTTCAATGGTATTTCTCGAAGGAGGTAACTCCAAAACTGGCAAATACTATACAATCCGAGTCTTTCATAAGTAAAAATATGTACCATAAATATGGGAAACAAGTATTAGCATCAAATGGCGAAATGTTAAGATCGGAGCAAGAAAAGTCGATTTATGAATGCTTGTTACAATATACGGAGTTAACCATTCAATATGATTTTCCTATAACAATTAAAAGTGAAACCAAAATAGTCGATTTTTTCATTAGAAATAATAAGATGGGAACCAAGTTTATTTGGGAACATTTTGGAATGACGAATTCAGTAAATTACATGAATGAAATGACTGATAAAATTGATTGGTACAATTTAAATGGCTATATAATTGATGGCAATGAAAGAAATCTGATCTATACCATATATGAAAATGATAGCTCATTTTATAAGGATATTGATAAATACATCCATTTAATTTTAGATCAATCTGGCCAACTTTAGAAAACAAAAATTACCTGTGAACTTATACTGCACAGGTACAAAAGAAATTTGCCTTGAAGTTAAAATGAATAAGCGAATATGAGAAAAGTAGAATATAGAAATCCGCAAGATGTAATTGCATTTAAAGTTTTTGGAATCTTCGCTATTTTTCGGAATAACTCCCGGTTTAGCCATTTTGAGGAACAAGTGCAAATTGTGCTTTTTTTTTTATCACTTTATAAGGATGGTATAATAAATTCAAAAACACTAGACAAGAACTCTGGCTTTGATGAGTTTAGTAGAACAATTACTGATAATAACATAAAAAGTAAGGTCTATAAATCATATTCACTTGTAATTCAAAATCTTGAAGATGGTTTATCTAAAATTGATAATAAAACATTTTTAAGAATTTGCATTCATCTTTTCGAAATAGATAAAGATTTCCTGATTGAAAATTTCCCGATAATTTTTGATGATATTTTGTATAGAATAGCCCAATCACAGGGTAGGTCAGCAGGAGAGTTTATTCAACCACTTGAATTAACCCGTTTTATGTGTGGTTTGGCTGATTTGGAAAAAGATGCCAAAGTTTTTAATCCCTTTGCAGGCTTAGCTTCGTTTGGGGTTTTCCTCGACCATAGTCAGGATTACTTTGGACAAGAGCTAAATCAAAAAACATGGGCTTTAGGTGCTTTGAGACTCATGGCATATGAGAGGCCAGTCAGTTCAATTTTTGTTTGCGATGATTCGATTTTACATTGGCCAGACCAATCTGAAAAATTCGACGTGATTATGTCTAATCCTCCTTTCGGGATGAGAATTACGCATCATTACAGTGAAATGGAATCCAACATCAAAACAATTGAACATTTTTTAATTGAAAAAGGTGTTCAATCCTTAAAACAAAACGGTAAGTTAATAGCCCTTTTGCCACAGGGCTTTCTTTTTAGAGGCATGCAGGATAAGCGTTTAAGGGAACATTTGGTAGAAGAAGATTTAATTGACACCATTATTTCATTGCCTGGTGGATTATTGCTAAATACAGGAATTCCATTAATCATCTTAGTTCTTGGTAGAAACAAAAAGTTACGCGGTAAAGTAAAATTCGTTGATGCTAGTAAGTTTGTCATTTCCAAGGGGCCGAGAGAAAAAGTACTGAATGATTACAGCCTAAACAGCTTTATTCATAGCGATAAGGTAGATGATAATGTTGTTAAGATTGTTTACAATGAACAAGTACGTAACAACGATTACAACCTGAGTGTTGCGCGATATTTTCATAAGCAAATTGATGGTGTAAAACTCGGTGATATTCTTGAGTTCGTTAGAGGCCAAAGAGGCAATCAGCCTGAAACAGGCAAACTAATTCGTATTCGTGATTTAAAAGACGATAAAGTTGATTTTACGCTTGATATTTCCAGCGTTGAAGAAACGGAACTGAGACGACCTGCCATTCATCTTGTATCGGAATCTTGCCTTCTACTTGCTATGCGTTGGCGGACATTAAAGCCAACGTATTTTGAGTACAAAGGTGAGCCTATTTTCCGAAGTCAGGATATTTTATCCTTTAAGGTTAATGAAGCTATTGTAGACAATGCATACTTAATCAACGAGCTTCATGCCGATTATGTGCAGGAACAGGTTGAGACATACCGTTTGGGAGCTTCTGTTATTCCCTTTATTCGAAAAGACGATTTGATGGAGGTCGTTATCAAACTTCCTCCAATAGAAGAGCAACGAGCTAAAATGCAAGGGATATACGAATTGTCTGATAAGATTTCAAAACTTCAAGAAGAGAGAAATGCTTTAGCTCATGGTAAATCAATCAGGCAATTCAATGAATTTGCTTCTTTGAAACATACGTTGGGAAGACCAAGACAAAATATTCTTGACTGGTCGGACAACCTTCTCGATTTCTTAAACAAGAAAAAAGAGGGATTTGAATCATTGAATAAATCATTTGCCGAATTCTATGACATTGACATTGTTTCGGTTCTCAAAGAAATAAAACGAGATGTAAACTTCATAACAGAAGTGCTTGAAAAGGGTGAAAATGGACTTGTCCCATCCGAGTACCAAAAACAAATAATTCCGCTATCCGACATTAATAGTATCATCAATGAACTGTCTAATAACGGATTTAACTTCAAAATAAAAAAGTTACTATTGAAAGGTGAAAAGCTGAAAGAAAGAGGAATCAATGCCAACAAAACGCTTTTCAAAACATTGCTCGACAACATACTTACAAATGCCAACAAGTATGCCTTTGATAAAAAAGCTACGGGTAACGAAGTAATTATTGAATTAACCGAAGTAGATGATTACTTTTCAATGGAAATAAGAAATAACGGTAAACCATTTCCGACGAACTACGACAGAGAGAAGTTTATTACCAAATACTCAACAGCCGATTCAAGTAATGGCAGTGGTTTAGGCGGTTATGATATACACAGAATTGCAAGCCATTTTAATAACCCTGATTGGATATTATCCCTGAACGAAGACCCTTTCTTTTTAGTGAAGTTCAAATTCCAATTCCCAATTAAATTGATTAACTAACTATGGAAGATGTATTTTACAATATTTTGTGGATAGACGATGAGTATGAAACACTTAAAGGCACTAAAGGACGTGCTAAACGAAATGGAATTAATCTGATTCCTTTCAAATCATTGAATGGTGGAATGAATGAATTAGAAAGAAATTTTCCTTTTTATGATGGTGTATTACTGGACGCTAAATTCTTTGAAAATGAAGATGATGTAAAAGGATCAGAAGACACATACAATGTTCATAGAGCCAAGGAGAGATTACTTCAACTCAAAAAGCAATTCGAGGTATTTATTCTTACAGGGCAAGCAGAGGCTTATGAAGACAAAACATTTAAAAAGGCTTTCACAAAAGTTTACAAAAAAGGAAGTGATGATGAAACTGATCGCTTATTTGAGGATATTAAGCGTGCTGCAGCTACCCAGGAAGACACCCAAATCCGACATAAACATAAACGAGTTTTTGAAGTTTGCACAGAAAAATATATTGGCGAACTAGCCGGACAGGATATTTTAAGCCTTTTGAAGGTCAATGACGATATCAATATTGACAATCATTTTAACACACTCAGAAAAATTGTTGAAGACCTTTTTATGGCCTTCCATAAATTTGGTTTACTGCCTCCCGAATTTGTTACACCGGGTGTCTCTTTAAATGAAAGCAGTAAGTTTTTAGCGGGCAAAAGCTCTGATGGCTCACCATTTACGGAAAAGGGTTATCAGCATTTAGAAGAAACTCATCTTCCGAAACAAATTGCATTTTACTTACGCAGTATTTTAGGCGTAACCCAAGCCGGGTCTCACAGGTCCGAAATTGATTTGTATGTAAAGACCATCAAAACACCTTTCCTTTTTAAAAGTATTTTCTTTCAACTTTTAGATCTTCTGGTTTGGTTTAAAATGTTTGTAGATTCGAATCCCAAAACTGGTAATTGGATCAAAGTGGAATCCAAAACTGAAAAACCTGAGCAAACCCCTGATCTCATATTTGGCGAAGTTATTAATATAAATACACAAAAAGGTTTCGCCTTTTTAAAACTTGACGCAGCCGGAGATAATATTTTCATCCCCCCGCATTTGGTTTCGAATCATAACTTGAGCGAAGGCATGTCCGTGATGATTGAAATAGAAGAATATACAGACAACCGCACAAACGAATTAAAAATCAGAGCAAAACGAATTGAATTATAACTATGAACCAAGCCGTACACAATAAATCCATATCCTTTATCTGGTCAATAGCAGACGATTGTTTGCGTGATGTATATGTAAGAGGTAAATACCGCGATGTAATACTTCCCATGGTGGTGCTTCGCAGGCTAGATGCCTTGCTTGAACCTACCAAAGCAGCCGTTCTCGAAGAATTGGTCTTTCAGAAGGAAGAAGCCAGATTTACCGAGTGGGATGAAAATGGTTTGAGACAAGCCAGTGGTTATGTATTTTACAACACCAGCCAATGGACCTTACAGCGTTTACATGATACAGCCACCAATAATCAGCAAATATTAGAGGCGAACTTTGAAGATTACCTGAATGGCTTTAGTGGCAACGTGAAAGAAATCATTGAGAAATTCAAACTCAAAAGTCAGGTGCGGCACATGGCATCCAAAGATGTATTGTTGAATGTGTTGGAGAAATTCACCTCACCGTATATAAACCTCACACCATTTGAAAAAAGCGATCCGGATGGACGAAAACTTCCGCCTTTAACCAATTTGGGAATGGGCTATGTTTTTGAAGAATTGATCCGCAAATTTAACGAAGACAATAACGAAGAAGCCGGGGAACACTTTACACCACGTGAGGTTATTGACCTGATGACTCACATTATTTTTGAACCGGTTAAGGATAAACTACCTCCGGTTATGACCATCTACGATCCTGCATGCGGAAGTGGTGGGATGCTTACCGAGTCACAAAATTTCATTAAAGATGAAGAGGGCGAAATAAAAGCCAAAGGCGATGTGTATTTATATGGCAAGGAGATAAACGATGAAACCTACGCCATTTGCAAATCGGATATGATGATCAAGGGCAATAATCCTGAAAATATTCGGGTTGGCTCAACGCTGAGTACCGATGAGTTTGCAGGCACAACGTTTGACTTTATGCTTTCTAATCCTCCTTATGGAAAATCCTGGGCAAGTGAATTGAAATATATAAAGGATGGCAAAGAAATTATTGACCCGCGTTTTCAAATTAAACTAAAAAACTATTGGGGCATTGAAGAAGACGCAGATGCAACGCCACGTTCATCGGATGGACAATTGCTTTTTTTGATGGAGATGGTGAATAAAATGAAACCACTCAAACAAAGTCCTCTGGGTTCACGCATTGCTTCGGTGCATAATGGCAGCAGCTTGTTTACAGGCGATGCCGGTGGTGGTGAGAGTAACATTCGCCGTTACATTATTGAAAACGATTGGTTAGAGGCCATTGTGCAAATGCCAAACAACTTGTTTTACAATACCGGTATTACCACCTATATCTGGATATTGAGTAACAATAAAACAGCCGAGCGAAAAGGCAAGGTGCAATTGATTGATGCCGGATTATTGTTTCGCAAATTGCGTAAAAACTTAGGGAACAAAAATTGCGAGTTTGCACCGGAGCATATTCGTGAAATTGTTTCGGTTTACGAAAAAATGCAAGCAGTTGAGCGTGTAATTCATCCTGAAACTAAGGAAGAACAAGGCATCGCTTCTAAAGTATTTGACAATACCGATTTTGGGTATTACAAAGTAAGCATTGAACGGCCTAAGCGCTTGAAAGCACAATTTACGGCCAAACGAATTGCCGAACTCCGTTTTGATAAAACCTTGCGTGAACCCATGGCATGGGCGTATGAAACCTTTGGTGAAGAAGTATATTCCAACCTTTCCAAGCATGAAAAGGAAATGGAAGATTGGTGCGAAAAACAAGAACTGAATCTTAATGCCAAACAAAGTATGGCATTGGTAAGCGAAACTCTTTGGAACAAACAATTGGAACTGTTTAACACAGCCAACAAGCTGATGACACTGATTGGTGGCAATGAATACTCTGATTTTAATATTTTTAAAGACAAGGTAAACGGGGCCTTAAAAAGCATGCAATCCAAACTCACATCTTCTGAAAAAAATGCCATACTAAATGCTGTGAGTTGGTATGATGCCGGCGCAGAAAAAGTAGTAAAAGGAACGGTAAAGTTAACCGGTGAGAAATTGGAACGGCTAATGAATCATTTGGCTTGCGAAGAACATCAATTAGCAGATTATGGCTATTATGCTACCAACAAAAAGGGAGATTATATTGAATACGAGACCGAAAGTGATTTAAGGGATACCGAAAATGTGCCACTCAAAGAAAATATTTACACCTACTTTTTGCGAGAAGTAAAACCGCATGTGGCCGAAGCCTGGATTAATTTGGATGCTACTAAAATTGGTTATGAAATAAGTTTTAATAAATACTTTTATCGTCACAAACCTTTGCGCAGTATAGAGGAAGTAAGCACCGATATTTTGAAACTGGAAGAACTAAGTGATGGCCTTATTCGTGAAATTTTAAGTTTAAACTAACCGCAAGTTTATGTTGTTTGATTCAGATTACAAGAATTGGATAATTGAAGTTAAATCAAAGATCCGTGCGGCTCAAATGAAAACGGTAATGGCTGTAAATGCCGCCGTTATTGAGTTTTATTGGGATTTAGGGAAAATGATTGCCGAAAAACAAACGGCTTGGGGAACTAAATTTTTAGAACAACTATCTATAGATTTACAAACCGAGTTTCCGGATATGAAAGGCTTATCGAATCGTAATCTTAAGTACTGTCGTAGTTTCTACTTGTTTTATGCAAGTGCAATTGGGCAACAGCTTGTTGCCCAAAATAAAAACACTGAAAATGAGGCAAATACAATTGCGCAACAGCTTGTTGCCCAATTGGTGCAAATTCCATGGGGACACAACATTCTTATATTTACAAAATCCGAAAATACAACTGTTGCCATATTTTATATTCAACAAACTATTGAAAATGCTTGGGGAAGAGAGACCTTAGCATTGCAAATAAAATCGCAATTATGGGAACGACAGGGCAAGGCCATTAACAATTTTAAAAATACCTTGCCCGAACCAATGTCTGATTTAGCACAGCAAACATTGAAAGACCCTTATAATTTTGATTTTATAGCCATGGCTACTCACATGAAAGAACGTGATTTGGAAAATCAATTGGTAAAACACATCTCTAAATTTTTGTTGGAATTGGGCAAAGGTTTTGCTTTTGTGGGACAACAATTTCATTTAGAAATAGCAGATCAAGATTATTATATCGACCTGCTTTTTTACCACATAAAGCTGAAATGTTATGTAGTAATAGAATTAAAAAACACCAAATTTATGCCCGAATATGCAGGAAAAATAAATTTCTACTTATCGGCAATTGATACGCTGCTAAAACAAGCCGACGACAAACCATCTATAGGCATTGTGTTGTGCAGAGATAAAAATAACATAGAAGCAGAGTTTGCTTTGCGCGATATTGGCAAACCCATAGGTGTTAGCGAATTTAGTTTTACCGAAATTTTGCCCGAAGAACTTAAAAGCAGTTTGCCAACCATAGAAGAGCTGGAAGAAGAATTTAGAAACCTAGATACGTTTGCTGATGAAGATTAACATAGAGAAATATCCTGAATATAAAGATTCGGGGGCTGAATGGTTAGGTGATATCCCTCAACATTGGGAAACCCTTTCCAACAAATATGTTTTTCAACTTAAGAAAAACCAAGTTGGAAAAAAATCGGGAGATTATGTTTTACTTTCATTAACGCTTAATGGCGTTATTAAACGAGACATGGAAAATCCTCAAGGAAAATTTCCTGCTGAATTCAGCACTTATCAAGAGGTTAAAAAAGGTGATTTCATTTTCTGCCTATTTGATGTGGAAGAAACACCTAGATGTGTTGGGCTTTCAGATTTTGACGGGATGATAACAGGGGCATATACTGTTATGGAACCTTATGAAAACCTTGATAGAAACTTTTTGTATTATTTCTATTTGAATATGGATTCAGATAAAAGACTTAAACCATTATACACTGGTTTAAGAAATACAATTTCCAAAGAAAATTTCTTTTCATTTAAAACCTTCGTACCACCCCTCCCTGAACAAACAGCCATTGCCGCCTTTCTCGACCGCAAAACGGCCTTGATAGACCAAGCCATTGACATCAAACAAAAGCAAATAGAACTGCTCAAAGAACGCAGGCAAATATTGATACACAAAGCCGTTACCCGTGGGCTAAACCCCAATGTAAAAATGAAGGATAGTGGTGTGGAATGGATTGGGGAGATACCGGAGGGATGGGAGGTGAAGAGGTTAGCATCTTTTGGAAAATTTTCAAAAGGTGGTGGGTTTTCAAAAGCTGATTTGGCGGAGAGTGGGGTTTCAGCGATTTTGTATGGAGATATTTATACAAAATATGATATTCAAATAAATAAAGGTGTCCGTTTTATTTCAAATGAAACGGCAAAAAAATCAATTGAATTAGTAAAAGGAAATCTTTTATTTACCGGTTCTGGTGAAACAATGGAAGATATTGGTAAATGTGTAGTTTTCTCTAGTGATGAAAAAACGGTTGCAGGTGGGGATGTTATAATTTTTGAACAATATCAAAATGATAATCTTTATTTAAGCTATGTACTAAATACAGAAGGTGCAAAATTTGAAAAGGCAAAACACTCAAAAGGTGAAATCATTGTCCATACATATGGTTCTAAATTGAGAAATATTTATATTCCAATTCCACCAGTAAAGGAACAAGCTGAAATATCAGAGCATATTGAGGTAGCTACTTTCAAAATCGCCACCTCCATTTCCCTCAAAGATCAAGAAATAGAAAAGCTAAAAGAATATAAAGCCACATTGATAAATAGTACGGTAACGGGTAAGATAAAAGTTTATTAAAAATAAAAGCCAAGTGAGTATAAAAGATGTGAAATTTGAAGAGTTGCAATCCTATCAAAGTGTATTGCAATCATTAAAACAGAAAAACAGACAAAAACACCTGCTAATAGGTAATGGATTTAGCATGGCGTATGACGCAAAGATATTTTCTTATAATGCGCTTTATAAATTTATTGATGAACTGGATAATGAAATGTTGTCCAAACTATTCGAAGTTATAAATACTAAAAACTTTGAATTGGTAATGCAACAATTGGATAATTTCATTGAAATAGCCGAAGCATTTGAAGTTGATAAGAAATTTACCGAGAAGTTAAAAAAGGCAAATGAAATACTAAGAAACAGTTTAATTGATGCAATTAGCAAACTACATCCTGAACATGTTTTTGAAGTTTCATTTGAGAAAAGTCAATCATGTGCTAATTTTTTAACAGAGTACCTAGATAATAATGGCTTTGTATTTTCAACAAACTATGATTTATTAATGTATTGGGTTTTATTGAGAAATGAATTAAAAAATGCGGGTGATGGATTTGGTAGAGAATTGACTAACCCTGAAGAATTAAAAAAGGGCAATAATGCGGAATGGTCAGATTTACAATGGGGAAAAAATAAGGATGAACAAAAAGTATTTTATCTGCACGGAACTTTGTCAATTTTTGATACTGGAATTGAAATTGAAAAGGAAGTTTACACTTCAAATAATTATCTACTCCAAAATATTAAGCATCGATTGGATGCTAAGGATTATCCAATTTTTGTGACCGCCGGCAATGGAAATGAAAAATTAGAACATATCACGCACAATAGATATTTGACTTTTTGCTATGAGCAATTATCAAAAATAGAAGGTTCTTTAATCAGTTTTGGGTTTAATTTTGGTGAATATGATGAGCATATTATTAGTGCTATCAACAAAGCCGCAAAAGATGGATTAATGCCTGCCGATGGGAAAAAACTTTACAGTATTTATATTGGAATATATTCAAAGGAAAATCTGGAGCATATAAAAAAAATTGAACATAAATTCCGATGTAAAGTATGTGTTTATAATGCAAGCACTGCTAATATATGGGGAGATTAATTTAGAAGAAAAATGAATCAGTTATTATATACCGTTGAAGATGTTTTTTCAAAAAAAGGTTACTTGAATGAACAAGGTAAGGATTACTTTAATATACCTCATTATCAAAGAGGATATAAATGGGAGCCAAAGAATGTAACTAAACTTTTGGATGACATTGATAATTTCGAACATTCGAATGATAAGTTTTATTGTCTTCAAAATATTACCATTGTTGCTAAGGAAAATTTTTTTAATGTTATAGATGGACAACAGCGCTTAACTACTTTAACTATTTTACTATCTTTTTTGAATAAAAAGGAATTGGTTAATAATAAAGTTCGTTTTCCAAAAAATTCCATTAGGAAACAAACCAATAGATTTCTGAATAACATTATTACAAATGTATTGGTCTGCTTTCCCAACACAAATTGGGAAGATTTTATATCTAATGAACCGGATTATGACCATCAGGATATTCATCACATTTTTATGGTGTATAATGCTGTAGAAAATTGGTTTAAAGAAAAACAACACCCCAAATACAATTTTAGTCAAATTAATTTTACTTCGAAATTGCTTCGGTCTGTTAAAATTATTGTAAATAAAATAGATGGAACAGCAGGTGAAGAAAAGGTTTTTGGTAATCTAAATTCTAAAAGGGTTTCTCTTGATGGTGCTGATTTGGTAAGGGCTATATTAATTACTCGAGTGGCAAATGAAGAAGGGAAACGAGAGAGTGACATTAAAAACATTGTTAGAGTAAATGAACGTAGAGTTAAAATTGGCTGGGAATTAGACCAAATCAATAACTGGTGGAGTCGAGATGAAGTCAAAAATTATTTTTCAAAATTAGTAACGATAGAATCCGAAGAAGTTGGTGTAGGTAACAAACTTTTTAATGAATTTAAATATCCAATAAATAATTTGTACCTCCTTTTTGCTGAAAAAAGGGGAGAAGCTAAACTAACGTTAGAATTAATTGAAAGACATAACAATGATGCATTGGGCTTGTATAAAGATATTATCAAATTACATAATACATTACAAGATTGGTATCAGGACCGCAAAATATATCACTTTTTAGGTTTTTTGTTTAATAACAAGCCGAACAAAAAATTTCAGTTTAATGTTATTTGGAATCTATGGGAAGAATGTAAGACCAGAGAGGCATTTATTTCCGGTTTAAAAGAAATAATGTTTAAAGTTATTTCTATAGATGATGAATTAATAAATTTTAAAGATGATACAATAAATTGGTATAGTGAAAGTCCAGATAGATTAGTTAATGCACTGGTCTTAATGGATGTAATTTATTCCATAAAGGATAATCAAAATTACCTACCTTACTTTGCCTTTACTAAAAAGAGTAATGATATTGAGCATATATTTCCTCAAAATCCAAGAAAAGTTGAAGAGCAAAAAGATTATATAATATTTTTAAATAAAACTTATATGCCTGCTGATAAACAATTTGATTTGTCAAAGTTTGATATAAAAAAGAATGATGAAAAATACCAAGAACAAGTAAATAAGTTTATTATAGATCAAACCAGTTCTTTTAAGATAAACTCTATAGGGAATTTAGTGTTATTATACTCTAAATTGAACAGAAGTATTAGCAATTCTAAATATGCAGATAAAAGGGCAAGAATTATTTCACATCACAACGATGGTAATTTTATTCAACCTCATACATTTAGAGTTTTCGTTAGAAATTTTAATAATACAGCCAATGAAAACAAAGATTATGAACATTGGACAAATATTGATATTGAAACCAATGCTACTTTCATTGATAACGAAATAAAAACCTTTTTTAATTTAAAATAATAATGAGCTCAATAAAGGCAATGCAAGAAATATCTGTTGAAGAATTAATGTGTAATTACAACTTAATTGTTCCGGAAATTCAACGGGAATACGTTTGGGGTTTTAATGATAATGGAATACTGGACACCTTCATTCTAGATATAAAAGAAGGTTATAAAAAGAACAAGGATACCAGCAACTTTCCTAAATCCGAACTTGAAGCTATTAAAAAATTAATCTTAAATTCAAATGATGTCATAGCTAAAAATAGTTTGAATAAAATTATTAATAATATAAATAATACTAGCGATCCATTAAATATAGGTTTCCTTTATTCGTATCGTCCAGATTATTATGTATTTAACGATATAAATGAAGATTTATATTTAATTGATGGGCAGCAAAGGTTTACTACTTTATTTTTAATTCTATTTTATCTGTCATTAAAAGAAGGAAAACAGGATGATTTTATAACTCTTTTTAGATTTGATAGAACAATTGAGCGAATAGCATTTGATTACCGAGTTCGCACATTAACCCATAACTTTTTTATTGATCTAATAAGCTATTCAAATACAGTTGAAGATCTTTTGAATATCAGGTATAAGAATTGGTTTTTATCAAATTATGATAATGACGTAACAGTAAATGCAATTGTTGGGCAAAAATCAAAAGAGAATTCAGGAGTTTTTAAAAAACTTGATTTGCATTTTAAAAATGACACAATCGAGTATTATGATTTTATAAAAACTCAAATTAAATTTTGGCATTTCAAGACTGAAGAAACCTCACAAGGTGAAGAATTATATATTACAATGAATTCAAGGGGTCAACAATTAGCTGACAATGAAACTATAAGAGCTAGATTGTTTGACAACGAAGAAGTTAAGAAAAATCCGCTCGAATGGAGTGAAAAATGGGAAATCTGGCAAGACTTTTTTTGGAAGAATCGAAATAAAAACACAATAGAAATTACAGCGGACGAAGGCTTTAATGAGTTTCTGAGGTGGATACAAATCATAAAAATGACGGAGAACCAAAAAACAATAATTGATGATGATAATGAAGAAGCGGTAGACAAGAAGGCTATAATTGATGTTATTAAATGGGGTAATGGAAAAAAACTTGATATTAATTTTCTGCAACTTCAAGAAATAGAAATTTATTTCAATGCTTTAAAATTTTTGTATGAAGATTTTCCTAAAGAATTAGATAGTGTTAAATTGAAATATAACTCTTATAAGAATTTTAATTTGATAGAAAAGGAATGGTTATCCCCAACCTCAAATAATAATAATATAGAACAAATAGATTGCTTTAGGCTTCTTCCAATATTATATTATATTAAAATTAGGCAATCAAATAATAATAAACCTGATAGTTTAAAATTATTTCGCATAATTAGATTTTTTTATAATTTAAAGAGGGACAGGAATATTGGAAAGGCTGCATCTATTCAATGCATAAATGGACTAAAACTTATCAGTAAATTAGATACTAACAGTGAAATTGAAGATATTTTAGAAATAAAGGGAATATCATCGACCATTTTAAATGCAGAAGAAAGATTAAAACTTCAAATTCTTAAATCTTCAACCAATAGATTTAAAGCTGAAGATTTATTTTGGCTGGCAGAAGATATAGACCAAAATGATGGAGAAATAGCACATTTAATAAATCTTACAAAAAGTAATAACATTGATAAATTTGATTTAGTACTTTTTGAAGAGTACTTAAATATTTTTATAGAATTAATAGATAATGAAAATGAAATTTGGGGTAATTTAATTAACACAGATGTTTACGTTGAATCTGGAGATAGAATAAAATATATAGAGGACTGGCATAAAAGTAAAGGTTTTCTGAACTTATTATTATCAAGACACCATTCGAGTAAGATTATTTTAAAAGATTTTTTAAGGAATGCTCAAAAAATATTTATTAAATATTATAAATCTATTGATGAATTAAGAGAAGAATCTTCATTTAAAAACCAAATATATATTTACTTTATTATCCAAAATAACATTTATCAAGATTTAAAACTAGACTTTTGGTGGGCAGGTTGGAATGTTGGTGCTTATAGCAAATATTCTGGTTACAATTCAATATTTGCAAAAAGTTACATTTATCAAAATTTTGATTCACAATTCAGAGAAAATCAAACTAAGATATTATGGATACACAGCCAAAAGAAAGACAAAAATATGCTCATTGAAGAATTATTATTATGGTCAAAACAAAACTAACATGCCAAGTAACACCAACGAACAAGCCCTCGAATCAACCATTGAAAAACGCCTTACAGGTGCGAGTATAGAAGAACTCAAGTTTGAGGGAATTGGAGTTCATCCGGCCAATGATCGGGTAGCTTTATACCGCGCCGGCAATGGCTATTTTATTGGTTCAACCGAAAATTTTAATGCCAAATATGCTATAGATGAATACCGCTTTTGGGATTTTTTACAAACCACCCAAAAAGACGAACTCGCTAAACTTCAAAAACAAAGCGACTGGAAATTAAAGATTCTCGAACGCTTGGATCGCATGATTAAAAAGTACGGTATCCTACGTTTGTTTCGCAAAGGGTTGGATGTGGATGATGCCCACTTTACCTTGCTATATCCCTTACCGTTGGCAAGCAGCAGCAATATAATCAAAACCAATTTTGATAACAATCAATTTAGCTCAACACGTCAGCTTCGCTATTCACTAAGCAACCCCGGCGAAGAAATTGATATGGTGCTTTTTGTAAACGGTTTGCCCTTTGCCACCATGGAATTAAAAAATCACTGGACCGGGCAAAATGCCAAGGTTCATGGGCAGCATCAATACAAATTTAAACGAGATATTACGCAACCTTTGTTAAACTTTGGTCGCTGTATTGTGCATTTTGCCGTAGATACCGATGAGGCCTATATGACCACCAAACTCGATGGTGCGAACACTTACTTTTTGCCATTCAACTTAGGTCAGCGTGAACCCCTGTTTGGCAAAGGCAATCCCCCCAATCCCTTTGGTCATAAAACCTCCTATTTGTGGGAAGAAATATTTACCCGGGAAAGTGTCGCCAACATTATCCAACATTTTGTTCGCTTTGATGGCAAAGACACCGATCCCTTAGCTAAAAAAACCTTGTATTTTCCGCGCTATCATCAATTGGATGTGGTGCGAAAACTTATTGCCGATGCCGGTAAAAATGGGGTCGGTCAAACCTATTTAATTCAACATTCGGCCGGCTCCGGTAAATCAAACTCCATAACTTGGGCCGCATATCAATTAATTGAAACCTACCCCGAAAGCGATTCAATTCCCGGCA
This sequence comes from Flavobacteriales bacterium, assembly GCA_020635455.1. GTDB lineage: Bacteria > Bacteroidota > Bacteroidia > NS11-12g > UBA9320 > JABWCE01. The sequence goes on from JACJZT010000003.1 coordinate 551,794, forward strand.
GCAAAGGAATTTCCAATCCCCTCTTCGATTCTGTGATTGTTGTAACTGACAGAAGGTTGTTAGACAAACAGCTCCGTGAAAATATTAAAGAGTTTTCGGAAGTAAAAAATATTGTAGCACCTGCTTATTCATCCAAAGAACTCAAAGAAAGTTTGGAAAGTGGTAAAAAAATCATCATCACAACCATTCAGAAATTTCCATTTATCGTAGATGGTATTGCAGATTTAAGCGAAAAGCGTTTTGCAGTAATTATTGATGAGGCCCATAGCAGTCAAAGTGGTACAGCGGCCGGCAAAATGAATCAGGCCATGGGAAATTCATCGGAAGAAAACGAAGAGGAAGACGAAGATCCGCAAGATAAGATATTGGAAGCCATGCGTTCGCGTAAAATGCGCGGCAATGCCTCTTACCTGGCCTTTACTGCTACCCCTAAAAACAATACCTTAGAAAGATTTGGCATAAAACAAGCCGATGGAAAGTTTAAGCCATTTCATCTTTATTCAATGAAACAGGCCATCGAAGAAGGTTTTATTTTAGATGTACTGGCAAACTATACAACCTACAAAAGCTATTACGAAATAGAAAAATCGATACAGGAAAATCCATTGTTTGATTCGGTAAAAGCCCAGAAGAAATTAAGAACCTATGTTGAACAGAACAAGCAAACCATAGGCACCAAAGCTGAGATTATACTGGATCACTTTATAAGCAAATTGGTCAATACCAAAAAGTTGAAAGGAAAGGCAAAGGCCATTGTTGCGGCACAAAGTATTGAATCTGCCATCAACTACTATTTTGCTTTGAAGAAACTCCTTGAAGAAAAAGGCAATCCATTCAGAATTGCCATTGCATTTTCCGGTATGAAAAAAATCAAAGGCATTGAATATACAGAAGATAGTATCAATGATTTTCTTGCCAATATGGATACCGCCAAACCAACGGATCCGGGTTATATCAGCGACAAAATTGCCCGTTATTTCGATATGGATGAATACCGCATTTTGGTGGTTGCAAATAAATACCTAACGGGTTACGATCAGCCCAAACTAACTGCGATGTATGTTGACAAAAAATTGCAAGGGGTAATAGCTGTTCAAGCCCTTTCGCGCTTAAATCGTTCTTCGGATAAACTTGGTAAAAAAACAGAAGATCTATTCATTCTCGATTTTTATAACACGACTGAGGAAATTAAAAAGTCATTCGATCCATTTTATACTGCTACGTCCTTAAGCAGGGAAACCGACATTAATGTATTACACGATTTAAAATCCAATCTGGATAATGTTGGTGTTTATGAATGGAGCGAAGTAGAAGATTTTGTTGCTAAATACTTTAAAGGGGTAAATGCACAGGAATTAAGTCCGATACTTGACATAGCTGCAGAACGATTTAATACAATACTTGAATTAGAAGATGAGGCAAAGGCAGATTATAAAATTAAGGCGAAACACTTTGTAAAAATATACGGACAAATGGCGTCCATAATGCCTTATGAAGTGGTTGTCTGGGAGAAGCTATTTTGGTTTCTAAAATTCTTGATTCCCAAATTAATTATAGTTGATAAGGAGAAGGACGCATTAGATGGCTTATTAAATTCCGTTGACCTATCAACCTACGGCTTGGAGCGAGTAAAACTTAACACCAGCATTGGTCTGGATGCTACCGAAACAGAAGTAGACCCTCAAAACCCCAATCCACGTGGAGTACATTCCGGTTCTGATAAAGAAGAACTGGATTTAATCATTCAAAGCTTTAACGAACGCTGGTTTCAAGGATGGGAGGCAACACCGGAGGAGCAAAGGGCCAAGTTTATTAATTTAGCACAAAAAATAAAGGAACACTCAGATTTTAAAGAGAAATACGCCGATAATACAGATACTCAAAATAGAGAATTGGCATTCAATAAAATTTTTGACGAAATAATGGGCAAACAGCGAAAAAACGAACTTGATCTATACCGTTTGATCTCTCAGGACGAAGGGTTTAAAACAGCCATGCAAGATACTATTAAGAGGATGTTGAGGGTGGCGTAGTAATTTAAATAATATGAAGTAAAATGCAGAATAGTATAAACCAAGAACAAGAGAATGAATTAATAAATAATTCTAAAAGATACCTAAAAGAGGATGTGGAGGCCTTTTTCTATGTTTTAGATGAAATATTAAAAACGATTGATCTTTCTGATACAGAAGGTAAAATAATTTACAGTTGTAAACGAAATAATCTGATTTTTATGGTCGGGCAAAGATATTGCTGGGTTTTAAGCGGTGATAAGCAAGGAAAATTTGCTGCTATATCATCCGAGAAATTAAGCAACAGTAATTTCAGTGCCCAATTTGATGGTTCTGTAAAGGCTTATTGGAATCGATTTACAAACACCACGGAAGTTTTAAAGAATATAGGCGAGATATGCCGGGCCGTTGAAATTGAAATAAACCGAACAAAAAAATCTAGCTTTAAGAAATTTCATAATTTTAGTCTGGAAAAAGCAGCCTTGGATTTAAATTATCGTCAAAAGATCCTCCAGTTTGCCGGTACCAATTATGAACCAAACAAAGAACTAAGCAAATCCATAGTTTCTCAAAACAGCATGAAAAATAAACTTAAACATCCCTTGAATCAAATATTATTTGGCCCTCCAGGAACCGGCAAAACATATAATACCATAAATACGGCTTTGGAAATCATCGGTGTGGATATTGAAGGTATGGGAAGAGAGGAAATAAAAGAATTGTATGATCAAAAGATAAAGGAAGGCCAAATTATATTTACCACCTTTCATCAAAGCATGAGTTACGAAGATTTTATTGAGGGTATAAAGCCAGAAACAATAGATGATAAGGTCATTTATAATGTGAAGAATGGAATTTTTAAGAATTTATGTCAAATTGCAATTACACCAAATCAAGTAGATTTTAATAAGGGGTATGACTTATTAAAAATAAGATTGAGTGAAATGGAAATGATTACATTAAAAACCCCAACGGGAAAAGATTTTTCGATTTCATTAAATTCGAATGGAAATTTATCCTTACACACTGGTATACATAAAGGGAATACTGGAACCCTGACTAGAGAAAATCTAATAAAACAATTAAACGGTGAATATAAATTTTCCGGCTGGGAAGGTTATTTTAAAGGTGTAATACAATATTTGGAAGATGAATTTAATTATTCGACCACTACAAATTTACCAAACCAAAATTTTGTCTTAATCATTGATGAAATAAACAGAGGCAATGTTTCCCAAATATTTGGTGAACTTATAACTCTTATCGAAGAAGATAAACGATTAGGAAAAGCAGAAGCTATTGAAGTGACGCTTCCTTATTCAAAAGAGACTTTTGGTGTGCCACCTAATCTTTATATTCTTGGAACAATGAATACTGCTGATAGAAGCATTGAATCCTTGGACACCGCATTACGCAGAAGGTTTTCATTTAGGGAAATGGCTCCAATGCCGGAATTAATATTTGAAAAAGGACAATCCAATGGGGATATTGATGGAATAGATTTGGTAGAACTCTTGACGGTTATGAATGAAAGAATTGAAAAACTGCTGGATAAAGACCATAAAATCGGGCATTCGTATTTTTTAAAAGTTGCAAATATTGAAGATTTACGGCAGGCCTTCAAGGATAAAATCATCCCACTTCTTGAAGAATATTTTTTCGGTGATTTTGGCAAAATTGGTTTAATCTTGGGTGATAGTTTTATAATGAAAAATGAAACAGGCGACTTCCGTTTTGCAAATTTTACCGGCTATGATTCACTTGTGGAGCAAGATTTAAAAGAGAAAATGATTTATAAAGTAAAAGAAAGTTCTGAATGGGATTTTAGCAGCATACTGTAATAAAGACATCAGGTGGCAAGGCTTATTCAAATATTTGAACATGAAAATTTAACAATCTCTGAAAACCACAGAGGGGAAAAATTGGAAATTTCTGAGCTGGAGAAATTGTATGCTTTTAACGATCAAAACAATAATATCTATTTTACAGGAATACGAAACGGTGTAAAGTTTAATAGTTATGTCGGGGTTATCAAAATAGGAGGCTTGACAATTGAGATATTACCCAAAGCAGATAAAAACCAATCACATTCAAAAACAGTTTATATGCATTGGCGGAATGCACTTTTAAATATGCTTTCGATCTGTAGAAAGATTAAGGTTGAATCCGTGTCCGAAGCAAATTTAAACAAACGATATTACTCGCTCCTAGACCTCTATTTTGAACTCTTTATCAATGAGTTGAGCTATCTTTTAAGATCTGGCTTACTAAGAAAATACCACAAGCAGTCTTCAAATACCACTGCCTTAAAGGGCCGTATTGATTTTGGTAAAAACATTCAAAAAAATCTGGTTCATAAGGAAAGGTTTTATACGTTCCACCAAGTTTATGACTATGAACACCTTATAAATCAAATACTTTTAAAGGCTCTAAATATTCTTTCAAGAATAGTATCGAACGCAACACTAAAGGATCGTATAGCAAGACTTAAACGCGATTTCCCTGAAATCAAAGAGATACCAATTTATAAATCACATTTCGATCAAATTAAAGAATCCCGTAAAACGGTTCCATATTGGGAGGCCATCAAAATCGCCAAAATGATTATTTTGAATTACGCTCCAGACATCAAGGGTGGTCAAGACAATATGTTGGCTTTATTGTTCGATATGAATAGCCTTTGGGAAGAGTATGTTTATCGTATGCTTCAAAGAAATAAGCCCGATAATATTCAAGTAAATTTCCAGAATTCACAAAAATTTTGGGAGGGAAAAACAATTCGACCGGATATCGTTCTTACCAAAACTGTGGACCAAGATGTTCAAGAAACCTACATCATTGATACAAAATGGAAAATCATTGAATACCAAAACCCTTCGGATGCAGACTTAAAACAGATGTATGCTTATAATATCTATTGGAATTGTAGAAGAAGCATGCTTTTGTATCCAAATGTGAAAGAGTATCCTGAGAGTTTTGGGAAATTCCATAAAGGGAAAGAGGGAGAAAATAAATGCAAACTTGGTTTTGTGAATGTTTTAGATGCATCGGGAGGCTTGGATAAGAATATTGGGAGGGTGATTTTGGAAAAGTTAATTGAGAATTAAAAGATAAATACATGACACATTTAACACATTTTGGGTTAGGTAATTTTAGGGTGTTTAAGGAAACAGCGCTATTTGAATTAAAACCTATAACTATACTTACCGGCACAAATAGCAGTGGCAAAAGTTCACTGACAAAAGGGTTGTTGGTAGTAAAGAACTTGTTTAAAAACAAGATAATTTTTAGAGAAAAGAGCAAGTGGAATGGATTTCCGGAACTAGACACAGATACTATCTCAGAACTTGAAATTCCTTATAGTTTACATTTAGGAAATTTAAGCACATGTGCTAACAAATTCATAGGACGGTCTGAAATTGAGTTAATTTTACCCATTAGCCTGGATGAAAAGAAAGAGGTATGGATGCTAACAATAGTTTATAAATCATCTGAGGAAAAAGAAGGATACGGCACATTGTGTGGATTTTTTTTGAAACAAAGGGAAATTGATATTTTAAATTGCACTTTAGATGAACATAATTATTGGAGAATATCGGTAAATTTTAAGTTTTTAAAAATCTATTTTAAGGACGAATTAGATAATTTAAAAACGGAATTACTATCAAATAACTCCTCACTTTTCAATTATAGCTTCTTGGAAGAACCTCAATTACTATATGAAATATTTGAAAATACATTTGAAGATAAAGACATGTTGTTGGACTTTGTCGAATGGAATAAGCAGTTAAAAAACGAATATGAAAAGGAAGTTAGTTCAGGTAAATTTAAACCCATTGAAGAGGAGGAAAGTGATTGGTTAAATTCAAAAATATTTATACAAGGTGGTGATCCATTTACATTAACTTTAGGTGATGTACTGATGGTGGACATTATAGCTGCATCTTATTATACGGATAGCTCTGCCGAATTATATAAGCATTTTGATATTGAAAAATCTCCTATGAAAAGGTTTGTTCCTAATGAAAACTTTATAATTACTCATGATAGGAAAAATACGATTGTACCTCAGCGAATTGAGCTGATAATTCAAAACTTATTCCTAATAAAACTTGGTAGTTCATTAAATGAAACTTCAAAGATGGTAGGTGAGATTGAATATATGCCTTCAATTAGAAGTAATCCAAGTCGAATTTTTTTATACGATGATGATTCTGTTTTTAAACTATTACTAAAGAAGTTAACAACTGAATATATTCCTGATTTCATACTTAATTTTATTAAGGATCAAATAATTAAATTTGAAATTGCTGATGAATTTGAATTCGTAAAACTCCCCGATGGTATTGGTACTAGAGTAGTATTAAAAAAGGATGGTTATGGGTTTGATTTAATGGATGTCGGATATGGTTTTTCACAGATACTACCTATTATTCTGCAGCTGGCAATCATGATGAATTCGGAAAATAAACTATTAATTATAGAAGAGCCTGAAACCAATTTGCACCCGGCACTACAATCGAAATTAGCCGATATGTTTGTAGAGTGCTTTAAAAGATATAATATTCAATTTATCATTGAAACACATAGCGAATACCTTATCAGAAAACTTCAGTACTTAACAGGAAAAGGTGAAATTGAACCTGAGATGACACAGATGTATTATTTTAATCATCCTGAAAAAATTCCTGAAGGAGAAAATCAAATTAAAAAAATCAATATTCAGAAAGACGGCAGCTTGACGGATGATTTTGGAACCGGATTTTTTGATGAAGCTACAAATTGGAAATTTGAATTAACCAAATTAAAAAATTCCCAGAGAAACTAATGATTTCATTATATGTCAGTCATAAGTTTGTTGAAGAATTTCAGAATAGAACCGATTGGACAGATGAAATAATCTATGATTTTAGAAACCGTTTTCTTAAGAAAATAAGGGGAATTGAAGTTATAACAGATTCTGATTTTGATGGCATTGAAGATTTGGTTAATGAAAGCGAGTTTTACAGTGATTTATCAGAAATAAATGGAATTGTCTGTGATAAAACTTGGCTGGATAAATTGAAAGATGAAAGCTTTCTATATAGTGGTAACTTGTCAAAGGTATTTCTTCTTGGAAATGATTTTGACTGCAAAGCCATGACCTCTGAATATAATCTACTTTTTATCAATAATAGTAACCTTTTAGACTCATGGAATGATGTTAGAACAGACAGAGAAATAAGTGAGATGACGCCCAGTAATAGCGATGACAACCCATTTAGTTTCCATTCTTGGGAAAAATTAAAACTATTTAAGCATCCTTTTCATGATTTATTGATTTTTGACCTTTATTTATTAGGAGATAAAAGCAATCAGAAAATAGACGATAACCTTATTCCCATGTTAAATTGCTTGTCGGAATTTAATCCAAAACAGAAATTTGAACTCACAATCCTCACAAAGGAATTCTTAAAACCTAAAAACATATATAACCCTGTTGAGAAAATAGAGGAAGTTTTCACAAAAATAGGAATTGAGAAATGTAAACTTATATACTATGATGCGCAAAAATCGGAGAGCTTAAAAGAACATGACAGGCAACTATATACCAATTATATGGTATTTGATTGTGGTGCAGGTTGGAATATTTTCAATCAAAAGGGTGGTGTTAATACTTCGACTAAAATAATTGGCAGGTCTATTTTTAGAAACGATTCAAAAAACTCATCAGAAAGTGCCCTTCAAAATTTTAAGAAATATTTTGAAGCGGTTAAGCATAGTAAAATACAAATTGCAATGGCTGGCCAGTTTGATGATAAAGGCAAATTAAAATTCGACTTAATGGATTATCATTATCCGCTTGATTTTTACCCCGTTATTTTAAAATAATATCCTCTAAGCAGAATACAAATTACTGGCTTCCCCCAGCCTGCTTTTGATAGCATTTGTAAGGCCTTCCGGCGAAATCACCTTCACACTTTCTGCATACGAAAGTATCAATCTTATAAATTCGTAATTAATGATTAATTCCAATTTCACCTCTAAGGTATTCGCATCCATCCAATTTGATCGTTGCGAACCATGTATGGGTTTCGATTCGATGTAATTACCGGTTTTTCCGTAAAAATGTAGAATGATATTCTCGGTAGATTGTTCCATTGGCTTGGTTACGCCGATTATATCCTCAAAATATTCAGACCAATCGATTGAATTATTTTCACGGTAGTTATCCGTAATTTCATCAATAGATTGAATTCTGTCCAAGGCGAGATTCCAATCGTATTTATCCATTTCATCATTGTATCCAAAAAGAAACCAGCGGTTATTGTATTGTTTAAGATAGTATGGATGAATGACTATTTCAAAAGATTCAACATTTTCAAATGGTTTGTAGTCAATCCTAAGTACCTTTTTGTAATAGATGGCATTATATAATTTGCCGAGGTTCTCAATTCCTTTCAGGTAGTTGTTGTTGTCAAATTCGATAATAGTATGCTGGTTACCTTCGGTTCCTATTCCTTGCCTCAATTTAGGAATTAGTTCATTAATCCATTCAAACTGCGGCATACCTTTAAACTGGGACAGTATTTCGAGAGCTGATTTCAGTTGATTAATTTCCACTTCATTTAGTGGCATTTGATTGATAGAAAAATCGGTATCCACATAACGGTAATAAACTTTTTTACCATCTTTCAATCTTTCCAATTCTATTCCCCAGCCCTCACTGCTTTCCATAAATGAAATATCTGAAAAAATTTGCCTTCTGCTTATTCCACCTAAGTCAGGGTCAATTTCGGTCAATGCTTTTTCACATTCTTTCATCAAGTCCTCAATAAAATAGCGTTTACCCGGATTGCGAAAGCAATTATCGAGAATCTTATATCGAATAAATTGATTTTTATTGGTAGCCATTTTTAAAGGATTATCAAAAATAATTCTTTCTGTGCAAATAAATTGCACAGAAAGATTCTTAATTTGTACCGGTTCTTTGAAAGCCTGTTGTAAGATATTGATTTTTGCCAACTGGAAATTATCGTAAGGTAGTATCAGATCGGTTGGTGTCTTCAAGGTAACTTGAGGATGAATGTTTAAAAGTAATTACTCTAGCAATTTACTTCTGGTAATGCTTAACTTAAAATTATTAACCTTTAATTTTTAATACAAGTTCCATAAACAAAGAGTATAGCAACGGGCTTCACAGAACTTAGAATTATGAAGCTTGAAGAGGCGCATATTAAATCAATTAAGTCATCATTTGAAAAAATGAAGGATAAAGAGGATTTGCTGCAACTTTTGAACTTTGTTAAACCATTAGTTTATGGTGAAAAGACAATTCCTTTTAAGTTGAAGCAACTGACTTGGTATGCCAATTCGACCTTGAAAGGCCGTAGATACAAAGAATTTAACATAAAAAAGAAGTCAGGTGAACATAGAACCATAAATTCCCCGGTAAGTGGTTTAAAAGCCATTCAAAGAATTTTGAATTTTATCCTTCAATGCGTTTATGAGCCTCATAAAGCAGCAATGGGTTTTGTTAATGGTAAATCCATTGTTGATAATGCAAGATTACACACTGGCAACCATTATGTTTATAATATTGATCTGAAGGATTTCTTTCCTAGTATTGAGGCAGGCAGAATTTGGTCAAGATTTCAACATCCACCTTTCAACCTAAATGATAGGACCAATAGAAAAGAACTTGCAAATATTATTACCTGGCTTTGCTGCTGTGAAATGGAGGTCGAGCGTTTAGATGAAAAAAACCAGTGGCATATAGTCAAAAGAAATGTCTTACCTCAGGGAGCACCGACTTCGCCAACCATCAGCAATATTGTATGTCACCAATTGGATTTTTATTTATCAGCAGTGGCAAAACGTTTTGGTTTAAAGTACAGTCGTTATGCCGATGACATAACCTATAGTTCTATGCACAATGTTTATCAAAAAGGCAGCGAATTTTTGTCGGAAGTGCATAGAATTATATCAGCACAAAGCTTCCATATTAATGTAAATAAAACCCGTTTACAGAAAGCCGGATACCGACAGGAGGTAACCGGTTTATTAGTAAATGAAAACGTAAATTTACAAACAAGGTATATCAAACAATTGCGAATGTGGTTATATTATTGGGAAAGGTATGGTTACGAAAGAGCCTCAGGATTCTTTTTACAGCAATATGTTGCCGATAAAGGCCATGTAAAAAATGGCAAACCGGATTTGGCAAATGTAATTTCAGGCAAGCTTGATTACTTGAAAATGGTTAAGGGATCTGAGAATGATTTGTACTTGAAGTTAAAAAATAGGTTTAATCAACTTACAACTAAAACTATTGACCAGATAGATTTAAGTAAGGTTAAAAAGATAAGTAAACCTTCAGAAAGAGAATCAATTATTGAAGAGAACATCGATATTAATAATAATAATTCTTATCCAATACTCCATAATCCTCAAAAAACTATTACGCTTTTGAAATCCTTTTCGGTCAATGAGAAAGATCTGAAATATTCAACACACAGTTGGGAAGAAGGTAAATACAACAGTTATGAAGAATATATTGAAAAAATTAGAATTGAATGGAATGAAATCAAGGACGAATTAAAAAACCAAAGCCCAAGATTATTTGCCAAAATCTCAAATTTTTTATTCAATAATAAGCTAGGACAAAAAAACGAAGAAGGTTATTACATTTCTTGGGGTGAAAAAAGGTTGAAATTTGGATGGTCATCCGCAAACCTAAAGGACCATATGAGTGATCCTGGTAACTCCCCATTTTCTTGCCCGATTCCTGATCAAATAAGAGAATTGGACAAAAGACATGACCTCTTATATTTTAAGGATTATGCTGATGTTTTTAAAAATGAAATAGAGTTCAGAGAAGATTCTAATAATTTCAAAAAAATGATTTTGGAATTATGGGAAAAAGAATTGAGTTATGATTTCAACATAAAGGGTGTTGAGCAATTTGCTGGTTTCTCATTTTTTACAGATGTTCATCTTGTAAAAGAATCGTTAAGAACTGTATTTCGCGATATGTATAAAGTAAAGCCACAGTTCCCAACAATAATAATTGAAAAAATAAGCAGCTTTAATGAAAGAGGATACCATTTAATTAAAGTAACACAAAAAGACTCTTTTATCACCAGAGATGTTAACGATCCTAAACTAACAAGCCCTTCCGGTAACTTGTTTTCCATCATAAGAAATCTTAAAAATTTATCTGATTACTCTATAGTTAGCAGGTTTAGGGATGGTAGAAATTATCGACTTAATTATCTAACTTCTACTAAGACTGATTTCATTGAAACTCTTACACAGGATGAAAATACCCTAGGATTTAGTCACGAATTCAAATTTTATTTATGATGAATTATGCAATATTGATCGAAGATCGAGTACATAGGCAAAAAAAACATTTAGAGGGTAAAATAATTGAATTAAATAATTTTTCCTTTCTAAAAAATGTATCTGGTGGACAGGATTTCGTGGACATACTCATGAAATTAAACAAAAAAGAATATACCGTCCTTAACGAATACTCAGTAATTATGCTTCATAGATCCGCATTCGAAACTGAAATTAGAAATGGATTAATGGATTATCTTAAAACAACAAATAAAAAAGTTGTATTCTTTTCAGGAGGAATTTCCGGATGTCAAATCAGTAAAATTGGGAACCTTGAGTTTTTACTAATAAATGTAAACCAGTTCTATTCTGACAATTTATTATTATTTCTTAAGAATAATGCGACAAACCTCTTGGAACTTGCTTTTGGGAGCAATTGGCAAACATCAATATTAGTGGATGCTTATGAAAAGTTAATTCTTTATTCTAAATCATTCACTAAACAACCCTGGTCTTCTATTGAAGTAAATTTGAAGTTAAATACCAAAATTAAAGAAGACTATTTTTTTGAGTTATCTCAAAAGGATTACATATATAAAACTGACCTAGAAGTAGTATTAAATAAAATGAATTTAGATTTAAATGAAAGAATAGAATGAATCTGATTTTCCCATTAAAGGATTTTGACATAGGAAATATTGACAATACTTTTTTCTTCTCCGAAAATATTTCCGAAAATTACGAAAATGATATTGATCAACTATTTCAATCGTTCCTAAATTTGAATAAAAATAAAGAAATAGTTACTTTTACCCTCCCGCTTAATCTGTCAAATAATTTCATGGAGTTCAGCGGGTTAATATTTGCACATCATGTTAGATTATCCAGAGAATTAAAATTTTGTAATGCGCCAATCATATTTTATGGGGTTCTGGAATTAGAACAAATACTAAGATTAACTTCCTTAGCAAGAATATTGCTTACAGATAATGTTCTATATGTCAATATGGTTAAATATTCATTCCAGGATATTCAAAGGGCTATTAAAAAGTATCGATTAAAACCGTTTGATTTAAATAGATTTATTGATCAAATTCAATTAATTCCTCCTTCAAATTACAATTCTCACCATGGTATTGACAATGAATTTGCATTAATCCAATGGTCAAACTATATTGGTTGTTTTGACAGACTTCCTCAGCAGTTTAGAAAAGAATTTGTAAGTAATTTGTACTTTAAATATTTAAAAGCAAAAAATTCAATTTTTGCATTTGGTGAATATAATCCTATTAAGATTTCGTCCTCAGAAAATACTCGGATATTATTAGTAGACGACGAGGCTTACAAGGGCTGGAAGTCTTTTTACGAGTCATTTTTTCATAATTCCAACGTAGAATTTGAAGACTCCGGCATAGATTTTAAAAATAAAGATAAAGATGAGCTTATTAAAATGATTGAATCAAAGGTTAGAGAATTCAAACCGCATATCATTTTGCTAGATATCAGATTGCATGATAGTGATTTCGAGCAAAATATTTTACCAGAATGCTTAACCGGTATAGAACTTCTAGAGAAAATAAAAACAATAAATAGTGGCATCCAAATTTTAATAACAACAGCTTCCAATAAAGCATGGAATTATAACTTGGCCAAACAAAAAGGAGCGTACGATTTTATCATTAAAGATGGATTTGAAAATCCAGAATATTCATTAAAAAGACTAGTCTTTTCAATAGAAATAGCTGCAAAAAGAGCGATTTTTTTAAAAAACGTACGAAAACGGATAAATTTAATAATTAAGCTTATTAACGAAAATCCTCAATTCGATTATAATGAAAAAGATGGCTTGGTAAGTCAAATTGAAAATAATAATATATTAAGAAACAAGTTTCTTTCAGACCTCAATTCAGCTTTTGCATTATTGGATATCAGTTGTGAAGACCCTAACAAGTTAAAATATTATTCATATTGCTATCTACAGTTATTTATTTGTATTGAAGAATTCGTAAATCTGGAATCTGTTTTCGAAATTGTTGGTGACCAAAGTTTTGTAATCCACAGCCTAAAGAGAATTTGTGTTTCAAAGCGAAGTGATGATACTGTAGAACAAGCAATTAAATTTAATAAAAATAATAATGGTAAGTACATAATTGAGAAATGTTCAAAAAAATTCATAAGGCTTGATACGAATTTTTTAGTTTCCTCCATCTTAATATTTAAGTACGGAAATGAAAATTCAAGCGAGAATAATTGGACAAAAGTATACAAACAACGAAATGAGATAGTTCATGAAGGATCTATGCCAAATGAAAACCAAATATTTGATTTACTCGATTTTATTCGATATTTTTTTAACGCAAAGAATGAAAATAGTGACAATTTAGATAAAGGCTTAATTCCCATTTCAGATGAAGAAAAATTGCAGTTATTAAAGCAAAAAATTAATACTAGCGAAAATGGTAAAAGCATATTTTAAAAATATACGGAAGTCAATATTAAATGAATTACTTAATGCGAGTAAAAGTGTTAAGGTTGCTGTATACTGGTTCACCAATCATGATCTTTTTGATATGCTATACCAAAAACAATTGAGCGGTGTTCAATGTGAATTAATTATACACAATGATTATATTAACAATAGAGAAACGGGTTTGCCCTTCCAAAAGCTCATAGATGCTGGAGGTAAATTTTTTTTTTCGGATGAAGTAAATCCAATGCACAATAAATTTTGCATAATCGATAACCAGGTTTTAATTAATGGCTCATATAACTGGACCTATTACGCCGAAAGCAAGAACAGAGAGAATATTCTCATTATCAAGCAAGAACCAGTAGCTTTAGCATCTTTCAACGAAGAATTTGAAAAATTAGTAGGTCTTATTGAACCTGTTAATAATCTTAACCCAACTACAAAGTTTGAGGTAGATGAAAACAATTTACTTAGGGCACAGGACTACTTAGCTCATGATATCGTTTTTCAGGCAAAAGCAACCAATAAACCTGAAATTGTACAATCAGCATTTGATATAGCCCCTAACAATTTAGAAATACAAAAAATAGCCTATAATTTGGATTTAGTAAAAAAATACAAATTAAAACACTCGGTAGGTGTTGGAATTGTAAATGACGAGGTAAAATTTATAGCTAAAAAGGGGGCTTCTATCCCAGCTACTTTTACCACTATAGTCAGGACAAGTTATAGTAATCAAACCAAAAGCGTAACCGATATTGTTTTCGGTGAACAAGAGAAAGCAACAATAAATAGGAAATTGACGGTAATGACTTTAAATGGTCTTCCAAAGAAACCGGCGGGAAAAGCTGAGGTTAAATTCACTTTTTCAATAGATCTTATGGGTAAAATTAGGATAGAAAAGATGTCTTTGGACAATGGTAAAAAAGAAATCATTAATCAAAATGCTAAATGGTTGATAGAAGAGAATTTTTAACCATAAACATTTTTCTAAAACCTCAAATAAATTCAATCTATGAAATTTTGAATATTAATAAATTAAATAAATGGGAATCTTTCTACTTTTTGTGCGAAAAACTGTGTAAGTACGCCTTTTTCTGTCTGGGTTAAAATTGATTTTCAAATATGTTTGACTGACCTCCTCTCTAAGAACGAGACCATCTAAGAAATATGCTTCGAGATCAATGTATTGACGAAAAGTATGTTCCCGATCGCATCGTAGCCTTCAAAAAACTCGAATGCATTTCCGGATTTAATAACGCTTTCATGAAAACCAAGTATGGTGAGATCCGCATCAACGGAGTGCTTATTGATCAGCTCTTTTCGATTCATACCTTCTTCGATCTGCATTACCTGTATGTTGTTTACCGAAATAGGCAATCTTCCACTTGAGATCAGGTCGATCAATTGTTGCTGTTCCTTTGTCAGGTTCTCTTTTGAAAATGTTGCAAAGATCTTGATCACACCATTTCTCCAATCCGGATGTCCCATAATGATGTATGACATCAATATCATCAGGTTGGCATTGTCAAAATCTTCCTTGTGGATCCATACATGGATGTATTTTCGATAGCCAAAATTTTTGTCGGAACTGGATAAAATGCACAGATCGTATTTTCCGGTCTTTAGCACACTGTAGTTTTCAATAATTTCACCAAGCCATTCACGTTGACCTTTTTTAAACTCAAATAGCATCATGTTGTTCGGCTGCCCCGAAATTCCGGGTTGCTGAATGGCCTGAACAATTGCAGCCGTATTGGATGGCGAGATCAGTGTTTCGAGAAACACATTCGATTTTGAAGATGATGAGATCTCGATCAGTTTCTGAAGCTTTTTATCTGCTTTGGCCTTTGACTCTTTTGAATAATAAGCCTTTTCGAAATGTATATAGGTTCCGAAACCGTATCGGTAAGAGATCCATTTCATCATTTCAAGTGCACTGTATCGCTCAAAGCTGTCTTGAGACAGACAGATCACGGCAGGCCGCCAGTCTTCTTCCTTATTGTCTTTTTCCGATTTCTGCAAAAACACCTGCATGGTTCTGCTAAATTGATGTATCACTCCCTGGAAGATCGTTGCCATTCCTTTTTTGGTATCTGAACGTGTGGTGATGTAGAAATAAATGGAAACCATTACGATTACCGATACCAACGCGTATCCTGTGTTTATTTTAAACATCAGGTAGATACAAAGTATCGCCCCAAGCAGGGAGAGATACCATTTTGATTTAAAAGAAGGCCGATAGGAAGGGTCGGCAGCAAAATGCTGTAAAAACGAGATCAAACACAAGGAACCATAAGTTACCATAAAGAACATCGAGATCACTTCAGCTACAGCATTCACGTCGCCAAGCAAAACAAAGAACAAGGCAATGGCTCCGGTAACGATGGTGGCATTCCGGGGTTCATTATTTTTATCGGTTCCTTTGGCAAGCCAGTTGTTGATGTTTTTTCTCACAAAAACATTATCGCCCCCTATTGCCTGTAAAGTTCGGGGAGCGACCATGATCGAACCCAATGCAGAGGAAATGGTTGCAGCAGCCAGACCAATAGGGACAATTGGTCCCCATAATGCGATCTTACTCATGATAAGCTGATCGTTTACAAGATCTTCCGGGCTGGCAGAAATACTGAGTTTAATGGCGATAAGGATATAGATCACCATACCCGTAATGGTTGCTGCAAGGGTACCAACCGGTATGGATTTTCCTGGATTGGCCAGATCACCCGACAAACCTACTCCTGCTGTCATGCCGGTAAATGCCGGAAAAATTATAGCAAAAACAAAGAAAAATCCCTGATCGGGACCTGCAGTATTGAAGAGGTCCGATGTGTTGAGGTGCGCACTGTATTCGGTACTACCGAGGAAGAAAAAAAGTAAAGAAACGATCAATATGGCCACCACAACATAAAGAGCCTTCATGCCCAGATCTGCCCCTCTTTTCAGCATAATGTAAATGAGAATCAACAAGGCCGGAATACTGAAAACCCTGCTATCGGTTAATTGAATTCCCATTTGCGATGATAGCCAAACCTTCACCCCTTCAAACGATTCGGCGAAGGCAAGAATATAGAAAGCCACACTTACGGCTTGAGAAAGATATAGGGCAATTCCAATGGCTGCTCCAATGTTTACCCCGAATGACCTGGAAATAATGTAATACTCACCACCTCCTTCAACTTTTTGATTGGTTGCTATTTCGGCAAGAGCCATCGCTGTTGGTATGGTAACCAGATGGGCAATTACAATAATGGCCAGGGTACCCATTAAGCCTACTGAACCAACCGCGTAGCCAAATCTCAGGAACATTATTGCACCCAAAATGGTTGAAATAGCAGTTAAGAAAACAGGAAGGGTCCCGAAATTAGCCTTGTTATGTTGAAAATCATTCATTATTGAAGTAAGAGGTTTATTTCTTTACTGTATTGAAAGTGGGGTCAAAATTAGGATTAAATGTTGTTTAGCCGAATTAATATGTGAAATAATTAGGTCAATATCCTTAAACACCAGATTGGGATCCTTGAAAAATTAAGAATATGTGCCACATCAGAAACCTTACACAAACCATGTGCTGTACGAATTATTTGTTAGAACTAAATCAGGTTTATAGTGATGGCTTATTGTTCAACAGAGATCACCTCGTGAAACCTTAAGGCAAAGTTCACCATGGCTTTTATCTCCCCAACACCACTATGGCGTTCTTTGTCCATGATCAGAATTCCTCCCTTTCCGTTTGATTCGATATGGTAATAATTATTGCTTTCCAGAAACAGGATAAGGTCGTCGTTAAAGAAACGTCGTATAGCTCTCAGATTGTCTGCCCTTAGTGCAAATCTGTTTGCAAAGTCCCTGAAAGTTCGCAAACGGATCTCCTTATAACTTCCAAGATAGTGCAATCGTTCGTAAAGATCGCCTTTGCTTAGTGTAAATGCGGGAATCTCCTTGCCGGCATCAATGTATACCATACTGGCATGCAATTCTTCTTCGGCAATAAAAAAACCTTCGGAATACTCAATATCAAAAATTCTGAAAATTTCTTTCTTATCTTTTCCAATGTTGTACAAATGATCCACTTGTCGGGTCCTGAAATAATCAAATTCCGCAAGAAAATACATGTGATAGTCGTTCTTGTGCTCAAAATCCCAGCCAATATCCTGGCAAAACTTATCGATCATTTTTTGCCGCCTGGTCATTCTGGACTCATCCGGAACAAAAGGCACAAATTCGAGAGCCCTTCTTAAGGATGAGGGGTGTTCGCTTTCCGCATTGTGTAAATCCAGTCCGATCACTTCAAATTCACCGCCATTGATATCAAAACTGTGTTCATAATCCCACATGTTCTGCATAACAGTATGGTCAACAAACCTGCTTTGAAGAAAATCCACTACCACTTTTTTTTCGGTACCCACTTTGTCAAGAGTTTGTTTTAAACGATAAAAATTCAAAAAGGAACTGAAATGTTTAACCGAAACATGGAGTTTGCCATCCGGTTCGTCAAAGGTTTCAATGTTATTTTTAAATATATTTTCAAAAAACAACCTAAAATTTTTGGTGAGATAAATGTGCGTTAAAAGGGTTACGAAAATTCCAACAAGTATCCCGGCAATAATGCTTGAAAGTATGGTTGTCATTAAAGTAATTGTAAAAATAAATACCTGCTCTTTACCAATTTCTGAGATCTTTTTAATAATGGCCGGAGACGCCAGTTTATAACCGGTATATACTAAAATCGCAGCTAAGGTTGGAAACGGAATGTGCTGTAATTGTTTTTTAAAAAGCAAAATGAACAAGACCAGGAACATTCCATGAAAGAAATTTGAACTTCGGTTTGTTGCGTTATTGTTTGCATTGACCGAACTGCGGGCAATAACGGTTACCACATTTAATCCACCAAAAAATGCGGAAACCATGGTTGCAAGTCCGAGAGCTTTCAGATCCCGGTTAACATTCGATCTTCTTCGCAAAGGATCCAGTTTGTCAACCGCTTTTATGGATAATAAGGATTCGATACTTGCGATCACGGTAATTGAAAAAACAGCTAAAAGAAAATTTCCCGTGAAGGCTTTGGAAAAATCGGGCCTTGGGAAATGTGAAAAAACGTCATTTGGTATGTTCACGAAATATTCCAACGGAATTGGGTGTTTAACTCCGATGTTGCGTTCAAAAACCCAGGCCAGGCCAATGGAGATCATAACGATCCACATGGGTGCCGGTATCAATTGAAAATATTTATTCCTTATCCTGGGATAAAGGATCATTATTAATAGGCTTGCCAATCCTGCCAGAGCAGCAGGTAAGCGATATTCGTCGGTGAAACCTTCAAAAATGGCTGCAGGGATACCGATCAGCAACTCAATCGTAGAACCCTCAGAATCCATGTTACCTACCATAATATGGAATTGCTTACTGAGAATAATGATCCCAATGGCTGCAAGTAAACCCTGAATGGCAGATGAAGGGAAAAAATCACTGATCTTGCCAAGAGATGCAAATCCGAGTATTAGAATGATAAAACCCGAACACATTATGGCGGCCAAAGTATATAGATACCCTTGAAACAAATCACCTTCACCCATAAGGGTTATGGCTCCAAGTACAGCGACAACGAGTCCGTTACCGGGTCCCGAAATGGTTACATGTGAACCTCCAAAAACAGAAACGATCACACCTCCAACAACTGCCGACACTATACCTGCAATAGGAGGTGCTCCGGAAGCAAGTGCCAGTCCCAATCCTAATGGAAGGGCAATAAGTGAAACCACGAAGCCTGCGAACAGGTTGCCCGGTATTTCACCTATGAACTTTGATATGTTTCCTTTTTGCTTCAATCTTTTTTTTAAAGCCGTTTTAAAACTTGTTTCTGTTTAAGGGTCTTTGTTTAAGTTCCGGGAACGATTTTTAAAAATGTTCCTTTACCTGCGACAAACCACCAACCGGCCCTTTTGCTTATGCTTCAGTACCGTTCCTGAACTTTTGGTTTTCCGGGCAAATGCCGGAGTATCAGGCTAATATTTCCTTTAAATTTCCAATAAATGCGGATTCAGCCTTGTTGATACCAAAAAAGGCTCCTGCAATGTTGTTGGAAGTGGTTAAAATAAGTTGTTTGATGTCATCGGTAAACAATTCAGAATTACTTTCCTTAAATTTTCTAAAATCTTCAAGTATTTGTTCATTATTCCAATCGTTTTCCATAAGCCACTCAAAAACAATTTCAATATGGTACGCAAGATCCGTCCCGAATTCATCATGTGAATCTTCAACTTTCACCCAATCTGTTCTAATGATCTTTTTTAATTCAAGCAGTTCTTCTTCCCGAACTTTTTTATCGGAAGCGGCCAAAGCATAGAATACATTTGCAAGATGCTGATAAAATAAAATATATGCGTGATGTTGATTTTCCATGTATTTTAAACCGTAAAAATAAACGGAAATTGACAAAAAACAACGGAAAAAATGAGAAATAAGGTACTTGATGTAAACCGATTCTTTTTATGATTTAATTTTCAGTCGATTAATTCAATTTAACCTTAAAGACCAAATTCTAATGTGAATCACATAATTTTAACAGAATTTGGAATTTCATTTTAATTGTTATTTTTTTATAAAAAATTACTTACATGAAACGCCTGCAATATAGTTTGCTGATCAGTTTTTTATTCCCATTGATCGCCAATGCGCAATTCTCTTCAATACCTGTAAAGGTAACGGACAACATTCCAAAGCTATCGTCTGCCAAATTGGGGAAAAAATCGGCTGCAAATCCAAAAAACTGTGAGCGTGATACGGTTCAATATCCCAGATATAAGGCTTCCAGATTGTTTTTTGTAAACATGCGGCAAGGATATTCCCTTGGTCAATTTTACGGTACTCCTCAAGAAATTACGGTTCATGGTTTTACGTTTTACGCTTTTGTGAATGCCAATCCCCCAAGCCCAAAGAACGTGCGCGTAATTTGCAATCTTTACCGGGCAGGTGCAGATTCATTACCGTCCGGCATACCACTCAGAAGCGATACGGTAAGTGTGGATTCAACCCTTGGTGGAGGGCTACTGAGCAACGTCGTTAAACACGCTGTTTTCAAAACTCCCATTACCTTAAATTTTCCCTATATTCTTACCGTTGAATCGGATAGCAGCAGCCTCAACACCTCGGTTGTTCTTAACGACTGGACCAGTCATGATGGGGACAGTACCAATTTTATGTGTGGAACCGTAACCGGCAGATGGTACAGAGGTTTAAGTCTTAATATTGGAGGAAACGTTTTGGACGCAGACGTGTTGCTTCATCCTCATGTAACGTATAAATTTGGTACGGATTTCAATTTTAAGGATTGCTCTGAATTTATGGATACCATTAAATTCAAGAATCAATACCGGTCGAATGTTTCCGGCAGTTATTTTTACAACCTCTATAGTTTTTATCCTTACGACTGGTTTTGTCATCAGTGGAACTATGGTGATCAGCCTTTCAGCACCTATGTAGAGGAGGGGGCAAGAAAGTATACTGCTAAGAACAATTACAACGTTCGTTTGGTAAGCAGGGTCTTTCAGTATCATGGTGGTATTTGTTACGACACAACCATTAAAACAATACACTTTCAGCCCAGGAAACCGTCTGTGCTTTCCAACACGAACATTTGTCGCGGTGATTCTGCTAATATTTCAGTATCCACAGATGCCGGAGCAGTCATAAAATGGTATAAAAATCCGGCAGATACTACGGTTATATATACTGGAAATACACTAAAACTTGGCATTCCTCAAAAGAACGATACCTTTTATCTCCGGGCAATAAATGCCAACTGTGTCAGCACTTATTCAACCCTGATCGTTAGAGTTCACGATTATCCGGTAAATCCGGAAATACAGGACGATAGTATATGCACGGGTGCCAAGGCCAATTTAAGGGCCGAAAGCAAAATCGGAATTACGGATTGGTACTTAGACAGTACTTCCTTTCCGATCTTCAGTGGAAATATCCTTCAAACAGGTGTTTTGAATTCCGACTTGTCGTATTATGTAAGATCCAATAACAACGGATGTATGAGTCCATCTTTCCAAAAGGTGACGGCTTATGTTGACAATAGCTTTGCACCCGAGGACCCTGAAATTTCCAAGGATACCATTATTTGCCTGAGACCACAGGGTGTCGCTACCCTTAAGGCAAAAAACCAAAACAACGACAGTATTTACTGGTACACAGCTGCCAGTGGCGGTAAGTCGATTTCAGCCGGGAATACCTATGTTTTTAATGCAATCTCAAAAGGGGAGAATACTCTCTACGTAGAAGCTTCCAAATCAGGATGTGCAAGCAGCAGGTTACCTATACGGATCAGAGTAAGTGATTATCCTGCCATCAGCAACATCTTTCCTGATGTAAAATGCAAGGGTGATACAGCCTTGGTTGGAGCCTTATTGTCGGCGCCCGGTAATTTATACTGGTATGACCAGCAAACGGGTGGAAACCTCCTTGGGACTGGTTCCGTAATACAGTATTTTACCGATAAGAGCACCACCTTATATGCAGAAGCCGGAGAAGACGGATGCATTAATCCAAACCGCAGCCCGGTAAGCATAACCATCAATCAATATGACGATGTAAGCAATGTTAACAATCCATTATTATGTGGCAGTCAGGAAGCTTTGGTTGTTATTACCGCCGGTAATAGTGAAATAAAGTGGTATGAAGACGCTGAAGCCACTAAAAAAGTATTTACCGGCCCTGTTTTTAAAACTCCCAAATTGCTTGTTTCAACCAATTATTATTACACGCTTGAAAAGGACGGTTGTATAAGCCCTGTAAAGAAAGTATTCCTGGAAATTTTGCCATTGCCCATTCCGGGATTCAGTGACAGCATAATTACCGGACACAGGATACGGTTTAAACCTTATGCCACAACCAACGTTAAATACAATTGGGACATGGGCGACGGAAACAAATATACCAGCCAGATGGTAACCCATGGATACGCCTTATACGGGACCTACAAGGTACAGCTAAAGGTTTCCTTTCTAAGTTCGGGTTGTGCCGACAGTTTCAGTAAAGATGTGGTATTTGATTTTTCCGGTATTGAAACCCGAAACTTAAATGGCTTAAGCATTTATCCAAACCCGTCAAAAGGTATTTTTACCATCAGGGTTTCAAGTTACGACCAAAATACTGTGTTAAAAGTATATGCTTCTAACGGCAAACTCCTTTGGTCCCAGGCATTAAAATCAAAAACAGAAGAGATCGATCTCACCGGCTTGCCTAAGGGTATTTATTCGCTGCTACTTACTTCAGAAAAAACAAACCAGTACAAAAAAATAATTATCGAGTAAGTCTTCATTGTTCTTTCTGTTAAGTTGATCCTTCAGGCTCTGAGCATAATTTTTAAAGATCTGAAGTACTTGTGTACCTTTTATGGGATATTCAATTTGGCAGGGAAAAGTTGGGGGTAAAAAGAAATAAATATTTAATGAAATATTTGTTTTTTTGAATACTGAATTAAGACTGCAAGCAACCAATTCATGGCTGTAAAAACAAAAAAAAGAGATCCGTCGTCCTGGCCACCCATCATCAGTATTTCCATAATCTTATTTCTTCTTGGTTTGTCGGGTTTGATGTTTATTACCGGACAAAAGATCGTAAGTAATCTCAAAGAAAAAGTATACGTTAATGTGTATTTCGACAAGTCAACCACCGAGAGGGAAATACTTACGGTTCTCGACTCCATTAAGAAAAAAGCGTACACCCGGGAAGCTTATTATTTGAGCAGCGACGAGGCCGCAAAAGGATATAAACAAGAATTGGATCAGGATTTTGTAGAGATATTGGGTTACAATCCTTTACCGGATGGAATTGAACTTTCGGTAAAATCCAAATATGGCGACCATAACACACTTCGCATCATAGAAAAAGAACTTTACAAATATAACGGAGTTACTGAAGTGGTCACTCAAACCAATCTGATCGATGAAATCAATAAAAACAAGGAGCTCGTTTCCGGGATTTTTGCAGCATTGGCTGTTTTGTTCATCTTTATCTCTTTTTTCCTCATAAACGGAACCATTCGGTTGAGCATTTACAGTAAACGTTTCCTGATCAGAAGCATGCAACTGGTTGGCGCTACCGAAATGTTCATCGTAAAACCCTTTCTGAAAAAATCCGTTATACAAGCCTTGATTGGATTTTTGATCTCGGTGTTTTTTCTGTTCCTTACCATTTACATTGTTGGCAACTGGGCAAATGATCTGATCTTTTCCGGACAAATGAAATGGATAGATGCAGACAACAAGCAAGAAGAATTCATAACTTATGGCATTTTATTTACTTCCCTTATGTTAATAGGTGTATTAATTTCTTTAATTTGCACCTATTGGTCTACAAAACGATATTTGCATTCCAAAATAGAAGATCTTTACTAGAAAATTATGTCTAAGAAAAATCAGGTAAAAAATAAACCGGAGGTTAAAGCCCCTGTATCAAGTAAAATTGATATGGTATTCACCCGACAGAACTACATTCTCACTGCCATTGCATTTGCTGTGGTCATCATTGGTTTTTTACTGATGTATGCCGATAAGGATGAGGTTTATGGTTTCCGAAGCATGACACTTGCTCCGATCGTAGTGTTGTTAGGTTTTATCATCGGGGTTTATGCGATCATGTATAAACCTAAATCTGATTCAGACAATGGGGCTGATTGAAGCCGTTATCCTTGCCATAATTGAAGGAATAACTGAGTACATTCCTGTAAGCAGTACAGGACATATGATCATTGCATCTTCATTTTTAGGTATTCAATCCGAGGATTTTGTTAAGCTCTTTACGGTTTGCATTCAGTTAGGAGCCATTTTAGCCGTTGTTGTGCTTTACTGGAAACGTTTTTTCAGATCCCTTTCATTTTATTATAAGTTATTCGTAGCCTTTATACCAGCCGTTATAATTGGATTGCTTTTCAAAGATCTTATCGATGCTATGTTGGAAAATGTGCTGGTAGTTGCCATTTCCCTCATTACAGGTGGTGTGGTGCTGGTTTTCATCGACCAACTTTTTAATAAAGGTACCATCGATTCGGAAGACGATACATCGTATTCCAGTGCTTTGGTGATCGGAATATTTCAAACCATAAGTATGATCCCCGGTGTATCCCGGTCGGCAGCAACCATAATCGGAGGTATGGCAAGAGGCCTTACCCGAAAAGCTGCTGCTGAATTCTCTTTTTTTCTTGCAGTACCTACCATGTTCGCCGCAACTTCCAAATCACTTTTTGATTATTATCAGGAAGGAATGTCCCTTTCGAACGAAGAGTGGAAACTCCTTGGTATTGGAAATCTGATCGCATTTATAGTTTCAGTGATCGCGATTCGCTTTATGATACGCATTCTGACCAAATACGGTTTCAAATATTTTGGTTATTACCGAATACTTGCCGGAGCCATAATCATCGTACTCTATTTTTCAGGTGTTCAGTTGAACATTATTGATTAAGGAAATGAAAATTTCCGGTTTTGTGCTTTCCCTGATTTTAGTTTCTTCATTATCCCTGAAGGCTCAGGACCGTAACGATTCAATCAAAAACGGCAAATACGTTTTTTACTCAAAAGAGGTCAGGCACATTGATGCTTACTACAAAAATCAAAAAAGGCACAGGATATGGACCTGGTATCTCCCGGATGGAGGAATTGATAAAAAGATCAAGTACCGGAAAGGAAAAAGGCTTTGGGTCATTTATTACGAAAAAAATAAGCCCTGGATAAAAATTGACCGCTACGGAAAACGAAGGATCATACGTCCATGCAAATGCAGGGAAAGGGACATGCCGGGTGGTTAAGTACAAACTTGTTCAATGCTTTAACTTCAGGATATATTTCAAAACTGTTTTACGGTTTTTTTGCATGATAGACAGAACTTCCTACATAAATTTGTTCGCGATCTATTAAAAACCCCCTTTCTGTGAATTTATTTACAATGTACTCATCTTCTTTTTCATCATTTTCGTTACGTTTATGAGTTACATGGGAAAACAGTATCCAAACTGAAGAATTTAATCCGGAGATAGGCTTTTGATACTTAGACCAGTTGTTTCGGTTGGAAGAGGTCAGGACTATATCTTTATCCGTAATACCTGTTTCAGGACCGAACAGGTCCCTGTAAAACTGAAACGCAGGTGTAGCTCCGTAATAAACATATATTTTTTCTCCTTCAGTGTAGTTCGACCGAATATACGACATTGACTTTTTGATCTCCTCTTTCTCTATCGGGAACCCATATCTAAACAACATAAAAATATTACTGCTTATCAATAATGGAAATAGAAAATTTAAGGCTTTGTATTTCTGAAAAAAATTCAGGATGACCGAAAATCCGTAAAATAGGATGAGAACAAAGTTAGGAAACTGATATAAGATCATTCTCTTGCTAAAAGGGTAGATCTTAAAATAAGCGATGATCAAATGAAGTACAAAAGGTGAAATCAATAAATAAAAATACCCGGGTACTTTTCGGTACAATTTATATAAACCAATTACCGGGAACGGAAGAAATACCATTGAATAGACCGAAAAATTCATCATTTCAAAAAAAAGGGTGAACTTAGAAGAAACCGATCTGTAAAAAGTGGCATCCAGAACATCATGAGAAATGAATGCACCGGCATTTTGCCAGTATTCTACCATAAATTTGGTACTTGGGTGCCCGTCAATGAAAGCATAATAATAGAAGATAAATGAAATTAACCAGCTGCCCGGAACTTTAAGAATAAACGAATAGTTTCTTTTTGATGCCTTAAACTCAGTGTAAAGTATATACAGACCTATTAAAAAAAGCAATAATACAGCTACATTAGATAACCAGATCGCGATAACGCCAATAATCGAATACAACCACCATTTGTCTTTAAGTTTTCCCTCAATGTAAAGTATAGCATAATAGGTCAGGGTTAATCCAACAACAACATCGGTCATATATTGCTTTACTTCAGCCGAATAGGATACAACCAGGATGGTTGTTGCATAGAATGTAGTGGCATAAAGACTTGTTAATTTGTCCTTAAAGATAAAAACTGTGATCGAAAGGAAGAAGTAAACTGAAACGAAAAAAGAAACTATCGATACGATACGCATCGACCAATCAGAATTTCCAAAGATCAGGCTAAAGGTTTTCTCCAGCATCAGGTAACCTATGGGCGCCACCTGGTTATGGTCCAGTGCCTTCAATAAGCCTGTCCATGATCTGTCGGTGATGTTTAATGCAAGCTTCGCTTCATCTGACCATAAACTTCGGAAACTCAGGAAATTGAAAAATACCAGTCCAAGTGCAAGCAGTAAAAACCCCCATGCAATCTTGAATTGCATAGAATTAGCAGAATTATCATTTTTAACATATAGCCAACTCACCTACTAAGAGCATGGTTTAAAAGTCTTTTTAAAGTGGAATGTTACCATGCTTCTTTTTAGGAAGGTTCACTACTTTATTTTCGAGCATCTTAAACGCTTTTATAAGTTTAATTCGTGTTTCTTCCGGTAGGATCACTTCATCAATAAATCCTCTCTCTGCCGCTCGGTATGGGTTGGCAAATATTCCTGCATACTCAGCCTCTTTTTGCTTCCATGCTTCTTCGGGATCACCCGATTCTGTGATCTCCTTTTTAAAGATTATTTCTGCAGCACCTTTGGCACCCATAACTGCGATCTCAGCCGATGGCCAGGCAAAATTCATATCGGCACCAATATGTTTACTGTTCATAACATCATAAGCTCCTCCATATGCTTTTCTGGTAATTACCGTTACTCTCGGAACGGTGGCTTCGCAGAAGGCATATAATAATTTAGCACCGTTGGTAATAATGGCATTCCACTCCTGATCCGTACCGGGTAAAAATCCTGGCACGTCTTCCAAAACGAGAAGCGGTATGTTGAACGAGTCGCAAAACCTAACAAACCGGGCAGCCTTCTGACTACTTTTAACATCCAAAACCCCTGCTAAAAATGCAGGCTGATTTGCCACGATCCCAATACTTCTGCCAGCCAGACGTGCAAATCCCACCACAATGTTCTCTGCAAAATCTTTGTGAACCTCAAAAAAAGTTTCTTCATCAATAATTCCTTCAATAACTTCTTTTATATCATAAGGTTGGTTCGGATTCTCGGGTACACAGTTTTTCAAGGCTTCACGCAATTCGTTATCCTTTAAGGTATAACTCATAAAGGGCGGTCTTTCTTCACAATTTTGCGGAATGTAACTCAATAATTTCCGCAAATTATTCATGGCTTCCCTTTCATTAATAGCACTGATATGAGAAACACCTGACTTGCTGCCATGAACCGATGCTCCTCCGAGTTCTTCACTGCTAACTTCTTCATTGGTAACGGTTTTAACCACATTAGGACCTGTAACAAACATGTAAGAAGAGTTTTCCACCATCATAATAAAATCTGTAATTGCGGGACTATACACAGCACCTCCGGCACAAGGTCCCATTATAACGGAAATTTGTGGAACGACGCCACTGGCTAAAGTGTTTCTGTAAAAAATATCTGCATAACCTCCCAAAGAAACAACGCCTTCCTGTATCCTGGCTCCACCGCTGTCGTTCAAGCCAATTAAAGGAGCTCCGTTTTTCATTGCCATGTCCATGATCTTGCAAATCTTTTCGGCATGCGTTTCACTCAGGGAACCTCCAAAAACTGTAAAATCCTGTGAAAACACAAAAATCAATCTTCCATTAACCGTGCCATATCCTGTAATAACTCCGTCACCGGGGTAATGGATCTTTTCCATTCCGAAATCTGTACTGCGGTGTTTTACAAAGGCATCGATCTCTTCAAAACTACCTCTGTCCAACAAAAGGTGCAATCGCTCTCTGGCAGTCAATTTTCCTTTATTATGCTGGGCATCTATGCGATTTACACCTCCACCAAGCTTTGCAAGTTCTCTCTTGTGAATGAGTTTTTCTCTTTTATCCATATATATTTTTTTAGCCTAAAAAAGGCTTTAAATTTATTTAATTTTCCTCCAGAGCTTCAATAATTTCAGGGGTTAATTCCAAATTGTGATAAACCGTATTCACATCATCGTCATCTTCAAGTTTATCGATCATTCTAAGCACCTTTAAAGCTTCGGTTAATTCGAGATGTTTATAAAGTATCGGTATTTGTTGAATTCCGGCTTCTTCAACTTCCACCTTGAATTCATCGAGTTTCTTTTGCATGTTGCCAAAATTCTCGAACGAGCAAATGATCTCCGTTTTTTCATCCGTTTGTTCGATCTCCTCTGCACCTGCATCAATTATGTCAAACTCAAACTTTTCAGGATCAATACCGGCGATCTTTTCGTTGAGAATGGTAAAAACCCCCTTTGGGCTAAAAATAAAACTCAGTGAACCCTTGGTCCCTAAGCTGCCTCCGGCTTTTAAAAAGATACTGCGTATGTTGGCAACGGTTCGGTTAACATTATCTGTGGTGGTTTCAATATAAATCCCCACCCCTCCATTGGAATACCCTTCATAAGAATGTTCCTGAAAATTATCACCCTCACCGCCCGTGGCCTTATTTATGGCATTTTCGATCTTGTCTTTGGGTATATTGGCCCCTCTTGCATTTTGCATTGCCAACCTCAGGGCCGGATTGCTTTCAGGATTTGTTCCTCCGTCGCGACTTGCAATGGTAATCTCCCTTAAGATCCTTGTAAATAATTTTGCTCTTCTTTTATCCTGCGCCCCTTTGCGGTGTTTGATATTTGCCCATTTACTATGCCCTGCCATTCAAGTACAAAAATAAGGATAGCTTAACTTAATTAATAATAATCTTCAATTGGCAAGCTGCATAAAAAAGGCTGCCCTTAAAAAGTAGCAGCCTCTTTGTGGGAGTATGTCGATCCCTATCTGGATATGATTAATTTATTTGTTTCGCTGTATGATCCGGTAGATACTTTGTAATAATAAATTCCCGGAGTTAAACCTTCTACATCAACTTCAGCAGTGTAAGTTCCGTAATTCTGCTTTTCGTTAAGAATTTCCTTCACCATCTTTCCACTCATGTCATATAATTCAACTTTTACATCCGAAGTGGTGTTGATCTGATAACGGATCGTTGCTTTATCGGAAACAGGGTTTGGGCTGATCTCTGGAGCACCAACAAGGTTGTTGTTCAATTCCTTAGCAGTTGCAGAGTTTTCAGAAAACTTAACATTATCTAATATCATGCTTGTTCCTTGTAAACGAACGGTAGAAACCGAAGTAATGAAAGAAATATAAGCGGTATCAGGATTTCCTGTTATTTTGTATTTATCGCTTAATTCGAGGATGGCTTCTTTCCATGGATATGAAGCGGAAGGGAACACAAAGGCAACACTGATCAAGGTATCAACAGACATGGTTGTAGTGTTGTATTTTGTTAATCGTACTATCGCTGCAGCAGCTTCACCTTGTCCTGCAGGTAAATAATTGTACATGAAACGAAAAGAATTAGGTCGTTGCGAATAGGCAAATTTTTGGCTAATACTAGCAACTGTAGTTGTGTTTTGTAAGAATGCCATTTTAGTACCGTTTACAGGTAAAATAACTTCTTGTCCGCCTGAAGATAGGTTCACAGTAACTTTATCAATGATCTGTGCATTGTTACCTTTCCATTCTGTAGCCCCATCTTCAAAACCACCGTTTGGAACCATTTGAGCGAAAGCTCCTGTTCCAATTAAGATGGAACATAATACAGTAAATATTTTTTTCATGTTAATTTATTATTTTGTCAAAAATAGTAAAATGACATAAAATATCTTAACTCAGAATTTTTTTTATGTCATTTACATCCAATGTTTTATAAAAGGAATCCTCTGCAAGAACCAATTCAGAGGCCATATTTAACTTCTTATTTTGCAGATGGAGAATTTTTTCCTCAACCGTATTTCGGGTGATGAATTTATAACTGAAAACATTTTTGGTTTGACCGATCCTGTGCGTTCGGTCAACTGCCTGCCGTTCTACAGATGGATTCCACCAGGGATCAACAATAAAAACATAATCGGCTGCAGTAAGGGTTAAACCTACACCTCCGGCCTTTAAAGAGACAAGAAATACGGGAATATCCACGGATCCCTGAAACAACTTTACCTGCTCCTGTCTTTGCTTTGAAGAATAACTACCATCAAAATAACAATGCCGGATCTTTAATTTTAAAAACGCTTCTTTGAATAGGGATAACTGCTTTACAAACTGAGAATAGATCAGGATCTTATGCCCGGAATTTACAACCGTAACTGTCTTTTCAATAAGCTCATCAAACTTTCCGGATTGCCCGGTGTATTCAGGGTTGGTTAATTTTGGATGGTTTGCGATCTGTCTTAGTTTGGTCAAACCTGCAATGATGTTGAACCTTGATTTTTGCAACCCGTCGTTCTCAATGCTCTCCAGTATTTCATTCCGGAATTTGGATTTTGTTTCTTCATACAAAATTTCCTGTTCAGGGCTCATATCACAATAAAGGATCTGTTCGGTTTTTTCAGGAAGTTCTGTGGCAACCTGTGACTTGGTTCGTCGTAAAAGAAAAGGTTTGATGATTCCCTTTAGTTCTTCTAATTTCTCTGTATCCGAATTCTTTTCAATAGGCAATACATAGTTCTCTTCAAAAAACTTAAGTCCTCCTAAAAGCCCCTTATTTACAAAACTCATTTGCGACCATAGATCCATAACCGAATTTTCGACAGGCGTACCGGTAAGGGCAAGCTTATAAGTACTTTGCAAATTTCTGATCGATCTTGAAACCTTGCTTTTAGGATTTTTAATGTTTTGACTTTCATCAAGAATTATATAATGAAAATGAAAATCCTTTACAAAACTTTCATCGTTTCTCATGGTACCATATGTACTTATGATCAGATCATAGTTTCTAAAATGAAGGGAGTTTTTCGGTCTTCCCGGACCTGAATGAACAAAGATTTTTAAACTGGGTGTAAATTTTGCAGCTTCCGATCTCCAGGTATAGATCAGGGAAGTTGGTACGATCAGTAAGGATGTTTTCGATTTACTTGTAAAACCGTTTTCTGCTTGAACGGCATCAAAAATGCTCAACTGACCGCCAGTTTTTTTAACACTTAAATGTTCATCGATCTGTGGTTTTTGAATGGAATTGATCTCCTTTTCATTCTGAAGCAAGGCAAGGGTTTGTATGGTTTTACCCAATCCCATATCATCTGCCAGACATCCGCCAAAATTAAATTCCTGAAGAAAATAAAACCAATTGTAACCAGCGATCTGGTATGGCCGTAATCTACCTTTAAAATTAACCGGTAGTTGCTTTTCTTTAATTGTTTCAAAATCCTTTAAACCTTCAAGCTTTGATTGGATGATACCCGTTTTGGGCAAATTGCCTAGCATACCAAGATGGTGTTTTTTGATTCTGATGTGTTCTTTACCTTCGTTAAAGCGGGTCAGACTTTGAAATTTAGCCATCCATTCCTCCGGAATAAGTGCAATTTTTCCATTCGGAAGAAGAA
This sequence comes from Flavobacteriales bacterium, assembly GCA_020635455.1. Lineage (GTDB taxonomy): Bacteria > Bacteroidota > Bacteroidia > NS11-12g > UBA9320 > JABWCE01. Next base: position 584,071 of record JACJZT010000003.1, read on the forward strand.
AATTTCGGTCGTTATTCAGGATGTTGTCTTTCAGATCAAGAAATGAAAACTCAAATTCACCAAACCAGATCCTTGTTTGAAGGTCGAACCAGTCACCATTCTTATTAACTTCTATTTTCATATCCTTCTTTCCAAGAAAGTATTCATGACTTAAATTCTGTTCTATTTCAACATCTCTGCCGAAAAGGGCTTCATAATTTCTTTCAAGCCATTCTATCGACTTATAAGGTTCTTCCTTTTCTATGGAATTGAAACGGTCTGGGTCTACCTGAAAAACAGATCCTTCTTTTTGACTCAAACCAAGCGAAATGATAAATTCTTTTTTATGCTCCTCCCAACTTTTACTTCTTCTTATTTTATGGATCACCATATTCTCACCTGAATACTCATAATATGCATGAGCTTTCTTTTTTGAATGATACGGAAAAATGGAGGTATTATACCTGAAATTTAAAACAAACCAGGGTTTTCCATGCATACCTCCTTCCAGTTTCAGGATAGCCTTTCCCTGATGGGTCTCTTGTTTTATTTCAATCCCATCAGTTCTGATATTAAACTTTTCAATCAGTTCGAGTCCGAATTTGTCAAAGAAAATTTTCTCGGCCTTAGGTGCAATGGATATATAATATTTTGTCAGGAATGGTTCTAGTTTTTTTCCATCCAATTCAGGCAGGTGTATCAAACTTTCACCCAGGATCAGGTATGCAGGAGAGTATATAAGAATGGCCCCGTTACCAACAATTTTAAGCCGTTGTTCCTCATATTTTAAGGTAATGTAATAGCGTGTCTCTTCCTGATTCTTAACAAAATGAAAAAGTACACCTACCTCATTCGATAGGTACTTTAATTTTATCGAGGATGGATTTTTGGAATCACCGGAATAAAATATTCTATCCTTGTTGATAAAGTCCATAGCCTCTACTATGCGCCTTTCTATAAAAGGTCTGATGGTTTGCTCGAAAAAGTTTTTGTCACATTTCCTTTCAAAATATTCCTTAGGCCTTATTGCAGATTTTTTGTAGTACTTTTTAACAATGTTTTCAGGAGTGAAGGTTTCCAGGATCCTGATACTTTGTACATCATTTTCGGTTAGCAGGTCTTTGTAAAGTTTTATATTAGAAACCATCAAACGCTGATGTGCCAGCGAATAATTTCCTGCCGGAGTAACTTCAACCAGATAAGGTTCAATAATTAAACCCAGAAACTGATTTCTTACCACTGCGAAAATGAATTCAACTTTTGCGTTTTCAGTTAACTGCATGTCCGGTTAAAAGATCCAAAACTTTCAAAAATAGGGCATTCCTCGATTTTAACCCGAAATTAAACACCACTAACTAAAAGAAATATTTCTGTACTCATTTTTTTTCCGGAATGAACTATTTTAGCATTATTGTTAATAGATTAATATGTGGATTGATTTAAGATCGGATACGGTAACAAAGCCGGGAAAGGAAATGTTGGAAGCCATGTTTTCAGCAAAGGTTGGTGACGATGTTTTTGGAGACGATCCCACCGTAAACTTATTGGAAGAAAAAGTTGCCAAATATTTTGGCAAGGAATCAGCCTTGTTTTTTCCCAGTGGTACCATGGCAAACCAGGTAGCTGTAAAATCTCATACACAATTGGCAGACGAAATAATCTGTGATCAAACATCCCATGTATATAAGTATGAGGGTGGGGGGCTGTCTGCCAATTCAGGTGTTTCTGTTAGGCTATTGCAAGGAAAAAGAGGGATCTTTACCGGAAACGAAGTTAAAAACAATATTAATTCGGACGATGTGCATTTTCCGGCGACTTCTGCCGTTGTAATTGAAAATACTGTAAATAAAGGGGGTGGGATTTGCTGGAAGGATGAGGAGATTCTCGACGTTCAAAAAGTATGCAAAGAACATCATCTCGCCCTTCATTTGGACGGTGCCCGACTCTGGAACGCAATGGTATCAAAAAAACAGGACCCTTTATACTTCGGCAAATGGTTCGATACGATCTCCGTTTGTTTCAGCAAAGGTTTAGGATGTCCGGTTGGTTCGGTATTGGTTGGTAACCGGGAAATCATTTCAAAAGCCAGGCGTCATCGTAAAAGAATGGGTGGTGGTATGCGGCAGGCAGGAATTCTGGCAGCTGCTTGTATCTACGCTCTTGAAAACAACATAAGCCGGCTAGAATTCGATCACCTTAAAGCAAATACTATCTATTCCATCATTCCTCAATTAAGCAGGGTCGTAGATTCTATGCAGGTTGAAACCAATATTCTATTATTTAAACTTTCATCGGCGGATGAAGCTAATCAACTGGTTAGCAATTTATTAAAAGATCAAATCAAGTGTCTGCATACTGGGGAAGGTTGGATCAGGCTTGTTTTCCACCTGGATATTGAAGATGGTATGATGGAACAACTTTTAAAGTCTTTAAAAAAGCATGGAAATTAAGCTATGACCTAAGGATGTTATCCTTAAATTTCAAACGATTCATTGCTTTCAGGTTCCTCGGCATCCAGCATTAACACTTGTAAATATTTTTCCAAGTTTGAAATGGTTGGGTATTCAAAGAGCACGTTCATTGGCAATTGAATCGAAAATTTTTTATGTATTGCTGTCATCAACTTCATAATAAGGATCGAATCCCCTCCCAGCTCAAAGAAATTATCTTCGATA
>JACJZT010000030.1 GCA_020635455.1 Flavobacteriales bacterium
AGATGAAAAATCAAATTTAAAGGAAATTTTAATAAAAAAAGAGGACTCCGAAGAGTCCTCTTAATATTACGGAACAACGCTTAAAAATTTATACAAGTCCCTGAGCAATCATTGCATCTGCAACTTTCTTGAAACCTGCAATATTTGCACCTATAACATAGTTACCTTCATAACCGTATTTTTTAGCAGCTTCAACGCAAGCTTTATGAATGTTAACCATAATTGTATGAAGTTTTTCATCAACTTCTTCTGTTGACCAGTTGTATCTCATACTGTTCTGGCTCATTTCAAGACCTGAAACAGCAACACCACCAGCATTTACAGCTTTTCCTGGTGCATAAGCAATTTTTTCTACAGCAAGTTTCCATGCTTCAGGAGTACAACCCATGTTGGAAACTTCAACTATATATTTACAACCATGATCAATAAGAGTTTTAGCATCATCGCCATTAAGTTCGTTCTGAATAGCACAAGGCATTGCAATATCACATTTTACTTCCCAAGGTTTTTTGCCTGCATGGAATTCTTTTCCAAATTTCTTTGCATAATCTTCAACCTTGTTTCTTCCACTTGCTCTCATTTCAAGCATGTAGTCCCATTTTTTCTGAGTTCCAACACCATCTGCATCATATATATAACCGTCAGGTCCTGAAATAGCAATAACTTTAGCACCTTTCTGTGTAGCTTTTATTGCTGCGCCCCATGCAACGTTACCGAAACCGGAAACGACAACAGTTTTGCCTTCAAGAGTCTCGCCTTTTGCCTTAAGCATTTCTTCTGCAAAATAAACAGCACCGAAACCAGTTGCTTCAGGTCTTATAAGGCTGCCGCCCCATTCAAGTCCTTTTCCTGTAAGAACGCCTGTAAATTCATTTCTTATTCTCTTATACTGACCAAAAAGATAACCGATTTCTCTTCCGCCAACACCTATATCACCAGCAGGAACATCTGTATTTGCACCAACATGTTTGCAAAGTTCTGTCATGAAGCTCTGGCAGTATTTCATAATTTCGTTATCAGACTTTCCGTTTGGATCGAAGTCACTACCACCTTTGCCGCCACCCATTGGAAGACTTGTAAGGCTGTTTTTGAAAATCTGCTCGAAACCAAGAAACTTAAGTGTGCTGAGTGTTACAGCAGGATGAAATCTGAGACCACCTTTGTAAGGTCCTATTGCGCTGTTAAACTGTACTCTATAACCACGGTTTACATGATATTCGCCTTTGTCGTCTATCCATGGAACACGGAACATAACAACTCTTTCTGGCTCAGTTATTCTTTCAAGAATTTTGTTAGCCTTAT
>JACJZT010000004.1 GCA_020635455.1 Flavobacteriales bacterium
TTCTCTTTACGGAATTTTAAATTACCAAGAGTGAATTTTTCAGTCTCAGGAGTGTTAATCAAAACCAACATGACCTGAAATAAAGGACTCCTGCTGGGATCACGTTCTTTAACTACAGTTTCTACTACTTTTTCAAAAGGCACTTCCTGGTTCTGATACGCGTCGGTGGTAATTTCTCTGTTTTTATCTAACAGGTCTGCAAAAGAAATTTCAGGAATGAACTCAGTTCTGAAGGTAATGGTATTAACAAAAAAGCCAATCAAGTCTTCGAGTTCTTTCTGAGGCCTGTTTGCTATTGAGGCACCGATGCTAATGTCACTTTGACCACTATAGTTATAGAGCAGAACATCCAGAGCGGATAGCAGACTCATATACAAGGTCGTACCATGTTTTCTGTTGAGCTGATCAAGTTTTTCTTTAAGCCCCTTGCCAATTGTAAGCCTTGTCTTTGAACCATTGTGCTTCTGTATGGCCGGTCTTGGATAATCATAACTAAGATTTAAGATTGCTGCATCTGTTAATTTTGATTTCCAATAATTTAATTTTTCCTGTAAGTTTTTTTCATCGAGATAAGTCCTTTGCCAGAATGAATAATCTGAATATTGAACTTTAAGCTCAGGTAAATGGCAAGGGCGCTTTTCAGTTTTGGAGTGGAATAATTCCATGACCTCTTTTACTAAAATAGATCCTGACCAAGCATCCGATGCTATGTGATGCATCACAAAAACCACAGTAGAAGTTTCCTTGTTTGGTGTTAAGGCAAGCACTCTTAACATAAAATCTGAACTTAAGTCAAAGGGTCTTCTTATAAATGCCCTTATTAAATCCTCATTGCTAACTTCAGAATAATGCTCTTGACCAATAACTTGATCAATAGAGAAACCCTGAGCAGGAATACTTTTTTGATAACCAATTCCTGATTCATCATAAAATACGGTTCTTAGCACTTTGTGCCTGTTAATGATTTCTTTAAGTGCAAATTCAAGGGCTTTTAAATTCAACTTACCCTCAACATTTAGTATGATTGGAATATGATATTGCAGGCTACCTTCAAACTGATGTATAAACCATAATCTTTCCTGACTATAAGAGAGTCTTACTCTTTCCGGTTCCGGATCTAATTTAATAATTTTTGGTCGCTTATTATTCTCATCAATCGATTTTAAAAAAGCATCAAGTTCTGAAATTGTATTGTATTGAAACAGATCTTTGATTTGAACATCTAGATTCAAGTTTCTGAAAATTTCTGATCTTAATCGCATTGCCAGAATTGAATGTCCGCCCAACTCAAAGAAATTGTCTTCGATGCCTACTTTCTCAACTCCCAACAGACCCTGCCATATCTCCACCAGTTTTTGCTGTGTCTGGTTATGTGGTGCCACATAGCTTCCGCTTCTCTGACCCTCTGCGTCCACCTCCGGTAAGGCCTTCTTATCCACCTTGCCATTGGGCGTAAGGGGGATGCTTTCCAACTCCACCCACCACTGCGGGATCATATACTCCGGTAAGAGCTTCTCCAGTGCTTTTTGGATGTTCTCTTTCGTAGAACCCTTCTTCTTTACCACATAACCCACCAACCGGTTTGTGCCCGTTTGATCCTTTCTGCTCAGCACCACCGAGGCGGTGATCCGTCCCGTCTTTTCCAGTGCACTTTCGATCTCTCCAAGCTCAATGCGGTAGCCTCTTATCTTTACCTGATCGTCCAGTCGGCCCAGGTATTCGATCTCTCCTTCTTCCGTCCATCTGCCAAGGTCGCCGGTCTTGTAAAGCCTTGCTTCGGGATCTTCAGAAAACGGGTGAGTAATGAATTTTTCTTTTGTTAATTCCGGGTTGTTCAAATATCCTCTGCTCAAACCAGCTCCTCCCAGATATATTTCACCCGGTACTCCTACCGGCAACAATTGCTGTAGGTTGTCAAGTATGTATGCCTCGCGGTTAGCCAATACCTTGCCTATGGGTATGTCTGTTTCAAAGTCCGTAGCGGTTATGTGATGGGTCAGTGAAAAGGTCGTGTTCTCCGTCGGACCATAGCCATTGATCAACTCGATCTCAGGGTATTTCTTCCTAAGTTTCGATATATGTGGAGGTGACAAGCGCTCCCCTCCTACCATGATCGTCTTCAGCGGCTTGAACAACTCAAGGTCTGTATCCACCAACTGGTTGAACCAACTTGAGGTAAACCACATCTTCGTAACCCAATGTTCAAGAATGTCACTCTTTAAACGTGCATGGTTTAACAGGTTCTCTTCCCTGCTCAACACCAGTTTGCCCCCGTTTAGGAGCATTCCCCAGTATTCGATCGTGCTTGCATCAAACGTTGGCGCTCCCGTGGAAAGTAAGGTGTCTGTCGTCTTAAAGGAGGTAAAACCTCCTCCTGTGGCAAGACTCACAACGTTGCGGTGTTCCACCACCACTCCCTTGGGTTGTCCTGTGGAGCCCGAGGTGTAGATCACATACGCTGCCGAGTCCGGGGCCGATCTTTGCTTTGGGTTCTCTGAGCTTTGTTTGCTTAAGTCCAGCTTATCTATGGCAATGGCTCCCTTTAACTTTAATCGGTTAATCGTATCTGTGTTGACTAAAAATGTATTTGATCCCGTGTCCTTTAGCATGTAGTCGATCCGCTGCTGTGGGTACTGAGGGTCGATCGGTACATACGCTCCTCCCGATTTGAGGATCCCAAGGATCGCTACGATCATCTCCATGCCCCGTTCCATGCATAAGGGTACCAGTGTGTCTTTGGTAACTCCCTGCTTAATAAGGTAATGAGCCAGACGGTTGGAGCGCTCGTTGAGTTCTTCATAACTCATCCTTTTTTGCTCGTAGATCAAAGCCGTCTGATTCGGGGTCTTTTTTACCTGCTGCTCAAACAACTCTACGATCGTTTTATCTTTTGGATAAGTGGTTTTGGTATTGTTGAAACTGTTAAGAAGTTTTAGCTCTTCGGCATTCATTATCTGAAGTTGATGAACCCCAGCGGAAGGCTTATCCAATAATTCATGGACAACGTTAATAAAGTGGTCAGAAATTTTTTCAGTTTGCCTTTGTGTAAGTAAAAGAGAATTGAAACTAAAATTTAAATTTATAACATCCGAGCTTCCAATAACAATGGTTAGAGGATAATTGGTATGCTCTGATTTTTTAAGGTTACTGATTCTAAGTGACCATTTTTTTGCCTTGACAACATCGCTTACCGGATAATTTTCAAATACCATCAATGTATCAAACAAATCATTTTTTTGTCCTGTAATTTCTTTTACATGACTCAAAGGGGTGTATTGGTATTTACGACTTTCAACTTGTTCCATCTGAAGCTTTTTCAACCATTCCACGGATTCGAGATCTTTTTCAATTTCAGACTTAAATACAAGGGTATTAATAAAAAGCCCAACCTTTCTTTCGACATTTTTCATGGATTCAGGCCTTCCGGAAACGATCACACCATAGGTGATAAGATCACTTTGTAAATATTTATGTAATAAAATTGACCAAACTCCCTGCATAAATGTATTGACCGTAATGTGTTGATCTGAAACAAAGTTTTGAATTCGCTTTGTAATTTCTTTATCAATCGATCGTTTAACCGAATTGTAGTTACCCAAACCCATGTTTCTGTTATGACTTTCATTCACAAAGGGTAAAAGCGATGGCTTTTCAATTTCTTTAAGGTATTTCTTCCAGTGTTGTTCTGAATCCTTAACTTCCTTACCAACTATAAAGTCAACGTAATCCCGGAAGTTATCGCTGTCCTTTGTCAAAGGATAGGTATTTTCAGAATAATGATCATAAGCCTTAAGGAAAGATTCCATTAAGATCTGAAATGACCAGCCATCCAGTAATATATGGTGAGATGTCAAGGTCATACGCGTCAACCCGGATCCAAGATCAAACAGACTTATTCTCATCAATGGAGCCAGGCTCATATCGAAACCTTTTTCAATATCTTTATTCAAATAATCAGAAATAAAAGTTTCCTGATCCTCTTGATTCAGTTGACTTAAATCCTCTTTATATATTGGCAGTGAGACTTTTTTGTAGACAACCTGAAAAGAATCGCTGAAAATTTTTGTAAAGAAACCGGTTCGAAGAATGCTGAAGGAATCTAATATATGGTCCCAACTTTTTTGAAAAACAGCAATGTCTAAATCTCTTATGTCACAATTCAACTGTTCAACATAGGAACCTGCATTGTTATTGTACAATGAATGAAACAATAACCCTTCCTGAAGACCACTTAATGGATAGATATCTTCAATAAGATCTTTTATTATGCCCGAAGGTTTTTCAAGCTTTAAAAAGTTGTTAAACTCAGAAATGGAAATTTTATTATTTAGTCCGAAATCAGAAGGTGTATAGGATGTTCCATTCTTTTGATGATACTCAAGACTATACTCGACAAGTTGAGTAAGTTTGTTAATGTTTTCTTTGGCTAATTTCTCGATAACCTTTTCCGAATACTTTGATTTTACGAACGACCATCTGAAAACAAGTTCATTTTTTCGTATGGCGGCATTGATCCAAATTTTATGATTCGGTTTGTTAACAAATTGAGTTTTTAAGCTTTTTAATTCATTTGATGAGTGTAATTCACCTTTCTGTACAGTGGTTTTGTCGACCTGACCAAGATAATTCAGTACCACATCCCATGGTTCCTTATTTTCAATTGAACTATCCTTTAGCAGAAATGCAGAAATCCCGTAACCAATGCCCTGGTTGGGAACATTCCTGATTTCTTCCTTAACATATTTAATAAGATCCTGATTGTCCAGCCCATTTAAATCTAAGGAAAGTGGATAATGAGTTGTAAACCAACCCACGGTTCTGCTTAAATCAATTTCTTCATTTATTCTTTCTCTGCCATGCGCTTCAAATCCAATATTTACCTTATGCTCTTCGGAATTCTCAGAAAGTACGAAAGCAAGAGAAGAAACCAAAACGTCCATTATCTTGCTTTTGTATACCGATGGTACGTTGCTTAACAATTGTTCTGTGATTTGAGAGGATACTTTTACCTTGACCTCACTTATTGCATTTTGTGTGTCAAGAGTTACCTGTTCATTAAACCCTTTAAAACTCAATGGAAGGTAATTCTTCTCAATTTGTGCCCAGTACTCAATCTCCTTTTTAAAATCTTCCTTCCCTGCATAATTGCTCAGTACTTGTTGCCATTGTCTGTACGAATGTGTTTTAGGGCCAAGTTCAGGTACATTCAATTCATCAGAAATCTTAATAAGATGTTCAATATCCTGTATGATAATTCGCCAGGAAACCGCATCTATACATAAGTGATGAGCAAGTAAAAAAAGTCTGTTATATCGTTCGTTATCTGCGGTTTGAATGATGACAAACCTGAACACATCGCCATTCAGAAAATTTATTTTTGACTCATGTTTCGCTAGAATCTTTTCTAAAGTATTGTTTTTGTTAATCTTTTCAACAAATAAATCAGGAACTTCCTGAATGTATTCCTGCTGCCATTGATCTTTTTTATGTATGAACTTCAATCGAAGTGCATCGTGATGTTTTATAAGGATTTCATGGATCTTCTTCCATGCATCAATTTGAATGGTTTTTCGAACTTTAAATAAAAAGCCTTGGTTAAGTTTAGGATTATTCTTTTCAAGGTACCATCTCTGGACAGGCATTAATCCGAAACTACCTTTCAATAAACCTTGCTCAGCTTGAATTTTTATTGCTCTTTCATTCTTAGTATTCTGAAGATAATCCGCAAGACTCCTTATGGATTGATGCTTAAAAATATCTGCAACTTCAAGATCAATACCAACCTGTTTAGCTCTGCTTACAATTTGAATGATCAGAATCGAATCACCTCCTAATTCAAAAAAATTATCCTTAACACTTAAGGTATTTTTCTTAAGCAGAGATTTCCATATTTCGGCAAGTTTAATTTCAATTTCATTCTCGGGTAATGCTTCAAAATGGCCAGTACTTTCGTAGTGAATGCTTGGCAAAGCTTTAAGGTCAATTTTTCCATTGACCGTTAACGGGAAGTCTTCAATTCCGATCCAAAAAGCAGGAATTAAATAATCCGGCAGGTACTTGCTCAGATAAAATTTAAGATCTTCGATCGCTGTATCTTTCGTATCAATATAATATGCAACAAGGTGCTTTATATTATTTTGATCGTCGCGAAGCAGGACTTTAACATCCTTAACCATTTCACTTTTTCGTATGGTCCATTCTATTTCCCCAAGTTCTACCCGATAACCTCTTATTTTTACCTGATTATCAATTCGTCCATTATAAATAAGATTGCCTTCTTCATCCCATTTTACTTTGTCACCCGTTTTGTAAATTCTTGATCCTGACTCAAAAGGGTCAGGGATAAACACCTTATTCGTTAAATCTTCCTGATTCAGATAAGACTCGGCCAATCCTGTACCACCTATATAAAGCTCACCCGGTATACCAATCGGCATAAGAGCCATATCCTTATCCAAAACATATAATTTTGTATTTGAGAAAGGTTTCCCTATTGGTATATTTTTATAATCCTTATTAAGTTGAACCTTATAAATTGTCTTACCAATAGTTGCCTCGGTCGGACCATAATGATTGTAGGTTTTTCCATGAAATTCAAATTGCAACAGATGCTCTGCTATTTCGGGATCAAAAGGTTCTCCACCGAAAATAAAAACCTTTTGCGGAAGCACCTTTTGATTAGTCCTGGCATAACTTAACCATAAGGATGGTACGATTTTAAAGCAGTCAATTTTATTTTCTTCTGTATATTTACTTAAGGCATCTGCATTTAAAATTAATTCTTCAGGAAGTACGTGTAAACAGGAACCTAAAAACATTGATGAATACACCATTGCATGTCCGGCATCGAAAACAAGAGGTGAGAAAAAAGCAAAGGACTTGCATTCTTCGAGACCTGCACTTTTTATTAACCCAAAACAATGATCTGCCAAAGCTTCCTGATTGACCAAAACTCCTTTTGGGCGGCCTGATGATCCGGAAGTATATATTGCATAAGCAGGGTCAGAGGATCTTACATCCAATTCCAATAGTTTCTCAGGTTTTTCAGAAATCTTTCCGATTTTAAAAGGATCGACAGATTTATAAATTTTAAAACAAGGTTTATCCAGATTGGTAATAATTATTTCAGCACCCGTGTCTTCTAAAATAAATTTAATTCTTTCATCCGGATAAGATGGATCTAATGGCACATAGGCTCCTCCTGCTTTAAGTATGGCAATAATTGAAATTATTAGTTCCTTGCTTCTGTTTAAACACAAAGGAACCAAACTTCTTTTATTAACACCTGCTTTAATTAAATGTAAGGCTAAATTATCGGACAATTGGTCCAGTTCAGAATAGGTTAACATTTGTCCCTTATAGCTTAATGCTATGGAACCGGCAAATTTTCGTGCAGTTTCCCTAAAATGTTCTGCAATTGTTTTACCAGAAGGGTATTTCAAGCGACTTGTTCCAAATTTTCTTAGTGATCTTAGTTCTTCATCATTAAGAATTTGCATCTGAACAATAGATTGATATGGGTCTATTGAAATAATTTTTAGCAGCCGGTCAAAATGAGTAACCCATCGTTTTATAGTGTTGCTTTCAAATAATTCCTGCTTGTATTGAAAATTAAGTGACAATCCTGAACTATGCTCAATTACACTTAAAGTGAGGTCGTATTTGGTTGATACAAAGTTGGAGGACTCTCTTTTTAATTGAAGGTTTCCGAATTTGGATATTTTCTTTTCGGGGGTGTTCAGGTAAACAAAAAACACCTGGAAAAGTGGACTACGGCTTAAGTCACGGTCTTTGACCACCGCATCGATCACCTTCTCAAAAGGTACCTCCTGATGCTCATACGCCTCCATCGTCGTTTTGCGTACTCCCTCCAGCAACTCCTTAAAACTCTTTTGCTTATCTACTTGCGTGCGGATGGCTAGCGTGTTGATGAAAAATCCGATCAGATCTTCCGTCTCCTTATGCTGTCTGCCTGCAATCGGTGTCCCTACACAAATGTCCTGCTGTGAGTTCGTGTATTTATGCAACAACACCGTAAAGGCCGAAAGCAGCGTCATAAACATCGTACTACCCGTCTGTGTGCTCAACTTCCTTAATCCCGCTGTCGTCTGTTGGTCCAGCTCAAATCGCTCCGACTTCCCCGTGGTGCCCTGCAGCTTCGGACGAAGCTTATCCGTCGGTAACTCCAATGGCGCTACTCCCTTGAGCTGTTCCCGCCAATACCTCAACTTCTTCTCCAATACCTCTCCGCTTACATACTTGCGCTGCCAGATCGAATAATCGCTGTACTGTACCTCCAGGGGCGCTAACTCCGCTTCCCTACCCTCGCATAGCGAATTGTACATCTCCGCTACCTCCTTCACCAAAATCGACGACGACCATCCGTCTGATGAAATGTGATGCAAGGTCACCACTAGCCTGTGATGATCCTTGCTGTGTTCGATCAACAAACACCTCAGCATATAGTCTTTACTCAAGTCAAAGGGACGGCTGATCTCACGGGAGATCTGTGCGCCTATACCCTCCTTCGTGTTTGAAGCTTTCGAACGGCTTAACTGCCAGCCCTCCCAAGGTAAGATCTGCTGATAACCCTGGCCGCCATCCTCTACGATCACCGTGCGCAACGACTCATGACGCTGAAGAACTCCCTGTATCGATAAAACCAGCTTCTCTACCTCCAGAGTGCCCCTTAAGTTCAATACACTCGGTATGTGATACTGTACACTCCCCTCCAACTTGTCGATAAACCACAAGCGCTCCTGGGAATACGACAAGGGGATCCGTTTGGGACGTTTCGTCTTTTGGATCGGGGGTAAAAGTTCTTCCTCTCCCGAAAGTCTTGTCATCAATCCCGACATCGTTGGATAATCAAATACGTCTCCTATCGGAATTTCGGTCTTGAATTCCTTGCGGATAGCCGATATCAATCGTATAGCCAGTAAGGAGTGTCCGCCAAGTGCAAAAAAGTCATCTTCCATATGGATGCCCTCTACCTCCAGAACCTCCTCCCATATACCTGCCATCCGCTGCTCTTCCTGAGTCTTCGGCAAGGTCTGTTGCAAGGACTTCTCCGCCTCCGGGGCCGGTAGCTTCTTGCGGTCGATCTTCCCGCTTGCAAGCATCGGAAACGAATCCAGCTCCACAACCCTCCCGGGTACCATGTACTCCGGTAGCTGTGCTCTCAAACGATCCAGCATGCGCGTGCGATCGTAACCCGATAGTGGAATTACATACGCTACCAGGATCTTTATTCCTTGTGAATCCTCCCTCACCTGTACACTCACCTGCTGCACCTCTGCTGTGCGTTCGATCTGACGCTCGATCTCCTGTGGCTCTATCCGATATCCACGGATCTTTACCTGATCGTCTGTCCTTCCCAAAAATTCAATGACCCCTTCTTCTGTATAGCGAACCCGGTCGCCCGTTGAATACAACAACCCGTTGCCTCCAATCGGGTCTTTTATAAACTTCTCTCGGGTCAGCTCCTCCTTGTTGAGGTACCCTGAGCTCACCCCCCGTCCTCCTATGTACAACTCTCCGGGGACTCCGATCCCACTCAACGTCTTGCTTTCACTCAGCACGTAAACCACCGTGTTGCCAAAAGGGGCTCCTATGGGTACCGTCCTTGGATAGGCTCCCTCGCGGGGGACACGGTACAACAACTTGCCGATCGTCGTCTCCGTCGGGCCATAGTGGTTGATCACCTCACAACTCCCTGAAAGGCCATAGATCCTCTCTACGATCCTGCCCGATAAGGCCTCCCCTCCAAAGATCAACTGACTTTTCGGAAGCAACATCTCCTCCCCTTCACTCAAAGCCTCCCAATGAGACGGTACGATCTTTAAACAATCGATCCCCTGCCTTGTAAAATACTCCCGTAGGTATACACTATCGCTGCTGCGGGTTTTGCTCATAACGTGCAAGGTACCCCCGCTCAAAAGCGATCCATATACTACCGTATTGCCCAAATCCGTCGCAATGCTCGATACCAAAGCATAGCTTTTGTTCTTGCTTATCGAAATTTTGTCCTCAAGTCCGCTTACATAATCCATCACCTGATCGTGCGTGATCTTCACTCCCTTCGGCTCGCCCGTGGTACCCGACGTGTAGATCACATACCCAAGATCCGAACCCTCAGGAACCTCCGGTAACGGTGTTGCAGAATACCTATCCACCTCCGAAGGGTCGATCACACGGATCCCTTCCATCGGATGATCAAGGGACTTACTTACCAAAACCTCCGCGCCGCTGTCCCCCAACATGGACCGTACCCTGCCCGATGGAAATTCCAGATCGATCGGTACATACGCACCACCGGCCTTCAATATACCCAGCATCCCTACCAGCATCTCTATGCCGCGATCCAGGTATAAACCCACCAGACTGCCACGACGTACTCCTGAGTCCCGCAATCCCCTGGCAAGCTTCGTCGACCATGCGTCGAGATCACCGTAACTCAGTGTCCGGTCCTCAAACACAACCGCAGGCTCTTTGGAACGTTCAACCGCCTGACGGCTAAAGGACGAAACGATCGTACTGCCCTGCGCTACTTCCACAACCGAACGGTTCCAACTGTCACTCAAAAGCTCCTGCTCCTGATCTGACAACATCGAGATCGCTCCGATCTCCTGTTTCGGATCCTCCGTTACACGCTCCAGTATCGTGCGGTAATGCTCCAGCATCCTTGAGATCGTCTCCGCCTTGAATAGATCCGTCGAGTATTCGGCAGATAAGCGTAAACCTTTATTTGTAACTCTTATATGTACTGAAAGGTCAAATTTTGAAATGTTTGTTGAAAATCCTGATTGGGATATTCCTGATTCTCCTATATTCAAAACTTCCGTTTCAGGTATATCGGTATAGATAAGCATAACCTGAAACAGAGGACTTCTGCTCGGATCGCGGTCCAATACTACTGTGTCGACAACTTTTTCAAAAGGTACCTGTTGGTTATCGTATGCTTCAACAACGGTATTATTGGTTTGACTGAGCAACTCATTATAAGAAACCTTAAAATCAACAAAATTTCTGAAAGTTAATGTATTAACAAAAAAGCCAATAAGTCCCTCGAGCTTTTCGGATGGCCGGTTGGCTACCGAAGCTCCTACACAAATGTCCATTTGACCACTATATTTAGCAAGTAAAACATTAAAAGCAGCTAATAAATGAGTGTATAGTGTTATTTGATTATTGGTGCTGAATTTTTTTAAACTGCTAACAAAATTTCTTTCAAGGAGAATTCCTGTTGATGCCCCTTTCATAGTTCTTATCGGGGGCCTTGCAAAATCGTAAGGGAGATCGAGAATGGTCAGACCAAAGAGTTTTTGTTTCCAATAATCTAACTTACCTTTTAAAAACTCTTCAGTAAAATTCTTTCTTTGCCATAAAGCAAAGTCTCTATATTGTAATTCAATATTTGGTAGTTCATATTTCTTATTCTTCAAGGCTGACTCGTAAACCAAATTGAATTCTTTGATAAGATGAGTCAAAGACCACGCATCGGTGGCTATATGATGTACGACAAGTACTATATAGTGAAACTGCTCAGAAACAGAGATCATTGAAACCCTGATTGGAGCATCCTTACTTAAATCAAATGGCTTGAAAACAGCGTTATTGATCAGATAGTCTATCTCATTTTTAGTTTTCCCCTCTGCAATTGAATCAAAAATTTCAATTGGAAATTCAATTTTTTCATGAACAACCTGCCTAACATCTCCATTGTTTAACTGCTTATAAGTAGTTCTGAGAATATCATGTCTATGAAAAATAATTCTCAGGCTTTCATCAACTGCTTTTATGTTAATATTACCCTTGATGGTAATTATTTTAGGAAGATGAAATTGCAAACTCCCTTCCATTTTATCAATAAACCATATTCTTTCCTGACTAAAAGTTAATGGAAATTCATTTGTATCAGTTTTATAATGAATTATTTCTGGAAGCTTTATCTCTTCTGATTTAGAAATAAAATCAGACAATCTTTTTATGGTTATGTTTTGAAACAGGTCCCTTAAGCTTACCTCTATATTAAATTCGAGTTTAATTTTTGATACCATTTTCATGGCTAAAAGCGAATGGCCGCCCAGCTCAAAGAAATTATCTTCGATGCCGATCTTCTCTACCCCTAACAAGTCTTCCCAGATCTTTACCAGGGCCTCTTGCGTTGGGGTCTCTGCTTTAACATAGCTTCCGCTTTTCTGACCCTCTACGTCCACCTCCGGTAAGGCCTTCTTATCCACCTTGCCATTGGGCGTAAGGGGAATGCTTTCCAACTCCACCCACCACTGTGGGATCATATACTCCGGTAAGAGCTTCTCCAGTGCTTTTTGGATGTTCTCTTTCGTAGAACCCTTCTTCTTTACCACATAGCCCACCAACCGGTTTGTGCCCGTTGGATCCTTCTTTGCAAGCACCACCGAGGCGGTGATCCGTCCCGTCTTTTCCAGTGCACTTTCGATCTCTCCCAACTCAATGCGGTAGCCTCTGATCTTTACCTGATCGTCTATTCTTCCTAAGTATTCGATCTCTCCTTCCTGCGTCCATCTAACTACGTCTCCTGTGCGATATTGACGGCCCTGCGGCGTTTGGATAAACTTCTCCTTTGTCAGTTCCGGTAAGTTCAAATACCCCTCTGCCAATCCCTTGCCTCCAATGTACAACTCTCCGGGTACCCCTATAGGAACTTCCATACCCCCGGGATCCTTTACATAAAACCTGCTGTTGGAAAAGGGTTTTCCAATGGGTATGGTCGAATAATTCCGGTCCGGATCGATCGTATGAATGGACTTCCCGATCGTTGCCTCCGTAGGTCCATAGTGATTGTATACCCTGCCTCCATAAGACCCTAAACGCTTCAATACTCCCGTCGTCAAACTCTCCCCCCCAAAGATCAGTACCTGCTCCGGCAATAAATTGACCCCCGAATCACTGTAAAAAGTCCACAATGTCGGAACGATCTTAATGCAATCTATGCCACGGGACTTTATGTATCTCCCCAGTTCCGGTGGAGACCCAAGCTGTTGGGCAGACAACACATGCAACTGCCCTCCCTGTATCAGAGAACTGAAGATCACCGCATGACCCGCATCAAATACAAGGGGTGAAAAAAGAGCATAACTCCTGCATCCCTTAAGGCCCGCACTGTCGATCAATCCATAACAATGATCCAGTAAACTCTCATGAGTGATCATCACTCCCTTAGGATGACCCGTGGATCCCGAGGTGTAGATCACATACATCAAACCTCCCGGTGATGGCTTCTCCGAAAGATCCTCCTCAGAATAGGAAGACTCAAGAACCTCCTGTACATCTACAAATTTTATCGCCTTGGCTCTTTGAAGCAATGCCGTCTGAGCGGTGCCTAAAAGTATCCCTGATCCCGTGTCTTTAAGCATATAATCCAACCGCTGCTGTGGGTACTCCGGGTCGATCGGCACATACGCACCTCCCGATTTGAGGATCCCAAGCATCGCTACGATCATCTCCATGCTACGTTCCATGCACAGGGGTACCAGTGTGTCTTGGGTAACCCCATGCTTGATCAGGTAATGAGCCAGACGGTTGGAGCGCCGGTTGAGCTCTTGATAACTCATCGTTTTGCCCTCATAAACCAAGGCCGTCTGATTCGGGGTCTTTTTCACCCGATGCTCAAACAACTCTACGATCGTTTTATCCTTTGGATACTGTACCTCCGTTTGATTGAAACTTTCGATCTGTTTTTGTTCTTCAGGGCTCAAGAGGCTCAAAGAAGCAATGCTCGCATGAGGGTTCTCAACAAGCCGCTTTGCTAAATGTGAAAAATGGCTCGTTAACCTTTGTATCGTTGAGGAATAAAAAAGGTCGGTCTTATATTGTACAACCAATTTTAGGGTATCTGCATTCTCTAATACGCTAAGGGTAAGATCAAACTTGGTTGCCTGATACGGTGACGACTCCCGGGTGAGTTTTAAACCTCCCAGCTTTAACTCCGGTACTTCCGGGGTGTTCTGATAGACAAACATCACCTGGAAAAGTGGACTGCGGCTTAAGTCACGGTCTTTGACCACCGCATCGATCACCTTCTCAAAAGGTACCTCCTGATGCTCATACGCCTCCATCGTCGTTTTGCGTACTCCCTCCAGCAACTCCTTAAAACTCTTTTGCTTATCTACTTGCGTGCGGATGGCTAGCGTGTTGATGAAAAATCCGATCAGATCTTCCGTCTCCTTATGCTGTCTGCCTGCAATCGGTGTCCCTACACAAATGTCCTGCTGTGAGTTCGTGTATTTATGCAACAACACCGTAAAGGCCGAAAGCAGCGTCATAAACATCGTACTACCCGTCTGTGTGCTCAACTTCCTTAATCCCGCTGTCGTCTGTTGGTCCAGCTCAAATCGCTCCGACTTCCCCGTGGTGCCCTGCAGCTTCGGACGAAGCTTATCCGTCGGTAACTCCAATGGCGCTACTCCCTTGAGCTGTTCCCGCCAATACCTCAACTTCTTCTCCAATACCTCTCCGCTTACATACTTGCGCTGCCAGATCGAATAATCGCTGTACTGTACCTCCAGGGGCGCTAACTCCGCTTCCCTACCCTCGCATAGCGAATTGTACATCTCCGCTACCTCCTTCACCAAAATCGACGACGACCATCCGTCTGATGAAATGTGATGCAAGGTCACCACTAGCCTGTGATGATCCTTGCTGTGTTCGATCAACAAACACCTCAGCATATAGTCTTTACTCAAGTCAAAGGGACGGCTGATCTCACGGGAGATCTGTGCGCCTATACCCTCCTTCGTGTTTGAAGCTTTCGAACGGCTTAACTGCCAGCCCTCCCAAGGTAAGATCTGCTGATAACCCTGGCCGCCATCCTCTACGATCACCGTGCGCAACGACTCATGACGCTGAAGAACTCCCTGTATCGATAAAACCAGCTTCTCTACCTCCAGAGTGCCCCTTAAGTTCAATACACTCGGTATGTGATACTGTACACTCCCCTCCAACTTGTCGATAAACCACAAGCGCTCCTGGGAATACGACAAGGGGATCCGTTTGGGACGTTTCGTCTTTTGGATCGGGGGTAAAAGCGTTTGATCGCCAAGGGTCTCTATATAGCTACTCAGGCCTTTGATCGTTGAATGTGTGAACAGGTCCCGTACTCCCAACTCCGTCTTTAACTCCCTGCGGATCGAGGCGATCACTCGCATGGCTAAAAGCGAATGGCCGCCCAGCTCAAAGAAATTATCTTCGATGCCGATCTTCTCTACCTCTAACAAGTCTTCCCAGATCTTTACCAGGGCCTCTTGCGTTGGGGTCTCTGCTTTAACATAGCTTCCGCTTCTCTGACCCTCTACGTCCACCTCCGGTAAGGCCTTCTTGTCCACCTTGCCATTGGGCGTAAGGGGAATGCTTTCCAACTCCACCCACCACTGTGGGATCATATACTCCGGTAAGAGCTTCTCCAGTGCTTTTTGGATGTTCTCTTTCGTAGAACCCTTCTTCTTTACCACATAACCCACCAACCGGTTTGTGCCCGTTTGATCCTTCTTTGCAAGCACCACCGAGGCGGTGATCCGTCCCGTCTTTTCCAGTGCACTTTCGATCTCTCCCAACTCAATGCGGTAGCCTCTGATCTTTACCTGATCGTCTATTCTTCCTAAGTATTCGATCTCTCCTTCTTCCGTCCATCTGCCAAGGTCGCCGGTCTTATACATCCTCGCTCCTTTTTTCTCTGAAAAAGGATCCTTTAAAAATCGTTCCTTCGTTAAGTCTTCACGGTTTAAATATCCCCGGGCCACCTGTGGCCCTCCGATGAATAGCTCTCCCGGTACCCCGATGGGTTGTGGGTTGCCAAGAGGATCGAGGATGTAAATGCTCGTGTTGGAGATCGGTTTGCCGATGGTGACTTTCTCTTGGTTTAAACTCTGAATCTTTAAGCTTGCACACACCGTTGACTCTGTCGGGCCATATGCATTGATCAACCGGATACCCTTCCTGAGGATTTGATTAGCTAATTCAGGACTTAAAGATTCCCCGGCAGAAACTATTGTCTTTAAACCAAACTCTTCTTCCCGGATCATATTTACAAAGGCAGGTGGTAAGGTTGCCAGTTCAACATTATTCTTATTGACCAAATCAATAAAGTCTTGTGTGTTGTTCCTGGCATTTTGACCAGCAATCACCAAACACCCTCCACTCAATAGTGTATTAAATATCTCAAAGCATGATGCATCAAATCCATAGGAAGAAAACTGAAGCGACTTTAAGCCGGGTACTAAGTTTAGATGATGAATTTGACTGCTAACTAAATTAACGACTCCTCTATGTTCCACCATCACACCCTTGGGTTGTCCTGTGGATCCCGAAGTGTAGATCACATAGGCCACAGATTCGGGCGAAACCGCTGGCAACTGAATCTGATCTTTTAATTTCTCTCCCTTGCCTACTCCGTTGTGATAATCGATAAAGTTATTTTTAAATGCAGGATAATTATTTTTTTTGAACTCACTTCCTACCATGATCATTCCGGAATTCACATCTGTCAGAATATACTTTATTCTTTCGACCGGATACGAAATATCAACCGGAACATATACACCGCCTGCCTTAAGTATTGCAAACAAAGCTATCACGGTTTCAACTCCACGTTCCATGATCACGACAACATTCGAACCGGGTTTTAAACCATTCGATATTAAATATCGTGACAAATTGGATGAATCTTCATTCAATTTCCCGTAGGTAACAAAACGATCTTCATATACAAGAGCATTATGGTTTTCATAAGTATTAACCACTTCTTCAAATCGCGATACAATATCTCCGGTAACTGGTTTGAGTGGTTTAGAAAAACTGAATTCCTTCAGAACAAAAAGCTCATTTTCAGGTTTGGATCTTGATACATTGTAAATTTTTAGATCCGGACTTCTTACTACCTTCTTTATGATTTCCTGATAATGATCCAGGAGACGAATGATTGAAGATCTTTTATATAAATCATGGTTGTATTGAAAGTTCAGATACAATTTACCGGAAGTTTCGTTGGCAATGCAGGTTAAATCAAAAGGTGTTTTGAACTTCACACCCTTTCTTCTGGAAATTTTAAGTCCGCTTACTTTTTTAGCCTTGGATTCAGGAGTATTCTGCAATACGAACATTACCTGAAAGACTGGATTTCTACTCAGATCTCCCTGAGAACCAAACAACTCCACTATTTTTTCAAATGGAACATCCTGGTGTTCAAAATCCTCAAGAACATTTTGATGGGTGTTTTTTACAAAATTGAGAGCCGTATCGCTGCTTTGTACACTATTTCTTATTACTAGTGTATTGACAAAAAAACCTATCAGCTTTTCAATTTCACTATCTCTTCTTCCTGCTAAAGGAGTTCCAATGCTAATATCATCCTGACCGGTATAGGTTTTAAGAAGGATACCCAATCCACTGATCAAGGTTGAAAAAATTGTAACTCGGTTAGTTTGACAAAAACTTTTTAATTCTTTGTAAATTTTTGAATCCAGTGTAATCTTTACTTCATTTCCATTAAAGGTTTGCTGGGCAGGACGGATAAAGTCAGATGGTATTTCAACCGGTATGATACCCTTCAATCTCTCCTTCCAATACCCCAGTTTATCCTCAAGAACTGATTCATTAAAATATTTTCTTTGCCAGATAGCAAAATCTGAATATTGTAATCCATCCGTCTTGGTAATGGTTAACTTGCCATTCAGATTAGATTCATAATTCTCAACAAGTTCATCAATAAAAATTGAACCGGACCATCCATCAAAGGAAATGTGATGAATGATAATATATAACAGAAAATCTCCCTCCGACCTTTTAATTAATCCGGACCTTATCATAAAATCCTTCTCCAAATCAAAAGGAGTCTGGATCTTTTTGCTTATTATTTCATCAACTTCTTTTGCTAAGGTGTGATCTGAATATGCCCTTTCAAGATCAAGCTGCCAGCCATCAGCACTTATTGACTTCTGATAAACTTTTCCATCTATTTCATAATAGACCGTACGCAATACTTCATGCTTTTTAATGATTTGTTTGAAGGTAGATTCCAGTGCCCTAATTTTTAATTCTCCTTTGATTTCAAGCAGAATTGGAATATGATATGGAGTACTGCCAAAAAGTTTGTCAATAAACCAGACTCTCTCCTGACTGAATGTAAGAGGTATATGTTCAGGTCGTTCCTGAATTTTAAGGTCAGGGATTTCAATTTCCTTCAGGAAATTTATTATTTCATCCCTATTCTGCCTGATGAAATTGATAATTGCCGGATTGGTCTTAACTGATTCAATTTCACTAGCCGATACCTTTGCGGAAAACGCTCTGAGCATTAGTTTTTCGCCCTGTAACTCAAGGGTAAAGTGCCTTTCTTCCAAATTTTTTATAAATTCCTTAATGCTCATTACTTAAAAACTAAGTATATCTTCCTTTTTTTGATTATCTAAAAATTCGCTGAGCTTTTTTATTGTTGCAAACTCAAATAAGGTCCTTAAAGGAATCTCATGTTCAAATTTTTCCTTTATCCTGGCGACCACTCGCATGGCTAAAAGCGAATGACCGCCCAGCTCAAAGAAATTATCTTCGATGCCGATCTTCTCTACCTCTAACAAATCTTCCCAGATCTTTACCAGGGCCTCTTGCGTTGGGGTCTCTGCTTTAACATAGCTTCCGCTTTTCTGACCCTCTACGTCCACCTCCGGTAAGGCCTTCTTATCCACCTTGCCATTGGGCGTAAGGGGAATGCTTTCCAACTCCACCCACCACTGTGGGATCATATACTCCGGTAAGAGCTTCTCCAGTGCTTTTTGGATGTTCTCTTTCGTAGAACCCTTCTTCTTTACCACGTAACCCACCAATCGGTTTGTGCCCGTTTGATCCTTCTTTGCAAGCACCACCGAGGCGGTGATCCGTCCCGTCTTTTCCAGTGCACTTTCGATCTCACCAAGCTCAATGCGGTAGCCTCTGATCTTTACCTGATCGTCTATTCTTCCTAAGTATTCGATCTCTCCTTCCTGCGTCCATCTAACTACGTCTCCTGTGCGATATTGACGGCCCTGCGGCGTTTGGATAAACTTCTCCTTTGTCAGTTCCGGTAAGTTCAAATACCCCTCTGCCAATCCCTTGCCTCCAATGTACAACTCTCCGGGTACCCCGATAGGAACTTCCATACCCCCGGGATCCTTTACATAAAACCTGCTGTTGGAAAAGGGTTTTCCAATGGGTATGGTCGAATAATTCCGGTCCGGATCGATCGTATGAATGGACTTCCCGATCGTTGCCTCCGTAGGTCCATAGTGATTGTATACCCTGCCTCCATAAGACCCTAAACGCTTCAATACTCCCGTCGTCAAACTCTCCCCCCCAAAGATCAGTACCTGCTCCGGCAATAAATTGACCCCCGAATCACTGTAAAAAGTCCACAATGTCGGAACGATCTTAATGCAATCTATGCCACGGGACTTTATGTATCTCCCCAGTTCCGGTGGAGACCCAAGCTGTTGGGCAGACAACACATGCAACTGCCCTCCCTGTATCAGAGAACTGAAGATCACCGCATGACCCGCATCAAATACAAGGGGTGAAAAAAGAGCATAACTCCTGCATCCCTTAAGGCCCGCACTGTCGATCAATCCATAACAATGATCCAGTAAACTCTCATGAGTGATCATCACTCCCTTAGGATGACCCGTGGATCCCGAGGTGTAGATCACATACATCAAACCTCCCGGTGATGGCTTCTCCGAAAGATCCTCCTCAGAATAGGAAGACTCAAGAACCTCCTGTACATCTACAAATTTTATCGCCTTGGCTCTTTGAAGCAATGCCGTCTGAGCGGTGCCTAAAAGTATCCCTGATCCCGTGTCTTTAAGCATATAATCCAACCGCTGCTGTGGGTACTCCGGGTCGATCGGCACATACGCACCTCCCGATTTGAGGATCCCAAGCATCGCTACGATCATCTCCATGCTACGTTCCATGCACAGGGGTACCAGTGTGTCTTGGGTAACCCCATGCTTGATCAGGTAATGAGCCAGACGGTTGGAGCGCCGGTTGAGCTCTTGATAACTCATCGTTTTGCCCTCATAAACCAAGGCCGTCTGATTCGGGGTCTTTTTCACCCGATGCTCAAACAACTCTACGATCGTTTTATCCTTTGGATACTGTACCTCCGTTTGATTGAAACTTTCGATCTGTTTTTGTTCTTCAGGGCTCAAGAGGCTCAAAGAAGCAATGCTCGCATGAGGGTTCTCAACAAGCCGCTTTGCTAAATGTGAAAAATGGCTCGTTAACCTTTGTATCGTTGAGGAATAAAAAAGGTCGGTCTTATATTGTACAACCAATTTTAGGGTATCTGCATTCTCTAATACGCTAAGGGTAAGATCAAACTTGGTTGCCTGATACGGTGACGACTCCCGGGTGAGTTTTAAACCTCCCAGCTTTAACTCCGGTACTTCCGGGGTGTTCTGATAGACAAACATCACCTGGAAAAGTGGACTACGGCTTAAGTCACGGTCTTTGACCACCGCATCGATCACCTTCTCAAAAGGTACCTCCTGATGCTCATACGCCTCCATCGTCGTTTTGCGTACTCCCTCCAGCAACTCCTTAAAACTCTTTTGCTTATCTACTTGCGTGCGGATGGCTAGCGTGTTGATGAAAAATCCGATCAGATCTTCCGTCTCCTTATGCTGTCTGCCTGCAATCGGTGTCCCTACACAAATGTCCTGCTGTGAGTTCGTGTATTTATGCAACAACACCGTAAAGGCCGAAAGCAGCGTCATAAACATCGTACTACCCGTCTGTGTGCTCAACTTCCTTAATCCCGCTGTCGTCTGTTGGTCCAGCTCAAATCGCTCCGACTTCCCCGTGGTGCCCTGCAGCTTCGGACGAAGCTTATCCGTCGGTAACTCCAATGGCGCTACTCCCTTGAGCTGTTCCCGCCAATACCTCAACTTCTTCTCCAATACCTCTCCGCTTACATACTTGCGCTGCCAGATCGAATAATCGCTGTACTGTACCTCCAGGGGCGCTAACTCCGCTTCCCTACCCTCGCATAGCGAATTGTACATCTCCGCTACCTCCTTCACCAAAATCGACGACGACCATCCGTCTGATGAAATGTGATGCAAGGTCACCACTAGCCTGTGATGATCCTTGCTGTGTTCGATCAACAAACACCTCAGCATATAGTCTTTACTCAAGTCAAAGGGACGGCTGATCTCACGGGAGATCTGTGCGCCTATACCCTCCTTCGTGTTTGAAGCTTTCGAACGGCTTAACTGCCAGCCCTCCCAAGGTAAGATCTGCTGATAACCCTGGCCGCCATCCTCTACGATCACCGTGCGCAACGACTCATGACGCTGAAGAACTCCCTGTATCGATAAAACCAGCTTCTCTACCTCCAGAGTGCCCCTTAAGTTCAATACACTCGGTATGTGATACTGTACACTCCCCTCCAACTTATCGATAAACCACAAGCGCTCCTGGGAATACGACAAGGGGATCCGTTTGGGACGTTTCGTCTTTTGGATCGGGGGTAAAAGTTCTTCCTCTCCCGAAAGTCTTGTCATCAATCCCGACATCGTTGGATAATTAAAAATATCACGGATCCTAATCTCAGCTTTAAACTTCTTGCGAATGGCCGATATCAATCGTATAGCCAGTAAGGAGTGTCCGCCAAGTGCAAAAAAGTCATCTTCCATATGGATGCCCTCTACCTCCAGAACCTCCTCCCATATACCTGCCATCCGCTGCTCTTCCTGAGTCTTCGGCAAGGTCTGTTGCAAGGACTTCTCCGCCTCCGGGGCCGGTAGCTTCTTGCGGTCGATCTTCCCGCTTGCAAGCATCGGAAACGAATCCAGCTCCACAACCCTCCCGGGTACCATGTACTCCGGTAGCTGTGCTCTCAAACGATCCAGCATGCGCGTGCGATCGTAACCCGATAGTGGAATTACATACGCTACCAGGATCTTTATTCCTTGTGAATCCTCCCTCACCTGTACACTCACCTGCTGCACCTCTGCTGTGCGTTCGATCTGACGCTCGATCTCCTGTGGCTCTATCCGATATCCACGGATCTTTACCTGATCGTCTGTCCTTCCCAAAAATTCAATGACCCCTTCTTCTGTATAGCGAACCCGGTCGCCCGTTGAATACAACAACCCGTTGCCTCCAATCGGGTCTTTTATAAACTTCTCTCGGGTCAGCTCCTCCTTGTTGAGGTACCCTGAGCTCACCCCCCGTCCTCCTATGTACAACTCTCCGGGGACTCCGATCCCACTCAACGTCTTGCTTTCACTCAGCACGTAAACCACCGTGTTGCCAAAAGGGGCTCCTATGGGTACCGTCCTTGGATAGGCTCCCTCGCGGGGGACACGGTACAACAACTTGCCGATCGTCGTCTCCGTCGGGCCATAGTGGTTGATCACCTCACAACTCCCTGAAAGGCCATAGATCCTCTCTACGATCCTGCCCGATAAGGCCTCCCCTCCAAAGATCAACTGACTTTTCGGAAGCAACATCTCCTCCCCTTCACTCAAAGCCTCCCAATGAGACGGTACGATCTTTAAACAATCGATCCCCTGCCTTGTAAAATACTCCCGTAGGTATACACTATCGCTGCTGCGGGTTTTGCTCATAACGTGCAAGGTACCCCCGCTCAAAAGCGATCCATATACTACCGTATTGCCCAAATCCGTCGCAATGCTCGATACCAAAGCATAGCTTTTGTTCTTGCTTATCGAAATTTTGTCCTCAAGTCCGCTTACATAATCCATCACCTGATCGTGCGTGATCTTCACTCCCTTCGGCTCGCCCGTGGTACCCGACGTGTAGATCACATACCCAAGATCCGAACCCTCAGGAACCTCCGGTAACGGTGTTGCAGAATACCTATCCACCTCCGAAGGGTCGATCACACGGATCCCTTCCATCGGATGATCAAGGGACTTACTTACCAAAACCTCCGCGCCGCTGTCCCCCAACATGGACCGTACCCTGCCCGATGGAAATTCCAGATCGATCGGTACATACGCACCACCGGCCTTCAATATACCCAGCATCCCTACCAGCATCTCTATGCCGCGATCCAGGTATAAACCCACCAAACTGCCACGACGTACTCCTGAGTCCCGCAATCCCCTGGCAAGCTTCGTCGACCATGCGTCGAGATCACCGTAACTCAGTGTCCGGTCCTCAAACACAACCGCAGGCTCTTTGGAACGTTCAACCGCCTGACGGCTAAAGGACGAAACAATCGTACTGCCCTGCGATACTTCCACAACCGAACGGTTCCAACTGCCACTCAAAAGCTCCTGCTCCTGATCTGACAACATCGAGATCGCTCCGATCTCCTGTTTCGGATCCTCCGTTACACGCTCCAGTATCGTGCGGTAATGCTCCAGCATCCTTGAGATCGTCTCCGCCTTGAATAGATCCGTCGAGTATTCGGCCTGAAGATTCAAACCGTTTCGGTTCTCGGAAACATGTATGGTCAGATCGAATTTTGAGATCTTGTTTTCGTATCCGAGATTTGTTACTAAAACGTCACCGAATTTTAAGTGTGAACGTTCAGGTGTATTAATAAGAACCAACATTACCTGGAAAAGAGGGCTTATCGCAGGGTTGCGGTCCTTTACAACTGCATCAACCACTTTTTCGAATGGAACATCAATGTTTTTGTATGCCTCCAGGTTTTTTTCCCTTACGGTTGCAAGAAAATCACTAAAAGTCTGGTCAGGCTGCAGGATATTTCGGAAGGTGATCGTGTTCACAAAAAAACCGATCAGGTTCTCCAATTCCTGTTGTGGCCGGTTGGCTACAGACGCTCCTACACTAATGTCATCCATTGAACAATATTTGTGAAGAAGTACATTAAAAGCAGCAAGCAATGTAATGTATAAGGTTGAATCCTGATTAGAATTAAATTCCCGGATTCTGTCGAGTAACGAATTATCCATCGTGATGCCGGTCATGGCACCCCGATAACTTCTGACAGAGGGACGTGCAAAATCGGTAGGCAGAAGCACAGGGACCTGATCCGATAAAGATCTTTTCCAGAAGTTCAACATATTGTCAAGCAATTCACCCTTTAAATTCTTTCTCTGCCAGATCGAATAATCAGAATATTGAATGCTTAACTCAGGAAGTTCAGGCATCCTGTTTTCCAGTCTGCTATTATACAACTCGGTAACTTCTTTGATCATGATCGGAACCGACCATGCATCGGAAGCAATATGATGAATTGTTACCAACAACAAACTTTCCTCCTCGCTTTTTTTATAGTAAACCGCCCGAAGTTTTAGATCCTTCGAAAGATCAAATGGAACATAAATTAAAGTTCTCAATTTGTCTTCGTCGTTTTCTCCATCAAGATGACTTAGGTCTTTTAGATGCAACAGAGAAAATGTATTTGGAGGTAGAATTACCTGATAAGGAATTCCGTTCTTTTCTGTAAAAACGGTTCTTAATACGCTATGTCGATTGACCAGAGAACGTATGGAATACTCAAGAATATCGACATTTACAGCACCGGTCAATCGAAGTAATGTGGGAGAATTGTATTGGCTTGTGCCATGCAATTTATCAATAAACCACAATCGTTCCTGACTAAACGACAGCGGAATTTCAGACATAACAGGTGATCGTACGATCTTCGGCAAAAGATCTTTATTACCATAATCTTCAATTAATTTTATCATTTCCCTTATGGTTGGGTAATCGAAGACATCTCCAATAGGCAATTCAACGTTAAACCGTTTTCTAACTGATGCCACCAACCTGATGGCAAGCAAGGAATGACCTCCAAGATCAAAAAAATCATCCTCCAAGCCAATGGATTCCAATTCAAGGATTTCAGACCAGATCCCCGCAAGCAATTTTTCATTCTCAGTTTCCGGCAAAAGCTTAATCTGAGGTCTATGGGTCACGAGTCCAATGAGGCTTTTCTGATCTATTTTACCGTTAGGTAGTAATGGAAATTCTTTTACCCTTAATATAAGGTCAGGGATCATGTACTCCGGCAGAAATTGATTTAAATGCATCCTGATCTTTTCGTCAGGTATCTCATTTTCTGAAATGTAAAAACCTTTCAATTTAAGATTTCCTTCCGATTGTTTATCTGCAAAAACACAGGATCGTTCAATCCCCGGATATTGATTTAATTGATGATTGATCTCAGAAAGTTCTATCCTGTACCCACGGATCTTTATCTGATCGTCAATTCTTCCGATATATTCTATCTCATCGTATTTATTTAACCTTACCTTATCGCCTGTAGCATAGGTCCTGTATGAATTGCCACCAAAAACCAGGTCGAGAAACTTGCTCTTATTAAGATCATTCTCATTTAGGTAACCTTTTGAAACTCCCGTACCCGCAATGTGTAATTCACCCGGAATCCCGGTCGGGGATAGTGATCTTGAAGGATTTAAAATAAAAACCTGTGTATTGCCAAAGGGTTTTCCAATCGGAATGTTTTGAGGATAATTTCTCTGAAAATCTACTTTGTGTACCAATTTACCAATGGTAGTTTCCGTGGGGCCATAATGATTCATTACTGCTCCGGAGTACCCTGACCTTCGGATCAACCCTATGGTTTCAGAATTGAGTATTTCACCTCCAAATACCAAAAGTTTATCGGGTAAAAGAACTTTAAATTCTTTTGACAAAGCTAACCAATGGGATGGTACTATTTTTAGACAATCAATTCTGTTTTCGGCAAAATAGGACAAGATCCGATTCGGGTCTTTTGAGAGTTCAGCATCGGCTATGTGCAGAGTACCTCCTGTAAAAAGCGCTCCAAAAAGAGAAGTGTTTCCAAGATCAGTTGAAATACCCGATATCAGCATAAAACTTTTGCAGGCATTGAAAGGATCTACACCTGCGATGCCATGAAGGTAATCAAGCAAATTTGCATGACTTATCTGCACTCCTTTGGGAGTACCTGTAGATCCTGAAGTATAGATCACATAAGCGGTTTGGTTTTCCTCAAAACTTACCTTTTCAGGATACGGATCGTACCGGGAGATCGTACTAACAGAAATTGGACTAATACCGGCCGGATACTTTACCTTCTGATTACTTATTACGACATTCGAGCCCGAATCCCGGAGAATGTGTCCTAGTCTTTCAGCAGGAGTTGACTCATCAATTGGAACGTAAGCGGCACCGGCTTTCAGAACCCCATAAATGGCCACGATCTGATCTACCCCCTTATTCAAATGGATCGGAACCATCGCATTCCTTTTTACTCCATTTTCCTGCAAAGCCTTTGCTAACCTTGAAGAAAGGTCATCCAGGGTTTTATAATCCAATGCTTTTTCACGACTTTTAATTGCAATGTTTTCAGGAAACATCCTTGTGTTTCTGTTCAGAATATCCATTAAGGTTTTTAAACCTTTTTCCGGATTGCATTTCGAGTTCAGGTTGAGTAATTTATGTTCTTCTGCCTTGTCTGTTAATTTGATATGGGCAATTTGAATATCCGGATCATCTGAAACGGCTCTCAGAAGGTTGGTAAAATGAGCTGCTAAATTTTTAATACTAAATTCCGAAAAAAGTTCCGTTGAATATTCAATGTTTACTTTCAGACCCGATCTGACTTCTCTGGTGTGTAGAGTTAAATCAAACTTCGAAATTTTATTCCCGTACGAAAATGGCTCCAGGTTAGATGTCCCAAATTTCAAACCTGTACTTTCAGGTGTATTAATCAGGACCAACATTACCTGAAATAGTGGGCTGACGCTAAGGTCCCTCTCTTTTACGACGGATTCAACAATTCTTTCAAATGGGATCTCCTGATGTTGATAGGCATCCAGGGTAACTTTCCTGACATCCTTTAAAAGTGCCCGGAACGTTTGATCGAAATGTAGCTCATTTCGGATAACCAGAGTATTGACAAAAAAACCAATTAGGTTTTCGAGTTCCTTCTTCGGACGATTTGCAACCGAGGTCCCGACGTTGATATCGCTTTGACCGGAATAATGAAATAAAAGTACCTTAAAGGCACTCATTAAACCCATAAATAAGGTACAGTCGTCCTTTTTGACAACTTTTTTAAAGTCATCAATTAATTTTGCTTCAATAAAGAACGTATAATTGTCACCTTTATTGGTTTTTACCTTGGGTCTTGGTTTTTCACCGTAAAGCAATAATGGTTTTGAACCGGCAAGATTCTTTTCCCAGTAATTTATCTTACGGTTGAGTTCAGCTTCCGTAAATTGTTTTCTCTGCCATAAAGCGAAATCCGGGTATTGGATCGCCAGTGTTTGATATTCAGGTTCCTTATGGTTTAGAATTGCCTTATACCCTTCCAGGATCTCAGAGATCAATATCGGCATCGACCATGCATCAAAAGCAATATGATGCAACGTAAAAACAAGGTAACTGAATTCTGAACCGGTACGAATCATATCCACTCTGAGCATATGATCCGATTCCAGATCAAAGGGTTTCTTAACCAATTTGTCAATGAACAAATTCAAATCATAGGTATCCTCAGAAGCATCTTCAAAAAAATGATGACCAATTTCAAAATTTCCCGTGGATAAACTTTTCTGATAAACATTTCCTTCAAATTCGTAATAAACCGTTCTTAAAATTTCGTGACGGTCGATTACTTTAGTAAGAGAATTTATCAGGGGTTCAAGGTCAAAATCGCCTGTTATCCGGTAAACATTTGAACTGTGGTATTGAGTGCTCCCCTGTAATTTGTGTATAAACCAAAGTCTTTCCTGATTATAAGATAATGGGATCCTTAATTCCTGACTTCGGGGAATAGCTATTAATTTGTTGGCGTCCTGCACAGAAGCCTTTGGTACAAAATCCTCTGATTCCAAATATTCAATGATTTGTTCCTTATTGGCGCGAATGTCTCGGAGAAGTATCTCACTAATGGTATGGTTTTCAGGAACATGAAGCTGAAGCTTGGAATCATTGACCGAAAGATCTATGTTCTGGGCTTTGGCATCTGTTAGTATTTTCAGAATGTTTTTCATTGTTTTTCAGGCCAATCAAGCTTATAATTTTGGTGAATTATTCTCTGTTTCCTGACCAGATCAAAGGATTTTTTAACAGCATCAAATATACATTCATTATGCCTTTTAAGGTAAAAAAACGACAGATAATTCTATTGAAAAGTGTTGATAATTATCAGTTTTATGAACGACAAAAAAACAAGGATTTTGTTCAGATTAAGGAACGGAACCCTGAAAGACATTCAACCTCTTTTCTAATTCTTCGAAGCTGCTTCTTTAAATTTCGATCACCTGACCTCCTTTAGGTTCCGAAGAACCACTTCCGGTATCGGAATTCAGGTCGATGTACTGACTTAAGGATTCAATGGTGGAAAATTGAAAGATGACTTTCACAGGCACAGTGAGACCAAATTCTTCTTCAATTGACGTCATTAGCCTCATTGATGTAATCGAGTGCCCTCCGATCATGAAGAAATTATCATGAATGCTTATTCGTTCGGTTTGTAAAAGTTTTTTCCAGATCTCACTCATTCTGATCTCTGTTTCAGTAACAGGGCTAACAAAATCGTCGTTTTGTGTTTGATATGCCGTTGAAGTCAACAATTTTTTCTTATCCAGCTTTCCATTTAAGGTAAGAGGGAAAGCGGATGTAAGGAAAAACCGGCCCGGGATCATGTATTCAGGAAGCTTCTCTTTAGAAAGTTCGATCAATTCATTCTGAAGTTTTTCCTTATTGATCCATACCTCGTATTTTTTGCCGGTAGTTTGCTTTTCAGAAAAGATCAGTTCTTTCCTGCTTGCATAAATATTGTACAACAATTTCCCTTCCGACAAAAGGTTTTCCTTTTCAATGTGGGTAAAGAATCCTCTTTTCTCAAGATTTTCCTTAATTTTAATCAATCGATCCTCTATATCATGAACTTCGATGATCAAATTGTTGATCTTGTTCCAATCCGATCCTTCAATGCCTTTAAGTACCAAATGTTCTGAATTTTCGACATCAATCTTAAGTAGATCGATCTTTGGAATTTCCTCCAATGCAAGTATATTGGAAAGTGTTTGAGCATCACATTTAAGTTGAACAGAATTCAATTTTGCTTCTACTAACGCTTCTGCATCTTTAGCTGAAATTTTTTCCTCTTGTGATAAAATAAAATCGCGAACCGTATTTTTTACTTCATTTTTATCGCCTTCAATTCCGGACAAAATGCTTAATTGAGGATAATAAGTGAATTCGATCTCTTTTTCCTCATCGAGCAATGCAAGTTGAAAATCCTGACCCTTTACATCGTATAGTTTTCTATTGGCATTTAAATTCCGGTAGACTTCGGGTAAAGGTTCAAATGCATAAACAGTTATACCCGGGTATTTCTGATTTAAATAGATCATAAAAAAGCCAAGATTGGCACCTACATCGAAAACTATGCTTTCCTGGTTCAGCTCAAAATCGATCTTGTCGTAATTTCTTTCAGCAAATATTTCTTTATACAGAAAATCGATCTCGTTTTGATTGTCACCAAATACCGGCAAACCATTGTTTAGAATCCTCAGTTTTTCTGCAAGTTCAGGATCTTTTTCAGCCAGTTTTAAAAATTCTGAAAAAAGTGGAAATTTCCTTTCATTCGGTACAATGAAGGCATCGATACGGTCATCGGTTCCATCGTCAACTTTATGTGACAGAATTTTACATTTACGAACAAATTTGTGAGATTCTATGATTTTCTCAATTTCTCCGGGCTCAATTCTGAAACCTCTTATTTTAACCTGATCGTCTGCTCTACCAAGAAATTCCAAATTACCATCCGGGAGCCATCTTGCAAGATCTCCCGATCGATACATTTTATGGTCAGTCCTTCCCTTTTTATCAATATTAATAAATTTCTCAGCCGTTAGTTCTTTTCGGTTTAAATACCCTCTTGCCACACCGGCACCTCCGACATAAATTTCTCCATAAACTCCAACCGGCAAAAGTTCATTCTTCTTTCCAAAAATATTTACCTGCAGTGTAGGGATCGGTTTACCAATATTTCGGACATCCGACTCAATATTTGATTTTTGTATTTCCAGATGCGTTACGTGGACCGTTGTTTCGGTTATCCCATACATGTTGATCAATTTCGTTTCCGGATACCTTTCATGCCAGAAATGCAACTTTTTTATTTCCAGAGACTCTCCTCCGAATATGAGGTAACGAACTGAATTTTCAAGATCGTGAAGTTTGAAATAATCTTGCAATGCATAAAATGCAGAAGGTGTTTGATTTAACACCGTTACCTCCTCCATAACCAATAGTTTTGCAAAAGCGCCAATGTTAATGGTAACATTGTTCGGTACGATCACCAGTTTACCACCAAACAAAAGTGCACCGAAAATTTCCCATACCGAAAAATCAAAACTAAAAGAGTGAAACAAACACCAAACATCCTTTTCATTAAAATCGAAAAGAGGTGTTTCGTTTTTAAACAGCCTTACCACATTTCTGTGCTCTACCATGGCTCCTTTGGGTTTTCCGGTAGAACCGGAAGTGTAAATTATATATGCAAGTTGCTCCGGTTTTAGGTTTACCGAAATTTGATCTGAAGCTGCATTCTTTTCCTTAAGGACAAGATCAATGTTAACTTTCGTAGTCTCGGTAGATGCTATTAATTTTGAGGTTTTACCAGAACAAACAACCCATTTTGCTTTTGAATCCTTAAGCATGAATTGCAGTCTGTCCAAAGGATTTTCGGGATCAATGGGCAGATAGGCAGCACCTGATTTCATAACACCCAAAAGGCTAATGATCATCTCTGGACTCCGATTCAAACAAACCGGGATTATATCTTCATTTTTTACGTTTAACCTTATAAGATAGTGGGCAAGCTTGTCTGACCTTTCCTTTAGCTCTGCATAGCTTAAATTAATATCCTTAAAGGAAACAGCGATTCTGTCTGGATGAAGTAATGCCTGCTCTTCAAACAGATCGATCAATGTTTTTTCTTCAGGGTACTTTACGGAATTAGTGTTAAAACTTTCAAGGATCTCTTTTTCCCCGCTCCCTATAAGTTCAACGTCGTCAATAAATTCAAGTTCAAGAAACTGCTCCAGTGCTTTTTCAAAGTGGACGACTATATTCTTCATATAAAAATCATCAAGAACCGAGCTGTTGTAAAGAAACTTAACCATTAACTGATCTGTACCGACAACCATTATGGTTAGTGGATAATTGGCCTGCTCACTTACCTCAACACCTTTTATTTCCAATTTCCATTTTTTCGATCCGATTATTTTATTAATAGGGTAATTCTCAAAAACGAGTATGCTGTCGAAAAGATCTCCTTCGATGCCAATTTTATTCTGAATAACAGACAGAGACGAATATTGATATTCTCTTGAACTGACCTGTCCTTCCTGAATACCTCTTAGCCATTCAACAATGTTGTGGTTATGTGTTTTAGACGAAAAAAGAGGCAGGGTATTGATAAACAAGCCAACCTTATTTTCAACATTATTCAACTCAGCAGGACGGCCTGAAACAACAACTCCATATGAGATCGCTTCTGACCTGGTATAGGTGTGTAATAAATTTGCCCAAACACCCTGGATAAGTGTATTGGAGGTTAAATTATTCCTCTTTACAAATTCTGTTATCTTTTCATTAACCTTTTTATTAATTTCCAGATTAAGTGTTTTGAAAATGCCTTCACCTTTATTTCTTTCATTTGATTTTCGAATGAAAGGTAACAGGGTTGGTCCTTCGAGGTTTTTCAAATAGGAATCCCAAAAATTTAACGACTCACGTTTGGGCAGTTTTTCAATGAAACGAATATAATCTTCGTACTGATCTTCCTTTATCATTGGTGCTTTCAACCCTTTTGACAAAGTTTCATAGAGATTAAGGAATTCATCCATTATTATTTGCAAGGACCAACCGTCGATCAACATATGGTGTGAGGTCCATATCATTACGTGTTCAGTTTTGCTGATCTTCAATAACGAAATCCGCATTAACGGCGACTCTTCTATTTTGAAACCTCTTTTTTTCTCATCTATTTTAAAAGCTTCTATGGATCTTTCTCTTTCCTGACGCGTTAAGGATGTATAATCGATTTCAACGAAGGGTATTTTAACCTTGGCCAATACAACCTGAACCGGTACTTTGAGTTCATTTACAAAAAAAGCACTTCGAAGTATGCTGTGTTTCTGAAGAACGAGGTTCCAGCATTCTTCAAAAATTTTAAGATCCAGGCCTTGCAGGCTTGCAGAGAACTGTTCTATGTAATTTCCGGTATCGCTTTGATAAAGATGGTGAAACAACATCCCTTCCTGCAATGCACTCAATCGATACATGCTCTGCAATTCATTTCTCAACGGTCCGGTTTTGTATGGCCTATTAAGAAATTTGTCGAGTTCCTTGTACTTAATTTCCTTTTCCAGACCAAAATCCGAAGGAGTAAAATTAGGCCCTGGTGTTATTAAACAGTGCTCAACGATGTACCCAAGGTTATTTTGGTATGAATTCAGTAAACTTAGTATTTCTTCACCATCAATACAGGTTTTATCATAACTCCATTTTATTTTTAAGGAACCTTTTTTGACATGGCAGTTTACCGACATTTTTTGCATTAGCCTATTTTCCGGACTTACTGCAAGTCCCGCTGCTTCATCCGTCGGGCTGAACCAACTGCTTTTGTCGGTTACATTGTCTAATTGTCCCAGATAATTGAAAACTATATCCCAGGGATCACGACCTTTGAGTTGATTGCTTTTCGCAATGCATTTCAATACTCCGTAACCCATTCCCTTATCCGGAACCGATCTTAATTGTTCTTTTACAGACTTGATCTTTTCACCGGGGTTCTCAAGATTCGACAGATTTAACAAAACCGGATACAGCGAAGTAAACCATCCGATGGTTGAAGAAACATCAACTTGTTTATGCAGTTCTTCACGTCCATGCCCTTCCAGTCCGATCACAATATCTTCTAATCCACTCCATTCGGCAAGTGTAAGTGCAAGGGCACAAAGCAAAACGTCATTGATCTCAGTATTATATACTTTTGCAATGTCGTATAATATATGAGAGGTCAATTCTTTAGAAATCGATAAGTCCTTCACATCCATATCCTTATACCTTCCTTTTTTCTCATTCCTTTTAGGAAATGGTTTGTATTTGCCGGATATGTTTTTCCAATAATCAAGCTGTTCAAGAGTGGAATCTTTTCTTGAATATTCTTCGAGATAGGAATACCAGTTTCTGAGCGAGAAACTCTTTAATGAGGGTTTAAAGGAAATGTTATTAATTTCATGATCAAGGATTTGCTCAAGGTCTTCCAGTAAAATACGCCACGACACTCCATCTACAACTAAATGGTGAACAATAATTACAAGACGGTTGTGGCGATCTTTGGCCGGGGTTCGAAAAAATACCACCTTTGCCACAATGCCATCGGTAATGGATAAGGACTGTTGGTAACTATTTGAAACATCTCTGATCTGCTTTTTAAGGTCTGTTGAACCGGTAAGATCTTCTTCATATACTGCAATTTCGCCATTGCCATAATACTGACTCCAGGAATTGTCATTAAACTCAAACCTCATCCTCAAGGCATCGTGCCGTTCTGCAATTTTTTGAAAAGCACTCCTGAGATGACCTAAACTTACCTTCTTATTCAGTTTCAGTATGACGCTTTGATTAAAATGGGAAACTTTTTCAGGATTAAACTTTAAATACCATTGCTGTATTGGAAGCAAACCGACCTCACCTTCCAGATAACCCTGTTCACCTAAGTACTCCAAACTCTTATTCTGATCGATGAGTTGTGAAAGTTTTTCAATGGTTTGATGGGTAAAAATGTCCTTGGGTCTGAGGCTGTAACCCAGTTTTCTGCAACGACTTACCAGTTGAATGGACAAAATTGAATCACCACCTAGTTCAAAGAAATTGCTATGAATACCAATTGACTGAACTCCCAACAAATCTTGCCAAATCTCAGTTAGCTTCTGTTGAACTTCGTTTTGCGGTTTAACCGAATCCTTTTTGCCGGTTTTTGAATCAAAGGATACTTTTAAGCCTTTCTTATCAATTTTGCCGTTTGGTGTAAGCGGAAATGCATCAAGCCTTACCCACACACTGGGAACCATATATGAAGGCAACCGGTTTAGTAAATAGGCCTGAACCTCTTCTTTGCGATCTGTTGAACTGATGTAAAATGCCGCCAGATATTGTTTTCCATTAGAATCCTTAGCAGCCTTTACAACCACTTGCTTTAGCAATCCGGATTGTGTAATGACTGTTTCAATTTCTCCCGGTTCTACCCTGTAACCGGATATTTTAACCTGATCATCCAGTCGACCTGAATATTCCAAACTGCCATCTTCATTCCATTTTCCAATGTCACCGGTCAGGTATATGGGTTTTTCAGAATTTTCAATAAACGTATTTACTATAAATTTAGTTCGTGTTAGCTCCATTTGATTCAGGTAACCTCTGGCCACTCCTGAACCTGCCAGGGCAATTTCTCCCGGGATCCCTATTGGCAAAGGGTTATGATCTTTATCCAACACATACACACGTGTGTTGTGGATCGGACGACCAATGTTTACGGGAATGTTCTTTCTTATCCGGTGCACGGTACTGTAGGTTGTATCCTCTGTAGGACCATACAAGTTTC
Organism: Flavobacteriales bacterium; assembly: GCA_020635455.1. GTDB lineage: Bacteria > Bacteroidota > Bacteroidia > NS11-12g > UBA9320 > JABWCE01. The sequence goes on from JACJZT010000004.1 coordinate 34,631, forward strand.
TGACTTCCATTAAATCAGGGTCAATTCCCGCCAAAACAACATCACTGATAGGTTCTCCGGCCATATTAAGTACACTAACCGATGACAGATCCGTCTTTTCCCTTACCAGTGTTTCAATTAATGAAGGCACACAATTCAGAAGTATCTTCCGGTCAGCAGAAAGGTATTCGTTCACAAACAAACCACTTTCAAGTATTCGGATCGGTTTACCAATACTAAGAGGATATAATATTTCGAAAACCGACAAGTCAAAACAAAAGGATGTTACACTGTAAACCAGCTCAAAATCTGAATCCTTAAATTCACTCTGACACCAATGTATGAATGAAACCGTATTTCGGTGCTCGATCATTACAGCCTTAGGCATTCCGGTTGAGCCCGAAGTATAGATCACATATGCTAAGTTTGAGGGTTGTATTTCGATCACAGGAGATCTTCCGTATTCTTGTTTAGTGTATTCTTTTAAAGCAATACCCGGTGTAATGCGTTTTACCTTATTTGAAATTTCGTGATCAAAAGTTTCAGAACATAAAATAAACCTGGCTCCTGTATCCTTAAGAATGAATTGAATTCGGTCGGTTGGATAGACGGGCTCAATCGGCACATAAGCTGCTCCGGTTTTTAATATGGCCAAAATCGAAACTACAAGATCTATGGAACGTTCCATACAAACCGGTATCATCTCTTCCTTTTGCACTCCTGATTTTAAAAGGTAATGAGCAAGTTGATCCGATCTCTTGTGTAATTCAGGATAATCGATGGTTTTAGCCCCATCGATCAAGGCAGTTGAATTAAGGCTTGAATGTGGTCTTAAAAGGTCAAGGATGCTTTTACCCACCGGATAGCTTCTTGAGGTTTGATTAAAACTTTTAAGTAATTTGTTTTCGGCCGAGTCGATAAAGCTTAGCTGAGTTAATTTACGCTGTGGGTTTTCTGCTATTTGTTTTAACAATTCTTCAAATCGACTGCACAACCTTATAATAGTCAACTCATTGAACAAATCGGTGCTGTACTGTACCGAACCTTTTATGCCCTTCCGGGTTTCTACCATTGTAAGGGTCAATTCAAATTTGGTAACCTCCTGACCTGAGGGTACTATTTTAGTTTTGAGGCCTTTCAATTCAATGTCAGGAACCTCCGGAGTATTCTGGTAAACGAACATAACCTGAAAAAGAGGACTTCTGCCAAGGTCTCTGTGCCTGACCGTAACGTCGATCACTTTTTCAAAAGGCACTTCCTGATTAGAATAAGCATCCAGGGTGGTTTGTTTAACGGATTCAAGTAGCTCAATAAATGAATCATCCGTGTTAATTTTTGTCCTTAGTGCCAGGGTATTAATAAAATAACCTATTAATCCTTCTACTGCCACCTGCTGACGTCCTGCGGTTGGAGTTCCGATACAAATGTCGTCCTGCCCGGTATATTTGTTCAATAATAGTTTAAAGGCAGCCAGTAATGACATGAACATGGTGGCCTGAAAAGTATCCGATACTCTTTTGAGCCCGGAACTAGTTTTGGAGTCGATCTCAAACGAAACGGAGGAACCTCTTTCACTTAAAATACCCGGGCGGGTATGATCCGTAGGTAATTCGAGAGGTTCAACATCCTTAAGTTTTTCTTCCCAGTACTTTAATTTTTTTTCTAAGACAGCATCCTTAAGATATTTCCTCTGCCAAATCGCATAATCCGAATATTGAATTTCAAGAGGTTTTAATTTTGGTTTCACCCCTTCTGAAAAAGAATTATAAAAATTAACCAACTCATTAACGAGAATGGAGACCGACCATCCGTCTGAAGCAATATGATGAATGGTCATGATAAGAACAAAATCCTTTGGTGATTTTCTTATCAATTCAGCTCGAAGCATAAAGTCTTCGGCCAAATTGAATGGCAGGTTGACGGAACTTTTGACCCTTGCTTCAACATCAAACTCTTTATTTCCTTCTGTAATTATTAATTTCCAGTTATTTTCAGTTTGTATTTTCTGATATCCTTTGCCATCGACCTCTATGAATACCGTTCTCAAAGCTTCGTGTCTTTTCAGCAATAACTTAAAAGAACTCTCCAGAGAATTTATGTCCAGATTTCCATGAATACTCAAGACCGATGGAATGTGATAGGGTAAACTTCCTTCAATTTTGTCGATAAACCATAAACGTTCCTGCGAAAACGACATTGGAATGAACTCAGGACGGTCTTTAATCTTAAGGATCTGAGGCAGAAGTTCCGACCTGGAAGTGTTTTGGTCGATGTAGGATGCCAATAAAGAAATGGTCGGGTTTAAAAACAGGTCCTTAATTTCCAATTCGGTTTTTAGTCGGGAACGAATGGCTGAGATCACTCTGATAGCCAGAAGTGAGTGTCCTCCCGACTGAAAGAAATTATCATAAACACCAATGGAGTCATTCTTCAAAAGTTGTTTCCATATTTCGGAAAGCGCTTTTTCTGTATCCGACTCCGGTAATTTGAAATTTAAACGGTTTGAGCTAATCTTATCTTCCTGCCGGCTTAAAAATTTACGGTCAACCTTTCCGTTTGGAGTGAGTGGAAATTTTTCCAAAACCCTGAGATATGAAGGGATCATGTATGCCGGCAACTTTCTTTTTAAATTCTCCAAAACCTCCACCTGCAATCTGAAACCGATCTCACCCATTAAAGGAAAGTTTGAAAAGCGCTTATTGCCTGATTTTATGTTCTTCTCGGGATTCCCCTTTACGATCCTTTTCACAGAGGATCTTTCAAACAAAACATTCGCCTGAAAAGGGGAACCGGTTTTATAGATCTTGTAGGAATACCCTGTTTTATGAGCTAATTCGAAAAGTTCTGCAACCGATTGGTACTCTTCGGATGGGTACTCAATGGCATTTTTCAAATCCCTAACCGTTCCTGATGATTGAGAAAGTTCATTAAGAAGTTGATGCTCTTTCCACAATCTGGGATTCCGAATGGATCTTACCGCCAGTTCGTTCGCACCTGAATTAAGTGTTTCAATACAACTTTGAATGGTTCCGCTTTCATTCCAATCAATCCAGCCCGGAGTATAGATATCTGCATCCTCATGATTTACAAATAATACAACAGAATACCGGTATAAACTCATTTCATTGATATACTCCGAACGGCTCCATTGTATATCTATGTGATCAATTTGAGAATATTTTGATTTCAATGAATAAAAGTATTCATAACTCAAACACAATTCCTCTTCCTTAAGAACACTTTGGTCGGTCTCCCATTGAAAATCTCTGAGACTTGTTGAGTGATGCAATTTATCCAGTTCAAGTCTGGCTTTGAAAAGATTGAGCAATTCCCTGTCCCTGACATCTCCAAGTACGATCTGGCCTTTATTATTACCTATGATTTCAAAGCAATTTTTCAATACATCGTCCAGATATTTTTCGCCGGGAAAATATTGGATCACAGAGTTTAGAATAATGGTATCAATGTTTTCATAATCCGTAGTATTCAATTCATGCGCTGCAGCAACCCTGAAAAATGCATTCGGTTCCTTACGGTTATGTTTTAAATGTTCTTTAAGCTGACCAATGGATTTGCCCGAAATATCCGTTCCATAGTATTGTTGAAGGTTCTTTTCGATGGCAAAAAACACCATTCCGGTTCCGCACCCTATTTCCAATACCCGCCTGGGGGAAATCTCCAATAGTCTATCCCTAACATCGTTGATCCAGGCCTTCATTTGTTCTTCAGGAACCGGTTCACCTGTAAAACTATCTTTCCAGCTTACATAATTAAACTCTGTATTCAGATCCTTACTTTGGTCTGTGTTGGAATATTCTGATTCGTAGATCTCGGTCCAGTTCTTAACCTGTTCGAGATACAATTCCTTTTCAAGGCTTACGAGATATTTTGGATTGGGGATCACATAAGATTCAAGCACAGCCAAACCGTCGGCAGCTTTCTTTACTACTGCACACGAGCTGTCAATTGAATCCAGGTGGTTTAGTTGATTTTCAACTTCTCCCAATTCGATACGATATCCTCTCACCTTTACCTGATCATCCATTCGACCCATAAAATCGATGGTTCCATCTTTAAGCCATCTACCAAGATCACCGGTACGGTAAAATCGGTCGGAGAGATCTCCGGTAACAGGATTCGCTATAAATCGTTCGGATGTAAGTTCCGGATTTTTCAAATACCCCCTTGTTACACCTTTGCCACCAATACAAATTTCTCCCGGGACACCCAGCGAAGCTACTTTCCCCTGTTTGTTCAAAATAAGGATCGTAGTATTCGCAATGGGTTTACCTATGGTGACAAAATCGTCTTTCTCAATTTTTGTGCACGTGCTGTAAGTCGTTGTTTCTGTTGGCCCATAAAGGTTTCTCACTACTTTATCCTTAAAATCCAGGTTTTGTAAAATAAAGTTGTTTATGGGCTCACCTGCCATATTCAAAACACTTATGTGATCCAGATTTACCTTTTCTTTCAATAAATTTTCTACTAAAGAAGGGACAGTATTGAGCAGAATATTTTTATCTTTTGAAATGTAATGCTGAACCTGTAATCCATTTTCGAGAATGCGTATAGATTTACCAAGGCTCAGTGGATAAAAGATCTCAAATACTGAAATGTCAAAATTGAGTGAAGTTGCAGAGTATAACAGGTCGAATGAGTCGCCGCTGAATTCCGACATACACCAGTTAATTAAATTAGCAGTATTGCGATGTTCTACCATTACACCTTTGGGATTGCCGGTTGAACCCGATGTAAAGATGAGGTAAGCAAGATCTTCGCCTTTTATTCCAAGGTTAAGATTTTTAACACTTTGTTTTTCAAGTTCATCATCCGGTGTCTGAAGATCGATATAGTGAGAAACTTTTCCCGATATTAATTCGAAGGTTTTTTGCACACCCAGAGCATAATCGGCTTCGGTCTCCTTAAGCATATATCGTATCCGTTCTTCGGGATACTCCGGATCTAAAGGCAAATAGGCTGCACCGGCCTTAAGAACCGACAGCACAGCGACCGCCATTTCAATTGATCGCGGTACACAAACCGCCACGATCGATCCTGTCCGAACTCCTTGTTTGACCAGATATCTGGCAATTTTATTAGACCTTTTGTTTAACTCACCATAGCTTATTTTGGTGTTTTCAAAATAAAACGCAGTAGTTTCAGGAAAATCGGCTGCATTTTTTTCAAACAATTCTACCACAGAGGTAAAAGGTATTTTAAGAACCGGTCCACATTCAAATTGCTTTAGAAGATTTCGTTCTTCTGAAGTGGTCAAATCCAGATCTACAATTTTCTGAGAAGAGTTGCTGACCATATTTTCAAGAACGAGAATAAATTGTGACAGCATCTGACGAACGGTCTCCGGTTTGAACAGGTCGGTATTATATTCGAATGATAAATTAAAACCATCCCTGGATTTCACTGCAAAACCTTGCAGATCAAACTTTGAGGTCTCTTTTTTGGGCCTGAAGGATGTGATGTTTAACTGGTTAACATGTATTTCGGGAATTTCGGGTGTGTTCAGCATGGTAAACATTACCTGAAACAACGGATTTCGGCTTATGTCCCTTGTACTAACCAATTCTTCCACCACCCGCTCAAACGGAACTTCCTGATTTTCGAAAGCCTCCATACTTGTTCTTTTTACCGACATTACCAAATCTATCAGGCGCATGGTTTCCCTGACTTCGGTCCTGAGAACGAGTGTATTTACAAAAAAACCGATCAGGTCTTCCAGGTCATTTTGCAATCTTCCGGCGATAGGTATTCCAATGCTAATATCGGATTGCTGACTGTATCTGTACAAAATAGACTTAAAGGCAGCCAGAAAGGTCATAAAAAGAGTCACCCCGTTTTTTTGACTGAATACTTGAAGTTTCTCCAATAATTCATTTGGAACTAATCCATTCTCAATGGCTCCCTTGGAAGTCCAAACCTGAGGCCTTTTAAAATCAAGAGGCAATAAAAGTGGAGTTGCACCCTGAAGTTTCGATCTCCAGTATTTCAACTTTCGCTCAAGAACTTCTCCCTGAATATAACCTCTCTGCCAGATCGCAAAATCGGCATATTGTACTTTTAATTCCGGCAATTGAATTTCCCTGTTCTCAAGAAAAGCACTATAAAACTCAACCAATTCTTTTACAATAATCGACCTTGACCATCCATCAGACACAATGTGATGGTTAACCAGGATCAAAATATGAACCTGTTCCTCCACCGGAATGATCTCTGCCCGAATATTCAGGTCCTTGTTCAGATCAAAAGGATTTGAAATGTATGAGTCGATGTGAGAAATCAGTTCATCATCCTCCAGCCCGAACATACCACCGGGTATCTTATCTAATTTGAAATTAACTTTGTCAAGAATTTTCTGATAAACTCCCTCATCCTCCTCAACAATTATGGTCCTGAGCACTTCATGACGTTCGATAACACTTGCGATAGCAGTTTCGAGGGCTTCAATGGATAAGGGGCCAACCAGTTTTAGTACCGAAGGTACATGATATTGAACCGAACCTTCCAGCTTATCTATAAACCATAACCTTTCCTGACTGAATGAAAGTGGAATTTTTACCGGTCTTTTATTTTTCTGAATAAAGCTCAGGATCTCATTTCCTTTGCTGTCTTCAATTCTTTCCTTTTGTAAAGAAATGGTTGGAAAATCAAAAATATCTCCGATCGGCATTTCCACATTAAAGGTTTTTCGAATTGCAGCTACGAGACGGATTGCAAGAAGAGAATGTCCTCCAAGTTCAAAAAAATTGTTATGGACTCCCACTTCATCCAGTTCCAGGATCTCTTTCCACAATTCTGCAAGTTGTTTTTCAAGCTCATCTTTCGGAAGCTCAATGGTTTGTGTTCTTTTTAATTCAATTTCAGGATCGGGCAGTGCCTTAACATCTACTTTTCCATTCTCAGTTAATTGAAACTTGTCAACAAAGATCCACTGTGCCGGAATCATGTAATCGGGCATTTTGGAATGAACCGCTTCCTGAAAGTCTTCTTTATTGAAATCTTTGTTGGTTTTGAGGTATGCAACGATCTTTTTATTTTTCTGATGATCATCGCGTGCAACCACAAACGATTGATCGACCACTGGTATCGTATTTAAAACAGACTCTATTTCTCCGGGTTCGATTCTGTATCCGCGGATCTTTACCTGATTATCGACCCTTCCAATAAATTCCAAATTCTTGTCAGGAAGGTATTTAACCAAATCACCGGTAGCATACATTCGGCCATCCGCAAAGTCAATAAAAGGGTTTGGTATAAACTTTTCAGCAGTTAAGGTTTCATTATTCAGATACCCCCTTGCCAGACCATCTCCACAAATATGCAACTGACCTGAAACTCCTAAAGGACAGAGTTCCAGATCAGGGGAAAGAACCAGTAATTTTGTATTGCCAATTGGTTTACCTATGGGAATATAGGTACCATAATTCGAGGCCGGATCAACGATATGAAGACATTTGCCAATGGTTGTTTCAGTTGGACCATAATGATTTACAATTACACAATCCGAACCGGATCTTGATATTTCTTCCACATAAACGGAAGGCAAACGATCACCTCCAAAAATGATCAACTTATTAGGTACCAACAGATTGTCTTCCATACTCAGAGCTTTCCAGTGAGAAGGAACTATTTTCACACAGTCAATTTTATGTGTGTTAAAATACTGATGCAGATCCTGAATGTTATTCAGAAGTTCATTTGTTAAAATATGTAAGGTCGCCCCATTTATCAGTGAAGAAAATACGGTTGTATATCCCAGATCCGCGGCTATGGTAGATACGAGTGCATAAGATTTAATATTGCTCAGATCCAGTTTTTTATTCAGACCATCAAAATAGTCCGAAAGACATTTGTGCTCTATTTGAACCCCTTTAGGAAATCCGGTTGAACCTGAGGTAAACACAATATATGCAAGGTGACCTTCCTGAATGGATGTAGCCGGATTCAACTCCGAATATCCACTTAATTTATCAATTGCAATCCTTTCAATGCTGTTAGTGAATTTACCCTCGTAATCATCTTGAGAATGATGAATAAAAAAATCCGGATTTACAGAGGTTGCAAGCGATACAATCCTTTCTACAGGATTGTCGCGCGAAATTGGCACAAAAGCAGCGCCCGATTTTAAAATACCAAGTAGAGCGATGATGGTATATTCACTGTTTTCGATGCAAAATGGAACAGGGCTTTCGGGCTTAATTCCCTTTGAAAGAAGGTAATTTGCCAGTTCATTGGCTCTAATGTTCAGTTCATTAAAGGTTATCGACCTGTCTTCAAAGATCAGAGCAATGGAATCCGGGTATTGTTCGGATATTTTTTCAAATTGTTCTACGATTCCTTTCTTCATTTATTCCGTTTCGAGATCCATCATATCGTCCAATAATTTCATTTGCTCTTCTTTGGTCAGCATTTGCAATACACCAATGCGTTGATCCGCATTTTTTAATACCGAACGCAACAACATTTTATAATGTCCAACCATTCGTTCAATGGTTTCCTTTTTAAATAGATTCCTTGCATAATGCACCGATCCTCTGATACCGTTTTCATTTTCATTAAGGAAAAAAGTAAGGTCAAATTTAACCTTGTCGATCTCATTTTCCAGCGCTTTTATTTCCATGCCTGATATGCTTACGGTTTCAACTTCTGGTGTGTTGTTTAACACAAGCATAACCTGAAATACAGGACTAATGTTTGGTTTTCTGTCCTTAACAACTGTTTCAACCACTCTTTCAAACGGAACATCCTGATTTTTTAAGGCTTCGATTGTTTTTTCCCTAACTTTTTTAAGAAGGTCTGTAAAAGATACATCTTTTGAAAATTCATTTCGTATTGCAATGGTATTGACAAAAAAGCCGATCATATTATTAAGTTCATTCCTCGCTCTACGTGCAACGGAAGTTCCAATACAAAGATCTGTTTGAGAAGTATATCGGTATAACAAAACTTTAAAAACAGCCTGCATCAAGATATATAAAGAAACAGATTGTGATTTGGCAAACAGATTCAGAGAATCGCTCAGTTCCTTTTCAATGTTGAATTCAAGCTTACTTCCTTCTAGATTATCGCTTTTGGGCCTTTCAAAATCCGTGTTAAGGTTCAATATTGGAACGTTCTCTAAAGCATGGATCCAATAATTAAGTTTTTCTTCAATGTTATTTTGATCGAAAACTTTTCTTTGCCAGATCGAATAATCAGCATACTGAACAGGCAGGTCTTCACGATTGTAAGAAATACTTTCGGTAAGGTATTTATAATTCTCAACGATTTCCTTTACCATGATCGAATTGGACCATGCGTCGGAGGCCATGTGATGCAATACAAAGATCAGCAAATGTTCATCCGGTTTTAACATGATTAGTTTTGCTCTGAGCAGAACATCCTTTTTAAGATCAAAAGGCATGTTAATGTATTCATACAATTTTTGTTGCAAAAACTCCTTTCTGCCGTATCCATCTTCTTGCTCAAATTCAAGCTCCCAATTAAATTCTGACATAGGCATTTGATACGTATTACCATCTTTTAGATAAAATATGGTTCTAAGCGATTCGTGCCTATGTATTACCATTGCGATGGACTTTTCAAGCGCAACACGGTTAAGTTCACCTTTTAATTCTAATACAGAAGGAATGTGATAATTAACCGAACCATCCCTTTCGTGTATAAACCACAGACGTTCCTGGTTAAACGAGAGTGGAATGTTTTCAGGATAAGGATATTTAATAATTGGAGGCAGGATGTTTTGATCGTCGGTTTGCAATCGTTCCCTCAAGGTTTTGATCGTTGGATAATCAAAAATATCACCGATTGGGATTTCTTGCTTAAAGGTTTTACGTATCTCGGAAATCAATCTGATGGCGAGAAGGGAATGTCCACCGAGTTCAAAAAAGTCATCTTCAATTCCTATAGCATCCACTTCAAGAATTCCCTTCCATATCTCTATAAGTTTTGAACTTATTTCATCCTCAACGTGAGTATCTTCCTTTTCTTTTTCTGTAATACTTTCGGGAAGTGGTAATTTATTTTTTGCTACTTTACCATTTGAGGTCAATGGAATTGAATCCATTTTGATCCATATACCCGGAACCATATATTCAGGAATTTTTTCTAAAAGTTTTGCTTTGAGGATGGATGGTTCAATTTCGTTTGAAGCGGTATAATAAGCCGTCAAACGAATATTTTCGGACGCATCCTTGTTCACTGCAACCACTGCCTGAATAACGTTATCAATGCTTTCAATGTTCCTTTCAATTTCATCCAATTCAACCCTGTAGCCCCTGATTTTTACCTGTTCATCCTTTCTACCAATAAACTCCACATTTCCATCCATCAAATACCTGACCTTATCGCCGGTTGCATAAAGCCTTAATTTCCGGTTTGCACTCTTAAATTGAATGAACTTGCTATTTGTTAGCTCAGGGTTATTTAAATAGCCTTTGGCAACACCAGCCCCCCCGATGTAAAGATCTCCGGGAACTCCCATAGGACAAGGATTTAAACGCTGATCTAAAATGAATATTTGTGTATTGGAAAAAGGTTTTCCTATTGGTACAGAATTTATAAAAGTGTCATCACTTCCAACTTTGTAGATCAATTTCCCGATGGTTGTTTCGGTTGGACCGTAATGATTAAAGACACTTCCTTTGTACTTTGAATTTCTTATGGTTTTAATAAGATCAGGTTTCAATAATTCCCCACCAAATATTATGGCTTTTTCAGGTAAAAATTCCACCGAATTCCCCTGAAGTGCCTTCCAATGAGAAGGAGTTATTTTTATACAGTCAATTTTATGTCCTGAAAAATAATCTGCGATGTATTCACTATGGCTTATCTGTTGTTTATCAAAAATATGAAGTTCAGCACCTTTAATTAAAGATGGAAATAAGGCCGTATTACCAAGATCGGTAGTAAAATGAGAAAACATTGCAAAGGATCCTGAATCTTCGACCTCTTTGATCTGCAAAATTCCGGAAACATAATCAAGCAGGTTAAGGTTATCAATCAGTACTCCCTTGGGTTCACCGGTAGTTCCTGATGTGTATATCACGTATACAGGATCGGATGGCTTGACCTCAATTTCCGGATTGGAATAGGATTTTTCCTGTGTTTCATTCACCAGATCTGATGAAATACAATTAAAGCCTTGCAACTCTTGTTGAAAGGATTCAGGACAAAGTATTATTGAGGAAGCTGTATCTTTGATAAGAAATCGAATCCTGTCCATTGGATATTCAATATCGATAGGGGCATAGGCGGCCCCACATTTCAAAATTGCCAAAATGCCAACCAAAGTTTCAAGTCCTCTTTTGGAAATTAAAGGTATGATCTCACCTTGCTTTATTCCATTTTTCAGCAGTTTGGATGCAAGGACATTTGCATGCTGATTAAGATCATTATAAGAAAGTTTATTTTCATTAAAAACGACCGCAGTTTTATTGCCTGAATTTGCTACCTGCTTTTCAAATAATGCAATAAAAGAGTCGCCTATTTCAGCTTTAAGGGCATGCTGTGAACTCGTTTCAATAAGTTTAAGTTCTTCAGGATCGCTCAAGATAAGTTGTCCGAAGTTGTGATCGGCATAAAAATCGGTTTTAAGCAAAAGAATCCTGAAATGTCTTTGGATCATTTGAATGTACTCTTCTTCTATAAAACTACTGTTGTAAATAAATTCAAGACGAATCCTTTCTCCAACCTTAATGATTATGGTCAAAGGGTAATTGGATTGTCCGTAATTTGAAATGTTCTCTACTTTTAAGCTCCATTCCTGCTCAGAAAGTACATCAGTGACAGGATAGTTTTCAAAAGTCATTATGCTATCAAATAGTTCACCCTGAACGTTACTCCATTTTTGAATGTCATTCAGTAAGTTAAACTGATAATTCCTGGAGGCGATTTGATTTTCCTGATTCGACCGGAGTTGTTGAATAACAGAGCTCTTATCATCTTTGTAAAAAACCAGAGGTAGTGTATTTATATACATACCTACCCGATTTTCCATATTCTTTAATTCTTCCGGCCTTCCGGAAACAATTACCCCAAACATAGCATTTTCCTGACCGGTATACTGAACCAATAGATTACCCAACACTCCCTGTATCAATGAACTTAAAGTTAAACGGTTATCCTTGGCAAACTTCTGTATACTGTTTGATTCGGATATGGTAAGGGTTAGATGAAGTGTTTTGTATTCGCCTGCTCCTTTGACACTTTCTTTTGCGTTTCGGATAAAAGGATTTCGGGTCCCGCTTTCAACATCATTCAAATAGTTAGTCCAATATTTTCTTGATTCGCCAATATCCTTGCTATAAATAAGATCGATGTAATCTTTGAAATCATCTGTTTCTGAAATTTCGGGCTGTAGGTTATTTTTCAGTGACTCATAATTGCTTAACAGTTCCTTAAATATTACCGGCATTGACCAACCATCAAGAAGTATATGATGAAAGGTCCAGATAAATTTATATCTGTTCTCGGTTAACCGAAACAAGTTCAAACGCATTAAAGGAGGATGTTCCAGATCAAAAGGGGTATTTAAATCCTTTGTAATAAATTCATTAATAAATTTATCAGCCTCGGTGGTCGATCTCTGACTCAGATCCTTAAGTATGCATTTCAACTTAATGTTCTTATAGGAACACTGCACAGGAATACTAAATTTGCTTGAAAAAAACGCAAACCTGAGCGCATTATGCTTCTTTAATAAATGATTCCAGCTTTCTTCAAAATAGAACAGATCGAGATTTACAAGCTCACATGAGAATTGTTCCATATAACTTAAGGATTGCCGGTTATATAGATAATGATAGAGCATACCTTGCTGTAATCCGTTTAATCTCAGGATATTCTCTATAGAATCCGCTCTGCTTTTACCATTCACCTTTTCTTGTAAGAAGTTGTCGAGTTCCCGGTAATTTATTTCTTTGGAAAGACCAAAATCATTGGGAGTAAAAAAGCTGATTCCGGATTTTGAGTAAAGAATACAATGATTAATTATGTTCTTAAGCTCTTTCTGATAGGATTCAATTAATTTTCTTATGGATACTTGATCAAAACACGATTTAGGATAACTAAACCTTATTCTTAGTTCTCCTTCATTTACGTGGAGTCCAATGTTTAGTTTATGATTTACGGATGTGTGAGAACTCTGATCAGCACCTTTTGACTCAACGGCAGCTTTCAGTATCTTGCCTTCCACCACCCGGTCCAGTTGGCCCAGATAGTTGAACACCACCTCCCAGGGATCTTCTCCCTGTAAAGCCTCTGCCTTGTTGATGTATTTATGTATCCCGTATCCCAGTCCCTTGTTCGGTACCCTGCGCAACTGCTCCTTCACCGATTTGATCCAGCCTCCAACATCTTCTCCTTCCTCTGCCTCTATGGATACCGGATACAAACTCGTAAACCAGCCCACCGTGCCCGTCGTATCCACTGAGTTGCCCTGCATCTGTCGACCATGACCTTCAAGGCCTATCGTTATCCGGGATCGATTTTGCCACCTCATTAGCGTTTGGGCCAATGCACATAGCAACAAATCGTCGATCTCTGTGTGATATACAACCGATACCTCCTGCAACAACTGCTTCGTCTGAACTTTGCTCAAACGAACCTCCTCATAGGACATATCCTTCACCTCTATAGGGCCTTCTTGCTTGCGGTCGGTTATCAAACCTCCCTCATAACCCCCTTTAACGCCAACCCAATGCTGAAGCTCCTGCTGTGCACCCGTCGTCTTGCCATAAACCTCCAGCCAGTCATACCACTGCCTCACCGAACTGCTCTTCGAACCCAGATCCTGCAACCGGCCACTCAGCAAGCCCTCCATCTGTTCCAAAACAATCCGCCACGATACTCCGTCGATCACCAGGTGATGAACGATCAGCAGCAAGCGGTTGTCTTGCTCCTTCTCAGGGGTCTGTACCAATACACACCGCAACAGGTCTCCTTTTCTTATGTCAAGACTGCGCTGATAAGGCTCCGCCTTTACCAACCACTCCTCTTGCCAGTGATCAGATCCTCGCAAATCCTCCTCCTCTACCCCGTACCTTCCCTTGCCATATCGCTGCTCCCATTTCCCTTGCTTGTTTGAAAAAACCATGGACAGTGCATCGTGCTGATAAACCAGCTTCTCCAACACCGCTTCCAGTTGACTCAAACCTATGGCTTTATCTATGCGCAACAGTACACTCTGATTGTAATGCGATACCTCCGGCTGATCCTGTGACAAATACCACTGCTGTATCGGTAACAATCCCACTTCACCACTTAAGATCCCCTGCTCCGTGGTATACTCCCGCTTTTGGTTCTCCCCGATCGCTTCGCTCAAACCCCGGATCGTCTGATAGGTAAACAGGTCTCTGGGCTCCAGGTGATATCCCTGCTTCCTGGCCCGGCTTACCACCTGTATGGTCAAGATCGAATCCCCGCCCAGCTCAAAGAAATTATCTTCGATGCCGATCTTCTCTACCCCTAACAAGTCTTCCCAGATCTTTACCAGGGCCTCTTGCGTTGGGGTCTCTGCTTTAACATAGCTTCCGCTTCTCTGACCCTCTACGTCCACCTCCGGTAAGGCCTTCTTATCCACCTTGCCATTGGGCGTAAGGGGAATGCTTTCCAACTCCACCCACCACTGCGGGATCATATACTCCGGTAAGAGCTTCTCCAGTGCTTTTTGGATGTTCTCTTTCGTAGATCCCTTCTTCTTTACCACATAACCCACCAACCGGTTTGTGCCCGTTTGATCCTTCTTTGCAAGCACCACCGAGGCGGTGATCCGTCCCGTCTTTTCCAGTGCACTTTCGATCTCTCCAAGTTCAATGCGGTAGCCTCTTATCTTTACCTGATCGTCCAGTCGGCCCAGGTATTCGATCTCTCCTTCCTGCGTCCATCTGCCAAGGTCGCCGGTCTTATATAGCCTTGCTTCGGGATCTTCAGAAAACGGGTGAGTAATGAATTTTTCTTTTGTTAATTCCGGGTTGTTCAAATATCCTCTGCTCAAACCAGCTCCTCCCAGATATATTTCACCCGGTACTCCTACCGGCAACAATTGCTGTAGGTTGTCAAGTATGTATACCTCGCGGTTAGCCAATACCTTGCCTATGGGTATGTCTGTTTCAAAGTCCGTAGCGGTTATGTGATGGGTCAGTGAAAAGGTCGTGTTCTCCGTCGGACCATAGCCATTGATCAACTCGATCTCAGGGTATTTCTTCCTAAGTTTCGATATATGTGGAGGTGACAAGCGCTCCCCTCCTACCATGATCGTCTTCAGCGGCTTGAACAACTCAAGGTCTGTATCCACCAACTGGTTGAACCAACTTGAGGTAAACCACATCTTCGTAACCCAATGTTCAAGAATGTCACTCTTTAAACGTGCATGGTTTAACAGGTTCTCTTCCCTGCTCAACACCAGTTTGCCCCCGTTTAGGAGCATTCCCCAGTATTCGATCGTGCTTGCATCAAACGTTGGCGCTCCCGTGGAAAGTAAGGTGTCTGTCGTCTTAAAGGAGGTAAAACCTCCTCCTGTGGCAAGACTCACAACGTTGCGGTGTTCCACCACCACTCCCTTGGGTTGTCCTGTGGAGCCCGAGGTGTAGATCACATACGCTGCCGAGTCCGGGGCCGATCTTTGCTTTGGGTTCTCTGAGCTTTGTTTGCTTAAGTCCAGCTTATCTATGGCAATGGCTCCCTTTAACTTTAATCGGTTAATCGTATCTGTGTTGACTAAAAATGTATTTGATCCCGTGTCCTTTAGCATGTAGTCGATCCGCTGCTGTGGGTACTGAGGGTCGATCGGTACATACGCACCTCCCGATTTGAGGATCCCAAGGATCGCTACGATCATCTCCATGCCCCGTTCCATGCATAAGGGTATCAGTGTGTCTTTGGTAACTCCCTGCCTGATCAGGTAATGAGCCAGACGGTTGGAGCGCTCGTTGAGTTCTTCATAACTCATCCTTTTTTGCTCGTAGATCAGGGCCGTCTGATTCGGGGTCTTTTTAACCTGCTGCTCAAACAACTCTACGATCGTTTTATCTTTTGGATAAGTGGCTTCCGTTTGATTGAAGCTTCCAATCTGTTTTTGTTCTTCAGGGCTGAGCATGTTTAATTTGCCCACCTTTTGCCCGGGGGTCTCCAACACAGCATTTAGCAGTGTCTTGAAATGTTCAACCAATCGAAGGATCGTTGAGGAATTGAATAAGTCTGTATTGTATTCCAGGGCTCCATACAAACGGTCCGGGGATTCACTCAGACTCAAAGTCAACTCAAACTTCGATGAGTTGTTTGGAGATTCCTCATAGTTCAACTCTACCTTGCCCAGCTTTAACTCCGGTACTTCCGGAGTGTTCTGATAGACAAACATCACCTGGAAAAGTGGACTACGGCTTAAGTCACGGTCTTTGACCACCGCATCGATCACCTTCTCAAAAGGTACCTCCTGATGCTCATACGCCTCCATCGTCGTTTTGCGTACTCCCTCCAGCAACTCCTTAAAACTCTTTTGCTTATCTACTTGCGTGCGGATGGCTAGCGTGTTGATGAAAAATCCGATCAGATCTTCCGTCTCCTTATGCTGTCTGCCTGCAATCGGTGTCCCTACACAAATGTCCTGCTGTGAGTTCGTGTATTTATGCAACAACACCGTAAAGGCCGAAAGCAGCGTCATAAACATCGTACTACCCGTCTGTGTGCTCAACTTCCTTAATCCCGCTGTCGTCTGTTGGTCCAGCTCAAATCGCTCCGACTTCCCCGTGGTGCCCTGCAGCTTCGGACGAAGCTTATCCGTCGGTAACTCCAATGGCGCTACTCCCTTGAGCTGTTCCCGCCAATACCTCAACTTCTTCTCCAATACCTCTCCGCTTACATACTTGCGCTGCCAGATCGAATAATCGCTGTACTGTACCTCCAGGGGCGCTAACTCCGCTTCCCTACCCTCGCATAGCGAATTGTACATCTCCGCTACCTCCTTCACCAAAATCGACGACGACCATCCGTCTGATGAAATGTGATGCAAGGTCACCACTAGCCTGTGATGATCCTTGCTGTGTTCGATCAACAAACACCTCAGCATATAGTCTTTACTCAAGTCAAAGGGACGGCTGATCTCACGGGAGATCTGTGCGCCTATACCCTCCTTCGTGTTTGAAGCTTTCGAACGGCTTAACTGCCAGCCCTCCCAAGGTAAGATCTGCTGATAACCCTGGCCGCCATCCTCTACGATCACCGTGCGCAACGACTCATGACGCTGAAGAACTCCCTGTATCGATAAAACCAGCTTCTCTACCTCCAGAGTGCCCCTTAAGTTCAATACACTCGGTATGTGATACTGTACACTCCCCTCCAACTTGTCGATAAACCACAAGCGCTCCTGGGAATACGACAAGGGGATCCGTTTGGGACGTTTCGTCTTTTGGATCGGGGGTAAAAGCGTTTGATCGCCAAGGGTCTCTATATAGCTACTCAGGCCTTTGATCGTTGAATGTGTGAACAGGTCCCGTACTCCCAACTCCGTCTTTAACTCCCTGCGGATCGAGGCGATCACTCGCATGGCTAAAAGCGAATGGCCGCCCAGCTCAAAGAAATTGTCTTCGATGCCGATCTTCTCTACCCCTAACAAGTTTTCCCAGATCTTTACCAGGGCCTCTTGCGTTGGGGTCTCTGCTTTAACATAGCTTCCGCTTTTCTGACCCTCTACGTCCACCTCCGGTAAGGCCTTCTTATCCACCTTGCCATTGGGCGTAAGGGGAATGCTTTCCAACTCCACCCACCACTGTGGGATCATATACTCCGGTAAGAGCTTCTCCAGTGCTTTTTGGATGTTCTCTTTCGTAGAACCCTTCTTCTTTACCACGTAACCCACCAACCGGTTTGTGCCCGTTTGATCCTTCTTTGCAAGCACCACCGAGGCGGTGATCCGTCCCGTCTTTTCCAGTGCACTTTCGATCTCTCCCAACTCAATGCGGTAGCCTCTGATCTTTACCTGATCGTCTATTCTTCCTAAGTATTCGATCTCTCCTTCCTGCGTCCATCTAACTACGTCTCCTGTGCGATATTGACGGCCCTGCGGCGTTTGGATAAACTTCTCCTTTGTCAGTTCCGGTAAGTTCAAATACCCCTCTGCCAATCCCTTGCCTCCAATGTACAACTCTCCGGGTACCCCGATAGGAACTTCCATACCCCCGGGATCCTTTACATAAAACCTGCTGTTGGAAAAGGGCTTTCCAATGGGTATGGTCGAATAATTCCGGTCCGGATCGATCGTATGAATGGACTTCCCGATCGTTGCCTCCGTAGGTCCATAGTGATTGTATACCCTGCCTCCATAAGACCCTAAACGCTTCAATACTCCCGTCGTCAAACTCTCCCCCCCAAAGATCAGTACCTGCTCCGGCAATAAATTGACCCCCGAATCACTGTAAAAAGTCCACAATGTCGGAACGATCTTAATGCAATCTATGCCACGGGACTTTATGTATCTCCCCAGTTCCGGTGGAGACCCAAGCTGTTGGGCAGACAACACATGCAACTGCCCTCCCTGTATCAGAGAACTGAAGATCACCGCATGACCCGCATCAAATACAAGGGGTGAAAAAAGAGCATAACTCCTGCATCCCTTAAGGCCCGCACTGTCGATCAATCCATAACAATGATCCAGTAAACTCTCATGAGTGATCATCACTCCCTTAGGATGACCCGTGGATCCCGAGGTGTAGATCACATACATCAAACCTCCCGGTGATGGCTTCTCCGAAAGATCCTCCTCAGAATAGGAAGACTCAAGAACCTCCTGTACATCTACAAATTTTATCGCCTTGGCTCTTTGAAGCAATGCCGTCTGAGCGGTGCCTAAAAGTATCCCTGATCCCGTGTCTTTAAGCATATAATCCAACCGCTGCTGTGGGTACTCCGGGTCGATCGGCACATACGCACCTCCCGATTTGAGGATCCCAAGCATCGCTACGATCATCTCCATGCTACGTTCCATGCACAGGGGTACCAGTGTGTCTTGGGTAACCCCATGCTTGATCAGGTAATGAGCCAGACGGTTGGAGCGCCGGTTGAGCTCTTGATAACTCATCGTTTTGCCCTCATAAACCAAGGCCGTCTGATTCGGGGTCTTTTTCACCCGATGCTCAAACAACTCTACGATCGTTTTATCCTTTGGATACTGTACCTCCGTTTGATTGAAACTTTCGATCTGTTTTTGTTCTTCAGGGCTCAAGAGGCTCAAAGAAGCAATGCTCGCATGAGGGTTCTCAACAAGCCGCTTTGCTAAATGTGAAAAATGGCTCGTTAACCTTTGTATCGTTGAGGAATAAAAAAGGTCGGTCTTATATTGTACAACCAATTTTAGGGTATCTGCATTCTCTAATACGCTAAGGGTAAGATCAAACTTGGTTGCCTGATACGGTGACGACTCCCGGGTGAGTTTTAAACCTCCCAGCTTTAACTCCGGTACTTCCGGGGTGTTCTGATAGACAAACATCACCTGGAAAAGTGGACTGCGGCTTAAGTCACGGTCTTTGACCACCGCATCGATCACCTTCTCAAAAGGTACCTCCTGATGCTCATACGCCTCCATCGTCGTTTTGCGTACTCCCTCCAGCAACTCCTTAAAACTCTTTTGCTTATCTACTTGCGTGCGGATGGCTAGCGTGTTGATGAAAAATCCGATCAGATCTTCCGTCTCCTTATGCTGTCTGCCTGCAATCGGTGTCCCTACACAAATGTCCTGCTGTGAGTTCGTGTATTTATGCAACAACACCGTAAAGGCCGAAAGCAGCGTCATAAACATCGTACTACCCGTCTGTGTGCTCAACTTCCTTAATCCCGCTGTCGTCTGTTGGTCCAGCTCAAATCGCTCCGACTTCCCCGTGGTGCCCTGCAGCTTCGGACGAAGCTTATCCGTCGGTAACTCCAATGGCGCTACTCCCTTGAGCTGTTCCCGCCAATACCTCAACTTCTTCTCCAATACCTCTCCGCTTACATACTTGCGCTGCCAGATCGAATAATCGCTGTACTGTACCTCCAGGGGCGCTAACTCCGCTTCCCTACCCTCGCATAGCGAATTGTACATCTCCGCTACCTCCTTCACCAAAATCGACGACGACCATCCGTCTGATGAAATGTGATGCAAGGTCACCACTAGCCTGTGATGATCCTTGCTGTGTTCGATCAACAAACACCTCAGCATATAGTCTTTACTCAAGTCAAAGGGACGGCTGATCTCACGGGAGATCTGTGCGCCTATACCCTCCTTCGTGTTTGAAGCTTTCGAACGGCTTAACTGCCAGCCCTCCCAAGGTAAGATCTGCTGATAACCCTGGCCGCCATCCTCTACGATCACCGTGCGCAACGACTCATGACGCTGAAGAACTCCCTGTATCGATAAAACCAGCTTCTCTACCTCCAGAGTGCCCCTTAAGTTCAATACACTCGGTATGTGATACTGTACACTCCCCTCCAACTTATCGATAAACCACAAGCGCTCCTGGGAATACGACAAGGGGATCCGTTTGGGACGTTTCGTCTTTTGGATCGGGGGTAAAAGCGTTTGATCGCCAAGGGTCTCTATATAGCTACTCAGGCCTTTGATCGTTGAATGTGTGAACAGGTCCCGTACTCCCAACTCCGTCTTTAACTCCCTGCGGATCGAGGCGATCACTCGCATGGCTAAAAGCGAATGGCCGCCCAGCTCAAAGAAATTATCTTCGATGCCGATCTTCTCTACCCCTAACAAGTCTTCCCAGATCTTTACCAGGGCCTCTTGCGTTGGGGTCTCTGCTTTAACATAGCTTCCGCTTCTCTGACCCTCTACGTCCACCTCCGGTAAGGCCTTCTTATCCACCTTGCCATTGGGCGTAAGGGGGATGCTTTCCAACTCCACCCACCACTGTGGGATCATATACTCCGGTAAGAGCTTCTCCAGTGCTTTTTGGATGTTCTCTTTCGTAGAACCCTTCTTCTTTACCACGTAACCCACCAACCGGTTTGTGCCCGTTTGATCCTTTCTGCTCAGCACCACCGAGGCGGTGATCCGTCCCGTCTTTTCCAGTGCACTTTCGATCTCTCCCAACTCAATGCGGTAGCCTCTTATCTTTACCTGATCGTCCAGTCGGCCCAGGTATTCGATCTCTCCTTCTTCCGTCCATCTGCCAAGGTCGCCGGTCTTATACATCCTCGCTCCTTTTTTCTCTGAAAAAGGATCCTTTAAAAATCGTTCCTTCGTTAAGTCTTCACGGTTTAAATATCCCCGGGCCACTCCCGTTCCCGATAAACAGATCTCTCCTTTTACTCCTATGGGAAGAAGGTTTAAGTCTTTGCCAACAATGTGTACCTTTGTATTGGAGATCGGACGACCAATCGTGAGTTTCTTACCCTTCTCAAAACGGTATACTGTACTGTAGGTCGTATCTTCCGTTGGACCATATAAATTCCTTACCTCTTTGCCACTGCTTTCCAACTGCTGCTCCAGATAACGGCTCATCGGCTCGCCTGCTAAATTGATCGCACGTATGTTCTTTAAGTCTGTTCCCTCCTTGAACAAATACTCCATCACCGTGGGTACCGTATTGATAAACACTTCCCGGTCTTCCCTGAGGTAAACTCCACTCTGAAGACCACTCTCCAATATCCTGACCTCACAGCCACTGATTAGCGGGTAGAACATTTCAAATACCGAAAGGTCAAAACACATTGAGGTCCCTGCATACATCACCTTATACGATGTGTCTTTAAATTCCTCAAGGCTCCACTGTAAAAAAGCACTCAGGTTGTCGTGACCGATCACCACTCCCTTGGGTTGTCCTGTGGAGCCCGAGGTGTAGATCACATACGCTGCCGACTGTGGACTTGACCTTCGTTTGGGGTTTTCTGTATCCTGATCGCTCAGATCAAGACCGTCGCTGGCAATGCCTCCCTTTATTCCCGTTTGTTCAAGCGTTAACCTGCTGCCCAATACCTTTTTGGCTCCCGTGTCCTTTAGCATGTAGTCGATCCGCTGCTGTGGGTATTGAGGGTCGATCGGTACATACGCTCCTCCCGATTTGAGGATCCCAAGGATCGCTACGATCATCTCCATGCCCCGTTCCATGCATAAGGGTACCAGTGTGTCTTTGGTAACTCCCTGCTTAATAAGGTAATGAGCCAGACGGTTGGAGCGCTCGTTGAGTTCTTCATAACTCATCCTTTTTTGCTCGTAGATCAGGGCCGTCTGATTCGGGGTCTTTTTTACCTGCTGCTCAAACAACTCTACGATCGTTTTATCTTTTGGATAAGTGGCTTCCGTTTGATTGAAGCTTCCAATCTGTTTTTGTTCTTCAGGGCTGAGCATGTTTAATTTGCCCACCTTTTGCCCGGGGGTCTCCAACACAGCATTTAGCAGTGTCTTGAAATGTTCAACCAATCGAAGGATCGTCGACCGGTAAAACAGATCTGTACTGTATTGTATGGAACAACGCAGCCGGTCATTGAACTCATTAACCGTTAAGGTAAGCTCAAACTTGACCCTGCTTAGTTCCTGTGATTCCCTGACCATTGACAGTTTTCCAAGCTTTGTTTTGGCAGTATCCGGTGTGTTTTGATACTGAAAAAACACCTGGAAAAGTGGACTGCGGCTTAAGTCACGGTCTTTGACCACCGCATCGATCACCTTCTCAAAAGGTACCTCCTGATGCTCATACGCCTCCATCGTCGTTTTGCGTACTCCCTCCAGCAACTCCTTAAAACTCTTTTGCTTATCTACTTGCGTGCGGATGGCTAGCGTGTTGATGAAAAATCCGATCAGATCTTCCGTCTCCTTATGCTGTCTGCCTGCAATCGGTGTCCCTACACAAATGTCCTGCTGTGAGTTCGTGTATTTATGCAACAACACCGTAAAGGCCGAAAGCAGCGTCATAAACATCGTACTACCCGTCTGTGTGCTCAACTTCCTTAATCCCGCTGTCGTCTGTTGGTCCAGCTCAAATCGCTCCGACTTCCCCGTGGTGCCCTGCAGCTTCGGACGAAGCTTATCCGTCGGTAACTCCAATGGCGCTACTCCCTTGAGCTGTTCCCGCCAATACCTCAACTTCTTCTCCAATACCTCTCCGCTTACATACTTGCGCTGCCAGATCGAATAATCGCTGTACTGTACCTCCAGGGGCGCTAACTCCGCTTCCCTACCCTCGCATAGCGAATTGTACATCTCCGCTACCTCCTTCACCAAAATCGACGACGACCATCCGTCTGATGAAATGTGATGCAAGGTCACCACTAGCCTGTGATGATCCTTGCTGTGTTCGATCAACAAACACCTCAGCATATAGTCTTTACTCAAGTCAAAGGGACGGCTGATCTCACGGGAGATCTGTGCGCCTATACCCTCCTTCGTGTTTGAAGCTTTCGAACGGCTTAACTGCCAGCCCTCCCAAGGTAAGATCTGCTGATAACCCTGGCCGCCATCCTCTACGATCACCGTGCGCAACGACTCATGACGCTGAAGAACTCCCTGTATCGATAAAACCAGCTTCTCTACCTCCAGAGTGCCCCTTAAGTTCAATACACTCGGTATGTGATACTGTACACTCCCCTCCAACTTATCGATAAACCACAAGCGCTCCTGGGAATACGACAAGGGGATCCGTTTGGGACGTTTCGTCTTTTGGATCGGGGGTAAAAGCGTTTGATCGCCAAGGGTCTCTATATAGCTACTCAGGCCTTTGATCGTTGAATGTGTGAACAGGTCCCGTACTCCCAACTCCGTCTTTAACTCCCTGCGGATCGAGGCGATCACTCGCATGGCTAAAAGCGAATGGCCGCCCAGCTCAAAGAAATTATCTTCGATGCCGATCTTCTCTACCCCTAACAAGTCTTCCCAGATCTTTACCAGGGCCTCTTGCGTTGGGGTCTCTGCTTTAACATAGCTTCCGCTTCTCTGACCCTCTACGTCCACCTCCGGTAAGGCCTTCTTATCCACCTTGCCATTGGGCGTAAGGGGAATGCTTTCCAACTCCACCCACCACTGTGGGATCATATACTCCGGTAAGAGCTTCTCCAGTGCTTTTTGGATGTTCTCTTTCGTAGAACCCTTCTTCTTTACCACGTAACCCACCAACCGGTTTGTGCCCGTTTGATCCTTCTTTGCAAGCACCACCGAGGCGGTGATCCGTCCCGTCTTTTCCAGTGCACTTTCGATCTCTCCCAACTCAATGCGGTAGCCTCTTATCTTTACCTGATCGTCTATTCTTCCTAAGTATTCGATCTCTCCTTCCTGCGTCCATCTAACTACGTCTCCTGTGCGATATTGACGGCCCTGCGGCGTTTGGATAAACTTCTCCTTTGTCAGTTCCGGTAAGTTCAAATACCCCTCTGCCAATCCCTTGCCTCCAATGTACAACTCTCCGGGTACCCCGATAGGAACTTCCATACCCCCGGGATCCTTTACATAAAACCTGCTGTTGGAAAAGGGTTTTCCAATGGGTATGGTCGAATAATTCCGGTCCGGATCGATCGTATGAATGGACTTCCCGATCGTTGCCTCCGTAGGTCCATAGTGATTGTATACCCTGCCTCCATAAGACCCTAAACGCTTCAATACTCCCGTCGTCAAACTCTCCCCCCCAAAGATCAGTACCTGCTCCGGCAATAAATTGACCCCCGAATCACTGTAAAAAGTCCACAATGTCGGAACGATCTTAATGCAATCTATGCCACGGGACTTTATGTATCTCCCCAGTTCCGGTGGAGACCCAAGCTGTTGGGCAGACAACACATGCAACTGCCCTCCCTGTATCAGAGAACTGAAGATCACCGCATGACCCGCATCAAATACAAGGGGTGAAAAAAGAGCATAACTCCTGCATCCCTTAAGGCCCGCACTGTCGATCAATCCATAACAATGATCCAGTAAACTCTCATGAGTGATCATCACTCCCTTAGGATGACCCGTGGATCCCGAGGTGTAGATCACATACATCAAACCTCCCGGTGATGGCTTCTCCGAAAGATCCTCCTCAGAATAGGAAGACTCAAGAACCTCCTGTACATCTACAAATTTTATCGCCTTGGCTCTTTGAAGCAATGCCGTCTGAGCGGTGCCTAAAAGTATCCCTGATCCCGTGTCTTTAAGCATATAATCCAACCGCTGCTGTGGGTACTCCGGGTCGATCGGCACATACGCACCTCCCGATTTGAGGATCCCAAGCATCGCTACGATCATCTCCATGCTACGTTCCATGCACAGGGGTACCAGTGTGTCTTGGGTAACCCCATGCTTGATCAGGTAATGAGCCAGACGGTTGGAGCGCCGGTTGAGCTCTTGATAACTCATCGTTTTGCCCTCATAAACCAAGGCCGTCTGATTCGGGGTCTTTTTCACCCGATGCTCAAACAACTCTACGATCGTTTTATCCTTTGGATACTGTACCTCCGTTTGATTGAAACTTTCGATCTGTTTTTGTTCTTCAGGGCTGAGAAGATTAAGTTCACTTAACTTAGAAACAGAATCCTGAACCAATCCAAAAGCAACATTTTTGAAATGACCCATTAAGCGTTGAATGTAAAAATCGGGAAGCAACTCCGGGTCCGAATTAATTCGTACAGAAATTTTATCCTCACCATAAACAACCAGCGACAATGGATAGTTAGAACGTTCGATTGTTTTAATGTTTTCGATCTTAAGGCTCCATTTTTTATCCTTAATCAAGCGATTGACCGGATAATTTTCGAAAACCAATATGGTATCAAAAAGTTCTGTATTCAGTGTGTGATCTTGCTGAATGGCACTTAACGGTGTGTATTGATAAGGTCTGGTGTCCTGAAGATTATTTTGCAATTCCTGCAACCAGTCTTTTTTAAATGCATTTTCTGAATAAATACTCAAAAAGGGAATTGTGTTAATATACATTCCAACTTTCTGTTCAACACCCGGCAAATTTTCAGGACGTCCGGAAACAGTTATTCCATAGCATATGCTTTCAGAACCTGTATATCTATGTAAAAGCAAACTCCAAATTCCTTGTATGAAAGTATTTAAAGTTATCTTACAATCCCTGCAAAAACTTCTGATCTGGTCACTTTCTACCTTATTAAAGAGTATTAATGTTTCACGAAAATTATCTCTATCTGCATGGTTTACGCCCTTTGGGCGAATAAAAGGCAAGGTTGTAGCGGCCTCTAAGCGCAGTAATTTATTCTTCCAAAATAGAGCAGAATGATTAGAGTCATAATCCTGATAGAATTTGATAAAATCTTCGTATTTATCTTCTTCATACTCGTCGGAAATCTTTCCCTTTATTAGAATATCATAATTCTTTAATACTTCTTCCATAATGATCGGCATCGACCAACCATCAAATATCAAATGATGCCAGGTTAGGATCATTACATACTGATCAGTACTTATCTGAGCAACTGCAAGTTTTATTAAAGGAGCATAACTGAGATTGAATGCGTTTTTGAATTGGCCGGTTTTTAATTCTTCTACCAAAGCCTTGATCTCAGAAGTATTTTTCTTTCGGAGATCAAAATACGTTAGAGGCAATTCTACCTTTTTAAACACAACCTGAACCGGTACCTTAAAAACATAAGGATAAAATGCACTCCTTAAACTTGAATGTTTATCAAGAACGAGCTCCCACGACTTTTTAAGCTTTTCTATATCAAGCTCATAAATATCACAACTCAATTGTCGCGTATAGGTATCTACCCCTTCGTCCATCAGTGTATGAAACAACATACCTTCCTGTAAACCTGTAAGGGGGTAAATGGATTCAAAAGATTCTTTTATTGTGTTACCATTGATAGGGGTTTTTAAAAATTCCTGAAAATCTCTGACATTTGTAATACCTCCCAAATTATAGTCTGAAGGAGTTGGGAAAATTTCACTTGAACCCAATTCAATGCTAAAGTCAATAAGCTTTAGCAAATTTTCAGTAATACCTTTAAGGAATTTCTCTGCTTTTTTCCGGGAATATTTTTTTTCACTATAGTCAAGTGTGAACTGTAACTCACCCCCACGGATGGAGGCTGTTAATAAAAGAGGTTCACCAACAGGGAAATGATCATCCATATTTGCGCCGGTATTTTCATCCTGCAGAATTAGATATTCATTATCAACCAAATTATCCAGCTGCCCCAGATAATTATACTTAATATCACAATGATAATCAGAACCATAAAGTTCTTTATTGAGATATTTTAGAACACCAAAACCAATTCCTTTTTTAGGTATGTTTCTTATCTTTTCCTTAACATGGCATAATAAGTCTGCTTTGTCTTTTAAACCACTTAGGTCTAAACTCAATGGATAATGAGAAGTAAACCATCCCACCGTTCTGGTAAGGTCAATTTCCTCATCCACCGTTTCTCGGCCATGTCCTTCCATCTCAAGGATTATTTCTTTAGCAGAAAATTGCTCTGCAAAACATTCTGATATTGAAGAGATCACAAAGTCATTCAGGTCGGTGTTAAACGTTTTATGACATCCTTTCAAAAGGTTTTCAGTTTCTTTTTTGTTGAGAGAAACGGAAAGCTGTTTAAAATCCGATTTATAAAATTTGGTTGCTACCGCAGGTTTGCAAAAGGCGAGTTCTGCTTTCCAATACCCAAGTTCCCTTTGAAGGGTGTCTGAATTCGCAAATCTATTCAGTGCATCTGACCATTGACGATAAGAACTTGTTTTTTCATCCAGGTTACTTTCTTTACCATTATATATAGCCGAAACCAATTGAAGAATATCTTCAACCAGGATTCTCCACGACACTGCATCAACCACTAAATGGTGAGCCACTAAAAATAAACGGTTGTAATCTTCTTTCTTATTTGTTTTGAGGAATACAACTTTGAACACCTCACCTTTTTCAATATCAAGGCTTCTTTGGTACTTTTCGCATGTTTTCTCAATCCATTCAGACACCTTTGTTTGTGAACCATCAATGATTTCTTCGACATAGAATACAGGCTCGTTTGATTCGCTGTAAACCTGCTTCCAATTACCGGAAGGATCCTTAAAGTATTTAAATCTTAACGCATCGTGATGAGAAAGCAATTGTTCGGTACATCGTTTCAGAACATTTCCTTCAATTTGTTTATTTGCTTTAAAGATCAGCGATTGATTAAAATGTGAAATTGACTTTGGCTTTTTATCGAAAAACCATAATTGAATGGGTGTTAGGCCGCAAGTTCCTGTCAATTCACCCTGCTCCTGTGGAAGTTTTTTTAGACTTTCTCTTGATCCGATCAAATTCGATAATCGGGAAATGGTTTGGTATGTAAAAACATCACCAACCTGAAGCTCAAGACCAACCTTTCGCGCTCGGCTAACCAATTGTATCGTTATGATGGAATCGCCACCCAGTTCAAAGAAATTATCGTGAATGCCGATTTTATCAGAATCAAGAAGTTCTTCCCATATTTTCACCAATTTCTTTTCTGTCTCGGTAATCGGCTTCTTATATTCTTCCCTTTCCCTACTTTCAATTGGTAAACTAAGAAGTTTTCGATTGTCAATTTTTCCGTTTGGAAGCAATTGAAATTCTTCAACATGAATCATAGCCGAAGGAATCAAATAATCCGGAAGGATCCTTCTTACATAATCGAACTGTTCCTGTAATTTAAATTCTCCTGAACATTTTATAAAGGCAATGATCTGACTGTTCTCATTTTCATCCTTTCTTATTAAAACTACAACTTTCTGATTTTGCTCAACGGATTCAAGAGTTTTTTCGATTTCCTTTAGCTCTATCCGATATCCACGGATCTTTACCTGATCGTCTGTCCTTCCCAAAAATTCAATGACCCCTTCTTCTGTATAGCGAACCCGGTCGCCCGTTGAATACAACAACCCGTTGCCTCCAATCGGATCTTTTATAAACTTCTCTCGGGTCAGCTCCTCCTTGTTGAGGTACCCTGAGCTCACCCCCCGTCCTCCTATGTACAACTCTCCGGGGACTCCGATCCCACTCAACGTCTTGCTTTCACTCAGCACGTAAACCACCGTGTTGCCAAAAGGGGCTCCTATGGGTACCGTCCTTGGATAGGCTCCCTCGCGGGGGACACGGTACAACAACTTGCCGATCGTCGTCTCCGTCGGGCCATAGTGGTTGATCACCTCACAACTCCCTGAAAGGCCATAGATCCTCTCTACGATCCTGCCCGATAAGGCCTCCCCTCCAAAGATCAACTGACTTTTCGGAAGCAACATCTCCTCCCCTTCACTCAAAGCCTCCCAATGAGACGGTACGATCTTTAAACAATCGATCCCCTGCCTTGTAAAATACTCCCGTAGGTATACACTATCGCTGCTGCGGGTTTTGCTCATAACGTGCAAGGTACCCCCGCTCAAAAGCGATCCATATACTACCGTATTGCCCAAATCCGTCGCAATGCTCGATACCAAAGCATAGCTTTTGTTCTTGCTTATCGAAATTTTGTCCTCAAGTCCGCTTACATAATCCATCACCTGATCGTGCGTGATCTTCACTCCCTTCGGCTCGCCCGTGGTACCCGACGTGTAGATCACATACCCAAGATCCGAACCCTCAGGAACCTCCGGTAACGGTGTTGCAGAATACCTATCCACCTCCGAAGGGTCGATCACACGGATCCCTTCCATCGGATGATCAAGGGACTTACTTACCAAAACCTCCGCGCCGCTGTCCCCCAACATGGACCGTACCCTGCCCGATGGAAATTCCAGATCGATCGGTACATACGCACCACCGGCCTTCAATATACCCAGCATCCCTACCAGCATCTCTATGCCGCGATCCAGGTATAAACCCACCAAACTGCCACGACGTACTCCTGAGTCCCGCAATCCCCTGGCAAGCTTCGTCGACCATGCGTCGAGATCACCGTAACTCAGTGTCCGGTCCTCAAACACAACCGCAGGCTCTTTGGAACGTTCAACCGCCTGACGGCTAAAGGACGAAACAATCGTACTGCCCTGCGATACTTCCACAACCGAACGGTTCCAACTGCCACTCAAAAGCTCCTGCTCCTGATCTGACAACATCGAGATCGCTCCGATCTCCTGTTTCGGATCCTCCGTTACACGCTCCAGTATCGTGCGGTAATGCTCCAGCATCCTTGAGATCGTCTCCGCCTTGAATAGATCCGTCGAGTATTCAATGTGACTACTTAGTCCATCGGAATATTCGGTGAAGAAAAGAGAGAAATCGAATTTAGATACTTTTAGATCAAATTCCCTTCTGGAAATTACCAGACCCGGTAATTTGATCTTTTCGATCTCAGGTACATTGACATATACCAACATTGTTTGAAAAACAGGGTTTCTTGAAATATCTCTTTCAATTTGCAGAGTATCCAGCACCCTCTCGAAAGGCACATCCTGCATCTCATAAGCTTCGGCAGCTGTATCCTTAACTGTTTTTAGAAAATCGACCACCTTTATGTTATCAGGTACTTCTGTCCTGAAAACCAATGTATTAACAAAAAAACCAATTAAGTTCTCAAACTCATGCTGTTCCCTGTTTGCAATGGAAGTACCAATACTTAAATCAGAAATACCGGTATATTTTTTAAGCAGAATTTTGTAACAGGCCAGTAAAGTGATGTACAGGGTAACTCCATTCGATTTACTGAATACCTTTAGCTTGTTTACCAGTTCATTGTCTAGCTCAAAATTAAGTGTTGCACCATTTGAACTTAACTCTGATGGTCTTTTAAAATCAGAATAAAAGTTCAGATTCTCATAACCCTTGAGTTTCTTATTCCAATAACGGAGCTTATCCGCGGTTTCTTCGCTTTTAAAGTGGTCTTTTTGCCAATATACATAATCTTCATAATTGAATTCCGGCTCGGATAATTCAATTGGTCGATCGTTTAAAGTTGCATTAAAAATGCTGATAAATTCTTCAAGAAATATATGAAGTGACCATGCATCTGCTGCGATATGATGCATGGTTAGTATC
Organism: Flavobacteriales bacterium; assembly: GCA_020635455.1. Classification (GTDB taxonomy): domain Bacteria; phylum Bacteroidota; class Bacteroidia; order NS11-12g; family UBA9320; genus JABWCE01. The sequence continues at coordinate 65,533 of JACJZT010000004.1, forward strand.
AAAATGCTCTTTTCATCCTCTATATGAAGTATATCTGCGCGAAAAGGAAAGTCATTTAGCAGATCAAATCTTTTCGAGGCACAGGAATAAATGATATCCTCCAAATGTTCGGTCTCCAAACCGGAACAATCCATAACATTCAATTCCCAATTATCGCTTTTTAATAAGCGTCGAAAGCCATGTCCTTCGTGCTCAACAACCACCGCCCTGAGTTGTCGGTGCTTCTGAATTAATTGTTTAAAGGTCCTCTCCAATAACTTTGTATTGGTTTTGCCTTTCAGGTCAAGCACAACCGGAATATGGTAGGCTTTATTATCACCAATTTTACTCAGAAACCAGAGACGTTCCTGTGAATATGAAAGAGGTACTAATTCATCTGCTTCATTCTTTCGGTTCTGAAGTTCTTTTGTAGTTCGTACTCTTTGAATCGACTGTTGTTGTGATTTGAGAAATTCAAGAATGGAGTTTTTTCGGACTTGTATCTCTTGGAAAATTTCCTGATTGACTGTAAATCCCTTTAATAAATTGAATTTCAGCTTGTTGTCTTCAAAGAAAATATGCATCCCATTTTGTTTTGCATATAAGAGGAACTCAATTATGTCAGAAGCCCTTTTGGTCATTAAGCAGGCTAAATTACAAAGGTTTCCAGAATTTCGTCTTTATTTTCTTTGCTGGTAAATTGAATAAAATTACTTAAATCAGATATGTTTTGATATTCGAAAATGGTCTTAAGTTTGATACCGGTCTTGAATTGCTTGTTGACTCGTGAAACCATTTTCATTGCAAGAAGGGAAGTTCCCCCAAGTTCAAAAAAATTATCCTTTGTGCCGATCTTATCAAGATTCATAATTTCCTTCCAAATTTCGACAAGAGTTTCTTCTGTTGGATTCTTTGGCGCAACAAACGCTCCCGATAATTGACCTTCTGCTTCAGGGTCAGGAAGAGACTTTTTGTCTATTTTACCGTTCGGGTTTAGGGGTAATTTTTCCATTTCCACCCACCATCTTGGTATCATATATTCTGGAATGTGTTCACGAAGAATTTCCTGAAGTTTGTGTTTGGTATAATCTTTTTTCTTTTCTACATATCCCACCAGGCGACTCGTATTAGAGCTATCATTTTTTACTACAACAACTGAACGGTTAACCAAACCTGTTTGCTCAATAGCACTTTCGATCTCTCCCAGCTCAATGCGATAGCCTCTTACCTTTACCTGATCGTCCAGTCGGCCCAGGTATTCAATCTCTCCTTCTTCCGTCCATCTGCCAAGGTCGCCGGTCTTATACATCCTCGCTCCTTTTTTCTCTGAAAAAGGATCCTTTAAAAATCGTTCCTTCGTTAAGTCTTCACGGTTTAAATACCCCCGGGCCACTCCCGCCCCCGATAAACAGATCTCTCCTTTTACTCCTATGGGAAGAAGGTTTAAGTCTTTGCCAACAATGTGTACCTTTGTATTGGAGATCGGACGACCAATCGTGAGTTTCTTACCCTTCTCAAAACGGTATACTGTACTGTAGGTCGTATCTTCCGTTGGACCATATAAATTCCTTACCTCTTTGCCACTGCTTTCCAACTGCTGCTCCAGATAACGGCTCATCGGCTCGCCTGCTAAATTGATCGCACGTATGTTCTTTAAGTCTGTTCCCTCCTTGAACAAATACTCCATCACCGTGGGTACCGTATTGATAAACACTTCCCGGTCTTCCCTGAGATAAACTCCACTCTGAAGACCACTCTCCAATATCCTGACCTCACAGCCACTGATTAGCGGGTAGAACATTTCAAATACCGAAAGGTCAAAACACATTGAGGTCCCTGCATACATCACCTTATACGATGTGTCTTTAAATTCCTCAAGGCTCCACTGTAAAAAAGCACTCAGGTTGTCGTGACCGATCACCACTCCCTTGGGTTGTCCTGTGGAGCCCGAGGTGTAAAGGATGTAAGCAACCGAATCCGGAGCAATCTTAACCTTTGGATTTTTTGATGAATGACCCGAAAGTTCTGAATCAAGGGCATCAACTTTAATAATGTCAAGTTTTTCGTAAGCACAATTTCCCGCCCTGCTGCTGCTGCAGAGAATCCGGTCCGCATTCACATCTTCAATCATAAAATTGATCCTTTCCTGAGGATAATCCGGATCAATGGGAACATAAGCACAACCCGCTTTTAAAATTGCCAATATACTTACCAGCATATCAAAATTACGATCGGTACACAAAGGAATTTGCATACCGGGCTTAACTCCATTTTTGATCAGATAATTGGCCAACTGATTTGCTTTGCTGTTCAACTCGCGGTAATTTATGGTCTCTCCCTTTAAAACAAGAGCGGACCTTTCGGGAGTTGATTCAACTTGACTTTCAAATAAATCAATAAATGTCTGTTTGTAGGAAATTTCTGTTTCCGTACGATTAAATTCCTGCAACTTTTCCGATTCCTTATTGTTCAGTATTTGAATTTCAGAAACCTTTTGATCACTTAATGCATCAAATTGACCTAAAATAAACAGTATACGTTTGCATATCAGATCGATCTCATATTCGCTGAAATACGTCTTAAGATAATTGATGTGTATTTCGAGTTCTTTATCATCGCCGTATTCTCGCCAATTGATCTGTAATGGATTGTTCTCATCTTCATTCGCGAGACGAATAACCTCTGCTTCTATCTGTGATCCAAAATCAAGTTCGAACATAAGCGGTTCGTAATTCACACTGATTTGAAAAATAGATTCAACAAGCGCATTTATCTGGAGATCGCGGCTTAATTCACCAATAGGGTAATATTGATGCCGGTAATCGGATGCCTGACAGATTTTTACATTTTTGATCAGTTCATGAGTAGTTTGGCCGGGGTTATAACGGCCCACAAAGGGAATAAAACCGCTGAACATACCAACAATGTTTCTTAAAACCCTGGAACCTCTTCGATGTATAGGTGTTCCGAAAACAAATTTATCTTGACCGGTGGTTTTACCGAAATAAACTACCAGAGCAGCTAAAGTAAGTTGCTGAATACTGCAGTTGAATCGCTCAAGGGTCTTTTGGATCATCTCAAGTTCAGCTTCCTTAAGTTTGTAAACTTTTGTAGTACTTTGATTGAAACGAATGCTTGAATAATTGTAATTCGGAGCAATAAGACTTTCAGGTTTCTTACCAATTTTTTTGACCCAGTAATCCCTGTCTGCTTGAAACTGGTCACTATGAAGGTATTTTTCCGAATTCCTGATTTCTGCCAGGAAAGAAGGGAAATTATACTTCTCTAGTTCTCCGTTTATAAAAGATCTATACTTTGAGGCAACATAATTCACAAAAATTATAAAGCCATAACCGTCTGTGATCAAATGGTGATATTTTCCATAAAACCAGTACGTGTTGTCATTGATCTTCAATAAATAATGTTCGAACAATTTCGTATTCCTGCTTATCTCAAAAGGTTCATTGATATTTTCTCTTAACCAGGTTTCAGCAGAACGCTCAGGCTTGTCCTCATAACAAAAATCCCTTAAGGTTAAATCAACCTCCTTAAACTGTGCATCAATGCGAATATTCGGTTCAGATTCTGAAGCATCGAATCGCATTGAAAAGGCATCAAAATGTTCTCCGGCACTCTTTACGGCTTGCGTAAACAAATCAAGATTGAGTTGCCCATGAAGTTTTATATAACCACCAATATTATACTTAGCCCCAGGAAAAAGGGCCTGATCAACAAATACGTCTTTTTGTGAATAATGTAATGGAAGTATACTTTCTCCGCCCATATCAGCTTTATGACCTATCCTTAGTGCTTTAATATTTTCCCAATGCTATTGAGATAAAAATTCCTTAATACTAGAGTTTTTAAAGAATTTTGATCCAATTGCAAATCTAATGTATTTATCCATTTTAGCAATGTTTTTAAAGGCTTTGGAACGTCATTAAAGTTTTATTTTTCAACCAAATTTCAGGTTTAGAGACAAATGCACGAAATTTTGTAACTTTTTTCTCCCGTAACAAATCCTGTAACATTATTGATAACTTGTAAGATGCTGAGAATGTTTACACTACGGCTTTCGTTTTTAAATTTGCGAATCATGGTTAAACTTTAAATTAGAAATTTTGTTAAGTATAATTAATTGTACATAATGTATCTGAGTTCGAATAATTTTAGCACAACACACTTTGCCTTAAAATCGTTTGAAGTCTTCTTTTCTATTTATAATTTCGTGGAATATTCAAATAAATCTAAATTTTGATAAGAAGTTCAGTCACATTTTACATCCTGATATTTAGCAGTTGTTTATTCTTTAATTTCACTGTTAAAAGCGTTGACAAGGTTCGTTTTTTCAATGCATTTTCTTCTACCAATGCAACGGTCGTAAAAAAAGAACTTGAACATCTTAAAAATTTAAGTTTTGTTGAAAAGGAAGCCTACACCGGTGCTTTGATGATGAAAATGGCTGGACTTGAAGGAGGCGTTACAGAAAAACTCAAGAATTTTACAGAAGGAAAGAAAAAACTGGAAAATGGCATTACCAAAGACAAGAACAACATTGAATACCGGTTTTTAAGAATTGTGATACAGGAGAATTGTCCTATTTTTTTGAACTACAGTTCAAATGTTGAGGAAGATGCCCGATTTATCAAAAACAACTTCAATTCGCTGGAATCAGAATTAAAAAAGTTCGTTCTCGATTATAAACCAAAATCTGAAAATCTTAAGAAAGCAGGTTTATAAGATGTCTGATACCAAAAAAATACTTGTAATTTTTTATTCTCAAAGTGGACAGTTAAAAACCATATTGGAAAATTTCGTCAAACCATTTACAGAACAGGGTCACGAAATTGATCAGTTAGAAATAAAACCAACAAATCCGTACAAATTCCCATGGACAAGCAGGCGTTTTTTTGATGCCATGCCTGAAAGTGTTCTCGGTATTGGCTGTGAGATACAGGAACCTGTTTTCAAATTTAAACAGTATGATCTTGTTATTATTGGATATCAACCCTGGTTTTTGTCACCAAGTATTCCGGCACTTTCGATACTGAAGCATCCCAAATTTGCTGAAATTGCAAGAAACACACCATTGGTCAGCATCATCGGCGCCCGTAATATGTGGCTGAATGCTCATGTCCGTTTTAAAGAACATTTAGGCAAAATTGGTGTAAAGTATGTTGGAAACATTGTTTTCAGGGATAGAAATCCGAATCTGTTAAGTGCAATTAGTATTCAGTATTGGATGTTTAGTGGTAAGAAAGAAAAATTCCTGGGTATGTTTCCAAAACCCGGCATCAGCAATGAAGATATTGCATCCGCCGAAACTACCGGTAACACAGTGTTAAAACATTTAAACCATAATTCACTGCACCAATTACAGCAAGATCTGATAAGGATCAGGGCTATTGAAGTAAACAGCACTTTGATGTTCATTGAAAGCCGTGCTTCTAAACTTTTTAAAGTATGGGCCAATTTTATTTTTGGCAAAAAAAACCGAACCTTCAGGCTTAAATTATTTAAGATTTATTTAATTATTGCCTTATTTGTAATTTCGCCATTTGTAATTCTGGTTTATCACATATTAATTAAACCCTTTACATTGAAAAGGATTCGTTCAAGGATGGAGCAACATTTATCAGTACAATTAAACTAAAATGTCAAACGAAGTTTACATTAACAGAATTTCTAAATTCCTTCCGAATGAGCCGGTATTAAACGAAGAAATGGAGCATTTTCTTGGAAGAGTTCAACAAACGCCATCCAAATCCAAAAACATCGTATTGAGAAATAACGGTATAAAAACACGCTATTACGCACTCGACAAATCCGGTAACACTACTCACACAAATGCTGAAATGGTATCGATCGCCATTCAGAATTTATTCACGGACAATCCCGAAGAAGTAAAAAAAATAGAATTGTTGAGCTGTGGCACTTCCACACCTGACCAGCTTATCCCATCGCATGCTGCAATGGTGCATGGCAGTTTGAAAAACTCATCTCCCATGGAAGTCGTTTCACATTCAGGAGTTTGTTGTTCAGGAATGCATGCATTTAAGTATGCCTGGATGTCGATCAAAACAGGCCTTACAAACAATGCAATTGCCAGTGGTTCAGAAAGGGTTTCTTCAAGTTTAAGATCTGAAGTTTTTGAGGAAGAGGTAAATAAACTTATGGAAGCTCATAAAAACCCATTCGTATCGTTTGAAAAAGATTTTTTGCGATGGATGTTGTCTGATGGAGCGGGAGCTTTTTTTCTTGAAAACAAAGCGCGAAAAGATGGCAACAGTTTGAGGATCGATTGGCTTGAAGGGGTATCCTATGCTCATATCGTTGAGCCTTGCATGTATTCAGGTTGTATAAAGCTACCTGATGGCAGCCTAAAGGGGTTTATGGACTTTGATTACCATCAAATGGCTGAAAAATCTGTCCTTAGCATTAAGCAGGATGTTAAATTATTAAGTGAAAAAATTGTGGTGCTTGGAATCGATAAATTAAAATCAACCTTAAATAAATACAAACTTTCCATTGACGAAATCGATTATTTCCTGCCACATATTTCCAGTGAATTCTTCAGGTCTAAAATGGCACAGGAATTCGACAAAAACAACTTACACATCCCTCCCGAGAAATGGTTTACCAACCTTAGTTCCGTAGGTAATATTGGTTCGGGGTCGATATATTTGATACTTGAAGAACTTTTCAACCAACATCCGATCCAAAAAGGACAAAAAATACTTTTAGCTGTTCCTGAAAGCGCACGTTTTTCATATATGTATGGGCTTTTAACCGTTGTTTAAATGAAAAAAAATGAGATCCCTCAGGATAAAAGTGCACTCGAAAATGTATCGAAAGAACTGTGTTATGCACTTGATGAGAATGGAAATTATTCAACCGACTTAAGCAAAGGATGGGAAGTTAAGTCGAAAGCTCTTGAGGTTGCCTGGAGTGCAATTGACGAAAGAGTCTTCGATGCGAAACAAAAAGTGCTTAACAGGGAATGCAGCCCACTGCTTTATTTCATGGAGTTAAAACTAATGGATGTTGAGATCGTTTCGGCATACACCGGTTTCTGGAAATGGCAAATCAAAAGACATTTTAAACCGAATGTATTTGAAAAACTTTCGTCAAAAAAAATCGGGAAATATTCAAAACTATTCGAAGTTGATCCGGAAGAGTTTAAAGATCCTTTTTCAGGAAAACCCAAACCATAATTTAGATCCCTACCGTATTGATCGATTTTAAACATATACAATCTGCCCATTGTGAAACCGGAGTCACATCAAATTTATTATTTCACAACGGGATCGACACTATAAGCGAGCCCCTGGCCTTTGGAATTGGTTCCGGGCTTTTTTTTATTTACATACCTTTCCTAAAAGTAAACCACGCTCCGGCAATTTCATTTCGAACCATGCCCGGTATGATCTTTAAAAGAACCTGTAACGCACTTAAAATACCGGTAATTCAAAAAAAATTCAGGTCTGAATCGGAAGCAATGGAATATTTGGACCAATGTATAGACAAATCAAAACCTGTAGGTTGCCAGGTTGGCGTTTATTATCTTACCTATTTTCCAAAGGAATACAGATTTCATTTCAATGCGCACAATCTGGTCGTTTTCGGTAAGGAAAACAACCGTTATCTGATAAGCGATCCGGTTATGGAAAATACCACTGAACTCACCGGACAAGAGCTTCAACGAGTACGTTTTGCCAAAGGACCGCTTGCTCCAAAGGGCCAGTTATACTACCCTGAAATAAAAGAAAAACCGGATGAACTTATTCTAAGGAAAGCGATCGTAAAGGGGATAAAAAGAAATGTAAGAGACATGCTATACATACCCGGACCATTTGCAGGTGTTAGCGGAATACGATTTACTGCGGGTAAAATAAAAAAATGGAGAGGTCAACTTGGGACAAAAAAAGCAGGGACCTATCTGGCTCAGTTGGTGCGCATGCAGGAAGAGATCGGGACCGGTGGAGGCGGATTCCGATTTATGTATGCAGCCTTTCTTGAACAATCCTACCAGCACATTCCAAATGAAGGTCTTAAGGAAGTTTCTGAAATGTTTACCGAAGCCGGCGACATCTGGCGATCTTCCGCCGTGCAGGCATCCGGAATTTTTAAAGGTCGAATTACCGAACAATCCGATTTTGATCTAATGGCCGATTATTTGTACAAGGTTGCTGACCTTGAAAAAACAGCCTTTAAAAAACTTGCAGGGCTAAAATTGACCTTTTAACCGATAATGCTTGCAATTGAAGTTAATAATCTATGCTATACCTATCCAAAACAGGTTGGTCAACCATTGTCTAAAATAAATTTAAACATTGAAAAAGGTGAGCGGTTTGGTTTATTCGGACCGAACGGTGCAGGAAAAACAACGCTGATACAGCTTTTAACAGGAGTATTAAAAAACAAGGAAGGTTCAATCAGAATTCAGAACGAACCCTTAAATCAACATTTCAAAAACAAACGGAGCATAGGATTTGTTCCACAGGATTTTGCTTTTTATGACGAATTGAACCCAATAGAAAATTTAAAATTTTTTGGAGCATGGTCGGGTTTGAATTCAACAGAAATAAAACAAAGAACCGAGGAGTTGTTAAATGTGCTTGGGCTTTACCCGGTAAAAGAATCGGCGCTAAAAACCTTTTCCGGCGGCATGAAACGCCGCATAAATCTGGCAATCGGTATCATTCACAAACCTGAGATCCTATTTCTCGACGAACCTACCGTTGGTGTAGATGTTCAAACCAAGAGAGCCATAATCAACTACCTTCTTGAGCTAAACCGTTCAGGAACTACCTTGGTTTATACCTCTCATCAACTGGAAGAAGCCGAGAAATTATGCACCAGAATTTCGATGATAAACGAAGGTAAGATCATTACAGAAGGTTTGTTAAATGAGTTGTTAAAGCAAAAAAACGTCTCAAATCTTGAAACACTATTCCTGCAATTAACCGGCAAAAGCTTTAAAGACGGATGTTTAAACTTTTAATAGCACTTGAAAAGGAATTTTTATTGCTGGTCAAAGATAAAGTCGGCATAGCTCTTTTGTTTGTTATGCCGATCATACTGGTTATCACCATTACGGCTATCCAAAACAACACTTTTAAGATGGTGAATGAAAACACCACCCGACTTCTAATCTGTAACAGAGACAGTGGGCAGCTTTCTTCAAAACTGTTACATACGATGGATAGTTTAAAATTGTTTCAAAGTTATTTTATTTCGCCCGCCACTTCTTTAGAAAACCTGAACGACTCCATGAAACTTCACGATGCCATGATAACCCTTTTGATACCGGAACGATTCTCAGTGAGTCTGCAACGAAATATTGACCGGAAGGTTGCAGGATCACTAGAAGGTTTTGGCATACAAAACCAGGTTACAAAAAGTGAACACCTTGAGCGAACTGAAATAAAAACATATTATCATCCTGTATTGCAGGAATCGTACCGTATCAGCATGTTGGGAACCTTTAACAGTTTGGTTGCCATGACCGAAAATCAGCTGATGGTCGAAAACATTTATAAGGCCATTAATGGTGAACAGAAAACCACAAAACCCGTTGACCTTTCCGAAAGAGGCATTGTCGTGCAAGAGGGTGTTGCAGGTTATACCGATAAAAATTCTGTACCGAATGCAACCCAGCATAATGTGCCTGCCTGGACCATATTTGCCATGTTCTTTATGGTGGTTTCCCTTGGTGGAAGCATTGTTAAAGAAAAACTAAGAGGTAGTTTTATAAGGCTTAAAATTTTGCCTACCAGTTATTTCATCAATATTCTTGCAAAGCAACTTACCTACTTATTTATATCTATTGCCATGGTTTTTGTTATTTTTTCAATAGGTAAATTTGTTTTTCCGTATCTGGACCTGCCCGGGCTGAACATTCCAAGTAATTTAATCGGACTTTTAACACTAACAATAATAACCGGCTGGTGTGCCGTGAGCTATGCGTTATGTGTTGGAGTATTTTCTCAAACTCAGGAACAATGCAGCGGTTTTGGGGCGGTATCCATAGTGATCCTTGCCGCGGTTGGAGGAGTATTTGTGCCATCATTTGCAATGCCTGCTTCTTTTGAACTAATCATGAAATCGACTCCTTTTTACTGGAGTTTGAGATCCTTTTACGACTTATTTCTCGAGAACAAAGGAATCACCGATATCGGTTTAAATCTCATACCTTTGCTGCTATTTATAATACTTTTTCAAGCAGCTGCATACATCGGACTTAAACGAAAAAACTTAATTTGACCATGGAAAGAGAACAACTAAAAACTCAGCTTAAGGAGCAAATCATTCAATATTTAAATCTGCTTGATATAACCCCGGATCAGATCAAAGACGATGAACCTTTATTTGGTGACGGACTGGGTCTGGATTCCATAGATTCTATTGAATTGATCGTTTTGCTTGAGCGTGAATATGGTATAAAAATAAATGACCCTAAAGAAGGCCGAAAAATACTTGTTGACATAAATACCATGCTTGATTTTATAGAAAATAACCGAAAAAATTAATTTCGGTAATTATAAGATCACAGATGGGATCCCGGACAGACATTTTCATTACCGGCATTGGAGTTATCAGTTCGATTGGAAGGAATACCAATGAATGTCTCGAATCGCTGCGAACTTCAAGAACGGGTCTTTACCACTCCGAACTGGTGTCCAGCAATTACGCTTCAAAATATTATTTTGGTGATGTAAAGATCAGCGATCAAACTTTAAAACAAAGTAACAATATATCAGACCCTTCAATATCCAGAACAAGCCTTCTGGCCATTGAAGCCATAAATCAGTGTCTGGAAAATGCGCAGATCGACCGGGAAGTTTTGGAAAGAAAAGATACTGCTCTTGTTATCGGGAATACAGTTGGAGGCATGTGTTTAACCGATGAACTGTATAACGATTCAAATTTTATCGGTAAGCCTTCTCCTTATATTCAATCCTACGATTGTGGATCCGTAGCGTTGATGCTGCAACAATTTTACAAGATCGGAGGTATCGTAAACACGATCAATACAGCCTGTTCTTCCTCTGCCAATGCCATCCTGTACGGTGCACGGTTGTTGTTGAACGGATTTGCCAAAAGGGTCATTGCGGGAGGAGTAGACAGTTTATCAAAATTTACCATCAACGGTTTTAATTCTCTTGGAATTTTAACGGACACCTATTGCTGTCCGTTTGACGAAGAACGCAAAGGTTTGAATCTTGGTGAAGGTGCAGGTTTTATTCTTCTTGAGTTAGAGGAAGATCTTAAAGAAAAAACTCCCCATGCCAGATTGACCGGATACGCAAATGCAAACGATTCCTTTCACCCTTCATCTCTTTCTGAGGATGGAACAGGACCTTTAAGATGCATGGTGGAAGCTTTAAAAGTTTCCGGACTCAGGCCTGAAGAAATTGATTTCATTAATACTCATGGCACAGGTACGGAGAATAATGACCTGGTGGAAAGTGTTGCCATGATCAAAATTTTTGGAGATATCCCACCCTTTATCTCAACAAAATCGAAAATTGGTCATACACTCGGGGCTTCTGCAGCAATTGAAAGTGTGTTTGGCATTTTGTCGATCATGAACAATGAAATTTACCCAAGTCTGGGTTTTAAGAAACCTATCGAACAAACAGGTCTGATACCGGTAAGTTCACTGATCGAAACTCATGTCAGTAATGTGATGGTAAACTCCTTTGGATTTGGAGGTAATTGCAGCTCACTCATCTATAGCAGTGTCTGAGGTCGTTTAAACGATCTCTTCGTTTTTCTGCTCAAACGATTCGTCATTATCGGATTCAGGAAATTCTAATACCGGCTCGTCGAGTTTTTTTCCGAAAAATTTTTTTTGAAATAAAATTATAGCAATAACACCGGAACTTATGCTTGCATCTGCAATGTTAAAGATTGGCCTGAAAAAAGTAAAATCCTGTCCGCCCCAAAATGGGAACCAACCTGGATAATGTGTTTCTATAACGGGAAAGTACAGCATGTCTACCACCCTGCCAAGGAAATACCTGCCTTTATCGTCATAGGTTACCAGATCTTCAAACCAAACACCGTAGAATAAACTATCTATAATGTTGCCTAGGGCACCTGCAAGGATCAGGGTAATGCAAATTACCAAACCTTTATGGGCTCCGGAATTAATTTGCTTGAATAAATACCAGATGATACCAAAGACCGCAAGAATGCGGAAACCTGTAAGAACCAGTTTACCTGCAATACCACCAAACTCAACACCAAAAGCCATTCCGTTGTTTTCGGTAAAATGCAGATAAAACCAATTTCCCGCCATGGTTTTGGTTTGACCAAGATACATATGGTTTAAGACCCAGATCTTCAGACTTTGATCCAGAAAAAGAAGTCCGCCGAGTATGGTAAGGACCAGCAGGTAGTAAATACCTTTATTGGATTTGTTCAAAGTATTATTTGTATTGCTTCAGTTTGGCCTCCATTGATTGAGTGGTATGCGGAACGGCCATTAATCTTTCCTTGGGTATCAGTTTACCGGTAACTTTACAGATACCATACGTTTTATTCTCGATCCTCAATAAAGCCATTTCAAGATTGTCGATAAACTTTCGCTGTCTGCCTGCAAGTTGTGAATTGCTTTCCTTAAGCAAGGTAGAACTACCGTCTTCCATGGTTTTATAAACACTTCCTGTGTCGTCTGTTCCGTTTGAATTACTGGCAGATTCCGTCAGATCCTTTAATTCTTCCCTGGCAGACTCAAGCTTGCGGTTGATCAATTCTTTAAATTCCAAAAGTTCCTGATCCGTGTAGCGTGTTCTTTCTATATTTTTCATTTAATTAACTTTATTGATTGATAGTATGGTGCTTATATCGTTGAGTTCAATAGCATTTCCCTTCAAGGTTTCATCTGACCGGATTTCGTTAGCAAGTACCTCATTACAAATATAAGTTCTGAATGAGTTCAAAGATTTTTCGATATCAACATGTGGTTTATATTTTACAATTATCCGGTCATTGACCTCAAAACCACTTTCTTTCCTCATATTCTGAATACGGTTTACCATTTCTCTGGCAATTCCTTCTGAACGCAAATTTTCGTCAATGTTTAAATCGAGTGCCACCGTTAGATTTCCATTAACTTCAACTTGCCATCCTTCAACATCTTTGGTCATGATCTCAATTTCATCACTTGTGAGATTAAACGTTTTTTCTCCAAGTTTAATATCAATTGAGCCATTCTGTTCAAGGGTTTGGATCTGTTCTGATGAAAAGGCTGCTATTATTCCGCTAAGTTGCTTCATATCCGGACCTACTTTGGGTCCCAGCTTTTTAAAGTCGGCCTTGGCCGATTTAACAATTATCGTATTCTCTCTTTCGTCAAGAAATCTCAGCTCTTTTACATTCACTTCCGATAAGATCAATTCCTTGACCTTATTCACCTGTTGTTCAAATTTTTTCGTTGAAGCCGGGATCAAAATGGTTTGAAGTGGTTGGCGAACTTTTATCTTTTCTTTCTTTCTAATGGCCAGAACCATGCTGCTGAGCTTTTGAGCGATCTCCATTCTTTCAAGCAATTCAGTATCGATCTGGTAATTGTCAGAAGAAACCCAATCGGTAAGATGCACCGAGTCCGGAAGGTTGTTTTCGGTTCCCGTACCCGTAGAAGCAAGGGTAAGGTTGCGGTACAGCCAATCGGAGATAAAAGGCGCAATCGGACTCATTAGCTGACTTACGGTCAACAAACAATGAAACAAGGTTTCAAAAGCTGCTTTTTTATCTTCTGATGCTTCAGATTTCCAGAATCGTCTTCTTGCCAGACGCACATACCAGTTGCTAAGCTGATCGTTAACAAAATCTTGAATGGATCGGCTAGCAACATGCGGCTCATAAGCATCCAAAGCACTTTGAACATCCTCTATAAGCTGATAGAGTGCGGACAATACCCATCGATCAAGTTCGGAATATTGCAGATCTTCGGATAGTTCAAAATCCTGTTTTACAAATCCATCGAGGTTTGCATACAATGCGAAAAAAGAATAGGTATTGTATAAAGTTCCAAAAAACTTCCTTTGGGTTTCGGCCAAACCTTCAATATCAAACTTCAGATTCTCCCATGGTGCAGCATTGCCGATAAGATACCATCGTGTTGCATCTGCTCCATAGGTGGCAATGGTTTCAAACGGATCTACGGTATTACCGAGGCGTTTACTCATTTTATTGCCCATCTTATCCAAAACCAGGCCATTTGCAACTACATTTCTGTAAGAAACCTGGTCAAATAACATGGTCGATATGGCGTGTAATGTAAAGAACCATCCGCGGGTTTGATCCACACCCTCAGCAATAAAGTCTGCGGGGAAAGCATTTTTGAACCCGGGATTAAAATCCATTTCAAGTTTGGAGGACTTGTTCAACCCCCATTGAGCATAAGGCATTGCTCCACTGTCAAACCACACATCAATGAGGTCAGTTTCACGACGCATAGGCTTGTTCGTGTCTGAAACAAGAACAATATGGTCAACATAAGGTCGGTGCAATTCGATATCTTCTGCTTTTTCAAGAATTTCAGAAGGCATCAGACCCATTTCCACGGATTTGGCAATCTCTTCTTTTAGTTCGGCAATGGAACCTATACACTTTTCTTCAAGTCCATCTTCTGTTCTCCAAACGGGTAAGGGTGTTCCCCAGTACCTGCTGCGGCTCAGGTTCCAGTCAACCAGATTTTCCAACCAATTTCCAAATCTTCCTTCTCCGGTATGTTCCGGTTTCCAATGGATCGTTTTGTTAAGGGCGATCAACCTGTCCTTAACGGCAGTGGTCTTTATGAACCAGCTTTCAAGGGGATAATAAAGAACCGGCTTGTCGGTACGCCAGCAATGCGGATAACTATGTTCATACTTCTCAACCCTGAAGGCCTTGTTCTCTTCTTTAAGTTTTATGGCAATTTCAACGTCTACAGATCTTTCAGGGGCTTCCGTATAATATTCATTTTTGACATACTTACCGGCAAATTCACCCATAACCTCCACAAAACGACCCTGTAAATCAACCAAAGGTACTTTTTTACCTTCATCGTTTAGAATAAGCATTGGAGGGACACCGGCAAGCTTTGCTACTCTGGCATCATCTGCACCAAAGGTGGGTGCAATATGAACAATTCCTGTGCCTTCCTCTGTACTAACAAAATCCCCGGCTATTACCTGAAAAGCATCCCCGGGTTCGTCCACAGGAAGTGTATACGGCATAAGTTGCTCATATCTTAACCCAATCAAATCCCCACCCTTAAATAAGCTTAAGAGCTCCCAGGGAATTTCTTTTTGTCCTTCCTGATAATCCGAAAAGTTCATTTCGGCATTTTCGGGTTTAAAATATTTACCCAAAAGGTCTTTCGCTAACAGAACTATGATCGGTTTAAAAGTATATTGATTATACGTCTTAACCAGCGCATATTCAATTTTCTTACCTACTGCAAGTGCTGTATTGCTGGGCAAGGTCCAGGGGGTGGTGGTCCATGCCAGAGCATAAACGGGTTCACCTTTGGTACTTTCAAACAGAACTGTATCCGAACCTGCATCGATCTTAAATTGAGCAATAACAGTGGTATCTTTCAACATCTTATAGGTTCCCGGCTGATTAAGCTCATGGGAACTCAAACCGGTTCCGGCAGCAGGAGAATAGGGCTGAATGGTATACCCTTTGTAAAGCAATCCTTTTTTATGAAGTTGTTTAAGCAATTGCCAAACGGTTTCAATATAATCGTTTTCGTAGGTAATGTAAGGATGCTCAAGATCCACCCAATACCCGATCTTTTCGGTAAGGTCATCCCAAACACTTTTGTATTTCATTACATCCTTCCTGCAGGCAGCATTGTATTCTTCAATGCTTATTTTCTTTCCAATGTCTTCCTTGGTGATTCCAAGTGATTTCTCAACCTGAAGTTCAATGGGCAAACCATGAGTATCCCAGCCTGCCTTTCGCTCAACTTTAAAACCTTTCAGGGTTTTATACCTGCAAAACAAATCTTTGATCGTACGGGCCATTACGTGGTGTATACCCGGAAGTCCATTGGCCGAAGGAGGACCTTCATAAAAAACAAAGTCCTTCTTTTCGCTGCGGTTTGCAACCGATTTTTTAAAGATATCCTGAGATTCCCAAAATGATTTTATTTCACTCTCAAAAACCGGAAAATTTGATTTTTTGAATTCAGGATATTTATGATTTCGGGCCTTTTGCTGCACGATTATTTTTAAAAGGTGCAAAGATACGATTTTTTAAATCTTTATAATAGTCCGGGCTAAGGATTTACCTGCTTTAAAAAATGAACAGGAAATTCACATTTTAAACAATATGCTTTACGGCCAGAATGGATTTATTCAAATCCGTCCAGATCAATGAATCCTTGCTTTTCCTTCTTCCTGGATTTTGCCACATCGTAACTGTGCAGTAGGGAAGGCAGTAAAATAAGATTTGAGAACAGTGCAAGAAGCAGGTTTATACTGGTTAAAATACCCAACATTATGGTGCCGCCAAAGGAAGAAAAGGCAAAGATCAGGAAACCGAAAAACAGCACTACGGCAGAATACATCATGCTCACACCCGATTCTTTAAGTGCAGAACTTAATGCTTTTGGAATATTGTATTTGTGCTTCCTTAATTCCTGCCGGTATTTTGCCAGAAAATGTATGCTGTAATCAACTGCAATTCCATAGGCTATTGAAAATACGATTATGCTGCTGGGCTTAAAACTTATGTTGCAGTACCCCATAAGTGCTATGGTCATGATAAGTGGGATAATGTTTGGCACAAAGGAAATTATGATCATCCTCCAATTAAAAAAAATAAATGCCATTATGAGTGAATTTGCAATCAAGGCCAGCAATACACTCTGGAATAAATTGGTAAATAAAAATCGGTTGCCCTTTAGAAAAATTATGCTCGTGCCTGTAAAGGAAACATCGTATTCTTTGGCCGGTAAAATCTCCTGGGCTTTTTTAAAAACCCTTTCCTCAACTTCTTTGATCCTTTTTGACCCTACATCTGCCATCTGAAAACTAATCCTGGCCTTTTGATAATTGCTGTCAACCAGGTTGTGTAAAATATTTTTATTCTGTTTACCGCTTGGCAACATCGACATAATGTTACCAAGATCGAGTACGCTTGGAACCAGATATCTCAATGAGTCTCCTTCGTAGTAAGCCTGATTTGCAAATCGCATCATTTTGGCAAGTGATACAGACTTGGAGAATTCAGGCATCAAACCAACTTCTTTTTCAAGAAGATCGATCCTCTGTAAGGTTCTGATGTGTTTAATACCTGCCTTTTTCCGGGTATCGATCACGATCTCAAAAGGCATGACACCTTTTATGTTGGTTTCAAAAAATTTCAAATCCTTGTACAGCGGATCTCTTTTTGAAATGTCGTCAACCATGAATACCACCGACTTTATTAAAAATACTCCGATGAGGGAGATCACTGCCAGTACAATGGTAACGGTATAGATTAGTTTCCTCTTTGACGAAACCATCATTATGTTCCAGGAAATTATCTTATTGAGTACCGAGCTGTCGAGGTGTTTGGTCTGTTTGTTCGAAGGCTCCGGTAAATAGCTGAAAATAATGGGTATCAGGATCATGGATATCAGGTAGATGGACATGATGGACCAAAAGGCAACCGACCCAAATTCCTGTAAGGAGGTACTACCTGTAAAATTGAATACCCCGAATCCAAATGCGGTGGTAAGATTAATGAAGAATACAGCCAGTCCAACCTTCGAGATCACTCTTTGAAGTGCCTTTATCTTGTTTTTGTGTCCCCTGAACTCATCGTGATACTTATTTAATAAATAGATGCAGTTCGTTATTCCGATCACCACCATTAATGGAGGCATTAATCCTGTAAAAACAGAAATTTTATATCCAAAAAGAGCGTTTATTCCAAGAGTCCACAAAACCCCAACAATAACCACCAGCTGAGCAAAAAGCAGGGTATAAAACGACCTGAAAAAGAAGAGCATGATGATAGAAGTGATCAAAAAAGACAAGGCCGTAAAAATTATTATTTCACGTTTGATCTTATTTGAATATTCGGTACGTATATAGGGTAATCCTGAAAAATGAGGTTCAACCCCATGCTTTTCGCAAATTCCCCTAACCTGCCTTTCAAGATTCTTTACAAACGTTATACGATCACGGCTGTCCAGCATCGACGATTCCATGGTTATGGCCATAATGCTGAGCTCGGCAGTATTGTCAAAAATCAGTCCGTCGTAAAATTTATAGGTATGCATTTCAGCCAGAAGTGAATCCAGCTCAGCCTGATCTTTTGGCTTTCTCTTAAAAATACGTTCCTGATCAAAAACGTAATCGTCGTAATTTACAACAAGCTTCCGGATATTGGCTATTGAAAGGATCTGCCTTATGCCTTTTCTTTTTTCAATTTTTTCGGTAAGATCATACCATTCATTGAAAAACTCAAGATTTCGGATCTTAGGTGACTTGATGCCGATAACCATTACCGAACCATCGTCTCCGAAAAGCTTTTTAAACTCTTTATAGGCTACAAAATCGGGATCGTTGTCGGGAATAAACTTAGGATTGTCATAGGCCATCTTGATCTTCGTAGCCTCGTAAGCCATAAAACAGGTTCCTGCAATCAATAAAATGATCAGCCAAAACCGGTTACGCAATAAAATACTGGCTATTTTCTCCCACATATCAAATCCTGAAGAATGGCTTCTTTGTCAGCTCCTCTAGCCTATTACCGCTGTAGCTTCAATTTCAATAAGCATTCTTCGGTCAATAAGGGCTGAAACTTCAACCATTGAAGAAGCCGGTTTTACATCGGCAAAAAAATGGTGAAGGGCCTTGGCAACTTCTTCCCATTCCGAAATGTCGGTAACATAAACTCTGGTTCGAATCACATCCGATAAGGAAGCCCCTTCTGCCTTTAAGGCCATTTCAATTTTTTCGACAATAAAGAAGGTTTGCTGAAAAATATTTTTTCCACCAACGATTTCGCCATCCTGATTGATGGCCGAAGTGGCCGAAACCTCAATGATGTTACCTGCCCTGACTGCCCTGCTCTGTCCGGTCATTCCTTCCCAAAAATCACTTGATGATATTATTTGTCTTTCCATGCTAATTTTTATTTATGATTAATTTACCGATAGTTTCTGACTTAGTACCCGGGTTAATTTTGTAAATATATAAACCGTCGGGCAAAAATAGATTAAAATTATTCCCATACATAAAATCACTTTCAAAAACTGTTATACCGGTACAACTAAGAACCTGAAAACGTTTGAAACTTTTTGACGCCGAACCGGATACCTGAATATATCCGCTTGTGGGATTGGGATAAATCTTTACAAGGGATAAATTCTGTGGTTTTAAATCCGCAATCACCAATCCGCAACTATCTGCGATCCGGATCGTTTCTTTTTTAACTTCAGATAAAAGCGGGTAAAATGAATTTCCCGGACATGAAGTGCTGCAGCCGTCCCGGTGTCCACAAATTACAGGCAAAAGATTTCCTCCGCTTTTGGGATGTGTATAGGTACCGTTCCCATCAAGACTGTCTTTTTTAAGTTTCCAAGCCAGCAGATATTGCAAAGACCTCAAAGCTCTGCTATCCGGTGCCACATTCGTATAGTCTCCTAAAATACACACCCCCATGGTATTTGAATTTTTTCCGCAAAAATGTGCGCCTAAAATATCGTCCTCATCTCCTACCCCTTGCGGATCTCTTCCATTAAAAATTGTCCCATCCGGAGCGATCAGGAAATTGTAACCGATGTCATCCCATCCATTGGTTTGGGTATGCAACAAATATATATTGCGAACTGTATTTAGGTAATTGGTGTCGGTATTGCTCCCTGCAGAATGATGAACCACCAAGTGTTCAACCTCGGTAACCTCTCTGGGCGGCTTAGGATCCGGTAACCCATCCCTCCATATCTTATAACTGATCATTTGGGGTTTGTCACAACCCGATTTCTTTTTGAAACTTTTCTGACCCGTAATTCCTGTTTCAGGCAAAGGTGCATGGATGAGGTGTAAAACAAAATTAAGTGATTCCTGAGGTGCGACCAGGTTTAAACGACTCGCCGGACGATTTAACTGGATCAATCCTGAAGCAAATTCTGAATTTTCAGCATCGCAGGGATTTGCATTGGCTAAAAATTGGATGGTATCCATTTTTTCGTTCGATCCTTCATACACCAGTTTGAAGGGTTCTTTTATATTTCTGTCGATATTAATTCTTAATGAACTTGTTGGATAAATGGTTTTGAGTTCGAATTCCTTAACCGGTCTTTCTGAAATTACAATTTTTGAATAAAATGGATTAATCACGGTTTCATGCAATTGCTGCGCTTGTGAATGAAAGCAGGTTCCTATTAAAACCAATAAAAATAGATTCAGGATCGGGTCAGGACGCATTTTTTGTCTCAGGATAAAAATTCTCGGCAACAATGTTGTAAAGCGTGTCGTAAATATGGGCATTTGTTGCGATGATCTCCTTACCATAAATATATTGGTCGCCACCTTTGAAATCTGAAACCCTTCCTCCGGCCTTCTCAACAATAAAGGCTCCGGCAGCAACATCCCATGGACTGAGTCCGTATTCGAAATAAGCTTCAAATTTTCCGGCAGCAATGTATGCAAGATCGATTGCTGCACTTCCCATTCGCCTTAAGCCATGGGTGTGTTTCATCAGTTGTCTGAGAACCTGCATATAACTTTCCATTGCATCAAAATCGTAATACGGAAATCCGGTCGCCAGCAAACACTTGTTTAATTCAATATTATCGGATACCCGGATCTTGGTTCCATTGCAATAGGCCCCGGTTTCATCGGCATAGAACATTTGATCATGACAAACATCGTAAATCACTCCGAGCACCGTTTGGCCATTTCTTGTCAGAGCGATGCTTATTGCAAAAACAGGAATACCGTGCATAAAGTTGGTAGTACCGTCCAGAGGATCAATAATCCAATTATACTCATCCGCTTCTTTTTTTATAGTAGCCTCCTCGGTTATAAAACCTGATTCCGGAATTAACTTACTTAATTCTTCCACCAAAAGTCGCTCACAGGTAATATCGACATACGATACCAGCTGGTTTAAGGATTTAACTTCGATATCCTTCTGGTTGAAAGTTTTGAATTCTCCGTACAAATATTCACCTGCTTTTTTACTTATCTCAATAACGGTTTCTAAAACCTGCCGTAGCTGCATATGGCAAATATAATTTGAATAATTTATTATTAGAGATTTACACCTTAATTTCGCAACAAGGTATGCAAAGAGTAAAGGTTGCTTTTTTACTGATCTCTCCGGGAAAGGCCGGTGTAGAAAGCGTCGTTAAAAATATTCTGAAGTACATCGACAAGCAAAAGGTCGAACCTTACCTCGTAGCTAGTTCAGAAATCATGTCCTACCTGAACGAATTCATTGAAAACGACCATTGTCTTGATCTTGGCTATTTCTTTACACAACCCAAAAACCGAATTTTACTTCGAATTTTTAAATACCTGAAGTACAAATTGAATTTTGATAGCCGAAAATTAACGCGTTGGGCCAACAAAACAGAATTGTTCCTCAACAAAAATGGTATTCAAATAGTTCACGCTCACCTGGTTTGGGATTATTATATAGCCTCCGAATTAAAAACACGCAATCCAAAAATTGTATACATCAATACCATGCATGGAACATTGGCCCTTGACCCTGCCGATGATTATTTTCCATTTTTCGACAGGAATACAATACTTAAAATTATTGGTAACGTTAGCATCTTTACCTCTGCATGCAATTATTTTTTCGATCTGCTCAAAATGTGGAAGGTCAACATTGAAAAAGCATATCTTATCCCAAATGGGATCGTAAACGAAGATATCCCGGAAAAGGATCGATCCGATGAAATTCTGAACATATGTTTTATGGGAGGCGGCAGACCACATCAAAAGGGTGGCGATTTACTTATTCATGCTCTGAAGATTATACTAGAGGATGAGAAGATCACTCACTTTAAACTTCTGGTTTATGGTTCCGTTCCTGAAAATTCCAAGGAACGAGTACTGGCAGAAACACTTGGATTGAACGATCATGTTGTTTGGCAGGGTTTTGCAGAACCTCCGCTACACCTGAGAGGCATGGAAATCTCTGATGTATTTGTACTTCCATCAAGGCATGAGGGGGTTGCCAATACCCTTATGGAAGCCATAGGATACAACTTGCCCATAATAGCAACAAATGTTGGCGGTACTCCTGAACTTATTGTTCACAATAAAAATGGCTTGCTGTGTTATCCGGATGCACGTGACCTCGCCGACAAACTAAAAATCTTGCTTTTGGACAAAAACCTTAGGCATAAATTTGCTAAAGAAAACGAATCGATCAAACAAAAATATTACTGGCAGAAGGTGGTGAAAGATTATGCGAATCTTTACCTCGAGGCGTTGGCAAAATAACTGTATATGAGTTTAGGAATATAATTCAGACTCAGTTCGGCAGTTTTTATCTGCTGTGCAATGCTCTTCCTTATTAGTCTCCAATTGAGTTTCTTATATCTGTAGGCCATTTCGATGGAGAAGATCTGACAAAATTTTGTGTAACAGGTTTGATAATGCCGGATCAATTTTGTATCTCCTTCCTTTTTAGCATGACGGATCATTTCAAGGTATAATTTTTCAAAATGAACGGCCTGTTCCCAAAGTGGTATTTTAACGGAATTACCTCCTTCATGTTTGCGCCAAACGGAAAATGTGTCATTGATACAAATAACTTTTCCCGCCTCAAGAATTTTTAATTCAAGCAAAATATCCCAGCAAATAAGAAGATCAGAATAGGAACTGAAATCGGGTATTCTGTTTTTTCTGACCAACCAACTGTTGGTATGAAACACCCTACCGTTTTTGGTATCCGTGAGTTGGTAAAATTCTTTGGGGTCCTTCACCAAAACACGAAAAGTATCTCCGTCGATTACTTTCACGTTATGTACGGCTGCAGGCAGCGATGGATCCTTTTCAAGCAAATCGTACTGCATTTGCAATTTTTTATCGTACAGCCAAAAATCATCGCCCTCCTGAAAGGCAAGGTATTTACCTCTTGCCATGCTTGTTGCCAGAATAAGATTGCCGGCCAATCCAAGATTTTTATCCTGACCGGTCATTCGGATTCTTTCAGGATGCATGACAGCATAATCCAGACAAATTTCCCTGCACCCGTCGGTTGAAAAATCATCTGCCAGAACTAATTCAAAAGGGAAATTTGTTTTTTGATCCAGAACCGATTCAATGCTTTTAACAATAAATTCGGAATGATTGTAAGTCAGCAATATGACGGATACTTCGGGTTCCAATTACTTTTAAACAGGTCAAAGTAACAAAAGTTCCCTGAAATTAAGTTGATTTGAAAATTAAACCAATCGTTTTGTCAGGACCAACATTGATCATAATACCGGTTTATAACGGTGGCTCACTTTTAAAGAAGGCGGTCAATTCTGTTCCGGAAGGATCAGTGATGAGTGATATCCTGATGATAGACAATGCATCGGAAGACTCTGGAGTGGAAGATATATTGTCCGAATTTCCTTCTGTAAAATGCATTAAAAATTCTAAAAATTCAGGTTTTGGCAGGGCCGTAAACCAGGGTTTTGAATATGCTTTAAAAAATACTTACAAATATGCCCTGGTAATGAATCAGGATGTTGAATTATTGAAAGATACCATTGAAAAATTAACGAATACCGCCTCATTAATTCCAACTGAAGAATGGAGTTTTATCAGCCCCTTGAATCTTTCATCCGGGGGCACAGCCATGGAGAAACATTTTAAGGATAATTACCGAAAAAGGGCTCATGCTGAAAATTACAAACTAGAAATGTCCGAAGATCTCAGGTCGGTTGATTTTATTAATGCAGCATGCTGGCTGGTTAACCTTTCATCTCTTGAGGTTCTAAAAGGTTTTGACAAAAGGTTTTTCATGTATGGTGAAGATCTGGAATTTTGCCAGAGATCCAAAAAGAAAGGATATAAAATGTTTGTGCATAAAAATGCATGCTGTATTCACCATAAAAACGAAAACGATTATTCGGCAAACCCGGATAAATTGACTGCTTTAAAACTTGGAGAAACCATGGCCTGGTACCTTTCTCCCGGGATAAGTGTTAAAACAAAAATTCTACATTTCTTGAAAGTAAATTTGGTTTGCATCCGATTGCTCGTGCAGAAGAAAAACATTGAGGCAAGAGAAAAATTTCAGATCAATCTTACCGCCGTGTTGAGGCTTCTTTAGTGATCGCTGATTAAATACAATTCACCCATAGGTTCATTCTTTGGGTTCAGAATGGTCTTCAATTTCTTTTTGCCATAAAGAGAGCGTTTTAAAAGGCTGTTCATTTTATTTCGAACAAAAGAGTGGTTTGGTGTAAAGTCTATTATTAAGGTTCCATCTAACGAAGACTGCTCTAAAATTTTTTTATACTCTTCCAGGTTTTTGTCCCATGCAGGCAATTCATCCCAGACACTAAAATAGAGGTATTGGGATGAACAAGGCAGGCAATTTTCTGCAAGTATGGGAAGTGCCGGAGAATAGTTGAAGACGGCCACATTTTTAATTTCGGGTTTATGTTCAGTTATAACTTCTTCTATTTGATGTATAACTGCTCTGTCGTATTCGGCCTGCTCTAAATTTCCTGTAAATGAGAAATTACGATTCATTAAAAAGATGTTGAATACAATTGAAAGTATTCCTAAGATCATGGCCGGATTCAATAATTTACTTTTTATTTTAACCTTACCTGCGATCAGAGCTATATAAACCAATATTGAACCAACAGGCAAATAGTAATGACCGTAATATCTGCCGCTTATTCCAATGTTAAAGACTCCTAAAGCAAGTGAGCACAAAATTGCTGTGGTGAACAAGGGTGGTTGTGAAATGAGAAGGATAAATAAAAAGATCAAAAGACCGATGATTCCGGGACCCTGGTTTTCTATAAAGGTTTTTCCTGTTTTAATAATATGATCCGGATCAAACATGGATGAGGGTCTGGAATAATACTTGAAATTAAACAAAAAAGCCTGCTCCATAAAAGAATTGAAGGCAGAATGATACAACAGCCATACAGAAACAAGAATAAGTGGAGCCATCATGATCAATAAATTTACACCCAGGGTTTTCATGCTTGTTTTCTGCCTAAAAAAGGTTTGGTAAAAAAGTAAAGGCAAAAGAGGTAGCAAATCATTCTGCTGATTGATGAAAACCACTCCGGAGATCAGCCATAAGATCCATGACGGCTTATTTTTGACCATTATATAAAGGAATATAAGGTACAGGTAGCAAGTCCATTCCCGTGTTAAGCCTCCATACTCATAATAAAATGGATTTCGAATCCAAAGAATGAATAGTACCGGGATCAGAAACGGTAACAAACCCTTTTGCCCCTCTAACATTTTCGAAATTAAATGAATGCATAGTATCAACATCAGGGTACCCGCGACAAAAACGTCCCATTGTTTTAAAAATCCGGTAAGGGCGAACACCAGGTAAATGAAGGGTCCTTTATGGTCGAAATAATCCAGGTATGGCATTTTGCCACAATTGATCGATCGCCCGATACCACGAAATATTTCTCGATCGTTTCCCGAGGGAACCCACTGAGGAAGCAACCACAGAACGGATAAAACACTTATTAAAAAAAGTATTACGTTTGTCTTGGTAAAAATCGACTTAATCAAATTCTTGCACTTTTGAGCACTGCAGCAAATTATCTTAAAAAAAATCAAAAGTACTTTTTTTACTTTCTCATTATTTTTTTTCCACTCTTAAAACTTTTCGGAAATTTTATCGATCCCAATTTTGTTTCAGATAGTAAAATGCATTTACGGATCTCCCAAAATATTTTGGATGGTCATGGACATGCATTTCTGGAATCAAATCCGAATGACCTCTCCTTAACAAACGCGAAGGAGATAAATTTCTGGCCACCGGGTTATAGCTTATTGCTTTGTGTTTTTCTGGCATTGGGATTAAAAGGGGTTTCGGCGATCATCTTTAGTGATGCTCTTGCAATTTTGTTGTTATATTTATGCTGGTATAAAATTATTGTATCCCTTAAAATAGAAAATAAAATTCCAATTGTGGTATTTCTATTTGCCTTTTTTACCCTGGGTTACACACCTATCGGGACCTTCTACTCTTACGGAACCAATATCTGGTCTTTATTGTGTTTTAGTGTTGGAATCCTTTGTTTAGTTTCAGGTTATCATTCAAACAATTTTTCGCGATTTCGGCGAGCTTTTGTCTTTTTTTTATCTTGTTTCCTCTGTGTTTTTTTCAGGTATGCATATTTGCCTGTGGGTTTGTTGATGTGCCTTGGATACTTGTGGATGCTGTATAAAAATGAACGTTTAGCTACTGCATTAAAATTTGCTTTAATACCGGCCATTCTTTTTGGTGGCTTTTACCTGTATCAGTCTTATCGACAAGAGAACCTCAATTACATAAATTCATTTCATCCTGATTCAGAACAAACGATTTATGCTGATAACCTTGTAAAAACTTCTGCCATCGTATCCAATACCTTTTTACAACCTTTGATCTATAAGTCTACGAATCTGTTTCACAGCCTGAGTTTGTTTATCAGGGATAAGGATAAATTATCCGCTGAACAAGTTCGAAATGGGATGATCAAATATGTTTTTACGCTTCTATTGTGTTTTTTTCTTTTTGCAGCTTTGTTTGCGTTTTACCGGCGCGGGACTGAGATCCTTAAGAAAACTTTGTTATTTATGTTGATCCTCGCAGTGCTTCAGATTCTGTTTTTTATGGGTTTGTCATTGCGATATCCTCCGGAGATCTTTAAAGGTATGGATGGAATTCAAACCTGGACCTATGTTGAGGAGGTTCGCTATTTTAATGCGATACATCTTTTGATCCTTATTACGGGTCTTTTCGCAATGTATACCTATAAAATTATGTTTGCTCGTACCATTCTTTTCTTTTGTGTATTGTTTAACCTGAGTGTGTTTTCAAAAAACCTTGCAGGAAAATCGATTCACAAGCTCGACAACATACGATCAAAAAACTTCTGGATTCTTGAATCACTGCCCGATTCCCTGAATTACAAAAAGGCTGTATTTCTCGAAAAAGAATTAACGGTGCGACCGTCTAATTACCATTATGTTTCCATTCTTTTTGCCGACAAAGGAGTCCCCACCTTAAAAAACAGATCCGGATCGTTAATTAAAACTTCAAAACCAATAACGCTTTACATGGCCATTGATCATGTGGAGTACGACGAAGGAGATGCCAAATTGAAAGAATTCATATTCCGCAACAAGGCAGCGTTTATCGGCACCATCCTTCATAACAAGGTTGAAATATACAGCATGAAGATTTATCCGGGTCAAAAATTAATTTTGTAGGACCTTTTGGAAAATCTAAAAACTTTCATTGTAATACCGGCATATAACGAATCGGTAGAAGTCCTTTCCAGGGTGATCCATTCTTTTTTGAATTTTAACATATTGGTGGTTGACGATGGCTCCGAAAATGAAATCGAACCTTTGTTTATGGACAAGTTCAAAGGATCCAGGGTTCATTTTTTGCGAATCCCAAAAAATAAAGGTCAGGGTTATGCAATCGAAAAAGGTGTAGAAAAAGTTCTTGAACAAGGTGCCGAAATTGTCTGTACCATTGACGCGGATGGACAACATGATGTTCAAAGCTGCATCGACATTATGAGGGCTTTTGAAAATGAAAATGTGGACATTTTACTCGGTTCGAGGTTTGTTGAAAATGGCAGCGGGGTTCCCTTTTTGCGCAAAATATTTCTAAAAGGAGGTATTTTGGTAAATTATTTTTATTCGGGATTAATGCTTACGGATGCTCATTGTGGTTTAAGGGTTTTTAATCGAAGTTTTGCCGAAAAACTTAAGTTCTTCAATTTTCGGCAGGCACATGCAAGTGAATTTCTGTATATCATCCGCAAAGAAAAATTCCGATATAAAGAATTTCCGGTTACTGTAAATTATTCTCCCTATGCTGTTAAAAAAAGTCAACCTCTCTGGAATAGTTTTGCCATAATGTACCATTTGCTCAAGCACAGGCTTTATGTTTTTTTAAATTTAAACATATCATGAAAATTAGCGTCATAACACCTGTACTTAACGGTGAAGCACACATCGAGCAAACCATTCGTTCCGTTATGGATCAGAAAGGTGACTTTGAACTGGAATACCTGATCTTCGACGGTGGGTCTGATGACCGCACAATAAGCATTGTTGAAGGCCTGATTGAAGAATACGAAGATTTACACAACAAAGGTAAAATGAAGGGACTCAAAATAACTCTATACCGTGAAAAAGACCATGGTATGTACGACGCGATTGCAAAAGGGATCAAAAGATCAACCGGTGATATTTTGTGCTACATCAACTCCGATGATTTCTTTTTGCCGAATTCTTTTCAATGCATTACTACTGTGTTTACGTCTTTCAGTCAGATTATGTGGCTTACCGGATTTCCTATTCGATATAATGAAAAAGGCGAACTGATCCGGGTACAAATTCCATTTTTATATCATCGCAAATTAATTCAGACCGGATTTCACGGAACCCTACTACCTTTCATTCAGCAGGAATCGGTTTTTTTCAGGCGAAGTTTAGCTTCTCATCTCGACCATAAAAGATTGTCCGAATTCAAACTTGCAGGAGACCATTACCTCTGGCATCATTTTGCAAAACAAGGTTATGATCTTTACATCCTTGAATCATTGCTTTCAGGTAATCGCATTCGCAGTGGACAATTATCGGAAAACAAAACAAAATACCTGGAGGAATTCCGTAAAATAAGTGATCCGGCTGGTATTCAGGACGAGCTGCGGGCAATTCTTATTAGGATGGTCGATAAACTGGCAGGCCAATCTTTAAAACGCCGGCTATCAAAACACAGGGTCTATTATAAAAATCGCAACTGGGTATTAAAACCTTAGCGCATAATGTATAATTTACCGATTCCTTTTTTGAAAAGGTGATCGGCACCGGTTTCACTCATTTCAATTTCCTTTCCGTTTAGTCTGGTTGTGATCTTGTATAAATACACTCCATTCGCCAGGCGATCCCCGTATTCATCTGTTCCGTCCCATTCATATTCAGAAATATTGTTGCCTATTCTGAGAGGTCCTATTTCTGTTTGGTCAATTTCTTTGATCAGCCGTCCCGATATGGTCATAATACTGATCTTAAACACATCAGGTACCTGCTCGCCGGTAAGGGTGAATACAAAACGTGTTTTGGTAGTAAACGGATTTGGATAAGGATAAACATTGGTGATGGTTGCTTTGGTAATGATCCTGAAAGTGATGGTATAATCTTCTACCGAGGCCAAATTCCCTTTGGCATCCACTACCGAAACTGCCATTTCATACACACCATCAACAAGGTATTTTGGACGATAGATCAGTTTACATTCAACATCAGGCCCGGTGGAAGGGATAAACTCAAAAGTATCCGAATTAACATTGAGAGATGTAAAATTTAATTCTCCCGGGTATTTTATCTTTACTTTAAAATAATTCGGATCGTCCATGAGCAAAT
Source organism: Flavobacteriales bacterium (assembly GCA_020635455.1). Taxonomy (GTDB): domain Bacteria; phylum Bacteroidota; class Bacteroidia; order NS11-12g; family UBA9320; genus JABWCE01. The sequence goes on from JACJZT010000004.1 coordinate 95,100, forward strand.
ATTTATTATTGTCTCCGGCACTGATGGTGATTTCAGGACTTGGTGTTATGATCTCGTTGTTAATTATATGACGCCCGTCAAATACCACATCCAGATAGGGTTTTTCTTCATCTTTCATCACATGGTAGGCAAATTGCCAGTTATTGTTGAACAGGTATTGTTCCGGCTGGGCCATATTGGGATTGACGGAAATATTGATAAGATAATTTCCAAACTGTCCTTCGGTCAGAATACTTTTTTCCAGTATCAGATCATCATCAGGCTTAAGGTCTTTAAACTTCCTGAAGTCAAGAGTATCAATCGTATTATTTTCATCAACGGATGTAATCAATACCAGCATACTGTCAAGATCAAGATCGTAAATATTGGTATAGGCCACTTTAAGGTTTAAAGTATCACCTTCATCCAGGGTGTCTTTATTTTGAACCAATGAAACCAGTGGGTTCATTGCTCCTTCAGGCAATCCTTCAAATAAGACAGTCCAACGCGCGATCCCATTAGGTGTTTTGTTAACACTGTCTTCAATATCCGCTTCCAGCCTCAAATACGGAAATTCCACAGGATCCACTGAACTCAGGGATAACTCCCGGTCTTTTATTCCGGCATAGAGCTTACTCGAAGTTCCATTTTGCCGTATACCGTATATATCAAATTTTACCAGATCAAATAGGGTATCTATTGGTTCCAAAGTACGGTAAAAATATTTCCAGGATGTGGATGGACCAATTCGTGTGCTTGACATACTTCCGGAATCGGCAAGCACATTTATGGTAGTATTCACAAAAATATACTGATCTTTTCCTGGAAGAGGATTATTCGGATCAGAAAGTTTTTCAATAGCTGAACCCGGAAGGTCGCCTTTTTTTCCTACAAGGATATAAGGCTCCTGCTCAAGAACCGTTCTGGTCTGCACGGCGCCAAACTTTTCGAGGGTCCTGAAAATGGTATCTTCCCAGTTGGGTATGTTGTGATTTGGACCGGTCATTAGCATAAGTGTATAGTCCTTTGGGATCTGATCCAGAAAATAAATAAAGGAATCACGGTCTGCTTTATTGAACATATTGTAATAATAAGAGCAAGAAGGTGAAACACCCGGCTTTTCAAAGTAAGGCCTTAAATAATTGGTAGGAGCCTGCCACCAGGGTGATTTCTCAGAAATAACATTATGCTTACTTGGTAGGCAAAACCTTGATTCATCTTTCTGACTAATCGCCACAACCAGAATTCCGCCTTTGGTCAGATACCCGAAGTATAACGGGTAACCTTCGTGCCAGATCGTTCTCCAGGTTGCTGAAGAATTTTTACCGGAAGTTTCGATAACGTAAGGCAAGGATTGAGTAGTTGTAAATTGCAGATGCCTCACTGTATCGTATACCATTTGATTTTTGGGAGCATCCAGGAATTTCTGGAAATAACCCTGGCTCCAACCCTTGGGGCTACCTAAAATGCCTGCAAAAGTTGACTCATCCCATATACCGGTTCCGGATCCGTCATCGATCCTTACCCTCCAGTAATAGTCTGTACTGTCGGTAGGCAAAAGATTAAATTTATGTGTAGCAATATAGGATGACTTTACAGGTCCGGAATTCAACTTAAACGGACTGTTAAAGGTCGGAACCGTATCCATTTCAAAATAGAAATCGTATTCAGCCTTATTAAATACCAGGGACTGTGCTGTTAGTTCAACCAATGCTGCCGGCACGATATTATCTTTTAGTGGGAACAGAATTTGAGCATTGGTAGAGGTAAAAGAATACTGGTACGAAATACTATTGTTGGTTTCTCCCAATGGAGCCTGCTCGGCAACCGAGTTTGCAGTGTCGATCTCAATACTGAAGGAATTCAATCCTTTCATGTTAACACCTGAAGGTCTTTTCATCCAATAAATCAAAGAATCGTTGTTGTATACTGGACGATTCAGAATTCCCTTATGATTGATCCTGGTCCCGTTAGGCAAGGTCTGGACAACCCTTAAAGTGAAAGAATCTTCGGTAGCTGCTGCAAGATTTAGCGGATAGATCTTTATGGCAAATGAATCTGCTTCAGCCGTAACTTTTGAGGGGTATATCTTTAATCTCGCCGCATCAACTGTATAGTCAGGCAGAGTTGCATTAAACAGTCTTACGGAAGGGTCACCCATAAATAGCATCTGGCGGCATTGTGCACGATTGTAGAAATTCGTTGGCAACTGATAATTCTCTATCGTTAGGCTAACATTTTCCGCAAACGACAAGTCGGTATTTTGGGTTAATTTCTGATGAAGCACAATGGCGTAATAATAAAGTTCTCCTACATATCCGAAGGTGGTACCGGCAAGCCAGCCAAGGGCTCCTTTGTTTTTTGTAAAAAGATAATCTTCGGCAAGTGAACCACCGTCAAATGTATTTCCCAAACCACATCCGTTGAAATAGTAAAAAGGGTATTTTCCGAAATTGTTCAATTGATAGGCATCTCCTATATCAATATCCGATGCCTGTGTTGAGCCGTGGCCGAAATAATCGATCATGGCATAACCTTTGTTTATTTCCTGTTGAATTTTTTGTTTTAGTGACGAATCGATAGGACTGGGATCTTGTTTGGTTATCAGCTTTCTGTTAACAGCCCATTTGGGCAACTTCATAATGTTAAAGAAATTGTTTTGATATCCAACGAACTGATCCACTTCCGATTTGTTATATCCCCCCGCAAGTTGCAATACATTTTTATTCCATGATTTGGTACCATTCAATACATGGTCGCTTAATTTATCGATGTAATTCGCGATCTGAATATTGGAAGTCGCTGGTAATCTTCCGGTTGCCATAACCGGATTGAGGGTTGAACCCAGATAACCGGTAACGAAAAACATGTCGGAAGGTGGCAGACCGTAGGTTGGAACCAGATCAAATTTATAATTTACTGCAGGATTAAATCGTGTATTGATGTATTTCTGACCTTTGCCCAAAAGCAAGAGGTATTTGAATCCGCTTACGTTGGTTTTGGCAAATCTGCATAAGTTTTTGATGGCCATCGGATGTTTGATCCCATAATAAAACTGATCGTAAATATCTGAAGTGTAAGCAAGTAATACGTTGTGCTGACCACCTGTAGTGGTTGAAAGGTAATTTTTATAGGCCCTGGCACCGGAATCAAGACTGGGGTGAGAGATCATTAGATAATCCTGTCCCGAGAGTGGTATGATCTCATTGAACCTATACTTTATCAATCCTGTGGAACCAAGTACATTTATCCTGCTTTCATCCACGATCAGAATCTGACGGTTGCTTGATGCCATTGACAAATTACAGGATAAGGTGCCGGCTGAAACCGTTGCTGTTGCATAAGTATTGTTCAGAATATCATATACCATGGGCTTGTTTAACGATAGCGGGTATCCGGTAAACCGGATAAAATTATTTACGGAATTGTAATTGAACTTAAAATAAGAAGAGTCGTTCAGATGAAATTGCCGGGGATAGATCAACTTTGTATAGGAAATGGAATGTATGGATTTTGACAACAGATACGATTCGAATTTAAAATCGGTACTGGTGCTGCCTATAAGTTTGGAATCCAAAGAATCCTGAAAAAGGTATCGCCCGTAACCATTTACCCTTTGAGTATTGATTACCGTCCCATTCGAATAACTAACCTTTACGCCATTGTTAAACCCGTCAACATCATAGCCTCCTGTATTGTTTGCTCTTGAATGGATAAGGGATTCGAGAAAAGGTTTGGGCCCGGTTAAACTTAGCTTGGGGGTAAGGAACCGCACACTTACGGGACTGCCGCTAAATTGCATAGCCCATCCCTCCCCTTCGGTGAATTCGGAATAAAAACCTTCTTTGGCAAATCCAAAGCCATCGTATGACTGGCCTTTATTGGCAGGAGTAAAATAGATGAATTCTTCATTTAAGAAATAAGGTTCAGGTGTTTTTCCTGAATAATTAAGATCGTTGTATTCATCTACTCTGAGACCCGGATCGGATGAGATGGTAAGAAAGTATACAGAAGTATCGGTAAACAGACTCATCTTCTGATGCGGTTGTTCGCCGGGACTCAGGTAAAGTTCGTTATCAAGTTCTCCGTTATTGTATGTACCATAAAATAGAATGTAATCGCCCGAATCCAGTTGGTTATTGCTTCCATCTTTAACCAGGATCGGCAGTTCTTTTCCGTTTATCCACATCCGGATATGATCTGCATTGGGAATTCCAACAGGAAATCCGGATCCTTTCAATGTACTGTAAGGGATCTTATACAAGCCCTCCTTACCAATTTTTATCTTAAAATAATCCTGATTAAACTGTATCCATTCGTTACCATAGTTTTGAGAAAAAGAAAAATGTACCGAAAGCAGCAGCCCAATGAATAAAATAAATTTTTTCATTATTCTGATTAATATTATCCTTACGCAATAATACTGAATAATTTGTCAATAAAGTATAAAATGAACCAACACCTAATTTCAGGAATATTTTATCGGGCATGGGTAAAAACTAAAATGCATTGATATTTTTGTATCTTAAATTAAATAGTATGAACAAAGTGGTTAACAATGCCGATGAGGCTGTAGAAGGGATCAAAGATGGAATGACCTTGTTGCTTGGAGGATTCGGATTGTGCGGAATACCCGAGAATTTAATTTCTGCTTTGGTAAAAAAAGGAGTTAAGCAATTAACCTGTATAAGCAATAATGCCGGAGTAGACGATTTCGGTATTGGCTTAATGCTCCAAAAAAAGCAGGTAAAAAAAATGATTTCCAGCTACGTTGGTGAAAATGCAGAATTTGAAAGGCAATTATTAAGCGGCGAACTTGAAGTGGACCTGATCCCTCAGGGAACTCTGGCCACACGATGCATGGCCGCAGGATATGGCATGCCCGCAGTATTTACACCTGCCGGTTACGGAACAGAGGTTGCAGAAGGTAAGGAAACCAGGGTGTTCGGCGACAAAACTTATCTGCTTGAACATGCATTTGATGCCGACTATGCACTGGTAAAAGCCTGGAAAGGAGATACTCACGGAAATCTTATCTTCAAGGCAACCGCGCGAAATTTCAATCCTCTAATGGCAATGGCCGGTAAATACACCATAGCAGAAGTTGAAGAACTCGTTCCTGCCGGAATGTTGGACCCCGATCAGATCCACACACCGGGAATATATGTGCATTGTATTTTTGAAGGGAAGAATTACGAAAAGAGAATAGAGCAGCGAACCGTAAGACAAAAGAAATAAGTATGTTAGATAAAAATCAAATTGCCAGGGTAATATCAAGAGAACTTCGCGACGGTTATTATGTAAACCTTGGAATAGGAATACCAACACTTGTGGCCAATTACATTCCGGATGGAATGGAGGTCGTACTTCAGTCGGAAAACGGATTGCTTGGAATGGGTCCATTCCCTTATGAAGGTGAAGAAGACCCCGATCTGATAAATGCAGGAAAACAAACGATTACTACGGTCCCGGGTTCTGTGTTTTTTGATTCGGCCATGAGTTTCGGAATGATACGTTCAGGCAATGTAGACCTGACGGTTCTTGGAGCCATGGAAGTTGCCGATAACGGTGATATTGCCAACTGGAAAATACCCGGTAAAATGGTCAAGGGAATGGGAGGTGCAATGGATCTTGTGGCCAGTGCAAAAAACATCATTGTTGCCATGCAGCACACCAATAAAGCAGGGGAAAGTAAGCTACTCAAAAAATGCACCCTGCCGATCACCGGCCTGGCATGTGTTCGAAAGGTCGTTACCGAACTCGGAGTATTTCTCATCACTGAGCGGGGTTTTGAGCTTAAAGAGATCGCCCCCGGAGTTACGGTTGAAGAAATAAAACAGAAAACAGAAGGACGATTGGTCGTCGAAGGTGAAATACCCGTTCTCGAATTCTAAGGATCCATCATCTAAAGAATACAGCTAAAAAAAATTGATCTGAATTAGCGTATTCATTTTTCAATAAACTTATTAATTGTACTTTTGCACCTGTTAAAAAAACAAGTTGATTTTACTTGTTTTGAAATCAGGTTTTTTATCAAGTTTTTAAATAAATATAGTACTTAATTTATGAAAATCAGTGTAATAGGTGCAGGAAATGTTGGGGCCACAACAGCACATGCCTTGGCTTGCAGAAGTATCGGAAGTGAAATTGTTTTACTGGATATCAAAGAAGGCTTGTCGGAAGGAAAGGCCCTCGATATGATGCAAACCGCCACTCTTAATTATTTTAACAGCAGAGTAATTGGCTGCACCAATGATTACAGCCAAACTGCGGGTTCTGACGTAGTGGTGATCACAAGCGGTATTCCCCGTAAACCCGGAATGACAAGGGAAGAACTGATAGGAATCAATGCAGGGATCGTGAAGAACGTAACTCAAAATGTGCTTGCCAATTCTCCTGATGCAATTATCATCATTGTAAGTAACCCAATGGATACAATGACCTATTTAGCGCTTAAAGACAGCAAGTTGCCCAAGAACAGAGTGATAGGAATGGGTGGGATACTCGACAGTGCGCGTTTCAAATGTTATCTTTCAATGGCACTGAACGCTTCCGCAAACGATATTGAAGGTATGGTTATCGGAGGACATGGCGATACAACCATGATACCTCTTATTTCAAAAGCCTCATACAAAGGTGTTGCGATTTCACAATTCCTTTCGGAAGACACTTTAAACAAAGTACGCGCAGACACAATGGTTGGCGGAGCAACACTTACCGGCTTACTTGGAACTTCAGCCTGGTATGCGCCGGGAGCTGCAGTTGCCAGCCTGGTAGACAGCATCATAAACGATCAGAAAAAATTATTCCCTTGTTGTGTTTACCTTGATGGAGAATATGGCCAGAAGGATATATGCATTGGTGTTCCTGTAATTATTGGCAGGAATGGTTGGGAAAAGGTCGTTGAGATCGATCTTACCAATGAAGAAAAACTTGCCTTTGAAAAAAGTGCAGACGCCGTTCGAAATATGAACAGCGTTATTCAGTAAGCTATTTGCAACAATTTTAACTTCAACAGGATCCTATACCTGTTTCAAGGATTTTCATAACTACCTTTACCGGCCAGATGAAAAAGAATATTTTTTTACTTCTTTCCACATTTTATTTATCCGGCAACCTGTTTGCACAAAAAATAAACCTAAGGTTAATTAGTCCTTTCCCTTCATCTCTTATCGAAACATCAGGCATAACAACCACCTCTTCCGAATACGTCTGGACTCATAATGACGGAGGTGGAAATGCAGAGTTGTACAAAGTGGATACCCTTGGAAATATTTTACGTACCGTTAGTTTGCAGGGAGCAAAAAATACAGATTGGGAAGATGTGATTTACGATGGATACGCAAATTTTTATCTGGGTGATTTTGGTAATAATAATAACAACAGAAAGGATCTGAAGATCTTTATTTTCAAAAACCCGGACAGCTTGTCCATCGATATTATTCCGGTAGAAACCATTCAGTTTTCGTATCCGGATCAAAAAGAATTTCCAGCGGCAGATTCTGTTAAAAATTACGATACTGAAGCCTTTATTCATTGCGATTCATCCTTGTATATCTTTACCAAAAACAGGACCTATCCTTTTACGGGGTTTACCTATATGTACAGAGTACCTGACAAACCCGGAATATATCTTGCAGAGAAATTAGATAGTTTCAAAACAGGAACAGGATTGAAGGAAATGTGGTGGATCACTTCTGCGAGTATATCTCCCGACAGGAAAAAATTGATCCTTCTTTCAAGCGACAAAATGTTTTTGTTTACGGATTTTACCGGCAACCAATTTTTAAAAGGGAAAGCTACACAAGTACAGTTTAACACGTTTTCACAAAAAGAAGGCATTTGTTTCATCAACAATACTGATTTTTTTGTATCGGATGAATATACATCCATATTGCAAAATGGAGGAAACCTTTACATGGGGAGTTTGTTGCAACTTGAAACAGGTAAGGTTCAAAGTTCTCAAAAAAAAAACAGTAAGTTCGTTCAATACAGAAATACAGAAGAAAGATCTTTTTTTAAGTTAAATCCCGGTATTAAGATCGTCTGGTTAAGTATATATGACCTACAGGGAAAAGTATTGGCTCAAACCTATCTCAACAACCAGCAACCCGAATACGAGCTTCAATTACCGCCGGGTACTTATATTGCCAAGGTGTACGATGGTAAAAATATTCAGAACTCCAAATTTCAGATAAGGTTTGATAATTAGATTGTATAAGCCAATTATTTCTGTCAATTCCAGGATATAATGTCAAAAGGAATAAAAAGCATTCTGATTGCTACGCTATTTTTTGCAGCCATGAATGTTTTTGTCAAACTTCTTCCCGGAATACCGGCTCTGGAAATCGTTCTATTCAGATCTCTTTTTACTTTAATAGCGAGTTACATCATACTAAAGAAGGCAGGATTGGCCGTACTTGGCTCCGGAAAACCGGTCTTGTTCCTGAGAGGGATTTTTGGAACCTTTTCCTTGATCTTCTTTTTTAAAAGTCTGCAAATCTTGCCATTGGCAACGGCTACGCTTGTGCATTACATTACTCCATTTTTTACCACCTTTTTCGGTTTCGTTTTTTTGAAAGAAAAATTTTACAGAATCCAGTGGCTCTTCCTGGTGATCTGTTTTACCGGTATTGTTATTACGCAGTCTGAAAATGATCTTTCCGAATTAAACCCTCAAAATCTGGGTATTTTGTATGGACTCGCTGCAACGGTAATGGCAGCGGGAGCATATAATTGCATTCGAAAAATTGGGGCATCGGAAAATGCGAATGTCATTTTGTTCTATTTTCCATTGGTAAGCTTACCCGTTGCCATAACGGGATTGTATTTTCAGCAAAATTTCGTAATGCCTGTCGGTATCGAATGGCTTTATCTCCTTTTAATGGGAGCCTTAACACAGGGTGCACAATATTTTCTCACCAGGGCATACCAGAACGAAAAGGTTGCAAACCTGGCCATTTTTACCAACATCGGGATCGTTTACGCAATAATTAATGGTATTATCTTTTTTGGAGAGATCCCTTCCAGAGTAGCCTGGATCGGAATATTTATTGTTTTGTCGGGATTGGTACTCAATTTATTTGCAAAAAAAATACTTGGCCTTTTCAGATCTTCATCCACCAAAATCGGTTAAGCATCGTTTTAAGTATAACAATTCCATGAAATTCTTTGTTTCTTTGCAAACTTTAAAAACTCCGGCTAAATTAATTCGTTTACTATTCTACCGGCAACTAACAAAGTATGATCATTCTTAAAAGCTATCTGGTAAAGCATTGGAAATTAATGCTCCTTGCATTGGTCCTTGCAGCGATAAACCAGTGTTTCTCGTTGATGGACCCTTATATCACGGGTAGAATTGTGGATGATGTAATCATTAAATTTGATAAACTTACCAAGGATGCATTCGTAAGCAAAGCGTTGTTCTGGATCGGTTGTTCAATTGGTGTATCTATGGTTAGCCGGATCGCCAAAAACCTACAGGACTATTTTACCAATGTGATCATTCAGAAACTTGGAGCCGAGATATATTCTGATGGGCTTAAGCATAGTCTGGAGCTCCCCTATCAGGTGTTTGAAGATCAGAGGTCGGGTGAAACGCTTTCGGTTTTGCAAAAAGTCAGGGTCGATATTGAAAAACTTCTCACCTCATTCATCGGCATTTTATTTACAAGTCTGGTTGGAATTATTTTTGTTATGGTATATGCCTTCAGCATTACCTGGATGGTGGCAGCTGTATACGTTTTTGCAATTGGGGTAATCGGTTTCATTAGCGGTTATTTCAGTAAGCGCATCAAAGTGATGCAGCACAAGATCATTGGTGAGACCACCGCACTTGCAGGCAGCACCACCGAGTCGCTTCGCAACATCGAATTGGTAAAAAGTCTCGGGCTTGCAAATCAGGAAATCGAAAGGCTAAATAACACAACGTTTAAGATCCTAAATCTTGAACTCAAAAAAGTGAAATTCATCCGCAGTCTCGGTTTTTTTCAGGGAACAACCGTACAGTTTGTGAGAAGCACCATGATCGTTATTTTACTTCTCCTGATCTTTGACACCACCATTTCTCCCGGCCAGTACTTTACGTTTCTTTTTTATTCATTTTTTATTTTTAACCCCCTTCAGGAACTTGGTAACATAATACTTGTATATCGGGAAGCAGAAGTTTCGCTTGAAAATTTCAAAGACATTCTGGATAAACCAAAGGAAGAAAAACCCGATCGCCCAAAAGCATTGACGAAACTTGATAATTTTGAGTTTGAAAACGTTACTTTCCAGCATCAGTCTGCAAACAGTCCTGCATTAAGCAACATCAGTTTTAAGGTTGAAAAAGGTGAAACCATAGCATTTGTTGGACCATCCGGATCCGGAAAAACCACTTTGGTAAAATTGTTGGTTGGGCTTTATCAACCTCTTGCAGGAAAGATCCGTTACGACGGAATTGATGGAAAAGAAATTGATCTCGACAATCTAAGGGAACAAATTGGTTTTGTAACACAAGACACACAATTGTTTTCGGGAACCATCAAAGAAAACCTTTTGTTCGTCAAGCCAAACTCTACAGACGAACAAATTCTAAAAGTATTAAAAAATGCAAGTTGTCAGAAATTACTGGAAAGGGCCGACAAAGGTATCGACACCATCATAGGTGAAGGAGGTGTTAAAGTTTCCGGTGGCGAAAAACAAAGACTTTCCATTGCAAGAGCCTTGCTCCGACAACCCAAACTTCTGGTATTTGATGAAGCAACCTCGTCTCTGGACAGCATCACTGAGGAAGAAATAACCCAAACCATCCGCAACATTAACCTGACTGCAGATATGGTTACCATTTTGATCGCCCACAGGTTAAGCACAATTATGCATGCCAATAGGATCTTTGTATTGGAAAAAGGAAAAATTGTGGAAGAAGGTAGTCATGATGAACTATTGGAAATTAAAGGGCTATACTATGCCATGTGGCGTCAGCAGGTGGGTGAAGGAAGAGAAAAGGTCCTGATTTAAACCACAAACAATAAGGATATCTTGAAAGGCAAATTGATCGATACCACTCCGGTTAAAGAAACCGCCGTTCTGGTTGGTGTTGATCTGTATTCTTACCCAAAAGGCAAAAGCAGGGAATATCTTGAAGAATTGTCATTTCTGGCTGAAACTGCCGGGGCACACACCGTAAGAATATTTTCCCAAAAACTTGATAAGCCGAATTCTAAAACGTATCTGGGGCCCGGTAAACTTGAAGAAATTGCCGCTTACGTGAAGGAAAATAAAATAGCCATGGCTATTTTCGATGACGAATTAACGCCTTCTCAAACACGAAATCTTGAAGAGTTTTTAAAATGTTCGATCATCGACCGCAGTATGCTGATCCTGGACATTTTTGCATTAAACGCCAGAACTGCAACTGCAAAGGCACAAGTAGAACTTGCGAGAAATGAATATTTGCTGCCGAGATTAACACGGATGTGGCTTCACCTCGATCGTCAAAAAGGCGGAATTGGTCAGAGAGGAGCCGGTGAAAAGGAAATTGAAACCGACCGTAGAGCGATACGACACAGCATTTCATTGTTAAAAGAAAAGTTAAAGCACATTGACAAGCAAAACATAACACGCAGAAAAAACAGGGATGGTTTGAGAAAAGTGGCTTTGGTTGGGTACACCAATGTTGGAAAATCAACTCTTATGAACCTTTTGGCAAAGACCGATGTTCTTGCCGAAAACAAGCTTTTTGCCACATTGGAATCCACTTCAAGAAAAGTGGTTATTCCGGACCCTGATCCAATCCGGCCACCTTTAACCTTTATATTATCGGATACCGTGGGTTTTATTCGAAAACTACCTCATCAACTGGTTGAAAGTTTTAAATCAACTCTTGACGAAGTGGCCGAAGCCGATCTTTTACTGCATGTTGTAGATGTTTCACATCCCGGATTTGAAGAACAAATGGAAGTGGTAAAAAAGACCTTGTTCGAAATAGGGGCTGCAGAGAAACCTGTAATTATCGTTTTCAATAAAATTGATAACTACAACCCCTTGCCCACAGCGGAGGATATTTTTGAAGATACAGCCATTTACGACATCAACCTGCTTAAGCAAAGCTGGATGGCAAAAGAAAATGCACCTGTTGTTTTTATCTCAGCTGCAAACAGGCAAAACATTGATGAAGTAAGAGAAAAAATTCTCTTCTGTTTTAACAACATCAAATTTTACTAACTCCATCTTTGGATGACGTTTTTTGCCTTACCTTTGCAGGCTTTAAAATGAATTCTAAAATAAACATCACTCTTCCCGATGGCACTGTTAGGGAATTTCCCAAAGGAATTACTCCTATGGAGATCGCCTCAGGCATATCGGAAGGTTTGGCAAGGAATGTTTTGGCAGCAAAGATCGATAATGAAGTTCGTGACAGCTCGCGCCCCATTGAAAAAGATTGTTCATTTAAGTTGCTCACCTGGGATGACAAGGAAGGAAAATCGACCTTTTGGCATAGTTCTGCTCACCTTATGGCCGAAGCCCTTGAAGCATTATATCCGGGCGTAAAGCTTGGTATTGGCCCTCCCATAGAAAATGGGTTCTATTACGATGTAGACTTTGGAGACCGCGCGTTTACTGCAGACCAGCTACCTAAAATTGAGGCAAAAATGCAGGAGCTGGCAAAACAGGACAATACCTATGTTAGGGAAGAGGTTTCAAAAAAATATGCAGTACGATATTTCTCTGAAAAAAAAGATCCATACAAACTTGAACTAATCGAAGGACTGGAAGACGGACAGATCACCTTCTACAAGCAGGGAAATTTTACAGACCTTTGCAGGGGACCGCACATTCCTTCAACCGGCAAGATAAAAGCAATTAAACTTTTAAATATTGCCGGTGCATACTGGAGAGGAGATGAAAAGAACAAGCAACTTACCCGGTTGTATGGAATTACCTTTCCAAAGGCTAAGGAATTAAGCGAATATCTCGAATTTTTAGAAGAAGCAAAAAAAAGAGATCACCGTAAGATCGGAAAGGAACTTGAGTTGTTCATGTTTTCGGAAAAGGTAGGTCAGGGTTTACCGATCTGGTTGCCAAGAGGTACAATGATCCGGGAAAGACTTGAGAGATATATGCGTCAGGAACAGATCGACAGAGGTTATGTTCAGGTTGTAACCCCACATATTGGCAAAAAGGATCTGTACGTTACTTCAGGTCATTACGACAAATACGGAAGCGATTCCTTTCAACCCATTCGTACTCCCGTAGAAGGAGAGGAATTTTATCTGAAACCCATGAATTGCCCACACCATTGTGAAATTTTCGGTCATCGCCCGAGGTCGTACAAGGAGCTTCCTTTGCGCGTTGCAGAATTTGGAACGGTATATCGTTACGAACAATCCGGTGAATTAAGCGGCCTTACAAGGGTAAGGGGTTTTACGCAGGATGATGCACATATATTTTGTACACCGGAGCAGATAAAATTTGAATTTCAGTCAGTAATCGATCTTGTTAACGATGTTTGCAATAAACTAGGTTTTAATGAGTATACCGCTCAAATTTCGCTGCGCGACCCAGATAACCGTGAAAAATACATCGGAAGTGATGAAAACTGGGAAATGGCCGAAAGAGCCATCATTGAGGCTACGGAAGAAAAGGGTATGAAAACCGTTACAGAATATGGTGAAGCTGCATTTTATGGTCCAAAACTCGATTTTATGGTCAAGGATGCAATTGGAAGATCCTGGCAACTTGGAACCATTCAGGTGGATTATAACCTTCCGATCCGGTTTGATCTGGAATACATAGATGCTGACAATACGAAAAAAAGGCCGGTGATGATACACCGTGCTCCATTCGGTTCACTTGAGCGATTTATTGGGGTACTGATCGAGCATTGCGGGGGTAATTTTCCTTTGTGGCTAACCCCTGACCAGGTGGCCATTTTGCCCATAAGTGAAAAGTTTGAGGATTTTTCAAAATCACTTTTAAATTATCTTGAAAAACACGATATTCGCGGCCTTGTTGATGACAGGGCTGAAAAGATCGGCAGAAAAATACGGGATTCAGAAGTTAAAAAAATCCCGTTCATGCTGATAATAGGCGAGAAAGAACAAGAAAACAACGAGGTTTCGGTGAGATTGCACGGGAAAGGAGATTTGGGAAAAATGAAGCCGGAAGAATTTATTGAGTACTTTAAAAAACAATTAAATTAATCATACCATAGAAAACAAAAATCCAATCAACAAGACGGAAGATAAGTTCGATTCGAACAATTCCGACGAAGACAAGCCGCTAGTTCCGCCGACTCCTTACCAACCATATGTACGGGGTTTCAGGAGGCCGCCTGTTAAAGTGGAATTGCATAAAATCAATGAGAAAATTTCTGCCGACCCGATACGACTTGTTGGAGACAATGTGGAGAATGGTATTATTAGTTTGCGAGAGGCGATGAATCTTGCTGACGATTTGGAGCTTGACCTGGTTGAAATATCACCTAAAGCGACCCCTCCCGTTTGTAAGATCATTGATTACAATAAATTTTTATACGAGCAAAAAAAGAAAGCGAAAGAAATAAAGGCCAATTCCACCAAGGTGGAAATTAAGGAAATACGTTTCGGACCTAATACAGATGAGCATGATATTGAATTTAAAACCAAGCATGCTGAAAAGTTTTTAAATGAAGGTCATAAAGTAAGAGCCTATGTTTTTTTCAGGGGACGAACGATCGTGTATAAAGAAAGAGGCAGTAAATTACTCAACGAATTTGCCGAAAGCTTGAGTGAACTGGCCAAAGTGGAAATGGAACCAAAAATGGAGGGAAAGAAAATGTTTATCATGCTTTCTCCCAAAAACAAAAAATAAAAAGAAATTAAGACATTACGATTATGCCTAAATTAAAAACCAATTCAAGTGCAAAGAAACGATTTAAGGTTACCGCAACCGGTAAGGTTAAATACAAACATGCCTTCAAAAATCACATCCTTACCAAAAAGGACCACAAGCGTAAAAAAGGATTGGGATTACCTGCCTATGTAGATGATACCAATATGAAGAACGTTAAATTCATGCTTAAAGTTTAACCAAACAAAAGACTAACCGTAAGGCAGCCAAGATTGTTGAAACATCACAACGCCTTACCTTAATCAATAAATAAAATGCCACGATCAGTAAATCATGTTGCCTCAAGGGCACGAAGAAAAAGAATCCTCAAATTTGCCAAAGGCTATTGGGGACGTAGAAAAAATGTATGGACGGTTGCTAAAAATGCCGTAGAAAAAGGTTGGACCTATGCATACAGAGACCGAAAAACAAAAAAACGCAACTTCAGGGGCTTGTGGATCCAAAGGATCAATGCCGCTACCAGAATGCACGACCTGTCTTATTCAAAGTTTATGAGCATGGTTCACAATTCGGGTCTTGAATTGAACCGTAAAGTCCTGGCCGATCTGGCTATGAATCATCCGGATGCTTTCAAAGCCGTATTGGATCATGTAAAAGAAAATGGAGAAAAAAAGACCGTTAAGGCAAAGCCTGTAAAAGCCGCTCCAAAAGCAGTCAAAACAGCAACAAAGGCCACTACTAAAAAAGAATCGACCGCAGTTGCCGAGGAAACTCAGGCGGAAGTGAAAGTTGATGAAAAAAAGCTTGCTTCTGACGAAGAAGCGGATTAAGTTGTCAATAAATTAATTTTGAAAGTCCCGTTTTTACGGGGCTTTTTTTTTGTCTTTGATTTGCTTCTCAAATTATGTCAATTATTTTTCAGAAAGCTGGTTTCCTGTTAACATAGATAATATAATAATCTTTAATATTTTGGTTTAAGAAACGATTGTGTTTTCCGCATTCAAATAGTTCACGATAGAATCATTTAACACGAACTGTATTGTCTTAAACACTGATTTTCATTGATTTACATTTCAATATGTTCAATTAGACCTTAAAAAGTTTGAATAGAACATAATTTGAGCATTATGTATACATGAATTGCAGTTTGGGAACAATTATTTCATTCAGATTTAGGTCCAATTAACCTTTGTGTAAACCAAATAACAAACCATGAATAAAATTAACTTGTCTTCAAAAAGGTTTCTAGCCATTTTTTCATTATTTTTATCCACATTCATTGTGAAAACTTTGCAAGCTCAAAGCATTCCACAATATGCTGAATGTAACATTCAGATTACAAACTGCCAGGACATTACAGTTACCACTTCCGGTAATTGTAGCCCTATGGTGGTTACTTACCCGGATATAGCTCGTAACAAATACACCGACAGCTTAAATCATCTCATAACCTACACGTATGTTATGTCAGGTGCCACCACAAGATCCGGAAACGGAACCGGAAGCGGACAGGTATTCAATACCGGCTTAACCAATGTAACCGTTACAGCATGGGTGCCTCTTATTGTAAACGGGGCACCTAAATGCGAAAAAATCAAATGCAACTTTACAACCACGGTAATTTGTCCTCCTTGTTCAAGACCAATATTATCTTGCCCTGCAGATATAGATGAAAATACAGAATCCGGAAAATGTGGTTCAAAAGTAGAATATGCAGCGTCGATTTCAGGTGAAACATCCGTCTCGTATCAATTTAGTGGTGCCACCAACGGAAGTGGCTCCGGTACGGGAAGTGGAAGCTTTTTCAATACCGGAGAAACCATTGTGACGTTGACTGCAACAAATGATTGTGGTTCAGAAGTTTGTAGTTTTAGTATAAATATTACTGACAAAGAAATTCCAAATGCAGTTTGTAAAAATATTGAAATTAATCTCTCAAATGGCTTTGCAACGATTTCGCCTGGTGACATAGATGCAGGAAGTACTGATAATTGTGGAATTGTAAAACGAAGCATTAGTAAATCTGATTTTAGTTGTGCCAATATCGGATCAAACAAAGTTGAACTAAAACTTGAAGATGCAGCCGGAAATATAAGCTATTGCGAAGCAGTTGTAACAGTTAATGGAATTGTTCCGGAAGTGGAAATAATTCAAAATAATACCGGTTTTTGCGAAGGTGAGATCGAACTTATTGCGAATGCGGAAGGAGGAAATTCTTTCAGTTATTTATGGTCTACGAACGAAACAACTCAGAACATTTCAATATCATCCGATGGAAATTACACTGTATCTGTAACTAACGAGTTTGGATGTTCGGCAGGGGATAACATTACAGTTGATTATAAAGCTCCATCTACTTTGGCAGCATACACGATCATTGCAAAAGAAAAAGTGTACCTAAAATATTCTTCAAATCTTAAATCCGGTGGTTCAGGGGTTCAGGATGAGGATGGTAAAATCTATGTAAAAGGAAATTCATCCATAAGTGGAACCGGAACTTTTGCTGAGGCTGTGAATATTGAAGTTGATAATAGCAGCACAGTAGATAAGCAGATTAATTCTGCATTCGACCTGACTTTACCGGATTTTATCTATAATCCTTATTGTGAAAACGAATGCGAGAGCAAATATCATAATAATTGCAGTTCAGAATGTAAAGATGGCAGGCATTCACATTGTAAATCAAGTTGTAAGGAGAAGAATCACAGCAAACGTTGCCGCAGTAAGTACCATAAATATTGTAAGAAAGATTGTAAAAATAATAAACATATTCATTGTAAATCCACCTGCAAGTCAAATTCACACAACCATTGTAAAAGCTCTAATTGTTCTGAAGACGACCATCATCATTGCAGTGAAAAATGTCACAGCAAGTATCACAAAAAATGCAATAGTAAATGTAAAAATTCTAATCACGTTCATTGCAAATCGTATTGCAGTAACCATGATCACAATCATTGCCAGAACAGCAATTGTGAATCGTCATCAAACGACATCACTGTTGGCAGCAATAAGTCAGTAACACTCAATGATTCAATTTATGGAAATATTACCTTAGGCAAAAACAGTACCGTAACCTTTACGAGTCCGGTTATCTATGCAAAAAGCATAAAGACAAGTTATGATGCCGAAATCAATTTTAAATCAGATTGTATAAAACTTATGGTTTGTCAGGATATTTCACTGAATAAAGGAAATTCATTCAATCCAGGAAACAAGTCTTTGCTCGCCTATGTTGAAAAAAGTTTTACGGCCGAAGAAGGAACAACCGTAAACTCATCCATATACAGTATGGAAAACATTGTAAGTGAAGGTTCTTCCTGTAAAACAAATCAAATGAAAGGAATCTTTATTGCTGAAAATGTTGAAAGCAAATATACCAATTGGAACAAAATTGATAATTGCGGAACCTGTAAACAGTTCAAAAAGACTTCTTTTGCTGACGAAGGCCTTGAAAACCTTTTAAATCCTGAATCAATTTCTGTGAATATCTACCCTAACCCCAGCAAAGGGTTTTTTGGGATCGATCTTATTACACAAAGTACAGGAACGGTTAATATATCCGTTACAGACCTTATGGGCAGAGTTGTTTTTAAAGAAAGTAAATATGTTTCGGGACCGGATTATATTGCCATCAACCTTACTGACGGTATTGCCGGTCAATATATTGTAAAGGTTGAATTAAAAGGGAAAGTATATATGGATAGAATAATGCTGGTTAAGTAATTAAGAATACTGTTAAATTTATGAAAAGAGGTTGTCTTTAATGGACAACCTTTTTTATTACCTTCCTTTTTTGAAGTTCGAATAATTTCTTTTATCAACGTTCGTGTTTTATAGTATCCCTCCCATAATAATTTATCATTCAGAACATCTTTGCAAAAAAATCGCAAATTTCATACCATTGTAAGTATCATTGTCCTCAAATTACGTATTCTTTTCAGGTACTTAAAGTCAACAAACCATGATATTGAAAGGAATCTTTCATCACCGAGTGGACCTGGAAAAGAGTTCGAATTATTATAAAAAATAATTTTAAACATCAAAGCTCATGCACAAATTAATCCTTTCTACACTCTTTATTTCATTGTTCTCTCATGTCACCGCTCAAACCCACCTTAACACCGATACGATCAGCGATAATCCTGTTAACAAAATACTGGTCAGAGCTGTTGCCTCCGACAGCCTTAGCAGCACCTTCATTATTTTTATCGGTGATGAAGTAAAACCCCATTATCACCAATTTCATACCGAAAACGTTATGGTGATTGAGGGTGAGGGTGAAATGTCACTTGATGGAAAAATTTTTAAGGTAAAAAAAGGTGACCTGATCGTTATTCCGGCAGGTACAATTCACTCTGTTTTACCATTAAAGGGTAAAACCTTAAAGGTTATTTCCGTGCAGTCCCCGTATTTTGACGGAAGCGATAGGATTTTGGTTGATCAGAGGTAGATCTTTTTAAAGAATTTCAAATATTCAGTATCGTCCATATCCTTAAGAATGGTTTTGAAATTGTCCGTGGAAATAATAAAGTAATTTACATTTTCCGGCATCTCCGGAATGAACTCTTTAAAATTTTGACTAAAAGACTTGTAATAATTCAGTCCATCCGATTTGCTGTTAAGTATTTCAACATTTAACATGTCTTTGGTTCCTAGCAAAAAGGACTTGATCTTAAGTCCGTCTTTTGCATGATATTTCATGTTGTAGTTAGACAAGGCAGCTTTCAGGCGGTCTGCTGTTCCTTCATCGGTAACCAGACAAAAATAATGTTTCTGGTTTGCATCGTAGGTAAAACGGGAATTGGGGTCCATTTTAGCCATCTTGTCCCTGTTTTCAAGAACATCGATGGTATACGATGCTCTGTCGGCAATTTCGGTACCCGGGTAGTTCTTAACAATCTCCTTCAACAACTCAACGAATCGTTTAAGAGAATCCGTTTTCGCGACGGCCAATGCGTATAAATAATCAAATTTTGCCTGATAGGCGTTTCCGGCATATTTTGCATCCACGGCAGCCTTAATGGATTTAACCAGTGAGTAATCCTTGTTCTTAAGGGCTTCGTACATTTTCTCGTATGCTTCAAGAACTTCCCTTTTCTCATTTTGAACATCCTGCTTCACAGTTTTCTTTTCATCTTTTGGCTGAAATACCTGGTTGAATGCAGAGTTCGGATATTTTTCTGAGAGCTTCTTCTTGGTTTGCCTGGTATTTAAACTGTCTTTTAAAGCATCATAACATTTAACCATATAAAACAAAATTTCAGCTTCATATTGATTCTCAGGATAAAGTTTATTGGCTTCGCTAAAATGAAAAATGGCCTGTTTGTATTCCTTTAGTTTTTCGTAATAGATCTTACCTGATTCAAAATGTCCATCAAGAATTTTCTTATTTGCAAGTGCCTTGTCTGATTCAGTAAAAGGAATGTTAGAATAATATTTTTTCAGCTCTTCAGATACCGAATTTCCACCGGGAGTATCTTTTTTTATATCCTTACCCGGATCATCTGCAGTATCCTTGTTCTCGATTTCTGTAGCCGGAGTACTCTCTTTTTTTATGGAGGATATCCTCCAGTTGTCGGTAAGTTTTCTCTTGCCCCATCGCCTTACGAACTCATTGTATTCTCTCCCAAGCAGAGCCTTATTCTCAAATATGAACTGATTGGTGCCACCATAATTGGTAGTCGTGTTGATCGGCAAACTGCTGGTATTGATGCTTTCATTTTTTTCCTTCTGCTCTGCCTCTTTCTTTAACAGATCTTGTTCAAATTTATAGATCTTCTTAATTCTTTCATCAAGATCAGTTGGACTTAAGCCGGCAAGATCCAATAAGCTGTCGTTGGTGTGTATTTTTATCAAATGATCGATCAGGGTGGACAAAACCGATTGCTGTAATTTTATTTTTTCGTATTCAGGATGGGTTTCGGTAATGAACATGGCTGTACTGTCGAAAAATTTCTGCGACATTCGATAATTTTTATCGTTGTAATACAATTTGGCTATGTTGAGGTAAGCATTGGCTTTTAGGTCTTGATTTTTTGTAGACTTTCTCACCGCCATCTGATAATTCTTAATGGCACTGACGGTGTTTCCGTCTGCCTTGTCAAGATTCCCCAATTCAAAATACAACTGATCATAATAATCGATGTTTTTATCGTCCCGAAGCATTTTTTTCAAATTTCTCCTGCTCTCTCTTGTATCCGTTTTGCCACTAAGAGCATTGGCTTTCACGATCCCTATACTCGACTGAAATGCAAATTCATAAGGTGAATTGGTTCTAACCACTTTACGGTAATGCTTTTTTGCAAGCTCGTAATCTTCTGTTATCATGTAAAGCTGAGCCAAAAGAAAATCCATACGATATCTAAGGGTTTTATCACGTGTACCCGACAAACCGAGTTCAAGATACTTCTGTGCTTCCTTGTACAAACCCATTTTGGCATAAATATCTCCGGCTATGCAATTAAGGTTGTCTTTTAATCGGGCAGGAAACACCTCATCTCTTTGAAAGGTTTTGTACAGGGCTTCTGCATCGTTGATCTTGTTCTGCCGAACCAATGTTTTAATGATCCAGATCTTGGCATCGTAACTAATATTCCGGTCTGAATATTGTGAATTCACAAACTGGAAAGCCTCATCCGCAGAAAAATAATCTCCCTTAAAAAAATGAGCTTTACCTATTAATAAAAAACAATCATCTACCCACTTACTCCTGCTTCTTTTGCTTATTACAACGGAGGCTTTTTTAAGAACTTCCTCCATCTTAGGTTTATTGGAAGAAGCCGATGCGGCATCGCCATAAGGATATACCTCAATCAGTTTGGTAAAATCATCAACATGCGATTTTGAAAGGTCTTCAATGGTTTCGATTATGATCTTTTCACCGTGGTAATACACGTTATAATGTGCCACCATATTGCTCCACTGCCTCCTGAACCAAGTGTTCTTGGTTTGACCGATTGCATAGAGTTGACAAAAAAGTAATGCGGAAAATATTAAAAATTTCTTGTGCAAATGTTAGATGCTTAATTAGCTATTTAGTATATAACTTTGTAACTGCAAAAATATTTCTTTATACCGTAAAATTAACATCATTCTTAACAACTATTGAACTTGCATGATTCTTAAGGATTTCAGAAAAAACTTCAGCAGAAGATTTCGCACTCATTACATACTGGTTCTCAGAAGTAAAGAAACCCTGGAAGACAAGCTTACGGTAACTCTTACACCACTAAACGTAGTGCTGCTTTTCAGTGGTGTTCTGGTGCTTTTTTCGGTGTTGATCCTTTTCTTATTGACCCGAACCCCTCTTAAGGAATATGTATATGGAAATGAGGAGCAGAAAAGGAAAACTGAAATTCTGGAACTTAGCTACCTTAAAGACACCATGGAGCGTGAGATCATGGCCATGGAAACCGAGAGAAAAAATCTTCTTACCATTCTAATGGGAAGAGATTCAATATATGAAACGGCTCCTAAACCGGATACCGGAGATCAGATTGAAGTGAGGGATTTCGACAAGATCAGTGAGGAAGAAGAAGAATTCAGGAAATTGCTTGAAAGTGGCGAACTTAGTAAAATGAGTGCGGTACCATATTCGGGCAGTAATTTTTACACACCTCTTCAAGGCCATATTACCGATACTTTTAATGTTAAGACAAAGCATTTTGCCCTGGACATTGTGGCACCCAAAAACACTCCGGTCAAAAGCATACTTAACGGAACGGTGATCTTAAGTACCTGGACACCGGACAACGGCAATGTTCTTATCATTCAACATGCCAACAATTTTATATCTGTTTACAAACACAACGCAGCAATTTTAAAAGAAACCGGAGGTTTTGTTACAGCAGGTGAACCTGTGGCACTGGTGGGCAACACCGGTGAATTATCTTCGGGGTATCATTTGCATTTTGAACTGTGGCAGAAAGGAATTCCGGTCAATCCAAAGGATTTTATTCTTTTTTGATCTTTAAAAAAAGGTTCCTGTACTATCGCATTCCATGAATGGCTATTAAATCTTATATTCGCGCTCATGTTTGCGAAAAAAGAAAAAATTGCCAATTTTGGTCCCAGTTTGGTTCTGAATCTTGTTGGAGAAGGAACTGAAATTCAAGGAGATATTAATTCCGCAGGCGATATTCGGATTGATGGTTTGGTTAAAGGAAATGTGAGTACCAAGGCCAAAATGGTGCTCGGAACCACGGGCCGTATAGAAGGCGAGGTAAATGCAAACAGCGGTGATGTTTCGGGTTATATAAAAGGAAACCTGATCATTACGGATATGCTTTTTTTAAAATCATCGGGGCATATTGACGGAAACATAACTACTTCAAAAATGATCGTAGAATCGGGAGGTGAATTCAACGGAAATTGCCATATGCACGGACAAAATACTCTGCCGGTTGAATAAAGATTAAAATGACTTTGCTTATTCGGGTAAAATGGATAAGAACAAATCTCCCAATAATTTTATTAAGTACAGCGGGCTTGCCTTTCAAATGATCGGTGTATTGTTGTTTTTCACCTGGCTGGGCCGAAAAGGAGATGCTTATTTTGAATTTAAGACCCCTTGGTTAACGCTTCTTGCCATAATTTTTGCATTGGTAGGTGTATTCTATAAGATCATTCTGGACTTTTCAAAAAAGTAATAAGTTTTAAGAAGTGTAATACTCCCCATTTTTAAACCAAAAGGATAGGAAAGTTAAGTTAAAAACTTCATTCAAATCTCTTCTTTTTTTTATTTTCTTTTTTGAATTATTTCAGTTATAAAAATCAGGATTAATTAATGAATTTTTAAACAATCTAATGTATTCCTATTTTCATTTTGAAGTTTAAAGGAAACTATTAAACTTTAATCAATATGGCTTAATAACATGTTTTTAGTGGAAGAAATGATTTAAAAGCTTACTTTATTAACTGCTTTACTAATTCGATTCAAATTAAAATAAGTTTTAGTTTTGGGATAAAAACAGTTTCCTAACAAGCCAAATCAAATACAAAATTGTTGATATGAGTACACATAGGGGCACCACTATAACGGATAACCCTATTCTAAAAAAATCTCCTCTATTATCATAAAATGTTTCTAAAGGATCGTTATGAAAAGCTTTGAGGCAATGATCATGCCCATCCACCGGCCAGAAAGTAAAATTTATTACTTTTTGTAATCCCTTCCAAAAGTATACTTGCGAACCAGAACTTCTTAAGGCAAAATATCCAACTCTGGCTGATATCGTACTGTCAGGATCTCCACCGCAAATAGTATTTCCAAGCTGATCAATTGAAATCAATAGATTCCTGAAGTACCCCATAAAACTTCTATCAAAAGTTTTTTTGAATATCACCGGCATATATGTAATTAGCTCATTTTTCCAAACTTGGATTTGATTTGTACTAAGTTTGTATTTTATGGATAACTCATCTAAGGTCAGGAGCTCTTTTGCAGCCTCCAAAGCCACCTTTGCCATAAATTCAGGTGTGTATTCGTTTTTTGATTTTTCTTTCATGATACGAAACGAGAGTTTAGAATTTAAAGAATAATAGTTTCGCTAATATTCTTGCATTAAATAACCAAATGTAATTAAATCAGTTTGATTAATAAAAATTTATTGATGTAAAAGATTTGCCTCCAGTGATTTAAATCATGCTGTTCCTCAGCAAAATAAACCCATGTTGCCTACCTTTATAGGTATTGTAGATCAATACGTTCTTTAAGTCTCTACTGCTTTTTCTTTTCAAATAAGGATTTGGGATGCTGCCCCTTTTTATTGCTTCGCAAACCAGCCATAATGCACAGGCAATAGATGTCGGAAATTCACCGAAGACATGTTTAAAACGAGCTATTCCGGCTTCCGGAGAGATCTGACTTTCAACAAATTCATAAAAATGCCTTAACCTAATGTCTCCATTTTCACCCGAAAGAAACAGATCGACTTCTTCCGGTTCAATTCCACCTTTTATAAGTACGGCGTTGTAAGCATCCTTCAGTGAACTTTCCTCTTCAAAATGACCCATTTCAATTGCCAGGATCTCACAAATCGCATTTGAACCATCCCCACCGGCAAGAAACATGGCAACCCCTTCACCGGCAATAGTTCCGGCTGTATTGCTTTCGTATAAGGAGAGGTTGTTAACGGTTTCTTTCTTGTAGGCGTTTGCATGTATCTCAATGTTTCGATTGTAATCCGAAATTTCATCCAAACCACCCAGCAAATAATTCTTTCCCGGATCTTCCTTTATTTTCATGTACACATCCAGAAGTGCATTCTCAAACGCCAGTCCGCGATGTACATGCGTAATATTATAACCGTTATTGGAACCGAGAAGCCCTATTTGCGCAGCGACTGCATTATTGGTGCTTTGAACAAAATTGGTAGGAGTAAGCCTTCCCTCATCATATTTTACGATCTGGTTCAAAAACTTAATGCAATCCTCCATACCACCATTTGCTGTACCAATCACTATTCCATCTACTTCTGAACGAAGAATAGGTAGTGATGCTCCAACTCCCATTCGAACCGCCTTTCCCATCCTGCGCAGAACTCCCGTTGGAATTTCCGAATACTTTGGCTCCTTAGCGAATAAGGCATTATCTACAGATTCAGGAATGTACGAGAGATCAGGCTTATCCGGATCATGCTGAGCTGAAATACTATTGCATTGAATAATATACATGAGTGGTGCATTTCATTAATGCGGAAACTTAAACCTCTTTTTTATCCGATTGGTCTTTCTTTTCCTTTTCCGCTTTTTCCTTCTCCTGTTTTTTCCAGAAGTTTCTAAAGATCAAATAAACCCCAATAAACGTAATGGCGGTTATTACCACTTCCGACAACAACATCTGGTTTACAAATTCTTCTTTGCTTGGTTCCAACGTATTACTTTTTAATAAATTTCTGAATCAAAATTGAATCTTCAAAATTAAGCTTAATGTAATAAAGACCTGAGTTAATTTTGGAAACGTCAATTGTGGTATCGTTCTCCAATTTTCCCTGCAGACAGATCCTTGCACTGAGATCGGTTATTTCCCAGGATCCTTCACCGGGATCACTAAGTATATGAACAACATCCATTCCGGGATTAGGGAAGATCTTAACCCTTAACCTTTCTGCTGTTTTAACATTAACAGGTTTAAAAAGCTCGATCGAACTGCTGTCGCTGCAAAGATCATACGAAGGATTTTCAACTTTTATCCTGTATAAACCAAATCTATTGGTACCTATATTAACCTTTAAAACTGAATCGGTAACCTGGTTTTGCTGAAGTACGCCGTTCAACCACCATTTATAGTTAAATCCGGATCGATAATTCGTAAGATATACGGTTGTGTCCATACTTTTTAAAACCGGTTTTTCCGGAGTTTCAACATTATTGATCCTCAGCCCTACCGAGTCGGAACAATTATACAGCGTATCCTTTGCCGTCAAAACAAAGTCGAATATTCCACTATTGCTGCTGCTAAAGTAGGCTTGAATTTCATTGTACTGACTTAAATTCATTTTTGGTTTCCAGGAATAAACAATTCTGTCCTGAATTCCTTTATCAAGATTACCAACCAATTGAATGCTTGAATTTGTACAACCGATTCGGAGAGGCACAAAGGTTGACACTTCAGGTCTTTCAGTTGCATTCACATACAAGGTATCTTCAGATGCACAATTTCCACCTAAGGAAACTATTTTCACCCATATGGTATCGTTGCTTTTTACAATATAAGAGGGATTAAAACCGCTTAACATTCCCGGATAAATCACGCTGTGCCACTGAATGGTTGTAGCATCCATCGAATCTCCTCCAAGGCTGATCACATTGCCTTCACAAGCGGTATGAACGTTCTTAAACGGAATGTCAATTGCCGTTCTTCCTTCCAAAATAGTGGAATCTGACGATATACAGGTACTTTCAGTGGATCTTTTGATCAATTTTAGGGTTCCTCCCGTCTTAAAGGTATCCGTATAAAATGCCGACACCGAATCCGTCAAGTTCTTGTTAAAATACCATGAATACCTGCAAGCACCTGAATCCGGGTCATTTTTTAAACCAAAATTCAGTAAGGATGGAATGCAAAAGGTAATTGAGTCTTTTTGAAGTTTGCTTTGAGGTACATGAGGAACATAAACATCAAGGCTATTATAACTAATTACCGGAGGACTGGTGCTTCTGAGCCGGATCTGATATCCTTTACCTTTAAATCGCTTACTTTCCGGAAGAGTAAGTTTCATGTAAACAGGTTCAATAACATCTTTAATGCTTCCCAGTCTGACAGGGTTGAGAAAACCTCCCTTCTCATCCGAAAGTTCTGCGTAGAAATAATTACTGGGATTATAGGTCCCCTTGCCCTTAAACTGCTGATTAACCTGAATGTAAAAACTGTCACCGGGGCATGCCGCACTGTCAACGTCATTCAGATACATCAAATGAAGGCTGTGAAATTCAACCTTATTACAATTTGAACAGGCCAGAACCATCAAATCGTAGAAACGGTTAAAATACAAACCGGCTGGATTGCTGTAAATTGCGAGACCCTTTTCATTATCAAAGGCCGGGTCAAGTCTGTAAAAATAATTGTCACCCCAGCTGCTTGCATAAAAATTCCCCTGCAAGTCTTCTTCCAAGCTGTTAATGAGATCGATCTTCGTTTTGCGTATCAAATTAACGTTTCCATTACTCCGGTTCACACTGTAAATTTCCGAACCAAGAGTATCTGTGGCAACCAGTAAACGGTTTTTGCTATCAAACAACAATGCCTTGGGATTTCTTAAAGCAGTAGATAATACGGTAATGGTTGGTGTATAAAACGGTGGACCTCCGACTACAACTTTAAAGATCTTATGGGCCTTGGTATCGCTAATGTAAAAGGTTCCGGCCTGAGTTTTATCGGCTTCAGCATCCTCGAGTTCAAGGGCACCCGAAACCGGAAATTTGGCAACAAGGGAATATGCTGAAGTTTCATATACCTTTATTTCATTGCTGTCCAGGATCAATAAGCCTGAATATGGGCCAAAGGTGGCAAATAAGAGATCTTTCGGCCCGGTTAAACCGGTAATGATGTCTTTTGTGTTAAAATTAGAATCCAGTAAGGTTACCGTTTTTCCAACTGTATTGGTTATAAAATACGACTTGGAAGCGGAATCGTATGCAATACTGTTTGGTTTGTTATAGGACCATGCAGAAAAAATAAATAAAAATAAATTGATAAACAGAATGTTGAATCTCATACTCATCAGATTATCCTTAAATCAGATTTGTTGCTTTGGAGCTGTAAATAAATCAAATTGCTTCTGAACCACTTCGATCCCTTCTTCAAAACTATGTGGATCGTAACCCAATTCACGTACCGCCTTCGAAATATCAAAGCCCGTTACAGGGGGTCTTTTGGCCGGTTGTTTTAAAGTTTGACTGCTCACTCTTGTCACATTTTCCATATTAAAACCAAAAAATACGGCTACCCGTTCCACCAATTGATAAATGTTCATGTAATCCTTTCCGGAAATGTTATAAACTCCCTCGGCACTCTTGTCTTCAATCAAATAGCAACCCATGGCTAGATCTTCGGCTAAAGTAGGGGTTCGGTATTGATCATCTACCACACTGATCGGTTTCTTATTTTCAAGAGAATCTTTGGCCCATAATACGATATTGCTTCGGCTCATATCTGCAACCAGTCCATAAACCAGAACGGTTCGTGCAATCGACCATTTTTGAGAATTTTCCATGATGTACTGTTCAGCTTTGAGTTTGGAATCACCATAAAAACTGAGTGGGTTCGGTTCTGAATCCTCGGGATAGGGCCCCTTGGTACCATCAAAAATAAAATCGGTAGATAAATGAATAAGGTGAGCATTTATTTCATTTGCAGCATTTACAACATTCTTAACCGCATCGATATTCTGACGCACACATTCATCGTGGTTTAATTCACATGCATCCACATTGGTCATTGCCGCTGTATGGATCACGCAATCGGGCCTGTATTTTTTAAACACTTCCAGTACCTCATCATAATTTGTGGTATCAAGGGTTTCGTATATGTACCCATCCTTTTCCGGATATCGGTCAGGGCCACGTCCGGTGGCAATTAATTCCTTAGTACTTTTGGCACGATAAATATTGGTAAGTTTTTGACCGAGCAGGCCATTGCTTCCGGTAATCAACACTTTCTTCATGGTTTTATTTATATCTTTCTAAATATTCTTCAATTCTCTTTTTTAAACCCGGGTTATTCACTTCAATTTCCGATTTGTTTCTGTGATTAAGGTCGCGGCTAATTTTAAAAGCAGCTTTTACCTTTTCGATCGAACTTTCCGTAAAATAGATTTCCTGGAATCTTTCCCAGATATAGTCGGTCGCCATGGCATTGGGATGCATAAAGTCTCTTTCATAAAACCGATAATCGCGCAATTCTTCCGTAACAATTTCGTAAGAAGGAAAATAAAATACACCCTCACCTGCGTTCTGAAGTTTTTGCATAAGTGAAACGATCAGGATCGATTTACTTCTTAGATTTTCAAGTACTCCATCTCTTAAATGTTTCACAGGACTAATGGTAAAAATGATCTTCAGGTCCGGATTGAATTTTTGAAGAGCCTTAATTATTTCATCGAGTTCAATGCTCACTTCATCAACGGTCATCAATTCTTTCTTAAAATTGGAGTTGGGGATCTTATGGCAGTTGGCGACAACTTTTCCGGTTTCAAGATAACGGTATATCCAGGCAGTGCTGAGTGTTACAATTACGACTCCTTGTTTCTTTAAAAAAACATTTGCTTCTTTTAGAGATCCATTTATTCTGTTATGAAGTTCCATGACTTCTAAACCAGAGAATTTTCCGTGATGGTCTGGCGATACAAAACGTTTTTCGTGAGTAAAAATAAATTCATTTGCATCGTATAATTCCAGATCCAGGATTCTTTTAATTGCCAAACCAATTGAAACCGGATTGTAAAGTATGCCAAAAGGATTTAGACAAACCTCATATCCCGACGAGCTTATTTTTTGACCAATGTTTTCTGAAAAACAGGAACCGATCATGAAAAAATGTTCATCAGGTTTGATGAATTTATCAGGAAGCAATGGAAATTTTATTGAAAGTTCCGGAGCCATAGAAGTTTCAAATATCCGATAAAAGAAAGGATAATGGGTAAGCTACAGGAAAATACTATTGAAAGGGATCCGAAAATTTCGGGTTGCTGATCAAATCATAATCCGTCAATGAATTTAAAAATGCCAGCAGAGCTTTGGTGTCTTGTGGAGTTAATTTGTTCAGTGTACCCTGTTGCATAAATTCGAAGGAAATATTCCTGGAATTTAAATTTGATTTAACACCTTCATCGTAAAATTCAAGGACCTCCTCAAGCGTTTTAAACCTTCCGTCATGCATATAAGGAGATGAGAGGGCAACATTTCTCAGGCTGGGAGTTTTGAATTTACCTTCATGATTCTTGATTTTTGTAAAACCACCCAATCCATTATCCTTAAACTGACCGCCCTGATTTGAAACAAAATCCAATCCTGTGTTGTGTGAGAGATTATCTGTAAATAAAGAGGTTGAATGGCAATTGAAGCAACCTTTCTGCCCCGCCAGTTCAAATCCTCTTTTCTCTAGATCGGTAAGGGCAAGTTCACCTCGCTTGGCTTTATCAAATCGTGAATTATCTGAAACAATGGTCTTAAGGAATTGTTCAAGTGCCATTGCCATTTTTTCAACGGTAATTTCTTCGGTGCCGAAAGCATTCCTGAACTTGTCTTTATAATCCTGAAGCTTTTTTAATTTTTCAACTACCTGCTCTGGTGTGGTGTTCATTTCCAAAGGGTTCTCGATCGGCATCAAAACCAATTGTTTTAACCTCTGGGCTCTGCTGTCCCAAAAAAGGCTGTCAAACCACATCAGGTTAAAGGTCGGCATTGAATTTCGTGTCCCGAGCTGCTTTACGGTACCTTCACTAAAAACCTTATTATTGTCGGTAAAAGCCATGGCCTGATTGTGGCAAGAACCGCAACTTATGCTATTGTTTTCCGAGAGCAATTTATCGTAGAATAAAAATCTGCCGAGCTCTACGCCTGCCCTGCTTAAAGGGTTGTCGGCATGTTCAACGATCGGTGGCATTTCCGTAGATACACTAATGATCGAAGTGTCTTCCTTTTTTACAACCGGCACATCATCCGGGTCTGCCGGCCCGCATGACACCATTGCCAATGAAAGCAGCATTGAGGCAAGAACTATCAGTTTAAGTTTCATTGTGATCAAAAGATACAAAAAACGGGTTTAATGAATGACATCAAACCCGTCTTAGTATGGATGGTTTGGTATTAGTCTGTAATAATGATCTTACCATTAAAATCTTCTCCGGGCATATCTGCTTTTAGATGATAGATCCCGGGGGTCATATCTGAAAGATCAATTTCAGTCATTGACCCAACTTCCTGTACCCTTAAATTCCTGACTTCCTGACCCAAGGTGTTGTATACGATCAGACTATTGGGAATAATTCCGGTTTCGTTCTTGAAATACACTTTACCTTTGGAAGGGTTAGGAAACAAAGTATAAACATTATTGTAAGTGTAGGGCTTATAATCGGTTTCAGAATATCCAAAATCAAATTGCATGTTGGAGCCTGAGAAATTTATCATTTCAGTAGCGGTGTTTGAATTAACATCGATGCTAAAAATATTGGTGTTTATGCTTTTTGAGTTGTAATAAGTGACATAAAGGGCTGATTGATCTTTATTAAATTTAATCGAACCATTATTCAGTACCGGCGTTACCATACCATTTACATCCCCTACAGGTCGATCAAAAATTCCAACAACTTTTGAGTTGCTCATGCTATTGGTTTCAAGATCAAAATCGCCTACATGAAGAGTGTTGTTTAATCCATCCGTTGTGAAATACAGGGTTTTCATGGTCTCCGTTCCTCTAACATGAGCCATGTCGATGATGTTATAATTACAACGATTACTTGCAACGGCTGCCTTTGGTGAATGTACCCTTATTTTATACATTCGGTTTGTGCCGGTTACATCCTTGATAAGTACCAGGTACAAACCCTTTTCGGGAATGTAAACCGGATTGCTGAGAACAACTTCCTTCTTTACTGTTTTTTTCAAACCACCGGTAAAGGTTTCAACGGTTCCATAGAAAGGAGCGTTCACAGAATTAAAGGACAACTCACTCAATTGTATCTTTTGCTTGATAATTCCTGTATTGATATCGATGGTAGAGAAAAACAATATATCTTCATTGTTTCTGTAACCGTTAAATTGCTTTTCAATACTAAAGCACGCAACTTTTTCTTCGGAAGGAATATAAGCCGGAGCCATAATATTACTGTTGAAAAACAATTTTCGTGAAGTCACCTGGTCATTCTCCAATCTGCATATGACAAGGTTGTTCCCTGCATCCTGATAAACGGCATTGCCATTTTTCTGATCGATCATAAAATCACCGGGAATAAATCCAGGATTTGAGATAGACACCATTGACTGGGTTTCTTTGAACTGCAGGTTTTTGAAATCAAATTCACCGATCGAAACCGAATTGATGTTGTCAACATTTAAAGCGTTAATTCCCTGTGAGAAAGAAATAAAGCCCATAGACAGTAGCAAGAATGTTATAATGGATTTTTTCATAATATACCTTTTGAAATGATATTCAAATTTATTAAAAAATGATAACAAATAGGGCATTGGCATAATTATGATGGTAATATAAATTTATTATGACAGAATGCAACTTGCAAAAAAATCATAACTATCTGATAATATATCATTTATACTATTTTTTATTCCTTTACCAATTTACGAACGGCATTCCTCTCAGGGCCTCTAAAAAACACTCAAATAAATATTGCTTATTATATATATAAAAAGTAAATTTGCCGCCCATTCAAAGGAGGAACAAAAAATTTGACAAAAAACACTCAAGAAATCGAACAGGAGAACATGGCTCCGGAAACTACAGAACCTGTTGAAGTAAAAAACATGGAAAACGAATCCCAGGAAGTAACTGAAAATGCAGAGATCACAGTAGAATCTCCTGAAGATCAAGCCTTAACGGCTGAATCAAAAGAAGCAGAAGTTTCTGCTGTTGAGGAAGAAAAATTACCTGAAGTTAAAAAGACCAAAGAAAAGTCCAGTTTACCTTCAGACGATTTTGACTGGAGTATGGACAAGGAAGGCTTTGCCAAATACGACGACGGATCGAGAAATTCCATGATGGAACTGTACAAAGGCACTTTCAATCAACTTACTGAAAATCAGGTTGTGACCGGTACCGTTGTCGCCATGAACAACAAAGATGTGGTTATTAATGTCGGTTATAAATCGGACGGTATCATTAACAGAACCGAATTCCGCGAATTACCCGATCTGAAAGTTGGAGATAAAGTTGAGGTATTTGTTGAAAAAACAGAAGATTCATTAGGTCAGCTTATCCTATCAAGAAGAAAAGCAATTGCTGAAAGTGCATGGGATAAGATCGTGGCTGCCAAGGATGAAAATCAGATACTTACCGGTTACATCAAATCCAGGACCAAGGGTGGTCTTGTGGTGGACATTATGGGAATGGATACTTTCCTTCCGGGTTCACAAATTGATGTTAAGCCAATAAAAGATTATGATGTTTACGTTGGACAAACCATGGAATTTAAAGTGGTGAAGGTCAACGAAGCCTTTAAAAATATTGTTATTTCTCACAAAGCCCTGATCGAAGATGATATAGAGGCTCAAAAAGGAGAAATATTGTCGAGAATGGAAAAAGGCCAGGTACTCGAAGGCGTGGTTAAAAACATGACGAACTTTGGGGTGTTCATTGACCTCGGAGGACTTGACGGCTTGTTACACATTACCGACATTTCATGGGGACGTGTCAATCACCCTGAAGAAGTGCTTCAGCTTGAACAGAAGATAAATGTTGTGGTGCTTGACTTCGACGATGAAAAGAAGCGAATTTCCCTTGGACTTAAACAACTTACTGAAAATCCATGGAATGAACTTACTGCAAATCTTGAAGTTGGTTCAACCATTAAAGGTAAAGTGGTAACTGTGGCAGATTATGGAGCATTTGTTGAGATCTCACCCGGAATTGAAGGTTTGATACACGTTTCAGAAATGAGTTGGAGCCAGCACTTGAAAAATCCACAGGATTTCATGAAAGTTGGAGACGAAATCGAGGCTGTTATTCTTTCCCTTGACAAAGATGAGCAGAAGATGTCATTAGGCGTAAAACAACTCATTCCGGATCCATGGGAAAAAATTGAAGAAAAATACCCTGTAGGGTCCAAGCATCAGGGGATCGTTCGCAATTTAACCAATTACGGTTTGTTCATAGAACTGGAAGAAGGTGTTGACGGACTGGTTCACGTATCCGACCTTTCCTGGAGTAAGAAGATAAAGCACCCTGCTGAATTTATAAAGAAAGGTGAAGACATGGAAGTTGTTGTTCTTGAAATTGACAGAGAGAACAGAAGATTAAGTCTTGGTCACAAGCAGCTTGATGAAAACCCATGGGAAACCTTTGAATCAATTTTCCATCAGGGTTCAGAACACGTTGGAACCATTACCGAAGTAAACGACAAAGGTGCTACTGTTTCCTTGCCTTATGGAGTGGAAGGTTTTGCTCCTACCAAGCATATTAAAAAGGAAGGTAACAAAGCCGGTAACGGTAAAGTTGATGACGAGTTAAATTTCAGGGTCATTGAATTCAACAAAGACCAGAAGCGAATCATTCTTTCGCATACCGATATTTGGAAAGATGCCGAAAGAGCTAAGAAGGAATCTGAGAAAACTGACGACGAAAAGAATGAAAAGCAGGTAGCTAAAACTGTAGCCAGGTTTAATCAGCAAACCGAGCGTTCAACTCTGGGTGAAATTGAAGCTCTGTCTGATCTTAAAGCTTTGATGGATTCAAATGCCAAAAAAGCAAAACAAAAAGCAGAGTCTGAAAAGGAGAATGTTAAAGAAACTCCCAAAAAAGAAGAAAAAGCTCCAAAAGCAGAAAAAAGTGAATCAGGAGATAAAAAAACCAAGTCTGCAAAAACTGCCAAACCGGTAAGTAAAGAATCTGAAGCGCCTTCTGAAAACGATGATAAAGTAGCTCAGCTAATCGATATCGTTGGAAAGGTAAAGGCATCAGACAAGAACGACCTGAAGAAGATCGTTGGAATCGGTCCAAAGTTTGAGGAAAATTTAAACAACCTCGGAATTTACAGTTTTGAACAGATCAGCAAACTTGATAAAGATGGAGTGGCGTTGGTTGAGGAACTTATCAAGTCACCCGGACGAGTAGAAAGGGAAAACTGGATTGGTCAGGTTCAGGAATTAATGAAAGGATAAAAGTTGAAAAACCAATTTAAATAACTAATAAAAAAATCCCATTTTTGAATGGGATTTTTTTTTGAAATAAACAGTATGAATTATTGGATAATAAAATCGGAGCCGAACAAATATTCATATACTCAATTAGAAAAAGATGGACGTACATTTTGGGATGGGGTTAGAAATTATCAGGCCAGGAATAATTTAAGGGAAATGAAAAAGGGAGACCTTTGTTGCTATTATCACAGTAACGAAGGCAAAGAAATTGTTGGGTTGGCGAAAGTGGTAAAAGAATCGTACCAGGATCCAACAACCGAAGATAAGAATTGGGTTGTGGTTGATGTAGAACCTTATGAGAAATTTAAAAGCCCGGTATCCTTGTCTAAAATGAAAGAGGTAAAATCACTTGAAAACCTTGGATTGATACGAAACGGTCGTTTATCGGTGATCAAAATTACCAAAAAAGAATTCGACGTCATTTTAAAACTTTCTGCACAGGAATGAGCAAAAGAAGAATACTTGATTCTCAGTTAACCGGCATAATACTTAAGCGTATTGCACTTGAAATTACTGAAAATCATGGAGATATGACAAACAGCGCAATCATCGGATTGCAACCAAGAGGGATCAGGCTTGCAAGTCAGTTAAAAGAAGTTGTTTCTGAAATTACAGGCAATAAAAACATTTTATATGGTGAGCTTGACAGCACCTTTTACAGGGATGATTTTAGAAAAGACAACAAAATACTCGTTCCCAACAGCATACAAATTGACTTTCTGATCGAAAACAAAACCATTATCATTGTTGACGATGTATTGTATACCGGAAGGAGTGTTCGTTCGGCCCTCAACGCTTTAGGGGATTTTGGCAGACCGCGTAAAATTGAACTTATGACCCTGGTAGACAGAACCTTTAACCGGGAATTGCCGATAAAACCTGATTATGTGGGAGAAGAAGTCGATACCAGGGCGAACGACAGAGTAGAGGTCTTATGGAATGAAAATCAGACCACACCGGAAGTGTGGATAATAACCGAATAAAGCATGAACGAATCACTGAGTGTAAATCATTTATTAGGTATAAAGGACCTCACCCCCACCGACATTGATCTGATCTTTAAAACCGCCGATAATTTTAAAACGGTAATTAACAGACCCATTAAACGGGTCCCTACTTTAAGAGACATTACCATCGCCAATGTTTTTTTCGAAAATTCTACCCGTACCAGGGTTTCATTCGAAATTGCCGAAAAAAGACTAAGTGCTGATGTGATCAATTTTTCATCGGCAAGTTCTTCCGTAAGCAAAGGAGAATCTCTTATTGATACCGTAAACAATATCCTGGCCATGAAGGTAGATATGGTAGTTATGCGCCATCCGGCGCCAGGTGCCTGTATTTTTTTGGCAAAAAACACCAAAACTCAAGTAATAAATGCCGGAGACGGGACGCACGAACACCCCACTCAGGCACTTCTGGATGCTTATTCGATCAGGGAAAAAACCGGGAGTATTGCAGGAAAAAGGGTATTGATCGTTGGTGATATAATGCATTCAAGGGTTGCCATATCAAATATTTTCTGTCTTAATAAACTTGGGGCAGAGGTTATGGTTTGTGGACCTGCCACACTAATTCCAAAACACATCGAACATTTGGGTGTAAAAGTGGAATACGACCTGAAAAAAGCACTGCAATGGTGCGATGTTGCAAACATGCTGCGTATTCAGTTGGAACGTCAGGACATTAAATATTTTCCAAGCATAAGGGAATATACCATGCAGTATGGTTTAAACAAAAGATTGCTGGAAAGCATTGGCAAGGAAATCGTTGTGATGCACCCCGGTCCCATCAACAGAGGTGTTGAAATCACAAGTGATGTTGCCGATCACGCTCAATCCATAATTCTGGACCAGGTAGAGAATGGGGTTGCCATTCGAATGGCAATACTTTATTTGCTGGCCATGAAAACGAACGCAAATTCAATTGTCTAAGATATTCATTATATATACCGGCGGTACCATAGGAATGGGACCTGAAAACCCAGAAGATCCGGGAAGTCCGCTTGTACCAAAAGGATGGGAGTTCTTACAGGCATTCATGCCGGCCTTGTCCAAAGAAGGTTACTTTTCAAAAAAGTTAAATATTGAATTTACTTACCATTCACTGGATACTATTCTTGACAGTTCTGAATTCACACCTCTTCACTGGAGTGTTATTGCCAATCTGATTGAGTTGAATTATAAAAAGTATGATGGTTTTATAATTATACACGGAACCGATACAATGGCTTATACGGCTTCAGCTTTGAGTTTTGCTCTTCGTAATTTAGGCAAACCCGTTGTGCTGACCGGCAGCCAATTGCCTGTTTTCCACCCACGAACGGATGCTATAAACAACTTAAGCAATGCGATCCATATTGCTGCCGCTTCGGCTTTCGGAATACCTGTAATACCCGAAGTTGTTATTTCTTTTTACGATGCTATTCTCAGAGGAAACCGCGCAACCAAATCCAGTTCGAGAGCTTTCTCCGGATTCGATTCTCCTTCTTTCCAGTCACTGGGAACCTTTAACGAATCGATCCGCATCCATGAAAAATACATCTGTGAAATACCTAAGGGACAATTTCACCTTAAACCTGAATTTGAGACAAATGTAATCGTAATAACCTTATTTCCCGGATTCAACACCGATGTGTTCTATAAACTTGCCGAAGACGAGCATTTAAAAGGAATAATACTCAGAACCTTTGGTTCTGGAAATGCTCCAACTTCTGAAGGATTTCTTCAATCAATAGAAAACGTTATCAAAAGTGGAAAAATGGTTCTGAATATATCTCAATGCATGCAGGGCCAGGTTAATATGAACAAATATAAAACGGGTAACCTCCTAAGCAAGATCGGTGTGATCGGCGGATCGGACCTTACCTTGGAAGCTGCAACTGCTAAATTGATGTGGGTTCTTGCAAATTACTCCGGAGAAGAAAAAAAATCGGCACTCGAAACAAATCTCTGCGGTGAAATGACCTGATGCGGTTAAAAACAGACTTTGTTTTTTAAACTGAATCATCGAAGTTTCCAAAATCACATAAAACTGCATAACAGCTAGCCTTGGACGTGTATTATTTGTGGAAAACAACATCTCCCTTTTACCCCGACAAGGTGCGAATTTTAATGTAAATTTACACATTATATCATTCAGAAAATATGAGTTCAGGAAAAGGTGAAAACAACAATTATGCAGCCGAAAACATTCAGGTTCTTGAAGGACTTGAAGCCGTCAGAAAAAGGCCTGCAATGTATATCGGTGATATCGGACCAAGAGGTTTACATCATTTGGTTTATGAGGTTGTTGACAACTCGATCGATGAAGCCCTGGCCGGGTATTGCACCGAGGTCGATGTTTTCATTAATGAAGACAAT
Source organism: Flavobacteriales bacterium (assembly GCA_020635455.1). Lineage (GTDB taxonomy): Bacteria > Bacteroidota > Bacteroidia > NS11-12g > UBA9320 > JABWCE01. Next base: position 133,625 of record JACJZT010000004.1, read on the forward strand.
TCAATTACCGTTAAGGATAACGGCCGTGGTATTCCGGTTGACTGGCACGCAAAAGAAAAGAAATCTGCTCTTGAGGTGGTAATGACGGTTCTACATGCCGGTGGTAAATTTGATAAAGATTCTTACAAGGTTTCGGGTGGTTTACACGGTGTTGGGGTTTCGTGCGTAAATGCATTATCTACCAAACTTATTGCTGAAATTCATAAGGATGGTAAAGTTTATAAACAGGAATATTCAATAGGGAAACCGGTTACCGGTGTTGAAGAACTAGGAACTACAAGTGAACGGGGAACGATCGTTACCTTTTGGCCTGACAAATCCATATTCACACAATGGGAATACAAATACGATACAATAGCTGCTAGATTAAGGGAACTTTCCTTTCTGAATAAAGGAATTCACCTCAACATTTACGACAAAAGAAATCTGAATGAGGAAGGCAAACCAAAATCAGAGCTGTTTTATTCTGAAGGAGGTCTTTCTGAGTTTGTTAAGTACCTGGATGGAACCAGGGAAACCTTGATCCCTACACCGATCAGTGTTGAGGGTGAAAAAGGAGGAGTTCCGGTTGAGGTTGCATTTCAATACAATAATGGTTATGCTGAGAATCTTCATTCGTATGTAAACAACATCAATACCATCGAAGGTGGTACACATGTTTCCGGTTTCAGACGAGCGTTGACAAGAACCTTAAAATCTTATGCAGATAAATCAGGACTTCTAAAAAATGTTAAAGTTGAAATAAACGGCGAAGATTTCAGAGAAGGGTTGACGGGTGTAATTTCAGTTAAAGTACAGGAACCACAGTTTGAGGGACAAACCAAGACAAAGCTTGGAAATAATGAAGTTATGGGAGCCGTTGATGTTTGTGTTGGCGAGATCCTTACAAACTACCTTGAAGAAAACCCAAATCAGGCAAAAATTATTGTCAATAAAGTAGTCTTAGCTGCCCAAGCCCGATATGCTGCCAAGAAGGCGCGTGAAATGGTTCAGAGAAAAGGAGCAATGAGCGGTGGAGGTTTACCGGGTAAATTATCGGATTGTAGTGAAAAAGACCCTGCTCTTTGTGAGATCTATCTGGTAGAGGGTGATTCTGCAGGTGGAACAGCCAAACAGGGAAGGGAACGAAAATTTCAGGCCATTATGCCCCTGAGGGGTAAAATATTAAATGTTGAAAAAGCTCTTGATCATAAGATATTCGACAACGAGGAGATCAAAAATATGTTTCAGGCGATCGGCGTTACCATTGGTACAGAAGACGATTCAAAAGAGTTGAATCTCGAAAAGCTGCGCTATCATAAGATTATTATCATGACCGATGCTGACGTCGATGGCAGTCACATTCGTACCCTTATTCTTACCTTGTTTTTCAGGCATATGAGAAGGCTTATTGAAGCCGGATATTTGTACATTGCCACTCCACCACTTTACCAGTTAAAAAAAGGCAAAGAAGTGGTTTATTGCTGGACAGAGGACGAGCGAATGGCTCACATAAACCGCATGGGTGGCGATAAACCTGACAGTGTTTCGATACAAAGGTATAAGGGTTTAGGAGAAATGAATGCCGAACAACTGTGGGAAACAACCATGGACCCTGCAAAGCGCACACTCAAACAGGTTGTTCTCGAAAGTGCTGCCGAAGCCGATCACGTTTTCAGCATGCTAATGGGTGATGAGGTACCGCCACGGCGCGAATTTATTGAAAACAATGCACGTTACGCCAATATTGATGTTTAAATTAAGCTAAACGTTTAGGGCGCACCCGAACGGGTGCGCCCTAAACGTTTATACAAGCTTATGTTAATTCAATATAACCGGCTCCGGTTCACCTTGCCCAAAAACAAGTTTCTGATTCTCCAGTCTTAGCAATACAGGCTTGTCTTTCCTGATCTTTCCTGCTATAATTTCCTTGGACAATTCATTCAACAATTCTCTTTGCATAACCCTTTTCAAAGGTCTGGCGCCAAATTGAGGATCATACCCCAACTCCCCTATCCAGTCAAGCACCTCTTCGGTTGCCTGAAGATCGTAGCCCATTTCCTTCATTGAATTGGTAATTATTGAAAATTGTAGCGCCACGATCTGCCTTACTTCGTCCCGGCTTAAAGGTGTAAACATAACGATCTCATCGATCCGGTTTATGAACTCAGGCCGTATCGAACGCTTTAAGAGTTCGAATACTTCTGCCTTGGTTGAAGCCATGATCTCATCTTTTTGAGATTCAAGATAATTCTCAAACTTCTCCTGGATCAAATGGCTTCCAAGGTTTGAGGTCATAATTAGAAGGGTATTCTTAAAATTAGCGGTTCGACCTTTATTGTCGGTCAATCGTCCATCATCCAAAACCTGAAGCAAAATATTGAACACGTCGGGATGTGCTTTTTCGATCTCGTCGAGTAAAATTACCGAATACGGTCTTCTTCGCACAGCTTCGGTCAACTGACCTCCTTCATCATATCCTACATATCCGGGAGGGGCGCCTACAAGTCGGCTTACAGTATGTTTCTCCTGATATTCACTCATGTCAATTCGGATCATAGCCTTTTCCTGGTCAAATAAATATTCGGCCAAAGCTTTTGCAAGTTCGGTTTTACCAACTCCGGTGGTACCTAAAAATATAAAGGAACCAATGGGTTTCTTGGGATCCGATAATCCGGCCCGGTTGCGTCGGATGGCATTTGAAATGGCTTCGATGGCCTCATCCTGGCCTATTACTCTGTGATGAAGCTCGTTTTCAAGATTGAGTAATTTTTCACGTTCACTCTGCAACATACTTTTAACGGGTATACCTGTCCATTTACTCACCACATCGGCTATGTCTTCGCTGTCAACTTCTTCTTTTACAAGAGCTCCTTTTTCCTGTTTCTCCATAAGTTCGGTATTGAGTTTTTCGAGGTTTTTCTCAATTTCCTTCATTTTGCCATACCGTATTTCAGCAACTTTACCATAGTCACCGGAACGTTCTGCCTGTTCAGCTTCGTATTTGAGGTTTTCAATTTCCGTTTTATTTCCCTGAATGGCCTCGACGATCTGCTTCTCACTTTGCCATTCCGCTTTCAAATCATTTCTTTCTTCCGAAAGTTCACTCAACTTCTTATTGATCTCCTCAACTTTATCCTCACTTCCTTCACGCTTGATCGCCTCTTTTTCAATTTCAAGTTGCATGATCCTTCGGTCAAGTTCATCGAGTTCTTCTGGAACCGAATCGATCTCAAGCCTTAATTTAGCGGCAGCCTCATCAACAAGGTCAATGGCCTTATCCGGTAAAAACCTGTCTGATATATACCGCTGAGATAATTCAACGGCGGCTATTATGGCCTCGTCTTTAATACGGACCTTGTGATGCACTTCATATCGTTCCTTCAAACCACGAAGGATCGAAATAGCATCCTCCGAATCGGGTTCTTCGATCATCACGGTCTGAAATCTTCTTTCGAGTGCCTTATCTTTTTCAATGTACTTTTGATATTCAGCCAGGGTGGTTGCACCTATAGCCCTTAACTCACCTCTGGCCAATGCAGGCTTCAGAATGTTTGCTGCATCCATAGCACTTTCGCCACCTCCTCCAGCACCAACCAATGTATGTATTTCGTCAATGAAAAGTATTATTTCCCCATTGGCACCTATTACTTCCTTTACAACCCCTTTGAGCCGGTCTTCAAACTCACCCTTGTATTTGGCACCAGCAATCAAGGATCCCATATCGAGCGAGAATAAGGTTTTGGATTTTAAATTTTCCGGAATGTCCCCCTGCACGATCCTATGGGCCAGACCTTCCGCAATGGCTGTTTTCCCAACTCCCGGTTCACCGATCAGAATTGGATTGTTCTTGGTTCTCCGACTAAGGATCTGAAGCACTCTTCTGATCTCATCATCCCTTCCGATTACAGGATCAAGCTTTCCTTCCCTTGCGAGAGCATTCAAATTTTTTGCGTACTTACCCAAAGCGTTATACTGATCTTCCACAGTTTGACTTTTTACGCTGCCTTTTCCTCTTAATTCGGTGAATGCTTTCTTAATTTCAGCTTCTTTAATGCCTGCATCCTTTAACAAATTTGCAATGGTATCCTTTCCTTTAAGCAAGCCAAGAAAAATCAGTTCTATACTAACGAACTCATCGCCAAACTCCTTTAAAAGTGATTGTGACTTAAGTAATGCTGAATTAGCATCGTTGCTGAGATGAGGATTGGTGTTACCACCTTTTTGAACCGGATAGGTATTGATCACTGAATCTAGTGCCGACTCTATTCTTTGTACATTGGCATTGACTTTTTTAATGGCATAATTAATAACATGCTCGTCAACGATCAAAAGAGCTTTAAGAAGATGACCGGTTTCAATTACCGGATTCTCAGCATTGAATGCCAACTCCTGAGCCTTTTGAATAGCCTCTTGTGATTTTATCGTAAATGTATTTAAGTTCATAATTTTTTAACTTTATATTGCAAATCATAATCAAATTCTCAAGAGCATTAAATAAATAAACAAAATCCATTTTTATAAGCCATATTGTCGTATTTTTAACCAACTGATCCTATTTTTACGCCATATTGTCGCATAGTTTACCTTTTTTGACCTATATGTATTAACGTTATACTTCCATCAATAATACATCGTTATAGGATCATGCATAAATTTCTTCTATCAGCCTTAATTTACTTTTACACAACTTCTGTTTATTCACAAAACATCCTTACGACCGAACTCGATTTACAGGATATGGTCAATTATGCATCCAAACAACTGAACGATGCAAAAAGTGCCGATGCTTATTCCTGGCTTTCTCAAGACGGGAAAAGGCTCATTTTTTCTAAAAAGAAAGAGAATGAATGGTTATGGATCTCTGAAAGAAACGATCTTACTGAAAAATTCTCAGAACCAGAACCGCTTAAAATTAATGGCTTCCCTGAAACCAGTTCGATTTTCTCGGCATGGTTAACCAAGGATGAGCAGCGAATTTATTTTGTATCCCGAAAAAGAAGCACTTTATACAGTACCACCTTGTTTATGGCATATAAAAATCAAAATGGGAAAGGTTACACAAACCCAAAGGAAATAATTCTTATACCCGGCGCAGATTCTGCAAGGGAAATTTTTATTTCAGGTCCATCATTAACGGATGATCTCAAGCAACTTTATGTTTATTATTCGGGAAATAACAATAAAGATAAAATAGCTTGTTATACTTTGGTGGGTGGCAACACCTATAAGTTCAAGGGATTTATTTTGAACAATAATTTAACCTGTCCCGGAACCCTTTCACAGGATAATCTTCGATTCTATTTTACAATCCGCAATAAAAACAATCTGATTGCAATGCTTCGTCGAAAAAATATTAATGAAAATTTTGAAGACCTGGAATTTATTAAAATTCCTGCAGAAAGTGACGAACCACATTATTGCCAGCCGTTTGTACTTGAAGATCTCGGCCTGATCTCAATTACACGTGGACATGGCTCATGGGACAGCAACGACATTGAAATACTGAACATCGATAACTCAAATTTCAAAGAGTTTGCTTATAACCATAGCTATTCAGACATGCAAAAGCAGGAATCTCTAAAAAAGGAAGCACTACCCCTGGTCTTAAACCCAATCAAGAATGCAAAGGATTTTGAGTCTGAGAAAAACGTATTTAAAAGTTTAATACCAAATTTTAAAATATTCCCTAACCCGGTAAATTCAGTATTAAACATCCAACAAATACATTATTCAGAAAGTGAACTGATCGAATCTTTGGAAATAATCGACCTTAATGGTTCCGTTGTTTTAAAACAAAGCGGAATTTACTCTACTCAAACTTTTCTGGATGTTTCAAGTCTCAAAAATGGGATATTTATCTGCCGGTTTAAAAGCACCGCCGGAAAAATACACAATGAACGTTTTATGGTTCAGCGTTGATTACACTGAAAGCTTATCCGTCATGCCAAGGATGTATTTTGGCAGTGGTTTGCGTTTGCTAATAGCTTCTTTGAAAGAGGTAAAATGAATATTATTGTTGATCAGACCCACGCATTCGTTCTTGCCCCCTTCGATCAGTCTTTCGAGAGCAGAAACACCAAGTCGGGTAGCAAGTATCCGGTCACGTGCCGATGGACTACCACCTCTTTGAATATGACCCAAAATGGTTGATCGAATGTCAAGTTGTGGAAATCGCTCTTTTAACTGAGACGCTACCTTAAGCACCCCTCCTTCTTCACCTTCGGCTACCACAATAATTGAAAAGGCTTTTTGCCTTCCGTCTTTCTTGCTGAATAACGAATACAATCTCTCCAGATCCTTGTGATCTTCAGGGATAAGGATCGACTCTGCCCCCCCTGCTATTCCTACCGCAAGTCCAATAAATCCTGAATCACGTCCCATTACCTCAACAAGAAATACCCTGTTGTGCGAATCTGCAGTATCCCTGATCTTGTCAATGGCTTCCATTGCCGTATTCAATGCGGTATCATAACCTATGGTTTGATCCGTTCCATACAGGTCATTGTCTATGGTTCCAGGCACACCAATTGAAGGAATTCCGAATTCTTCATAGAAAATTCCGGCACCGGTGTATGTACCGTTTCCTCCAATACATACGATCCCTTCAATTTCATTTTTCTTCAACACTTCGAAAGCCTTTTTACGACCTTCATAGGTTCGGAATTCTTCACTTCGCGACGATTTAAGAATGGTTCCTCCTCTTTGAATGATATTGCCCACTTGAGCTGAATCAAGCTCAACAATTTGTCCGTTTATCATTCCATCATAACCGTTCATTATTCCCATTACCTTCACATTGTGATATATTCCGGTGCGCACCAACGCCCTTATGCATGCGTTCATCCCCGGTGCATCGCCTCCTGAAGTGAATATTGCAACTTTTTTCATGGTTTTAAAATACAAACATAAAAAAGCCCCGCCGAAGCGAGGCTCATTTTTATTTAAAATTTTATTACTCTTTTTTGAAGATAAACTCAACATAATCGAGATTATCCCCTGAGGTTTTAACTACATCGATGATCTTCACCAATACCTTGGTGTCCGTTCCTCTTAATTTAGCAACGTACAAATCATCTTTTGCAAGCAACATGAATTTAACCGCAGTTCCTGAAGCATCCCATGCAGCATCTAGCTGACCGGTTTTTTGAATATCATCATAAGTATAGCTGGTAATTTTCTTGAACATGGTTCCGTTCTTGGAAGTCCATCTTCCGGGCCACTGAGTGATCTCTGCGGTTCCGGTTGAATCATGAACATCCTTATCGGCATTATTGTCATTTTTGGTTTTAGCAGAACCATCTAAAAGATCGAAAGCTCCTGTGTTTGGACCATGGAAATTCCAAACTCTCAAAGCCTTTCCTAATGGATCTTTATCATATGAAGTTAAAGGATTTCCACCGGCAGCAGAATTTGTTGTTATGGTAAAACTCTTGGTTCCGGTTTTACCATCATTATCAGTAGCAGAAATGGTCCAAACTTCAGATGCAATTCTGGCAAGAGTTTTTCTGGTTAACTTAATTTTGATAGTTTCTGTATTTACAGTGGTGTCAAACTGAGCAGTTGTTCTTCCATCAACGGTTGAAGTAACTTCGATGCTTTTAACCTTTGAATCATCCGAAACATTGAATACCAAAGTAAATGGCTCATCACCTCCTAAGGTTATGTCTCCGGTAACCGATCCGTTTTCAGCGATCATATCGATCGTAGGTGCCGGATTTGTGGATTCGTCTCCACATGAATTAAGAAAAAACATTGCGCCAAGCGACAATAAAGTAACTGAGAAAAGCTTATTGAATTTCATTGATTAAATATTTTAGACCGCAAAATTAATTTTATTTGCTTGTTTATACAAGTAAGAAAAATATCATGTTTTAAGAATCAAAATACAATTGGCATATCAATTGCCTTAACTATAACTTTACGTAATTTACTATAAACACTGACAAGCTGACAATGAATAAAGACTTATTTAAATTTAGTCATTTTGATAATGAGGGTGAAGGAAATGATTTCATTGCCTTAATGGGACCGGAAGGGGACGACGAGGCAGAAAAAAAACATCTGCCAAAGGAATTACCAATCCTACCCTTACGAAACACCGTATTGTATCCGGGTGTTGTTATTCCTATTACTGTTGGTCGCGACAAGTCTGTAAAACTTATTAAGGACGCTTATAAAAAGGATAAGATCATAGGAGTTGTTTCACAAAAAGATGCGAATCAGGACGACCCTGACCTGAACGATTTATACCCCATAGGAACCGAAGCACACATAATCCGAATGTTAAAAATGCCCGATGGCAACACAACTGCCATCTTACAGGGCCGAAGAAAAATTGAACTTAAGGAATCCCTTCTCACTACACCCTATCTGGTTTGTGTGGTTCATCAGGTTGTGGATGAAAAACCACGAAAAAACAGAGAGGCAAAGGCTTTGATCGACTCTATACGGGAAATAGCCGGAAAGATCATAGACCTTTCTCCGAACATTCCATCAGAAGCAAATTTTGCTCTCAAGAACATTGAAAATCCTAATTTCCTGATGAATTTTATTTCATCAAATCTGAACGTTTCTGTTGCCGAAAAACAGAACATTCTGATAACCACCAATTTTTTTGACAAGGCGAACCTGATGCTGATCCATTTAAACAATGAACTTCAGCATCTGGAATTGAAGAATCAGATCCAGAGTAAGGCCAAAACGGATATCGACAGGCAACAGAGGGAGTATTTTCTTCAACAGCAAATGAGGACCATTCAGGATGAGCTAGGTCATGATTCTACCGAAAAAGAAATAGAAGCCTTACGAAAACGAGGGAATGAAAAAAAATGGGATGCAAAGATCCATAAAGCTTTCAATAAGGAACTTGATAAGCTTATGCGATCCAATCCATCTGCACCCGACTATTCTATTACGTTCAACTATTGTGAATTACTGCTTGAATTGCCCTGGAATGAATTCACCAAGGATAATATTCAGCTGAACAAGGCCAGAAAAGTTCTTGATAACGATCATTTCGGACTTGAAAAAGTAAAAGACAGGATTCTTGAATACCTGGCAGTTCTTAAACTTAAAGGTGATTTCAAAAGTCCTATCCTTTGTCTTTATGGTCCACCCGGAGTCGGTAAAACATCACTTGGTAAAAGTATCGCTGAGGCAATTGGCAGAAAATATGCCAGAATGTCTTTGGGAGGCATGCACGACGAAGCCGAATTAAGAGGTCATCGAAAAACTTATATAGGTGCTATGCCGGGTCGTATCATCCAGGCCATTAAAAAAGCCGGAAAATCGAATCCGGTTTTCGTTCTTGATGAGATCGACAAACTTGGAAGGGATTTCAGAGGAGACCCTTCTTCAGCTTTACTCGAAATTCTTGACCCGGAACAAAATACTGCCTTCTACGACAATTATGTAGAACATGAATTTGATCTGTCAAAAGTAATGTTCATCGCAACTGCAAACACACTCGATACCATTCAGCCTGCATTGCTCGACCGAATGGAAATTATTGAGATAAATGGATATACCATTGAAGAAAAAATTCAAATTGCCAAAAAACATCTAGTCAAAAAACAAATCCTGGAACACGGATTGAAAAACTCTGATTTCAAGATCAGCGACAAGGTGCTGGAATACCTGGCGGATAGTTTTACCCGAGAATCAGGTGTGAGAACTTTAGAAAAACGCATAGCTTCCCTGGCTAGATACCGGGCAAAACAAATCGTGGGACAAGAACCTTTCGATGCCAGAATTGATGAGAGATTTATTGACAAGGTCCTCGGAAAGTACAAGGTAGAAAAGGAAATTTATCAGGACAATTCATTTGCAGGAGTTGTAACCGGTTTGGCGTGGACTTCGGTTGGTGGAGAAATATTGTTTGTTGAAAGCAAAACCACCAAAGGGAATGGAAAATTAACTCTTACAGGGCAATTGGGAGATGTAATGAAGGAGTCGGCCATAACGGCCATGACCTTTCTCAAGGCGCATGCCGATTATCTGGGAATAGACCCTCTGGTATTTGATCAATACGATGTTCACATTCATTTTCCTGCAGGTGCCGTTCCAAAAGACGGACCTTCTGCAGGTATTACAATACTAACTTCACTCGCTTCATGGTTTACTCAGCGAAAAGTCAGGAAGAATCTTGCCATGACCGGTGAAATTACCCTGAGAGGCAAGGTATTGCCGGTTGGTGGTATTAAAGAAAAGGTGCTTGCTGCCAAACGAGCCGGTATAAATGAAATAATCTTATGTGATGTGAATAAAAAAGATATTCAGGACATTGGTGAGCAGTATACCGGAAAATTAAATTTTCACTACGTCACAAACATGCTTCAGGTTTTAGACATTGCCTTAACGAAAGAAAAGGTAAAAAACCCGGTAAAGTTTGAGGTTAAAATAAAGGATGATAAAGATAAATAGATCTTTAAAAATCTGATTCTCATAAAAAAAGCCACTTGAAATCAAGTGGCTTTTTTTTATAATTTACTTTTTTTATTAGGGTTTGCTTTGTTCGGACTGCTTTTTGAATGCATCGATATCAAACAATAATGAGAAACGAATGGTATTTTGAAGAGGATGTCTTTGAGTGAATGGCTGCAAATAAGCTGCATCGATACCAAACACTTTATAACGCAACCCGATTCCAAAAGTAACGTACTTTCTTCCGCCTTTCGTATTGGCTTCATTGAAATAACCGGCTCTTACAGCAAATTGCTTATCGTACCAGTATTCAAGGCCGGCTGCGATGTTATATTCTTTTAATTCTTCTTTGAATCCACCCGGAGCATCTCCAAAAGACCTGAACATTCCGGTAATTACCGGTACATCTTTGCTGTCTTTTCCATACTGAACCACTTTATTACCGGATTGATCAATACTGTCGGTTCCGTCGGATGCTTTATAATAAACAGGATAGGTAGGTACCAATAATTTATTGATATCAAGATTGATGTTCAATTCATTGTGTTCGTCGAGTTTGGTATTGAAAGAAGTTCCTATTCGAAGATTTGCAGGAATAAAATCCCTTTCTTGCTCCGTGCTGTAGGTGATTTTGTTACCTATATTGGTAATAGCAGCTCCAAAGGCCCAATCAACTCTTGGCTTTAAAGGTTTTTTGTAATAAACTCCGATATCACCTGCGGCTGCCCTGCCTGGTTTAAATGCATTTCCAGCCGTTCCCGTACTTCCGCAGGTAAGGCAAGAATTAATGAAACGCATAGCTATACCTACCGATAAATTTTCAGACAATTGGGTAGAATAACCCAGATCAACAGCAAGTTCGTAAGGATTTGCATTTCCGTTTGGATTACCAAAATCATCGGTGAATTGAATTTCACCTAAGGAAAAATATCGTATAGAAGCAGCGATAGCGCTTTTATCACCTCTACCGACTTTGGAGTATCCGGCTAAATGGTAAAACCAAACGTCCGGAACCAGCTGACGCAACCATGGTGCTGCGTTTAAAGAAAGTCCGGCCTTTTTATCAATAAATGCCATCGATGCGATGTTCCAGTGAATTGAATTGGCATCCGGGTCCCTTGCAACACCGGCATCACCCATACCTGCACTTCTCGAGTCAGGTGTAATGGTAAGAAAGGGTACTGCTGTGGTAATTACGTTTCTCTGCCCGACCAAATCGTCTTTGGAGAGAGTGTTTTGCGACTGAACGTTTGAAGCCAGTATCAAACCCGCTATGATGGCTAAATTTTTCTTAAGCATTGTGTAGAATTTAAGTAAACTTCCTCCAAATATAATCTATATTAAGTAGCGACAAAAATAGAAATAAATTTTTATTTCCAATTATTTAAGCAAGACCATTTTTTGTAATTCTTCAACAACCTTGCCATCTTCGGATTTTACTTTAACTTTATAGATGTAAACACCCCTTCCCAGGTTATCCCCAAACTCATCTTTTCCATCCCATTCAATTTCTTCAATATGTGAAGCCGCATTGGGTATATCTGCATACAGGCTTTTAACCACACGACCCGATACAGACATGATGTTTACCACCACATTCAACTGCTGACCTGCTTTGTTGTGATCAAAAAATATTTTTGTTTTATTTACAAAAGGATTAGGATAATTCAAAAGGTTTTTAAGCGTAAGGTTTTCATTATTGGAAACCAAAAACTCAACCGAACTTTCCGAACTATTGTTAAATACATCCCATGCTCTTACAATAATGTTGTGTTCACCCGGACTAATTTCCGAGAGTTTGATCTTTACTTCTCCACCCTGAAAACTATTCAGGGTAGTGGAATAAAAATCGTTGAGAATATAATCTTTCGAGCCTTCACTACCCTTGTCAAGAGTTGCCAGCAACTCCCTTCCTACTCCGCTTCCTGCAGTATTGATCCCGTTTTCATCCCAAAGTTTAACGATAAGGTATGGTGAACTGCTTACGATTCCGCCATTGACAAATTTTTCATCGTCCATGAATACCTGTATCTGTGGTCCGGTTTCATCAACGGTTCCTGTAAGAAAAGACCCGCCGATCACAACGCTGTCATAGATCCCGACGGCATCTGTTTTGTCGTTATAAGCATAAGTAAATATGCGTCCTTTTCCAAAGGAGTAATCAATGTCTTTAGGAAGAATGAACGAAACCTTGAACTCACCCGATACTACAGAAGCCTTCCCTCTGTACAATACATTGTTTCTTACCTGAAAGGGCAATACCGAACTTCCGGGGTCGTTGGCTAGGGTTTTATAGGTTTGTTTCTTATCGAACAAGGTAACGTTTACCGTTCCGTTAAAATCGGTCATGGGGACTCCCGAATTGTCAGTTACCATTCCTCCGATCTCAACTTTCGACAAGGCCTTTAAGGTATCCGTTGAAGTAGTAGATACCGGATTACCGTTAATGCTTGTGATGACCGTTTTTTCAACCGGCAGGTTCAGGTCCATCAACGGGTCACCAATCATTATGTAATTTCTTACATTGTCAGAACCCCACATGATGCTTTTCACATTTGCATACGCTTGACCGAAACTGGTATAACGGTTTCCATCCTTTGCAAAAAGGTTGTTTTTAAATAGATTTTCTGAAAAGGAAGTGTTCAAACCTATATATACTTTTCGTGTTGTGGTCATCATACCGATGGCGCCCCCTTCATTGTTAAGCATCATCAACTCGCCGGGTGATTCTTCTTTAGGGTTGTCGAACTGCGCCAGATCACAGGTTCCGGTTACGAAGAAAGTAAGTTTGTCGTAGTTGCGCCAACCAAGGATCATTGGTCTGGTAACGACCCTTTCATGCCCCATTCCGCTTCCTCCTCCATGACCGAGGTAATTAAATACCAAAGTACCGTTCTCAATGGAGTTGTTGATGGCTTCATTCACATCTGGATAAGCATTTCCATTGCCCAAAGAAACCTGTTTGTAGGCATCAAAATAGATCTTGTTGACGTTTAAGGGTGAAAATTGTTTTTCAGCCGTTTCCGACAAAATTTCACTGTCTTCAAAATGAACATCCCCATCCTCATCATCGGCAAGAAAGGTTATGGAAGATCTCCAGTTCCCTTTATCTGAAAAAGTTTTGTAATGAATGCATTTATCAACCATAACTTCAGCTTCATATTCCGAATTGGCGGTAAGTCTGCCTACACCCATGTCTAATAGTTCCTGAATGGTAAGTTTGGGCCAGTATCCTTCAAAATCACCAAGTATGACAAAATAATCATCCGAACAATAGCTGCTCACAGAATTATTGTACTCATAACTCTCCATGGTTGGGACAAAATTGTTGTTGCCGTTTTGAATGTTTCGGTAATCGAAACTTGCATCGCCAAACAACAAGAGTGCTTTGGGCTTTGAAGAAGGATCTGCACGGTCATAGATCATTTTAACAAAATCACGGATAGCCGTAATATCAAGCGCTCCACTTGAAAACTCATTGTAAATGTCTTCAGGGTATGCGATCAAATAAGAGTACCCGTCTCTGTCCTGATGAAACTTACCTAGTTTTTCGGCCTGATTTTTAAAATTCGGATGCGTTATGATGATGAAATCGGCAGGTGCCAAACTATGTAAATTCTGATTTTTTACTTTTCCTGCCGCTTCGGGAGTTTTCTCCGACCCTGCTTTGAAAACCAGATATCTGTTTAATTTATCATTCGGATTTACTATAAAAGATGACAGGCCGGATTCATTAAAGGTTTGTTGCTCTGAAACAAGGGTTGGGTCGGTTACATCCCATAATTGATAATCCGAGGTCAGACCTTCAATCTGGAACTTTACCTTACCTTTAATTTTGGCGTCAAGATTAAACAAATGGATCTGACCATCAATGGGCTTCATTTTGCGCTTTACCTGTATTTCAAAATAATTCAACCAGGCTTCAGAGCTAAGTTGTGGCCGGATGAACTGATACTCAAGATTGAAGGTGGTTCCGGGATTGAGGCTTTTTTTAAGCTTACTTATGGAAGCCCAGTTGTCATCGGCGTCAAAATTAACCCTTGAGCCGGAGTGGATCAGAAACTGACCTCCATTCATAGATACGATGATGTTGGTTTGAACCCCGGTTCTTATAGCGGTTTCGGAAACAAGTTTATTAAAACCTGAAGCCAGCATGTCCGGTATACTAACCTGAAACTTAGCGTTTTCAAGGGTCAGGGCTTCTCCAAACCACTCTCTCCCACTGTTGCGAAAATTGATAAGATCTTCTTCGTGCAGATATAAGTAATCGGATTCTGTGATTACTTTATCCACGCCTGCACCATTTCCATCACCATTTTGCCCCATCCTTATACCATTATTTCCACCCCAGGTAATAAAATAATAACTAAAGGCAGAATACACATTCTTGCGGTGGGTATATTCCGTTAAACCGGGTTCCCAGTCATCGGGTCCCTTGGCGTAAAAGAGAATAAAATCGCCTTCATCAAGTTTTCCATTTCCATTGGGATCGTTTATCCTGATCGCATTTTCAGCCAGATCATCCACCCTTGGTTCCGCAATAACTTCCGGTAACATTCCAATTCCATTACCATATATTTTAAAGGTATTGAGGTTTATTTCGTCGGTATTGATCCCCATTTTACTCAAAAACCCTTTATCGATCTTATAAACTCCGTCTTCACGGATCTTTATCTTGTACCATTCCCCGGATGCCAGTACCGACTGAGTTTTGTTACCTTTTTTATTAAATCTTTTTTCGACCATTCCACTTGCTTTTCTCGTGAGATCAAATTCAACCAACCTTTCAACAATGGAACCCGTGATTCGGAATGGCACAACCTTTACCAGCAATCGGTTTGAACCTCGTTCTTCACCATTCAGAAATTCAACCGATCGTATAGAATTAAGAAACAAGAATTTGGAAGCATCAACATTCAGTTTTTCGTATACCGGATTTGTCATTGCAACATCAAATTTTTGATCTTGAGTTTTTTCGGAAGATACCCAAATTGGGTAATATTCTCCGTTGTTAAGATATTGAATCTGTGCTTGTTCAAAATCACCCGGAAATTGCTCTGTTGTGGATTTCCAGTTTATTTTGACATGTTGGGTTTGAGCGATTGAATGTGGAAGGGCTAAAAAAAATATCGCTGCAAAAAGCAGCGTTTTGAGTTTTCGGAATGTCATGGTTATATGCTTAACAAAATTATATTAATTTTATTATGTATAATTGGATAAAAAGTTGAATGTTTGTAAAATAATTACATTCATAACACACTACACCTTACAGTGAATCAGTTAGAATTATGAACAAAAGGAATATGAGAAATTTATTACTTGGCAGTTTAATCTTTACCGGAATCGGAACCGCCTTTGCACAGGATCCTGAAATGACCCAGTATTATGCGGCTCCAATATATACCAACCCGGCCATGGCCGGAACCGGTACCTGCGACGGGGGCGGAAGGATCAACATCAATTACCGAAACCAATGGCCGAATTTGCCCGGAACCTTTGTAACTACGCTGGCTTCGTACGATCAACATTTTGACGGGATTGGCGGAGGAATAGGATTAATAGCCATGAACGATGTTGCCGGTGAAGGAAAACTTACCTCCAATACTCTTGCAGGAATTTATTCGTATCAGCTCATTGTCAATCGAAAATTCACTATGCGATTTGGACTTGAAGCACAATTTGTGAGCAGAGCTCTGGATTGGAAGAAATTGCGTTTCCCGGATCAAATAGATGCAACCAAAGGATTTGTATTACCGACCAATGAGCCTTTAAACACTCAAACCATACGGTATCCTAATTTCAGCGGAGGAGTTTTGGGTTATACCGAAAGGTTTTATGCTGGCGTAGCCGTTCACAATATGATCGAACCAATTCAGTCATTCCTTGGTACTCAGGATTCAAAATTACCAAGAAGATACACCGTACATTCAGGACTGGTTATACCTCTTGATAATACCTATGATCCTAACATGACCATTTCACCGAATTTGCTTTTCATGATCCAAAATAAATTCACTCAGATGAATCTTGGTTTTTATTTCAACAAAGGACCCCTGGTAACCGGTTTATGGTATCGTCAAACCTTTGGGAAGTATTTTAACTCTGATGCACTCATGGTGTTGGTTGGATTCAGAAAAGAAAAGTTCAAATTCGGCTACAGCTATGATCTAACCGTTTCTTCGGCAAGACAAGCTGCACCAGGAAGTCATGAAGTATCTGCATCCATAGAATGGTGTGCTCGAAAGAAAGCAGTCAGATACAAAAAACTGAACTGTCCTGACTTCTAAGAATTTATTTAAATATTTCATTAAAATGCAATATTATTGCAGAATAATCGTTAAAACTCTACAAACGAATGCGTATGACTTATAGAAAAAGTATCACATTGGCCATTATAGCCACTGCGTTCTTATTGCCTTCTTCCTGTAGCAAGAAGCAAAGTTCATCTACAACAGGATGGAAATACAATAATGCCAAATGGGGAGGATTTGAAACGCATGATTATGCAGGTCAGGAAACCGGACCGGGACTGGTATTGATAGAAGGTGGTTCATTCACCATGGGATCCAGTGAGCAGGATGTAACTCACGAACACAATAACATCGAAAGAAGGATTACCGTTCCTTCTTTTTATATGGACGAAACCGAAGTTAGCAACCTTCATTATCTTGAATATCTGCACTGGTTGGGAAGGGTTTTTGTGGATTATCCTGAAGTTTATAAGCAAGCTTTACCGGATTCTTTGTGCTGGAGAGATAAGCTAGCCTATAATGAGCCGTACGTAGAATATTATTTCAGACATCCTGCATATAAAAATTATCCTGTGGTTGGTGTGAACTGGCTTCAGGCAACGGCCTATGCTGCCTGGAGAACCGACAGGGTAAATGAATATATACTGATCCGGGAAGGCATCCTTAAGCCGGACGCTGCTCAGGTCAATGAAGAAAACTTCAATACGAACGCTTACCTGGTTGGTCAGTATGATGGAAAAAAAGGAAAACGAGAGTTGAGAAGCATAATGCAAAAAGGTACACGTAAGGTTAGAATGGAAGACGGTATCTTTTTACCGGACTACAGACTCCCAACTGAAGCTGAATGGGAATTTGCTGCAATTGGTAACCTCGGACAGTCTAATTATGAAAACATCAATGCCAAGAAAATTTATTCCTGGGGCGGACTTACTACGAGAAATCAAGGAGGAAAGGAGAAGAACAGAGGTTACATGATGGCGAACTTCAAACGTGACCGAGGTGATCAGGCCGGTATTGCCGGACAATTAAACGACGGTGCATTTATTACCACTGAAGTTTTTTCATACTGGCCAAATGACGTTGGACTGTATAACATGAGTGGTAACGTAAGCGAATGGGTGATGGATGTTTATCGTCCTTTATCGTATGAAGACATGACCGATTTCAATGCCCACAGAGGTAACGTATACAAGAAGAAAAGACTGGATGCTGATGGTTACGTGGACATTAAAGACAGTTTGGGAAGATTGATCATGGACCCGGTAACAGAAGAAGAAAATCAGAAAAGAAGAAACTATAAAAAATCAGATAACATGGGTTACCTTGACGAAGAAACCTATGCTGATGGAGAACAGGGTTATGACTATGGTGTATCTTCTTTGATCAACAATAAGGCCAGAGTGTATAAAGGTGCAAGCTGGAATGACAGAGCATATTGGATGAGTCCCGGAACACGCAGATATCTTGATGAAGAACAAGATCTGTCAACACTTGGTTTCAGATGTGCCATGCACAGGGTTGGATCCAGTAAAAATTAAGCAAAAATATTTCAGAAAGCCACTTCCAACGAAGTGGCTTTTTTTATGCATATTATTTAACAAAACAAAACCATAACTGCCATTTCATGACTTGCAATCAGCACGATGTTGTGATGTCCTAAAATTTCTGACGCTTCCATTCTTGATTTTATTATTTTAGTGTTTAATTTGTAGCTTGAACGAAACAAATTTAGCCGACAGAGTAAGTTATTTCAACGAATCCCAAACGCTTGAAATGGCCAAGAAAGCCAGGGAATTGGCCGCAGAAGGAACTAAGGTTATTAATTTGAGTTTGGGAGAGCCTGATTTTCAGACACCACCCCATATTATTGAATCTGCCAAGGATGCCATGGATATGGGTTTTACTAAATATACTCCTGTAGCCGGATTTCTCGACTTGCGGGAAGCAATTTCAAGAAAATTCAAACTGGAAAACAACCTCGATTATGCACCGGATCAGATCGTGGTATCCTGCGGTGCTAAACATTCCATTATGAATGTTATTCTGTCTCTCATTAATCCGGGTGATGAAGTGATCGTTCCGGTACCCTATTGGGTGAGCTATTCCGAAATGATCAAACTTGCATCCGGTATTCCTGTTTTTGTTGATTCAAATGTAGAAAACAATTACAAATCCAAAGCCCGGGATTTTGAAGCAGTAATTAGTGATAAAACAAAAATGTTTTTGTTTTCTTCGCCCTGTAACCCGAGTGGAACCGTTTACAGTAAAAATGAGCTGGCTGAAATCGCAGAAATGTTTTCAAAATATCCGAATATTTACATTGTTTCGGATGAGATCTATGAACATATAAATTTCGTGTCGAAACACGAAAGTATTGGTCAGTTTAAATCGATCGCCGACCGGGTGATCACGGTAAACGGAGTTGCAAAAGCCTTCGCCATGACAGGCTGGAGGATAGGATATATAGGAGCACCAAAATTCATTGCAAAAGCGTGTGAAAAAATTCAGGGGCAATTTACTTCCGGTGCCAACAGTATCGCACAGAAAGCAGCATTAACTGCAATTTCCACATCTCTTGAGCCAACCAAAAAAATGTGTCATGAGTTTCTCAACCGAAGAAACCTCGTTATTAAACGACTCGGCGAACTTGAACATGTTAAAGCCAATGTTCCGGAAGGTGCATTTTATGTATTTCCCGATTTTGGATATTACATTGGAAAAACCATCAAAGGAACTCATATTGGCTCTACAAAAGACCTTTGTTATTATTTATTAAATCAGGCTCATGTATCAACCGTTTCGGGTGAAGCATTCGGGAAGAAAGATTGTATCCGAATTTCTTACGCTACAAGTGAGTCGGAACTGAATGAAGCCTTCGACAAAATTAAATATGCGCTTTCGGGTGTATAATTCCGGCATTTAAAGTTTTATCGAATATCCTCACGAACATTTTTAATGTCAATCAACCAACAAATAAACTCCTTTTCATCTCTCAGGGTACTGGTAATCGGCGATTCGATGATCGATGCCTATTACATGGGTGAGATAAACCGAATGTCTCCGGAAGCTCCCGTTCCGATCGTCTCATTCAATAAAAAAGACCATCGCCCCGGGGGAGCTGCAAATGTGGCCCTCAATCTTAAAAGTTTAGGAGCATCGGTGGCCATTTGTACCGTGGCAGGAGAAGACCCCGAAGGGCATGAATTAAAAAATTTGCTTGCGGTTGAAGGAATTGAGGTAGATGGCATTTTTTTCGACTCACAAAGACCAACCACGGTCAAAACCCGGGTGATCGCTGCCGAAAAACATTTGCTCCGCATGGATCATGAAAGCCTGGAACCGATTAACCGTGAATTGGAAGAAAAAATACTACTTCATCTTGAATCGACCCTTTCAGGTTATGATGCCGTGATACTTGAGGATTACAATAAGGGAATGTTAACCCCCAGAATCATCGACAAAACCCTTGATCTTGCCGAAACGGCAAATGTTATTACTGTTGTTGATCCCAAAAAAGACAATTTTCTAAGATACAAAAAATGCACTTTGTTTAAACCAAACAAGAAAGAAATTAAAGAAGGACTTCCAACTTCCAACGACCTTTCAGACACCTTTCAACTCGACCAGGCTGCCGGAGAATTAATGAGTATATTAGGTTGTAAGTACATCATGATAACCTTATCAGAAGATGGGGTATTCATAAAATCTTCTACAGAATACAAACATATTAAGGCACATGAAAGAATCATCACCGATGTGAGTGGTGCAGGAGATACCGTTGTCAGCGTGACCGCACTTGCGCTCGCATCCGGAATGAACACAGGGGAGGTTGGTGAACTGGCAAATCTATCCGGTGGGCTGGTTTGTCAAAAAGTTGGAGTGGTACCTTTAAAACTTGAAGAATTAAAATCAGAAGTTAAACGGCTGAATCTTTAATTCTCATTATTTATTCACCTGCCATTTATCTTAAATCAGTAAATCATACTTTTGCGGGGCCTATGAAAAAAATTAATACCGCGCTGATCTCTGTATATTCAAAAGATGGACTTAAGCCCATTGTTAAAATTTTAGACGAACTGGGCGTAAACCTGATCTCAACCGGTGGTACACAAACCTATCTTGAACAATTGGGTGTGAAAGTTCAACCTGTTGAAGAAATTACAGGTTACCCTTCGATCCTTGGTGGCAGAGTAAAAACACTACACCCCGGAATTTTCGGCGGAATATTGTATCGTAGAGAACAAGAACAGGATGTTGAGGAGATCACGAAATTCAGCATCCCATCCATTGACCTGATAATTGTAGACCTCTACCCCTTTGAAGAAACCCTTAAGCAAGGCGGAACAGAATCAGAGATTATTGAAAAAATTGACATAGGCGGGGTTAGTCTGATCCGTGCAGCAGCTAAAAATTATAAGGATACATTGGTTGTTTCAAACCAGGGATTGTATTCCGATCTGCTTAATTTATTGAATACCAAAAAGGGCTCTTCTGAAACGGAAGATCGAAAATTCTTCGCAGCAAAGGCATTTGAAACCACACAACATTACGACAATGCCATCCAACAGTATTTCAATTCGATTAAGACCAGCGCACTACGATATGGTGAAAACCCCCATCAGGAGGCTTATTTTACAGGAAACCTTGATCGATTGTTCAAACAATTGAACGGCAAGGAACTTTCCTATAATAATTTACTGGATATAGAATCGGCACTTTTGCTCGTTCAGGATTTTAATAAAGAACAAAATGCCTTTGCCATAATAAAGCACAACAATGCATGCGGAATGGCAATAGGCAGTACCGTCAAAGAATCCTACGAGAAAGCTCTTGCTGCCGACCCTGTATCTGCATTTGGCGGTATTCTGTGCACAAATCAGTTGATCGATCTCAACACGGCCACACGCATTCACGATCTATTCTTTGAGGTTCTTATGGCACCGGGGTACGAGCCCGAGGCTTTTAAATTACTGACCGAAAAAAAGAACCGGATCATACTTCAGATTGAAGGAAGAATAGAAGATAAAAAAATACACCGTTCCTTATTGAATGGCTTTGTAACACAAGACAGGGATCAAAAAACTGAATCATCGGATGATCTCAGGTTTGTTACCAAAGTCAGACCTGACGCATCTGAAACCGAAGATCTATTAATGGCAAATATTTTGGTTAAACACACAAAATCAAATGCTATAATCCTGGTAAAAGACAAACAACTCCTCGCTTCCGGAACCGGACAAACCAGCAGGGTTGATGCCCTTCAACAGGCCATTCATAAGGCTAAACATTTTGGATTCGATCTAAAAGGTGCTTGTATGGCCAGCGATGCGTTTTTCCCCTTCCCCGACTGTGTTGAAATTGCAAACCAGGCGGGAATTGATTCTATTATTCAACCCGGAGGATCGATCAAGGATCAACTTTCAATAGATTACTGCGACGAGCACAACATGAAAATGGTAATGACCGGTTTCCGGCATTTTAAGCACTAAAAATATTCTGTATCCTAAAATAAGACCTGAATTTAAGGCGTTATATTTAAACTGGTCTTATAATTTCCTAAATAGTAGAATACTGTAAAAAGTGTATATAATTATTTTTCAAAGTCCTATTAAACTAAGCATTTACACAATAAATTTGTGGTTCAATAAACACCTTTCGCTTTAATGGGCATATTTAATTTTTTAACACAAGAGTTGGCTATAGATCTTGGTACAGCGAACACCCTGATCGTCAACAAAGATAAAGTAGTGGTTGATGAACCATCGATCATTGCCAAGAACAGAACCACCGGCGAGATCATTGCCATTGGTAAGGAAGCCCAGAAAATGCATGGCAAGGCCCATGAGAATATTAAAACCATCCGGCCTTTAAAAGATGGTGTAATTGCAGACTTTGAAGCTGCTGAGCAAATGATTCGCGGAATGATCAAGTTGATCAACCCGAACAAAACTTTATTCAAACCCCAACTCCGAATGGTAATTTGCATTCCATCGGGTATTACAGAAGTTGAAAAAAGAGCCGTTAAGGAATCGGCTGAAAGAGCCGGGGCTAAGGAAGTATATCTTATCCACGAACCTATGGCCGCCGCCATTGGTATAGGCATTGATGTTGCTGAACCCATGGGAAATATGATCATTGACATAGGAGGAGGCACCACAGAAATAGCGGTTATCGCTCTTTCAGGTATTGTTTGTGACCAGAGTATTCGAGTAGCAGGAGACGATTTTACTGAAGATATCATTGAATATATGCGTCGTCAGCACAATTTGCTGATTGGTGAAAGAACCGGTGAAATAATTAAGATCGAGGTTGGATCTGCGTTGCCCGAACTTGATAATCCACCGGACGATTACCCTGTAAATGGAAGGGATCTTATGACCGGTATACCTAAACAAATTCATATTTCGTATTCCGAAATAGCACTTGCATTGGATAAATCCATTTCCAAAATAGAAGAAGCTGTACTGAAAGCTCTTGAGCTTACTCCTCCTGAGCTAAGTGCCGATATCTATAAAACCGGACTCTATCTTACCGGAGGAGGGGCTCTTTTGAGAGGCCTGGACAAAAGGATATCGATCAAATCCAAATTGCCGGTATACGTTGCCGAAGATCCACTAAGAGCAGTAGTTCGGGGAACCGCATACGCACTTAAAAACCTGGATTCTTTTAAGTCAATTATGCAGTAAACATAACTATGGAGGATATAAATGCGTAATTTCTTCCTCTTTATACAGCGTTATTATCACTTGTTTTTATTTCTTTTTCTGGAAATAATTTCCCTTTACAGCATTTATCAGTTCAACACCTATCATCATGCTGTTATGCTGAACAGCTCAAACAATATCCTGGGAAAGATCAATGAGGTTAATTCAAACATCATGACCTATTTTTCCTTGTTTGAAGAAAATGAAAGACTTCAGAAAGAAAACATTGATCTCAGAAAGCGTATTATCGATTCTTATTATGTTGAGCATGGAGATACCGTTCGTATGTCGGACACCAGTTTTAAACAAAAGTTTACCTACATAGCAGGAACCGTTGTTCAAAACTCAACCGACCAGGCAAATAATTATCTCATTATAGACAAAGGAACCGCTAATGGCGTTACAAAACATATGGGAGTTATCTGTCCGGAAGGTATTGTTGGCGTGATCGTGAACGTTTCTGAAAATTTCAGCATTGCAATGTCGGTACTAAACAGTAAATTCAAAGTTACACCAAAACTTACCGGAAACACCTCCATTGGTCGGTTGATCTGGGATGGGAATTCACCTTACTTTGCACGAATCGAAGGAATTAACCGATACAATCTCATCAAAAAAGGAGATCCTGTTTATACAAGTCCATACTCTTCCATTTTTCCGGATAACATAAAAATCGGTACCGTATCCGAATCCAAAAATATTCAGGGGACCAACCTTCTGGATGTCAAAATCAGATTATCTACACGTTTTACGAACCTGAGATCGGTGTATATTGTTAAGAACATCCAGATAAATGAAATAAAAACACTCGAAAACGAAACCACAATTGACAATTAACATTATCAGACATATCATCTCTTTTATCCTGTTAGCCTTGTTACAGGTGTTTGTTCTGAACAATGTTAATATAAATGGTTTTATCAATCCTCAGGTTTTTATAATGTTTTTACTGTTGCTGCCCATTAACGCTGAGATATGGTTGTGTTTGATCGCCGGATTTGTCAGTGGGGCAATTATGGATGGCTTATCCAACACTTATGGTATTCATGCATTTAGTGGTACGGCTTTAGGTTACTTTCGTTACTACTACATAAAATATTCTCTGGATAAAGAAACCATTGAAAAAGCTGTTTCACCCAATATAAGAAACATCAACTTTGGATGGCACCTTTTGTATCTGGGTATTTGTTCCGTTTTTTATCACTGGCTTGCCTTTCTGATGGAATCCTTCACTTTTGCAGGAATAACCATAATGTCACAAAAAGCCTTGATCAGTGGTTTGCTGGCTGCTTTCCTTATGATCCTGATTGGTTTTATTTTTAGTAAAAAAACAACCAATGTCTGAAGGGAAAAACAGAAACTTCTCCTTGATCATTACAGTGGTCATCATTGGGATGATCTACACATCAAGGTTGTTCTATCTTCAGGTGATCGACAGTTCCTATGTTGGGTTTGCCAATGAAAACTCGAAAAAATTACTTGTAATTCACCCAAACCGGGGTCTGATTTTCGATCGAAACGATAAATTGATTGTATATAATGATAATTTTTACGACCTTAATATCTCTTATCCATTTACGTTAAAAGACTTTGACACACTTGGATTTTGCACGATCCTTAACATTACCAAGGAGAGTTTTATAAAACGCATGAAAAAAGCTGATAAGACCGTATACCGAGGGTCGGCTGTGTTTTACAAAAACCTTGAACCACACAAATTTGCTGCCTTACAGGAGCGCCTGTATGAATATGAGAAATTTTACATTGAAACAAAAGTAGATCGTAAATACCGAACAAAATCTGCTGCCCATGTTCTTGGATACATTGGAGAAATATCTAAAAAGAAGCTTGAAACCGAAAACGAAGATCAACATTATGCAAAAGGTGATTTCATCGGAATTTCGGGTTTGGAAAAATATTATGAAAAAGAACTGAGGGGAGAAAAAGGCAGTAAGTACATTCTGGTGGATAGTCGTGGCAGGCATCAGGGAAGTTTTGCAAAAGGGAAATACGATGTTCCACCCATAGCCGGCAAAAAAGTCAGCACCACTCTGGACCTTAATTTACAGGAATATGCCGAAAAATTAATGCATGACAAAATGGGCTCGGTTGTTGCCATTGAACCTTCAACCGGTGAAATTCTAACGCTCGTGTCAAGTCCGGGGTATGATCCGGAAGATCTTTCCATTCGCAGAAAATCAAAACAATACATTAAACTACTCCGAGACCCTACCCTCCCCTTATTTAACCGTGCAGTAACTGCTGCTTATCCACCCGGTTCGGTATTTAAGCTGTTGAATGGTTTAATAGGATTGCAGGAAGGCGTAATATACGGGGAAACCACTTTCCCCTGCTTCAGGGGTTTTAGCATCGGCCGACTACATGTTGCCTGCCACCCTCATTCACCGAGCCTTGATCTTAGGGGAGCCGTTGCCAACAGCTGCAATGCATATTTTTGCTATACCTTCAGGGAAATTCTGGAAAACCCTAAATACAAATCCCCGCGGGAAGCCTATATCAAATGGAAGGATTATATGACACAATTCGGTTTGGATAATAAGCTTGGGTCGGATATCAATTTCGAAAGTAAAGGCAACATTCCAACTCCTGAATTTTACGATAAGATGCACAACAACCGCTGGGGATTTTCAAGGATCATTTCACTATCGATCGGTCAGGGAGAAATTTTGATCACCCCTCTGCAAATGGCCAACGTTATCAGTGCCATTGCCAACCGAGGATATTATTACACTCCTCATTGTCTCAGACTTGTGAACGACAAAAATGAAATTCCTAAAGAATTCACTACCAAACACAAAATAAATATTGATAAGGCAAATTTTGAAATTGTGGTTGAAGGTATGGCTCAAACCATGGTAAATGGTACCGCCGCGAGAAACAGCATTAAGGGTGTTCAAATTTGTGGCAAAACAGGCACTGTACAAAATCCACACGGAAAAAACCACTCGGTGTTTATGTGCTTTGCACCAAAAGACAATCCTAAGATTGCCATAGCCTGTATCGTTGAAAACTCAGGTTATGGAGCTACATGGGCATCTCCGGTCGCAACATTACTTGTTGAGAAATATCTGGGCTTAAGCGATACGGGAACCACCAGGCCGGATCTTGAAAAAAGATTATTTGATGCATATTTGCTTAACGTACCAAAACCTTTAACTCCGGAGAGAATAAAATTTCTAAAGGACTCAACTGAAAAAGCAAAGAAAGATTCCACCGAAAAAGCTACGAGGAGGCCGCTTGGAAAGAATAACCCACCGAAAAAAACCAATCACACTGATATCCTGATATGCGACAAGGATCAAAGAATCGGTAAGAACCAATTTTTTAAGTATCAAAAGTTTTGAATCAGAAAAAAATATTTGATAAGACCAGTTTCGACTGGCCAATAATTTTGATCTATATCTTTATGGTTCTTTTTGGCTGGATAAACATTTATTCTGCCTCTTATAACGAAACCACCGGAAGTATTTTTGACCTTTCAAAAAACTATGGTAAGCAGTTTTTATTCATTTGTATTTCCGGCTTTATTGCCATTTTCTGGTTGTTTCTCGACAATAAAATGTTCAGTCTGTTTTCATACCTCGTTTATGGGGTATTGATCTTATTGGTCATATCTGTTTTTGTGATAGGTAAGGAAGTGGCTGGAAATAAAAACTGGATCTCATTGGGAAGTTTCAACTTACAACCTGCTGAATTTGCCAAATATGGTGTTTCACTTGCATTGGCAAAATTTCTTGGCACACCCGAAGCAAGATTGAAAGACCGAAATACCTTGTTCATTGCTCTGGGTATCTTTTTACTCCCCATGTTTTTGATCCTTTTGCAGAAGGATACCGGCTCTGCTCTGGTATTTCTTTCCTTTACACTCGTGCTTTACAGGGAAGGTCTCTCCGGAATTTGGTTCGTAATTGCAATTTGTTCAATCATCATTTTCATTCTTACTCTATATTTCGGGGCCTTAATGGTTTCGTCCATTTTTGCAGGAATCGTTCTGCTGGTTTATATATTTAGTTCGCGTCGAAAATACCTTACCTGGATCATGGTTTTGATAACTGCAGGAGTTGTCGGGTTTAGCTCAAGTATTAATTTCTTAATGGAAAATGTATTGGCTGAACACCAAAGAAACCGTATACTGGTGACCTTTGGCTTGTTGGAAGACCTGAAAAACCAGGGGTATAATGTTCACCAATCCAAAATTGCCATTGGTTCCGGAGGCCTTTTCGGAAAAGGATATCTTGAAGGAACACAGACAAAACTGAGATATGTGCCTGAACAACATACCGATTTTATTTTTTGCACCATAGGTGAAGAATGGGGATGGGTTGGAAGTGCCCTGATGATGCTGCTTTTTGTTACCCTTATTGGAAGGGTATATTACCTGGCAGAATTACAAAAGAATCGATACAACAGGATCTATGCATACTGTGTTGGGTCAGTTCTTTTTTTCCATTTTACCATAAACATCGGAATGACCATCGGGCTGGTTCCGGTAATAGGAATTCCTCTACCCTTTTTCAGCTATGGTGGTTCATCGCTGATCGGTTTCACCATATTGTTGTTCACCATGATCAGGCTTGATTCAACCAGAACCAATGAGATGAGTACCCTTAAGGATATGTACTAAGCTGGTAAATCGGGGTCGACCTTTGCAAAAAGATCGTCCCAGGAAGATTTCACTACTGCCGGATATTGGTTAAAATCAAATTTCATTATAGAATCAAACTCCACTCTTCTGCTGTCGAAATATTTTTTATTGACCCCGGGATAGTTGATCTTGCTGTCTTCCTTGAACAATTTTCGATCTTTTTTGATCAGATGAAGCATCAATTCGCCATGTCTGTTTGCAGACTTAATGAGAAAATTCATGAAGTTATGAAGATCTTTTTGTTTGTTTGAAACCAGCCTGGGGACAGATATCTCCCATATATCACGCATCGGCAAAGGACCATAGTGACAGCATTCGAGCAGATCCGGTGTAAGGATTTCTGTTTCAAAATTGCTCAGAACCTCTTTTATCTTTCTTCCAAACTTTTTTATTTCTTTTCGTTTTGAAGCCGGAAGATCGTCGAAAAGTAAAATTCTAAGAACAAGCCTGTAATTGGTATCCTGCTTTTTGGGGTTCAAATTGACCGAACGCATGGGTAAATTTGTTTCCTGAGCCACCTCCATATATACCTTGAATAAAGCTTCAGTAGTGGTTAAGGTATTATGGTGACAGCTAAGGTGGTTAACTCTGATATTGGAATCTCTAAGATTCTGAACCTGAGCATGCAATTCTTTTTTTAATTCGGGCAAAACCTTCTCAATTTCATCGATGTTTAATTCTCCAAAGGGTCTGAAATATCCCTTATTGGTAAAGATATCCCTGTTCAGATCGGTAAGGGGTTTACCGGAGCTTATGGTAAGATGGCAACCTACATCAGCCTTATCACCTACCTTGTCCTTTAAATGAAGTATATTTTTTACTGAATCATCGTAATTTGAAAAACAGGCAACCGAATTAACCTTATCCTTTTCAATGGCTTCAATAATTCCCTGATTGATAGAAGGAAAAACTCCATAATCATCCGCAGTTACAATTAATTTTTTCATGATCTCAAAAACTTGCTACACAAATAAAATAAAATAAAGGTATAAACCTTTATCTAAAAAAGAATTTATTGATTTATCTGAACCGGTATATGCAACCTTTCAAAGCCTTTTTTAACTTCTTCGTTCCAGTCGATCCTCACCTTTCTGCTGAGTGTATCTGAAATGTGGGAGGATTCCTTATCGTAAAACCTTACTTTAAGAATGGCCTTACCTTTATTGGCGGTTACTATTTTTTGAACTTCCTCCATCAGTTTTGTATTGATCTGATGAAGTCCGATCTGCAACTGAATGTTCTTGAGGATACTTTCTTTTAAATCAGCCAGATAACTGATCTTTGTAAATTTAAATTCCAGTTCGTTCGGATTGCGATAACTGGTTTTTGTTGTTCCCGTACAAAATACCATAGCATTGACCTGAAGATACTGCCGGAACTTTGAAAAATCCTCTCCAAAAAGCGCAAAATCTTTTCCGGAACTAAAATCCTCCAGTACAAACTTTACCCATGGCTTTCCGGTTTTACTGATGCGTTCTTCAACAGAAGTGATGATGCCTACCAATTTGATCTCATTTCCCTTAAAAGCATTAAGATCCTTCAGGTCCTCGATCCTGGTTGAAGTAAAAAGGTCGATGTCCAGCTTAAAATCATCCAGTGGGTGACCCGAGATAAACATACCCGAAACTTCTTTTTCCTTATTCAATTTTTCGATAGGGTTCCATTCTTCCAGTACCGGTATTTTTGGCTCAGACAGTTCAACCGCCCCGTCTGATCCAAACAGATCGTTTTGTAAACTGGATTTACTTTCCTGCACGGAACTGCCAAACTTAATGGCCATTTCGATCCCGTTCATCGAGCCGGAATCTGATCTTTCGATGTACTGGGCGCGGTTGTAATCACCCCAGCTGTCAAATGCCCCGGCCACTGCCAGTGCTTCAAGGGACTTTTTATTGACCGACCTTAAGCTTACCCGTGAGGTTAACTCGAAAATGCTGCTATAGGCGCCCTCTTGTTTTCTCCGTTCAATGATCTCAAGGGTTGCAGCCTCACCAATTCCTTTAATTGCACTTAAGCCAAAACGGATCTCCCCTTTCTTATTTACCGAAAAGTTAACATCGCTTTCATTTATATCCGGACCTTTAACCACTAATCCCATACGCTTGCACTCATCCATAAAAAAGGAAATCTGCTCGATGTTATGACTGTTGTGTGTAAGGATGGAAGACATAAATTCTGAGGGATAGTGTGCCTTCAAATACGCTGTTTGATACGCAAGGTATGCATAACAGGTTGCATGCGACTTGTTGAAAGCATATTGTGCAAATGCTTCCCAATCGGTCCAGACCTTTTCGCAAATTTTAAGATCGTGTCCATTTGCCTCGCATCCTTCCATGAATTGAGTCTTCATTTTATCCAGGGTGCCCTTATCTTTTTTACCCATTGCTTTGCGCAAAGTATCGGCATCTGCTTTGGAAAAATTGGCAAGCTTTTGCGATAGCAACATTACCTGCTCCTGATAAACGGTTATGCCATAGGTATCTTCAAGGTATTCCGACATTACGTCAATGTCGTAGGTAATTTCCTCTCTTCCGTGCTTCCTGTTCACGAAATTGGGGATGTATTCCATTGGACCCGGACGGAATAATGCATTTACGGCAATCAGATCCTCAAGACGCGTTGGCTGAAGATCCCGGAGCACCTTTTTCATTCCATCACTTTCAAACTGAAATATCCCGTTGGTATCGCCTTTCTGAAAAAGGTCAAGTGTGGTTTCATCGTCCAGTGGTATCTCGTCAAGATCAATGTCCAGATTGTGGTTTTGCACGATCAGGCTTAGGGCATCCTTTATTATGGATAAGGTGCGAAGTCCAAGAAAGTCCATTTTCAGGAGTCCGGCATCCTCAACAACCTTTCCATCGAATTGGGTAACCCACATATTACTGTCTTTCAAAGTGCATACAGGGATGATCTCAGAAATGTCTGATGGTGCAATAATTACCGCTGAAGCATGCACTCCGGCATTTCGCACAGATCCTTCAAGCAATCTGGCTTCTTTTAGTACCTTCGACTGAGGACCATCCTCTTCGATGATCTCCCTTAATCTTTTTATGTTGGCTACATCGTCGGCGTTAAAGTCTTCCTTAAGCTTGTTTTCAGGAAGGTCGAAGATCTTTGAAAAAGAAACCCCCGGAATTTCGGGAACAAGCTTTGAGAGCATATTCGACTCTTCCAAAGGAAGTTCGAGTGCTCTTGCCACATCCTTAATGGAGGTTTTAGCTTTCATCGAGCCATACGTAATGATCTGGGCTACCTGGTTCTGGCCATATTTATCAATCACATAATCAATAACCTTCTGACGGCCGGAGTCGTCAAAATCGGTATCGATATCAGGCATGCTTCCGCGTTCAGGATTTAAGAATCTTTCGAACAGTAACTGATATTTAATGGGATCGATGTTGGTAATGCCAATACAATATGCAACGGCCGAACCCGCCGCTGAACCTCTTCCGGGGCCTACGGAAACGTTCAATTTCTTGGCGGCATCACAGAAATCGGATACAATCAGGAAATAACCTGCAAAACCCATTTTTTCAATGGTGAACAATTCAAAATTCAATCGTTCTTCTATATCACTGCTTATTTCACCATATCGATTTGCTGCCCCTTCATAGGTAAGGTGCCTTAAAAATTCATCTGCATTTTTGAAAGGTTCAGGAATAGGAAAAGCCGGCAACATAATTTGTCTTTTCAGATCAAGCTTATCCACCTTATCGGCAATTTCTATGGTATTTTCAACGGCATGCGGAACGTCCTTGAAAAGTTCCGACATTTCGTTTTTGGTTTTAAAAAAGAACTGATCATTTGGAAACCCGAACCTGTTGCCTTTAAGTTCGCCTTTAGGAGTGCTTTGAACATCGCCGGTGTTTATACACAACAAAATATCGTGTGCATTGGCATTTTCCTGATCGAGGTAATGAGAATCGTTTGAAACTATGGCTTTAACCTTATACTTCTTGCTGAAACCCATCAATACGGAATTTACTTTTTCCTGTTCTTCCAGATTATGCCTTTGCAGTTCAATGTAATAATCCTCTCCAAACAGATCGAGCCACCATTTAAACTTTTCCTCAGCCTCGGTTTCACCCATATTTAATATGGTTTGCGGAATCTCGGCACCAATGCAACAAGTAGTTGCGATCAACCCCTTGTGATACTTCAAAATTAATTCTTTATCGATCCGCGGATACTTGCTGTAAAACCCTTCGATAAAGCCCAACGAACATAGTTTCGTAAGATTGCGGTATCCTTCCTCATTCTTAGCCAACAACAACTGGTGGTATCGAACATCGCCCTGCTCTCTGGTGAATTGTTTCTGATGCCGGTCTTCTACAAGGTAAAACTCGCAACCAACGATAGGCTTTATACCCTTTTTATTGCATTCTGAAACAAACTTAAAAGCACCGAACATGTTTCCGTGATCGGTGATCGCCACTGCTTTCATTTCGTCCTTAACGGCTTTGTCTACCATGCCGGGAATGCTGGTTGCACCGTCAAGTAAACTAAATTGGGTATGGCAATGTAAATGGCAAAAATCGGGCATAATGGTGTTTGTACAAATTTAAGATACCTGGCATGGGCTTACAATACGAGTGGATAAGTCGTTGAATCTTTTTAGGAGGGATGATGCTCATGATCTGTGTGTCCCGTAATCCCGAACAACCGATTCATTTTTGCACTACTTTCGCAGAATGAATGAAGAATTAAGATACCCTATCGGTAAATTCAAGAACAATGCCGATCATACACCCGATAATATTAAAAATTATCTTCAGGAACTAAAACAACTTCCTGATAAATTAAATCGAATCTGCTCCGGCCTTTCGGATGTTCAAATGGGAAAGACCTACCGTGAAGGTGCCTGGAACGTAAAGCAACTTATTCATCACATTGGTGAAAGTCATCTAAATGCCTATATAAGGGTAAAACTTGCCATAACCGAAGACAACCCGGTCATCAAACCGTACCTGGAAAATCCCTGGGTATTTACAAAAGAAAATGAAATACTTCACCCGGAGGTCTCTTTAAAACTAATTGAAGGCATTCACCTTAAGATGGTGACTTTATTTGAAAATCTGGAAGAGGACGACTGGAAAAAAACCTATATGCATCCCCAGTACAACCGAACTTTCAGTCTGATGGACATTGCTGCTTTATACAGCTGGCATGGCAACCATCATCTTGCCCATATACAAATAGCTCTGAGCTAATTTACCAGCCAAGTATTTTTGCAAAGACCAAAGGCGCCACAATGGTCGCATCCGATTCAATGATGAATTTCGGAGTATTTATATCCAGCTTGCCCCAGGTGATCTTTTCATTGGGAACTGCACCTGAATATGAACCATAACTGGTCGTACTGTCGCTAATCTGACAGAAATAACTCCAGAAAGGCACGTCGTGCCATTCAAGGTCCTGATACATCATCGGAACTACACAGATCGGGAAATCTCCGGCAATTCCACCTCCGATCTGAAAAAATCCGACCCCCTTGCCTTTTGAATTTTCTCTGTACCACTTACTGAGGTAGATCATGTAATCAATACCTGATCTCATGGTTGATGTTTTCAGATCGCCTTTGATACAATAGGATGCAAAGATATTGCCCATGGTGCTGTCTTCCCAGCCAGGTACAATGATCGGAAGATTCTTCTCTGCTGCAGCTACCATCCAGCTGTCCTTTGGATCGATCTGATAATACTCCTTTAAGGATCCGTTGAGTATCATCTGATACATAAACTCGTGAGGAAGAAAACTTTTCGAACCATTGTCCGCTTCCTTCCACAAAGCATAGATCTTGCCCTGCAGTCTCCTGAATGCTTCTTCTTCCGGTATACAGGTATCGGTAACACGGTTAAGACCCTGTTCCAGAAGTTCCCATTCCTGCTGAGGCGTAAGATCGCGATATTCGGGTATTCGTTTATAATGATCGTGAGCCACCAAATTCATAAGATCTTCTTCTAAATTTGCACCTGTACACGAAATGATCTGCACCTTATCCTGACGGATCATCTCTGCAAGTATCTTTCCCAATTCTGCAGAACTCATGGCTCCTGCAAGAGTGATCATCATTTTTCCACCTTCTTCAAGATGCTTCATATACCCGTTGGCGGCATCGTTTAGCGAAGCGGCATTAAAGTGAAGAAAATAACGTTCTATAAATTCGGTAATGGGCTTTGTCATGATGCAAAGATAATTTTTCATTGCTTTATACCTCCTAATGTTGAAAGATTGAAGAGGTATATTCCTCAATTCATTTCGTATTTTGCAAACAGAAATAACTTTGTGTTTTGCAAAAAATACTTTCATACCTGAAAACGTATCTTCAAGAAGAACTCAGGCTGTATTTTCTTCTGAGCATCCTGATCTTCATGGGAGTTTATGTAGGAATCGAATATGGATTTAATGTTTCGACACCTATCAAAAATGAACATTATGGAAGTTTCTACAGTCTGGTTTATACCTTTCTGAGTTTTCTTATGCCTTTCGCTGCAGGTTATTTGCTTTACAGTTATTTTTACAACGACTGGTCTCTTTGGTCTAACCAACTCTTTTGGTTCTTACTTTTATTCGGTCCTTTCGTTTTTAGCTTAAGGACCTTGGCGAACGTATTTTCAGAAAATTTATACGAATTTCTGGGAGACTCAAAAACAACTACTTTCTATTATAAATGTTTAAAAGTCCTGATCCGGGATATTATTATCTTTATACCGATTTTGGTTTATTGGTTAAGAATGGACCGAAAACAAATGCCATTATATGGATTAAGCCTTAAAAACTATTCCCTTAAACCTTACTTGATTCTGTTGGCGATCATGTTACCCCTGATTATCACTGCATCCTTTCAGGGCGATTTCTTAAACCAGTACCCGAAAGGATTTTCTCTTTACCCTCTTGATTTTAACCACCCTGATGATCGAATTTATTTTTACATTTACGAGCTGTTTTATGGGTTCGATTTCTTTTTTATTGAGTTTTTTTTCAGAGGATTTCTATTACTGGCATTTTTCAGGCATTTTGGTTGGTCTTGTTTGTTACCTGCAGCATGTTTTTACGTAAGCATACATTTTGGGAAACCACTTGCCGAAACCTTAAGTTCATTTTTGGGGGGAACCATACTAGGAGTCATCGCCATTCGCACCGGTTCGATCGCCGGAGGAATTGTGGTTCATGTTGGTGTGGCATGGCTTATGGAATTCACAGCTTTATTGCATAAACTATTATGATATGAATGCGGACTTTCTTGAAACACCCATTGAATATTTAAAAGGAATCGGTCCACAAAGAGGTGAACTTTTAAAGAACGAGTTGGGAATCTTTACGTTTGGAGATCTGCTGGGACATTTTCCTTTCAGGTATATAGATCGTTCAAAGTTTTACACGATTCGTGAACTGTCAAGCGATACATCCTATGTTCAATTAAAAGGTGTATTGACCAATATAAATGAAACCGGTACCGGCCGGGCAAGACGCCTGACCGCTCTGTTTAAAGATCCTACAGGCGAAATTGAACTTGCATGGTTCCAGAACATCAAATGGTTTAAACAATCCCTCGTTCCTGAACGCTTATGTATCTTATTTGGCAAACCATCATTTTTTAACAAAAAATTAAACTTTGTACATCCTGATATTGAATGGGTCCGGGAAATGGATACTCCGGCAGGTATGCAAGCCGTGTATTCGGTTACCGATAAGATGCGAAATCAGAAAATGGATTCAAAAGCCCTTCACCGGAGTGTGATATACCTTTTTGAGAATTCATCACTAAGGGTCCCGGAATTCTTACCGGAAAACATACGCACTCAAAATCGCTTACCCTTGCGAACAGATGCCTTTAGATATGTACATCTTCCAAAAAACAATACTGAAATAATTGCAGGACAGCAGAGATTTAAATTTGAGGAATTCTTCCTCCTTAATTTAAAAATCGCAAGACTTAAATTAAAACGCAAACAAGAAATCAAAGGCTACGTGTTTTCAAAAATCGGCAACAATTTCAATACCTTTTATTCTCAGAAACTTCCCTTCGAACTAACCGATGCTCAAAAAAGGGTAATGAAAGAAATCAGGGCGGATATGGCTACCGGAAAACAAATGAACCGCCTGCTGCAGGGCGATGTAGGAAGCGGCAAAACCATGGTGGCATTGCTTTCGATGCTCATTGCAATTGACAATAATACTCAGGCTGGATTGATGGCCCCGACAGAGATACTTGCTCAGCAACATTTTGAAAGTATCAGCACTTTGCTACAGGGAATGGGTTTGAGAACCGAATTGATGACCGGAAGTACCAGAAAAAAAAAGAGAACTGAGATTCTTGAAGATTTGCGTTCGGGTATTATTGACATTCTAATTGGTACGCACGCTCTCATCGAGGAAGATGTA
Source organism: Flavobacteriales bacterium (assembly GCA_020635455.1). GTDB lineage: Bacteria > Bacteroidota > Bacteroidia > NS11-12g > UBA9320 > JABWCE01. The sequence continues at coordinate 170,035 of JACJZT010000004.1, forward strand.
CAGTTTAAGACCCCGGGACTGATGATAATTGATGAGCAACATCGCTTTGGAGTGGAACAAAGGTCTAAATTATGGTATGGCAATTCGCTGGCTCCTCATGTACTTGTTATGACGGCCACTCCGATTCCGAGAACCCTCGCCATGACCGTTTACGGTGATCTGGACGTTTCAAAGATCGATGAATTGCCCGCAGGCCGTGTGGAAATTAAAACCGTTCATCGATACGAAAATGCACGATCCGATCTGTTCAAATTTTTAAAGAACGAAATATCAAAAGGACGTCAGGTGTATTATGTATATCCACTGATAATTGAATCGGAAAAACTGGATTACCAGAACCTTCTGGATGGTTTTCATTATTTAAAAAGTCATTTCCCTGAACCGGGTTACAAATTGGGAATGGTTCACGGAAAAATGAAGGCATCCGATAAAGATTTGGTGATGAATGCTTTCAAAAGCGGTGAACTGAACATGCTGATCAGCACTACGGTAATTGAAGTTGGTGTAAATGTACCCAACGCGAGTGTAATGGTCATTGAAAATTCTGAGAAATTCGGGCTTTCTCAATTGCATCAGCTCAGAGGGAGGGTTGGAAGAGGGTCCGAACAATCGTATTGCGTATTACTCAGCTCGGTTAAATTGGGTAAAGTAGCACGCGAAAGATTAAAAGCCATGGTATCAACTACCGATGGCTTCGAAATTGCCAATCTGGATTTGAAACTTCGCGGACCGGGCGATATCACCGGAACCAGACAAAGCGGGATCCTTGATTTAAAAATAGCCGACCTGGTTAAGGATGAAGACCTGTTGATCAAAAGTCGTCTGGAAGTGGAAAGGATCTTAAAATCAGACCCTGATCTTTCATCACCGGAGCATAATGACCTTAAGATTTGGATGAAATTTCAGAGTAAAAGAACGAAGGACTGGGGTAGAGTAAGTTAGTCTATCCTCACAATGCGGATTTGAGTTTGCTTCGATTAGGGCTTTCAGCCCTATAACCCGACTCACTTTTTTTCTTGAAAAAAAAAGTAAGCCAAAAATTATTCACCCGTTTATGCTTGTTTCAATGGCGTTCATGAATGCTATGCATTTCAAGCCAAAAAAATACTCCCTCCCGCACCCCAACGCCGCCCCCGTCTTTTTGGCATCCCTCCGCACCATTCTGAAATCGAATAATTTCTGGTTAAATTACTTTATAATTCATCTTTTTATTATAATCCTTTCAACAGAATACATATAAAATGTTAGAAAACATTGCAAGGCTTTCAATTAATTTCAATTTAATCTTGCAAAATTAAAGTGACATTTTAGGCTATAAAGCCTTATTAAATAATGGATTAGGTGGTTTATGAGGTTTGAAAAGTTAAGAACAAAAAAAAGGCCACCCAAAAAATGGAATGGCCTTTCACTCAAATTTTAAAACTTACTTTATGGATATGGTCTTTGCCTGTTTAGGCTCGGCTTTTGGCAAAATCAACTCGAGAATTCCCTCAGTTAGGTTTGCTTCAATTTTATCCTGAATAATAAAATCAGGTATGGTAAAGGTTCTGCTGAATTTACCCTGACTGATCTCACTGTAATGCCATGAACCTTCTTTTTGATCTTTCTTGGTGTTTCTTTCACCGGAAATGGTAAGGGTGTTCTCCCTCAAATCAATTTTAATGTCTTCCTTCTTCAACCCGGGTATTGCCAACTGGATTTCGAAAGCTTTATCGGTTTCCAGTATGTTGGTAGCAGGTTTGAACATGGTTTCCATCTGATCGAAAGCTGAATCATCAAAAAATTTATCAAATGGATTTGAACTGAATGGAAAGAATGAATCTTTACTTGGTACGAACGGATTTAATTTTGCGAGTTTCATAATTTATTTCTTTTTATTCCCTATAGATCAAATTACAAACCAGAAGTACTTTTACGCCATTATGTCCTGATTTGATTAAAAAAATACAAAACAAATGACATTGTGTCGTTCTTTAGCGGATTTTACTTCCTGATCTCCAAAACCCGATTCATACCTAAAAAATGGTGACCGGTGATCGTTTTAAAGATCCCGGAAAGGCTTATCTGCAATTCATTAAACCTCAAACCTTGTTGTGCATTATTTACCACGTAATTGATCAGTATTAAACCGTCGTCACTCAAGACATCCTTTAATTTTTTTAGAAAATCCTTTTGATGAATACCATCTGCAACTTCGAGGTCATTGAACAGATCAACTACAATAAGATCATACTCTCCTGATTTTCCAATTATGCCGTCAAAAACATCAGCCTTTATCACTTTGGTATTCTTCAGATCCAGTTCGCTCCAATATTCGAGCACCTCAAGGATGGCAGGGTCAATTTCATATGCCGTTATAGAGGGATTCAAACCATAATTCCGCTGAAGAATATCAATAACCGAACCGGTGCCCAAACCCAGTACCAATACATTTTGAAAATTAATTTCTTCCGGTTTTAATGCAGTAAACGCCAGTTCAAAAACTTTATGAAGGTTTCCATAACTGTAATTTGCATTTTTTGTGTTCAAAACCAGCTTACCGGCTTCCATCTGCACACATAACCCGGGATTGAACTCCGAATGTATTCGCTTGACCGTAACCAGGAAGAAGTAGGAAAAAAAGTGCTTATACCATGCTATGTTATTGTTTTCCTTCATTTGTAAGATGGAAGGATAGTAAGCATGATCAGAATTTGTTCTTCCACATCATGCTTTCTACAGGTTTAACCGTTCTTTTGCTGTATTTGGCATCAGACTTTTTGTTGTAAAATTTATCAATATCTCCCTCTACCACAAAATAAATAAGCTGACCGATGGGCATACCCCTGTAAATGCGAACAGGCTGGGCACAGGATATTTCAAGTGTCCAGGTGTTACAAAAACCCACATCACCTTTGCCGGCAGTAGCATGGATATCAATTCCAAGCCTTCCCGTACTTGACTTCCCTTCAAGAAAGGGGATGTGTTTGTGGGTTTCGGTGTATTCTTCAGTTACACCGAGATAAAGGGTACCCGGAACCAATACATAACCATCGTTTGGTATTTCAAACATTTCTATCTTATTATGGGCTTTGGCATCCAGGATCCGGTCTTTGTAACAGGCAAGGTATTTACCCAAATGTACGTCATAGCTGTTGGTTCCAAGACATTCTTTTCGGAATGGCTCTATTAAAATGTTTCCCGCGTCAATTTCATCGAGAATTTTTTTATCACTTAAAATCATCTTTTACTAAAGGGTGCAAAATAATAAAACAATTATGCCTCATGCCATATAATCGATACTTATTTATCCAAACATTCTCCCCAAAATAGTTTTTATCAAATGGTATTTTTAAAAACCACAATGTACCGGCTTTTAGAATCGCTTATTTTCGCATTGTGTTTCGCTTAAAATGAGTTTTCTGAAAAATGAACTATTATCAAAATTACAGCACTATTGTTCCTATCAGGAACGCTGTCATTATGAAGTTGAGCAAAAACTATATTCTCTGGGATGCAAAAAAAACACTGCCGACGAAATTATCGCCGACCTTATTAGCTCGGGTTTTTTGAATGAACAACGTTTTGCAAATGCGTATGCCGGTGGAAAATTCAGAACCCTTAACTGGGGCAAGACCAAGATCACCCGTAAACTGGCTGAAAAAAAAGTCCCCGCAAAGATCATTTCCGAAGCTCTCAGATCTATAGAGGAATCTGATTATCAGAAAAGTCTTGAGAACCTGGTTAAAAACCATTCTTCAAAACTTAAAACATACTCCGACAAACAAAAGATGATTAAATTTTTGATGACCAAAGGGTTTGAATACGATCGGATCCTTGAAGCGATAAAAACCGTTCAGTCGTATTGATTTCTTTACACAAAAAAATCACAGGCGATCCGGTCGGCAAACATCTTTCCTTTTGAACTTAAACGTAGCATTGGGTCGCTTAAGACCATAAGGCCTTCGGAAACAAACAGATCAAGTTTTTGCTTATGAAGGTTCATAAAAGATCGCTTTCCCATTCCGGGCAAGTGGTTAAGGTTTATACCTTCTTTCATTCGAAGTCCTGTTAAAAGGTACTCATTCATTTTGTTTTCTATGGTGAGTATTTCTTCTTCAAAATCAGGCTTGCCGGTTCTTAAGGCTTCAATATAGGACCTGTTGTCACTAACGTTCCATCTTCTGATTTTTGTGTCGAATGAATGTGCCGATGGACCGATTCCAAGATACGGTTTACCTTCCCAGTAGGATCGGTTGTGTCTCGAAAAATTATTTTCCCTGCAAAAATTTGAAACCTCATAATGGTTCCATCCATTCTTTTCAGCCCACTGCATAAGTATATCAAAATGCTCTGCCTGAACTTCCTCCTGAGTTGTTTTGTACTTTCCCTGGAGAATAAGTTTGTACAATGGAGTATTCTTCTCTACGGTAAGAGCGTAACAGGAAAGGTGATCTACTTTATATTTTGTTATGGTTTCCAGATTCGCAAGCCATTCATCCGCGTTTAATCCGTCAAAACCATAGATAAGGTCGGCACTCAGATTTTTGAACCCGGTTTTCTGCGCATTTTCAAGTCCCCTTATCGCTTCTTCTGCGCGATGACTTCGGTTCATCCAGGTTAAATGATGGTCGTAAAAAGATTGAATACCAATGCTTAATCGATTGATGCCCAATGAAGAAAATCTTTCGCAATTTTCCTCACTTAAATTTTCCGGGTTGGCTTCAAGTGTAACTTCAGGATCCGGGTTAAAATCAAAATTTTTATGGACCGAATTCAGGATGGTATTTAAAGCTTCTAAACTTAAAATTGATGGCGTACCTCCTCCAAAATACAGAGTATCCAGTTTTGTACCTTTGAAAAAATCTGTTTCTGAATCTTTGCCATAATACCTTAGCTCCCTGAGCAGTGCATCAACAAGCGCATCTTCATTTTTTCGGTTTACTGAAAAATGAAAATCGCAGTAAAAGCAGGCCTTAGAACAAAACGGAATATGAAGGTATAAGCCTGCCAAAATTTTATGATATCAACTCAAACGAATATTCTATGAGATGAACCGTTTGCAAAAATCAGGTTTTTTTGAGCTTCTTTTTTGCAGAAGGAAATAAAATATTGTTTAAGATGAGCCGGTATCCGGGTGAATTTGGATGCAAGGACAGTTCGGTGGGCGGTTCGCCAACCATATGCTGATAATCTTCGGGATCATGGCCTCCATAAAATGTCCAGGTTCCTTTTCCCATTTCGCCGTGTATATACTTGGCCTCCCCTATCGAAATGTTCTGTCCCATGATCAAAACATCACTTTTTATTAGTGACTTTCGGAAGGAAGTAGTTTGACCCATGAAACCTTTGATCACTCTTTCATGGTTCTGGCAAAGAATGGTTGGAACCACATCAAACTTGGCCGAAAAGTCGAAAAGCACAAATACATCGTTGTCTTCGGTAACCCCTCGTTCGGAGTATTGCATGTCGATGTTTGAGTTCTCATAGTTATAAGGACTTAATACAAGTTGAAAATCCTTAAACGCAAAGGTGTTATCATAATTTAACTGGTTTTGAACATTGGGGTCCATTCCATCGCCATCAAACATGGACTCGCATATATCCAAACCATCTGCCGCAAGGGCAATGTCATAGCTGTCGGATGCGCTGCACATTGCAAATAAAAAACCGCCTCCCAGAGTAAAATCCCTGATTTTTTTCACCACGGCCAGCTTTAATTGTGAAACTTTCTGAAAACCGTATTTCGCAGCAACATCTTCCGCTTCTTTTACCTGTTCCTTGTACCAGTCGGCATGCTGGTAGCTTGCCCAGAATTTGCCATACTGACCTGTAAAATCTTCATGATGGAGATGAAGCCAGTCGTAAAGAGGTAGTTTTCCATCCATTACTTCATCGTCAAAAATAGTGGTGTAAGGTATCTCGGCATAGGTCAAAACCATGGTTACCGCATCGTCCCATGGCTGTTTGGACTTGGGGCTGTAAACGGCTACCTTGGGTGCTTTGAGCAATTTAACCACCTCCATGTTTATGGCAGGATTTGCGATCTGCAGATAAATTTCATTCGCTTCACTTTCAGATATGATCTCAAAACTAACGCCCCTCAATAAACATTCCTTTTCGATGGTTTCATTGGCAGCCATCATAAAGCTTCCGCCTCTGTAATTCAGTAGCCATTCCACTTCCTTGTCATAGGTTAAAACCCAGTAGGCAATACCATACGATTTCAAATGATCCTTCTGAGCAAGGTCCATCGGTATGAGCAATCTTTTAGCCATACTTCCCGAAATAAAGGAAATCATCAATACAATAAGCGGAAGAATTCTCCTTATACTTTTCATGCAGATACTATCAGGTTCAAATCATTATTTTCACAAAAATACATACTCAAATCCATTGAGAAAGCTTTACACCGAGATAAACGGCTGCAAAGCCGGCAATATTGCTCAAACCGGCATACCACAATCCGATTTTAAGCTGACCACTCCTGTACAAATTGATAAACTCAATACCAAAACTTGAAAAGGTGGTAAACCCTCCCAATATTCCAATGATCAGAAAAGACCTCAACTCATCTTTACCGGCAGAAATGGCATAAAATAGAAATCCGATCAGCAAGCAACCCATTACATTTACCACAAAAGTTGAGATCGGAAATCCATTCGTTTCGGTTTTCAGTCCCAGCGAAATCAGGTATCTAAATACGCCGCCCAAACCTGCACCGGCAAAAATGAGCATTAATTTGGTGACGTTCATAAACTAAAACTCATAAACGTAGATCTTTACGGTACTTAAATTACCCTCCATATTGTAAAAATGCGACTGATCGAGCAATCCATTTTCTTTGTAGTAATACTCGGTCCATGTATTATTGCTGTATTGAGTCTTAAAAAGACGCGCATCAAAATCATAATAATTCCAGCCTTTGGTAAATGAATTCTTAGGGGCATACGTTTGAGTGGAAAATTCAAGTAACTTCCTGCTTTTGGGTGTAATGTCGTAGGTTTGTTTCTGAACCGGTTTACCATCGTTGCCATAGGTGGTAATTTCTTTAACATTTCCGGCATCATCATACAGAAATTTCATCAATACAACATTGGTATCCAAATGGTAAATATTCAGGGATCTTTGTTCAGCAATTCTCGATTTCTTATCGTACATGTATAAATTATGCGTTACAAAAGAATCCGAACCACTTTCATTGTATTGAACAATTCTTTCAAGGTCTCCATGTTGGTTATGTGTATACCGAATGGTAAGGTTTTCTCCGTCTTTTAACTGCTTTGTCTTTAATAGTTTCCCTGACGGGTCGAATTCGTGATGGTTTTCGGTGAGTCCTCTCCAACCATAACACTGATTGTTTTGATAATCGTAAATCAACTGTCGTTTATCATTCCACTTGTATTCCTCGGTTCTGCAACTGTCGTTTACGGATTTGTGCTTGAGCAATGGCAATTTTACATATACGGTCATTTTATGAACTCCCAGTTCTCTGAACAGCGCAGTGTCGGGGCTTTCCTGGGCAAATAGCCGGCCCATAAAAAGACCCGTCAAAAAAAGTATCGATTTTCTGAATATCATTCTGTTTTTAAAGCAATTATTGTTCCAATGGTTTAAAATGGTTTTAGCTCGAAAATACTTTTGCGTCAAGCCCGGAATACATCTTATTAATAAATTTATGATGTGCCGCATTCGCGATCATTCCGGCATTATCGGTGCAATACTGAAAAGAAGGAATGTAAACCTTCAGGCCCTCTTCATTTCCAAGTGCGAGTATTTTTTGCCTTAACATTGAATTTGCAGCCACTCCGCCTGCCACACCGATCTTATTTATTCCGGTTTTTTTTATGGCCTTTTTAAACTTACTTAGTAAATAATCCACTATGGTACGTTGGACAGATGCGCAAAGGTCAGACAAATGTTTTTCAACAAATGTTGCATCCTCGGATTGTTTCTTCTGAACAAAATACAAAACGGATGTTTTAAAACCTGAGAAACTGAAATCGAGTTCAGGCACTTTCCCAATGTTAAAATCAAAAGCGTTAGGATCTCCTTCTTTTGACAATTTATCGATCAAAGGACCACCCGGATATTTCAAACCCAATAATTTAGCAACTTTATCAAAAGCCTCCCCTGCAGCGTCATCAAGGGTGGTACCAAGTATTTTTATTTTACTTACCGACTCAACCTCTGCGATCTGAGTATGCCCACCTGATACCAGTAAACATAAGTATGGAAAATCCAGTTCGGGGTTTTCAATCAAAGGAGAAAGAACATGAGCCTCAAGGTGGTTTACAGCTATTAAAGGTTTGCCGGTTGCCAGAGACAAGCCTTTTGCAAATTGCTGTCCAACCAGTAAGGACCCGAGCAATCCGGGACCTTCGGTGTATGCAATTCCATCAATGTGTTCAATTTTCAAGTCAGCCTCTCTTAAGGCAATTTCAGCGGTTGGTATCATATTTTTTTGATGTGACCTTGAAGCCAGTTCAGGCACAACACCCCCGTATTTACTGTGTACTTCCTGCCCAGTTATAATATTGCAAAGGATTTTCCCGTTTTGCATTATAGCTACCGATGTATCGTCACAGGACGATTCAATTGCCAGTAAATTGATTTTTTGCTCTTTATTCATCAGGGTATGATAATTGCAAATACTGCCGGGTGCAATTTTAGTTAAATTTGCAGCTAAAGCATTGAGAATATTCCGAAAAATATCAAAAGGGTTTTTAAAACTGGTTGTTTTTCTGACCTTTCTGTTGACCGTTTGCTATATCCTGATAAAAAGCAGACCTTTTCAGAATTGGGCAGCCCAAAAAGCCGTGGCCTTTCTATCTCAGGAACTTCAAACAAAGGTAAAACTGCAATCGGTAGACTTTGAATTTTTAAACAACCTGGTCTTAAGAGGTCTTTACATTGAAGATAAACAGGGAGATACTCTGGGATATTTTGGAGCCTTAAAAGTTAATTTCAATTACAAAATACTTTTTAATAATCAAATACAGCTTGCCCAAATTAAAAGGGTTGATATTGAGGATGCATCCATATTATTTACTTTACACAAGGGACAGAAGGATTTTAATTATGAATTTCTGATCGACTATTTTTCACCTCCGGGTCCATCCACAGGCAAACACGTTCCATTTAAATTATTCATAAAATCTCTAGAGTTAAAAAATGTAAACTTCCGTTACGTTATTGAAGACAGTGCCCCGGCAGAATCTTCCATTTTTAATGAAGACCATCTGGATTTTAAGAACATTAATGCTGTTATCCTTCCTTTTAAACTTGTGGATGATTCGCTTAATTTCAACATTCGTCACTTGTCTTTCATTGAAAGATCCGGACTTCAGGTACTCGATCTTTATTCAAAAACCACCATCTCAGGTACTGAAATGGAATTTAAGGAAATGTCCGTTACCACACCCAACTCGAGCATAGGAAATTACCTGAAGTTTTCGTACAATACTTACGATGATATTTCTGATTTTATTACAAAGGTACAATGGGACGGAAGCATCGTCGACAGTAAAGTTCACCATAAAGATCTGGTCTACTTTTCGGATGAAATGAATTCCTTACGATTTAGTTCCGAGATCCAAAACGGGCAGCTTTCAGGTACATTGGAAAAACTAATTGGCAAAAACATAGAATTGAAAATAAACGGGATCAACTCGTTCAGGGGTAATTTTATTCTGAATGAGGTTACCGAAACCAACAAACTTGTATACGAATTCGATTCCAGGCAACTGTATCTGAATCCGTCAAGTGTTCAACAAATTTTATCCATAGATCTTCCTGAAGAACTTCTAAGGATAGGTTCGATAAAGTATAAAGGGGATATAAAGGGTAGCATAAACGACATAAAACTCAAAGGTCTGTTTGAATCAACCGTCGGTAAGGTAAGCACCGATCTGGCACTTAGGTTCCCTGAAGGACAAACCGAAGAATACAAAGGAAGCTTTGAGGTATTTGCCCTTAACACCGGTAAACTGATGAATATGTCCGGACCGGGATTGATCAACATGAGTGCAAGTGTAGACGGAAAAGGATTTACCATTCAGGAACTGAACACCAAGTTACAGGCCCAAATACTTAATTTTACTTACGACGATTACACCTATCAAAATGTTGTAATGGACGGTGTTTTTGAAAAAAAATTATTTAACGGTGTGTTTAAAATTGACGACCCGAATATCAGACTTGCTCTTGTGGGAAGATTCGACCTCAATAACGAAATGCCTTACGGGGATTTTAAATCACAGATCGACCGGGTTAATCTTAAAACCCTGGGTTATGGCAACATCAATATAAATGAACTTAGCAATATCGACATAAAGTTTGAAGGGAATGACCTTGACAACATGAGCATTCAAACATCCCTGAACAACCTTATCCTTGAAAAAAACGACACCTTGTACCGACTTGGTGATATTGCGCTAAGTGCAAATGGGAAGGAAGATTACCGGGTTATTTCCTTGAAAAGCAATATTGTAGATATTGACATATCCGGGCAGTACCGGCTGAGCTATCTGAACTCGATCAGCAACAATCTTCTTTACAATTTATTTCCGGAATATTATACCAACCTAAAAAACAAGATCGAGCCCGTCGACCTGCGATTCGACATCAGTATTGCCAACACAGATATTTTTTCAGCTTTGTTTTTGCCCGATTTTCACTTAAGTAATTTTACGTCATCGGGTATTTACAATTCAATAAACCAAAAACTTGATGTTATTGCGATCGCTGAAAAGATAAAGTATCAAAGCTATTCATTTGAAGAATTAACCCTGAAAAGCAATAAGGAACCCGGTGAACGACTCGCCTTAAGCACGGATGTCAGGCGCTTTTTTATCTCAGACAGCCTTATTACCGACAAACTCAATCTGGTTGCCGACATTGGAGGAAACGACATCAATTACCGATTAAACATCTCCGACACTTCTCATGACCTTAGTTTAAAATCGGGTGGAAACGTAACCTTTACTAAATCGAACATCGACTTTAATTTTAGAAATTCTGCACTATACATTTATACTAAACCCTGGTTTTTTAACGATAGCAATCACTTTACGTATTCATCCGGTGAATTGAATGTAGAGAATTTTAATGTTTCCAACGGGGATCAATCCATAAATCTGGCCGGGAAGATCGATGAAAGCAGTTTTAACCAACTGGAAGTCTTCTTTTCAAATTTTGAATTGAACGAACTTAATCCGGTACTAAAAAAATGGCAATTGCAATTTTCAGGCAAAACCAACGGGGTTTTGGGATTAACCGGCCCATTCGGCAAACCTGCCATCAACGGGAATTTGGATGTAGGCAATATGGTTTTTAATTCGGATACGATTGGCGATATCAGTTTAACTTCTCTTACTCCGGTTGGTCAGAGTAAAATGAGAATAGACGGAAAGATCAAAAACGGTTTGATCAATGATCTTAGATTGGCCGGAACCGTTGATCTGATGAACGACCGGGACAATCTGAACCTCACCCTGAGTTTGGACTCATCCAGCCTTAAACCCTTTGAAGTATTTACAGAAGGTATCTTTTCGGGACTTGAGGGTTTTGCGGATGCCAGGATAAAGATCAAAGGTGATCTTGAAAACCCGCAAATAGATGGTAAAGTTAACATTGACAAAGGAAGGTTTTTTATGGATTACCTTGGAATACCGATCTATTTTGAAAAGGTCAACATTACTATTGACGACAAAAGAATACGTCTCGGCACCTTTACGATCTATGACAAGTATGGAGCAAAAGGATACGCAGGTGGAAGTATTTATCATACCAATTTCGATGACCTGAAGTTTAATATCTTCACCAGGGAACTCACAAATTTTTATTGTCTGAACTTAAGAGAAGATCAAAATGAATTGTTTTCAGGCGTTGCCTTTATTGACGGTGATTTACAGGTTACCGGACCGATGGATGAAATATTAATGAAGATCAATGCCAAAACCCGACCGAATACCGTAATTTCTCTACCCTTGTCGGGTGCCACCGAAAACACCGGACCCGATTATATTGAAATTGTCGACTTAAGAGCCGACCAAATCGCGAAGAACATCTCAAAGATAAGCGGGATCCTGATGGATTTTAATTTTAACATTACCGAAGACGCAGAGATCAAACTGATTTTTGATGCGAAGTTTGATGATGTGATCAAAGCAACCGGTAAAGGAAACATCCGTATGGAACTGAATACCTATGGTGATTTTTATATGTATGGTAAATACACCATTTCTACGGGAAGCTATAATTTTACAGCTCTTAACAATCTGGTAAATAAAAATTTGAAAGTTAAACCGGGAGGAAGCATCACCTGGAACGGTCCTCCATTCGACGCCCTGGTCGATCTGGTAGCAACCTCATATGTAAAGGCAAACCCAACCGTTATTCTCCCGACAACCACTTTAAACGAAAATATAGGCAATGTTGAAGTGGAATGTGCAATTCATATGACCGAAAAACTGTTCGAACCCAATATACAATTCGGCATCGATCTGCCACAGGACAAACAAACCACGCTTTTTGCCAATTCCGACCTTACCAGTGCCATAAATCAGATAAAGGCCGATCGCGACGAAACCAATAAGCAATTTATAAATCTAATGGTATTTAACGCCTTTGCTCCTTTGAACTCTGGAGCAAATACAGCTACCTCCAGTCAGGCACTCAGTTCATTTCAGAACAGTATCGGTGAATTCATGACCAATCAGCTCAACAACTGGCTATCGCAAATCGACCCGAACTGGGAACTAGGGGTGGATTTTCAAAATTCCGGAAATGCGGAATCCAATCAACAAATTATTTTAAACATCCGCCGTAAACTTTATAACGATCGCATCGAGATCAGTGGTACTTACGGTCAGGCAGGAAACTCATCCTACGATGCCAATGTGAGTTATAAAATAAAAAAAGACGGCAGAATGAAATTAAGAGCCTTCAGTAAACAGGCGAACGATCCTATAAATCCTAATGGAACACTCATAAACACAAGTGGTCTGGGTTTGTTTTACAGAAAAGAGATCAACTATTTCTTCCCTAAATGGAGGAAAAGAAGGAACGAAAAAAAATTTCAAAAAAGACAGGCACCAAAATAAGAAAGACTTTTCATCAGTCTTTTTTCCTGTTGAGTGCCAGGGCAGCCAGAAACAGCCTTGGAAGCGGTTTCAAAGGGTTTCTTTTTTTTAGATTGAGGTACGCTATCCTGAGTTTGCAACGCTATCCTGAGTTTGTAACGCTATCCTGAGTTTGTAACTCAGGATCTATTTTTCTAAATTTATGAATAGCTTCTTTGTTTCCTAATCTATATCATCGCTATCCTGAGTTTGTAACGCTATCCTGAGTTTGCAACCATAAGTGTTCGAAACCTTAGGAGGTGTTCCAAAGATATGAGACTTTATCAGGGTTTCCGCCAGAGAGGATCACAATTTCTTTAATCATTGAATTGTCCAACTCAATTTCAAATTGCAGTTTTGCCATTTTATACCCTTTGATATTGTTTATTTTTCTATAAGATAGAATTAAAATTGCCAATATCATGGTCATATAAAGAATTACTTTAATTGCATTTTCATTCCGAGATACAAGATGTGAGAGATTTAGGTGTTGCTTTAAAAATTTAAAAAATAATTCTATTTCCCATCTTTGTTTATATAAGGTAGTAACTTCATCGGCACTTAGATCAAAGTCATTGGTCAAAAAGATAAGTGGTTCATTAGAAGATTTCATTTTAGCCTTAATTACCCTATAGTTGTTATCTGAAATTTTCGAACTCCTATTTCTTAATTTTACTTTTAAATCTTCATTTATAATTAATGTTTGAGTTTCAATTGGCCGGTATAGTCTATTGTTTTCAATTATTTTTAAAAAGGTGTTAGGCGCAATTCTTGTTATAAAATGTATGCTTTGATTGGTTAATTCATCGAATTTTTTTCTGGATTTAAGTCCACGGTCAAATACGACAAGAGATTCATCTATATGGATATTTTCAGTAATGGTTTCCGATAATGCCAAATCTTCGCTGATATATTTTTTATCAGTGAAAATTTTGAAGCCACATGGAAGGCTGCCTTTAACACTTACCGAATATTTAATTTGCTTTTTAGATGTATTCTTCCTGCCATTATGCATATCCCATTTTACCAGTTTGGAGGCAATTCCTACATATGTGCTGTCAACCTTTATCAAGGCTTTTTCTTCCTTGAGCTGTTGATTATAAATGGTAAATATTTTATTGAAAAGTTGTTCAAAATAAGAAGCATTTATACAGCATATTCTATCCCGTATAGAATTAAATTTTGTTTCGATTTTGAACCCAAGAAAAGCTATAAAACTGGAGGATAACACTATCTTTTCCATTACACGATAGCTAACCTTGGAACTGTTGAGCATAGAAAATAAAAGCAACTTGAAAATTACAGAACCATAGAGCTTTTTGGTTTGATAATTTACATCGGTAGTTACACTCAAGAACTCTAATTCATCCTCAGGAATTAATTTTAGCAATTGGTCCGCATTCACATATCAAACTAATAACCAACCTTAAACTTCTGAAAACCAATATTACTAACTATTAACAACCCGTTGTTCAAGGTTTCGAACACTTATGGTTTGCAACTCAGGATCTATTTTTCTAAATTTAAGAATAGCTTCTTTGTTTCCTAATCTATATCATCGCTATCCTGAGTTTGTAACTCAGGATCTATTTTTCTAAATTTATGAATAGCTTCTTTGTTTCCTAATCTATATCATCGCTATCCTGAGTTTGTAACTCAGGATCTATTTTTCTAAATTTAAGAATAGCTTCTTTGTTTCCTAATCTATATCCTCAATAAGACATGATTGCTTTATTCAAAAACAATAAAAAAGGCATGCTTTAGCATAAAGGTTAAGTACTTAGTTGCAAACTAAGTACAGCGTTCGTTTTTTTTGAAATCTTAATGATATATGTTGCCCCATCTTGTTTTACAATATTTTTTAATTTCAAGGACATTAAATCTGAGAATCTCAAACCAATTGTGCATCCTACTACAAAAATGTCCTTGACTATTTTCATTGTGGCTGAAAGAGAATTTTCAAATTCACGGTCATTAATGAGGAATCTTAACTGTTCTTGAGAAAGAACAATGATTGGTATTTCTTCTCTTCTAACATAAAAATCCTTGAAAAACGTACCCATTTCGTGACCCTCAGCTGTGATTTGGTAAATAAAAAAAGTTCGAAGTACTTTAATTTGCATGCCAACGTAGTTATCTGTGCATCCTTTCGTATACATATAAGTGGTGAACATTGTGTAAAATCGTTTATAATATCGTTTCTCTTTGTTAAAGTTACTTTTTGAAGCTTTGTATTTAATATTGAAAGGCCAATTATTTTGAGTTTTAATACAAAAACCACTTAGGTTGTTCAAAAGAGCATGATAGTTTTCAATGGTTGATTTTGAAATTAATGATCCATTTTTTTGCAGTCGTTTACCTTTTTCGGTATCGTAAATAAACTTTTTAAGTAGAATAAGGATTGGAATTTTCTCGTTTGTTCTTTGCATAAAATAGGTTTAAATTTGATGTAAATATGCAAAAAAACACTTGTTTTTGAACTTTTTACATTCTTCACAATCCCAATGATGCAGACAATTAGGGTTCATTTTAATTACCCTTCCTTTGGAAGTGTAATGACGGGTCGATCATATTCAGGTGGTAACTATCGGTTTGGGTTTAATGGGAAGGAGAATGATGATGAGGTAAAGGGAGATGGAATCCAACAGGATTATGGAATGAGGATATATGATCCTCGGCTGGGGAGATTTTTAAGTGTTGATCCAATATTTAAGGATTATCCGTGGTATACGCCATATCAATTTGCAGGAAATCAAACAATTTGTGCAATTGATTTAGATGGATTAGAAGAATTATGGGTAACAAATAATTGCTTCGCACCATACGATTTATTTGGAAGCGATTTATTCGGATCTTACATCGGTGATGGAAACGACAGGAGGTTTGGTGATGGTGGAACTTATCGTACTTCAGGAACAGCTCAAATAAATTTAAATACCTTTGAGGAACCTCAATTTACGGCAGGAAATACAACTTCCAAATACGTAAGACATTTTGGACCAGATGCTTCGTGTAAATCTCCTTCTAGATTTGTAAATACAGATTATTTTGCGAGTAGTGATAAATCTTATTTCTCGGCACAAATGCATATAGCCGGAAGTGATCAAGTTTCGTTAGGAGGTAAATATTTTGGAGATATCGACACACATGTGAATATATCATTCGAAAAAGATTCTGAAGCCCCCAATTTAGTTAAAGTTCGTGGGTTAGTGACTGGCGATCGTTTCCCCGCCAATGAAACAATACTTAATGATATTTGTGGAAATCAATTAGTATTAGGAGTTTCTGGTCCAAAGGGTCCAAATAAAGATATTGGCCCATACTTGAATTTACCAGGTGATAACAAAGAGTTTATGCAATTTTTTGAGCTAACTATTATTTTTAATTCAGATGAGACATTTAATAGTGTTATACATGACAATAAATGGTATTCTCTGGCAGATTGGAATAAGCAATTTACAGACATAAATCCAAAAGATACCAAAACATCAACAGTGTTAAAAGAAGATAATTAATTATGCTTTCAAGGGGATTTTTTATTTTACTTCTTTTTATTGGTTGTAGCCTTGGGGTTAGAAAGGAAAAATATTTTATACCAGAAAATTATGAAGGAAATGTTATTGTGGTATTTGAATCAAAAAGTAAAAAAAATTTATTCTCTGAAAAATCAATTATATTTAATATTCCGGATTCAGGTATATTAATAGCAAAGAAGCCATTTTATGAAGGAAATTATTACACAGAATACTTTCAAAAAAATAAAACTGGAACTTACGATACTTTATTTGAAGAAGTACCAGGTATGTCAAGAGACACAGCAAAAAATAGAGTTTATTTTCCAAGAACGTTAACTATTCAAGAAGGCAAAAAGGCTAAATATTTTATATATACATTTTATGTTGGAAAAAAGAAAAAATCAGAGATTGATAAAGAAAGATTTTCTTTTGAAAGAGAACTTACAAGAAAGTGGCATAATATTGCTAGATTACGTTAATAATAATTCGACCCTGTAAAAAGTCATATTATACTCAACTTTTAATTCCATACCATTGTAAAGGATATATTTTTGACCTATTCACTAAAATCGATTTCAATTAGAAATTTAGTTTCGGTCTACTTTAAACTAATAATTTTTATTAATAAACTTTAGGGTATCAGTATCATAAAATAAATTTATTGATGAAATAAAAAAATTTTCATCAAAATAAAACTCTTCCTTAAAATTAGAATCAAGTTTGTGATTCTTTGTTAATTTAAAGTTTCGATGGCCTATTTTTTTAATAACAAATTCCCAGTCATTCCAACCTTTTGGTAATGTAGATTCATACTTACTATAATCAAATTCAAAATCAAATGTAGTATCCTTTTTAAGAAATGACAATACATAAATTGAATCAATCTGAGAATCTGAAAAATGGTTATTTATTAATAACTCATACTGTGCTTCATTTAGTCTCTTATAAGTATGAATTCTCTTAAATTTTCTACCTTGAATAATCGTAGAATACTCAAACTTTGTGTAGTTAAAAGAATCTTTAATGATAGCAAATACAGGATTTTTAAATTTTCTAGAAGAATAAATACATTCTAATTTATTACTATCATGTCTTTTATAGTCTTTACATGAAATATAAGTGGTAACTATACTGAATATTATGAATAGATTTTTCATCTAGTCGTTTCTTTTTTATTAGAGTTAGTTTCTGTCCTATTTCTCCATGATTGATAGTTTGCCGTATTATCACTATTATTTTTATCTTCTGGCCTTTTTATAGGTTCTAATTTTTTTGATGGAATTAAAATATTAAAAGCCTGTGCATATTTCTCAGATACCTTAATTAATTGGTCCCTAAGTGAAACATAATTCTTATAAGCAGTGCTTTTTTCATTTTTATTTTTCAAATCTAAATGATCTTGTTCACCGAGATAATTATTTTTTCTTTGATCATTTGCGGTATTTTCATACCCTTTCTTACCTAGTTTTGAAAATGCATTTGTGTATAAAGCAGTTTTATATCCATGTAACCCGATTTCATGTACGAAAAAAGTTGCAATATCGAGTGTTGATTGTCCTTTTGAGTAAATTGGAAGCACAAACTTTAAATTTCCTTTTTTATCGTTATAACTTGTGGCAAGTGCTGCATTATCAGGATTCACTTTATTGAGATCATAATTTTCAAACGAATAATCGTAAAGGTATAAATCATGGTCACTGTGAATACCATCCTCCATGAATGTATATTCACCAATCGTTTGGTCTTTTTTTGCAAATTGACTAAAAAATGCAAAACCATCAGGCGTTTTAAGTAAATCTAAAATAACACTTTCGGTATTTGCTGAGACTTTGCCGGCATCATAAATTGCGGCACCATTAGAAACTGATGTGCCTTTGATATGGTAAGGATAAATATCTTTTCCGTCAGGATCAATCAAATAAATAGGGTTATTTGCTCCAAAATTAAATGGGCTCAATGAAGGAAATTTAGAGTATTTGCTATCTGTACTCCACCACCTTCCTAATCTTCCTTCATAAATTCTTGCTCCAAAATCATAACTTCCACCTTCTACACTTATTTCATTGTTCTTTTCTTTCCCATTAAATCCATATCTATAGGTCCCACCTGCATATGAACGACCCACCATTACACTTCCAAAGGAAGGGTATTTTAAAGAGGTTACAAGTTGTTTTAATGAAGCCAAGTTTTTGTTCTGAGACCTTAATCAAATTTATGAATTAATTCTGAAAATCAAGGGATCTTTCCGAGTACAAATTGGAATAAACATCCTCTAAGAAAAAGTACGGTCTTTAAAAACTTGAATTTTTTACATAGAAAGTACCAATATGTATTTGTTCAACATGAAAAATATTAGTTTTTAAAAATTCCTAACTTGCTCTAGCAATTTCTCATAAGAAATCTTTTTAAGTTTTATTTTTAGATTATTATTTATTCTTAGCCTAATTCCTTTTTTCTTATAGAAATAACATTTATCATCTATAATCAAATAGCCCATTAATGTATATGAATTATCCAAAGGTAATCT
This sequence comes from Flavobacteriales bacterium, assembly GCA_020635455.1. GTDB lineage: Bacteria > Bacteroidota > Bacteroidia > NS11-12g > UBA9320 > JABWCE01. The sequence continues at coordinate 189,180 of JACJZT010000004.1, forward strand.
TAGCTGATGATTGTGAACTGTTTTAGCAATCTCAAACCTATTTTTTCCTATGTGTTCTGCACTTAAGTAATAATTATAATCGCTTTGTTGAGTAAAAATAAATAACTTTGTTTGCCATATATTTTCCTCTTCTCCTTCAATTCGAACATCTACTTGAATATTGCAGTTTTGTAAATTATGGATTTTATCTTCATCACTAATATAATAATATCCGAATTCTTTTATTGTTAATTCATACCCAATCAACTCTTGTCTGCTCAATAGGTACCCATCATTTTCTACATTTTTAATACTTGAATTAGATGAAGTGTCAATAAAATCACCATATGAAATTGGGCCTATATAATCTTTTTCTTCATTATTTTTTTTATAATTTTTATAGATTTTATGAAATAAAATTGGACTTGAAAAGCCACTATCAAATTTATCCTTGTAAAAATAAAATGAATTGAATAAATTCAATTTTGGGTGAAAGGTTATTCTAGGAGGATTTTTATTATTTACAATTAGTTCTTTACCGTGCCCATCTGTTATTTTAATTCTTAAAATTCCTCTAATTAATGCTGACTCTGGGTATAAATTATTAAGATAATGTGATAATAATTCGATGGAGTCATTTATAAATTCCCATTTGAGATTAACCTTACCATCGTAAGGAGTTGAATCCATGTTTAAAATCGAATTCTTTAATAAGTAAAATCTAATATCATCGGGTAGTTCTAGTGCCGTATCTTTCAAATTGAAGGAAATAGATTTTATAGGGAAATTAGAAATACTGTTTAATTTTTCTTTAATTTCTTCTTCTATATTTAGATTATTTGAACTGTCATTTGTACACGAAATAGAAATAAAAACTATTAATAGAATTATATAATTTGAAAAATTCACTTATTCTTAATTTTGAGGTATATTCCTTCCAGTTGAACTGTCTGTTGCAATGGTTCTGGTTAATGTACTTGTCTGGCTGGTAGAAGTTTGAGTAAATGACATACTGAAGTCACATACCCCGGCATTGCCACCATTATACGTAGGTGATAAATTTAAATTGAACGATACATTTGGATTGGCTGCTTGCAATCTGTTTCTCATATCTGTTAGGGTTCTTGTATTGTTGGTATGACCATTTATATTAATTATAAAATTACTACCAGTAGTTACTGTATTGCCATTTTCAATGGTAAATTGTGTGATATTTATATTTTGACCTGGACTATCAGGATGGTCTATTACTGCAATTTGTGTATTTTGTCTATTATTAATTGGGATGACGGAATTACTATTTGCTATAACATTTTGAATCCTTCTATTAAAAGCCCGAACAACATTTTCAAATCCAGAATTTCCGCTTGTGGGATCGCCAATGATTCTATAAGCATCATTTTGAAATGCTTTTTGATTAGTAACTGAGGTAACAGGAGGGTTTACAATAAGTCCATCATTTGAGGATTTCCATAATATTGGTCTATAGCTATTGTAAAATAAATTTCCACCAAGAGATGTGTTATTAAAGCCATTATTTCTAGAAAAAGTCCCCCAATAGTTATGTGCTCCTTTTCCCCTACCCAATAATCTATACTCCGGTGTTTGTGTAAAGTCAGTGGTATTTGAGATATTGCTTATTCCATTTGGCGTAACTCCACCACTAGCTGATACTGAACGATTAAATTGTAGGGATCCTGCCTTACTGCCAATTTGCAAGATCATTACATATCCTAAATTTCTAGTTAAGTATGTTGTCGCATTTATCGTCTCTCCACCTTCTAATTCTCTGTTTTCTAAAACTTTGTTCTCAGCAAAAACGTAAGGACTGTTCCATGCAAACTTACTAGCTATTGGGTCCAAACTCATAAACCTTCCTATTCGAGAATCATACGTTCTTAGTAGAAAGTCAATACTATTTCCTTTTCCCTTTAATTCATCATCATTTTCTTGTTCATTAAACCCAAACCGATAGGTCCCACCTGTCCATGAGCGACCCACCATTACACTTCCAAATGTAAAGAAGTCTTTGCATTTTTCCGACCGTCTCGCGATTTTTTCCTTAGTCTCAAAGAAAAAAAATGGTACTTTATAATATGTCCTGTTTTGGGTTAACACTTTAATTTTTAACCGGATTGCCGAACTTCAAATATAAAATCTTTCCTTGGTAATTAAATCAATAACATCAAAGAAGGCGGCTCTATTTTTATGGGTTGATAAAAAGGGTTTTGAGCGTTGAACCGTGTGTTTATCAACCTGTAAAAATGAGCATCCATAGGGGGTTTGGGGGAATGGAATTTCCCCCAATAAGTCATGACGGCTTTAGCCACCTATTATTTAGTGTAGTCCCGGGTGGGGTTGGATGGCACTGCTGCAAACCCGATGAAACAGAAGCGATGGAACTTAGTGAGGGGGCGTTTTATCGGGGTTGCCGGGTGGTGGCGGCTACTTAGCATAATGTGCTTATAGGATCCCGCGTGTGGCCGGGGTGCTTGCACAGGCGAAGGCAGGCGGGAGGCGAAGCTTTACCTATAAGACCACATTATGTTAATGTAGCTTACCCCGTTTTTTACGGCGTGTCTTTTTGCTTTGTGCTCTTGGGCGCAGCTCTTTGCTTTTTTGATGTCAGCCTGTCATTTCCGGTGATGGTCCGCTAAAAAAGCAATGTGCTGTCCCGAACTTGTTTCGGGATGCGTGGCTTGCAAAAAGCATGACGGAAAAACGGGGGCGACACCACCCGGGGGAAGTGAAGCGTATAGCCTTGTGCGGATGAACTGACCCAAGCTGTGCGTAGTACGGGGGTGCGTTTGGTTTTATTCTTCCTGCTGTCCGGAAGTTTTAAAACCTACCCGCTTTCTTGGCTCTTGTGGCGGATTTAAAAGCTGTTTCAAGGCGTTAAAAATAAGCTGTATTTCTTCTTCGTGTTTATTGGTCTTTTCGTTTTGTTGAAGTACCGTTTTTTCTAATTGCTCCATCTTTAGTAATATATCTTTATGGGCTAAAAGAACCTCGCGCATGCGGGTAAAAATTCGAATGATCTGGATGTTTACATCTATGGCCGTTTCACTATTCAAAACACTTGACAGCATGGCTACTCCCTGTTCTGTAAATGCGTTTGGTAATTTTCTTAGTCCTATCCTTTCTTTATTGGTTGTCGCATTTTGCGACTTCCAATCTTCTAATTCCTGTGGTGTTAACTGGAACATGAAATCTGCCGGGAAACGCCTTTCATTGCGTTTTACTGATTGGTTAAGCACTCTTGTTTCTACTCCGTACATTTCGGCTAAATCCCTGTCTAACATTATTTTTTTACCCCGTATATGATATATTTTACGGATTACTGTTTCATCTGTTATTTCTATTGAGTTGCTCATTTTTTGATTCTATTTCTTTGATTCGCCAAAGATAAAAATTGGATATCACAATTTGTGACTTCCAATTTTACCCAATCGGATGAAACTTGCTTACATCTTCCTGTAAATCATCCAGATCATTGACCAAATAAGCCTCCGTTGAACTCACATACCGGTGCCCGGCCATGTATTGAACCTGTCTTAAGTTATAGAGCTTCAGCCAGTGGGTAATAACGCTTGCCCGTATTTGCTTTGCACTTGTGACTTTACTGTTTTGCCTTCGCAGCTTTCGCATAATGTCCTGCATGGTATTGTTAAAGTGCCTGCCTGCTCCGGTGCTGATAAGCAGCGAGCCGCTGTGGCCATTGTCTTTTTTGAGTTTTACTATTTCTTCTCTTACCTGCATGGTATACTCCATTAGGTCCAGTATCTGGTGTGCTTCTAAATTCAGCATCCTTTGCTCACTTCTGCGGCTGCCGGCCACAAAAATCTTCCCTTCCCTCAGGCGTATATCCTCCTGCTTAAGGGTTGCCAGTTCATAAACCGTTAAGCCCTGGTAAACCATTAAACCCACGACCACTTTATTGCGTTTGGCACCCAATGAAGCCTTCTTAAACCAGTTCTGATTTTTGTTGGGGTCAGTATCCTTTGGTACTTCAAAGTTTTGATAAAGGCCTTCCAGTTCGCTTTTTTTCAGGATGTCGTAAAGGGTTCTTCTTTTTATGCCTCGGATCTGTATTTGTGAGGCCGGGTTCTCTGCCATTTCAGCCGTTGCAGCCAAAAAATCAAAGTAGTGCTTTAAACTGTTTACCTGCGCACCAAGGGTGCGTTGCTTAACCCTGTCGCGTTTGCCCTGAATAAAATGCAACACATCGCTGTATGAGGCATTCTCTACCGGTACATTTTCTTTTTCAGCCCATGCTAAAAAATAACTGCTGTCTTTGATAAAGCGTTTTATGGTGGACGAACTGTAGCCTTTGGCTAATAGATAACGGGTAAAATCCCCTGCCTGTTTTAACGCCTGCTGTAAGTGTAACTCAGCCTGTGTATCCTGTATTTTCGCTTTTCCCCTTGTACGGCTGTCGCGGGATTTTCCGAGTTTTATTTTTCCGCTCATAGTTCGTCCTCGTGCAGTTTGAAGTATTCATACTTTGGAATGTTGCGGTAAGGGGGTTGTTTGGGTTCCTCCTGGCCGTTTTCAGCATGGGCTAAATGGGTGTAAACCTGAGTGGATTCCAAAGAGGCATGACCTAAAAACCGGGCTATCTTTTCAAGGCTCATGCCGTTTTGTAAAAAGTGTGTGGCAATTGAGTGGCGCAATACATGAAGCCTTACGTTTTTATTTTGCAATTCAATATTATCGGTTCTGTGCTTCAATAATTTAAGGCGCAAAGACATGCTCATGCTGTCCATGCGGGTTCCACGCTGACTGATAAAAAAAGCCTCCTCCCGGGAATCTGTTACCAGTTGTACCCTTGCTTCATATACATAATCCTGCAAATGCTTCGATAAGGTTTTATTAAACGGAACAAACCTTTCCTTATACGCTTTTCCGCGTCTTACATGGATGATCCGGCGGTCAAAGTTGATGTCCGATACATCTAAATGATAGCCTTCATTTCTTCTTAGGCCACATCCGTAAAAGACGCAGAGTATGGCTCTGTCCCTGCTGTTTAAAGGTTCCAGTGCTGTGCCCTCATTATAGCCGTAGGTGGCGTCAAACAATTCTTTGATTTCGCTTTGAGTTAAAAACGTGATCTCTTCGGTATCATCGCTTTCCCATTCCAGGTTCAGGGGTGGTAAAACCAGTCTTCCGCTCTGGCGTAAATACTCCGTAAACTTATAGAGCATTTGCAACTGCTTGTTTAAATAACTGTTACTCAGGCCGCCTCCGCGCCGGGTGTTGGGACGGGTTTTTAATTGGGTGTAATAGGCTCTGATGTCTTTGGTATCCATCTGCGTGATGTGGGTTATGCCATTTTGTTCAAGGTAGTAAAAAAACTCCCTTAGGGTATTGGGCATCATGTAAACCGTTGTGGGGGCATAGCCCAATACATCGAGCCACTCCCTGAAGCTTTTTTCCAGGTACCGGAAGGATGGACTTTTGATCGGTAAATTTTTCATGGGCTTCCTTTTTTGAGTGATTGTCTTAGTGGCTTACAACGCTTCTGGTGCAAAGGTTTTTAGTTAGCCGGCCATGCTGCTGTCCAAAGGCTGACTTACTGACCTGCTCTTTCGATGCGCTTTGCTATCGGGATCTCTGCTGCGCTTCGACTTTGGGGATACGTTCACTTTGACAGGCGTTTGCTTCTCAGCTTCTCTTTGGTGGTAGGCCTCCCACACATTTTCCATCACCTGCTTTATCTGCCCTTCAATGCTGCTTTGCGTCTGCTCAAAGCCCATGCTCTCACTAATCCTGTAAGAATAACCGCTGCGGTATTTATTGCCTCCGGTGATTTGCAAAAGGCCGTATTCGGTGAGTTCAAGCAAATACCGGTTTAAGGTTCTTGGATGGATGCGGCATAGCTTACGCACATCTTGCCCGTAAAAACCGTTCTTCTTTTCCAGTTGCCCGTGGTGGCTTAGTATCCACCGGTAAAACTCCCTTGCCGCCCCGCTGAGTTCATCGCTTTTTCTGAACAGCACATCTTTGAGCAACTTAAAAGCCCACTCTATATCGATAGGGTGGGTTTCAATGTACGTTTCTCCATCTTTAGGGTCGGTTTTGATTGGTCTTTGGTACTACCCGTAAAAGGTAACGGCTTCCATAAAACTCAAAAGCAGGGGTAAGGTCCTTCTGGGTTTAAAGATCTCTTTGGGCAGATCAATCAGTGGGGCATAAGGGTTAATGATTCGTACAGGCTGCAATACGCGCTGCATGTCCTGCAATTTCTGCTGCAACTGCTTTTCCTTCAAGCGGTCGGTAAGTCCTGCCCTGAGTTGCTTTTGGTAATCCATCACCCGCTCGTCTTGCTCGGTGCTATTATCGAGGTAAATCAACAGGGCGCGATTGGCATTGTCCTCATACACTTTTTCTTTTGTGGTGCAGCCTATTACGCTTACCGGTCCTTCCACGATCAGGGTTACGGTCTTTAGCTGTCCGCTTTTATCTTTTACGGTCACGGTTTTGGATATCCTTTTTTTGGTTTGCAGTTCGCGGATGGGAAACAAGACCCCTTGTGCGCCGTCTAAATCTTCAATCAAAAAAACTTTACCCCATATTTCTTCCCTTCGGTAATAATAAAAACTGTTTCCGCTGAACTGGGTATGCTCCCGGGCATCTTCCTCCGGAATGCAGGAGGCCACCTTTTCCATCAGGTAGCTTTTACCTGTTCCGCTCCCCGCAAGGCAGATCACACTCAATGGGTCGGGCAGTTTGCGGCTGCTCATGGCAATCAGCAGGATCATGCCGTTTTCCTTTTCTCCTTGTATGCCTGTGCCTTGTAAATCTTCCATTGTCTGCTCCATCAGGTTTTCGGCCATTAAGTTCTCTTTGGCCTCCAGGTACTGGCTTTCGGTGAGCCGTTTTACTTCGGGTTGCTCTGAGCCTTGCAGTTTGATCTGCTCTAAGCGGTAGTGTTCTATTTCGGTGGTGATCTGTGATAAACCGGCTGCAATTACACTGGTGCCTATCTCCAGTCTTTCCGCTACTTTTCTTATAAATTTTTCTAACTGGTTATCGTTATACAGATCCAGGTTATGCCTTACCGGTGGTCTTGGACTATCTTTCAATTCCACTTTCAGCGTTACCCGCATCCTGTCCAGACCTTCCAGCTTCACCCCTCCGGGAACTTCGATCCTCAGCAATTCATGTTCATAGCTGAGTAAATTCGGGTCGGTGGTGTTTAAGGTGGGCATGTTGAAAAATATTTTCAGGGTTGTGTTTCCGATATATTTATCACAAAAGTAGAAGATTTGTCGGAATCCCGCAAGAACTATTGTTCTTTGTTCCGATATTTTTATCGGCTATCTTTGTCTTTTATAATAAAAATATACCTATTTAAAGCCATATATGACTTTCGGACAGCACATAGCAGCCTTGCGCAAACGCAAAGGGATTTCTCAGGGCGACCTGGGTAAATCGGTTGGAACTTCAGGAGATATTATCGGCAAGTATGAACGCGATGAAGTAAAGCCCTCCATAGAGGTGGCCTCTAAAATTGCCGATACCCTCGAAGTAAGTCTTGATTATCTGCTCGGTAAGATCTCCCTTGAACTGGATAAAAAAACGCTCAAACGCCTGCAGGACATAGAAAAACTCCCCGAAGTCGATAAACAGAATATTTTCTATACCATTGACGGGCTGATTAAAGCGGCGAAGATTAATGCGTTGTAAATTAAGAGATATTGATTTTGTACCTATTTACCACACTAAACTGATAGTTTCTTTAGAATTAACGCCAATTATGTATATGTTACCACTAATACTCCATTCCCCAGAAGCACTCTTTTTGCCATTGACTTTACCATTGTTAACCTTATAAAAACCGTTATCTTTTGTACCTTCAATTGATAGGTAACATTTTGAATTCAAATAAATGTTATCGTCAGATAAAAGAAATGAATCTAAATTATCATCTGGAATGTTTAAAACAATTTTTGTGGAATTTATCTTGTCCTCCACAAAACCCTCGCAAAGACCCAATCTGTTCAGCCCCCAAACCTTTTTGCCGATTAGAGTATCTATAATCCATGGTTTATTAGAGGTATAAGACTGAGTGTCAAGCACAATAATCTCACCCTTTCCAAATTCAATAAAGGAAAAGTTGTCATTGCAATCCTCTTTCGGCTTACATTGGATGAACATTAAAAAGCTAAACACTAATAAACTAAATTTCATCGCAATTATCGTTTAAGAGGGGCCCCAAGGCTTCCAAACCCAAAACCTTTGCCTCCCTTTTCTTTTGAAAAACCCATACCATAAGCGGCCTTTGAACCACCAAGGTGACCTTCTATGGTTTTAAATGTACTTCCGTCAATACTTATTTTATTATAATCAATAGAGAAAGTACTTTCAGTTTTTTCCCCCCATTGTTGCGTACTTTGATGCAACTGAGAACCTATAGGTGTTTTTATTGTAGAGGCATTTGCAATATTTAAAGAGAATGATGACCCACCATCTGAATTCTCTGAGCCACCCAATGCAATTTCTAAGGTCTTGAACGTATAATTATTTGAGTTAAGGTTGGGGGTTACTTTTGTGAGCGGGCCTGTAGCAAATGTAAGATTAGTTGAAAAGCCACTTAATGATTTATTCATATTTCCACCATCAAATTTTGCACCCACTCCTAAATAACCATCTGTTATAAAATTACCCGTTGTGTTTCCAACACCAACATTTGGTTTAAAGTCAAATTTTGTAGAAGTATTTAACAAATTAGAAGTTGGAGTTGTTGCATAAGCTTTAAATCCAAGAGTATTTCCAACTCCTAAGGATGCATATGCTGTAACGTGGTATTTAAAGTTCATCGTTCCATTTTGAAAACTAAGATTACCTTTAGTGCCGAGTTCCCCACTACTAAAATTATATTTCGCAGCAATTCCGGCTCCACCAATTATTGAGAATTTTGGCTGTTTTTGAAGAGTTATATTAACTCCAATCGTTGCCATAAAGCTGGTACTAACTCCTTCAAGTCCATCCAGATCTATATTTTCAATTGGATTATTCGTACCAAACTGATACGAAGACAAATTGGGAAACTTTTTGAATAAAGGATCAACACTCAAAAATCTTTCTAACCTTGGATCATAAACCCTCATTCCATAATCCTGAGTTAAAGTTTCATTGTCATTTTCTTTCCCATTGAAGCCATGCCTGTATTTTTCAGTACTTGCAGCTTGATAGTTTCTTCCAACCATTGACATCCCGCCTGTAAAGAAGTCTTTGCCTTTTTCAGACCGTCTCACGATTTTTTCCTTAGTCTCAAAGAAAAAAAATGGTACTTGATAATATGTCCTGTTTTGGGTTAACACTTTAAATTTTAAACGGATTGCCGAACTTCAAATATAAAATCTTTCACTGGTAATTGGATCAATCACGTCAAAGAAGATGGCTCTATTTTTATGGGTTGATAAAAAGGGTTTTGAGCGTTGAACCGTGTGTTTATCAACCTGTAAAAATGAGCATCCATAGGGGGTTTGGGGGAATGGAATTTCCCCCAATAAGTCATGACGGCTTTAGCCGCCTGTTATTTTGTGTAGTCCCCGGGTGTGGTTGGAGGGCACGGCTGCAAACCCGATGAAACGGAAGCGATGGAGCTTAATGCGGGAGCGTTTTATCGGGGTTGCCGGGTGGTGGCGGCTACTTAGCATAATGTGCTTATAGGATCCCGCGTGTGGCCGGGGTGCTTGCACAGGCGAAGGCAGGCGGGAGGCGAAGCTTTACCTATAAGACCACATTATGTTAATGTAGCTTACCCCGCTTTTTTCGGCGTGTTTTTTTGCTTTGTGTGATGATGCAGCTCTTTGCTTTTTTGAAGTCAGCTTTAAATTCCCGATAACTGTCCGGTAAAAAAGCAATGTGCTGCAGGTGCGATGGATGGCAAAAAACATGACGGAAAAACGGGGGCGACACCAACAGGGGCAGTGAAGCATTTGGCCTTGTGCGTTGGAACTGTCCAAGCCGTGCAGAGGGTGGGGTTTATTCTTCCTGCTGTCCGGAAGTTTTGAACCCTACACGTTTTCTTGGGGTTTCCTGTTCTTTAACGAATCTCGCCAGGTAATTATAAATTAACTCTATCCTTTCATCTTGCCCTGATACTTTCTTCCTTAATTCTTCCATTTCAAGTAACAAGTCTTTATGAGTAAGAATCATTTCCCGCAACCTTGTGAAGATTCGCATTATCTGGATATTTACAGCAATGGCTTTTTTGCTGTTGAGTATGCTTGACAACATCAGCACACCATGTTCAGTAAATACATTAGGTAATTTTCTTCTGCCGCCCCAAGCCTTATTTTGAGACTGCAGGGTTTCCCATTCCTGGGCTGTTAACTGGAACATAAAATCATCAGGGAAGCGGTCTGCATTTCGTTTGACCTGTTGGTTAATCACACGGGTTTGTATTAGATAAAGTTCCGCCAGATCACTGTCCAGCATTACTTTTTGGCCTCGGATGTGATAAATCCTGCTGATAACTACTTCGTCCGGTATTATTAATACTTCACTCATTTATAGTTGTTTTACAAAGGTAAAAACTTGATGTCACAATTTGTGATTTCAAGTTTTACCCAATCGGATGAAACTTGTTTACATCTTCCTGTAAATCATCCAGATCATTGACCAAATAAGCCTCCGTTGAACTCACATACCGGTGCCCGGCCATGTATTGAACCTGTCTTAAGTTATAGAGCTTCAGCCAGTGGGTAATAACGCTTGCCCGTATTTGCTTTGCACTTGTGACTTTACTGTTTTGCCTTCGCAGCTTTCGCATAATGTCCTGCATGGTATTGTTAAAGTGCCTGCCTGCTCCGGTGCTGATAAGCAGCGAGCCGCTGTGGCCATTGTCTTTTTTGAGTTTTACTATTTCTTCTCTTACCTGCATGGTATACTCCATTAGGTCCAGTATCTGGTGTGCTTCTAAATTCAGCATCCTTTGCTCACTTCTGCGGCTGCCGGCCACAAAAATCTTCCCTTCCCTCAGGCGTATATCCTCCTGCTTAAGGGTTGCCAGTTCATAAACCGTTAAGCCCTGGTAAACCATTAAACCCACGACCACTTTATTGCGTTTGGCACCCAATGAAGCCTTCTTAAACCAGTTCTGATTTTTGTTGGGGTCAGTATCCTTTGGTACTTCAAAGTTTTGATAAAGGCCTTCCAGTTCGCTTTTTTTCAGGATGTCGTAAAGGGTTCTTCTTTTTATGCCTCGGATCTGTATTTGTGAGGCCGGGTTCTCTGCCATTTCAGCCGTTGCAGCCAAAAAATCAAAGTAGTGCTTTAAACTGTTTACCTGCGCACCAAGGGTGCGTTGCTTAACCCTGTCGCGTTTGCCCTGAATAAAATGCAACACATCGCTGTATGAGGCATTCTCTACCGGTACATTTTCTTTTTCAGCCCATGCTAAAAAATAACCGCTGTCTTTGATAAAGCGTTTTATGGTGGACGAACTGTAGCCTTTGGCTAATAGATAACGGGTAAAATCCCCTGCCTGTTTTAACGCCTGCTGTAAGTGTAACTCAGCCTGTGTATCCTGTATTTTCGCTTTTCCCCTTGTACGGCTGTCGCGGGATTTTCCGAGTTTTATTCTTCCGCTCATAGTTCGTCCTCGTGCAATTTAAAATATTCATACTTTGGAATGTTGCGGTAAGGGGGTTGTTTGGGTTCCTCCTGGCCGTTTTCAGCATGGGCTAAATGGGTGTACACCTGAGTGGATTCCAAAGAGGCATGACCTAAAAACCGGGCTATCTTTTCAAGGCTCATGCCGTTTTGTAAAAAGTGTGTGGCAATTGAGTGGCGCAATACATGAAGCCTTACGTTTTTATTTTGCAATTCAATATTATCGGTTCTGTGCTTCAATAATTTAAGGCGCAAAGACATGCTCATGCTGTCCATGCGGGTTCCACGCTGACTGATAAAAAAAGCCTCCTCCCGGGAATCTGTTACCAGTTGTACCCTTGCTTCATATACATAATCCTGCAAATGCTTCGATAAGGTTTTATTAAACGGAACAAGCCTTTCCTTATACGCTTTTCCGCGTCTTACATGGATGATCTGCCGCTCAAAATTGATGTCCGATACATCTAAATGATAGCCTTCATTTCTTCTTAGGCCACATCCGTAAAAGACGCAGAGTATGGCTCTGTCCCTGCTGTTTAAGGGTTCCAGTGCCGTGCCTTCATTGTAGCCGTAAGTGGCGTTAAACAATTCTTTGATTTCGCCTTGAGTTAAAAACGTGATCTCTTCGGTATCATCGCTTTCCCATTCCAGGTTCAGAGGTGGTAAAACCAGTCTGCCGCTCTGGCGTAAGTACTCCGTAAACTTATAGAGCATTTGCAACTGCTTGTTTAAATAACTGTTACTCAGGCCGCCTCCGCGCCGGGTGTTGGGACGGGTTTTTAATTGGGTGTAATAGGCTCTGATGTCTTTGGTATCCATCTGCGTAATGTTGGTTATGCCATTTTGTTCAAGGTAGTAAAAAAACTCCCTTAGGGTATTGGGCATCATATAAACCGTTGTGGGGGCATAGCCCAATACATCGAGCCACTCCCTGAAGCTTTTTTCCAGGTACCGGAAGGATGGGCTTTTGACCGGTAAATTTTTCATGGGCTTCCTTTTTTGAGTGATTGTCTTAGTGGCTTACAACGCTTCTGGTGCAAAGGTTTTTAGTTAGCCGGCCATGCTGCTGTCCAAAGGCTGACTTACTGACCTGCTCTTTCGATGCGCTTTGCTATCGGGATCTCTGCTGCGCTTCGACTTTGGGGATACGTTCACTTTGACAGGCGTTTGCTTCTCAGCTTCCCTTTGGTGGTAAGCCTCCCACACATTTTCCATCACCTGCTTTATCTGCCCTTCTATGCTGCTTTGCGTCTGCTCAAAGCCCTTGCTCTCACGAATCCTGTAAGAATAACCGCTGCGGTATTTATTGCCTCCGGTGATTTGCAACAGGCCGTATTCGGTGAGTTCGAGTAAATACCGGTTTAAGGTTCTTGGATGGATGCGGCATAGCTTACGCACATCCTGCCCGTAAAAGCCGTTCTTCTTTTCCAGTTGCCCGTGGTGGCTTAGTATCCACCGGTAAAACTCCCTTGCAGCCCCGCTGAGTTCATCGCTTTTTCTGAACAGCACGTCTTTGAGCAACTTAAAAGCCCACTCTATATCGATAGGGTGGGTTTCAATGTACGTTTCTCCGCCTTTAGGGTCGGTTTTGATTGGTCTTTGATACTGCCCGTAAAAGGTAATGGCTTCCATAAAACTCAAAAGCAGGGGTAAGGTCCTTCTGGGTTTAAAGATCTCTTTGGGCAGATCGATCAAAGGGGCATAGGGGTTAATGATTCGTACAGGCTGCAAGATGCGCTGCATGTCCTGTAATTTTTCCTGTAACTGCTTTTCCTTCAAGCGGTCGGTAAGTCCTGCCCTGAGTTGTTTTTGGTAATCCATCACCCGCTCGTCTTGCTCGGTGCTATTATCGAGGTAAATCAATATGGCGCGGTTGGCATTGTCCTCATATACCTTTTCTCTTGTGGTGCAGCCAATTACGCTTACCGGCCCTTCCACGATCAGGGTTATGGTCTTAAGTTGTCCGCTTTTATCTTTTACGGTCACGGTTTTGGATATCCTTTTTTTGGTTTGCAGTTCGCGGATGGGAAACAAGACCCCTTGTGCGCCGTCTAAATCTTCAATCAAAAAAACTTTACCCCGTATTTCTTCCCTTCGGTAATAATAAAAACTGTTTCCGCTGAACTGGGTATGCTCCCGGGCATCTTCCTCCGGAATGCAGGAGGCCACCTTTTCCATCAGGTAGCTTTTACCTGTTCCGCTCCCCGCAAGGCAGATCACACTCAATGGGTCGGGCAGTTTGCGGCTGCTCATGGCAATCAGCAGGATCATGCCGTTTTCCTTTTCTCCCTGTATGCCTGTGCCTTGTAAATCTTCCATTGTCTGCTCCATCAGGTTTTCGGCCATTAAGTTCTCTTTGGCCTCCAGGTACTGGCTTTCGGTGAGCCGTTTTACTTCGGGTTGCTCTGAGCCTTGTAATTTGATCTGCTCTAAGCGGTAATGTTCTATTTCGGTGGTGATCTCCGAAAGGCTTGCCGCAATTACACTGGTGCCGATCTCCAGTCTCTCGGCTACTTTGCGGATAAATTTTTCCAGTTGGTTATCGTTATACAAATCCAGGTTATGCCGTACCGGTGGTCTTGGACTATCTTTCAATTCAACTTTCAGCGTTACCCGCATCCTGTCCAGACCTTCCAGCTTCACCCCTCCGGGAACTTCGATCCTCAGCAATTCATGTTCATAGCTGAGTAAATTCGGGTCGGTGGAGTTTAAGGTGGGCATGTTGAAAAATATTTTCAGGGTTGTGTTTCCGATATATTTATCACAAAAGTAGAAGATTTGTCGGAATCCCGCAAGAACTATCTTTCTTTGTTCCGATATTTTTATCGGCTATCTTTGTCTTTTATAATAAAAATATACCTATTTAAAGCCATATATGACTTTCGGACAGCACATAGCAGCCTTGCGCAAACGCAAAGGGATTTCTCAGGGCGACCTGGGTAAATCGGTTGGAACTTCAGGGGATATCATAGGAAAGTATGAACGCGATGAAGTAAAACCTTCGGTAGAAGTGGCCTCTAAAATTGCCGATACCCTCGAAGTAAGTCTTGATTATCTGCTCGGTAAGATCTCCCTTGAACTGGATAAAAAAACCCTCAAACGCTTACAGGACATAGAAAAACTCCCCGAAGCCGATAAACAAAATATCTTCTATGCCCTTGACGGGTTGATCAAGGCGGCGAAGATTAATGCGCTGTGAGAAAAAGTTATAGTTTTTATTATTTTAAAAATACTGTTTGCAACTGAGATAAATCTATGCAATACGGTTATGAAGATAGAATTTATTAAAAGTTCAAATTCCAAATAAAACATCTAACAAAATTCTTATTCCTGTTATAATACCACCAATTCCCCATAACCAACCTTTTATTTCATGTGGTTGAGCTGAATCCCAGTTAATTTTTTGTCGAATTGTATAGAAAATTAATCCCAAACCCCCAAGAATAAGAAAAATACTAAGGATTATCATTCTTATTTGTATTGCTTGTTGCCTTTTTTACGCTCTGATCTATCAATGCATCAGCCGCAAATTGCTCGATTTTATCACCACCGTTTTTCTTTATTGCATCCACTGCCAAATTTCCTCCAAAATGGCTTGCTGCTCCTCCAATAAACTGCACCGTAGCTTCTTTGTAATTATTATTTACCAAATTATGCCCTAATTCTATTGCATCTCCTGTCATTTCTAAGTAACCACCTAACTTATACATTGGAATCCCAAACTCAGGTGCTATGCAAGTTAAACATACACCAGCCATTTGTAAGGCTTCTCCTCCTCCCCTTAATGCATCAGAGGTTTCCTTTGCCGTTGGACTTCTTTGATTTGTCGGATTATCTCCACCTTCAAGATAACCCTCTTCTATCCAATATAAGTACTTCTGTCTAAATGTTTGCTGAGAAGTGTTTCTTTGGCCTTCTATTACGACTTCTTTGAAGTCTATGGAATAAAGCATGTTGTCATCATTATAGTTAATCTGAGTCTTTGTAAAGACATTTGACTCAAAGTCCCAAGCATATTTATCCCCGTTCTTATGAGTGAATCCAATTAGTCTTTGTTCATCATCAAAATCCATCAATTCTGTTGATCCTTGAGCCAAATTAAAAACTAAACCAGATTCATCCTTATAAATTTCTATACTTACATTACCATTAGATGACTTAGATGCAAGTCTAGGTTCTAATCCATCTATGTCTGTGGCCCAGATTGGCATGTTCCCTGCAAAATGATATGGGGAATACCAAGGATATTCTCTGGTCAGTGGATCCACACTTAAAAATCTTCCTAAAGAGGGGTTATAAATCCTAAAGCCATAATCTTGTGTTAGGGTTTCATCATCTTTCTCCTTCCCATTGAAGCCGAATCTATACTTTTCAGCACTTCCCGAACTCCACATCCTCCCAACAATTGACATCCCGCCGGAATAGTAATCAGTTGCCTGCAAAACGTCAGCTTCATAATGATCAATATCTCCACTCACACAAACAGAAGACCTCTTATCAGAAATTACGGCCAATACATTTCCTAAATGATTACTAAGCTCGTATTTTCGCAAACCTCTATAGACTTCATATTCTAAATAATTTTGTGGAAGTGCTTGCAACCAAGTCGAAATATGGCTATCATCATTTGGGTCTGAATCTTCACTTAACTCCATGTTTGGTTCAAATATTCCAATTCTACTGCTTCCATAAATTGGGCTTCCCTCCCAAACAATCGGGTCTTCATTTAGAATGGTATATGTAGCCATTTGATTACCTTGAGCATCACAAATATAATACGTTGTTTTTGTGTCTCCCCCAGGTACAATTACTTTCTTGCTGGTTCTGTGGCCATCGGGTGAATATGTAAATTCAAGATTTGGGTTATTTACCCCTGGAGTTCCACGAGTAATACTTTTAATCTTTCCATACACGGTCCATTCTATAGTTTGTATGTCTTCAGATACGTCTGAAATCAAGTTACCAATAGCATCGTAGGAGTAATTCCCTGAGCTTTGGTTATCAATATCATTTGAGTAATTGCCTGTATAGGTAACATTATCGCTTACATACTCCAGTTGATTTGTGCCGGAATAGTAATGATATGTTAGGTTATCCATGTTTGTTGAGGAAGGTGGAGGTGAAGACAAGCCGGTTCCACCATTTCTATTTAAGGTAAGAATATTTCCATTTGGGTCGTATTCAAACTCTTCTGCATAAGCTGTCAAGGCTGTTCCTGATGATTGCCATTCATTGGTAGTATTATTGTAATTATCCCAAGCATTTGCTGTGCTAATTCGATTTAATTGGTCGTATGTATACGCCATTGCCATGTGCTGTGATGTACCATCTATAATTGGTTTAAGTCCGGTATGCATCATCCTAATGTTTCCGTTATAAAGTGATGGTGCTGCTGCACTGTAACCACTTCCTGATATTGATGGTAAGAATTTATTGGCTGTTGGAATTGGAATAGATCTTGAATCGCTTATTGGTTCATAATCTGTGGAATAATATCCCAAATTGAATCCCATTACGTCTTTTGCAACATTGGCATGAATTCCACTAGTTGAGAAAGAAACACCATCATGCCCGGGATCTCGATCCGGGTTTAAAGTAGCGGAATTCACTCCTTTTAACCATCCATGAAGGGTGTAAGCATAATCAAGCCCTTGCACCATTAGCTGACCAATTTCTGTTCTACTAAGCGGCCCATGCATATAATAATTGTAACGAGCATCGCGGTCCCAATGTCTTCCATCAACTGAACTTAACACCTCTGTAATTCTATTATCCGCATCATATTGATAGCGTTGAATAAACTGATCTTCATACCCTTTTTGATAGGTAACATAATTGACCTTACCACTGATAAGGTCGTACATATAATCCATTTGCTTGTATTGATGACCGGTATTTAACAAAGCAGATTCTTTGTTTTCCCACGCTATCCTGAGTTTGCAACTCAGGATCTAAACTTCTAAATTTATAGATAAATTCTTTTAAACTCAGCATGATCATTTGTTCTATATAAAGTATAACATCATGATAGGATATTTTTTATGATTTCATGCGTTTCCAATATCTCCACTTCCAATAATCCCTTATCCATTCCACAATAATCTCTGGCACTACTATAAATATAATCTTCTGCTTTATCAACTATACCCGCTTCCACAGGATTATTATGGATATATTCAAGTTTTTGCATACTAAAGCCAACACTAAAAAGTTCCTTTGGTTGATTATCTTGTCGCCAAAATTGATACGTTTTATTTCTGCTGTTTTTTTCTGCTGCTTTTGCAAACAGGTCAAGCATCCATTCACTTCTACTTTCTTGCGGATGCTCTTTGATAGCTTGAATTATTTGTTTGCTTGTAAATTTTTTAAAATCTCGCAAAATATCACTTGTATTATGATCTCTTGTCGATATTACCAAATGTAAATGATTGCTCATTAAACACCAACTGTACACTATCAGCCCTTTTGATTGCTGACAATATCTGAGGCTATCTACTATTATTTCACGATACTCTTTCCTTGTAAAAACATCAATCCAATCCACTACCGCGAATGTTATAAAATGAATACCTTCTTTATTCCTTATTTTATATCCTCCTTCAGTCATGGTTGCTTTATCCAAAAATAATAAAAAAAGCATGCTTAAGTAAAATGTTTTAGTGCTTAGTTGCAAACTAAGCACAGCAAAACTTAGTTGCAAACTAAGCACAGCAAAACTTAGTTGCAAACTAAGCAACAAAGAAGAAAAAAAATTTCAAAAAAGACAGGCACCAAAATAAGAAAGACTTTTCATCAGTCTTTTTTCCTGTTGAGTGCCAGGGCAGCCAGAAACAGCCTTGGAAGAGGTTTCAACGGGTTTCTTTTTTTCAGATTGAGGTACCAGCCTATTTTTTTAAGGATCGGGATCTTATGCGTTTCCACAAATTCAATAAGGGTTCCGTCAGGGTCTTCAACATACGTAAAATGGCCTGCAGCTTCACCCATATCAAAGCTCTGGCTGCTATCCACCGTAAATGGAAAACCGGAAGCTTCACATTCGGCCTTTAAAGCTTGCATATCAATTACATCAAAACAAAGATGAATGTATCCAAGATCGCCCCATAAACGATTTTCAAATATTTTAGAAGGCTTTCGATCAAGTGCCATTATGAGTTCGATCTCTGATTTTCCCAGAAGTTTGCTGAAAGCTCCCTTTCTTTTTTCGGAATGCCCAAGCAATACCCTTCTGAACCTTTTATCGCCGGAAGGGAGTCCTGTGAGATCCGGAAAAGTACCTTCCTGATCATAGATCACTTTATCGTATCCCAAAACGTCGCGATATAACTTCAGAGCCTTATCGATATCTGAAACTCCGATCACAGCTCCGGCCACGCCTCCTGTTAAGGCCCCCGTATTGGAATACCAGTCATCGCTCTCAACGATTTGAAAAATATTGCCATACAGATCTTTTAAACCAAAGCACAAATTACCGGCAGGATCCGACACCACATTGCTGATGAGCTTTACGCCTTTTCTCAGAAGATTTTGATGTAATTCTGCTACGTTTCGGCACTTTATTTTTGGAAAAAGAATTCCCAGATCTCCCATCTGTATCTCAAAATCAGCACCTACAGGCGTCCTGCTGGTGTACTGCCAGATCTCGAATCCGCCACCACCTTGCAGATTTATGGCAAGAATAGCATGTCTTTTTTGAGGGCTTCCGTCGGTGTATGGCAACATTAAATTTGCCTCTGCCGCTTCCTCAAAGACCGGTATGTCCATTGAAAGGTTTTTCCTGTACCAGGTCCATGCTTCATGCACGTCTGACACACCAATACCAATTTGTTGAATACCGACGATCTGTTTTGCCATGTTGCAAAAATACTATTTGAATATGGTATTCTGACTCTTAAAATTACATCTGAAAACCCCCTCTTATTTACTTACTTGGATCAACCTTTCGAGCAATATTAAAGAACAATGATGGCAAAAACTTCTTGAAATAAACCATCAGAACTTCCTTTCTGCCTATGTAAACTTCCCTTCGGTCTTTTTCAACGGCCCGTATTATTTTTTTGGCGCAAACCTTCGCAGGCATTCCTTTCTCCATGCCTTCATCCATTTTACCAAAAGAAGCTCCATCTCCGGTTATCGCATTGAGTGAGATATCGGTCTTTATCCTTCCGGGACAAACCATGGTTACTTTAACATTATGTTCGTAGTTTTCGAGTGCAAGAGTTTCGAAATATCCGTGCAATGCGTGCTTGGATGCTGCATACGTGCTTCTCATAGGGAACCCGAATTTGCCGCTCAGACTGCTGATCACCACAAATCGTCCACCTCCGTTTTGTATGAAAGATTTGAGCAAATTCCGACCAAGGGCAATTTGCGCAAAAAAGTTGATGTCCATGATCCTGGCACTCACTTCCAGGCTGGTATCCATAACTTTGGATCGTTGTGAAATTCCCCCGTTGTTCACCAGTATATCAATATGACCCTTAAAATCAAGTGCCCTGGAAACGATCTCATCTGCATTTTTCAACAAATACAGATCAAAAGGTAAAACGAAAGCTTCGGACCCAAGTTTTCGGCAATATTCAGCTACTTCTTCCAGAGTTTCCCGTTTTCGTGCCGATAAGATAAGACAACATTTTTTTAAAGCGTATTCTTCGGCAAGTGCCTTACCGATTCCCGAACTTGCACCGGTTATCCAGATCACTTTTGTACTATTTACAGCCATGTTAAAATATATCTTTCGTTGGTTCTCATATCCAGATCTGCCAATAAGGGCGTTTCATAAACTTTTTCACCAACTGCCTCATACACTCTGTAAAAAACGGTAATTGGCACATCGGGATCAAATCTTTTAAGGTGAAATTTAAGAGTTTGATTTTCATAATTGATTTCCTTTAACTGAATTTCCTCAATAAAATTCACGTCGTGAAGTTCACAGTATTTGAACACCGACTCCTTTGCACTCCATAGTAAACAGGCACTTGAGCAGTAAAAACCTTCCCGGAACAGATCTTCCTCTGTTTTTCCTGTAAATTTATGGACAATTCGTTCAATCCTTTGGTCATAAAGTTCCAGGTCAATTCCGCAACTTTGGGTTTTATTATACATAGCTGCAGCCATTTCACCTGAATGTGACATGGAAATATGTCCGTCCTGATCATCAAGAAAGGGTTTTCCTTCAGGGCTTTTTTTTATTTTGGATTTAGTGTGATTGGTAGCAATTTGAAGAGCCAGACGTGCCGATAACCAATGCCGATTCCTTTTTATGGTTTTGAAAGGAGTAAACCGGTCAATGGTCAATTTTCTGTGAAGCTCCTCCACCGACTCGGTAATGTACCAGAGAGCAATTAGTCCGTGACTGTGTTTATGTTGATGAACCAGAGGCAAAAAACTAAAAAACAAAATTAGTTAAACAAAATGGAATTCATTGCCGGATCCTTACCACTATTCAAGCTTTTGTTAAGAATCGGTTTCGAAAATGGTTAACTTTGCACCATGTCCGAAATATCAAAATTGATGCTGATTATAATGGATGGGTGGGGTATTGGGAAACACGATAAAAGTGATGCCATCTTTAATGCCCGGACTCCTTTTATTGATGGTTTATATAAAAATGTTCCCAACACAACCCTTCTTACCCACGGTTTGAACGTCGGTTTACCCGAAGGACAGATGGGCAACAGTGAAGTTGGACATATGAATATAGGTGCAGGAAGAATCGTTTATCAGATGTTGACCCGCATTGATAAGGAATTTGAAGACGAACAGGTTGAAGAACTCCCTGAAGTTAAAAGGATCTTGAATAAGGCTCTGAACGAACAAAAAAAGATCCATTTAATCGGGTTGGTTTCAGATGGAGGCGTTCACTCCTCTATTAAGCATTTGATACTCTTCTGTAAGCTTCTACAAAAATATAAATTGGACGATCGATCCTTTATCCATGCATTTACAGATGGGCGTGATACCGATCCATACAGTGGGATCCGCTTTTTCTCTGAATTAATTCCGGAAAATATAGGACAGGTAAAAGTCGCTTCCTGTATCGGCAGGTATTATGCAATGGACCGGGATAAAAGATGGGAAAGGGTAAAAAAGGCCTATGACTTGTTAACCAGAGGTACAGGAATTAAGTCCGATAATTGTATCAAGGCCATTCAAAACTCCTATAATTCAGGAATTACTGACGAATTTATTGAACCGATCAGCATAGTTGATGATCAAAACAATGCCATTGCTTTGATAGAAGAAGGTGACCTTGTGATCAATATTAATTTCCGCACCGACCGTGGAAGAGAAATCAGTATGGCTCTCACGCAAACGGCATTTCCCGAGTACGATATGGCTCCACTGGATGTTGATTATACCACCTTTACGGAGTACGATAAAACCTTTAAAAACGTGCATGTCTTGTTTAAAAACACCGACCTGAACAACACCCTGGGTGAGGTAATAAGCAATGCAGGACTAAAACAGATACGTGCGGCTGAAACAGAGAAATATCCTCATGTCACTTTCTTTTTTTCAGGTGGCAGAGAAGCAGTTTTTGAAGGCGAAAAACGAATTTTGGTACCTTCCCCAAAAGTGGCTACTTACGATCTTCAACCTGAAATGAGTGCCATCGAATTAAAAAACCAAATCCTTGAACAAATTGAACAAGGAGATGCGGACTTTATGTGCATTAATTTTGCAAATCCTGATATGGTTGGCCACACCGGAGTTTATGAAGCGATCGTCAAGGCGGTTGAAACGGTTGACTCCTGCGTTGGGGAACTTGTTGAGGCAGGTCGTAAAAAAGGTTATCAGTTCATAATTATTGCCGATCATGGAAATGCCGATAATGCCATAAATGAAGACGGAAGTCCGAATACAGCACATAGTGTAAATCCGGTACCTTGTTTTGTTATTGGCAAAAACGACATTGAACTTCATGATGGGATTCTTGCAGACATCGCTCCAACCGTACTTAAAATGATGGGATTACCGCCTGTTGCTGAAATGACCGGTAAGCCTTTATTCTGATCCTGAACATGCTAAAACTCGTTTTTGCCAGCAACAATGCTCACAAATTAAAGGAGGTTAATTCCATTCTTGAGGATTCCGGAATCAGGGTGACGGGTATGCAGGAGGTTGGTTTTAAAGAGGATATAGATGAAACCGGTACTACTTTCAGGGAAAATGCTTCCATTAAATCACACGCAATTCACAATACGCTGAAACTTGATTGCTTTGCCGATGACAGCGGCCTTGAAGTTGAGGCGCTTCAGGGTGCCCCGGGTGTTTATTCTGCCAGGTTTTCCGGTGACCACGGAGACCATGCGGCCAATAATCAAAAATTGCTTTCTTTAATGAAAGGGGTCGAAAACAGGAAAGCTTCCTTTAAAACTGTAATTTCGTTGATCCTGGATGGAAATGAATATTTTTTCGAAGGCAAAGTAACAGGCGATATCGCAAATCAGTTATCGGGAGAAGGAGGATTTGGATACGACCCTCTTTTTATTCCTGATGGGCATTCCAGAACGTTTGCTCAAATGTCGGAAGACGAAAAGAATGAAATAAGTCATCGAAAAAATGCCCTTAAGAACATGTTAATCTTTCTAAACAACCGGTCGGTTTCAGGTTAAACCGATCAACAGTTCCTTATAGAGGTTTTCGTCACCGGTGTTGGATAAAATACCTTTGCTTTTCAAGTCTAATAGGTTGAGCGTATTCAGCACATGATTTATCTTTTGGGCCGGGTAATGTTTTAATAAGGATCGATAATCTTTCATGAAATAGGGATTTATTCCTATCAAACCACCCAACTCAGCATCGGTTTTTTGCTGATGAGGTCCGATCATAAGTGCCTTTGCAAAAAAGGTACTCAAACTTGAAACCACCATAATAATTGAATTGCCCTTGGGATCGGAGGCAAAATAATGTATGATCTTGGACATTTTTCGTATATCGCCTTTCGAAATTGCATTCTGCAATTCGAATACACTGTATTCTTTACTGATCCCAATGAATTTTTCAATATCCGAAACGGAGATGTTTTTTCGGTCACCGATGTTTATAAGAATCTTTGCCAACTCATTTTCAATGGTGCTGAGGTTATTTCCGCACGATTCTGCTATAAGTTGCAAGCCTGTAATATCTGTCTTATAACCTTTTTCCTTAAGGTATTTTTCTATCCAGTCAACCAGTTTGTAATCGGCAACCCGTTCGCTTTCAAATACGGTATATTCCGACAAAAGTTTAAAGGTGTTGGTTCTTTTTAACTGCCCATTACCCCTGAACAACAAAACAAGTACCGTGCTTGACAAAGGATTCTCCAGATACGAGTTCAGTTTATCAAGATTCTTGAGATACTGCGCTTCTTTAACGATCACCACTTGTCTTTCAGACATCATTGGATATCTTTTGCAATTGGTAACAATGTCCAGCGTATCGATGTCCTTGGCGTATAAAATGGTTTGATTGAACCCTTGTTCCGCTTCTGTCAAAACCTCATTTTCAATTTTCTCACAGATCTTATCCGTATAATAGGGTTCATCTCCACATAAAGTATAGACCATATCATAATTTCGCCGGCTGAGCTGTTGCATGACCTGCTCGAAATTTTCCTTTTTTGCCGTCTTAGCCATTCCCTGCGAATTTCATGAATTAACAGAATAAATTAATGTTATTTTGCTAACAATTTATCAATTTAAAGAGGTAGAGAGTTGAAGGATTTCGATTTTGAAAAAACAACCACAGAGGTCTTTAAGGAAGGCGATTTGTTATGGATCTATGATACTTTGCGAAAAAAAAAGATTCGATACACACCCGAAGAGGATGTGCGACAAAAGATCGTTAAATATCTCCTGAGTAAAGGTATTTCGGCCGGTCTTATTGCAATTGAAAGAGCACTAAAAATAAATCGCATGCTGAAACGCTTCGACCTTGTGGTTTTCAATACATCCGGAAAACCTCATCTGGTAATTGAATGCAAGGCACCAACGGTAAAACTTACTCAGGATTCCGTTCAGCAACTTGCAACCTATAACATAAGCCTGAAAGCCAGATACATGATGGTAAGCAATGGCATTCATCATATTTGTTGTGAGGTTGACCATGAAAACAAGAACGTCACCTTCATAGAAGATCTTCCAATCTAAAAACTTCCAATTCAAAACCGGCCAATCTGTCCCCAATATGTCCTGAAATCTGAAAGCAATTGGTAATTTTAAGCGTATCTTTGCCGCCAATTATGGAACGTCGAGTACGAGTACGATTTGCCCCTAGCCCAACCGGACCACTGCATATAGGAGGTGTAAGAACTGCACTTTACAACTATTTATTTGCAAGAAAGAATGATGGAGACTTTTTATTGCGCATTGAAGATACAGACCAGAACCGGTTTGTTCCAGGCGCAGAAGAATATATTATTGAAACGTTTAAGTGGCTTGGGCTTAAAATTGATGAAGGTGTAACGGTTGGAGGTCCACATGCTCCATACCGGCAAAGCGAGCGACAACATATTTACAGACAATATGCCGAACAACTTGTGGCAGACGATAAGGCTTATTATGCTTTCGATACCACGGAAGAACTGGATGCCATGCGAGAAAAACTTGAGGCAAGCAAGCTTCCCGCAAAATACGATGCAGCAAGCCGGATGAGCATGAAAAACAGTCTTACACTGAGTGAAGATGAGGTAAAAGAACGTCTTGCCGGCAACCAGCCCTACGTAATCCGAATAAAGTTACCGCGAAAGGAAGAAGTTCGCTTTCACGATGTGATTCGCGGATGGGTTGTGGTACAGACTTCTCAAATGGACGACAAGGTGTTGTTTAAGAGCGATGGGATGCCTACCTATCATTTAGCCAACATTGTTGACGATTACCTGATGAAGATCACCCATGTTATCAGAGGAGAGGAATGGTTGCCATCTGCCCCGCTTCATGTATTGCTTTACAAATATTTAGGCTGGGAAGATGTAATGCCTCAGTTTGCACATTTGCCCCTTTTATTAAAACCTGAAGGGAATGGTAAACTGAGTAAACGGGATGGTGATAAACTTGGTTTTCCGGTTTTTCCTCTCGAATGGAAAGATCCGTCAACCGGTGAAATTTCCAGTGGCTACCGGGAAAGCGGATATTTGCCGGAGGCAGTTATAAACATGTTGTCTTTTTTAGGATGGCACCCAAAAGACAATCGCGAACTCTTTGGATTAAACGAGCTCTTTGAAGAATTCACACTTGAACGGGTAAGTAAAAATGGCGCTAAATTTGATTTGAACAAAGCGCTATGGTTTAATCACCAATATTTACAAATGCAAAGCAATGAAGACATTGCACAATACCTCATTCCCCTTTTAAGTCATAATAAAATTGAAGCAGAGACCAATTATCTCATCAAGGTTATTGGATTGATGAAATCGAAGGTGAATTTTGCTAATGAAATTCCAGAAAAGGGAAAATATTTCTTTATAGCCCCGAATTCGTACGATCAGAGTGTAGTACAGAAGAAGTGGAAGGACTTTGTGCCGGTTTTTATTGAGGCATACCTCAACAAGCTTAAGAACCTGACAGAATTTAAAAATGAGGAGCTTGAAGAAACCTTCAAATCCCTTTGTTCGGAAATGAACCTGAATGCCGGACATCTAATGCAACCTTTGAGGGTGGCTGTAAGCGGCGAATTGGGCGGACCACCAATATTTGAATTGCTGGAAGTTCTGGGAAAAGATGAAGTTATTGACCGTTTGCAAAAAGCAGTCAAAAACATTCCTGTTTGTACTTAAGGTTATTTATGGATAAAAAAATGAAGTTACGATTAGGTTTTTTATTAGTGGTATTGATAAGTCTTACAGAGGCATGTACCATAAAATTTGACCATCCCGCAAGCAATTCATTACCAGAATTTCCTTCTGCAATGGTTGGAAAATACTATTTCCGCAATACAAACGAAAACGACAGCACGTATCTTACCATTTCAAAAAACTCCTTATTTTTTACCGAAAATAAGGTTCTGAGGGGAGGTGCATTATCCGATAGCATGCAGATTTGTAAGGGTAAAAAATATTACTATCTCTGCATGCGGGACAGTCTTTCGGACCGGCTTGTCTGGGATGTTTACCCGATCAAATTAAGAAATGACCGGATCTATTTTTATGCAATTGATGCCGATTATTATAAAAAATCAATAAAGAAGTTTTTTAAACCCATACCCGGATATAAAGACCTTTACAACATGGACCAAAAGGCACTGGATAAATTTTCTTGTAAAAAACTTCGAAATAAAAACGGACTCCAATTAAGAAAGGTTCAATAATTTTACCGACACATTCTCAGCTTATTTCTTTAAAAAACCCACATTAAAAAAATTTGTACCATATGGCTTGACCAATGGTTTGATCCGGTTGAACAAAGGACCGGTAATAAAAGTTTTCCCGCTTTGGCGTGTTTATCTTTGTTATACACAAACGTTTAAGCCATGAAACTATTTAAAAACCAATGGGACGATGTTACAGATGAAGGAAGAAATGAGATCGTTTTTGAGAACCGAAACAAAGCTTATGGCGCTTATGAATTGCGCAAAAATTATCATCAGACCCTTTTAAGGGCTTTGGCCATTACATCGGTCACCGTTGTAGGGCTATTTGTTTTACCAACCTTGACCAAACTTGAAGCAAAAGAAGAATTGGTTGTTTTTCCCGACATTACTCCGGACATACAATACGTAGTAACTTCTCAAAAAGAAGAGATGCCCGATCTCCCGAAAGAAGAAAATAAAAAATCGACCGGAAATGCGAGTTCCAACCAAAAAGTGATCTCAGATCTTTTCAACAAAAACCCCAAGGACACATTGGTCAACGACCAAAGGAATATAAACGATCTGACGTTCACCGGTAACAGTAACCTATCGCAAAATGACCTTTTCCCCGATCTGGGAAACAGTGGCTTTAAAAAAGGGAATGGGAACTACGGCGACATAACCAATATCAAAAAGGAAGAACCCATGCTGGCACCGGAATTCATGCCGGAATTTGTTGGAGGGGAAAAGGCACTTTACCGTTTTTTAGGCGACCATCTGGAATTTCCACAAAGTGCTAAAAGAAACAATATTTCTGCAAAACTGGTGGTTGGTTTTATCATTGAAAAAGACGGAAGCATCTCAGGTGTAACAATAAAGAAATGCAATAGTCCGAATTACGGCTTTGAAGCTGAAGTGCTGAAGGCCGTGCAAAATATGCCCTCATGGAAACCCGGAATGCAGGGAGGAAAGCCGGTTAGGGTACATTTCAATTTACCCATCAATTTTAAGTTAGAGTAATACAGTTCATGCGTTTTTTTTAAGAATTGGCCCGGGCATGAAATTGTCCGGGCTTTTGATTTGCATTGATTGGTTTTTTATTGTTGGTTTGAAGGAATATTAGAAACAGGCATTGTTTTTTAACTCCCTCCCCTTTTTAATTTTTCTTCCGGTAGTTGTACTTATCTATTACCTGCTTCCACATAAATTCAGGTGGGTTCTGCTTCTTTTTTCAGGGTATTTCTTTTATGGATATTTGCATCCCGAATTTTTGATCTTACTTCTTATTTCAACCTGTATTGACTTTTATTTCGGGTTAAAGATCTCAAGATCTTCAAATAAACTACTTCGAAAGATTTACCTCACAGGAAGTGTTTGTTTCAATATTGGCCTTTTGTTCATTTTCAAATACCTTTCACTTTTTCTCCCTGAGATCGACCCGATGTGGCTCAACATCATTCGGGCTTCGGAACCAACAAAAGGAATGCTGCTAAATGCAATTTATTACTCGATACCGGTTGGCATTTCATTTTATACCTTTCAATCGCTCAGCTATACTTTTGATGTGTATTTTGGAAAAATAAAAGCGGTAAGCAATTTGCCAAAATACGCCACTTTTGTTGCCTATTTTCCTCCTTTGGTCGCCGGACCTATTGAACGTTTCAATCATCTGTCAACTCAGATCTTCTCAAAGCACAAACCCTTATACCGCAATTTTTCGAATGGTTTCAGACTAATGTTAATGGGATTTTTCCTTAAAATGTGTATTGCAGATAATGCAGGAAATTATGCCGACCTTATCTTCGATCACCCTGAATCCTATTCCGGGTTTGCAGTCCTTACAGGAATTTTTATGTTTGGACTTCAGATCTATACCGACTTTTCGGGTTACTCACTAATAGCACAGGGCGCCTCGCTTTGGTTGGGAATACAATTGCTGGATAATTTCCGGACCCCTTATTTTTCAACTTCCATACATGAATTCTGGAAACGCTGGCATATTTCACTCACAAGCTGGTTTAAAGACTATTTATACATTCCTCTTGGAGGAAACAGAGTAAGGATCAGGACCTGGGTTTTCAATATAATGATTGTTTTTATCGTAAGCGGATTCTGGCACGGTGCCAATTATACCTTTATCATATGGGGTGCTATCCATGGATTTTCTTACCTTTTCGAACATTTTGGTAAAAATTATCTGAACCTGTCTTCTTCAAATAACCGTGCCATCCGGATTCTGGGAGCTTTAAAGACCTTTCTGATCGTTAATTGTGCATGGGTCTTTTTTCGTGCAAGTTCATACGACAGGGCCATCCTTACCTTTAATTCGATGGCCAACCCTTCCGGTCTGCAAAGTCTAAAGATCGAACCTGCCTTTTGGATCGTATTCGTGGTTTTCATTCTGTTGGATGTATTTATTTACAACAACAGGATCGATAAAAAACTTGAGAACCGGTCCTTTGTATTCAGATGGTTCCTCTATGCTATTTTGCTGGCGTGTATAGCTATGTTGTCCGGAACCGTGAAACACCCTTTTGTTTATTTTCAATTCTAAATGGCTGTAAAAAACTACATAATACGAGTACTTTTGGTTTTGAGCATAGCCGTTCTTTCAAACTTTATATTCACGATTTGGTTGTGGCCGGAAGAATTGGAAAAAGAAGGACCTGAATTGAATAAATTGCTTAAACTTCAGGATTCCTGTGATGTTCTGTATTTTGGTGAATCGAGCAATATAAGTTACCATCCCTTAGAAGACAGCATTACAAGCAGTATATCGGAACTTATTGATAAAAATTTGCCTCATACGATCGTTGGTGATGTAACCCACCCTGCTTATCATATGGGAATTTATCTTCCATTGATTGAAAGACTGGAAACAGGCAAAAAAGTTAAAACACTGATCGTTACCATGAATCTTCGAACCTTCGATCAGGCTTGCATACACTCGGAACTTGAATCTGCTTTGCAAAAACAAGCTTTGTACTACAAATCCTTGCCACCGGTGCTTATACACCTTATGGCAGCTTTGAATCTGTATGATAATCTTAATCCCTTCGAAAGAGATCTTGACATGTGGAGGTCGTGGACCAAGGACACTTTGAATTTAAAAGGTTTTGATTTTCCCTATCCAACCATTAAATCGTGGTGTGAAGCGGTAAAATTTCCTGGACCGGATGGCAGTGAAGACATGGAAAAGAGAACCCTCGCCGACCACAATATCAAAGCCTTTGCCTTTATCTTAAATGAGGATAACCCCAGGATAAGGGATTGTGATGAAATCGTTCGGGTCTGTAAAACCAAAGGAATCAAACTCGTTTTTAACCTTTTGCCGGAAAATATTGAATATGCCGACAGTTTGGTTGGCCCGCTTTTAACAGGCATTATCCGATACAACCGTGATTTTTTGATTAACCGATATCAGTCTAAAGGAAGCATTGTGGTTGATAATCTCGAAATTGTGAAAGGTGTCGACTACATCGACCAGAACTGGACAACCGAGCATTACGTTTATCGCGGCCGTAAGGCAATTGCAGACAGGGTTAGCCAGATCCTCAGGCATTAAAAAGATCTCGCATCCAATTAAATTTTTATCGAATGAACGGATCAATTAAACCGATTTATCTTTTTTCATTTAATACAATTTTAATATATTTGTAATATCATTTTAATATCATGAACAACGAAAAGAACATTTCACTTAGAAGCGGATATTTATTTTTACTGCTTTCCTTGATTTTATTCGGTTACATCCTTTATTCCTTTACCGGCAAACAAATGGTAACAGGGTTATTTCTTATTCCGGTGCTGCTCATTTTGTTTAGCGGATTTGTGGTCAATTCACCAAACAATTCCAAAGTATTTCTATTGTTTGGAAAGTATAAAGGAAGCGTAAAAGAAAATGGTTTCTTTTGGGTTAATCCGTTTTACAAAAAAACACCGATCACCCTCAGAGCCAGAAACCTTGAGAGTGAAAAGATCAAGGTGAACGACAAAATGGGAAACCCCATCCTGATCAGTGTAATTCTGGTTTGGAAAGTAGACGACACGTATAAAGCATCCTTCGATGTAGACAATTATGAGGCTTTTGTAAAAATACAAACCGATTCTGCTGTTAGAAAACTTGCCGGCACCTATCCTTACGACCATTTTGAAGATGAAGATGCCACCATTACTCTTAGCACCAATTTTGAAGATGTCAATCTCGCATTGGAAGGAGAAATTTCCGAACGCCTTCACATCGCAGGGATCAAAGTTATTGAAGCGCGAATCGGATACTTGGCTTATGCACCTGAAATTGCACATTCCATGTTGCGAAGGCAACAGGCATCAGCCGTGGTTGCTGCCAGACATAAAATTGTTGAAGGAGCAGTTGGTATGGTTGAAAGCGCTCTTCAACTATTGGATGATAAAAAGATCATTGAGCTCGACAGCGAAAAAAAGGCATCTATGGTAAGTAATTTAATGGTTGTATTATGTGGTGACAGTGAAGTAAGTCCTGTTGTGAATACAGGTACACTTCATTCATAAATTATGGCTGAAAAAAAATCTTTTGCATTGCGGATCGACCCTGAAACCATGAAGGCCATCGAAAAGTGGGCAGCAGACGAATTCAGAAGCGTAAATGGTCAGATCGAATGGATGTTAAACAAGAGTCTGAAAGACTCAGGTAGAAAAAAATAATCTTAAACTCTACCGGAAGTATTTAGAAAGACCATTTTAAGCATTCGTAAAATCCGATCTTAACATAAGTATGAAAAAAGATATTTTATTTTCGGAAACTCAAAAATTCAGACAAATTTGGCTGTGGTTGATCCTACTTGGAATTAACGGCCTTTTCATTTTTGGGATCTATAAGCAGGCGGTACTTGAAGAAACCTTTGGCAATGATCCTATCAAAACAGCCGGACTTGTAGTTTCGTCGGCAATTACCATCGCCTTGTCCGTGTTATTTATGAATTTTCGTTTGGATACAAACATCAGGGAAGACGGTATATACGTTCGCTTTTTCCCGTTTCACTTCAAGTTCAAACATTACCCTTGGGACGTTTTATCAAAATCGTTTGTGAGAACCTACTCACCGATTAAAGAATATGGAGGTTGGGGATTGAGATTCGGGCTGATGGGTAAAGGAAACGCCTATAATGTTTCAGGAAACCAAGGTTTACAACTTGAATTTAAGGATAAACGGAAACTGCTGATAGGAACGAAAAAGCCCCATGAATTGACCGATGCTCTTAACAGGATCGAACAACTAAGATCATGATTCACAAGCGCGGGTAACCAACCGAACCAATATACTGCGATACCATTCCTTTGCAAAGTTTCGGGTTCAAAAATTACCTTTAATCAAAAGCTTTCCTGATGCGAAATTCAACTGTTAACAGGTGCATAAGAATCAAAGTTTTTCCTCAGCAACTATTATTCATCCAATCATATACCTTTGTGAAATGAGCTATAAGGCTGATCTGGTTTTTAACATTCTTGGGAAAAGGGGCATTCTAAACGACCCTGAAGCTATAATTGACTCCATAAATATTGACAGTCGCAGAATAACTCATTGGAAAAGCACTTTGTTCTTCGCCATTAAAGGACCAAAACATGATGGACATCATTACATTTCAGACCTGATCGAAGCAGGTGTTAAAAATTTTGTGGTTGAGGACATTTCGGCACATCTTCCAACTCAAAACCTGAATTTTATTTTGGTTGATGAGACCGTTGAAGGACTTCAAAAATTAGCTGCTTACCACAGGTCAAAATTCAACTACCCCCTTATCGGAATAACCGGAAGTAATGGAAAAACAACCATCAAGGAATGGTTATATCAGTTGCTGCATGATAATTTTAAGATCATTCGCAACCCTCGAAGTTACAACTCTCAGGTAGGGGTACCTTTGTCTATATGGCAAATGAGTAACGATTTTGACCTCGGGATCTTTGAAGCCGGTATTTCCAAACCGGGAGAGATGATAAAACTCCAAAAAATTCTGTTGCCCGAGATAGGGCTGTTTACAAACATTGGAGATGCGCATTCTGAAAATTTTAACAGCAATTCAGAAAAAATTTCAGAAAAAATGAAATTGTTTGAAGCAACCCCCGTTTTGATAACCAGAAAGGGTAATTCTGAGTCGGATACGTTCTTTCATTCGTGGCTGGAATCAAAAAAAGTCCGCAAACTGCTTACCTGGAGCAATAGCGATCCCGAATGTGATTTATACATTTCTTCTTTCCAGCCGGATTCTTCAGAGGATGTATCCGCCGAATATCATGGGAAAAAATTTTCTTATCCTTTGCCTGCCAGAGATGAAGCGTCGTATGAAAACTCTGCTTTTACTGTTTTAACAGCATTATACCTAGGCCTGTCCACCGACGAGATCCATCGTAGAATGACCGGTATTGAGCCGGTTGAAATGCGCTTGCAAAAAATTGAAGGCAATTACAATTCGGTTATCATAAACGACACCTATAATTCAGACATCAATTCTTTCGAGATTTCGGTAGACTATCTGATCCGGCAACAAAGCAATCTTTCAAACACGGTTATTCTCACCGACATCCTTCAAACTGAAAAATCACCTGAGGAGCTTTATAAAAAAGTGAACCGCATACTTGAAGATAAAAAGATCGATCGTTTCATAGGGATCGGCAAAATACTTGAACAACAAATTGATTCTGTTAAGATCCAAAATAAGGAAGTATATCCGGATAAAAAGGCTTTTATCGACCACCTTAAACCTTACACATTTGCCAATCAAAATATTTTAATAAAAGGCGCCCGAAAATTTGGTCTCGAAGACATTGTTAAAATTCTGGAACGACAGAATCATCAAACAGTGTTTGAAATTAACCTGACAGCCATTGAACGTAATTACAGATATTTCAGAGAATTACTTCCTTCCGGAATTAAAATAATGGGCATGGTCAAGGCTTTTTCTTATGGAACAGGGAGCTTCGAAATAGCCAAACTGCTTCAGGATGCCGGCATCGATTACCTGGCAGTAGCCTACGGTGATGAAGGCGTCTTGCTTCGAAAAAAGGGCATTACCACGCCTATCATGGTAATGAATCCCGATTTCAAGGGTTTTGATGTTATGCTGGAATACGATCTGGAACCCGAGATCTATAGCACCTCATTGCTCAAAGAGTTCCAGAAATTTGTAGAAAAAAGCGGTAAACTGAAACACGGAGTACATATTGAAATCGACACAGGCATGCATCGATTGGGGTTTCAACCCGAGGACATTCCTGAATTGATTGAAAACCTTAACAAATCACCAAATCTTAAGGTAAAAAGTGTATTCAGTCATTTGGCCGTTTCAGACGAAGCAGAACAACACGAATTCACCTTGAAACAAATTGAAACACTTCGAAAAATAGAATCTACTTTCGGTCAGGATGCACAGGATAAACCTCTTTTCCACATACTTAACAGTGCCGGTGTTTTACATTATCCCGAAGGTTTTCTGGATATGGTACGCCTGGGAATCGGACTTCACGGAATTGACCCATCAGACAAAGACCGAATCAAACTTGAAATTGCAGGAAGCTTAAAATCTTACATTTCTCAGATCAAGGTGATCAAAGCCGGGGAAGGTATTGGGTACGGCTTACACGCTATGCAAGATCAACCCAGAAGGATCGCCATCATCGCCATTGGATACGCCGATGGTTTTAACCGAAAGCTCGGAAACGGCAAATGGGAGGTGCTGATCAACGGCAAACAGGCCTCCACGGTAGGTAACATTTGTATGGATATGTTTATGGCAGATGTAAGCGAAATTTCATGCAATGAGGGTGATGATGTGCAGATCTTCGGCAAAGAGAACAACATCGAGAGGATGGCTGAAATACTGGAAACCATACCCTACGAAATATTAACCTCCATTTCACAAAGAGTAAAAAGAATTTATTTAACAGAATAAAGCCGGTCGACCTGACTTCTGTCTATTAATTTTGAATCCATGAAGGGTTAAGGATAAGTAGAATTCTTCCGGTGAATTTTATTGTGCATTAAATACTAAATTTGTTGGAATTTATGGATCAGATAAATTATTGTTTGTTTAATGCAAATGTTCTCGCAGCTTTGGGAATTTTGCATTTATACTGGCTCTTCGGTGGAAGGGTCAGCATTGAATACTTTTTTCCTGTGCACTCCAGGATCAGGAAAAAATCTTACAAACCAAGTAAATTAAGGCTGCTAATTGTAGCACTGGTATTGTTTTTTATGTCTTTGTTTTTTATAGAACAAATGACTTCATTCACAAAGATATTTACACCTTATTCCTTTAAGTGGGGAAACCGTATCCTTGTTGTGGCCTTTACTGCCAGAGCCTTCGGTAATTTTACCTACCTTGGGTTCACCAAATCTTTTAAAAAGGGAAAATTTGCAAAACTGGACACCTATTTGTACTCTCCACTCTGCTTATTGATGGCCCTTTTTACTTATCTGTTGTCGCTTACGAATTTTGTTTAGAACGACCAGGAATTATCCCTGAGATTATACTGTTCAATTGAAATTTTAAAACCCTGGTAATATCCACCGATATTATTTACTCCATTAGCATAAAATATACCGATCTTAAAGGTATCTCTTATTAATTTAAAAACCTTGTGTATCCCGTAATAAACTTCTGCATGACGGATATTCTTTTCAGGAGCCAGAAGAATGGAAGAACCTGCTGCTGCATTTATGTTGAAGCGTTTAAATAAGGGTACGGCACTGGTTAAAAAACCATTAAAACTATGCCAGTAATGTGCTTCGAGATACCAATCAAATGTTGGGAAGGTCTCTGGCAATAACTGATAATTGCCCAGCGGATTCGTTAATAAAAATGGATCACCCCGTCTTTGATATTTATAATCAACGATTGGAAGATAGGCTGTTCTGAAAAATTTACCGGTCCCAAGATTATAAGTGCTAATCCCGAATCTGCCCAGGTTCAGACTTTGTTTTATTCCTGCCTGAAGATAATTAAAATCGACATCAGATCCGAGCAAACCTTTTACACCTTGATTATAGGTTACTGAAAAGGTTGGATATTTACTACCTAAAATAATTTTTTCCTTTGGTTCCCTGATAAACTTCTGAAAGGGAGTATAAGAAACGGTGATTTGAATTTCGGTTGATTGGTGAGGGTCAAAGGTTACCGGTTCATTATCTCTTTTAAAAATGGCATCCCCAACATTCGAAAACTTATAATTACCAATATCCTTTCGGTTGCTATAGCTTACATAATTTGTTAAATACAAACCATTCAATACTTCAAAAGTATGCCCCAACTGTACTCTCCATTGATCGTAAAAGTTACTTCTTCTAAACATATTGATGTAGGCTTCGTATGGATTGATCATCTGAAATTCTCTTGCGGCTATAAAATAATACCGCGATCTCCGTATCGGATTGTACAAATGGGAGAAATAAAGTGACCCTTTCAGATCTTTGTTTAAGAATCCATAGTGAAGATATGGCGCAAGAGTGATTGCTTTTCGGCTTTCAAATCGTTTGCTGTACCTCATAAAAAAGCCGGCTCTCATTCCTCCAACCGTTCCGGGTCTTAACATGGTGACCAGAGGAGCAAACTCAACTCTTACCTGCTTTTGCCGATTGAGCCAGCCCTGTCCCCACCATAGGATCTTTAAGGCTGTTATTTTATTGAACACCTTATCAATTGAATCAAGGTATTCTTTGCTATTTCGATAAGCGTTTATACTGTCTTTGTATTTGATATAAACCTTCTCGTTTGAGGTGAGGGTGTCTTTTCGCGTTGTACTCCACCAATCCTGATTTCGAGCGTATGCTGAATCCATGGAGGAACTAACTTCATTATTGAAGAATTTCTTCGGCAAAGTTAGGTTCGTCTCATACTTTTCGTAATGCACAATGGTTTGTCCGATCCGCTCGCCTTCTTTGGCTTTCCTGGAATATTTAAATTGCTGCTTTACCAGATAGACAAATCCTGAATCTGAAATTTCAAATTCCTGCCTCACGCTAAAAGAACTGTATAAGGGTAAATGATTGGCGTGAATTTCAAATTCAACCGATTTGAGAACCCAATACCCATCGTATACTTCAATATTTCCTCTGAACAGGGAGTTTCCAACTTTTCTCGGGCTAACCCTGATCTTATAAATCTTTTTATCTCCTTCGTAATAGGACCCCTCGAATTTGAACTTATATGAGAGAAAGGCAGCCGGATTAACAGGTGACACGTATTTAACATCACTAATTTTACCAAGTGAAACCTGATTTTTATAAAAATCAAACTCGCCATCTGTAACCGTAAGGAAAAACAAAGCCCTTTTGTCGCCAATAAGGCGTACACCGTTGCGCTCTTCTTTAAGCTTGTCCGGAGAACCCCAATATTTAACCAAATTCACTTCTGCAAAATTCATGTCCGGCACCCCATCGTTCAGTTCAGCTTCAACAGAATCAATATTGATCGGTTCTCTTTTGCTTCTGCGCAACTTGCGCTTCAGTTTAACAGAATCTACTTGCAGCACGTCGGACGCTTTGATATAACCTTCACATTTATAATTCCTGATCCTGCTGTTAAGGGTTGAACGGTTTGCAATTACCTGCTTCAGAATGTCCCAGGATGGGTCATGACGTTTATTGCTAATTTCAATTTCTTTCAGAGTGAGAGGGCTTTCTTCAAGGATAATATGAACTTGAGTATTCCGATCAATTGGCAGGTTAAGACTTTTATTCTTATAACCCATGGCAGAAATCACAATTTCATAATATCCTTCCTCCAAACGGAGGTTAAATTTTCCATTATGGTCTGTGGTAGTGCCCAGATTGTCGTTCCTTATTTGAATTGAGGCTTTATATACCAGTCTACCCATCGAATCCTTAACATCTCCCTGCAGATTAAAGTATCTTTGCGCAAATAGTCCGGTTGTGCTCATCATGAGCAATAAAGCACCAATTAAAAACCTGACCATTTTACCTATAACGCAAATTAAGGGCAAAAGTTTCCTTTTAGCCTTAATTAATACGACTAAATTTCAAAGGGATTCTATTAATTTACGGTTTGGGAGATTTCCATATCCAGGGGTTACCGGTTATGTAATCCTTGATCTTTGAGGAATTGATAAGACCGATCTCTTCTGCAGCTTCCGATCCGGTTACAACCTTTTTGGTCCAGACATAGTAATAATTCTGATCGGTCAGCAGAACCCTTGTCACCAGGCTGTAGTTTTTAAGTAGGTATTTCTGATAATTCTTCAAATTGTTGTAATATCTGAACACCCCAATTACCACATAATAATCCCAGGTTGCAGAATGATCTTCTATTTCATCCACGGATACACGGTGAGCCAGTCCCGGTTCTTTTTTTCGTGTAATGGTTCTTCCCCATTGATCCACTTTATGACCTTTCACGGTATTGGGTTCGAGATCAAGGTCATCGGAAATCCCGTCTTCATCCGAATCTTCAACTTGCTCACTCAATACTTCGTGCGACGACAAAAGAGCAACACCATTTTCGTTAACTTTTGCACCTTTGGGCGAGAATATCTCGTCATCAACACAATCCATTACTCCATCACCATCGCTATCGGTGGCAACACCGTGCAGGTCAACCACGCATTTAGATGCATCGGAATTCTTTTCACCCTTGATGTGCTTCCAGTGGGGTGTTTCAATTTCCTGATCGTATAGATCAGGCACATTGTCGTTATCTGTGTCGGTCATTTCCGACTCGGTGTCCTTTATTTTTTCTGCGATCTCATTTTCCTTCTCTTCCACACTTTTTTCATAATCTTCAACCTTGTTCATCATAGCAATTGAAACCCCGTTTACATCCACTTTCATTCCTTTTGGAGTATAATTATCCTGGTCATACAGATCAATTACTCCATCTGAATCGGTATCCAGGGCAACGCCTTCTTTATTAACCGCGGCACCATATGGGGTGTTGGCCTCCTTGTCTTTGCAGTTGGCCACACCATCCTTGTCGTCATCAAGACCAACACCTAATTTATTGACCTTGCAACCAAAGGGTGTTTCCGGCTCACGATCGAGATAATCCGGAACATTGTCCTTATCGCCATCGCTTAACAGACTTTTTTTGCCAAACCTCAGGGTAAGGCTAATTTCATTTGTACTCTTATTTAATCCGTTCCTGGGAATCGGGTTGTAGGCATAGGTGTAGTTAATATTCAGATTTTTAAATAAATTGAAACCCGCGTTGAAATCCATACCGTAAATCTGGCGATAACCGGCTCCCATCCATATTTTATCCTTATAGTATCCCGTTAAGTTAAAATCGGTTTGCAGATCTGTATTTGTTGCCATTCTAACCTGCAATCTTGGAAGCACGAAAAACTTACCCCTTTTCAAGGTCATCCTGTAAGATGCAGAGGCAAGAAAATGCTTCTTGAAAAAATAATCATATTCCGTACCAACATTTTCATTTATTTCGATGCTGTTGTTTTCAAAAAGCCGGTAACCTGCAAAACCAATATTCAGATTACTGAACTGATAAGCGATTCCGAAGTTACCGTTCAGTTTGGTTTCGTCTGTGATACCTTCCTTAAGCGAAATTTCTTCCGGTACACCTTTTGCGATCAGTTCCGGTTTGAGGTTATTCTGTTCCAATCCAAAAGATAATCCAAAGGTTAGTATGCTTTTTTTCTTGATAAAGATCCTGTAACTATACGTTCCGTAAGCTCCGCTGCGGTTAAGGATATTCAACTTGTCGGAGTAGGCAAACATGCCGTAGCCGGAAGTTGGAGCACCAAAATTACCATCTGCAGAAATAAAATACGTTTCGGGTGTTAATCCGCCAACATGCCACTGATTACGCGAACCAAGCGTAAAGTTGCTGCCATTTAAACCCGCATTTGCCGGGTTGCTCAGGTATGAAATCGTATTATAACTGCTTAAATACGATATCTGTTGTGCATCGGATGTTAGAAAACATATTGATAAAAGCAACAGAACATATAGATTTTTCAAGTTCATTTGAGATTTAGTGCTTTCTCAAAAATATGAAAATCAATACTTAAGATGAGATCAACCCTGAGAGGGATACTTGTTTATAAGATGAGGTTAACTCAATTACAGGGCCCTAAGCCTTTTAACAGCCAGACACGATCATTTTATTTGCCTCATTATCAATATTATAAGATATGTATTAATTGTCTAATTTACTACACAAAATTTAAAAGAAAAAGTTAATAATATGTAAACCATACACCTTATGAACTAAGGTGTATTCTACTGAAAAATTAATTTTTCATGATATACCTCACTCCCGTTTTGCAATATACGGATATGGTATATGCCTGAACTTAACGTCGATGTATTT
This sequence comes from Flavobacteriales bacterium, assembly GCA_020635455.1. GTDB lineage: Bacteria > Bacteroidota > Bacteroidia > NS11-12g > UBA9320 > JABWCE01. Next base: position 229,367 of record JACJZT010000004.1, read on the forward strand.
ATCTTCTGTTCAAAGGTTTCACCAACAAGAATGGTTTCTTCCTTAACGTTTTTTCCAATCATATCGCTAAGTACCATGGTATAGTCACCCTCACCCATACTTCTTAGCGTAATGCTGTTTTGTGATGGATTGGGGTAAATGCTAAACTGAGCATAAGGTTCGTATGGAGGTTTAATTACGTGAATTAGAGGCAATTCACTTCTCAGGTTGAGCAAATTAAACCTCATCAGGGTACTTTGACCGGCTGTGAACATGTACGTGCAAGGATATGGCGTATAATCCATATAATTTTCGGTCATATCCGGTTTGTCGTCCGCACCCTCATTACATGAATTTTTGGTGGTACTGCAAACTCTGGTCTCAACTCCTGCAAGTGGTGTGTCTTCAATACCGTCGTCCTGTCCGATGCAGGTGCTTCTTTTATCTGCCCATATATGTCTCAATCCCAGGTAATGCCCAATTTCGTGAATAAGGGTCTTTTCTCTGAGACTTGTATTCGAATTATCGTTGGGATTATTTCGGCCTACATACCTGTAATTTGTAACAACACCCTGTAACTGACTTGTGGTAAAATTATTTGAAGACCAAAATTGTGCGCCGGTTGGTGGAAAGGCGTATGCGGCGGTAACTATGGTACCCCGGAAGGTAAATTCACAAACCCAGATGTTCAAATATTTTTTGGTATCCCAGGCATCTACTCCATTACCGGTAATTGATTTTACAGATTCGGCAAACAAATTGGTTGTAGAACCAAAATCAGACCTTACCGTTTTTACACGATTAATGCCATTGGTAGCATTTCCATCCGGATCTTCAGTGGCCATAAAAAATTCAATTTTAGTGTCTCCGGCAAAAGGTTTAAAGAGATCTCTAACTTTGTTGGTATCCTTGTGATTATGCCTGAAGGCAGAATTGATGGCTTCCAGCTGTGAAAGGATCAATGAATCGTCAAGGTTTTCGGCATCCTTATTCCAAACCACATGAAAGACTACCGGAATTCTGTAAACAGTGTCATTGCCTTGTTTTCCTAATTTAGACATTGAACTTAAGGCATGGTTTCTTGATTCCTGAAGTGCTTTCATAAATCCCGGATTGATCTGCTCCAGATAAGACTCGTATTCGTAAGTTGCACATGGATCCTGGGCTTTACTTGCAATAAAACAAAGAACCAATACCATACTCAAAATATGCCTCATTCTCCTTTAAAATTGGGTTTTCTTTTTTCTATGAACGCCTGAACTCCTTCTTTGTTATCAGAAGAATTTCCTGCAATTTCCTGACAATATGCTTCATAATCGATCACGGTTTCAAAGTCTGAAGAAATGGACCGGTTCAACATTTTTTTCATCAAACCAATGGCTTTGGTGGGCGCATTGGCATAATAATCTGAAAATTTTGCAACTTCCTCATCCAGTTTCTCAGCAGGGACTGCCCTGTTTGCTATTCCCCATTCAAATGCCTGCAGGCCGGTTATTTTAGGTGCCATGGTTGCCATTTCAAATGCCCTTGTACTGCCAAGTAAGCGTGGCAAAAAGTAGGATGAACCTGAATCAAGCACCAAACCTATATTTATGAAGGCCTCTACCAATATTGCTGTTTCGGCAGCTATCATTACATCACAGGCTAATGCAAGTGAACATCCTGCCCCTGCAGCAACTCCATTTAATCTGCAAATAATTGGTTTGGGCATATTTCGCATTTCACGAATGATTGGATTATAACGCTTGTTGATCGAATCAATAAAAGATCTTTTTTCAATACCCGAGATTGCTTTCAGGTCCTGTCCCGAACAAAAAGCTTTTCCACTACCGGTAAGAACGATTACCCTGACGTCCTTATCTTTTTTGGCAGCTTTAAGAGCATCCTGCAATTCGTAACTAAGTGTATCGTCAATGGCGTTATAAACCTCCGGCCGGTTTAAGGTTATGGTTAGAACGGAAGTAACTTTTTGATAAAGTAAGGTCTTAAATTCCATAGGTAAGCAAATAAAGTGTAATAGGACTAATTATCCCAATACCGATTCCCAAAATTAAACCTTTTCTATCCTGATCCTTATTTTTCTGAAACATAAAGATCTGTAAAATAAAGATCAAAAAGTTCGCAAGTACCATCCAGTGAAAAAAATTCATACCCTTGGTGTTTAAATCACCCAAACCCGGAACCTTCATTGAGAACAATAAACAACTCAAGGCAAAAAAGGTTGGAAACAAGATCTTCAGATTTGTATCCTTTTTCAATAAGCTCAGTAGAACGGCCAATACCAGTGAAAAGGTAATCCCAATGCTCAAAAAGGCAAACATTGGTTTGTATCTTTCAAAAAAAACTTCGCTCAGGTTTAGAATAAAAATCAAAAACACAAGACTGTATAAAACCGAATAGATCAATATTTTCTGAGTCGACAAGGTGTTCTGCTCAAAAAAGGAAGACCATTGAATGTCAATGTTCTGATTATAGGTTACCGCAGAGATGTAAAAAATTGGGATCACCACGATACCCAGAAAAAACAAAGTGATGTCAAAACCCAAAACGGCTCCGCGAATACTTGTATATAGTATCAAAGCCAGAAAGTTGTAAAAGGTTAACGACAGCGGATGGAAGATAAGGGAGATAACTTTCTGGTTATTAAACATGGCTGCAAAACTAAAATGCTTTTCTCAACCTTGCCACAGGAATGTTTAATTGTTCCCTGTATTTGGCAACAGTTCGTCTGGCCATATTATACCCTTTTGATTTAAGCAATTCGGTCAACTGATCGTCGTTCATGGGATTGTTCTTGTCTTCGTTTTCGATATATTCAGACAATATTCTCTTAACTTCCTTAGTGGTTACCTCTTTCCCGTCGTCTTTAGTGATGCCTTCAGAAAAGAATTCCTTTAGCAAAAAGATCCCGTAATCGGTTTGAACGTATTTACTTGTTGCCACCCTTGAAATGGTTGAAATATCCATCTTGATCTTATCGGCAATGTCTTTAAGCTTCATAGGTTTCAATTTCGAATTGTCACCGGTCTTAAAAAACTCCTTTTGAATATCCACAATAGCGTTCATGGTGCTTAACAAGGTATTCTGTCTCTGCTTTACAGCTTCAATAAACCATTTTGCATTGTCGATTTTTTGCTTCACAAACTGAACCGCTTCTTTGGCAGTAGGTGCTTTTGCCTTATGCCTTTCGTATTCAGCCAGGGTATCAATAAACCCTTTATTTATTCTCAAATCGGGTTGATTGGATTGATTGATAAGAATTTCGAGATCCCCGAAATGATCTACAACAATAAAATCCGGAATTATGGTGTCCGACTTTCGCTCATCATCAATGTAAGCAGGTTTTGGATTGAGTTTGGTAATTAAATTTACTGCTTCTTTGAGGTACTCTAGATTTACATCGAGCTTATGTGCAATTTTTTCAAAATGCCTTTTTGTAAAATCCTCCATGCATTCGTTCAATACAAGTTTTGCAAGCTCAAGAATTGGATTTCTGCCTTTTTCCTCTTTTCGGTTAATTTGTATCAAAAGGCACTCCTGAAGCGATCTGGCTCCAATGCCGGGAGGGTCGAATTGTTGAATTACCTTTAAAATATTTTCAAGTTCCTCTACCGTTGCCGGGATGTTGTATTGAAAGAGAAGGTCGTTTGAAACAGATTTTAATTCTCGTCTTAAATAACCATCATCATCAAAGGAACCAATTAATTGTTCTGCAAGTTTTTCATCGCGCTCAGAATCCAATGCATTGATCACCTGATCGAGCAAATTCTCTCTGAATGAATTTACCACAGAGGCAACCGGAAAGGATTTGTCTTCGGTGTTTGGATTGTAATCTTCGTTTAACCTGAAATCTCCTTCGTCTTCAGCATATTCGGTCAGGTCTGCATGTTCTATCATTTTATCAACAGCCTCTACTTCGGAGTCGTCAAATTCCGATTCCTGATCGTCGTCGAATGAATCCCCGAATTCTTCGGTTTCTCCATCGTATTCGTAATTATCCTCATCGTCTTTTCCGGTTTCCAATGCAGGATTCTCAATCAATTCTTCTTCAAGTTTTTGCTCAAAACTCAAGGTGTTTAACTCCAACAACTTAACAAATAACAGTTGCTGAGGTGATAATTTCTGCTGAAGTTTCTGACTGAGATTTTGTTTTAACATCGCTATTCATCCATATTCAATGGATTTTAAAGTAATTTTGCCAAAATTATAAAATTAACCTCGAATTACTCGAAATGTATATTAAAGATTTATCAAATTTTAAGGATAATGACGTAACCCTTAAAGGCTGGGTTTCAAACAAAAGAGATGGAAAAGGACTGGTGTTTGTTATCCTTAGAGACGGCACCGGGCTATGCCAGTGTATCATTGATTCATCAAAGGTGGATCCGGGTGTTTTTGAGAACGCCTCGTCTCTGGGGCTCGAAAGCTCTTTAATCCTTAAAGGTAAGGTAGTTGAAGACAGCAGGCAACTTGGCGGATTTGAAGTTCATGTATCGGATCTTCAGATCTTACAACTTGTAAAAGATTATCCCATTGCCAAAAAAGAACATGGTGTTGATTTCCTGATGGACAAAAGGCATCTGTGGCTGCGATCAGGAAGACAGTGGGCCATTCTTAAAATCAGGAACTGTATTATCTTTTCAATTCATTCCTTTTTTCAAAAAGAAGGATTTGTGGAAATGGATGCTCCGATTTTCACCGGCAATGCCTGTGAGGGAACCTCTACCCTTTTCGAAACCGATTATTACGGCGAGCCTGCCTATTTATCCCAATCGGGACAGCTCTATGGAGAAGCAATGGCTATGGCTATGGGTAAAATATACACTTTTGGGCCTACCTTCAGGGCAGAAAAATCAAAAACCAGAAGGCATCTCTCTGAGTTCTGGATGATCGAACCTGAAATGGCTTTTTTCGACATCTTTGATAATATGGACCTGATCGAAAAATTTCTTCATGCGGTTATCAGCGATGTACTGGAAAAATGTAGCGCAGAACTCGAAATTATTGGACGAGACAAGGAAAGTCTCAGAAAAAGTCTGGCGAAATTTCCACGCCTTACCTACGATGAAGCAGTACAGATCATCAAAGGTGAAAAGGATGTAGATGGCCAGAATTCGATCGTGTCTCTTGAAGAACTTCTAAAAAATACAGAATTAAAACAAAAGGAGTTAAATGCAGAAATTGAACAAAGAGAAGAAAAGATCAAGACTCCGGGAATGAAGAAAGGTGAAATTAACTTCAACCAAAATAAGATCAATCAGTTAAAGAATGATTTGAAAGACGTGGAGGAAGATCTAAGAAACATTCCTCAATGGATAGAATCGGCTAAGAACTTCGAATACGGGAATGATTTTGGCGGAAGTGACGAAACCGTTATTACCCGCCTTTACGATTCACCTATAATGGTGTATGACTGGCCTCATGAGGTTAAGGCGTTTTACCTTAAACGAAACCCCGAAAACGACCGCTTTGCCAGAGGCGTGGATGTGCTCGCACCTGAAGGTTATGGTGAAATTGTTGGTGGTGGCGAAAGAGAAACCAATGAGGCGTTGTTAAAAGAAAAGATCATAGAACACGATCTGCCAATGAGTGAATTTGAATGGTATCTCGATCTGAGAAGGTACGGTTCTGTGCCGCATGCAGGTTTTGGTCTCGGACTTGAAAGGTTGGTAACCTGGATCTGCAAGTTAAAACACGTCAGAGAATCCATTCCCTTCCCTCGCATGTATGGAAGGTTGATGCCTTAGAAAATATCGGATAATCGGATATCATTCCTTCTGTATCTTAAAATATTGGTGATCCAAATCGACCGATATTTTTAACAGGAATAGTTTGGATGAATACTCGTTCAGGAAGATCTCCGCATCCGATTTCCATACCCTGGTACTCTGCAACTCATTACCGGTAAAGTCATATATTGTTAATACGGACCCCGGTTTGAGACCCAGTATTTTAAAGCTCTCGCCATGGACAGGGTTTGGAAATATTTTCAAGTTGGTTTTATCAGAATGAACTATGCCAAGCAAGGTTATGTCCAGAGTATCGGAATACACGTAGCAATTTGAATCGCTGGTTACCTTGAGAAAATATTTACCGTTCCTGGGCACCTTGAAATCCTTATTAACTTCACCTGTGATCAAACCATTGTCGTCGTACCACTGATTGCCCTTGGTGTAATTTGAACTCAGGGTGTTGTGATTTCTTGTAATACTCGGCTTGGCCGGAGTTTGGTTGACGATAAAACTTGTCTTTGCCGAATCACGGCAACCTATAAAATTAATGGTTTTATATTCCACCTTATAATTGCCTTTTCCCATCACCGAAGGGTTGAAAAGGTCTGCTTTTACCCCATTAACAAAGTAGGTACCACTATCGGCCGGGCTTCCCTGGACAAGTTTAAATTCAGGGTCGTTTTCACAAACGTTTGGTATGGTTGTAACAGAAGCCTTTAACACATCGGAAACATATACTTTCACAGAATCTTTAACTTCACAACCATGTGACTCTGTAAGGGTGTAAAAGATCTGGTGCCAACCTTGTCCTACAAAGGATGGGTAGAAGAAATCACCGTTTATCCCATTCCCACTTATGACGCCGCCAAATGGATAAATTTTTACCTTAACGGGTGGATCGTAAATACATGAGTACGTAGTGATATCCACTGAAACACTGTCTGTTTTAACCACCTCAACTTCAAATATGGCCTTGCTTGTACAATTGGATGAATTGTCATAAGTATATGTTAGTTCATATTTTCCTATCGATACCTGTCGGGGGTCAAAAACATTGGATGCTACACCCGGACCAGAATACGATCCACCGGCAGGTGAAACATTGCTTAAATTTACCGATGATGAATTCGGACAAAACAAATTAAGGCCTTTAACGGTCAATGCCGTTGTATCGCCAAGCACTGCAGTGCTGCTTACCTTATTGCTACAGCCGTTTGCATCAACAAATTTATAACTTATCTGATGAGTACCTGAACCTGCTTTTTTAGGGTGAAAATAGCCATTGGAAGTAACAAAGGCTCCTTCGAAGGTTCCTCCCTTTGGTGTTCCTTCCTGCATTGCGATACTGTCGCTGTTTTCACATGCAGAAATTGAAAAATTCCAGCTTACATTCGTATTGCTGAATACTTTTACAAGCTGAGTGTCGGATGTTGTACAATTTTCGGAATTGGTATAAAAATACGTGATCATGTGGGTTCCAACCCCTGCAAGCTGAGGATCAAAAGTTTTGGAAGAAACCCCGTTCCCAATGAAATTTCCTCCTGAAGGGAAAGCACTGAGGTTCACTTTGGCATCTTTAAGACAAAAATTTGGAATCGGGTCAATAAAACAGGTTGTTGATTGTTTTAATTTAAATGAATCGTTTAGATAATTATAACATTGATTGCTGTTTGTGAATTCATACTTAAATTTATAATAACCCGTTTTGCCTTTGGCACTCTTCACCAATAATTTATTATTATAGATGTAGCCGCCTGTGTATGTTCCTCCAACAGGTTTTAAAAGATTTAAAGGTATCGAATCCAAATGATTGCAATATTCAAGCGGACCGCTCTTTGAAAATACCGGTAAGGCATAAATTTCCAGGATCTGATCATCCGATGAGCTGCAATTAAATGTATCTGTGTAAGTGTAGGTAATGGTATATTTCCCTGCTTTTGTTTTTAAAGGGAAGAAATACTTTCCAGACTCAACACCTGTACCGGTATAAACACCTCCAGCAGGACTGCCGCCGCTTAAGAATATGGTATCTGCATCTTCACAAACCCCTTTTAACGCACTTAGTGAAACACCGGGCTTCGTTCGGTTAGATATATTTATTTCGGTGCTGTTGAATTTGCATGAAGTGCCTTTTCGCAGCATTTCAACTTTGTACTTACCTGTTTGTGATACCCATATATATTTGCCTGTTTTTCCGGTAAGGATCTTGCTGTCTTTGTACCATACATAGGTAAATGAATCGTTTCCGGCTGCTGAAAGTTGTAAACTGTCAGAACCACAATACCAGGGCTTTCCATTTGAAGTGCTTATTATTTTACTGCTATCCGTTTCATAAAGAGCCATAACAAACTCGGAAGGTGTTTGCTTTAACACGACCAAACTGTCTCCACCGATATTGAGGTTTGAAGGCAAATAGCGCCAGTTTCCACTGAATCCAATCTTCTTGCCAAAAAGATCCATTCCACACTTTTGTGAGTTCGTTATGGTGTTCAGATCCTTAAAATGATAGCTTAGATCAAATTGAGACGAAGGATTTTCACTGAATACAGAAAAAAAATGAGTGGAATCTATTTTTCCAAAAACATTATTGGCTGTCCCTTGCTCGCTGGTATCATAACTTAATACAAGATGAAAGGTACCTGGTGATCCGGTTATGTTCCTAATTGAAAAAACATCTCCAAATCGGGTTTTCAATGCCAGAGATTTCGTTCCGTATACGTATGCAGAACTATCTCCCAATACCACACCTGAAACATCTCTTGAAGGACCATTCACAAGAGTACCTGTATTTGAATTCCCAGAATAATCATTTAAAGAATTTCCGCTGGTTTCATCCATTTTCCAGTATCCGGCCAGACTGCTGAAAGCAGGATGTTTCTTTGAAACCTTTCGGCACATCCAATCCCTCAAAACGGCCTTACTTAAGTCTGTACCCCAAACTCTTATCTCATCAATTTCCCCCTGATAGAGCCTTCCGCCTCCATAGGCCAGATCTCCAATTCTTGGTGCAAGCGTGCTGGATGGATTCATGGATCCACTGTAAAGTGTTGAAGCTTCAAGAGTGCCATTTACATAAACCTTTATTGAATCGCCATCGAAAACTCCTGCCACATGATACCAGGTATTGGTAGAAAGTATACTGCCGGTAATTGCTTCACTCCAACTTCCATTGGTTGTGGCAATGTTAAACGACACTTTTCCATTATCTCCACATCTCAAAACATATCCCGCATTTCCCGATGCCCAGCCATGTTTGCAAAAGATGCTGTTTGAATAACTGTTGGCACCAAAACCGGTTGGCTTTATCCAGGCTTCTACGGTTATTGAAGAAGTTGGATTCAATGCCGAATTATTGGATAATTGAACATAATCATCCGAACCATCAAAGCTGAGATCCATGAATGAGCCTGTCCTTTGACCATAACTGGTATATCCGGAAAGAAGTACGATCAACAGGTTCAGTAGGAAAATTTTATTTCTCATTACAGTAAAATTATTGAATTCAAATCTAAAATAAAATATTCGGAAGAATTGAAATTATTCCAAATTTCAATGAAGAATATCCTGACAGTTAAAGTATAACAGGAATTCAATTCTAAAAAACAACTCCATTATTTTACACTAAGTTTTAAAAAATATTCAGATCCCAAATTTTCACCCATTAAATTTTGATCTTCTAATAAAGAATACTTCAAAATAGAAATTCAATCTTGTTGAATGTAATTTTTTATTTACTTTGCCATGACTTAAATACTACTTATGACGAATTCTGAACAATTTTTAGTTGCACTTAATCAAGTGAGCCTGAAAGACATAGAACATGTTGGAGGGAAAAATGCCTCCCTTGGAGAAATGTTGCAAAATCTTGGAAAACTCGGTATACAGATCCCGGACGGTTTTGTTGTTACCGTTGCGGCATACAGAGAATTCATACGATTCAACAATCTTGACAATGAAATTCAAAAGATCATTTCTGAAATAAATTTTAGTGAGATTGAATCGTTGCGAAGAGGTGGACTTCAGGCAAGACAATTGTTAAAGAATTCAAAATTCCCAAAAGAACTCAGTGAGGCCATAATTCAAAAGTATTACGAACTAAGTAAGCAGTACAATCAGGATATGACGGATGTTGCCGTCAGATCATCTGCTACAGCCGAGGACCTGCCGGATGCTTCCTTTGCCGGTCAGCAGGAAACTTACCTGAATGTAAGAGGTCCTGCGCAATTGATCAATGCTGTACGAAATTGTTTTGCATCCATTTTTACCGACCGTGCAATTAGTTATCGAAACAGCTTCGGGTATGATCATTTCAGCATCGGGCTTTCAGTTTGTGTTCAAAAAATGGTTCGTTCTGATCTGGGATCTTCCGGTGTTGCATTTTCACTGGATACAGAAAGTGGGTTTAAAGATGTAGTCGTTATAAATGCATCTTATGGTCTTGGTGAAATGATCGTTCAGGGTTCGGTATCTCCTGACGAATACATCGTATACAAACCAAAACTTCTTGAAGGATATCACAGCATTATCGAAAAAAAACTCGGTAATAAAGACATTATGATGGTTTACGGTGATGACCCCGATGAAAGAGTAAAGACCATCCCGGTAGACAAAGGACTACAATCCTTGTATTGCCTGGATGAGGATCGGATCATTCAACTGTCAAAATGGGTAAGTAGCATAGAAAATCATTACACTGAACTCAAAGGTCAGTGGTGCCCAATGGATGTGGAATGGGCGATTGACGGGTTATCAAAAGAGCTGTTTATTCTTCAGGCCAGACCGGAAACCATTCATTCTCAGAAGGACATTTCTGTAATCAATGAATTCGTCATTGACCCTGAAACACCCAAAGAAACTTTACTTACAGGGATAGCTGTAGGAGATAAGCTTGGTACCGGAAAATGTTCAATAATGTTTTCACTTGACAAAAGAATTACGGACGGATATGAGTTCAAGGAAGGCGATGTTTTGGTGACAGATATGACCGATCCTGACTGGGAGCCTATCATGAAAAAAGCTTCAGCTATCATTACCAATAAGGGAGGCAGAACCTGTCACGCAGCCATTGTTGCAAGAGAGCTCGGTGTACCGGCTATTGTGGGGAGCGGCCATGCAACTGAAATTCTGCATAATGGTATGGAAGTTACCGTTTCATGCTGCGAAGGTGATGTTGGAATGATCTATAAAGGCATATTGCCCTATAAGAAAGCTACAACTCACCTTTCGGACCTGCCAAAAGTGCACACCCCTATTATGTTAAACGTTGCTTCGCCGGATATGGCCTTTCGATTTTCATTTCTTCCTAATTCGGGAGTTGGTCTTGCACGTGAAGAATTTATCATTAACAATTATATTCAGGTGCATCCATTAGCCCTTTTACAACATCAAAATTTGAAGGATGCCGATTTAAGTCAGAAGATCAAAAAATTAACACGTGGTTTTGAGAACGAGGAGTCCTTTTTTATTCACCGGCTCAGCTACGGTATTGCCAAGATTGCTGCTTCTTTTAACCCCGGCAAGGTGATCGTGCGATTCAGCGACTTTAAGAGCAATGAATATTACAACCTGCTTGGAGGTAAATATTTTGAACCAAGTGAAGAAAATCCAATGATTGGGTGGAGAGGCGCCAGCCGTTATTACTCTGATGATTACAGGCAGGCCTTCGGTTTAGAATGTAAAGCCATAAAGAAAGTTAGGGAAAACATGGGGCTATCCAATGTAGTGGTAATGATACCCTTTTGCCGAACCGTGGAAGAACTATTAAAAGTTCAGGAGGTTATGAGATCCTATGGACTTGAAAGAGGTAAGAACGGACTAGAGATCTATTTAATGGCAGAAATTCCATCAAACATTATACTGGCAGATGAATTTTCAAAGCATATCGACGGATTTTCCATTGGTTCGAATGATTTGACCCAACTCACCTTGGGGCTCGACAGGGATTCGTCGCTTGTTGCGCATTTATATGACGAAAGAAACAATGCTGTTAAAGAATTACTAAGGATGCTAATTCACACGGCCAAGAAAAATAAAGTCAAGGTCGGAATATGTGGACAGGGTCCTTCTGATTTCCCGGACTTTGCGCAGTTTTTGGTAGAACTTGGAATTGACAGTATTTCCGTAACTCCTGATTCCATTGTAAAAACCATTAAAGCAATATCAGAACTGGAAAAGAAAATTTATTGAAGATTTTTAAACCGGTTACACACCTTAATTTTAATATAAAAAGCAGAACACCGGATTGATGACCCTTAAACCAATTTGTTTGTTTTATAAATAATCTTACATTTGTTTAAATAGATAATATTCCTTGTCGATAAAATTGCCTGAAGAATCATGTCAAGTCAGCAAATAGAATTAATCCTTAGTCGCCAATTGGCTGATAGTTTATCCATTCCCGTATTTCTTGTAGACACAAATGGAACCTTGTTGTTTTATAATGAACCTGCAGAAGAAATTTTGGGAATGCGTTATGAAGAAACCGGTTCCATGCCCCCTGAAGAATGGTCAACTAAGTTTCAGCCACAAAGTAATGATGGTAAAATATTGGATCCTTCTGAATTACCACTTGTTCAGACACTCAAGGAAAAAACACCTTCGCATGGCGAATTTTGGATTAAAAGTATGAATGGGGAAATGCTTAAAATTTCAGTCACATCATACCCTATTATTGGTAGACCAAGTCGCTTTTTAGGAGCTGTAGCTTTGTTCTGGAAATCATCAAACACATGAAAATTAGAATTTGGGGTTGCAGAGGATCTCTTCCTTCACCGGGGCCGGAAAAAAATATTTTCGGGGGAAACACTTCATGTGTTCAGATCACACACAACAAAACCTGCATCATACTTGATGGTGGTTCGGGGATCCAAAGACTGGGAATCGGTATCGATCAATCCATCACCAAAATAGACATTTTACTTACCCATCTTCACATCGATCACATTATGGGTTTAGGCTTTTTTCAGCCCTTCTACAACCCAAACATTACCATAAACATTTGGGGGCCATCAGCTTCAAAGGAAGGATTGCAGCAGCGCCTCAGAAGATATTTCTCTCCTCCCATCTTTCCGGTTCAGTTAAAGGAACTTCCCAGTAAACCGAATATCATTGAAATTAATTCAAGTCAGTTTGAAATTGATGATTTTAAAATAACCTCAGAATACGTTTGCCACCCTGGACCAACGGTTGGATACCGGCTGCAGCTAGGTGATACAGTTTTTACTTACATTCCTGATCACGAGCCCGCATTGGGTGCTTCTGATTATCCCAACAATCCGGAATGGACAAGTGGATATTCATTGGCTAAGGACGCCGATCTTTTAATTCACGATGCCCAATATAAAACCTCTGAATACACAAGTCGTGTAGGTTGGGGGCATAGTTCCTTTGCCGATGCTGTAAAATTTGCTGAATTAACAAAAGTTAAAAAGATGTTGCTTTTCCATCATGATCCTCTTCACACTGACGAAACTCTCAAAGAATTATTCGCCGAAATATACAGGGACCAACATCAAAAACTTGAACTGGAATTGGCGCAGGAAGGGAATATTTATTTCCTAACCTAACAAACCTTTTCTCTCAAAAACTTTAAAAACAAAATCATATTCATTCTTTTCATCTTTAGGATATTTTTTTGATTCGGTCTCACGCCACTCGTTCAAATCGAAATCAGGAAAAAATGTATCTGCATGTTCGAAAGACCCGTCCACAAAAGAAATGTATAATTTATCGGCCAACTCAAGTGCGTAGGAATAGATCTGGCCACCTCCAATTATAAAAACCTCTGTTTCACCTGAGTTCCTGGCCATTTCAATGGCATCGTTCAGATTAATGGCTGAAAGGATATCTTCTGCAGCCGACATCGTTGAACTAACCACCATATTGACCCTTCCCGGCAATGCTTTACCAATGGATTCAAAGGTTTTCCTTCCCATAACGATTGTATGACCCATGGTTAGATTCTTAAATAATTTAAGGTCGTTGCTCAATCTCCACATTAAGGTATTATCGGCTCCAATTTCCCTTTGTTTGCCCATGGCAACTATTATTGATATGATCATTGTTTCTCTCTCCTAATTTTTGCGGTCGTTCATGTCGTAGGTTTCATTTACCCGGGTCCACTTGAGTAAAACCTCTTGAAAATCATCCGGTAACTCAGAATCAAAATGCATATACTTTCCGGATACCGGGTGCACAAAACCTAGTGTTTTAGCATGCAATGCCTGTCTGGGCATGATTTGGAAACAGTTTTCAACAAATTGTTTGTACTTGCTGAACACAACACCCTTCAATATTTTATTACCTCCGTAATGCGAATCGTTGAACAAGGTGTGTCCCAGATGTTTTAAATGGACTCTGATCTGATGCGTGCGTCCTGTTTCAAGCTTGCATTCAATATAGCTGACAAAGGTCAGATCACGCAAAAGTTTATAATGTGTAACGGCCGGTTTGCCGATTTCAGGATCGTCGTAAACTCTGAACATTTTACGGTCCTTTTCGGACCTGGCAATATTGCCGGTAATGGTTCCTTTTTCTTCTTTAAGATTTCCCCAGACCAGGGCGTGGTATACCCGATCAATGGTGTGTTCTTTAAATTGAAGTGCAAGATGATTTAATGCCTGTTCTGTTTTGGCAACGACCAGTAATCCGGAAGTGTCCTTGTCGATTCGGTGAACCAGCCATGGTCGGAGTTCGCCCGAAGGCACCTGTTGTTGAAAATGCCAGGCAAGTGCGTTTACAAGTGTACCGGTATAATTTCCGTAACCCGGATGAACCACCATACCCGGCTTTTTATTGATGATCGCCAGGGCTTCATCCTCATAAACTATATCAATCGGAAGGTTTTCCGGAACGATCTCAGCCTCTCTGGGTTCCTGATAAGAAATTGCCAGTATCACATCGTCCGGTTTTACCTTGTAACTGGCCTTTGTTGAAAGTCCGTTAACCTTTATTCTTCCTTCATCGATGGCCTCTTTTACTTTAACTCTGGAGGCGTTTTCAACCCTGTTCATTAAATATTTGTCAATCCTCAGGGGTTCCTGTCCTTTGTCGATCACAAACCGGTGTGTCTCAAACTCTTCAATCTCTTCGTTCTCGAAATATTCTGTATCCTCCTTCGGTTTGCTCATGCCTGAATATTGGCTAAATATTGTATTTTCGCCACTACAAATTTAGTCTATAACAAGAATATGATTACACACCAATCTTCTCTCAACGATTTTCCATCGCAAATAAAATACGTATTAAAGGAATATAAACCACACGGATATTCGTCAGACATGTTCTCAAATATTGTAATGGGTGGCCTTGGAGGAAGTGGGATTGGTTCGCAAATCGCCAAAACCTGGTTTTTCGACAAGTTGAATATACCTGTTGAAACGGTTTCAGATTATAACCTGCCTCATTTTGCAAATGAAAAAACCCTGGTTATTTTAAACTCTTATTCAGGAAATACCGAAGAAACCTTAAGCTTGTTTGAAGAGGCGCAGAAAAAAGCTTGCAAGATCATTTGTCTTGCTTCAGGAGGAAAACTTGCAGAACTGGCTAAGGAACATACTTTACCTTTATATCCAATTGAAACCGGATTTCAACCACGAATGACCATTGGTTATGGTTTATCCTATCTTTTTATGATCCTGGGAGAATTGGCAGGTGAAGAGGTAAGGGCCGAACTGGAAAAAACGGTTGAAGTTTTTGAAAACAATCAGGAAGATCAAATCAAATCAGCAGAGGATCTGTTCTTATATTTTAAGTCGTCATTTAAGAACAAGTTCGTTATTGTAGCGGATAAGTATTTCGCTCCGGTTGCCATAAGATTTTGCCAACAATTAAACGAAAACTCGAAGCTTGAAGGTTTTGTAAATGTGCTGCCTGAAGCCAATCACAATGTAATCGAGTCTTATTATGGGAAACTGCAAACCAATTTCATTTTTCTATATTGCGATCTGAATGAAAGAGTTCATGCCCGATTCGACTTTTTAACTTCTCATCTTGAAATGGATAATAACAAGGTTCTGAATATGCTCATTCCCGAATATTCTATTCCTGTAATATTCGATGTTATCTACCGGCTCGACTGGCTGTCGATTTTTCTTGGTGCCGAACACGGTTATGACCCAATGCAAATCAAGAACATAATAGAACTTAAAGATTACCTTTCAAATATTGAATACATTGATGAAAGTGATTTATAAATAATTTATTCCATGGGGATTTTTGATTTCTTTAAATCGGACAAACCAAACGAGATTGCCGATACAACCCTAAAGGTAGACTTTCACTCCCATCTTCTGCCCGGTATCGACGATGGATGCCAGACTATGGAGGATACCCTTGAAAATATCAGGGAACTGCAGTCGCAGGGAATTGAAAAGATCCTTACGACTCCGCATATATTTAAGGAACTATACCCCAATACACCTGAAATTATCAGAGAAAAACTCGAATTGGTAAGAAAAACTCTTAAAGACAATGATCTGCAGATCGAAATCCATGCAGCCGCAGAATATTATCTGGATGAATGGTTTATACAGAATTTTAAGAATATGGAGATCCTTACCATTAAAGACAAATACATTCTGGTGGAAACGAATTACATGGAGCGTCCTCACTTTTTACAGGAAATTTTATTTGAATTGCAAATTTCCGGCTATAAGGTAATTCTTGCACATCCGGAAAGGTATAATTACCTTCTTTCTGATTTCAGGCAGTTTGAAGACCTGTTCAATACCGGCGTTTTATTTCAATGTAACCTTCTGTCGTTTACGGGTTATTATTCACCTGTAATAAAAAAGGCGGCGCATTATTTACTAAAAAACAAAATGGTGCACATGGTGGGTTCAGACATTCATAAGATCAAGCATAGCAAAACCATTGGTCAGTTTAAAAAAACGAAAGAGTATAAAGACCTGATGAAACTGAACCTTTTAAACAATTCACTGTAATATTTTATTCCCGGATCTTATAAACCGGATCATGAAAAATTGTTGGTAATTTTAGGTAAAACTTACCCCTTTCTCTCCCTTGAATTTCTAAAAAATCAATTAGGTTTGTAACCCTTAGCATGGAACAATTTCTGGTATCTGCACGTAAGTATCGACCGGTTTCTTTCGAAACCATGATAGGTCAGGAACACATTACCGAAACACTCCTGAATGAGATAAAGCAAAACAGACTTGCACAATCCTTTTTGTTTACCGGACCAAGGGGGGTGGGTAAAACTACATGTGCCAGAATACTCGCCAGAGTGATCAACCTTGAAAGCGATGCGAAAATCCCAAAAGATTACGATTTTGCCTTCAATATATTCGAACTCGATGCAGCATCCAACAATTCTGTTGATGACATACGACAATTGGTCGAACAGGTCCGTATCCCGCCCCAGATAGGAAAATATAAAGTATACATCATAGACGAGGTCCATATGTTGAGTACAAATGCCTTTAATGCATTTTTGAAAACTTTGGAAGAACCGCCGTCCTATGCTATTTTCATATTGGCCACTACGGAAAAACATAAGATCCTGCCTACTATTTTGTCTCGTTGCCAGATCTTTAATTTCAAACGAATTGAACCGGCGGCAATCGTAAAACAGCTTCAGGAAATTTGCCAAAATGAAGAAATAAAGGCTGATGATAAAGCCTTACATGTTATCGCTTCAAAGGCTGACGGAGGAATGCGCGATGCTCTTTCCATGTTCGACCAGCTGGTAAGTTTCAGCAATAACAAAACCATAAATTACGAGCAGGTAATTGAAAACCTCAATGTGCTTGACAACCGCTATTTTTTTGAAATTACCGATGCACTGAATTCGGCAGATTATGGAAAAGCCCTGGTTTTATTTGATGATATCTTAGGAAATGGATTTGACGGTCAGTTTTTTCTAAATGGTTTGGCTTCTCATTTCAGGGATTTGCTTGTAGTGCGACAAACATCTACCGCATTTCTGATAGGAGGATCGGGTCAGGCTGTCCCGGAGTACAAAACACAATCAATGAGCTTATCTGCAGGGTTCTTGATGAACGCAATTCAGGTAGCGGATCAATTTGATCAAAGTTATAAGAGCAGCCACAACCAACGCCTTCATGTTGAACTTGCATTGATAAAAATGGCAAACATTAATGCAGCGATCAATTTGGCAGAGGAACTTAAAAAAAAAACGCCTGAGCTAAGCGAAAAATCAATTTCAGAGCTTAAGGACGAAGAAAAAAGGAATTTACCCCAAAATAAGGCAGTCGAACTTTCAGTAGAAAAAAAGCCTTTAACGGGTAAAGTCCTTCGAGATCAAAGTGTATCTAAATTGGTCAACACTGTAAAGCTTGGTAATATTAAAGATCTGGTCCATCATCATGACCCTAAAAAAGCGGTAGATCTCCATACCGAAAATAAAGAAGTAGACGTTGTTGAGGAAATTGAAGAAAGTCCTGTGGTAAGGCAGGAATTGAGAAGTGCTATCGAATCCTTTGCAAAAATCCAGAAAGACGAGGGCTTACATTTTGCTTACACCATGATTTCAGAATTGAAAATTGAAGAAGTTGGTGAAATCTTGATCGTTACACTGACCAACAGCCGGGATAAAAACCAATTTGACGAGATCAAAGGTCGCTTTCTTCAGTTTATAAATAAACAAACCCATTCAGCTTTTTCACTCGAGATTAAAATTGAAAAACCTGAACATGAGGTCGTTACAGTATACACCAATAAAGAAAAATTTAGCTATCTGGCCAAGAAAAATCCATATTTGATCGATTTTGGAAAAGAGTTTGGTCTCGAAATTGAATAAGATCAACCCATATCCATACAAAGTTCCACCAAAACCCCACACGTACTTTTTGGATGTAAAAAGGCAATAAGCTTATTGTCGGCTCCTGGCTTGGGTTCCGGATGTATCATTTGAAAACCCGAAGCCTCCAGTCTCTTTATCTCAGAATAGATGTCTTTGGTATCAAATGCGATATGATGAATGCCCTCTCCCCTTTTTTCAATAAATTTTGCTATAACGCTGTTCTGGTTCGTTGCACTAAGTAATTCAATTTTGCTTTCACCGGTTTTAAAAAAAGTTGTTAAAACATTCTCGCTTTCAACAACTTCCTGTTTATAAGGCTCGGTTCCAAGTAACAGAGCATAAAGCGCTTTGGATTGTTCCATATCTTTCACTGCGATGCCAATGTGTTCGATCTTATTCATATTGCAAGAATACTAAATATTTGACTTGAATATAATTCCCGGAAATGAAAACTTTTTATTGCAAACTATGTTATATTTGCAGATAGAATTAGTCTAAATAAAAATTAATGCTTAAGTTACCTATATATCTGGACAATAACGCTACAACACCAATGGATCCAAGAGTTCTGGAAGCCATGATCCCTTATTTTACAGAACATTTTGGGAATGCTGCCAGTAGAAATCATTCCTTTGGGTGGGAAGCTGAAGATGCCGTAGACAAGGCCAGAAAACAGGTAGCAGATTGCATCAATGCCAACGAAAAAGAGATCATTTTTACTTCAGGTGCTACAGAATCCAACAATCTTGCACTAAAAGGTGTGTTTGAAATGTACCGTGAAAAAGGAAATCATATTATTACGGTAAATATTGAGCATAAGGCTATTTTAGATACTTGCAGACACCTTGAAAAATCGGGGGCAGAAATTACCTTTCTCACTCCGGGACCGGATGGGCGGGTTACTACAGAACAAGTAGAGCAAGCGATAAAACCCAATACGATTTTGATCTCTGTAATGTATGCCAATAACGAGATCGGCTGCATCAATCCCATTCGTGAAATCGGTGCTGTTGCAAGGAAGAATGGCATATTAATGCATACAGATGCAACACAGGCTGTTGGCAAGATACCCGTAGATGTAAATATCGACAATATAGATCTTTTGTCTTTTTCGGCACATAAAATGTATGGCCCAAAAGGAATCGGAGCCCTGTATGTCAGGAGAAAAAACCCGAGGGTAAAAGTCACCTCACAGATCGATGGCGGTGGGCATGAAAGAGGTATGCGAAGTGGTACACTTAATGTTACCGGTATCGTTGGATTTGGAAAGGCTTGTGAACTGGCAGCTTCAGAAATGGAAGCCGAATCTAAAAGACTTGCTGCATTGAGAGACAAACTCGAAAGCGAGCTACTAAAAATTGAAGAATCTTATGTAAACGGAAGTATAGAATTCCGATTGCCACATATTACCAATATTTCCTTTAAGTTTGTTGAAGGCGAAGGTTTAATGATGGGAGTTAAAGACATAGCCGTATCCTCAGGATCCGCATGTACATCCGCCTCACTTGAACCAAGTTATGTACTTAAAAACCTTGGACTTGACGACGAACTGGCACATTCAAGTTTGAGATTCGGTTTGGGAAGATTTACAACTGAGGAACAAATCGATTACGCGATCGATCATGTCAGGACCGCAGTAAATAAATTAAGAGAAATGAGTCCTCTTTGGGAAATGTTCAAAGAAGGAATCGATTTAAAATCCATAGAATGGGCAGCACACTAAATCAAAAAAATTAATAAACATGGCATATTCAGAAAAAGTAATTGATCACTACCAAAATCCAAGAAATATAGGAACTCTTGATAAATCAGCCAAGTCTGTTGGAACAGGCCTGGTTGGTGCACCGGAATGCGGGGATGTGATGAGATTGCAGATACAGGTTAACGACGAAACCGGCATTATCGAAGATGCCAAATTTAAAACATTTGGATGCGGTTCTGCCATTGCTTCATCTTCATTGGCCACTGAATGGCTTAAAGGAAAAAGCATTAACGATGCACTCGAAATTGACAATATGGACATCGTTGAAGAATTGTCGCTTCCTCCCGTTAAAATACATTGTTCGGTTCTTGCAGAAGATGCCATAAAAGCTGCTATAAATGACTACCGTGCGAAACACGGACTTGAAGCTATAGAAGACAAGAAAAAGCATTATTAATTGATCATGACGGATGTCGGTCACATACAAGTAACTCCCAAAGCCGCTGAAAAAATCAATTCCCTTAGATCGGAAGCGAAACTAGATGACAGTTATTTTATTCGTGTTTCTGTCAAAGGTGGTGGCTGCAGCGGTTTGAGCTATAATCTCGATTTCGACAACGAGTTGAAACAAGGAGATCAGGAATTTTTGAACGATGGAATAAAAGTAATTTGCGATCTCAAAAGTTTCCTTTACCTCGCTGGCACCGAATTGGATTACAGTGATGGATTAAATGGAAAAGGATTTAATTTCATCAATCCCAACGCGAGCCGAACCTGTGGCTGCGGAGAAAGTTTCGCAGTATGATTTAACCGGAAAGTTCCTTTCTTAATTCAGGGTTTTAAATCACCATTCAATAAAATGATTTCCAATAGAAGGAATTCATTATGTTTGTTTTCACGAATCAATGAATAAATTATTTTGGATTGGCATTTTGTTGTTACCTTCTTTTATTACAGAAGGTCAAAATTTAAATACCCAAAGCAAAAGGAATTCCCAAAATCAGATTCGAAGAGAGGTAATCGATAAAAGAATACAGTTTTATATCCAATACTATAAAGAAAACTCAGATTCCGTAGAAGCCTCATTACCTATCGTAAAAGAATTACTTGAACAATCTGTTTCAATAAAGTACTCCAAAGGAATTATTCTTACTGCATTTTATGCAGGTGATTGTTATTTATTTCTAAACGATCCTCCAAACGCCATCAAACATTTTCTTATCTCACTTAAAGAAAGCGAGAAAATCAAATCCATGAAAGATGTTTCATTGGCCAATATGGGCATAGGCCTGGTTTACCTCGACCAAAAATTGTACGACAAAGCAATTGAGTCGTTTATGAAAGCTTCGGAATACTCTAAACGAATCAAAGAGTTAAGTAGTTATTCAACTCAATTGTATTTGATAGGTTATTCCCAGATTTCATTAAATCGTTATGATGAGGCTAAGATATTTCTGGATTCTGCCTTGATGTTAAAAACAAAATTAAAAGACGTGAAGGGCAAATATGAATGTCAACTTTCAATTGCAAATTATTTTCTGGGAAAAAATCAATATGATAGTGCACTCTTATATTACAATATGATCTTAGGGTATTTTGAAGATCAAAAAGAATTTGTTCCGGTTTCGTACATCCAATCCTCTCTTGCTGAAATTTCTTTTCGGGATAAACATTATAATGAAGCCCTAAAACATGCGAAGGAAGCTTTGTTTTATGCTGATAAAGTGGGCGTTAGAACCCCTAAACTAAAGGCATCTCACATACTTTACAGAATTTATGAGAAATTGGGTATTATGGACCAGGCCTTCTTATACTTGCATCAATATAATTATCTTAAAGATTCACTAGAAAACAAAGAATTCACTTCGCAGATCAGCATCGCGCAGGCTACCTATAATTTTGAAAAAGAAGAAGCGATAATGAAATCAAACAAGGAAAAAAGTGAGCTTAGATACCGGTCCAATTTAAAGTATGAAAAAAGAAAACAACAGGTTTTGATTCTAGTTACAGGCTTGTCAATATTATTGTTTGTCGTTGTCATTATAGCTAATAAAAGTATAATCAAACAAAGGCAGATCTCTGAGGATCTTCTTTTAAACATTCTTCCTGAACAAACTGCCAAAGAATTGAAAAATCTGGGATCCTCTGTTTCCAGACAACATGAAAAAGTTAGCATCATGTTTTGTGATATAAAAAATTTCAGCCATCTGGCAGAAACTTTAAGCCCTCAAAATGTGGTAGAAATGCTTGACCATTATTTTAAAAACTTTGATGACATCATTGATGAATATTCCCTAGAAAAAATAAAAACCATTGGAGATGCCTATATGTGTGCGGGTGGCCTGCACCCCAATTTATCGTATCAGGAAAAAAATATCGTACTTGCTGCCATTAAAATACTGGAATTCATCAAAAGCGCTGAAGCTGAAATGAATGAAAAATACGGTTCTTCCTTTACTTTCAGGGTTGGGATACACATTGGAAATGTTGTAAGTGGTGTAGTAGGGAAACGTAAATTCACCTATGACATTTGGGGGGATGCTGTAAACGTTGCAGCAAGAATGGAACAGAATTCCATGCCCGGTAAGATCAACGTTTCAGGAGAAACTTTTCTAGAATTAAAAGAAGATTTCGAATTTGAATACCGCGGTAAAATACAAGCCAAGAACAAAGGAGAGATCGACATGTATTTTGTCAAAGTTTAATTCGTAAGTCCACATCTTGTCGGGCAAAACGATGTTCCCGAATTGATAACAAATTTCTGCCCTGGTTGTGCTCCTGGTTGTGACATATTGAACTGCATATTACTAAAGATTACACCAACCGTATCATTTCCATCGGATCCGGTAAATTTCCCGAATCGAACATACAACCGCCTATCGCCGCTAGGTGTTGTGGGTGAATACATATTGTTGATGATTGTCATTTTGATTTCTCCCCCATACCTTCCATTCAAATTTCCCAATGCAGCACTTTGGTCAATATCCGCCCTGTATGAAGCAGTATAAGCCTGAGCATTGGAATAAGAGACCGTATCACCTGCGTCTGAATTCTCAGGGTCAAGAGTTACGGTATCTGAACAATCAATTGGAATTAAGTGGTAACATTGCATAGTGACACCAATTACAATTCCAATAATTAAAGTTGCGAACCAATAAATGAGATTTTTTGTTGTCATAAGATTTAAGTTTTTGTTGCTAACACAAACTTAAACGGAATTTTCAAAATATCAAGAAATAAATGGCTCTAAATCACTACACTTACGAAGTATAAAACAAAACCTTATGTATTAGTTACATTGTGTCGGGCAAAAAGATTCTCCTGAATTGGTGTATATTTTCTGTGTTCCACTTGGGGATTGTCCAATGGCAGAATTGCTAAAAAGTAGATGTATTTTGGAAGAAACACCAGGGTTACCGGAATCCATACCCAACCTGAAATACACAAACTGCTCTCCTGGCTCGGCACACTGTAAGAGATTTTTAAGCATCGAAGCACTGATCTTCCCTCCCATGCTACCGGATATTTTACTATATCCGGCCAAACCATTAACGTAGTGTTCATAATTGTTGCTGTATTCATTTGCAGTTTGTACAGTTATTTCCTTGCCTTTGTCACGTTCAAAACTGGATGAGTTTGGAGCTGCGGGTGTGGGTAACAGATCAAAACTTTGTAACAAAAAGCAGCATAAAACACCTGCAAAGAAGTAAATGAAGAACTTTATTTTTCTATTATGATTTATAATTTTTTTCTGGCAAACTTAATCTCACCGGCAAAAATAAATCGATAAAATCCTCTAAAGTTTTTACCACTTTTTAATTAATTGTCCTTAATGATGGAATCCAAATAAAATATTTGGCTGCTAAAACCTGAACACATCTAACTGAAATACAATACATTACGCTTTCTGTGGAAAAAATGTGTCACAAAATGTCACAAAGTGGTAATTTGTGTTTAATAATCATTTATTTTTACACCATTCTTAATCGGATACGCAAAAGATGCCTAAGTTTATTGGAGAATTTGAAGGAAAAGTTGATGCAAAAGGCAGGGTTGTATTGCCCTCCGGCCTCAAGAAACAGCTGCCTTCAGGATCACAGGAGCACCTGGTAATAAACAGGGGTTTCGATAAATGTCTGGTTGTTTATACGAGAGACGATTGGGAGAAAGAAACTCAAAAACTTGAAGGTTTAGATTCCTTTAACAAGCTCGACAGACAATTTATTCGGATATTTAATAATGGCGCAACAGAAGTTTCCCTCGATACCGCCAATCGTCTGTTAATACCAAAGAAATTAGGACTTTATGCAGAAATTGAGAACGAGGTGATTCTGTATGCATACGATAATAAAATAGAGATCTGGAGTCCCGGAAATTATGCATCTCAGATGGATATTGACCCGGATGAGTTCTCAAAACTTGCCGAAACGGTAATGGGTAACAGAAACAATCAAAATGAGTAGTTATCACATTCCGGTAATGGCCATTAAATGTATTGATGCCCTGAACTTAAAGGAAAACGGGATCTATGTTGATGCTACATATGGTGGAGGAGGTCATGCAAGATTAATACTGAAAAACAAAAAAGTAAAGACGCTGATTGGAATTGATCAGGATGAAGATGCTATTAAAAATAAGATTAAGGACAAACGGTTAATAATGGTTCATCATAATTACTGTTATATGAAACATTTTTTGCGCTTTCACAATGCCATCCCGGTTGATGGGGTCCTTGCAGATCTTGGGATATCATCGTATCAGATCAATGAAGGTTCTAAAGGTTTCTCATATCGTTTCGATGAAAAACTGGATATGCGAATGGACCGATCATCCGAAACATCTGCCATTGACCTTTTAAATGAATATGAAACCGATGCCTTAAATCTTGTATTTAAAAAATTTGGTGAACTTAAAAATTCTTATCAATTGGCCAAGGCCATCGTTCTATATCGATCACACAAAAAAATTGAGACTGTAAGTCAGTTGTTGGAATCCATCAAACACCTAAGTCCCAAAACCGGTGAATACGCCTTCTATTCCAGGGTTTTTCAGGCCATAAGGATGGAAGTGAACCACGAGCTTGATAATCTTGAAAAATTCCTTAAACAATGCAATGAGGTAATAAAACCCGGAGGCAGACTGGTTGTCATGTCTTATCATTCGCTTGAAGACCGTTATGTTAAAAACTTCATAAATACCGGAAACATTGAAGGTCGGCAAATAAAAGACTCATTTGGTAACCTGTTGAGAGAATTTAACCCTATTAACCATAAAGTTATCACTGCGGATGAAAAAGAATTGGAAAACAACCCAAGGTCCCGAAGCGCCAAATTGAGAATTGCTGAAAAAATATAAGGATTACTGAATATAAACATGGAAAATGAGAAAAACATCATAGAAAACAGGAAACACGAATCGGCAAAGCACCGCTTCGTTTTAACAAAGCACCTGCCTTTTGTTCTTTTCCTTTCGTTTCTACTGGTCTGTTATATCTATTTCACACACCGGATCGATAATAAAGTTCGCAACATCAGCAATCTCCAGAAAGAAGTTAAAGATCTTTACTCGGAATACATTACGCTACAAACCCTGATCCTGAATGAAAGCCGCAGTTCAAATCTGGAAAAGGTAATGGAAGCCAAAGGAATCAAACCACCTAATAAGCCACCGGTAATTATTAAATAGAAATTGACGAACGTAAAAAAGTCCATATTATACCGCATTCTGTTCAGTTTTAGCTGTGTGGTGATCTTTGCCGGTTTTGTAATTTGGTATATTATTAATATTCAGTTCGTTGAAGGACAAAAATGGAGATCATTAAGCGATAGTTTAACCATGAAGTACAAGGTTATTCAGGCTGCCAGAGGAAATATATATTCCGATAACGGAACCTTGCTTGCAACTTCGGTTCCCAGATATGAGCTCAGGCTTGATGCAATGGCTTCTCCAATAGACACATTTAACAAGTACATGCCCATCCTGGCCAGACTTTTTTCCGAGAATTTTAAAGACAAAACTGCAAGAGAATACTTAAAAGGATTTCAAAAGGCAAGGAAGACACAAAACAGATATTATTTCATAAAAAGAAAATTGAATTTTCTTGAAATTAAAGAAGTCAAAAACTGGCCTCTTTTTAAGAAAGGGAGGTTCAGAAGCGGCCTTATAATTGAGGTTGAGAACCATCGTGTACTCCCATTTCACCAAATGCTCACGAGAACCATTGGTTATGCCAATAAAGGTAAAACAAAAACCAGAGTCGGGCTGGAAGGTGCCTTTGATAAAGAACTTGCCGGAATAAGTGGAAAAAGACTTATGAGAAAAATTTCCGGTGGTTACCGCCCGGTTAACGACGTTGTAGAATTAGAGCCTGAAGAAGGAAAGGATATTTACACAACCATAAATGTTGATGCACAGGACATTGTAAACAAAGCCCTTTTAAAAGGACTCACGAAACATCAGGCCCACCATGGGTGTGCTGTAGTAATGGAAGTAAAAACTGGTGAGATAAAAGCTATTGCCAATCTGAGTATTCAGAAGGACGGAAGCTATCAGGAAACTTTCAATTATGCAGTTGCCGAAAGTTATGAACCCGGAAGTACTTTTAAACTAATAAGTGCAATGGCACTGCTATCCGGAAAGCATTTAACCGTTTCCGACTCGGTATTCGTCAATAAAGGTAGTCTCCAATTTAATGGAGTTACCATGAATGATGCAGAATATTGTCCCTTTAAAAATCAAACTTTTTCCTATGCATTCGAGCATTCTTCTAATGTAGGTATCTCCTCTACGGTTAATAAATACTATGGATCAAAACCTTTGGATTTTATTCAATTTTTAAAACAAATTAACCTTCATCAAAACACAGGGGTAGAAATTCCGGGAGAAATAAAACCCTATATTAAAGAACCACAGATGAAATCATGGAGCAGTATTTCACTGCCCTGGATGTCAATTGGATATGATTTGAGATTTACTCCTTTACAAATATTAAATGTATACAATGCTGTAGCCAATGATGGTAAAATGGTAAAGCCTTACCTTGTAAAGGCTATAGGAAATAAAGGGATCATTGAAAAAAAAATAGAACCCATTATACTTAATGAATCTATTGCTGATGAAGAAGTTATTAAGGATCTAAGAAAATTATTAAGAGGCGTTGTTGAACATGGAACTGCAAGAACTTTACTTAAAAGCAAAGTTGAAATTTCGGGCAAGACCGGTACATCTCAAATTGCTGATGGAAAAGGTTATACAGATGCAGCTTACTTCTCTTCGTTTGCCGGCTATTTCCCATCAGGACAACCTAAATATTCAGTAATAATTGTAATTAACAAACCAAAGGAAAAAGGTTATTACGGAGCTGTTGTTGCAGCACCCATTGTTCAGGAGATCGCAGAAAAAATGATGGGGATGGAAATGCGCAACGCAATCGATATTCCTGATACTGTTGTTTCTAGTGGCAAAATACTGGTTTCTTCCATCACGAAAAAGGGCCCGGCTAAAGAATTCTTTAAAAAATTCGACAACATTAAGGCTTCCATTCCAAAAAGTGAATCAGAATGGGTTTTTGTTAAAAACGGAGAAAAGGATTCCTACCTGTTTACGGACCAGGAAAATAAAAATTCAATACCCGATCTTACAGGAATGGGTTTACGGGATGTATTGTACTTGCTTGAAAACAAGGGTGTAAAGGTAAGTTCAATTGGTAAAGGCAAAGTGATCTGGCAGTCTGTTAAAGCAGGGACAGAAATTAGTAAAGTTTCAACCATTCAAATTAAACTGAGCTTATGAAATCTCTGACCCAGCTATTTCAAAAAACCGATGTAAAATTAGATTCAAAATTTATTAACATTTCAATAAATTCAATAAAAATTGATCATAGAACAATAAAGAAAAATGATCTGTTTGTTGCTCAGGTTGGGGTAAAACTCGACAGTCATAAATTTATTAATGAAGCGATTACGAATGGGGCATCTGTAGTGGTATGTGAACAAATCCCTGAAAACACATCGAAGGACTTTCCATTTATTGTAGTTGGGAACTCACGAAAAATTCTGGGCACCTTAGCCTCTAATTATTATGACAACCCTTCAGAAAAAATAAAATTACTTGGGGTAACCGGTACGAATGGTAAAACAACGGTATGCACTTTAATGTATAACCTGTTTCGGTCGCTGGGTTACAAATCTGCACTGCTTTCTACGGTAAAAAATATAATTGGTGATGAAGTGTATGAAAGCACTCATACCACACCCGATCCCATTTCACTAAACAAACTTCTGGCAGAAACTGTAAAGCAAAACTGCACTCATTGCTTTATGGAAGTTAGCAGCCATTCGGTGGATCAATACAGAATTGAAGGCTTGCAATTTACCGGGGCTGTATTTACAAACATAACACACGATCATCTTGACTATCACAAAACCTTTGACAACTATTTAAAAGCCAAGAAAAAGTTTTTTGACCAATTGCCATATGATGCTTTTGCCCTTTCAAATAAAGACGATAAAAATGGAAAGGTAATGCTTCAAAACACAGTTGCCTCAAAATATTATTACAGTTTCAGATCACCGGCTGATTTTAAAGGTAAGATCATTGAAAGCGACTTAAGCGGGATGCTGTTGGAATTTGATACAATTCAGGCATGGTATGCAATTGCCGGAGAATTTAATGCATACAATCTGCTTGCCGTTTATGCCTCTGCATTTCTTCTTGGAATTGAAAAAGAGAAAATTATAACGGCTCTAAGTCTTGTAAAAGGCGCAAAAGGCCGCTTTGAAGTTACTGTTTCCTCTTCAGGAGTAATTGGTATCGTTGATTATGCCCACACACCGGATGCAGTGGCTAATGTGCTTAATACCATAAACCATACCCGAACCAGAAATGAAACGCTATTTATTGTTTTGGGATGCGGAGGAGACAGGGATAAGGAAAAAAGGCCGATCATGGCTGATTTAGCCAGTACATATGCCGACAAAGCAATTTTTACCAGCGACAACCCACGATCTGAAAACCCTGAAACCATCCTCTCAGACATGATGAAAGGCGTAAAGGTCCAGTACAAAAAGAAGGTTCTGAAAATTACCAAAAGGGAAGAAGCAATTGATGTTGCCGTAAGTATGGCTCAAAAGGGAGATATCATACTTGTGGCAGGAAAAGGACACGAAAATTATCAGGAAATCGAAGGGATCAAACATCCATTTGATGACCTGACTGTATTAACCCACTCATTTGAGAAACACCAATAATTATGCTGTACTACCTGTTTAATTACTTAGACTCCCATTTTAACTTACCCGGAGCAGGCGCATTCCAGTTTATTACTTTCAGGGCCGGGCTGGCGATCATTTTGTCGTTAACCATATCTCTGGTTTATGGAAAAAGACTTATAAACATCCTACACAGAAGACAGGCTTCTGAAACCATAAGACAGCTGGGCCTTGAGGGTGAAAATACGAAGGCAGGTACCCCTACCATGGGCGGGCTGATAATTTTGGGGGCAACACTTGTTCCAACCTTATTGTTTGCCAGACTGGTAAATGTATATATAGTGCTAATGATCATCACAACTGTGTGGCTGGGGTTGATCGGTTATCTGGATGATTACATAAAAGTATTCAGAAAAAACAAAGAGGGTCTGGCAGGAAGGTTCAAGGTTGTGGGTCAGATTGGGATCGGATTAATTGTTGGATTTACACTGTATTATCACGAAAGCATCGTCATTAGAAAAAACTACTCAGAAGCTCAGGCTACTGAAGAAATCAAGAGTAAGGCAACTAAAAAAGTTTCGGCTGACGGAACGGTCAGTTATTCCATTGACACCAGATCCACGGTTACAACCGTGCCATTTGTTAAATCTCATGAATTTGATTACGCAAACCTTCTCTTTTTCCTTGATTCAAAAACGGCTAAAAAATATGCCTGGATCGTTTTTGTTCTGGCAACAATATTTATAATCACAGCCGTATCAAATGGTGCAAATCTAACCGACGGAATCGATGGACTTGCAGCCGGGAGTTCTGCTATAATTGGTTCTACTCTGGCATTATTGGCTTTCATCTCAGGTAACATCATTTTTGCAGATTATCTGAACATCATGTACCTCCCAAATCAGGGAGAACTTACCATTTTTCTGGCGGCCTTTGTAGGAGCTTGTATTGGATTCCTTTGGTATAATTCATTCCCTGCACAGGTGTTTATGGGTGACACCGGTAGCTTGTCGATCGGTGGGATCATTGCCGTAATATCGATCATGCTGCGCAAGGAATTGCTAATTCCTATTTTATGTGGAATATTCCTTGTAGAAAATCTAAGTGTTGTACTTCAGGTAAGTTATTTTAAATACACAAAACGCAAATACGGAGAAGGACGAAGGATATTTAAGATGTCTCCATTGCATCATCATTTTCAGAAACTGGGTTATGCCGAACCTAAAATTGTAATTCGATTCTGGATTGTTGGCATCATGCTGGCTTTGTTTACCATTTTAACTTTCAAGATCAGATAAATGGCAAAACGACTTGTGATACTTGGTGCAGGAGAAAGTGGTTGCGGAAGCGCTGTTCTTGGTATGCGCAAGGGTTTTGAAGTGTTTCTAAGTGACAGGGGTAAGATAAAATCCAAATACCGCAATGAATTAAATGAACTGGATACTGCCTGGGAAGAAGAAAAACACACCGAAGAGAAGATATTAAATGCGGACCTCATCGTAAAAAGTCCCGGAATTCCTGATAAGGCAGAGATCGTCGTAAAGGCTCTAAAGCAAAACATACCGGTAATTTCTGAGATAGAATTTGCCGCCGGGTACAGCACTTCAAAATTGATCGGAATTACCGGAAGCAATGGAAAAACAACAA
The DNA here is from genome assembly GCA_020635455.1 of Flavobacteriales bacterium. Classification (GTDB taxonomy): domain Bacteria; phylum Bacteroidota; class Bacteroidia; order NS11-12g; family UBA9320; genus JABWCE01. The sequence goes on from JACJZT010000004.1 coordinate 260,420, forward strand.
CTACCCTATTAACTCATCATCTCCTTTCCGGTGGGGGCATTAAAGCCGGTCTTGCAGGAAACATTGGTAAAAGCTTCGCCCGTCAGGTTGCACAACCGGAGCAACCGGATGCATATGTACTTGAAATCAGTAGTTTTCAACTTGATGGAATGTTCAATACCCGAATCCACGATGCGGTCTTAACAAACATTTCTCCCGATCATTTAGACCGATATGATTATAAACTTGACAATTATATAAGATCTAAATTCCGAATCAGTAGAAACCAGACTTCATCCGATTCATTCATTTACAATCTGGACGATGAATTAACCTGCAATAATCTTAACTACAATACAGGCAAGGCTACCAAGCTTGCTTTTTCCATAAAACAGGAAGTTCAGAACGGAGCTTTTCTGCGTGGTAATGAAATAATCGTTCGCTTACTTAAACTAAACAAAGAATTTATTATGCCAATTAACCAACTTACCGTAAGTGGTAAACACAACTTGTACAACTCAATGGCTGCGGCCATAGTTGCCAGCTCATTTGAAATCAGGAATCAGGTAATCCGACAAAGCTTTTCAGATTTTGTTAACGTGGAGCACCGTATGGAATTTGTAGCCAAAATAAAAGGCGTAAATTTTATAAACGATTCAAAGGCTACAAATGTAAATTCAGCATGGTATGCACTTGAGAGTATCGACACACCTTGTGTGTGGATCGCAGGGGGAACCGACAAAGGAAACGATTACGCCATACTCAGGGACCTTGTAAAGGAAAAGGTCAGACTGATCGTTTGTCTTGGCCTTGATAACAGTAAGATCCATCAGGCTTTTGCATCCGATGTTGATTTGATAATAAACACAGCTTCAGCCAAAGATGCCGTTGACGCAGCTTATCGGTTTGCCGAAAAAGGAGATACAGTCCTGCTTTCTCCGGCATGTGCCAGTTTTGATCTTTTCGAAGATTATGAAGATCGGGGCAATCAGTTTAAGAAATACGTAAAAGCACTTTAAAAAAAATTCATGGGTTTAAGAAGATGGATTGCCAATAATCTCCAGGGTGATATATACATCTGGGCGGTGGTCTTTTTTCTTTCCATTTTCGGAATACTTGCAGTATACAGTTCAATTGGAACTCTGGCATATTCAAAACATTCGGGAAACACGGAGTTTTACCTTTTCAAACAAATTGGCATGTTGTTTTTAGGGTTGTTTATCATGTGGCTTTCCCATTTACTGGACTATCGTTACTATTCCAGACTTTCACAAGTTCTTTTAATTATCTCGATCCCATTATTGGCTTATACACTGTTTTTTGGCAGTAATGTGAATGAAGCTCGCAGATGGATCATGATCCCATGGGTTGGACTAACCTTTCAAACATCTGATCTTGCACGACTAGCCCTGATAATGTATATAGCACGGTTTTTATCAAAACGTCAGGATAGTATCTCGGATACAAAAAAAACTTTATACCCCATAATTGGTAGCATTATTCTGGTATGTGGATTAATTGCCCCGGCAAATTTATCAACCGCAATGGTTTTGTTCCTTACATGCATTGTGCTTCTTTTTATTGGCCGCATACCAATCAAAAGTCTTCTTGGCCTTACCGGAATTGCCATTATCATCTTCGGGATCATACTGGTTGTTTTATTTAACATGCCCGGTCAGGGCAGGGTTCAAACCTGGAAATCAAGGATCGAAAACTACAGGAGCCAAAAAGATCCTGCTGCCAATTATCAGAACCTACAGGCAAAAATCGCTATTGCAAACGGTGAGGTTTTTGGTCTTGGGCCGGGAAGAAGCAAACAAAGGATCTTTCTTCCTTCGCCGTATGCCGATTTTATTTTTGCCATCATACTTGAAGAATATGGCATTCTTGGCGGTTTGGCCCTGATCTTTCTTTATTTGTTCTTTTTATTCAGATGCATTAAGATCGTAATAAAAACCCCAAAGGCATTTGGAGCCTTACTTGCTGTTGGCTTGGCATTCAGCTTAATTATTCCGGCCTTTATCAATATGGGTGTTGCTGTAAATATTTTTCCCGTTACCGGTATGTCACTTCCACTGGTAAGCATGGGCGGAACATCTACATTGTTTACAAGTTTGGCGATCGGTATTATCTTAAGTGTTAGTCGATATACAGAAGAATCTATTCCGGAAACATCCGAGGAGGGGATGAAAATTGAAACCGTATAAATTCTTAATTTCAGGAGGAGGAACGGGAGGGCACATATTTCCTGCCATTGCAATTGCCAATGAATTGAGGCAACAGTATAAGGATGCCAAAATCGAATTTGTGGGATCATCTGATCGCATGGAAATGGAAAAAGTTCCGGCAGCCGGCTATATCATTCATGGCTTATGGATCTCCGGATTTCAGCGAAAACTGAGTATTAAAAACCTCTTATTTCCCCTTAAGGTACTATCAAGCCTTTTTAAAAGCTACCGGATTTTGACAAAATACAAACCTGACCTGGTCATAGGCACCGGAGGTTTTGCAAGCGGACCCTTATTAAAGGTTGCAACATGGTTAAAAATCCCATGCCTTATACAGGAACAAAACAGTTTTGCCGGAGTAACAAATAAACTTCTTGGCAATAAGGTAAACGCAGTTTGTCTTGGTTTCGAGGAAGCAAAGAAATATTTCCCGGAAAAAAAATGTGAAGTTACGGGCAACCCCGTAAGGAGCGAGATCCTATCACTTTTAGACAGGAATCAGGCACATGAAAAATTAAAACTCGATCCGGATAAGTTTACGGTTCTATCCATTGGTGGCAGCTTGGGTGCCCGCAGTATCAACCTGGCAATGGATGCTGCAATTGTAGAACTTTCTTCAAAAAATGTGCAGGTCCTCTGGCAAACCGGCAAGAATTACCAGGTTCAGAACAAGCCTCAATGCGGATTTGAAACACCATTTATTGAGGATATGCAGACGGCCTATTCTGCTGCTGATCTAATCATCTCAAGAGCCGGAGCAATCGCAATTAGTGAATTATGCATTGTCGGTAAACCCGTTATTCTGGTACCATCACCTAATGTAGCTGAAGATCATCAAACAAAAAATGCAATGTCACTGGTAAACCGGGATGCAGCCATTTTAATAAGAGATAATGAAATAACGGATCGTTTGCTGGAAACCATTTTCAGGCTAAAAAACAGCCAGGAAGAGCATTTGCATTTGACAAAAAACTTAAAACTGCTCGCAAAGCCAAATGCAACCAGGAATATTGTAGGCGTCATAAACCGAATTTTAACCGAAAGAAAATAATGAGCGAAGCAAACAGGTCCTATAATTCCTTTATAAATTACTACTTTCTCGGAATAGGTGGGATTGGCATGAGTGCTATTGCCAGATATCTTAAAGACAACGGAAGGGAAGTTTTCGGATACGATCGTGTAAGAACAGAACTTTGCCATGACCTAGAAAAGGAAGGAATTTTGATAACCTATCAGGATTTAATTGAAACTTTACCGGAACTTGTAAATAAAAACGAGACCCTGATCGTATACACTCCTGCAATTCCGGAGGATTCAATACTTTTAAACCATTTTAGGGGTTCCGGATATACGGTCAAAAAGAGGTCCGAACTTTTGGGAGAGATCACTCATTCGGGAACTAACATTTCCATTGCCGGTACCCATGGAAAAACCACCACTTCATCTTTGGTAGCATATATGTTAAAGAATACTCCAACCCGGTTTTGCGCATTTCTGGGTGGAATCTCAACCAATCTTGGCAGCAACTACTTTAATTCAGGAAACACTGAAGAAAATTTAATAACCCTTACCGAAGCAGACGAATTTGACAGGTCCTTCCTAACGCTTGATCCAAACATTGCAGTGGTTACTTCAATGGATGCAGATCACCTGGACATTTACGGAACAGATGAAAACATTAAAAGTTCATTTAATGAATTTATCAAAAAAATCAAACCCGGAGGCACCTTGTTTCTTAAAGAAGGTTTGAACATTTCGGATGCAAATGACATCAAAGTGGTCAGGTATGGTATCGAATCAGGGGATCTGCGAGCCGAAAACCTTAGAGTTGAAAATGGAGATTATATTTTTGATCTGATATATCCTTCAATGGTATGGCCTGGAGTTAAACTTGCACTTCCCGGGAATCATAATGTTGAAAACGCACTCGCAGCAATTGGAGTTTGCCTTGAACTGAGGATCGATAAATCTTTGATCCTTTATGGTCTGGCAAATTTCAAGGGTGTTAAGAGGCGTTTTGAATATATAATTAAAAAAAAGAATTTCATCTATATTGATGACTACGCTCATCACCCTACAGAGTTAAAAGCGTTTATAGAATCTGTCCGTTTTTTATATCCTGACAAAAAGTTAACCGGAATTTTTCAGCCCCATCTTTTTAGCAGAACCAGAGATTTTGCAGAAGGATTTGCAAGATCCTTGGATTTGTTGGACAAATTGTATTTACTTGAAATCTATCCTGCAAGAGAAAAACCCATTCCGGGTATTCGTTCGTCGACCATATTCGACCTGCTCAAATTAAAAGACAAAGTACTTACCGGTAAAACAGAAGTTATTGACCTTGTCAAAAGGGACAATCCCGAAGTATTGCTTACCATCGGGGCAGGCGATATAGATACTCTGGTGCCGGTTTTCAGAAAAATGTTTGAAAATGAGGCCTAAGCTAAAAATAAAACGATTGCTGCTTGTGATTTTGGTCCCTGTATCACTGATAGTTCTTTACGTGCTGGTTTCTAACCAATCCCGAAACGCGGTTTGCTCTGACGTTGATATTAAGTTGAATTACAAAACAGAGAAGCCTTTGTTAAATGAAACGGATCTTTACCGACTTCTGGGTTTGAACAAAGGAAAATCAGAATTGATCGGTAAACCTCTTAAAGAGCTGAAATTGAATGTTTACGAACAAAAACTACTAAAACACAATGCCATAAAAAGAGCGAATGTATTTTTAGGAGTAAGGGGCGATCTGAAAATCGAAATTCACCAGAGAGAGCCAATCATCCGGGTAAAACCATTCGGTAAAAAAGATTATTACCTGAGTGAGGATAAAGTTCATATTCCTCTTTCGCAAAACTTTACACCTGATTTAATACCCGTATCCTGCATAATGGATTCAAAAGTGGACAATATCTTATGCACCCTGATGAGCTATGTGAATAATAATACCTTTTGGAAGGAGCAAATAGAACAGTTCTTTGTAAGTACCAATGGCGACATTTCATTTATTCCCCTTTTCGGAAATCATGAAGTTATCCTTGGGGATGAGAATGACTTGGAAGAAAAGTTTAAAAAACTGGAATTGTTTTATCGGAAAGGCTTGAGCAAGATCGGATGGAATAAATACAAAACAGTTAATTTAAAATACAAAGAACAAGTAATCTGCAAATAAAATGAACAACCCAAAAATAGTAGTAGGACTCGATATCGGAACCACAAAGATCTGCGCCATTGTAGGTCGCGCCAACGAATATGGAAAAGTTGATATTCTTGGTATTGGAAAGGTTCCTTCAAATGGGGGTGTAACTCGAGGTATAGTGTCAAACATCGACCGTACAGTGGCTGCCATTACCGAAGCCATCAATATGGCTCAGGAAGTTGCCAATGTCAATATCCGCAACGTCCAGGTCGGAATTGCAGGGGCTCATATCAGTAGTTTGCAGCACAGGGGTATGTTGATTCGAAATGACTCGGAAAAGGAAATTGACCGTTCTGATCTTGAAAAACTCGAGGCTGACATGTATAAACTGGCCGTAAAGCCGGGAGACAAGATCTTGCATGTAATACCTCAGGATTATATGGTTGACGATGAACCGGGAATAACTTACCCTATAGGTATGTCCGGAGTAAAACTTGAAGGAAATTTTCACATCATAACCGGGCAAATTACCGCCGCAAAAAACATTTATAAATGCGTTGAAAAAACCGGATTAAAAGTGTCAGACCTGACTCTTGAACCCTTAGCTTCAGCCATGTCTGTGCTAAGTGAAGAGGAAATGGAAGCCGGAATCGTTTTGGTGGATATAGGAGGAGGAACGACCGATGTTGCCATTTTTCACGAAAATATAATAAGACACACAGCTGTAATTCCTTATGGTGGCAATATTATAACCGAAGACATTAAAGAAGGTTGTAATGTGGTGAAACATCATGCAGAATCCTTGAAAACCAAATTTGGTTCGGCTTTGGCAAGTGAAGCCTCGGATAACGAAATAATTACCATCCCCGGATTAAAGGGAAGGGATCCAAAGGAAATATCCGTTAAAAACCTTGCGAGGATCATACAAGCCAGAATGTCGGAAATTCTTGAATTGGTTTATTTTGAAATTAAGTCTTCCGGACTTGAAAAGAAACTTGCCGGAGGGATCGTACTTACCGGTGGAGGTGCAATGCTAAAGCACATTACGCATCTCGCTTCATTGGAAACCGGTCTTGATGCACGAGTTGGATACCCAAACGAACACATAGCAAAAGGCCTTGTTGACGAGGTGAAAAGTCCTATATATGCAACAGGAATTGGTTTGGTGATGAAAGGTTTGCAATCCTCTTTTTTAGGTGATAATCTGCCAATAGAAGAAAGTGAAGTTGACGAAAAAAGTGCGAATGCACAATCGGGAAAAGGCAAGTCCAAATGGATCAAATTTGATATTGACATCCTGAAAAACTGGTTTAAGGATGATGGTGAATTCACCGATTTTGAAAAATAAAAAGCATTATGGCAAATTTTAAAGTTGAACTACCAAAAGAAAAATCCTCCATCATAAAAGTAATTGGTGTTGGCGGAGGTGGCGGTAATGCTGCCAATTATATGTACAAAGAAGGTATAAAGGGTGTTGACTTTATTATTTGCAATGCCGATCGTCAGGCTCTGGAGGCCAGTCCTATCCCAAACAAGATCCAGATTGGGGGTGATCTTACCGATGGACGTGGAGCAGGTTCAAATCCTGAAGTGGGCCGGCAAGCCGCCGAAAGTAGCATCGACGACATTATTGAATCCCTGGGAATCAACACTCAAATGGTTTTTGTTACCGCAGGTATGGGAGGAGGTACAGGTACCGGAGCAGCACCGGTAATCGCAAGAGTTGCCAAAGAAATGGGGATATTAACCGTGGGAATTGTTACCACTCCTTTCTCCTTTGAAGGACCTAAAAGAAAGGAAGCTGCCGAAAAGGGACTCGCCGAAATGAAGGAAGTTGTTGATTCCTTATTGATCATTTCAAACGACCGCATAAAAGAAATCTTTGGAAACCTGATCATAACTCAGGCTTTTAGTTATGCCGATAATATTCTTACAACCGCTGCAAAAGGTATTGCTGAGATCATAACCATAGCCGGTAGCATTAATGTTGATTTTGAAGATGTTAAAACGGCCATGAGAAACAGCGGTGTGGCTATTTTGGGCAAAGGAGAAGCTGAAGGGGAAGGAAGATCCCTGAAGGCTGCTGAACAAGCATTAAACTCACCTTTGCTTAACGATAACAAAATCGAGGGCGCAAACAATCTATTGATCAATATAACTCATGGCGACGACGAGTTGACCATGGATGAATATTATGAAATAAATGAATACTTTCAGGAAAAAGCAGGAAAAGATGCCAATCTTAAATGTGGATTGTGTGCAGATCCTTCCCTTGGAAAACAAATTTCGGTAACGGTTATTGCAACCGGATTCCACACCAACGAAAATTCTTATAAACAAGAATTAACAGAGGAAAAAGAAGTTCAAACTTCAGTTGAGGACACTACTACTAAAGAAGAGGTAAATGAGGAAATCAGATATTTATCACTGGATCCGGATAAAGAAAGCAGCGTTTCAGCCCAAAATTCAGACTTAGAACGTAAAAAGGTGGATGAACTTGTTTCCAGACTGAGAAACCTGCGTGATTTGAGTGCCAAATCGAAGACTGAATCCGGAAGAGAAGAATTGGAGAACATTCCGGCGTTTGAACGAAAGAACATAAAACTGGAAGAAATTAATCATTCATCAGAATCAAACGTTTCGAGGTTTTCACTTATTGAAGATACGGAGCGCAAAACAGAACTTAAATCAACAAACTCGTTCTTACACGACAACGTTGATTGAGTAATAAATTTTTTTTCATAGGCATTAGAATTTATAGAACGGGACGCTGTGAAGCGTCCTTTTCTATTTTATGTTAATCCTAAATCTTTTTTTGTTCAGGCTGTTGCAGAATTCTTTTTTAATTCAAGAATTGAAAAATCCGAATCTGATCTTTTTATGGTATTGCTGAGAAGCCCCAATCCGGTAATTTCCATTTCTACAAGATCTCCATCTTTAAGCCACTGAGGTTTATATTCAGGATCGTTTAGCAGGCCTGTACCATTAAGTTCTAAAAAACAACCGGTTCCGACGGTACCTGAACCTATAACGTCTCCGGGATAAATATCCACTCCGTAGGCACATCTTTCAATGATCTCTGCAAAAGTCCAGTCCATGTCCGACATATTTCCCCTGCTCACTTCTACCCCATTCACTCTGCAAATCATTTCCAGATCGTACGAATTACCTGTATGACCTGGTTTGCATGGAACTTTATAGGGCTCAAGTTCATCCGGAGTTACCAGCCAGGGGCCTATGACGGTACTAAAATCCTTTCCTTTGGCAGGACCGAGATTCAACATCATTTCTTCCATTTGTAAGGTTCTGGCGCTCATATCATTCATGATCATATAACCGGCGATATACCGGTCTGCTTCCTCGGCTTTGATGTTTCTGCCTTTTTTTCCAATAACGATCGAAGCCTCTAGTTCAAAGTCAAGTTTATGAAAATGATCGGGCATACATTCGATGGTACCCGGGCCCTGAATTGCATTATGATTTGTGAAATAAAAAATCGGGTACTCATCAAATTGAGGGATCATATCCACCTTCCGGTTTCGGCGCGCTGCTGCCACATGTTGTCTGAAAGCATATCCATCCCTGCAACTGCTTGGGTTCGGCACCGGAGCCAAAAGCTCTGCTCCTGCCTGATCGATGCCTTCGTTTGATTCGCTAATGGAAGCCACCACATTTTTTGCAAGGTCCATTAATTCTTCACCGCCTTCCAGAAACGATCTCATGTTGTCGGGAATTTCTGAATTTAAGGCATTCAGATCATAGATCTTATTATTGGCCAATACGCCTAATTTAGACTGATCCTTATGATTTAAAAAGGTCACTAATTTCATGCCCGCAAAGGTAAAACTATAATAAGTAAGAACTAAATTAATTGCATTTAAAAATTAGCCCGCGTATTCATATTGAATAATATACCCACGTTTTATATGTTTGCAGAGTTGAAACATTTCAATTTTTTCAACCTTTAATCATTCAATTCTTTGAACACATTCGAAAACTCAGAAAATTTTGCGAATCAACTTGATGAGTCCGATTCCTTATCCCATTTTAGAAATGAATTTCTATTTCCTCAACTTAAAGGCAAGCAAGCCATTTACCTGACAGGTAATTCACTGGGATTGCAACCAAAATCGGTGAGAGATGCACTGGATGTGGAATTAAAGGATTGGGAACATTTCGGTGTAGATGGTCATTTTTCGGGAACTAATCCGTGGTTTCACTATCACAAGTTTTTAAATGAGAAAGCTGCAAAAATTGTTGGCGCATTGCCGCACGAAGTTGTGGTAATGAACAACCTGACCGTAAATCTGCATTTAATGATGGTTAGCTTTTACAGGCCAAGCAAAGAAAAGTATAAAATAATCATGGAGGCAGGTGCCTTTCCATCCGATCAGTATGCGATGGAATCTCAGGTAAGGTTTCACGGCTTTGATCCGGAAGATGCAATTATTGAGATCGCTCCCCGAAAGGGTGAACATAATCTGAGAATGGAAGATATTTTGGAAACCATTGATAAGAATGCCGATAAAACAGCATTGATCATGTTCAGTGGTGTTCAGTATTACACCGGACAAGCCTTTGACATACAAAAAATAACTTCCAAAGGTCATGAATATGGGATAACCGTTGGATTTGATCTTGCCCATGCAGCCGGCAATATACTTCTGGACTTGCATCAGTGGGATGTGGATTTTGCAGTCTGGTGTGGCTATAAATATCTGAATTCAGGTCCCGGAGGCGTTTCCGGTGTATTTGTACACGATCGTTTTGCCAACCGACCGGATCTGCCGCGCTTTGCGGGATGGTGGGGACATAAAGAGTCGGAAAGATTTCTCATGAAGAAAGGGTACATCCCTGAATTCGGTGCAGCCGGTTGGCAATTAAGCAACGCTCCTGTACTTACGATGGCGGTTCACAAAGCTTCGCTGGAAATATTCAATAAGGCAGGAATGCAAGCGCTGGTTGAAAAGAGCAAAAAGATCACCTCTTACCTTGAATACATCCTTAAGTCAACTGCTCCGGAACTGAACATTATTACTCCTGCCTTGGAACGCGGTAGTCAGCTTTCTATACTAACCAATGATAATGGCAAAAAACTATTTAATCATCTGGAAATGAATCATATTTTGGCAGACTGGAGAGAACCAAATGTCATCAGAATGGCTCCTGTACCACTTTACACTTCATATAAAGATGTTTATTGCGTTGGTTTAGCGTTATCCACTTTCGGGAAATAAATAAAGGTTTTAAAACCAATAAAAGTTTTCAGCGTTTCTTTATATTAAATTTGCCAAAATCTAATTGCTCGGAAAGTATTTGATTAAATGTTGCTCAAGAATGTATTCTTTCGATTTGTAAAGAAGTTAAACCCTTTAAACAATCCTAAAAAAATTGCCGGTCAACTGAGGAATCCAAATGGCAAACTTGGAAACCTGGTTGCTCGTAAAATGAATGAGAGCAATGCCCTTTTGTACGATCTTACTTATAAAATGATGAACGTTTCTGAGGGTGAAAGCGTACTCGAAATTGGGTGTGGCAATGGAAATTTCTTTCAAAAATTGCTGGGTAAGGCAGATGAACTGAACTTATATGGTTTAGATTCTTCCGAATTGATGGTACAAACCGCTCGGGAATTTAATGAAAGCATCATAAACGATGGAAAACTTGAAATTATCCATTCAACTTCTTCCGCTATTCCCTTTGAATCAAATTTTTTTGATAAGATCTTTTGCATCAATGTGGTATACTTTTGGGAAAGTGCTGAAGAAAATTTGTTTGAGATCTTAAGGGTTCTTAAGCCGGGAGGTAAATTTTATGCTTCCATTCGTTTAAAAGAAAGCATGGAAATTTTTCCTTTCACAAAACATGGCTTTAAAATGTACGACCATTTAAGCTGGAAAAAAGAACTTTTAAATCACCACTTTGAAGAGATCGAATATGAATTGCTTACAGAAAAAGGTCTGGAATTCAACGGGCTAAAATACGATCTTAAATCTGCCTGCATATCCGGTACAAAGCCTTTTTAGGTTCATTGCTGTTCTAAGTTCAGGAACTCCATCAGGTTGTTCTTGAATAATTTATCCTTCTGATGGATACTTAAGGTTTGATCCTGTTCTATGAACTGACCATGCTGCAAATCCCCTAATGGAAAAGGATAGTCAGTACCATAAACGATCCTGTTTTCTCCAAAAACATCCATAATATTATATAGAGCCTTACTGTCATGAGTAATTCCGTCGACCCAAAATTGCCCCATGTATTCTCTTGGGTCCTTAACATCATTGAGATTAACCAAATCCGGCCTGCAATGCCAACCATGTGAAATCCGGCCCAAGGTACCGGCAAACGAACCTCCACCGTGAGCGATCATTACCCTGAGTTTTGGAAACTTATCAAAAATACCACCGAAGATCAAGTTGCAAATTGCCCTCGACTCTTCGGCAGGCATACCAACAAGCCATGGCAACCAGTACTTTCGCATTTCGTTTTCTCCCATCATGTTCCAGGGGTGAATAAAAATGCTCATGTTCAGCGACTCAGCAGCTTCAAAAATCGGGATCAAAGAATCGTCGTCCAGGTTCACTCCATCAATGTTGGAGCCTATTTCTATACCCGGCATTCCAAGATCTGCAATTCTCTCAAGTTCGATCAAAGCCAAAGGAGTATCTTGCATGGGTAAGGTTCCTAAGCCAATGAAACGATCCGGGTATTGTTTCTGTATGCTCAGTAAGTGGTTGTTTAAAAACCGACTCCATTCAGCCGTATGTTCAGGCTGAGCCCAGTAGTTGAACAGAACAGGAATGGTACAAAGAACCATCATGTCAACATTATGACTGTCCATGTCTTTGATGATGGCTTCAGGATCCCAGCAATTTCTTTTGACCCTCCTGAAAAAAACCCCATCATCTCTCATCATTTTCTTCGTGTCCGTTTCGGGTTCGTCTTCAAGATAAATAAAACCTTTATAGCCATATTTTTCAGAAAGAATCGGCCAGGTTTCCGGCATTATGTGCGCATGGCTGTCAATTTTCTTTACATGCGAAGGAATTATTGGTCTGCTCAACTGATTGGATTGAAAAACGGGTTAATCAGGTAAATCGTTCATCGGTGTCCATAACATGGCCACATTTTTTACAGGTTCTGAGCTCAATGGAATTGTAAAACTCCTTAAACCTCGGAAAAAAATCCGATTCGATATCGTTCAAAGGGAAATAAGATTCATAAAGCTTGTTATTGCAATTTTCACAAAACCACATGAGTCCATCCTTCATCTTGCTCAGATCTCTTTTGAGCTCAATTACCAGTCCCATTGTTCCTTCAGGGCGAATGGGAGAATGAGGCACATTGGCAGGTAATAAGAACATCTCCCCTTCCCTTATAGTAATTTCAACGGGTTTTCCGTCTTCCTGTATTTTTACGGAAACGTCACCTTCAAGTTGGTAGAACAACTCTTCGGTTTCGTTAAAATGGTAGTCTTTGCGTGCGTTAGGACCCGCAACCATCATTACGATATAATCGCCGGCCTCGGCATATAAATTGCGGTTTCCTACAGGTGGTTTCATTAAATGCCGGTTCTCCTCTATCCACTTGGAAACGTTAAAAGGTCTTCTTACGGTCATGATCTTTTTTAAAAATCGAAATTATTTAAAAAAAATCAAAATAGGGCTAAAATCTGTTTTAAAAGTAAATTAAATAGCAAAATAAAAGGTGATTATATCTGGATAAATGTGTTGGTTTGCAGTTTGAACAAAAAACCATCCGAGATTGTTATTATTTAACAAATTGCTCGGGATAACACTATGGAACCCAACAGATTTCTATTTAAACTCACTGCCATTTTTATACAATTCATTCTGATTGCAATCGTATTTTTTCCATTGATATATTTAGGACAACTTATCAAATACAATTTTGAGATACAAAACGTGGCGATACTCAAAGTTATCTTTCTTTCAATAGCATTCGCAATGCCGTTTGCTGTGGCAAATGCCTTCGCATTTGCTAAATTTCAAAGAATGGAATTAGACTATTATCTTAAGTCCAGGCAAAAGCATAAAATCACCATGCAAAACAATGCAGAAAACATACTCAATAACCTTTTAAGCACTGAGAAGGAAAAGCCATTCTGGACCCTTGTTTCCAAATCGAGTGATGAAATTGAACTTTCTGTCAAAAGCTTAATGGTGAGCGATAAGGTTAAAGTAAAACTAAAAAACCTCGCGGATAATTCATGTGAAATGACAATTGAAAGCAAGCCAAAACAGTCGTATCTTTTCCTTGATTTCGGAAGAAATTACCGCAATATTTTACAGGTGATGACAGCCTCAAACGGACAATGATACATTTATGAAAACCACAATACTTTCAGGTTCATCACGACCCGACAATAAAACCATACGTCTTGCGCATGCAATTCAAAACCAAACACAAAATTCCAAAATAGTCGACTTCAAAGGATACGACATTCCTTTCCCCAATGGGGGTGATGTTGATCCTAATAATTTAAGTCCCTTTCAATCAGAATTGATCGGTTCGTTAAAAGAATCGCTGGTTGTATTTGTTCTTACCCCCGAATACAACTGGTTTCCCTCGGCTGAATTGGTCAATATGGTGCATCAGCTTGCTAACAGAAACCACATGGAGATCTTCAATAATAAAGTTTTTGCATTTTGTGGTGTATCTTCAGGCGGTGGTGGCCGGTTGCCGATCGTTCAGTTAAGTTATATGTTCGACAAGATCCTCAATGTTTTTAATATGGACTCTGTAACTAGTCCCAAAAAATTTGAAGCCAGATACATTTCCTCGGTTTTAGATGAGCAAGGCAACTCGTTGGGGAGCAGTGAATTTGACAAAGGTTTGAAAGACTTTATCGACTATACATATAAGATAGCCAGGCGATGGCATTAACCTCCTTTATTTAATCGCCTGTATTCTTCCCAGCATTGTGTGAAATGATAAAAAAACACATAATCACTTGCATTCAGCACAAAATAATTGGTTACAGGACAGAGTATGAGCAAATCATCCAATTTAACCGATTTGTCGTTGGTAATAAGATATAATTTTCTTGGAGGCAATCTTTGCTCAAGTTGATCCCGCAGCAACAATCCCCTGTATATCTCATCCATTTTTGTTCGTTCCTTTCCCCTGCGGCTCAAACTTTCGTATATTGCACTAATCGGACTTGAAATATTTGGTTTGACTCTGTTGAGGTGTTTTTCGTACTCTTCAACTTTTTCTTTGCTCAATCGTTTTCCGGTGATGGTTACCGGAACCAGATCAAAATTCTTTCGTGCAACATAGATCGCATTAACTTTTTTGGTTGAATCATAGCAGTTTCGAACAGACCTGAAAAGTTTTTGAAATCCAACATGACTTACCACAAGGGTGTCTTTAAGATTGCAATAAAGTTCAAAATAACCCGTTTCGTCAGTAATGGTAGCATCCAGCTTACCCTTTAAGCCAACCACTGCGAAGGGAATTTTGGAAAAACTGTCTGTTTCGACCAATCTTCCCTTAAAGCGCACCTGCTGAGCATAGGCATAAAATGAATTTGCTGTAAGAACCCAAAACCCCGTCAACAAAATAGCAGAATAAACAAATTTGTTAAGGCTTTTTGAAAAAAGACGGTTCATTTTGATAATAACATTTGACTTTAATTTAAGTTACAGAATACCTTCTTTTTTTATCCAGCAGTTCGCAATGTGGTCGTTTACCATACCAACAGATTGCATAAAAGCATAACAGGAAACCGGTCCGATAAATTTAAATCCTCTTTTCCTTAGGTCTTTACTCATTTCATTGCTTTCTTTGGTTTGTGCAGGAATTTGTTGTAAAGATTCATACTTATTGTCCAGTGTCTTAAAATTCGTAAACTGCCAGATGTAGGCATCAAATGTTCCGAATTCATTTACAATTTCAATAAACCTTGTGGCATTATTGATTGCTGCAAGTATTTTAGGCTTGCTTCGAATGATACCCGGGTCCATCATCAATTTTTCAACTTCCGTTTCCGTGTATTTGCATATTTTGTAGGCATCAAAGTTCCGGAAAGCCTTTCTGAAATTCTCCCTTTTTGAAAGTATGGTATACCAACTCAGGCCGGCTTGAAACGTTTCAAGTATCAGATGTTCAAAAAGATGATGGTCGTTGTGCGAAACCCTTCCCCATTCATGGTCGTGATACGATCGGTACAGATCATCCTTTTCACACCAGCCGCAGCGAACTTTGTTTTGCATATACAAATTTACCACAATGTTTTCACTTCCTTTAAACTGCGCCCTTGTGCGTTTTGTTGCTTAAAGCATTATTTTTATTAACGGTTTAACCAAATCTCTTAATTTTGCCTGAGAAGATGGAAGAGGAAGAATTACAAGTATTAAGTGGCCTGGATAAGTTAGACAATAAGCAGCAAATACTGGAAGCATTACTTGTTCAGCTCGAAAAAGATACCGGACTGGACTATACCAAGGTTGTTGCAAATGCTAAGGATCCTGAATTTCTTGCCAATTTAAATTCTGACCTGGAACATTACCTCAAAAAAGTATCCGGTCAAAGCAATACGAATTTTATGCATTTGATCTACAGGACGGATATTTCTCAAAAAAAACTAAGTACCATAGGGCCTGAAGAAGATTATTTCGGTGCACTTTCAAAAATGATCCTGAACAGAATGTTGCAAAAGGTTATAACACGCACCTATTACAAGTCGGATAAAAAAGATTAGAGTATTGCAATTACTCCTTTTGCCCAGGCAAGGGCAACTTGTCCCTGTTCCTGAATGCTCATATTGGTATTGTCAAGAATGATGGCATCGTCTGCCTTTACAAGCGGACTTTCTACTCTTGAACTGTCGAGATCGTCCCTTTTTCGAATGTTTTCAAGTACTTCGTCGTAATCGACCATTTTCTTTTTCCGGACGAGTTCATCAAATCTCCGCCTGGCTCTGATACCGGGGTCGGCAGTCATGAAAATTTTAAGCTCGGCATCCGGAATGACCTTGGTGCCAATATCCCTTCCATCCATAACAACACCTTTATTTATGGCAAAAGCCTTTTGTTGCTGAACCAAAAAATCCCTTACTTCTTTAACGGCACTTACTTCGCTTACCCAATTGGCAACTTCCATTTCACGAATTTCCTGTTCAATAAGAACATTGTTCATAAAAATTTCGAAATAGTCCTTTTCAGGGTTAAACCTGAATTCAATTTTAATACTCTTAAGGATCTCCGGATCTTTTTTTACCTCATCAAGATCGATTTTGTTGCGCAATAAATAGAGTGTAACCGCTCTGTACATGGCTCCACTGTCGATAAAAACATAACCCAGTGCCTTTGCGAGATATTTGGCCAAAGTGCCTTTTCCACAGCTGGAATGCCCATCGATCGCTATGTTGATTTTCTTCCTCAATTTTGATGTAACAGTTAGCAATGATATTAGATTAATCCGAATAACAAAAAATAATTCTTAAAATTGGCTTTAAATTTGAAGCAAATTCACGCATCAAATTCCTATTGAAATGATTAAGATCCAAAACCATATAAATGGAAAATACCGGGAACCTTTAAAGCAAAAGTATCTCGACAATTACAATCCGTCAAAAGGAGAAGTTTATTCACTGATCGCGGATTCGGACGAAGAAGATGTTGCGATGGCGGTGGAATTTGCTAAATCAGCCTTACCTGAATGGAAAGTATTACCGGACGAAAAAAGATTTAAAATATTGAACAGAGTTGCTGAGCTTATTGATGAAAATCAAAACAAACTGGCAGAAGCAGAAAGCACAGATCAGGGGAAACCACTATACGTAGCCAGGGCAGAGATCAATCGCGCAGCACAAAATTTCAGGTTTTTCGCCACCGCAGCCATGCAGTTTGCCTCAGAAAGTCATAATATGGCCGGATATGCGGTAAACTATACCTTAAAAACGCCAATTGGTGTAGTTGGATGTATCAGTCCATGGAATTTACCTCTTTATCTTTTTACCTGGAAAATTGCTCCCGCGTTGGCTACGGGTAATTGTGTTGTGGCAAAACCCAGTGAGATCACTCCAATGACCGCTTACCTTCTGGGAGAATTATGCAATGAAGCCGGCATGCCTCCGGGCGTTTTGAATATTGTTCACGGATTAGGACCCAAGGTAGGCTCAGCACTGGTTTCACATCCCGGGATCAAGGCAATTTCTTTTACGGGTGGAACGGCAACCGGTAAAAACATTGCCGCTACAGCTGCGCCTATGTTTAAAAAACTTTCACTTGAACTTGGTGGAAAGAACCCAAACATAATCTTTGCCGACTGCGATCTTGATAAAGCCGTTCATACCACGGTCAGGTCGAGTTTTCAAAACCAGGGTGAAATTTGTCTTTGCGGATCCAGGATCTTTGTAGAAAGAAGTCTATATGAAGATTTTAAACAAAAATTCGTGGAGCAAATAAAAAAGCTCAAAGTAGGACCGGCTTTAGACCCTGATACCAAGGTTGGAGCGATCGTAAGTAAAATGCATTTTGAAAAAATTCTCAGTTATATAGAATTGGCAAAAGAAGAGGGAGGAAATCTGATTGCCGGTGGCAATATCGTTAAACCTGATGGCCACGAAAATGGCTGGTATATTGAGCCAACACTTATTGAAAATCTGCCTTATACCTGCCGAACCAACCAGGAAGAAATATTTGGTCCGGTAGTATCCATTACACCCTTTGATACGGTTGAAGAAGTTTTAAAAATGGCCAATAGTACCGAATACGGATTGGCTTGCAGCATCTGGACCGAAAATCTTAGCAAGGCACACCGTGTTGCTGCTGAGATCGAGAGCGGTATCGTGTGGATAAACTGCTGGTTGCTAAGAGACCTTAGAACTCCTTTCGGCGGGGTAAAACAATCCGGAGTCGGAAGAGAAGGTGGCTGGTACGCCATGAACTTTTTTACGGAAGCAAAAAACGTTTGTGTAAAACTATAAGAAAACAGGCTATTGTTTTTGTCGATTTTGTTGAATAATTTTGGTTTTAACAAAATCAAACCTTCGTTATTTTATGAATCTAACAACTACTTTTTTTCTTGCATTCCTTTGTTTTAGCTCAGCCGTTGCACAATTCAGTAACCCCTTCGACAAACACAGAAAGGAGTATAACAGCATCGACTTTATTACCGTAGTAAGTGATCCTAACGACAGTAGTATGCAACAAATCTTAGGTTACGACTGGATAAAAGGGTTGCAACCCGGAAAAAGCTGGACCAAGATCACACCTGTATCAAACAGAGTAGGATTTGCAGCCACTTCGAATGGCTACATTGTTTGTAAGACCGGCCATTTTAACGACAATGAAAAGAGTGATGTTTTTTACCTTACTGATAAAAACTCCCAATGGCAGTATGGTGTGTCTGAACAAAACACTTCCTTGCGCTCTGATTCACTGTGGCAATTCGGACTTCCCCGACCGAATTTTATAGCTTCAGGACCTATAAGCAGTTCAAGAGCCTATCCTGTGGTGGTTGTTGGCGATTATGATGGTAACGGACTGGATGAGGTTGCAGTGGTATGGGGCGATCAGAATAATTTGATCTATGTTCAGTTCATTAAATTCAGCATGTCGGGTGGAAAACTGGTCCCTTCACTGGCAGGAAGCATTGCCCAAAAAGAGACCTCATTACGTCTCAACAATTTTCATGGATACAGTGCTACCGCAGCCGATCTGAATGGCGACAAAAAGGACGAACTTATTATTAGTGGATTTGAAAATAACAGTAAAGACCCAAACGTACAGTACAATGCTTTTTTTAATGTATTTGAAAGTTCGCAGGATGGTAACTTCACGCTGAGCTCCAAAGTCAGAAGGGTTTATGATTCAACGTCACTTCTAAAAACCTATCCGGGCAAATCCGGTTCCAACATAGGCTACATCAGGACCGGCTTGCAGGGAGTCCGTTCCTATAAAGCCCTTAAAGATTCAGGGGAACTTTCCTTGTTTGCGGCAATGGCATTTTCATGGAATAATATCGGTTCAGGAGGTATACAATACGATTACTTGAATACCTGTCATGCCAAATTCAACAATACTTTAAGCCTTTCATCCCTGACAACAGGACCAAAGGCTACAGCCAGCGACCAGCATTTTATGCAGCAACATCCATTCGAAATTCACAAGGGGGATCTGAATCGGGATGGTGTAGATGAAATTGTGGTCATGGACAGGGTGTTCAGCACTTTTTCTTTCGACAGTACTGGCAAACTGATCTATCACTTCAATACCGGTGATAATTATTTTGGAAATACTGACGATGCGTTGGCAGAGAACATTCAACAAACCACCAATATGTTTGAAGTTGGTGACATTGACAGGGATGGTTATGAAGACATAATTTGTCAGTCGAAGCAATACGATGGTAACCAGACGCATACCATTTACATGGATGTCTTTAACCTTGACACGAAGATGAGTTTGGTAAAAAGAGGATCCTATTCTTACAAGGTCAATTCAGGAAACTCAAAGGTACCGTATGCGTTTTCAACAGGCAATCTTGACGGAACCGATCTCAAACTTGGAGAACCACTTGTGTATACCTGTGAATATCACCGGCCAACCATGATCCTTGGTTGCGTGCCTTATCATTTTGATGTTTTGGATGGAAAAATACTTGATGTAAATAATTGTGGAATATCAGCCAACTGTGGAAATGAAGTTGTAATGCTTGATGAAAGTGCAAATGATTCAACGTTATCGGTTGCTATGAGCAATTCGGTTACCGGATCCTTTACGAGCAATCTTGATCTTAAGATCGACGGATCCGGACTTGGAATCACAAGATCCGAATCGAAAACAGTGGAATGGAGACACGATTTTGATAAATCGTATAAGATCCGTAAAAGTTATACTGAAAGAACCTTTGGTGACGACAGGGTAATCGGTTATGTACATCCGATAAGGTTTTATGAATATCCCGTACTTACTGCTTCCGGTAAAGATACCGTGAGCTGGATACTTGCAGTAGTGCTCGACTACAACAACTCAAAAACCATTTCGGCCAGGGGATATGGTTTATTGAATTATCTGCCCAATTATGAGATCGGTAATGTATTGTCATACCCTAAATACAACGATCCGGATATGTTTTATGATTCATTGCCAAATAAAAAAGCGGTTATCTGGAATGCAGGAAGTTTAAATTTAAGTACCACCGCAGAAGTGTCAAAAGAATACAGCAAGGAGGTAAGTACTAAACTTGCCAATGCATACAGTGAAAAAGGAACCGGAACCCTGGAGGTAGAAGCCACCTTTGGTGGTTTTGGTATTGGCGGGCATACGATCGGTGGAGGTGGAATCGGGCAAAAAATTGAATACAATTACGATGGTTTACATGTTTTTTCACAAGCCCTGTCTAAGGTTCAGAGTTTCCAGATCAATTCCAAAAGACTTGCCACAAACTATGATCAGTTTGAATACACCATCCGGCCTTATTTATATAAAACAAAAGGGAATGGTTTAAAAATGTCAATGGCAGTTGATATGGACCCTCTGGTAAACACGAATATGGGTGAATGGGTAAATAATTATGGTCAAAAACCGGATCCATCCCTCAACATGCCATGGCGACTTGATTCGTTCAAAACCACTTCTTACATACCTGCGAATAAAGACCGGACACGATCCATCTATTTCAAGATCCTCAATCCCAACCCGGGTGATACTGCCGAAGCCTACATAAGGATTTTCAATTATAGTTTGAAAGACATGAATGAAAAAACCGAATTCAGACTCTACAACGGGCACCCTGATAAAGGCGGTATTCCAATCATGGACCTCAATGGAAATACTTTGTTCACAACCAATAAAAATATTGAAAAACAAGGGCGCGATGTGGTAAAAGTATCTTTTGTTGTTACCAATGAAATGGTGGCAGGTTCGGATAATCGAATCTATGTAAAACTTGATCCTGACAATAAGATCGATGAGATCCATGAAGAGAATAATCTGGGTTATTGCAATATAGGATTCAACTGTAACCTTAACCCAAATTCAGGCACCTTAACCATAAGAGAAGTGGATGCAATAAACGATAAATTGATCTTTTCGGCGTATCCCAATCCGGCGGACAATTTGTTCTCCATCGGAATTTCAAACTCGCTGGCAGGCACTGAAAAAGATGTACATCTTGAGATTTATTCACTCAATGGGTTGTTGATCGAAAAGATCGATGTTGGGGAGAGAACTTTCAATACCTATAGTTTTGATATCCGTTCACTGAATAGTGGCTTATACATCTATAAGATACTCAATAAAGGTCAATTCCTGAAATCAGGAAAATTGGTGGTCAGGAAATAAATATCCATATTATTTCCAAGCTCTGCCTGAATTCAATTTCCGATCCTTAAAAGGAAGAATTTTTAATGAGGTGGTTCAGGATTTCATCAATGGTAATTTCTTCGTTTTTCCATTTTTCGGCATAGTCTTTACTGTAATTCCGAAAATTATCCGACTCAAAAAGTTTGCTGCTTAATCTTTGCTGTAAACTTTCCGACATCCAGTCTTCATATTGTTGAATTCTCTTTTTATCGAAGTAGCCTTTCTTTTTTTGCCGGATCATGAAATTTTCGATCTCATCCCAAATTTTGGATACAGTTTCAGGGTTAGCCATTCTATTTGTCAAAACAGGGGCGCTATGCTCCTTGTTTTTAGCCGATAATAATGAGACTGCATTTTTCAGATCTCTTATACATTCCTTAACTTGTTTAAGGTTTGAAGTATCTTCTTTATTTACGATCAGCAGGTCGGCCAATTCCATGATCCCGCGTTTAATACCCTGCAGTTCATCACCTGAATTTGGCAATACGAGTAAGACTAAACAATCCACAACCTGGTCGGCAAGGTATTCCGACTGCCCCACTCCTACCGTTTCAACAATAATGGTATCAAATCCTGATGCTTCACATAACAGAATGCTTTCCAGAGTTTTGCGCCCAATACCTCCCAAATGACCGCCTGCAGGTGTTGGACGAATAAATACCCGTTCATTTTTGCTGAGATCATCCATACGTGTTTTATCCCCTAAAACCGAACCGTGACTACTGTTGCTGCTTGGGTCTATGGCCAGTACTGCAATTTTTTTACTTTTATGTTCAAGCAACCATACTCCCAGATCGTTGATAAAGGTGCTTTTTCCCACGCCGGGAACGCCGGTCACACCTATGCGCAAAGTTTGTTTTTTTAAGGAGAGGCATTTGCGAATGAGAATTTCAGCGATCTTTTGATGTTCGGGTAGTTTACTTTCTATCAGGGTAATGCATCTCGAAAGTGCCAGGCGATCGCCATTGCATAACTTTTCAAATAAGGTTTCTATGTCCTTTTTATTCATTATGGTTTTTGCTTGTTGAGCAGGTCTTTACTCTGTGCATCCACTACAGCAATGTTTACCATGTTTACGATCTCCCTAACCGAACTTCCCAGCTGCAGTATGTGAACCGATTTATTCAATCCCATTAAAACGGGACCAATTGCTTCGAATCCACCCAATTCCTGAACCATCTTATAAACGATATTGCCGGAAGTAAGGTTTGGAAAAATAAAACAATTCACATTTTTGTTTCCAAGTTTGCTAAACGGGAAATGTTCTTCTCTCATGTATTTATTCAATGCATAATTGGCCTGGATATCGCCATCAATAACGATCTCAGGATAGTTTTTGTGAAGATGTTCAATGGCCTTTCTTATTTTTTCACTTTCAGCACCTTTAGCCGAACCAAAGTTTGAATAAGATAATAAAGCCATAACTGGATCAACTTGAAGTTTCTTAACTTTTGAGTAGGTCAACAAGGCAATTTCAACGAGGTTTTCCCAGCTTGGGTCGATATTGATCGTAGTATCCGCCAGAAAAATAGGCCCCCTTTTCGTTAGAAGAATATACATCCCGGCAACAACATCACTCACATGATTTGTTCCCATAACCTGTAAGGCCGGTCTTATGGTGCTAGGGTAATTTTTTGTAAGACCGGAAATAACGGAGTCGGCAGCACCAACTTGCACCATCATTGTTCCAAAATAATTGCGATGTGCCATCATTTTGTTACAGTCAAACAAGGTCATTCCTTTTCGTTGACGCATTTCATAGAGTTTTTGACCATATTCTTTCCTTAGGTTTTCTTCTTCAAGTGGATCGATGATCTGAACATTTTCAAGGTTCAGTCCATTTTCTGTGATCAGTTTTTGAATTTTCTTTTTTTCACCTAATAAAATCGGAATGGCGGTTCCATCTTCGACGCAAATCTGTGCAGCTTTTAAGATCTTGTAATTATCTGCTTCGGTAAATACAACTCTTTTTGGTTTAACTTTGGCCTGAATTGCGATCCTCGACAGGAACTTATCGTCTATTCCCAATCTGGTCTTGAGATGCTCCTCATAAGCGCCCCAATCCGTTATAGGATTTCTGGCCACTCCGCTATCCATTGCAGCTTTAGCTACTGCAGGAGCTACGGTATAAATAAGTCGCGGGTCGATGGGTTTGGGAATGATGTAATCTTTACCAAAAGTTATGTTTCGTTCGTTGTATGCCACATTCACCATTTCAAGAACCGGCTCATGGGCCAGTCCTGCAATGGCTTTGACCGCTGCAAGTTTCATTTCTTCATTAATGGTGGTTGCCCGAACATCAAGAGCACCTCTGAAGATAAACGGGAATCCCAACACATTATTGACCTGATTCGGGTGATCACTCCTTCCGGTGGCCATGATCAGGTCCGATCGTGTTGCAACTGCCAGGTCATAAGCAATTTCCGGGTCAGGATTTGCCATTGCAAAAACGATGGGTTTTTTTGCCATTGATTTTATCATGGCTTGAGATAAGATGTTGCTTTTTGACAGACCAACAAAAATGTCGGCATCTTTCATGGCCTGTTCAAGGGTTTCTATTTTGCGTTCGGTGGCAAAGAACAACTTGTTATCGTCAAGTTCAGCCCGGTTTTTTTGAATTACACCCTTGCTATCCAGCATTACAATATTGCTTCGTTCCACACCCAGTGAAACAAATAGCCTTCCGCAGGATATTGCTGAAGCTCCAGCACCGTTAATGACCATTTTGACCTTGTTTATCTTTTTACCGACGATCTCAAGTGCATTTAACAGAGCCGCTCCGGAAATAATTGCAGTACCGTGCTGATCATCGTGCATGATCGGGATGGAAAGTTCTTTTTTCAACCTATCCTCAATTTCAAAGCATTCGGGTGCCTTTATGTCTTCCAGGTTAACACCTCCAAAGGTTGGTTCCATTGCCTTAACTGTGGTAACAAATTCTTCAACTGAATTGCAATTCAATTCAATATCAAATACATCAATATCGGCAAAAATCTTGAACAGCAATCCTTTTCCTTCCATTACGGGCTTTGAAGCCTCGGGTCCGATATTACCCAGACCGAGCACCGCAGTACCATTTGAGATAACGGCCACAAGATTTCCTTTGGCCGTGTACTTGTAAACATCTTCGATATTTTCGGCTATTTTCAGGCAAGGTTCGGCCACACCGGGCGAATAGGCAAGGCTTAAGTCTCGTTGAGTTTGTGTAGGTTTCGTAGGTAAAACCTCAATTTTTCCGGGTCTGCCTTCACTATGATAACTCAGAGGGTCAGAATATTTGTTTCGTATCATAAAATTCAGTAAAGATTTAATTAGCTTATTGAAGCATTTTTTCGCATTCGCATGTTCAGCAATTCTACACCGAAACTGAAAGCTATTGCGAAATATAAGTAACCTTTGGGTATGCTTCCAATTTTATTGCCTGCGACCGTAAAATCAGCAAGATGGCCTCCTTCAAGAATGAGCATAAAACCAATAAGTATCAAAAAGGATAGTCCGAGAATTTGTATGGCAGGGTGGTTGTTTACAAAGGTGGAAACCTGATTTGCAAACAGCATCATAATCAACATCGAAAGTATAATGGAAATGATCATGATCGCAAGAGAGTGAGGAATGCCATTTGTCATTCCAATGGCGGTAAGAATGGAATCGATTGAAAAAACTGCATTGATCAGCATTATTTGCATTACGGCATATGAATAGGACAATTTTCCCTTTTTGTCACCCCCTTCAGTATGAACTTCGCCTTCCACCTTATGATGGATTTCTGAGGTACTCTTATAAATTAAAAAAATACCTCCTATTATCAGTATTATGCTTTGACCTGAAAAAGCACCGCTGAAGATCGACCAATCAAGACTGAATAGGGTTTTCTCTGCCTGAATTACGAAGGAAAGGCCCAAAAGCAAAACGATCCGGAGCAAAAGTGCAAAAAACAAACCCAGGTTAACTGCCTTTTTTCTGTTTTCCGATTCTACTTTATTGGCAGCGATGGAAATAAAAATAATGTTGTCAACTCCAAGCACGATCTCCAAAAACGTAAGGGTCAGTAATGCCATTAATGCGTCGGAGTTTGTAAAAATTTCCAAAATAATACCCTTATTGTGTACTTGCGAAATTAGCATTTAATGCTTAAAAAATATTTGTATTCAAAGCAATAATCCGCGATGTTGAACAAAAAATAGTAAGTTTGTATATACGATCGTATGGCAGATAAATCAACTGAAGAGATACTTCATAAACTCGGAATAAAAAAAGTTAATGAAAGCATTTGCACCGGAGTTCAATGGGTAACGCCTGTTGGAAGTGAAACCCGAAAAATTAACAGTCCTGTCGATGGAAAGCACATAGCTTCCATCACCTATGCCACAACCACCGAATACGAACGGGTAATGATGGTTGCAGAATCGGCATTTAAATACTGGAAGGCGGTTCCTGCTCCAAAGAGAGGTGAAATTGTAAGGCAAATTGGAAATGCTCTCAGGGAAAACAAGCACGATCTGGGATACCTTGTATCGTATGAAATGGGAAAAAGCTTGCAGGAAGGTTGGGGAGAAGTACAGGAAATGATCGATATATGCGACTTTGCAGTTGGTTTGTCGAGGCAGTTGTATGGCTTGACCATCAGCAGTGAAAGACCGGAACACCATATGATGGAACAATGGCATCCTCTGGGTATTGTAGGAATCATTTCTGCTTTTAATTTTCCGGTTGCGGTATGGAGCTGGAATGCAATGATAGCTGCTGTTTGCGGAAATGTTTGCATATGGAAACCCTCTGAAAAGGCTCCACTTTCAGCAATTGCCGTTCATCATATAATCAAAACGGTTTTGGTTGACAATGAACTTCCTGAAGGTATTTTTAACCTGATCATCGGCGATCACCGCATCGGTGAAAAAATGTCGAAGGATAAAAGAATTCCACTTATTTCTGCTACCGGCAGTACCCGAATGGGTAAACGTGTCAGTCAGCTTGTAGGTTCGAGACTGGGCAAAAGTATACTCGAACTTGGAGGAAACAATGCCATCATTGTTACAGAAGATGCAAATCTTGAGAACGCCTTAAAAGCCTCTGTTTTTGGATCTGTGGGAACTGCAGGCCAGCGATGTACTTCAACCCGAAGATTGATCGTTCAGGATACCATTTTTGAAAAATTCAAATCCAAGCTGGTCAAAATATATGCACAGCTCAAAATTGGCAATCCACTGGATCAAGACAATCATGTTGGTCCGCTTATCGATAAGGATGCAGTAAAGATATACCTCAAGGCGATCGAATCGGCCGAAGACGAAGGAGGTCAGGTTTTATTTGGTGCAAAAGTTCTCAAGGGCAAAGGATATGAGTCGGGGTGTTATGTAGTACCCACGTTAATTCTTGCCAGGAATCACTACAACATTGTACAGGAAGAAACTTTTGCACCCATAACTTATTTAATTAAGTTTTCGAGACTTGAAGAAGCCATTGCAATGCAAAACGATGTAAAACAGGGTTTGAGTTCTGCCATTTTCACCGACAATATGAAAGAGGCTCATCAGTTTACCTCAGTTTTCGGAAGTGACTGTGGAATTGCAAACGTAAACATCGGTACATCCGGAGCCGAAATTGGCGGTGCATTTGGAGGTGAAAAAGAAACCGGTGGCGGCCGTGAAAGTGGTTCTGATAGCTGGAAAGCGTATATGAGGCGTCAAACCAATACCATCAATTTTGGTGATGGAATGCCCCTTGCTCAAGGTATTAAGTTTGATATTTAGGATAATCCCCTAACCTTCAAAAGACTTCAAAATATCACTAACGCATTTTAATTAAGTAAACTTTAAACTTACTTATTCCATTAGCAACTTTCCTCTGTAGATTTGATCTTTATTACCTCCCGCTAAAAAATACATTCCGCTTTTTAAGTTATCGATAAGGATATTTTGACCTTTCTTAATGTTGGTAAAGGATGAAATTAATTCACCATTCGTACTGTAAACGTTCAGGGTTTCAAGATCTTGCCCGGAATAAAGAATTCCCGTTGAGTTCGGGTTAGGATTAAAGTGAAAGGGCTTAACCTTAAGGGAAACAGGTCCATTTGCCGTTCCATTTTGAATTGAATTAACGGTCTTTGAACTATTTATAACCGATCCGTCCGTTTTATGCAAGATCGATACCGAATGCAATCTGTCATTATCCCAACCCGAATCTCCGGTAAAATCAAATTTAACAAGCACGCTGTCACCTATACCTGCAGGTAAGCCAATCTGATAATTGTTTTGGGTAAGGGATTTTCTAAAAACATTATAATGAACCTTTTCACCATTATTTGTTGTCTGATAAATGGTATCCTCCACGACTCCACAAAACAGGTATGCTATAGAGGATGTGTCGGCTGCAAGTTTTTTAATGACAATTTCAACTTTAAAATCAGCATTACCGCTGCGTATCTGACGAGAATCGATGCTATAGGCGCTCATTTCGGATGAAACATTGGTAAGTACAGAATTCAGTGAAGAACTTTGAATTAAAGAACCGTTTACCACCAATCGGGGTGTACTGCCAAAAATGTTATAGAATATGGTCCTTTCGTCGTTCTCTGATTTATTTTGCTGGTTGAAAAAATCACTGGCGTACGGTTTACTGGGATGAAAACTAATGTGTAGTGCATTCGGGTGATTGGCTAAAACGTTGTAAAAGCCATCGTTATTGGCGGCACAAATACTGCAACTTGTGTTTGTAAAATGTTCTACAACCGGTGTCTTATTTACTTGTGAAAAGGCCACATTTCCAGTAGAAATCAAAAAGAGAAAGATAAATTTTTTAAGGTTTAAATGTTTCATGGTAATGGTGAGAATTTTATGGTACTCTATTTACAGATCTAACCAAAATTATTCAGAAAGGTTCAAAGCATTGATAAGACTCATGAAATTATGAGTTAAAATTTACATACTTACTCCGGATTACCCGATGCTTTAGAATTTGAGGCTCCTGTTAAAAAATAATTCTTATATGTAAAAAACCGCCTACCGGAAAGGGCAAAATTGACATTTGGTGGATTCTATCCGGTTTTGGATAACCTTAACGGTTTAGGATACAGAGTCGTTTATAACTGACCTGATCACCTAAGACTACTTTTACCAAAAACAAACCATTCAAAACATCAGGAAGTTGAATGTAGGTTTTTAGGTTGTCCGGGTAAAAACGATAAAGAATCTTTCCATTCAGCGAAATTATTTGTACCTCCCTGATGTCAACTTTTGCCTCAAGGTTTATGGAACCATCAGAAGGATTCGGGAACAACTCAAAGTTGGATTTTAAATCTTCTTTCAGGTTGAGTCTGATGATCTTGCTACTTAAAAAACCATCATATCCTGTGAATGTCCCGGTAACCAGGATCCCTTCATTTTGATAGGGGACGATCTTAAATACCCTCTCATTGAAACCCTGACCGACGTAAAAACCTGAATCGACTGAACCAAATGCATCCAATCCGACTATGTTTTTGCTATTAACATTCTTATAAGTCAGAAACTCCCCTCCTAAAATTATTCTCTGATCGGAAAGCACATGAATGGTGTTGATGGACTCATTCGGTATGACACTGCTGTGTTTATTGAAAAGTGGGTCGAATTGCCCATTGCTTAAAAGTTTATATAAAAAAACGTACAAACCATTAAAGTTTCCATTGATCAACAGTCCACCATCTTTCAGACACCTGATTCCCAAAACAATTTCATTACCGGAACTCTTATAGTTGAAGTCATGATCGACCCTCCCATTTTCAAGCAAGCGTATGACAGGCCTGGAATCTGCGTTGAGCCAACCTCCAACATAAATTCGGTTCAATTCATCAACGGCAAGAGCATACACATTCTGATCGAAAACCTGAGCCTGAAAAGTCTCGTCTTTTTTACCATTTTCATTCAATCTTAAAACCTGAAACCGGTTGTTCCCAAACTGAGTTGCCACTAAAATTTTATGATCTTTTTGTACTGTTATGGCATAAATTGTTCGAACCTCATCCGACAATTGAAAATGGCTGTCTTCCAGACCATTTTTATCAATTTTTATTAGGTTCCCGCAAGCTTTTCTGTTATAATATGACAATACACCTGCAACAAGGATCTTTCCGCCATCCAGTTTGATGAGTTGTGAAACGCTACCACCAAGCACATCACCGGCAGGCCAGTTGTAATCGAAGGTTCCATCTTTATGAAATTTCCCGATACCGGAAATTTGTCTGCCGGTTTGGTTTGGTGTAATAAAACTTCCACCAATGATCATCGAACCATCTTCATTAACGATTGCTGAACTAATGTAATTTCCATTAAAGAAATCAAATTCAGTTATAAATGAATAATCAATGGTACCGGGTTGTGCAGCAACTTTATTGCAAAAAATGTTTAGAGCAATAAAAATCAGGTAGAATCCTCCGGGTAGCTGCTTTGTCATTCAGTTCTGTGACGAAATCAATCCATGAAAGGTTACACAAACACGGTATTTGGTAAAAGTATGGAACCTCAGCGAAAGTAATTTCATTTAGTTGTCATAGAAATTTGACAAAAGCGTTTTTACCGAATAAAAGCAACCAATGAAAGATTTTTGGTGTCAAGCTGTATACGTTTAGCTTGATTTGTCCGTTGATTTACATTTAAATTCCTCCCGATGACATCACCAAGAATTTTTATTTGCCTGTTGGGCATCCTTATTTCGTTAATTTCCAAAGGTCAGCTTTCAGGCACAGTTAAGGAATCTGAAACAGACAAAGCGGTTTCTTATATCACTGTATCGGTAACGGACACAAGTTTGCAGAAAAATGTAATGAGTACCTTTACTAACGAAAACGGAGATTTTAAAATTGAAAATCTAAAGCCGGGTACTTACCGTATAAAAATTCAATCTCTCGGACATGAAATTTATATTGGGAATGTTCTGAACTATACCAATGTTTCAATTAATACGGGAGTGATCTACCTGAAAAAATCTTCCAAAGATCTTAAAGAAGTAACGGTATCTGCCACCAAACCACTTTTGGAAATTGAAAGCGATAAAATGGTATTTAACGTAGAGGACGATGAAACCCTAAAAGGCCAGACCGCCCTGGATGCCTTAAAAAAACTGCCTTTTATATCGGTGGATGGAGAAGAAAATATACAAATGAAGGGAAGTTCCAATTTCAAAGTATTGCTCAATGGTAAAAGTACTTCCATCGTTGCTAAGAATCCTTCCGAAGCATTGAGATCCTTCCCGGCCAACCTTATCAAAAAAATTGAAGTTATAACTGAACCTTCTGCAAAATACGATTCGGATGGTACGGCGGGCATCATTAACATAATAACTCACAAAAAGATCATTGGCTATAACGGTTCCCTTTATGCAAATTACAGTACGAGGGGCCGACAATATGGCGGAGGTAGCCTGAACATGAAATTCGGAAAATTTGGATTTTCATCTTATCTGGGGGCTCATTCAAATAAACTGGTCAATCAATTTTCAAACGAATATTACCGTACATCAAAAGTTCCGGGAACCGTTAAAAGCCTTGAACAAACCGGTATTGGAGGAACGGATGCTATGTGGTATTGGGGCAACCTCGAACTTGCCTATGATTTCGACACCCTTCATACTTTAAGCATTTACGCATCACCGAACGGTGGTTATCGCAACAATACAAATGGTCAGAATTCAACGCAGCTCGACAGCAATGGGATGGTCCTCAGTTCTTTTGATAACGATATTTTAAGTAAAAACAATTTCCCCTCTTTTGATATTGGGTTTGATTTTATAAAAAAATTCAAGGATAATGACGATCACCGTTTGAATTTTACTGCCATCAGAGAACTCAATGAAAACAATTCGAGTTACAATTCACTGCAAACCTACACCGATAGGCCCAATGTAGATTTAAACAACACCAATGATTCCCGCAATACGGAATACACTCTCAACCTTGATTATGAAAAACCACTTAAAAACAAATCGAGTTTTGAAACGGGATCTAAGTTTATCTTCCGTCATCTGGTTTCGGATTACAGAATGTTAAGCCGATCCAATGCAAGTGAAAATTATACTGAAATCCCTGAAAATACAAATTCATTGAGCTACATACAAAACGTAGGAAGTGTATACGCTACCTATGCCCGTTCCATAAAACAAATAAAAGTCAAGCTTGGAGGACGTATAGAGCAAACCTGGATCGATGCTCAATTTAACTCCAACCTTGCCAAGTTCACGGATGATTACCTTAATTTCATTCCAACGGTAAGTTTATCCACTAAGGTAAAAAAGATCCATACCGTAAGATTAAACTACAGCAAGCGAATTCAGCGACCCTGGATGTACTATCTAAACCCTTATGTTGACAATTCAAATCCTCAAAACATCAGTTTTGGAAATCCAAATCTTGTTCCCGAGAAAACTCATTCGTTAAGTCTCAGCTGGAATGCATTTGTAAAGAAAAACAGCATAGATCTTACCTTATCAAATTCGTTTACCGATAATGTTATCACATCCTATACAACCGTAGAAAGCGATGGTATAGCTTATACTTCGTATTACAATATTGCAAGAAGCAATTCAACCGGAATAAATCTTAGTTTTTGGGGTTCTGCATTCGACCGGCTAAAAATATGGCTAAGCGTTAGCAGTTCATTCGTACACATTACGCATAAACTCGATGCAAGTCAAAATCGGTCCGGATTTTCTCAAAGAGGCCACGGTAGTTTCACCTGGACCTTCGATAAGGGATTTACAAGCTCTGTTTCAGGCTGGTTCTGGCAGGGTGCACCAACCATACAGAGCATTCGTCCACTAAATTACAATTACGATTTTGCGATTCGTAAATCCATGTTCGATAAAAAGTTGCATCTTGGATTTGTTGTAACCAACTTTCTTCAAAAAACCCAAACCTTAAAAACCACATCTGAAGATCCTACGTTCAGTGCCGTTTCATACAACCGCAATCTCGTATTCAGGTATTTTAGCGTAAGTGCCAGTTTTAATTTTGGTAAATTAAAAGAAAATGTAAGTCGAAAAAGAGGCATCAGCAACGATGATAAAAAAACTGAAGGAAGCGGAGGAAAATAAGACTTACAAATTTTTCAGAAACTGTAATATCCTTTGATTTTATGGTAAATCTGATCTGTACCACCGGCATTGGCCTTAAATACCTTTTGCACCTTGTTTTTTACGCTTTCGGCTAATTCCGGATTCGAAATAAATTTATTCAATACATTTAACAGGTCTTCGGAACTGTTGATTGAATACGCTATTTCGTTGCGAATAAAATATTCTGCTTCCGGAAATTTATTATAGATCGAACCAAATGCAACCGGAATACCATATACAGCCGGTTCAAGAATGTTGTGTAAAGCTCCGGTGAACCCACCACCTATGAAAGCCATATGAGACACAGAATAAAGCCCGGAAAGAATACCGATCGAATCTACCAGAACTACATCCGGATTTCTGTCCTCATTCATTTTTGAAAATCTGTAAACAGAACTGCCCTTAAAAAGAGATTCTACCGAGTTTAAATGAGCTTGAGAAACATCGTGTGGAACAAGTATCAACTTTAGTTTTTTTCCAAGTTTATGGGACACTTTCTTTAAGAGACTTTCTTCGATCGGCCAACTGCTTCCTGCGATCAATACAAATCCTGAATTCAGGAAAGCCTTGAGTTCAGGAAACTCATGCTTTTCATTTTTTATGGCCAAAACACGGTCAAAACGAATGTCACCTGTAACCGTAGTCTGGTGAATACCGGCATCCTGCAATAGTTTTTGCGAAAGATTGTTTTGTAAAAAAATATGATCAAAAGTGGCAAGTACGGTTCGGATCTCTTTGCCAATCGGCTTAAAAAACCACTGACCAGGCCGAAACAAGCCATTGATCAATAATGCATTGATTTTCTTTTTTTCCAGTTCTCTGAGTATGTTTTGCCAAAATTCGTATTTAACAAAAACGGCAAGATACGGGTTGGCAAGTTCAATAAATTCTCTGGCATTGGATTTGGTATCAAGCGGTAAATAAACTACTCCCTGAACTTTATCGTACTTTTTCCTTTGCTCATAACCGGAAGGCGAAAAAAAAGAAATCAGGATGGTTGAATTTTCAAGCTTCTTTTCATATAATTTATCCAGTACCGGTCTTGCCATTTCAAATTCTCCAAGCGATGCACAATGAAACCAGATAAGTTTTCCCGGATTATTTTTTTTAAACTCCGATAAATACTGCTTCCAGTGAAGTCTGCCATCGTAACCCAGTTTTAGTTTTGGACTAAAATGCCTTCCAATTTTGAAATACCATTTGAGAAGGAAAATGAAGAAATTATACAGGGCTGACAAGTTGAAAATAATCGACCAAAAATAGTTTAAATACCCAAATGATTATAGTGTGTAGAAAAAATTGACAACTTCCTCATCGTTTGCTGCATAAGGACCATCATGGTTGAAGTTACAAAAAGACATACCAAAAAAAAGCCCCGGAAATCCGGGGCCTGTATGACGCGCTATTATAGCTGATTATTTTCTGTAACAACGGACAAAGGCTTTCCAATCGTCGTCGCTGAGAACCGATTTCAGATTTACAAGCATTTTCTTATGACAATCCCTGAAGGCTTCCTGAAGTTTCTCTCGTAGTTGTAAAGACTTCAATTCTTTTGCAAACGCTGCCCGAAGTCGCTCAATGATTTCGTTATATTCTTTTCGGGTGATCTTTCCGTCTTTCAACAATTGTCTGTAGTTACTGACTTTATCCTTGTAAGCAGATACCAGATTTTCATGAATGGCTTGAGCCCTCGCAACTGCAGATGACTTACAACTGTGATATGCTGAAAGAACTCTTCTTATCTTAATATATTCTGACGAGTCAAGATTCAGGGCGATCAAACACCTGATAAAACTGTTGCCACGTATGTGTTTTCGGCGATTTACAGAACCTGAGCCTGTAGAAGCATTTCCTCCGGAAGTTCCTGAGGGTGTTTCATTCAGATAATCTTCTTCTACCAAAAAATCGGTTGGCAATCCTTCGTCACTCGCCTCGAAATACGATTCGTCGTTGTTTTCAACAAATACTACATCAATCTGATGTGACTCCAGATCCGACTGAGTAAGCAAGCTTTCAATTTCGATCGAACCGGCGTTGTCAAAATTCTCGATGGGATCAATTCCTTCCTTTCTGCAGGCTGATAAACCAATTGCCAGGATCCCGGTGACAAGGGCTGCATTTTTAACTGAAAATTTCATAACTGTATTTTTTTGATTTTACCTCTTTGACATGATTCAAGTGATGAATGTAACACGGTAAGCCCATAATGTCATATTTATGACATTTGAAACTTATGATATGAAATATATAGTATGCGGAAGATCCTATTCAAAAAACTCTTCTTCCTCGAGTTTTTTAAGATATAAAGGAATGGTCAGAGATAACTTGATTCCATAAAGCAGGTCCAGTCGTTTTTCGGTATCTCTAATTCTGGTGTCAAAATTTACCGATCGTCGATTTTGGGTAAAACCCTCTGTCATTTCAAAACCAAAGAAAAAGTTAAGTCTCTTTTTTGGATCAAGAAACCGGTAACCAATACTTTGTGTTAAGGCCGGGCCGAAGGTAAACCGGTCATATCCTTTTTTGTATTCATCGGTTAGCTGAGGGACCGTTGAGGTTGTATAGATCCTGATCCTGTGCTGAAGGTATCCGCCTCCAAGAGCCAGGTATATCCCGGAATTTTTGTTAACCTTACTAATTGGAAATGTTTTGGCAAGGGAAGCACCTAGAAACATACCCCTTTGGTCAAGACCCACAGTAGCAAATTGTCCGTTCTGGTCGAATATTTCACCTGTGCTTTTGCTTTTCAAAGAATCGAGGATACCGTTTTCAAGCACCGTATTACCAAAAATAAAATGTCCACCGATGGTTACGAACCAGTTAGACTTACTTTTATAAGATACATCCATACCCAGGCTGGCATTTTTGCCAAACCTTTTTGCCATATCTGCTCCGGGATATTGCTGTTTGAAACTAACATCCATTAGGATGGCACTTTTGGGCTCAAACTTATTTTTAAATACAGATTGTGCATTTATTAAAGAATATAGAAAGACCAAAAACAGAGTACTTAAATTTCTCATGTGTTCAATTGCAGAGCAAAGATATTAGAAACCCTCATATACAGGAAAGATTATTAAATTTGCACCTTAATTTTTTACAAACGGAAATGCGCAGCATACAAATGGTTGACTTGCAAAGTCAGTATCAGAAAATTAAACCTGAAGTTGACGAGGCAATTCAGTCTGTCATTGACTCAGCAAGATTTATTAAGGGTCCGGAGGTTAATGAATTTGCTG
Organism: Flavobacteriales bacterium; assembly: GCA_020635455.1. Classification (GTDB taxonomy): domain Bacteria; phylum Bacteroidota; class Bacteroidia; order NS11-12g; family UBA9320; genus JABWCE01. The sequence goes on from JACJZT010000004.1 coordinate 296,421, forward strand.
AAAACCTGGCAAAATATACAGGTTCTAATTTCATTATTCCATGTGCCAATGGTACAGATGCCTTGCAGATTGCAATGATGGCACTTGATCTTAAGCCGGGCGATGAGGTAATCACAGCAACCTTTACCTATGCTGCCACTGCAGAAGTGATCGCCTTAATGGGTTTAACGCCCGTTTTGGTTGAAGTAAACCCAAATACGTTTTGTATTGACCCGGACGCTTTTGAAAAGGCCATCACGCCTAAAACAAAAGCAGTAGTTCCGGTTCATTTATTTGGACAATGTGCCGATATGGAGCGAATTTTACCGGTTGCGGAAAAGCACGGTCTTTATGTTATTGAAGATCTCGCACAGGCGATAGGGTCTGTTTACACTTTCAATAACGGCACAAAAAAGCAAGCAGGTACCATGGGTCATATCGGAACAACATCCTTTTTCCCTTCCAAAAACCTTGGGTGTTATGGAGATGGTGGTGCCTTATTTGCGCAGGACCCCCTTATCGCAGAAAAGATCAAAATGATCGCCAATCACGGACAAAAAGTACAGTACTATCACGATATAATTGGGGTAAATTCAAGATTAGATACCCTTCAGGCCGCAATTTTAAACATCAAACTTAAGTATCTCGATCAGTATTGCAAGGCAAGGCAAGATGTTGCGGATTATTACGACAAAGCTCTTGCAGGGCATCCCAATTTTAAGATCCCTTCCCGAGATTTAAAATCTACTCACGTATTCCACCAGTACACACTTCAGTTGTGCGGATTAGACCGCAATGCTTTAAAAACACATCTTGCCAAACTTGGCATACCAAGTATGGTATACTATCCATTACCCCTTCATTATCAGAAGGCATTTGAATCGGATCGCTTTCCTAAAGGAAGTTTTCCAATATCGGAGAGTTTATGCGAAACCGTTTTATCCTTACCTATCAGCACCGAAATGGATAAGGAGCAGTTAAGTTTTATTGTAGAAGCATTGCTGAAGTATGCCGCAGAAAATTCACTTGAGAAAAGTATTTAACATAAATAATATATAAATAACAGAATGAAAATAGCCGTTGTAGGAACAGGATATGTAGGATTGGTAACAGGAACTTGTTTTGCCGAAGTTGGTATAGAAGTAACGTGTATCGATATTGATATTAACAAGATCGAGAATCTTAAAAAAGGAATTTTACCCATTTATGAACCCGGTCTTGAAGAAATGGTGGTCCGGAATTATAAGGAAAAAAGACTATCCTTCAGTTCTGATATCGGACAGAGCATACAAAACTGCGAGGTGGTTTTTATAGCTGTGGGTACCCCTCCGGGTGAAGATGGCAGTGCAGATTTAAAATACGTCCTGGCAGTTGCAAAAAGCATTGGTGAAAACATGAACACTCACCTGGTAATTGCGACTAAAAGTACGGTGCCGGTTGGAACGGCCACAAAAGTAAAAATTGAGGTTCAGAATGCATTGGACAAACGAGGTTCAGACCTTTCATTTGATGTTGCTTCCAATCCTGAGTTTTTGAAGGAAGGAGCCGCTATCAATGATTTCTTAAAACCGGACAGGATCATTGTTGGAATTGATAACGACAATGCCGAAAGTATAATGAAAAGGCTTTATAAACCTTTTCTTTTAAATGGTCATCCAATCATATTTATGGACATTCCTTCTGCTGAGATGACCAAGTACGCTGCAAATGCAATGTTGGCGACCAAGATCAGTTTTATGAATGATGTTGCCAATTTATGTGAAATCATGGGTGCGGATGTAAACAGTGTTCGTCGGGGTATTGGATCGGACCCAAGAATAGGACATAAATTCATTTATGCCGGGATCGGCTATGGTGGTTCATGTTTCCCAAAAGATGTGAAGGCACTTGCAAAAACTGCCATTGAACACGGATATCAAATGCGTATCCTCGAAGCGGTAGAATCGGTGAATGACAATCAAAAGTCTGTTTTATTTAACAAGATCAAAAAGCATTATGGCGATTTAAAAGGTAAGCATTTTGCAATGTGGGGTCTCGCATTTAAACCTAAAACCGATGATATGCGCGAAGCCCCCAGTCTGGTAATCATCGAGAAACTTCTTGCTGAAGGCGCTACCGTAACTGCCTACGATCCTGTTGCAATGCATGAGGCCCAGAAAATGGTAAAAGACAGCATTCAATTTGCCGACAATCAGTATGATGCTCTAAAGAATGCCGATGGCTTGATCGTAGTAACAGAGTGGCCCGAATTCAGATCACCCAAGTTTGAAGAAATTGCGGAAACCCTAAATCAGAAAGTTATTTTCGATGGCAGAAATATTTACGAACCTGATGAAATGAATACTTTCGGTTTTAACTATTACTGCATTGGCCGTAAGAGTGTTTAAAGGGGCAAGGAAACCATAACAATCATCTTTTTCTGATACAACCCTTATGGCTTTTGGACCAGAGTTTCATATGCCACATCCATTATATCCGTCCTTACATTTTGGGTAATTAATTTCTTGTTGTTCGAACTTGGATGGATGCGATTGGATAAAAATACATAAACTATTCCGTTTTCGGGGTCGGCCCAGAAACAGGTTCCCGTAAATCCGGTATGGCCGAAACACAGATCTGACGCAAACTTGGAAGCCGGCGTTCCTTTTCCGGGAGTGTTTTCCGGCTTATCAAACCCAAGCCCTCTTCGGCTTTCCGGGCTTTGCCTTTTTGTGAAATTCTGAATTGTACCGGGCTTTAAAAACCATTGTCCTTTGTAAAACCCATTATTCAGGAGCATCTGAGCGATCTCAGCTAGGTCAAAGGCATTGGAAAACAATCCTGCATGACCGGATACTCCACCCAATAAAGCTGCCGAAGGATCGTGAACAAAACCCTGTAATGTTCCTGTTCTGAAATCCGGATTTTTCTCGGTAGGCGCTATGCGATCCTTTTCAAATTTTAACCTTGGGTTGAAGGTCATGTTTTTCAATCCCATAGGAACATAGAAATTTCGGTCGAGGTATTTTTCAAATTCTTCTCCGGTAACCTTTTCGATCATAATACGCAGCATGATCATGCCCAGGTCGCTGTATACATATTCGCCAACTTTTCCAAGTGGTGAATCGGCGATCTCTTTTAAGATCTGATCGACATAATCTTTGTGAACATAAACCCCTTCATTGATCTCATAACAAAAAGATTCTGTAATGGTACCCGAAATCACTTCCTCTTTTAGGCTTTTGTCATGGTAAAACCTTGAATAAAAGGGAATAAAAGCTTTCAAGCCACTTTCATGAACAAGGATTTGCCTAATGGTTATGAACTTTTTATCGCTTTGTTTAAGTTTAGGTAAATAATTGGCTAAGGTATCGTCAAGACCGATTTTCCCTTCTTCGGTAAGCTTCATGATGGCAAGAGTGGTAGCTGCAACTTTGGTAATGGAAGCCAGGTCATACAGATCGTCCGTTTTTACAGAAGGGGATTTTTTTGAGTACGTAAATTTACCATAAGCCTTATCAAAAACTATTTTTCCATTTTGTGCGATCAGCACCTGACAACCCGGAGTGGCACCGGCATCTATGGCAGATTTGACGATCCTGTCAATTTTGGATAATTTTTTCTCATATTGTTTCAGATCTTCATCAACTACCAACCGGTCTCCTTTGGAAAGGTCCATACCGGCGTTTAGCTTGTATTCTTCACTTACTGTAACAGACAAGCGGGCATTGGCACCCTGACTGCCCCAGACCACTTTGGATGCAGCGTTGTAATAAGCATTGTCATCACCAAAAGCAAATACCGTAGTATTCAATCCGGGAAAATTTCTCATTGAATACGGGTTTCCAAAGCAAACCACGATCAGCTTTGTTTTCGACTTCAAACGTTCAACCAGTTTGCACTCGTCTTCGGTTATTCCATAATTCCCTTTGGGATATTTGCTGATGTTATGCAAGCCAACTACAACCAGATCATATTCTTTTAGCTCGTTAACAATGTTTGTGCAATATTTATCATTAAACGTTTTGTTTACCGAGAACAATTTGGCATCGGTGAGTTTTTGAATTTCGGTTTCAAAACCTGTAATTTCACTACCAAGCGCAACCGCTGCGACCTTTACCGGTTTTTTATTAAGGAGGGGAATAAGTTGTTCTTCGTTTCTGGCAAGGCAAATTTCATTTTTTACCAAATCGAGATAGAGCTTTGTAGCATCTGCATTATTAAGATCGGATAACAAACCGCTGTAATAAAGGTCTTCGGGTTCCTTTAAGCCAACAAAGGCTTTTGCTTGCAGTACCTTTCTTACTTTTTCATCGAGCACCTTTATGCTTAGAACCCCTTCCCGGATCGCGTTTTCTATGGTATCTATTGCCTGAGGTACATTTGTCGGGCATAAAAGAATGTCGTTTCCGGCCAAAAGAGCTTTAAGTTCAAGATTGCCCGGTGAGAAAAATTTGGCAACTCCCTGCATGTCCAATGCATCGGTAATGGCCAGGCCTTTGAATCCAAGTTCTTTGATAAGCAGATCATGAATTGCCGCTTTTGATAAGGATATTGCCAAGTTTAATGTGGTATCGATCGCCGGCATATAAACATGAGCGGTCATAATGCTCATAACACCTTTATCGATCAGGTATCGGAAAGGCTTGAGTTCAATTGAATCCAACCGGTCACGATCGTGAAGAATCAAAGGAAGGTCTTTGTGAGAATCTGTTTTAGTGTCGCCATGTCCTGGGAAATGTTTTGCGCAGGCTATGACTCCTTCATCCTGCAAACCTTTGGCATAAAGCCAGCCCTTCCGTGCAACATTATCAGGATCTTCACCAAAAGACCTGAAATTTATTACAGGATTTTCGGGGTTGTTGTTTACATCGATAACGGGAGCAAAATTTATGTGAATTCCCAGCCGCTTACATTGTTTACCAATATCCCGGCCCATTTTATAAATAAGATCTTCATCCTGAATACCACCCAAACCGATCTGGTATGGATACATAATGGTATTGTCCAGTCGCATAGACACACCCCACTCTCCATCGATGCCAACCAGGAGTGGAACTTTGGAGTGAGACTGGTATTTTTGCGTGGAAAGGAACAGATTCTGAGGATCCGTTTTAAAATGAATGATCCCGCCAACTCCGTATTTAGTGACCAGAGTATCTACATAATCCAGGTGTTTTTGTCCTTTTGAGGGCCTGACCTCAACCATCATCAACTGGGCTATTTTTTCTCTTACACTAAGCCCTGAAAGGGTTTTATTAACCCATGAAATTTCTTCACTACCCCGAACGTCCCTTTGATCGAAGATTGAAGACAACACAAGAACACACAATAGTAAACCCCTTAGCATCACTTTAAATAAAAAACAATTTTAGAATCAAAAAAGCTAAAGAAGCCTTTTATTTATCAACGAAAGTGAAATTTCGTTAGTATCCTTTTCCGGCAAAATAAAACCGGTAGCGAAACCGTAAAAAAAAGACTAGTTAAGTTCCTGAAGTGTCCTTACGACTGCATCAAGATCCGGAATTTCTCCTGCATTTTCCAATACTTCCGCATATCGTATGATGCCATCCTTATCGACAACAAAGGCGGATCTTTTTGACACACCCTTTGCACCCTGAGCAAATACCTCATAAATGCTTTCATAATTTATGGATGTTTCCTTATTGAAATCAGACAAAAGAGTAAAGTTAAAATTCTGATCTTCCTTGTAACGTCTCAGGCTATGAAGACTATCAACTGAAATGGCCAGAACTTCGGCATTCAGGTCTGTATAATCTGAAAGATGATCCCGCACTCCACACAATTCGGTTGTACAGGTTCCCGTAAAGGCAAACGGGAAAAACAAAATCACTACGTTCCTTCCTTTGAAATCAGAAAGAGAGACCTGGTTCTTGTTGGTATCAAACAAGGTAAATCCGGGTGCGGTTTGTCCTATGGTCAATGGCATATTCTTATCTTTAAATGGTTTTTATATTTACTTTAATAACCTTTTCTCAATTGAAAAGTTCGCTGCAAATTTAGTCATTGTCATTATTTAGAAAAAGACTAAATAAAACTTAAATTTGCATGCCTTTTGAAGCTCAGCGATTTAAAAATAGGTCAATCTGCGGAAATCCTTTCATTTGAAAAGGATGAAATAAAACTGCGCTTTTATGAAATGGGTTGTTTACCCGGTGAAAATGTAAAACTCGAACTTGTGGCTCCTTTGGGTGACCCAATTGCCATCGACATCCGGGGGTATTTATTAAGTCTCCGAAAAAACGACGCAAAACATATTTTAGTTAAACTTTCGTGAGCCGAAATGATACCATAAGGAGGGTTTACCTTGTTGGAAATCCGAACAGCGGAAAATCGACACTGTTCAACATTATATCCGGTATCAAGCAAAAAACGAGTAACGTTCCCGGTACAACCATTGAGATCAGAAAGAGCAACGTAATAAAAAGAGGAGATGAAAAAATTCAGATATTTGATCTTCCGGGACTTTACAGTATAAATCCAACAGGAGAAGATGAAAAAATTGCCTGTGAACCTCTGTTAAATCCGGATCATCCTGATAAGCCGGATCATATTATTCTGGTGGTGGATGCGAGCAACATCCGTCGGCATTTGCTGCTCTGCACTCAGGTTTTTGATCTTGGATTTCCGGTTTCACTGGTTTTGAATATTTCGGACATTGCCGACAAAAAAGGTATTCAAATTGATGTTGAAAGACTTGAGAAGGAACTTGGAATTAAAGTTATTACGACCTCTGCCAGAACTTCAAAAAACCTTGATCAATTCAAGGAACTGGTCTTTAAGGATGGTTTTCGATCCCATTTCAACAGTTATACTCCTCCATCCTTGAAGGATTTTTTTGAAAATCACGAACTCGACCTGAATAAGTATAATGATTATCAGGCACTGCAAATGGTTTACAAAAATACTGAACTGGTAGGCGGTAAAGCACACCAGAAAATATTTGAAGACCAGCGATCGATGGAAGTGATCATCCGATATAAATCGATCGATAAACTGCTGGAAAAAACGTTTAGGAAGAATGATATAAACAAGCATATATCCAAAAAGATAGACCGCCTTGTAACACATCCGGTCTGGGGGTATTTAATTTTTCTAATCATTCTTCTTGCCATTTTCGAGACCATCTTCAAACTTGCCGAAATACCCATGGACCTGATCGAAGCTACTTTTGGATCCGTTGGCGAATGGCTTTCTTCACAAATGCCTGACGGTACGTTCAAAAGTTTACTCATTAACGGCGTTTTAGCCGGATTGTCCGGTGTATTTGTCTTTATTCCTCAGATCGTAATTCTATTTGCATTTCTTGCTATCCTTGAGGATTCGGGATACATGGCCAGAGTAAGTTTTATACTCGATAAGATCATGAGAAAATTCGGTATGAACGGACGTTCCGTACTGCCCCTGATCAGTGGTGCAGCCTGTGCCATTCCTGCCATTATGAGTGCAAGGACCATCGATAACAAAAAAGACAGGATCATTACCATAATGGTCACTCCATTTATCAGTTGCTCGGCCCGGTTACCTGTTTACATCCTTTTGATCAGCATAATTCCTTTTGAAGGTAAAATATTCGGAATTTTCAATCATCAGGGCTTTTTGCTTATGGCGATGTATATGCTGGGAGTAATAACTTCGCTGGTTGCGGGGGTGGTACTGAGCCGTTTTATAAAAAATACCGACTATACCGGATTTTATATGGAATTACCTCATTATCAGGTTCCCCGTCTTAAAAACATTCTGCTGACCTGTTACTCAAAGGCCAAAAGCTTTGTTTGGGAAGCCGGTAAAATAATTTTTCTAGTATCGATCATACTTTGGTTCCTGACTTCCTACGGCCCGGGTAATAAGATGAATGAAATTAAGTCTGAAATTTCAAATAAACTCCACAAAAAAGAAATAAGCCGGGAAGAAGCGAAACTTCTTAAAGCCAAACATGTTCAGGAGTATTCTTATGCCGGTTATTTCGGAAAAGCAATTGAACCCCTTATTGAGCCCATGGGTTTCGACTGGAGAATAGGAATTTCTCTGATCACATCGTTCATTGCAAGAGAGGTTTTTGTTGGTTCCATGGCAACCATCTACGGAGCGGGACAGGATGATTTTGTAAATATTCGTAAGAAAATGAAGGAAGATCGGGACGAATCGGGTATGAGACCTAAATTTTCAATAGCCATCTGTTTATCGCTTATGGTCTTTTACGCCCTGGCCTTACAGTGTGCCAGCACCATTGCTGTGGTTTACAAAGAAACCAGGACATGGAAATGGCCTGCATTGCAGTTTATACTTATGAGTTTAACGGCTTATATTGCCAGTTGGATCGTCTTCAATATTTTCAGATAAAAAACTCCTGATTTATAAAGAAGTATTTAACTTTATGAATTTATTGTTATATTTTTGCAAGTTCTTAAATTTCAAGAAGAAATCGTATCTAAATTACGTCTAATACTATAGAAATAGGTTAATCAAATCACATGAGGCAGCTAAAAATAAGCAAACAATTTACAAATCGTGAGAACAAGTCGCTTGACAAATATCTCAACGAAATTTCTAAAGTTCCTATGATCGACGCTCAGGAAGAGGTTGAACTGGCAAGAAGGATAAGAGAAGGAGATCAACTGGCTTTAGAAAAACTGGTTAACGCGAATTTGCGATTTGTTGTTTCTGTTTCGAAGCAATATCAAAATCAGGGGCTTACTCTTGGAGATTTGATCAATGAAGGAAATCTTGGTTTGATCAAAGCTGCTAAACGATTTGATGAAACAAGGGGTTTCAAATTCATATCCTATGCTGTTTGGTGGATACGCCAGTCTATTTTACAGGCATTGGCAGATCAGTCAAGAATTGTTCGATTGCCCTTGAACAAAGTTGGTTCCATCGGCAGAATTTCTGCAATGGCAGCAAAGCTTGAACAGGAGCATGAACGCGAACCTACTGCCGAAGAAATTGCGATTGCACTGGATGTTCCCTTGATCGAAGTAGAAAATGCACTTCGCTCTGCAGGTAGGCATTTATCCATTGACGCCCCTCTTACGGAAGGAGAAGACAACACCCTGCTTGGGGTGCTTGACAGCAATGATGAGCCTCGACCCGACTCTACACTTATCAGTGAATCACTGCAGAAAGAGATCAGCAGGGTGATCAGCACTTTATCGGACAAGGAAAGGGATGTATTGAAATACTATTACGGATTGGATGGTGGTCCTGCACACACCCTGGAAGACATTTCGGAAAAAGTTGGACTTACCAGAGAAAGAGTAAGACAGATCAAAGAAAAAGCTTTAAGAAGACTTCGAAAATCTTCAAAAAGCAAGATCTTAAAATCGTATCTGGGTTAATTTAACCGGGAAAGGTTCTTATTTCTTAACAATTCTCTGAATTGCTCCCCCGGCTTTCAGCAGATACAACCCGGGGTCCAGAAAAGACAGATCAAGATTAATTTCTCTGTTTACACTTTCAACTTTTTGTACCGTGTAAACTAATTTCCCGAATCCGTCGAATATTTGTATACCGTTTTCCAGATTCTTTTCCTGTTCGGTTTTGAAATAAATATTCAGGACATTGCCTACCGGATTTGGGTAAAACCTCAGTTCTGAAACAGGAACATTCTTTACCGAAACAGAGGATTTCCCTGCAATGATATTTCTTGCTGCCTGCATTTTATGATTTCTGTCGGGAAGGTTGTAATCGTCGGTCAAACCCCAGCATCCATATCGGTTATATCCCGAGTTCAGGGTAAAATACATGGCCAATCCGCCACCCAGATTTTTCCAGCCTTCAAGGTAGTTTTTTTCAAGAACCTTCTGCATATTGGTAGTCCTGTGAGCCAGGATCTGGTTGTCGAGGTTTGTCGTGCCTCCGCCTGACGGAACATGAGGGCCGCCTTCATACGAAGTGCACCCTCCCGCAAGATCCCAGGTTTTAACCTTATTAATGTGTTTTTGTCTGTTTAGACTACTTTGCAGGTTGCTGATCTGATCTTCAATATCCTCAAGCATACCTTCGTTTATTACTACCGGATTGGCCGAACTTTCCCTTGTTGAAGTAAAATACAAAGCCATGCTTGTGGCATAAATATATTCTTTGGGAGGCCCGATCTTGTCGTTGATGTAATTTAAATGCAGATCCGTTCTGGCATTATAAGAATGTTGCCCGGCCAATATTACACGTATGCGTTTATTAATTTCATTTTTACCAAAAACAGCTGCAAACCAATTTGACAACTCAACACTTCTTCTTGCATAATTTTGATCAAAAGTAATGCCATACGAATCGGCTTCAGCCTTGTTATAGGGACCGTGAGTTGCCTGTGTCGGGCTCCAAACTTCATTGCTGTTTTCAACATAAATTTTGATGGAAGCGTTCAACTCACTTTTTAATTTTGAGGCAAGATTGTGTACATATTCTGAGTCGCAAGACATATGAATGTTGATCCAAATGTCCTTGTTGAGACGATTTGCCAGCTCAATTATGTATTCCCAGCACCAACCGTCCTTTTTGCCGTTGGTGTTGACCATACTCATCTGTGAAGCGTCTGATGGAGTTTTTCGGCCTTCCCATTTTCTTTTGGTGGGAAAAACCGGCTCTCCTTCCCAAATATTCTGAACGTTGTAAAACCTGAAGCATGCAAAATCGGCAGCCTTACAAAGATTAATGTACTCGTCGGTAAAGATTTTTGTACTGTTCAGATCATAACCCGGTCGGTTCACCTTCAAATTAGTGATCCCTGTCCCCAAGGCGCCGTTTAAGGTGCGCCTGGTAGAGGAAAAGTTAAGGGTTACCAATCCGTGGTTAGCCATCTTGTTTCCACTAATGATAAGATCAAAATACGTTTTATTTTCTATGGTATCATATTCAACATGGTCGATAATGGCCGAAATACCACCTAATATCAGATTTGCACTTCCTTCAAAGCTGCATTTATAGGTTCCACTGTAATCAATTCTGTATTTTTCAGGATCATCAATGGTACCACTCCATTCGGCAACAGGTCTGCCGTCTAAAAGAACCAGATCAAAATCAGACATGGGCCATCCAAGGCTGTCGAATGCTATGGCATTATTGTAGCGGTTTGTGTGATTAACCATGTTAACGAATGCACCATTTCCGTCAAGGTTTACTCCAAACTGAAAATTTATTTGTGCATTGCTAAATTTTAACAAAAACAGTAGTAATAGCGAAAGAGAATATTTCATAATTAAAGTTTGTTTAAACAAACTTATACTTTTAGGAATGATTCCGTTAAGTTCTCTGAGATAATTAAAGGATTATAAGCAAGAAATTAAAAAAATTGCTATTTTAATACATTTCCGTTCAAATCCGTCTTCATGATCTGAAAAACCATGGTACCATTTTGTATGTAATTCACACCGATGATAATCTGACCTAAACTGTTAATATATTGCCGGAAGGAAACCACTTCTGCTTTTGGGGGCAGACCTACCTCAAACTGACGGTTAATACTCCCTTTTTCATCTACTTTTAAGAAAAATAAAGAATTTGATGGTTCGCTAAAAAGAAGGTGTCCGGATTGGTTATTGAGAACTTCGGGCAAAAGATTTATTCCGGTAGTGGAATTACTGGTTATGTGCAAGGGTGTTGAGGATTCACCGATCAGGGAGCCATTTTTTGAATCGTATAACCTATAGAACTGAAAGTATTCCGCGTTAACTGTGCTGTGAACCAAATAATTCGCACCTGCCTTCGAAAGACTGTTGGGATACATTAAAGCATAATCGATTGGAATATTCTCCTGAAACTTCAATTTGCCATTAGATTCGAGCACGCCACTAACATCCCATTTGGGTGTTGTGAACTTAAAAAATAAGCTTCCATCATCCTGCGGGGCTATGTTTGCATCTGCATATTCAAAACGACCAAAGAAAGGCAAATTATCCAGTCCGTGGAAAACACGGTGTTTCAATTCAAGATCCGGACCCAATCGATAGATGTTTATTCCTCCATTCCAGGAGGTCAAACGATCGGAAGTAGTATCACAGGCAATGGCTATGTCATTATCCGGAAAGATCACAATGTTTCGAACCTTGGTTTTACCAAGAGATCCCAGTGTTGCCAGGACTTTTTGATCCAGGATCTCAAAATCAGGATTTGTGGTATAGATCGCAAGGTAGGTTGACGGCAACTCTTCATACGACCGAGTTACGACCCAGCCTCCTCCGGATAAAGGTTTATAATTCAATTGCCCTGTAAAACCAAGGCGCATCCTTAAATTGATCCTTTCAATAAGTTGTAATCCGGAATTATATTTTAAGATCAGATTAGAATCTTTATTCTCACTTAAACCCATACAATAAATATTTCCCCTATCGTCAGCATGAATGGAATGCAGCAAAAAACCGGAAGATCTTAAGAAACGCAGATTAGAAACATTGTCATCATCCATTTTCTTGCATGAAAATCCGATACTCAAACTTAAAAAGATAAATAAGGGAAGAAGATGTTTTTTATAGATCACCCTTTGCATTATATCTTGTCAAATAAATTTGGGTACCATTACCCGATGCTATAATATAAGTCCCTGATCTTGTTTTACAGAGTCCCGAAGCTTTAAAATCAGTCTTAAATTGATTTAGTATTTTAAGGTCCTGGCTGGTTTCAAATACAATCCCTTCCGAGTTTGCGACCATAAGATTGCCATCATGGGTTGAAGTTGCAGAAATTATTTGTCCATAATCAAAAGGTAGAGACACCCCTGCAACAGCATTGCTTACAGCGTCAATTTCATAACGGTAAAGTTTATTTTTCAAAACATAGGTATACGTAAAAGGAGGATTTGCAGAAGTTTTAAAGCTTGTGACCAAATCGGGTATATCAAGCTCAAAAGGCCAGTTCCACAGGTTCTTTGTACTATTGTCAATAACGGTCTGATAAGGTATATATCCACCGGTGTCTGATTTCAGAACATTGAAACAACCAACCCTGAAACCACTCCAGTTCCATAAAACGGAATATTTAGAGTTCTGCTCAAAAACCGCAATGAAATTTTGATCAAAACTAGAGTTATGATTGATTTCAATCACATACCTTGACTTCACCTTTCCGCTTTTTGACAGACGCATAAGCATGGATGAAAAACCACCACGGATCGTACTTGGAGGAGTTCGGTAGGTATACGCCATCAATCCGGTTATAACAAAATTATCGTCTTCATCTTCCAGTATATCTGTAAATGAAATTTTATCTTCATTGTCGGTCCATCCAAACGCATAATCAAGGGTATCAAACCATATTGGTTTAGACCACAGAGTGTTACCGTATGCATCCAGAAAATGGAAATAATGAGTCAGGTCTTTTATGGAAGAAAGTGGAATTGAGTCCTGAGCAATTCCATCGGAAAGGCCGCAAGCAAGAATATTGCCATATTTATCTACGTAAACCTTTTTCAGGGTTTCATCTGCACCTTCTCCGATCAATCGTTCCCATTCCACTTTTAAACGATCGTTATATTTTACGATCAGAAAATCCTTATTTCCATTTTTCCATGAATTGGCTCCTAATACAAATCCCCCATCAGGAGTGTTGGATAATGAAACCAGTTCAAGTTTGTTTTTTCCTCCAAGACAAACCAGAGAAGAATTGTGATCGAAATTAGTTTCAGATTTTGAACAAGACTGAATTAGCGACGTAAGCAGGATCAAATACGCCAAAGGACCTATAAAAAAGAATATGGATCTTTTTTGAAAGTTCATTTCCTGTATTCAAAAATGTATCATTATACTGTTTAACATGAAATTTTTACGGGAAAATAATTTTCTTATAAAATAAATCTGCCTTATTTCCTTTTAAGAATCGAATGTAAAAAATGCCATTGATAACCAAGTTTAAGATTTAAAGCATTTAAACTGAAATCGGAATCAATGTATTGCGAGCTTAAAATAAAATCAACATTATCATATCTTTTATCTTCATTGGTAAGATTGTTAAACCCGTAATTGTATTCTACCCCAAGAGACAACAATCCTTCGCCAATTTTTTTACTACCTCCGATAGAAGCATGGTATCCAAACAAATTCCTGTTGCGGTACTCTGAAGTTTCTGTGCTGCTTTGAAAAACAGTTCCATCATTTAAGTTAGTGGATTGAACGTCTGCAAAACTTTTGCTGATCCGTGAGTAATGTACACCCGTTTGGAGGTAAATTTTGAAAGCATTAAAATTAAAGTAATATCGAATTCCGAGAGGTACTTTATATCCAAGCAACAATTCAGAGTATTCTTTTTTGCTTCCGGCTATATCCTCCAGAGTTCTGCCGTAAGTAAGATAGGAGTATTGAGGCTGGCCTACAATGGACCATTTATCATTTAACAAATACTCCAGAATAAATCCAGCCTGAAAACCGGCACCGGATCGATATGTAGAACCTGTTTGGGCTGTAGCGAAATTTTTAATACTTCTAACCCAATTATTGCCAAAGCCAATTTCAATTCCGATGTCCAGCCTATTATTAACGGTAAATTGGTTGAGTAAACTTCTAAACTCCCCGGGATCTACATATGGATATTGCTGATAACCAGGGCGCAGTTCCAGCATTTTATGTATGTGAAGCTCAGCATTTGCAACATTGTTCAAATAGGTATAACACAAGGCTAGGAGGCGATTGGCATCAAAATTTTCGTTTCTCTGAAACTTTCTTCCCGAAACACAAGGTAATAGCAAATCAATGGCTTCCTGAAATTTCCCACTTTCATATAATTTATTGGCCTTATACAAACCATCTTTACATGGGTTTATCTGTCCGATAGCAGGAAGGCATGATAAGAATGCCACAAGGATCAACAGCTTTTTCATTTCGATATTTTATAGTTCAAGTAATAGTGAAACCCAAAATTAAAAGCCAGATTGTCCAGCTTTATATCATCGTCAAGATAATCGTAATCATAGATAAGGGTGGCATTTTCGTATCTCTGATCACTTTTGGTAAGATTGGATAAGCCTTTGTAATAACGAACATCCATACTTAAATGTAGGGTATTAAAACGATAGGAAAAACCGACACCTCCGACTATTCCGTAATTAAAAGCATTTCTTCTCAGTTTTGAACTGTATCTTTTTACCTCTTTTGTAACGGTGGTATCCGTAACTGAAAGATCGTTGTAAGAATTGATCAGGATGGAGGCGTATGGCCCTGCCAAAATATGATAACTGATCTTTTTCTTAGGTACAAACGTGTAATTCAGTAATAGAGGAATATCCAGACTATTAAAGGTTTCATCAATTTTATAATCTCTTCCGTACGAAGTATATTCCATTGAATATTTACGTATGTTTCCGATAAGGTTAAGGTCAAGTCTGATGTTTTTGTTAAAATTATATCCGGCGATAATTCCTACAAAATACCCTGCTTTATTTGAATATTTTTTCTCATAGGATGTTGGCCGGTAACTGCCGGTAACCTGAGGGTAACTAAAATTAAGGCCGTACATCAAAGCAACCCCTATTGAGAATTTGGGAATAATATCAATTTTATCCAGGATCTGTGTAAAATCTTTGGGATCGTTCAAAAAATTGCTTTTGTAGAGAGGGTTTAATTCTAACATTTTAACGGCAAAATAAATTGCACTGTCTTTGCGGTTGAGCAATGTGGATGCTATGGATAAGATCCTGAATGCCTGAGCCTTAGAATCATTCGTTGAAGAATAGATACAGGGTCTTACCAGGTTCATCGCTTCATCTATCTTACCCTGATCAATAAACTTGCTTGCCTGCTCAATTTTTTCGTAGCACTCGTTCTGGGAATAAGACCATAATGGGGTAAACAGGAATAAAATTGTTATAGAGATAAATTTATCCATCGGTTATAAAATTAAACAATGATACTAAATTTCTGATTGAAAAGTCTAGTTCAACATAGTTCCGTTAATATCAATTTTTCTGAAGTTAAATTCTGCATTTCCATTAATCAGATAGCTAACGCCGGCATAAATATTTCCATTTTTATCGACAAACTGCCTGTATGAAAGCAGTTTTTCGTATTCCGGCAGAGGGATCTCAAATTTATACTCAGGCCGTGAACTTGCATCAATTTTATAAAAAAACAATTTGTTCCGGTCTTCGGAAAAAAGAAGTTGTCCGCTATTTTGATCTATTTTTCCTGAAAGTTTGTTAGGCCCTAAAAGTCCATCATTTACAATATGGATCGGTAAAAATTCCTCCGATTGGATCAAACCCGTTGCGGGATCAATTAAGGTATAGCCTTGTATATACGTATTATTGACCGAAGTATTCAGTAAAATTGAATTATCCATTAGTGAAATTCCATTTGTAACCGGTAGGTTGAAATCCTGTTTTCGTTTATTTTGAATTCTTAACTTTCCATCTTTCTCAATTATGCCAGAATGAATAACCGAAAATGCCGCATTAAATGAGAAAAAAATTGATTCGTCATTTAATTCAAGGGCATTCATTTCCCAATATGTATAACTAGACCTTCCGGGTACGTCCTTTTCTCCAAAAAATTTTGGACAAGCAAGGTTTAAGTCTCTTTTTAGCTTAAACAGGCAAATACCGCCATAAGCCGTCCAAACTCCAGGTGATTCTTCTTTCCATCCGGTTGTATCACATGAAATCAGAAAGTCACCATTACTTAGTTCATCTTGTGCATAAATATTAACCCTGCCTAATGTATTAATACCGTCACTCGGAATGCTCATTAGCTTTTTTTCATTTAAAACTTTAAAGGAATTATCCAGAATGTAAATTTTCAAATACGATTCGGGAACAACTTGTACAATATTCGTCAGCAACCAATTTCCATTATCTAAGAGTTCTAATCTGACTTTACCAAGATCCTTTACCAAACTATCCAGACAGTCTATTTTGAGCAAACCCAGGTTTTCATCATACTTTAAAATATAGGTTGAATTTTCAGAATATTTTTTTCCAATACAATAAATATTTCCCTGGTGATCCTGTTGAATTGAAGAAACCACAAAGTTTTTGTCTTTCAGTACAACCAATTTCGAAAGATTTGAGCTTAAATCCTTTTTGCAGGAAACAAGAATTGCCAAGGAAAGAATAAAAATACAACGAGTTATGAATTTATTGAAGGAAATGGTTTCCATTGTCATCGGTTTTGAATAGTGTTATAACATTGCCCTTTTGAATTCCAAACACATATTGATTATTAGTTAACTTACAGATAGCATTTGCCTTTTCGAAAATATTAAACTTTAAAAGGATGTTCTGTTTAGAATCCACTTCATAAAAAATGGCGTTATCGTCGCATAAAAGAAAATGATTATCATAAGAACTTGCAGCTGAAAAGATATTATTAATTTCCGACTGTGTCTGGACTCCATTTAAGTTTTTGGTTTTATAATCATAGTTAAAAGAATAGAATTCATTTTTAAAAAAATAAATAAAACTGAATACCTTATCTGTGGTTAACTTAACCATATCAATTGTTTGAGGCGGAATGGATTGTAACGGCCAGGGCCAACTAATTCCTGTGGCAGGATTTTTGTAGTCGGCACTGCTTTGTTCTGTTTTACCAATTTCATTAAAACCGGCTAAAAGATGACGATTCCAAAAAACCGAGTAGGAGGTATCGGTTTCAAATACCGCTTCCCATGAATTATCGTTACTTGTTGATACTTTTGGAATATATGAATTTAAGAATTCTCCTTTTTTAGAAACCTTAATAAGCAGGCCAGAAAACCCAATTTCAAAACCACCTCTTGGCGATGGTTGGGTATATCCAATATTTCCTGTAATAATAAAATCACCTTTTTCACTCTCTATAATGTCTGTAACTCTTTGGTTGTAAAATTGTTCCTTAAAATCCCAGTCACTGAAAGGATATGCGATCTCCCAAAGTGTGTTCCCATTTTTATCCAAACAATGGAAATAAAGAACTATTTTCTTATTGACGTTAAAAGGTGTAGTATCCTGACCAAATCCATCTGAAATGCCTCCCAGCAATATCTCTCCACTTTTCGAAACACATACTTTGTGTAAGGTTTCATCGTCATTTCCTCCTAAAACGCGCTCCCATACCTTATTAAAGTTTTCATCATATCGAATGATCCAGAAGTCCTGGTTGCCGAATTTCCATGTTTTTCCGATCATGATAAACCCACCGTCTCCGGTAGATACCAAATCGTTCAATTCAGTGACGAAGCTGTTACTTAAAGCTTTTACCGAAGAATTATCAACACCGGAACCACTTTCCTTTTTGCAGGCCGCAAGCATAAACAAGGAAGAAACAAGCAAGTTTACAATCGGGCGCCTCACAGCTGATCCAATTAATTTATTCATACGTTAGTTAATGAATTCAAATTTAAAAAAACTATGTGAATGAACATCTCAACGAATTTATTTTTATTTAACCGCAACTTATAACCATCAAAATGAGAATATTAAATATTGGATTCTCGGCTAATACCATATAAAGATTCGTACAATGAGAGCCAAAACCGAAAGTTTGAGATAATTTTGAAACTTTCTGATAGAATATTTATTTAACACCACCTTAAAGAAAATAATATTAATGAAATGTCAAAAAGAACTGTTTAGTCTTGAATCCGGTATCCATTATCTCAATTGCGGTTATAAGGCACCCTTATTGAAAATTTCGGAAGAAGCAGCAATAAAAGCCCTTGTTCGCGACCGCAACCCATGGGCCATTAAACCTGAAGATTTTTTTAGCGATTCTGAAAGTGTAAAAAATAGTTATGCCCGAATTGTGAATGCCCAGTCAGATGAAATAGCCATTATACCCTCCGTTTCATACGGCTTAAGCAGTATTTTAAAGAATATTAGACCTAAGGAAGGTGGTAAGGCAATTACCTTGATGGATGAATTTCCAAGTGGTTATTTTTCCCTCGAAAGATGGTGCAGGGAAAACAAGAACGAATTGAAGGTAATCGGACCTGGAGTTGGTAAATCAAGTGGTAGATCATGGAATGAAGAGATCCTGAAGCAAATTGACGGATCCGCTTCGGTTGTTCTTATCTCTTCTATTCACTGGATGAATGGAATCCGATACGATCTTAAGGAAATTGGAAAAAAATGCAGGGAAAACGGTGCTGTTTTTGTGGTTGACGGAACGCAATCGGTTGGTTCCTTACCAATAAATGTAAAGGAATGCAACATTAACGCTATGGTTTGTGCCGGATATAAATGGCTGATGGGGCCTTATTCCCTGGCGCTTGCCTATTTTGATGATTCCTTTTATGAGGGTACTCCGCTGGAAGAATCCTGGATGAACCGAACCAATTCTGCCGAATTCAGCAATTTAACGCAATACGACGAAAACTATCGCCCGGGGGCAGGTCGTTATAATGTTGGGGAAACCAGTAATTTTATTCTCATGCCCTTGTTGAGCGAATCTTTGAAACAAATTGAGAAGTGGAGGCCAGAAAACATACAGGACTATTGCCATAACCTTATTAAACCTCTAAAGGAATACCTGAATGAGATCGGATCCGAACTTGAAAGTGAAGAATATTTCTGTAACCATCTTTTTGCACTTAGTTTACCGGAAAGAATAAATATGGAAAAGTTAAAATCGGCATTATCCCAAAACAGGGTTATTGTATCGGTCAGAGGAAAATATATACGCGTGTCGGTAAATGTTTTCAATGATGAAAATGACCTTGCAAAACTCATTCAATCTATTGAATCGACCTTGTAATCTTCAAGGGGCTATGGGTAACTAATTTAGAAGGTGAACGTTTACCTTACAGTATTTTTGCAGGGCATCTATAAAATTGTTTCTTGAGGTTAAATTTTCATTCAAAAAAATAGGGATTCGAAAGAGACGGATTCTCTTTCCGTTTTTTAATTTTTGATAAAATACCCAGGTCATACTTCTTCCTCCCTGCTCCTTCTTTACTTCTACATGATCCATGGAATGGAAGCGAACAATTCTTTTCTGCTTAAGGTAAAGTGCGTTATAAATTAACTCTATTTCGTTTTTTGAAAAGATGATACGTGATTCGAATTTGTAAAAAAGCAGAAATACGGATAATGTCAGAATACCAATTTCCCAGGTCACAAAAAACCATCCAGGCATTTCTCTTATAAAAGCATTGTGTGTAAATACCATGACCAATACTAAAAACCAAGGCAGAATCCTAAACAGCACAAACCGGATTATGAGGTGACGATACTTTATTTTGAGCATCAGTTGATCCTTTGTGGCCTTTTCTAACTTAAATGGTGAATAATCCGTATAACCCATATATTTATTTTGAGAAAAATATGCAATATTCAATCATTCAGGATTGAATATTCAAATTTATATGATAAAAACTTCTGACAACAGTAGCCTGCCTCCGGCATGTTACCCTGTCTTTCTCATCCTGCATAGGCAAAAATAGTCATCGAATTGTAGGAACTTTAAATTTGTTACCTGCCAGAGGATTACCCTGTCTTTCTCATCCTGCATAGGCAAAAATAGTCATCGAATTGTAGGAATGAAATTGTTACCTGCCGGAGGCAGGCAACTGAAGTGGAATTAATTGGGAACTACTGTATTCCCCGAAATTTGTCAGTAGCCTGCCTCCGGCAGGTTACCCTGTCTTTATTATCCTGCATAGGTAAAAATAGTCATCGAATTGTAGGAATGAATTTGTTACCTGCCGGAGGCAGGCAACTGAAGTGGAATTAATTGGGAACTACTGTATTCCCCGAAATTTGTCAGTAGCCTGCCTCCGGCAGGTTACCCTGTCTTTATTATCCTGCATAGGTAAAAATAGTCATCGAATTGTAGGAACTTTAAATTTGTTACCTGCCAGAGGCAGGCAACTGAAGTGGAATTAATTGGGAACTACTGTATTCCCCGAAATTTGTCAGTAGCCTGCCTCCGGCATGTTACCCTGTCTTTCTCATCCTGCATAGGCAAAAATAGTCATCGAATTGTAGGAACTTTAAATTTGTTACCTGCCGGAGGCAGGCAACTGAAGTGGGAACTACTGGATTCCCCGAAATTTGTCAGTAGCCTGCCTCCGGCAGGTTACCCTGTCTTTCTCATCCTGCATAGGCAAAAATAGTCATCGAATTGTAGGAACTTTGAATTTGTTACCTGCCAGAGGCAGGATAATCATCGAATTGTAGGAACTTTGAATTTGTTACCTGCCGGAGGCAGGCAACTGAAGTGGAATTAATTGGGAACTACTGTATTCCCCGAAATTTGTCAGTAGCCTGCCTCCGGCAGGTTACCCTGTCTTTATTATCCAGCATAGGCAAAAATAGTCATCGAATTGTAGGAACTTTAAATTTGTTACCTGCCGGAGGCAGGCAACTGAAGTGGAATTAATTGGGAACTACTGTATTCCCCGAATTTTGTCAGTAGCCTGCCTCCGGCAGGTTACCCTGTTTTTCTCATCCTGCATAGGCAAAAATAGTCATCGAATTGTAGGAACTTTAAATTTGTTACCTGCCGGAGGCAGGCAACTGAAGTGGGAACTACTGGATTCCCCGAAATCGCTGCGCTCTTCGGGGTAAACTTCTCATCCAGTTAGAATTAAATAAAAAGGTCATCGATTTCGATGACCTTTAATTGAGTGGGAACTACTGGATTCGAACCAGTGACCCTCTGCTTGTAAGGCAGATGCTCTGAACCAGCTGAGCTAAGCTCCCTTTTTTTTGCTCTTTTGTCCTGTGACCCTCCCGACGTACGTCGGGATGCTCTGAACCAGCTGAGCTAAGCTCCCTTTTTTTTGCTCTTTCGTCCTGTGACCCTCCCGACGTACGTCGGGATGCTCTGAACCAGCTGAGCTAAGCTCCCTTTTTTTTGCTCTTTTGTCCTGTCCTGACGTACGTCGGGATGCTCTGAACCAGCTGAGCTAAGCTCCCTTTTTGCTCTTTCGTCCTAGGACCCTCCCGACGTACGTCAGGATACTCCTGAACCAGCTGAGCTAAGCTCCCTTTTTGCTCTTTCGTCCTGTGACCCTCCCGACGTACGTCGGGATGCTCTGAACCAGCTGAGCTAAACTCCCTTTTACCGGGATTCAATCCTTAACTGAATTCCCAAGAGGGCTGCAAAATTATGTAAAATAAAATTTATATCAAGAAAATATTTTTTTAATTTTTTGTCGAATAATTATGGCATTTCTACAATCAGGAATTTGAGTTTTTATAAATAAAGTAATTTTGCCGGTCTTTAATATTTCTGCAGGATTTGGAACTTTCATCTTTTGAAAATATTTATAAAAAATTTCATCCGGAATTGGTAAAACTTGCTCTTTATTACCTTAAAGACGAACAGGAATCTATTGATCTGGTGCAGGAACTCTTCGTTCATCTATGGGAAAATCCCACAAATTTGAGTGAAGTTAAAAATCATAAGGCCTATTTGTATACAGCAGTGCGTAACAGATGCTATAATAAAATAAACCGTTCACCAACACTTTTCAATTCGATGGACCTGCTTGAAAATGAGCCAGTGGATCAATTTGATTTTACAGAACTTATTCAAACCAAAGAACTGGAAAATCAATTAATGGAGGCCATCGATCAATTGCCTGACAAGTGTAAGGAGATCTTTGTACTTAGCCGTTTTAAAGATTTAAGCTATAAAGAAATCGCTGAACTGCTCAGTGTATCTGTTAAAACAGTTGAAAATCAAATATCCAATGCACTAAGAGTTTTAAGAAAATATCGGTAATTATATTGTACTAATATTCAGTTACTTAAATTTTTTAGTAAAATAATTTTAGGGGTAAACCCATCAAAAATGTGTCATAAGGTAAAACAGGAAAAATGGAATTTGCAAAAGGAAACGTCATTACCAGATACATTCTAAACCTTTCCAATAAGGAAGAAAAAGAATACATGAAAGGCTGGCTGAATGAAAGTCAGTACAACAGAATGATTTACAACCACATCGCCCAGTCACTTCAAAGTAAATAAAACCTTTCTTGGATAATCCTACGTTATATAATCTCTTAGTAAGATATGTCGATGGTGAAACTTCGGCATCTGAGAACCGGATTGTTGAAGATCTTCTGAAAAAAAGTGAAGAATGGCAAAATGAATATCAGTTTTTAATTCGAATTAACGGCAAAATAGAAGATTCTTATAAAACGAATAGCCAAACCGCCGCTCAATGGGATGATTTGCTGACTAAAATTAATCGTTCACCTTCAAAACCCTCAAAATATCATTTCCGTAATTGGATGCCTTATGCAGCTGCTGCAGTAATTGTTTTACTTGCCGGTATCTATTTTCTTAAACCGACTTCCGACAATTCTGCATTCGTAAACGGCTCTGAATATAAAACTGGACCTAATGAAGTTCTTTACATAGATCTTCCCGATGGTTCTTCCATAGCCTTATCCGAGTCTTCTGAACTTACACTTGATAAAAATTTTAACCAAAAGTCAAGATATCTTAAGTTAAAGGGTGAAGCCTTTTTCCAGGTTGCAAAAAAATCCGGTTTACCCTTTGTAACATACACCGACCAAACTCAAACCAAGGTTACAGGCACATCATTTCTTCTCAATAATACGTTCGGCTCTGACCATATCCTACTTGAATTGTATGAAGGTAAGGTTGAGTTCAAGGCCTTTGGTCAAACCGAGTCCCTGGACAAGAACCATAAGTTGGTTCTTAACAAAAAAGATCGTTCAATCAAAAAATACGCACTGGATCATCAAAAGGAAGAGTGGACATACACAGGACTCGACTTTAAAGATGAAACCCTGAAGCAAATTCTCAGCAAACTTGGAAAAGTGAATAATGTTGAATTTGAGGTAAATGAAGCAAAGGGTTCTCAAAAATATACACTTTCACTTAATGGGATGAATCTTGATAAATCCTTGCAACTGATAGAGCAACTTACTGATTCAAAAATTACAAAAAAAGGCTCAAAATACGTTGTAATGCCCTAATTTTACGGAGTGTTACCGTCCCGCTCCGGATCTGCATTCGTCCTATTTACCATAATACTATTATCGGTTTTCCAAAACTCCCATGCTCAGCATAAGGGTTTAATGGATCAGGAAATTTCATTCGAAATCAAGAATAAGAATGTTTCGGATGTCTTTGAAATAATTGAATCAAAAACTACGGTCAGGTTTAATTACAAATCCGGAATATTACCCACTTCAAACCTTGAATATTTTAAGGCAGAAAAGGAAAAAATTTCATCGGTTCTGTCACGTCTTTTGAGTCCATTCAACCTTCAGTATTTTTACTTTGGAGGAAATTCCGTTATCATCAAGCCCATAAAGAAGTCCCCTAAAAACACGTTCACAATTTCGGGTTATGTTCTTGACAAGTTCAATGGAGAGAAATTGATCGGTGCAAGTGTATATTGCCTGAAAAATAAGGTCGGAACCTTTACCAACGATTATGGTTTTTTTTCGCTAACCCTTCCTATGGATTCAGTATACATTGAATTCCGATACGTTGGATATGAACGATCGTTTAAAAAATACTTTAACAACGCCAATGTTTTTTACATCGTTGAATTAATGCCTAAAAACAATTTAAAGGAAGTTGAAATACGGGAAGAATCTGAGGCCCGGTCTGAGTTCAGTCCGGGTAAATTTGAACTCAACCTTAAGGCCATTAAGGAAATACCTTCTTTTATGGGAGAGCCGGATGTGATCCGAGCCGTGCAAACAGTTCCGGGTGTGCTTGGTGCGGGAGAAAGTGCAGGGGGAATCAATGTAAGAGGTGGCGGAACAGATCAGAATCTTGTATTGATCGATGGTGTACCGGTATACAATATAGTACATGTTTTCGGCCTTTTCTCCATAATCAATCCCGGAGTGGTAAACACAACTGAATTGGTTAAGGGTGCCTTTTCGGCAAAATATAACGGAAGACTTTCTTCTATCTTCGACATCAAACTGAAGGACGGGAATTATCACAAATTAGGTGGAAGTGTTAATGTTGGGATGCTTCTTTCTTCCATTACTCTGGAAGGGCCTCTGATAAAAAACAGATCTTCCTTTATGCTGTCTTTCAGGAGAACTTATTTTGATCTGTTTTACAAGCCCATACAATACTTTTCAACCCGAAACGATCTGAACAACTATTCGGGCTGGTATTATTTTTATGATTTTAATGCCAAAGTAAACTATAAAGTAAACAACCGAAACAAAATTTCCCTGAATTATTTTAGAGGTACCGATCGGGGGCGTATAACTGAAAAACAGATCTTTACCGACAGTACCGAATTTCTGCAGAACCGAAATCACAACAAAAATCTCAGATGGTTTACCACCATGGGCTCGGTTCGTTTGGACAAGATCCTTTCCGACAAAACCTATATGGTAACAACGGCCGGTGTTACTTTATACAACACCCGGTTCGACGATTACATTGAATGGGAAACGAAACCTAAACCCGATTCAGAATTTTCTTCTGTAAATTACAGTCAAAGCAGTGGCAACCGCGACCTTTTTCTGAAATTACTTTTTGAAATGAAAAAATATTACCGCCATCAGATCGTTTTTGGAGGCGACCTTATCTATCACGCATTTAATACCGGATCTTTGAGATACAGTGCAGTAAGGAATTCTGAGATCAAAGATACCACCATAGGTGACCGCAATATCTTTTCAACCGAACAGGTGGTTTTTATAGAAGACAGGATCAAGGTAACTTCGGGGTTTAATCTGAATGCCGGAATAAGTTTTAATTCATTCCAGGTAAAAGATCGGCAATACAGTTTACTCCAACCCAGGATTTCCGGAATTTTAAAAATCAAAACCAATTCATATCTCCATTTTGCATACACCCGAATGCAACAGAATTTGCAAATTCTTCCCAACAATAGTGTTGGATTACCGGTAGACATCTGGATCCCAGTTACGGATGTTTTGAAACCACAAATTTCAGATCAGATCTCGTTGGGTTTTGGACAAAGGATCAATAAAACCTTCAAAATTTCATTAGATGCCTACTACAAATGGATGGATAATCTGGTTGAACTGAAAGAAGGAAATTTCTTTGTTTTTGGCGGATATGAATGGGACAAATCCTTTTATACCGGAAGTGGAAAAGCAAGAGGAATAGAAGTGTTGCTTGAAAAACAAACCGGAAAGATCAAAGGATGGATCGGTTATGCATTGTCTAAATCAGACCGTTTGTTTGAAGGAATAAATAAGGGTGAATCCTTCCCATTTAAATACGACAGGCGCCACCAGATAACAGCATTTGCAAAAGCACCCTTAGGAAAAAAGTGGAAATTTTCGGTCAACTGGATCTTCACGAGCGGCATGCCGGTTACCATCCCTACCTCCGTTTATACCATTGACGATAAAAATTATTACCAATTTACTGAA
This sequence comes from Flavobacteriales bacterium, assembly GCA_020635455.1. Taxonomy (GTDB): domain Bacteria; phylum Bacteroidota; class Bacteroidia; order NS11-12g; family UBA9320; genus JABWCE01. The sequence continues at coordinate 322,659 of JACJZT010000004.1, forward strand.
CGCAACAATGTTCGCATGTCTAATTATCATCGTATGGATATATCTTTTGTAAAATCAAGATATGTAAAAAAACAAAAACGCACCTTGAACCTTGGAGCCTATAATGTATACAGCCATGTAAACCCGATGTTTATTTCATCGAGTTATATTGTTGCGAACAGTGCCACAAACCTGAAATTTTTTGAAGTAGGCCTATTACCCATCGTTCCTTTTATCAGTTATGAGATCAGCTTTTAGGATACCTGGTTTTGTTATGTTCTGCGCACTGTTTAGTACCTGTGTAAAGGAACTTATACCTGACAAAAACGGGTACAAGCCCGAAATAGTGGTCTGGACAATTCTTGATCCCGACAGTACCATTACGGTAATAACCACCGGAAACAGGGGGATCAATCCTGAAGACAAAGTCAACATTCCTTCAATCGATTTCTTTTTGTATGAAGACAGTCTTAAAGTTGAAACCCTCTTTTCACAAAAAATATCGAGTACCGAACAAATTCATACCTTCAGTCATAAAGCACAATCCGGTAAAAAATATACTTTAAAAATATTCAACCAAGAATTTGATCTTTCAGCTACTACAAGGATACCCGAAAGAATGAAGATTCCCCTAAATTTGAGTTTAACAAAAGGTGAAAATGCCCGCCTCTCCTATTCATTGCTTGACGATCCTGTGCAATCGGATGCTTATCAGTTTGATATTAAAATGGTGAATTCAGGAATCTTAAGAGACAGTTTACAACAAACCATTCTCGATTCGGAATATGTTTATATTGAAAATTTTCTAAATTTTGACGAACCTTCCCTTAACTATAATCTATTGGGTTTAAACATCATAAACACAGGTAATTATACCTACCCGGTATCCGATCTGCTTTTTAATGGCAAAAGCAAAGAGTTCCTATTTACCATTTCCAACCCGGTATCCAAATTCATTAAAGTTCCCAGACAACTTGCCGACCCGCCTATGAACGATCTGCTCGAATGCAAGAAAAGGTTTGCCATTGTGCGAAGCAGGAATATTTCACCGGACTATTACAAGTTTATTTCGTCTGAAAATCAGAATAATGGAATTTTCGGGACCCCTTATTTTAATCCAACCAATTTGTACAGCAACGTTAGTGGTGGTTTGGGGCTGATGGCAGCCGTTTCGGAAAGAACAGATACAATCTGGGTTTTTAAATAGAAGTGGTTTTAATTAACAAGTCCCGTTGTAACATGATTAAATAATTTTTATCACCTGTTTCCACAACTTAAATGATAAAAATCATACAGAGTTTCAAGGATAGGGAAGTTGAAAATAGTAGATTTGTGTAGGTATTTAAGCTATGAAAAACATTGAAATCAAAAACATCCTAATCCCTTACGATTTTTCTGAAACCTCAAAACCCGCTTTAAAAGAAGCCGTTCGATTCTCAAAAAAATTCGATGCGGTATTGCACATCCTTCATGTAGTGGAAGATCGCAACTATATCATTCCATTGGCTTATGAAGTAGAAGGTATAAAAATGCCTGATTTTGAACTGGAAGAAAAGCTCAGGTCACGACTTGAGAAAACTGCTTCGGAACATACGGATGTTAAGATCAAAACTTCTGTAGTATCCGGTATAATGACCACCGAAGTTGAATCTTATGTGAGTGAAAACGACATTGATCTCATCGTTATGGGAACTCACGGGGCATCCGGATATAAGGAATTGTTTATTGGCAGTAATGCCCAACGCGTGGTTACACTTTCCGAAATTCCGGTACTTACGCTCAAAGACAAGGGCAGTGATGGTTACAAGAATATCCTGGTGCCGATAGACAACTCGTTGCACAGCCGTCAAAAAGTAAATATGGCTTTGGTACTGGCCGATAAATTTCAATCTAAGATACATATTATCGGTTTACCGGATTCTAAGGATGAACTTGAAATGAAGAAATTTAACATCAAGTTGCATTCGGTTGAGAACCTTATTAAAGAGCATCATTTAAACCATAGTGTAAAAATTGTTAATGGCGACAGTTTGGCCAAGGCCGCTCAGAAATATGCCTCTGAAAACAATTGTGATCTTGTGGTCATCAACACCGGACATGAGTCTAAAATAACGGGTATTTTTCTGGGTGCCTTTGCTCAACAAATCGTGAACCACTCCGATATACCCGTATTAAGTATCAGGCATTTGGAGGATGATGTGGTTTCCGAAACTGCAGGATACGGTATTTAGGTTTCGATCACACTAATCGAAATACTTCATCAGTTCCTGCTTTTTCTGAGCAGAGACCTCGATTTCAGAATTATCGCTTAGCACAACAGAGCCGCCTCTTCCTTTATTGTATTTCTTTATGCTGTCGAGCCGCACAATATGACTGCGGTGAACACGCATAAAACCTTGCCCCTGCAACATGTCCTCAAAAAATTTAAGCACTTTGCTAACCACCTTCTTTTTTCCATCTACCAGGTAAATCTCGGTATAGTTGCTGCTTCCGTGTAACCTTAAAATGTCTTTGAGATAAACGACCTCGAAACCGCTTAGAGTTGGTAATACCAGTTTCTTGTTTTCCGGAAACTGAATATTATCGTAGATCACTTTCGAGCGCAAACTCGATTCTTTTTGATCGAAATTGGACCGGACCTTGTTAACGGCTTTGATCAGTTCACCAATATCGATCGGCTTGAGGATGTAATAGGCTGCGCTAAAATTAAAGGCCTTTATTGCATAGTCGTTGAAGGCGGTAATAAAAATGGTTTCAAATTCAAGATCCGCACATTGTTCCAAAACATCAAAGGCATTTCCGAATGGCATTTCTACATCCAGAAATACCAGATCAGGCTTAAGTGTTTTAATGGTTTGTATAGCTCCCGGTACATCCTTTGCCTGACCGATCAATTCCACTCCTTCACAATATTTCAGTACATAATTCTCCAAAGTTTCTCTGGCAGCTTTTTCATCGTCAACAAGAATGGCTTTCAGGTTTTTCATCATTTTCAGGTATTTAAACAGGTATTTCGCTTAATCGGTAAGGCAGAGATATCTTTACAAGAGTTCCTGCAGCATCCTCTCCATCCCAAAGATCTTCGATCTCGATTCCCAGAGTTGTTTTGTGTAATTTATTCAGGATCTCGATTCTCTCCTTCGTATTTTTTATTCCGGTACTTTGATACGATTTCTGGTTAACTGTTTTAAGTTCGGATGATCTTTTTCGTCCTATTCCATTGTCGCGAATGGTGCAGAATAATTTCTGGTCCTTTATAAAAAAATTAACTTCCAGCATGCCTTTCTCCTCACGGTATCTTAATCCATGCCATATTGCATTCTCGATGTAAGGCTGAATGAGCATGGGCGGAACCTGAAATGCCTCGGTCTCAATATCGGAGGAGACCGTAAGCCGATACTCAAATTTATCACCAAATCTGAAATGTTCGAGTTCGAGATAAATTCGTAAGGTTTCAATTTCGGTGGTGAAGGTAACAAAATCCTGATCGCTGTTTTTTAGCACCGATCGCATGAGTTTGCTGAAATCAGACAAATATTTGTTGGCAGACCTTTCATCATTTTTTGCAATAAAATTATTCACGCTGTTCAGAGAATTAAAGATAAAATGGGGGTTCATCTGTGTTCTCAGGGACTGAAGTTTTACCAGCATATTCGCTTTTTGTTTGTGTTTTATGTTTCGGTAAAGTGCCCAGGTTAGTATAGAAAAAATGAGTAAAACCGTGATGAGCCCAAACGTGATCTTCTTCTGCCTTTTAAGGCTGGCTTCTTTCTCCTTCTGGCTGTTCATCAATCCTTTTATGGTCGCTTCCTGCTTAAGGAACTCTTTATTTAAGGCAAGGTTCTTTTCTTCATTTCCCAAATTGAGTTCCCTGAAAGAATCAGACAATTGAACATATCTTTTATACACCGCCAGTGCTTTATCGTATTCGCCAAGGTTTTCGTATGCTTTTGCAAGTTCCTTAACGGATTTTTGTTCCTCTTTCGGCTTTTGAATTTCCCTTGAATATTTAACACTTTTATATAAATATGGGATAGCTTCCCGGTTTTGGTTGGCTTCGATAAATGATGTGCCAATAGTGTAATTGGTTGTTTGCACTAAACTCACATCTTTGCTGTAGAGGCCTTCAAGTAGTAATTTATTCTGTATCGCTATATTTTCCTTTACATTGCCTCTTTTCAAATTTATTTCAGATAATTTGAGCAGCGCTTCATTCCTTTCCGAATTAAAACTTGGTGATCCCGCAGTATTATTGGTATTGAATTCGAGCAGTCTTGAGTAACTTTCATAAGCACTGGTGGTATCCTTTTCGGCAACATATAAGTCTCCAAGCTCAAGGTAGATTTCAATTTTATCTCCTTCTTTAATGGTGCTATCCCTGGTAAGCCTTTCAAGATCCTTGATGGCTTCTTTTTTATAACCCGACTTCGACTTTAGTCTCGCTTTATTGTATTTACTTTTTGTTTCGGCATTCTTGTCTGAATACCCCCTTTTGTCGGCTTCATTCGAGATCACAAGGGCCTCGTTGAATTTTTTTTCCTTTTCCAGAGATGCGGTGAGGTATTTCTCGACGTAGGTCAGGCCTTTTTTCTCGTCTATCTTTTTAAATCCGTCTCTGGCAGATTTAAAATAAGAGCTGGCTCTTGAATAATTTCCAATATTGAAATAAAGGGTCCCGAGAGTGGAATACGCATAATACTCTCCTCTTTTGTCCCCTTCATTTAAACTCTTCTTCAAGGCTTCGAGAGCAATCTTCATACTTTGCTCTGCATTTTTCCCTGCCATTTTATTTGCCGTATTGAGCATTTGTATGGTGGTTTGAGAAGTGTTTTTCTTTATCACTTCATTTTCCACATCACTTTTGATCTGACCAATTAAGAAATTGGAAAACAGAACAAAAATTAATAAAGTAAATGCTCTCAAAGTCAATTGTTCAAATACAAATATACAATGCATTTTAAGGATGAAAAGGTAAATTGAGTAAGGTATTTCACGCAAAACACACATTCACGCGCTCTGAACGTTCACTCACTCAGAGGTATGGTCTGTACACTCATTTTAGCCAAATGAAATTTATAGAATACCCAACTTTGAATGACAAAACAAACGAATTATGAAACGAATTATCTTTATTTCTTGCCTGATCCTGAGTCAAATGATCCACGCTCAGGTAAATTTCAGAAACATCAGCATCCTCGACGCTTCCTTTATGAATTTTAATAATGCAGCAGTTTCGCTTAATGAAAACGAGGCATTTAAAAACATGGAATCCAAATTCACCTTTGGTAACCTGAGATTATACATGCTTAAGGCCAATCAGGTGTATCTCAACCCAAACCGAAACATCGGAAACTACCTTAGTTTGCAGGAAGCCTTAAAGGATAAAAAAATTCTAATTACAGAAGTTGAAGGCGGACAAGTAAATAATCTCCATTTCGAAAACATTTCAAAAGACACCATTATGATCCTCGCCGGAGAAGTGGTAACCGGCGGAAAGCAAGACAGGGTTATTGGGCAGGATGTTCTATTGCCTCCTAAAAGTGGCAAGGTGTTAGTTTCTGTATTTTGTGTTGAACATGGACGCTGGTCACCCAAAACCACAGGCAATCAATTTACCGGTTATTATGGAGTATCCACCAACAGTGTTCGTTCGAAAGCGGTGGTTGATAAAAACCAGCATGCGGTTTGGGATAATGTGGCAAAGGTTAACGCTCAAAATAAAACCGAATCGTCTACAGGAACTTATACAAAACTTCACACTTCAGATGTATTAAGCAAAGAACTCCCAAAGTATGTAAAGCATTTTGAAGACCTGGTCAATTCTGACTCCACTTATATTGGATTTGTTGCCGTAAGCGGAGACTCCATTATAGCCTGTGACCTTTTTGCCAACAACCAACTTTTCAAGAAACAGGCTCCAAATCTTATCAAATCTTCTGCCATTGAAGCGATCACCAATGGTTCGGTCGTAACCATTGCTGCCTCTTCGGTACTCTCATTTTTAAGCAAATTCATGATGAACGAAGAACGACAAGAAGATGAAGTTAAGAGTAGTGGCACAATGCTTAAAAACAACAATAAAAAATTACACATTAACTATTATAAAAAGTAAAGATCATGCGAAAATTAATAACAACTTTCATAGTTATTCTTACCCTATTCACTTTCTCTACTAATGGACAGGATCAAATTAATGTGAACAGATCCGAAACTGAATTGAATTCTTCCAAAAAAATTCAGCTCGTATTTTGTCTGGATGCCACCGGCAGTATGGGTGGCCTGATCGATGCTGCAAAACAAAAAATATGGAGCATAGCAAGTACGCTGTTACAGGCAAAACCTGAACCCGATCTGGAAATAGGAATGATCTTTTACCGCGATCGTGGCGATGAATTTGTTACACGCAGGATCCTTTTTACCAAAAACCTTGATTCGCTTTACGATGGCCTTATGGAGATAAGGGCAACCGGAGGGGGCGATTCACCGGAAAGCGTAAACCAGGCTTTACACGAGGCTGTAAATCTTTATCAATGGTCAGCCGACACCTCGGTTTACAAAGCCATTTTTTTAGTTGGTGATTGCCCGCCACATATGGATTATAAAAACGACGTTAAATACCCGGTTACCTGCAGGCTTGCCATTCAATCCGACATTGTGATCAATACCCTTCAAATGGGTAATTGCCAAGGGGCTAAACCTATATGGACCGAGATCGCGAGTTTTACCGGGGGAGATTATATTTCGGTAGACAACAGAGCAAACGGATATGTTCTCAGCACCCCCTGCGATAAAGAGATCGCACGATTGCAAAACATCATTGATAATACCGTGATCTATTATGGCAATTCCACCCTACGGATCGAAAAGGAAAAAGAAATAGTCCGCGCCAACAAGATCTATTCGAAAGCAAAGTCCAGTGAGGTTGCGAGCAGAGCTGAGTATAAAAAGACCAAAGGCATTGCACACGACAAATATTACAGGCACGATCTGGTAAAAGATGTATCAGACGGCAAGGTAAAAATTGATACCATCCGGGAAGAACATCTGCCGGATCTGCTTAAAGGAAAAACCCTTGAAGAAAAAAACACCCTGGTCTTGAAAATGAAGGAAAGCAGAGATTCTGCTCAACAAAGTCTCGACAGTGTAATGGTGAAGCGAAATGAATTTATTAAAGAAAAAATGAAGAATGAGGAAGACGAAAGTAAGTCGAGTTTTTCAAACAAGGTATATGAGTCAATGAAAAAACAGAGCGCAAAAAAAGGTCTGATACTAAAAGAAAAAGTTAAAGAATAAGATGGACAGAAAAAAATTTATAACCGGAACGATCACTGCAGCCTTTTCTTTGAGTGCATTTGGAAAAATATTTGAAAACCGGGACGGCAGCTTTAAGGCAGACTGCAAAACCACTAACGACATCCTGGGACCTTTTTATAAGTCAGGTTCCCCGGTTCGATCCGATCTTACCTTTGAAGGGCTTGAAGGTAATGTCATACAATTGGAGGGGCAAGTTTTTAAATCGGATTGCATTACACCATTACATGAAGCTCTGGTTGAAATATGGCATTGCAACACCAAAGGTGAGTATGATAATAGTGAGAAGGGATTTAAGCACAGAGGCTCATTTTTAACCGGCAAAGACGGTAAATACACCTTTAAAACCATACTTCCGGGAAAATATTTGAACGGAGAAGTATACCGTCCTTCTCACATACATTACCGTGTAACGGCAAAAAACACAAGTGAGCTGATCTCACAGATCTATTTCAAAGGTGACCCGCATATTGAAAAAGATCCCTGGGCATCCAATAAAAAAGCAATTCACAGGATCTTACCAATAATTCCTGCTCAAATCAACGGTAGGCTCACCGTTAAATTTGACATTTACATGGGATAAGTACCAGAATATCCTTTAATTGTCTGATAAGTGGGAATTCCTCTAAAATATTCAGTATATTTTGGCACTGAATAAGATAGTAACTATGAAAAAAATCGCATTAATCCTTCTTTCAATGGTTGTTGTAACCGGAATTGGTTACTCGGTAATGAAATATCAAACCAAAAAAAAGAGCCCGCCTGCTACCGCAACTTACGATAAGAATGGCCTGAAAATGGAGATCAGATACAGCAGCCCCTTTAAAAAAGGAAGGTTACTCTTTGGCGAAGCTTCCGGGAAGGCGCTTCAACCATACGGTCAGTACTGGAGATTGGGAGCAAACGAAGCAACGAGTTTTGAAACAAATCAGGACATTAAGATAGAAGGGAACTTACTTAAAGCCGGCAAATATCAACTGTATGCTTACCCGGGAAAAGAAAGCTGGGACCTTGTTCTTGGGTCGGATTGGGATCGATGGGGGTATAAAGAACCGGATAAAAAAAACGAAGTATTAAGGCTTAAGTTAAATCCAAATAACAATGCCAGCTTTTCAGAAAGTCTTGTTTTGACATTTGATGAAAATGCTCATTTAAAGATCAAGTGGGATCGGGTTGAGCTCAATGTAAGGATCGAACGAATTGATCCTTAGATCCTCCGGGAAGGAACAGATCTTAAATCAGAAGGTTATAAATATATGCTGACCCAATTACCTGATCTCAAACCTTTGAAAAAATAATATCATCAAATTGTTCAATTTTGCAGAATTGAATACGTCAATAAATTTTTTGGAAGAAATAAACTTCCCGGAAGATCTTCGAAAGCTAAAACCCGAACAATTACCGGAGCTCTGTAAACAATTAAGGGAGTATATTATTGATACCGTAAGGACTCACGGAGGACATTTTGCTGCTAACCTGGGAGTTATAGAATTAACCGTTGCCCTTCACTATGTTTTCAATACACCGGACGATCGTTTGGTTTGGGATGTAGGACATCAGGCCTATGCTCACAAAATTCTGACAGGTAGAAAAAATAGCTTTCATACGAATCGAAAATTCGGCGGATTGAGTGGTTTCCCAAAAATAAGTGAAAGTCCGTTTGATGCCTTCGGAACCGGTCATTCTTCAACTTCAATCAGTGCGATCTTAGGAATGGCCATGGCATCGAAGCTGGATGGAAATTCAGGAAGACAGCATATTGCGGTTGTAGGAGACGGGGCACTAACTGCAGGACAGGCGTTCGAAGGCTTAAACAACCTTTCGCCATCTTCGGGAAATGTTCTTATCTTGGTTAACGACAATAACATTGGAATCGATGAAAATACAGGAGCCATTAACCGACATCTGAACTCCATAAACCGGCAGCAAAACATTTTCACGGATCTCGGACTTGATTATGCAGGACCTGTTGATGGGCATGACGTTATACTTCTTGTAGATGAATTTAAAAAGCAGAAAGAAATACGAACACCAAGGGTATTACATATAAAAACCGTAAAAGGCAAAGGATATGAACCTGCTGAAAAGGAACAAACCAAATGGCACAGTACCTCTAAGTATGTGAAGATCAAGGAACCAACCGAAGGTCAGAATAAAAATTCCTTAAAATATCAGGATGTTCTGGGTGAAACACTCCTGGAACTTGCATCAAACAGTGAAAAGATCGTTGGAATAACTCCTGCAATGCCCACCGGATCGGGCATGATCAAAGCCATGAAAGCCTATCCGGACCGCTTTTTTGATGTAGGCATAGCCGAACAACATGCTGTCACTTTTGCCGGAGGCCTGGCCGGAGAAGGTTTTGTAGTATTTTGTTGTATTTACAGCACTTTTTTACAAAGAGGATACGATCAATTGATCCATGATATTTGTTTACAGAATTTACCGGTTATTTTCTGCATCGACCGTGCCGGAAACGTTGGCGACGATGGTCCTACACATCATGGGATATTTGATATTGCAATGCTGAACCCTCTTCCCAATCTGCAGATCGTAGCGCCTTCTAACGGGTCTGAATTAAGGCAATGCATGCATTATTATGCCAAAAATCTTCATGGACCGGTGTGTATTCGCTATCCTAAGGGATATTCAAACACAGACCTTTCTGAACTTAAATTCCTTCCTAAAACCGATGTTGCACCCGGGATGAGTTGTTTAAAACAAGGATCCGATCTTTTGATACTTAGTTTGGGAAATATGCGGGAAACGGCGTTAGAAGTTTCTGAAGAGTTTAATAAAATAAATATTTCGGTTGCCGTTTACAATCAATTGCTGGTAAAACCCCTTAATTCGATTATACTCAAAGACTTATTCTCAAAATATAGTTTAGTGGTGACCCTTGAAGACGGAAGCATAACCGGAGGGTTTGGTCAAAGAATACGAGCATATGCAGATGAAGAAAACATTAACATAAGGGTATTCAACTTCGGATATCCTGAAACCGTGCTTGAACAAGGAACCCAGGAAGAAATTATGGACCATTACGGTTTGAGTGCCAATAAAATATTCCATAAACTTAAAATGATTATAAATAACAGACTATAAGTACCGTATGTACTTGCATAAATAAAATAAATACTTCATTTTTGTCTTGTCTTAGGAAGAGATCTAGTTCCTTTTTTGGCAATCCTTTATTTTACTTTAAAGAAGAATCATTAAATTCCATTAACACCATTCATGTTTAAGCGTGAAGCACTCGATTTAATGTCATTATCCGATCTTTCCGAAATTGGAATTGCTTTAGGACTCGAACCCAACGGAACTTCAAAAGACAGCCTAATTGAAAATATACTCGAAGAACAAATAAAATTTATGGCAGAAACTTCTGAAAATGAAGAAAAGGACCTTCAAAAACCTAAAAGAAAAAGGAAAACCATTAAGTCCGCTAAAGATTCGGTAAACACTGTAATACCGGTTGAAGTTGAAAAACAGGAAGATAGTCCTGCTGAAACCGCTGAGGTTGAATCAACTACAAAATCCAAACCCGCTGCGAAAAAAACCCGCGGAAGAAAACCCGTTTCAGGCAAAACAGATCAAACAGACCTGGTTTTTGAAAAGGGCGAAGATGAGGATGTGAAAAAAACTGAAGATCTTCAAAAATCGGATTCGCATGCTGAAAAAGAAATTGATTCGGACGAATCCGGCAATGATGGAAACGATGAGGAGAAAGATGGTGCGGATGATCAAAGAAAAAAATCTAAACACAGGGACAAAAATGAACATCAGCGACAAGACCATCAAAAAAATCAGCGTTTGTTTGATGACGCACTGATCAATTTTCTTGAAACAGAAGGAAATGTAACCACTCAGGGAGTATTGGAAACCATTCCGGATGGTTATGGCTTTTTGAGATCTTCGGATTACAACTATATGCCCTCACCGGATGATGTTTATATTTCTCCTTCTCAAATAAAGAGTAACGGATTGCGAACCGGAGACACGGTAAAAGGAACCATACGGCCTCCAAAAGAAGGTGAGAAATATTTCGCCCTGATAAAGGTTGAAAGCATTAATGGTAAAAGCCCGGAGTTGGTTCGGGATCGGGTTTCTTTCGAACACCTGACTCCCCTTTTCCCTGAAGAAAAACTAAATCTGTGCGACCATCCAAAACATTTTTCGAACCGAATAATCGATTTAGTTTCTCCAATAGGTAAAGGTCAAAGAGGCTTGATCGTTGCACAACCCAAAACCGGTAAAACCACTTTACTTAAAGACCTTGCCAATGCTATTTCCTTAAATCATCCGGAAGTTTACATGATCATTTTATTGATCGATGAAAGACCTGAAGAAGTAACGGATATGGCCAGATCGGTTAAAGCAGAAGTGGTAGCTTCAACCTTTGATGAGCCTGCCGACCGACATGTAAAACTGGCAAACATAGTGTTGGACAAAGCAAAAAGACTAACTGAATGTGGTCATGATGTGGTTATACTGCTTGATTCCATTACCCGTTTGGCAAGAGCCTATAATACCGTTCAACCTGCATCGGGCAAGATCTTATCCGGAGGAGTTGATGCCAATGCACTTCAAAAGCCAAAAAGGTTCTTTGGAGCGGCAAGAAAAATCGAATTCGGCGGATCCCTGACCATTCTTGCAACTGCCCTGACCGATACCGGTTCAAAAATGGATGAAGTAATCTTTGAAGAATTCAAGGGAACCGGCAATATGGAATTGCAACTAGATCGTAAACTTAGTAATAAGCGTATCTATCCTGCCATCGACATTACATCCTCGGGAACAAGACGCGAAGATCTTCTATTAGACAAGAGTACTTTGCAAAGAATGTGGGTACTGAGGAATTATATGGCCGACATGAATACCGAAGAAGGAATGAAAATGATGCTGCAGCACATGGACGGAACCAAGGATAATAATGAATTCCTGAACAGCATGAATGAGTAAATTTCCTACATACCGTTGCATTTGGTCGTAAAGCCTGATGCATTCGTCTTAATTACCTCCTGCTTACAATCAGAGGCTTCCATTCCATTAGATTAAGCTTAATTTTGCAGCCTGATATGCTATGAGGCTACTCTCCCTTTTCATCTTTGTTTTCAGCTATATATACGACTATGGGCAAAACGGAAGCATCCGTTCCAAACTTGTAGACAAATCCAATAATCCGGTAGCCTTCGCTTCTGTTTACCTTATGAAGGCGACAGACAGTTCTCAGGTATTGGGAGCTAACAGCGCTGAAAACGGATCTTTCATACTTGAACGTATCCCGATCAATACCTATTTGCTCCGGATAAGCGCGGTAGGGTATCAGCCTGTGTGGCAAAAAGTTGTGTTGACGGCAGATAAACCTGACCATTCAATACCTAAAATAGTTTTATCAAACAATTCAACTGACTTGTCGGAAGTTAACATTGACGCCGAACGTAAGCTGCTTGAAAGTTCGATCGATAAAAAAACCTTTACCGTAGATAAAAGTATCATCAGTCAGAGTGGTTCTGCCACAGATGCCATACAGCAATTGCCTTCCGTAACGCTCGACGAAAGCGGAAATCTTCAGATGAGAGGATCTTCAAACATTCTGATACTTATTAACGGAAAACCAATTGGGGCAAGAGAAACCAATTTGCAGACCATTTTAAATCAGATACCTGCCAATACCATAGACAAGATCGAAGTAATTACCAATCCTTCTTCCAAATTTGATGCTGAAGGCGCCAACGGGATCATAAACATCATTCTGAAACAAAACAAAAACAAAGGAGTAAACGGAAACGTAAACGTTCAGGCCGGTACCAGAGATAAAAACAATTTCGGGCTTGGATTAAGTTTCGGTAAAGGAAAATTAACTTCTTCTCTCACTTACGGATACAGGGATTATCATATGTGGTGGAATGGATATTTATACCGGCAGATCTTTACCCCAACTTCTACATATTACTTTAATACCCTTAATCATGGCACTATGGGAATGTTGTCGCATGCTGTAAATTTCAATACCGATTATACTTTTAATAAAAATAACAGTTTATCGGTTTTTGCTTCAGGGACCTTTGGTAAATCCGATATGCCGGAATGGATCCGCTATACCGACCTGGACAGTTTGTACCAGCCTTCTTCAGATTTCATAAGGTATAATGATATTCATGGTGAAAGCAGGTTTTACAATTTCGGAATGGCTTACACCAAAAAAATTGATACCACAGGAAGAGAACTTAATCTGTCGGCCAATTATTCGATCAACAACGATACCTCTACCTTAAACGGAAGCAATTCATACAACCTCTTCAATTACATGCAAATAGACAGCATTGCTGTGATACGACAAAACCGGAACATTGAAGACAACCGAAATGCTTTGGCCCAGCTCGATTACATCCTTCCCCTCAGCCGAAAAAGAAAACTGGAAACCGGATTAAAAACCACATACAGGAGCTATGATAATGAAATGCGAATCAGCTCAAGTCCTGCTCCTTCAGAAAACTATTCTCTCGACAGCAGCTTATCCAATAGATTCTTCTATTCCGAAATCATCAATGCAGCCTATTTTAATTTTTCAGGTACCTATAAGAATGTTGGATATCAATTTGGAAGCAGAGTAGAACAAACCCTTGCTGATGGAGAACTTAAGTATACCGGACAAAAAGTAGGTTACCACAGGCTTGACTTTTTCCCATCGGTGTATCTTGTAAAAAAGATCAAGAAGTCGCAGGAATGGAAAGTTAACTATACACGCAGAATTGAACGGCCCTCTTCCCGCGAATTAAACCCATTCAGCGATTTGAGCGACCCGAGAAACTTCCGGCAGGGCAATCCTGATCTTAAACCCCAGTTTATACACAGCTACGAACTGGAGTATTCTTTCACCGGAAAAAAGATCATGACCAACCCGAATTTGTATTATAAACAAACCAATAACCTGATATGGAGATACATAACCCTCGAAGAAGGAGTAAATTATGTAACCTTCGAAAACATCGGAAAATCGTATAACATTGGTTTGGATTGGGTAACTACTTATAAGCCAAACAATTGGTTAAATACACTAACAAGCATTAATGTGTTTTATAACCGACAAAAAGGTAAGATACAAGACTTCGAGTTCGACAACAACAATGTGATGTACAACATCAGGCAGACTCTGAATGTGAAAGTAAAGAAAAAGCTGGACCTTCAGCTGACCTATAATTATAATTCTCCATTTTTATCGCCTCAGGGAAAAGGAATACCAAGAACTTCAACGGATTTTGGAGCTTCCATTCCCGTTTTGAAAAACAAGGGAACCCTTACCCTTACTTTTACCGATCTTTTTAATCAGCGAAATTTTGGTATTGATCTTGATATGCCTAATGTTGAACAGAGCTTTTTCAGAAAAAGGGAGTCGAGAATTGTTTACCTCGGATTTAATTATCGGTTTGGCAAACAGAATCTGGATCGAAAAACCAGGAAAAGAGAAAACAATGCGCCTCGAAACGACGATGGCGGAGGAGGATTGTAAACGAACTTTTCTTAACCTGACGGATCACAAAACATCAGAGGTATCTCGTGGTTTCTTTTAACTTTGCCACCATCAAGGCGTAGTGAAAAGCAATCTTTACAAACAAATTCTTTTTATTGCTTATTTGTTCTTTTTGTTTGCGGGACTATCGCATCACGAAATGTGGCGTGATGAGTTCGATTGGTTCATTCAGGCAAGAGATACGGCGAATTTTTTCGACCTTGGAAATACTATGTCTCCGGGTCACGGAGCGATCTGGAGAACCTGCTTGTGGATTCTTACCCGATTTACACATGATCCCGTTTCACTTCAAATTTTTCATGGATTGATCGTTTTGTGTTTTGCGTGGGTACTTATTTTTAAAAGTCCATTTAATGTTTGGGTCATTGCCGGGATACTATTCAGTTATTTCCTACTGTTTGAATATGCCCTGATCAGTCGTAACTATGCCTTTGGGGTTTTGTTTTTGTTTCTTTTTGCCTTCGAATATGGCAAAAAAGGGCAACTAAGCCTGCCCGGGGCAATATACGTGTTTTTATTCTGCAATACATCCGTTTACGCCTTCTTGCTTTCCATTCTGATCTTTGTATATGTACTCTATACCGAATTCAAAACCCTTCATGAAGAACCCCGAAAAACAAGTAATTCAAAACTGAATAAGATACTCATACTTATCGGATTGATCTTTTCATTTATTCAAATACTGCCTGACCCAAACAATTCCTTTCCACTTGAAAAAGCTTCACTTCCATTTAATGATTACCGGTTTTATATGGCAATAACTCAGGTATTCAGCACCTTTTTACCGATATGCAGATTTGAGGATGCTCATTTCTGGAACACCAATTTTTTGATGGATGAACAGGGATTGAATTCCTGGTTTTATATTGTGCCACTTTATTTGATCAGCTGCCTGCCTTTGCATAAAAATTTACCTTTACTACTGCTTTACCTTGCCGGAACCATAACCCTTCTAATGTTTCAATACCACACCGGTTTTCGGTTTGCGAGATACTACGGGCATATTTTTTTACTTTGGGTTTTTTGCCTTTGGCTTATCAAAAAGTTAAAACCCGAAAACTGGTTAGAAAAGCCAATTCAGAAATTAAGTCTGACTGTACTGTTGGTCTTCCAGGTCATTGGCGGTGCAACAATGTATGCGGCCGACCTGAGCCTAAAGTTTTCAAGAGGGAAAGATGTAGTTCATTATATTCAGAACAGCAGATATAAAGATGCTTACATTATAGGAACTACTGATTTTTCGATGAGTCCCATCAGCGGGGGCCTTGACCGGGAGATCTATTACCTTGAACAAGGCAAATTGAGCTCGTACACCCGCTGGGATGAAATGAGAAAAAATGACCCTGACAGTCTCGACTATTTAAACGCTTTCAGATCCGCACCGGCAGATGTTCCCTTTCTGTTTATCTGCAACAGCAGTTGGCCAATGGAGCGGTTCTTCAGCCTTGAGTCAGGTGATAAAAGTAAAGCTCATTATCTATTTGAAGATTATGAACTTCAATTGCTAAAATACTTTAAACCCGGAATAGAAAAACACGAAGGGTATTTTCTGTTTAAAGTCGTGAAGAAATAAGTACTCTTTTTTAGGTAATGCCTACCTTTGTATCATGAACCTCTTCGACAAAGTAAACAACGAGATCAAGGAAGCCATGAAATCAAGGAATGAAGATCGCTTAAGAGCCTTTAGAAACCTTAAGTCGGCCTTTTTACTGATACAGTCCTCCGGAACCGAGGCAAGCGATGAAGCATATCTCAAGGCAGTACAAAAACAAGCCAAGCAATTGCGTGACAGTATTGCCATATTTGAAAAAGAAGGCCGTACAGATCTTGCAGCTAAAGAAAATGACGAGTTAAGGATCGTGGAAGAATTGTTGCCGGAACAGCTTGGCGAGGCTGAAATCGAAGCCAGAGTGAGATCGATCATTGCCGAAACGGGAGCTACCGGTATGAAAGACCTTGGAAAAGTGATGCCGGTGGCTATGAAAAATTTATCCGGTCTTGCAGATGGAAAGCTTATTTCGGAGATCGTAAAACGATTACTTATTTCATAATTCCCTGCAAGATGCTCCGGTTTGCACTTGGTATTTTAATTCTGTTTGTTTTTTGTTTTTCAAAAACCGAACCAAGAACCACCTCTGGTATGGTAAAAAAATACTATCTGGTAGCTGATTGGTCGGCAAATTACGACAGTGCATTCAGGCTTGCCAGCATGGCAGGAAAACTGTTGGATGCTCCTGTGGAACTACGTGGTTTAAAACCGGACCCCATGTACGGACTTACTACCGATGAAATTTGTGGTTGCGGGGAAATGCACGGATATATTCCCAGAGGTCGTTTTGATGATGGAGATCAGGTAAGCATCGAATTTTCAAGTGAATATTCTTTTCCAATACAAAATGTATACCTCGTTATGGTTGGGAGTGGTGACAGCCTTCACCTCGGTGCAACCCAAACAAAGTTAAAGGATTTCTTTCCCGGAAATACCCTGTTCAGCGATAGCGTTTTTATGGGTTGTATGCATTAAGAATGCTTTATTCCTTTCGCTCGTATTTACAACAACCCGGAAGTTTGTCATAGGCTTTATCATCGCCTTTTACCATTTCGGTATCATAGCCGGCTTTGGCAATTGCCTTTTGTACATCGAGAGAGTTTGTTAAATGTTCGTCAAACATCAGGATCAATACATTGCTTTCACGATCCCAATCGGCTGATTTCACTCCTTTTACAGAAGTGGCCGCTGCTTCGATCTTTTTTTCACACATACCACAATTGCCGTAAACTCTAAAGGTATCG
Source organism: Flavobacteriales bacterium (assembly GCA_020635455.1). GTDB lineage: Bacteria > Bacteroidota > Bacteroidia > NS11-12g > UBA9320 > JABWCE01. The sequence goes on from JACJZT010000004.1 coordinate 340,276, forward strand.
CTCACCTCAGTATTTAACTGCCTGGCCTTACCTGAAAAACAAAACATTCCTAATACAAAGGTTACAAGTATCTTATACATGTTTACAAAATTAATCCGAATGAGTTTACTATAATAGAGTTAAGAAAACCAAATTACGACAAAGGGGTCAAAAGACTATAAATTTCAGTATCGATAAAGGAATTCTCGAAAAAATAATTTTGCTTAAAATATGCCTCTTTAACAAATCCATTGTTTAACAGGATCTTCCTTGAAAATTGATTCTGCGGATCAATTTTTGCTTCGATGCTGTGAAGTTTCATTCTTTCAAATCCAAACTTAATTACAGGAACGATCACCTCCGACATAAGTCCACGGTTCCAGTAATCCGGATGCAGCATATAACCAATTTCGGACCGGTGATGCATTGGCAGAATGTTGTGAAATCCTATGGTACCGATAACTTTACTTTCATCCTTCAGTAAGATGCACCAGGGCATCTGAGAATTATTCTCAAAACCTTCTTCCATACTTCTTATAAGGTCCCTAATTTCAAATATACTGGTACTTAATGGTTTGCCGATATATTTCATCGCATCGATGTTTTTCCTCATGCTGAAAATATCTTCGGCATGTTCCTTTTGAGGCCGAATCAATTTTGTGCGTTTGGTTTCGATGGTTTCAAAAGGTGAAAGATTCAGTTTAAGCATTGCTCAATATTGCGTATTCTGCACCATTCCATCACTATAAAAATCTAATGTTTAATTTTTTTTTACATTTAATTCCAACTAACGTTAGTTGCTTTAAAAAATCTTAATTTTGCAATGTGAAACGGTTGTCTTTCATGTTGTCGTTATACCTGATCGCACTGGTGTTAATGCCTTGCACGGATAATGTAAGCTTTGATGACGGATCTGAATGTTCTCTTTCTGCCATTAGCTCTTGTTCGGATCATCATGAAGAGGAAAACGATACTTGTGCACCTTTTTGCCATTGTATGTGCTGCGGTCATGTATGCAGTTTTGAGCCAATAATGCTTGTATCTTGTTCCCCACAAGTTGTTTCGGTAAAAGACGTTCCCGGACCCGATCCACACTTACTTAAAGAGGTTTGTTTTTCAATTTGGCAGCCTCCCAAAATACTATAAAGTAATCATACTGAGCCTTTTACTTAGGCTATTTTTAATGAATCAGGCCGGACCGGTCTATTTTTTACTTTATATTAATCAAAATGTTAGATAAAATTATTGCTTTTAGCATCAAGAACAAACTTGTGGTTGGAATACTAACCACCATACTTATAATTTGGGGGATCTGGAGTGCTTCAAAACTTCCCATAGATGCAGTCCCCGACATTACAAACAATCAGGTTCAGATCATTACGGTATGCCCTACGCTTGCCGGACAGGAAGTAGAACAGCTTGTTACCTACCCAATCGAAAGAAGTCTTACCAACCTACCCGATCTTGAAGAACTCAGGAGCGTTTCCCGTTTTGGATTGTCGGTTGTAACCGTTGTGTTTTACGATGACGTAGACATTTATTTTGCCCGCCAACTCATCAACGAGAGATTAAAGGAAGCCGAAGCCAATATACCCGAAGGATTGGGCACCCCTGTTCTCGCACCGGTAAGTACCGGACTGGGAGAAGTTTATCAATACATCATTCATCCCAAAAAAGGTGCCGAATCAAAATATTCGGCAATGGACCTAAGAACCATGCAGGACTGGATCGTTGCGCGACAATTATACGGCACACCGGGAATTGCCGAAGTGAACAGCTTTGGAGGTAAACTTAAACAATACGAAGTGGCCGTTAACCCTGATCGTTTACTGGCAATGGGTGTAACTCTGCCGGAAATATTCACTTCCCTTGAAAAAAACAATGAAAATACCGGTGGCGCATACATCGATAAAAAACCCAATGCGTATTTTATCCGTGGACTGGGATTGATCCGAAAATTTGAAGACATTGAACAAATTGTTGTAAAAACGAACGATCACGGTATTCCTATTTTGATCAAGGACGTGGCAAACGTTCAATTTGGTTCGGCCATTCGGTATGGTGCCATGACATACGATGGAAGAGTCGATGCTGTGGGTGGTGTAGTAATGATGTTAAAAGGATCCAATAGTGCCGAAGTTGTACGACTCATCAATGAAAAGATGCCCACCATACAAAAATCACTTCCCGCAGATGTGATCGTTGAACCTTTTCTCGAACGTACTGATTTGGTGAACAGAGCCATATCAACGGTTGAAAAAAACCTTATCGAAGGGGCTTTGATCGTAATTTTTGTACTTGTGCTTTTTCTTGGAAACCTAAGAGCCGGACTGATCGTGGCATCCGCAATTCCATTATCCATGCTTTTTGCACTTGGTTTTATGAATGTGTTTAACATCAGTGCAAACCTCATGAGTCTGGGTGCCATAGATTTTGGTTTGATCGTGGATGGGGCTCTAATCATTGTAGAGGCAACCCTGCATCACCTTGGATTGAGAAAATCAACCGAAAAGTTAAGTCAAAAACAAATGGATAAGGAAGTTTTTGTTTCGGCTTCCAAGATCCGCGGATCAGCCGCTTTCGGTGAGATCATCATCCTGATCGTATATTTACCCATACTGAGCTTGACCGGAATTGAAGGAAAAATGTTCAGGCCTATGGCCGAAACGGTAGGCCTGGCATTAATAGGGGCACTTATTTTATCCATGACCTATATACCCATGATGTGTGCCCTTTTTTTACCAAAACAAAGCAAACCAAAGGTGACGCTGAGCGACAGGCTGATCTCGGGTTTACAAAAAATTTATTTACCCGTATTAAACAAGGTACTCAAATACAAAACCATGGTAATACTGTCTTTCATGAGCCTGTTTGGAATCTCGGTTTATTTCTTCTCAAACATGGGTGGAGAATTCCTTCCGGTACTTGAGGAGGGCGATTATGCCTTTCATTGTATTTTACCAAAGGGTACCTCTCTTTCACAAAGCATCGAAACCTCTATGCAGTCGATGAGGTTAATCAAAGAATTTGATGAGGTAAAAATGGTGGTTGGTAAAACAGGTTCGGCAGAAGTACCAACTGACCCAATGACACCTGAAGACTCAGATATGATGATCATTTTAAAACCCAGAAATGAATGGAAAAGGAAGATAAGTTACAGCGAACTGGCAGATGAAATCATGAAAAAATTAGAGGTGATACCCGGAGTTTTTTACGAAATAAACCAACCTATTCAGATGCGATTTAATGAGTTAATGACCGGAATACGGCAAGATGTTGCAGTAAAAATATTTGGTGAGAACATGGATACGTTGTTGCATTATGCAGAAAAGGTCAACGAGTTGGTAAAAGGTGTGGCCGGTGCAACCGAGCCTGCAGTGGAAAGAGTAGACGGACTTCCACAGATCAGTATAGGTTACAACCGTTCACAATTGGCTATTAATGGCTTGAATGTAAAAGACCTTAATAAAATCGTCAGCACCGCTTTCGCAGGAGGAAAAGCCGGTGTGGTTTTTGAAAACGAGCGCAAGTTCGACCTGGTAGTTCGTTTAGACAGTGCCTACCGAAACAACATGGATGATATTCGCCATTTGCCTGTACCTACTAAGGATGGCTCTCAGATCCCTTTATCCCAGGTAGCAGACATCAAAATGGACTATGGACCTGCACAGATCAGCCGTGAATCAGGAATGCGACGCATTGTGGTAGGTTTTAATATAAAAAACCGCGATGTGGCCTCGGTTGTTGATGACATTCAAACACTCCTTGAAGAACGGGTGCAATTACCGGAAGGATATTATTACACCTACGGCGGCACTTTTGAAAACCTTCAGGCTGCTTCCAGACGATTGTCGTTTGTACTTCCGATTGCCCTCCTCCTCATTTTGATCTTGCTATTCTTTACCTTTAATTCTTTATCACAGGCAATACTGATCTTTTCTGCCATTCCAATGTCGGCTATTGGGGGAGTGTTTGCACTGATGATACGGGACATGCCTTTCAGCATATCTGCCGGAATAGGTTTTATTGCCCTTTTTGGAGTTTCGGTTTTGAATGGAATTGTGCTTATAAGTACATTCAACACCCTGGAAAAAGAAGGAATGACCGATCTGTACGACCGAATTCGGGAAGGAACCCGTATTCGACTCAGACCTGTTTTACTTACTGCCACGGTGGCATCTTTAGGATTTTTGCCAATGGCACTTTCCCAAAGTGCGGGAGCCGAAGTACAGAGGCCACTGGCCACGGTTGTGATCGGTGGTTTGTTTACGGCAACCTTTCTTACACTTTTTGTTTTACCCTTATTTTATGTGTGGTTCAGCAAATTCAGAAAGGGTGTTAAACCGGCACTTTTATTTTTGCTGTTTTTACCCTTTACTCAGGCAGAAGCTCAGAATGAAAGCATTGTGGATGCCGAAAAAGCCGTTGAAATTGCGATAAAGAACAATCCTCTCCTAAAATCAGGGCGGATGGAAAAGGAAGCTTCCGGTGTGATGACCAAAACGAGTCTTCAATTACCCAAAACCAATGTAACCTATCAATACGGACAATATAACAGTTACTTTAACGATAAAGCCATACAAGTTTCACAGAACATTCCTTTCCCCTCCTATTTCGCAGCCAGATCAGGTATTTTAAAAGAGCAATTCAAACAAAAAGGCACACAGGCAGAAGTTCTTGAGAACGATTTAAAATTGGAGGTACTCGGGCTTTATTATAAATATCAGAATTTGATACTGATATCAAAACGATGGCAGTTTATGGATAGTATATCCGATCTGTTTTATAAGGCTGCATCTCTTCGGTATGAAACCGGAGAAACCGGTTTGCTGGAGAAAAAAATTGCAGAAAATCAGAAAGAAAAAATTACTCTGCAAAAAATAAAAGTGCTTAACGAACTCAATGAAACCTTCTTCTCACTTAAAACGGTCATGAATGTGACGGAAGATTTTCAGATCACAAAAGGGAGTGAAAACCCGATCCGATTGAAGGGTAATTGGGATACACTTTCGGTGAGGGACCACCCGGAAATGAAAATAGCTCTGCAGGAAATTAATCTTCAGAAGCAACAGATCATGCTTGCACGAGCCGAAGCTTTCCCTGAATTTAATCTTGGTTATTTTAATCAATCCCTGACCGGGTTCCAGAACATCAACGGCAAAGAAGAGTATTACGGTCCCGGAAAAAGATTCCAGGGAGTAAATATTGGTTTAAGCATCCCTCTCTCCCTCAGAAGCAGTAAGGCAAATCTGGTATCTGCCGGTTTGCGAAAACAAGCCGCAGAACAGTTTGCAGATCATATTGAATTGCACTTAAGATCTGAACTTAACAAAGCTCTAAATACCTATAAGTCTAAACTCAAAACCTTCCAATACTATCAAACCACCGCATTGCCGAATTCGGAGGTGATGCACAAAACAGCTCAATTGGGATACAGCAGCGGCGAAATAGATTACATGCAGTACATCTTAGCCTTGGAAACCATAGCTGAAATACAAATTGAATACGTAAAATCGATTTACGAACTTAACCGAAGCATACTTCAGATACATTATTTAAAAAACACCTTATAAAACCAAATCATGAAACCATTTTTTCACAATCATAAAACCATATACTTCCATCTTAATCGGATGAGTATTTACATACTTTTCGTTTTGTTTTCCGCTGGTTGTTCCGGAGGTCAAAAAGACCATGAAAACGATCCCGGGCATGACCACGATTTAATTCATGAGGAAACGGAATCCAATAAAACAACACTAACACAGGAACAGATCAAATCCATCGGGATCGAGTTGGGGACCATCGAACAGAAACAGCTTACCGCCTCTCTGAAAGCAAATGGATTGCTTAGGGTACCAAACCATAACAGGGCAAACGCCACGGCTTACCACGGTGGAATTATCCAAACCCTGAAAGTTCAAACAGGAAATGTTGTTAGCAAAGGTCAGATACTGGCAACCATATCACATATGGAGATCATAGAAATGCAGGAGAATTTCCTTTCGGTGAGCGCAGAACTTGAACTTGCAGAATCGGAATATGAGCGACAGAAAAAACTGAACGAGGGAAATGCCGGCAGTTTAAAGAACTTGCAAAAAGCGCTGGCCGAATTAAAATCCCTAAGAGCGAAAAAAACCGGTTTAACCAAACAATTGCAACTTCTTGGAATAAACAGCCTGAATTTGAATGCCCAAAACATGCAATCTTACATTAATATAATTAGCCCGATATCCGGCACCATAAGTCAGCTTAACGTTAACATTGGTTCAAACGTTGAGGCGAATCAAAGCATTGCGGAAATTGTAGACAATCATCAATTGCATCTCGACCTTTATGTTTACGAAAAAGACCTTAACAAGGTAAAAGAAGGCCAGACCATACATTTTACTTTAACGAACGATCCGGGTAAAGAATACGATGCCGATATCTATTCGATCAGCAATACTTTTGAGAAAAACAGCAAGGCCATATCCGTACATGCATTGGTTAAAGGAGACAAAACCGGTTTGATTGACGGGATGAGTATCACTGCTTTGGTTAGTCTGGAACAAAATACGGTTGATGCAGTTCCGGTTGAAGCGATCGTTAACCATGATGGACAGGATTATATTTTTATTGTATCCGGCGAAGAAAGTTCTCAAACCCTTAAGGAAGAAATCGCAAAAAACGAAAAGAAGCCCGGATCAAATAATTCTGCTGAAAATAGCTCAACCTATACTTATGAAAAAATACCCGTTAAAAAAGGTACCACCGATATTGGCTACAGTGAGGTCACCTTGCTTAAAGAGCTTCCTGCAAACTCAAAAGTTGTGGTAAAAGGAGCGTTTTTTATACTTGCAAAAATGAACAATAAAGGAGAAGGGCACCATGATCACTAACTGCCCTGTTAGCAAGTTTCATGTTATTAAAGGTTTCATTCCACTGCGATCAGTTCTACTTCAAAAATAAGCAAACTGTTTCCGGGGATCCTGTCGTTGCCTGTTTCACCATAAGCAAGGGCCGGAGGAATGTATAAGGTCCATTTTGAACCAACCGGCATCAAAAGCAGGGCTTCGGTCCAGCCTTTTATAACCTGATTCACCCCGAACTTGGCTGGCTCGCCTCTTTGAACCGAACTGTCGAACACTTTACCGTCTGCAAAGGTACCGGTGTAATGAACGGTAACGGTTTGACCATCGGTAGGTACCGCCCCGGAACCGGTTGTATTTATTTTGTATTGCAAGCCGGAAGCAGTGGTCTTTACACCTTCCTTCATTTTGTTCGATTCCAGAAATTCACCGGCGATCTTTTGATTTGCATCGGCCTTTTTTTTCATCTCAGCCATGGCAAATGCCTGAAGGATCATGGAGCTTTCTTCTCTTGATAAAAGTAAGGAATCCTCTTTCATGGCCTTCGACATTGCGCGGTTCATAATTTCATAATTCATTTCTCCAAAACCACCTGATTTTAGATCTGAGCCAATAAGTACACCGATCGAATAGCTGAGGCTATCCTGCATGTTTTTTAAAACAAGTGGTTTTTCTTTATTCTTCTGTGCGAAGCAAGATTGGCCGGGACCTGCGAAGAACATAAAACTTAAGATCACTGCGATCTTTGTTGTTATGGGATTGTTTTTCATATATACTATTATTAAAAGGATTCTTAGGTAAGTGTAATTTTAATTCCTAAACCAAAGAAGAGAAACAAAATATTTACAAAAACTGATCTACGGTTCATATTAAAAACAAAGCGATAACATTCTTAAACATAAGGATAACGTTATCGCCTGAATTAAATTTTTAGACTTTGAAGATTTTTACTTCTGATCGCCTGAAGCTGCCACGATCTCCAGCAGTTCAACGTCAAAGATCAATACCGATCCTCCCGGGATGGTTTCAGAACTCTGGTCACCATAACCCAAAGAAGGAGGAATGAACAATTTATACTTTGATCCTACAGGCATTAATTTAAGAGCTTCGGTCCAGCCGGGGATCACCTGATTGATGTTAAACTCAGCAGGCTCACCTCTTTGAACGGAACTGTCGAACACTTTACCATCAACAAGTTTGCCGGTATAATGTACTTTCACCGTTTGACCGTCTACAGGTTTGGGTCCTTTTCCCTCACTTACGATCTTATATTGCAATCCGGATTTGGTGGTAACCACACCTTCAGCTTTCTTATTTTTTTCAAGAAACTCATTAGAACCCTTTTCGTTTTCACTTGATTTCTTTTTCATTTCAGCCATGGCGTATGCCTGCAACAACATTGTAGCCTGCATCTTGTCCATAACCATTGAATCTCCGTTAATGGCACGTTGCATAGAAGCTTTCAATACTTCATAATTCAATTCACTAAAACCTCCGTTCTTAAGGTCAGTACCTACCAAAACGCCTAAAGCATAACTTAAACTGTCGGTTTGGTTCGACATTTTAGGATTTTCCGGACTGGAACCCTTTCCTGACTTTTTACAGGAAGACATACCGATAGAAACGATCAGCAAGATAAATGTTACAAATTTTATTTTCATTTTTATTTTTTTAGAATTTAAACGGGAATAGCCATGTCGTAAAGTTCTTCCTTTCTGGCCCTAACTTCTTTATTATCAAGATAATCATCGTATTCACATACTTTGTCTATCATTCCCTTGGGTGTGATTTCAATGATGCGGGTTGCGAGAGTTTGTACGAGGGAGTGGTCGCGACTTGTAAACAATAAGGTTCCTTCATAAGTCCCCAAACCATTGTTCAAGGCCGTAATGGATTCAAGATCAAGGTGGTTGGTTGGCTCATCCATAATAATTAGATTTGGGTTTTGCAACATCAATCTGGAAAGCATACACCTCACCTTTTCGCCTCCCGACAGCACTTTACAAGACTTTAGGGATTCTTCTCCTGAGAACAACATTCTACCCAGAAAACCTCTGATAAAAGTTTCATCCTTTTCCGTGGAATATTGTCTCAGCCAGTCGATCAGGTTGAGGTCCGCATCAAAATAATGGTCTTTGTCGTTTGGCAAATAGCCTTTATGAATGGTTACCCCAAAATCGAAGCTTCCGCTATCGGCTTTAGTTTCTCCGTTAATCACTTCATAGAACTTGGTAATTACAAGACTTTCACGCGAAATGAAAGCAACTTTTTCATTCTTATACAGACTGAAATTCAAGTTCTGAAAATATGGTTTAAGGGTAAGACCTTTAACGTTCAGGATCTGATCTCCGGCTTCACGTTCCTGTTTAAAGAAAATTCCGGGATATTTTCTGCTGGTTGCCTCGATCTCATCGATGTTTAGCTTTTCAAGCATTTTCTTACGGCTGGTTGCCTGTTTCGACTTTTTAACGTTGGCACTGAAACGGTCAATAAATTCCTGTAACTCCTTTCTCTTCTCCTCGTTTTTCTTGTTCAGATCGGCTTTTTGTCTTGTTGCCAACTGGCTTGCTTCGTACCAAAAGGAATAATTCCCTCCGTAGATCCTGATCTTTCGAAAATCAATGTCGCAGACATGGGTACAAACAGCATCCAGGAAGTGACGATCGTGAGAAACAACAATTACGATGTTTTTGTATTCGGAAAGAAAATTTTCCAGCCAGTTTACGGTTTCAATATCAAGGTCGTTCGTAGGTTCGTCCAGAATCAGAATATCGGGGTTACCAAAAATAGCCTGAGCAAGCAATACCCTTACTTTCTGATTGTTGCTGAGTTCTGACATCTTCATGTAATGAAAACTTTCATTAACTCCAAGTGAACCCAACAATTCTCCTGCCTCACTTTCTGCATTCCAGCCATTGAGATCAGCGAACTTTTCTTCGAGATGACTTGCAGCTATACCATCTTCATCGCTAAAATCCTCTTTGGCGTATATGGCTTCCTTTTCTTTCATGATGCCATACAAGATCTTATGACCCATAATTACCGTTTCGAGCACAGGATACTCATCAAATTCAAAGTGGTCCTGTTTTAAAACTGCCATACGCTTGTCGGGAGGTATACTAACATTTCCGGTTGCCGGCTCAATTTCTCCCGATAATATCTTTAAAAATGTAGATTTTCCGGAACCATTGGCTCCAATCACTCCATAACAATTTCCATCCGTGAATTTTAAATTCACCTCATCGAAAAGCACCCTTTTTCCGTACCTGAGTGAAAGATTTGAAACTATAACCATGGTTTTAAAAAAACAGGTGCAAAAATAGCTTTATTTCAGGAGAATTTCCTGAGAAAATTTGATAAGCGGAAAGCCGTGTATCATCAGGATATTATGTCGTTTAAAAACCTAATTAAGTCCTGACGGTCAAATACTTAAATATGCGTCTGGTAATTTTATCCAATAAGGAGAGAGGACAATTTTAAACTGAAGTGGATTTTATAGTATACGAACAGGGTATAATAGAATGAAGAAGGATTGAAATTTTAAAATAAATTTGCTGAAACTAAACAAATTCATTCACAGATTGTTGTAAAGTTTGAAACGCGGAATTGATGCGAAGTTATTTTATTAAAGATCTGGAAAGTATAACCGGAATAAAGGCTCACACCATAAGGATATGGGAGCAGCGTTATCATTTGATCCGGCCGAAGCGTACTGGCACCAACATCCGATATTATGACGATGAAGACGTTAAGTTGTTGATGAACATTGCACAACTTAATAAAAACGGACTTAAAATTTCTAAGATCGCTAACTTAAGTCAGGAGCAAATTCAAAATGAAGCTCTTGTTACATGCAGGCAGTGCTGCGAATACGACGATATAATTGATGGTCTGATCCTTGCAACCTATAATTTGAATGAAGCAACCTTTAATGCCATTTTTAACCGATTTATAAAGGAGCATGGATTTGATCAGGCCATGCTTTCCATAGGGTTTCCTTTACTTGCCCGTATCGGTGACCTTTGGGTTAGCGGTTCCATCGAACCTGCCTTTGAACATTTTGCCAGTAATCTTATCAGAGCAAAATTACAGTACAACATCGAGCAAATTGAAGTAAAGAGAAAAAGCGCTCAACGATTTCTCTTACTGCTTGCACCGGGTGAAATGCACGAATTAAGTCTGCTCTATGCAAATTACATTATCCGGCTGAACGGACATAACGTTTTATATCTCGGACAAAGCACACCCATGGAAAAGATCGAACAGGTGCTGGAAAACTTCAAGGCCGATTATCTGGTGAGTTTTTTTACACATTGTAAATCTGACATTGATGCGGCTAAGTTTGTAAATGATTTACATAAGGTAAATCCCAGACTCAAAATGATACTGTCCGGTTGCAGTTTGCTCAGCAATCGTCAAAAGATCACTGAAAAATTCAACTACGCATCACAGGTTAATATCCTGGAAGAGCCAAGAGATCTTACTCATTTTCTAAAAGAAAACCTTTAAGACAATACGGGTTCAAAACCGATCTGCTGCAATAACGGTCTCTGGTTTTCTGAAGCGCGTTTACATAAACGCAAGTTTTCGCTTTAGATAAACGTGCATTCGCTGAATGAGCTTTCCTAACCCGAAATTCCGCATTTCACAAGCGTAGTGTTAGCGGTAGATTTTATTCTTCATTTATTACCTCTAAGATTTGACTATACAATTCAGGGATTTTATTCTTAGCCACATCCCATACAATCAAATAATTCACCCCCATATAGTCATGAATCAATCTATCCCTCATTCCAGCAATATTTTTCCAAGTGATGGCATTCCATTTAACTTTAAAATCAGCAGGAACTTTTTTAGAAGCTTCACCAATTATTTCAAGGCTTCTGACGATAGCTCGTTTTAGAGTTTCATTTTGTAAAAATTCATCCCTGAAGGATAAGAATTAACAACCGATAAAATATAAGAGCATTCATCTCGAATGTGCTTAACATATTCTAGAGGTTCCTTAGGCATAGATTACCTCATTTAAAATTTTAGGCCCAATGTATGGACTTAATCCATTTTTAGTTACAATCTCAACTTTCTCGTCTTTGAAAAGGTTTTCGAAAATGTCACAGACCGCCATATAATTGTCAAAACTCTCTTTATCAGGAAAGAAGTCAATAAGTATATCAATATCGCTCTTCTCGGATTGTTCATTTCTAAGATATGAACCAAATAATCCAACATTAGAAATTCCGAACTTGTTTAGTTCTGTCCTGTGAATTTTGATTTGTTCTAAAATCCTTTCTTTTGTTGTCATTTTGAAACTCAAAATCAAAAATACTAAATTTCATCTACACGAGGTGGGGTGTTAAAAATTTACCGCTAACTTCCGGATGGAAGACAATGATAATATAAAGGTCTTTGGGAGTATTTGAGGCAAACAGAAAAGATCCTCTCTCTTACCTGAATCACCTATTTGAGTTTTCAGAAAAACTATATTTAACAAAATGGAATATTTTATTCCTCGCTCAAATCAGATTATTTTGCTTATTTGGTCAATTATATAGCAATACTTGAAAAAGACCCTACTTTTTTTAACATTATCTTTAGTCTTTTTTTGGGGATACGGGCAAAGCATTCCCAGCATTGGTTATTCTGTAGAACAAGGTTTGCCTAGTTCAGAGGCTTATGATATTTTTCAGGACAGTAAAAACCGTTTGTGGATCTGCACCGATAATGGTGTGAGTTTACTGGACGGTGAAAATTTTGAAAATTTCGGCATTCGGGACGGATTGCCTTCCAATACCATTTTTTCAAGTTTTGAAAATAAGAAGGACCGTATCGTATGGTTCATTACCTACGGCTATGGTATATGTTATTATGATGAAGAAAGTGGAAAGTTCAAAGAACCTCCTTTCAACCATTCACTGATCAAAATATTTAATAAAAAGTTTATCAACTCATGCAAATTCGATACCCTTGGAAATTTGTGGATCGCATACGATTATCACCATTACCTGATGGTTCGTCCCAATGGAAAGATCGAGATGTTCCCGAGTCAGGAAATTGCTGAAACAGGCGGATGCGAGATCCTGTCTATAAATGGAATTCAACTGATCCGAAATCTGAAGGGGCCTGTGGCAGGTTCCGTAAAGAAGTATTTTGCTTCAAAAAATGGTCCGAATGTTTTGATCAAAGGCAGCCTTACTTCGAATTATACGGCATCGGATTTTGTAAAAAATGAGAGAGGCATTACCGTAATCGCAAATTCGAAAGATCTGATAATTCTCGATAAAGATCTGAATAGTTCACTGATCAATTTGGAGTCTGATATTCTCGCTTTGTGCATCGACCTGAATAACAAACTTTGGATCGGTACCGTAAAAGACGGTATCTACACCCTGGACCTTAATAAACCCGGTGATACACCCGAAAATCTGGAACAGTTTCGAAGCTTGTCCGTAAGTTCCATTATACAGGATAAAAATCATAAAATTTGGTTCACCACATTAAACTATGGTTTGTATTGCATGCCCAATACCGGAATTCGAAATTTTTTTCCAAATCAGAAAATACCACTGATCTACAAAGACCTGAATCAAATTTCAATTGTCAGTCAATCGGATGGTATCTATACCTCGGATTTTAATATGAAATCTTTTTCAAAAAAGATCGGAAAAGATGAAATAAAACAAATCCGCAAAGGCCCGGATCAAAAGCTGTATTTCTGCAAAGCCCTTTATAACAGCGTAATTCCGGAAAATATCGATAGAAATAACATTTCGGCCAGCAGTGTGGAATTTATGAAATCATACTTTTTTGTTGGCGGAAAAACATTTTTACTTAAGTATGATTACAAGGGAAGACTGAAAGAAACTCACCCTGTACCTTCTCCTATCATTAAGATACTCCGACTGAATGACCAGAATATTTTGCTCGCTTGTTTGAACGGATTATACATTTATAACGATCCGGATAAATTTATTCCGGTTTCAACACCCGAGTGGATCGCAAGAACACGGATCAATGAAATAAAAATTGCAAATGACCGGATCTTTGTGCTGACCGATGGAAAAGGAATGTTGATCTATGACAATTACCATCTGGATGAATTCAAACACTTCACCATTGAAAATACCTCCTCAACCAATTGTATTCACCTTTCCTCTGACAACATACTTTGGTTAGGAACCAATGAAGGTTTGTACCGATTTAAACTACATAAAAAAGAACTTGTGCTCGAATGCCATTATTCAATATCGGATGGATTACCATCAAATGAAATAAACGATATAAGCTTTGTAAACAAGCAATTACTTGTGGCGACCAACAAGGGCTTATCTGTCTTTTCCTCCGAATTAGATCCAAATTACAATGCCTACCCTCTATTTCTGAAATACGTTACCGGTAATTTCCTTGACACCTTATTTCGTGGCTACAGTTCCAATCTAAATTTAAAGATACCCTCAGATTACCGAAATCTAAGCTTTAAATTTTCCTCACTTGGAATAAGGCCCAATCAACAATTGGTAAGCCTGAATTACAAACTTTTTTATAATGGTGGTACAAAATTTGACTGGTCATCTTTTCAGGATCGAAATGTTCAGTTCACAAACCTGCAACCGGGCCGCTACACTTTATTGATCGAACATGATAATCCGTTAAGGAAGAGTAAATTCATCTCCAGAATTAATTTTGAAATCGAGCCAAAATTTCATGAAAGAGTATGGGTAAAAATACTGTTTTGGGGTATAATTCTGAGCGTAACGATACTTTTGGTACGTTTTCTCTGGCTGAGAAAACTGTCAGCAAACGAATTCAGGAAACGTATGGCACTTGCTGAGATCAATTCACTCAGAAATCAGATGAACCCGCATTTTATCTTTAATGCACTTAACGGAATCCAAAATTTTATCTTTGAAAACGATCAGGAAAAAGCATCCCGATACCTAAATAAATTTTCAAAACTTATCCGGCAAAGTCTTGAATTCTCTAAACTAAATTTTATCAATATCCGTCAGGAACTCGAATTCATTAATGAGTATCTGAAAATTGAGAAAATGAGGTTTCCCGAAAAATTTGAGTTTGAGATAAAAGTGGGTCCTGAAATCGACATGGAACGATCTTTCATACCACCTCTCCTGATGCAACCCCTCATTGAGAATTCGATCAAACACGGGTTTCGGGAACTGGAAAATTCCGGCAGGATCGATATTGAACTCAAACTTCTTGATCCCAATACACTTCAATACTCCATAATCGATAATGGATGCGGACTTAATAAGCTGGAAAAAGAAAACCCGGGTTATAAAACCTCCCTTAGCCTGAACATTTTAAGAGAAAGGTTTGAACTGCTAAAAAGCCAGTTCAAAAACAACAAACTTCTGGGAATGGAAATAAAAAACAGATATTATGACCAAAAATACGGCACTTGTATTGTTTTAAAATTACCACTGATTTATGATTGATTGTTTAATAATAGAAGATGAATTGAACAGTTTTAACCTGTTGTCTAAATTACTGAAGCGATACTGCAGTGATGTTAACATTCTTGGACATTGCAAATCGGTAGATGAGGCGGTACTTAAGATCGAGGAGATGAAACCCCGATTGATCTTTCTGGATGTGGTGATCAATGGCGGTACCGGATTTGACGTTATTCACAAGCTTAAACAGGCCCGGCCCGGAATTATATTTACTACAGGATATGATGAATACGCTATAAAGGCGATCAAATGTTCGGCCATTGATTATCTTTCAAAACCTATAGATTTTGAGGAATTAATCGATGCGGTAAATAAATTTAAAGAGCTGTCGAAAGACCACAAGGATGAACGTCATGAATTTTTAAAACAACTGAACCCGGGCAGAACAGAATCCCTGATCATTCCTTCGATCAAAGGTTTTAAGCTTTACGACATCCACGACATTATTTGGATCAAATCCGAAGGTAGTTATTCCACATTTTTAATACAGAAGGAAAAAATCGTGGCTTCGAAACCTATTGGTCATTTTGAAGATCTGCTACCCAGAAATCTGTTTTATCGTATTCACAACCGAATCATGGTAAACCTCAATTACATTCTTGAATATCAAAAAGGGAAAGGGGGTTCGGTAATTTTAAAGAACGGCGAATCCCTGCCCGTTTCAGAAAGAAGAAAAGAAGGGTTGCTGCTTCGGATCAACCCAATGTGATTTTTATAAAACATACTTTTCTAAATAGATTTAAGGTCGATCGCGACGGAAACTACCTATGAACAATTCATGTATTTTCGTTGAATGAATACCAGATTCCGAAAATTAGAAAATTTCCATATTTTTCTTTGGTTATTAAAGGATGTGTGCTGGGTAAGCGATCTTAAAATAACGGGAATGATAATGATCGTGCCTACCATTGGTATGGCCGTATACTTAACTTATGTAAACCGAATGGTAAGTTCAGAACTATGGCATAATCTTGCCGTTGTATTCTGGATATGCGCAAACAGTGTATGGATGTTCGGAGAATTTTATTTAAATGACGGAACACGGCCATGGGCTAAGGTGTTTTTTCTGATGGGCCTGGTGTCCATACTTTATCACTATCTCATAAGTGAACCTTTTTGGAAACAAAAACCAAAATTAACCTGATTCAATTTAGTATTAATACCAGTTTTCTGTTTTATAATCCGCTTTTCGGGAAGCCGATTCCCGATTTTCAATTATCAAATGTGTTTTGGAAATTCGTCGTGCTCGATAGCCCAGGAGATGAAAAAATTGTTTTGCAAAAAGTCTTGCGATCCGACGATTCACCAATAGCGTCTTATGATTTTTGTCAGACCAGTTCACACCCGGTAACAAAGGCAAAAGTCGGTCAAAATGAGCTTTCCTTAACAGGTTAGATACCTTTAACTTAAAAGGAGGAACTCTGTGAATTCCAAAAAAACCGTCTTCACCCTGAGCCTGATAAAGAGGCATAAAAACCCTTCCACTCCTTGTGGCTCTTATTTCTTTACCGTTATTAAAGGCAAGTATCTGACCCTTCTTTATTTTTTGAAAATTATAATAGCCCGGGTTCATTTTAAATTTTTCGCCCCGATGAATTTTATATCGGTAAAATATTTCATAAAAGGCCCTTGAATCTACCGAGGTTTTTGCTAAACCATTATAGTATTTCATAAAATGTATCTTCTCCTTTTTAATACAGCCCGAAAAAACAAGGCTTAAATAAATAAACGATTTGTGGTTTTCGATGGAAGAGACCTGATCATGACTTCCGGCTTCATGGCCAATGGAAATGTAACCGAATTCATTAATGTATGAGAGTAACGGGCCGGTGAGATATTCCTCGATACCAAAAATTATCGGAATGGGATATTGTTCTGCAAATTTCCGGATAAGCATGCTATCGTTTGCCGTTATGAAAGGAATTGTTTCGGCTGATGTAGTATGCAGATCAAAAAAATAAAAGGGACCATTTGATTCTTTCAGGATCTTCCGGATAAGAAAATGAATCTCCTGCATTTCAAGAAGGTCCGGCTCATCTGTTAAAGACTGTTCAGACTCAATTTTATCAATAAACTCTTTTGTCCAGACTCGGTTGAGATCGATCGAACTGAAGCGTTCTCCCGATTTGAGTGCCTTTAAGTTCCCACTTATGGCATATACATTTCCAATTAGGTCATTCGATACATCTAATTCCTGAAACACTTCATATAGTGCAAAGATCCCGGATGGTTCGTTTCCGTGAATACCTCCGAAAAACAGTAAAGTAGGACCTTTTTCTTTACCTTTAAACTGAGCAATGACCCTTCCAACTTCAATGGTTTTGTCGAGTGCCTTACTGTAAATTTTATACTTCATCGTATGGCAGCACGTCCTTTATGGTTATAATTCCGATGAGTTGCTCGTCCAAAACCACAGGTAAACATCCTATTTCATTCGTTTTCATTATTCGTATGGCTTCGCGTATGGGTGTATCAGAAGTAACTGTAAAAAGTTCTTTTTCCATGATCTCTGAAACCTTCAAATCGTTATGATAGTCCCTGTTTCGGTGGATATGGGTTTGAGTCAGCAAGCCGGTTAACCGGCCTGACTCATTCTCAACCGGCATGTGATTTATACCCTGCCATTTCATGACCGAAAGCGCCATATCTGCAAGATCTTCTTCATTAACCGTATACATTTGGGTTGACATGATATGTTCAACATTTTCGGCACCCGCCTTCGATTCGGAAATGCTTTCTATGTCTTTCCATTGATGAACCGGCAATCCCTTTTGACCATTGTTTTGTATAGCATGTGTAATGGCGACCAAAGCATGGTCTCTTTTCATCTCCTTTTTTAGTTTCCGGTAATTTTTTACGATCCATTGAGATCCATTCAGCCCGGTAGATCTTTTTTCTATAATACCAAGCAATTCTTCAATGTCATCCTTGTCTATTTTCGATTTCTTCAATCCATCGTATGCGATCGGTAAAAACTCTTTCAAAATAAGTTCCTTAACGTTTCTTATTTCTCCGCACCAGTTCATGCTTGTTTCTTTTCCATCTCTTGCTGCTTTAAGAAAATTTGATTTGGCATCCCGAAAATCCATTACCGACTCAAGATCATTAAATTTAGCGGGCCTTCCCAGCATTAATCCTGTCCAAAAAGCAAAATTTGCCATTTCATCAATTACTGTTGGACCTGAAGGTATGTAACGGTTTTCGATCCTCACATGGGCTTTCCCGTTTGATATTCCAAAGCAAGGTCGGTTCCAACTGTAAATGGTACTGTTATGCAATCCGAGCGCCGAAAGTTTAGGAATTTCTCCTCTTTTTAAAACGTCGGTTGAAAATTCACCAATGCTTTTGGTTATGAGAATTTTGAATCTTGAAATCTGATTGCGATATATGTCACAAATACTTCCCTTCGACCAATCTGTACCAAAAAATACGCGGGCTTGTTGGTCTTTTAAGGCGTAGGATGAACTTCTTGTATCTACACTTTGTTGAAAAAGAGCTATCCTTGTTTCACTCCAGAGTTCACGCCCGAGCAATAAAGGCGAGTTGGAGGCAATGGATAACATTGGTCCGGATATCGCCTGCGCCCAATTGTGAGAGGATGTAAAATCATCCGGTGATACCTGAAGGTGCATTTGAAAACTGGTATTGCAAGCTTCAAAAAGCACAGAATCGTGCTTGAGAATAAAATCATCCACACCGGTTAAGTGCAATTCAAAATCACTGCCTCTCGATCTTTTCATTGCTTCATTCATTGCAGCATAGCGCGGATTCGGCGTTATAAAATCAAGAGAAAGTTCCTTTTTACTGATGGTCGGCAAAATACCGGTTAGTAATAATTTGCAATTAAAATGGTCTGCGGCCCCCGAGGCAAGTTCCATCCAGTTGCGCAAACTTTGCGTGGCCGTTTTAAATGCTTTGCCATTGAGTTCAATAGGATCCAAATTGATCTCCAGGTTGTATCTGGCCAGTTCGGTTGTGAAATGAGGATCACCGATCCTTTCAAGTATTTCACCCGAAAGTGCTGCAGGTCTCCAGTTTTCATCTACCAAAAACAATTCCTGCTCTGCACCTATACGTATTCGGTCCTTCTCAATTAAACCCTTCTCAAGCATAAATTCAAGAGCATTTACATCATCCAGCAAGTGTTGAATGAATTTTTTCCGGTCTTCGGATTCCTGGTGGAGATTTACTGTATGATCACCTATATAACTCGGAGAGATGTTATTGAACTTATTTATCGATCCTTCACACCAAATTTACAAAGTACATTTGCAATTCGCCTTTGTTCTTGGCACTGATCTCTCCTCTGAATTCAAATTTAAACATCGGGTTCTCTTTGATCAATAAGTACGTTGAGTGAGAAATGTTAACCCTGTTTACTTCTCCCGAAGTTTCGATCCTGGATGAGGTATTGACCGTGTCGCCCCAGATGTCGTATGCAAATTTATTCGATCCCACAACTCCTGCAACTACTGGTCCTGAATTTAAACCGATCCTTGCCTCGAATACAGGAAGGTTTTTTTGGAGTCGCTCTGTTTTATGTTCCATAAGGAATTCCTGAATTTCAAGAGCTGCCAATGTACATTTAAGAGCATGATCTTCTGTGACCTGAGGCAATCCGCCTGCACACATGTATGAATCGCCAATGGTTTTGATCTTTTCAAGCTCATATTTTAAAATGATCTTATCAAAATTTCTGAAGCAGTAATCTATTTCCTTTACAAGTTCTTCCGGTGTCATTTTCTCTGAAATGTTGGTGAACTTGACAAAATCGGTGAACATTACCGTAACCGATTCAAACATTCTGGGTATACAGGAACCAAATTGTTTTAACTCATTAGCCGTTTCCTTTGGTAAAATGTTCAGGAGCAAATTATCCGACTTTTTCTTTTCATCGGATAATAATTGATTTTTATTTTCAAGATCCTCAAGAGTATGTATGAGTGCCTGATTTTTTTCCCGAATCTTGGCTTCAGCTGAAGAAAGTTCATTAACCATATTGTTAAACGCTCTTGACAAGTCACCGATTTCATCCTTGCTTCGGTTACCAACATACTGGGTGAGATCACCCTGACCCACCTTAACCGCAGCATCTCTAATTGCCTTTACAGGTTTTGAGATGGTACGTGCCAACCAAAGTCCAAGTAGAATACCAAATAAAAAAACAAACACACTGAGGATCATAGCGGTAACCCTTACCTTGTGCATATTGCTTTTGATCTCATCGGTCTTAAAGCCAACCAATATTTCACCCGACATCATTTCCGAAGAGAATGGTGCGTGTTTTACGATCACTTTCTGGGAGTCAATTTGCATGGAGTCGATAGGATAATCCGGAGGATAGGTGTGTTTGAATTGCCGACCTTTTTCACCGGGAGGTTTAATTTCCCTGATGGCAACAAATTCGAGCCTGCTGTCGGATTTTGCAAAATCCATGGCCACCTGAATTCCTTCAAAATTATTTTCAATAAGGGCAATATTGGTTCCCAGCGCCACCGTTTTGGCAAGGTTCTGTATTTCTGTATTAAAGGTGTTGATAAAATATTTTTCCTGTTGATTCGGAACAATATACATGATCAATATGGTAAAGATCAAAACAATAATGGCTACGGTAAGCCAGATCCTAAGGGTAATACTGATGCGCATTTTAATTGTTGATGGTAATTCTTTTTACCTTTGTTTTATAAGAACTTTCTGAAATTACACCTATAGAATTTGGTGTATTTGCAATAAAGTTTATAAGATCATCTTCATCGGAAAATAAAGCCGGTGCCTTACACTTACCCTCAAAAACGAGTCCCAGCCAATACTTGTTAAACTCATTTGCCGACATATCGAAAATATCCTTAGCCACCTGAATGCCCGTTGGGTTGGTGGGTTTGCATAAGCCTATGAATACCGCCTTTCCATTCGGCCAGGTTTGTTTTTCTCCGAAGATCATTTTTTCGAATACACTTTTTTTCAATTGTCCGACAGAAGTTTGAGAATGAGTAATAACAACAAGTCCGTTATAATTTCCTGCCATTTTTGAACTGGAAGTCAAACCCGTGAACAGAAGGAGTAAAAGGCTTAATCTTAGAACTTTTCCGTTTAGTATCTTTTTCGTATTCATACTTAAAAACCTAAGGCCATCTGAAAATAAACACCATTTTTACTTTTATCCTTTGCATCGGTAATTAAGTTATATTCCAGTTTGGCAACTGCCAGGTAACTGAATTCATACCGCACACCAATCGAGGCTATCTTCTTTATGCTCTGTTTAAAAAACAGCTCTTTTTTATCGATCGTTACCATATCGTATTTAAGGTAGGGAACGATCTTATCCTTGATCCTGTATCCGGCATATGCATAAAAGGACTGGTTTGAAGTCATACCAACAGAATCGTTATCGTTTGTAACCAGGTGTGCTTCTGCCAAAAACTCATACTTGTTTCTAAAATACGTAAAGTAAGCACCGCCGGATAATTGAAAAATGTCGAATACCGGGATCGAATCGTTATGAGCATCCGTTGAATGGTGATCTTTGGCATCGGATGAAAATTTATCCATGTAACCTGTAAGTCCAAGTTTCATTCCTCTTTTGGGTTTCGCATGCACTTCGGCTGTTACCGATTTAAAGGTATTGTCATCGGAAAAATCATTCGAGCCAATTCCATTTCCAACCAGGATCTGATATCCATATTTCTTTTTGCCGAGGTTCAGACCCTGAAGAATAAGCCCGGTAGTATGAATTTCGATTAAACCCTGTCTGAACAACAATGGCCGGTCGACGGTAGGAAAAAAAACTCTTCCGTGATGATAGCGATCGTTCCAGTAACTGAAAGGTGTATGATGCTTTCCTATAAGTAAAGAATGGTTGCCCTTGTAATTGTATCCTATGATCAATCGCTCCATACTTACATTGAAAGAAGTAGGAGAATTGGGACTATACTTAAACACGGATTCACCCAGAAAGGATATCTTGTCGGTTACACGGCTGGTAATGAACAGGTCCTGTTCTCCAAGAAAATACATTAAATTGTCTTCATCCTCTGTATAACGCATGTCAACATTTGCGAAACCCTTTATTTGGGTAACCTGCGAAAAGGAATGAACGACTGTTGTTAGTACGAAAAAAAGTATGAAAAAGATCCTGTTGAAATTCATAAGTCATCTATTGTTTCGGAAAACAATGATAACCAATAAATTCATTTTTAGGAATATTAATGTTCGGTTTTAGGAAAAATTGAAAAAGAAATTTACTTCTTTAAAGATGCTTTACTAAAAATATAGGCAGGGATCTCCTTATCAAACTCAATTTTATCAATTACAAAATCAGTGCCCTTTCCGGTTTTCAACATATCCTTATAATTGATCTTCTTAGGATACCAGCGACCATCCGTTTTCTGAACATCACTAAGCACGGTTTTTTTGAGCAACTGACCGGATTTGGCGTAAAGTTCCTCTTTCAATGGTACAAATCTTTCCTGATCGACCCAGGTCTTGCGTTTAGAATATGAAACGTTTTCAACCTTTGCGGTTAAGATCAATACCCAGGTTTTTCTTCCATCGTATATTTCTTCCGACTCCACTACGGCATTATACTTTTTCAGGAGTTCGTTTTCTTCCATCATGTCTTCGTAAGAAAGATCTGAACCCATGACAGATTGTTTGAGCATGTGACCCGAAAGCTGAATGGTACGGTCGGTGGAAGGAGAATATATCCACAGTCGGTCATCCAGTTTTAGCATTTTGGTACCCCTTTCCCTTGCCGGCGATAAATATTCGGTAAAAGATTTATTGTTTCCTTCGGAATACCCTTTTGACCTGATCGACCGATCTCCCCTTTTTGTGTGAATGATCATGGTTGATTCTATGACTTTTGTTTTGGAATTCAAATTCGCCTCAACCCTGTCCAGTATATACTTTGGATTTGGATAATCGGCTCCTGCGAAAAACAGCAGAAACATTATACTGCTCACCATGATGTTCATTACTTTTTTCTTCATACTTCTAATTCTTTAAATAATCTTGCGGTTTCCCTCTTATAAATTCCGATGCCTGAAAGCGCATTTCCTATAACCATCGCCAAAACCCCCGGAATGAATCCGATATAAAACAAATTTGAAGAAATTTTGGAACGGACGGTATTTGGCATGATCATAGTAGATTCCTTCATGTATTCACTGATGTCAATTCCAACTTCCTGCATGTATAAGGTTCCTCCCAATCCGATCAGAGTGCCTATGCAGGAGCCGATAAGGCCTACTAATATGGCCTCAAGTATCATGCTTCTGTATATTCCTGACTTTGGTTCACCCAATGCAAGTCTTATTCCAAATTCTTTGTAGCGCCTTAATCCTCCAAGCAAACCGGTATTCCACAACACAATGGACATGGCGATTATGAATAAAAAAACAAACAATCCCGACATGTTTTCTCCATAATTGAATACTTCCTCAAGGTCGTTTTGGGCTTTTAGGGGTTTCATTACCGGAGCAAATTCATCCGTACTGTTTTTGTATTTTTGGTTAAACGTTTCTGATATCTCAATGGTTTTCATGTCGTTATAAACATCATTTGGTAAAAAACCTAAAATTTCACCGGCCGCATCTTCCATGTCCAATACCATCTGAGCATCTTTCAGATCGATTATAAAAGCCATTTTATCCAGTGCAGCCAGTCCGAATTTAATGGTCCCACAAATTTTAAAAGCATAAAAGGTCATTGAACCATTCATGGTAGTACCAAAAAACGTCACCACATCACCAATTTTTACTTTGAGCTTTTTTGAAAACTCCTCACCGATCAAAGCTTCACCCCGGTTTTGAGGTATCCTTCCCTGTACTATTGAATTTTTGAGATTCATTCGTTTGACCTCATTGGTGTTTTGAGAAAGTATGTCGAATGAAAGTCCGATGGTCGGGCCCTGTGCTTTAGAATTTCCGGCCGTATCCGGAATGTCGATCAAGCCACCGAACTTTATTCTCTGTACAAAATCCATGTCCGGATATTCCGTCTTCAGTTCACCGATCAGAGCCTCTGTTTCAAGCAAGGCAGCATCATTTGGAAGCTGGTCGATGTTTTCGGCATAAGCTCGGGTCATTATTTTTACATGACCGGTTTCAAATCGCGCATTCTGAGTGATCACATCCCCGAAAACTCCCTTGATATAGCCGCTTAAAAGCACGGTTAAGGCCACCCCTATCGAAATGATCAAAATTGGCAGGACCGAACGGCTTTTATCCCTTAATATTCCTTTTAGTAAAAATCGGATCATTGTAATTTTCCTTTCAGTGCCGCAACCGGATCCATTTTGGAAATTTTTCTGGCAGGTATAAAACTGACCAGAGTTGCAGAAATAATAATAATTAAAATGGTAGTGAGAATTAATTTTAAGGTGTAGATCGGGTAGATAACATCCGCCACAGTAACCCCTGCGTTTTGCGAGGCTTCAGGGATCGAAAGGCCAATTCGGGTAAAATACCTGAAAAGCGGAATCCCGTATAAGGTACCCAGGATCATTGCAAAAAAACTGTACATGGCACCTTCAACGGTAAAAAGTATCATTACTTTGAAACGGGTCATTCCCATGGCAATGTAGGTACCAATTTCTTTCTGTCTTCTAAAAATTGAAAGAACCTGGGTGTCGAAAATTGCCAGAAGGGCAATGGCCAGAAGAAGCATATACAGAATTGAACTACTGATCTTTTCCATACCAATTATTTCCAGTAAAAATTCAAGCAACTCTTCCTGGCTCTTAAAAGTCCAGTTATTGTACTTTTCCGGAAGATAATGATTGCCGGCAACCAGATATGTAGCATGCCGATCAAGGCCGGTGATTTGCCATAATTTGTTTATGTCCATCCACAGTTGACCATTATCCACGCTTGCGATATCGTTGTCGAACACTTCAACCACGGTAATGTTGGCCGCATCAAAAGTCCCGTTCTTATCGCGCCATCTCAAGAGCATCTGATCTCCTTTTTTAAGCTTGTTGGATTTGGCCATTCGTTTTCCAATGATCACCGGAAAATCGACCTTGGTATTTTTGAGAAATTCAACGGGTATTTTAACGATCGACTGATCCGGCGAAATGCCTTTCATAACCACAGAAACCATTCTGTTATTCGGATAAATGGTTGCTTGCCTTACCAGAACAGGAGACAGAAATCGGCTTGTATCGGGGATCTTATCATGACTGTCCTGAAACGAAAAAGGATCGTAGGGATCGTACTTCTTATGGATCAATTGACCATCACCAAATTCCCATTCAATGGAGTCATTAACTGCCTGATGTTTCCAGCCATCCAAAAATCCGTTGAAAAAAATGATCATTACAAACGCAAAAGACAGTACAATTGCGTTTAGCCAGGTTCGCAAACCGGCTCCGATCAGATTCCTGAATGCGAGTTTAAGTGCCAGGAACATTTTCTTTGCTTTTTATTAGGTCATCCGATTCAACTTTGCCGTCCCTAAGATGTATGATCCTGTTTAAATACTTCATTACCTTTTCGTCGTGCGTTGAAAAAATAAAGGTGGTATTGAGTTCCTGGTTTAATTTAACCATGGTTTGCAAGATCGCATGAGCGTTGGCAGCATCCAGATTAGCGGTTGGCTCATCTGCCAGTAAAATTTCAGGTCGCTTGACCATGGCCCGCGCTATGGCCACCCTTTGGCCTTCACCTCCTGAAAGTTTATCGGGTTTTTTATCGGCGATCTTTTCCAGACCAACCCATTCAAGGGCTTCCATTACAGCCTTTTTTCGCTCGGAAGCTGTATATTTCTGCAATAGCAATGCAAATTCTACATTTTCGAAGATGGTGTATACCGGCAACAAATTAACCACCTGAAAAATAAAGCCAATATGATGATTTCTAAGCAAGGCAGATTCTTTATGTGTTAGTTTAGAAATGTCTTTCCCAAGAACAAGGGCATTACCTTCAGTTGGCGAATCAAGAGATCCGATAATGTTAAGCAAGGTAGTTTTTCCCGAACCCGAAGGTCCTACAAGACCTGAAAATTCACCTTTTTCAAACCTAAGGTCAATTTGGTTTAAAGCAGTAAACAAACCGTCCCCTACCGGAAAACGTTTTACTACATTTTTAAGTTCTATTATATATTCCTTTTCCATTTTAATGATTGTAAACCAGCATGATCCTGAATCCCGGTCCTGCAAACTGATTGGTTAGATTGTTTTGTTGAAGACCTGAAAAAGAGTCCGGATTGTAATATGCCATTAAATAACTTGTCATTTTTTTAAAATCGTGCTGGAGATTAATTAAATACACAGCGTTACTATTGTTCCACGGGTAATAAACCAATGCCTGCAAATTATCAAACAGGGTTAAGGGATATCTGAGGGCAAGGGCACTTACTACAAATTGTGACTCAAAATTAAATGCTTTTTCATCGCTGGCAAAAAAGAGGTTTTCAATCATTAAATGAAGACCGTTCGCAATACCAAAGGTATAATCTCCCCCTAAGTTTGCAAGGGTTTGATGAGTAAAACTTCCAATATTTTTTTTCTTTTGAACATAGGATGCTTCCAGCCATATGCCGATCGTATAATCCCATTTTGCATCCAAACCATAACGATTTTCAGGAATGAAATCCATGTTCGGCACCCCAAACAAACTTGTCGCATCTGCAATTCGTCTGTGATACGACAAACCAATCTCGCCGCGGGTAACCGGGAACTGGTAACGCAATCCATACTCCGGAATTCCTGAATTGGTTTCGACAAGATCCAGACCTCTGGTTTTTTTATTCCCATACAAAGACCATATCCAGATATTTGAATTGTTTATAAAATAATAACGTCCCAATAATCCGTAAACTCCGTTGGTCAATTGAAGAGGATCCCTTGGATCGATCTGGTTGAACCATTGTATGGGTCTGAGGAGGGTAGCAGCTCCAAAATCGATCTTTTGCAAACCGGCCCTTAACTCAAACTGTTTTCCCGAATATCTCAACCAGAGTCGGTATGGAGCAATTTTCCCTTCATTGCTAAACTCTGTGAAAGGATGTGAGAGAACAGAACCTGAAAGGTTTAAGGATGCTTCAAGATCAACTTTCCGGCTCGTATCGATGGCTCGGTAATGATTTAACTGAGGAATGTATCTGGCACCAATAAAAGTGTTCAGGTCTTGTTTGGGACTATAACTTCCGATGGCCGAGAACTGTCCGCTCAGTTCTGTTGCTTTTCGTTTTTGAGCAAAGGTTGAGGTGGTTATACCAACAAGCAGAAACCAAACCGTTAACTCTCTCATATCGTTTCTCTGTTGCTGATCCCATAAAAAAAGAACCGGGTCAGATCCAGGATCAGATCTGATCTGTTCGAATAAAAAACGTTGAGTTTTGGATCGAACACTTTGTTCTGAAGGTCGAAAAGATTGTACATAATAAAGTCTATGGGCAATTCCTTGCTTATACCACCTTCGGATTGAGCTTTTATAAAGTCATTGCGGATCTCCCCTATCATTTCAGTTTGTCTTTTTTCCAGTTTGTTTGCAAGATCTTGATTTTCCGGAGAGTAAATGTCCGTCAAAAAATCATCACTCATGCCCTCAACATTCTCCTTTTTTTGCTCTACCATTCGTTTAATTTTTTCAGGAAAGGAGATCTCCATATTTTTGATGGTCCTATACCTCTCGATCGATTGGTCCGATAAGAGGTCGATCAACCGGTCGATCAGATCATTCTTATTTGAAAAGTTTCGGTAAAAACTCATTTTACTGATCCCGGCATGCAAACAGATCTGTTCAATAGTTACTCTTTTTATACCATGTTTCCAGAACAGAACCCTAGCGCTTTCAAGAATTGATGAAGAAATATCCTGGGAAGATTTACGAATCATTGTTACAAAATTAATATAATGTTACGATATTTAAAACAAAAATATAATTTAGTAACATATCTTAAAAGTTAATTCTTCGGGAGTTAAAGGATTTTAAGCAGGTTTTTTTATTTATAAGGAGGGCATAATTGCATAAAGATCGGGTATGTAATCTAAGAGAATATTTTATTTCTTTGATGTACCACAAAGCAAAGGTTGAAACTCACACCGGACGATCTAATACAACACATCATTCAGCACGGAAATGAAGTACCTTAAGATAAAGATATGGAAAATTTACCTTCCTTTTCTATTAACATCAACAGGAACTATTGCAATTTATGCTTTACTAAGGTGGGTACTCGATTTAAAATTGGGAGTACTGCCGATAAAGGCAGAACTTCTGAACTACTGGTTCCCTTTTTTGATTCCATGGATACCGATTCTGATATGGTTAAGAAAAAGGCTTAGGTTAATAGAAATAGCAGGAAGGTCAGACAATGGATATTTTGGCTACCAGCTTCTTATATCTATGGCAATAAGCATACCGTGCATTATAAGTCAGAACTATCTGGAAAAAGCCTCCTTTGCACTTATAAATTTAAAAAATGTAAATGAGGTTCGAAAATTCGAGAATGAAAGATACTTCAGGATTGCTGATTATAAAATTGAAAAGGAGGAAGTTCTGCCATACTTTACCAGCCGCTCATCAGGCAGGAATAACGAGCGTGTTACTTTTTACCTTTATTATTCTTGTCCTTTTAGAGATGCCAACGACCTTTGGTGCGGAATTAATTTTTTTAAGAGTTTAAGCAGCCGCATGAAGGACGACATACTTCAAAAAGAATATCGCAATTTTATTGAGAACTCAGAAAATGAGTTCAGTTTAGGTGCATTCGGAAAAGTTCAATATTTTGAACGATTGGCATATTCCGACGACCGGGATGGATATTTAAACTCGGTAAAAAGAAACAAAGGTTCTTTTGCTTTAAAAAATGCGATAATACTCATTCCCAAATCAGAAAATTTTGATGAAAGGTTGGGGAACACTTTCTTTTGGATCTTTGGTTCATTTGGGATAGTGGCCATAATTATGATGCTGATGATACTAATCCCCAAACTCAATGAATATGAATGGAACAGGTTCAGGAAAGGCAAGGATTTGGAAGATGATTTTTTGAAAGATGTATGGAATTTTATAAAGCCCGGAAAAAACATTTCTGCCACAGCCATATTGTTGCTTGTTCACTTCTTGGTTTTTCTGATCCAGGTGTTTTCCGGACAAAACATTTCCTCGCCCACAGTGCAGGAATTGCTTGAAGCCGGCGGTAACAGAAGGTCGGAGGTGTTGGACGGAGAATATTACAGATTGTTCACTTCCATGTTCATACACAGTGGATTCATGCATTTATTGATGAATATGATTGGCATGGGGGTTGGAAGTTTTATGTTGGAAAAAATACTTGGTAGGATAAGACTTCTGCTGATCTATGTTTTATGCGGTGCTTGCTCCGGACTGGTTTCCATATACTGGCACGAAAACACCGTAAGTATAGGTGCTTCCGGAGCTGTATTTGGTCTGTATGGAATGATCATGGCATTTACCATGATTAAAGTTTATCCTCAAGAGCAGTTGAGATCGAACTGGATTTTGCTTGCTTTCACGGCCGGCGTAAGTTTGTTGTTTGGCTTAATGGGAGGAATTGACAACGCTGCGCATATAGGGGGATTGATCGCCGGTTTTCTTTTTGCGATTATCTTAAGTGCATTTGAAAGACAAAAACTGATCAAAAGAGCCAAATGAAATTGGGATACTTATTATTGCTTAAAGCATGGAGAAGGATATACTATAAAATTCATTTAAAATTAAATATCATTCTGATTAAATTTGCAGGCATCAAGGGCAATTAGCTCAGTTGGTTCAGAGCACTACCTCGACAAGGTAGGGGTCACTGGTTC
>JACJZT010000005.1 GCA_020635455.1 Flavobacteriales bacterium
TCCTGCCAGGTATCATATACTCTGGCAATTCCTCCGACAATCGTTCAAGAAGTTTCTTGCGCTGATATTCCTCTTTGGGTACCACATAGGCAACGAGGCTTTTTTGGCCATGATGGTCCACTTTTATCTGAATGCTTACCTGACGAACCATATTCAACCGTTCGATCTGACGTTCGATCTCCTGTGGTTCTATACGGTATCCTCGGATCTTCACCTGATCGTCTGTCCTTCCCAAAAATTCAACCAGACCATCCCTATTTAACTTTACAAGGTCACCAGTTGCGTACATCTTTTTGTCCGGTATAAAAGGACAATCGACAAATTTTTCATAGCTTTGATCCGGATTGTTCAAATATCCTTCTGATACACCTTTTCCTTCAATGAATAATTCTCCCGGAACGCCTATGGGACAAATAGACTTTTGCTTTGATAAAATAAATATTCTTGTGCTTCCAAAAGGTTTTCCAATTGGGATCGTATTGTGTTCTCTTTTATCAGGATCAATCCGATAAAGCAGTTTACCAATAGTGGTTTCAGTGGGACCGTAATGATTTACAATTTCACAATCAGGATTCTGATCCAGTATTTTTTCAACGATTTCAACCGAAAGTGACTCGCCACCAAAGATCAAAAAAATCTTTGGTAATAAGGGTTCCTCAAATGCTGAAAGCGCACTCCAATGTGATGGTACTATTTTTAAACAATCAATTTTATGATCCCTGAAATATTGATTGATAAAATTCGCATCGCTTGATTGTTGTTTATTAAATACATGCAAGGTGCCACCAAATCCAAGACTGCTATAAATTACTGTGTTTCCCAGATCCGTTGCCGGTGAGGAAACCAAAGCATAACTTTTACATTTTCGGATATTCAGTTCCTTATCGAGACCAAATAGATAATCAACTATACTTTCATGCCGAATCAGCACACCCTTCGGTAAACCTGTTGATCCGGATGTATAGATTACATAAGCCGGATCATCTGAAAAAATTTTTACAGAAACTTTTCGATAGGGATATTTACCTAAAGAATTATAGAGGATCTTTTTATGTTTCGTCTTTAATTTTCCATCCTGAGTAAGGATAACCTTTGATGAAAGGTCCTTTAAAATATGTTGAACTCTACCCTCAGGCAATTCATAATCAATTGGCACATATGCAGCTCCTGATTTTAATATCCCAATGATACCAATCAGAAGATCAACACCTGCGGGCATATAAACAGGAACAAGGTTGCCAGGAACAATTCGATGTTCGATAAGGCAATTTGCCAGTTGATTTGATCTTTCATCGACGTGTTTATACGATAAGGAAATACCCTTTGCTGTTAAGGCAATTTTGTCCGGGTTCTTACGCACCTGTTCTTCAAAAAGGTCAACAAAAGTGAGGCCCGTTTGATACCTTTTTGAATCCGAACCAATATTTAACAACCTTTTTGCTTCTGCCGGATCAATGAAATTGAGGATATTGGTTGTTGTTTGTTTCCGGTCTGCGTAGGCCAGAAGTATCGTGAATACGGTTTTTTTAAATTCCTTTAAGCTTAATCCGGATGCAAACTTTCTAAGTAGACGGTAGTGCAATCTAAAGGTATTTCTATATTGTTCTACTACAAAATTCAGGTATGTATTGGTTTGCAAATCAACATCACCAAAGTATTTCTCTTCCTTGTCACTGAATCCATCCGACTGGACCAAATCTTTATAAACATAAAAATTTACGAAAGAAAATATGGCGTCAAAAAACGGATTTCGACCGGATTGAGACTCCTGATGCATTTTGGCTATCTGAAAAATGGTAATACCTTCATTTTTTTTCAGAACCTGAAACTTTGTATGCAAGGTTTCAAAAAATCCGGAAAGGCTCGTATCCTTGCCCGGAACTGAATTTCTGAAAGGAAGAGTATTTAAGAAACATCCTATGATCTTATCTCCATCCTCTTTTGCAGGCCTGGTATTTGACACATAACCGACGGTTGCTTCATCTTCATTGCTTAAATAACTCAAAGCCAGAAAATAAGCGGTAAAAAAGACAGTCTTTATTTCAATTCCTTCTTCAATAGAGTTTCGAATAAGTTTTCTGGATAGTTCCTGATCTAAATTTTCGACTAAAGTTATGTTCTCATGTTCATGGGTAAATATCTGCAGTCGTTTATACCCATCAAGTTCCTGTTTCCAGAAATTATTTGGTTGATCCTGCTCTTTTAAGAGAACGCTTTCAACAAGCATATCCTTATAGGTTGACCTGAGAGGCTCAAGCTCATTAATCTGTTTTCCATTTTTAAGATCGAGGTATAAATTATTTAATTCTGTATTAAAGCTGGCAATGCTCCAACCATCGGTAATGGCATGATGAGTTTGCAAAAGAAGTACATCTCTCTTTTTTGTTTTAACAAGGTCAAGACGCATCAAAGGAGGATTGTCAACTTCAAAGGGCTTATCCCTTTCTCGCTTTAGGTAGGTATGTATAAATTTCTTTACTTCACCATGCGTTAAACTTTCTTTGTTAAAAACCTTTATCTTAATTTCAGCTTTTTTGTGTACGATCTGAATGCCTTCCTTAAAAGAATCAAAATCAAACGATGTTCTCAGCATTGGATGTTTTCGGATCATTAACGAAACGGCCTTTTTTAGTATCTCAATTTCAATTTTCTGATTAAAAACATAAATAAACTGATCGTGGTAGATGGACAAGTCCGGGTTAATAATGGATGAGTAGATCATACCACCCTGAATATCGCTTACCGGAAAAAGGTCTTCAATTGTTTTGGTCCGTTTATGTTTCTTGAAATAGTTCTTTTTGATTTTTTCAAATTTTCTCAGAACGGTTTCTCTTTTCGAGGCTAACTTCTCTTCCACGGTTTTCTTGGTATCGATAAATTCAACGAGCTGTTTGATCGTCGGATTTGAGTAAACATCTGCAACCTTTATTTCTTTTCCATAGTTTTTTCGGATCTTATTCAGCAAACTGATAACCTTTATAGAATCACCGCCAATAGTGAAAAAATCTTCTGTTAAGCCTATCTGATCACTTTGAATTACTTCTTTCCAAATACCCAACATCGCAAATTCATTCTGATTTGCTGCAGTTTCTAAAATTTCGGCCGATTCCTTAGGCTCGTTTAACTCTTTTAGTTTCCTGACATCAATTTTTCCATTTAGAGTGAGTTCGAAATTCTCAACTTCATACCAAATCCTGGGAACCATAAAATCAGGTATCTTGCCTGACAGATAGTTCGTTAAGCTCTCCTTTGGTATTCTATTTGAAGACCTGTAATAACCGACGAGCCGGTTATTATCTATTTCGTCCTTAATTGCAAGGACCTTCACTTCGTCAACCAGTTTCCCTTCAAGTAGTATGTTTTCAATTTCCCCAAGCTCAATTCTGAATCCTCTGATCTTTACCTGTTCATCTGCTCTTCCAAAATATTCAAGGGTTCCGTCAGGGTTCCATCTGCCAAGATCTCCGGTTTTATAAAGCCTTTCTTTCTTATTCGAATTTCTGTAATCTATAAATCTGTCTCTAGTAAGATCCTCACGGTTTAAATATCCCCTCGAGACGCCTTCACCCCCTACATACATTTCCCCGACCACCCCTACCGGCACCCATTTAAATTTGGGATCCATAATATAAACTGAAAGAGTCGGAATAGGCTTGCCGATCAAGCTGGCACTACTGTTTAAATTTTGCCAATATATTTCATGAAAGGTAACATGAACGGTTGTTTCCGTAATTCCGTACATGTTTATCATTCGGGTTGAAAACAAACTTTTCCATGGTTTAATTTTCGCAAAATCCAATGCCTCTCCACCAAAGATCATATAACGAAGTTTATTTCGAGTCCCAGTCTTAAGTACATGGTCTTGTAAAACATAAAATGCTGAAGGCGTTTGATTGAGAACTGTAATTTCCTGATCGACGAGCATTCTGTTAAAAGCTTCAACATCTCTTGTAAGGTGTTTAGGTATAACGATCAGTTTACCACCAAAAAATAATGCACCAAATATTTCCCAAACTGAAAAATCAAAGCTAAAGGAATGAAACATGCACCACACATCCTTATGGTTGAAATCAAATAATGACGGATCGGTTTTAAACAAACGAACAACGTTGCGATGCTCCACCATTACACCTTTTGGTTTGCCCGTTGAACCGGATGTATATATGACATACGCCAGATCTGCAGGCCTTATTCTTACCTTAGGAGATTCTATCCTCAGCTTCCCTTTGCCTTTCGCAATTGTATCAAGGTTAATGAACTTTCTGTTTCCTTTCGGAATTAATTTTAAGGTAGCAGAAGAACACACTACCAGTCCGGCACCTGAATCTTCCAGCATAAATTCTTTCCTCTCTGAAGGATATTCAGGATCAACCGGTAAATAGGCCCCTCCGGCCTTCAGGATCGCCAGTAACCCAACGATCATTTCCAAGGATCTTTCAACACAAATTGGAATTATGCTTTGAGAACCTATCCCTAAATCCAGAATTTCATGCGCAAGTGAATTGGCGCGCTCATTAAGTTCTGAATACGTCAGATGCTTATTTTCAAAAACTACAGCGGTTTCACCGGGATGCAACTCTACCTGGTCTTCAAAAAGACTGACCATGGTTTTTGTTTTAGGATAATCCGCTTTGGTTGAACTGTAGTTCTCAAGCTGAATTTTCTGCTCAGGGGGCAGAATATCATACTCTACAAGACCGGTACTCTTTTTGCCTGCAAATTGCTCAAGCAAAAATTTAAACTGTTCCGCAATCAAACTTATATATTCTGGTGGGATCAGATCGGAGTTGTAATTAAAGCCAATGTGAAGGTCATGAGCCTGCTCGACCGTTATGGTCAAAGGATAATTATTTTGTTCCGAAACTTCTACCTCCGAAATATCAAGTCCTTCAAACTTGTTCAGTATTTTATCCGATACCGGGTAATTTTCGAATACCATTAAAGTATCGAATAAATCACCAACCACTCCGGAACAAGCCTGAATTTGATTCAAGGGCAAATATTGGAATTCTCTGGATTCGGCTTGTTCAGATTGTATGGTTCTCAACCATTCTGCCAGATCAAGGTTTTCGTTATATTCGGTCTTAATTGGAATGGTATTAATAAATAAGCCAACCCGCTTTTCAATGTCATAAAGATTTTCAGGTCTACCTGAAACTGTGGCACCAAAACAAACTCTGCCAAAGGAAGTATATTTATGCAATAAGAATGCCCAAATGCCCTGAAAATAGGTATTAACGGTGATCTGAGAATTCTGGCAGAACGCAATGACCAGATCTTTGGTTTTTTTATTAATGCTGAATTCAAGCTCCTTATAATTGCCAATTCCTGTATTTCTGGCATTATAGGAATTAATAAACGGAAGAGTAGTTCCTACATTCACAGATTTCAAATAGGCACTCCAGTAATCTTCAGCTTGCTTATTACCTGTTTGATTCAGATATTTTATGTATTCTTCAAAATGGTCTTTGGCAGTTGAATCTATCGTCTTGCCTTGTAACAGATTGCTGTATGCGTTTAATATTTCTTCCAGAACTATTGCGAGGGACCAGCCATCCAGAAGTATGTGGTGGAAAGTCCAGATAAGATAGCTGGTATTGCCTGAATTGATCAAGGTCAAACGCATCAGAGGCGGTTTGTCAAGATCAAAGCCTCTTTTTCTGTCTTCTTCTTTAAATTCTTTTAGGTAGGCATTTAGTTCCTCCTCATTATTAAAAACCAGATCGATGGTTGATATCGGTAACTCTACTTTTTTAAAAACAGCCTGAACAGGTATGTTAAAAGCTTCATGATAAAATGCAGTTCTTAAAATGCTGTGTTTTTCCAAAACGAACTCCCAGCATTTTTGAAAAATCTTTGTATCCAGATCCCTAAACTTGCACTGAAATTGTTCGATGTACAAACCTTCACCGGGTGAAGACAAAGAGTGAAACAGCATTCCTTGTTGCATGCCGGTCAGGGAATATAAGCTTTCGATCAATTCCTTTCTGAGGGTCACCTTGGTATTTGTTGTTTCACTCATTGATTTACCTTATTCCATTCCTTCGTTTAAAAACCGATCCAACTCTTCAATGCTTATGTTTGATCCCAAACCGTAATCAGAAGGTGTGTTCCGTTCAAGACCTTTGTTTTCTCCTGTTTCAACAAATTTTATCATTTCCTCCAGTTTGTCAATTATAGTATTCGCAAGAAGTTCAATCTGTTTTTGGCTAAAATGAATGGTACTAAAAGAAAAATTCAGCTGTATCGTCTCTGCTTCAATTGAAGCATTAAGGGTAAGTTTTTCATTAACCATTAGTCCGGGTGAAGCGTTTTCTCCGTATCCTTCATTGGCCAGGCTTAGCAAGTCACCTTGAATCCTGTTGTTATCTACCTGACCCAAATAATTAAATACGATTTCCCAGGGGTCGGGTTCAATAGGATCAAATTTTCCGTTTATGTATTTTAATACACCATATCCAAGACCATTATCCGGAATGGTTCGGAGTGTTTCCTTTATGGTCCTTATGGTTAGTGAAAGGTCGCCTATATCTCCTGAGGTCAAAGTTACAGGATAAATAGAGGTGAACCAGCCTATGGTATGATTTAAATCAAGGTCTTCCTGAATGTTTTCCCTTCCATGGCCTTCAAGTCCAACATTTAAGGTTTTCAAGCCGAACTGATCCTTTATGGCCAGAAGCAAAGCGGATAACAATAGGTCCTGAAGGTCGGCATTGAAAGCTTTGGTAACCCTTTTTTGAACAGGATCCGAAACCGAACGGTCAATTGTAAATGACAACTCGTTAAGATCTTTTACCCTCAATACTTTATCAACTTGCTTATCTGCTAAGGGTTTAAAAGAATTTTTTATTTTCTCCCAAAAGGAGATCTGGTTTAATAGATCCTTCGTTTGCGAATACTGCTTCAATGCTTCAAACCATTGTCTGAGGGAGGTGCCCTTTTGGTAATCAAAAGCTTCCTTTTGCATTCCTTTTTTGAGCAACAACTCATTTAGCTCTTCTACAAAAATTCTCCATGAAACACCATCCATTACAAGATGGTGAAAAACAAACAATATGCGATTGTCGGTTTCATTTTCGGGTGTTATAAACCAAACCACTTTTACGAGTGAAGGTTTTTTGAGGTCTAAGCCTGTTTGTCTTTTTTGTGATTCAGATTTTAGGATATCTTTCCATTGAGCAACGGAAAACCCTGAAAGGTCCACCCTTTCAGGAGTATAAATAGTATCTGTATAAGATTGTGCCCAACCGGACCCTGGTTTTATAAACTTCGTTCTGAGAGCATCATGTCTTTGAACCAGTATTTCCATAGCATCCTTTATCTTAGATATAGAAACGTTCTTGCTGATGTTGAACAATAAAGATTGATTGTAGTGATTATGTTCTTTGCTGAAGTTTTTGAGGAACCTGTTTTGAAAGGGCAGTAAACCAAATTCTCCTTCAAGGATCCCTTGTTCATTCAATTTATCCCTGATCTTTAAGTTCGCCTGGTTTTTTTCAAGACCTAAAATGGTGGGGAATTTGAAAATATCTTTGGGTTCTATATGAATACCTTCCTTTGAAAGACGGTTAATCAATTGAATGGTAATGATCGAATCTCCTCCTAATTCGAAAAAATTGTCGTTGATACCTACCTTTTCCAGCCCAAGTAATTTACACCAGATGTTAGCCACCTTCAGCTGAAACTCAGTTTCCGGTTTCACAAAATCTTCAGCTATTTGTCCCGTAAAGTCAATTTCCGGCAAGGCCTTTTTATCGACCTTTCCGTTTGGTGTAAGAGGAAATTCTTCCAATTCTATCCACCAATAAGGGATCATATATTCTGGTAATTGGCTTTGAAGAAAATCAAGAATTTTTTCCTTATTGAATTTCTGATCTTTAAGAACATAAGCAACCAAACGACTTGAACCATTTAAATCGACCACAACTTTTACTACAGCAGAATTTGTTAATCCGCTGAGTACTATTGCCGTTTCGATCTCGCCGGGTTCTATCCTGTATCCTCTTATCTTGACCTGATTGTCGGTGCGTCCAAGATACTCGATGTTTCCATCAGGTAACCATCTGGCCAGATCTCCGGTATGGTATAATTTACCCTTCCCAAAAGGGTTTGCAACAAACCGCTGATCCGTTAGATCCTTTCTGTTCAGATAACCTCTGGCAAGTTGTACTCCTTCGATGTAAAGTTCTCCGGGAACACCTATTGGTAAAAGGTCCAATACATTATCTAAAATATAAATACCTGTATTGGAAACCGGTTTGCCTATTGGCACCAGGTCGATAAGTTCAGGTTCGTCGGGCACGGTCCAGCAAGTTACATCAATTGCCGCTTCGGTCGGACCGTATAAATTATGAATTTTAAGTTTGGGTAATTTCCTTCGCAAAGTATTTACATGTTCCGGTTTCAAAGCTTCACCGCTACATAAAATATTTTGAAGGGGAAAGTCTTCATTGGTTTCGACCGAACCTAAAAAAACCTCCAGCATAGAAGGTACGAAATGCATCAACGTGATGTTTTGTTTCTTAATTAGTGCTTTTAGATATTTTAGGTCTAACTGTCCCCCACTTTTAGCAAAGACCAAACGCGCACCGGTTATCAATGGCCAGAATAATTCCCAAACAGAAACATCAAAACTAAAAGTTGTTTTTTGAAGGACTGAATCCGAATGCTTCAAATTAAAATAGTCCTGTGTCCAGAAAAGTCTGTTTATAAGAGCCTGATGCTCCATAAGTACACCTTTCGGCTTGCCTGTTGAACCGGATGTATATATGACATACGCCAGATCTGCAGGCCTTATTCTTACCTTAGGAGATTCTATCCTCAACTTCCTATTGCCTTTTGAAATTGTGTCAAGGTTAAGGATCTTTCTATTTCCTTTAGGAATTAATTTTAAGGTAGCAGAAGAACACACTACCTGTCCGGCACCTGAATCTTCCAGCATAAATTCTATCCTCTCTGAAGGATATTCAGGATCAACCGGTAAATAGGCCCCTCCGGCCTTTAGGATCGCCAGTAACCCAACGATCATTTCCAAGGATCTTTCTATACAAATTGGAATTATGCTTTGAGAACGTATCCCTAAATCCAGAATTTCATGTGCAAGCGAATTGGCGCGCTCATTAAGTTCTGAATACGTCAGAAGCTTATTTTCAAAAACTACAGCGATTTCATTGGGATGTAATTTTACCTGGTCTTCAAAAAGACTAACTACAGTTTTGTTGTTAGGATAATCGACCCTGGTTGAATTAAAGCTCGCAAGTTGAATCTTTTGCTCAGGGGGTAAAACATCATAGCCTCCAAGGCTGGTGCTATTATTGTCTGCAAATTGTTCGAGCAAATATTTGAACTGGTCAGCGATCAGGTTTACATAATCAGGCTCGATCATATCCGAGTTGTAATTAAAACCAATTCGAAGGTCGTGAGTTTGATGCACCGTTATGGTGAGTGGGTAATTGGACTGTTCTGTGATCTGAACTTTTTGAATTTTCAATGCCCAATTTCTGGAATCGATGATCTCGGAAACCGGATAATTCTCAAAAACCATTATC
The DNA here is from genome assembly GCA_020635455.1 of Flavobacteriales bacterium. Taxonomy (GTDB): domain Bacteria; phylum Bacteroidota; class Bacteroidia; order NS11-12g; family UBA9320; genus JABWCE01. The sequence continues at coordinate 9,549 of JACJZT010000005.1, forward strand.
GAATCAAAGAGGTCGCCGGTAATTCCGGATATAGACTGAATTTTGTTCAGTGGCATGTATTGATATTGCCTTGATTCTGCCTGAGCGGTTTGTATAGATTGCAACCAGTTTTGCAATGAACTATCCTTGTTAAACTGAATACATACCGGAATCGTGTTTATAAACAAACCGACTTTTCTTTCAATACCCTCAATGTCTTCAGGTCGTCCCGAAACCGTTACCCCAAAGCATATCGTATCATTTGAAGTGTATTTTCGAAGCAAAAAACCCCAGACTCCCTGAAAAAGAGTATTGACCGTTATATGAGCTGACTGACAAAATCGTGTGATCTTGTGTGTAAGTTCCTCATTGGTTCGGAGTACCAATTCCTTGAAGTTCCCGACCCCCTTATTTCGATCTATATACGGTCGGATAAATGGAAGCATATTGCCATTCTCCAGAGTGCCTAAATAGTTTTTCCAATAAGCTTCAGCCGTTTTTCGGTTTTGTGAATTCAGGTAGTGGATGTATTCATCAAAGCGGTCGAGCTTTCTATTTTCCACTTGTTTATTTTCGATCAGATCCTGATAATCTGTCAGAAGTTCTTCGATAATAAGAGGCATTGACCAGCCATCGAACAAAATATGGTGTGCACTCCACAACATGGTATGCTTTTTATTACTTTTCTTAAACAAGTACACACGCATTAAAGGGGCAATATTCATTTCAAACCCCTTGAATCGGTCATCATTTACAAAGTCTTTTATGAGGTCTTCCTGTTCCTTAGGAGATTTGTCGGAAATATCTATGTTAATTAAGGTTATTCCTGCCTTTTTTAAAACAACTGCAAGCGGTTCTTCAATGGATTCATAAAAAAATGCCGACCGTAAGATGTTGTGATTATTCAACAGATTTTCCCAGCATTGTTCAAAATATCCTATGTTGAGCTGATCCAATTCACATTGCAGATGTTCAACATATACGCCGGAGTTTTTGTTGTATAAACTGTGAAACAACATGCCTTGCTGTAGGCCACTCAGGTTATAAACTGATTCGGTAACTGAATATAGTGGTTTCCCTTCATAATTTGTTTGCATTAAGTGATCAAACGATTTAAAGTCAATATCGCCCGGAAGTCCATAATCGGAAGGGGTAAAAAATTCCTTTCCTTTTAACTTATTGCATTCCACGATAAAGCTTTCCAGCCAATCATTAAGTTTAAGACCCAATTGCTTGATCTGAGACCTCTTAAATTCGAGAGAATTGTATTCCCAGATAAAAACGAGCTTTCCATCTTTTACAAAACAATTCAGGGATAAGGGGTCTTGTATTCGGTTATTTGATGAAACATTCTTTCCTGAATTTTCAAATGCGGCAGAAAGATATTTGCCCGAAGAAGAAGTGTCCAGCTGACCGAGGTAATTAAAAACAATGAACCAGGGATCCGGAACTGTAAGGTCGGGATGTTTGACGAGGTATTTCAACACTCCGTAGCCCATACCTTTATCAGGGACCTTTCTGATTATTTCCTTAACCTGTTTAAGAGTGTCGGTTTGGTTGTTCACGGGATCTATTTGAATTACCAGAGGATAAACGTTCGTGAACCAACCGGTAGTTTCAGTTACATTCAGACTCTTTACAGGAAGTTCTCTGCCGTGACCTTCAAGCCCAATACCAACCATATTGCTATTTTTCCATTTAGCCAGGATGTTTGCCAATCCTGCCAATACCACATCGTTTATTTCGGCGTGAAAGATCTTAGGTACATCTTTTAGAAGACTTTTTGTAAGTTCCGAAGAAACCTTCAATTCAATGGTATCCAGATGGTCTATTGTAGCTCTCTTAGTATTGGCGATTTTCTTTTCATCAGAAGGAATTTCCAAAACCACCTTCTTCCAATAATCCAATTGATGTATTGCATTTTCGGAGTAAGCAATCAATGCTTCGTAAAATTGACGATACGATGAACCCTTTGCAGGTAATTTTAATTCCCGGTCATGAAGGATCTGGTCAAAAAGCTGTTCCATGTGATCAAGAATGATACGCCAGGAAACTCCGTCAATGGCCAGATGATGAAGGATCAGTATTATCTTGTTTTGTTTTTGAGACGCCGATGTTTTGTAATAAATAAAATTACTTAGATGTCCGGAATAAATGTCAAGGCCAGATTGATACTGATTTGCCGATCGGGACAATTCAGAATCCAGTTTTTCATCTTTAATCCCTGTGAAGTCAACAAAATGTATGGCAGGTTCCGTTTGATCATAAAATTGTTTCCAATCCCCGTTTTCATTTTTAAAACTTAGCCGAAGAGTATCGTGATGTTGTTGAATTACCATCATGACCTTTTCGAATTCAGAAAAGGAAATCCTTTTATCAAGGCTCAACAGTACACTCTGATTGTAATGCGATACCTCCGGCTGATCCTGTGACAAATACCACTGCTGTATCGGTAACAATCCCACTTCACCATTTAAGATCCCCTGCTCCGTGGTGTACTCCCGCTTTTGGTTCTCCCCGATCGCTTCGCTCAAACCCCGGATCGTCTGATAGGTAAACAGGTCTCTGGGCTCCAGGTGATATCCCTGCTTCCTGGCCCGGCTTACCACCTGTATGGTCAAGATCGAATCCCCGCCCAGCTCAAAGAAATTATCTTCGATGCCGATCTTCTCTACCCCTAACAAGTCTTCCCAGATCTTTACCAGGGCCTCTTGCGTTGGGGTCTCTGCTTTAACATAGCTTCCGCTTCTCTGACCCTCTACGTCCACCTCCGGTAAGGCCTTCTTGTCCACCTTGCCATTGGGCGTAAGGGGAATGCTTTCCAACTCCACCCACCACTGTGGGATCATATACTCCGGTAAGAGCTTCTCCAGTGCTTTTTGGATGTTCTCTTTCGTAGAACCCTTCTTCTTTACCACATAACCCACCAACCGGTTTGTGCCCGTTTGATCCTTTCTGCTCAGCACCACCGAAGCGGTGATCCGTCCCGTCTTTTCCAGTGCACTTTCGATCTCTCCCAACTCAATGCGGTAGCCTCTGATCTTTACCTGATCGTCTATTCTTCCTAAGTATTCGATCTCTCCTTCTTCCGTCCATCTGCCAAGGTCGCCGGTCTTATACATCCTCGCTCCTTTTTTCTCTGAAAAAGGATCCTTTAAAAATCGTTCCTTCGTTAAGGCTTCACGGTTTAAATATCCCCGGGCCACCTGCGGCCCTCCGATGAATAGCTCTCCCGGTACCCCGATGGGTTGTGGGTTGCCCTGAGGGTCGAGGATGTATATGCTCGTGTTGGAGATCGGTTTGCCCAACAGGGAGGTTTTCGAAAGTTCCTTTACCCTGTTGAAGCTTGCCGCAACGGTGGTCTCTGTTGGTCCATATCCATTGACCACTTCCAGCTTTTTATAAAACCGGTCTATTTGGGATGGCTGCAGCAATTCTCCTCCACTGATCACACAACGCAACTTGCCGAATTCTACCATTTCCCTGTTGAGATAATTCAGTATTACCGGAGGAGCACTCAACAGGCTTACCTCTTTGTTTTCGATCGATTCTTTTATGGCTTCCAGGTCGCGTCCTCCTCCTTTGATCATAAGGATCCTTGCTCCACGGATTAAAGGACAAAAGATCTCTTCAATGCTAGTATCGAAAGCAAAGGAATATTGCTGAATCATGCAATCCTCCGCCTGAATGGAAAAATATTCGGAAAAATACTCCACATAATGCGCCAAATTGCGATGTTCCACCACCACACCCTTGGGTTGTCCTGTGGAGCCCGAGGTGTAGATCACATACGCTGCCGAGTCCGGGGCCGATCTTTGCTTTGGGTTCTCTGAGCTTTGTTTGCTTAAGTCCAGCTTATCTATGGCAATGGCTCCCTTTATTCCCGTTTGTTCAAGCGTTAACCTGCTGCCCAATACCTTTTTGGCTCCCGTGTCCTTTAGCATGTAGTCGATCCGCTGCTGTGGGTACTGAGGGTCGATCGGTACATACGCTCCACCCGATTTGAGGATCCCAAGGATCGCTACGATCATCTCCATGCCTCGTTCCATGCATAAGGGTACCAGTGTGTCTTTGGTAACTCCCTGCCTGATCAGATAATGAGCCAGACGGTTGGAGCGCTCGTTGAGTTCTTCATAACTCATCCTTTTTTCCTCGTAGATCAGGGCCGTCTGATTCGGGGTCTTTTTAACCTGCTGCTCAAACAACTCTACGATCGTTTTAAGAGGAACCTCTCTGTATACAGGATTGAAGGAAAAAATACGCTCTTTTTCAGGGTCCGGCATTATTTCAATACCTTTCAGAAATGAATTACCTTTTTCAGGTATCTGATCAAGTACATATTCAAAATGTTTAATTATATGATCAACATAGGATTTACTTATTAAAGCATTGTTGTAGTTAAATTCAATGGTCAATTCATCCGAAATTGAAATGGTAATGGAAAGAGGATAATTTGTTTGTTCTTCCATTTTAAAGTTTTCGACCTGAAGACTCCATTTCCTTTCAGACAGCATTTTACTTACGGGATAATTCTCGAAAACCAAAATACTGTCGAACAGGCTGCCATCCCAACCGGCAGACTTAAGCACATCGTTCAAAGGAGTAAACTGATGATTTCTTGATAAGACCTGCTCCTTTTGAATTTTCTTTAACCAATCGACTACTGTACTACCATTCTTATATTCTGAGACAAACGGGATGGTATTGATGTACATTCCAACTCTCTTGTCGATGTTGGGAATACTTTCAGGTCGACCAGAAACCACCGTACCAAAGCATACCGTACCTGATCCGGTATATTGATGAAGTAAAATTGACCATACACCTTGAAAAACGGTATTTATGGTAATGTGGTTTTCATTTGCATATTCTTTAAGTCTCTCGAGTGATTTTCCTTTTAAAACAGAAAACAAACTTTCAAAACTTCCTTTGCCCATGTTTTTCTCAACACTTTCGAATTTAAAAAAAGGAAGATGCGTAGCTTCAGAAACCCTGCTTAAATATTTTTCCCAATACTCTAAAGCCTCTTGTTTGTCCAGCTTCTGAATAAAATCAATGTAATCCTTAAAGCTATCTTCCTTTAAAGATTTTACGGGATAACCTTTAAGCAGAACTTCATAATTGTCAAGGAATTCTTCAAGTAATATCGGAAACGACCATCCATCAAACAAAATATGATGCGCTGTCCACACAATTCTGGTCTTGTCATTACCCAGCCTGAAAAGTGTTATTTTCATTAATGGAGCAGAAGAAAGTGTAAAACCTTCGGTTCTTTGTTTCTTTTGAAACTCTTTAACTATTTTATTCTGGTCTTTATCACTCCTTTTTTGCAGGTCGATGGTTTGTATGGGAACCGTAACCTGACCGTGGACACACTGCACAGGAATATTGAATTCATCATGAATGAACGAAGTTCTTAGGATGGATCTGTGCTGAAAAATTAGTTGCCAGCTTCGTCTGAACAAATCTTCATCAAGTTGCTTTACATCGCATGTAAACTGAATAATATGTGCCCCTGAATTCGATTCATACAAACTCAGGAAAAGCATACCTGCCTGTAGTCCGCTTAATTTATATATGGAGTTGATGTTCTTTTTTGATGGCCCTGTATTCTCAGAAAGTAAATACTGAATAAGGTCCTTCTTATTGTTCTTAATAAATTGAATTATCCGCTCATCCTTTTGAATTGACCTTACTTCAGAATCAGACAATCTTTTTTTATTGGCCTTCAGGATAAGTTTTTCATTTTCAACAATTAAATTGAAATGAGAATCCCTCAGTTTACGTATAAATTCTTCAATGGATGAAAACATGCCCTGCTAAGGCAAAAATACCAATTATGATGGAAATGAGACCTTTAAAAAGACTAATACTTATGGTCAACTTTTTAATAAAATGAACACTTCCAAAACGAACATCAAAAGGACATAATATCATCATCGGGGTCTTCATCGAGAAACTGATCAAGTTCTTTGAAGCTGATTTCATTTTCAAGTCCGAAATCGGAGGGAGATTTATGTGAATTTCCTTTATTCTTTTGATTTTCAGCTTCTTTTATAATTTTAATAAGATCTAAGATCAAATCGCTTAAAAGGTTTTTAACCGTTGATTTGTTAAATACTTTATTAGAATATAACAAGCCAAATTGAATTTGGCCACCTGAATGATATGCATTAATGTTCAACTTTGCGTTGAGATGATTTTTATTGCTTATTTCCCTGCCTTTATCCTCACCCGCAGCTTTCAGTATCTTGCCTTCCACCACCCGGTCCAGTTGGCCCAGATAGTTGAACACCACCTCCCAGGGATCTTCTCCCTGTAAAGCCTCCGCCTTGTTGATGTATTTATGTATCCCGTATCCCAGTCCCTTGTTCGGTACCCTGCGCAACTGCTCCTTCACCGATTTGATCCAGCCTCCAACATCTTCTCCTTCCTCTGCCTCTATGGATACCGGATACAAACTCGTAAACCAGCCCACCGTGCCCGTCGTATCCACTGAGGTGCCCTGCATCTGTCGACCATGACCTTCAAGGCCTATCGTTATCCGGGATCGATTTTGCCACCTCATTAGCGTTTGGGCCAATGCACATAGCAACAAATCGTCGATCTCTGTGTGATATACAACCGATACCTCCTGCAACAACTGCTTCGTCTGAACTTTGCTCAAACGAACCTCCTCATAGGACATATCCTTCACCTCTATAGGGCCTTCTTGCTTGCGGTCGGTTATCAAACCTCCCTCATAACCCCCTTTAACGCCAACCCAATGCTGAAGCTCCTGCTGTGCACCCGTCGTCTTGCCATAAACCTCCAGCCAGTCATACCACTGCCTCACCGAACTGCTCTTCGAACCCAGATCCTGCAACCGGCCACTCAGCAAGCCCTCCATCTGTTCCAAAACAATCCGCCACGATACTCCGTCGATCACCAGGTGATGAACGATCAGCAGCAAGCGGTTGTCTTGCTCCTTCTCAGGGGTCTGTACCAATACACACCGCAACAGGTCTCCTTTTCTTATGTCAAGACTGCGCTGATAAGGCTCCGCCTTTACCAACCACTCCTCTTGCCAGTGATCAGATCCTCGCAAATCCTCCTCCTCTACCCCGTACCTTCCCTTGCCATATCGCTGCTCCCATTTCCCTTGCTTGTTTGAAAAAACCATGGACAGTGCATCGTGCTGATAAACCAGCTTCTCCAACACCGCTTCCAGTTGACTCAAACCTATGGCTTTATCTATGCGCAACAGTACACTCTGATTGTAATGCGATACCTCCGGCTGATCCTGTGACAAATACCACTGCTGTATCGGTAACAATCCCACTTCACCACTTAAGATCCCCTGCTCTGCATCTGTATCATTGTTTTTCTCTGAAACAGAATCTATGTAAGCAGCAAGTTCGTAAATGGTTTCGTGTGAAAACAGGTCGGCAACCTGAAACTCAAGACCGGCCTTTCTGGCTTTATTTACCACTTGTATCACTATGATCGAATCCCCTCCCAACTCAAAGAAGTTGTCCTTAACACCAATTTTTTCTAGATCAAGAACATCTTTCCAAATGGAAGCCAAGACTTTCTCTGTTGAGGTAAAGGGTTCTATGTAATCTCCAAGCAGCAAATGATTTTCATCCGGAACCGGTAACATCTTTTTGTCGATCTTGCCGTTTGTATTTAACGGAAATTCTTTCATTTCAACCCAATACGATGGCCACATGTAATCGGGTAAATTTTCGGATACGAATACTTTAAGACTTTCGAGGTTGAAACTTTTCTCCGGAATGTAATAGGCAGAAATCTTTTTACTTTGGTTATCTTCAATGAGCTTAATGCATGAATTTTTAACAGATGGGCCCGCGGAAATGACGGCTTCGATCTCACCCGGCTCAATGCGGTAGCCACGGATCTTTACCTGATCGTCAAGTCGGCCCAGGTATTCGATCTCTCCTTCTTCCGTCCATCTTCCAAGGTCTCCTGTTTTGTATAGCCTTGCTTCTGGATCGTTAGAAAACGGATGTGTAATGAATTTTTCTTTTGTTAATTCAGGGTTGTTTAAGTATCCTCTGCTCAAACCGGCACCTCCAAGGAAGATCTCTCCCGGCACTCCTATCGGTTGCAATTGAAGTTTATTGTTCAGAATATATGCCTCGCGGTTAGCCAATACCTTTCCTATGGGTATATCCGACTCAAATTCCGTCTTAAGGATCCGGTGCGTTAGCGAAAAGGTGGTGTTCTCGGTAGGACCGTAGCCATTGATCATTTCGATCTCAGGATACTTTCGGCGTACTTTCGAAATGTGGCCGGGCGACAAACGCTCTCCTCCAACCATGATCGTCTTCAGTGGTTTGAACAACTCTAGGTCGGTCTCCACCAGCTGGTTGAACCAGCTTGAAGTAAACCACATTTTCGTGACCGAATGTTTAAGAATGTCACTCTTCAACCGAATTGCATTCAGTAAATCCTCTTCTCTGCTCATGACCAGTTTACCCCCGTTCAGGAGCATTCCCCAGTATTCGATCGTACTGGCATCAAAAGTAGGCGCTCCCGTGGAAAGCAGTACATCAGTTGATTTAAAGGATGTAAAGTCCCCACCCGTTGCAAGACTCACCACGTTGCGGTGTTCCACCACCACACCCTTGGGTTGTCCCGTGGATCCTGAGGTGTAGATCACATACGCTGCAGATTGTGGTTCAATTTTAATACTAGAAAGATCCTTTTGCCCGAACCCATCCGAAGATTCTTTTTTTTCTGAACTTAGGTTAAAAATATTTTCCAAGGCTGCTTTGGCAGGTATTGCGGATGGATTTTTAACCAGAACCGTTTTTACATTACAATCATCCAGAATATGCAGGATTCTTTTCTCCGGGTGATCCGGATTGATCGGTACATATATAGCTCCTACTTTAAGGATAGCCAGGATGGATATAATCATTTCAAGACCCCGTTCCATTAATATCGCAACACATTCCTGAGGTTTGACTCCTTTATTCAATAAATGAATGGCTAATTCTTCAGCTCTCTGGTTTAATGCAGAATAGCTCAACTTTTCATCTTCCATCTGAAGAGCCGGACTTTCAGGTCGTTTTCGGACCTGTGATTCAAACAGGGATATGATGGTATCGTCTGAAGGATACGTCAACTTCCTTTTTCCAAATTCATTTATAAGTTTGTCCTTGTCTTTATTTGTAAGTAAAGAGAACTCAGACATTGTAGCTTTCTCGGACTTAATAAACTGATTGAGGACTCTTTCAAAATTCTCTTTAATTACCTGAACATATTTTTCAGGGAGTAAAGAGGAGTTAAAACTGAATTTAACATCTAAACTATCTGTACCACTTATGTTAACACTTAACAGATAATTGTTATTCTCAGACAGGCTTACATTTTCAACTCTTAATTTCCATTTTCTTTCCGACAACCTTTTGCTGACCGGATAGTTCTCAAACACCATAATGCTGTCGAACAAGTCTCCGCTTATCTTTAATGAAGATTGTATCTGATGAAGCGGAGTGTACTGGTGCTTTCTCGACTCAAGCTGTGTCTTCTGCAACTCCCGCAACCACTGCTCAGGGCTTGACCCTGAATCGTATCTGCTGTTAAGCGGTATAGTGTTGATGTACATCCCCACTCTCTGCTCCACACCCGACAAGTCCTCCGGTCGGCCCGATACCGTTACCCCGTAACTGATCTGATCTCTTGTTGTATAACGGTGCAGCATACAAGCCCACACCCCCTGCATTAAGGTGTTGACTGTGATGTGTTGACTGCGGCAATAGGTTTCGATCTCCTCCATGCGCCCTTTGTCCAGGGTTAACTGCACCTCCTTATACGTCCCCACTCCTTTGTTGCGATCGGTGTGACCGGTGATAAACGGCAATAAGGTTCCGACCTCAACTTCACCCATGTACTTCTCCCAATATCTCTGAGACTCGGTTTTATCCTGCAAGTCTAAATATTTTATATACTCTTCATACCGATCCTCCTCTTGTTGTGAAACCTTATCTCCTTGCACGAGCAACTCATAATTCTGCAATAACTCCTCCATCAGGACCGGCATCGACCAACCGTCAAACAATAAATGATGAGACGTCCATATCATTACCGTCTTTCGGCTGCTTAACTTAAGTAAGCTCAATCGCATCAGCGGTGAAGAACTTAAGTCAAATCCCTTCCTGCGATCTGCGGACACATAAGCTTCCAGCATCCCCTGCTGCTCTTTACTGCCGTATCTGCTGTAATCCAACTCCTCCAATGGCATCTCAACCTCCCTGTGAACCACCTGAACTGCCAGTGGCAAACCCTCATGATAAAATCCACTTCTGAGTATGCTGTGGCGCTTTATCAACATAGACCAACTCTCCATAAAACTTTTCTTGTCCAACTCGTAAAGATCTGCACGGAACTGTTCGATGTAGGCTCCTGTATGCTCATTGTACAAACTGTGAAACAACATCCCCTCCTGCAATCCGCTCAAGCGGTATACACTCTCTATGCTGCTGCCCAAACTTCCCGATCCATAGGGCTCCGATAAAAAGGTGTCCAGCTGCCTGTAGTTCAGATAGGGACCCAAACCATAATCGCTTGGTGTGTTATAATGCTCTTGCCTCAAACGGCAGTCCATCAAATGAGTGATCATCTCACTGAGGACCTTCATATATTCTTTCGACCACTTCTCAACCGTCTTACGGTCTATAAGTTCGGGTGAATAGTCCCATCGTATCTTTAAGTGTCCCGATTCTACCAAACCGTTCAGCATTAACTTCTCTCGAACCCTATGCAATCCCGAAACGCTGCCACCGGTGTCCTCACCCGCAGCTTTCAGTATCTTGCCTTCCACCACCCGGTCCAGTTGGCCCAGATAGTTGAACACCACCTCCCAGGGATCTTCTCCCTGTAAAGCCTCTGCCTTGTTGATGTATTTATGTATCCCGTATCCCAGTCCCTTGTTCGGTACCCTGCGCAACTGCTCCTTCACCGATTTGATCCAGCCTCCAACATCTTCTCCTTCCTCTGCCTCTATGGATACCGGATACAAACTCGTAAACCAGCCCACCGTGCCCGTCGTATCCACTGAGGTGCCCTGCATCTGTCGACCATGACCTTCAAGGCCTATCGTTATCCGGGATCGATTTTGCCACCTCATTAGCGTTTGGGCCAATGCACATAGCAACAAATCGTCGATCTCTGTGTGATATACAACCGATACCTCCTGCAACAACTGCTTCGTCTGAACTTTGCTCAAACGAACCTCCTCATAGGACATATCCTTCACCTCTATAGGGCCTTCTTGCTTGCGGTCGGTTATCAAACCTCCCTCATAACCCCCTTTAACGCCAACCCAATGCTGAAGCTCCTGCTGTGCACCCGTCGTCTTGCCATAAACCTCCAGCCAGTCATACCACTGCCTCACCGAACTGCTCTTCGAACCCAGATCCTGCAACCGGCCACTCAGCAAGCCCTCCATCTGTTCCAAAACAATCCGCCACGATACTCCGTCGATCACCAGGTGATGAACGATCAGCAGCAAGCGGTTGTCTTGCTCCTTCTCAGGGGTCTGTACCAATACACACCGCAACAGGTCTCCTTTTCTTATGTCAAGACTGCGCTGATAAGGCTCCGCCTTTACCAACCACTCCTCTTGCCAGTGATCAGATCCTCGCAAATCCTCCTCCTCTACCCCGTACCTTCCCTTGCCATATCGCTGCTCCCATTTCCCTTGCTTGTTTGAAAAAACCATGGACAGTGCATCGTGCTGATAAACCAGCTTCTCCAACACCGCTTCCAGTTGACTCAAACCTATGGCTTTATCTATGCGCAACAGTACACTCTGATTGTAATGCGATACCTCCGGCTGATCCTGTGACAAATACCACTGCTGTATCGGTAACAATCCCACTTCACCACTTAAGATCCCCTGCTCCGTGGTGTACTCCCGCTTTTGGTTCTCCCCGATCGCTTCGCTCAAACCCCGGATCGTCTGATAGGTAAACAGGTCTCTGGGCTCCAGGTGATATCCCTGCTTCCTGGCCCGGCTTACCACCTGTATGGTCAAGATCGAATCCCCGCCCAGCTCAAAGAAATTGTCTTCGATGCCGATCTTCTCTACCCCTAACAAGTCTTCCCAGATCTTTACCAGGGCCTCTTGCGTTGGGGTCTCTGCTTTAACATAGCTTCCGCTTCTCTGACCCTCTACGTCCACCTCCGGTAAGGCCTTCTTGTCCACCTTGCCATTGGGCGTAAGGGGGATGCTTTCCAACTCCACCCACCACTGTGGGATCATATACTCCGGTAAGAGCTTCTCCAGTGCTTTTTGGATGTTCTCTTTCGTAGAACCCTTCTTCTTTACCACATAACCCACCAACCGGTTTGTGCCCGTTTGATCCTTTCTGCTCAGCACCACCGAGGCGGTGATCCGTCCCGTCTTTTCCAGTGCACTTTCGATCTCTCCCAACTCAATGCGGTAGCCTCTGATCTTTACCTGATCGTCCAGTCGGCCCAGGTATTCAATCTCTCCTTCTTCCGTCCATCTGCCAAGGTCGCCGGTCTTATACATCCTCGCTCCTTTTTTCTCTGAAAAAGGATCCTTTAAAAATCGTTCCTTCGTTAAGGCTTCACGGTTTAAATATCCCCGGGCCACTCCCGCTCCGCTTACATACAGCTCTCCCGGTACCCCGATGGGCTGTGGGTTGCCCTGAGGGTCGAGGATGTATACTCCCAAGGTGGGTATCGGTCTTCCGATGTTGCTTGTACTGCGTGTTACCTCTTTTTCCCCGATCTGCTTATAGGTCACATGCACGGTTGTTTCTGTAATTCCATACATGTTGATCAGTCGTGTCCCGGGACATTCTTCCGGCCACCTCGATACCATGGCAGGATTTAAGGCTTCGCCACCAAAAATAACGTAGCGCAGTTTATGCTTTTTGGGTTCCTTCAACAAGGACTCCTGCAAAACATAAAACGATCCCGGGGTTTGATTGAGTACCGTTACCCCCTGATCGATCACCAATTTTGCAAATTCCTCCGAATCGCGTGTTGTGTGTTTGGGTAACACCACCAGTTTGCCTCCAAAAAGTAAGGCTCCGTACATCTCCCATACCGAAAAATCAAATCCGTAATAATGAAACATGCACCACACGTCCTTCGAATTAAAATCGTACAAGGATGGTTGAGTTTTAAACAACCGTACCACATTTTCATGTTCCACCACCACACCCTTGGGTTGTCCTGTGGAGCCCGAGGTGTAGATCACATACGCTGCCGAGTCCGGGGCCGATCTTTGCTTTGGGTTCTCTGAGCTTTGTTTGCTTAAGTCCAGCTTATCTATGGCAATGGCTCCCTTTAACTTTAATCGGTTAATCGTATCTGTGTTGACTAAAAATGTATTTGATCCCGTGTCCTTTAGCATGTAGTCGATCCGCTGCTGTGGGTACTGAGGGTCGATCGGTACATACGCTCCTCCCGATTTGAGGATCCCAAGGATCGCTACGATCATCTCCATGCCCCGTTCCATGCATAAGGGTATCAGTGTGTCTTTGGTAACTCCCTGCCTGATCAGGTAATGAGCCAGACGGTTGGAGCGCTCGTTGAGTTCTTCATAACTCATCCTTTTTTGCTCGTAGATCAAAGCCGTCTGATTCGGGGTCTTTTTAACCTGCTGCTCAAACAACTCTACGATCGTTTTATCTTTTGGATAGGTGGCTTCCGTTTGATTGAAGCTTCCGATCTGTTTTTGTTCTTCAGGGCTGAGAAGAATAACTTGCGACAAATATTTCAGATTTTTTTTGGTTATCTGATCCAAAACCCCCAGAAAATGCTCTGAAATCCTGTCAATCCGCTCTTTATCTATAAATGTAGCATTAAAACTAAAGCCTATGTTGATTTCATCGGACTGATGTATGGTAATGGTCAGAGGATAATTATTCTGCTCATTGATCTGAACATTTTCAACTCTTAATTTCCATTTTCTTTCCGACAACCTTTTGCTGACCGGATAGTTCTCAAACACCATAATGCTGTCGAACAAGTCTCCGCTTATCTTTAATGAAGATTGTATCTGATGAAGCGGAGTGTACTGGTGCTTTCTCGACTCAAGCTGTGTCTTCTGCAACTCCCGCAACCACTGCTCAGGGCTTGACCCTGAATCGTATCTGCTGTTAAGCGGTATAGTGTTGATGTACATCCCCACTCTCTGCTCCACACCCGACAAGTCCTCCGGTCGGCCCGATACCGTTACCCCGTAACTGATCTGATCTCTTGTTGTATAACGGTGCAGCATACAAGCCCACACCCCCTGCATTAAGGTGTTGACTGTGATGTGTTGACTGCGGCAATAGGTTTCGATCTCCTCCATGCGCCCTTTGTCCAGGGTTAACTGCACCTCCTTATACGTCCCCACTCCTTTGTTGCGATCGGTGTGACCGGTGATAAACGGCAATAAGGTTCCGACCTCAACTTCACCCATGTACTTCTCCCAATATCTCTGAGACTCGGTTTTATCCTGCAAGTCTAAATATTTTATATACTCTTCATACCGATCCTCCTCTTGTTGTGAAACCTTATCTCCTTGCACGAGCAACTCATAATTCTGCAATAACTCCTCCATCAGGACCGGCATCGACCAACCGTCAAACAATAAATGATGAGACGTCCATATCATTACCGTCTTTCGGCTGCTTAACTTAAGTAAGCTCAATCGCATCAGCGGTGAAGAACTTAAGTCAAATCCCTTCCTGCGATCTGCGGACACATAAGCTTCCAGCATCCCCTGCTGCTCTTTACTGCCGTATCTGCTGTAATCCAACTCCTCCAATGGCATCTCAACCTCCCTGTGAACCACCTGAACTGCCAGTGGCAAACCCTCATGATAAAATCCACTTCTGAGTATGCTGTGGCGCTTTATCAACATAGACCAACTCTCCATAAAACTTTTCTTGTCCAACTCGTAAAGATCTGCACGGAACTGTTCGATGTAGGCTCCTGTATGCTCATTGTACAAACTGTGAAACAACATCCCCTCCTGCAATCCGCTCAAGCGGTATACACTCTCTATGCTGCTGCCCAAACTTCCCGATCCATAGGGCTCCGATAAAAAGGTGTCCAGCTGCCTGTAGTTCAGATAGGGACCCAAACCATAATCGCTTGGTGTGTTATAATGCTCTTGCCTCAAACGGCAGTCCATCAAATGAGTGATCATCTCACTGAGGACCTTCATATATTCTTTCGACCACTTCTCAACCGTCTTACGGTCTATAAGTTCGGGTGAATAGTCCCATCGTATCTTTAAGTGTCCCGATTCTACCAAACCGTTCAGCATTAACTTCTCTCGAACCCTATGCAATCCCGAAACGCTGCCACCGGTGTCCTCACCCGCAGCTTTCAGTATCTTGCCTTCCACCACCCGGTCCAGTTGGCCCAGATAGTTGAACACCACCTCCCAGGGATCTTCTCCCTGTAAAGCCTCTGCCTTGTTGATGTATTTATGTATCCCGTATCCCAGTCCCTTGTTCGGTACCCTGCGCAACTGCTCCTTCACCGATTTGATCCAGCCTCCAACATCTTCTCCTTCCTCTGCCTCTATGGATACCGGATACAAACTCGTAAACCAGCCCACCGTGCCCGTCGTATCCACTGAGGTGCCCTGCATCTGTCGACCATGACCTTCAAGGCCTATCGTTATCCGGGATCGATTTTGCCACCTCATTAGCGTTTGGGCCAATGCACATAGCAACAAATCGTCGATCTCTGTGTGATATACAACCGATACCTCCTGCAACAACTGCTTCGTCTGAACTTTGCTCAAACGAACCTCCTCATAGGACATATCCTTCACCTCTATAGGGCCTTCTTGCTTGCGGTCGGTTATCAAACCTCCCTCATAACCCCCTTTAACGCCAACCCAATGCTGAAGCTCCTGCTGTGCACCCGTCGTCTTGCCATAAACCTCCAGCCAGTCATACCACTGCCTCACCGAACTGCTCTTCGAACCCAGATCCTGCAACCGGCCACTCAGCAAGCCCTCCATCTGTTCCAAAACAATCCGCCACGATACTCCGTCGATCACCAGGTGATGAACGATCAGCAGCAAGCGGTTGTCTTGCTCCTTCTCAGGGGTCTGTACCAATACACACCGCAACAGGTCTCCTTTTCTTATGTCAAGACTGCGCTGATAAGGCTCCGCCTTTACCAACCACTCCTCTTGCCAGTGATCAGATCCTCGCAAATCCTCCTCCTCTACCCCGTACCTTCCCTTGCCATATCGCTGCTCCCATTTCCCTTGCTTGTTTGAAAAAACCATGGACAGTGCATCGTGCTGATAAACCAGCTTCTCCAACACCGCTTCCAGTTGACTCAAACCTATGGCTTTATCTATGCGCAACAGTACACTCTGATTGTAATGCGATACCTCCGGCTGATCCTGTGACAAATACCACTGCTGTATCGGTAACAATCCCACTTCACCACTTAAGATCCCCTGCTCCGTGGTATACTCTTCTTTAATCTCCTTTATTCCATTGATAAATTTTAACAATTCATAAATGGTTTGATGAGCGAATAAATCGGCAACTTCAAAATGAATGTTTTCTTTTCTTGCCCTGCTAACCAACTGAATGGTTAGAATTGAGTCCCCTCCCAAGTCAAAAAAATTGTCATGCAATCCGAGGTTTTCTACCTCAAGCAGATCTTTCCAGATCTCGATCAACTTAGCTTCCTCATCCGTTAATGAGTCAATTTCCGTTGAATCAGCGGCTCCGGTAAGGTTTGGTTTGGGTAGTGCCTTTTTGTCGACTTTACCACTCGAAGTCAGAGGAAAAAATTCCAGTTCCACCCAAATATTCGGGATCATATATTCAGGCAATCTGCTTTCCAGATATTTAGAAAGTTCTTCTTTATCGAAATTTTCTGATCTGAGAATGTATGCTACCAGTTTTTTATTGCCATCCCCTTCAGAACTTGAGGTAACGAACGCCTGCTCAACAGACTTTGTTTGCTCAATTATAGCTTCAATTTCACCCGGTTCGATTCTATATCCCCGGATTTTTAACTGGTCATCGGCTCTTCTCAGATATTCAAGGTTCCCATCCGGGTCCCATTTGGCAATATCACCGGTTTTGTACATTCTGGCACCTTTTTCTTTAGAAAAGATGTCCTGTACAAAACATTCCTCAGTTAGTGACGACCGGTTCAAATAACCTCTGGCAACCTGCGGGCCTCCAATAAAAATCTCTCCCGGAACTCCGATAGGCTGCAATTTACCATCATTATTTAAGACATAAATCTTCGTATTAGGTACCGGTTTTCCGATGCTGACTTTCTTTTGACCGTCAGTTTGAACTGCCAAAGTAGCACAAACGGTTGACTCAGTAGGACCGTAAGCATTGATTAACTGAATACCCTTACTTGTGATTTCCTTCGCAAGTTTAATGTGAAGAGGTTCACCTGCAGATACTATGGTTGATAAGTGGATATCCTGATCTTTTATACCATTTATGAACGAAGGGGGCAAGGTAGCCAACTCTACCTTACTTGAATTAACAAGTTCAGTAAATTTAAAAGCATCCTTAACTTCTTCCAAAGATGCAATGACCAGGCATCCGCCACTTAGTAGGGCATTGAATATTTCATAACAAGAAGCATCGAATCCATAGGAAGCGAATTGCAGTGAGCGAGTGCCTGGCTTTAATCCCAATAACACTTTTTGACCTTCACACAAATTCACGACACTTTTGTGTTCAATCATTACTCCTTTGGGAATACCGGTAGAACCTGAGGTATAGATGACGTAGGCAAGTTGTTCGGGTGAAACCATGCCAATTGGGTTGCTTTTTGAATATGCTTGCTTTTTGCTAAAGGCATCCTTGTAATCAATTATTTTAATTTTAAGGTCTGCCGGAAGTCTCTTCGCGATCTCATTTTGAGTAATCAGGTATTCAGCCCCGGTGTCGGATAGAATAAATTTAATTCGTTCATCAGGGTAAGTTGAATCAATCGGGACGTAAACACATCCTGCTTTCAGGATAGCCATAAGGCTTATTATGGTTTCAATTCCACGGTCCATGATCACCGGGACAAACATTCTGCTTTCAAGTCCGTTAGCATGAAGGTGATGAGCCAGCATAGATGACCTTGAATCCAGATCCTTATAAGTAACCGATTGTTCCTGATATTTCAGAGCTACCGAATTTCCATATTCTGCAACCATCTTACTAAATACTGACACTACAGTATCGTTGACCGGCTTTACACGGATGGTTTCATTGAATTTCTCAAGAATTGTTTTTCTCTCTGTTTCGGTTATCAGGTCGAAAGAATCAATTTGCTGATTCGGATTGTTACCGAGAGCTTTCAGGATCTGAACATAATGAAGCATCATCCTTTCAATGGTTTCCGGTAAAAACAGGTCAGAACAATACTGAACATGACCTTTCAGATCAGCACCAGCCTTGGCTATGCTTACAAGTACATCAAACTGAGATGTTGTGTTATCAATTTTTTCGTGAGTTACTTCAAGTTTTTCTAAATTCAGATTATTCAAATCCGGATTCTCTTCCATTCCAAACATGGTTTGAAATATCGGATTTCTGCTTAGATCTCTTTCCTTAATAACTGATTCAACAACCATCTCAAAAGGAACTTCCTGATGGTCGAAGGCTTCCAGGGTTGATTTCTTAACCGATTCTATCAATTCATCAAACGAATCGGAAACTCCAACGGTGTTACGCAGAGCAATGGTATTGACAAAAAATCCTATCAAGTCTTCAATTTCCTGATAATTTCTTCCTGCGTGTGGTGTACCAACACATATATCTACCTGACCTGAATATTTATTTAAAAGAACAAAATAGCCCGAAAGCAGCAACATGAATAAAGTTGAATTTCTTTCCTGTGCTACTTTATTCAGTTTGTCAAGGACATCCTTTTTAATTACAAAATCGAAAGAGGCACCGCGTGTGCTTTGTTGTGCGGGCCTGGTAAAATCGATCGGCAGTTGCAGCGGTTCCAGATCCTTAAGTTTCTTCTTCCAGTACTTCAGCTTTTTATTGAGAACTTCTTCATTGAAAACCTTCCTTTGCCATATTGCATAGTCTGCATATTGCACGCTAAGATCTTCTTTTTTAACTTTTTTATGGTGCAACAGATCGTTGTAAGAATTCTCAATTTCTGTTGTCAATATATTCAATGACCAGCCATCGGATGCAATGTGATGCATTACGAGAACCAGATTATACAGATCTTCTTCCAGATGTAATAAACAAGCTCTCAACTTAAGATCGGACGACAGGTCGAAAGGTTTATTGATAAGATCCTCAATAAACAAGAGGCGATCCTTCTTAGAGCGATTCTTTAAAAAATCCTTGTTCAGAATCAATTTGAACCTTTGATTTTGGATTACTTTCTGGTACCCGACGCCCTCCTCTTCATAAAGATTGGTTCTCAGTACTTCATGTTTCTGTACTACAAACTGGATAGCCTTCTCAAGAATATCCGGCTTTAAACTTCCTTTGATCCTAAGTACAGCAGACATGTGGTATTGAATACTGCCCTCCAGCTTATCGATAAACCATAAACGTTCCTGACTGTAGGATAATGGTATATGTTCCGGTCTTCGGGCATCAACTGTGATGGCAGGTAATTCGAGTCCTTTTTTAAGATAATTGATAAAGGCTCCAAACTCGTTTATCGTTGGATTTATAAAAAGATCCTTGACCCCGATCTCTACGTTAAATTCCTTTCTGCAGGCCGCGATTACTCTCATGGCCAAAAGTGAGTGTCCTCCCAGCTCAAAGAAATTATCGTGTATACCAATTGGATCCCCATTCAAAAGATCCTCCCAGATCACCGCGATCTTATTTTCAATTGCCGACCTTGGTGCTATGTATTCGTCGGAGCGGCTATTTTCTTCCGGATTTGGCAATGCCTTTCGGTCGATCTTACCATTTGGAGTTAAAGGAAGCTCATCAAGGTTTACCCATAAAAGAGGTATCATGTACTCAGGTAACTGAGATTTGAGGTATTGAACCAGTTTCTTTTTAGAATAATTTTTCTTGCCTACAACATAACCAACCAGGATCTTGTTTCCTCCCCGATCGTCCTTTACAAGTATGACCGAATGATGGATCAGATTGCTTTTTTGTATAACGCTTTCAATTTCTCCTAATTCGATTCTGAAACCTCTTATCTTAACCTGATCATCGAGTCGTCTTAAAAATTCTATGTTTCCATCGTGCAACCATTTTCCAAGATCACCGGTTCGATATAGTTTAGAGCCAAATTCCTGACTAAAAGGATTGTGAATGAATTTCTGATCGGTGAGTTCCTTTCGGTTTAGATAACCTCTTGACAAACCGTGCCCGCCTATGTAAATCTCTCCCGGAACACCCACAGGTACGGGATGAAGTACCGGATTCAATATATAGATCTTCGTGTTGTCGAGGGGTTTGCCAATTAGCACTTTTTTGCCATATTGCAACTCTGTGCCTGTAGAATAAATGGTCGACTCAGTAGGTCCGTAAAGATTAAAGACCCTCCCTCTTTTGGTTAATTCGTCGTTCAAATGATCTTTTACCGTTTCACCCCCTACCAGCATGGTTGCTTTTTCGGGATTTTGCCAATTGGCATTTAACAAAAGCGACCAGCTTGCAGGAGTGCCTTGCAAATGGGTAGGCTTATGCTCTTCAATTGCATTTTTTAGCAAAAACCCATCGGTTGTTATTTCCTTGGATGCAAGGTATAATTTGCCTCCCTTTATCAAAGGGAGATAAAGTTCGAGGTAAAAAATATCGAAACTATACGTTGTAAAAGAAAGAAAGCCGGATGATGAGGTGAAATTCACCTTTTTAGCCACACTGTTCAGGAGATTGACCAAACTTCTGTGTTCGGTCATTACACCTTTCGGTTTACCTGTAGAACCTGAGGTATAGATCACATGAGCAACCTGGTTGGGCAATACCTCAACCTCAAGATCATCAACATCCTCCTGGTCTATTTTTTTCCCTTCCTTGTCAAGATCTATGATCAACAAATCTTTTAAAGATTCAATTTTCGAACGTGTATTCTGACTGCAAATTATCAGTTTAGCCTTGCAGTCACGTAGCATATAGCTGATCCTGTCCTTTGGGAAATCAGGATCGATCGGAATGTAAGCAGCACCTGTTTTAAGTATGCCAAGAATGGTAGTCACCAGACTTGATCCGCGCTCTAAACAAATGGGTATCAAGGAACCGGACTTAAGACCAATATTGGATAAATAACGCGCAAGTTGATTGGCTTGTTGATTTATTTCATTAAAAGAAAAAGATTCCGATCCAAAAGTAAGTGAAATGGAATAAGGTGTTTTTGCAGCTTGTTCCTCAAACAGCTGTATTAAACTCTTATCGGTACGATAACCGGAATCGGTATCGTTGAAAACCTTCAGTATCTGGTTGCTTTCCTCTCTCGTAAACATTGAAAGTTCACTAATACCAAAATTCGGCTTCGTAATGATGGATACCAACAATTCCTTATAATGAACGATCATAGAGCGAATGGTGTGCTCGGTATATAGATCGGTACAATATTCTACCTGTCCGTGTAGTCCGTCTATGGTTTCAGTTAAACTGAAACTTATATCAAACTGAGAGGTGTTTCCGGTGAAGGGCTCCTGAGACAAACTTAAATCCCCAAGATATAATTTTTGCAATGCCTTTGTTTCGTTCCAAACAAACATGATCTGAAACAAGGGGCTTCGGCTGAGGTCACGTTCATTAACCACTGCTTCAACCACTTTCTCAAAGGAAACTTCCTGATTTTCATACGCTTCCAGGACCGTTGCCCGGATCCTTTCCAGTAAGGACACAAATGAAGGATTACCACTAAGATCGGTTCTTAAGGCAAGAGTATTTGCAAAAAATCCTACAAGATCTTCAACTTCATGTTGTTGACGTCCGGCGATCGGTGTTCCAACACAAATATCCTCCTGTCCACTGTACTGATGCAGCATTACCTTAAATGCAGCCAGCATGGTCATGTATAAGGTCAGATTTTGTTGCTGACTGATGCCTAAAAGCTGCTCCTTAATTTCATTTTCAATATTGAATTCAAGTGTTGAGCCATTGATACTCTGAATGGCAGGGCGAGCAAAATCGGTTGGCATGTTAAGGGCTTCCACACCTTTTAGCTTGTTTGACCAATAGGAAAGTTTATCGTCGAGAATTTTACCCTGCATGTATTTTCTCTGCCAGATTGCGTAATCGGAATACTGAACTTTAAGAATGGGAAGTTCCGGATCGTCCTTTATCTGATAGGCGTTATATAATTCGGCTAGTTCTCTTACGATCACCGTTGCCGACCACCCATCTGCAGCAATGTGGTGCAATACAACCAAAAGAATGTGTTCATCATTTGTCAATTCGATCAAATGCCCTTTGATCATATAATCCTTCGACAGATTGAAGGGGGCATTAATTATTATTCGAATGTATTTTCTAAGATCTTTTTCACCTGAGATTCCTGCCGGAGCTGAAAATTCGAGTTTCCAGGATTCATGTTCTTTTATGATCTGATAAGGTTCACCATTATTTTCCAGAATAATGGTCCTTAAGGCTTCATGACGATTGATTATTTTACGGAACGAATCCTCGAGAGCTTCTTTGTTTAAGGTTCCCTTTAACCTAAGAACTGCGTAAATGTGGTATTGAACACTACCTTCAAGTTTGTCGATAAACCACAATCGTTCCTGGCTAAAAGACAAGGGAATGTACTCTGGTTTAGGCTGAACGCTCAAGGAAGAATTGAGTGCTCCTTTGTTTTGGAATTTAATAAACTGGGAAAGCTCTGCAATGGTTGGGTGGGTAAACAGATCTTTAACTCCGATCTCAACATCCAGCTGACTGCGAATCGCATATATAACACGCATTGCGAGAATGGAATGTCCACCCAATTCAAGAAAATTCTGAAAAATACCAATGCGGTCGTTGTGGAGCAATTCTTGCCAGATGTCTGAAATTCTTTGTTCCAACTCATCTCTCGGTGGTATGTAATCAGAAACCCTGGTCTCTTCAATTTCCGGATTCGGTAAATCAATGTATGAAATTTTTCCGCTTGAATTAAGGGGTAAAGTTTTTAATTCAACCCATACTGAAGGGATCATGTAATCGGGAATGATATCCCTTAGCTGTTGAACGATCGTATACTTATCAAAAGCTAACTTTGGTACAACATAGCCTACGAGAATGTTTCCGTGTTCTTTATCCGGAATGGAGGAAACGGCAACTTCTTTAAACAATTTCAGGTTGAGAAGGGTTTCTTCAATTTCAAGCAATTCTATTCGATGACCTCGGATCTTAACCTGTCGATCCATTCTGGCGATGTACTCAATGTTTCCATCTATCAGCCATCTTCCCAGATCTCCTGTTCTATACATGATCTCAGACAGACCTTCGGGTGTGGTTATCTTAACAAACTTTTGAGCATTCAGCTCGCGGTTGTATAAATAGCCATCGGATAATCCCTTACCTCCGATGTAGATCTCACCGGCAACACCAAGCGGACAAATTTCGCCGGCCCTGGTTAACATTAAGATCTTTGTATTGGCAATAGGTTTACCGATAGGGATCTTATTAGGGAACTGATCGCTTTGTAATTTTTTCTCCCAAATTTCGGAAGCATCAAACCAGGTTGCATCTGCCGAAATTTCAGTTGATCCATAAATATTCAGTAAGTGATGGTTTCCGGCGTCAAAGTTCTTGTAAAAACTACTTACCAGGTCTGTTGTCAAATTTTCACCACTAGAAGTCCAGTACTTAAGATTCGAGAGATCAATTTTGGCAGTTTTAAGGGCGTTCAATACAACACGTAAAAGTGAGGGGACCAATACTATCCTTGTGATCTTATGCTCTTCAAGTTTTTCAAGAAAGAGTTTCAGATCAAGGGTTTCTGCTTTATTCAGAAAAATTGAAGGCACACCCAGACACAGAGGACCAAACAATTCCCAAATATGATCGACAAAACCAATGGATGTTTTCATTACCCATTTCTCACCATTCAGGGGTGGGTATGTGTTTTTCATCCATAGGATTCGGTTCATGATTCCGAGATGTTTCAACAAAACACCTTTCGGCTTTCCTGTTGACCCGGAAGTATAGATCACACAAGCTGTATCACTCTGTTTTTGTATGCGTTTGAGTTTGGTACTTTGATAATCTTCAAAATCAAGATAATCGGAAATGATGATCCTGGTAATATGCTTGTGATTTAGAATGCTTGAGGATAAATGCGGTTGCGTTACGAGAAACTGGGCTCTGCAATCATCGAGCATAAAGCGGATCCTTTCGGATGGGAAACTGGTTTCAATGGGAATATAACAACCACCTGCCTTCAAAATTCCGAGTATGGAAAGGATAAGTTCTGGTGACCTTTCCATTAATATCGGTACTAAGGTACCATTGCCGATCCCTTGTTGCCGGAACATATTTGCAGCTTTTGAACTCAGTTCATCCAATTCGGCATAGGTAAATATCGAATTGGTAAATTCGAGAATCTTCCGATCCGGATCTTTAATAACTTCTGCCTCAAAAAGATCCAATAAGGTTCCCGATATCTCCAGGTCCATATCTGTGCTGTTGAAGCTATTGAGCATGGTTTTGTCCATGTCGGTCAGAATTTCGATCTGACTTACAGGACGATCGTAATTGTATGAAAACTGTTCAAGAATATTCAGTATTCTTTTAGCCAGAAGTTCAACTTCATCTTTACTGAAATACTCTTTTAAGTAATGAATATCCAGTTGAGAAGGATGTTCTCCTCCATAATCACGCCAACAAATTTCAATTGGATTTTTTTCAAATTCATTGAGCATTCTGATAATGAATGCCTTTAAATCCTTGCCAAAATCAAGCTCGAAATTTAAACTTTCATAATTTATGGAAAACTCGGTAAGATACCCTTCTGAAGGATTGATCTTGTAATGCCTGCTAAGATCACCGATCGGATAATTCCGGTGTCGATAATCCCTTTTTTGATTGTTGGCGATGTTCACAAGGAATTCAGACAATAGTATTTCCGGTTTGTATTCACCTTTGTAAGGAATTATCCCGCTAAATAACCCTACAATTCCCCGCAATTTTCTGGAGTTTCTCCTGTGAACCGGAATACCGAATAAAAAATCCTTCTGGCCGGTGATCTTGCCAAGATAGATCAGAGTTGCAGCAATAACGAGTTGCTGAATTCCGGCTCCAGATCTTTCTGAAAAAGACTCGATCTTTTGCTTTATACTATCCTCGATGTTTAGGGTAAAATTCGAACTGGCTTTTTTCGTTTCCTTGCCTTCAGAATAATTTTTGTATAACAGCTTAGCCGGTTTTTCACCTACCCGTTCTATCCAGTAATTCCGGTCGTTTTCATAAAATTCTGATTCGCTGTACTTCGAAGAAGTGACCGCTTCCTCATAATACGAATAACTCTGAAAATTGAAGGGCTCTCCGGTAATAAGTGATTTATATTTTTGACCGAAATAATTAACCCATATTGCAAAACCATAGCCGTCTGTGATCAAATGATGATAGCGATGAAAAAACCAGTGCTCATTTTCAGAGATCCTGATCAGAACATGTTCAAACAACAATTCATCCTTTTGAAGCTTAAAGGGCGTATTAAACCGGTCCTGCATCCACTTTTCCGCAAGAGACTCAGGGTCGTTTTGCAGAGAAAAGTCGAGTTCCTGCACTTCCATTTTCTCATAATCTTTGTCGAAATAACCAATTGGATTCAGGTTATCGATGTCGAATCGCATTTTGAACGCATCAAAAACAAGTGGTGCTTCCTGAACAACCTTAAAGAACTTTGGCTTGTCAATGTTGCCTATAAACTTGATGTATCCCCCAATGTTGTAATGCGGACTGTCGATATTGATCAGCTGATCGACAAAAACATCGCGTTGTGCAGGATGTAATGGAAAGGTTTGTTCTATCATAAGTACCTGTCAGACAGGTGTTTTTATTAAATTGCCTTATCGCAATGTTTAAAATCGTTTAGTATATTTATAAATAAACACTGTTTTCTACTCTTTAAAAGTCCATTGATCTTTAATGCTGTTCGGAACAATTGGCCTCCATCCGGATGCACCGGAAGGCTGCCTTTTAATTGACCTGCATACACTATAGATCCATCGAACTCATGCTTCATAAATTTGTTTTCAGTACCGCTCGTAACCGACCGAAAACCAATCATCCAATTTCCTAACCAACGCGCTTTTTCACTCTTGGTCCTGTCATGGCATTTAAAGGTTTCATAACAAGGTGTATCTGCAAATTTAGATAAAAAAATACGGTCACCAAATCCCTTGTTCAGATTATTTGCTCTGATTTTGGTGGAAGAATGACTTCTTTTAATTTCCAGCTTCAATAAAAACTTCCCAAGGCCTTTACATTCTATTAGGCAATAAGAAATTTTCATAAATACTTGCTGTGTATCAATCATGCTTGATATTTTACAAATAACCATCGTTCCTTAAAAATATCCGGATATAATCGAATAAAAATCAGGCCAATATCAAAGGTTATAACCGGGTAATTCCTAACAAATTAAACTTTAAGCAAATACATTTACAAACTGAAAATGAATGTAAAACCAACAATTAAGTTTATTAAATATTTTCCAAAGCAATATTTGATGGTTTGTGTGTTGTAATTCAATTATGACAAGGAGTCTACATATTTTACAATTAACTAAATATTGACTATTCTTGTATTCAACATGAGGATAACTAATTTTTTGCTTCTTATTTTTAGTTCAATTTGCCTCACGGCACAAGACACCCTGCAACTAATGCATTACAACTTGTTAAATTATCGTAACAGTACTACACAATGCACCGGAAGCACCAACGATCCAAGCCTGAAAGATGCCAACTTAAAGGTTTTGTTCAAAGAAATAAAGGCCGATATCATTACTTGCAACGAAATTGGAGCCAATATTGTAAATGCATCCCGTATCCTTGATAATGCTCTGAACACCGATGGAATAAACCATTACGATCAGGCACAATATTCGAATAACGGATTCAGCTCCTTAACCAATATGTTGTTTTACAACAAAAATAAATTTACCCTGTATGGGCAGGATATTATTTATAAAGACCTTGATCAGATTGATCTTGTAAGAGTGATCGATGTTTATAAATTGTATCTCAATTCAGGAGTTAAAAACGGAGATACCGTGCGTTTGCACGTTGTTGTAGCTCATCTCAAAGCCGGTAATACCTCAAACGATCAGATCGAAAGAGACAAAATGACCATGGCACTAATGGACTATCTTCTACAACAAAAGGAAAGGTATAATTACATTTTTTCGGGTGATTTCAATGTTCAATCATCTTCTGAAAAGGCTTATCAAAACTTAATAAACCACAGCACGGTTTCGATCCGGTTTTACGACCCCGTTGATGCGCCCGGTAACTGGAACAACAATAATAACTATGCGAATTTGCACACACAAAGTACCCGAAGTAGTTCATCAAACGTCTGCTTTTCTTCAGGGGGGATGGACGACCGGTATGATTTTACCTTAGCCTCCGATGAAATTGTAAAAGGATCGTTGGGTCTGAAACTAATTACCGGATCGTATAAAGCATACGGTAACGATGGGGGTCGATTCAATTCGGACATCAACGGACTTACCAACAAGGCTTTGCCGCAAAACATCCTGGATGCACTTTATCAAACAAGTGACCACATCCCGGTTTTATTGCAGCTTTCAGTTTTTCCTAAAAGCAATTTTGTAAGAAAAGATCCCGGAAGCATACTTTCTGTACCTTCAATTTTCGACCTATCCATTTCGATCCAAAGCAATATGCCTTATGCAGAACTGGAATACCACCTGATCAACATCTATGGTCAGATAGTTTCAGAAGGAACTGCCACTCTGTCAAGCTCCGGAAGGTTTAACTTAAACACCGAGAACCTAAATGGAGGATATTATTATCTGACGCTCACCGAAAATGGACAATACAAAGAAAATTTCAAGCTATTAAAACTCACTGATCACAAATAATAAATATACTAATTCCCTGTATAAACCATTGAAAATTAGCTAATTTTGCAAAATGTTACGCACTGCTGCCATTCTGCTAACTTTTGGATTCTTCCTAAGCATCCATTCCTGTAAGAATGATACAGAGAAAAAAAACATATTGGATCACACCGATTCGGTAAAAGATGTTTTTGAATTGTATCGCGAAGGAGTTGTGGATTATGAGATCAAATCCATTAAAAAGGTTGCTGCCGATCCTTCGAACAAGCGTAAAGTTATTTCAGAAATACAGGTTAGCTACCCAAAGTTAAAGACCCGAAACGAAATCCTGAACAAATCTGTCAAACTATACATTAGCCAGTACGTAACCAACTTGTTAAAAAATTCTGTCAACGAGGCTGATACAGGAAACACACAAACCATTGACCTTGCCATAAGGGCATTTCTCCGTTCGAGTAAGGAAAATATTGAAAAAATAAAAAAAGAAAGCCCTGAAATTGATCAGGTTTGGTTTTTCAACATTATGGGAAATGTTGAATTTCAATCAGACAAATATTTCACCCTTCGGTTCAAATACGACAACTTCCTTGGTGGCACGCATGGTGAATACGGGCAGTCGTACGTTACTTTTAATACAAAAACAGGAGCAATTTTGACGCTCGCGGATATTGTTTCTGATGTTCCGAAGTTTCTCGAGTTAGCCGAAAAAAGGTTTAAGCAGGTGAACGGTCTCAGCACGAGCATAAAGCTTACGGAAGAAGAAGGTTTCTTTTTTCCTAACGGACAATTCAGGGTATATGACAACCTTGGCTTATGCATGGATGAACTGATCGTTTATTTTGAACCCTATCAGGTGGCACCTTTCTCTTTTGGCTCAACCAGTCTGCATTTCAAATATTTTGAGATCATTGATCTGCTTAATCCCAAACTATTTGGGGAAGAAGAATTATAAATCCTATAATTCGACCAATGTTCTGAAATTCGCTATGATACCATGGCGTAACTAATTCTTTAACTGTATGTTTGCAGCAAATTTAATGTTATGAAAAAATTTTATTTGATCTCATTCCTGATCCTGACAGGCTCCTTATCTTTTGCACAGGATACGATCCGAAATAAAAAGGATGGCGGTTATTTGTTTACAAAGGTTAAAAATCTTGAAGCAATGGAAGTCCAGGACCAATCGAAAACAGGCACCTGCTGGAGTTTTTCGGCACTTTCATTTTTTGAATCAGAACTGATACGTTTGGGCAAGGGAAAACACAATCTTAGTGAAATGTTTATTGTTAGACAGGCCTATATCGATAAGGCTGAAAAATATGTGCGAATGCATGGAAAAACAAATTTCGGTCAGGGCGGAGCGTTTCACGATATTCCATACGTTATACGCAATTACGGTATCGTACCTGAAGAAGTTTACAGAGGTTTGAATTACGGAGAAGATAAGCACAACCACAACGAATTGTCTTCGATGCTTACCGCAATGCTTGACGTGATCGTTTCCAATCCACAAAAATCCCTTACAACTTCGTGGAAAACAGCCGTTACTTCGGTGGTAGATGCCTATTTGGGCAAGCCGGAAGAAAACTTCACCTATCAGGGGAAAAAATACACATCCAAAGAATTTGCCAAATCTTTAGGCCTGAACATGGACGATTACATAACAATTAGTTCCTTTACTCACCACCCTTTCTACGCTGAATTTGTGCTGGAAGTGGAAGACAACTGGGCTGCTCAAAAAGTTTATAATGTGCCCGTTGACGAAATGATCGATATCATTAACAACTCGATCAATACCGGATATACAGTAGCCTGGGCTTCGGATGTTTCAGAGAAAGGCTTTTCTTTCAAAAATGGACTGGCCATTGTTCCGGAAGACGAGTCAAAAGTTACCAAGACCGGACAGGACAATAAAAATTTTTCGGATGCAGGTGCCGATAAATCCGGCAGTCCTTTTGATGCTCCTTCACCGGAAAAAAATATTGATCAGGAAGCCCGTCAAAAGGCTTTCGACAATTACGAAACCACTGATGATCATGGCATGCACATCGTTGGTATTTATAAGGACCAGACCGGAAAGTCGTTCTACAGGGTAAAGAACTCATGGGGTACTGAAAAAAATGATGCCAAAGGTTATTTGTTTGCTTCTGAAGCGTATGTGAAATATAAAACCACAGACGTAATGATACACAAGGATGCCTTAAGTAAGGAAATGAAAAAGAAACTGGGAATTCGCTAAACAGCGTTCGGGTAACTGGTTCAAATGCTTTAAAAACTTATTATTTTTAAAGTTCTACTTAAACTAATTTTGCAAAACATTTTATCGCTTTGAGGCACATATCAACGGTCATACTTTTCATTTTCATTTCCGGATGTACAACTGTTGAAGTTATTGACGAATGGAAAAATTTCAAAAACCACGAATGGGATAAAAAACAAAAAGTTGTTATTCCGGTTACCATATCGGATACCGGTTTTTATTATAATCTGGCCTTAAATGTGCGATTGACAAACGATTATAAATATAGCAACTTATGGGTAAAACTTAAAATTACCGGACCTGACAGTTCAAGCGAAACCAAAAACCATATGCTAACACTGGCCGATCACCGTGGTAATTGGAAAGGTCATAATTTGGGACACATCATTAGTTTCCGATTACCGGTTCAAAAAGATTTGGTTTTCAGTAAAAAAGGTGAATACCGTTTTGAAATGGAACAATTTATGCGGGATACTGTTTTAAAAGAAATGGTAAGCATTGGAATAAAACTTGATAAAAAACAGGAAATATTAAAATAATATGGAATACGATTTAGTGGTCATTGGTTCCGGTCCGGGAGGATATATTGCAGCGATCAGAGCCTCACAGTTGGGACTTAAAACCGCCCTTATAGAAAAATACAAAACCCTTGGAGGAACTTGTCTCAATGTGGGTTGTATCCCTTCAAAAGCATTGCTTGATAGCAGTGAACATTACCATAATGCCCTTCATAAATTTCCGGTCCATGGAATTAACCTTAAAGGCATGACCATTGATTTTTCAGCGATGATGTTGCGCAAAAATGAAGTGGTTGCTCAAATGAATTCAGGAACCGCATACCTGATGAAAAAAAACAAGATCGATGTTTTTACCGGAGTAGGTTCATTTACAGATACTAAAACGATCAAAGTTACCTCGGCCGACAAAAAAGAAAGTATTTTAAATACAAAGTATACGATCATTGCCACCGGAAGCAAACCCGCCTCACTTCCCGGTTTGAACCTTGACAAGAAACGAATTATCAGCAGTACCGAGGCATTGAATTTAAAAGAAATACCCAAATCGCTTATCGTGATAGGTGGAGGAGTAATCGGGCTGGAGCTTGGTTCGGTTTATGCGAGACTGGGAACAAAGGTTTCCGTAGTTGAGTATATGGACTCGGTAATCCCTACGATGGATCGGGCTCTTGGAAAAGAATTGCAGCGTACTTTAAAGAAACTCGGATTTGAATTTTACATGAAACATAAGGTTACCGGGGTGGAAAATAAAGGAAAGAAAGTTGTTTTAAAGGCAGAGAATGCGAAATCGGAGAATATTGAACTCGAGGCTGAATACTGTTTGGTAGCAGTAGGAAGAAAACCCTATACCGAAGGGTTGGGATTGGAAAATGCCGGAATAAAAACCGATGAAAAAGGAAGGATCCCTGTGGATGAAAAACTTCAAACCAAAACAGCAAACATTTATGCAATCGGGGATGTGATCGCCGGTCCGATGCTGGCTCATAAGGCCGAAGAAGAAGGCGTGTTTGTGGCGGAAGTGATCTCAGGACAAAAACCTCACATCAATTATGATCTAATTCCGGGTGTTGTATATACCTGGCCTGAAGTAGCCTCGGTAGGACAAACCGAAGAGCAGATAAAAGAAGCAGGATTGCCGTACAAAACGGGAACATTTTCTTATAAGGCAAATGGGAGGGCTGTGGCGAATATGGATAATAATGGTTTTGCAAAAGTGATCTCACATCAGGAGACGGATGAAGTTTTGGGAGTACATATTATCGGCCCAAGAGCCGCAGATATTATAGGAGAAGCAGCCGTAGCCATGGAATTCAGAGCAAGTGCCGAAGACATTGGAAGAATTTGTCATGCTCATCCAACGTTCTCGGAAGCCTTAAAAGAAGCTGCTCTGGATGCCACAGATAAACGTTCTTTAAATAGTTAGATATGAAAAAACTAATCCTGAGTTTATTGTGTCTGATTGTTTTGAAAGCAAATGCCCAGGAATCGAAAGACTTTACTGAACAGGGTAAAACGTATGCGGGAGCCGGTGCAGGTGTTTCCATTACCGGTTTATTGGTAAATGCCGACCTTGAAACGGACTCGGTAAATTATATCGGGAATTCGAGTGTTGCTGTGTACCTTAACCTTGATCATTTTACACTAAAAAAATTCAGTATAGGATTGCAGGCTTCCTATCAAAAAATGAGTGTTTATGTAAATCACTGGGAATTTGTAACCAGAAACAATACCCTGGAGCGGTTTGAGGACGTTTCTGTAAAAATGAACCGTTTTTACATTGGCGGGCGATTCCTGCTACATTATAAGAATACTCCAAAGGTGGATGTATATTCTGGTTTAAGACTTGGAGCCATTATCGTTTCAAAAGATTTTTCAAATAATGATGCCGCCTTCAAAGCTGAATTTGAAAACGAATTTCCTATTGAAACGAGGTCATCCTTTGGTTTGGTAGCCATTGGAAGCAGGATAAAATTTACACCGGAGATCTCAGCGATGCTTGAACTGAATTTCGGTGCACCTTATCTTTTTGCTTTTGGCGGCACGTATACTTTTAATTAGACCGTCTACTACAAATCCATAAACCAAATTTTTCGGTGCAGAAAATTATTTGAGATGGATTATTAACTCCCTCCACCTGCGTAACCACCTCCAGCATCAGAGTACATATTCATAACTATTCCTCCACCCTTTATTTTCTCCCCTTTAATTTCCTGATCGCTTAGTTTATCAAGTAGCGATTCGCTCAGGTTTTCGCTGTCCTTGCTCTTAAGGTCCTTTTTTGAACCCGAGGTTTGATTTTTGTTTTCCATATACAATGATAATAAATTTGAGTGAGATTCTGAAACGAGTTAGATTCTGAAACAAGTGAGATTCTGAAACAGAACCTACAACACTTGATAAAAGGGATTCTGAAACAAGTTCAGAATGGCCACTAGACCAATTTATTGACCATCACCTCCTTTAGGACCGTCTTTTCGTTTTCCCTGAAAACGGTTTTTAGAGCGGTTCTTATTACCGGGTCGGCGACCTGAATCGTTACCAAGGTTATTCTGGTCGCGGTTGTTCCTATTTTGCGGAGGTGTATTGGAGTCACCAGGTTTGGATTGTTGATTTTTGGGACCCTTGTTTCGATTATCCCTGAATCTTTTATTCTTCTTTTTTTGCTCGCGGTCTCTT
Source organism: Flavobacteriales bacterium (assembly GCA_020635455.1). Classification (GTDB taxonomy): domain Bacteria; phylum Bacteroidota; class Bacteroidia; order NS11-12g; family UBA9320; genus JABWCE01. Next base: position 42,978 of record JACJZT010000005.1, read on the forward strand.
TCTTCCATTCTCGAAATACTGGAATCTTCAAGCATATCATCCACCTTGTAAGATGTTTTTGAAACGATCTCAGCTCCAACAGGCCTGTCAATAAGCGTTTCCGGTATTTCACCGGCTTTATTTTTAGCCACCAGCTCATTAACCTGCGCAACCTCCATCGGGATCCAGTCGCCGGGTTTGTCTTTATATGCAAACCACATCATCTGTTTCAGAATATCAATTTTCTGCAGGGTGGCAGAACCTACTTTGGTTTGTACCGTTAATTTTTCGGTTGCCGGAAATTTCTTAACCGCCTCCATATAGGTATCGAGTTCAAAATTCAGGCAACATTTCAATCGTCCGCACTGACCCGACAATTTTAACATGTTAATGCTTAAATTCTGAAACCTTGCTGCAGAAATGTTCACTACTTTATAATCGGTAAACCAGGTACTGCAGCACAGTTCTCTACCGCAGGAACCAATTCCTCCCAAACGGCTGGCTTCTTCGCGATAACTGATCTGCCTCATTTCAATTCTGGTTTTGAATTCATTGGCGTATCTTTTGATCAGCTCTCTGAAATCAACCCGTTCTTCAGCGGTATAAAAGAAGATCACCTTACGTCCGTCGGCCTGAAATTCGATATCGCTCAATTTCATTTCAAGTTTCAACTCTAATGCGATGGTTCTTGCCCGCTCAAGTGTAGCACCTTCTTTTGCTTTAAATTCAACGTATCTCTCAATATCGGATTCCGATGCGATCCGATAGATCTTTTTTATTGAAGCATGATCTTCTGTCAGATCTGCTTTTTTAAGCTGAAGCCTGACAAGTTCTCCTGTAAGAGAAACATGGGCCAAGTCGTGACCCAGATCGCTTTCAACAACTACAGCATCTCCCGTGTAAAGTTCAAGTTGATTTACGTTTTTGAAGAACTCCTTGCGGCTTCCCTTAAACCTTAATTCAATAATATCAAAAGGTTTGTAATATTCAGGAAGTTCAATGTCCTTAAACCAATCGTATGTATTTAATTTATTACAACCCGTGGTACCGCAGGTTCCATTGCTTTTGCAACCTTTTGGTTTACCACCTGTTGTAGTTCCACATGATCCACAACCCATGTATTTTTCTATATTTTGGGCGAAGATAGTAAAAAGAATGTACTAAGCTTACTATAATACCAATTGCACTAAACTAAACTCCGCAAAAATCAGATCTGAGCATTTTAAGCACAACTTTGTCCACCGGAAAAGTAACATCGTCCTCATTTAAATTTTTCAACTCTTGCCAATCAAAAAGCAACGTGTGAGTTTCGGATTGTTCGGAGTGAAATGGAAAAGATAACTGTTCGTTCATATCCGGAAGTTCTACAAGATAGTAAATCGAAATTAACTGTTCTTCAGGATTGAAAGCTGAAACCTGGTAAAACTCTGTGGTATAATAGTGCCGGAGTATTTTGATCCTGACGCTCAGTTCTTCCTCAAATTCTCTCGTCAAAGCATCCTGTATACCTTCGCCAAATTCAAGGCCTCCACCGGGAAATTTGGTGAATTCAAAGCCTCTCATTTTTTCAGAAACCAAGAGCAATTTACCCTTTTTAAGGCAGATTCCATACACCCTTATGTTAAACCTTGACGGTCGCTTAGCCTTTTCCACCACACTTTCAACCATAAAAATTCTTAATTTCGACAAATCTTAAAAAAAATTGTCTTTCATGAAACCCATTCTTATAAAAAATGCCTTACTCATCAATGAAGAAGCATCGTTTACTGCAGATGTTCTGATAAAGGATTCGAAGATCGAAAGAATAGAACGCAGCGGGATCAACGATCATTCTTACCATATAATGGATGCTGCAGGACTGTGGCTTATTCCCGGAGTTATTGATGATCAGGTACATTTCAGAGAACCGGGGCTAACCCATAAAGCTGAGATCGCCACGGAATCGATGGCGGCTGTTGCCGGAGGAACCACAACCTTTATGGAAATGCCCAACACGATACCTGCAGCTGTTTCCCAGGAGTTGCTGCAAAACAAATACGACATTGCTGCGGCTTGTTCACCGGCAAACTATTCCTTTTTTATGGGAACCACCAACAATAATCTCGATGAAGTTTTAAAAACCGATCCGTTGAATGTTTGTGGTGTTAAAATATTTATGGGATCGTCAACCGGGAACATGCTGGTAGACGACCCGGGAGTTTTAGAAAACTTGTTTTCGAAATGTGAATTGCTGATCGCAACTCATTGTGAAGATGAAGAGACCATTCGTAAAAACCTTGCATTTTATACTTCAAAGTACGGTGAAAACATGGGTGCCGAACAACATCCGGAAATCAGAAGCCGGGAAGCTTGTCTTAAATCTTCCAAATTTGCGGTTGAACTAGCCAGAAAACACAATACACGCTTGCATATTTTACACATCAGCACGGCTGAGGAAACGGATCTCTTCGATTCAGGAATAGATCTTCACAAAAAGAGAATCACATCGGAAGTTTGCGTACACCATTTAAGTTTTGATTCCGGAGATTATCCAAGGCTGGGAAACAAAATTAAATGCAATCCTGCGATAAAAACCAGGAACGACCAGGATGCCTTATGGAGGGCCTTATTGGACAATAAACTGGATATTATTGCAACCGATCACGCACCACATACCCTTGATGAAAAAAGCTCTTCCTACCTCAAAGCACCTGCAGGTCTCCCCCTTGTTCAGCACAGTTTGATGCGAATGCTTGAACACGTTCAAAACGGCAAGATCAGCAAAGAAACGATGGTACGAAAAATGTGTCATGCTCCGGCCGATTGTTTCAGGGTTTCAAAAAGGGGGTATTTAAGAGAAGGTTATTATGCAGATCTTGTTTTGATCGATCCAAAAAAGAACTATACGGTAAGCAGGGAGAACATCCTTTTCAAATGTGGCTGGTCACCCTTTGAAGGTGAAACCTGGAACGCGTCGGTTCACTCAACATATGTGAATGGTGAACTTGTTTTTGACGGAAAAAAAGTACTCTTAAAAAATTCCGGGATGAGGCTAAAATTTGACCGCTAAGCTCTTAGTTTCTCAGAACAAAATTCTGACCCAGATAAACTTTTCTCACGATCTCATCATCGGCAAGTTCCTGTGCTGTACCAGCTTTCAGGATTTTTCCTTCAAACAGAAGATAAGCCCGATCCGTAATGCTCAGGGTTTCATGAACATTGTGATCGGTGATCAAAACACCGATGTTTTTTTCAACCAGTTTACTTACAATAGACTGTATGTCTTCAACCGCTATGGGATCCACACCGGCAAATGGCTCATCCAATAATATGAATTTAGGGTTGACTGCCAGTGCGCGAGCGATCTCTGTTCTTCGTCTTTCTCCGCCTGAAAGAACAGATCCTTTGTTCTTTCTGACCTTTCCAAGGGAAAATTCCTCGATCAGTTTTTCAAGTTCCGCTAATTGGTCTTTTTTAGAAAGTTTGGTCATTTCAAGAATGGCCATGATGTTCTCTTCAACCGTTAGGTCGCGGAAGACAGATGCTTCCTGAGGCAGGTAACCAATGCCATATTGCGCTCTTTTATACATTGGCATTTTGGTGAGTTCTATGTTATCCAGAAAGATCCTCCCCTCGTCTGCCTTTATCAATCCGACAACCATATAAAAGGTTGTGGTTTTTCCGGCTCCGTTTGGTCCGAGTAAACCCACGATCTCTCCTTGTTCAACCTGAATGCTGACATCGTTGACCACCTTTCGGGATTTATATTGTTTCACCAGATTATCAGCCTTTAAGATCATGACAATTTAATAGACACAAAAATAAGGCTCATATTGAAATAAAGGGGCTTTTGTTTTGTTTTATTTTAAAAATCTGACTACGTTTGTAAACTTGATAAAAAACTAATGATCAGATTCATGAAAAGAAAACTAGTTGTATTTACGGTCTTTCTACTTGCGACATTAATGACAAATGCACAGCTTTATCTGGGTGCCAAAGTAGGTCTGAATTTTGCAAACCTTTCCACATCGGTTGCCAACACAGCTTATAATAAAAAAATCGGTATCAATGGAGGCGGAACCTTAAAATTTAATTTCAATAACACCTTTGGTGCTCAAATGGATGTGTTGTTCTCTCAAATGGGTTCGAATGCAAAATCGGTAAATGTGGTTGACAATGGTGATGGTACTACCTCAACTACCACAACAGAAGAACTGCATGATTACACCTATGTTCAGATCCCGGTGTTTGCAAATCTCGAAATTCCCATCAAATCTGAAAACCTGATACCATATCGAATTACACATTCTGCTGTTTCAATTCATTTCATGGGAGGATTTTATTTTGGATATAACATTGGAAACTCAGTGGAAACAAGCCAAAAAACAGCAACCACCGATGGTTTGGGAAACACGTCCATAACCGTTGCTCCTAAAACCACTTTAGCCGGAGATCTCTTTTTTAACCCTATAGATCTGGGAATTGCTGCGGCAGCAGGGGTTTCTTTCCGATTAAGCCCAAAAGGGCGCCTGACCGTTGACGGTCGATACTTAATGGGTATTTTCAGAAATTCTACCAATTTATTTGCTCCGGATGCATTTAATAGAGCCGTTCAGGTTCAGCTGGGATATATTCATCGTATCTCAAGGCTGAGAAGATGGCAGATTGAGTAATATTCTTCAGTGCTCATAAAAGATGTTAAAGCCCTTTGGAAACGAAGGGTTTTTTGTTTTTATCCAATTGGCGTCGCAGATAAAGGAAATGTTGTTTCCAGTATTTTCGCGCGGCAGCCTTTGGCTGCCGCGCGTATCAGCACAATAAAAAATACTTCATCATATTAAGGGGTACGTTGTCTATCCTTACAAAGCGGATTTGAGTTTACTTCGATCAGGGCTTTTAGCCCTATTACCCGACCTTTTTTTTTTCTTCTTGAAAAAACGTGAGCAAAAAATTATTCACCTGTTTATGCTTATTTCAATGGCATTCATGAATGCAATGCATTTCAAGCAAAAAAAAAGACTCATAAAATGCATGAAAACATTGCAAGGTTTTAAATGAATTTCAAAATATTCTTGCATTATCAAAACGGCATTTTAGGCTATAAAGTGGTATTAAATAATGGATTAAGTGTTTTATGAGGTACGACTAAATAAACCGACTACCCTCAAAACGTCACCATCACAACTTCAAAGGACTAAAATTGCCCTTATATAAACCCGGGAGGCTTGAATCAAAAAATTCTGCTGCCTGCATCCTGCAAACCAAAAATTGATATTACCTGAATTCCCATTTCCGTTTCGGTGTAAAAGCTGCCTTGTCGGGATAAAACATCAGTGCTGCCCTTGCAGGTCCGGTATAAAAGGTGCCTGAAAATTTCGGGACCAACTTTACAGTGAACGTATGGTGCCCGAATGGCAACTCATCACAATAGATCAATACCCGGTCGGTTTGGTATTCCCTGTGCTTTTCATAAGAGCTTTCGTTTTGTAATTTCAATCCGTAACTACAAGCTGCAGGAATCGGTATGTCGATGATGGCATTATACTGATTGCGTTTGGCAAAAACATCTACTTTGATCTCGAAAGGCTCTCCAACTTTTACACTGAAAGAATTTTTCTGATCCGTTTTCAATTCTATATTGAATTGAGTTTCGTCCGTTTCCGGATTGTATGTCCTGAATTTTCGGTTGGCCGCAAGAAACACTTTCGATCCTTTATGATCAAATTTCATTTCCTCACCGGGTTTCAGATGAACCCGCACCGGCAACTGAGCCGGTGGAATGTCTTCCTCATTTAACGTAACCCTGGGTTTGTAATCCCTCGTTAGATCGCTATCATTTTGAGATTCACCAACCATGGCCAATGCGGCTTTGATCAAGTTGTTGGGTGTTGAAACGCATTCGGTAGATAAGAAATCAACCAGTGCTTTTCGTCTTTCAGGGTAGAGGTTAAGTCGACTTAAAAGCTGCCATGCCTTATAGGTATTGGCAGCATCATCGGTTATTGGCGCCATTTTCCAGTTCCAGGTTCCGGATACTTTCAGATTTCCTTCAGGAGTAACTTCCAGCATTTCATTGAGCTCACCAACTGGAATTCTTTTTCCGGTCATTTGTAAAATATCCCAGTATACCAATAATTCGCTTCTGTCGATGTTGTCGGGCTTTATTTGATCGATGTATTTTTGAGTCGTTGCCACCTTGCCAATTTTCACCAAAAAATGAATGTATTCAAGACTTTCGTGTCTGCTTACAGTTCTCAGTTGGCCTTCCATGGCTTTAGACATATTAAGCCATAAATTATTCTTAAAGCCCATCTGATGCGCATCGTACATTACTTCAGCCACATAGCTGCTTACAAAAAAGGAATATTTTCCACCTTTGAAACATGAAAACCAGTTTCCTTGTGATGACTTACTCAATTGGCCAACGGTCTTCTTAATTTCCCTGTCTTGCGTAAAATCCAGTCCAAGAATTTTACTTACTTCCTTTTTAATTAAAAGAGCTTTTAAGTAAATGGCTAAATTGTAGTTGTCAAAAGCTTCGTATTTTTCAATATCTGTCAATAATTCCTGAACCAAAGCTAATTTCTTGTTATACACCACAATGTCCATACCTATATCGGTTTCCAGGGCTTTAAAGATATATCCTGTGTCCTTATTCACTTCCGTAAACATGCTTTTACCTGTAATTACCGTTGCAGACTTTACAGGTAATTTTCTCAACTCTGCATCTCTGTAGCCTGTAGAAATTTCAAACCCGGTACTGATCTTTAAGGTATCCCCAAATTCTGTTGCCTTAACAAGAAAATTATCGTTGTAATAATCTTTTACTTCAATAGAATTCTTCTTTTCTGTCTGACCATTTCTAAGGAAAAAATTTCCTGTTTGTGTTTTACCGGTATAATTAACAACTCTTCCGTATGCATCTAATTCATCACCTTCCGTTAAAAACAAAGGAACTGCAAGTGAGGCTGTCAGAGGTTTATAGCTTTTAACCAAGCTTTCTCCCAATCCTGAATACCTTTTTTTACCCATAGCAGGAACATAGGTAACCCAGCTTGTGTTGTTATCGGGGTATCGAACCGTAAAACCGGTCATACCATTTCGGTTGGTGTATAAATTCGGTATCCAGTAAGCATAGTCCCTGAAATTTTGCCTGGTTCTTCCTGCATTTTCGTCGGAGGCCATTTTTTTCATTCTTTCTTCTTCTTCTCTTTTCATTTCATCGGTCATGGGTACCTCACCGTCACCAAATTTCCACTGGTAACTATTTTTATCGTAATTGACCAACTCCTTGTTTTGTTCATCTTTTTTAAACTTGCCTCGCCCATCCAAGCCATCAATGGACCTTTGAGGTAGTTTTAATATTTCCTTGCTTTTTAAGGATTTGCGATTGCTGCTAATGGTCACCGACTCCATGGTCATCACGTCGGCATTCGACAATCTTATATTCGCAGGCGCGTAACTATTGGACTCAATATAATCGGATCTCCCTCCCATGAATGAATTTGTTCCTACCGACATCGTATTATCTGCTTCGGAATACACGATGTTATTGTATTTCAGGTTGGCGTAAGGAACCAGCTGAGCCTGCAACAAATAATAAACGCCCTCCCGCAGGGTCACTTCATAATGAAGCCAGTAATGATACTTGTCACCTTTTATCTTAAGCATGTATTTACCGGGTAAAAGGTTGTCCATAAAAAACCTGCCTTCAGCATTCGAAATCGCACCTTTCACAAAGTACCCGTCTCTTTCCAGTACAACAAATGCATTTGCAACCGGGTATTTGATGTTGGGTCCGATCACGGTACCTTCAATGCTCAAACCGTTTCCGGGATGAGTCAGGGGCACAATAAACAAACCTTTGTTTACACTGGGTGTATCAAGCCATTGGGTATAGGGATCTTTTGTAAGATTCTTAACGAGCCGGTCGTATAACAAATGCTCTCTTCGGCTGAGCTTTCTAAATTCATTCGCTTTAATGTTTATGAATAAATTTGTGTTTTGAATCAGTTTCATTGGTTTAACGATCCACTCGCTATCGTTTATTTCCACCAAAAGGGTGTAAACATCGGTTTGAGAAGAAGGCGAATAGGTCAGTAAACTTCTTCGGGCGATCAAACCTACCTCATTATATCTGTTGTTGAACGTGTTTCGGTTTTCAAGGTAGGAATATACCGAGTCAGAATTGTTAATTAACCATATCCGCTTAGGTTGATAGTGATTGGGAACATAAATATGAAGCTGGCTGAATCTTTTGTTGTTAGATCGTTCGGGTGAATAATTTTTGTATGCATACTCTTTCAATTGATACTGCTGTTGAGGCCTGCTGTATTTTTGTTCAGGGACATATTTCCTCGTAGTATCCTTAGGAGGAGTATAATAAGGGTCCCACCAAAAGGTGTTGAAAAGGATATTTCCGATATAATTCCTTTGAAAAAACCTCGCATAATTTGGCCAGTCCGGATGATTTTCTGAAACCTGATCGGTTTTGGTCATGCTTTCGGTTGAACCGGGATTAAACTTTAATAAGTGAGCAAAATTGTGTTTGTAAAACAATTCAACCTCATCGCCAGGGTTCACCGGTCCAAACAAATAAAAAACCTGGGCAGAGTTTTGATTTCTCATCTTTCTTCCGGGGTTGTAAAGGTCGGTTTTGAGCGTAACCCCATTGAGATGCTGATTAATGGCACCACCATTTATCAGTCCGTATACAAGGCTGTCATTAACTTTAAAGATCAATGTATCGCTTAAATATCGATCGTACCTGAAAACCAGTATGTGCTGCATTAACATTTTTTGTTCTTCTTCCGAATACATTCCGGCCGGCATCGAATCTCCCTGATTGTATGCTTGCAAGGAGTCCGTGTTTATCGAAATAAAATTCTTGAAACCTGCTTTTACTTCCAAATTGTTTAATTCATAGATCCGGTCGAACGTTCGCAATCTGATCGAGTAAACCCCCGGTTTCATCCTAATCACCTTTGGCTTAGGAGTACCAAGGTCTGTATATAAAAGACTTTCACCCTTTTTAATGTACACAATATTGATCCTTGCTCCTTTTCCATAACCCATAAATTCAACTTCGGTTGTTTTGAAAGGGGTTGTATCGTACATAACCGTATAACCTGCTTTCGGATAAACCAGCTTAAATTTTTCATTCTCGGTTAAATAAAAAGCTGATAATTGCCATTTGCATAAAGCTGAATTGTAATTCGATCTGATATCGTATAGTGGGTATTTGAGTATAGGCAATGGTTTTTGAGGTTTAACCAGACCCATATAAGGTATATCAGGCCTTACAATCCCGGGCATTTGATTGTTAACCGCATAAGCTGCGAGATTTACTTTTTTTGCAGGTTTGCCGTATGCATTCTTAACCTGTATTTCTATTGGGACCTCCTGTCCCGGATAAACGATAGAAGGTTGAAGAATTTGCACGTCAAGAGCTTTTTCTGCGAGGTAAAAGCTCTTGCTGTAAAATCTGGGATTGAGAACCTCACCTTCCAAAATTCCATACTGCAGATGATATGATTTTGAAGATTTATCTTTTCTTTTATAACTGAGTGAAACTCCCATGCCTTTGTATACAAGTTCGTTATTTGCATAGATCCTGTAAAAGACCGGAATATCGAATTTTGAACTGAAATTTATAGATACAGAATCATGGCTTCGCTTTCCCCATACTTCCGGCAATTGTGTTTGTCTGTAAAATGTACCGGTTAAGGTGTCGCCCTTAAATATCTTAGCCATGTAAACGTTTGGAGGCAAATAAAGTTTAAGTGGTGTGTATATGGCGGAGTCGGCGATCAGGTCGTTCTTGCTGTATATTTTGACATTCATTTTCCGCCTTACACTTTTCATATTATACAACCTCTCTACCTTTAATGTATTTTCGTTCAACTCAGCTATTTGCCTATCACGAGTGGTTTGATACATAAAATACACCCCTTTCGAACGAGTTTCGTTATCGGAGGTTAATAAACTAATGCTTGCTAAAAATTGTCCGTCGAGGGGTATGAATACCGAATCGGGGATCTCAATGACGGTAAGCCCGGAAGGGTCTGTTTGCACTATGGTATGAAACCAATCCTGAAACTTATCGTATGAGATCACCAACGAGTCGCTGTCGGCATAGTTCAGGTTCTGCAGAGTGAGCTTAAGGGTAATTTTACCGTCCATTACCGGCAAGCCGTTGGCATTGGTTGCTTTAACATAGATCTTTATTCCTTCGCCAGGTGTAACCAGTTGCTTGCCTGCCGTAACATTCAATTCAAGGTCTTTAAGGTCGTAATTCTGGTAACGGACCAACAGCGACTTTACCAATATCTTCTTTCGGTTCTGAATACTAAGAGTAAGATCTCTGTCGAGGATCAAACTGTCTTCCAGTACAAAATAACCATTATAGGCGCCGCGATATTTACCGGGTTTTAAACTTAATTTTTGCTTGTAAACATTGTTGTTTTGAGTAAGGTAAACCGTCATTCTTTCCTTTATTGGTTTTCCTTTGTGATTCACAAGAAAGCTCTTGAAAAATAAGGTGTCCCAAGGTTTATAAGCCGGCTTGTTCGAAATAAGGTAACCTCTGTAATTTATTTTCTCGTACCTGAATTTATCCTTTGGGGGCTTCTGGTTCACGGTTTTTGTTTGATGCCCGCTTAGATTCTTAACGGTAAATACACCGTTTTTCTCAATACGAAGCAAGCCGTTTATGTATTTGTTCGAGATCTTATACCCACCGATGCTGCTGTCGAACGAACATTGCTGTTTGTCAAGGGTAACCCCTGCATCGTATATGGGTAAACCTGAGGTATCCTGAACAAACACAAAAGTTTCGTATCCGATGTTGATCACCGAAGAGGTAAAAAGCGGATTTTCAATTAACCGGTATTTAACGGTGAACAAACTGTTAACATTAACTTCCAGGAAATATCCGTTCATGTTTATATCCCAAACGTTAAACCGGTTTTGAAGCCTTTGATATTTTTCACGGTTACAGAAAGGTTTGATCAGATAATCCTCTTCCTGATACCTTCGTAGCGGAATAATGCTGTCTTTACTTATCTTTCCAACCAGTTGAGTATATAAAAAAGCAGAATCGATCTTTTCCGGATGATTTGCCAGAAACTCAACTTGCCCGGGAGTGAGTTTGTACAACAACATATAATTGCCAAAATATTTGGGGTCGTATAATTTCTGACCATAGACAAGACCGGTGAACGTAAAAGTAAATAGCAGGATCAATCTGAAGGATTTAATCATACTTTCGAATATACCTATATAGCGCCTTTTGGTAAAATTAAATGAGTAAATGGGCAATCTGAATGAGTGAATGGTTATAGATTAAGATAAAATTTAAACGTACTTAAGGAGAAGTTAATCTTATCCCATTCGGCTCAAAAACGATCTTACGGTCTTTATACAAGGCACCCAGTGCTTTTTTGAAGGTCTTCTTGCTCAATCCAAGTTCGGTGTTGATCTGCTCTGATGAGCTTTTATCATTTAGTGGTAAAAAGCCGTTGTTTTTCTTTAATCGGTCAAGAATACTCACAGAGATCGGGTCAATGCTTTCATATCCGGGTTTTTGCAATACCAGATCTATTTTACCATCTTCCTTTAATTTACGTACATAGGCAAGCATCTCACCTCCGTATTCAAGCTTTTTGAAAACATCACTAAAATGTATCACGCCCATGTGTTTCTGATTAATAATGGCTTTATAACCTATATCCGTTTTTTGGTAAACCAGAATGGTAACGGCTTCACCGTTCTCATATACCGGCTTTTCTTCCGATAAGAATTTTTCAATCCTGGTTGAAGCCACCATCCGGTGAGAGACCTGATCCAAATAAACATAAACCACATAATAACTGCCCTCTTTCATATCCATTTTCTGTTCTCTGAACGGAACAAAAAGATCCTTCGGCAATCCCCAGTCCAGGAATGCACCACTTTGTGAAACTGAAACTGCTTTTAAACTTGCAAATTCTCCGGCAAGAGCGTAGGGAATGATGCTCGTCGCAATGATACGGTCTTCTGAATCAAAATAAATAAAAGCCTCTATCGTATCACCGGGTTTTGTATTCTCCGGTACATACTGCTTAGGCATTAAGATCTCACCCATGTCCAATCCGTCGAGATAAATACCGAAATCAAGCTGCTTGATAACTTCGAGTCGATTAATTTTTCCTACGGCTAGCTTCTCCATGTTTTATTGTTAGGTGGCAAAATTAGTTTAAACTTTCACCCTTACATACCCTCTTTTTGGTCATTCTTTAATGTATCTAAGGTCAATCCTTACAGGTCTTCAGAAATTCATGTACTTTGAGGTTGTATTCATCCGGTTGACTTACCGGCATATAGTGATCCATTCCTTCAAAAATAAAACATTTTGCCCCAGGAATGGTGTTCGCAATTTTTTCGGTGTGTTCCTTTTTTATTGAATCCTTTTCTCCGGCAAGTATGAGTGCCGGACATTTTATTTCCTCAAGTGCCTCCCAAGGGATTTCAGGCTGGTCGTAAAGCAACTGCAACTGTTGAAACTTTCGTGCCCAAAACCCATCCTCATTCTCATGTTCAGATTTGTGAAAGGCATCTTCCAGAGCTTTAACGATCATAGTACTGTTAATTTTATTCATTGCCTCTTGCCTGGGTCTTGTGTTAGAACCCATGCAAACCATCGCCTTTACTTTGTCGGGACTTCTGATCGCCATTAAAAGGGCCAAAATCCCTCCATCGCTCCAACCAAGCAGGTAGGCACTTTCAATTTCGAGATGTTTATAAAGTGCCAGCCAATCGTCTGCCATTTGTTCGTAAGTAAGGTGAATGGTTTTCATTTCTGATCTGCCATGTCCTCTGCTATCGGCAAGGATCACCCTGTAAAACCGGCTAAAATATTGAATCTGGAATTCCTGGCTTGCGATCGACGACCCGTTTCCATGCAGTATAAGCAAAGGGAAACCTTCACCATATTCTTCATAATACATCCAGATCCCGTTAACCAAAGCATACCGGCCTACTTTATCGTTTTTACCGTATTTTATGATCTCAGGATCACTTTCCGATTCAATCATACTTGTTCGAACCGGAAATATAGCACTTCTTATGGTTCGAAGAAAATTACTCTTTCAGCAGGATCACACTTTCTGTGATTGAATAATCCCTACCGGAAATTCTAATAAAATACTTTCCCGAATAAAGGGTCGAAGTTTCAAAATACAAAATGGTACTGCCTTTTAACATGGTTTTTTCATTGATTAATTTACCGGTCAGGTCATGGAGACCGATCCTGATGTCCGTATCGAGTAATCCCTTAAACTGAATGGCAATGAGGTCTGTTGCCGGATTTGGGCTAATGCTAAAAGAGGGTCTTTCGTTTATCAACCGGCTTGAACTATTGGTTCCTGCCGGTAAATATCGTGTAGTTGATTCGGTAACAGAGGTTACCTTTCGGTTGGTTTTAACCCCGTAAAATTCAGGACCCACAATATACGGATAAGCCGAATTCCAGTTTGAATCCACGGTTGTAAAATACGCGTAAGTACCATTAGGATATTCAGGTGTTATGCAAAATCTCCCGTTAAATTCATCAAGATAATCCTCTTCAGAATGATCAATGTATTCATAATCTTCCCTGAAATATCCAATTGGGTATGAACCACCTACATCCGGTCCGTCATCCACATCTGTTCCATCGCTCCATTGGGTTCTTTTATTAATGTTTCTGAGGGAATACGATGATTTCATTCTGGCAATGCCTCCGGTGCCATCTGTATTTTTATAGGCAAAGGCCCCGTAAACCGGAAATCCGTCATAGGCAAAACCTATCAGAGGAGAATGCTTGTTAGGGTCCATAACATATAATCCATCCGCATCGTACAAGTTACAAATGGTAGAAATAACATCCTTATCGAGTTTAAAAGCTGACGGATTTTGATGATGGTGATAATTTCCCATAGCCGGATGCCCTTTAGAGCAATCAAAACCGGACCTTTCGGCAACAATGGCATCCCTGTTCCAAGGCATTTTGGCACCCATACCTCCAGGACAGGGAGGGTTGCCCGGGCCACCGCAAAGGGAATTGGTAGCCGTATTCCAGGCCACCCCGTCACGATAGTCAAACATTGCTACTCCATTAATAAAGATCCCGATATTACCGGGATTGGTTTCAGTGGGTGTACCCGTATTTTTTGCGGGAGAAAGCGGAATCTTAAAAATTGCCGACTGGTTCTCTGCATTTGAAGGATTTCCATCCAAAAAGGGCCCGGTTGGGTACGAAGGGATTCCAGTCGTTGTGATGTATACAAAATCTTTTGAATATTCTACTTTCTGACAATTAACCAACAGATTATTTGAAAGTGCCGTAGAATTACCCTTCAAATAATAGGTTCCTGTATTGACCGTATCCTGAAGCCAGGACGTAATAGCCGGGTTCTTTTGTGCAGATAACGTATAAGATAAACTTAGAATAAAAACGAAGATGATTGATTTTTTCATGATAGTGTACTTTTGGTTTAGACGAAGAATTTTACAACTTCCTTCGCCACCATTATAAGATTCTTTCAATACTATGGAAACCTTGGGAATTTTTTAAAATCCGGTGGCCTTTTTTCAAGAAATGCATCCTTTCCTTCCTGTGCTTCTTCCATAAGATAGAACATCAGGGTTGCATCTCCGGCCATTTCCATTAACCCTCTCTGGCCATCAAGCTCTGCGTTGAGACCTCTTTTGATCATCCTTAAGGCCATCGGACTTCTTTCCATCATGATCTTACACCACTCCATGGTTTCATCTTCCAGTTTTTCTAAAGGCACAACTTTGTTTACCATACCCATGGCTTCAGCTTCTATGGCGGTATATTGCTTGCATAAGAACCAGATCTCACGGGCCTTTTTCTGTCCAACATGCCTGGCCAGATAGCTGCTTCCAAAACCTGCGTCAAAACTTCCCACTTTTGGTCCCGTTTGTCCAAATCGGGCATTTTCGGATGCGATCGTTAAATCACAAACCACATGCAATACATGGCCTCCTCCAATAGCATAGCCATTAACCATCGCTATGACCGGCTTGGGTATTTCACGTATTTTTTTGTGAAGATCAAGTACGTTTAATCTTGGAACCCCATCCTTGCCAATGTAACCCCCGATCCCCTTAACATTTTGATCCCCCCCACTGCAAAAGGCTTTATCACCCACTCCGGTGAATACAACCACGAATACATCCTGCGATTCCCGGCAATACTCCATTGCTTCTATCATCTGTGATGTAGTTTCAGGTCTGAAGGCATTATAGACCTCAGGGCGGTTAATGCTTATTTTGGCAACACCTTCCCAAAATTCGAACTTAATATCGGAGAATTCCTTTATCGTTTGCCAGTTTCTTTTACGAGTACTCATGTTATTCGGGTTATTTTTAATGAATGGTAAATTATGTTTTCAGCATTTGTTTTAATTTATCGAGAAAATTCCTCGAGTTTTCAGAATGTACAGATATTTCAAGTATTTCCGGTTTGGTTGATTGAGTGGATATTTCCAGGAATGCTCTTTCAAGGCTTTCAAAATCATTCGCAAAATGATACCCAAAACCAAATTCATCTGCCATACGCTTGCAACTTCGCGAATTCCCGGACAAGGTTGAGGTCGCAAAATAGTCTTCCAATTCCGGCAAGTCGCCCGGACCCTCTAACAGTCTGAATATTCCTCCTCCCATATTGTTTAAAACAATGATCTTCAAATTAGGTTTGAGTTCCTGATTCCACAATCCATTCAGGTCGTAAAAGAAGGAAACATCACCTGTCAGAAGGAAAACCTTTTTCTTTGAAAGAATTGAATACCCCACTGCGGTTGAAGTACTTCCGTCTATTCCGGAAGTTCCCCGGTTTCCGTAAAATGATATGTTGGTTTTTGCCCCAACCATATAGCTTACTAAACGCACCGGCATCGAATTTCCTAAATGTAAAACACAGTCATCCGGCATTTGGCTTAACAATTTTGAGGTAACGGAAAATTCATTGAAATCAGCCTCTGAGATCAGCACATCCAGCTTTTCTTTAAAGTATGTTGCATAATTTTGCCACAGTTCCCAATAATTCCGATCCTCTTTTTGAAAGACTCGAAGAAACTTTTCCAGGAAGGTAGTTTCATCCATAAACACTTCTTGAGGAGAAGTAAAAAAAGGATCCGCTATGGTATGGTTATGTGTAACATGTAAGTGTTTATCACATTTCACCTTCCTCAAAAACTGCTTTAAACCTTTGGACACAGTGAATTTTCCAAAGGTTATCAGGAGTTCCGGCTTAAGCTTTTTCAATTCATCCTGATCTGAAAAATTCAAGATCAGATCCCAATGTAAAACGGAGGTACTTGAAGAAACTCCACTTATTATATCGGCAAGGAGCACACAATTTTGCTGATCTTTAAACTTTTGAAGTAGAGCTCTGTAATCGTCCCCGTTCCGATCCGCTCCGAAAAAAAGCAGAACCCTGCTGTATTTTTTATACGCTTCAAAATCATGTTCAGGATAGGTATTTTGTTGGTAAACGATCTCCGGAACCGAAACAGGATACTCAAAGATTTCATTTTTAGCCTCGTACAATGGTTCCGCCAGAGGCACGTTTATGTGAACCGGACCACTAACAGGATGCATTGAAAGCTGAATGGCCTCCAGTGCGGATGCATCCGTTTTTGTAACATCAAAATGAAAAGAGCCCAGTATATGTTTTTCGAAGATCGAATGTTGACGAATGCATTGTCCATCCCACTGATCGATCAATTCCGGAGGGCGATCCGCGGTAATAATTATTAATGGAACCTGAGAATAATAGGCTTCACAAATTGCCGGATAAAGGTTAAGGACAGCAGTGCCTGAAGTACAGACTATTGCAACGGGTTTACCGCTTTCAACAGCCATTCCAAGTGCGGTATAGGCTGCTGCCCTCTCATCAATAAGGCTGTGGGTAACAATTTCCGGATGCCTGACCAGTGATATTATTAAAGGAGCATTTCGACTTCCGGGACAGATTACGGCTTGTTGTACACCTGCACCCGCTAGCTGGCCAACTAAAGAATTAACTGCCCTTTGCAATTTTTAATCCTTCAAAAACTCTTCAACATTGGTATATGGAAGGTTGAAGGCATCACTAACACCTTTGTAAACTACTTTGCCTGCAACGATGTTCAATCCAAGTCTTAGTTCTCTGCTTTCCGTACACGACTTTTTCCATCCATCGTTCGCCAGACGAATGGCATAAGGCAAGGTTGCATTGGTAAGTGCCAGGGTTGAAGTATGTGGAACAGCACCAGGCATGTTCGCAACTGTATAATGTATAACTCCGTCAATTTCGTATATAGGATCCGCGTGTGTGGTTGGTCGGGTGGTTTCGAAACATCCACCCTGATCGACAGCCACATCGACCATTACAGCTCCCTTGGGTATGGTTTTAAGCATATCTCTGGTTATCAGGTGCGGAGCTTTCCCACCGGGAATTAAAACAGCCCCAATGATCAGGTCTGCTGTTTTAATGGCATTCATTATGTTGTATTTGTTTGAAAATTCAGTAAAAACATTTGCAGGCATAATATCATCCAATTGACGCAGTCTGGGAATTGAAACATCCATGATGGTTACGTTCGCTCCTGTTCCGGCTGCTTTTTTTGCAGCCTGAGTACCTACAACCCCTCCACCGAGAATGAGTACGTTTCCGGGTTTAACCCCGGGAACACCACCAAGCAATATTCCTCTTCCACCCATCGGTTTTTCAAGGAATTTAGCTCCCTCCTGCACACTCATCCTGCCTGCAACCTCACTCATAGGGATCAAAAGAGGAAGGCTTCTGTCGGGCTTTTCAACGGTTTCATATGCAAGACAAACGGCACCACTTTCTATCATAGCCTTGGTTAAGGGTTCATGGCTGGCGAAGTGGAAATAAGTAAATACCAGCTGGTCTTTCTTGATCAGTTTGTATTCAGGTTCTATTGGCTCTTTAACCTTAATGATCATTTCGGCAATGGCATAGGTTTCTTCTATGGTTGAAAGCATCGTAGCCCCTGCAGCGATGTATTCTTCATCGCTCAACCCTGAACCCACTCCGGCTGTTGACTGAACATACACCGTGTGTCCGTTTGCAACCAATTCGGCAACACCTGCAGGTGTAACTGAAACTCTGTTCTCGTGATTTTTAATCTCTTTTGGTACTCCAATAATCATGATGGTATTATTAAAATAGACTTGTTTGCTGCCTGCAAAAGTATATAAAAAATAAAGAAAGTTTTATGATTTTTGAGAGAATAATATTTTTACAAGTCTCTAATTACAAACAACTTGTCAAAATTATTTAAGAAAGGACTCCAATTTCAATCCATCAAAATTGCCGGAACTCATTAAAAGTAAAACTGAATTTTCAAGTACTTCTTTCCTCAAAAAATCAGTTAATGCCTCCGTTTGTGTAAGGACCTTAACCTTGCCAAATTTCAATTTTACCAATTCAGGACTCAAAACTTCCATCTTTTTTAATTCGAATACGTGCTCGTTAAAATAAACAACGGCCAAATCCAGCCCATTCATCGAATCTTCGTATTCATCCAGAAAAGATGCATTCAAACTGCTAAAAGTATGAAGTTCAAAAACTCCAATGATCTTAAATCCTTTAAATTGTTCCAGGGCTGCTTTTACCGTTGCCTTTAGCTTTGAAGGCGAATGAGCAAAGTCTCTGTATACTTTTATTCCCTTCTCATCCCATACCTTTTCCAGACGCCTGGCCGCACCTTTAAAAGTTTGCATGTAGGTATAATATTCATTTTCATCGATACCCAACTCGTTGCACACGAGTCTGCCCGCTTCGAGGTTTTGAAGGTTATGCCTGCCGAAAACCTGCAGTTTGTGTGGAACACCATTTGTCTTTACATAGGTTGTTGCATCTTCAATATAAAATTCAGGAACACCGTAAGAAATGCTGTTGCAGTTAAGTATTTTTACCATTTTACTCAATTCATCATCCTCTTTGCAATAGAACAATTTACCGCCGGGAACAATGCTTTCAATAAAAATTCTGAATTGTTCCAGGTAGATCTCAAAAGTGGGAAAAACGTTGATGTGGTCCCAGGCTATTCCGGTTAAAACTGCTATATGTGGTTTGTACCAATGAAATTTAGGTTTCAGGTCCAAAGCAGAGGTCAGGTATTCATCGCCCTCAATAATGATGTAAGGTGCATGACTCAGTTTCACCATGGTTTCAAAGCCTTCCAACTGAGAGCCCACCAGATAATCGAAATCTACGTTGGCAGCTTTTAAGGCATGCATAACAATGGCCGTAGTGCTGGTTTTACCATGACTTCCTCCGATCACGATCCTGGTCTTGTCTTTGCTGTGCTCATATATATATTCAGGAAATGAATAGATTTTGATATCCAACTCCTTTGCAAGAAGCAATTCCGGGTTGTCGGCCCGGGCATGCATTCCCAGAATTATGAAATCGAGTTCTTTCGAAATATTGTTTTTGTCCCAGCCAAATGTTTCCGGCAAAAGGCCTTTCGACTTTAATCGGCTCAGTGCCGGCTCGAAGATCTCATCGTCACTTCCGGTTACCACATTACCCATTTGATGCAATGCAAGTGCCATGTTGTGCATTACTGCACCTCCTATCGAAATAAAGTGGATACGCATAAGGCGAAATTATATTTTAGTTTTTATTGTTTTCAAAATACCTATTCACAATGTAAATTTGAATTCGTTGATACTATTCAATATCCCCTTATGGCCAAACTTACCTTAAAGTTCTTTTCTTTCTTCTCTTTATTATCGGTTGTTTGCAGCATCCAGGGATGTATCACTATTGAAAACCGAAGATATACAAAAGGATTCTTTGTACAATTTGATCATTCAAAGAAGAGATCCGATGAAAATGTAAAATCAAATGTATCCGTGCACACGTCGAATAATGAATTGTCCGGTTCAGTTATTTGTTTGGGTGAGAAACCCGGAGGCGAAACAAAACCTGATACTTCGGTTACGGAAATTCTTCAAAAGAAGAAGTTTCTTATACGAGATTCCTTTCGTTTAAAAGATCGCAAAACCACTTCGATATTAATTGCACAAAAAGAGTTTTACAGTACCGAAAAAAAAGAGGTATGGAACGAAAAAACAATTGCAAATCAGAATAGTGTCTTTTCAACATCCTTCAAAGATCAACCATCCAAAAGCTTAATTCGTGCGGACGATGAAGAACCTCCGAAAGCATCCCGTATCTTCATAAACTCCATGCTGGTGGTATTGTTCACTGCATTGGGAATCGTTTCACTTTATGTATACCTCGTTACGGGTTTTATTTTCTTTACCATTCTTTCAGCCATTTTTTTGGGGATCATGCTTTATTTTGGTGAAAAAGCCCTTAATGATCTTAAGGAAATTGAACATGGTGCTGTTTTTCCCATCCTGATTAAGGCGATAATTTACCCTTCTTTCGTGCTTGCAGCAATTACTGCCTTTGTAGATGTGATAAACTGGATCTTGTTTTTATAAAAATTTTAAAAAATAAAGGGTCCACATAACATGGACCCTTTATTTAGAGTATATTTATAGTAAACGATCAATTCAGATCGAACCTGTCTGAATTCATCACCTTAACCCAGGCGTTCACAAAGTCTCTGACAAATTTTTCATTATTATCGCTTTGAGCATAAAATTCAGAATACGCTCTTAAGATGGAATTGGAACCGAACACCAGATCAACTCTGGTTGCAGTCCATTTAACATCACCTGAATTTCGATTTACCAGATGATACAGGTTGTTTCCGGCAGGTTTCCATTTGTAATTCATATCGAGCAGGTTAACAAAGAAATCGTTACTCAAGATTCCTTTTCTGTTGGTAAAAACACCGTTATCGCTTCCACCGTAATTGGTTCCCAATACTCTCATTCCTCCTACCAAAACGGTCATCTCAGGTGCCGTTAAACCCATTAGTTGGGTTCGGTCTATCATTAATTCTTCAGCATTTACATCGTAATTGTCCTTCAACCAATTCCGGTAACCATCATGCAAAGGTTCAAGAACTGCAAATGAATCCGAATCGGTCATTTCAGCACTTGCATCTCCGCGTCCGGCACTGAAGGGTACCTTTACATTAACACCACCATCGGCGGCTGCCTTTTCTACCGCAGCAGTACCTCCCAGAACGATCAGGTCCGCAAGGCTGACTTCTTTTGTAAAAGAATTTTTAATTTTATTAAGTACATCCAACACCTTGTTTAAACGGTCGGGTTCGTTCCCTTTCCATGAATTTTGAGGTGCAAGTCGGATCCTCGCACCATTTGCACCACCTCTGAAATCTGAACATCTAAAGGTTCTTGCACTATCCCAGGCAGTACTGATCAATTCGGCACCGGTCAATCCGCTGTTCAGAATTTCGGCTTTCAGATTTTCGATGTCCGACAAGGTCAGACTATCGGCACCTTTTGGAACCGGATCCTGCCAGATAAGATCTTCTGCCGGAACATCGGCACCGAGATACCTTGACTTTGGTCCCAGATCCCTGTGAGTTAATTTGAACCACGCTCTGGCAAACACTTCCGAAAAGTATTCAGGGTCCTTGTAAAATCGTTCGGATATTTTTCTGTACTCAGGATCTTTGATCATCGCCATATCCGCATCCGTCATTATAGGATTTTGCCGAACATTTGGATCAAAGGCATCTAAAGGTTTATCCTCTTCCCTGATGTTAACAGGTTCCCATTGCCAGGCTCCGGCTGGACTTTTCTTAAGTTCCCATTCATAGCCCAGTAAAAGTTTAAAATATCCATTGTCCCACTTGGTAGGATTTGTGGTCCATGCACCTTCCAACCCACTGGTAACAGAATCGGCACCGTTTCCGGCTCCTTTGGGATTCATCCAGCCAAGACCCTGTTCATGTATTTCAGCACCTTCAGGACTTTGACCAAGAATGGAAGCATCACCGTTTCCATGAGCTTTACCTACCGTATGTCCACCGGCAGTAAGAGCTACGGTCTCTTCATCGTTCATGGCCATTCTGCCGAAGGTCATTCTCACATCGTGCGCAGTTCGAAGTGGATCGGGCTTTCCGTCAACACCTTCAGGATTTACATAGATCAACCCCATTTGTACCGCGGCAAGAGGATTGTTCAAAGTATCGCGATCGGAAACATCCGAATATCTGTTTTTGGTTTCTGCCAGCCACTCTTTTTCCGAACCCCAGTTGATGTCTTTTTCCGGGTGCCAGATGTCTTCCCTTCCACCTGCAAATCCGAAGGTTTTTAATCCCATGGATTCGTAGGCCATATTACCGGCAAGTATAAAAAGATCGGCCCATGAAATTTTATTCCCGTATTTCTGCTTGATAGGCCAAAGCAATCTGCGGGCCTTATCCAGGTTGGCATTGTCGGGCCAGCTGTTCAATGGAGCGAATCGCTGATTACCATTGTTTCCTCCGCCTCTTCCATCGGCAATTCGATAGGTTCCTGCTGCATGCCAGGCCATACGGATCATTAACCCGCCATAATGTCCCCAATCGGCAGGCCACCAATCTTTACTGTCGGTCATAAATGCCTTCAGATCGTTTTTTAGAGATTCAAGATCTAGTTTTAGAAATTCTTCCTTGTAATTAAATTGTTCATCCGTTGGTCTGGTCTTTTTATCGTGTTGATGTAAAATATCCAGATTTAAGGCCTTGGGCCACCAATCCATAACAGAATGCTTCGATTCTGTATTCCCACCGTGCATAATAGGGCACTTTCCTGCTGTATTGTTATTCATAGACTTTAATATTTAAAAGAGATTACTGGCAATATTAACAATAATAAAATTAATTTGGTTTTAAATTCAGGTTGTTTTTTTGGTGATTTATATCATTAATTCAAACCATTTCATAATACAATTTCAATCGGACAAATATTGATTTCACCGAAGGTTAATGATCCTGTTTTTCCCTTTTCGATCTTAAAGAAAAAGCCCGTGCAGAGACGATCAACAGGGCATACAAAACAAGCATCGAAAATATTTGCCTTTTATTGTTTTGAAATTCATAAACCAGAATAAGCATTGTGCTAAGGCTCAACCCAAGGATGGACGTTACCGTTAATAAGATGGATGCCCCGGTTTTTCTTCGTATTCTGAAATTTGCAATGGCCATCAAGAGTGAAACTACCAGAAAGGTGATGCTTCCAAATTCGAGAATTAATTGCAATCCTCCGACCAGTATCAAAAAACATGCGATGACGGTCATGGTGAGTATCGCATTTCGAGGTATGTTCTTCTCACGTTTTGAAAGAAATGCCGGAAATAAGCCATCTTCGGCAATTACAGCCATCTGCCTGGAAGAACCAAACAGGGTGCCGCTAATTGCGCTTGCAGTAGCCAGTATCGCTCCAAAAATTACCAGTGAATTACCCCGGGCACCCAGAATATCGCCGGCACCTGAAGCAAGGGCATATTCTTTTTTGGCAATTAACTCCGAGCCAGGAATGGATATTAAGGCACCAATGGAAAGTAAAATGTAGAGTATACTAACAATGAAAATGGATGAGTAAATGGCTGCCGGAATGTTTCTTTCAGGATCCGACATTTCCTTTACGGCATTGATTACCAATTGAAACCCCTCAAAAGCAACAAAGGTAATAGAGGATACGATCAGGATGCCCATCAGGTCCGAATGCTTTAGTTCCTGTAGCATTTCATGTTTAAAATCATGAAAACTTCCCGGCCCCTGAAAGATCAGATAATAGGAAATTAAGGCCAACACGGCAAGTTTCAGATACACCATCACGTCTTCAAGTTTTCCCATTCCGTTCACACTCCATACATTGACCAATGCGAAAAAGAACAGAATCGAAATGGATGTTAATTTTCGGAGAAGAATATTATCTGCATAGGGTGAACTGCTCAATACATAGGATGAAAAGGTATATGCATACAGCGCAAGTGTACTGATGTATCCAAATATTACCAGCCATCCAATTGCAGCAGCCATAAACCCAGAACCGGGGTAGGTTTTTTTAAAAAACGAATACGTTGCTCCTTCATCTCTGTAATACAAACCCAGTTTAACATAAGAATATGCAGCAAAAAAGGCAATAACACCTCCTATCAGAATAGCCACAGGAGTTACGGTACCGATCATAGAAACCGAAATTCCCAAAATGGTAAATATTCCACCTCCCACCATACCACCGATCGAAATGGCGATCAACTCAGATAATCCCAGGTTTTTATTTTTTCGGTTTCTCATTAAATACCATCAGTAAATAGAGGCCAGGCTTTCATTAAGCCGGTACAGCATTTAACCGGAACCGGATTTCATTTTTAATTCAATGTTCTTGAGAAGTTCCATTTGTTTTTCCTGAATTTCAAACAATAGCTTTATCTGTTCCTGCACAAGCAAGTCCAGTTTTTCGTTAAGTGACCTGATCTCTAATTCTGCCTTTAGATTTACAAGATAATCGTTTTCACTTCTTTTTCGGTCCTTTTCTTCCTGACGGTTCTGACTCATCATAATTATAGGGGCCTGCAACGCTGCCACACATGATAGAATAAGATTCATCAGAATAAATGGGTAAGGATCGAATTTGTCGGATAGCGGTGCCGTAACATTAAAAAATATCCAAACGGCCAACAATATCAGGAAAGATATAATAAATAACCAGCTCCCCCCGAATCGTGCTACTTTATCGGAAATGTTCTGCCCCCGGGTAAGAATTTCCTTGGGTGGATTGAGTAAATTCTGTACGATCAGTTTTTCATCTTCAAGGGTCTTTTTAACAATTTCCTGAAGTTTGCTGATGTGAAGGTTTTTTTCATCAAATAGTTTTTCAATATCCTTATCCATGAATTGTCAGGTAAAAAAATTATTCAAATCGTTGCCACTCAGAAGTCCGCCCCAACCAACTCATACCCAGAACATATCCCCTGAGTTTTAATTTATCGAAATTGTTGCCCTCAAAATAGATGTAGCCATCATAGGTTTTACCATTTTTCGGGTCGTAAATGGTCCCGTTTTCCCATTTTTTGGAAGTAGAATTGTAATCAAAATTTTTCATGATCACAAGTCCCATTCTTGGAGTGCTCCGAAGTTTCTCGTTTGGATTATTGTTGTCGGTTTTAGGATTTCCCTTAGCATCGTTGGGCTCCTTCATCCATTCAATTTTACCGGAATAACGGTTGTTTATTGCTTTAAATATACGTATCCTGGCATCTTTCTCTGCATTCCACCAGGTACCTGCAATGGTATCGGCATTGATAAGGTTTATAGTTTTGGGTGTCAATGAAAAAAGCAGGGCGATTATTAAACTAAAGGATTTCATATTTTTTTACAGAATGCAATTAAATGTTTTTAGAATAAATATCTAATATTCCTTAAAATTCATTTTGTGCAGGATTGCTTGAAAAATTTAATTTAATGCAACAATAGTGCATGAACCAAAGTACTCTTTATTCTTTTCGTTCGTAAGCTCCGGCATCCGGCTTAGAATCCCTGTTGATATTGTTCAGGTCGGTATTGATGCCGATGTTCAGACAAGTATCCTTGGCCGGGGATAAGGTATCCAGATCAAATCGGTATTTTTTGTAATCCACAAATTTAGGGTCCACATTCAGGATATTTCGTGTACCCGTTTGTCCAAAAGATTTATTTTTGGTTTTGATAAGATTGTTGAGTGGTGAAAAGGCCAACACTTTGGTATCGTCAATATCCGTATAAAATTCCTCCTCCTTTGGCCCGTGTACAATGGAGTTCAATAAGGAAAATTTCAAGGGGTAGGTGGCCAGGATCTGTCCGAAATCGTTTCTCAGCCGATTGGTTACGGCAAGAGCAGGGTCACTTGAACCTGAAAAATCCGTGTATCCTGAAATGGTTATGTGTTTAAGATCGTAATCGCCTCCCTTAAAAGTGTAGATACAGGCAGAACCACAGTTGGCGAATACCGAATTTTCGGAATAGATCATCGACTGGTTTCCTCTTACTGCATTATAAAGCATGTTCTGAATTATGCAGTTATAGATCCCAACATTCGGCTGTCCATCTGAAGACGATGAATCTAAGAATATACCAACCGTGGCATTTTTTATTCTTGCATGACGGATCGAATTTTGATTACTTGGCCAGCCAAAAGCCAGTCCAAACCATTGTCCGGGTATGTTGTAATATTTATATATGGTAAAAGCATCCGAATATTTATCGGCTGTCCGGTCTCCTTCAAAAATCACAGGTTCTTCAAGCGTGCCCTCCACCTTAAGGGTCCCTTCTGTGTAAAGGGTTGAATAAGGAGCGAAATATACCTTGACACCGGGCAATATTCGTAAAGTTGCCCCGGGTTTAACGTAAAAATAATCATAAATTACATAGGGTTTGTTTTTGTCTGCCCAAACCAAATCTGTTTCCGTTGAATCCCGGTAAAAATACACAGCATCCTGCCCCCAGGTGATCAGCTTAACATCCTGCATGTTTCCATTGGTAATAAATACAATAGAATCCTTAATAAAGATCGGGTTGTCGGTAAATGACTTTAACGGATATGCCTCAACAAATACAAAAATGCTGTCGTTGGCTCTGATCTCAACTTCATCAAAAAAAGTTCCGGTATCACCATCCACGTTTAATCGGAAGGTTGATTTAACACCTCCTGCCAGAAAGATCCGTGTTTTGATCTTTTGGTCATGCGTGTTTTTGACAAGAAATTGCCGGTTGACCGATTTGGGCACGCCCGGACTATTTTGAGTTAATAAAGTGTCAAAAAGTATGGTATCGTGACTAAACGTTAATTTATCTTCGGAAGCGGTTGTAAAGGATTCCGGTTTACAGGATGCCAGAAATAGAACCGAAAATATCGCAAAAATCCTTAAGAGCTTCAAAATAAAGTGCAAATCAAGCGATAATAATTGAAATTATTGATACCCATCCGTAATATCCGCCAATAATCGAAGCAGGTCTTCCTGCTCTTTTAAATGCGACTGAAACGGTTTTTCGTTTGGCAGGTTATCAATTTGAAACGTATTCAGAAACTTAAGGCTTGAAATTATTTTTACTGCCTTGTACCAATCTGCAATTTCTGAACTTAATTTCTCATGCTGAAGCATGTGGTCCTTATGTTTCTTCGTTTTGCTTTCCAATTCTTTCGCAGAAAGCAATAAGGCATCCCGCATCGATTTTCGAAGTTCAGGATCCTTGATCTGATCACTAAGTTCTTCTGCCTCCCTGTAATATCTTTGAGATGCGGATAAGTACGCTGCAAAACTACCATGCAAATCAAACTGTTGCTTGTTTAGATCCGTAATGGTTTCCTCTGCCTTTCTTAAGGATTCATTCTCCTTAAGGGCAAGTTCATAAAACTTTTCAAGTTCAGAACCTCTGCTTTTTAAGTAGGGATCACCCTTGGGTCCTGATTTGACCGACGACCATGAAAGGGTCGCCATCAGAAATATAAAAATACCAATACCTGAAATAAGAAATTTAAAATGCCTTTTCATTGTTTTTCAGAGTATAACGTTTTTACAGCAACCGAATTGCAGCCTACATTAAATCTTGCTTTAAGATGTTCTAATTTATGGATAAAGGTTGCCCTCTTCATAAATTACGAAAGTAAATGCGGAATAAAATTCCCGGCGGCTTAGAACTTGAATTTTACTTCAGTCCCAATTCTTCGAGTTGTTCCTTACTTAAAGGTGAGGGTGCATCGATCATCACATCCCTGCCGGCATTGTTTTTGGGAAATGCAATAAAATCCCTGATCGAATCCGTTTCACCTAAAAGCGAACACAATCGGTCAAGACCAAATGCAATTCCTCCGTGTGGAGGTGCGCCGTATTCAAACGCATCCATCAGGAACCCGAATTGCGCCTGTGCCTGTTCATCGGTAAAACCCAAAAGAGAGAACATTTCCTTTTGTACCTTTTTATCGTGAATCCGTATGCTTCCACCTCCCACTTCTACACCATTGATCACCAGATCGTAGGCATTTGCCCTTACCTTTCCCGGAGAAGATCTTAGTTCGGAAATGTCTTCGGGCTTGGGGGATGTAAAAGGATGATGCATGGCATGCCATCTCCCGGATTCGTCGTCGAACTCCAGTAATGGAAAATCTACAACCCATAAGGCTTTGTATTCTCCACTTCTGATCAAGCCCGGTTGACGGCCAAGTTTGAGTCTAAGTTCGTTCATTTGTTTTTGTGTTGAACTCTTTTTACCACATAAAACCAGGATCAAATCTCCCGGAGCAGAATTACACGTTTGAGCCCATTGCCTTAAATTCTCTTCACTAAAAAATTTGTCTACCGACGATTTAAGTGTACCATCTGAGTTATACCTGCAGTAGATCAATCCACCTGCCCCAATTTGAGGTTGTTTCACAAAATCGGTCAGTTCATCGAGTTGTTTACGGGTAAATTCGGCACCTCCTTTCACGTTTATGGCTATTATCGATTCTGATGAATCAAACAAACCAAAACCTTTTCCCCTGGCAACCTCATCGAGATACACAAATTTCATTTCGAATCGTGTATCCGGCTTATCCGACCCGTAAGTGTTCATAGCCTCTTGATAACTCATCCTTGGAAAATCACTCAGCTCAATTCCGTGTATGTTCTTAAAAACAAATTTTGTCAGTCCTTCAAACATATTTAAAATGTCGTCCTGCTCTACAAAACTCATTTCACAATCGATCTGGGTAAATTCAGGTTGCCGGTCAGCCCTCAGGTCTTCGTCCCTGAAACATTTTACGATTTGATAGTACTTATCCATTCCGCTTACCATTAATAATTGCTTGAAGGTTTGCGGGCTCTGGGGAAGTGCATACCACTCTCCCTCGTTTAAACGGGATGGTACCACAAAATCGCGTGCGCCCTCCGGTGTGGATTTGATGAGCACCGGAGTTTCGATCTCTATGAAAGATTGAGCATCCAGATAGGTTCTGGTATGTTTGGTTACCTGATGCCGGAGCTCAATTTTCTTACGAACCGATTCTCTTCTCAAATCGAGATAGCGGTATTTCATTCTCAATTCATCTCCTCCGTCTGTATTTTCTTCTATAGTAAAAGGCGGGGTTTTCGACTCATTCAGGATCTCCAGTTCCTCAACCCTGATCTCGATATCTCCGGTATCCATTTTAGGATTTTTGGATGACCGTTCATCAACCACACCTGTAGCCCTGAGAACGCATTCCCTACCATAGATCCTTGCTTTTTCAAAAGTTTCGGGATTTTTCGTTTCATCAAAAGCAAGCTGTGTGATCCCATACCGGTCACGCAAATCGATAAAACCGATCGATCCGATGTCACGGCTCTTTTGAAGCCAACCACATAAAGTTACTTTTTTTCCTACATCTGTAATGCGTAATTCTCCGCAAGTATGTGTTCTGAGCATAATTAGGGTGCAAATATACGACCATTCAAATCAGATTGTTTGAATTTGACAGGGTTTATACCGAATTCAATCAACCCAATTTAAATACGGATTTAGTGTTTCTTCTGATTCCGTTTTAGGGGAAATTCCTTTAGTTTTCTGTTGAATAACAAGGGATAGCTTTCGGTTTTAACGAGTGCGGAATCAAGCCCGAAACTCTTTTCTTCCGAAATTCCTACCCTTTTGATCACCGAATGCCCGAACACAAGCAATTTATCAAAAAACTCCATTTCATTTTCATATGAAAATTCCTTCTTGATCATTACGTATCTGAAATCTCCGCCCATGAAACTGTATTTGGTAGCGTATTTGTTTTCAACCTCAAGTTCTTTGCTTTCAATGAGATCTTCGATCACTTTACGAAGCAAAATATTGATTTTTTGATCTACCCTGAAACCCAATTTAAAATCAACCCGAATGATGTCGTTGGGAATGATCTGATTCACCGAATACTCACAGGTGTATGGGTCGTCATGAACATTGATGTGAACCATCCAATATATGTCGGCTCTTTTAGGATTGTTTTCGAAAATGGAATAAATAATTTTCTTTTCAATACGATTTGGGCTTTCGGAACTGGTTAAAAAAACAAGATTGGTTGCATATTTTGGAATGCTAAGGTCCTTGCTAAGGTCTTCAAGCATTGGAACAAAGGGCTCGAGTTCAACAAATTCAACCATCTGGTTCCTGATTTGCCTTGCACGATACCAGATAAACATGATGGCAATAATGCAAAGAGTAATAAGAACGGTGATGTACCCACCCTGACTGAATTTTTCGAGGTTTGCAACATAGAACGCACCTTCGAGTGTTAAAAAAATTGAAAGGTATAAAATAACCCAAATGGGCTTTTGTTTAAGCCTGGTCCTTAAATATGCGGCAAACAATAAAGTAGTCATGGGCATCGCGGTATTTATTGCAAGACCATAGGCTGCTTCCATATTGGCGGATTCTCTGAAATAATATACAATGAACATGCAACCCATCCATAATAGAAAGTTTATCGCAGGAACGAAAATATGTCCCTTTTTCTCGGTGGTATAAACCACCCTCATTTTTGGCCAGAATCCAAGTCTGATTGCCTCTGAGATCAGCGTAAAAGAACCGGTGATCATTGCCTGACTTGCAACGATGGCGGCCATAGTGGCTATTGCAACGCCGATGTAAAGAAAACCCGGAGGCATCAACTCGAAGAATACCCTTTTGTCACCTAGCATTTCACCCTTATGGGCAATAAGCCAGGCTCCCTGTCCGAAGTAATTCAGTATAAGGCAGGTCTTCACAAAGATCCAGCTGATCCTTATGTTTTTCCGCCCACAATGTCCCAGGTCGCTGTACAGGGCTTCGGCACCTGTTGTACAAAGAAATACAGCTCCCAGAAGATAGAATCCCTTTGGGTAATTGGTAAGAAGATTCAGTGCGTATGCGGGATGAATGGCCTTAAAGATCGAAAGATTATGAAGGATCTCACCGGCTCCCAGAATGGCTATCATCGAGAACCAGATTACCATTACCGGTGCAAACCATTTACCAACGGTTCGTGTGCCGAATTGCTGAATGATGAACAAGAGGCTCAGTATTATAACCACCACGGTTACCGTCGGCATGTTCGGTATTCTCGATTCAAGACCTTCCACCGCTGATGAAACCGAAATGGGAGGAGTAATAATACCCTCGGCAAGCAATGCTGCGCCACCTACGATTGCCGGAATGAGCATGTATTTTGTCCGGCGTTTTATAAGTGCATAAAGCGAAAACATACCACCTTCCCCATTATTGTCTGCCGTTAAGGTGAGTAAGACGTATTTAAAGGTTGTTTGAAGCGTAAGGGTCCAGAATACACAACTGAGTGCACCCAGGATCAATCCTTCGCTGATCACCTTGTCACCAACAATTGCATTAAAAACATAAAGAGGAGATGTACCTATATCACCATAAATGATACCAATGGCTATCAGAACCCCTGCAACGTTAAAGGGTATTGAATGTAAACCGGAGGTTTGTTTCATTTAAGTGGGAAACAGTTGGCAAAATTATAATTATGAAACGAAAATTGAATAAATAAGGAAAATTAATTCATCAGTCTTCATTTTCTTTTAAAAAACCTTCAGAACCAGATCTATATAATTACAAAGTATCTTATTTAGACTTACACAATATTTGAAAAGGGGTTTAGGTCAGGAAATTTCAATCTCCATTCTAATTTTTTCAGTCAGTAAAACCTAGATCATCTTAAACCACACTCTACATTCCAAAACCATCTATTCCGATATCTATACATCGATATTTAGCAATTATAGTTTTCATGTCATAAATAAACATCAAACCAGAAATGAACCGTTGACCCGAATACATTTAAGAAAGCCTTTTACTTAAAAGCTTGAAGCCCCTTACCTGTTCGTCATTGCTTTAGAAAGCTTGCCCGCCTGAGTGATTAGGTCTATAAGTTCCTTTCGTTCGTTAAAAGTGTCATCATGCTTTGAATCCTTCACTAGGTTTAACAAATGTTCAAAACTGGCTTCACCTTTATATTCAGAGTCACTCAAAAGTAAACCATACTCAGCCAGAGCCGCAGCAAATTTGAAATCTTCCGAATTCACTTCTTTTAAGTCAGGTTGCACCAACATTTTTATTAATTTACTTGAACTATCGGAGTCTTCCTTGTATCTGAGTTTAACAAACCCGATTTCATTTTCCGGGTACTGGTTTTTTAAACACGTTTTGAGATAATGCAAGGAATCTGAAAATGGAATCTTTTCATCCTTTAAGGGTATAATTTCATACAAGGCTGTTACACAACTACCTGCTCCCATTTCCCCGGCGTCCTTTTTGTCATTATTGAAATCTTCGGTTTGGAGCATTCTGTTTTCATAACCAATTAGCCTGTAACCACTCACATATAGCGGATTGAACTCGATCTGAATTTTGACATCCCTCGCCATGGTGATCATGGTTTCAGATAATTCACGAACCAACAATTTATTGGCTTCCTGCAGATTGTCGATGTAGGAGTAGTTTCCGTTTCCTTTATCTGCCAGTAGTTCCATTTTGGAATCCTGATAATTTCCTGTTCCAAAACCCAAAACACTAAGAAAGATATTGGTTTTCTTCTTTTCAGTAATAAGGTTTTCCAGCTCAGACTCTGAACTTACTCCTACGTTAAAATCTCCGTCAGTTGCCAGAATTACCCTATTCACTCCTCCCGAAATAAAATTTTCGGCAGCTATCTTATATGCAAGCTCTATTCCTTCTCCTCCGGCAGTGCTTCCTCCGCTTTCAAGTCTATTAACAGAATTTTTAATAAGCCTCTTTTGTGAACAAAATGTAGAAGGTAATACAAGACCACTTTTTCCTGCATAAGCAACAATAGCCACTTTATCCATTGGTCCCAGATGATCCAGGAGCAATGAAAGGGATTTCTTTACAAGTGGAAGTTTATTATAGTCACTCATTGAACCAGAAACATCAATGAGAAAAACCAGATTACTCCCCAGCACATTTTTAGGATCCATTTTTTTCGCATTGATCCCCAGTCGCAACAAAAAATTGCTTGTATTCCAGGGGCATTGCCCTAATTCATAATGTAAGGAAAGAATCTTTCCGTCTTCAGGTTCCGGATAAGAATATTTGTAATAATTCACAAATTCTTCAATACGAACTGCATCAGGAGGAGGAAGCATCCCACTGTTCAAAAATCGTCTTGTGTTGGAGAATGATGCCTTGTCCACATCTATTGAAAAGGTACTCACCGGCTCCATTAAAGGTTGTAAAAATCCCCGTTCCCGGACCTTTGCATAAACCTCGTGACTACTCTCAGGAACAGGTTTTGCTTTTCTTTCCTTACTATTTTGATTCGTGTTCACAGTTGGATGTCCTTCGATAAATAACCTGGTACCATCTGTACGATTACCTAGGAAAGAAATTCCATTTGTACCGGATGAATTGTTTGAATTTATTTGGACTCCCCTTTGTGGCAGCTTTATAATATCTTTTGATGTGAGCGTATTTTTATTTTCATCAAGCTGAACAGATTTACTCTTACATTCAATGGTTATCGTCTTTAATTCTTGGCTGTCATCAAATTGGACCATTTGAATGTACAAAAACTTTATGGAGCCTGATAAAACCTCTATCGAAGTTGCCTCATAAGGTGTATAACCAACATAACTTACCTTTATCGAGTAAATGCTGGCATCTAAATTGCTAAATCTGTAGTTTCCTGCATCGTCTGTAATGGTGCTCCCTAACACCTTTCCGTCTTTTAGTAAAACAACGGTGGCAAACTCGAGAGGAGCACTGGTAATTTTGTCGGATACTTTTCCACGGATCTTACCGGTCCCTGAATGGGGGTTTAAACTGAATGAAAGCAAAGCAAAAGAAGCTATGATCATTCCACATGTTAAGATTTTTACACTACTTTTCATACCTGATTCATTTGGAATCATACACTAAGAAAAGCAGTTTACGTGTATTCCTTAATTTGATTTAGTATCAACTAGTTTGACTTTACATAAGGATAAAATCACAGGATAATTGAAATACTTGACACAATAATTATCAAAAGCACTGTCCTTCAATTTCTGAATTTTAATTATTTTGTCGTGAATCGAAGTTGTTGACGCTAATTCCATTGGAATTAGTTTTCCGGATATAAGATTTAAGTATTGATAAAAATCATGCCTTAATAATGCAACCTGAAATTTGCAGTAAAATATTTATTGCGGTTGACTCAACATCATCGAGGCTTTACAATATTTAGTTACCTAAGATCTGTTGAAATGGCGCCTTATGCCAATCTCATTAAAACTGATTTATGATATTAATTTTAAGCCGGGATCACGAACTATTGATCCCTTACTTTATATTGTTCAAAAATGCTTAAAGTTAAACTTGGTTGTTCAAGAACAATATCAAACCGAAATGGCATATTATACTCATCTAAAGTATTAAGTGGCTTTTGAATCAAGTAGTAACTGGTATTAATTGAGTACATTTTATAAATCTTCTTTTTCCTTTTCAATGCAAAATTTGCTATTAAATCAGAGCTTTCCTCAAGTGCACGTTCCTGTAAAATAAAAACGATTGAGTCAATATGTGTCTGGTTTAATTTAGGAAAAGCTTTAAATCCCGTAAAGCAATTTTCAGGAAGTTTTTTCAGCAGCGAATCATAAACTCTCAGCGTGGTTTCAATATCCTTGATCTTTAAGGTAATTGTTTGTTGAAAACTCAGGCTTGTGCTCCTGTAACCATTGGAGCTTTTATTTGAAATTCGAACAATTTCAGGCTTTATATTTTGTCCATTCTGTTCTAAAATGGAAGTGACTCTTCTATATATTGAATCCAGCTTGATATCGTATTTAATCCACTTTCTTTTTTTTCTTTCGTAATTGGTATATTCACAGTAGGTTATTTCAATGTGGTAGTAATCTGGTTTAAGTATTGTATCGGAGGTAATTGTTTGTGAATAAAAAGAGGAGCTATCTGTATTTATTACTTGTGAAAAGGCGAAGTTACACGTCAGTAACCATGAGATAAAAAAACCTGAAATTACTTTTTTTAATAACGTAGTCATTCTTAAGAATAAAATAGAACTTAGGAAAATAGCCGGAGTCGTATTAATTTAACGGAATATGTTTTCAGATATTTTATGTATTAAACTAGAATTAAAAAAAATCGAAAAATAACCGAGCACTGTGCATGCAGGCTTATTGGTTAGCAAATCTCAGTATGGAAACTAACTTTCTTTTGTTCCGGGTTACGTTTTTATTTAAAAAGTTTAGAAATGATTTTGGTAGGTACCTTTACCGGCCATTCTTATTTCAATTCCCCGATCCAGACGTTACCACGTTTAAAGGAATACATTTCTGTTATTTCTCCTACGGGTTCTTTGAATCGGGTTATTCGATGCGGTTTCTTCATGATTTTTTCAAACCATTTTTTTGTGTCAATATAATCTTGTCTTGTTGCATAATTTTCAGGCTCCCCAACTTCTGAGTTATCATAGTGGTCTTCGTCCAGGCAATGATCCCAGGTAAAGTTTTGAAGTCTGCTTCTTAATGACCCATAGTTACCAATCCTTAATTCTGTACTCTCATCCGGCATGAAGAAAGCATTTTCATAATGCTCAATTTTATTGCCTCTTGCACAAACAACCTGTGATCTTGAAAAACGCGGTTCATAAAGCCAGATCTTTAAGTAGTATGGAAGACCGGAATCATCCAATTGCCTTTTCCAGGATTCATATATATCAATCAATCCGTTCAACATTAGTGCCCTGGTCTTTGCTTTGGGCTCAGGAATTGAACTGTTGATCATTGAAAGGTCGCACCAAGGATGCACAATAATATCAATGTGGTCACTTTTGTATTTTTCGAGCAAATCAAATCTTAAACTCAGATTTTCCAATCTCCATTTTTCAATGTATAGATGTCTTCTTTTATTTCCCCGGATTTTTTGTTGTTTCAAGTTCTTTCTTTAAGGTTCTCGACTATATAATAACACTGTGCATCATCTCTTCAGAGTATACTTCACAGTCAGCGTTATGGAATTCATCCAGCCTTCACCTACACGATCACCTTTGGTAACGATATTGAACTCTCTACCCATACCAAGTGTTGTACCGAGGTTTATACGGGTGTTTCGGATGTTAAACAAATATCCGACATTGATCCAGGGTTGAAACACCAAAGTGTACGTATCACCTTCTTGCGGATCTGAGCCATCGATCTTGTCTTTCCAGTGGGTCCACATGCTCCAGATATCTATGGTTGCCCCTGCGGTAAAATGGCCCAGTTTGTATGGGTGATAACTTACCAAACCTAAACTTCCTCCGTATCCTTTTGCCGTTTCGCGGTCGTTATATGGACTCCAGTCCTGACGATTTGCGAAATTTCCTCCCGCCCTCAGTCTCACGGCCAATTGGTTCCGGAAATAAAGATCAGCGGTCAGGGTTGGTATGATCCCTGCAGGGTATCCCTGAATTTCAATTCCAAAATCAAATCTGCCTCTTTTGCATTTTAAAGTATCGATTTGAGCCTTTAGATCCTGAAAAAATGCAACTGTTATAAGAAGCAGAATATATCCTTTATGATAGTTTCTCACATTCTTAAAATTTTGACCGAAGCTAAAAAATCATTCAAAATTAAACGGCTTCGGTCTTGCTCATCAAGGTTCTTCGAATAGTAAGGGACACATTGGTAAGTGAAATTCTCGGATTGGCATTTCGATCTATGTGATAGATCGTATCGTTTATCGCTTTGTAAATCTCTTCCAGTTTTGGTTCTGTAAGCAATTTACTAAAATCCGAAACGAATTTTTGATTGCCCGAAGGCACTTTTGGTTTATAACCTTCAATTAATCTCAAATGAAGGCATTCATTAAAGGTATACAAACTTTTTCGCAAGAAATTTTTTATTCTTTCTCTTCCCAGGGAAGACATCGTATTGACCCATTCGTTGATCTTGATCATGTTTCCGGTATAACAAAACATCATCCAGTTGCGTAGTTCTTCGGTGTTACCGGAGTCGCCCTCGTTCAGTGCCTTGATAGCCAGACTGAGGTTTCCTTCCGACAAAAACGAATGCAGCTCTGCATCTTCCGAACTACATTGAAAGTTCTCGAGAAGGTAATCGTGAACATCGAAAGTTTTGAACTGCGGAACCGGAAAGATCTGAGTTCTTGAAATAATGGTATTCAATACTTTGTCAGGCTTTTCGGTAACGATAAAAAAATGGGTGTTCTCACTGGGCTCTTCCAATACCTTCAGCAAAATATTTCCCGCCTGACCCAGGTATTCCGGTAACCATAGCACCATAAATTTCTTACCTCCTTCAAAAGCCCTTAAGCTCAGTTTTTTAAGGATGTTACGACACTCCTCTGCAGTGATGTTACCTTGTTTGTTCTGATCGTCCTTACCCTTTATGGTATCCATCCAATCGGTATAGGTGAGAAACGGCATTTCTTTCAGAGCACTTCTCCACTCCGATAAAAAAGTATCGCTGATCCTGGAACTGTCTCCGGCTATGAAGGGATACGAAAAATGAACATCCGGATGAATGAAGGATCCGGTTTTTGAACAAGAAGAACATTCTCCACACGAATCGTTTTCAGTTTTATTCTGACAAAGCATATAACTGATCAGGGCAAGTGCCAGTGTAAGTGCTCCGTTTCCTTCCGGGCCGCTGAACAAGCAGGCATGCGGTATCCTTCCATTATCGGAGGCCATAATTAGCTTCTGCTTAACTTTGATCTGACCGGGTATGGATGAAAACTGCATTAAGGGATCTTAGGCGCCTTTGGCCGGTGTTTGTTTATTTCTTCCGAAAATCAGGGAACCGATCCCAAGGATCAATAAAACATACATTCCTGCATTGCTCGCAAGGGCCAGGCTGGAACTCAACTCGTAATTTTCGGGCTCGAACCTGAATTCTATGCTGTGCTTTCCTTCCGGTAATTTCATGCCCCTCAGGATATAATTACATCTGAAATGCGGTACTTTATTATTGTCGATGTACGCATTCCAGCCTTTCTTTTCGTTGTAATAAATTTCGGAAAATACCGCAAGCCGGGGATGCGATGCCTGATAGGAATATTTTAATACATCGGGATGATACGATTCGAGTTTTATATAATCCAATGAATCTTTCACAATGGACAAGCCTTTAACCTGAGATTCAAATCTTTTATCAATTAGGGTGGTTTTTTTAGGATCTATCTTACCAAGTTCCTGAATTTCCTGATCCGAGTTCTCCATCATTTTATACTCATCTACAAACCAAGCATTGCCGCAGGCCTCCGGATTCGGCTGAGAAAATAAGGTTCCGGTTTCCTGATCTCTAACTATGTAGTACTTCACATTTAACATGTTCGCAATGTCCATATCGTTTTTGGTAATATGCCATTCGATCACTTCCTGATATCTTCTGAGTTTAGCGGCATGGTAACCACCGATCGAATGATGAAAATACGATGCTTTGGCACTGTTAAAAGCACTTTCTGAAGCGTCAAAAACCCTGTAATAACTCGTGTCTTTCATGATCTCAAGATTCGCAGCAGATGGTTCAAAGTTGCCGGCATAGGTTTTTTCTTTTTCCCAACTCTTATTATTCAAATACCTGCGGTCAACAGACCACAGATCAACAAGAACTAAAACGCCAATGATCAGCATAATGTGCATTGGCTTTAATTTTTCCTTGAGGTAGTACCAGAAAGCAGCAAAACCTGCGGCAATAAAAAACAGGGAACGAAGGGCATCCATTCTAAGGTATTTTGCTCTGTCTTCGATGGCTTCTGCAGGTATTTCCTTGGCATCACCCAGTTCGGCACCACCTGAATACAACACCATAAGCAAACAAAATCCTCCGGTGAGGTACAAACTGTATTTAAGTGCCTTTCGGACCTGATCTTTATTGGCATTTTGCTTTAGAAGCTCCGACAAGGAAATAACCGCGTAAATGGCAACGGCGATCTGCCCGATCACCAGCGACATGTTAACCGAACGGAATTTATTATAGAAAGGCAGATAATGAAACAGAAACCCATTGAACCACATCATGTTCTTACCCATGGATAACATCAGGGAAACCACAAGTGCTGCCAGCCACCACCATTTTGAAGGACTTTTACTGTAAAAGATCCCTGCAAAAAATAAAAATAAGACCAATGCCCCGAAATAAACCGGACCCGAAGTGAAAGGTAAGGAGCCCCAATAGGCCCACGGGTTGATCTTCTGACTTAAAATCTGTTGAGCCTGTTGCGCCTGCTGTGGGTTCGAACTTTGAGTCATTTGCTGCAAAAGCTTTTTGGTTTTGTCTCCGCTTCCCAACTCGGTTCCGCTTCCTCCACCGGCAAAATTGGGTATCAAAATGGTTGGCAGGTCCTCCCAGCCCTGACTCCAGTCGAAGGCATATTCCAGATCAAGACCCGAACTTTGGGTTGTTTTTTTCTTTGCATCTGGGGTAATGGTAAGCTCAGACTTGCCCCTTATGGTTTCGGCTGCATACTGTTGAGTGAGGATCAGTGAAACGCTGTTGGTCCCCATTCCGATCAGGGATGCTGCGGCAAAGATTCCAAGTGCCATGAACAAATTTTTGAAAGTACTGTTTTTGTAAGCCAGATACATTTCGGATAAGCTCCACATTCCGATAATTAATCCCAGGTAGTAGGTTATCTGAAAGTGGTTGGCCTGCATTTGCAGGGCCATTCCGGCTGAGGCAAGTGCTGCGCCGATCAGCCATTTTTGCTTTAGCAATAAATTAAACCCTGCCAGAAACAAAGGTGCATAGGCTATGGCGTATAATTTCGTGTTGTGACCGGCCTCAAGCAAGATAAGGTTATAACTTGAAAAGGCATAGGCAATGGCTCCGATCGCAGATATCCAGGGATTTACACCAAAGGTGAGCAAGAGGATAAAACTGAAGATCATAGCACTGAACAGCGTATTTGCAGGATGCTTGATCAACGTTATTTTTCTCAAAAAACTCGCATAATTATTCGGGGGCTCATACGAGATCTGATAGGAAGGCATTCCTCCAAACATTGAGTTGGTCCACAGAGGGCCTTTACCCTCCTTTTCCTTATAATCGGCAATTTCTTTGGAAGCACCGGTGTATTGCTGGATATCACCTTGTTTTATGACCTTTCCGTCGAAGGCAGGTGCCATATACAGATAGGTAAGTAAGGCGAAAAACAGTACAGGCAGGATATATTCCAGATAGGGTTTAACAGTTTTCATATTATTTTATCAGAGGCACAAACATATACTAAATGAAGACAAAGCACAAAAGCATTAATGCACGAAATTGTTCACCAAATTATTGTATTATGTGCAAAAGAGGTTAAAAATAATTCGTTCATTTTTAACTGAAATAAAAACCTTGCTTTATCTTCGCAGCACTATATTATTCTATGCGTTCACAAGCTATTCAAACTGCACTTTCAAGAAATATATTAAAAGTAAAAACGGATGTTTCCGACATCCCATCCCTATACGGCTCTTATGTATTTGGACAGGAAGCCATGAAGGAATATTTGAAAAAAGATGCTTTTAAAGCCGTTCAGGATGCTATAAAAAAAGGCACAACCATTCAAAGGGATATTGCCGAAGCCGTTGCCGAAGGTATGAAAGCCTGGGCTCTCGACAAGGGAGCAACCTCGTTTACTCATTGGTTTCAGCCACTTACCGGACTTACAGCCGAAAAACACGATTCTTTTTATGAAGTATGGGACGGAAAGGCCATTGCGAATTTTTCAGCCGGTTCTTTGGTACAACAAGAACCCGACGCATCGAGTTTGCCGAGCGGTGGATTGAGAAACACCTTTGAGGCAAGGGGTTATACTGCATGGGACCCATCTTCTCCGGCATTTATCATGGAAAAATCGTCCGGTAAAACCCTGTGCATCCCTACCATTTTTGTTTCTTATCACGGTGAAGCTCTCGATTATAAAGCCCCATTATTAAAAACCATGGCACTTTTGAGTAAGGCAGCTACCGATGTATGCCAGTATTTCGATAAAAAAGTGAAACATGTAGGTGCCAGTCTGGGTATTGAACAGGAATATTTTTTGATCGACAAGGCCCTTCACGATGCCCGACCCGACTTGTTGATGACCGGCCGTACGGTTTTTGGTCATGCTTCTTCAAAGGGCCAGCAAATGGATGACCACTATTTTGGCGCCATACCTGCAAGGGTTTTTAATTTCATGTACGATCTTGAGCTTGAATCCATGAAGCTTGGAATTCCCTTAAGAACACGACATAATGAAGTTGCACCCGGCCAATACGAATGTGCTCCTATGTTTGAGGAGATCAATCTGGCTGTGGATCACAATCAGCTGCTGATGGACCTTATGGAAGAGATCGGCAGAAAACACGGTTTTAAAACGATACTTCACGAAAAACCATTTGCCGGAATAAACGGTTCCGGAAAGCATAACAACTGGAGCCTGATCACCGATACCGGGGTCAACCTTCTTTCACCTGGAACCAATCCTGAAGACAATTTGCAGTTCCTCACCTTTTTTATTCTGGCCATTAAGGCTTTCAAAGAAGGTTCTTCACTCCTTAGGGCAAGCATTGCCAGTGCAGGTAATGACCATCGTCTTGGAGCCAACGAAGCACCACCGGCCATAATGTCGGCATTTATTGGAAGTTCGCTTACCAAATTGCTAAAGGATTTTGAATCCAATAAACTGAATACCGCCAAAAACAGTGATAAAAAAGTCATAAATGTACACAACCTGCCTGACATTCAGGTTGACAATACCGACCGAAACCGAACCTCTCCTTTTGCATTCACAGGTAACAAATTTGAGTTCAGAGCAGTGGGTTCCAGTGAAAACTGCGGGCGTCCGATGATCGTTCTCAATGCTGCCATGGCAGATCAGCTTATCAATTTCAAAAAGGAAGTTGATGCCCTGGTATCTAAAAAAACCGGACTAAACGACGCAATTACCAAGGTTCTTAAATCCTATTTGAAAAGCTGTCAGGATGTTTTATTTGAAGGAAACGGATACAGTGAAGAGTGGGCAAAGGAAGCCGAGAAACGCGGACTGGAAAACATCAAAAACTCCGTAGATGCCTTCGAGTCGTATCTCAGTAAAACCGCAGAGCAGATCTTTGTAAAGAACGGTATCTTCACCAGAGAAGAACTGCATGCCCGTTATGAGATCAAGCTTGAAACCTATATCAAGAAAATACAAATTGAAGGCAGGATCATGGACGAACTGGTTCATACACATATTCTTCCTTCGGCTTTGTCATACAAACAACGACTTGCCGATACCATAAATTCTATGCAGGCTGCCGGAATGACCAAAGACGAAACTTCAGGAACACTTGATGTTTTGAAAAAAGTCACTCATCATACTACCGGTTTAAAAAATACGGTCGACAAAATGGTGGAAGCCCGAAAAAAGGCCAACGATCTATCCGATACCCGAAAAAAAGCTCAGGCATACTGCAACGATGTTAAGTCCTATTTTGATGAGATCAGAAAGCATGTAGATAAACTGGAATACCTTATCGATGATGATCTCTGGAAATTGCCAAAATACAGGGAGTTGCTTTTTATTCGATAATCAGGCAATCCTTACATTCGATTTTCGAGATCCGGGTTGATGTCTTTTGACATCAATTTGTAAAGGTCGCTCAACTGAGAATTGGACCTTAAGAGTTCAAGATGTTTGTTGAGTGTATCCATATCTTTTCGAACCGCCGGACCTGTCTGATTTTTTGACGGGGATCCCTCAAAGGCCTTATTTACCGTTTCCATTGCCAGTGGTCTCAGATATCGAAATGGAAGCCCATGTTCATCCATTATCTTTTCGGCTTGTGTTAGCAAATGATTGTTAAAATTGTTTACGATCACTGCCGCAAGATGCATAAAAAGTCTTTTTTCAGAATTTAACTCCACTACCTCGTTCGAGATCACCTCAGCCAGTTCACGAATTCTTTCCAGAACTTCCTTATCTGTTGATTCAATGAACACAGGGATCTTAAAGAAGTCGGGCTTTCGTTCCATTGTAAAAGTTTGCAACGGATAAAACACACCGCAGGGTTGATAATGATCCGATATGGCATTAAGATCACAGCTTCCTGCAGAGTGCATCACAACCGGCCCTTTAACTTTTATTTGCTGAACCGTTTCTCGGATGGCCTTATCAGGAAGAGCCAGGAACACAAAATCGGAATCGGAAAATAACTTGTCTACAGAACTGTGATAAAAGGCAGCATAGGTCTTTGCCAATGCCTGTCCGGTTTGCTCATTCCTGCTTATGACCTGATGGATCTGATGGCCTGCCAGGTCGAATGCTCCGGCAAGATTCCAGGCCAGGTTACCCGATCCGATAAAGGTAATTTTAGCTTTCACGACTTCTTCGATAATCCTTTGTCCGGCGAACAATGGAGATCACGAATCCAATTACCATGAGAATTACGCCTCCCCACAAAAAATTAATGTAAGGAAAAACGATGGCTTTCATTATAATAAAGTCTCTTACGGGAGGCCTTTCTGCAATGTCAAGATAGGCTGAAACTCCCTGGCCATTGGATTTAATGTAAAACTGTGCTTTTATCCCTGCCTCATTATTCACGTCTTCTATGGTGTAATACGACTGATCGGTAATGGCAAAAATTGGTTTAAGGCGAAATGTTTTTTGTCCGGCAAGTATCTTAAGATTTGCAGCCCACATCTGGTGATTCAGTCTAAGGTCTTCAGGTCGGGCGTTTTTATCAATGCTTTCAAAAACTATTGCTCCGTTAGAGCATTTCACCGTATCCCCAATTTCTACCGAAAAGGGTTTAGGTTCCTCCCATGGTTCGTTCATTTGCTTTTCCCTATCCGGTATAT
Organism: Flavobacteriales bacterium; assembly: GCA_020635455.1. Lineage (GTDB taxonomy): Bacteria > Bacteroidota > Bacteroidia > NS11-12g > UBA9320 > JABWCE01. Next base: position 86,680 of record JACJZT010000005.1, read on the forward strand.
TGCTTACATAGGTATAAACATCGTGAGTGAGATAATGCCTGGTATCGGGATTGGAATTCAACTGGTTGTTGCTGATCTGGGCATTGGGCTCAAGCACAAATTCTTCATTGTTTCCTATTCCTTTATAAGAAACTTTATAAAAGGTATTGGGCTCAATAAAGGTATCACCTGTATAGGTAACCAGATAATCTTTCATCCTCAGGGTATCGCCCTTGAGTAAAAGAATATTTTCCCTTTTGCCCTTATCGTCCATGGCGCTTCCAAAATCAACGGTCTCATTAATGGAAATGACTTCTTTCTTTGCACTCGAAACAAGTATACCTACCAGCATAAACCCGAAACCAATGTGTGCGATGGAAGCACCTGCAAGGTTTATTTTCCCTTTTAGTACTTCAAAAAAATAGGCGAAGTTGGCCACTACGGCATACACTCCGGAGATCAACAATACAAGATAGGCGGGTTTGTAAATTTCGAACAAAAACATGGCACCCAGTGACAGAACAACGGAAATGGCAAAGGTCTTGAGTATGTGAATGAGAACTTTGGACGTTTTGGTGGTCTTATATTTAAAATACTGAGTAACGGCAACTAAAAGAGCAATTAAAATAGCAATGGGCAACTGGAACTTATTATAATAGGCAATGGCATCTGTCGGGGGTGCGATCTTTGTGCCGAACAATTTATTGATTACCGGAAAACTGGTTACCAGGGTAACCTGAAATGCAGAAAGCAACAGAAGCAAACTCCCTACAAACATCCATAATTCCCTGCTTTTGAAACTTTCCTCCGTTTTGCTGACCGGGAATGTTTTGTACAATTGTTGAACAAACAAAACGGTGATGCTAACAAAAATTGCAATGTCTATCCATTTGAGGATAAGAAATGCCGTTTCATTTTTGGTAACGATCCCCAAAATAATGTTAAGTAGGAAGAAGGTCCAGTATATAAGGTTCATCCATATTTTATGTGCTTTTTTATGCAGGATGGCAAATAAGGGTAAGGCATAAAAAATAAACATGAACATCATGAGCTGTCCGCTCAATCCAAGGTCGGTAAAGGAATGTACGCTGGTATCGCCCAAAATACCGCTACGGGTTAGAAAAGTAGCATATAAAACCAAAAGAAAGGAAGCAATGCTAAGGATGTAAGTCAGGATAATGCTGGTTCCGGTGCTTTTATAGATCAGCATTAAATGCAGGGTGGTAATGAGAAGCAACCATGGAACCAGAGATGCATTCTCAACCGGGTCCCAGGCCCAGTACCCTCCGAATGAAAGAGACTCATAAGCCCAGAATCCGCCCATTATTATTCCTGTTCCCAAAACCATTACCGAGATGAGGGTCCAGGGCAAGGCAGGTTTCAACCACTCTTTGTATTTGCGGGTCCACAAACCTGAAACTGCAAAGGCAAATGGAATGATACTGCTGGCGAAGCCAAGGAATAAAGTTGGAGGATGGATCACCATCCAGTAATTTTGTAAAAGCGGGTTTAATCCTCTTCCGTCCGTAATGCTTTCAAGATAGTCCGGTGTTCGGAATATGGGTGCCTGCAAGGCCATTTTTTCACGTAGCAAATTAAACGGACTGCTTCCAATGGTGTAAACTTCTCCCAGATCAATACCTAAAAGCATGCTTGACAAAACTACCTGAGTGAGACAAATGATTGACAAAACAGGGGATTCCCATTTTTTTACCGTATAAACAAAAACGATCCCGATGAGTGCATTCCAGAACAACCAGAGCAAAAAGCTGCCTTCCTGTCCTTCCCAGAAACAGGACAACATATAATACCAGGGCAAGTTTCTGGAGCTGTGCTGCCAGGCGTACTGATATTCGAAATAATGACCATAAATAATGGTAAACAAGGTTATGAATACTCCGGTTACCGCAAAGGTGTGGATCCAGAAAGAAACCCTTGCCGACTTTCGCCATAGCGGTTCCTTGCGGCTGACGGACAAGAAATAGGCAATGCTTCCAAAAATGGCGGTACAAAAGGCCAGAACCACCAAAAAATGCCCAAGGTTCCCTAAAAATAAATTTTCTCCCTGATATACGACCTCTTTCATTCGGTAGCCATTTCTGCCTCATATTTTGAAGGGCATTTCAGCAAGATCTTACTTGCGATGAAATCATCGCCCGAGTCGTTGAATTTTCCGATCACAACCACCTTGTCCGAGCGGTCAAAGTCGGTTGGCTTGGGCTCGCTGTAAATAACCTTAGCTTCATTTCCCAGCGAATCGGTCAGGTAAAACTCAAACCTGTTGGCATCCAGCAAAGGATTGTAAACCATAGGTTTGCTCTTAACCAGCTTACCTACGATGTGATATTCTTTACCTCGGTTATTGCGGGCTGTACCAAAATCGGTATAAGTACTGCTATCTCCGTAAGCGCCTGCAAAAATTGCAATGACTATGGAAATTACGATCAATATAATAATGTTTATGGTCTTCATTCTTTTTACTTCTTAAAAAGTAAATTCAATCTTTGGATCCTTTCTTATCAAACTTATCACGGAGTTCTTTTTCCGTTCTTTTAAGCCGCCTGTCAAGGAGGATAAGATACGTTACGATCCCGGTGAAAATGATGGAGATCACTGCTACGACAACGTATATTTTACCATTCGAATAAAAAAGGTTTTCTTTGGTTTGTGCAAAGGTCTGGCCGGTCAATAGGGTCAGTGACAAACTTAATAATGATCTAATCTTCATCAGATTCTAGTTTTAGAGTTATGTATTTATTTCGTATTTGCAGACTGGTGATCCACCAACCCATCAGGATCCAGCCTAAAACGGCCGGATAAAAGGTCATTCTAAGATTGTTGTTGAGGGGATACTGGTTGAAACCTACGGTATCTCCACTCCCGGGATGCATGGAGTTAGCGGCCATTTTAGGAAGTATCCAGGCAAATACCAGGAACAGTGGAAAAGCCATTATGCTGTACACAGATGATAATCGCGCCCTTTTGCCGGGATCTTCCACCGAATTTCTCAGGATCAGATACGCCAGGTACATCAACTCCCCTATTGCTGCTCCATTCAGTTTATAATCATCGGTCCACCAGTCGCCCCAGCTAAACCTGGCCCAGAACGACCCTGTTGCAAGCCCCATTAAACCGAATAAAACGGCTACTTCGGCACTTCTCGATGCTATTATATCGTATTTGATCTTATTGGTTCTCAGATACAAAATGCTGTTGATACACGAGATAAAAAGCAAGCTGATCATTGTAAACCACATTGGAACATGAAAATTCAGATTTCGGACCGTTTCATCAAGGAAAAGAAGGTTGTTCGGATTAATGAACAACAATCCTCCGATTATTGAATACAATACCAAAACAAAAGCAACTATTTTCCACCAGTTTGAATACAGCAAGACGAAAAAATTTGCGCAAATTTAGTCTAAAATTATGGCATTAACCGTTCAAAAACATCATTAAATCGCAATTCCTTAAAATGATCTGAAACCGGTTCCAAAGAATGCTTCCTTATCTGAAAACCACAAAAATTTGACACTGAAAAAACTTAAATTTTTCGAAAAGCCTGATAAAATGACATTCAGGACATCCATAACTAGGTAAATGTTTTTAATATTGTAGAGTATGAAACAATTGCTCCTGTTACTTTTTGCCTTAACAACGGGTATTTTCGTTTCTGCACAAACCTGTTCCATTCAATCGGCTGATTATGTTTGTATTGAGGAACTGATCAGTTTTGAAGTCACCGCCAGTCCCGGGATACAATCTGTTGTCTGGGACATGGGGGATGCAAGTACTTCCACTCAACAAAAATTTAATCATAAATATTCTTCAGCCGGAATAAAAAATGTTAAGGTTACGGTAAACCTTACCGGTGGAGGAAGTTGCGTGGCAACCAAATCCGTTACGGTATATAATCTGCCTGTGTTCAAATTCAGTCAGGATCCGGCAAACGAATATTGTTTATGGAAAAACAGCGTTTGTCTGTTCGACAGTTCGTATACCATTGACAACGGAACTTCCATAAGCAAACGAATCGTTCTTTGGGACGATGGTGCTCAATCGGTCAGGTCTAACCCTCCGGCAACCGATTCCATTTGTCATCATTACGACAATCCGGGGGTTTTTAAGCTTACCATTGAACTAACTACCGACAAGGGATGCAAGGCGAAAAAAGATATTGATATTGAAATTTTCAAAGACGTTGTCCCTTCCATAAAGGTTTTCAGCACCGACAACAATCTGCTGGGGTACTGTGATTCGGCAAGAACCGAATTTTTCGACGTCACATCTTCTGATACTTCAACGGTTATCAATAAGATTTACGACTGGGGAGATGGTACCAAGGTAAGCACCCGAAGCACCCATGTTCAGCATTTTTATCAAAAAACCGGAAGCTATAAAGTTAGTCTTACTTACGAGCAAAAGAACGGATGTTTTACCACCAGAGACACCGTAATAACCGTGATCGTGTATTCGGTTGATTTTAATCTGAGTAGAAATTCGTATAAACAATGTTTTGGAAATGTTTTCCGGTTTCAGCAAAAAGACGTTTTGTCGGGAGCCTGGTACTGGTGGTATCTGAACGATACCCTTCAAGGCTTCGACATCGATCAGAAATTCATTGACCTTTACCCGGACCTGGGAAAAAAATATCTTACCCTAAAGATCGACAATCAGGGATGCGTAAAATGGTCGGCCAAAGATTCCATTGAGGTCATCGGCATCGACCCCAGGTTTGTGATCCTGAACTATAATCAGTGCCAGAATCTCGATACGGTATACTTTAGCATTAAAGACAGGCGATACGGAATGGGCAAGATCAATTACATGATCGATTTCGGAGACGATATGGCACCGCAGTGTACAACAAGTCTGGTAAATAACCTTAATGTTGACAGCAATTGTAATTTCTCAACCGATTCGCTGGGTAAACATTTTTATGTAAACGGACTTTGCCGTAAATGGAGCATTACGGTTACCGATGCCGAAATGGGTTGTGGCTCCAGAAGTATGGGAGGATATGTGAATGTTGAAATGCCCAAAAGGGAAGACTACAAATTTAATTACACCGCAAAGCGTTCCTGTCTTGGAAACAAAGACGATTATTACGTGCGTTTCTCACACGAATTGTGCCAGATCCTGAAAGTTAAAACCAATTTGGATTCCATTTGCGGGAAAAAACTTTTTAGCAGCCGGTTCATTCAGGCCTATTCCTATCAATATGTTTGCGACCGCAATGGTTGGGTAACGGTCGGCTTTGCCCTTGAATTCGGGGAACCGGTAATTTACAAAAGTTACAGCGATACTTCCAATTTCATTGTCGATCCCAAAAGAGTGTGCAGGGATACGATCTGGTATCACAACTGGTTTCAGCTCCTTAACGACCCGAATGCAAGGATCTCCGTCGAACGACAATGTCTGCCCACCAATACGGTTCCCAGGTTTAAAGATTCCCTTCAACATCATCTTTCCTTTGATGTTTGGGACTGGGGAGATGGGAGCAAGCCGGACACAACGTTCTATTCAAAAAACGACTCTCTTTTGATACCGGTATCTCATACCTATACAAAGCCGGGAAGGTATAAATTGTCGCATTACCTCGAAAATCAAGGCAAGTGTTTTGATGTGGACACCCTGAAATACGATGTTGGAATTACCTCAAAGATCGCCTTCGACAGTGTACTCTGTCCCGGAGTATTGGTACAATTGTTTGATACGACCTATTACGCCGACTCCAGTGAATTTTTCTGGAACGATAAGGACCGGCGAAGAAAACACAAGGAACTGGGCTACTGGGATTTTGATGATGGCAGAGGTTTTTCAACCGATTCGTCAAGTCCGGTGATTTCTTTTCCAAAACAGGGAAATTTTACCGTTCGTCTTGCCTTAAGGGACTCAACGGGTTGCACCGACACCGTGGTTCAGAAAATAAAGGTCGGAGGTGTATATGCCGGCATTAAGAAGTTTACCAAAAAACTGATCTGCGACGACATTATCCAGTTTTTTGATTCATCCTACAGTGACTATAAACCGCCCGCTGACAGCATTGTTAAACACTTCTGGGATTTTGGGGATAAGGGCAATCCTTCCTTTTTCAAAAACCCGTTTCAGTTTTACAACACCTTTGGTGAGTATACCATCACTCATTCGGTTGAAAACACCAAAGGTTGTAAAGATACAGTAAGCATCAGCATAACGATCGAAGGACCCATCACCTCCTTTAACATCGTGGGTGATACCGTAGGTTGCGCACCCTTTACCGCAGAATTTGAAAACACTTCCGTTAAGGCACGTGATTACATCTGGTATTTTGGGGATTCGGCTCAGTCGAAACTGTCCACCAATATGGATACCAATGTGCGTTTTACGTATTCACAGCCCGGAACGTATTACATATATCTTTTCGGCAGCGACAGTGTGGTGAACCCTAATGCAGGGAATGCCCTTTATTATTGTAAATCCCTCTATCCCGACACCAATCTTCAGGTATACACGCTAAAAAAGATCATCGTTTTACCGAAACCGAAGGTAGACTTTTTGGTGGATTCCTTTCAGTGTAAGAACCGCGAAATCAGGGTAAGTAACCGGTCAGACACTCTGTACGATCTGTTCAGATGGAGAATACGAAACCGTGATTCGGTAAGCACCACAAACAACGATGCCATCTTGTTTTCAAGCGACACCGGTTTTGTAAAGATCGAATTTTATCCTTCCTATCCGCCTCAGGCGCCCTACAATCTTTCCTGCCCCGATACCATAAGCAAATTTATTTACATAACGTATATTGTCGCTGATTTTGAAGTTGTTAAAGATACCACCTCTTGTCCGGTGTTTTACTTCACTAACAAAACCAAGGGATACAGTTCTATCCGCTGGGACCTTGCCGACCCTTTATCGGCCGATAACATTCAAACTACACCCAATGTTAAGCATACCTACTCTGAAGAAAAAGGTTTGTTTTATCCCTGCCTCTATATTGAGAATGAAGATGGCTGCAAAGACACTGTTTGCAAGGAGATCAATGTTGACCTCGCAATGAAATTGGTAATTCCCAATGTATTTACCCCCAATAACGATGGTCTAAACGATGTGTTTGATATTCTGGCGGAAGGTCTTGAAATTTACGATCTGGTGATCTTTAACCGATGGGGACAAGTGGTGTTCAGATCTCAAAAGGATGGTTTGGGCAACGACGACAATAACTGGAACGGCAAAGTCGACAACAAGGGAAAAGCCTATCCCGAAGGTATTTATTTCTATATTTTTAATTACGCCTTTAAATGCGATTCAATTTTACAGAAAGCCGAAGGAACCATTACTCTGCTGGCTCCGGGTGATTAATTAAAAGTATGGGATCAGTGCAACCATTGTTGAACTCAAACAGTCTAATGATTTGATGTACAGAAAATCCTTACTTACGATGTTCCTGTTTGCATTTTCATTTGCATACGGTCAAACGTGTAACATCGTTTCAAGCGATTTTGTATGTCAGGATGAACCCATGAGTTTTGATGTGAATTCAAGTTCCGGGATTCAATCGGTATTGTGGGATATGGGCGACGGAACCACCGGGACCCAAAAAAGTTTTAACCACAAATATTCTACTCCCGGTATCAAAACCGTAAAGGTTACCGTACAACTTAGCGGAGGAAAATCCTGTACCGATACCAAAACCGTTACCGTGTATAAACTTCCCGAATTCAGAATATTAATGGACCCTTCCAATGTTTTTTGTCTTTCGAAAAATAAGGTCTGTTTTATTGACAGCTCCCTCGGCGGCGATCCGGGAATTGATGTTAAAAAAAGGATCATTCTTTGGGACGATGGGGATCAAACCACCACCAATTACCCGCCAAAAGGAGATAAAGTTTGTCATACTTATGCCAATACGGGCACGTTCAAAGTAACCATAGAACTTACCAATGAAAAAGACTGTAAAGTAAAAAAGGAAATTACCATTGTTATTCTGCCTGACGTTATTCCTTATTTCGAGTTCGAGATCGGAAAAGGATGCGATTCGGCAAAAGTTATCTTTAAGGACGTTACGCAAAAAGATAGTCAAAACATTCTTAACCGCATTTATGACTGGGGCGACGGATCAAAAAGTTCAACTCCCTCACGAAGCGTTATTCACTATTATAAAGCCGGTGGTTTTTATCAGGTAAAACTGACCTTACAACAACAAAACGGCTGCAATACCTCAAGGGATACCATTATCAATGTTTTTATCCCTGAAATAAAATTTGACGCCAAGGCCGATTCAAAAAAGAAATGTTATGGAGGCAGTTTCAGACTCGATCAGGTGGATGTACTGCAGAATGCCTATTATGAATGGCTGATCGGAGGTCAGGAACAGGAAGGCAAAACGGTGAACGTTTCTCCCGACCTCGGCAAGCACATCATTTCGCTTAGGGTAACCTACGAAGGTTGCCAGGTCACCAAGGTGGTTGACACCATTGAAGTGGTTGGTATTTCACCCGAGATCAGGGTTTTAAACGGCAATCAGTGCTCAAACCTGGATACGGTGATCTTCTGTGAAAAAGACCGGAGATACGGGGTTGACAGCGTTCGCTTCTTTTGGAATTTTGGTGATAACCTTGCTCCACAGTGTACTTCCTGGGTAAAAAAGGGGATCAACTCCAAATCCAATTGCAACTATACGCTCGATTCGAGCACAAAGCACAAATACGTGAACGGCAACTGCCGAAACTGGTCGTTTTCTGTGACCGACCTTACCAACGGTTGCAATACCTTTGAAGAAGGGACGATAAACCTTATTAAACCGGATACCATCAATTTTTATTACTCTGCCGACCGCAAATGCCTGGGATTGAAACCGGAATACAAAATCCTGTTCAGTCACGATATCTGTAAAACGGCAAGAATTTACATCAACAAAGATTCGGCATGCGACCGCAACGATTTTCTCCCCTTTAGCGGAACCGGGTATTTTTATCAGCAAACCTGCGATCCAAGCGGAAAGGTCACGGTTGGTTTTGCGGTAGGTTTTGGAAATGCCAAAGTATATCGTTCCTGTGATACCAGCGATTATTATATTGATCTGTCGAGGGTTTGCACCGATACCATCTGGTATCATCACTGGTTCCGTTTACTTCCCGAACCCTTTTCACCTTTTGAGGTGAGTGGCCGTTGTATCCCTGCCACGGTACGTCCGGTTCTGCTCGATTCTACTCAGAACGAGATCGTTTTGCAAAAATGGGATTGGGGAGACGATACAAAACCGGATTCCCTTATAACAGACGGAACCGACCCTTTATTGCCTATCCCAACGCATGTTTTCAAGAAAGCGGGTGCTTATAAAGTTAGATATTACCTGGAAAATATAAACCGCTGCTACGGTGTTTACGACCAAACCCTCATCTTGGGATTTAGTATGGGAATGCAATTCGATACCATAATTTGTCCCGGAATAAAGGTCCGTTTTTTCGATAGCATACATTATATGTTCAATGGTACGGAATACTGGAGAAACCCAAACCGGAAAAAACTGGGACTGGAAAGTTTCAAATGGGATTTTGACGACGGAAAAGGATTCAACATCGATACCGTTGGCCCGGTCGTTCAATTTGCAAATAAGGGCATCCGAACCATAAGACTTGCTGCTGTGGATTCGGCAGGATGCCGCGACACCATCCGTAAAAACATTTATGTTGGAGGGGTAACCGCCGGCATTAAAAGCGTAAATAAAAAAATAATTTGCGACGACATCATACAGTTCTTCGATTCTTCCTACAGCGATTTTAAACCTCCGGCCGACAGCATTATTAAACATTATTGGGATTTTGGGGACCTTAGAAATCCAAGTTATCTTAAAGACCCCTATCATTTTTACAGCTATTTCGGTGAGTTTACCGTATTTCACAAAGTGGAAAACACAAGGGGCTGCAAAGACAGTGTGGCCATTACCATCTTTATCGACGGACCCAAACCCGAATTTGAGATCGTAAGCGACACCGTGGGTTGTGTTCCTTTTAAGGCCGAATTTAAAAACACATCCACAAAAACAAAGGATTATATCTGGTATTTCGGCGACCCGCTTAAGAGCAAGCTTTCAACCGACAAAGACACCAATGTAAGCTTTACCTATACCAGTCCGGGTATATACTATATCTATCTGTTTGGAAGCGACAGTGTGGTGAACCCAAATGCCGGAAACTCGATATACTATTGTAAAACTACCTTCCCGGATACCAATTTGCTCAATCATCCCGTAAGGAGAATTGTGGTACTGCCCATTCCAAAGGTGGACTTTGAGGTGGATCTCAATCTTTGCAGGAATAAGGAGTTTGCGGTGGTTGACCGATCCGATTCGATATATACGAGATATAAATGGGTGCTTACCGGAAAAGACAGTGTTGAAACCAATAAGCCTTTTGCCAAATTAAGATCGAAAGACACCGGCACTTATGTAATTAAATATACACCTACCTACACTCCTAAAGGACCTTATCAGCGATCCTGTTTCGACACCATAAGCAAAACGGTAAGAATTACAGATATCGAGGCATCTTTCGACACCATCCGGGATCCATTCTGCCCGATCTACACCTTCATCAATACTTCCAAAAATTTAAAGTCCTTCAGCTGGGACCTGGGACATGCTGCCGCCGGTGAAAAGGAAAACATTCGATATGAGAATACGGTCACCCATAATTACGTTCCCGACAAAGGACGCTTTTACCCCTGCTTGTTTGTTGAAAGTATCTATGGATGCAGAGATACCATTTGTACTGAGTTCGACGTCAATTTCAATGTTAAGGCCATTGTTCCCAATGTGTTCACGCCCGACAATCAAGACGACCTGAACGATTCGTACGACATCGACATGGAAAACGTGGATGAATACGACCTGTCCATATTCAACCGCTGGGGACAATTGGTTTATCACTCAAAGGTAGACGGTTACCGAAACGATGGCTTCAACTGGAACGGTAGAGACCAGAGACTGGGTACAAAATGCCCGGAAGGGGTTTATTTTTACATATTCAAATTCCGTTATAAATGCCAGGAACTTACCCAGAATGCCAGCGGAACCATTACGCTTATCCGTCCCGAAAATTAAACCGGGAATTTTCCACATGACCCGGTTCAAATGCAATTGACAATAACCCTAAGGGTTTCCCTGAGAAACTCGAAATAGAAAAACTCACATTCTGCGATAAACCGGGTGTATTTATCTTCTCCTGACTTCCGCAAATTAACACCCAAATTGAAAGAGGCGTTCTATATCTTTCTGTTCTTCAGAAAGCATGATTGTTTTTTTGAGCACATCTTTAGTTGTTGGGGTTGTTAGTTCAATCTGGTGAATATTCTGTGCGATTTCAATTACCTTTTGTGGACTCAGTGATGATTTGTTTTCTTTGAGGAACCTTTCTAACTCTTTGTATACTTTGTAGGCTGCAAAATTCAGGCAGATATGTGCCTCAATTCTTCTTTGCCTTCTGTGGAATACCGGACGAAGTTTTAATTCTGTCTTTGCCACTCTAAATGCCTTCTCAATTTGCCAAAGGTGTTGATAGTTTTCAATTAGCTGATCTTTGTTGAGTTTAGAGTTGGTCAGATAGCCTTTGAGTCCATCCCATTTCTTATCTTGTGCAATTTGATGTTGGTCAAGTACAAGATTTATCTGACCCTCCATGCGTAGAAACTTATTGTAGCCTCTTTTATTTATGTGATCTTTGGTTAGGCGACCGGATCTTATTTGTTTACTAAGCCTGTTGATGCCTTTTTTACGATTGTATTGATCTTTTTCAGCTCTTTTGTCTGAGTAAGTAATTATCAATCTCAAATCTCCTTTATTGATAACAGCACTCTCTCCATTTTTGAGTTGAAGGGTGAGTATTTTGTCCTTGATGCTCGTGCTTTCATTCTTGATTCGAGCTCCCAGGATAAATTCATAGTTCTGCTCTTGAAGCTGCTCGATATTGGATCGTGATAATAAACCGCTGTCTGCTACTATAATTAATTGCTCCAGATTGTATTTCTGTTTAAAACCATCAATGACAGGCATCATCGTGTGACCTTCAAACTTATTGCCCTCAAAAATGTCATAGGCAAGCGGATATCCATCTCTGCTCACAAGCAACCCAAGCACAATCTGCGGGTTTTCATGTTTACCCTCCTTGGAAAACCCGGTTTTACGCAACTCATCCTCTTGGTCAATTTCGAAATAAACTGTAGTAACATCGTAAAAAACAACCTGAATGCCTTTGGGAAACAAACTTAGGGTGTGTGCATAGCTGATCTGCTGAACGCGATCCTTCTGCTTGTTGTGGAGTTTATCCATGTACCGATAAATCTCATCTTCACTATACTGCTTCCCTTCATAGCGATAGAGATACTCTGTGGTTTTCAGCTTGCTCTTTGGATATACCAACCGATAAAGAACCAAATGACGAAAAAGCTCGTCCTCAATATTATTAAAGCCTATCTCATCAAAGAGCCTTCCCAATGTAAATTCTATACCTACCAGCTTAAGAGAGGAGATGTTATCAAGAAGTTTGTTGAATAACTCCCGTTCTCCAACAAAGTCAAACTCTTGAAGGCCTGTTTGATTAGCTACCCAACGATCGGCGGTTAGTTTTAATTTTTGAACTGCTTCGGGAGTGTTTCCCGAACCAAAACTTTTCCTAACCACATATTTACCCCCTCGCTTTTCGATGACTTGAATGTAGCTCCGACCATTTTTATGTTTTAGAACTCGAACATACATCCACCAAATAAACTGAAATTAAGTCAAATTAACACCCAGAAAACGATATTTTAGACCATCAAGTATCAGATTTTGAGAGACTTGCATTTTCAGAGGATTAAACTTGCGGAAGTCAGGAGAAACTCGAAATAGAAAAACTCACATTCTGCGATAAACCGGGTGTATTTATCTTCTCAGTATAACCGGCATTGGCCTTATGACTATCGGGAATTTTGGCTTAGATGATAAAAGAATCCGGCATTTTGAAAAAATAATAGGCCAGAACCGCCAGCAGGGTGATAGCAAGCATGGCAAGGTTTATCATAAGGCTTTTTTTGTTGCCGCCCAATAAGGTGAGCCCTGCATAAACCAGCAACAAAGGCCAGAACCTTACCAGTTCACGAATGTTGAATTGGATAAGATCGAAATTGTGAAGGATGAGGACCACTCCGATCACAATAAGTGCATATCCCAAACCGTATGAAGAATTTTTCATCTATTCTGCTGTTTTGTCTTTTGAATTAAAGTCCTTTCTGCTGAACACCAGACCGCCACCTACGATAATGAGTATAAGCGGCCACATTTTAAGAATCCTGAAATCAGGAACCAGATTGTTCACCAGCAAAAGTATGCCTGCCGAAAGCAGCAACAACCCGAGGGGTATATTGGTCGATTCATCCTCGTCTTCAATAGTAGGCTGGGCAGTTTCATCCTTTTCGAAAGTGCTTTGCCTGAATTCATAATTCGGGAAGGAAAGGCCTTCCATGGGAAGGACCATCCACAGGATCAGGTAGAGCAAAACCCCTCCTCCACCTGCGAAAAGCAGTAAGAGGAATAATGCCCTGAAAAGTATCGGATCGAGGTTGAAGTACTTTCCCAGTCCGCTGCATACACCGGCAATGACTCTGCTTTGCTGGTCTCTTTTTAAATTTCTGCGACTCATTTTACCTCAAATAAAGTTAAATACGTCTGTAAAATCAAGTATCTTTCCTAACCGTTGGTATCTTTATGGGCCTTTTTCAGTGAGAAATTAAAGGCGGTTCCCACATTGGGCGTACTAAGCACTTCGATGTTCTCCCCGTGAGCCTCAATGATGTGCTTAACAATGGCCAGTCCAAGTCCGGACCCTCCTTTCTCCCTGCTTCTGGAAGAATCGACCCTGTAAAACCGTTCAAAGATCCGGTTCAGATGTTTTTTGTCCATTCCAATGCCATTATCGGATATTTCGATCCGTATCGTCCGGTCGAGGTCGTAGATGCGAATGCTGGTTTGACCTCCACCCGGTTTTGAATATCGGATGGAATTTACCAGCAGATTGGTGAGCACCTGTCGGATACGGAATTTATCGGCTTCCACCATAAATTTTCGACTGGGCTCAAAAACAAAGGCTACATTACTCTTCGCGGCATTCTCCGATTCGGTTTCGATCACATCCTCAATAAGCTCGTTGATCTGGAAGACTTCCATATTGAGCTCCAGTTCGCCCGCTTCAAGCCGGCTGATGGTTTGAAGGTCCATAACGATGTTGGTCATCCGGTCTACATTTTTTTCGGCCTTTTCGAGAAACTGCCGGTTAACCGCTTCATCTTCCAGGGCTCCTTCCAGCAAACTGGAAATATAACCCTGAATGTTAAAGATCGGGGTTTTAAGTTCGTGTGAAACGTTCCCGATGTATTCTTTGCGATAGCGCTCAAGCGTGTTCAACCTTTCGAGCTCAAACTTGCTGATGTTGTTGTTGTTTTGCGCACTTTTAATGATGTTGGTCAAAGGATTAAAGCTACCCGTTTCATACCCCTGGTTTTCGTTAAAAGGATTGTCGAGGATGGTTTTGTACAATACCCTTATTTTACCGACCAATAATATGGCAAGCAACAGAAGAACGAGTATCCAGAGTGTTAAGCCAAGATAGAGATACTGAACCGCTTTGTCGAGAAAATGAATCACACCTGTTTTGTCCAATACTGCCAGCACAAGCAGGATGGTGAGGGTAAACACCAATGAATTCGCAAGCAACCAGAAGACTATTTTTTTCACGACCGTTTAATCAATTTGTGAGTGTGTTTATCGGATTGAACTCTGGCAGATCTAAATAAAAATACTATAGATCAAATAAAAGGCACCGGCCAAGAGTGCAGAAACGGGAATGGTGAGTATCCATGCCCAGAGCAGGCTGATGGTAACTCCCCATTTTACTGAAGAAATGCCTTTTACAAGCCCAACGCCCACGATCGATCCGGTGATGGTGTGTGTGGTGCTAACCGGTATCCCCATTTGTTCGGTTACCAGCAAGGTGGTTGCACCGGCCGTTTCGGCGCTTACGCCTTCGAGCGGGGTAACTTTGGTGATTCGGGTACCTACGGTCTTTACGATCCTCCATCCTCCACTTAAGGTTCCCAGCGCTATTGCCGCATAGCATGCCAGAGGAACCCAGGATGGCATGGCCTTTATATCCACGATATTTCCATTGGTTACCAAAGCGGCAGCAATGATCCCCATTACCTTTTGGGCATCGTTACCACCGTGACCAATACTAAAGGCTGCCGAAGAAACCAGCTGCAGTTTCTTGAACGCATGACTGGTACGGCTGGCATTGGGTTCCCTGATCTTTTCGGTATAAATAAACGTTAAAGCGAAGATTATTAAAACAATAACGATCGACCAGCGCAAATACCGGTTGTTGGCCATATCAAGTTTTTTTATAATGGCCTCTTTAACATCAACGTTGACGGAGGATCTGAAGGTTTCCGTTTCCGTAAGCGACATCGGGTGTTTGAGCATCATGGTGGCAAACATCGAGTCAAAGCCAACTTCCGGACATAAACTTGCCAGAGGCTTCAGTTCGTCGACCGACTGTTTTGTATTCTCATATTGCCTTTGATATTTGGGATCGTTCTTTGCCTTGTTTTTTATTAGGTCGAGTTTGAAATAAGAGGAGATCTTGTCTTCGATCAGGGTAACGTGAATCCTGTTGAGATCAACGTTCTTTACAATGTTTTCTGCTACATAATCCGCTCCTTTTTCTTCATAATCGGCCAAAAAGGGCTTGCATGCTTCCACCATAGACTTAGCATGTTTGAGGTCGTCTTCTTTTGAAAGGTCGTGTTTAATGTCGACTGCAATGGAATACTCATCCACTTTAAAGAACTTACCCATGTTCTTTACCAGCTTGTTTTCCTGAAAGCCGATAAAAACAAAATAGATCACAACGGCAAGAGCGCAGATTATGCCGACCTTTAGCCAGGTTTTGCGCTGAATGAAAATTAGGGTGAAAAAGATGGAAATACCCATACCCACCAAAGGGGCGAGGAAAATAAAGGCGATGATCTTTCCTACCTGATTGCTTGCAATAACTTCGTTAACAGGCATATATCCTTTGGTAAGAAAGGCATGGCAAATGGCAGCACCCGCAAAACTACCGATTAGGGTATGTGAAGAGGAAGAGGGTATGCCGTAATACCAGGTAAGGAGGTTCCAGGCAATGGCCGCTAAGAGTCCGGTGAGGATAACGGGTAGCGTGATAAAATCGCTGTAAACGGTTTTGCCTATGGTGTTGGCAACGGCGTGGTCCTTAAAAATAAAAAAGGCAACAAAATTAAAGGCTGCTGCCCAAACCACAGCCTGAAAAGGAGACAATACCTTGGTGGAAACTATTGTAGCTATGGAGTTGGCCGCATCGTGAAACCCATTGATAAAATCAAATATCAGAGCCAGGGCAATAACAATAATTAACAATTCCATCCGGTAGGCTTCCTATGTATTCTTTACCTGTATCGACTTGATGATATCGGCTGCATCCTCGGCCTTGTCGGTAGCCGTTTCGAGGGCCTGATAGATCTCCTTCATTTTGATGAGTTTTATAGGGTCTTTTTCGTCGTCGAACAACTTTCCTATGGCCATATCAAAAATATCGTCGGCATGGTTTTCGATGCTGTTGATCTTTACATAAGCCTCGTTTATGATGGCCACGTCTTTAAAATTCCTGAGCGAAAGTATGGCCGTGTGCAATTGCTCGGCACATAGCTCAATGAGTTCGGCAAGCTTGTTGATCTCGGGAGTAATGTCTTTAGGTTCAATTTTATACAGTATCACTCTTGAAGAAACCCCGTTGATGTTGTCGGCAATGTCGTCAAGCACCACGGCCAGCTGGTGTATGTCTTCGCGGTCGAATGGGGTAATGAAACTCAAACTAAGCTGGTTCAGGATGTCGTGGGTGATGCCATCGCCGATGTGCTCCAGATTATCGATCTCATTTCTAAGTTTTTTTATATCCTCATGGGAGGTCGATCTCAGCATCTCGACCAATTTCTTCGAAATTTTGCGGATGTTCTCGGTTGCCGATTCAAAAAGGGTGAAGAACTTTCTTTCCTTTGGAATAAAAAAATCTAAAATAGTACTCATAATTTGTTTCTATAATTGTTAATTGCCAAGCTCAATACGAAAGCACAACTTTTGGTGGAAAATGCAAATGTAAATCAATGATGTTAAATTATCGTTGGCAAAAAAAGGAAATACCCGATCCTGTGTTAATTGCTCGTTTACAAAGTGAACTTAAGGTTAACCGCATTGTTGCATCCTTACTGGTGCAGAGGGGTATAAGCGATTTCGAATCGGCCAGGGATTTTTTCAGGCCTTCGCTGGCAGCGCTGCACGACCCGTTTTTGTTTCGCGATATGCAAAAGGCCGTCGACCGCATACAGTATGCACTTGATCACAATGAGAAAATACTGGTTTACGGCGATTACGATGTGGACGGTACCACTTCGGTGGCGATGATGTACGATTTTTTGCACCGTTTTACCGAAAAGGTAGAATATTATATTCCGGATCGTTACCTCGAAGGTTACGGTGTTTCGGAAAAAGGGATAGAACATGCGGCGGCAGGGCGGTTCTCGCTGATCATTGCCCTGGATTGCGGCATACGGTCGAACCGTTTGGTGGACCTGGCCAAAAGCCACGGCATTGATTTCATCATCTGCGACCACCACATTCCGGGGAAGGAGGTTCCCAAAGCCCTTGCGGTGCTCGATGCCAAGGTTCCCGGTGAGACCTACCCTTTTAAGGAATTGTCGGGCTGCGGGGTAGGATTTAAGCTTATACAGGCAATTTGCCTTGCGAAGGGTCTGGATGAAAAGAGCTATGCCGGGTATCTCGACCTGGTTGCGGTAAGCACCTGTTCGGACATTGTTTCCATGACGGGTGAAAACCGCATTCTGGTATATTTTGGACTTAAAAAACTGAACGAGGACCCCGGAGCAGGACTCAGGGTTTTGAAAGAGAGTTGTGTTGCCAAAGAGCAGATCCGCACAAGCGATGTTGTGTTTTACATAGGCCCGAGGATCAATGCGGTGGGCAGGTTGTACGATGCAAAAACGGCGGTAAAACTGCTTACGGCCAAAAGCGAGACCGAAGCGGTAAAGTACAGCGCGATGCTGAACGAAACCAATGCCGAGCGAAAGGAGATCGATGAGGGCATAACGAAGGAAGCGCTTGAGATGATCAGGAACGACCCGGAGTTCGGCCTTAAAAAAAGCACGGTGCTGTTCAGCAAAAACTGGCATAAGGGAGTGATCGGCATTGTGGCTTCGAGGATGATCGAGCAGCATTACCGGCCGACCATCATCCTGGCGTATTCGGATGGAAAGATCTCGGGTTCGGCACGCTCAATAAGGGGATTTGACATTCACGAGGCCCTGGTCCGTTGCGAAGAACATCTTTTGCAGTTTGGGGGGCACCGGTATGCCGCGGGTTTGAGTTTAGTACCCGAAAAGCTTGAAGACTTCAAAGAGGCCTTTGAGCGGGTGGCCCGGTCGGAGCTAAGCGACGAACAGCTTGTGCCGGAGATGGTCTACGATCTGGAAATAAAGCCTGAGGAAATTACGGAAAGCCTGGTGCGCCTGCTTCAGCAATTTGAGCCCTTCGGGCCCGACAACATGAGCCCGGTGTTTTACCTGAAGCACTTGCGCGACACGGGTATGGCACGACAGATGGGAGAAGGCTATAAGCACCTTAGTTTGAACCTTTCGGTCCCGAAATTTGAATATCCTTTAAAAGGCCTGGGCTTCAATTTGGGGCATAAATACGATGAGGTAAAAGGGGGAGGGGCTTTCAGCGCCCTGGTAAGCATAGAGGAAAACGAGTTCAGGGGACAAAAAACGGTTCAACTGAATTTGAAGGATATGAGGTGAAATCTCTTAAATTGCAATTCTTCTCATTCTTAGATAAACCATGAAGTCTTATATTAGTTTAATTGTATTTGCATTCTGGATGTTTCCTTTAAAATCCCAAAACCTCATTACCAAATCCTACACCCTTCAAACGGTTGAAAAAGACCTGGTGTACGGTGTGGCCATCAATTATCTGGGACAAGCCGATACCCTGAAACTCGACCTCTACAAACCCGCCGGATACACAAGCGCTTCCCGGCCCCTGCTGGTGCTAAACCACGGTGGTGCCTGGATCGCCGGCGATAAGAACGATGCCGGTATACGAAACCTCGCTGTTGAATTTGCTCAAAGAGGCTATGTGGTCGCCTCTGTGAATTACCGCCTCGGCATACACTCGGCCAACTGGGCCTCAAACCCCTGCCCCAAAAACATCAACGCCACCTATCACGCCATCTACATTGCCGATTCGGCCGAAGTTTACCGGGCATACTACCGCGCCATTCAGGACATTCGCGGAGCCATACGTTTTTTAAAGAACCGCTCCCAAACCGATTCCACCTGTCCTTCCACCGTTTTTGTAGGTGGAGAAAGTGCCGGAGGCTTTAATGCCCTTGGAGTTGCCCTGCTCAACGACCCGTCCAAAAAACCCGTATCCTGCTTTTCGCTGCCCGATGTTCCCATGCCCCAAAGCAATTTGCTCGACAATTATCCGGGTGCCAATGTGAACTCTTCTCAACTCAAACGCCCCGACCTGGGTAGCATACAGGGCTCGCTCCACATCGGTAAATACGACGCATCCGTTGCGGGCGTTCTCAATTTTTTCGGCGGACTGCCCTCCGAAGGCATTACCAATAACTGGGCAGTCGGTTCCGACTCCCTGCTGCTGTATTCAACTCACCAAAGCTGCGATGGCATCGTTGCCTGCAATGCATCCCCACCTTTTTACCCTCTTTCGCTTCACTGCAACCTCGGCTATACCCTGTTTCATCAGCGCTGGCCAATGGCTCACGGCAGCTGCGACCTCGAAAACCGAATAAAACAGAACCAATTGCGCTTTAAGGCTTCGAAAACCGAAGTGTTCAACTGCAGCGGCATTAGCATTCCCCTGAGCGATTGTGTGCGCTTCGCCCAAAATGGCAGTTATCACTATACCGTGTCGCCCTCGGTGCGATGCGACAGCATAAGCCGCTTCGTTTCATCGCTTGCCCAAAGAAGCCTCACCGACTGCAGGCTCAGTTCGGTCGCGTCGCTTAGCTTGTCGCCGGAGCCCCGCATCTATCCCAATCCGGGTAAGGGATGCTTCTACCTTCAAAACCTCCCTTCGGGAGAACGCTTCGGGCTATGGGTGTATTCTTCGCTTGGAATTCCGGTACCATTTGAAGTAACCGAAGACCATCAGATCCTCTTTCCTCAAATGCAGGCGGGAGATGTGTACTTTATACGTCTGAAAACGGCCCGTGGTCTTTACCATTTCAAAGTATTGAAAGAAGGCCTATTTTGAGGTCTTTGCCAGAAATTTCCAAACTAATACCGCAAGGAACATTCCGCAAACCGGAGCCAAAAGGTATATCCACAAACTTGTGAATTGTCCTGAAACCACTGCCGGCCCAATCGACCGCGCGGGATTCATGGAGGCTCCCGTTACCGGCCCGGCAAACATGGCCTCGAACAGCACCACCGCGCCTATGGCCAATCCGGCCATGATGCCCTGTTCGCGCCCTTTGGTGGATACCGATAATATTACCAGCATCAGTATGAAACTGAGTATGGTTTCCATGCCAAAGGCCTGAACCTCAGAGCCCGACGGAAGGGTGTTGCCAAAATTTGTGGCCTTTGCAAACAGCAGCCTGAGTGTGGCACTTGCCAGTATGGCGCCTGTGATCTGTGCCGTAATGTATATCAGCAGGTCGCGCATTCCCAGTTTTTTATCCATAAAAAAGGCCAGGCTTACTGCCGGATTGATGTGGGCCCCCGAAAGGTCGCCGAAGGTGTAGATCATTACCATCACCACCAAACCAAAGGTAATGGAAATGCCGGTATGGCCAATGCTTCCGCCGGTAAGCGCATCTATAAGTATGGCTCCCGTGCCGCAAAACACCAAAATATAAGTACCCAGGAATTCGGCGGCGTATTTTCTCATAAATGTACTTCGGTAAACTGAAAGCAAAAGTCTTTGATCCGGTCGCGGACCTCCCTGAAGTCGGCCATGATCTCTGCATCGGTTCCGCGGGTCCAGGAGGGGTCGTGAAAGTTTTGGTGTATGCGAATGCTTCCCGAAGGATATACCGGGCAGCTTTCGGCCGCATGATCGCATACCGTGATCACATAGGTAAAAAAAACATCGCTGAATTCGTGCAACTGATTTGAGCTATGCCCCGAAATATCGATGCCGTCTTCGGCCATGATCCTTACCGCCCTCGAATTGAGGCCGTGGGCCAGAAGGCCTGCGCTGTAAATGTTTGCCCGGTCGCCTGCATATTTCCGAAGATAGCCTTCGGCCATCTGGCTGCGGCAACTGTTTCCGGTACACAACACCAAAATGTTCATTTTTTCAGGCTTCATGGCTCGGTATGGTCGAGGGAAAGGGCTGCATCGATATAGGTGTAATAGTCTTTGTGATGCCCCCCGATCTTGTCCCGTATCCAGTTTCGCCCCAGCCGCACCACTACCATCTTTTTGGCAGGTATGCAAACAATGTACTGTCCGTTGATCCCTCTGGCATAAAACACATCGAGCCCTTTGTATTTGTCGATCCACCAGCAATAACCGTAGATCCGGTTCACGGAGTCGCTGAGTTCCCTGAGCGGTGCAGGATGTATCATATTTTTGAAATAGGAAGGCGAAAAAAGGGTGTCTCCGTTCCACACCCCTCCCTGAAGCATTAACTGTCCTATTTTGGCAAGGTCCCTTGCATTGGTATGAAGGCAGCAAAAGGTCTTTTCCATTCCTCCGGGCTTATCTAGGCTCCAGTAGGCGGGCCGTTCGGCACCAATTTTTTTCCAAAGTTTATTGGAGGCGTACTCCGATACTTTTTGTCCAATGGCTTTTTCGAGTATGATCCCCATGAGCTGGCTGTTACCGCTTCGGTAAATAAAATATTTTCCGGGAGTGTTGTTCACCCCATAATTCCTGCACAAATACTTAAGATCGGTCCCGTACAGGGCCTTTGCAGGAAACCCGTAGGGATTGAAGTAATTCTCCCTGAAATTGATGCCCGAACTGGAGCTCAGCAGGTTCCAGATCTTTAAGTGCGAAGTTTCGTAACCGGGCAAATATTCGGAAACATCCTGGTCTGTTCCTGTAATTTTGCCTTCTTTGATGGCAATGCCCACCAGTATGGACAGCACCGATTTAGACACGCTCCAGATATTGGTTTCCGAAGCAGGACCGTACCCTTCGTTATAGTTTTCGTAAAGGAGTTTTCCGTCTTTTACCACCACAAAGGAGAGGGTTTTGTATTGCTTAAGGAAGCTTTGATGTACAGTACTGAGTTCGCACTTGCCGTAGTATTCGGAACGTTCCCATTTTTGAGCAGTTCCCGGGTTGATCTTTCGCGAGGGGAACAGTTTTTTGGTGTCGACACCGGGGCCCAGCTTTCCCTGCAAGACGGTTTGGCTGAGCGTTCGGAAAACATGCCGGTTACCGGTAAGATAGGCATGGACCACAAAAAAGGCCAGCAGGATAAAGACCCATTTAAGAAAGATGAAGAACCTTCTCATTCGCGGTTCAAATTAACAAAATTAATGGCGACTAAAGTACAAACCCTAACTTATTTTTGTTTTAAGAAAAGGGCTTTACAGGTTTCCAATTCGCTTTGATACGCGATCTCGGAATCCAGATTGGATTCATAGGCCTTATAATAAACTTCGGAGATCTGCCGGTCGAGGTATTTGGTATCGGCATCCGGGTTGCTAAGGAGCATCCGGTTCCTTTGTCCGGCATAGGTCAGAAGGTCGCGAAGCCCGCCCCGGCTGAAGGCCAGTGCATCGCTCAGCCATAACAGATACGTCTCTTTCAGTTTCTGCATTGAAAGCGGCACTTCAAGGGAAGTAAAAAAGTCGGATTTGGCCATCAGGAGTTGAGCGTATGCATCCATCCGGAATAGCAGAGTATCGAGGTTGGTAATTCCCTGCTCGGTATGGATGCTGACCCTGGCCCTTGATATTTCTTCGTTGGAACGGGTAAACATACGGATGAGGTTTCGGCAACTGTCGGTATGAAGGGATTCGGGGCTTAAAGGCGACTCGCTTTGTGCTTTCAGAATTCCCGGGATTGTAAACAAAAGGCAAAAAAGTACGAAATGTTTACCCGGCCATTGGCCTGTTAACCGTTGAACCATTATTGTAAGGTATACCTGAGCGAAATACCGAAATTGGTAAGGGCTGTAGGGAAGGATTGTGAGGTTCGCGGTGTATTTACGTTGCGGTTGTAAAAGGCCCTGAAATTCAGGTTTTCGTTTATGTTGTAATTAATGGTCGGTCGTATGGAAATGGATTTCATACCGGCTGTTGGCGTTTGTTGAACATCGGCGTTTATGTTTCGCGTAATAACGTAACCGTCCCTGTACGAAAAGTCGAACCGGAAATCAAGGTCGTTCTTAAGCATGGGTTTTTTGCCGTTGATCTTGAAAGGCAAAATTACTCCTGCTTTGCGGTAACCGATACCGAATACATATTCCTTATTATGGGTTTCGTTGATGATGTAACTGGTAGACAGGTTAAGGGAGCGGTCGGTCTTGAGTTCGAAATTAAGGGTCAAACCCGAGTTCAGGGTTAGGTTGACCCGAATTAGCGGGCTGAAACGCTCAATGATGGAAATGGTGGTAAACTGGTATTTGGGTTGAAGATTCTCCCCGCGAACCAGACTATCTTGCCCGTAATTGGCGCTGGTGTTGAAGTTGCCGATGGAGGTGGTGGAATTGTAGGCGTGGCTGAGAGTAACGTTGCTGAAATACCGTTTGATGAAATCGAGTTTGCTAAGACCATTCCAGGTGATCCTCCACGATGGAAGTGGTATCAGAGGGAAGCGGTCAAGCTTGAACGAATTGGCGTCTTTTCCCTGATAGGCTGCCAGGAAAGAGTACATGATCACATCCTGATGATTTCGGTCGATACCCAGAGGGAATCCGGTGCTGTCGTCCATAACGCCTATGGAATCGATGTAATTTCTGGACTCCCAGATCTTAGAGCTCAATTCTTCGGCCTGTACCTTTTTGGCTATCACCATTCGGTTTTTCTGAAACTGATCGTAAGCATCGCTTTGGAAATCGTCGTTGATCTTTTCAAATGCCGTTTTCCAGGTAATGGTGCTTATGCTGAACATTCCGGCTTCCATCAAGCCCTGATCATCAAAATCCCTAAGGAGGGGATCGTATCGGAACGTACTGGAAGTGGTGTTTGAAAATCTTCTTTCAAAATTGAGGTTTATCCTGAAACTGTTAAAGGGCTCAACGGTTGCGGAGCCTTTCATTTCCACACCCTCAAGTTGAATGTAGCGGTTTATCTGAAGCGGGTTGGTAGAAAGGTGTCCACCTTCTGCGAGCTTATACCGGATCTCAGGGTCCTGGAACCCGAGAATGAATTTTGCTCCGGGAGTATTGTATTTTTGGTTGTGGCCCAAATAGTCCACTCCACGGGTGTAACCCGGTAAGGTGGTACCATTGGTGATGTTGTAGTCGAGCTGAAACTGCTTTAGCATGGTAATGAAGCCAAGGGTAGTTCTGGCAAAGGCGTTCATGCCTTCCTTTTTCTTTTTAGGATCGTCTTCATCGTCGCCTTTCCCTTTACGACGGTTCACGGGTACTGGTTGATTGGCCCTGCGAAGCAAAGGAAATTTATTGTAGAACGAGGTGAAATTCAATTGGTTGTTGATGGAAATGGTTTGCGAATTCTGAAGCGTGTTTCCGAGAGATGCAGCTGCAGGGGGTGCCGTTCGCCAGTTCATATTGGCCGAATACCTCGTAGATACTTTCACCCAGTTGAGGAAGCGTATCTTGTCGATGGGTACGTTATAGGTTGCGTTTATGATCTGATTAAAATCGTTGGTTTTACCCAACCCGAGGAAATTGCTCCACACAGTGTCTTTCTTAGCCTTGGTTTCCAGTGCTCCAACGGGCTCTTCTACCCTGGCATTCACCGTTGCCTGATAGTCGAACTTAAGGTTGTTGGTTAGGTTGTAATTAAAACCGTAAACACGGGTAAGAAGGAAGGTTTTGTCGTAGAGCCTTGGTACAATGGCCTTGAAGTTATCGTTGTTGCGGTTTTGTGTTTCCGAATATCGGCGATCCACATCAAAGCGCATGGTAATGCTCTGTGGTTTAAAATACATTCCAAATCCCTTGAAAGGATTGAGTATTTTTGGTTTAAGGGATCGGAATGGTTTCCAGGGTTTGGGTGCGTCGCTGAAATTGTATCCCAAGCTTGCCCTGTAGGTTTGCTGAAGGTAATCTTCGATGATCTGGTTTCGCCGGTAGATCTTTTGGTAACTATAGCTAATGTTAAAATTCTCGATGTCGTATACATGTGCTTTCGAGCTGCCCACCTTATTTTTCTTCACGTTGGTAAAGTTAAGGCTGTATCTGGAGGTAAAATCCTGGGCGTTTTCCTTGATACGGTCTTTTTCGGCCTGGGTTTGAGCGGATTTTAAGGCCGTTTTTAACAGAACATCCGGATTGAGCGGATAGTATTTTGGATTGATGCGGGTTTCGTTATAGCCAATGAACATGGGTATGGTAATTCCCGACCTTTGGGGAAAGAACTTACCCAGTTCAAAACTCGACTGAATGTCGTAGGTTATGGTTTCGTTGAGGTTACGCTGGTTAAGCCGTTTATCGACCCCACCAAAACCAATGGACTGATAACTTCCCGTCAGGTTTACCTTTCCAAAATCGGCAAGATTGGTAACAATCCGTGCATTTGCCGCATAACCCCCGGTATTCACAAAATCCTGTAAACGAAGTTCATTGAACCACACTTCGGGACAGATCTCAAGATTATCGTTCTCAAGAGGGTTTTTAATACCGAGCATTATGGTCCTGACATTACTCAGGTCGGGTTGCCCCACCACCGAGATCACATTTCCGTTGTCGAGCACTTCTTCGTAATAAGTCGTAACGTCCGTTGTTACGTTATTTCGGTTGAGTTTTACCTGCTGGAATTTTTCAAGATCGATGTTCAGTTCATTTATTTCGGGCCAGATGTCGGACGGATTTGAAGTACCGGGTTGGGTGATCTTAAGCGGGATCTCGAGCTGATAATAATTTCGTTCAAGGTCGGTTCCTATCCTCAGAAAGGCCCTTACGTCGCCGTCCATGATGTTTTCGCCTTCGGCGTGAATGAACATTTTCATGGTCTTATAATTCCGGATGTCGAAGTTGAGGGTCTTGTAAGCAGCACGTGAATCGCCTTTTTTCAGTCCGCAGGCCCTGAGGGAAAGCGCCTGTTCGTTAAGCTGAACGCTGTTTTGCTGTGTAGGGTCGTTCTCCCTAACGATCCCGGGAGGCACTACGTAAGGAATGGGAACTCTCTGACTGTTTTTCTCGATGTTAACGGCCGATATAATAAATTCGGTCTGATCGTTTG
Organism: Flavobacteriales bacterium; assembly: GCA_020635455.1. GTDB lineage: Bacteria > Bacteroidota > Bacteroidia > NS11-12g > UBA9320 > JABWCE01. The sequence goes on from JACJZT010000005.1 coordinate 113,115, forward strand.
GATCCAGATTCGGACCTACTCCGGGAGGATAATTAAGGTTTTTCAGATACCTTCTCCATTCGGCCCTTACCAATTGCATTTTACCAAAACGGCACATAATGCTGTCATCAAAACCTTTGAGGAAGAGACGCATGAAACGAATGGATTTAAAATCCTGTATTCCACCAACTTTTTTATCGTAAAGTCGAATGGGAACCTTAAACTGATACCAGGTTACGGTAGCAGGATAGCCCGATGGGTCGACGTAATTGGGCTGGGTCCGGATGGAATCGGTCACAAAATTGCTTCCAACTTTGAATGAATTCGCAGAGATGTCAATTTTGTACTGAAAATATTCTTCGTTAAAGTTGGGGGTCTGGTCCTTGTTTATGTCTTCGTCATCGGGCAGAGTGGTAGCCGAAGCAGGTGAACCGTTGGGAAGGGTTGCCAAACTTGAATTTCCTTCCATACCATTGTATAAACTGTATCTTCCGAGAATGCTTTTCTGGGGACCGTCAAACTCAGGATCCAGGTAATGGCGGTAATCGTCGCTACTGGGGTCGTTAAATGCATCGGTATAAATTTTACTTCCGGCTCCAAAATTGTTCTTAAGGTTTTCGAGATAACCTGCAAAGAATACCCTTTCTTCGGCCGAATTCAGTCCATCGAGACCTTTATCCTGATTCGGCCTTGAGGCTGCATTATTATCAAAGGCCTGTATCTGAGGGGGCGTTTGTGCCACCCTTCCGAAACGGGTGCTGTCGGTACCAACCGTGCTTCCATCAATCGGTAAGCCGTTTTCAACCGCCCTTCGGTTGTCAGAATTCAGGTCTTCGGAAATGTTTCCAATGTTGATATACAATTGTCCTGAATTGGTAGAATTCTTATCCATACAGAAGGGATCCATCATCCAGAACTCAATGTAATCGATGTTGGCCGCTTCAAAGTCGTTGGTTTCAACCTTTCGGGCGATACCACCCCAGCTTTCTTTCGGTTTGCTGAAGGTTCCATCGGCGTTGAAATCGTTTATGGACGAATTGTAATTATAGATACCTCTTTGCTTTGGGTAATACATCAGGTCAAGGGTCGAAATGTTGTTGATCTGCTGCATCTGTATGTTCAACTGAGGAAAAACCTCTTTAAGTGCCCAGGCCCGAACGAAGGGGTGAGACTTATCCGACCCGTTAATGTATCCGGGAATGAATTTATTGTTGTTGCTTGAAGAATTAAAACTCAGGTCAATGGTGTGAAACTGGATGTTGGCCCTTTTGTACCCCCTTGAAGAGTCGAAGGCGGATTCGGGAAACAGGTCGTTCTGCCCCTGGGGTGTTGGTGCAAATTTCCAGTTGTAAACGTTCTTCAACTCAAAGGGTGTTTCGGCACCTTCGAAATCGTCCAGAAAGGAGGTGCCCCTCGCTCCTATGGTATTTGCATTGTGCGGAAAGATCTTTGCAACCTCCCCACTGATCATCACACTCGATTTTTCCTTGGTTTCAATAAAGGGGATCATGTCCACCAGTTTGGTCAAAAAACGGGTTTCTTTGTTCCATGTCCCGTCGAGTCCTACTATGGTGTTGAGTATGGGCTCCTGACCTATGTCGACCTTTGGCGTGAGCGGTCTTTCGGTCATGTGCATAATGGTTCCTCCCAGAAGGAGGTTTCGGTTGTGAGTATAATCAAAACGCGAACCGACCAGGGTTTTCTGTTGCAGGGTAAACAGTGAATTGCTTTCGGAAGAAACCTTGATGACCGCGCCGGAATTAATAATGCCTTCGTTTATGATCCGGACCCTGCCAAGGTTGTAATCCACAATAAAGTCGGTGTTTTCGGTAAGTGGGGCTCCATTCGCCGTAACTCTTACCGATCCTTCGGGAACGTTGATAGCGTTGAGTGAAATTTCGTTACTTGCCGACCCCCGGTAACTACCCCTTAGGAAAAACTTGTTGTGTGTAACATCCTGCTCGGCCCACCATTTCGTACTGTCGTACAGAGCATCGAAGGCATAAAAGGATGCATCTTTTCCATTGGGGTCCTGAAACTTACTTCGTAAAAAAGCTCCAAAAGGCTCCCTGACGGGAAAAATGATCCGCCCGGTAGCCATGTTGATGGTGGTTCCGTCCAAAAGATCGTATACACCGTCGGGTTTGGCCTCTTCTTGTTTGTTTATCTTATCGAGGTTTAAAACCGTGATAAGCTGTTTTTCGAAAATTTGTGTTTCTTTAGGGTTAACCGGTAAATAATTGAGATCGGCTGTTTTATCGTCGGCATAAACCACGTTCAGGGTAAAATCTTGTCTTTGGACGTTGTATGTGTTAAGCGAATAGATGTTTTTCATCATCAAATCCCACAAGGGCCAGCGGGTGTTGGTGATGGTAGACTTCAACATTTTTACCACCAGGTCGTTCCCTTTTCCACTTGGACCGGGAGGATTGTCTCTTGAAAGCTGACCTACCTTAAATACCCTTCCGTTATAGGTATATTCATAAGCAACCGCAAGTATTTCATCGTTGTTCAGCGACTGATTCAACGAAATATATCCCAACTGTCTGTGTACCGTAAATTCCTGATCGGTAAGTCGACGCCCGTTAAGGAGTATGTTGTAATCCACCCCTACTTTCATGTCGAGGTTTGCGTACTGAGATTTCTGAAACTGATCAATTACAGTGTTGGTACTGTTAAGAGCGGGGTCTTTGATTATTTTTTCCCAGAGAACATTCGCTTCGTTATGTGTTTGTTCGGGTTGAAGAGGTTTGAACAGATTGGGGTTGTAAGGATCGGATTCTCCCAGGTCAACGATGGGAACCAGATTTCGGTTATCGTTAAACGATTTATTTCGGTTGGTAACCCATACCTCAATGTAATTGATGTAGGCTCCGGATTGAATGGTTGGCAGGATGCTTAAGGCGTTGTCGTATTGATCTTTAAAGAACTGACCAACAAAAAAGTGTCGGTTGGCTTCGTAATTGTTTGCCTGTATATCGAATTTGGTGACTTGTGCACCACCACTTACTTCGGTTTCGGTGGTTTGACCTCTTTGCTGAGTGGCAATGGTCGTTACCATAAGTTTACCGAATTGCATCTGGGTTTTTACGCCAAACAAACTTTGACCTGCCTGAATAAGGCTGCCATTAAGCGGTAAACTCACATTACCCAGTTCGATCTTTTTAAGGATATCGTCTTCTTCTCCAACCCAGTTAAGTTTGATCTGATTTTCGAATTCAAAGGTTGCATCGGTATCGTAATTGGTGTTAATCTTTAATTTATCCCCGATCTGACCGTTGACCGCCACCTGCATTTTGATCTTAAAGTCGGGTGTTCCGGTTCTTTGCTGCCTAACCGGAATCTGGGGATTTCGGATCACATTGTAATTCCCTCCAAAGGTGGCTTCTGCAGAACCCGAAGGCCTGATGTCGATCAATCCGCCTCCAAACAAACGATCGATAACGGGTGGAATGTTGATCAGGTCCGGAATGTTACCGGTACTGCGCACGGAGTTAGTGGCTTTTGATTTTGTTTTAAAATAATCCTGTTGTTCCTTTTCGCGTATTTCATCCAAATAATCCGAAAAGGACTTGCTTTTAGGTGGATACAGATCCCGGTCTCCAAGCTTTCTTCGCTCCGTGTAGGTATTGGTTTCGGGGTCGTACTCAACATCCTTTTTCAAAACCTCAGGATCCTTGAGATCAAATGGATTTCGCTTCTGGTTTAAGTCGTATGGTTTTTTATCCCTGAAGGGATATTTTAATTTACCGGTATCGCTTTTTGCACTGTCTTTTTCATCATCGATAAAGACCGTTCCCAAAGTATCGTTCGTTCCGGAAGAAATATAAGTTATACCAAAAGCCGCCAAAGCGACCAGTAAAAGACGTATAAAAGTGCTATTCAAACCTAATTTTAAAATTTAGTAGAGATCTTCGTATGGTCGATTTGATTAAGGTTTACAAAAATATAGAATTAAAGGTATTTAAATGCCAATTTTACAAGACTTTCGGTAGTGGCTGCATCTCCCTGTTCCTTCTGAACTCTGGCCAGGGCCTTTTCGGCTGCCATACGGCTGTAACCCAGAGCTTGCATGGCTTGCAAGGCCTCGTTGAAAATATTCCCGGATTCGGTATTGAAAATTTCGGCACCGGTGCCAAGTTTACCTGCCTTGTCGTACAATTCAAGAATGAGGCGTTGAGCTGCTTTTGGACCGATTCCTTTCACGGATTGTAATAACGCAGCATCTTTTCTCAATATTGCCTGAACAATGCTATCTTCATTGAGCGATGACAATAACACCCTGGCCGTATTTGCCCCAACGCCGCTTACCGATATAAGCATCCTGAAAACCTCCCGTTCCATCTCTTTAAAAAAACCGAATAAGGCCTGATTGTCTTCCGAAACGATCTGATGAACCAAAAGTTTGCATTGCTGCAGGTCTTTTATCTTTTCAAAAGTATTTACGGATATGTTGATATGATAGCCTACTCCGTTGCAGTTTATCACTGCAAAGGCAGGTGTGGATTTTTCGAGTTTACCTTCTATAAATTCGTACATGGATCTTTGAAGAATCGCAATTCTACTAAAACATTATTGGAACAGAAAATTTGTGTACTTTTTTGACGTTACCAACACATTTTTCAATTTAAACAAAGTTGAGACTTAATGTTTTCGGTCTGCAGCTACAAGTGGCTCATTTCCGGAGAAATTATGAAATGTCAATAGACAAGTTTACCACCAAAGATAAAGCTTTTCAAACCGATAAAAATCATGCGTCTTCTACAGGGGCTGTTACAGCCTGTGTATTCTTTACCACGGTGCTATTGTTTCTCCATTATTATTTTCACATCGTGACTTATCCATTCTTGCCAAAAAAACTGTCTATAAAAATGCTATTGACGAAACAAACCCAGCTTATATCAAAGCTTATAATTCGCAATTAATTCATGGCTAAACCCGAACTTAGGTTTTTAAGGTAATTCTCAATCATCCATATTAAACTCTTGAACCCTGTCGCTACCATAATTAACTGTAAACTTTTGTTCTTTTCTCCAACCTCCTAAAAATCCTGTTTTTTTTGTCTTTGCAATATGTTCTGTTTCGCTTGGTTCAAACTTGCATTTGATTGTTTTGTCTTTTGTGAATGTACCTTCAAATTCTCCATCAATATATAACTCTCGTTCCTCAGTTGTGGATTGTAAAGTAAACTTTACCTTGCCCCTTGAGTATATACCATCTTCTTTTAAAGTGCAACTGCCTAAAAGTGAGCCAATACATACCAGTAGCAAAAATTTATAGGATTTCATATTAAAACAAATTTAGCTCGGATAATTTGTATTGTATGTATTTTATTTATTAACACTTGTCATAATGGTAATCCTGGTAAAATGGATAGCGGTTTATGTTGGTGTGGAATTCTGACTAAAGATTTGCGAGTTTGCGCAAAGCGTTTAATTACTTTCAAATATTTAAATTATCTTATTATTGTATTGTTTTGATTATATCTGCTTATAATTAGACTTTTTATTTCAAATTTTTAATTTATGAAAAATTTCTTACTTCTCTTTTGTTTTTTCTCTTGTTGCTTTCAAACAAAAGCCGCCAATGAAACCGAACCCAACAATCAAAAATCCACTGCCAATAAATTGTTACAAGACACAATAATGCAAGGCGCCACCTTCTCTGGCGATGACGATTACTTTATAGGTGTGCCCGGTTCGGAAGGAAAAATTTCTATTTACTATTCCTTCTCTTCACCCTCTTCCGGTAACGATTTTTACGTTTATTTTTACAATAAAAATTTAAACCTAACCGGAAGTAAGTCGAATACTAATTCATTAAGTGGCAATGACACCCTTACTATACAATGTGTTGCAAAAGATACAGTTTATATTAGAATATTCAGCTCGGCATCCTGCAATTACAGTTTTCGATTCTCTATAGATAGTACAGGTTTTCCCGATGTTTTGCCAAATGAAAATTCTAATAATGCTACCTACTTTGCCGATACGGACAGTATTCAAGGGCGAATAGGATACAGTTCAGTGACGACCGATGCCAACGATTGGTATAAAAGCTTACAGCCCTCAGATGGCATGTTGCGTGTTTATATAGAACGAACCAATACCTCAAATAGCAGTTTTGCGGATTTTTATCTATACGTTTACAATAACAATCTAATTCAAATTGGCAGTTTGTCGGAAGTTAACGAAAAACCGGGTGTCATCCTGCGTGATACCCTAGATATATACTGCCGGGCCAGTGACACTGTATATTTTAGAGTTTTTTCTACCGGTTGTTATTCCTATAAAATTAAATACAAAGTGATTGATAATTCTGTAACGGATATGCAGCCCAACGAAACTTCTGCCACCGCCTTATATTTTGATCAAACAGACAGTGTGCAGGGAAAAATTGGATACAACACAGTAACGACCGATGCCAACGATTGGTATAAAACCTTACAGCCCTCAGATGGCATGTTGCGTGTTTATATAGAACGAACCAATACCTCAAATAGCAGTACGGCGGATTTTTATCTATACGTTTATAATAACAATTTAAATCAAATTGGTAGTTTGTCGAAAGTTAACGAAAAACCGGGTGTCATCCTGCGTGATACCATCGATATTTACTGCCGGGCCAGTGACACTGTATATTTTAGAGTTTTTTCTACCGGTTGTTATTCCTATAAAATTAAATACAAAGTGATTGATAATTCTGTAACGGATATGCAGCCCAACGAAACTTCTGCCACCGCCTTATATTTTGATCAAACAGACAGTTTGCAGGGAAAAATTGGATACAACACTGTAACGACCGATGCCAACGATTGGTATAAAACCTTACAGCCCTCAGATGGCATGTTGCGTGTTTATGTAGAGCGAACCAATACCTCAAATAGCAGTTTTGCGGATTTTTATGTATACGTTTATAATAACAATTTAAATCAAATTGGTAGTTTGTCGAAAGTTAATGAAAAACCGGGTGTATTGCTTCGAGACACCCTTGATATATACTGCCGGGCCAGTGACACCCTTTATTTTAGAATTCTTTCCACTGCTTGTTATTCTTATAAATTAAAGTACGAAGTATTATCTGGAAATATTTCAGACAAGGCAAGTAATAATACACGTCAAACGGCTACCTTGATTCAGCCTAATGTTTCAACTCAAGGAAAAATTGGTTATGTCACTGTCAGCTCCGATAACGATGATTATTATTTGTTGAGTTTATCGACTGAGTCGCGGGTAAGCTCATTTATTAATTTTAACAACACCAGCAACTCAACAGGTGCTGATTTTTATTTTTATATCTATAATAAAAAGGGTGTAATAGTAGCCCGTTTATCCCGAGTGAATCTCGCTCGTGGTATTCATAGGGATACCTTGGTTTATCCGTGCGCACCGGCAGATTCAATATATTTCCGCATTTTTTCAAGTGGATGTTTTGAATATAGTTTTACTTCTGTAGTTGAGGATAATCAACCGCACACAAAAATAATTGCTGCCCGCACAGGCAATGAGGTTGGATTTGCCGCACAAGTTTCAAACGTAGATACATTTTATTGGGACTTCGGTAATGGACAAACTACGGGTCGAAAATATCCAAAACAAACTTTTGGAATAGGAGCTCATACTATTAAATTAATAGGCACAAATCTTACCTGCAACAAGAGCTTTACGGATTCGTTCTTTATCGAAGTAAAAGGGGTAGAATATTTTACACCAATTAAATCAGGAACCGGTGGTGACCTGGCCATGACGATTTACGGTGGAGGCTTAGATAGCAATACAAAAGTACGGATACGCAATAGCGATACTGTATATGAAAGTATAAATGTGGTAAGTAACAGCAAACGAAACGCACTGATTGCTAATTTTGATTTACACCAAGCTGCCCTGGGATCTTATGATGTAGAAATTGATATTCAAGGAGTTCCGGGCGCCGTTTTTAAGGATGGATTTACCATCGAAAAATTCCAATATCCTTATTGCAAAGCTGAAGTAATTGGTCCGTCGCGATGGCGTATAAATAGAAATACAAACTTCGAAATTAAAGTAACCAATGATGGAAATGTAACCGCCAATGGTGTTGTAATTGGGTTTGCTTATCCTAAAAGTGTAGAGGTTAAGCTAATACCAAAGCCAACACGCTTAGATCCGACACAAGATGTGGAGGTAGATATAGATGGAGAAAAATTTGCAGCAAAAGGTGGCGAATTTGCTGCACATTACGATTCTGCAGCAAAGGCATACCCTATTGATTCCATATATAACAGCAAATATGATGGTATGTTATATTTGCTGACTTTGGCAAAAATACCAGCCAACAGCACGATTACCTTGCCCTTTACAGCCAAAACAACCACCACCGGCACACCTGAATTTTATGTTTATTCATATCATCCCAATCGTTATGGAAGCAAGGGCACCGAGCATTGGAGTAACACTACCAACCAGATAATGGAACAAGGCATTGATTTGCTTGATATGGGTGCCGACAAAACGAATAATTCCTATTTTAAAGCCTTTTCTAAATCGTTAAAGGTAGGACAAAAACATTTGGCACTTGCAGGCGCTAACGCAGGAGCACATTTTGATGCATGGATAAATGATTATGAAGTAACTCCCGAAATGTATGGCATTTTAAATGCTGAACTTGACGAGGCCAACGCCTTTGCAGTAAAAACCCTGGCAAAGGAAGTGGGAGGTGCTGCAGTGCAAAAAGGACTTGGTAAAATGATTAATTCAGAATTTGCCCGAAACAGTGCTTTAAATAAAAAATTGACCAGTCCAAATTTAAGCATGAAGGAATGGCGTACGCTAAACAATGAATTTCTAAATAGCAATTCGAAACTTAATAAAATTCTGAAGCTTGATGATATTTTCACCACCAGCAAAGACTTAGAATCCTTGTATGGTAAGTTAGCAACACTTCGGGAATCTGTAAAAGGGTGTCCAGAATTGGAACCTCAATTAGATGAATTGTTAAAAAAAGTTGAAGAACAATTTGAACATCAGGATCCGAAGAAAAAGAAAACCAATTCGGTCAGGAGTATGGACCCTAATGAAATTTATGGTCCGGAAGGAATTGATGTGCAACGTTTTAGAAAAGATTTAGACGTAATGCACTACTTTATTACCTGCGAAAATATTGACACGGCCCAGGCTGCAGCCCAAGAAGTAACGATTATCGACACGCTCAATCCAGCAGTGTTCGACCTATCTACTTTAAGTTTTGGCAATGTAAATATTGGTAATAAAACGATGCGCCTCCTTTCTAATCGCAATGAGTTTTTTGGAGAACTAAGTTTATACCCCGAAATGCCAATTGTAGTGCGCGTTATGGCCACACTAAATAAAACGACAGGCGAAGTGCGTTGGACCATGACTGGTATTGATACCAATACCTATGATTTGCCTATAGATCCGAACCTGGGAATTTTACCGCCAAACACGAATCCTCCTTTTGGCGAAGCCTCGGTAAGTTATACCGTAAAACTCAAACCCAACCTCGCCAATGGTACTGTGATAAACAATAGAGCAAATATAATTTTTGACGAAAACGAGCCAATCCTTACCAATACGTGGACCAACGTTATAGACATTGCACCCCCAACCAGTAGCATTCTACAAGCTGAGATAAGAAACGATACGTCTATCGCAATCAAACTCCAGGGTATAGACAATGAATCGGGCCTGTATCATTACAAACTCTTTGTTCAGCGCGATAACAATACCGAATGGATAAACACAGGCCATACTTTTACGGATTCTACAACTTTTATTGGCGGCTACGGTCATACGTATAGATTTTATGTCACCGGCGAAGATCGTGTGGGTAATGAAGAAAATAAAATACCCACCTCCGAAGCTGAAGTAACTACAAAACCAAAATATCCTTTTACCGGCGAAGTCCATTTTGTAATAATACCAAATCCGAATAATGGAAAATTTGAACTTAGAAATATTTCAGAAACTCCCTTATCAGATTTTAAAGTGTATAATTTAGTTGGTACCTTGATGTATGAATTGAATATTGAATTGGAACCGGGTGCTCAATTACCGGTTAGTTTGTCAGGAGAAAAAAATGGACTTTATTTTATCCGTGGTAAACGGAAAGACGGGAAAACAACAACCGAAAAGTTGCTGATAGGAAAACAGTAATTGGATAAATCCGGAAAGTTCATGTCAAAATGCGAATTAGGATGAACATATTCGTAAGATTTAAAAATGTATATCGGTTGTAGTTTAAAGGGGTGAAATTAAAATTGACTGAAATTCTTTTGTTGGGTTTATTGGTCTGACTACTGAAAAAACCAAAAGATCTAAACCATAGTCAACTGAATATTCCGGCCAAACTGAGTAAAGTATCGTCGTTCTGTACAGAGAATAACCATCCTAGGGTTTTCGAAGAGCAACCATCGACCATGGTTCTGCACGATTAACTATTTGACGACCTGAGCAAGCTGCCCTCTAACAATCTCCAGTCTTGTGAAGTGTGGTTTCAAAAACGCAAGCTTTCACACCAGACAAAAGTATATTGGCTGAATGAGGTTTCCTAACCCAGAATTTAGTGTTGCGCTACGGCCCACTGTTAGCGGTACGGGCTTATAGGTTTTATAGTTTCCTATCCCATCCTTTCCACTTCAAATATTGTTCAAATGTCAAGGTGTCGGGAAGAAGTTCCCGGGTCTGTTTCATTGCTAGCAGTATTTCTTCAGGATAGGGTTCCCGGCCCCATCGCTCAAAATGTTTTCTTAAAGGAATCCATTCACGGGCAAAGAGATACATCAGAAGTAAAGGAATAGGTTTGTGCTTGTAAGTCTTTGTATCCGATAATTTTGTTGCTATTTCTGCGAGTTCGTTTCCTGAAATAAAATCACCAATGAGATTTAGCTTTTTGCCTTTAAATTTGGCAGGGTCGGCTAACGCTAATGCCGCCATTTTGCCAATATCACGGCAGGCTATATGTGGTAACTTAGCATCATTGGCAGCTGTACCCGTTATTACATTTTTTTTAATCGGCAAATACTCACCACCAAAATCGTCCATAAATGAACCGGGACAGAGAAAGGTGAATGGTATTTTCTTTTCCTTTACCAGACCCTCAATATCTAATTTTCGCTTAACGTAGGTCAGTGTTTTTTCCTGCCCTTCTTCAACATATAACACAGTGCTCAGCACAAGGTGCTGAATGTTATTAGCAACGCATGCCTCCACAATGTTCTTTCCTTGCATCCACTCATACTCTGTGTCGAGCTTGCCTTTTGGATTCAATGGCATGGTAACGCCATATACTGCATAAGCTTCTTTAAAGGCGTTTACCAACGAGGACCTGTCTGCAAGGTCAGCTTGTATAACCGGAATTCCCTTTTTCGAAATCTCTTCTGCCTTATCACTGGTGGTTTCTCTTGAAATAGCTACTACCTTCCAAGCACCACTTTGAACGAGTGCCTCAAGAACTGCTCCACCTTGCTTGCCCGTAGCTCCACACACAACTATTGTTTTAATATCGCTCATAATGATTTTATTTCAATTCAATCATAATTGTCATATTCCATTTTTCTGGTCATATAGCTTCATGCCTCATGGTGTTATCGTTGGTACACGTATTTTCTTGGGCCTGACCGCTAACGGCAGTCTGCCTAAAAACTATAACAAATGTATAAATCCTAAAGGTCCTTATCTGAAAAGTTTTTCAAATAACAAATTCTAAAAAGGTTCAATTGAGTTTTTAGACAGTCTGACGGTCTGCAGCTGCAAGAAGTGTGGTTTCCGGAGGCGTTAAGCATTGATTTTAGATAAATTTACGACCGAAGATGAAGCTTTCCAAGCCGATAAAGTAAGCGTCTTTTGTAGGTGCTGTTATGGTGAGACTCACAGTCTTATTTCTGTCTTAACTCCTTCACTTACAATTCTTAATCTGAGAACGGTCTTGTGTTCGATATCAATCTGGCACAATTATGAACGGTCAATTCATGGATCTCCGAATCATCAATGATTTTATAGATGACTCTATAATTTCCTCGGACGATTTGTCTTATGGTTTCTTCATTAAATTATGGAAAAATAATTCCTGCTTTGGGATGGTCTTCGAGTAAATCTGTGGAATCAAATAATTCCTGAACGGTGATCTAAGCATAGCGTACTGAATCCTTTGCTTTGTATTCTCCAATGTCGTTTAAATCGTCAAGAGCTGATTCAGTCCAGACTACTTCAGCCATTTGTTTAGTTTTTGCCTGGCTTCTTCTTTTGGATAGATTTTTCCGTCTTCAGAGTCTGAAAGACCTTTCTGAACTTTTTCAATTAGAATGATGTGATCGATAACTTCATCAACCGATAAGTTCTCCGGCAATTTATCGAGTGTATTTATGAGTTGTGTCTTGGTTATCATCTCTTGCTTACTTTTTCAAAGATACTTATTGAACTATACATAGTCAATGAACATTATTCAGACTGGTCTTATTTCATTTGTTGTCATGAATATGTTACAAGTAGGATAATCGTTCAAAATTTATTTTTTAAAGACTTGTTTTTATCAAAAAAAAAAAAAAGATTTCGCAAAAATTCAAAGTATACAAATCGTGAAAAAAATCATTTATTTCTGCATCCTGGCATTAGCCATAACTCTTGTAAACTGTGGTGACAAAGGTTCGGATCCTGAACCTGCCAAAACTTTAGATAAAAGTAAGTTAACTAATAAATATTGGTCTGGCACTCAAACAGGTTTTTATTTCAGATCAGATGGAAACTTTTGCAGTTCAAATGGCCAGAGTGTATTGGGAACTTGGGCATGGTTAAATAATGCTGACAGTTTAGAAGTATTGGTTCAATCCATTCCTCGTAGAGTATGGTATATTGAATATATTACGGATACTGAAATGAAAGCCAAACTAACTAAAAAAGGCACTTGGGATATTTTTATTAAACAATAAACATCTGTTAACTTAAATTATTGTCAATAAAATCATTTTGTAGAAGGAGCTTCGTTTGAGCTTCATCATTAATGCTTGCGGGCTTGCGCTGTGCGTTTACAAAGGCGCAAACTTTCGCTTAAGACAAATGTACATTGGCTGAATGAGGTTTCCTAACCCGTAATTCCGCTTTTCACAAGCGTGGTGTTAGACTTCGCTTTGTCCTCCATTAAACACACGGAGCCTAACTCTGCTAAAACTCTTCATCAAGTATCTATCAAAAGAGAAACCTACCCTGCATTAAAATCTAAAGAGTGTATATTTTCAATTTCTGACTTCTTTGCTTTTGTTTCCTCTTCTAAATCATAATCGTCCTGTAACCCAAGCCAAAATTTTGCAGAATTTCCGAAATATTTTGAAAATCTTAGTGCTGTATCAGCGGTTATCCTCCGATTACCTTTTATAATTTCACCTATTCTAGTCTGTGGAATAAATGTTTCTTTGGCTAAACGATAAGCCGAGATACTGAGAGGTTCAAGAAACTCCTCTTTTAATATTTCACCGGGATGTATGTTTTTTAATGTTTCCATGGCTTAAACTTTTAATGATAATCCAATATTTCAACTTCATAAGCAGAATCATTCTGCCATCTAAAAATAATCCTCCACTGTTTGTTTATTCTTACGCTATAAAATCCAAATAAATTGCCACTTAGCTTTTCTAAATGATTGGAAGGAGGAATTCTAAGATCATTGATATTTTCTGAGTTGCTAATCATTCTTAATTTTCTCCGTGCAATATTTTGAATTCCTGCAGGAAATTTTTTAGACTGAAATCCATTCCAAATTTTTTCCGTTTCCTTACTTCCAAAACTCTTTATCACATCTTATGTTATACTAACGCCAAAGATAAGTATATTGAATTGGATTTCAATTAAGAATTTTTCAGAATTTTGAATAAAGTAATGATAATTTAAAATTAGTAAGCATTTTGCATGTCGCGGCAAAGTGTACCCTAACGGCAGTCTGTCTATAAACTATAACAAATGTATCAATCCTTAAGGTACTTATCTGAAAAGTTTTTCAAAGAACAAATTCTAAAAAGGTTAAATTGAGTTTTTAGACAGTCTGACGGCTTGCGGGCTTGCGCTGTGCGTATTGGGAAGCACAAACTTTCGCTTTAGACAAAAGTACATTGGCTGAATGAGGTTTCCTAACGCAGAATTTAGCATTGCGCTACGGCCCGCTGTTAGCGTCTCGTGCTGCTCTGCAAGCAGGTTCTCGGTCGACTATGGCTGAGGAAAAACCAACCGGTCTTCTGCGGGACAAACAATCAGCTGCAATTTAACTTTCCTGCTTTATTCCAGATCCAGGTCAGTGTTTGCTGGTGGCGGAGACAACCCAGAAATATACTATTGCCTTTTTCGGAAAATTCAATTTTGATATTGTCGCCGCTGAATGCGAACTTCGACAAGTCGTTTCGACGCTCACCGTTTCGAAAGCAAGCCCTCGACGTCTCACCTCAAAACGACTTGGTTGAAGGTGAAACTCAGCTTCGTGTTTTCAGTGTATTTTTCCGATCAAAAGGCTCTCGCACAAATCCTAAGGGAGCTCTCCGCCCCCTTCAACCCCGGACTAACTTCTTGTCTTGACACAAGAAGTTAGCAAGAAAGTCAAGGGCTGCATTTTGTTCTTCCCGCAGCCGGCCGCTGCGGTATGACTCAGCAACGTCAAAGACCGACCCCTGTCGGCGATCTCCTCGCGGAGCTGCCTCGGGGGTAACCCGGTCTTTACCGTTGCTTCATCACCGAACAAAATAAGGCCCTTTGGTTTGTTCTAAATGGAAAGATTTCGGCTATGGAAAAGCAGCATGAGAGCTAACTAATGGATAAGAAATGTTAGACCGTCACCCTTGCCTTTACAAATGGGTTGGTATTTTTTTCTTGACCGATGGAAGTTTCATCACCATGCCCCGAATACACTGTATACTCATCCGGTAGCAGGTAAACCTTTTCCTGAATCGATCTCTTAAGCGTATTGAAATCTCCTCCGGGAAGATCGGTACGTCCGATACTTCCCCTAAAAAGTACATCGCCTCCAATTACAAGCTTTTCAGAGGTGTTTATAAAACAGACCGACCCCGGTGAGTGGCCCGGAGTATGGATCACTTCTAGCCTGGTATTGCCAAATTCAACGCCCTTGCCTTCTTCAAGATAACCGGTTGGCAATGGCGATTCGTTATATGGTATGCCATATCGCCCGGCTACCGCTGTTCCGGCCTTAAGTACCGGCAAATCATCCTTGTGAATAAACAGACCTAAGGAATACTTCTCTGAAACGAAGGAATTGCCCAAAATGTGATCGATGTGGCAATGTGTGTTGAGAAGCAATACAGGCTCCAGTCCGGCGGAGGCGATAAATTCCTCAAGTTCTGATTCTTCTTCTTTATTGCAGCATCCCGGGTCAAGGATGGCACATTTCTTGGTTTCATCGTAGATCACATAAGTGTTTTCCGAAAAGTAATTGAAGGTAAACTTTTTTAGCTTCATAATATTAACTTAAAACCAAATAGCCTTTTAAGGAATGATCTCCGGTATGGATTCTAAAGGTGAATCACCTCACCATAAGCAGCCGCAGCGGCTTCCATTATGGCCTCGCTCATGGTAGGATGCGGGTGTACCGATTTGATGATCTCATGACCGGTGGTTTCGAGTTTCCTTGCCACAACGGCTTCCGCTATCATTTCGGTAACGTTGGCGCCGATCATGTGGCAACCCAGCCATTCACCGTATTTTGCATCAAAGATCACTTTAACAAATCCTTCTTTAGAGCCGGCAGCACTTGCTTTTCCGGAAGCTGAGAACGGAAATTTGCCGACTTTTATGTCCAAACCCTTTTCCTTTGCCTGTTTTTCGGTCATACCGACCGAAGCAACTTCAGGCCAGCAATACGTGCAGCCCGGTATGTTGTTGTAGTCGATAGGTTCAGGATTATGACCGGCTATTTTTTCAACACAAATAATGCCTTCGGCGCTGGCCACATGAGCAAGAGCCTGACCCGGAACTATGTCTCCGATGGCATAAATACCCTCTATGTTGGTTTGATAATATTCATTGACCATCACCTTACCCTTGTCGGTTTTGATCCCCATAGCCTCCAGTCCAAGGTTTTCGAGGTTGGTTTGAATACCTGCTGCCGACAATACGATATCGCACTCGCGAATTTCCTCACCCTTTTCGGTTTTGATGGTTACTTTGCAACCGGTACCGCTTGTGTCAACTTTTTCAACAGAAGAAGAAACCATGACCTCCATTCCGGATGATTTGAAACTCTTCAGCATGGCTTTACTTACCTCTTCATCTTCAACCGGTAAAATGTTGGGCATGAACTCTACCAGGGTAACCTTACATCCCATGGAGTTATAAAAATAGGCAAACTCACTTCCAATGGCTCCTGAACCAATAACTACCATAGACTTTGGCAATTCTGGCAATACCATGGCCTCGCGGTATCCTATGATCTTTTTACCGTCCATTTTGACGTTGGGAAGTTCGCGACTTCTGGCACCCGTAGCAAGAATGATGTGCTTGGCTTCGTGCATTTCTTTTTTGTCGCCATCGGCAACTTCAACCTTTCCTTTGCCTTTCAGTGTACCAAATCCGTTAATAACCGTGATCTTATTTTTTTTCATTAGAAACTGAACCCCTTTGCTCATTCCTTCTGCTACACCTCTGCTTCTTTTAACCACGGATGAAAAATCAGCTACAGGTTCGGCTACATTTATTCCATAATCTTTTGCATGTTTGATGTAATTAAATACCTGAGCAGACTTAAGCAATGCCTTGGTAGGAATACAGCCCCAATTGAGGCAGATACCACCCAGTTCTGCTTTTTCTACAACCGCAACCTTTAAGCCCAGCTGAGAGGCGCGTATAGCTGCAACATAACCTCCGGGGCCACTTCCTATTATGATTATATCAAAATTCATTGTTCACTATTTGCCTGCAAAGATAAAAAGATTAGGCAGAAATACGGATTTAAAAGCAAGACCTCTCCCATGGTCGTAACGGACCTGAATTGAATGGAAATGCAAATGCCTTGCAGAAATATCCTATTAGGTTTGTTATTGCGATTTCTTGTGCTTAAATATTGTTTATTTTTGAAAACTTTATGATGTCTGAGAAAAGAATATTGATAACCGGAGCGGCGGGCTTTTTGGGTTCACACCTGTGTGACCGTTTCATAAAAGAAGGTTGTTTTGTGATGGGAATGGACAATCTTATAACGGGCGACCTTAGAAATATAGAACATCTTTTCGGTTTGGAGAATTTTGTATTCTATCACCACGATGTTTCGAACTTTGTGCATGTACCCGGAAAACTGGATTACATCCTTCATTTTGCCTCACCAGCCAGCCCGATCGACTATCTCAAGATCCCTATACAAACCTTAAAGGTTGGGTCACTGGGAACCCATAATTTACTTGGACTTGCGCTTGCTAAAAGAGCACGGATACTGGTTGCCAGCACTTCAGAAGTTTACGGCGATCCTTTGGTGCATCCGCAAAACGAAGATTACTGGGGTAATGTTAATCCCGTGGGTCCAAGAGGGGTTTACGATGAAGCAAAGCGTTTTCAGGAAGCCATGACCATGGCCTATCACACCTATCACAAACTGGAAACACGCATTGTCAGGATATTCAATACCTACGGACCGAGAATGAGGCTGAACGACGGAAGGGTCTTACCGGCATTTATCGGCCAGGCTTTGAGAGGGGAAGATCTGACCGCATTTGGTGACGGAACCCAGACGAGATCGTTCTGCTTTGTGGATGACCTTGTGGAAGGGATTTACAGACTTTTGCTAAGCGACTATGTTCAACCAATGAACATTGGCAACCCGAATGAAATTACCATCAATGAATTTGCTCAGGAAATAATCCGACTAACCCAAACCGATCAGAAAGTGATTTATAAACCCTTACCAACGGATGATCCCAAGCAACGCAAACCGGATATTAGCAGAGCTAAGGAGATCCTCGGCTGGGAACCCAGAATATTCAGAAAGGAAGGCCTTAAGATCACCTTTGATTATTTCCGGAACCTTCCTAAGGAACGCTGGTTTGAAGATCCTTACGGACGTGAATTTATAAAAAAGAACTAAATATTAGGAAATGGGGTTTTTGAAGATTGTATATTCGTATTCCGACTCATTCTTTTCGTGCAGAAACTTAAGTTTTGCCCCGTCTTCATCCTTTGCTCTGAAGTAAGATGTGTGAGTGATAGTTTCACCTTTCTTTTTCCATTCAATGGTAAATGAATAAAGGTATTCCTTATTGTAAAATTCCTCCAGATAGAGGATCATTTTTTTCAGACAATCGATGCTGCTTTTACCACTGCTCGAATGCAAAAGCATGTAATTCTCATGATTGGGATTATAGGTGAGAAGATTTAATTTGATGGTTTCATCATCGCTCATGATGTTTACGTGGTAATCGAAATGGCAGCTTACACCATTGTCTTGCTTCAGCATTTCAACGATCTTGTGTTGGAGACTTATCTGTAAAAGTTTCTTGTCGTATGCATTCATACAGCGAATGTATGCATTTCCTCATTTAATCCATCGAAATGCCCGGTCAAATGCATTCAGCCTGCATAAGTTTATCATGGATATTTAAAATTAAATTTGCGAAATGGATCCTTCCTATTTTATGAAACAGGCCTACAGGGAAGCTTTGAATGCATTTGAAGCGGATGAAGTACCGATAGGGGCCGTGGTAGTTTGTGAAAACCGGATCATTGCCAGAGGTTTTAACCAAACTGAAATGCTCATCGACACAACAGCACATGCAGAAATTCTGGCCTTAACTGCTGCCTTCATACATTTGGGAAGCAAGATACTGGACGAGTGCACCCTTTATGTAACGATCGAACCTTGTGTAATGTGTGCAGGTGCACTAAAATGGGCTCGCATCGGAAAATTGGTTTACGGAGCTGATGAACCAAAATCGGGCTTCAGCAAGTTCAGTCCATCCGTTCTGCACCCTTCTACTAAAATTGAAAAAGGCTTACTTAAAGATGAATGTGCTGCCCTGATGCAGGATTTTTTCAGAAAGAAAAGAGTTTAATAAAACTTGATCTTCCGCATAGCGAAAAAGACCATTTTCAATAAGATCAATCCGTGCTTAAACCTTGAGATGTTGGTATCCCCATAGGTTCTTTCCTTGTAGCGAATCGGGATCTCCACGATCTTGAGATTTAGTTTGTAGGCACCAAAGATCAGGTCGAAATCACCGAAAGGATCGAATTCACCAAAAAAAGACCGGTTCTTGATCAGTTTGTAGTAATCTTCCCTCAATATGACCTTGGTTCCGCATAAGGTGTCTTTGAAAGGTTGCTCGAGCAGCCAGGTAAAGGCCCAGCTGAAGAATTTATTTCCAAGCATGTTCAAAAAACGCATAGCATTTTTATCCATTGCATATACCAAACGGCTCCCATTAATAAAACCCCCTTTCCCCTGAGCTATTGCCCTGTAAAATTTTGGAAGGTCTTCAGGCGGAACGGTCAGGTCGGCATCCAATATCATTAATATATCACAAGTGGCCATGCCAAAACCTTTTCGCACAGCATCACCTTTTCCTTTTCCATCCTGCTGAGCGATCTTTATGTCATGACTGTCTTTGTACTTTTCGGCGATCTCCTGAATTTTTTTCCATGTGTCGTCCGTACTGTTGCCTTCCACAAAAATTATTTCAGTATGTTTTCCCAGTTTGGGTAAACGCAGTATGGCATTCTCAATGTTGCCGCTTTCGTTCCTTGCCGGAATGACCACTGAAACAGAATACCTTTCCGCGGCTTGCCTTTCATCCAGGTTTGCCTGCAATTGGGCAAAAGAGAAATGATTTATTCCGAATAATTTGAAAAAAGGCAACCTGGCAATGTATTTGTTTATGAACCAGCTTAAAATCGGTATATACACCGGTAGCAACATTCTGCGGTTCTTGCGGTAAACGTCAAATCCCGACAGGTAAAGTAGGTTGTTTATATCCTGCTGGGTCAACCAGTTTTGTTCGGGTGTTTTGGTTTTGATGCCCAAAGATTCTCCAATGCTGAGCAAAGGCTCCCAAAGTTTGTTGTAATAACTCACTATTACTTTGGTTTGGCTGTGACATACCTTTTTAACCTGGTCGAAAACCGCCTGTACATCCTCAAGATATCCAACCAGATTGCTGATGATCACCACATCATAGGTTTGATCAAGAGTTATATTCTCTGCACTCATCACACGCACATCAAGTTCGGGGTACTGCGATCTTGCCTGCTCGATCATAGCTTCAGAAAAGTCAATTCCCGTTTTGCGTTTTCCCTTTATTCCTGCCAGCAACTCACCGGTGCCGCATCCTATGTCGAGAACCGAATTGTCGTCATGAATAAAATAATCGATGTATCGGGTGATGTCGTTCCAGTAATATGCATGTCTATTTCTGGCTTTAATTCTTTTACCGGCTATAGATTGAAAATACTCCCTGGATGACATGTTGATTTTTAAAAAGTTTGCAAATATAATTAGTTGAACGGGCCCTTCCAAAATGGATTCCATATAGCGGCCATTACCTTGCCTGAAACCATTCTTAAGAACAAGTAGCGTAACTTACGAGGCGTCCTTTTCGATCACGATGGTCACAAACATTGAAAAAATGCCTGAAATGGGTTGAAGAACGGATTCGATTCCCTTTAAAAATCCAAAAGAAAAAGAAGGTACCAGCGATTTCATCGAAACCCCTCCCGAAAGAAGATATCTTAAGGGAGTGTGCTTTTTGAAACAGGTGATCTTAAGTTCCGGGAATTCTTTCGAAAATCTTTCCCTGTCGCGATCAAAAACTATATAAGGCAGTGCTCCGTTCGCATCGCTCATGGGACCGGATGATGGAATTTTCCAATCGCCCTTCGGATTGAAGGTTTCGTGATGAAAATTGTTGTAAATGAATCTCCCCCAAGCCGAATTCCAGGGTTCGTTCATAACGATCTTCCCGCCGGGTTTAAGGGTTCTTCTCATTTCCTGCAGGAATTTCAGACTGTCGGGTACATGATGAAAAACATCCACCATCAGAAATGCGGAAACCGAGTTGTCTTCAAAAGGCATATCCAATGCATCAAAAACCATATCGTTCCCCGGCAGAGGTAAAATGTCTGAAGTGATCACATCGGGTATGATGTCCTTTAAAAATCCACCTCCGGAACCCAGTTCAAGGATCTTTCCTTCCGGCACTCCATTGAGGTGTTTTTTCATGTTGCTGTACCATTCCTGATAAAGCTTCTTTAAAAAGGGTTTTGAAAGAATGATCTCTTTGTGTTTGATCGTTCGACGCGGGTCATCGAGATCGTATTCATCTATACCCTTTAAACGCAGAAATCCCATTATTTTATTTTGTACAGTATGGCTTCTTCATCAACTCCCATAACCTTTACCAACTCAAACCGGTCAGGATATCTCTGTGCCAGAGGGGCCATGTAATTATGGATGGAATTGATGATCCTTTTTTTATCGTAATCCTGATAAGCCAGCATAATTGGAGGCATCCGGGGATCGTATTGTGAACTGACATCACCGCTTACTTTTGGATCAAGCCTTAAATTGGCGAACATCACATGTGTAACTTTTTTGGATTTGAGAAAATTGTAAAGCGAATCTGCATCGGATGGACCGTTGGCTTTATATACAGGAAAGAACTCCATCCCGTGACCGTAAACGAAACTCATCGGTGCCTTTCTGCTAATTACCAGAGACCCTTCTGGCAGGCTGTCGGCGCAGTATTCACTTAATTTTAAGAAATTTTTATAATCGTCTGTATATCCTTCGAACTTATCGCCTTTGATCAGGTTTTTCTTAACGATGGGAATGTTTTTAAGTATTCTCGCATTGGTAGTTTTTATGTTTACAATTATGAAAACACTCACGGTAAACAGGTAAAAGATCTGGTACCCTTTGGTTCCGGGTTTGTTAAAGAATACATATAAACCATAAAAAATACACATTAGCATTAGTGGTACATACACCATGACCAGACGGGTTTGCCCCCAACTGGTTTGAAGAACGATGAAGGTAATGGAAAGCAATGCAAAAAAGTAAAGTGCTGAGGACAGTATGTATTTTTGCTTGTGTCTGAAAGCGGTAATCAATCCTATGATCAAAATTGCCACGGTAAATAAGGCAAGGGGACCGGAAAAGTCTGTTCCTTCATTTTTAAAGCCAAGTATTTCCCAAAATCTGCCGGCAAGGTAAATAACGGTATTTCCGATAAATCGGTTTATGAAACCATCCAGATCTTCGGTTCCCTTAGATGGATCATATGCGTCTTTGAGATATAGAATGTTGGTTTGTGAGAACTGGCTGACCTTGGATCCCCATAAGGTTCTTTTGATGAGTTCAACCACACCGGCCACAACTCCAAAGGAAACCACGGTAAAAGCAGCGCTTTTAAACTGTTTGGTGATCAGAAAATAAAAGGCGATTGCCATAAATGCACCCAGCCCGACGGTACGACTAAAAAACAGCGTAAACAGAATCAGGCCCAGCAACAACCATTTGCCCCAGCTTTTCTTCAAACCTTCGCTATCCGGTTTCTGAAGGTATTCAAAATGTTTAAAGAGAATTACAAAAAAGACCCCCTGGAACATGAGGTAAAATGCTTCGGTATAGGTAAGGCTGGCATAGGTTAAGGCAAACCAGTTAATGGCAAATATGAGAATGGATGGGAATAATACGGCATAGGGTATCCTTTGTGAAAATGCACGCCAGGTAAAGTATATACTGGCAACAAAAAATAGAACGGAAAAAAACTTGAGATACAGGACCTTCACCCCGAATATTTTTATGGGCAAAGCCAGAAACATTACATAAAGTGGAGCGTTATCGGTATAATAATATCCAAAAAAATCTTTGGCGTAATTATTTCCTGCCATGATGTATAAAGCATCATCATGACCAATGGAAATTTTGGCGTCGAACATGAGAATGCTGAACAAGAGGGCAAGAATGGTCAGGACCCAGCCCAACATATTATCTCGACTCTGACACCAATCTTCAAACCTTTCGAACAAGGACCTTCCAATTTTTGGCTTTACAGGATTCTTTTGCTTTGACTTACTCATTTTATCTTTTTTCGAAAAAAGCAAAAATAGAGTTTTTAAAGCAACCACATGCTTAATTTCTTGGCATTTCAGGCAAGGGCAGAAGCAAACTTAATATTCGCCAGAATGCCGGTAGCGCTTCTGAAATATTTTATTTCGGATGGTCTGTGAGATTTTTTGGTAATTGTCCTCGTTTGCAACGAGGATAAGCGAAAAAAACATTTTCAATGTAATTCTAATTAAAGGGGTCAAGCTAAAATGTTAAAAGACCAATATCAGATCCGAAATCAAAACGGAATTCATTTTCTGTCGTTAACCGTAGTAAAAGGGATAGATCTTTTTACCCTAAAAGAGAACTCTTTCGTAATTGTTGATTCATTAAATTACTGCAGTAATCACAAGAATCTTGAAATTTTTGCATGGATCATATTGAGCAATCATGTTCATTTGGTTTGTAAGGTAAATGCCCCTCACAAATTATCAGATTTCTTACGTGACTTTAAAAAATTCACTTCAAAAAAATTAATTAAAACTATAATGAATTCCAATGAAAGCAGAAGTGTTTGGATGTTGGATAAATTTGGTTTTGAGGCAAAAAGAACACGAAGAGCGAAATACTTCAAAGTATGGAACGATGGTAATCAGGAAATTGAACTTTATGATAAAGAGGGTTTGAAAGATAAAATAGATGATATACACAACAAGGCAGTTAGAGAGATGATCGTAAACAAACCTGAAGACTACGTGTTAAGCAGTGCCATGAATTACCATGGCTTTGATGGACTTGTCAAAATAACCATTTGTAAATTTTGAACCCGCTAAATTGAATGTTAATTTCTGTAAAGTATTCTCGTTAAAAAAAACGAGGTTCTCGCCCGTCCTCGTTACAAACGAGGACGTCCCCATCCCAAAACCCTAATTCAATTTGAAAGAAATTGGAATGGTAAAATATACACTAACAGGTGTTCCCCTTTGCGTTCCCGGTTGCCAGTCGGGCATCGCGGCAATAACATCAATGGCCGCTTCCTCCAGTCCATAACCCAGTTTCTTTTTGTTGATACTGTGAATGTCGACTATTTTTCCGGTTTTCGACACCGTGAAACGCAGCACTACCCTGCCTTGTATTCCTGCTTCCATCGCAGCTTTCGGGTACTTCAGATTTTTGGAAATGAATTTCATCATCGCCTCTTCCCCACCCGGATAAGAAGGCATTTGTTCCGTAAAGGTCAGGGTTTCCTCTTCTTCCTTTTCTTTGGGAATCGTATCGATTTGTGACATTCCCAAAAAACAACTCAACATCAGGGCAAGGGTGAACAGATATTTCATTTTTTCAAAAATAATTATAAGAAGGTTGAATAACAATAAACTTTAAATTCGGTTTACAAACGGTCTTTCAGCTTTGAAATGCGTTCTAAGAACTTTTTTAACTTCCTCTGCAAATGTATCTTCGCAACCATTCATGAAATTTATTCTCGAATCCGAATTCAGTCCAACGGGAGACCAGCCAAATGCCATTCAGCAATTGGTTCAGGGCATTAATGAAGGAGATAAGGACCAGATCCTGCTAGGGGTTACCGGTTCGGGTAAAACATTTACCATCGCAAATGTGATACAGGAGGTGCAAAAACCTACTTTGATCATTAGCCATAACAAAACCCTTGTTGCCCAACTCTATTCTGAATTCAAACACTTTTTTCCAAAAAATTCCGTACAGTTCTTTGTGTCGTATTACGATTATTATCAGCCTGAGGCCTATCTGCCTACATCCAATACGTACATTGAGAAAGATCTGAATATCAATGAAGAAATTGAGAAAATGAGACTCAAAACCACATCAGCCCTGCTCTCCGGAAGAAGAGACGTCATTGTGGTGGCTTCGGTTTCATGCATCTACGGTGCCGGTAATCCATACGATTACGAGAGTAGCATTATCCGTTTGGAAACCGGACAAAAAATTGCCAGGAACGTGTTTCTATACAGCCTGGTAGACAGCTTGTACAGTAGAACTACACTGGATTTCAAAAGAGGGACCTTCAGGGTTAACGGAGATACCGTGGATATTTTTCTTGCTTACGAGGATTATGCATTTCGGGTGTCTTTTTTCGGAAATGAAATCGAAGAACTCAGTTCGTTTGATCCTCTTACCGGAAAGACCATCGAGAAACTTGAACATATGGCGATCTTCCCGGCCAATATTTATGTTACCAACCGGGATAGCATGCAACAGGCCATTCGGGAAATTCAGGACGAACTGGTGGCACAAACCGAATATTTCCGCTCCACCGGAAAAGCGTTGGAAGCAAAAAGACTGGAAGAAAGAACCACTTTTGACCTCGAAATGATCCGTGAACTGGGTTATTGCAGCGGGATTGAAAATTACAGCCGATTTATGGATAAGCGTAAACCCGGACAAAGACCCTTTTGTTTGCTGGACTATTTTCCGGAAGATTACCTTACAGTCATCGATGAAAGCCATGTTACGCTTCCGCAGATCAGAGGAATGTATGGTGGTGACCGAAGCCGCAAACAGAATTTGGTGGAATATGGTTTCCGGCTGCCCGCAGCACTGGATAACAGACCTTTGAAGTTTGATGAATTTGAAATGATGCAGAGTCAGACGATCTACGTAAGTGCAACACCCGCAGATTATGAAATGCAAAAATGTGAAGGTATTCTGGTTGAACAACTCATTCGACCAACAGGATTGCTCGATCCGGAAATTGAAGTCAGACCTCTGCACAATCAGGTGGATGATTTACTGGATGAGATCGACCTGAGGGTGAAAATGGGTGACCGTGTACTGGTAACTACACTTACCAAAAGGATGGCTGAAGAATTGGATAAATATTTAAGAAATCTCGGAATTAATGCCACTTACATTCATAGTGAAGTTAAAACCCTTGAAAGAGTAGAAATATTAAAAAATCTGCGACTCGGAAACATTGATGTTCTGGTTGGAGTCAATCTGCTCAGAGAAGGCTTAGACCTGCCCGAAGTATCCATGGTTGCCATACTGGATGCAGACAAGGAAGGTTTTTTGAGAAGTGAAAGAAGTCTAACGCAAACCATTGGCAGAGCAGCAAGAAACGAAAGAGGAAAAGTAATCATGTATGCAAATACCATCACTCAAAGCATGCAAAAAACCATTGATGAGACCAACCGAAGGAGAAAGAGACAAATTGAATACAATCTGGAACACGACATAACCCCAAAAACCATTATCAAAGAAATTGAGGAATTGATAGAACGGCCGGATCAAAAAGTTTATGGCAGTGGTTCAAGGGCTTACACCGAAAAAGAAGGTGTGGATCTTGCTGCAGATCCGATCCTGGTGTATATGGGTCTGGATGAATTAAAAAAATTACATGCAGAAACCAAGTCTAAAATGACCAAAGCGGCAAAAGAACTTGACTTTATACAAGCGGCTCAATTCAGGGATGAATTATTCGAATTGGAAAAAATTATCAAACAAAAGAAAAGATCAGAATAAGGACTGGTGGCATATATTACATTCCTTATACATTTTTAACATATCCATAACGTTTCTATACATTCATGCCCGTCAGGAAGTTAATTATGATATTGGTGTTGATGAGCAGTAAATTGCTGTTTGCCCAAAATAAAATCACCCTGATCTCAAAAAAGGACTTACCGGAAGGTATTCAGTTAGAAAAAATCGTTTCGGGTAAAAAAGCAGCAGAACTGGAATGCATAAAAGCGGTGAACCGAATGATGAACCTGGGATATCTGCTTGCCTCCTGCGACAGTATTTTATTGAAGAACGATACAGCGTATATTGATTTTTATGTTGGAAGGATCTATGCATGGGGCGATGTCAAATTTAAATACCTACCCAAGGAAATGATCAGGCAGTTTGGTTTTGACAAAACCACCAACGGAATTGTAAATCTCGAAAACTATAAAAAGTCGATGAACAAAACCCTGATCCATTTTGAAAATAAGGGTTATCCATTTGCTTATTTTTATTGGGATTCCATTCGTGTTTCCAACGATTCCATCATGGGTTCGCTCAGGTTTGAAAAAAACATTGCCATCACCTTCGATACGCTTGCCATATATGGCGACGCAGGAGTGAACAAGCAGTTCCTTTACAATTATTTAGGGTTTAAACCCGGCCAATTGTATGAAGAAAACATTGTTAAAAAAATACCTAAAAAAATGTCCGGATTGCCGTTTACTTCCATGTTGAACAAACCGCAGATATATTTTGTAAATCAGAAGGCTATCGTTCTTCTGAACCTAAAGAAAAGAGCCACCGACAGACTTGATGGTATTGTTGGTTTTGCACCCAATACGGGAACGCCCGACAATTCAAAATTACTCGTTACCGGCGAATTTCATCTTGATTTTAAAAACCTCAAAGGAAGCGGTATTGGTTTGAGGCTTGACTGGCAAAGCTTTCAGGCCAGAAGTCAGGCTTTAAATGCAGGAATTGTACTACCCTACATTTTGAATCAACCCATAGGAGCAGATCTTTCAGCGGATTTTTTAAAATACGATACCTTTTACACCGAAACCAGATTCAACATTGGAATGCAATATCTTTATTCGGGTCTCAACAACCTTCGCATCTATTATGAGCAAAAAAATACCAACCTGATTTCGGTCGACACTTTCAACATTCGATCAACCGGTAAGATTTCAGACAAGACAGCAATGAGGTCGAATCGTTACGGACTTGCTCTTTCCGACAATACTTTCGACAACAGACTTAGTCCCCAAAAAGGCTCGAGTACGGAAATCAACCTTTCAGTATTTAAAAGAACCATTCTTAAGGATGACCGAATAAGTCGGGTAAAATTCTACGATACAAAAAGTAAATCGTATTACACGGTTTACGATTCAATGGAATTGGTAAATTTTCAGTTTTTGCTGCAATATCAGTTTTCAAAGGCCATAAAATTTTATAAAAAACTTGTTCTCTTCCCGGAACTTAAGGGTTTTCATTTACTTTCTCCCAATCTGTATTTTAATGAATTGACCCGTTTTGGAGGAAACTATACCCTAAGAGGATTTAATGAACAATCGCTGTTTGCAAGCTCATTAAATATTTTTAATCTGGAAATACGTTATTTGCTGTCTGAAAATTCATTTTTAAAACTCTTCGGAAATGCGGCCTACTATGAGGATAAAAGTAACAGACCAAACAAGATCGAAAAGGATGTTCCATACGGATTTGGAGGAGGCATTAATTTAGAGACCGCAGGTGGGATTTTTAACATTAGTGTAGCTTTGGGAAAATCAAAATTCAATCCGATAGATTTCAAAAACGCCAAGATACATTTTGGCCTGGTAAATTATTTTTAATGAAATACCTTATTGCCATATTGAATTTTTGCCTGATTGCCGGAAATCTAAGAGCCGATTCAACCGATCTGATCCTAAATGACAGCAGTGCACCTGCAGTATTAAATGTTACGGATTCCGAAGCAGATAGTCAGGTATTCATGAATACCGTAAAGCCAGAACCTGAAGAAAGCGACTCAGTGGTAAACGGAGAGATTCTTCCTGAAGCGGTAAGCCGAACCCAAAACAAAGAGGTCTGGGTTTTTGTGGTATGTTGCCTCACATTTTTCCTTGCCGGACTCAATCGACGCATAAACGAGAAAAAACACGATCAATCGGTTCTGGGTTTTCTGAATTTTAATTTCATCGGTCAAGCAATGGACCGGTCCTTTTATGAATTCAATATACACCAGTTGTTTAGTTTTATTGTACACAACCTTATTCTTGCACTATGGTGCTTTTATTTTCTGAAGGACAGTGAACTGAAATTTGTACCCAACAACTTGCTTTTTTTCACCTTATTATTCTTTTTTATCGCGCTTGTTTACCTGTTTAAATTCTTTTTTCAATACCTGTCCTTAAATATTTTACAAATTAATGACCTTCCGGTTTTATTGGTAAAATGTACGGTTGGTTTGGGTTATCTGGCATTGCTGATCTCTCTTCCGGTATTCATGGCCCTATATTACATGGAGTCGGTTGAGTGGAGCTCGGTACTGATGAATACATTTGCAATATTAATGCTGGGGTATCTTAGCTTTCGTTCAATAAAGTATGCCCAACTGTTCATGCAGTTTTTTAGAACAAGTATTGTATACAATATTATTTATTTTTGCGGCTTGGAATTAATTCCTCTGTTGGTTTTCATCAAACTGAGCATGGGAATTTTTCAGGTAAACTAAAAATTTAATAAATTGAAAATTAAAAGCATTCTCGTTTCACAACCCGACCCGGGCGACAAGAGGACCATTTACCACACCTTAGCTGAAAAATTCAATTTAAAATTAGATTACAGACCTTTTATCGAGCTCGAAAGCATTCCCGGTAAGGAATTGCGCAAACAAAAGATCAATATCCTGGATTACTCTGCCATCATCTTTAATTCCAGAAATGCAGTAGACAATTTTTTCAGAGTTGTTGAAGAGCTCAAAGTAGATCTGCCTATTACAATGAAATACTTTTGTTTCAACGAAGGCATTTCACTTTACATACAAAAATATACCGTACTTAGAAAACGAAAGGTTTTTTACGGAAAAGGTTCTGAAAAAGAATTTCTGGCGGAAATTAAAAAACACCACGACGAACACTATCTGTTTCCGTGTTCCGATATTAGAAAGGCGACCATACCTGATTTCCTGATTGAGAATAATATAAAACATCAGGAAGCTATTTTTTATAAAACGGTTACCTCTGACCTAAGTGACCTGGCAGATGTGTATTACGACATCATTGTATTTTTCAGTCCGGCAGATATAAAATCGCTCTTCGATAATTTTCCTGATTTTAAACAAAACAACACCAATATTGCAGGTTTTGGCAGAACAACGGACCTGGCCATACTTGAGGCCGGCTTGGTAAATAACATCAAGGCCCCCACACCGGATTGCCCCAGCATGGTTTCTGCCTTAGAAAAGTTTATACTTGCTTCCAACAAAAATTAATCTCCGCAACTGAGCAGGTGGTACATCCACCTTTTCCCTTCCATATCTGTTGCAAAAAACAAGAAGTTCTTTCCCGGCTTCTTTAATCCATACCTTTTTCGCAGATCATCCGGCTTTTCAAGGAAATTTCTGACCGTTATATCCGCCCGGTCAATTTGGTTCATTTTTAAATATTCCTGAATGAACTTAGGCTTATACACGATCTTTTGCAATACTTTAAAAGTCCTTCCCATGAAGTTGTTGAGCAATAAATCGGAAACGAAAAAGTACGTGTTCGGGCCGAGCATCTTAAGATTGTTCACCGCAGCATAACAAGCAGCAAGTTCAGCCTTAATGATGGAATTATCTGGTTCATATAAATATTGCCCTTCAGATGAATATTCCGGTTTTAGAACGGCCTTTCCGCTTTTGAATTTTTGCAATCCTTTTGGCGAGATCTTTATGGCTTCCGTTTGAGGAGATTTGTTTTTTTGAGAAGAGATTTTCAAACATATCAGTAATTCTTTTACTTCCTCCTGAAAGGAAATTACCAATATACGGGATAGTTGTGGAAACGTATTTTTAAGGTAGGTAAGGTCTATTAAGGGCGAAAGTTTTACCCATACCTCTCCGCCAAGGGAAAGCATCCGTTCAATATTTGAAAGAACATCCGGCCGGCAATGTTCGAGTTTAAAAACCCTTCCTTCACCGGGTCTACGGTCCGGATCAAGATAAATCAGGTCATACCTCCGACCCGTTTTTAAAAATTCAATACCATCGCACAAATGTCTTTTTACATTTTTTATTCCAAGACGACCGAGGTTGAATAAGGCAATTTCATGAATATCCGGGTCGATTTCACAGGAGTCGATATGCTTTGCCAATGTTGAAAAAGCCCAGTCATCAACCCCCAGACCTCCGCATAAATTTAATATCTTTTTGGATTCAAGGTCCATCTCTCTTGCCTTTAATTCAGCTACACTCTCAGAGGTGCTTTGTTCAAATGATTTTGCATTCAGGGCGGCTCTAAATTTGTAATGTACAGGTAATTTTATTTTAGCTTTTTGATAAAGAGAAATCAGTGTGGCGGCCGCTTTAACATCAATATCAGGGTATTTTGAAGCGTTTAAGGCGAGTTGTTTTACATCGCTGTTCAAATGCCTCTCAATAAAATCAGACAAAGTTTCGTTCTTTAATAAGTTAATTATTGTTTTACTTTGCACTAATATTTTAAATTATGAAGATTAAAAATGTGATTTTATTGGCCTTATTGGCATTGTGTTTGGGTTTTGCTTCATGTAAATCCGGTGGTTTTGGCAGAAAGGACAAGTGTCCCGGTATGAATATGTGATCCGGATAGAACGATCTCACGTCTTCATCCCGAATTTTCATCCAAACGATCGGATCAGTAATATTCAAACGTAACAGTTTGAAGTATATCTGCTGAAAGACTTTTGGCTACCGGACAATTAATGGCTGCTTCTTCGAGGATTTCTTTCTGAGCATCCGTAAAGTCCAGATCTTCCACACGGAGGTTTATTACAATTTCACTTATCCTTCTTGGATTGTCGGCCATAATTTTATCAATTGAGGCAAACATATCGCCTACCTTGAAATTGTTTGCTTTGGATTTAATTCCCATTAAGGTCATCATGCAATTGCCAAGCGCATTGCTTACAAGATCGGTAGGTGAGAACGATTCGCCTGTTCCGTGATTGTCCACCGGAGCATCTGTGTTTATTTCAACTCCCGATTGTAAATGTTTTGAAACCGTTCGTAAATTACCCTTATAGCTAATTTCTGAAATTTTAGTCATTTGTTGTATCTATGTATTAAGGTTTATCAAAATTAATATTATTTTTACACAACCAATGCCCAGATACCCCTTATTTACACTGATTATTTTCATTGCTTTCACCAGCTTTGGACAGATCGGTGAAAAGTCATTTTTCGGGGGAGTTCTCTATAAATCATCCGGTCTTGGTCTTGCCTTTCAAAGTAAGACCGAAATCAATGAAAAAATGGGCAAACAGATCGATCTCGAACTTTCTACCTTCCGCCATCCACAGGAAGTTAAGACCTTTAATACAGAGATCAGTAACCCAACTCCTTATGTTTACGGAAAATTAAACAAGGCTGCATTGCTCAAACTTTATTACTCTAGGTCGTATAAACTAACCCAGTTTAACGATGCACAGCGCGTGGGAGTGGATGTTACCTTTGGAGGAGGCCTTATACTTGCTTTCCTGAAACCGGTTTACATCAATCTTATCTATCCCGACAACCTTGGTTCAGAAACCATCGTATCCGAAAAGTACGATCCCGATAAGCACAAAGATAAAAATCAAATAGCCGGATATTCCAATGGAAGACTGGGGTGGAACGAACTTGCAACAAGGCCCGGACTGCACCTGTCTGCCGGAGCCGGATTTACCTGGGGATATTTTACAAATTACCCGAAGCGTCTCGAAACAGGCTTTTATGTTGAGGCCTTTAATTCGGGCTTGCCTTTAATGGCTTTTGCGAAGAATAAACCTTTAAATGAAGGTGTTTATGTGAAACTCTTTATCGGTAAAAGAAATTATAAGAATTAAGCATTTGAATTGATACATTAATTGCATTAAAAAAATATATTTGCGGAATTAAGCATGTTTGAAACCCCTACCTTAGACAGACCCAATAAAAGAACCAAGCCGGACTGGCTTAAGGTTAAAATTCCAGGGGGGACTGAATACAGTAAAGTTAAACAGATCGTAAAGGACAATTCGCTACACACGATATGCCAGGACGGTAATTGTCCCAATATGGCTGAATGCTGGGGTGTTGGAACGGCCACACTTATGATCCTTGGAAACATTTGTACCCGGTCCTGCTCATTTTGTGCAGTACTAACCGGCCGACCAAATGAATACGATCTGAATGAACCCGACAGAGTGGCCGAAGCGGTACGAAAGATGCAACTGAAACATTGTGTGATCACCTCAGTAAACAGAGATGAACTAAGCGACAAAGGAAGTTTGGTTTGGGCATTGACCATTCGCAGAATTAAAGAATTGAATCCGGAAACGACCATCGAAACCCTTATCCCGGATTTTAAGGCTGACTGGGAAGCATTGTACAGAGTAACCGATGAAAAACCGGAGGTGATCTCCCACAATATGGAAACCGTTAAGAGACTCTACCGCATGGTGCGCCCTCAGGCGAAATACGAAAGAAGTCTGGAGCAGATCAAAAGAACCCGTGAAAAGGGAATCAGAACCAAAAGCGGAATTATGGTGGGATTGGGTGAGACGGAAGATGAGGTTTTTGAAATTATGTCAGACCTCCTTAAGAACGGATGCAATGTACTTACCATAGGTCAGTATCTGCAACCAACAAAAATGCATTTAACGGTGAAGGAATTTGTAAGTCCTGAACAGTTTGGAAAATATAAAACAATCGGAGAAGATATGGGTTTTGATATTGTTGAATCGGGACCTATGGTTCGCTCCTCATACCATGCAGAAAAACACATTTAAACATTAAAACAATAATTATGAAGAAATATTTACTATTTACCCTAGCCTTTGTAGGTACTGCAAGCGCCATCTTCTTCAGTATGAATAAAAGCCGGGATTATTACAGCTACAACGCATATCCCAATGCAAAACAGGGCCACGCCATCAATGGCATGGAATTTATTTACAAGATGAAGGCCAATCATATTACCGGAATTCTTGATGTAAAGGATGTAATGGCTGCAAAGCAACAGATCAATAACATGCGTTTGAATAAGGCAGGTTTTCCATTGGTCTGGACCGAATCAGGTCCGGATAACGTTGGTGGAAGATGCCGTACAATACTAATTGACAAGGATGACCCGAACGTTCTGTATGCTGCCGGGGTTTCCGGGGGTATTTTTAAATCTACCAATGCAGCTGCTTCATGGAAAGCCCTTGACGATGCGATGAGTACTTTGGCTTTTCAAAGTTCATGTCAGGATAAGGATGGTAACATCTATTTCGGTTCAGGAGAAAACGCTGGTGGTTTTGGTGGAAGTCCGGACCGCGAAGGATCCGCCTTCCCCGGTGAAGGGATCTTTAAATCTACCGATGGACAAACTTTCACTCAGCTGGCTACTACAAAAGGATTTAACTATGTGAACTGCATGGCCTACAGCCCAAAAGACAATGTTATTTATGCAGGTACTGAATCAAATCTGAAATACTCTGACGATGGAGGGGCTACCTGGAAAAATGTGTTTACAGGATTGTGCCGGGATGTTAAAGTTACCAAAGAAGGAACCGTTCTTGCCTATATGGGAGCTAAGATCTATCGTTCCACAACCGGAACTGTTGCAAATAGTTATACTGCTGCAACCGGTATTACAGGAGGTTTCAACCGAATGGTTCTTGCGATCTCTCCACAGGACCCAAACTATGTTTACGTTCTGACCTCTGCTTCCAATAACTTTGGTGGATTGTTTCAGTCCACAGATGGAGGGATTAGCTTTAATGAGATCGTTCCCGGAGGAAGTACTTTTTTCAATCCTTTGAATCAGGGTGCAGGCGGACAGGGAAATTACGACCTGTGCGTAGCAGTTCACCCCCGCGACAAGAAAAAGGTATTCATGGGTGGGGTAATTATGGCCGAATGGACCGAAACCAAAGGCCCGATCGAAGTTAATAATGGTACCCATAGCGATCATCACTGGTTCATCTTTGATACCATTTCATCCCCAATGAGAATGTACAACGGAAACGATGGAGGGGTATACCGATCCGTAAATGAAAAATTTAATTATTTCGCACCTTATAACATTGGATTTAATGTGACCCAATTCTACGGTATTGCTGCAAACTCTAACGGAGATATTATTGGTGGTACGCAAGATAACGGAACACAATATATCAGTAAGGTAGGCACCGAAAAAATGAGGGCTGAAGCCATTTACGGCGGTGACGGCTTTCGTTGTGAAATTTCAAAAAAAGATAAAAATGCCTTTGTAGTTGAATCGTATTACGGAAACATTGCCAGATCTCAGAACAAAGGAGCCAGTACAGGAAGCATCCTGGATAAACGCGTTCCCCGATTTAAACTCAATTCTTCCGGTGGTCTTGAAGCTGACCCAAAAGGCAACTATATACAGGCACCTTTCAATACCGCAATTAAACTGGTTGAAGTTCAGGATACCATTAATCGTTTGTTCGTGGGTGCCAATTCAGATGTATGGATGGTTGAACATGTTATCAATCCATCTAAAAACCCAACCTGGTTTAAGGTTGCTACGGTTAACCAAACCCATGTTATTGAAGCTTCCGATGATGGTAAACATATTTTTATCGGAAGAAGCGGCGCACTTACCAGAGTAACTATTCCAACCGATACTGCGGGTCATCATTTTTATTTTGATACCCTTGACAATCTCAACCCTGCCAACATTTATCCCGGAATTAAAGAGGATAATATTTATGGTAATTTGCCTGCCGGACGTTTTATAACCGGTATTGCCATAGACCGTCTGGATGCAAATAAAGTGCTTGTTACCATGGGTAACTACGGAAGTACAAACTTTATTTATTATTCTGAAGACGCTTTGGCACCCGCTCCCACTTGGAGAGAAGTTCAGGGTAATTTGCCAAGAATGCCGGTTTTTGATGCTGAATTTGTGTACGATAAGCCTGGTATGGTTGTTATAGGTACTGAATTCGGGATCTGGGGTACCACAAATATTAACGCTACTACCGTGAGCTGGCAGGAACAAAATCAAGGAGTTAGTGCAAGCAAACCTTTCCCAAGAGTTGCGGTATTTGAATTAAGACAGGTTGAAAGCCACCCTGGAGATGATGGATCAATTATTGTGGCCGGAACGCATGGTCGGGGTATATTTGAAACCAGTACTCTTTACGCTCCATCTTCTATTCGTAATACCTCCGGGAAGGAAACCGTTAAAATGGTCGTGTACCCAAATCCGGTTCAGGATTTTGCCAACCTGAGGTTTAGCATTAAACAAAAAGACAATATCCGTGTTAAGGTGATGGACCTTAGTGGTAAGGTTGTTTATTCAGAACAACTAACCAATCAAAACACAGGTAGTAAATTAATTAAGGTTCCCGTAAACGATCTGATCAACGGAACCTATGTGGTGAGTATAACCGGAAATTACCATAAAGGTGCAAGCAAAATTATTGTTCAGCACTGATTCATAAACTAAATACAGAAAGCCGTCCTGATCTTTATAGGACGGCTTTTTTTTTACCGACACATTTTCCGGCTATGCTGTACTTACTTATAATCCCTCTAATCAATACTTTTAAAGTTCCCTGCTAAATAAAAGGTTCTTTTATAGGGATATTTTTATCTTTGCGCCTTATGAAAATTTCACTTTCCTGGCTGAAAAATCACATTGACCTCCCGGAGTCTCCGGAGCAAATATCCGATCTGTTGACCAATTGCGGATTAGAGGTTGAAGACCTTCAGGAAATTGGAAGTCCCAAAGGTCTGGAGGAGCTAAAGGTTGGACTGGTGAAGGAGGTTTCGGTTCACCCTAACGCCGATAAATTAAAACTAACAAAAGTTGACATTGGTGGTGAAAATACCTTAAACATCGTTTGCGGTGCTCCAAA
Organism: Flavobacteriales bacterium; assembly: GCA_020635455.1. GTDB lineage: Bacteria > Bacteroidota > Bacteroidia > NS11-12g > UBA9320 > JABWCE01. The sequence goes on from JACJZT010000005.1 coordinate 149,676, forward strand.
TGTTGAGGCAGGACAAAAGGTGATCGTTGCTCCGGTTGGATGTACCATCTATCCAACAAACGGTGAACCTCTTACGATGCGTAAAGCAAAAATAAGGGGCGAACTTTCTGAAGGAATGATTTGCGCCGAGGACGAGATCGGACTTGGAAGCTCTCATGATGGCATTAAGGTACTTGCAAACGATACACCTATTGGTCCCTTAAAGGCCGGGTTTCTAAGTATAAATTCGGATTGTGTTTTAGAGATCGGACTAACACCAAACCGTGGCGATGCAGCCTCCCATCTTGGTGTGGCCAGAGACCTTAAAGCATTGCTCGACAGGAATTTGAATACTATCCCATCTCAGAGTATTGCCGCAACTAAAGCCTCATCAATAAATATAAACATCGATGATCCGGACGGTTGCAATGCCTACAATGGTTTGTTGATCAAAAATGTGAAGGTTGTATCTTCCCCTCCTGAATTACAGTCTAAACTCAAGGCAATAGGAATTCAACCCATCAATGCAATAGTGGATATAGGAAACTATATCATGATGGACATTGGTCAACCTATGCACGCTTTTGATTTCGATAAGATTGGTAATACCATTACCGTAAGAATGTCCGGACCCGGTGAATCTCTGATAACTCTTGATAAGACCGAACGGAAATTAAATGGAGAGGAGTTGATCATTGCAGATGAAAATGGTCCATTGGCCATTGCCGGCGTAATGGGTGGATTGAAAAGTAGCATAACGGAAAATACTACAAATGTATATTTTGAAAGTGCCTGGTTTGATCCTTCCAAGGTTAGAAGATCTGCCAAAAAACTTGGATTGAGCACCGATTCTTCCTTTCGTTTTGAAAGAGGGATAAACCCTAAAACCACTTATGATGCTCTTGAAAAAGCTGCTGAAATGGTCAGAGAACTTTTCCCGGAGTCGGAAATATTCCTTCCGGATCAGAAAGTTTTAAAAAAAGCTGAACCTCAAAAAATTAAACTCAATAAACGAAAAATCAGTTCTCTGGTCGGCACCAATATTGAGGATCGGATTATTGAAAACATCCTGAAAAATCTCGATATAGAAATTGAGTCTGAAAACGAAGGTGAATTTAAACTTAACGTTCCTCCCTACCGTTATGACGTGGTAAGAGATGTGGATGTTATTGAAGAGATCCTGAGGATCTACGGCTTCAATAAAATTCCAATGCCGGAAGTACTACACAGTGCTGCCGTCGTTCAGGAAAAACCCGACAAAACGGCCGTACTGGAAAAGATTTGCAATTATCTTTCCTCCATAGGATTTTCAGAGATCAAAACAAACTCCTTATCGGCAGAAGATCATTATAATGAGCATGAAGTATCCTCAGCAGTTCATCTGCTTAATCCCTTAAGCAAGGAATTGTCCATTCTCAGACCCTCCATGTTACCCTCCTTATTGCAGGCCATTGCCTTTAACCGCAACCGCAAACAACAGGACCTGAAATTTTATGAACTGGGTAAAACTTATAAAAAAACAGAAAAGGGGTATCTGGAAATTGAAAAGCTAGCTCTGGCAATTTGTGGAAAAAGAGAATCGGCCAACTGGCTTAACAAGCCAGGAAACGTAGATGAGTATTATCTGAAAACCATACTTAAAAACCTGATGAGGTCGGCCGGTGTTCTGAATCCAAAAATACCTTCTTTAGTAATGCCCGATCAAAAAGACCTGCTTAAATTCGACATCAATCAGGAGGTCTTGTATGCCGAGATCAATGTTGAATCCTTGATGAACACCCTTCGAAATCAAGTATTTGAACTGGAAGAGATCCCGGTTTTCCCTGAAGTTCACAGAGATCTGAATTTAATATTTGATTCTGAAGTAAGTTATCAGGAAATTGAAAAACTGGCGGTAAATTCCCTGGGTACGTATCTGAGGAGCATCTCTCTGGCCGATGTTTATGAAGGAAAACCACTTGAAACAGGACAAAAATCGTATACCTTAAATCTATTGCTTTACGATAAGGAAAAAACGATGAACGATAAACAGATCGATGCCTTAATGAAAAAACTTATTCATAACTTTGAAAATAAGTTAAAGGCCATTATTAGAAAATAAGGTTTTATGACAGACATTCGGCTTATCCTTGACAGCATACGAGAAAAAACAGAGCGTCTGGTGCATAAGAACAGGGTGCTTGATACTGAAAATCGTGAATTGATACAAAAAATAAATGATCTTGAAAAATCACTTAACTTACAAAGAGAAACCATAAAGGATTTAGAAGAGAAAAATAAATTGCTTAAAATTGCACATTCGATTGATTCTGAAACGGATGATAAGAAGGAATTAAAACTTAAGATCAACGAATTTATTAGAGAGATCGATAAAACCATGTCGTTATTAAACGATTGAAAATGATAATTAACCGGTGGAAGAAAAAGAGATTTCCATAAAGGTATTGATAGGTGACAGACATTATCCGTTAAAAATTTCTTCTAATGAAGAAGAAAATGTTAGAAAAGCGGCTAAACTGGTAAACGAACGTTCAAAATTTTATACCGATAATTATTCGGTACAGGATAAACAAGACGCCATGGCCATGGCAGCATTAGAATTTGCATCTGAAAATTTAAATGTTATGGCTAAGGATAAATCCATTTCCAATGAAATGGAAAATTTACTACTTGATCTCGACCAATATCTTTCTGCACAGGAATCCTTCTGATTCATCCTCCACAAAGAAAACTTAAAACGAACCAAAGATGGATGTACTATCACTATTAATTGGTATCGTGGCAGGCTTAGCAGCCGGATACGTTATTGCCACATACCTTGGAAACAAAAGAAGCGAAAACAAAGCCGATGGCATTATTGCAGATGCAAAGGTTAAAGCCGAAAGTATTTTAAAAAGTAAAGAACTGGAAGCCAAAGAACGATTCTTTGAGTTGAAAAACCAGCACGATGAAAAAGTAAAGATCAAAAACCGGGAGATCGCTGAAGCTGAAAACAAATTTCGCGGAAGAGAGCAGAGTTTGAATGACCGCATTAGTAACCTCGACAAAAAACTCAATGAAGCAGAGCAATTAAAAAGCGAACTTTCGAAGCAGATTGAAGTTGCAAAAGTTAAAAAGCAGGAGGCAGAAAAATTACATGCAAGTCAGGTTGCCCAACTTGAAAAAATTGCCGGCTTATCGGCAGAGGCAGCCAAAAATGAATTGGTTGAGGCTTTGAAATCAGAAGCTCAGAATCAGGCTTTGTCTCAGATGAAACTTATTATGGATGAAGCAAAACTTACCGCAACCCGGGATGCAAAAAGGATGGTACTGCAAACCATTCAGCGTACTGCGGCAGAGCAGGCCATTGAAAATACGGTTACAGTTTTTCACATCGAAAACGATGAGGTCAAAGGAAGAATCATCGGTAGAGAAGGTAGAAACATCAGAGCTCTTGAATCTGCAACCGGGATCGAGATCATTGTTGACGATACTCCAGAAGCGATCATTCTTTCGGGATTCGACCCGATTCGAAGGGAAGTTGCAAGGTTGTCCTTGCACAGACTGGTTTCCGATGGAAGGATCCATCCTGCCAGGATCGAAGAGGTTGTTGAAAAAACGAGAAAGGATGTTGAACAGGAGATCATCGAAATAGGACAAAAAACGGTTGTAGACCTGGGAGTGAATGGTCTTCACCCCGAACTGATACGAATGGTTGGAAGAATGCGCTATCGTTCTTCTTATGGACAAAATTTGCTCAAGCACAGTAGGGAAGTTGCCAATTTATGCGCCATCATGGCCACAGAATTCGGACTAAATCCCAAAATGGCAAAAAGAGCCGGATTATTGCACGATATTGGAAAAGTTCCCGACGATGACCCCGAAACACCGCATGCACTTCTTGGTATGAAGCTGGCCGAAAAATACGGCGAACATCCGGATGTGGTAAACGCGATCGGAGCACATCACGATGAAATTGAAATGAACAACCTGATTAGCCCGATCATTCAGGCTTGTGATGCAATTTCAGGATCCAGACCGGGTGCCAGAAGAGAAGACAGCGAGGCTTATATCAAGAGATTGGTTGATCTTGAAAAACTCGCCATTGGTTTTGATGGTGTGGACAAAGCATTTGCCATTCAGGCCGGAAGAGAATTGCGCGTGATCGTTAACAGCGACATACTGGATGATAAACAGGCCGACCTTCTTTCATTTGACATTTCGCAAAAAATAATGAAGGAAATGATTTATCCCGGACAAATTAAAGTTACTGTAATCAGAGAAAGAAGGGCTGTTGCCATTGCTAAATAACAATTTAAATCACATACTTTGAAAAACATTGTTCTGTTTGGACCTCCGGGTGCCGGTAAAGGAACCCAGTCTGAAAAACTGATAGAAAAATATAAACTAATTCATCTTTCAACAGGTGATATACTAAGAGCCGAACGCAAAGCCGGTACCCCTCTTGGAAAAAAGGCCAATGAATACATCGATAAGGGTATTCTGGTGCCCGATGAAGTTGTTATCGGGATGGTTGAGAATAAGATCAATGAGTTTCCGGATTGCCCCGGATTTATCTTTGATGGCTTCCCGAGAACTACCGCTCAGGGTGAAGCCCTCGACACTATGCTGAATGAAAAAGGCAGTCCGATCACCATGATGATCGCCCTTGAAGTGGATGAAGATGAGCTCACCAAACGATTGCTTCTAAGAGGCCAAACTTCCGGCAGAGAAGATGATAAAAATGAAGATACCATTCGCAAACGCTTCAAGGTTTATAATGAAGAAACCCTTCCTTTGAAGGAGTTTTACAACCTTCAGGGTAAATACTTTGGCGTAAACGGAATGAACAGCATAGAGCAGGTGTTTGAAGACATTTGCAAATTACTGGACTGATCTCAGACCTTCTGTTATCTGTGCAGGATCCATGAACACATAACCAGGATACCTAACCCGAATTATTTTGGCACAATCCAATTTTGTCGACTATGTAAAGATCTTTTTCAGAAGTGGGAAAGGTGGTGCAGGCTGTTTTCACCTTCACAGGGATAAAAGAACCTCCAAAGGTGGTCCTGATGGTGGTGATGGTGGTGACGGCGGCTCGGTGATCTTAAGAGGTAATTCACAAATGTGGACCTTGCTTCACTTAAAGTATCATAAGCACATACATTGTGAAGATGGAAAAAAAGGTGAAGGTGCAAATAAAAAAGGAGCACAGGGCAAGTCCGAAATTATTGAAGTTCCACTGGGTACCGTGGCCAAAGACGCTGAAACCGGCGAATTTATTTTTGAAATAACAGAAGATGGTCAGGAAGAGGTCCTCATGAAAGGAGGACGAGGTGGTTTGGGAAACTGGCATTTTAAGTCTTCCACAAATCAAACTCCTCACTATGCACAACCGGGTGAAGATGGCGTTGAAGGATGGAAGATTCTTGAATTAAAAGTACTAGCCGATGTTGGTCTGGTGGGTTTTCCCAATGCAGGTAAAAGCACCCTTCTTTCGGTTATCACTGCCGCTAAACCGGAAATTGCCAATTATCCTTTTACTACTCTGGTGCCCAATCTGGGTATTGTAAATTATCGCGATTATAAATCCTTTATCGTAGCCGATATTCCCGGAATCATTGAAGGTGCCGCGGAAGGAAAAGGTTTGGGCACGCGTTTTTTAAGACATATCGAACGAAATTCCGTTTTGCTTTTTATGATACCTGCTGATGCCGTAAATATCCGGGAAGAGTTCGGTATACTGCTGGACGAGCTCAAAAAACACAACGAAGAATTGTTGTTTAAGAACCGTTTGGTGGCCATTACAAAAAGTGATACCATTGACCCTGAATTAATGGAAATGCTGAAAGCCGATCTCCCTGAAAACGAAACCTGCATCTTCATTTCCAGTGTTACAGGATATAATATTCAGGCTCTCAAAGATGAATTATGGAAAATGTTGCAATAAGGTGTAATTCCTGTGTTCGATATTTGCAGTATGTTAGGGCTTGAGAACTTGCACAATCCGGGGGTAAAACCAAATGAAGCCGCTGGAAGAATTCAATTCTTTCTCTTTCTATTGTTTTTTTTGTTTCACCCTTCTCAGGCAAAGGCATTGCAAAGGACTGCAAAGGATTCGTCGAACTCGATTACCTTGTATATTTTTAGCGGATCAGACTGGTGCCCGAATTGTCTGAAATTAAAACAGAGGGTGCTGGACAAGGAAAATTTTCAAAAAAAATTACAAGACTCAGGAATACGAATCGTTGTACTTGATTTTCCACAAAAAAGAAAACAAGATCCGGAAGTTGTGAAATTCAATCGCCTGATGGCCGAGAAGTTTGGGTTTGACGGTGGCTTTCCTACTCTTGTGCTCTATGAACCGGTTAAGAATACCTACATTAAATTCCTTTATCACAATGAGGATGAGGAGAGTTTTCATAAACTAATCCTTAATGAACTGAACGTTTTGTATGAATGAGTTCAGGATTCAAAAAAAATGTATGGGCTCTGCCTTTGAATTAATCCTTTACAAAGAAACTTCATCGGAAGCAGACCGTCTTTTTGAACTTGCATTTAAGGAGATAGAAAGAATTGAAGATCTGATATCCGAATTCAGACCCCATTCCGAACTCAGTGCGATAAATAAAAACTCAGGACTTAATGGTGTAAAAGTTTCAAACGAGGTGTTTCAATTGTTTGAGCGGTCGATTAACCTTTCCAGGTTAACAAAAGGAGCTTTTGACGTTACCGTGGGTCCGCTTAAGAAATTGTACAAATTTGAGAATCGAAATTTCATTTTTCCATCGAAACAAAACATAAAAGAAGCCCTGGATAAAGTTGGTTTTCAAAAAATCAGGATCGACCGCGGTAAAAAAGAAGTATATTTAACCGAAAAAAATATGACGGTTAGTTTCGCTGCAATTGGTAAAGGATATGCTGCCGATGTCGTAAAAAAACTCTGGATTGAAAAGGGTGTTGAACATGCAGTTATAAGTGCAAGCGGCGATTTGTCCACCATAGGATGTAAACCGGATAGATCCAAATGGAAGATCGGTATTGCGAATCCGGAGAACAAAAATGAAATGTTGCTTTATTTGCCGCTGAACAATTCGAGCATTGCAACCTCAGGCAACTACGAACAATATTTTATGAACGAAGGAATTAAATATTCTCATAACATTAACCCCATTAACGGAATGCCCGTTAAAAGCATCAACAGTGTAAGCGTGGTAAGTCCGGGAGCCGAATTGTCCGACGCATTGGCAACCGCAGTTTATATAATGGGAGCAGAAGCCGGTATTCATTTTATTGATCAACTTCCGAATACACATGCCATTATTCTGGATGATAAAAACCGTATATTGAAATCGAAAAACATTCACATTCTTGAAAACTCTTAAAACCATAACCTATTTATTTCTGCTGTTAGTTCTGGCATCCTGCAAAACGGTAGCTCCATACGAAAGCATGTATATCAACGATGAAGAAATGCAAATGGAAGGCAGAGCAGACCAAAATTTTGAAACATATATTTACAGTATCCGTGAAGGCGGGACTTCCTCGGGTGCACCTAAATCAAGTGGTGGTTGTGGCTGTAATTAAGACATAATGGAAGATTTAAAGAATAAGTTGAGTTATTAAAGGTTTTTATTCTTAAAAATTTTTTGTGCAAATACCACGGGGATCAATATCCAAAGCAGCATTACAAGTGTTGAAAAAATCATTCCAAAACCGGAGCCAAAGAATTTTTTATAAACGGCACCTGTAAGTCCCATCAGTGCGGAAATATCCATTTTCATTAATATTAGTATCCTGGCCATATCGATAGGGTTAAAGGATGCCATGGCAAGAACTGCCTTTTCAAGTGGATATTCACTAAAAAAGAAAAGAATACCCAAAATCAATGAATCGTAAATAACAGAAAAGAAAAACCAAACAATGAGAGAGATCCCAATTCCCCTTGATTTGTCGCGTGTTAGCACTGATACAAGAAAGGCCAGTGAAACAAAAGAAACAGACAGCGCTATGCTTGAAAGTAGTAAAATTAATCCGGTTGCATTTGCCGAATACAAAGCCACCGGTATACCTAAACTAAGGCTTATTGAAAGAACCCAAGATCCGGCAACTCCAAAATATTCACCCATTATTATTGCTTTTCTGCTGATGGGTTGTGAGACCAAAAGCTCTATAAATTCATACGAATTGTAGAAATAAATAGTGGTAAATATCATGCTTACAAGTGGGACGATAATTAAAACAATGCTCATCAAACTTATTAAGCTTTTTGAAGGATCGTCTTGCATCATGAACAAGCTAAAGGCCATTAAGGCAAGGAAAAGAGTAAAAAACAAAAGAATTTTGTTGCGCAAAATGTCATAAATAACATACTTGATAATTTTAAGCAAGGTTTCCTCCTTTCATTATTCTGGCTATAGCCTTACTTAAAGATTTTTCACCCGTTCTTTCTTTTAACTCTTCAATGGTCGAATGAAAATTGATCATTCCATCGTACAAATACACTATATTATCAGATAGTTCTTCAACCTCACTTAAAAGGTGAGAAGTAATGAGTATAAGTTTTCCGGCATTTCGTGCTTTCAAGGTTTTCGCCTTAAGAATTTCAGAGGCCAGAGGGTCGAGTCCTGCAGTTGGCTCGTCTAATATTAACACTGCAGGATCAAATAAATAGGCAATGGCAGCACTTACTTTTTGTGTTGTCCCACCGGATAAGGTTCTAAGAGGTTTATTGAAAATGGACTTCAATTCGTAGGCTTCGAGTAGTTCTTCATCCAGAATTCTTCCATTATGTCTGAGGTCCTTTAACATTTCAAAAATCTGACCTACCTTCATATTATCCGGATAGTGACCAATTTGTGGCATGTAACCAATTTCAGAACGATAATGGTGTCCGGTCAGTATGGACGAGTCGTTATAATATATGTTGCCTGAATCAGGTATAACCATACCAAGAATACACTTAATTAAGGTTGTTTTACCGGAACCGTTATGACCTATTATGGTTACGATCTTCCCTCCGCCAAAGGAAGTATGAATGTCCTTTAAAACTTCAAGGTTTCCAAATCTTTTACTTAAATGTTCAATACGTATCATCTTGCAATCCTCGTCATTACCGGGTGATTATCCTGAAATGCCTGAGGAGTGATATACGGAATATTCTTTTCGGCAATATCGATCAGATAAACAATAAAACTTCTAAGTAGGATTACTGCAAACGGAACCTGTTCAATTAACATTGAATACAAACTTACCGGATTGAAGGAAATATCACCAACTTTATCGTGATTTAAATCGTAACCTTCATACTTGTCCCAATAATTGAAATCAAAGCTGTTTAGTTCAAGCTGACCATTGGTTGATGCATCGAAAGTATTTCCCGAGAAATTATTATGATAAAAAGTGTCCTGAATGCAATTCGCCCAGATTTTTAAGGCAAATCCATTCATGGTAAAATCATTGTTATTAAAATTAATTCGAGAAGAACCTTCCATGGTAATACCAACCGTATTGTTGTAAAATGAATTATTATGGATCTTACTGTCTTTAATGTCTTTTAACAATAAACCATAGGATGCGTCTCCCCAGTTTTCTTCGAATCTGTTTGATATCATGCTTACATTTTTAGTGTACATAACAGCAACCCCGGTTCCATTATTTCTGAAAATATTTTTTTCATAAACATCATCATCCGAAAACATAAAATGCAGACCATATCTAAAATTTTTTTCGGAAAGATTGTTCTCGATTCTGCAATGTTTTGCAAATTCAAAGTATACTCCATCCCGATGACCTGATAAATGGTTACCTCGGATAAGAATACTATCGCATTTCCAAAGATGTATGCCGTTTCCGGAATTACTTTGTCCACCATTCTTTCCTTTGCTGGAATTATCAATTATTTGTACGTTTCTGGAATCACTGATGTAAATCCCAAAGAACATTTCTGATAGATCGCAATTGTGGATTCTTATATGTTTAGACTTTTGAATTCTGATTCCCGCAAAGTCTTTCAAATTGCCGGTTGCAGAGTTAATAAGTTTAAAACCTGAAACGGTAACATGATTTGATTGGATAATTAAGATATCGTCCTTATTAAAACCGTTAAGTAAAACTTCACCTACCCCTATCAAAGTAAGGGGTTTATTGACAAAAGTATTCACTGAACTGTACATTCCGCTACTTACTAGTATGGTATCAAAGGGTTTACTAAATCGAATTGCATCCTTTAAGGTTTGAAAATTGCCATTTTTGTCTACCCGGATCGTATTTCCATTAGTTACAATAGTCAATGAGACCATAAATAAGATCAATAAAATTCTATTCATTTGATATTTTCTTAAACTCATTCCAATCTAATTTTTCAGCCTTAAATTTTGATAAAAGCTCATTAGCTTCCTGATCAGTGCTTACCGACAATAATTTTCCTCCCATAGGACTTTTGATAGAACCACCGAACAAAAAAAAGGACTCTTCAGCATTGATAAGATTTCCAGGTTTAGAATAATTGACGGTATAAAATTCAACGGGTTTAAATTTAGAATCATCCGTTAAAAACCTTAAAAGACATTCGTCAGAGTCAAATTTAATCATCTTACCTTTACTGTTTACCAGCAGTGCCCCAAAATGCTTGTCCATAATGATCATCATACAATGAAAACACTGATCGTGGCCAAATTCGATATGGGGCTTGGTTTTTGTACAGGAATGAAAAAATAAGCTAGTTAAAATCAAAATTACCAATCTCATGCTATCTTCTCCTTTCGTAAATATTGTTCATAAAAGAGAACGAATACAATAATAAAGGCAGGTACTATTATAAGTAATCCTCCAATGTCCGGAAAAGATCCTGCCAAAAAATTCAAAAGTTGCTTCCACCCAAATAATGGAGGTTGGTACACCATCCCCGGTATTTTAATGGCAGCATGCGGATCGAGATTATGACCATATTCGTATTCCCACTGCCAGAAATCATATACCCCCCAAACCCCACAAAGGATCAAATACAAAGAATTAATCCATAAAAACAATCGTTTTCGTATTATAAATACAAGAATGGATAGCGCTGCCATAGCATAAATCATGTATGGCATATACTTAAATTCAGAAAAATATTCTTCCTTTATCAACCCCATTCCAATGTAATGATTCAGACCGTTTATTTTGTCAACATCTCCACCAAGTTTATGACTCCAGATTTCCAGTTTTAAACCTTCCGGATACTGTGGTGCCTCTAATTGAATTTGCCAGACCGGTAAAAAATTGGACGGTATCATACTTAAACCGCATATTAGTACTACCCAGGCCGAAAATTTGTGTATTGACTTCATTTTTAACATCTTTTTATACGTGGAAATTATCTCTGTAATAATTCAGCTCACTTTAAAAATATAATAAAAAAAGGAAGGGTAAAATTTCCCTTCCTTTTATACCAAACCGGGATTAATTGGTTTCTTCTCCGGTTGAAAACTTTATGGGTGTTGCTGAACCACTTGGCGAAACTCTCACGTATCCCTGCATTTCCTGATGAAGTGCCGAGCAAAAATCTGTACAGTAAAAAGGGAAAATACCCACTCTGTCAGGAGTCCATTTATACGTTTGTGTTTCACCTGGCATAATCAAAAGCTCTGCATTTGAAGCACCTTTAATCGTAAATCCATGAGGAACATCCCAATCCTGTTCAAGGTTGGTAACGTGGAAATAAACTACGTCACCAAGTTTTACGCCTTCAATGTTATCAGGAACAAAGTGAGAACGCATGGATGTCATATAAATATGAATGTTAATTCCCTCCCGAACCACTTTTGCATCTTTTTCGAGTTTGGTTACATATTTATGATTGTTTTCACTTAGCTTGTAAAAACGTTTTTCATTCTTTACAATTTTTTCAGCAGCACAAGCCTGTGCATAATGGGGTTCACCTACGGTTGGGAAATCAAGAAGGAGTTTCATTTTATCGCCTGAAATGTCATAAAGCTGCGCGGACTGGGTTAGTTCAGGCCCGGTTGGTAAATAACGATCTTTGGTGATTTTGTTTAAGGCAATTACGTATTTACCTAATGGGTTTATACAATCGCCTTCAGGAACACATAAATGTCCAATTGAGTAATAGGTAGGTACACGATCAAGAATTTCCTGAGTTTCAACCTTCCATTTTACAATTTCAGAGGAAACAAAGAATGAAGTATATGCATTTCCTTTTCCGTCAAACTCGGTGTGCAAGGGCCCTAAACCTGGTTTTTCAACCTCGCCTTTAAGCGCCGATTCGTATTTGATTACGGGTATACCGTCAAAATTTCCTTCATAATCTTTAGATTCAATAGCTTTAAGGATTTTGGAAAACGAATATACCGGAACAACTGCTGCAAGTTTTCCTGAAGCTGCAATGTATTCCCCTGTTGGATCCACATCACAACCATGAGGAGATTTAGGGCAAGGAATATAATAACATATACCGGGCAGATCCTTCACATCAAGAACATTTACGGTATTGACCATTTCAGAAATGGTATTCTGGGTATTTTCATCCCAATAATTATGGGCATATTTAACCGGCATGGTAGAAGCTTTACCGGCTGACAAGTATTCTTCCGCCTTTTTCCAGTTAACGGCCATAATAAAGTCCTTGTCACGCTGACTCGCACCAACTTCCAGTAAGGTATGTGCTTTTTCCGTATTATAACAACTTAAAAATACCCATCCATGACTTTTTGCTTTTCCGGCTCTTGACAGGTCATAATCGACCCCCGGAACAAGTAACTGAAAACTAAGATTCATGCGACCTGATTTTGGATCCACCTTTACAAAGGATACTGTACCTTTAAATTTATCCTTATACTCTGCAATCGGGGCTTCGCCGTCTTTGTCGTATGGAACTGAAAATCTTGAAGCACCCACAACATACTCAGTATTCTGAGTTAAAAACGGTGATGCATGATTACCACCGCAGTTTGGAAGTTCTATAATTTCTTCCGTTCTGAATGTTGACAAACTAGAGCGTGCTATTCTCGGCGTGTTGTTTGCGTTAATAAAAATCCAACGACCGTCGGCATTACCATCCGTTTTTGATAGCTGGGGATGATGACTGTCATCCCATGGAACCCAACCATGAGAAGTATTTAACATTCCCTTTGTTTCTTCAGAAAATCCATAACCAGTTTGAGGGTCAGCACTAAAAACTCCCATTTCCTTCAAGAGCCTTCCCGAGGGTAAGCCATACACTCCTATCTGCCCACTGAATCCTCCGGAAGTAAACAAATAGAGTTCATCTTTTTTACCGGGAGCTACATATACTTTTTCAGCTGCATTTCCAGAAATGGCTGAATCCACTTTTTTTGGTTTGCAGCCAAACATGAAATAAGCAATTGTAATTACTCCTGTAATGGTTAGTACACTTTTAAAAATTTTTTTATTCATGATATTAAAGATTAGTTTCGTTTAAGATTTAATTACCTGCACCATCGACCATTCTAAGGTATTCGTAGATAGCCTTAGCATCGGCATCATTCACATCCTGAAAGGTCATTTGTGTCAAATGTTCTGCCAGTAAATCCTTGGCTGTAGGATCCTTTTGCGTCATTTCTACAGGATTAGTAATCATATTTAAGATCCATGCAGCTTTTCTTCTTTTGGTTATGCCCAATAAACCCGGACCTACAACTTTTTGATCGGTTATTTTATGACAGGCCAAACATTTGGCATCAAAAACAACTTTCCCCTTTTGAGCCAAATCCGCATTATATTCGGCTTCCACAAAATCTTTGTAATTTCCAATTCCCAAGCCATCATCGACCGGTTCGTCTTCAATCATACTTTGAGGCTGCTGGCCACTTTCCCCGTTCGTTTCATTTGCGCTTTTCTGACCACATGAAGCAATAGCCAGAATAAGAACGAATGTGGAGATTTGATCAATTAATTTTTTCATATTCTTTAAATTATCGGACTCAAAGGTATGTCTGCATCTTATCTATGAAAGTGATATCTATCAGTGAATCAACTGATAAAAATCAATAAAGGACTTTATTGTCTTTTATTAATGCGTATTTGTTAAATGAATTTCAGCAATGGAAGCTTTGTTTGATAAATCAATTTACCAAGTACACTTCGTTTGAAAGAATTTTCTTTGAAAGTTCTTCTATACTTTGTGAACCCAGTAAATTTCTTATTGCTTTTCTGCAATCAAGTATTTCAAAATGCATTGGACAAGGTCTGGAGGATGAACAGTTTTTAAGCCCCAAAGCACATGTATTTAATGACTCTTTACCGTCAATGGCATTCACAATATCCAATATAAAAATTGACTTTCGTTTACGTCCAATATAAAAACCACCTCCCGGCCCTTTAGCTGAACGAATGAGACCACGTTGAGAAAGCTTCTGAAGAATTTTAGCGGTAAAACTTACCGGTGATTTTATTTCCCGGGCTATTTCCGGAATTCCAATTTTAGCAAAACGATCTTGTTTGGTGTACAAATACAAAACCGCCTTTATTGCATATTCGCATGTTTTTGAAAAAATTTCCATTTAGAATTTTCAAAATAATTAAAACCCAATGAAAAGTATTAAAGTATTTTCAAAAAAAAACACATTCCCTCTGACACTTATATTATAAAGGCTGTATTGATCTCCTCCAAAATAGAATTTATATATTTTAAAGATCTTCTACATGCCTCGATTCCTCCCTTTTTAAATTTTGGAATTTCTTTTTCAATTTTGGCAACTTTTTTAAAAAAAATTGCCCCGGCTTCTTTTTCCAACAGGGAATATTTCTTTATTCGTTCTACGTGCATTTCTAATAAATATCCAAATTCTTCGTATGCCTTCTTACTTTCATACTTTTTAGAATTCAAACGAGTAAAATTATCTACTGTATTATACAAAATGCGTAATTCTTCACTAGAAGAATTATCCAGTGTCCATTTTCCATTTTCCATTTCAGAAATAAAATCCCGGCTAGGTGAATCCTCTTCTTTTTCTCCTGCAGACATAGTGGTACAAGAATTACAAATTGAAAGAATTATAAACACCAAAAATCTGAACTTACGATTCATATATATTTATTTTATAAAAGACACAAAGCTCTTTTATTATTATTTAAAAAAACGTGACAAATATTAGCCTTCAGACATGACATTCATCATTTTCTTTATTATTTATCCAAATTAATTTTGTCCAGAACTTATAAAATAATTCAACCTTAAAAGAATGAAACTATGGTAAAAAAAATCACAATTCTTGCCCTCGCCCTCACAATTTATTTTGGACTAAATTCCTGCAATGAATCATCAAATGTAAACGAAAGCAGTTCTTCAGAAGAAACTGAAAGTCTAACCGGCCAATCCGGCGTACAGGATGATGAATCGCAAAAGGATGTTGTTAAAATAGCAGTTGGTTCAAAAGACCATTCAACCTTGGTGGCCGCCGTACAAGCTGCCGAATACGTTGACGTATTGGCCAATGCCGGCCCTTTCACTGTATTCGCTCCAACCAATCAGGCTTTCGATAATTTACCGGCAGGTACGGTTGAGGGTTTACTAAAACCTGAGAAAAAAGCCGATCTGAGAAACATTTTGGAATACCATGTTTATGTTGGTGTTATTAAAACGGAAAGTATGAAGGATGGTCAGGTATTAAATCAGGCCAATCTGGGAAATGTAACCCTGGGGGTTAAAGATGGAAAATATACGGTTAATGGAGCCAATATAGTAGCGTCCATACCAGCTTCTAACGGTATTGTTCATGTGATAGATGCAGTTTTATTGCCCAAATAATTTTAGTACTATTCAGTTAAACAGAACCCTCCCCGGAGGGTTTTTTTATGGTTTTTTATGGTTTTTTATCACGCACGGACAATGTAAAAACATTTTAACCCGATAATCGATATTAACGTTATGCACCATCTTTTTTCATGTGCAATGTTTTTTCTAAGAACCATTTATTCTACTTTTTTAATTTTTATATCTAACATTGAACCATCCTATTAGGAGTTGATTTTTTATTTTCCAACAATTGAAAAAGAAACTGATACTTGCCGGTGTTCTGATCCTGTGCCTGATGAAATCCAAAGCACAGGTAAAAGACAGTAGTTTTAGAAAAAGTACGGTCAAAAAAACAGAAATCGATCTGGTGTACAACCAATATTTTCAGGATGGGCACAATTCAGCCGTAACCGGAGGTTCAGGTACTGAAAAACTCACCGTTTACAGTCCATTTTTCTCCATAAAACACAGTGCTAAAAATGGTACCGTTCAGTTTAAAGGCGGAGCAGATGTGATAAGTTCCGCATCCACGGATAACATCGATTTTGTGGTTTCATCCGCTTCACGAAGAGATATGCGGACCTACGCAAATCTTAATTTTGGAAAAGTGTTTCTGAACGAGCGTTTACAGGTAAATGCAGGTACCGGATTTTCTGTTGAATCGGACTATACTTCCATACCCTTTGAACTTTCAGCAGGACTGCTAAGCAAAAACAAAATGAGAACCCTGAACCTTACTTTTCAGATGTATTCGGATGATCTGCGATGGGGAAGATTGAACAGCGATCTTCGCAAACCGACCAAGCTTATTTACCCCCAGGAATTGAGGAACAAAGAATGGTTTGATACCTATAAACGAAAATCTTATAATGTAAAGCTTTCCATCAGGCAGGTTATCAATAAAAGAAATATTTTAGGTATCTATCCCGAGATCAGTATTCAGGAAGGCCTGCTATCTACACCGTTTCACAGAGTATATTTTAATAACGGAGATCTGAAAGTTGAAAATCTACCTGACCAAAGAATCAAAGGCATTTTCGGGATACAGTTGAATAGTTTTGTAGGAAAAAAAACCATTCTTAAAAACAAACTGGAGTATTATACCGATGATTTTGGTATTCGAAACCTTGCATTTGACCATGAAACCTCTTTCAAAATTCGTCCGGTATTGATCCTTTCTCCAAATTTCAGACTGAGCTTTCAAAAAGGCAGCCGGTATTTTGCACCTAAAGACCAACATTCGGTATCCGAAATGTATTACACTTCAGATTATGATCTGTCAGACTTTCAAACCACTCAGGTGGGACTTTCAGGAAGGTTTATTGCAGGTAAAAACTTAAGCAGGCATTTTTCATGGAACGACGTTAAACTGGCCTATGCCTTTTATCACCGCTCGAACGGCTTGAATGCCCACATCCTCAGTCTGGTTTTTAAAGGAGTTCGATACAATAAGTAAGTATTTCAGAAAATACTCAATTGCTAAAAACCATTCTTTTGGTTTCAATGACCATTCCGTCGAGTATCAGTGAATACAAATACACACCACTTTGGTGGTAGCCATGATTATAATCTACTTCATTGAGTCCATTTTTTAGTTCAAGGTCTATCCACTCGATTAATCTGCCATTGAGGTCGCTTATTCGGATCCCCGCGGTCTTGTAAGGCAAACTTCTATTTACCAGAACAGAAATGGTGGTGGATTCATCTGCGGGATTTGGTTTATTGGGCAATAATTCGATCGACTTCTCAGATTTCTCAATTGGGTTTATGCCTGAAATAAGGGTCATTTTTTCCGTAGGAAACAAACTCTCAACTCCAAATGCATCAACGGAGGCTACACTTATGAAATAATTTGCCGGTGTTACCGGAAAATCAAAACTTAATCCCGAAAAAGTGTATACCGTATCCCAGTCGTTGCTTAAGGTTCTTACACCCACCTTGTATTTCTCATGAAACGTTTGACTGGTGATCTTTACCGTCATTTTGTCAACCCAATTTGTACTGAGTTCAAAATCCGGTTCGGTTGGCCCTATGGCAGCCATTCCTGCAGCACAACCATTTATGACCGCATTTCTTGCCAAATAATTAAAATCAACAAAAAAACTGTCTATTACTTTGTCACCGTCAGTATCGTAACCTAATATGTCGGATGAGGTATGCTGACGGTCGGTATAAGAGGGGTTGGCAGCATCCGCATTACCATTTTCGTTGGCAGCTGTAAATCGTATTGCAGTGTATTTATGCCTTCTGAAAGGAATGTGGTCCCCTCCTCTTCCGGTCCGGTCTTCAGGCGTCATGATGTTTATGTTCATCGGAACAGAGGAAAAAGGCTTTATACGATTTAAATACTGATGTTTTACAAAACGTGCCAAACCTTTATGTGGTGAATTGAAGCCTCCGAATGAAAATAATCTCACATTGGTACTGTCGACACTACCGGTTCCTGAACATCCCGGAGGTGAAGCAGTATTGCCGCAGATAACGCCACCGATCACGTCGTTGTTTAAAACAGCCTTAACTTCAATTCCTTGATTTTCGACATATTTTGCAAATGCTTCAGCCCCGTAAAGCCCTTGTTCCTCACCAATGGTTATAAGAAAAACAATACTGTGATTATACGTAAACCGGCTCATTACCCTTGCCAGCTCCAGTACCAGTGCAGTCCCGCTGGCATTATCCTCAATTCCTTCGGCAATACAGGAAGTGTCGCATCCGTTATCGCACCTGCTGTCGATATGTGCTTCGAGAATAACGACAGATTTGCTGCCTGTGAATCTACCGGGCAATACCGCAAAAATGTTTCTGTGTTGTGCTGCGTCGCAAATGTTTTGATCAAATTGTAAATAGGATGGCAAAAGCCGGCTTTCAGTACTTTTACTGAACTGATCAAATTTTTGATAGACCCATCTTCGTGCCGCACCGATCCCTGTTGCCTGAGACAGGGTGTCTGACCCTGTGTTTCGGTTGCGAAAAGTACCCAGTTTAAGAATATAACTTTTCATGGAATCAGGAGAAACTTCGCGCAGGATTCCCTTCGAAATACTGTCCGGATGAGTTATAACTTTTAAGGCCTGATAATCCAGAGGATTATAATTACCTAAAAGTACATTTTCGGCTTTTTTATTTGTAGACAAAATATTCGACTGAGCTTGTGCAAACATTCCAATAAACAGATACATTACAAGCAAAATCACACCTTTGTTCAGAACTTTTCGCATTATCATATCAGACTTTGATCTATCAAATTTAAGCTTATTTTCCGAAAGCTCCGTTTAGCAGTTAAAATAGTTACATGCTTGTTTTTAGTAAAGATCATCTAAGCCTGAAAGCCAATCCAATGTTCATCATTCTTCCAATTGAATGATCCTTATTCCCGACTTTGTACTTAGTATTGGAAATACCGGCATTTAGTGTAACTCTGCGATAGTTGATTCCGATGCGGTGGTAAAATGAGATCAGTGGATCAGAAAAAAATTCATGTGACAAGATCTTAAAGTTTTCTGCCCGTTCGTTAAATTCGCTATTGGTATTGTAAACGCTTTTATTGGTTTTTGAAAAGAACCTGACCAGAACATCCATACCGTATTCAACAGAGAAATTGTGCTTTTCATTGAACAACCATCCAAGTGACAACCTTTTTGTGAAGTACCATCGGGTCGATTCAAGAGTGGCCGGAAAAATATCGGTCTTGCCAATCGAATCGGGTCTGAGTTGTCCACCTGCCGACTTTCCAAAAATTTCTATATACTCCATCTTGCCCTGAAATTCATTGTAATTGATACGAACCTGTGTTGCATTTCCAAAATAAAGTTTTCCGGACCCCGTAAGGCTTCTTTGTTTGCTTTTGACGTTTATGTTTCCAAAAGTTCCGAAATTTTCTCCATTAGCTATGAACGATTCGTTCAGGTAATTCAGATCAGATGCACTGCCCCACCTTACCGGCACAAATTTCATGGAAGGCATCATGGCGAAACCAAGTTCTGCCTCATTCAGAAGTTTTGAGCTTACTTTCTGGTCCTTAAACTTAATAAAACCTTTTTGGGGAACGGATACATGTTTCGTTTTGGCAAGTTTGTAAATGTCGATTTGATAGTAGAAGTTGCTGTCTTCAATGTTAACCTTTACCTTTTGATTCATTTTCGGAGGTGCAACTTCAATGATCTCACTATTCACTCCGATCTTCAGGGTATCCTGTGCAAAGATATTGTTCAGAGACATTGCTAAGATCAAACATAGGGCCTTGTGTAATTTTGTTTTCATAATTTCTTTTTCTTTGAATGGTAATAGATCGTATGTTAAAAAAGTTACAGTCCCTATTTAAAACATACCAATATGCTTGCTGAATCTTTTTCTGAAAGCTTCACATACAGCTTCTTTCCCATCCTTACTACGGAAATGGATTTATTGTCAAGTAGCCTTAGTAAACTGGCATTCTGTTTCTCCAGTTCTGCTAATGTCACGATCACATCCTGTTTAAGAGGAATGCTTTCCGATACCGTAAACTTTCTTCTGTATTTCCGGTTCATATTCGGTTCGGTTTGAATTAAAAGAGCGGGATCAGGAAGTGTAAAATCCGAAGAAAAGGTCAATTTGTTTATGGGTTTACTCTGTATGGAATCAGGTTTTGTATATTTCAGATTTCGTTCCGACTCGTTTCCAACCCTAACAAATTTTGTGCTCTTACCGGCCTCTTTTACTTTTGTTTCTAATTGAACTTCAGTAGAAGGGGCCTTTTTAGTTAGCTCCTTACCTTGCTGTTTTTCATCAAAATGTTCTGAGATTTCTGCGGGTGGAATTTTGTTGACTGAAAGTTCTTTTGTTTCGTAATTCGAAAAATATATCAATGCCCAAAAAATCCCTGCAGCAATGCCTGCAGCCAGCCAGCGGGGAAAGATAAAGGCTTTTCTTTCCACAGGGTCTTCGGTCACCATAGCAGCTGTGTCTTTCAATCCTTCGAAAAATCCTTTTTCAAGAACGGCGATATCCTTGGATTCATCCTGGATTTTTGCTTTTTTCCAGCACTCCCATTCAAAGGTATAAAAAGGGTTGGCATAAATTTCCTCCATAACCGCTACCCGTTCTTCTTCCTTAATATCGTTTTCAATCAGTCTGAAAAAAAACTGTTCGTAATTTTTACTGTTTAGGTGGTGTTTCATAATACAATTCCATTTTAATAACTTCTTCCTTAAATTGTTTTCTGGCGCGGAACAGGTAAACTTTTACCTGACCAAGATTAAAATTGGTAAGCTCTGCAATTTCTTCATAACTTAATCCTTCAAGGTCACGAAGTACTATTAACTCCCTCTCGCGTGGATCTAACCCGGATAATGCAAGATTTACAATTTGCTTGTGTTCCATCTGGCCATCTACCGGCATTTCCTGACCTTGGTACAATTCGATCGGACTGTGATTTTTCCTCAGTTTGAAATGATCCTTGATCCTGTTTCGGATAACGGCGTATAAAAAAGGAACTGCCTTTTCAGGATCAACATCGTTTATTTTGCCAAACAATGCCATGAAAGTTTCCTGAACTAGATCCTTTGCCAGATCATGGTCGTTTACCTGATATTTGGCAAATTGTAACAGCCTTGGACCATGTTTGTCAATGCAAATATTCAGTTCTGCCCGGGTCATTCAGTACTGTTATAGAATCCGTTTGCGAATAGTTACAAATTAATGTGGTTTTTTTTCAATTTAACTCTAACCGTATTATTTACATTAAATATTGAAGTCCCATCCGGAACTAATAAAACACGGTATTAAAGGGGATTTTAGGTACAAAAACTGCCGGTTGACAACAGATTTCCTGTATAAGTAATTTTATTCAGGATATTGATTTTAAAAATTGCTTAAAAACTGAAAAAAATATTCAGGCAGAATAAAAAAGGTTTTAGTGTTTAAGGATCCTGAAAAAGAATCGGCTTCCTTCATTTTCAACCGAAAGAGTGTACATTCCCGCCGACAGATCCATTAGTCCACAAGGCATATCCTTCATATTCAGGCCTTTAAGCTCATACAGAACTTTTCCATTCACATCATACAACTTCACTGTTGAAATTCCGGATCGGTTGATGTTAATGTAAGCTTCATTTACTGTTGGATTTGGTTTGATGAGAATGTTGTGCTCATGAAGGTTTTGACGAATTGCAAGGTCTGAGATCTGAAGGGTATCCGAATAATTAAAACAACCCGATTTATCACCAACCCTGCAACTGTAATATCCCGTGAATTGCATAAAATGGGTTTTGCCGGTTTCTCCCTGTATCAGAGTATCGTTTAAGAACCACTGATAGGAATCGTAGCCATTACCTGCATCCAAAACCTGCTTTTGTCTTGTGAGGAATGGTTTTGGAGGTAAAGGTAATCTGCTGACTTTTACCGCATCTGATGTATCCCGGTAACCGGAAGTATTCCATTTCACAGCCTGTATTCTTCCCGAATTGTCGGTATTCAGTTCAGCTGATGTTTCACCATTGAGAGGCTTTCCATCCTGCAACCAGCTATACCTAAAATTAGTGTCAGGTTTTTGAATTTTCAACAGACCTTTTTCTCCTCACAAAAACTATCTATGATGGCTATGATCTTCATTTTTCAAACTCAAAATTCTTTTGAACGCCTGAAACAACCATTAAGTATTACGAAATATCTGCCCGGACCATCCGGTGAACATTCAGGTTTGTTGTTACCCATAATCTCATTTCCATTCTTATGCCATAGATAGCTATCGAAATTTTCACCTGCAAACAGCTTTCCATTGCTGAACGTAAGTTTTCCGGCAACCGGCAGGAGTTTCACGATCAATTCTGTGCTGTCTTTTTCTTCAAAATAGCCATATTCATTGGTCTCTCTAAGTTTCAATTTTCCCGGTAACTGAGAGATAAAAATTGAATCGGAAGAAGTTGACCTGACGGTATCCTTAAACACCCATTCGTATTTAAACCCGGCTTTATAGGATGAAATTTTAAATACGGTTGAATCTCCCTGGCAAACTTTATTCTTTATTTCTTTTATACTAGCCGGAACAACGATGAACGGTGCACTTTCCGATTTACAACCTTGACCATTATAAACAATACAAGTATACGTTCCTTTAAATTCAACATTGCATTTCTGACTATCATTTCCATTCAGTAAAATACCATCTCTGAACCAGGTATACTTAAACTTACCATTTTCTACACTTAACTGAGCCTTCTCTAAAGAAATAACCGGCATGGAAGGCAGGGAATAAACAAGTACATTCAGTGGTTTTGAAGTATCGCTGTAGCCAAAGGAATTGTATTCCAGTATTCTGATCTCGCCAGAATCCGGTAAATGTATCCTCTTGGACGTATCTGAATTCAGGATCTTTTGATTAAAAACCCATTTATATCGGAACCCATCCTTCAACTCAGGCACCTCAAATGTAGCCGTATCGCCAAAACACACCCTGTTTTTATTCTCAACGATCTTTACACCATGGATCGCATGATCGGCTGAAGTTATGCTGCATCCTTCGTTGTTGCTTACTTTACAGGAATAAATTCCCGTATCCGCCAGGTTTAAAAATTGATTGGTGTCCGAAAGCAACTTTGAGGAGTTTCCATACCACTGATACCTGTGATAAACTGTATCCACATTTAATTTTGCATCCTTAAGTTTAATAAGTGGTTTCTCAGGCAAAGGTCGGAAAGTAACCGCGACCGGTAAGGACGTGTCGCTGTATCCGAAACTATTGGACTCTATCAATACAAGATCCCCGCCATTAATTGTACGAAAAATATTAAACGTGTCAGTTTTATTTACTTTTTCGTTTAAAACCCAATTGTAATGAAACCCGTTTTTGATCTCCGAAATTTCAAACCCTGCCGTATCTCCTGTGCAAACATTATTTAGGATAGTTTTAATAAGGGTCCTTTTAATTTCTGCGGAATCAGAATAATTCTCACAACCTTCAGAATTCATAACACGACAGAAGTATGTTCCGCTCTGAGGGTAGGCAAGTTCATACAGAGTATCTTTTTTCAAAGGAACTTCATTGCGGTACCATTGGTAACTGAAATAAGTATTTCCGGCGTTGAGCTTGCCAGTGGAACTTGAAAGTACCGGCTTAAGGGGTGTGTTCCTGAAGAAGATCTTCTGTGTGATTGAGGTATCTCTGTAACCGGTTTGGTGATGCATTATTAACCTGATGTCGGCATTCTGCAATACCCAAAGACTTAATCCGTTATCGGAAGAAATTTTTCCGTCAATTTCCCAAACATATTTGAACCCGGTTTCCGGAATTTTAACTTTTAATCCGCCCTTGTTCCCAATACATACATTATTTTCGATCACCTCAGTCTCAACTTTTTCCATCGTTAAGGTATCGGAATAGTTAATACAGGTATTGGTATCCGTAACCATGCAAGAATATTTTCCGGGTTTAAGGAGGGTTAAAGAATGTGAGATTGAATCTTTAATTAGTGTATGATCCTGAAACCACTGGTATTTGAAATATGAGGTTCCGGCCTCAATTACTGCAACCTTTCGTTTCAAAGCCGGTTTTTGTGGAAGTTCGTTTACGATCACAGAAATAGCATCCGTTTCATCGTATTCTGAGTCACTGTATGTTTGTCTTAAGACCAATTTACCGGATTGCAGCGATTTGAACGCTTCCAGAGTGTCTGAAGGAATGGCTTTCCCGTTAAAGACCCATTGGTACCTGAATTGGGGGTTTGGAGATTGTACCCGGAATACTGCAGTATCTCCTTTACAAGTATTATTTCTCACAACTTCAACCTTTGGAAGTATGCGGTCAATTCTGAGTTTAAAACGCTTTTGAATGTTCCGGGAAGAATCCATGCGGACCTTTACCGATGCCTTACTGAATTCGTAAAGTTTATTTGAGTCCTTGTCATCAAGGTAAATTCTGTGGTAATCTTTGGCTAAGGTACTAAACAACTCAAAGGTGTACTCTCCGGATCTTTTGCAGATCATACCCAATGGAATGGTTTTGGAAGAATCAACGGGAGCAAAACTTTGAATGGCCATGTTCAGGGAATCCATGAGGCTGAACAGGCTTAATTCGGCCGTAGTACCCAAATGGGGCGCATCCTGCCCGGCGTTGTAACCATCTGTTGATGAGTTTGAAAAGGCGCAAACAGTCTGACTATAAAAACTATCCTTTGTGATCAGTTTTAGGTTCAATGTTTGATACGTACCACTTGAAGTAAGTGTATTGTAAGAAGGAAGTTCCTTATTTCGGAGAGAATTATCAAAGATGGCTGAGTCATTTTTTAGAGCGATTGCAAAAAATCCGGTTGCAGTGCCGATATCTGCATTGTTAAGTTGAAGATCTGTGTTAAAAATTCCCTGGCCACTGCCACAAATATCGTTGATGGTTAAAATTTCATCCAGACTTTTTCCGGTACTATCGGTTCCGAAAGTTTTTAAATAGAGCACCCGGTCCAGAGTTTTAGAGTTCAGATCTAAAAATTTTCCTGCATTGATAGGTCCCGGATAAGGATTTCCCAGCAAGTTAAAAAACTTTGTGCCGGTATCTTTAAAAACCTGTTTATGTACTTTTCCGTTATTGGCAATTCCGCTAAATGAGATCGTTTCTATATGGTCACCGGATGCCCGATAACCGTATCCCGGAATTAAGGTATCCGAAGTTTTCAGGTCTGTAAAGCCCGAAATGGAAGCACCCGGATCAGGGTATTTCATTTTATGTTTATCCTTACCCGGTAAATTCCCGCCCGGGGCCAGATTTACAGGATTTGCCCATAAAGAGTAATCCATACTGTCGGAGCAGAAATTTATTTTATCTACTTTATAAATCCCTCTCCCTGTTTGCCTGTAATTAATTCCCGGTAAAAGAATTCCGTTATGCAAAACATGCAGCGTTCCATTATTTAAGAATTCAGATTTAACGGTCAAACTGGAACCTTGGCCAATTGTGATCTTTGCTGCAGAATCAAGGATTATTTTACCGGCTTGTTCATGTTTGTCGATGAATGGAAATCTGCTGACATTAAAGGGAATGTATGACTCAGGAACTTCAGAAGGTAATTTTCGGTTGCTCCAGTTTTTTCTTTCCCTCCAAAGTGAGTCCTTTTCACCGGTCCATCCGTTCTTAACCGTAAAAACTTCGGTCAATTCACCATAGGAAGGAAAGGAACCATTGTAACGATCGAAATCATGTATCTTGTTAAAATAAAATGAGTCAGGATGAAAACTGAACACCATACCAACTCCGTTTGAACCACCGTAGCTGCACATGCCGTATAAAAGTCCATTGTGCACCTGAGTGAGGTTGCCCTTTGGGTATCTGCCGGTTTGATCGTTTTTAAAATTGAATACCTTTTTGATCGTTTGACTGGAATCGGAATAAGAAAAAAGAGTACCCGACCCATACGTGCCACCGTATTCGGTAGTTCCATAATATTTACCGTTGTAGCAATAGGTTAAACCTCCCTTGGGGCCGATTCCGCTTAAGGTATCGAAAAAGCTTGCCGCGATCTTTAAACTTGAGTCTGTGGGGTTATAAACAAAGACTGCACCGTGACCATACTTTCCTCCTGAACCGGTCAGTCCGAGTATTTTTCCCGAAGTGGTATAACTTAAATATCCATTCGGGTAATTTCCTGAAACCGTGTCCTGAAAATCCCCTAATTTGGCAAATGTTTTTGTTTTGGGATTATAACAAAATAGGGTTCCGGTTCTGTTAAGTCCTCCCTGAAGCGTTGTGCCGTAAAGAATTCCGGACTCGTCGAATACAAGGTTCCCTATGGGTGCACTTCCGTCATTTCCGCCTTTAAACTCATATTCCCAATTAATCTGATTGCTTCCTGTATCAAATGAGAATATGGTTCCGTCATCATAATATCCTCCTTTAATAGTAAGACCCCAAATTTTGCCATCTTCTGACTGAATAAGTTTTGTTTTGGGACTATGTCCTTTGTCTCCTGTGTTTAAAAACTGATAAAGTATCTTTTTTTCGGAAGTTTTGGGGTTAATTGAATACAATACACCTAATTTTTCCTTTCCTCCTTCTAAGGTGGTACCGTACAATAATCCGTTGGAAGCGAGCATCAGGGATCCATTATCATTATTCCCACCATAAGAAGTGTTGAATTCAAGAAGATTGTTGATCTTTCCGGATGAAGTATCAAAAGTGTAGATCATTCCACGGTTTATATGAACACCCCCACCGGATGACAAACCGATCAATTTTCCATTCGACAGATTGCTTAGTGGGGAATACACCCTGCTGGGTTCTCCATATTTAAAACTCGTTTCAAGATTGTACGTGCTGGTTGGTATAATGGTAAAAACTCCACCTTGATTTGGGCTATGCCCATCATACGAACAGGTTCCGTAGAGTTTATTCCCAAGTCTTAAAAGCGAGCCAACAGGGTTGGCCAGGGTTACATAACCGCTCCATTGCTTAATAACTGAAAAATTGTGTTTGGAAGTGTCGATCGAAAAAACGGTTCCCGAATACCCTTTCATAGTTCCGGGAGTAAGACCTCCGTTGGTTGCAATACCATACAATCGACCATTGGATGCCATTACTAACTTTCCTTTTGGATTTTCTCCGGTTGAATTGCCAAAACTGTAATACAAACTCACCTTATGTGTAGCGGTGTCTATCGAAAATATAGAGCCCGTTTTGGAATTGGTACCACCCTGGCTTGCAACACCATACAGCCTGCTGCCAACCTGAGTGAGCGTTCCGGTTGGATTTGCACCGTTGGTGTCGTTGAAATCATAAATTTTTGCAAAAGAATCCTTATTGACATTATAGGAGAAAATAACTCCCTTGTTATAAATTCCGCCTGAATACGTCATGCCATAAAAAAGTTTATTTTCGGCCATGATGAGATCACCATAAGGGCTACGGCCACTGGAAGTATCTTTGAAATGATGCAGAACTATGAAGGAGGCGCTGTCGGGAGAAAATCTGTATAAAACGCCATGATCGTATTTACCGCCTTTTGAGGTCATCCCGTAGCACTTTCCGTCTTTGGTCTGATAAAGGCTACCGTATGGTTCGCCTCCGTTTTGTCCGTTAAAAAAATGTACTGCTTTGTATTTGTTACCAGCCGTATCGTATTGAAAAATTACACCAAGATCAAAAGGACCACCATAGGTGGCTGTGCCATAGAATTTACCATCTTTGGCATGCAGGAGGTCACAGTATTGAGGCCTGCTTCCGGGATTTTCACCAAAGGAATGATGGCTGCGTTTTAGTTTTCCATCTAAACTTAAGGAAAATATCCCTCCACTTCCCGATTCGAAACCAAGAGGTGTTGTTCCCCATAAACTGCTTTGTGCCGAAACATCTGCGCTGAATAAAAGGATTAGAAAAAACAGTATTGGGGCTGCTGGCTTTTTCGAAAACATTCTTTTCAATGTGGTCTCAAAGAAAGTTAAAAACATGGTTCCATACCAAGGGTGTTTGGGCTTCAAAGCATCCGAAAAACATTTTATGACAGAAGAAAGCATAAATTTACCTTAAGATGAAGGTTCGAAAGTTTTTCGGGTTTTGGAAAACCATTTCACCGGAATCTTAGTTGCGGTTCTCCAGTTTCTTTCGCTGACGCTTTCGGAAAAAGTACATAAAGAAGGCTGTAAAGGCAATGACGCCAAAAATTTGAAAATGCTGGTTTTTAAACCCTCCTTCCATATATCCGACGGCCATTTCAATAATTGAAACAGCTGCAACTCCTAACCACATTAATTCTATAATTCTTCTGATTTTCATTTTTATGATCATTTAACCGATAAAGTTCCCTGAAGGTTTTTTATCCGGTATCGTGTAAAATTCTGATCCGACTCAAATCCGGTCCCGTACAGAATTTCATCAGCAGTCTTTATTTTGATGAAATTATCGGTATAGATCTTTTCCTGTCGCTGGTCCCAAATCAGTTTTTCCGTTTCCAATTCTTCGCCGATCGAATTTACAACGTGAACGTTGTTTCGCACTTCAATTATCTTCCTAACCTCATAACTTATGGCATAATTGGCTCTCAGCGAGCTTTCAACTTTACCGCTCCTATTGTAAAATTTCCCTTTTACCCCTTTTTTCATTTCCATATAAGGCTCCGTTTTTTGAGGGTATCTTTCCATGAGTGGAGAAATGACCTTTGCCTTTAAAAATCCTGAATCGGTATAGGTCAGTACCACATCGGTTGCCCTTTCTACACCGGGGTTGGCATTAATGCTTTTTACTTTTTTTAATTTCTCGGCATCCTTGCTGCACGATACCAACAGTACCGAAAATAAAAAGAATAAATACACTGCTAACCTGCACATAACGCTCTAGTTGAACAGTCTTTTGTTAAACCAGCTGTCTGAAAAATTTAAGCCTAGCGTAATCCTGAAAAAATCTTCGCGAATCAGGTTATCCTTTTGGGTCCCACGCGTTACATATTCACCGGTTACAAAGATCCTTGAAGTAATTCGCACCCTGGTACCATCCGGCTTTTTATGCATTTTAACAAAAGGAAAACCCAATCCGGCTGAAAATCCCGTCTCGCTGATTTTGGTATCGTTGATGTTAATGTATCCGGTATTGTGATTGACACCTACAGAGTAACGGATGCTTTTGAGGTAATTCTGTATTTTATTGTCCTTCACCGTTCTGTCGTAAATCGGCTGAGGACATATAAAAAACCCCAGTGAATACTTCTGATCGTTGCTGAAATTGGAATTATCGTTAAAAATATTTCTATACTGACTCCAGTTGGTATTTTTAAAACCTGCCATCAATTGCCACTTTTCCTGATTTCCAACTGCATAGGACAGACTTATGGAAGATGGAATTTTCACGGTGGCATTATTGCCCCGGATGTTTAAAATAGTATCCCACAATACTTCCGTGGATGTAAAATATTCAGTATACGTATACGCAAAACGATCAACTTCACCTTTAAGTTTAGTTCCGGTGGTAAATACCAAGCCTAAAATATGTCGGGTTCCGGAATCTTTATTCAGGTGGATCTGCATACCAAGATCAAACTGGCTTCCTTTGAGAAAAATGGAATTCTCTTCGGCATAGCTGGTCATAAACCTACTGCCGGGATATCTTCTTCTTTGTGTTTCCGAAACCTGACCAAAGAGATAGGAATAATTAAAGCCTACACTGATGTTCGGATGAATTTCAGAAGCAAAACCCAGATTGAATCTTGATAATCCTCCATTTCCTTCAAATTCATTTCTTAGTGAGATACCTGAAGAATCCTTAATGTTGACGATGTTATAACCTACATCCGAAAAAGGTAGTAGCCCAATGGCAAGTCCTCCGCGCAATTTTTCAACCGGCACCCCTAGTGCGATGTTGTTGAATCCTGAATTGGTAAACTTTTGACTCTCCGCTGAATTCGAAACATTTCCAAGGTCCATGTAAGTAGCCACATTGAAAGCGCTTTGTTTAAGTGCAGATAGCGACGCCGGGTTGTCAAAGGAAAAATTTCCCTCGAAACGATAAGCGCCTCCATTTCTTCCTACCGCAATGTTGTCTGCAAAACCTGAGTAATGAGGAACCCCTATGCCAAACAGCGAATACGGAGATCGAAAGTTTTGTTGAGCACCCGCCTGAAAGGAAAAACCGAAAATAAATAAAAAGGACGCTAATCTATACTTCAGGTGCATTGTGTTTTAAGATGTGATATAGTCCTTTCAAGACGAGATTTGAATCCGCAAATATCGTACCTTTAAGCTTATCAGAAAAGTAAGAAGCGTCTCCGCCCGTCATAATTATGTTTAATCCTTTATGATCCTTTTCATAATGGTCAATAAACCCTTGCATCTCGGATTGTAAGCCATACATCACCCCACTTAGAATTGCCTCATCTGTACTCTGACCCAAGGGTGAATACTTCAATTTTTTTGAGATAAGTGGCAGCCTTCCTGTAAAATCATTCAGAGACCTGAAACGAATGTCCAATCCGGGCGAAATGCTTCCGCCGGAATATTCACCTCTGAAATTTACAAAATCATACTTTACGCAGGTTCCTGCATCGATCACCAGATTGTTTTGATTTGGGTAAAGTGACCATGCAGCAATAACAGAAGCAAGCCGATCGTTTCCGAGCGTTTCCGGTGTTTTATATAAGTTCCTTATTGGCAATTTTGTGTGATGATTTAATAGAATTAAAGTGTTGAATCTATCGTAGAACGGCGTTGTGTCGGCATTTGTTACATTAGAAATAATAACGGGTATGCTTTTTTCAACTTCATTGCAATACCATTGCAAACCTTCCATATTCTCAAAATGAAACGTGTTTTGCAGAGTACCATCCTTAAATACAGCTGCTTTAATTCGGGTATTTCCTATATCAATACATAAACTAATCAAAACTAACTTCCTTGTGATTAAATGCAGTTATAATATCGTTCCTCTCTATAAGCAATTGCCCTTTTTCATTAACCTTTACGATGCTTCCTTCAAATCGTCCTTCCCTGCTGCGAAAATACCGCTTTATATTGCTTTGGTATAAAGCTTCATTGTATTCCTTCAAAATTTTCGATTCTTCCTCCCCTCCTATGAAGGCCATCTTTTTATTCAATTCATTCAGCGTTAATAAGAACACCTCTTCGGTTTGAAGCTTCTTTCCTTTTACTGTGTAAATTGAACATGCGGAATTTAGCGTATCGGGAAAAGAATCTTCATTAACATTTATTCCCGCACCCAGGATCATGTGCTTTATCAAATGGCAAGTTAAGACGGTTTCAATTAATACACCCGCTATTTTTTTATCCGATACATAAATGTCGTTAGGCCATTTAACGGTGACCTCTTCCGAAAGATATAATTTTAATACTTCACGGATAGCCAGGGAAACCGACATATTAAACAGGGATAATTTTTCTGCCGGAACGTTCAAATCCTTACAAATAACACTGAATAAAACATTTTTATCCTTTCCCGAATGCCATACGTTTCCGGGCATTCCTCTTCCGGAAGACTGATAAGCTGCCCGAATCACCTCACCATGTATGGCATTACCCGATCTTAGCCGATCGTATGCATAAGAATTGGTAGATTCAATTTCCTGAAAAAAATGAATGTTGTGATTCTTGAAAAAAAACGCATTGTCAGGCATAGGACAAAGTTACGTTCATCCGATCACTCTTGGGAATGGAATTCTTATTAATGCCTTCTAATCTTAAATTGAAAATAATTTAACAATTATATCAGGTTCAATTCATAGAATTTTGCGACTTTTGTGTTTTAAATAGTTAAGAACCTAAATACTGAATGTTGAAAAAAGCCGATCCGGGCGTTATACTGGCCGAAATTGCAGTAAAAGGAATGCAAGAAAAAAAGGCCAAAAAAATTTTAAAAATTGATCTGAGGAAACTGGGGATATCCATCGCAGACCTTTTTGTAATTTGTCACGGTACCTCCGATAAACAAGTAGATGCCATCGCAGATTCTGTTGAAGAAGAGATCCGAAAGGCAACCGGTGAAAAGCCTTTTAGCAGGGAAGGATTTCAAACAGCCGAATGGATCATACTCGATTATGTGAACGTGGTGGTCCACATTTTTAATCCTGAAAAAAGGCAATTTTACTCTCTCGAAGACCTTTGGAGTGATGGTGAGCACACCGAATACCCCGACCTTGATTAAAGTTTTAGGATACGTCCTGAGTATACCGGATCGCCCTTCGGGTTCAATACCCTAACAACATATTCACCTTTAACTTCCCAACGCATGTCGAATGTATTTTTGGCGAATCGCAGATATTCCCTGCGGATAAATTTTCCATTCCGATCGTATAACTCCAAAACGTATGGATCTGCAACTTCCTGATTTATCAACACTGTTAACTCTTCAACCACAGGATTTGGATAGGTTTTCAGACTCAAAACGGCCGTATTAAGAACTTCCGGGGCTCCTTCATCCAGTTTTAGATCTTTCACATAGTTCTTCATAGACAGTACCACGGAGTCTTCAACGTTTACCATTTCAGTAAACCTGTATTCTTTTAAAAGAGTTAGCTGTTTGTTACTTTTTATGAACTTTGGCGGGTACATTACCACGACCAATACCGGAAGTTGCCGGTCCTTTCCCCTGTCAAATGAGATCTCCCTTATGACCACATCACCATACCCTTCAGCCTGAATACGAAGTGCTCTATCTTGAATCTCGGAATGGATGAACCTACCCATACTTGAATAAAAAATAAACCTGTTCGTATCCGAAACACCCTTTCTGTATTCAAACATGTTTTTGGATTTAGGGAACGAATCTTTTCCGTAAAATTGCCAAACCCTGGCATGTACAATCGGATTGAAATTTTCATCTACCACCCTTAAATAACCGATTTTCCATACCGGACAGGCAAAGGAAAAGGTCGTTAGAAACAAGGATAAAAATGCTGCTAAAACGTAATTCTTTTTCATATATACCTCCTATTTTATAACTAAGTTAGAGGAATATTATTGTTTATCAGGATCGTTTTTACAAATGGCTTTGCCCGGTTTACAAGCTAGAAAAAAAACTCGGGCCTATTAAAGATTAGGTAACACGACCCGGGATCTCATCGGGTTTCCGCTTTCGCTTCCATCGTTTGTGTGTCCACAGCCAGAACTGCGGTGCATTGAGAATGTCTTTTTCAAGCCGGCGTGTGTGTATTTCGCTGATCTCACCTTCCTTCATTTGGGATGGGTCGTGCACGAGTACTTCAGCACGCATTTCATAATAACCCCTTCTTACTTTAGATACGCTGATAAATACAACCGGATAATTGTATTCCCTTGAAAACTTTTCTGTTCCGATCAGAATTGCGGTTTCCTGATTTAAAAATCGGGTCCAGTATACTTTTTTACTGTGGGTTGGTGACTGATCGGTGGCAAAAATGGTCGCTGTAATTCTATCCTTATTTCCCTCCAAACCAAGTCTTACTTGTCGGTTTGACAAAAGATCGATCCCAAACTTCCCTCGACTTTCTAAAAATTTCTCGTTGAAGAACGAATTGCTCATGGGTGTATATATCCCGACCACATCATGCTTTAGCTGCTGACCCAGAATGCAGCCATTCATTTCCCAGTTTTGGTAATGGCCACCGGTAATAAGGATGCTTTGACCTTTTTCAAAATATTCATCAACCACTTCTGCATTGAGCAGAATAGCCCGTTTGTTGAGTTCGGCGGTTGTTAAACTAAACATTTTTATGCTTTCCACGATCAGGTCGCAAAAATGCATATAAAACTTTTTTTCGATGGATTTAATGTCAGACAGATCTTTGTCAGGAAAAGAGTTCTTCAGGTTTCCACGAACCACTTCCTGCCGGTATCCAATCAATTTATAGATCACCAGATACAGGAAATCCGAAAAAATATATAAGACCCTGTGCGGCAGGTAAGACATTGGCTTGAGAATCAAATAAAAAAGTAATCTACTTAACATTATTTGGTTTTATGATTTGATCCCGGACACATCTTTTTTACAATTTATTGGCCAATTGGCCGCAGGCTGCATCAATATCTTTACCTCTGCTGCGCCGGATGTTTACAATAAGTTTATTCTTCTCCAGTACGGAAGCAAATTTTTCAATCTTTTCAATGCCCGAAGATTTATACTCTGCAAATTGAATGGGATTGTACTCGATCAGGTTTATTTTACATTTTACTTTTCTGGCAAAAACAACCAATTCATTCGCTTCCTCAATATGATCGTTCGTGTCATTGATCACACAATATTCCAGTGTGACCCTTGTTCCGGTTTTATCGTAAAAATAATTTAAAGCTTCAGCCAGTGACTCAAGATCGTTGCTTTCATTGATCGGCATGATGGATGTCCTCCTGACATCATTGGCAGCGTGTAAAGACAAAGCCAGGTTGAATTTTACCTCTTCATCACCCAGTTTCCGGATCATCTTTACGATCCCCGCCGTGCTCAGGGTAATTCGCTGAGGACTCATTCCCAAGCCGTGCTCGCCTGTAATGTGTTCAATGCTTTTCATCACATTGGCATAATTCAGTAAAGGTTCGCCCATACCCATGTATACGATGTTGCTTAAGGGTATTTGATAATTTTCAATGGCAAGTTTTCCAAGCAAGACCACCTGGTCGTAAATTTCTGCAGGTTCAAGATTGCGCTGCCTTTCGAGGTAACCTGTTGCACAAAATTTACAACTCAAACTACATCCGACCTGGCTGCTGACACAAGCGGTCATACGCTTGCTGGAAGGAATAAGAACACCCTCAACCATATTTCCATCCCAGAGCCTGAAGGCTACTTTAATGGTTTTGTCCCTGCTTATTTGTTTGCTGTAAAGTTCGGCTTTCCGGAAAACGAACTCCGACTTCAGCTTTTCCCTCAGGTCGAGGGAAAGGTTGGTCATTTCATCAAAATCAGATGCAAATTTTTTCCATATCCATTCGTGTACCTGAAGGGCTCTGAACGACTTCTCCCCATATTTTGAAAGGGAATTTTTCAGATCATCCAGCGAAAGGGTTCGTATGTCCTTTAAATCGGAGATAAGTTTTAAGGTAAAAAATTATAAACGTAAAGTGCAAAATGCAATGCCTCCGGGACCTATTGGCTTTAGTGACCCTACTACTTTGTTTTTCGCTTTACTTCTACTTCCTTATAGGTTTCAAAATTATCTCCGATCTTAACATCGTTGTAATTCTTAACCTGAATTCCACATTCAAATCCTTTTAAAACTTCCTTGGCATCGTCTTTGAACCGCTTTAAGGTCTCGATTTCACCATCGTGAATTACTACTCCATCCCGGATAATTCGCAACTTATTGTTTCGTTCTACTTTGCCTGTAAGGACATAGCAACCGGCAATGGTACCAACTTTTGTGATCTTGAACACTTCTCTCACCTCAATGGTAGAGGTAACCTCTTCTTTATATTCAGGATCCAACAATCCTTCGATGGCCGATTTGATCTCCTCAATAGCATGATAAATTACCGAATAGGTCTTGATCTCGATGGATTCATCCTCGGCAAGTTTTTTGGCAGATTGTGCAGGTCGTACATTAAATCCAAGAATGATTGCATCCGAAGCCGTTGCGAGCAATACATCCGATTCTGTGATCTGACCCACGCCTTTATGGATCACATTAACCTGAACTTCTTCCTTCGACAACTTAAGCAATGAGTCGCTTAAGGCCTCAACAGAACCATCAACATCCCCTTTAACGATCAACTTCAATTCTTTGAACGATCCAACTGCCAAACGACGTCCTATTTCTTCGAGAGTAATGTGTTTGGATGCCCTGATTCCCTGTTCTCTTTGTAATTGTGTTCTTCGGTTCGCAATTTCTTTGGCCGAATTTTCATCTTCAAATACGGTAAACAGATCTCCTGCGGTTGGGGCTCCCTGGAAACCTAAAACACTTACCGGTGTTGAAGGACCTGCTTTCTCTATCCTCTGCTCTCTTTCGTTGAAAAGGGCTCTTACACGTCCATAATGACTTCCGGCGAGTACAAAGTCTCCTACCTTAATGGTTCCTTCCTGAACCAGAATAGAAGATACCACACCTTTACCCTTGTCGATATGGGTTTCCATGACCGTACCTTTTGCACGCTTATTTGGATTGGCCTTCAATTCAAGAATTTCGGCTTCAAGCAATACCTTATCAAGGAGTTTTTCAATGTTCAGACCTTTTTTGGCAGAAATTTCCTGACTCTGGTATTTTCCACCCCACTCCTCTACGAGAATGTTCATTGAAGATAATTGTTCCCGGATCCTGTCGGCATTTGCTCCGTCTTTATCAATTTTGTTGTAGGCAAAAACAATTGGAACCCCGGCAGCCTGTGCATGTGCAATGGCTTCCTTGGTTTGAGGCATCACACTGTCGTCGGCTGCAATTACAATTATAACGATATCCGTTACCTTGGCACCCCTGGCTCTCATTGCAGTAAATGCCTCGTGACCCGGAGTGTCGATAAAGGTTATTTTCTTTTTATTTTCAAGAGTAACTTCGTAAGCCGCCACGTGTTGGGTAATTCCACCCGCTTCACCCGCGATCACATTCGTGTCCCTTATATAATCGAGTAAAGAGGTTTTTCCGTGATCGACGTGTCCCATTATGGTAACGATCGGTGGACGTTCTACAAGATCTTTTGGATCATCCTCTTCTTCTTCAATGTCATCCTGTTCGGCAGCATCCACAAAAACCACTTCATACCCGAAGTTTTCGGCAAGAAGAGTAATGATCTCAGCGTCGAGGCGCTGATTGATGGAGATCATAATTCCAAGTGAAAAACAAACAGTAATGATCTCGTTCACTTTTATGTCCATCATGGAAGCCAGCTCGTTGGCGGTTACAAATTCGGTTACGTGAATTTGCTTGCTTTCAATTTCTCTTTGGATCACCCGCTCTTCCTGATTGGCAAGATAACGGTCTTTTCGCTCCTTACGTGCTTTCTGACGTGATTTACCACCTTTTCCACTGAGATTTTGATTTCCGATCTTAGCAAACGTTTGTTTCATTTGCTTTTGAACATCCTTATCGCTTATCTCATCTTTTTTGAAACCGGTTTTAGACTTTCGGTCATCCTCCTTTACCTCATTTCGTTTGGAGAATTGACTACCAAGTGCTTTTGTATCAATTTTTTCAGGGGTGTGTTTGCGCTTTCTTTTTTTCTTGTCGGCATCCTCATTCACCACCTTTTTCCGTACGATCGGTGCAGGGATCTTGATCTTACCCATAACCGACAAGCCTTTTAATTTAGGCGCATTGGCCCGGATCACCTGATCATCTTCTTCCTCTTCATCCTTCTCCTCACTTTTTTGTGTGTCCTCGCTTTCAGTTTTATCCTTCGTTTGATCTTTGGTTTCTGCAGAAGTATCAGAAGGAGCATCAACTTCAGTTTCCTTTGACGCATCAGACTTTATAAGTTCGGTTTCATCCGGTTTGTTCTCAACGGTTATGGTTTCGTCTTTTGCAACAATTGACTCACCGGGATCTTTCGTTTCGTCCTGTTCTGCGGAAGGCAGAGACTCAGTTTCTTTCTTTTCTTTTGCTTTAGATTTCTCCTTTTTGGGAGCAAGGTCAATTTTTCCTACAACTTTAAGCCCTTCTACCTTTTTCTTTTCTTCTACTACGGGAATTTCTTCAACCGGTGGTTCTTCAGGAACAACTTTTGAAACAGACCCAAGGTCTTTTACCAAAAGTGTATCTTCTTCAACATCCTCAGGTTGGTTTTTAGGTTTTGCAGGGACATTTTCAACAATGTGCTCCCTGTCCCTTTTCATTTGAATTTCAATGTTCTTGGATTGATCTTTGGCCTTTTTATCTGACTGAAAATCCTGTAAAAGAATTTCATAGCTCGCCTGATCTAATTTTGAAGTCGGTTTAGTGTCTTCAAGATTAATACCCTTTTTCTGGAGGTGCTCCACTATGGTATGCACACCTACTCCAAGTTCACCTGCTACTTTGGCTAACCTGTATGTTTTTTCTTCTGGCATCTTCTGTTCTGTCCCTTTTTTATTTTGAATGTTAAAACTCACAGAAGGAGGCATTTCCAAACCGGGTATGTCCTTCTGATTATTTCATCTTACCTGTATTAAATTTTTTCACTTTGTTACAAGTGTATGTTTAATTTATAACATTTGAAAAATAAAATCACTGATGGGCCTTAATTAAATTCTGCTTCCAGAATTTTTTTAATTTCAACAATGGTTTCTTCCTCAAGTTCTGTTCTTCTGACCAGATCGTCGTTGCTCAGAGCAAGTACGCTTTTGGCCGTATCCAAACCTATTCCTTTCAATTCGTCAATGATCCAGTTATCGATCTCGTCATTGAATTCTTCAAGGTCTACATCGTATTCTTCATCTGTATCTTCACGGTATACATCAAGTTCATAACCTGCGAGTTTGCCGGCAAGTTTAATGTTATAACCTCCTTTACCGATAGCAAGTGATACCTGATCGGAAGGCAAATAAACAGAAATTCTCTTATTCTCCTCATCAATGTTAATCGAGGAGATCTTTGCAGGGTTCAAAGCCCGGGTTATGAATAGCTGAGTGTTGGTTGTGTAATTGATCACATCAATGTTTTCATTTCTCAACTCTCTGACAATACCGTGGATCCTTGACCCTTTCATACCAACACAAGCTCCTACAGGATCAATTCGGTCATCATAACTTTCAACAGCAACCTTTGCTCTTTCACCTGGTTCACGCACTACTTTTTTAATGGTGATCAAGCCATCGAGTATTTCAGGAACTTCCATTTCAAACAATCTTTCAAGGAAGATCGGAGCCGTTCTCGAAAGTATGATCCGTGGAAGTGCATTATTCATTTCAACCTTGTAAACAACCGCTTTGATGGAATCCCCTTTTTTGTAGAAATCCCTGGGGATCATCTCAGTTTTTGGCAGGATCAGTTCGTTTCCTTCATCGTCGAGTACCATTAATTCCTTTTTCCAGATCTGATACACTTCCCCTGTAATGATCTCTCCCACACGGTCTTTGTATTTCTTGTAAACCTCATCCATTTCCAGCTCAAGAATTCTTGAGATCAGCGTTTGCCGGGCTGCCAGAATGGACCTTCTGCCAAAGGCTTCCATGGTTACCTCTTCATAGGTTTCCTCATTTAACTCAAAATCGGGTTCCATTTTACGGGCCTCTTCAAGTTCAATTTCGGCGATCGGGTTTTCAACCTCTCCCTTATCTACGATCAACCTTCGCTGATAAATTTCAACGTCACCGGTTTTGTCGTTTACGATCACGTCAAAATTTCCGTCGTCACCATATCTTCTTTTCAACATGCTCCTGAAAACATCCTCCATAACCCTGATCATGGTAGCTCTGTCAATGTTCTTGAATTCTTTGAATTCCGAGAACGATTCAACTAATCCTATTCCTAAACTCATTTTTTTCTACTTAAAGGATACTATTATTTTGGCTTCTTTTATATTGTTAAAGTCTATTGTTTCTTTCTTAACTTCTTTCTTACTCAATTGACAGTTTAAATGCAACATTTCACCTTCAATTGCCTCCAGTACGCCGGTAAGTTCAATACCATTGTTTTCTTGTATGTTAAACTTCTTTCCAACATGTTTTGGAAATTGTTTAAGAAATTTTAAAGGTGCATCCGCTCCGGGTGAGGATACTTCAAAAGTAAAAAAAGCATCGTCCCCGATCGAGCTGTCCTCGTCGATCAGTTTTGAAAGATGCCTGCTAAGATCCGCACACTCTTTAATGGATACCGGCTCGATGCCATCTATCAAAACTCTGTATTTCGAAGAACCCGGTTTGTTTTCAATATCAATAAGAAACACATCGGAATCCTTGAGGTACTCTTCCGCCCATGTTTTCAATTTTGATGTTAAACGAACCATAATGCAATAAAAAAGGGGAACTCATCCCCTCATTTACACGCTTCTATTTCGCTGCAAATATAGCCTTTCTTTTTGACAAATAAAATGTTAAACTGAGAATATTTTGTTTGTGAACGCAGCTTAAGCTTGTAAAGATGAACAGGAAGTCTGGCTTAGTTGATCTCAAGAATTCTGATGGACATCCCGTTCAAAATGAAGTCTTCATCCTTTTTTTTGCCCATCAATCCCATGGCCAGAGGTGCTTTGGGCGACAAGGCCACAATTTCCTCGCCTTCGCAGTATAGTTTACCGATACCGCTAAAAATAAAATATTTTGCATGATCGGTAATTACCAAAGAGCCTGGTCGCACTGCAGTGTGCGAGCTGTTTACAATACTTTTGCTCCTTGCGATCTCATTTTTAAAATCCTTGACTTGTCTGGCAAACATATCGCGATCGGCTTGCATCATCGATCTTGTGGTTTCGTATTTATCACCGGCACTGCTTTTTTCCTCATGGTTTGCGGAATTCTGTGCTGCCGTCATTGCCAACAAGGCCTCATTAAGCCTTTCCTGCAATATTTCGAGGCATTTCTCAACCAGTTTATTTTTAAAGTCCATACTATATTTATTTCTCCATTTTAATGTCAGTTTTACCTGAATTCGGAGTTTAAAGCCGATCTCTGACAATAATTACCCAAAACTTCTGCGTTGATTATTTTTTTATCCGTGATCAAATTAAATATGCAAATTCCTCAAATCCAAATCCTGTCGGTTTTATTCCTGTTCCATATCCTTCCTGTTTTCCCGAAGTTTTTCGCATGTTTATTAAATTGGAAAAGTATTTCAAACTTACTTATTTTCGCTTCCTTTTAAAAGTATGAAGAAATTCGGATTGGTAAACAATGTTTTTGGCTGGCTTTCTTTTCTTGCAGCCCTTATTGTATATAGCCTTACTGCTGAAGAGTCGGTAAGTTTATGGGACTGTGGAGAGTTTATTTCCGCCTCGTATCGTATGCAGGTTGTTCATCCCCCGGGAGCACCTCTGTTCCTGATGATCGGACGGGTATTCTCCCTGATGGCCGGCAACGATGTAAGCATGGTAGCCTGGTGGGTGAACATGGTGTCGGTGGTTACAAGTGCTCTTACCGTATTGTTTACCTTTTGGATCATTGTTCATTTTGCAAAAAAAATACTGGACATTGCTCTTGATGCACAAGAGGTAGAACTTTCCAAAGGAATTGCCATTCTTGGTTCCGGTTTGGTTGGAGCAATGAGCCTGACCTTCATGGATTCGTTCTGGTTCAGTGCCGTGGAAGCGGAAGTGTATGCTTCTTCTTCACTCTTTACTGCCCTGTCGTTCTGGTGCATTCTTAAATGGGAACGCGTAAAGCACGAACACGGTTCCGATCGATGGCTGATCCTTATTGCCTATACACTTGGTCTTGCAGTTGGTCTTCACTTGTTGAACTTACTCGTGATCCCGGCAGTGGTATATTATTATTATTTTCACCGATACAAATACAGCAGAAAGGGATTGTACATTTCTACTGCCATTGGTATTGGTGCTTTGGGAGCCATTCAATCGGTTATTCTTCCGGGACTGCCAAAGGTTGCTGCCTTTTTCGACCGCATGTTCGTTAATTCTCTTGGCATGCCGTTCAATTCAGGAGTATTGTTCTTTGTGGCCTTATTCCTCGGTTTGCTTACGTATGGAATTTATTACACCATTAAAACCAATCACACCATAGCTAACCTTGTACTGAATTGTCTGCTTTTTGTATTCCTCGGATATTCATCTTACAGCATGGTGGTTTTGCGATCTCTTGCCGATCCTGCAATCGACATGAACAATCCGGAAGACCCGTATACTCTTACAAGTTATATCAATCGTGAACAATACGGTGATCGCCCGCTTCTTTATGGACCATACTATAATGCCGATTATATCGGAATTGAAGAAGGCCCTATGCAATACCGAAAAGGCAAAGACTCCTATGTAGAGATCGGCAATAAACTTGAACCGAAATGGGACCCTAAATATTCAACGTTCTTTCCTCGTATGGGTGACAGTCAGAAGGAACAGGGTGCTCAGGGATATCAATTGTGGAGTGGTGCCAAGGAAGGCCGAAAACCAACTTTCGGACAAAACATGACCTTCTTCTTTAAATATCAGCTGGGATATATGTATATGAGGTACTTCATGTGGAATTTTGTGGGTCGTCAGAACGATGACCAGGGAATGGTCGGAGATCCGTGGTCGGGTAACTGGTTAAGCGGAATTAACTTTATTGACAACATGATCCTGGGCCCGCAAACCAAACTGCCCGATTCGTTCAAGGTCAATAAAGCCCGAAATACCTATTTCTTCCTGCCTCTTATTCTGGGAATTCTTGGAATGGTGATACAGTTCAGGAAAAGGCGATTCGATGGTAACATTGTTCTCACTTTATTCCTCTTTACAGGGGTTCTGATCATCGTTTACCTCAATCAGCCACCTTTTGAACCCCGCGAAAGGGATTATTCCATGGTGGGATCTTTTCAAACCTTTTGCATCTGGATAGGATTGGGAGTACTGTTTATATACGACTATCTAGGCAGAAAACTGAAAATGAGCAAAACGGGCCTCGCAGCGGGGATTACGGTGGTTTCGATGCTCGCAGCCCCGGTACTGATGGCTAAGTACAACTGGGACGATCACGACCGATCTGACCGTAGACTTGGTATTTCATTTGCCAAAAATTATCTGAACAGCTGTGCCAAAAATGCCATACTTTTTACCAATGGCGATAACGATACCTACCCTCTCTGGTATGCTCAAAACGTGGAAGGGATCCGCACCGATGTGAGAATCATTAACCTCAGCCTTTTGGGAACCGACTGGTACATCAACTTGCTAAGGAGAAAGGTTTACGACTCTGAGCCACTTGACCTGTCGATTCCTGAAGAGAAATTGGTTGAAGGACTTCGCGATATTACGTATTTCTTCGATAACGGTAAATTTGATCAAAACCAGATCTACCCTCTGGATCAGGTGGTTGCCTTTATGACCAGTGATAATGAGGCCGACATGACTTCAAACCGGGGTAAATCGATGAACTTCATGCCGGTTAAGAAATTTTCGTTGCCGGTTGACCGAAATGCGGTGATCAAACAAAACATCGTTAAGGAAACCGATGACATTGTTGGCAACATCACTTTTGATATTGGTGCCAACAACATTTACAAAGGAACTTTGGTGGTATTGGACATTCTTTCG
Source organism: Flavobacteriales bacterium (assembly GCA_020635455.1). Taxonomy (GTDB): domain Bacteria; phylum Bacteroidota; class Bacteroidia; order NS11-12g; family UBA9320; genus JABWCE01. The sequence continues at coordinate 192,913 of JACJZT010000005.1, forward strand.
CAAAATGCTAAAAACGGATGGAAAAGACCTATTTACTTTACCACCACCACCGGCTCGTCGGCCTATCTTAATCTGGATGAATACTTCAGACTCGAAGGACTGACCTACCGACTGGTTCCTTTGAAAAACGATAAGGAACGAATGGGACTGATCGATCCGGATATGCTGGCGCGTAAGCTTACCAAGGATTTTGACTGGGGCAATATGGATAAAAACCTTAAAATGAATCTTGACGATAAGGCTACTCTGGTACCAAAGAACCTAAGAGTGCTTTTCGTGCAGCTGGCGCGTACCTATGCCATGGAAAGAAATGAGAACCAAAAGGCGGTTGAATTGCTTGATTACAGCCAGAAAGTGATTCCGGAAGCCATACTTCCTATGGACCTTCGATTGCGTTTCTATTACATTGACACCTATTATGCGGCCAAAGCCAATAAAAAAGCAGAAGAGCTTATGAAACATATGGTTAAGGATTGTGAGCAGCAGATCGTTTTCTACAAACAGTATACCGGAAAGAACGCCAAATACGTAACCGAAAAACTACAGGAAGCCCTGGGTTATCTGGCTGAGTGCGGAAAGAGGGCAACCGAGAACGGCAATGTGAAGCTGGGTGAAAAATACACCACCCTGTTCAATCAACTTAGCCGGTAATTGGCATTTGCCTTTTTGGTTAAATGATTTTGGATGATCCCGATAGTTTGATGGGCTGATATTTTCCTGAAATGAACGATCCGGCAAAAAACATTGTTTTTGGCATCAGGGCCATCCTGGAAGCCTTGAATGCCGGTAAAAATTTTGACAAGATCTTTCTCAAACAGGGGTCTTCGGGTGAATTGATCTCAAGTTTGCTTTCACTTGCAAAGGAACGTGAAATTTCCCTTAAGCTGGTTCCGCAGGCAAAGCTTGATTCGATAACCCGAAAAAACCATCAGGGCGCCATTGGTTTTATTGCAGCCATCGACTATCAGAATTTTGAAGAGATCATCACCGGACTTTTTGAAAAGGGCAAAGATCCACTAATACTGGCTCTCGACGAATTGACCGATGTACGCAATTTTGGAGCCATAGCCCGTACGGCACTCTGCATGGGAGTGGATGCCATTGTGATCCCGGCAGGCGGATCGGTTTCGGTAACTCCGGATGCCATCAAGACCAGTGCGGGAGCCTTAATGACCCTGCCAGTTTGTAAGGTTAAATCTTTGCCGGTTGCGCTCGAAAAAATGAAGGAATACGGATTGAGCATCATCGGTTGCACCGAAAAGGGAAAGGATAGCATCACCGATCTGAGCTATAAGGGACCATTGACTTTGGTAATGGGATCGGAAGAAAAGGGATTGTCGAATGTAGTTCTTAGAATTGCCGATAATCTTGCCTTTATACCCATTACCGGTCCGGTAAGATCCCTCAACGTATCGGTGGCTACGGCCATGTTTTTATACGAAGTTGACCGCCAAAGGCGGATATGGTGATCATGTAAACTTTTAGATCCCCTTCTCACAATTTGTACCTTCCGGTTTAAGCGTATATATTTATCCCAATGCATTCAATCCGGCCAACAACCGCTTTTATTCTATAAGCAGATAGTTATATCTAATTACCCTACCAGAAATGAAAACAGGATCCAGAAATTTTTATTTAGATTTGAAAGACTTGTAGAGTTATATCATGATTCTTAATCTAAATTTGAAAAATCAGTTTTTATTCATTGGACTGTTTTTAATCAACTTTAGTACATTATCACAAAGCCTTAATTGGGCAAAAAGAATTGGTGGTACTCAATCGGATATTGGAAACGTTATAGCCGTTGATATTTATGGCAATGTATATACGGCCGGAATATTTTCCGGAGTTGTAGATATGGACCCTGACACCGGGATTCAATTTCATAGTTCGAAAAGCTTTGGAGCATATTCCGATGTTTTCATTACAAAAATGAATGCCCAAGGGAAGTTATTATGGGCTAAGAGCTTTGGTGGCTCTTATAATGATATACCTTCAGATATTGCTGTTGATACAAAAGGCAATGTTTTTGTTACGGGGACCTTTATTGCTACTGTTGATTTTGATCCGGGGGCTGGAGTTTTTAACCTGGTTTCAAAGTCTGCTCCAACAAGTCAATTGACAGATATATTTATTTTGAAATTGAATTCTATTGGTGAATTTGTCTGGGCTAAGCAAATAGGCGGTTTAGAAAGTGATGAATCAAGTTCCATTTCTATTGATGCTTTGGGAAATGTAATCATTGCAGGCAATTATCAAGATTCCGTGGATTTCGACCCTGGGCCTGGTCAATACTTCCTTAGGGCAAATGCATTTAATAATGGTATGTTTGTTTCAAAGTTTGATTCATCAGGAAACTTCAAGTGGGCGAAAAGTTTATCATCAAAAGGTATTAGAAGTGCAGGTTGGCTTGAGTCTATGACTTTAGACCAACAAGGGAATATTTATGTTGCTGGAAGCTTTTATGCTTCAACTGATTTTGATCCAAGTTCAAAAGTCTTTATTCTAACCTCTGCAGGTAACGGTGATGTATACATTTTAAAATTAAGCCCCGCCGGAGATTTTATTTGGGTTAAAGGTTTTGGTGGAATCAACGATTATTATTCGGATGATTGGCCAATAGATATTAAAATCGATAATCAAGGCAATTTAATTATAGTCGGTTATTTTAGTGGAACTGTGGATTTTGACCCGGGAGCAGGAGTATATGAGCTTAAATCTACCTATGAAGGAAGAGGCCCAGAAGATATTTTTATTTTAAAATTAGATAGTTTTGGTGATTTTCTATGGGCTAAAAGTTTGCCAGTTAATAGTTTTTATCTAATTAGTAAAATTAGTATTGACCCATGGCAGTCAATTTATCTTACAGGCTATTTTGAAAATTCAATAGACTTAGATCCAGGTCCGAATGTGTTTAATTTAACGTCAAAAGGTAATGCTGATATTTATATTTCAAAGCTTGATGCAACGGGTTCTTTTGTTTGGGGTATTGGTATTGGAGATATTAAAGAAGATAGAGGCATATCCATAATTGCAAATGATTCAGGACATGTTTATTGCACTGGATATTTTAGTGAAAAGCCAAACTTTGATCCAACTTCCGGAGTCTTTAATTTGACGTCAAGTGGAGGAATTGATGTTTTCATAATTAAATTATGTTCTCCTATAACTCTGAAGAATTCAATTGTTGGTGTAGATTCAGTATGTGAAGGGTCATTAGTTAGCTACGAAATTAATTCTAAGAATGATGCTATTGATTATATCTGGAATTTTCCAACAGGAACAATCATTAATTCCGGGCATAATTCATCAAAGATAAACGTGACTTTTGGCTCAGAATCAGGATTTATTAAAGTAAGCGCTGATAATGGTTGTGGAAATAAGAGCTATGATTCAGTATCGGTTTCAGCTCTCTCTCAACCTTCAATAACAATTCAACCATCAAACAAAGAAGTATTTACCGACTCGAATGCAGTGTTTATTGTGGCCACGTCATGCGCAGGTTGTACTTATCAGTGGCAAGAAAACTCCGGAACAGGATTTATAAATCTGAAAAATTCCATAAAATTCAACGGTGTTATGAATGATACTTTAACAATAAACCTTGCTTCATTAACTCAGAATAATAATCAATATCGTTGTGTAATAAAAAATGGCTTTTGCACTGATACCAGCATTATTTCTACTCTAAAGGTTTTAGAATTAGATAGTAGAGAAAGAATAGAGGTACTACCTAATCCTGCCAGCACACAACTAACTATAATAATTTCAGATTTGAACAGTTTTACAGAATACAGTGTTGTGGATGCTATGGGAAGAGTGGTTTTATCCGGTGAAATAAAAGACAAATTAACATCTTTAAATATTAGTAATTTTTCTCAGGGTATATATTTTATAAATTTGGAAGGGATGAGAAACAAAACTTTTAAATTCATCAAAAAAGAATAAAGCAACCGGCTATATCAGCAGTATGGTGCCATGCGGATTTTCAGGTTAGGAAAGCTCATTCTCCAATCGTACTTTTGACTTCAAATTAATGTCTCCGATAAAAGTACTTCAAAAGTCTGTAATCCGGGTCCTTTGAGCATCTAATTTTTTTGAACTAAATGTCGAAACCTAAAACCACCTTCTTTTGTCAGAACTGCGGAGCCTCCTCACCTAAATGGGTTGGCAAATGCAATTCGTGCGGATTGTGGAACACATACGTTGAAGAGGTGGTGGTTAAAGAAAAATCAAGCGGTGGATGGGATTCGGGAAGTAGCGGAAAATCCGGACCGGGAAAATATAAACCCAAAACCTTTAACGACATCCATTCGGCAGGAGAACAACGACTTAGCACCTTTGATAAAGAACTTGACCGTGTACTCGGTGGTGGAATGGTAAACGGATCTCTCATGTTATTGGGAGGTGAACCCGGCATTGGCAAAAGTACCCTGCTTCTTCAACTGGCGGTTAAAAGTAGCTATAAGGTTCTGTACCTCTCGGGAGAGGAAAGCGAAACCCAGATCAAAATGAGAGCCGAACGGATAGGGATTAATAATGAGGATTGCTTTATACTTTCAAGCACCAACATACAAGCTGTTTTTCAAATTCTTAAAGAACTACAACCCGAAGTGGTGATCATCGATTCCATCCAAACCCTTCACACCAATACCATCGACTCGGCGCCCGGAAGCATCTCCCAGATCAGGGAATGTGCTTCCGAATTTCTCCGATATTCGAAAGAAAGCAATACCCCGGTTTTTCTGATCGGCCACATAACCAAGGATGGAATGATCGCCGGCCCCAAGGTCCTTGAACACATGGTCGATACCGTGCTTCAATTTGAAGGCGACCGGCATCATACCTACCGAATTTTAAGGGCAACCAAAAACCGCTTTGGTTCCGCTTCCGAGATCGGGATCTATGAAATGATCTCTACCGGACTTCGTGAAGTGAGCAATCCCAGTGAGATCCTCATTACCCAAAGGGAACAACCCCTTTCCGGAATTTCGATCACCGCGGCACTTGAAGGAATGAGGCCCTTACTCGTAGAAACTCAGGCCCTGGTGAGCAGTGCCGTTTATGGAACACCCCAGAGAAATGCCAATGGTTTTGACCTGAAGCGATTGAATATGCTGCTGGCGGTTCTCGAAAAACGATGTGGCTTTTTTCTGGGAACCCAGGATGTATTTGTGAACATTGCCGGTGGTTTGAAACTGGAAGATCCCGGATTAGATCTTGGAATTGCCATCGCCATTCTTTCTTCCTTTCACAATCAGATCGTAAACCCCAGCCTTACCTTTGCCGGTGAGATCGGGCTAAGTGGAGAGATCCGCTCCGTTTCGAAGATCGAGCAAAGAATATCCGAATCCGAAAAACTTGGCTTCAAATCCATTATCATTTCCAAATTCAATCAAAAAGGTCTTCCAAAAAGTAAGATCGAGATCATCCCTGTGGCCAAGGTAGAAGAATGTCTTGATTTTATATGGATATAGACGGTTTTGGCCTATTCACCGCGACGAATCAGGGTTATGGTACCTGAAAACAGCGGTTCCATGTTTTTTGCTGCACCCTTGTATTCACAAATATAAAAGTAAACCCCTTCCGGGCATTCCTTGCCCGTGTTTTCTACCCTACCGTTCCAGCATGCCATGAAATCCCCGGTTTCAAACATCTTTTGACCCCATCGGTTGTATATGGTTATTTTTATTTCGGAGCAATGATTCAGAATGCCTCCAAAGCGGAAACAATCGTTCAGTCCGTCAATTCCGGGAGTAAACACATTAACCGGCACAATCTCATCCTCCGGAGTTCCTTTGATGGTAACCGGCACAAAGGCTGTATCCGGGCACAGGCTTGCACTATCCGTGATCAGCATAAGTCCATAGGTGCCCTTTTCCTTATAGTCGTGATATTCAGGCTGGGGTCTTGAGTCTTTGGTATTGTCTCCAAAATCCCAACTGCTGGTTTGATAATTTTTGCTCGTATTGGTGATCCGAAGTTTACTGCTGCATTCGTTGAGTTCAAACTCAAAGGAGGCTTTACTTTGTTGTATCACTTCAATGTTCCGGAAAAAGGTATCCTGAACGTTGCAGGTGGTTGAATCGCTTACGACCAGCTGTACTTTGTAAGTTCCGGGCTGATCAAAGGTCACCAAAGGGTTTTTCAATACGGAAGTTTGACCGTTTCCAAAATCCCAGGAATACATTGCAGGATCTGAACTGTTGTTTCTGAACGCAACCATCCCCGGAGCACAAAATGCGGAATCGGGGTCAAAGTATGCCTGTACAAAAGTATGCGAGCGGATAAAAACCGTATCGTAGGCAGTGTCGGAACAAGCCATATTCTTGTCGGTAATCAAACGAATGATGTAAACCCCCGGAACCGGGTATTCATATTCTCCTAATTCAGGATCGTTGCTTTGGGTTCCGTTGCCCAGATCCCAGTCTGCATGGGTATATTTCTTGCTGTTATTGCTAAAGGTGATCTTAGCGGTACAGGCAACATTTTCAACCTTAAAATCGGCAGTTGGTTTTTGCAATACCTCAAGGGTGTTGATGAAAGTATCGGAAATGTTGCACGTATTTGAATCGATGGCAACCAGTTGAACCTTATACGTTCCGGGTGTGGGAAAATTGTGAAGGGGATGGGTAATATAGGAAGTATCTGTATCGCCGAAATCCCAGAAATAGGTACCGTTTCCGGTGCTCAGATTGGTAAACTGAATTTCAGCAGGACCGCAAACGGCTTGGTCCGGAATGAATTCCGCCTTAACTTTATTGCTTATTTGAAAATCTATCTTAAAGGCCGCATTGCTGCATCTCCAGCTCACATTTTTTGGAAAAACGGATGAGTCGGTGGTTGGGAAATCACTGATGGTAGCTCCCTGATCGTCGGGGCAACTTGAGCAAACCGATTGATAGATCACTCCGCGCTTATCAAACCGACTGGTACCTCCATCCACATGATCTTCGGTTTTGTTGCCTCCAAAATACGTGGCAAACAATAGCCTGGAAAGGTTTTTACCAAAAACCGCCAGGTAGAAATCGTTATTGTCGGTGGTTTTCTGCAAGGCATTTGCCGTAATGGGCAGGTTTGCCGTGGTGCCATTTCTCAAAATAGCTGAACCCCAGCCGGAAAGGTAAATGTTGCCGCAGGAATCTACCAGAAAAGCAGAAGGAGAGATCTCAGGGTTACCTACCCTTGCTCCGAATACGGTTTGTTTTTTGATCTGTGAGAGGTTTGCATCTGCAATAAGGATAAACTGTCCGGTGCCTGCTTTATTGCTGTATACCCCGGTTGAAGCTTTTAGGTTACCCTTTGTTTGTCCGGTTGCGTAAACGTTGCCCTGCTTATCAATTTCCAGAAAATAGATCTGATCGTAAGACGAGGTTCCGTAATAGGTTGCCTTTTGCAAGGCAAAGGTGGTTTTGTCGAAATACGCCATAAAACCGTCCACATCTCCATTGGCTTTTTTGTTTATTGCATTTGCATGCGTTTTCAGATTATTGCTAAAGGTACCACCGGCGATGTAGATATTTTCATTTTTATCGAACTCAAGGCTGTAGATCCCGTCGGATCCATCACCCCCGAAATAGGTAGACCAGAGCAACTGGTCCAGCCCGGGTGTAAACTTAAGGCATAAGCCGTCGGCAGGGCCTTCGAGACCGGATTTACTTTCATTCTTTAATGGGATGTTGCTTGAATGAGTGCTCGTTACAACGTAAATGTTATTGGCCTTATCGGTTAACACTTCTCCGCGGAAATCATCGGCATAGTTGAATTTTATGGCTCTATCGGTGAGCCCGTCGTTCTTGTTTCCGCCGAAGTAGGTACCTCCGGTCATTTTGTTACCATTTATGGATAGTTTGAAAACAATAAGATCCGTTGTGGGATTAGAACTGGAAAAGCTATTATGTGTGGTATCAAAGCCATTGCTTTTAACCGGAAAATCGTTTGAATAGGTTGTACCGAATACCACCAGCTCTGTATCACCGTTTACGACCATGCTGTGAGGGTATTCATCATCCGAACCTCCAACATAGGTTGCATAAATTAATTTCCGACCACTGGAATCGTATTTGCTGATGGAAATGTCACAGGGCAGGTTTACCGGATCGTAACCCTTGCCCCCTTTGCAAACGGTTTGGAAAGCCCCTTTGGTAACCGGATATTCACCATGGGTATTGTCGGTTATTCCTCCTGCATACAAATTTCCTCTAACGTCATAGGTGGCGGTATAGCCAAAATTATCCCCTCGAGAACCCGAATAGGTTGAAAAGATCAGGATAGGGTCAATGATGAGCATTAGGTCTACTTTATAACCTTCCGGAAATTGATACTGTATAGTTTCTCCCTTCAGGACGTATTTGCAGGAAACCCAATCAGGTTCACTTGATTCAGAATATTCACTCTCCTGCCAGCATTTCAGGTCTTTGTCAAACAGGTTACCCATTTGGGTCTTTAAAACGAGGGTTGAATTCTTAACCGAAACCGAATTCAATCCTTCAAACCGGATCCTGATATCCTGAGGATTTGCTCCCGGCGATACCAGCCATTCGTATTTTATCTGACCATATTTTGAGTAAACTTTCAGGTCAATGCCGGGATAAAGGTTATGGTAGATTATTTCTCTGAACAGCATCACATCCGATGCCCATTTTGAAGGGTCTTTGCCCAGAAAATAGTTGAACTTCTCAAAAAATGGAGAAATGCCCCCAACCTTTACTATGGTTGAACTGTTTTCGAAATGGTAGGTAAAAGCCTGGCCATGTATGGTATTTACCTCAACGCCGGATTTTTTATGAAGGTGTTTGTGGGCTTCATAATATTCCTTAGGATCGAAAATCTTGAAGGTAATGGAATTTTTCTCCAAAAACACATATCCATTATTCAACTGAGCCCTGAACAGAACGTTTGAACTAAACTGACCCTTGTTCTCAACAAACTGAAGGCTTTCTTCTTCCGATGCAAAGCCGGCGACAGAAAAAAATATCAAGGCAAGAAAACAATATGTTCTTAGTGATCGTGTCAAGGCTTTTAACTATCAAAAGTAAAATTTTCCTTTAACAATAGAGTAACCTGAAAGTAAAAGAGTTGCTTGCTAAATCTTATATTCGCGGAATTTATTTCGGAATGGAATTGAATGAATTGCAAATACAGAGAAGAGAAAAGTTGGGCAAACTGCGTGAACTTGGCATTAACCCTTATCCGGCGCAACCTTACGATGTAAATGCCACAGCGGCAGATATTCGTGAGAATTATGAGAACGATAAGCTTAATTACAAAGACATTACCATAGCAGGCCGTTTAATGTCCGTAAGGATCATGGGAAAGGCTTCCTTTGCAGTAATTCAGGATGCTACCGGCAGATTGCAATTATACATCAACCGGGATGAAATTTGTCCGGGAGAAGATAAAACCCTTTATAATGAGGTTTTTAAAAAGCTTTTGGACATAGGGGACATCATAGGAGTTAAAGGATACGTTTTCACAACTCAAACCGGTGAGATCAGTTTGCATGTGTCATCCTTGCAACTCTTATCCAAATCCCTGACCCCGCTTCCTTTGCCCAAAGAAAAAGACGGACAGATATTTGATTCTTTCACGGATCCTGAAATGAGGTACCGCATGCGCTACGTTGATCTGATTGTAAATCCCGTGAACAGGGAGATCTTCAGAAAAAGGACCAGGGTGTTTAACGGAATGCGCAACTTTTTCAATGAGCGCGGATATATGGAGGTTGAAACACCCATACTTCAGCCAATTCCGGGTGGTGCGGCAGCCCGTCCGTTCATTACCCATCACAATGCCCTTGATTCGGAACTCTACCTAAGAATTGCCAACGAGCTTTATCTGAAACGATTGATCGTAGGGGGTTTTGAAGGCGTTTATGAATTTTCGAAGGATTTCAGGAACGAGGGCATGGACAGAACCCATAATCCGGAATTTACCGTTATGGAATTGTATGTTGCCTATAAGGATTACTATTGGATGATGGATACCACGGAAGAACTTCTGAGGAAACTGGCTCATGAAGTGAATGGTTCCGACAAGATCACCTATGGTGAAAAAATTATCGACTTTGGAAAACCCTTCGAACGCATTTCCATTATCGACGCTTTAAACAAATATGCCTCGGTTGATGTAAAAGGCAAAAGTGAAGAGGAGATCCGTTCAATTTGTAAGGAAAAAGGCATTCATGCAGATGAAAAAATGGGTGTTGGCAAAATGATCGATGAACTTTTTGGAGAGCTGGTGGAACATCATCTTGTTCAGCCTACCTTTATTACCGATTACCCTATTGAGATGAGCCCTCTTACCAAAAGACACCGGGATAATCCGGAACTTACTGAGCGATTTGAACTCATCATTAACGGAAAGGAGATTGCCAATTGTTACAGCGAGTTGAACGACCCCATCGATCAGAGAGAACGGTTTATGGAACAATTAAGGCTAAGTGAAAAAGGTGACGATGAGGCAATGTTCGTGGATCAGGACTTTCTGAGGGCACTTGAATACGGCATGCCGCCTACTGCCGGGATCGGCATTGGAATGGACAGGTTGGTTATGCTATTAACGGATCAGACTTCCATTCAGGAAGTTTTGTTTTTCCCCCAAATGCGCCCCGAACATTTCGGTTAGCAGGATACCTGTATTACAAAAAGGATCCTAAAGATAAATTCTTTATAAACCTTTAAGGGTCAACTTTATAAACGGTATATGAATACCACATGCAAATACGTTGTTATGAAAATAATTATATGATTTGTTTTCTCTACTTTCGCCCTCCAAATTTCTACAAATGTTAATACGTAAATCGGTAATTTTTACTTGCCTTCTTCTGCTTTCAAACATTCTTTTGGCTCAGTCGGGTATGGATGCCCTGAGAAACAATGATTTTTTAGAGGCAAGAAGACTTTTTAACGAAAAACTCGAAAAGGATTCCCTGCATTTTGAAAGTCTGACAGGAATGATCATCCTTTCAGAAATCACTCAGGAATACAGGCAATTCGACAAGCTTATGAATCGTTTGTTGAGAAATCACAAGGACCTGCACACCTTTGCACTCTTTAATTTTTTATACGACGGGGATTTTAAAAGCATCGAAAAGTTGAATTATCCGGATTGGGTTACTCTTAAATACAAGATAAGTGAAGCAATCGACTGGGGCGAAAAGCAAAGAGACAATGAAAAACTCAACGCAAAATACAACGCCATCATTCCCAAAGTGAAATGGAGTTACATAGGCCCCTTTGATAATATCAACGGTTCGGGTTTTGTGGTAGAAAATGAAATTGAAAAAGAACCCTTCAACCCTTCTAAGGTATATAAAAACAAAGAAGGAACCCGCTTACAGTGGTTTAACCCTCTTTACACTGCCGGTACCGGAAGAGTGGTTTTTAGTCATCATCTTCCCAGAAATTCCTACGGCTCGGATGCTACCTATTATGTAAATAGTTTTATTACTCTCGACAAGGATCAGACCATAAAGCTTCATATTGGCAGGACCTCTCCTGTTAAGATCTGGATCAACGATAAACTCGTATTTTCAAACGATCATTGCACCCCATTTTATTACGACCTCGAAACCCTGACCTTGAATTTAAGCAAAGGCACCCACAGGTTTCTTGTAAAAAATGCCACCAATAAAAACAACGATGAATCGTACGGACCCTTGAGTTTTTGGGACGGAAACAATTATGAGCACGACATGCTTTCTCTCCGTTTTACCGATTCACAGGGAATTGCATTAAGTTCCATTCAGTCTTCTTTTAGCGGAAATGTGAACACCGGCAAACCGGATGACCGTCAAATAAACATGGTATCACACAGTCTGGTAAAACATTTTACCGACCAGTCGCTTTCAAACGACAACATCTGGTTCGACTATTGCCTGATGAAGGCCTTCATTAGCGAAAATCACATTAAAGAAGGTGAGGAGTTTTTCTCAAAAAAATACGCAGATCATAAAGACCTTGTTTTTTACAATTACCTATTTGCCAAAATGTGCCAGTTTAACGGAAAATCGGAAAAGGTTTATGAATTATTATCAAAACTTGATGAAGATAAAACGCCGATTTTTGGAATGATGTACAAAAAACTTCAGGACATCAACCTGGACTCTGAACCTGAAAAATTCTTAAGATCGGTTACCAGGCTGTCTGTGATCAGCCCGTCGAACCTCAATGTAATGTATGCCTTTATAAGTTATTACGACAAAACCGGTAAGATCAATCAAAAGGATTCATTTATTAAAGTTTGTATCGAAAAATACCCTGAATACGAGGAAGATCTTGAGGAAAATCTAAGCAATTACAAGGAAAAGAATGAACGATACGGACCTGAAGAAATTCTGAAGACACAAAAAGCTTCCATAAAAGCCTTAAAAACAGGTTCATCCGATTACGACTTCGACAATGCCATTGAATATTATAAGGATAAGAAAAAGAAAGCAAAGGTAATGCAGCTCTACCGGGATAAAATTTACTTTTCACCTCATATGGCAGGTAATTACACCGATTATGCCGAGTACCTCAAGGAAATTGAAAACTTCAAGGAAGCAAGGGAAATATTAAAAACCAGTTTGCTGGTAAAAGCTCACCAAAGTTACGCTTACGAACTTTTAGGGGATATTGAAAGAATTGAAGGTAATCAAAAAGAAGCATTGGCCTATTATCAAACCGGATTGTCCTTAGGATCCGGAGGGTCCAGATTTGGATACGGAAACAGTCTTGCTGAGAAGGTCGAACAACTTATTGGAAACCGCAACCTCAAAAAAATATTTAAAACCAACACTTTTGAAGAAACCCTGAACGACGAAAACTGGTATGAAACCGCAGATGGTGAGGATGCTCTGGTATTGCAATACACGAAAGATGCCGTTCTCGACACAAGCTATAAAGTGTATATGTACCAAACCCTGATGATCAAGATCCTAAAAGAATCCGGGATCGAAAAGTACAAGGAATTTGACATGAGTTTTATGGGAAGCATCAATAGTGCCAAGGTGATAAAGGAGAATGGAGCCGAATACGATCCTGAAAAGTCGGGAGGATATGTTGTGTTTAAAAATCTTGAAGTCGGAGACCTAATACAGGTAGAAAGTCAGGATGAAATGACTGCTCAAACCTATTTTGGTCAGGACTATTACCACCAGCATTTCATTTTTTTCCCGGATCCTGTTTTTTATTCGAAATTTGATTTTGCCGTACCTGCAGGCAAGGAGCTTCTTTATACAAGTCATAAAATGAACCCCAAACCCTTAATTCAAACCGACGAATTCGGATACGATCATTATATATGGCAAGATCAAAACCTTGAAAAAATACAGGATGAAACGGCCTTTCCCGATTACTATGATTACTACCGGTCCGTAACGGTGGGCACCATCAGGAACTGGGAAGTGGTAAACAACTGGTACGATCAGATCACCTATAAAAAGAATGAGATCACTTATGAGATCAGGAACATTCTGGATACCCTGATAAAGCCTTCCATGACCAAGGAAGAGATGGTTCAGGCCATGTATAATTACATTACCACAAAGATCCGTTACAGTTATGTGGCCTTTTTAAATTCAAGATTCGTACCCAAATGGCCCGGAAACACCTGTTCGGCAGGAATCGGTGATTGCAAAGACGTGGCAACCTTAATGATCACAATGTTGAGATCAAAAGGCATTGAGGCATACTACGCGCTTGTAAAAACCAATCAGTACAATCGACTAAAAACGGTACCTTCCCTGGCATTTGATCATGTTATCGTGTGTTACATTCTGGACGGTAAAAAACATTACTGCGATCTGACCACCAATTTTTTCCCAATTACCGTACTTCCCGAAATGGATAATAATGCAATGGCACTCCTAATAAAAAATGGAGAAAAAGATGTGTTTTACTTACCGAACGACATGTTGGATGAATCTAAAACCAAAGCAGAATATACCATCGATGTTGAGCTAACCACAGACAGGGATCTAAAGATCAATGCCAAAGCCGAATATTCCGGAACTGCCGGTGGAAATTTGAGAGAACAGATCTTTAGAACACCACCCAATAAATACAGCGATTTTATGTCTCAGTATTTTGGTCAGGATGTGTTTGAAAATGCCCAGTATAAAACGGTTGAGTTCGAAAATCTTACCAATTACTCCGATCCGCTTAAGGTTAAGTACCAGGTAAACGTAAAAGGCTTTGCCGATAAGGTGTCGGGGCTATACATATTGAGGATGCCCTATCTTGAAGCCATCAAAAAAAGTCAGGTAGTCCTCGAAAATCACAGAACGAACAGGGTCGATCTTGAAAAAATGTTGAATGTGTACCCTTGTGAACAGGTCATAAATCTGAAGATCCCGGCGGGCTATCGCCTTGCTGAAACACCTCAGAATATGGAGCATAAATCCAAATTCAGCCATTACACGGTGAAATTTCAAAAAACATCCACCGGCCTGAAGATCATAAAACATCAGGTTTTTTATAAGAACATCATCGAAATTGAAGATTTTGAGGACTTTAGAAAAGATTATCTCGAATTGTTGGATATGGATAAATTTAAGATCGCACTTATAAAATAATTATCATTCATTTTCGTTCCCTAAGTACCTAATTAACATTCTATGGGAAAACCTGTACTTTTTGGTGTTTTATTAAAACGAAAACGCCTTGAAAAAAATCTTAAACTAAAGGACCTTGCAGGCATGATAAACATGGACATTGGCCTGTTGAGCAAAATTGAAAACAATGAGCGGCTGGCAACCGAAAATCAGTTGAAAATGCTGATGGATGCCCTCAACGTTGACAAAAAAGCATTTGAAACCTCCTGGTTAAGCAGCAAGATCATTCGGGAAATTGATACGCATAATTACCCCTTTGATGCCATTCGGCAGGCTGGTCTGATCCTTCATGAATTAAAGACCAACCCTTCTCAGAATGAGGACCTGGCGGTACAGATCGAAGAATTAAAGACCTTCTTTTATTCCACAAGAGAAATTCCGGTAAAACATCTGCCATTCAAAACCGAAAGGAATGAATTTACGGCAAGTAGTTTCAGGCTGCTTAATAAAGTGTTTTCGGTAAATGAAGCTCTGCAGGTTTTACAATACAACATCTGTTTTTATAAAATATCTTTTACAGACCACCTTAAACTTCATTATTACACGAGAGCCTTGGATTACGTCATCGAACTGGCGCTTAAAAAACAGGTCATAGAAATGAAGGAGATCTCCAATGTGATTGATCTTTTGAGCTTCGAGGGACTTCCCTTTCTGGGCATACAGAATTCAAGCGAAATCGAATATAAAAGAATGGACAATTATCTGAGACAGGATCAGGTAATTGTTCTGTCGGAAACACTGAATTCGAATTCGGAACTGAGTGTATTTAGGAAAATGACGGTGGTGTTCAATATGTTCGTTAATTATTCTGACCTAAGGGAAGATAAACTTATCGTTGCCTGGCTGGTAATGAATTATATTCTTCTGTTTCACGAATACCCCTTGCTACTATTGACAAGTGAATTGTATGAGCAAATCCTGAATTTTGAACCTTTTGTGTTTCCCAATACCAATGAGCTTGAACAACTGGAACACAATTTAAAACTAGCCCTGGTCAATCAGTTGAAGCAAAACCTGGAACTTTGATCTTCCAGGGAATCTACCCTTTATAGGTAAATTACCTTACTTTATCTAATCCGTTTTAGAATGAAGATTATTTAACTGATTTTTGAAAAAATTTACTTTTATGAATTACAAAAAAATTAGCCTTACCCTGCTTTTAGGATTGTGTTTTATATTTACACGAGCTCAGGAGAGTGCTCCGGAAAACTGGTTTAATCTTGACAAAAAAAATGACCAAATTTTTGGTGTCAGTACCGAGAAGAGTTATAACGAGATCTTAAAGGACAAAACCTCTGTTCAGGTAATCGTAGCCATTCTCGACAGCGGAGTTGACGAAAATCATGAAGACCTTAAAAATGTAATGTGGGTCAATAAAGGTGAGATCGCCGGAAATGGGATCGATGATGACAAGAATGGATATGTAGATGATGTATATGGTTGGAATTTTATTGGAGGAAAAGATGGAAAGAACATTGATAAAGACTCCTATGAACTAACAAGATTGTATAAAAGGGAAAAGGAAAAGTTTGATAACATGGATGAAGCAAGCATGAGCCCTGAGGTGAAAAAACAATATGAGGCCTACCTGAAGCTGAAAGTTGAATATTTACAAAAATACATTGAAGCCAAAACCATGTTCGATGTGTATTCAAAATCCCTGGCACGTTTTGAGTCTATCGAAAAGAGAATTGGAAAAGGCGATGATATCGGGATCGAAGATCTGAAAAATTTTAAATCAGATGAAGAAAAAGACAATGAGCTTGCCAAAAAAATTGCCACCTATATCTCCTCCGGAATTTCGTATAAGGATCTGAAAGAACAACTTAAAGGAGCTTACGACCATTTTGACGATCAGGCAAATTATGCCTATAGCCTCGATTTTGACCCAAGAGGCATCGTTGGGGATGATTATTCCAATGAGAATGAAAGGTATTACGGTAACAACGATGTAACCGGGCCCGATGCATCTCATGGCACTCACGTGGCAGGTATCGTAGCTGCTCAAAGGGATAATGCACTCGGAGTAAAAGGCGTTGCAAACAATGTCAGAATTATGAGCGTTCGTTGTGTGCCAAACGGCGATGAAAGGGATAAAGATGTGGCGAATGCCATACGATATGCCGTGGATAATGGTGCCAAGGTGATCAATATGAGTTTTGGGAAAGCTTACAACTGGAATAAAACATTGGTGGACGAAGCTGTAAAATATGCCGAATCAAAAGACGTGTTATTGGTACATGGTGCCGGAAATGATTCAAAGAATCTTGATGAAAACACAAATTATCCCAATCCGGTCTATGAAAAGGATAACACAAGAGCCGGTAATTGGGTTGAAGTTGGTGCTTCTTCATGGATAAAAGGAAAAGCCAGCATGGGTAGTTTCTCAAACTATGGTAAAAAATCCGTTGATGTTTTTGCTCCCGGAGTAAGTATTTATTCTACCATTCCGGATTCAAAATACGCATCCTTCGACGGCACAAGCATGGCATCACCCGTAACTGCAGGAGTTGCGGCACTCATCCGTTCGTATTATCCTGAACTAACGGCTTCACAAGTGCGAACCATTTTGATGAAGTCGGTTACCAAGGTTAGCGGCAAGGTTTATTATCCAGGTACAAAAAAACTTACCAAAATGAAAAACCTATGCACTTCAAAAGGCATTGTCAATGCCTATACTGCCCTGAAAATGGCAGAAAAAATGAGCAAGAAAGTTAAAGGATAGAACAATATCTTTTACCTTTTTCGTTATTAAGGTATACAGGTTCTAAACGTTTTTATGAAATACCCATTGTATACCGTACTATGCAGCGCAATATTGTTTGCCTGCAATAACAATTCTTCTGAGAATTCCTATGGCACCGCTACGGATGAAGTGGCAGTAAGTGAGGACCAGTATGAAGCCAGTGCAGAGGTAGAATCAAACACGAATGCTTCAGGGTTGACGGCAAATTTTGCAGACCAATCCTCAGCCAAAAGCACGGAAAAAACTTCTGTTACAGATGATTTAAAGGCGTCCCCAAAGCCAATGCTTATCAAAACAGGCTACCTCGATCTGGAAGTTAAGGATTATGCAGGATACAGAAATGAAGTTGAAAGCCTTGTAAATAAGTACGGAGGATACCTGGGCAATGAAACGGAAGAAAATCAAACCTACAGAATTAGCAACCGCATGACCTTAAGGATACCGGCCGCTTCATTTTCCACAATTATGAAGGGCTTGGAAACAAACAGCATACGTATTGACGGCCGAAGGATCGAGGTTGAGGATGTAGGTGAAGAATATGCTGATCTGGAAGCGCGTATCAAAGCCAAAAAAGCAGTACAGGAAAGGTATCTGAGCATACTTCAAAAAGCCGTGAAAATTGATGACATACTTGAAGTTGAAGAAAAGCTGAGGGTAATACGTGAAGAGACCGAAGCGGCACAAGGCCGATTAAAATACCTGAGCAATCAGATCAATTTTTGCACCATCCATTTGTACTTTTATAAGACCATTGATGCGAATTATACACCTCCTGCGGGCCCGGGATTTATTAGCAGACTTTGGAAGGGGGTTGTAAAAGGATGGGAAGCCGTGCTGAACTTTACCATTGGTGTGGTTTACCTTTGGCCACTCTGGGCAGTTGTGGCAATAATTATCTTTATCTTCAGAAAAAAGAAATTCAGTTTCGGTTTTCGAAGAACTAAGGAATAAACCTCATGGTCTATAGAATCGCTTAATCGTTGATGGCTTTTATACCCGGCAATTCCTTCCCTTCAAAATATTCGAGTAAAGCACCTCCACCCGTTGATACATAACTAACGTCTCCGGTAAGGTTAAATTTACTGATCGCTGCAGCAGAATCGCCTCCTCCGATCAGTGTGAACGAACCCGATCTGGTTGCTTCTGCCAATGCCAAAGCAATCTGTTTGGTACCGTTTTCAAAGGAACTCATCTCAAAAACACCCATTGGTCCGTTCCAGAGAATGGTTTTGCTTTCAAGAATTACCTTTCTGAAATCCTCAATGGCCTTTTCGCCTATGTCCAGTCCCATATATCCTTCTTCAATATCATCGCTTGATGTGTTCGCAGTTCTGGCATCGTTTGCAAATTTATCTGCTGCTACCGAGTCCGTCGGAAGGTGAATTTGAACACCCTTTTCTTTTGCTCTGCTCAAAATTTCTCTGGTAAGCTGAACCCTCTCCTCTTCAAAAAGTGAATTGCCAATTTTTCCTCCCATTGCCTTAATAAAGGTATAGGTCATTCCACCACCGATAATGATGTGATCGGCCACCTGCAATAGATTCTCAATGATCAGGATCTTATCGCTCACCTTGGCACCACCAACTATGGCCGTAAACGGTCTTTGAGGTGATTTCATGACCTTATCGGCATTTTCAATTTCTTTGGCCATGATGTATCCAAAACATTTATGTCCTTTGAAAAAATCAGCAATAATGGCCGTACTGGCATGAGCTCTGTGAGCGGTACCAAATGCATCGTTTACATAAAAGTCGCCAAGTTTTGCCAACTTTTCTGCAAAATTGCGGTCTCCTTTTTCTTCCTCTTTATAAAATCTGAGGTTTTCGAGCAACAACACATCACCCGGATTTAGTTCCTGAGCCAATTTAGAAGCTTGATCACCAATGCAATCCTCTGCAAATCGAACCTTAAGGTTCAGTAAGGTACTCAGGTGATCCATCAAATGCCGCAAAGAAAACTTATCTGCCGGACCTTCTTTAGGGCGGCCGAGATGCGACATAAGAATTGCGGATCCACCATCCTGTAATACCTTTCTGATCGTTGGCAATGCTGCCGTTATCCTGGAATCATCGGTTATTTGAAAGTCTGAATTTAAGGGGACATTAAAATCTACCCTGATAAGTACCTTTTTATTTTTAAAATTATAGTGTTCTATAAAGTTCATGGTTTCGGTTTTCTTTTATTAAACTCTTCTAAAGCATTATACGCTATGGCCTTTTCGCCCTTTCTTATTATTCGTATCCGGGTGATATAGTCATTGGTTTTAATTTGATAAGGAACTTCCGTTCCGGCAATAAGAGCTCCAAACACGGTGTGTTTTCCATTAAGCCATGGAGTGGTTTTGAGTGTGATAAAAAACTGACTGCCATTTGTTTCCGGTCCAGAATTTGCCATAGCAAGCAAACCTGAGCGGTCCAGTCTGAGATCTGAAAATTCATCTTTAAACTGATAACCCGGACCACCGGTTCCGTTTCCAAGCGGATCACCTCCCTGTATCATAAAATTTTCCTGATCACCATTATTGAGGCTGATGACTCTGTGGAACAAAAGGCTATCGTAAAAGGGTTCGGCAGGTTTGCGAAAGGTATTGGGCATGTTTCCTTCTGCGAGTGCTACGAAATTTGCCACGGTCATTGGTGCTTTTTCTTCAAATAATTTTGCGATCATAACACCCTTTGAGGTACTTATTTCTGCAAAAAGTCCATTACTGGTGTCAAGTGTACTTTCAGTGGTCTCTGGTTCATCAGCGTTGTTTTGATCGGAATCGGAACTTTTATTTTGCTGGCAGGCAGTAAAAACCATGAGGGAAAGGATCAGAAGTTTAGATTTAATTTTCATTGGCCGGAAGGTCTTTTATTTGCGGTTAATTTTAAAAAGGTTGCAAAGATAATGGATTCAAGCCTTTATTTTTGTGGCAAATGTCAAAACCTCTTTCCTTAAGAATCGGGAATTTTTTGTATAAAAATATTTACCCTTTATACAATATTATCTATCCGGTTTTTAAAAATAAACAGGATGCGGATGAAATTGAGTTTCTGAAAAAGACCATAAAACCGGGTTTTGCCATCATGGATATTGGGGCCAATATCGGCTTCTACAGTAAGATCCTGTCAAATTTGACCGGAAATAATGGAAAAGTGCATTCCTTTGAGCCTGACAAAACCAATTTCAGACATTTAAAAGCAAATACCAAGAACCTCTCAAATCTGGTCTTAAACAATCAGGCGGTCAGTGAAAACACCCAGGAATTAAAAATTTACCGTTCCAAAGACCTGAACGTGGATCACCGTACCTACCCGATCGGCGACTATGAATCGATAGAAACCATTAACGCAGTGAGCATTGACGATTACGTAAATGGGGCTTACAAGGTTGACTTTATTAAAATGGACATTCAGGGGTTTGAAGTTTCTGCCTTAAAGGGAATGGAAAAAACCGTAGCTACCAATCCCGACATAAAACTATTGCTTGAATTCTGGCCACACGGACTTCATGAAGCCGGAAGTTCGGTTGAGGCATTTTATAAGCAGATCGTATCCATGGACCTTGCGATACGATTTATGGAGAAGGGTGTATTTTCTGATTTTGATCCGACGCGTATTCCTGAATACGAAACATGGACCTGGGGAATGTATAAGAACATACTGATCACACAGCGATCATTCTGAAATTAGAGTTTTGTTTGATCATCATCTTGCTTTAACTTTGTTAAAAAAGTACTTTTGTACTCGCTTTTAGTGATTGATCCGGATGCCGTTTTTTGTTTGTAGGAATTTTCTATTGCCAATAATTCTGTTCTTTACCCTTAAGACCAATGCTTGTGATGTATGCGGGTGTTCAATGGGTGGCAATAATCTGGGTATTTTACCTCAATTTCAAAAAAATTTTATAGGTTTTAATTATTCTCATAGATCATTCGTTTCAGAACATTCAATTTTGGGTTCAGAAACGAACGTATTTTCAAAGGAGACCTTTCATAGCCTCGATCTCAGAGGTAAATTTTTTCTGAACAGGAAAATTCAATTGTTTGTGATTGCCCCATTTAGTCAAAACCAGCAACAGCAAGATTCGGTTAATACGATAATAAGAGGTATAGGGGATTTTTCTGCATTTGCAAATTATATACTTTTTAACAACGGCGACAGCCTGCGCAAAAAATGGAAACACAATGTTCAATTTGGAGGAGGAGTAAAACTTCCAACCGGTAATTTCAATAAACCGGATGAAAAAAATATCTTAAACCCAAACTTACAGACCGGAACAGGTTCTTTCGACATACTTACCAATCTTATCTATACTGTTCGTTATAAAAAATGGGGATTAAACACTATAGTCTTTTATCGTTTTAACAACAGAAATTCAAATGAATATAAATTCGGAAACCGCTTGTCGGTTAACTCGAGTTTATTTTACTGGGCCAATGTTAAAGGTTATTCATTACTTCCCAACCTGGGCCTTGAATACAGTAGTGCCGAAAAAGACGTTCACAATGCTTACGTCGTTGCTCAGAGTGGAGGTTCGTTGTATTTTGGCACTTGTGGATTGGATGTCTACCTGCGCAATATAACTTTTGGTTATAAATTTCAACTACCCATATACCAAAGCAACCCTGTAATATCCGGAAAATCTGCCAATAACTTTACATTGCTTTATAACTTTACTCGAAAGAAGTAATATGAATAGGGTTAAGATTGCCATTTTGTTAAGTTCAATTTTTCTTTTGCAACCCCTTGGCAAAATAAGGATCTATATATCCTTCAGGATCAATCAAGATTATATTTCGAAAAACTTCTGTGTCCAGCGCCAAAAAACAAACAATTGTTGCAAAGGCCAATGCTACCTTTTCAATCAGTTGAAGGGTTGTGAAAAAGAAAATCAAAATAATATTCCGGCATCAGAAAAGAACAACACAGAACAATTATATTTTGTGCCTTTTTCCGAAACAAAGCCTTGCAATCCGGAAATTTTTGTATCTAGCGGGAATAGCGTTTTTGTGAATGATTTAAATTCAATTTCAGATTATCTGGTAGAAGACTTTAAACCACCTGAAAATAGCAGTGTAATGATCTAATTACAAACTTGCCTAAGGGCAGTACATCTTTACTAACCATTTTCAAATCCATTAAAAAAATAACAATGAACAAAAAATATATAATGGCCATTCTTTCTATGGCCTTTCTATTGGCAGGTTTAAATTCTTGCGACAAAGAAGAAACCAAGGCTACAGATTCTGAAAAACCAGTTATAAACATACAAGAACCCATGTTGAATGATACCATTTCGCTTGCATCAGAAGACAGCATCCATATTATGCTGTCGGTTTCAGACAACGATGAATTGCATGAAGTTGCCGTAAACATCACAAATGATGCCGGAACAAATGTGTTTTCAAAAAAATCGGATGTAGATGCCAAGACTTTTACATTTCACGATCATTTTCATCCCCATGGAATTACAAATGTAACCTTGTTTACCTTAAAGGTTGAAGCTTCAGACCACAATTCGAATGAGGAAGAAAAATCCATTAAGTTTTTTGTAAAGCCTTAATTTCTACTTTTAGATACCAAAATCAGGCAGGATGAAATTGAACAATTATGGTTCGAATGGAATCCTGCCTATTTCATTTCAATTTTTTATACTTAAATTGTTTCTGTAATAAACATCTCATCACATATATTTTTTTTCCTAAAACAAGATTGCTCATATTATTTATAATACTGATTATTAGTCGTTTACAATGTTTTTTAAGAAAATCTCAATTGCATCTATATAAAATTTAATTTAAAAATAATTTTGAATTATCAACATTTAAATTACTTTTGAATTCAGATAAATACGATTTCAAAGACAATTCTAATGCCTATTTACACTAATTGCCTGTTAATCAAAAGCCTAATCATTAATCGGACCTGCATTTCCACATCGTTTCTTATGAAAAAATAATTTTTAAGAACATTGGATACAGGTTTAGAACAAATATTTCAAAATAGAATAAAAAATACTTACGAAAAAATAACTGATAAATTTAAAAAAATGAAAAAAACTACCACCAAACCACTTTCAACGGGTATCTCAAATTTCAGTCTTCTGAATTTCAGAAATCTGTTCGTTATGACACTTTTTGCAGCTTTGAGCATACAGGCTCGAGCACTTCCACCAAGTTACATGACCTATTTCGTTAACGATGCTTCAACCACAGGTGATGTTTACTGCACTGCAGTTGGTAACGATGCAAATTCCGGAACAGAATCAAGTCCTTTTGCTACCGTCACACATGCTATTTCAGTTGCATCTGCCGGCGATTTGATTATTGTGGATGTTGGGACGTATAATGAACACGTTTCCGTTACAAAATCAGTTAGGATATCCGGAGCTGGAAATGCCACCGTTTTTACCCCTTCTTCACCCTGTACAGGTGCTAATACCACCGCCACCGACGGTTTTGTCATATTTGCTGATCATGTAGATCTTGAATTTATGTACATTCACGGATACGATCGTGGTGTAGTGGTTTATGGTAAATATTCGAATCTTTTATTCGTTAAAACTTCCAACAACTGTACATCAGGTGTTGAGCTTGGTCATGGTATACACCATGTGAGCGTTCAGTATTGCACGATCAACAACAATCCGGTTGGTGTAAGGGCATCAACAGGTGCACAAATGCACAACATTGACTTAAAGGGTAACAGCATCCTTAAAAACATACTTGGAACTTATATCGCTGCAAAATCATCCGGTGGCAACCTATTTGATACTATAGAGATCAGAGACAATATAGTTAAAGGGAATTATCGCCGGGGACTATATTTTGAAAAACTCAGCAATGCCTTGATCTCCTGCAACACACTTGACAGTAACGGTACATCAGCGTCTGATTCTCTTAATGCAGGTATTGACATTAACCTTCATTACGGCTCGTATTCAAATATTACCATAAAAATGAACAGCATTACCAATTGTGGATTTTTGGGTTCGGCTACCAATGTAAACGGCCCGGGTGCAGTTGTGGTAAAGGCCAGAACCGACGGAGCCAATGGTGGTACACTGTCCGGCCTGGATATTTCCAATAATTTCATTCACGGTCCAGTAAATGGATTAAGACTCGGACAAATTGGAGGAGCCAATACAAGTCCTACCGGTGTAACGATATTTAACAACCATTTTGGATATGCCTACAGCAATAAAGCCATGATCAATATGACCACAGTTCCGGTTGCGGCAGCCACTTGTAATTGGTTTGGTACGGTGGATGCTCCAACCGTTGCAGGTAAGATCATGGGTGCATTTACGTACACCCCTTATTTAGTAGATGGCACAGATACTCATCCGGGATGCGGCTTCCAGCCTTCATCACCAACTCTTTCAGTAAACTTAGGACCTGATAAACTTGTATACTATGGTTACACCCTACCCTACAATTCTGATACGCTAACTCCGGTTGTTTCAGGAGGTTCAGGTTATTACTCGTATCTGTGGAGCCCTGGAGGTGCTACAAGTTCAAGCATCATTGTTGCTCCAACCGACACAACTTTATACACCGTTACGGTAACCGATCTTAACGGATGCGTTGCAGGTAATTCGGATTCAAAATGGGTTAATGCCGAAGACGTTCGTTGCGACGATGGTATGGGTGGTACCGTTATCGTTTGCCGATGGAGATTCTCCAACATTAATGGTGTACAAAGAACCACACTCTGTGTTGCAGAAAAATCTGTTGCAAAATACCTGTTAAAAGGTGACTTGGGTCCTTGTTCAATTCTGAACAAACGATCTGCATTCGGAGAGGATGAAAGTACATTAAGTGTTTATCCAAATCCAAGTTCCGGAAAAATAACTCTTGAATTGCCAAACGTTGGAGAGGTTCAAAACATTCGTATTATAAACAGCATGGGTCAGATTGTTTACAAAGGCGAAACTTCTGAAACCTGGGTTGAATTGAATTTAGATCACCTAACCAAAGGTTTGTACTACGTTGAATGCATAAACAATTACGCAACGCATTTACAAAAACTGATCATCGAATAACAAAATCTTATCTAAAAAAAAGGTCATCCTGATACGGGTGACCTTTTTTTATTCTCTGCTTTTAATCCTTCAGCCAGAGTTCAACATCCTTACCATCGATATTCTGTACAACTCTGGTTTCATGTTCTTTTAGCATGAGTATCTTCCAGGAAGAGCTCCCTTTACCACCTTCAGGTGTAAAATTAATATTGGTCTTACTTTGGTTAAAATCCCAACTGCCTGATTCACTGTAAGGTATTAGATTAAATGCCTTATAACTTAGTTGATAACGGTTATCCTTATCAAGTTGAATTTTATAATTGTTAAAAGCATTTTGATAAGCTGAAGTTTTGTCAACATTATTTTCGAACGCCTTATCCAAAAACCAGGTGTTTACGGCTCTGTGCTTTTTGGTTCTGAGACTTATCGCAGGTCCGTCTTCATATTTGCAGGACGTAACCAGAAGTAAAACCAAATATAAAAGGATCTTGTTATTCATAATACCGCAAAGTTAAAGATCAAAATTTCATTCCTTGCCGGAAAGTTGAAGTATTAAGATATTAATTACCTTTGCTGCCCAAAATGAGTGTAGAATTAAAAATACC
This sequence comes from Flavobacteriales bacterium, assembly GCA_020635455.1. Classification (GTDB taxonomy): domain Bacteria; phylum Bacteroidota; class Bacteroidia; order NS11-12g; family UBA9320; genus JABWCE01. The sequence goes on from JACJZT010000005.1 coordinate 218,867, forward strand.
CGCTATTGGAGAATCCATATCTGAAGTTACCATTTCACAATGGTTAAAAAAATCAGGTGAATACGTTGAAATGGATGAAGTAATAGCCGAGCTTGAATCCGAAAAAGCTACCGTTGAACTGAATGCCAGTCATTCGGGTACCATAGAAATTATTGCAGAAGAAGGGTCCGATGTAAAAATAGGTTCTGTTGTTGCTCTTATTGATACGAATGCAAAAGCACCAGAGAAACCGGAAGAAGAACAAAAAGTAAAATCGGAAACAACAGAGGAAAAAAAACCGCAAACCGATAAACATTATGCCTCCGGTACTCCCTCGCCTTCAGCGGCAAAAATCCTGGCGGAAAAGAACATAAACCCTGATGAAATCAATGGCACAGGTAAAGACGGCAGAATTACGCGGGCGGATGCTATTGCAGCCAAAAATGAAAATGGAAATAAAGTGATCGATTCCAAATTAAGCGACTCTTCGGCCCGTTCACAGAGAAGGGAAAAAATGAGCAACCTTAGAAAGGCTGTTTCAAAAAGACTTGTTTCTGCAAAGAACGAAACCGCCATGCTTACCACGTTTAATGAAGTTGACCTTCAAAAAGTGATGGACATCCGAAATCGTTATAAGGAAAAATTTAAATCGAAGCACGAAGTCGGACTTGGTTTTATGTCCTTCTTTACCAGAGCCTCCGTATTGTCACTTCAAAAATTCCCGTCTGTAAATGCTTATATAGATGGTTCCGATATTTTGTATAACGACTTTTGCGATATATCCATTGCAGTTTCCGGGCCAAAAGGTCTCATGGTACCCGTGATCAGAAATGCTGAAAACATGACCTTATGGGATATTGAAAAGGAGGTTGGCAGATTAGCACAAAAAGCGAGAGACAACAAATTGAGCATAGAGGAAATGACCGGAGGAACTTTCACCATTTCGAACGGCGGAGTTTTCGGTTCTATGCTTTCTACTCCCATTCTCAACCCACCTCAGTCTGCAATTCTGGGAATGCATAATATACTTCAAAGACCCATTGCAGAAAATGGACAAGTAGTGATCCGGCCCATGATGTATCTGGCTTTGTCTTACGACCACAGGATCATTGATGGAAGAGAATCCGTAGGGTTTTTACTTTCAATTAAAAACTATCTTGAGAATCCGGAAACCATGCTCAGTGGCAAAGATCCGGTAGAAGAATTACTGGGTTTTTAACCTGAGGTTGATTCCGTTTTAAAAGGATACCTGCCCTGTAATCTGAAGTATTCGTTAACGATTATCGTGTGTCTTTCAGGGTGAATACTCTTGATATATTAAATCCAAACCGGATGTTTCCCTTCAGCCATTCACCAAGAGTTTGTGTAATAAATTGCGGGTCGGTCATGCCTCTCGAATTGGTAAAATGCAATTGAAATACATGTCCCCCGGTTTCGATATCAAAACCCAGTGAAAAACTATTGGTATACTGCTTGTTTATCTGGTCCGGAAAAACATAATAATACTCCGCATTAACCGATACTCTTGAGCTTAGTTTTTGTCTTCCCCCTATTCCCAAACTCCAAACGTCATGTTTATACTTTAAAGAATCAATTAAGTTTCTGTGAACCAATGACGGCATGATCTGTACGGATGTACCTTCACTGAATTTTCTCGCAAGCAGCAATTGATGAACATACATAAAACGTGAGCTGATGTAGTTTTTTCTGTCAGGCTCGCTCCATTTCAGGGTTGTCATTGAACTTGATGCAACGTAAGAAAGGCTTACAGGCATTTTTTTATCGCCAGTAGATTGTCGCAGAATTTTTGCTTTTATAAAACCATCCAGGGTTTTGTCGACGTTTGTTCTGCCAACCCCGATCATCAACCAGTTTTTAACTCCATAATCAAATGCTAACTTAACATTGGCCTGATCCAAGCCGAACATTTCGTAAATACCTCCATTAAGATCCCCAAACCTGTGATTGATCCTGAAATCCAACACTCCTTCTGCCTGGTTTTCTATACTGTGTCCATTCACCAGACGCGTGGTTTTAAAAGTAGCGGTAGTGTAATTGGTGCCTTCCGATAAATTCATCAGACTGAAAAGGTCTGTTGAATCGTCTTGTGCAAAAGAAATCGTGCAGAGTGCCTGAACAAAGAACAGGATAATAATTACTTTCCTCACGTAATATAGAAATTAATCAATTACATTGGACTGTAATCCATGTCTGCCATTATTTCCAGCTCATTGGCAATTTTGTCCTTCACGACGGCAGGGATCTCAACATTATAATCCTCAGGTTTGATCTTGAACTTTGTTTTTCCGTTGATCTTTCCATCTTTTATCAGAAGGGTTGCAACCGTTTTTATATCGTTTGTCTTGTCTTTAATGGTTAACTTTCCTGAGATATTCGCAGTATACGTTCCATCTTTTGAAAAATTAATTTGAGAGAGATTGTCAATTTTCCCAAGAAATTTTGCTTTGGGATATTTGGTAGATTCCATGTAATTCTCATTGAAATGTTCTTCCATAAGAGCTTTTTTGAATCTGAAAGATTTAATCAGAATTTCAATGGCAACAGATCCTTTCTTACTGTCCAGAATGGATGAGGCCTTGTTGTTTTCGGCGTCAATATCCTCCACAGGTGTGTGTGAGAAGAACGAGACCTTCCCATTTTTACACATATACTTTCCGGACGATTCTTCTTTTGTGAATGCCGATCCAATCAAAAACAATACTGTTAATACTATAAATTTATTTTTCATAACTATTTTTTTACAAAACTACATTGGGTCATTACGATCCCGAACATATCCATACCATCACATTTTCCCTTAACCCTTATTTTATTGCCGATACTAACGGCCTTTACTTCATTTATTAATTCTTTCTTAAAGCCACACCGAATATTGATACCCTCTTCAGCAGTTGCAACTGCGATCGTAGGTTCGTCTTCATTTTCGAGCTGAATTTCAACCGCATTCCCTTCCAAAACAATTACTTTTTCAAGATACTTTTGATTGGAGGCTTCTTCATTATCAGAATATTCCCGGTAAAATTCAGCGGAGGAAAGCACAAAATCTTCCTTGGCTTTGGCAATGTTTTTATGAGGTTTATTAAAAAGGTACAACTGAACCACAAAACCCATGATGAGCAAGACTACTACAGATATGATGATTCTCTTTACCATATCCTAGTTATTGGGAGCTCCATTGTTTTTCCATTGTTCTATCTTCAAAATTGTGCAGGATGACAATTTTGACCTGGACTGCGGCATTTGAGAGAACCCTGCCAGATGTTTGATGCTTCCAAGTACTGCTGTATTTTCAATATTCTTTTTCAAATTATCATAACCTTCAAATGAAAAGCCTGCCTGATTGGAGGCAGAGTTGTGGCATCCTGATAGGTTACAATTGGAATTGAATACCGGATAAATGTCTTTTGCAAAGGATACATTACTTGTATCGCAGGATGATCCTGTTGGATATAATTCTTCTTCCACATCATAATAACAGGATGAAAGACCCAAAACCATGATGAATAAAAGGAAACTGGTCTGCTTAATTTTCATGTGTAATTAGTCTAATACAAAAATCATTCCAACTAGTTTTGAGGTGCTCCGGCGTCTATCCAAATACCGATCTGTTTGATGTAACAGGGATCGATCTTAGTGGTACTGTTGGGCATTTTAAACTGGTTGGAAGTTGTATGATTGATTGAATTCCAGAGTTTTCCGTTGTTGACCACTGCTTTTACACCGTTGTAGTTTGAAAGTGTAACTCCACCGTTGGTTCCATGACAAGATGGTCCACAATTGTCATTTAGGATCACGCTGATGGTCTTGGAATACGATACATTCACAGTATCGCAGGGTTTACCGATATCATCACACCACAAATCCTGAGCACCCTGATCGATCCATTTTTTTATCAGGGCGATCTTATCAGACGACAAGGCTCCTGAAGGAGGCATGATCTTTTTGGGGTCGGTTTCGGTTAATACCTCATATACATCTGAGCCCTTTGAATTGAAGGGTTTTATCTTTCCTGAAGCCATTGCTTTAAGAAAGGTAGTTAGATTTAAACCTTCAGGCGGACGGTTTCCCTCATGGCAACCTGAACCCAGACAATAGGTAGTGAAAATGGGAAGAATGTCTTTTGCAAAATACACGGTATCCGGATCACACGGCCTTTTGTTGAGGATAACCGTATCGTTTCTGCCGGTATCAATTGAGGTGGTGTCATCATCAATACCCAGAGGATCGGGTATGCTGTGCTTACATGAATTTATGAACACAAGTACGGTTAATATCCCTATGAACAAAAGTACGGGTCTTTTCATTTGTGCAAATCTATTCTAAATCAATTTGAGTATGGTAAGAGTTTTGTCAATTAAGCCACTGATTCTTATCAGTTTTAAAAAGATAATTTAACTCATCCATTAACAAGAACAAGAAGCGTTTTGTTTTGAATAAATTATTAAAGGGCTATAAAAATATTTTATAGCCAAGAATGCCGACAAAAGCTCTTGTTAAACCGTCAGGCCTGCTTTCACGAACCAGCATCGGAGCACCGAAAGATAAACTAAGTCTTGACTTTTCATTTAATTTCCGAACTACAGAGCCGGTAAGGTTTAAGGTTAAACCTCCGGACCCTTTGAGCGTTTCCTCTTTGTTGCCTTTGGAAATAACTTTATCTTCCCCTAAATGATATATGGGTAAAACGCCAACAGTATAGGTCATTTTCGGTTTGAAAAAACTTTTATCAAGTCTCATCATCAGGTCCGGCTTTCTTTTTATCCCGCTTGAGATAAAGAACTGTTTATCGGTTTCGGCTTCCAGTTTATAAAAGGCTGCTGAATCAAAGGAATTCTGGTTTCCATTCACCATTGGCATTTGAAAACCAAAAGCCAGGTTAAATCCTTTTTTTAACCGAAACTTGATACCTGCAATCAGATCGGTGGTACCTAAACTCGACTGATATGGCATTGGTAGCGGTATTTCTTCGTATCTCTGAGAAGAAGTGGAAGTTGCTATTCTCAAACCCAAAGTAAAGGTTACAGGCATTTTTATTAATGAATCGGCCTGATAATTATAAGTAATGATAACATCACCAAGTCCATTGGCTTTTACCTTTCCCGAACCGGCAATTACCCAGGGCACTTTAATTTGCATGATACTTTTATTGTTTATTTTGATCTCAGGCTGAAACTGAGGAGTAATTATTGAGATCCCCTGTTCCCCGATGGCATAACCCACATTAAACTCGATTGAGGATCTTATTTCATCCCCCTTCTCACCGTCAGGCTTTACCGAGCCGGCTGTGCAAAACCCTGCATCACTGCAACCCTGAGCCAAAACATTCGTACTCACACCTCCCAATAACAGCATTGTAAGGAGGATCATTGTTCTTATCAGTTGGTTCATAATTTATATAAAGACAAATTCAATTAATTTTGGTTTTCCTCTTCCAGCATTCGTTTTGCTTCATCAAGTTTTATCAGTTCTTCATTTGGTAATTCAGGAAATTTAAGATCCAATCCTTCCATTCGGTTCAGAATAATATCTGCTACAGCTGTTCTCATAAACCATTTATTGTCAGCCGGAATTACATACCATGGACAATCCGGCGTTGCTGTATTCCTGATGGCTTGTTCATAAGCGTTCATGTATTCCTCCCAACACGCTCTTTCTTTCAGATCGTTAAATTCAAATTTCCAGTTTTTGCTCTTTTCATTGATACGGTCCAAAAAACGTCTTTTTTGTTCTTCTTTCGAAACGTTAAGAAAAAACTTCAGTATCAGATAACCGTTTTCGGTTAGGTGTTTTTCATGATCTCTGATCGAACGATATCGCTTGTTCCAGAAATCATCATTAAGCTCTTCGGCCCTTCTGACAGACGGTATATTCTGAGACATTAAAAATTCCGGGTGCACCTTAACGACCAATACCTCTTCATAATATGAACGGTTAAAAATTCCTATTTTACCACGTTCCGGCAATGCCAGAGTGCTTCTCCATAAAAAGTCGTGTGATAACTCAAGTGTACTGGGTCTTTTAAAGGATGTTATGTGACATCCCTGAGGGTTGATCCCCTTTAAAACATGTTCGATGGTACTGTCTTTTCCGGCTGCATCCATCGCCTGAAAAACGATCAGTACGGCATGGTGATCAAAAGCGTACAACCTTTCCTGCAGATCGGATAACTTTTCAATGTCTTTTTCAAGTTTCTTTTCGGCGTTTTTCTCTTTTTCAAATCCACCAATATAATCGGTCCTGTGATCTGATAACACAAAACCTTCTCCATCCGTGATCTTTATATTTGGGTCATCATGAAAATTTTCGAAGCGTTCACTCATTTTGTGTTTGAAAAGGGTAAAATTAAAAAAAGTAAGTCAATGATAGGTTACTTTTGGGTTATTTTTGCAGTAACGCATTAAGTATGAATAGAATTAAGAGTTTTTTTATGGCGATTGCCATGAGTTTATCCTTTGTTTCTTGTGAAGAAGTTGACAGCATTGTTTCAACAGGATTGACAAATGAAGAGATCATCAGGGGTTTAAAATCAGCACTGGAAGTAAGTACAGATACGTCTGTTAAAATATTGAATGCCGTGGACGGATATTTCGGAGATCCTTTGGTTAAGATACTTTTACCTGAGGAGGCCGCAATTATTGTGAACAACATTTCCAAAATTCCCGGAGGTCAATTGCTTGTTGACAACACCATAAAGGCTATAAACCGAAGTGCCGAGGACGCAGCAAGTGAAGCTACGGATATCTTCAAATCAGCCATAACCGGAATGACCATCGACGATGGTTTGACCATTCTGTCAGGTTCTGATTCAGCAGCAACCAATTACCTAAGACTGAATACCTCCCAGAATCTGTTCAATGCCTTTAAACCCAAGATCCAGGCTTCTTTAAGCAAAAAATTAATTGGCAACATTTCAGCAGAAAGTGCCTATGCCGATCTGATATCCCAGTATAATGTTATTGCCAACGCCAGTTTTGGATTGTTAAAGCCAATAACTACCAATTCCCTGAGTGAGCATACCACTCATAAAGGGCTGCATGGTTTGTTTGAAAAAGTTAAACTAGAAGAGGGAAAGATCCGAAACGAAGTTTCTCACCGCGTTAACGATATACTTATCAAAGTGTTTGAAGAAAAGTAATTTTCAATAAACTTAATTCAGGTTCAACCATTTTTTAGTTTTAACATGGTTGTCAAATACTGCCTGAATAAAGTAGATACCTGAAGATAGTTCAAGGTCTTCAGTATAATATGTAAACTGTCCGGGTTCAAGATCCCTGTCTTCCAAAATTTTAATTATTTTACCCCTTGTGTCTGTTACACGCATCTCTAGGTGACCCCTGGTTTTTGTGTTGAACACAACCTTAGCACTATTGCCCGGATTGTTAAGGATTTCCAGATGGGTATTTTCACTGATTAAGCCATCGACCTCTTTCCCCTGAACGATTTCATAGGAACGATTGGGGTAAAAACCTGAATAATAATCTGTGGTTCCATCCGGCCAGTTCACTTCTACCTTCTCAATGCTTCTTTTACCCAAACCATAATGAAGATCGTAAGGAGCCTGATGCCTAACACCTCTTCCTGCACTCACTTGTCGTGTTATTTTTTCACCATCGGCATACACGATCACTCTCGAACCTATGGCCATTTTATTCATGTTCCCGGCCTTTATACGCAGGCTTAAATAATTTTCATTCTTGCCGGTGTTTTTAAATATCCTTATCCTACCTGACTTTCCCGAACACAGGTCCAGATTCCCGTCATTATCGTAATCTACCCAGGTTGCATCTTCACCGGTATTAAGGTTTTGCAAGCCGTAGGTATAAGTACTCAGACTAAAGGTATGATCGGGATTTTGCAAATAGAGTTTTACGTAACGGCATCCATAAAAAACGGTAATGTAAAAGTCGAGAAGACCATCATTATTTACATCCCCCCAGCTACCACCGGCATAGGTCTCTTCAAACTCTATCCCGGAAGCGGTGTTGATCAGTTGATTACCTGGGTTAAGATCTGTAAAATCAAAATCAGAAGCACCACTATTCTTGTATACCGTTGTATTGCGATGGTCGTACAATACTGTAAAACCCGGATGGGCAAACTGTGGTAGCAGGATGTCAAAGAATCCGTCGTTATCAATATCACCGAAATCAATGCCTGTCCCGTGATTGTAACCATTCTTATTTTGTGCAATTTGTTTTTCGGCAATTATGTTTTTAAAACTTCCATCCCCGTTGTTCATATAAAACTCATCGGGTTCGAGAAAATAATTGGTAACATACAAGTCCATATTACCATCGTTGTTGAAGTCGACGAATGCAGATCCGCGACTACGTTTATTCGTATTACCGTTGCTTAGCCAGGTATTCTGGTCCGAGGCACTGCATTTGACCCTTTTCGAAAAGTTTTCATTTCCATTATGGTCAGGGTAAAGTTTGTTTGAAATATCCGTAAAGGTTCCATCACCATTGTTTTTAAATAAATAGTTTGGATAAGGTTCGGGATAGGTACCCCATAATTGCCCGACAAAAATATCCGGAAAGCCATCCTTGTCAATATCGGCTGCTGAAAAAGAACTTAAGGCCGGTAGTGATTTAAACCCACTTATGTTTATTTTTTCAAAATTGAAACTCCCTTTATTCCTGAAGAAAACCGCAGAATCCCCACTTGCAAAAAATTGAAGAATATCCGGCAAACCATCGTTATTCAGGTCTACAACCATGGCTCCTTTGCAGGATTTGAAGTTTAGTTCGTTTGATTTATCCACCAGCCGGATACCTTCATGGTTTTGGTAAACACTTTTATGAGTTACCAGATCGGCAAACCCGTCCTGATCGATATCCGCCCAGGAAACAGAGGTGTTGCTGGTATTGGTATCTACATCCAATTGATGGGTTACATCCTTAAAAAAGGGAGCACCACTCCTTTTTTCGTACTTCATTTCAAGGTCGACTGCAAGCGATTTTTTCGCGCCAACGTTCCATGCATCTGCATTGTTTTTTAAAAACAAAAAATAATAGTCCCCTCCCGAACCTGAAGAACAAGAGACCTCTCGAATTGCATTATCCGCATAAATGTTAAGATTGTTCAGATTTCTGAAAACAACAAAAAACTGTGTGTTGTCGAGTTTCAGAGGCTGATCAAGCACATAGCTCAACCACTCTTCTCCAGTTTTTGAAGCTTTTAGAGTGTGCCAGTTTAGCAAGGGAAGCTCCAGTTGTGGAAAAGAGGTGCCGCCTTCATGTCCAAAAACCGTAACTTCTGCCGATGCGTTGGCTGTTTGATTTTCGACCTTTACATTTATTTGGTTCAGATACCCCGGAGCTTCGGGTTCAAACCGTGCAACCAGTAATTTGTATCCTGAAGGGTATTTATACGTAGCATTATTTACATCATAATGCCTGAGCGTTTCTATCTGAGCAGCACAAAAAACACAGGTAAAAATGAACATTATTGAAAGAATTGCTTTCATAAAGGTAATTTTTATCAAATTTATTTAATAATCAGGAAATGTCAAGAGGTGCAATCGTGCGTTAACTTTTGTCAGGTTAAGTTTAAGTATCCATACTCCATTCCTGGTCTACTCATTCTTTAAATATTTGATTTTATTGTCAGGGATTCTGAAAAAATCTTCTATTTTCGCAGATTACATATTAGCTAAATTATGGACTTAAAAGAGATACAGGCTTTAATTAAATTTATTTCCACTTCAGGAGTTGATGAGGTGAGTATTGAACGCAAGGATTTTAAACTCAACATCAAAAAAAACCAAAGAACCACTGAAATGGTGCTTAGCCAGCCACAGGTTACCTATACTGCACCTGCACCGGTTCAAACAGCTTCTCCTGTAAGTCAGGCACCTTTGTCGGTTGAAGAAAAACCAGCAGCTGAGAGTGTTTCTGGAAAGGGTAATCTTATTGAAATCAAGTCCCCTATGATCGGTACTTTTTACAGAAGTTCAGGACCGGACAAGGATCCTTTCGTAAGTGTGGGTGATTCTGTTAACACCGGAGATACTGTTTGCATTATCGAAGCCATGAAATTATTCAACGAAATTGAAAGCGAGATCAAGGGTAAGATCGTAAAGGTCCTCGTTGACGACGCTACACCCGTTGAATATGACCAGCCATTGTTTTTGGTGGATCCAAGTTAAATTCTAAAAAGATCATAAAATAATTGGTAATAAATGTTTAAAAAGATTTTAATAGCGAACCGCGGAGAAATTGCCCTGAGGGTATTGAGGACCTGCAAGGAAATGGGTATTAAAACCGTGGCCGTATATTCTACTGTGGACAAGGATAGTTTGCATGTCCGTTTTGCAGATGAAGCGGTTTGTATCGGACCACCACCCAGTCCACAAAGCTATTTAAGCATGACCAATATTCTGGCTGCTGCAGAAATTACAAATGCGGATGCCATTCATCCCGGTTATGGATTTTTAAGTGAAAATGCCAAATTTTCAGAATTGTGCCGTCAACACAACATTAAGTTTATCGGTGCTTCACCTGAAATGATCAACGCCATGGGTGACAAAAGCAATGCCAAAGATACCATGAAAAAAGCCGGAGTTCCAACCATTCCGGGTTCTGATGGATTGCTTACCGACGTTAAGGAGGGGCTTAAGATCGCCAAAAAGATCGGTTACCCCGTGATCCTTAAAGCCACAGCAGGTGGTGGTGGACGTGGTATGAGAATTGTATGGAAAGACGAAGAATTCGAACCGGCCTTTAATTCCGCTCAAACTGAATCAAGAGCTGCATTCGGCAACGACGGAATGTATCTTGAAAAATACATTGAAGAACCAAGACATATTGAAATTCAGATCGCCGGGGATCAATATGGCAAAGCCTGTCATTTAAGCGAACGCGATTGTTCCATTCAACGAAGACATCAGAAACTATTAGAAGAATGTCCTTCTCCTTTTATGACCGATGAATTAAGGGAAAAAATGGGTGATGCTGCTGTAAAGGCGGCCAGTTCGATAAATTATGAAGGTGTTGGTACCATTGAGTTCCTGGTTGATAAACACCGGAATTTCTATTTTATGGAAATGAATACCCGAATACAGGTAGAACATCCGGTAACTGAAGAAGTAATAAACTATGACCTGATAAAGGAACAGATCCTCCTGGCTGCCGGAGTTCCTATTTCGGGCAACAACCATTACCCAAAGATGCATTGTATCGAATGCCGTATTAATGCCGAAGATCCCTATAAAAATTTTGCTCCCAGTCCGGGAAAGATCACAACACTACACAAACCGGGAGGGCATGGAATACGTGTTGATTCACATATTTATTCCGGGTACACGATTCCTCCCAATTACGATAGCATGATCGCAAAACTAATTGTGGTGGCTCAAACCCGGGAGGAATGCATCGTAAAAATGAAAAGGGCACTTGACGAATTTGTCATTGAAGGCATAAAAACAACCATTCCACTGCATATGCAACTCATGCAAAATGAAGATTTCATAAAAGGTAATTTTACCACTAAGTTTATGGAAACTTTTGAGTTGAAATAATTACCGGGAATTACTTGGCTCTTAGCATGGTTTGAGGGTCGATCCTTTGATTTCCCTTCCATATCTCAAAGTGAAGCTCGGTTTTTCCGTCCGTATCGGTAACAATTTTCCCTATGGTTTCACCGCTTTTTACCGTGTCACCTTTTTTTACATTCACCTCTTCCAATTTTGCATATACGGTGAAGTATTCGCCATGTTTAATAAGGACCGTATTTTTCATACCCGGAATTTGCAAAATTGCGGATACAGATCCGGGAAAAACACTTTTTACAGAACTTCCGTTCAAGGCAGATATGTTCACACCGTTATTGATAACCGTAACATCCGGTAAGGTTGGATGCTGGTGTGTACCGAATCCCTGTGTTATTTGTCCTCCATTAAGAGGCCAGGGAAGTTTATTTTTCATTTCTTCAAAGCCACTGTTATTACTTTCAGACAAATAGTTCTCCTCAGACACTTTTGAATCACCGGAGCTCTTCTTATTCTTTTCAGCCAGTTCCTTTTTTCGGCGTGCTTCTTCACGCTCTCTGGCAAGCTTAATTTCCTTCTCGATAGCAATTTTGATCGCTGCATCAAGTTTCCGGTAAGCCTGTTCTTTCTTTTTAAGGTCAACCAGCAGCTGTGATTCTTTTTTCTGTAAAACCTTTACCAAAACCTCTGCATCGTTTTCATCCTGTTCGAGTTCAAGTTTTATCAGTTCTGTAGAATTCACGATCCCTAATTTGTCGGCTTTGATCTTTTCGCGTTCAATCAGGTTGTTGGCCTTTGCCTCCTTTTTATGCTCGATCAAGGCCAGTTGTTGCTTTCTGAATGCAAGAAGTTTCTTTAAGTATATAAATCTCCGGATTGCCTGAGGAAAAGTGTTTGCAGAAAAAAGAAAGTTGATCTTTGAAGCAGCATGTCTCGATTTATATCCCTGAATGACAAGATTAGCAAACTGGGATTTTAGTTTATTTATTTCATCATCCAGAAGAATCAACTCATTGTTAATTTTAAGGATGTCCTCTTCAATTTTTTCCAACTCAGAGGTATATATTTTTGACAATTCTCTCTTTTGAGCAATTTGCTTTCTCAGCTGTAACAATACCACTTCCGATTTCTGCTTTTTTTTAATGGTCTGATCCAACTTTTTCTTGGTCTGGGCTATTTCCTTTTCCTTTTTTGTCCTCAACTTCTCAAGCTCCTTCCGGCTCTGCCCCTGCACCAGAGCAACTCCTGCCAGTGCTATGGATATCAAAAGGAATAGTCTGAAAAACAAATTGGTGGGTTTCTTCTTAGTTTCCTTTAGCATATTTGTCGGGGATGTTAAATGGGTAAGCTTCAATTTTTCCGGTTGAAATGGTGCTGTTTTCCATTTTCAGGGTAATTTCCTTTGAATTATTCAAAATGTGAACATCAAGTTTTCCCGGAAATTTTTGATCGTCAATTTTCTTATAGTTCGAATATTCGATCCGAGCAGAGGATTCTTCTATCAGGTGCTTAAAAAACTGTTCCGTAAGATGGTCGTGCTTATCAACCTTTAAATTTCCGGAAACATATTCATCCCGGTAGGAAAAATCAAGATCTTCTTCGGCCGGTGTGTATTTTTGAAGATCAAAAACCGGATAAGCTGTGAGCATGGATTGTATTTGAGTCAAACTTAAGTCTGTTCCGATCAGTTTTTTAATGTAGTTATAATCGTATAAATAATACTGTCTCTCAAGGCGGCTCATTACAATAATGGAGTCTTTGGTCATTTTGACCCTCACTGCCTCGAAACCAACGGATGTAATAGAGATCCAGATAAGACTGTCGAACCGCATTCTAACATTCATGTTGAAGGATTGACTCATATTAGGGTCTTTATAACTGCATTTGATCTTATAACTCAGGTAATCAAAATTAAAGGCCCTGTTATGAACCGATTTAATTCCCGGATGGATCACGGTATTCTCATTAAGGGCTTTCCTTCCGGAAATTGAACTTTGATTTCTCCTTGACTTACATGAAGAGGCTGCAAGTACCAAACCAAATACGATCAGAAATAATCGATTCATTTATTGCTGTGCAATTTTAATAATTTCTCTTGTAATGTTTTATTCTCCGGATTGAGTTTTAGGGCTTTCTTCCAAATTTCGGAGGCTTTCAACGAATCTCCCATTTTGAGATACAGATCACCCAAATGCTCAAGTACTTCGGCATGGTCGCCTAAAATTGAAAGAGCCTTCTTTATCCATTCTTCTGCCTCAGCATGGTTTCCTTTGGCCATCAGGATACAACCGTAAGTATCCGAATAGGAACCATTATCCGGGTCCAGCGATAAGGCTTTTTTAATCAGACGTTCAGCTTTATCAAGATCCGAACTTCGTTTAAACAGATTATAGGCGTAGTTGTTTAGGGCAATAGGATTTTGAGTATCAACGGCTATGGCTTTTTCAAAATATTCATCCGATTTTGCATAAACCTTTTTTTCATACCAGGCATCGGCAAGGGTGAGATACAGTTGAATCCTTTCATCGTCTGCAAACGAAATATCAAGTCCGGCTTCTGCTGTTTCAATTGCAAGATCATATTTCTTTACTCTGAATGCCGACTGACTGTGAATAATGTATAAACCCGGTCTGCTTGCAAATTGCTTCAGGGCATCCTTACTGTCTTCGTAAAGAAACTGATCGTTGGATAATTTTACATCCATTCCAAACAATTTTTGCCATAAGCGATAATCCGAACCATCCAGCTCTAAAGAACTTTTTAGATACTTTCTTGCATTCGGAACATCATCGATGGCAAATAACATATCGCTGTAAACCTGATAACCCAGTGCATCTTCCGGATGTGTTTTAATAAGTTTTTCGGCAAGTTCAAAAGCCTGCGATTTACTGGTTTCGTCTTTCTTGATGAGAAAGTAATAAGAGGTTATGACCTTAAGTTTGTGTTGTATGTTTACATTGGGATCCGAAAATGCTTTGCTCAGGTATTTGAATGAAGCCTCATTATCTCCTTCCTTTCTGAGAACATCCGCCATACCAAAACAGGCAAAGCCATTGTTTTCATCAATTTCAAGGATCTTCAAGTACGTTTCACGGGCTTCATCGTTTCGCTTCGCTTTGATCTGAGTTTCGGCAAGAAGACCAAGGTACTGTACATTATCGGGATGGGCCAGGGCAAGTTTTTCAATTATCATCACAGCATCCTCCGGTTTATTGAATCCGAAATAAAGATTTTCGAGTTTCCTGCAAACTTCTTCCACAGGACCAAATTTGTCGATGTACTTTTCAAAATAGTACACCGCTTCCTTGTAGTTTTCGGCATTGATGAACTGGTTCCCGGCTTCAATGTAATTGCTTTTGCGATCGGGGTCTTTTTCAACCATTTTCTTAAACAGTTCAGCTGATTTCTGATACTGACGGGTTACACTGTACATTTGAGCCAGTTGCCCGTAATACCAATGGTTGTATGTTTTGTTCCTTTTTATGGCGATCTCGGCCCAGTGAATGGCTTCGTCGTTTCTCTTTTCTTTGAACAATACATTGGCAAGCTGATAAATTGCTTCGTGACTTCCCGGAATAATGTTTACTGCTTTCTCAAATTCACTAATTGCAAGCTCATATTGCCCAAGAACCTTGGCCTTTGCACCGTTATAATAATGATTGTTAAACGTTTTACGGGTCATATACCCAACTTCAGAGTCGGGTTCTCTTGAAGCATGACTGCCTGATTTGCAAGCGCTTAAAGTAATAAGGCCAGGAAAAAGTAAAGGCAGTATTAAACCTCTGATTTTCATATAATTTAAAACAGCTAATTTAAGCACCTTATTGTGTTTTATCAAACCTATATCGATGTAGGGAGCTTTAAAACCTGTTCGTAATTTGGATCGTATGAGATTATCCATAAAAAAACGGAAAACCTGAATATTTTATTCCATTGAATATTGTACTCTCCTGATAGAGCACTGGCCTTTTCATATTATCTTTGCTGCAAACAATGATTGGACATTCATATCTCTCAAATGCTGATGTAAGTTCTATCGATACCCTGTACCAGCAATACCGATCCGATAATGAATCGGTGGATTTCGGCTGGCGAAAATTTTTCGAAGGTTTTGATCTTGCATATAATACAAATGGTGAAGTAACTCCGGAAACTTCTGAAGCCATGCGTAAGGAAATAAACGTTTTAAATTTAATTAATTACGGTTACCGTACCCGCGGTCATTTGTTTACCAAAACCAACCCGGTAAGAGAAAGAAGAAATTACACACCGGATCTGGATATAGCCAATTTTGATCTTGAACCGGAGGATCTCGACAGAACCTTTAATGCCGGAATGGAAATTGGAATTGGTCCGGCTAAATTAAAAGACATCATAGATTTTTTGAGTAAAACTTATTGCAATCATATTGGTGCAGAGCTTATGTACATTTTGGTGCCCGAATGCAGGAAATGGTTGCTGGATAAAATGGAAAGCACTCAAAATACGCCTAATTTCAGCATTGATGAAAAAAGGCATATTCTCAATAAATTAAACCAGGCTTCGGTTTTTGAAAACTTTCTGCATACAAAATACATTGGGCAAAAACGCTTTTCGCTTGAAGGACTTGAAGGATTAATACCTGCTTTGGATGCCATAATAAACAAAGCTTCAGAACTAGGTGCCAAACAATTTGTATTGGGAATGGCACATCGCGGAAGACTAAATGTTCTGGCCAATGTAATGGGAAAAACGTACGAAGAGATCTTTACGGAATTTGAAGGCAAGGCATATTCTGATGCAGTATTTGAAGGTGATGTTAAATATCATATGGGTTACAGCAGTGAGTTCACCACCCCAAAAGGTCATACGGTTAAATTAAAATTAAGTCCTAACCCGTCACATCTCGAAGCGGTCAATACGGTTGTGAAAGGTATGGCAAAGGCCAAACTGGATCTCAATCATAACAATGATCTCAATACGGTTATTCCAATACTGGTTCACGGGGATGCTTCGATCTCCGGACAGGGAATTATGTATGAAACCGTTCAGATGAGTGCACTGGAGCCTTATAATGTGGGAGGAACCATTCATATTGTTGCGAATAATCAAATTGGGTTTACCACCAATTACCAGGATGGCCGTTCTTCGATCTATTGCACGGATGTAGCAAAAGTAACCCGCTGTCCTGTTTTTCATGTTAATGCGGATGATGCAGAAGCGATTGTATATGTAATGAATCTTGCCGTAGAGTTCAGGCAACGCTATCATGAAGATGTTTTTATTGATCTTTTAGGATACAGGAAATATGGACATAATGAAGGCGATGAACCTCGATTTACTCAACCTGTATTATACAAGGCCATCGCAAAACACAAAAGTCCCAGAGAGATCTACTCCCAACAATTGCTGGAAAGTGGAAAAATTACGGCGAAGCTTGCAAGGGAAATGGAAGAGGAGTTTAAAAGATCTTTACAGGAAAAGCTCGATTTTGTAAGAGCAGATAATGTGGTAAAAAGTAATTTATTGGCGAAAAATGTTTGGGCAAAATATCGGAAATCAGAATTAAAAGACTTTGAAAAATCTCCTGACACATCTGTAAAGAAGGAACTACTGGTTAGTGTTGTAAAAAAAATTACCGGCATTCCTTCTGAATACGTTCCCATTCAGAAAATATCAAAGCTTTTTAAAGACCGTGCTGAAATGCTGAACAGAGATTCTTTTGACTGGGCAATGGGAGAATTACTCGCTTACTCTACCCTTTTAACCGAAGGATTCCCTGTGCGCATGACCGGACAGGATATTGAAAGGGGAACCTTCAGTCACCGGCATGCGGTACTGAAAAAGGAAGACACCGAGCTTGAATACATTCCTCTGAATCACATAAGTCCAAACCAGAAAAAATTTGAAATATACAATTCCAACCTTTCTGAATTCGGAGTATTGGGTTTTGAATACGGCTACAGTGTTACTGCACCTGAAACCTTAACCATATGGGAGGCTCAATTCGGAGATTTTGCAAATGGCGCTCAGATCATAATTGATCAATTTATCAGTAGTGGAGAAACAAAATGGAAAGTTTCAAGTGGACTGGTCTTGCTTTTACCACATGGATATGAAGGTCAGGGACCTGAACATTCCTCAGCAAGACTGGAAAGATTCCTTCAATTGAGCGCGAACGGAAATATGCAGGTTATCAACCCAACCACCCCTTCAAGTTTGTTTCATGCCTTACGACGACAAATGCACCGTGATTTCAGGACACCCTTAATTGTTATGACACCTAAATCTCTGCTTCGGCACCCTGCATGTGTAAGTAAATTGGAGGAATTTACCAAAGGTGGTTTCAAAGAGGTTATTGATGATCCCGAGGCTAATCCGGCATCTATTAAAAGAGTATTGTTCTGCTCCGGAAAAATTTATTACGAATTGCTCCATAAAAAACAAACAGAGGGTGTTAAAAATATTGCCATTGTACGACTCGAACAATTATACCCGCTTCCGTCTGAGCAAATCAATGCAATTTTTGACCGATACAAAAAAGCAGAATATTTCTGGGTTCAGGAGGAACCAAAAAATATGGGAGCCTGGTTGTTTCTTCACCGTTATACCTTAAATGCTTCCCTCAAACGAATCAGTCGGGAAAGCAGCAGCACGCCGGCAACGGGTTATGCATACGTGCATCAAAAGGAGCAAAAGGAAATCATAGAAACAGCATTTTCACTTTAACCGATGGAAAAGCCAGACGTTAAAGCTATTGGTTTTGATGGATTCAATTGAACTAAATGTTGTATTTGAGGATAATGCAGAATGGAAAACTGCCTGGCAAATAATACATGAGGAAAATCGATCTGTTAATCTATCCGGAAAAGCCGGAACGGGTAAATCAACTTTTATTAAGGCCTTAAAAAAATTTTCTTCTAAAAAAATTCTCCTCACAGCGCCCACAGGTCTTGCAGCATTAAACATCAACGGGGTTACTTTGCATTCCTTGTTTGGTTTGCCCTTTGGACTTATGTTGCCAAACGACAGTCGTTTGAAAAGACACAGTTTGTCGCAACTTAAAAAAAAGTTGCTTAAAAAATGTGACTTACTGGTAATTGACGAGATCAGTATGGTTCGGGCAGATGTGTTGGATGCCATTGACCTTTTGCTTCAAAAATATTGTAAAGACCCAATGCCATTTGGAGGAAAGCAGGTAGTTTTGGTTGGAGATAACTTTCAACTGGAACCTGTGGTCAGGAATGAAGAAAGAGATTTATTGTACAATCATTACGAGAGTCCTTACTATTTTAGTTCGAAGGTCTTTAACAGGATCAATATTGAGAAGATCGAGCTTAAAAAGGTTTACCGTCAAACCGATCCTTACTTTATTTCTTTACTTAATCAAATTCGGGTAGGAACCATAAATGAATACGAATTGGCAGAATTAAACAGCAGGCAAATTGCTCCTGAAAGTATATCAAAAACATCTGAGTTCAGCATTATTCTGGCACCTAAAAGCATCACCGTAAGCCTGGAGAACCTGATAAAACTGAAAGCAATAAAGAGCAGGGAATATACATCTGAAGCTTTAATACTTGGTAGATTTAACCCTTCCTCCTATCCAACCGATGAGGTGCTCCGGCTTAAGGAAGGAGCCCAGATAATTATGGTAAAAAATGATAAAAACAGAAACTGGGTAAATGGCAGTCTGGGAATAATAAAATCCATATCGGAAAATAATCTGCTCATCAAACTGGAAAATGGCAAATTGGTTGATGTATTCAGAGAAGACTGGGAACAAATTGAATACGATTTTGATAAAAGTACCCAAACCATTAAAGAAAATGTTGTGGGTACTTTCAGACAATTTCCCGTTAAACTTGCATGGGCAATTACAATTCATAAAAGTCAGGGTTTGACCTTTAGCCGGGTTGTTTTAAATCTTGAAGGAGGCACCTTTGCTTCCGGCCAATTATATGTAGCCTTAAGCCGTTGCAGGTCACTTGAAGGACTATACCTCACCCAAAAAATCGAAAAGAGTGACATTAAGGTAAATACAGAAATTTTGAAGTATTCGGGCCTTGGAAAATACATTGAATAGAGGATTCTAAACGAATGACCTGAATCAATTTCCTTTAATTGTATTAAAAGCCGTTTATTTTTTATACACTTGCAGTAGCATGAAATCCAAAATCTTTACTCTTCTCTTTTTCTGCTTTACGGTATCATCCATGGCTCAAAATAAGGGTGTTCTTTCAGGAAACCTGCAAAGCTCTTTTAACGTATTTCTGGTCGATTCAAATATTGGGGTTACGGAAAGCACTTCACCGCAATACGGTACTCAAAAATCGAGTGCAGAAGCCTTTTTGTTTCTGAACTATAACAATTTTGGCTTTGATTTCGCTGCGCGATTCGATATGTTTAACAATTCAAATTTGTTAAATCCAACCGGCTCATATTCTGATCAGGGCTTAGGATTCTGGCAAATTTCAAAAGAAATTGAAAAGCTAAAGATCACAGCCGGATACTTCTATGAACAGTTTGGTTCCGGTATTGTTTTTCGGTCGTATGAGGACCGTTTAATTGGTATTGATTATGCCATTCAGGGTTTAAAAGCCCGTTATAGAATAAATGATAACCTGGCGGTAAAAGCTTTTACAGGAAGGCAAAAAGGTTTTCAGGAAAACCGATTCGGTTTTGCCAATCAAATTGTAAAAGGTTTTAACATTGAAGGCAAAAAAACTATTAAGAAAGTAAACCTTGACGGAGGAGCCTCTATTGTAAACCGAACCCTTGATAATCAAAGTATGGCCTCCATAGTTTCGGAAATAAACAATTTACCTAATGTTGAGGACCGTTTTTATCCGAAATACAATACTTACTCTTATAATGGATATCTAAATTCATCCTACAAATATTTTACTCTGGGTTTGGAATATGTTGGCAAAACGAAAGAAGCGATCAGGGATCAGATAACAGGTGACTTAAAAAACAAAGCCGGTGAAGTGATCATTGCTAATTTTGGTTTTTCAAAATCTAAGTTGGGAAAGAAAAAAAAGGGAGGATACGGACTTAACTTTCAGTACCGAAGAATTGACAGCTACAACATGACCCTGTCACCAAATGTACGCGCTTTGGAAGGGCTTGTAGGCTTTGTACCTTCACTAACACAACAAAGCTCATACAGGCTTTTGGCCCGATATGCAGCTCAGGCAATAACCACCGGTGAAGAAGGTCTGCAAATGGATATGAACATTGTGCTCGATAAGAAAAATACCATTACCATAAACCTTGCCGATATTAAACAACTCAATGGTGAGCAACTTTATCGTGAATATTACATTGATTATTTAAGAAAATTCAGTTTAAAATTAAAAACGAGGATAGGAGTTCAATCTATTTTTTACGACCAACAAATTTATCAGGGAAAATTAGGGCATGCAGATGTAAAAACCATCACACCATTTTTTGATATTACCTATAAACCCGATCGAAAAAATTCGTTCCGGTTTGAGGGACAATACATGAAAACAGAACAGGATTATGGAAGTTTTGCCAATATTTTGATAGAGTGGAATCATTCACCTCATTTTTCATTTCAGGTTTCAGACATGATAAATACGGAACCACACAGATACGAAGACAATCCTGCTCCTGATAAAATTTTACACTATTATTCTATTTTTGGAAAGTATATTGTAAATACTACCTCATTTACCTTGGCCTATATCAAACAGGTTGAAGGAATTAATTGTTCAGGAGGTGTTTGTCGTCTTGAACCTGCTTTCAGTGGGGTGAGGTTTACTTTAACAACAAACTTTTAACGAATAAGCTTTCGGATAAAAACGAAACAAGTTTAGAATCCATTTAAAGTTTTACACCTAAGCCCAGTTTATTTACCTTTTTATAGAACGAAAGGTTTCCGGTTGAAGTGAAATAAAGGCATTCTAATCGATCGTAATTTAAAGCCTGGTCCTTCTTTCATAATATAGTTATGCGCTACCCATGAAAAGCCCAGGAACAAAAATGACACTCTCTACTAAAAAAAATATGTTGAAGTACATTTTGATTAGCTACATACTTCTTTCAGGTTCAATTTTAATGGGTCAGGTTTATTTTAAAAATAACACAAAGTACTATTATGAGAAACCTGCGCATCCAGAAACACCTCCAGGTACTTGGATTGTAGATAAAATGCTTCTTGATTCTGCAATTGGAGGACAACGATATTATACCGTTTATTCAAAAACCTATATATACAATAGGCAATACAATGAATATACGAAATACTTATCTATTGCCCAAGACTCAAACCGTGTTTATGGAAAGTATTGGGAGGATACAACGTTTAGATTAATGTATGATTTTTCTAAAGGCAAAGGTGATTCATTGGAGTCATTTATGTATAGTTCATATCTGAGGGTTATTTATATTGACAGTGTGTCACTTGATTCGACAATGGGAATAAAGAGAAGAGTACTTCATGTAACGACCAAATATGGTAATTACAACTATAAAATAATTGAAGGTATAGGAGCAATTGGATTACCAGAAAGAACTCCTGGATTGGTTTTGGTACCCTTTTGGGGTCTAGCCGAAGCAGATAAATCTTGTAAAACCATTTGTATTAATGACACTTTGGCTTATAATTCTCCGACCGGAGAAGTAAA
Organism: Flavobacteriales bacterium; assembly: GCA_020635455.1. GTDB lineage: Bacteria > Bacteroidota > Bacteroidia > NS11-12g > UBA9320 > JABWCE01. Next base: position 240,992 of record JACJZT010000005.1, read on the forward strand.
AGATTGTTATTGGGACACTACTCTTAGCATTGATAATATTTATGAATTAAAAAATATCACATTACATCCTAACCCCGCTTCATCAAAGGTAGAACTCATTTATAGAAAAAATAAAAGTTTAGACTTGAGACTTTATGATTCAAATGGATTATTAATAAAATCATGTAAAATATCTAAAAATATGACTTTAGACCTTGAAAGTCTTACAAATGGGATATATCTGCTCTGCTTTATTAATTCTGAAAGTGGCCTAATCGAAACTCACAGATTATTTATCATACATTAATTATGTTGAAGGAATCTAGATGGACAAGCGCATAACAGCACCTACAAAAGACGCTGACTTTATCGGTTTGGAAAGCTTCATCTTCGGTCGTAACTTTGTCTAAAGACAATGCTTAACGTCTCCGAAAACACTCCTCTTGTAGCTGCAGGCCGTTTCTGAATGATTGGGTTAATATGTTAACATTACATACGCGCGCCTTCGGCGCGCGTATGTAACGAACATGACAAATCTGCTATTCTTAAAACCCAATTTCTTTGAATACCTGATTGTAAACTTCTCAGACATCTTGACTCAAATCAGGCTTATTTTAACTGAACAGCCAGAATTATATTCCGGAGCAATAAAAAAAGAGGAATAAAAAAAGGGAATCTTAAAAGATTCCCTTTTACTTATTTAAAATTAGTTAATTACTTAATATCAACTTCAATCGCGTTTATGATGTCTTTGGTACCTCTGGTAACAAACAATACTACTTTCATATCCTCGACCTTACCAGCACCACCACCGGTGATAGCATCATCACCATTGTAGTACTCAGGAACCTGGTAATAGTATTTCTTAGTAGCTACTCTTGAACCTGCGGTGGTTGGACTTGTGATCTCAGCACCGAATGAACCTAATGGCAATGCACGCAAAACGTGGTTTTGTACATATTTATTTGGGTCAGGTGTTCCACCGGACTGCTTAGAAATTAAACCATCCTGTAAGATAGCAATGTTAAGGAAGTTTGGCTCAGTTTCGGTAGAGGTGTAATACATATCGTAGGTAATGGTGATCTCCCTGTTAGATGCATTGTAAGTAGCTGTTGCTCCAATGTTAACAGGTGCTGTAATGTTCATTACTGCAGTAGCAGCCTTTGACCACTGACCTCTGTCCATAGTAATGTTTGATCTTGCTATGTTCATTGGTGTAGCATTAATAGAAGTAGCAACCATTCTGTTCATAGTTCCTGATGGATATCCGGCAGGATTTGCCTGATCGTGAACAAGTGCTCCTTCAGTTGTTGTAAAATTAGCCCAACCTGCTGCAGGTGCAGCATATCCACCTGAGTGATTGGCTATAATGATAAACTTTCCGGGGTTAGCATCAGCAATTACCTTTGCCCTTGCGTGTCCATCAGGGCAGTATCCACATCGGACACCGGTAAAGTCTTCCAATACCGCTACCGTTTTACTTGGTGTTGTTGAAGCTAAACCAGAACTTCCTCCGTTACCACCATTACCATTTGGATCGTTAGGATCTGTAGTGGATTTGGTGCAAGAAAACATGGTAAAACTTACCACAGCTGCTAGTAATAATAATTTTTTCATATACTTTTTTTTATATAAGATTTCAAATGTATATTATTTTAATTAATTCTACCACAATATTGTTTGAGAATTGTAATTAATTTCTAATTTATTACTTTCTGCCGACTTGCAATACCCAATTACCTGAGCATCAATGCCCAATGACCTTGAAATTGAAAGGATTCCTTCCGCTGAATCTTCACGACAATAAATTTCCATTCTGTGTCCCATATTAAACACTTCGAACATTTCCTTATATCCGGTGCCGGTTGTTTTTTGTATCAGTTCAAACAATGGTGGAACAGGTAAAAGATTGTCTTTTACAATGTGCATGTTCTTAACAAACTTCATTACTTTGGTTTGAGCACCACCGGTACAATGAATTATTCCGCTTATCCGATCTCTGTAATGCCCGATAACTTCTTTTAATACAGGAGCATACGTTCTGGTTGGCGACAAAACAGCTTTTCCAACAGTAATGCTTGTTCCTTCTAACTTATCCTTCAGTTCAAAAATACCTGAATAATAAAGTTCATTGTCCGATAAGGTATCGAAACTTTCCGGGTAATTTCTGTAAACCGACGAAAACAAGTCGTGTCTGGCAGACGTAAGTCCATTACTTCCCATCCCCGCATTATACTCTGACTCGTAAACAGACTTTCCATAAGATGCGAGCCCGATGATCACATCACCCGATTGTATGTTGCATTCAATAATTTCTGATTTCCTTGCCCTGGAAGTAAGCGTTGAATCAACTACTATTGTTCGTACAAGATCACCGATATCTGCTGTCTCACCTCCCATGTTGTGTATCTGAATACCATGTTTGCGCATATTATCACAAAACTCAATGGTACCATTAATAATTTCTGCCACGACTTCGCCAGGGATCTTGAACTTGTTCCTTCCAATAGTGCTTGAAAGTAAAAAATTATCCGTTGCTCCGACACACAGCAGATCATCCAGATTCATTACCAGGGCATCCTGAGCAATTCCACGCCAAACCGAAATATCCCCCGATTCTTTCCAGTATAGATACGCCAGACTTGATTTGGTTCCTGCACCATCAGCATGCATGATGTTGCAGTAATTTTCATCGTTTCCGAGATAGTCAGGGGTGATCTTACAAAATGCATTCGGGAACAAACCCTTATCCAGGTTCTTTATCGCATTATGAACATCCTCTTTTTGAGAGGAAACACCTCTTTTAAGATATCTTTCAGACACCAATGTATTCTTTTAATGAAAAGGGATTCAAATTTTGAATATATCCGAAAACGGATCTTACTCCTTTACTTTTTCAAGTAAAATACGATCGTTCTCAACTACAATGGAGCTATATCCCTCAAACGTTCCATAACCCAAAATTGCTCTTTTAATATCTACACCACCTACAACGCATCTAACGTTTTTAAATACAACATCACCGATCACCAATTCATCAATATCGAAAGATTTGCTTTTAACTTTTACTTTATTGGATAATGTATAAGGCTTTACACCTTCAACAAAATTATCGACGGTAATTACTTTAGAAGTAAGCATTTGGACTACAAGAACCTCAGGGATTATCGTACTTGACTCTTCGGCTTCGTACTGGAACCGTATCGTTTTACGACCCGCTTTTCCGGTTACATTTACTCTACTCCTTGATGTCGATACCGGAATAATATCGTATTTCTCTTTTAGCTCAGCCAACTTTTTGGCTTCGATCTGTGCGGGTGTTAATCCCTGTAATTCGATTGGCAAATTGCCTTTGTCAGCCATGTACTTCTTTTTGGCTTCTTCCAAAAATGGACTTGATATCGGTCCGCCCTTAAGTGCAGAATCTTTAAAGGATTTAATGGTTTCCTTGGTCCACTGGAAATTACAATCCATTACTCTTACAACAGCCCTTCTGTTCTCCTGATGTTCTTTTTCGGTACAGGGCACGATATTACCACCTTCACATTCACATTTGTTTACAAGCATAGATTCTCCATAACCTTTAGCAGCGAGCCTGTATGGGTTGATACCTGCTTTCATTATATAAGCGATAGACGAATCCGCTCTTCTTTGAGAAAGTGCTCTGTTGTATTCGTAAGTATTTCTGCAATCCGTATGAGTACCTAACTCAATGGCCATTTTAGGGTATTTTTTCAATGTGGCAATTAGTTCATCCAAAACCTTTTTGGATTCCGACCTGGTGTATATATTTGATGAGTCAAGACCAAAATAGATCGGAAGAATGAATATATCGTTACACTGATTTTTCAAACAAAAATTCTTTACAAAGTCCTGAGATTGTTCAAGTCCGACAGTTGAAACAAATTCTTCTTTACTATCGTAGTAATATTCCTCTCTTTTGGAAGCAAATAATTCATACTTTGTGTTGATCTTTAAAGTTACTTTATAATATCCGCTCTTATCTGTATAAACCCTGATCTTGGATGAATCCTGATTGTTCGAGATCGTAATAAGAGCATTCTCAAGCTTACTGCCATCCTTACAATCGGTAACCACACCGGACAAAGTGAAAATTAAAGGGTCATAGTAAAATTCATAAATATTATCATCTGCCTTTCCTGAAGGGCTTCGGTTTGAACTTAAATAACCTCTTTCTTTTGTGTAATCCAGAATAATACCAAAATCATCTGCATTCGAATTCAAGGGTGATTTTAAGTTTACTGGTTTTTCCCAATCAACCCCGGAACCGTTAGAATAGAAAATATCCAAGGCACCCAAACCGGGGTGTCCATCAGAAGAAAAATATAAAGTCCCGTCATCAAAAATATAAGGGAAAACCTCATTACCACTTGTGTTAATGGTGGGTCCAAGATTTATCGGGTCTCCCCAGGTCTTTCCCCTTTTTACATAATTTACAACGTATATATCGTGTGTATTTGTGTCGCCGTAACCTCCGGGCATATCCGAAGCAAAATAAAGTTTATTCCCATCGGCTGAAAGGGATGGATGCCCGTAATTCCAATCATCGGTGCAAAAAGGCAGTGGCTTGGGAGTGATGTCCCATTCCTTTCCACTTTTTCTGGCTTCATAGATCTTACATTTTTTTTCCTTACCGTTTAATCCATTACACTGTGTAAAATACATCCTTGAATACCGGTCGTTAAAGGTAACCACACCATCATTAAAATCAGTATTCACACCTGGCACCAACTCTGCTTCCCCCCATTTCATCTTATCTTTTTTTCCTTTCGATTCGATCATCCAAATATCCGAATACTTACGACCGGTCCATTTGTATTGAGATTTATCGGCTCCACCGGGCCGGTCCGAAGTAAACATTATGGCAGATTTCCTTTTGTTAGCCCACATAGGAGCGTAATCGTCGGATTTTTGCTTAGTGCCCGAAGGTTCATTTGCAGGCTTAAACGGAGAAATATGAACCCTGGTTTTCTCATCTTTCCACTTCAGTGCCAGCTCACACCCCTCCAGCATTAGTGCCGTATTCGGGTCGGATGGTTTTAACTTTTGATATTCCTGGAATTTAACGATCGCCTCTGTATAATTACCGTTCATTTTCAGGCATTCAGCCATCTTGTATACAAACATCGGGTCTTTTGCTCCTCTGTTTATTGCTGTAGAATACCACTTTAAGGCATTCTTCCAATCATGTGTGAAATAATACGATTCAGCTGCATTGATGGCCGCTGCAAGACGATCCTTTTTAGGCGTTTTATTGTTCTTGTACACTTTCGCATACATATCGCCTGCAACTGCATATTCCTTTACCTTATAATGTTCATTCGCCTTTTGAAGTGAAACGGGCTTACAGGCTGAAAGGCCTAAAACTAATATAAATGTATAAATGAATGAGTTTAGTAGAGATTTAGACATACCCTTTTGGCAATTTTTTAATTAATCTTCAAACATGCAGAAATTATAACAAATTTCAAAGAATTAGATGAAAATGCCAGGTTTAAAACGAAATATTTAAAAAGAATAGTATCCGATTGGATTCTTTGTGGATTTTTATAGGTAAAAATGCCGGTTATTTGACATAAAACAAATGCTTTTGATTCGAAACCGGGTATGATTTACTCCTGACTTTCCCATCCCTGAGCCTTTAACTGAAAGGTACTCCCAGTAGCAGTTACAATTTCACACACTTTCTTATTCTCCGTTGCATGTCCTATCACACTAATATCCATAAGATTTTCAATAGCCTTAAAGTCTTTTTGATGGATGGTAAAGAGCAATTCATAATCTTCTCCACCGTTGAGAACACACATGGTTGCATCAAGGTTAAACTCCGATGCCATTGAGATCGTTTGGGTGTCAATTGGGAGTTTGTCTTCGTAGATAGTAAATCCAACCCCAGAAGAATTCGACAAATGCATTATTTCTGATGCCAGTCCATCACTGATGTCTATCATAGATGTCGGTAGTATTTTTAGAGAGTCAAGCAGTTCAATAACATCCTTTCTTGCTTCAGGCTTCAACTGCCTTCCTACTATGTAATCATAACCTTCCAGGTCCGGTTGCATTTCAGGATTGGCCATAAATACCCTTTTTTCCCTTTCCATTAATTGCAATCCCATGTAAGCTCCCCCCAAATCACCACTTACACATAAAAGATCATTGGGTTCTGCCCCACTCCTCAATACTTTTTTTGATGGGTCAACTTCCCCCGTTACAGTTACAGACAAAACCAATCCTTTCACCGAACTACCCGTATCACCTCCTATGAGGTCGATGTTATATTTTTCACAAGCGAGATACACACCTGAATACAGCTCCTCAATAGCTTCGTAACTGAATTTACTGGAAATTGCCATGGATATGGTAAGATAGGCAGGGATCGCATTCATGGCGTAAATATCAGAAATACCGGCCACTACGACCTTATAACCCAAATGCTTTAATGGTGTATACATCAGATCAAAATTTACATTCTCAATAAACAAATCTGTACTTATTACCTGTAGTTTATCTTTTCCGGGAACATATATTGCCGAGTCATCGCCTATTCCCTGAACGAGATTCTTGTTCCCGGGTGAGTATTTTTGAGTTAAACGATCGATCAATCCAAACTCACCTAATTGGTCAAGCATCGATAAGGAGGCATTTTCAAACATTTTGCAAAGTTAACAAATCGATACTCAAATATTTTATTCCATTCGTCTATGGATTAACAAGTTTATAATAGCGCAATGAAACTAGTAGATTCGTTTCTCGATATTCTTTACCCCAGGATTTGTATTTCCTGCAACATAACTCTTGTAAAAGGTGAAGATCATCTCTGTACAGCCTGTTTTTTAAATATACCATACTTAAATTTTAAAGCGAATGGATTTAATCTAATTGAAAGATCGCTTTGGGGTAGATGCAGGTTAAAATTTTCGGATTCGTATTTATCCTTCGAAAAGAATGGAATAACGCAAAAAATATTGCATCAGCTTAAATACAAAGGCAATGAAAGAATTGGACTCTATTTTGGTTATTTATTTGCTGAAAAATTAAAAGCTTACGATTTCATAAAGAACCTTGACTATTTAATGCCTGTTCCTTTGCATCCTGTTAAATTAAGAATGCGCGGTTTCAACCAGAGTCGTATACTTTGTAAAGGAATGCAGAATGTCATTTATTCTGATCTATCCTCTGACCTTGAAAGAATTGCCAATACAAGTTCGCAAACCCGTAAAAAAAGATACCACAGATGGGAAAATGTTCATGGATCCTTTATTCTTAAAAATCCTGAAAAATATCAGAATAAATCTATTCTGCTTGTTGACGACGTTTTTACAACCGGTGCAACCCTTGAAGCATGCTATACTTCTTTGATTATAAATGGAATAGAAAAAATTGGAATGGTCACACTGGCGTGTGCGGTTCAATAATTAATGCAACAACAACTTAACAGGCTCATAACCTTCTGCCCTTATTAGATAAATTCCTTTAGACAAAGAATTTACAGGTACCGTAAGAGTACTTTTCCTGGAAATCTTGTATATACCTTGCTGTTGTCCTATTGTATTGAATATCCTGAATTCAAGATCCTTCTCGCTACTGTTTGAAATGCTGAATTCTTCTTTTGCCGGATTTGGAGCGATATGAAGAGAGAGCAATTCAGATGCAACTTTGATACCGGTATTAAGAGAAATAACGTTTATTGCCGTGTTTGTAAGGATGGGTTCCTGATAATCAAAATAAATATACGCTTTATTTCGTATCAACGTTGAAGGTTTCAAATCCGGTTTCAGATTTAAATTATATTCAATAAATCCCTGACTTTGTTCAAAATTGGTTCCGCTGTCAGGCAAAAGGATATTCTTAAATTTCCATGCAAATTTATATCTTAGTTTTCCATCGGTACCTCTCCAGTAATGAGGCGCAAAATCAACATTGTCCTCATGACTTACAGGGTTATAAAATACAGAAGGAATTTTAAGATTATTGTCCATACTATCCGAAACAACAATGTTGTAAGCAGTATCGGTTCCCGTATTCTGAAACCTTATTTTGTAGTTAAGTTCAGGGGTCGAGGGCAGTATGAAAAAGTCTTGTTTGGTAACTTTATCATTCGGGTCGATGGCAGCAACGACTTTCTGAACTAACTTGAAGTTGTTATCGATGAGGTCTTCGTCCTGAATGTCTGTTGTATAAACTGTTACATCAAAATCCAGCATTGTGCTTAAAGGGATTTCAACAGGGATCTCAGCTTTTGCAGTAATGCAGAATCTATGGTTTGGCGCCAGGGTATGAATGGTCCACTCAATGGAATTGTTCATTTGCAGATCAGGCAGTGTACTAAAGTTCCAGTTTTCTAATCTTTGATCGTGTTTCAATAGTAATTTACCGGTCTCAAGATCTTCGGTCCCTTTATTTTCAACACATAACTGATATTTTTCTGTAAAGCCCTGTCTTGCTCTCCAACCCGTGTAATCCTGCAAGCTAACTGCAGCATCTGTATGTTTTCCGGATGGGATCAGACCAAAGTCAATTCCGGCTATTGTAAGATCTTTATAGTGTTTTGTTCCTATAAAACTTTCACAGGTTGATATGTGATACTTGGGAATCATCATTTCAACTGCATGAACTTTCTTACTGCTGTCTACCGGGAAGAAATAATTGCCGTTGTAATCTGTTATCGTATAAATATTATCAGGTACCAGTTTGATCATAATACCCTTTGCAGGAAGCTCGCCATACTCCTGAGTGCAATTTTGATTCTGGTCCATAAATACTTTTCCTGCTATGATGGCGGAACCAAAATTAAGTACTCCTGTCTTATTAAGTGACAAACCTTGATGTGCATAAAAAGATCCGCTAACGTACACCTGATTTTGCCCACCAAGTTTAACATCAGCTCCGAGGTAATCAAAATTTGGAAAGTTCCAATTCATCCCATCCCAATACATTAAGCTCATTTGCTCATTTAAAGCAGTGTTGAAGAATGATCCGGACACCCAAAGCAAATTTCCAACCTGGTGAATATCAGAAACCGATGCGATATCAATATCATTCAATCCTCCCGAAATATCGTCCCAGTTTCCCTGATTCGCACTCTGATAAGCGAATGACAATTTACCCTGAAGGTTTTTGGATACAATGACCAGACGATTGTTATACTTACCCATTCCAACGAAACCAAAAAGACCCGGTGGATTTTCTACGATCTTCCATACATTGTTTTCATAATAACTAAAATACTTCTTATCAGGATCTAAAAATGCGGTGAACAAACCAATCGCCCATACCTTTCCACCACAATACTCAAAATCAGAATAATAATCATTTACATCCTGTGTGGCCGGACTGTAGGCAAATATGTCAAAATCATTATCGTTAACCTTTAACATTGAAACATCGGTGGTGTTATACATTATTTTACCACAGATCAGAAGCTCTGAGCCAGTTTCAATAAATTTGACGGTGTTTTGCACGAAAACCGGATTAGGGTCTGTTACCAGACTCCACTCAACTCCGTTGTATTTAAGGACATATAGATGTTGAGTTTTGCTATTCTTTATGGCGAAATACAAAATTCCCTTGTAAAAATAGATCTGATTTGCAAGGCGTTCCGAAGGTGAGGTAGCTATTGTGTTTAAAATTGACTGAGGTATGTCTCTCTGCTCTATCCAAAAGTGACCATCCCATTTATCAATCCTGTAGTCACCATTAACCTTGCTCAATACAAATAAATGATCGGAAGTTGAAGAAATTATGTTCTCAGAATTTATCTGGCCGTTACCCAAAGGCAAGATCACCTGTGCATTGGCATTTAAAACCAGCATTACAAAAATTATCAATATGGAACCTACTCTATTCATAATTTACCCCCTTTCAAAATGTAATTCACATTAATATTTATTCCATAATTGTAATTCTTTGACGACAACGGATATTTGCTATCATAGGCTGATCCGAACATCATGTTAAAATTGGGCTCTGCCGTAAAAATAATATTATTTTTCGTTTTATAGAATATACCGGTTGAAACAGAAGCTCCTAAATTCCATTTTTTGATATTGCGGTTACGATTCAGATCTTCAAGTCTGATATCGGTAGGATTTGCAAACATTCCACTTGAACTTAAAAGCCTGGATACATTCAAACCCAATTTACTTTCCAAGCCCCATTTCGAGTTAAAATAGGTCCTGTTTCCTAATAACAAAGGAATGCTGATATACTTGATGGATGTTTTCCCTTTATATAAATAGAACTCCCTGTCTATAGGAATGTAATCGTCTATTTCATTATAGGTATTAACCCTGGGTACTGAGTCAATGTAGTAATCATAATTTCTGCTAACGGAATAGTTCTGAGCATAAATACCACTTCTGAAATAGAATTTATCCGTATAGGTTATTTGAACATTAAGACCATTATTAAACCCGTTTCCGGCACTGGATGCGCCATCTATAGTAGAAAAATAATACTTATTCAGCAATTTGGAGTTGTTAATGTCCAGGTTTTCAATTCCTATAGCAGGTGCGATGTTCAGTCCCAATTCCAAAGCAAGTTTTCTGCTTTTGATCTCCGATTTGGGTTGGGGTTTATTCAGAGCCAGTAAATCAGATAAGTAAACTTCATTAAGGATCTCAGGAGACATATTCTTTACGGATTTACCTTTCAAACTGATGGGAAACATCTCTAGTTGCTTGCTACTAGTGACTTCTGGAAGATTATGATCAACTGCAGGAATCTTTTTTGTATGAGATCTTTCGGGATATTTAACAACATTTTTTGTTGAGTGGTTGTCCGATATCTGAGTTCTTGAATTATCCTTTTTCTCAACGGAACCATCAGAGTGTTCAATTAAACCATCAACTGAAGGTTTTGTAGTTGATGTCTCACCACTAATGGAAGTTGGTTTGTTTATAACTGAATTCTCCGTAATTCCGGAATATTTTTCATACGCTATAAAGGAAACTGCTGCACCAACAAATAAAAGAACCGAAGCCCACCATAAAATTAAACGGCGCTTTCTTTTCTGAAGTTTTTGTTCGATCAGACCCCAGTCAGACAATGGTATTTCCCCCTTAAAGTCCTTAAACTTTTCCTGAAGAATTTTGTCAATATTTAGCCTTTCTCTATCCAATTAGATCTTCGTTCTCTTTAATTAATTCTATAAGCAAAACCCGTGCCCTGCTTAGTCTGCTTTTAGATGATCCCACCTGAATATCAAGTTCTTCAGCAATTTGCTGATGAGACAAACCATCTATCGAATACATGTTTATTATCTGACGATAAATGTCGGGAAGCAAGGATATATAATGTAATATTTTTTCAACCGGCAGAGATCTGAGTGTTTCTTCTACTTCCTCATCTTCAACAATTGCAGCTTCTGTTTTTACGGCTACTACAGGATCATTAATATCCAAATGATAGACTTTATTCTCCTTTTTATTGAGATTTGTAAGACAAGTATTGATGAATATTCTTGTCATCCAGGTTTCAAGAGCACTATTACCTTTAAAAGATTTCATTTTGGTAAAAACCTTAATAAATCCTTCCTGGGCCATATCCCTGGCAGATTCGTAGCTGTTGCTATATCTTAAACATACTCCCATCATTCTTTCAGAAAACATCTCAAACAATAATTTTTGAGCTTGTCTATCATTTTGCTTGCAGCCCTCAATGATCTCATAAAGCTCCTTATTGTTCAACGTTTGTATATTAATAGACTAAAAAAACGGGAATGGTTGCAAATATTAATGAAAAATTTTAATATTTTTTTTAAATAAAACGATTGATATTCTGATGATTAATCGAAAATTTCACTTTTGTTTTGCTAAGATCTCTTATAATCATTTCACAAAAATCCGGATAAAAAAAAAGGGGTTCTCATCGAACCCCTTCCTTTTGTATGATAATTCTCTATTTGCTTAGAGATATTGTTCTGGTAATTTGTTTACCTGCAACCATCATTCGGATGTGGTATAAACCATTTGCCTGGTTGCTCAGATCAAGAGTTTCGATACCACTTTGTCCGTGGATGTTGTTCACTGAAGTTACCAATGCACCGGTTGAGTTGAATACCATAATGTTCACATCTTCCGGAGTAGCAAAATTATAACTTACATTAACTTCTCCTGTAGTTGGGTTAGGATAAACATTGATCGCCTTATCATTGGTTATGTCATTAACAGACCCGGTTATGGTTGGGAACAATCTGCTAACCCAAATAGTTCTTTCGTATGGTAAACTTACGTTACCGCTTAAGTCTGTTACTCTGAAGGTAACGGTATATAATCCTTCTTCATACGTGTTAAGATCGTTATAAAGAACCTCAAGTCTTGGACGAAGAACAGCCGGAGCATCATAGTTGTCTGTGATGGTCAAACCTGCAGAAGCATCTATCGTTGAATATAAACCAACGTTCATAGAAGCACCATTGATAACAGGTCTTTCAGAGTCAACAACTCTAACATAACGTCTTCTGGTTGTAACGTTACCACTACCATCCGTAGCTACGAATTCGTCGAAATACAAACCTAAAACGTAAGCATTTACATTACTGGTTCTGGTTAAAGAAACCTGAGAATTGTTGTAATAGTTGTCAGAAGCACTTGCCTGTACAGAATTGTATGGGTTGTTTACTTCATGAATAACAGTATCTAAGGTATTAAGGTTGATGGTAGGACCAACATAATCGTCTACTATGTAGTTGTAGGTTTTTGTAACTGCCATGTTACCAGATCCGTCAGTTGCATCATAGATCAAGGAATAAGTTCCTTTGAAACGAGTATCAACCGGACCTGAAGCACCTGGAGTTACCATAAGTTGTGGCTTATCGTAATTGTCGGTTACTGCAGTTCTGTCAATGAATACAGATACGATCTGAACTTTAACGTTGTTGCTGGCATCAGCATCTGTGTTATTGATAACTGGTTTCTCAGTGTCACGTACAATAATTACTCTTGTTTTGGTAGAATTGTTACCGGCTACGTCGTTAACAGTATATGTTTTGTAATAAGTACCAATAGTATTTACGTCAACGGTACCTGTGATCACAATTGCATTGGTAATGTTACCATCTTTGTTGTCCATTGCAGTAGCACCATCTTCAACATAAGTATCCTTAATTACTTCAAGGTAAACGGTATCGTTACCATTTAGAGTAAGTACAGGAGCAGTCTGGTCTTTAACAACATAGATAACACGAGTTACAGGTAAAGCCTTGTTTCCTCCTGCATCAGTTACGTTGTAGGTAACATAGTAGATACCGGTGAACAACATATCAAGGTCAGAAGTAATTACAACTTTAGAGCTGATATCTCCTTCGGTTGGATCAATTGCTGTAGCACCATATTCGGTATAAGTAGTACCAACTTCAAGGTATAAGGTATCGTCGTTGTTCAAGGTAAGAACCGGAGCCTGGTTATCATTAGTGATAATCACTGTGTAATCTTCAAACTCTCCAATTCGGTTAGCACCATTCACACCTGAAGAAGCTCCACAAGGAAGGTTAGGATCGTTTGAGTAACTTGCTCCTATCCTCATTCTTGATTTTCCTTCAAATGCCTTGGTGTAATCAGGTACAGTAAATTTAGCAGTGAAGGTGTTGTTTGTACCGGCAGCTTCACTGGCAACCAATTCACCTGCATCTACGAAATCACCGTCAATGTTCCAGTCGATCCATACTTTACGGGTCATTGGGTTAACGTTGGTATTTCGTGATACCGTGATCTCATAAGTAGAACCATACTGAACGTTAGCCTTCATATCGGTATTGGTGTAATCATCGTATCCAAGATCGTTGTTGTCAGATTTGTTGCTGATCAACACAACATTGTCTTTATCGGTAAGAATCACTTCGTTGATGGCAACATCAGAAGAAGCAGAAATACCTAATAGAGGAGTACAATGCTCAACTGCAATAATGTAATCAGCTTTAATAACCTGCACGCTGGTAGCAGCAGAATCTAATGAATTCCAAGCTCTTAGAGAAACAGTATATTTACCTTTTGCGTTAAAGGTTACTGCGATTTCCTGATCGTTTGGAGTGGTACTGTTAACATAAGAAACAGTTCCGGGGAAGAAATTCCACTGGTACATATTTGTTTTAACCGCTTTGTTTGGCAATGGGTTGAAAGCCATTAATTTTACGGTTTGTCCTGTATTCGGACGACGGTTATCTGCACTGAAGTCAACTTCAGCTTTCTTATGTGGAGTAACTACAACCACTTTTTTGATCTTATAATCGGTACCCATACAAGTACTTACGGTCAATCGAACATCATAGGTATTGTCGGTTAAAATAGCATATTCAAGATCTTTGGTGTAAGCAACTTCTCCGTATCCGGGCTCAATGTCCCATACAAAATCTGCTTTACCTAAAGCGTTCAAAGAAGTGTTTATAAAAGTATATGTATTTGGGTTGTAAAGAGTATCCGGAATATCAAAATCCGCATCCGGAGGAACAATAGGACCTCTTTCAGTAGTCCAGCTTGCAATAAATCCTGAGTCGTTTCCTGAACCGTTAGAGGTAAAGTAAACGTATAGTGCACCTGAAGTAGCAACAATAGGAGTGGTTAAGGAAGGAGCGTTACCTGCAGTGAAACCATTTCCGGTATGAAGTGGAGTTCCGGTAGCATCAATACCATCGTAAACTCTTAGGATATCACCTGACGCAACTTTGAACTGGTGGAACTGAAGGTTGATCTTTTTGGCTCCGCAAGGAATGATGGTAGCATAATCCACACGATTGTTGGAATAATTACCGGTTCTTCCTCCGTCGTCAATAAGGTTACCGCTTTGCTCATAAATTGGCTGAACGGTACCTGCACCAAGGTTGTTGTCTTTAAACGGAGTTACACGTATATAGTTCGGTTTACAAAGAACACTGGAAGGTCCTAAGTTATTTGAAGTTTGTAAACAAACCGTATATGTACCAATGGTATTGAAGAAAACTTCAGGATTTGCATTGGTGTATGGGTCGTTACCTACCAAATTGTTGTTATAGGTCTCAACGTCGATACGGGTATTAACCGAATCTTTAGGGTCGAACATATACCAGCTCCAGTAGGTTGGTCCGTTTTGAGAAAGGTCTATGAAATCAACGGTTCCGAAACGTTCAACTTCGTTTGTGTTTGAAGCAAAATCTACAATTGGCTTAGAAGTAGGATTTACAATATTGATGCATCTTAAAACGGAATCTCGTCCTAAACAATTTTGGCTCTTTAAACGTACACACTGATTACCTGCTGAACCAAATATATGTGTGGCATTGGTAGTAACATATTCTATAGAACCGTTATCATCAACATCCCACTGGTGAGCAATGTAACCGGTTTGGTTGCTGTTGGTCATTTTTACGGGAGTACCAACATAAGCAGTTGATGGCATGTAGAAACCTGCTGCCAAGCTGGTTGGGTTTGCAAGGTCTATGGTATAATCTTCCGTTTCACCATAATAGTAGGTTGGGCTTCCGCTAATACCTGTTGGACAAGGACTGTTAGCGTTTAACTGATAAGAATACGAAGACATCAAACGCATTCTTGAAGTTCCGGCAGTTACACCACATGGTACGGTAAATGTATTGGCTGTTAATGCACCACCTACAAAAGGAAACTTACCTCCGGTATTCATTTGAGACCATCCGTTTGACATGTACTCATTTGCTGAGAAAACACCATCACGGTTCAAATCGATCCAGCAATAAATGTAAACTGAATAAGTACCTCCGCTGGTGCTTGTACCATAACTGGCACTGGTTTCCAAGGTGTACTTCGAACCAGAAGATAATGAGAAACTTGGTTTGGTACTCATAAGAGAATACCCGTTTCCTACTGTGTTGGTAGAAGTACTGAAACCGGCATTGCATGCTGCTGCCGGCATCTGCATAAGGTAATTGCCGGAAACATCCTTAATGTTTACCCTTTCAATAGGGAAATAATAATAATTGCTGTAGGCACATCCGTAATAGGAATAACCTTCACAATAACTTTGCGCTTGAGTTTGATTGAAAGATGAACTTCCCATCAAACCAAGAAGCATCAGGATTAATCCTAATACTTTGTGGTTGGTAGTAAATTTTTTTGTCATATTCGTTTTTTTATTTTTAAAAATGAAACAATCTAGTTTTCAAACTTAAGAAAACTCACAATATATTTGACCGTAAAACTTGGAAAAGTTGCCTAAATCAAAGAAAATAAAAAAAAATAAAAATATAACTTACTGACAATCAGTATACTTATATTTTTTTAATGACACAAATATGATATTAAACCCAAAACAAACCCAGGCAGTCAAACACATTGACGGCCCCCTGATGGTCGTAGCAGGACCGGGAACCGGTAAAACACAATTGCTCAGTGCCAGAATTCTGGAGATCCTTAAAAACACAGACATGTTGCCGGAAAACATTCTCTGCCTGACCTTTACCGACGCGGCAACTACTGCAATGAGAAACCGATTGGTGAGTATGGTCGGTTCAACTGCCTTCAGGGTACCTATATATACTTTCCATTCATTTTGTCAGAAAATAATAAACGATTTTCAGTTTGAACTTGGATTTAATCAACTGGAACCGGTTTCTGAGCTTGAGAAAATTGAGATGATACACACCCTTATCGATTCATGGCCAAACGGACATCCTCTGAAAAACTACAAATATCCTTATGGACGAACAAAAGAATTCCTCGAACTTATTGCTCTTATTAAACAGGAGCGCTTTGACAAAGACTCCTTCATTCGTTCCGTTGATCAGATCATTGCCGATCTGCCAAATAGGGAGGATATGTATTACAAAAAAAAGTCAGGTAATAATAAAAAGGGCGATCTCAGGGCAGCCTTTTACAAGCAGGAGCTTGATAAAATGGAGAAGCTTAAGGCAGCCATAATCGTTTCTTTCGAATATATGGAAACCCTCGTTAAAAATGGGCGCTATGACTTTAACGACATGATCTTGTCCGTTATTAAATTATTGTCGGAACATCCCTATGCCTTGCTCAATTATCAGGAACAATACCAATATATAATGGTAGACGAATATCAGGATACGAACAAGGCACAAAATGATCTGGTATTTCTTCTGTCGAACTATTGGGAATCTCCCAATTTAATGGTAGTGGGTGATGATGATCAATCAATATATCGATTTCAGGGAGCAGATATTGAAAACCTGGTGGGTTTTGAAAAGAAATACGAAAAGGATCTTCTGAAAGTTGTTCTGGAAGACAATTACCGATCCACTCAACAAATATTGGATTCTGCCAAAAAAGTGATCCAAAACAATAAAGAAAGATTGGTTGAACACAAAAACCTTGTTGCCAGAAAAAATATTGAAACAAAGTTTAATCCTGTAATCCTAAAATGTTATAACGAAGTTTACGAAGCCGCACAAATCTATAATCTCATTAAAGATTCACACGATTCGGGAATACCTTACCGGGAAATGGCTGTAATTTACAGGAATCACAAACAAGGTGAGACGATAAGGGATTACCTTAATTATAAAGGCATTCCTTTATCTCTCAAAAAAAAGAACAATGTTCTGGAAGAACCCTTCATCATAAATATATG
Organism: Flavobacteriales bacterium; assembly: GCA_020635455.1. Taxonomy (GTDB): domain Bacteria; phylum Bacteroidota; class Bacteroidia; order NS11-12g; family UBA9320; genus JABWCE01. The sequence goes on from JACJZT010000005.1 coordinate 258,539, forward strand.
TGCGTTGCTTCGATACATTTCCTATGAAAATCGAAAACCATATAGTGGGGATCCATTACTTTTCAAGATATTGCATTTTGACTTTTGGGAAATACCGGCTGTTGATATTGCAAAATTGGCCTATTACCTGAGAGGCTCCGGAATGAAATGGAGGAATTGTCTGGCTGAACTGGACCGACAAACTGAATTAACCCTGATCCTCAGTCACGAAGCCATTACAAAACTTCGTAAACTGTCAGCAGACATAGAATACTGGATCTCTAAATCCTTCAACCTTCCCTCCCAGCAACTTCTTGAAAAAGTTATTTCGAAAGGAGGCATTCTTTCGTATGTAATGCAAAATCCATCAAAAAGATATTTGCTTCAGGTGATGCAAACTTTTTTTAACTATCTGAAAAATGAAAGTCGCAAGAACAGAGATTATACCATAGAACAGTTTCTCAATTCAATTGAACTGTTGAACGATAATTATCTTTCGATGGAAGCAGAAGAAATAATTGAAAAAAAGGATGCCGTAAACTTGTTAACGGCACATGCCAGCAAAGGTCTGGAATTTGATCTGGTAATGGTGGTTAGTTGTAACCTGAACGCTTGGGACAAAACGAAAGACAGGGTTCCATTCAGTCTGAGGAGTATCCTTAGCCATAACATTGATTCGCTGATGGAAGAAAACCGAAGGCTTTTTTATGTTGCCTTAACGAGAGCAAAAACCCGTTTGTATATAAGTTACCAAACTCAGGACCTCAGCGAAAAAACCCTGAACAAATCACAGTTTGTTCAGGAGATCATGGAATCGGGCATACCTATAGAAAAAGAAGCTGAAATTAAGGAAGACCAAATTATGGAAGTTCAAAGGTCAGGTCTTGAAGCCAACGATCCTGAAAAGAATTTTGATTTGCTGGATAAAGAATACCTCAACCAACTTACCGAAAATTATGTCCTTAGTGCAACTCATCTCGATACGTACCTCGATTGTCCACTTAAGTTTTACTACAGAAATCTTTTGCAGATCCCTTCTGCGAAAACCCCTGCTTTAAGTTTTGGAAATGCAATTCATAAAAGTCTGGAACTTTTTTTCAAATCAATGTTGGACGATCCCGATAAAAATTATCCGGATGCCGGACAGTTGGTATTATGGTATCAAAACGACCTTGAAAAAAACAAAGATTCATTTACAAAAGAAGATTTCAACCGATATCTTGAATATGGTAAAGAGAAGGTACTTCCACAGTTATACCGGACCTTTCTATCCGAATGGAATGAAAATAAAAACCGGGTTCCTGAAAAAAATCTCTCAGATATCGTAGTAAAAGAAGTTCCCATAAAAGGTAAATTGGACCAATTGGTGATCACCGATAAGCATCATGTGCATGTTATTGATTACAAAACCGGTAAATTCGATTCAAAGAAATATAAAACACTTATGCCTCCTGTATTAGATCCTGAAACTGAAAAAACATCTGCCGAAGAAATGTATGGTGGGAACTATTGGAGGCAGGTAGCTTTTTATCATTTACTCATAAATAACGACCCGTTACATTCATACAAAACCCTATCGGGAGAAATGTTTTTTGTTGAACCTCTTGCAGACGGAAGCTTTGAAAGAAGAAAAATATTTGTAAGCGATGAAGAACTGGTTTTTATGGAAAACTTACTAGTTGAAGTTTATCAGAAAATTAAAAACCATGAATTTGAAAAGGGTTGTGGAAAGGAAAACTGCGAATGGTGTAATTTCAACAGTTTTTATTTAAAGGGTAAGACCTATTCAAGTGAAAATCTTTTAGAGGACGGATCAGAACTATAACTTAACGATAACTGACCGGAATTTCGGATGCTTTCAGATCAGAATAAGTGTTGCTTTTACCTCCCGGCAGATCGTTACAGTTGAAGCGTGGCAGCAAAAAAGGTTTGTTAAAATTAAAGATCCCTGCCCTTTCGGTGGTAAATCCAAATTCCAGTCCTGTTTCGGCAGCGACATCAGAAACCACATCCGTGCAGGCTTCCTTGCTGCCATACGGATAACCAATGCTATAAATTTCGGTATTGCAAAGGCTTTCCAGGTAATTTTTTGAATCCAGAATTTGTTTTCGTATTTCTTCAACTGAATACAAACCCAAAGGAATGTGCTTATGGCTGTGTGTTCCGAGGTATCCGGAATCTGCCAGAGTTTTTAACTGAGATTTGCTCATGTAGAGGTTGTGATGTATTTGCTCGGGTTGATCAAAATACAAGGGAAACTGTTGTTGGATGATCTCTTCCTGCTGCGACAGACTTAATTTAAAGTTCAGTAGATATTTTAATTCGGCCGTTTCAGCGTCATCGTAACGATAGTGATTGGCAGCCTCTGTTTTTTCTGTTTCTGATAAGAAAATATTGTAGGATCCTGAAAGATCTGAGTAAAGTTTTGCAGAAGGGATCTGTGACCTCAGCAGGTGTATTTGATGAACCAGACTGAATTCATGGTTCTCAAAATTGATGGTATTAACATAAAACACTGCCGGAATTCCCATTTCATTTAAGATGGGTAAGCCCTCGTCGTACTGTTCTTTCAAACCGTCGTCAAACGTAATCAGAAATTCAATTTTATTGGATGAAGGTTTTTCATTATTGCGGATTCGAATTCTCAATTCCTCCTGTGAAATAAATGAACCAAACCGGGATAAGATCTCAAGTTGATTGCGGAACTCCGTAGGCTTTACACCAAAAATTGCCGGATAAGGGTTGTTGAAATCCTTGCGAATGTAATGGTAGTTTACTGCTAATATCATGTACCCTGGTCGTTAAAAGGAAAGTTGTTTGCCACTTCTTCTGCTTTAAGCCAGTCGGATTCAGTATCGATATTTACATGATATTTCGCATCGTTGAGAACATAGGTAAGTTTGTTGCCATAAAACGAATGTTCGTTCAGTAGAACAGAGGTTAGGGTGATGTAAATGCTTCCATCCCGAATATAAGCTGCAGGCAGATCCTGTCTTCTCGTGATGATCTTACTTTCACCGGTTGAAATTTTCAGATGATCCTCATTATCTGGCTCAAAAACCCAGTGAGGGTTGTACTCATGTGGAACCGGTATTACCGAAATCAGCGCATCGGCGCCACTTTCAATAAAAACTTTTATGGCTTCATCCACAAAACCGGGCCTTCTGAAGGGAGAAGTAGGTTGTAAAAGACAAACTGCGTCAAAATGAATGTTAAGTCCCTTGTAATAATTTAAGGTATGTACCACCACATCAATACTGGTTGCAAAATCTCCCGACAAATGTTCGGGTCTTAGAAACGGGACCTCTGCGCCATTTGCTTTGGCAATGTTCGCATACAAATCGCTGTCTGTATTTACCATGATATCCTTAATGTAGGTACATTCTCTGGCGGCTTCAATAGAATGAACCAATAATGGTTTACCGTTCAATTGCCGTATGTTCTTATCGGGCACACCTTTTGAACCGGACCTTGCAGGTATAATGGCAAGTATTTTCATTTGATCAATAGGCAATGGTCTTGTGAAATTGCAAAGGCAAGGTTGATAAAAGTTGCGCTATTTTAATTCCGGCATCTCCACCTCCATATACCATTGATTTTCGACGGTCAGGTTGCTGGGATTGTTTTTCTGCAGCCCCGAAGATATCCTCCGCATGGTAAACCACATCCAGAACATTTGTACCGCGGTCTCTTTTATTTTGCCTTGAACCTATGTTTACCACAGGCACTCCCAAATAGGCACATTCACGTATACCCACGCTGCTGTTGCCGACCAATCCTTTGCTGTTGATCAGAAGCCTCAGGAAATCGTCGGGTTCCATGTTTTTGAAAAAATGAAAGTTTGAAATGTCGTTATTTTCCCGAAAGGTTCGTATACCACTGGAGGTAGCATCTGCTCCGGCATCAACATTGGGCCAGAACCACAAAACAGGTTCATTCATGCGATGCATTGCAGTAAGTGTCTGTTCGATCTGACGTCGCGCTTCCTTTACCTCGGTGGTAACCGGATGCTGCATAACCACCCAATAACCCTTGCTCAGGTCCGGCATATCACCAACTCCACCATATTTTTCATAGGGATCGAAGTCGAGATCAGGAGAGCTCAAAATGTTTGCTGCAAGATCGATGCTCGGACATCCTGTATTGAAAACCATTTCTTTGTTTTCTCCTAATTTAAGCACCCTTTCGTAAGCACTTTCGGAAGCAACAAAATGGTAATCAGAAAGTTTGGTGATCGCATGTCGTACCTTTTCATCAATGTTTCCTGTGACTTCCCCTCCCTGAATGTGAGCGAGGGGAATGTTCATATAGGATGCCGCAATTGCCGTTGCCATGGTTTCGAACCGGTCAGCCACGGTTACCACAATATCGGGTTTTATGTTGTCGAAAACAGTGGACAATTCCAGAATACCAATTCCGGTTGTTTTGGCTGCAGCGGTTAAATTTTCACCTTCGAGTACATTAAAAACCTTTGCGGTAATTTCAAATCCGTCTTTTTTTATGTAATTCACTGCCGAACCGTATCGGTCGAGCAGTGCGGATGCGGCAATTACCAATTGCAGCTCAAGATCCGGATGGTTCTTAATGGCTTCAAGTGCCGTCTTAACTCTGCTATAGCTAGGCCTGGCAGTTATAACAACACATATTTTTCTTTTAGTCATTCAGTATTTTTTTGTATTCTCAATATTTCAGATCGTATTTAAAAAACCACTCCTAATTTAGATCGGCATCTTCAATAAAATCCCATTTCAATTTATCGCGAGTAAGTTTTTTTCCAACAACCCTGTCAAATTCTCCTGCGGGTATACCCTTGTCACCCGGCTTTTTTGATTCAAGATCCTCAAAAATAATGGTATGACCGGCTTTCAGATCTTTATTTACACTTAAACTTTTGCCAAACATAACTTTCAGCTCTCCAAAAGCCCGAACATCATTTTTGTCCTTATACGAACCCAGAGAAGTGTTGATCTGTCTGCAACCTTTTACCAACTCAGCCGTTTCTTCAAGGTTCAGGGAAGCCTTTGCGTCGGGTCCGAACATTTTTTTATCAAAAACAACATGAAACTCCAGAATTTCCGCACCCAGCGCAGTTGCCGCCAACCCGGCGGTAATTCCGGCCGAATGATCCGAAAATCCAACGGGAATGGCATATCTTTCTTTCATTTTCAGAAGGTTTTGCAGGTTCCATTGTTCAGGAGCGGTTGGATATGCGGTGGTGCATTGCAGCAGGCTAAGTTGATTGCCAAATGGTTTCAGGAACCCAATGGTTTCATCAAGTTCATCCCAGTCGCTCATACCGGAAGAAAGAATTATGGGTTTACCGGTAAGGGCAATTTTTTTAAGCATCAGAAAATTTCTCATTTCTCCTGAACCGATCTTATACCTCCTGACGCCAATTTCTTCGAGTAAATCAACTGCTGCAATTGAAAAGGGTGACGAAATAAACTCCATTCCTTTCTCTTCACAATGCATCTTCAGTCCTTTCCACTGTTCTGGTGTAAACTCCATTCTTTTCCAGTATTCCATCCGGGTATCGTCTTCATAGCTGAATTTAACCCTGAAGGGCTCGTAAGGACTGCTTTCCGCTTCGGCAATGTGCGTTTGAAATTTAACGGCATCCACTCCGGTTTCGGCAAGTGCATCTATGTACGAATGAGCAATACCCAAACTACCTTCGTGGGCCTGGGCTATTTCTGCTATGATGAACATTAATACAGGGAACTTAATTGTTGAATTGCAAATTTAAAGATTATTCGATTGCCTAATGCTTTAATATGATCTTGTAGTGGTCAAAGTGCTTAGTATTCTGAACATTTTAAATCTCATAAGGGATCGTAAAACAAAGATTCAGGAGTGTTGTTAAATTAAAGTAGTTCAAAGTAAAACGATAAGAAATAATTCATTTTGGTTACTTTTGTAGAATAATTCTAAATAACAATGAACAGTACTGATTTGGTAAATGTATATGCAGAGGCAACTCCCAATCCGGGAAGTATGAAATTCGTGATCAACAGAATGATCTGTCCGAATGAAAGTGTTGATTTCCGTAATGAACAGGAAGTGACCGGAAGTCCCCTGGCAGCTGAATTGTTCAAATTTCCATTTGTAAATGGGATCTTTATCATGAATAATTTCATTACCATCACCAAATCACCTGATTCGGAATGGGCTATAAACATTCCTCAATTGAGGGATTATATAAAGTCTTATCTTGAATCGGGAAAAACGGTAATCGAAAAAAGGACGGAATTAAGTGCAGATGAAGAAAATGAAGTGATCACCAAGATCAAGAAACTTCTTGAGGATCACGTAAAACCGGCTGTTGAAATGGACGGCGGTGCCATTGATTTTAAAACCTTCGAACAAGGTGTGGTGACGGTAACGATGAAAGGTTCCTGCAGTGGTTGCCCTTCATCGACTTTGACCCTTAAGGCCGGCATAGAAAATCTTTTGAAAAGAATGGTTCCAGAGGTTCAGGCTGTAGAAGCCGAATCGGTTTAATTTCTATCGTATCACATGTACCACCCCGCGGTAAAAATTGTCGGGACTGGTAGAACATTTAGACTTGATGTACAGCGTCCACATATAGGCATCATTCTTTACGGTTTGTCCATCAATTTTTCCATTCCAGGCCATCATAGGGTCTTCTGTTTCGAATAATTTTTGACCCCACCGATCGAAGACCCGGAAGGAATAGTGATTGAAATTCGCGAAATCAAACACAGGTTTAAATGCGTCGTTTAAACCATTTTCATCCGGTGAGAAAGCATTTGGAACCCAAATTTTTCCCAATCCGTCGTAATTCACAACCGTGATGCTGTCTCTTTGAACAAAATTGCAAATTTTATCTCTTACAAGCACTTTATACTGACCGGCATTGCTTACCAGTATTGAAGGCGTTTTTTCACCGGTACTCCAGTTGATCGAATAATTAAGGCTGTCGTTAATGTGGGTTCGGAACCGGAGGGTATCCGATTGACAACTTTCGATGAGTGGCGGACCAATATCAACCTTTACCGGCATGCGGTTCGTAATACGTATTGAGTCTGAATTTTCACAATAATTTCCCCAGACCTTTACCGTGTATTTCCCAGGTGAGTTGACCTGAATCCTAAAATTGGAATCACCGGTATTCCATAAATATTTGTTGGCTGTGTAAGCACTTCCGATTATCATGTCCACCGGGCCGCAGATAAGGGTATCCTTGCCAAGATCTACCAAAGGAAGAGGTTCTGTAAATACATTTATGGTATCGCTTTTTTTACAGTTACCTTTTGAAACCTCAAGCCAGTATTTTCCCGGCTTACTTACCACTAAGGTGTCGGCAACAGATGCATCGGACCATAAATAATTTTCGAATTTTATGTTTTTAACAGAAAGTGTTTTTGAAAAATTGTCGCCACAAAAGGTGGTATCCGGTCCCAGGGTAAAATCCTTTACACCCGGAAGGATCTTTTTGTGATCTTTAAAACTGCCACAATCCGTAAACACTTCAACCCAGTATTCACCGAAGGTCGAAACCTTTATTTTCTGGGTGGTTTCACCTGTACTCCAAAGCACCCTTCGTCCGGGGTTTCCGGCATCAAGTTCAATATCAAAACCCTCGGTACAGATAAACGTATCCTTACCAATATTGGTTGTATGCTTAAAACTACCGGATTCAATAAATACATAAGAATCGAGCAAGTCATCCCCAACATCTGCAATGGCAAGTTTTATAGTATACGTTTTACAAGGCATCAGATTTAGTTTTGCCGTAAGGGTTACCGTAAGACCATCCGCCTGAAGTGTTGGTTCACCGGGGGTATTGAACCTGAAATACTTTGGGTTTCTTTTGTAATTAACGTTATCGATGCTAACCGTTAAATTGGTTCCCGGCACAAGAGCTACATTCTGTTGATCCGGTATTCCGGGACCACTGATAAAAAAGCCGAAAATATCGCTTACGCCTTTGTCTACATATTCAATGTATTCTTCGGAAGCAAAAATGTAATTAAAGGTAATTTCTTCAGTTTGCGGGACGAAATCAAATTCGAGGACAGCAGCATCAAATACCTTTCCAATGGCATAAGGACCGAGCAATTCCGAGCCGGCTGAACCCGAGCCCAACTCCGATGTGGTTCTGTCACCAACATTATTCGGGCCCTTGGCCAACATGGCAATGCCGGTTGAAAGAACAATTCCGGCATTCATTTCCAAAGCCGTATTGCTTCCATTTTCAAAAAAACCGGCAGCCCTCTTATAACCTGTAAGTTTGATATTGCTGGTTTTAATACCATCTCCCACCAAAACATTGTTCACCAGAATATACGGATCAACCTCACCAATGATAAGTTGTGAACTGCCTGACTCCGGTTTAAGAAGTGCCAGAAAGGAAAGAAGTATCCAATAAGTTCTTTTCAAGTGATTATGAGTAGCTTAGTATTACAAATAAACGTATTTTATTCATAAAACGTTTCAAATTTCAAGTCTTACTATTTTATTGCATTTCAGCGACTTAAGAATAAATTAAAGATTTCGTTTAATTTGCTTAAAAAAGTTATGTTTGCATTTATGAAAAAAATATATACTCTTTTTGCGCTTTTCATTACCCTTTGTAGTTATGCCCAGTCGAGTTTTCATCCTTCATACGTAGTTAAGGAAGATTTTTGTTCGGTACCGGACATTATAGCACACAGTACCTTTACCAATAAATATGGAGTTACCGATCTCCAGTTCGTAAGAATAGAGAACACGCTTTCTTCCCAATGGACCTCCGCATTTTGTGATTGTGAATTATGCCATGATATAGGCACGGATACGGCAAATTTTTATATGGAAATTGACGATTCATGTGAAGTTTCTGCTCATTTTTATCCGGTTGACAAAAAAGGATTAGGTGTTATGAAGATTAAAATATTTAACCCAGAAGATCCGGATAAATTTGTTATCGGAGAATTCAGAGCTACCTGTTGGGGAGCTTCAACCACCTTCCTTAAAGAAAACGAATTTTATGTTTATCCAAGTCCTGCAAACGATATCATCACAATTCAATTCGGATCCGGAGAGGATTATCAGCTTGAGATAGTGTCTGTTGACGGCAAAGTTTTCATGGACGAGCAGGTAAGTGGATTGAATCATCCTTTGGACATATCGCAACTTGAAACCGGAATGTACGTAGCAAAGGTTACAAGCGCTGGTAAAGTTTACTACAGCAGATTCTCGAAACTTTAAGAATATTTCTTAAAATACAGATGTACCTGAACAAATTAAGTAACAGGTAGGTTTTAAATAAGTCTATCCTCACAAAATGGATTTGAGTTTGCTTCGATTAGGGCTTTCAGCCCTATAACCCGACTCACTTTTTTTCTTGAAAAAAAAAGTAAGCCAAAAATTATTCACCCGTTTATGCTTGTTTCAATGGCGTTCATGAATGCTGTGCATTTCAAGCCAAAAAAATACTCCCTCCCGCATCCCAACGCCGCCCCCGTATTTTTGGCAACCCTTCGCACCATTCTGAAATCGAATAATTTCTGGTTAAATTACTTTATAATTCATCTTTTTCCTGACTTCCGCAAGTTTAATCCTCTGAAAATGCAAGTCTCTCAAAATCTGATACTTGATGGTCTAAAATATCGTTTTCTGGGTGTTAATTTGACTTAATTTCAGTTTATTTGGTGGATGTATGTTCGAGTTCTAAAACATAAAAATGGTCGGAGCTACATTCAAGTCATCGAAAAGCGAGGGGGTAAATATGTGGTTAGGAAAAGTTTTGGTTCGGGAAACACTCCCGAAGCAGTTCAAAAATTAAAACTAACCGCCGATCGTTGGGTAGCTAATCAAACAGGCCTTCAAGAGTTTGACTTTGTTGGAGAACGGGAGTTATTCAACAAACTTCTTGATAACATCTCCTCTCTTAAGCTGGTAGGTATAGAATTTACATTGGGAAGGCTCTTTGATGAGATAGGCTTTAATAATATTGAGGACGAGCTTTTTCGTCATTTGGTTCTTTATCGGTTGGTATATCCAAAGAGCAAGCTGAAAACCACAGAGTATCTCTATCGCTATGAAGGGAAGCAGTATAGTGAAGATGAGATTTATCGGTACATGGATAAACTCCACAACAAGCAGAAGGATCGCGTTCAGCAGATCAGCTATGCACACACCCTAAGTTTGTTTCCCAAAGGCATTCAGGTTGTTTTTTACGATGTTACTACAGTTTATTTCGAAATTGACCAAGAGGATGAGTTGCGTAAAACCGGGTTTTCCAAGGAGGGTAAACATGAAAACCCGCAGATTGTGCTTGGGTTGCTTGTGAGCAGAGATGGATATCCGCTTGCCTATGACATTTTTGAGGGCAATAAGTTTGAAGGTCACACGATGATGCCTGTCATTGATGGTTTTAAACAGAAATACAATCTGGAGCAATTAATTATAGTAGCAGACAGCGGTTTATTATCACGATCCAATATCGAGCAGCTTCAAGAGCAGAACTATGAATTTATCCTGGGAGCTCGAATCAAGAATGAAAGCACGAGCATCAAGGACAAAATACTCACCCTTCAACTCAAAAATGGAGAGAGTGCTGTTATCAATAAAGGAGATTTGAGATTGATAATTACTTACTCAGACAAAAGAGCTGAAAAAGATCAATACAATCGTAAAAAAGGCATCAACAGGCTTAGTAAACAAATAAGATCCGGTCGCCTAACCAAAGATCACATAAATAAAAGAGGCTACAATAAGTTTCTACGCATGGAGGGTCAGATAAATCTTGTACTTGACCAACATCAAATTGCACAAGATAAGAAATGGGATGGACTCAAAGGCTATCTGACCAACTCTAAACTCAACAAAGATCAGCTAATTGAAAACTATCAACACCTTTGGCAAATTGAGAAGGCATTTAGAGTGGCAAAGACAGAATTAAAACTTCGTCCGGTATTCCACAGAAGGCAAAGAAGAATTGAGGCACATATCTGCCTGAATTTTGCAGCCTACAAAGTATACAAAGAGTTAGAAAGGTTCCTCAAAGAAAACAAATCATCACTGAGTCCACAAAAGGTAATTGAAATCGCACAGAATATTCACCAGATTGAACTAACAACCCCAACAACTAAAGATGTGCTCAAAAAAACAATCATTCTTTCTGAAGAACAGAAAGATATAGAACGCCTCTTTCAATTTGGGTGTTAATTTGCGGAAGTCAGGTGAGTTTGCTTCGATTAGGGCTTTCAGCCCTATAACCCGACTCACTTTTTTTCTTGAAAAAAAAAGTAAGCCAAAAATTATTCACCCGTTTATGCTTGTTTCAATGGCGTTCATGAATGCTGTGCATTTCAAGCCAAAAAAATACTCCCTCCCGCATCCCAACGCCGCCCCCGTATTTTTGGCAACCCTTCGCACCATTCTGAAATCGAATAATTTCTGGTTAAATTACTTTATAATTCATCTTTTTATTATAATCCTTTCAACAGGATACATATAAAATGTTAGAAAACATTGCAAGGTCTTAAATTAATTTCAATGTAATCTTGCAAAATCAAAGTAACATTTTAAGCTTTAAAACATTATTATATAATGGATTAAGTGGTTTATGAGGTTCGACTATTTACAATTTAAAACAGCTGTTTTATAATCGACTCAACGGAAATACCTTCAGCTTCTGCTTTGTAATTTTTGAGTATTCTGTGGCGCAAAACCGAATTGGCCACTGATTGTACATTCTCAATATCCGGTGAATACTTACCATTGATCAGAGCGTTGCATTTGGCACCTATTATTAAATACTGACTGGCTCTGGGACCAGCACCATAACTAACGTATTTATTCACTTCGTCGGTTGCAAGGGCATAGCCGGGTCGGGTTTTACCCACCAGTTTAACAGCATATTCATAAACATTATCTGCAACCGGAACTTTTTTCACCAAATCCTGAAAATATAAGATCTCTTTAGCTCCAAACACCTTCTGCAGATGTACCTCCTTGTCGCTGGTCGTATTTTTCACAACCATGATCTCCTCTTCATAAGTCGGGTAATCAAGAAACAGATTAAACATAAACCGGTCAAGTTGTGCTTCAGGCAAAGGGTAAGTACCTTCCTGCTCGATCGGGTTTTGCGTTGCCAGAACGAAGAACGGATTTGGGAGTTTGTGATTATGTCCTCCAACCGTAATGCTCTTTTCCTGCATAGCCTCCAGAAGCGCAGCCTGTGTTTTGGGAGGTGTACGGTTGATCTCATCCGCTAAAATAATGTTCGCGAATAATGGTCCCCTTGAAAACCGGAAATTCTTCTGGTCGTCAAGTATTTCAGAACCGGTTATGTCGCCCGGCATCAAGTCCGGCGTAAATTGAATCCGGTTGAATTCGAGGTCGAGAGATTCGGATATAGACTTTACCAACAAGGTCTTTGCCAGTCCCGGTACACCAACAAGCAGACTGTGGCCCTTACAAAATATAGAAGTTAACACTCCATCGATAACTTCATTTTGTCCAACAATTACCTGAGAAATTTCATTCTTCAGCTTTTGCACATTTTCTTTAAAAGCTTCTGCAGCTTCTACCTCATCTTTATATTCTATCATAAATAATACTTCTTAGTTTGTTTTTATCCAACGTTTCATTTCCTTGCAATCGGTGTAACCGGGTTCCACATGAATGTAGACGTTCTTCTTGAACTTTTCGGCCCATTCGGCCATGGCTTCCTGTTTTTTTTGTTCCAGAGCAAATGCCTGAATTTTTTGATAATCCTCTCTCAGATTTGCCCTGTGTGGCTTTGTTTCCGATTTGAGGTATAGAATCCTGTATGCTGTGCTACCATCAGGATTTTGAATGGGAGTTGGTTTAGAAAATTCCCCGGGTTTCATTTTTTGAACCTGCAATACAACGTCCTGATCCAGGAGTTCTATTTCTATACGGTTGGCTCCCACATTCGGATCTGTGAAAAATCCGCAATTTGCCTTGGTCATTTCATCTTCTGAGTATTTTGAAGCTGCTTTGCAGAACGAAATTGAATCGATCTTTATCAATGCGATAAGGTCATTCAAAAATTTTTCGGTGTTCTGCAGATCTTTGGTTATAATGGTAGGTTTGATAAGGATATGGCGAACATTTATCTTTTCACCTTTTCGATCAATGAGCTTTAGAATGTGATATCCGTATTGAGTTTCGATAATTGGGGAAACAGAATCGGGTTTGAGTTTAAAGGCCATGGCCTCAAAAGCAGATACCATTTGTCCTCTTTTAAAATATCCCAATTCACCTCCATTTGCTGCTGATCCCGGATCTTCACTAAAACTTTTGGCGGTCAGTTCAAAATCCCTTCTCCCTGCAAGTATGTCCTCACGATACTTTTTCAAGGTTTCGTAGGCGTAATCTTTTGCAAGCTGATTGGGTTTGGGAACCATAACAATTTGTCCCAATTCAACCTCGGTTCCAAATAAAGGCAAACTATCGTTTGGAATTTTATCAAAATATTTCTTTACCTCCGTTGGTGTAACTTTTACGGCATCAAGCATTACTTTCTGAACCTCCTGTACCTGCATTTGCTGCTTTAATTTAGGTTTCATCTCCTCCTTGTATTCAATTATAGATTTGCCCAGATATTTCTCAAGTCTGGCCTCATCGCCGATCTGGGCGGTAAAATATACGATCTTTCGATCGAGCTCATAATCTACCATTTCCTCACTTATTTCGATACTGTCCAACTCTGCCTTGTGCAGCAGGAGTTTTTGAAGGACCAACTGATTCAGGATCTCGCATTTCAAATCGCCTTTAAAATCGGGATACTGATCTTTAACCTGCAAGTATTCAACCTCCCACTCCGATTTTAGGATAACATTTTCACCCACAACTGCAGCCACTTCTTCAAGGATCTGCCTGGGTTGGGCCTGCACCGCCTCAAAAAAACACAAGGCTAATATTGCGGTCAATAATCTCACGGATTTCATGTCCTTTTTACGGTTTACTTTTTTGGGTTGGATACACATTTATCTTATCCTCTTTCTCGGCCTGGAGGACCATCTCATTTTCAATTTTTTTGAGCAATTCGATCTTTCTTTTATTTAGCAGGATTTGCTGTATGTTGTCCTTTACAAATTCAAACGGTGAAATGTGGTCTTTTATTCTGAAATTAAAAATATTTACATACCACACAAAACCCTGGTCCGAAACTCTGAAGACTCTGTTGCTATTTATAAAATTTTCCTGATTGTACGTTGTGATCGGAACCACCTTCAGCATTTCATCAAAAGCAAGCCAGTTTTCTTTTTCAAGATAAGCCGTACCACCATTTTTTAAGGCATCCACGGCCATTTCTGAAACATCGGTTTCCTGTCCCTTTTTAAATTTATTCCAGTAATTTTTCTTTTTATGTTCGTCCAGTTTATCAGGCATCTTAATGAATACGCAGCGAATGATGTTTTGTTTCAACTCAAAACTTTCAGGATTGTCATCGTAATATTTTTTCATCTCATCGATACGGATATTGGTATCAAGATATTGAGCAATAATGTTTTTCCTGGCGCTGAATGAGATGAGGTCAAATTTAAAATCTTCAACCTTTTTGGTAATCTCATCCGAAGTACCGATCCCGTTCTCGTTTGCATAATTAAGGATAACCTGCTTTCTCAGCCAGGCATCGATATACCCTTTTTCGATCATGATGCTGTCCTGACGGGTCATGTTCGGACCAAACAACTCCTCGATCTCAGAAAGATAAAGCACCTTGTCATAGGCTTTAGCTATAATGGCGTCGGTATTTTCATCAGGTTTTTCCGAACAGTTTACCAATGAAACTATTAAAAACAACAGAAAAGTATAAACTGCAATTCTTTTGGATATAGGATTAAGATGCATTACTCCCTGTTTATCATAATTAAACCAAAGAGGTTTAAACTTTTAAGGTTATTTAAAAAGCATGTCCACTCCTGCCTGATTGATGCTGACCGGGTATTTTGACTTAAGTTCCTTAATCCAGGCATCTTCCAGGTACGATTGATAATCGGAGGTTGCAACACCCATTATGTCGTTAAGCTGTTTGGGGCTTGGTTCCAGGATCTGGTATATTTTCACCAGTTTAACTTTTCCCTCGCTCATTGGGATGGTGGTAAGCTGTGGCTTCCACTCAAGGTTATCAATGGTTACATTTTTACCTTTTTCAAACTTGTCTCTGGTAATTGAAACAGCCAGAGGATCCTTTGAATTCACTTTTTTATAGATCAGACTGTCAGGTTTGTTCTTCTTGATCATTTTTTTAACGGACTTTGCGATCTTATCCGAACCACAATCAAAAATTGCAGCTTCAGCTCTTCTTCCCCACATGTATTTGTTTTTGTTTTGTTCGTAAAAGGCCTTTAAACCTGTGGTGTCTTCAACCGACTTGCTCCACACCATCTGGTCTGTTAATTCGAATAGAAGAATACCATCCCTGTATTCTTTCATGAGGTATTTAAAGTCGAGATATTTTTCTTCAAGATGATCTTCTTCGTAGGCAAAATTCATTTTTTCCACGAAAGCATTGAAGTATTCATTCCCGATATACTCAAGATTACCTGATTTTTTAGGAGTTTGAACATCCGAAATGTAATCGGAAAAATCAGAATAGGTGTATTTCTGATCTGCAATGGTAAATAAGGTCGTTTCTGTTTTCGACTTAGCCTTAGGAACCCAGGCGCCTCTTAACAGGGAGGTATCCAAAGTGGAAATGAACTTTGAAGGTTCTTTAGCCTGCAGTTTATAATTGTTTGATTTTTTAATTCGCTCGATCACAACACTATTGCTTTTTCTGGATCTCTCATCGCGACTAACCTTGTATTTAATGGCATCGCGCTGTTCTTCAAGGGAAGGAATTTCTCTCTGATCCAGTTTTTTGATAATATGCCATCCAAAATCTGTTTTAACCGGCTCTGAATAATCGCCTATGTTTTTTAAGGCAAAGGCTGCTTCTTTAAAATCGACCGGCAACTGACCGGTGCTTTTAAACCAGTTCATTTCACCACCTTTGGACTTATTGCTGTAATCTTCGCTGTAAAGCTTTACCATTTCATCAAAAGATTTGCCTTCCTTCAATTGTTTGTAAACTGCAAAAATTTTGTCTTTGGCAGCAGCTACCTCACTGTCGTTATTAAAGCGTATCATGATATGAGCTACCTTAATTTCGCCGGCACTTTTCCTGCGATCGTTCACTTTCAATATATGATAACCGAAACTCGTTCTGAACACCTCCGATATTTCACCTTTGGGTGTGTTGAAGGCCATGGATTCAAAAGGATAGATCATTTGAAATGCAGAGAAGTAGCCAAGAGAGCCGTAATTTACCTTTGCTGAAGGATCATCAGAGTATTTGTGAGCGGCCGAATCAAACGTGATCTTACCTTGCATAAGCTCCTTTCGGATTCCTGCGATTTTTTTATAAGCCTTCAAAGTGTCGGCAGGAGAATCGTCTTTAGAGGACTTTATCAGAATGTGACTTGCATTAACTTCCTCAAGCATTCGGTTGTATGCTTCTTCAATAAGTTGTTCTGTAACTTCATTATCGACCAGGTAAGGCTGTGCCAATTGTTTTCGGTAACCAGCCAGCTCGTTGATAAAGGCTTCATTAGTATCCATTTGCCTTTCGTAAGCTTCTTTTACCTTTAACTTGAACTTTACGTATAATTCGAGGTATTCCTGAATTTCTTCATCGGTGGGGACGTTTTTCTTTACATCGTTGTTCTTGCTGTAAACCCTCTCAAACTCTGATTGAAAAACAGAATCTTTTCCGTATGTAAAAATTAAAGCATCACTTTTTTGTGCCCAAACCGGAAAAGAAATTAATGCAACCAATCCAATTAAAAACAGTCTTCTCATATTCAAATTTTTGAGGTGCGAATTTAGGTATAATTGCTTTGTCATCAAAAACAAAGAAAAATGAATAGAGTCATGGAAATGACAAATATTTTATTTCAAATAATGTTTCGAAATTTGATGGCGTTCATAAACAAAGAAGGCATAAATCGAATGATCTATGCCCCTTTGTCGTAAGAAGTAGTTAGTTTATACTTTAACTTCAGTTTCCCAACCCTCCTCAGTCTTTTTTATGGTTAAACCTACATCGCAATAGATGCCGTTTACAACCAGGGGCAATCTGGAATTGTTGTATCCCATTCTGCCGAGATATTCGTATGTTTCTTTTTGTGTTTCAAAAAATTTCTTTTCTACCTTCGCCTGATCGGGAGTTTCCGAAACAGGGTTTGAGGCATGCACAGGACCAAAAGCATTCTTTAATTCGTTTACTCTGGCTTTAAGCAATTCAATAAAGCGTTCGTCGGCATAATCAGGAACCGTAAGAGTAATTATGCGCTGGTTGTTTTTACCCAGCCAATACCTCGACCTGCAAGAACTACTGCAGTATTTCGCATCATTCCGGTTAGCGGTAAACTCTATTCCACAGCACTGGCAAATGGTTAGGGGTTTCGAATAGTTTAGTTTCTTCTCTACTGATGTTATACGCTCCATAGCTCTTTAGGTGTTTAATACACGCAAAGATTGGGCATTTATTAGAGTATCCGAAAACGGTTAATAAACAGGTGTTGTTTATTATGGACAGATTTTTAAAGCGCTTTGACCTCTGAGATCAACTGTGTGAGTGTCTTTTTTGCGTCTCCAAAAAGCATGGAAGATTTGGGCTGGTAGAAGAGTTCGTTCTCAATTCCTGCATAGCCCGCCTTCATACTTCTCTTCATGATGATGATGTTTTTGGCATTTTCAACGTCCAGTATGGGCATTCCGTATATAGGGCTGCTTGGGTCGGTTTTGGCGGCAGGATTCACTACATCGTTTGCCCCGATCACCAAAACCACATCAGTAGTTGCAAATTCAGGATTTATGTTTTCCATTTCAACCAGTTTGTCGTAGGCCACATTGCTTTCAGCAAGCAAAACGTTCATATGGCCGGGCATACGTCCGGCAACGGGATGAATGGCATATTTAACCTCCACACCTTCTTTTTCAAGCAATTCTTCCAGTTCATGACAAACATGCTGTGCCTGTGCAACCGCCAAACCATATCCGGGAACAAAGATCACCTTAGAAGCATATTTTAGCAAAATGGCAGAGTCGGACGCGTTGATCTCACGTATGGTTCCTCCAAATTTCTCGCTTCCTTCAGATGCGGCAGACGATCCACCAAAATTGCCGATCAGTACGTTGGTAAGACTTCGGTTCATTGCTTTACACATTACAATGGTGAGCAGGGTTCCGGCCGATCCGACCAAAATACCTCCAACCAGCATAACCTTATTGTCGTAAAGGAATCCACCCATGGCTGCTGCAACTCCGGTAAAGGAATTCAGCAGTGAGATCACAACCGGCATGTCAGCGCCACCTATCGGAAGTACAAACAAAATTCCATATATGACCGACATTGTCCAGATCGCATAGAAATAGGTCGCCACATCGGGAGTGCCAGAATAAATGGTGTAAAACATGGCTCCGAGAATTAAAAGCAACAAGCCTATGTTGACCACCTGCTGAAAAGACAGGGAATAGTCCTTGACCCTTCCGCTCAACTTACCCCAGGCAACCATACTTCCTACAAAAGATACAGAACCGATGATCAAACCAAGCATGATGATCAAAAGCTCACCACTTGGAAGGTTTCCGGCCTCATTTGCATGGGTAAGGTGCCTGAATTCAACTGCTGAAATAAGCATTGCACAGGCTCCACCCATACCATTGAACAAGCTGACCATTTCCGGCATCTGGGTCATTTTGACCTTTTTTGCCGTTACGGTACCTAAAATACTTCCGATGATAAGTCCTCCAAAGATCCAGCCATAATTTGAAACCAAAATTCCCTCATAGAGGAAAATGGTACCTAAAATGGCAATGGTCATCCCAAATGCAGCAACCAGATTACCCTTGCGGGCCGTATCGGGTTTGCTCAGCATTTTCAATCCAATGATAAAGGAAACGGATCCAATAAGATAAATTACTTGTAAAATTTGGCTGTTCATTTTTTTAGAGGTCTCCTTATTTTTTCTTTTTAAACATTTCCAACATTCTGTCGGTTACCACAAAACCTCCAACAACGTTGAGGGTTCCTAAGATAACCGCTACAAAACCAAGCAAGGTCGCAAACATATTATCGGCCTGGCCCATGATAATGATCGCTCCGATGATCACAACACCGTGAATGGCATTGGCACCGCTCATTAAAGGTGTATGCAACACAGACGGAACCTTTTCTATAAGTTCAACCCCCACAAAGATCATCAGTATCACCAGATAGATGATTTGAATATTTGAGTTAATAAATTCTAACATTATATTGTTTAATTGGTCTTTTTTTGTTTTAAGAATTAAGTATTTCACCACCTTTGGTAATGATGGTCGCCTGAGTGATCTCTTCTTCCATTTCCCATTTAAAACCTTCAGCAGTGCAAAGGTGATCGAGGAAAGTTGCCATATTTTTGGCGTACAATTCACTGGCTACATTGGCCAGCGAGCCTGGTAAATTACTCACTCCTACCAGCTTCACCCCGTTTTTGGTAACGATCTTGTCCATTTCACTCAGTTCACAATTTCCACCTTGTTCAACAGCCATATCTACAATAACGGAGCCCAGTTTCATTTGTTTAACCTGCTCCTCTGTAATCAGTACGGGAGCTTTTCGACCGGGAACCTGGGCTGTGGTAATCACAAGATCGGCCTGAAAAAGGCTTTTGTTGACCGCTTCTTTTTGTTTCTGAAGGTATTCGGCAGATGCTTCCTTGGCATAACCGCCTTCGCTTTGCACGCTGGCGCCTTCAACGGTTATAAATTTGGCACCAAGGCTTTCTGCCTGTTCTTTGGTTTCGGGCCTTACATCGGTTGCTTCTACCACTGCACCAAGACGCTTAGCGGTGGCTATGGCCTGTAAACCTGCAACTCCTACTCCGTAAATAAGTACTTTGGCAGGGGTAATGGTTCCGGCAGCGGTCATCATTAAAGGAAATATTTTACCCATCTGATCCGCTCCCAGGATCACCGCCTTATAACCGGCGAGATTGGCCTGAGAACTAAGTACATCCATACTTTGAGCGCGAGAGATCCGTGGTATGGCATCCATGCTAACTGCGGTTACCTTTTTTGCGGCCAGAGACTGTATAAGTTCAGGGTTTGATTTGTGAAGCAACATGGATATCCAGATGCAACCTTCTTTTACTTTTGATATTTCTTCCCCGGAAGGAGCATTTATTCTCAGGATCACTTCTGAGCCGGAATAAATCTCTTCGGTATTGACAACAGATGCACCTGCTGTTCTATATGATTCGTCGCTGTATGAACTTCCTTCACCGGCGCCGCTTTCAACAAGTATGGTATGACCTTTTCCAATCAGATTTTTGGCAACGTTTGGCGACATGGCCACTCGTTTTTCATTGGGTTTAGTTTCTTTTAATACACCAAGTTTCACGCTTTGTTTCCTTTTTTAAAATTTGCCACGAACCTACATTTTTTTTCGAAGAATGGCAATAGCATCAAAACGCATCGAAATGAGCGCACTGTAGCTGAAAGAAATGTACTCTGACAAGAGAGTAAAAAGTTAATCAAAACAAATGACCTTAGAATGGATGCGCTTACCGGATCCCTAAAACCGCATTTTTTGCAAGTGCTGTCAAAAGAAGTTTTATTTTAACAGAATCGTAGTTCCTGCGCGTTTTCCTAATAGTAGTATCATTTATTTTAAAGGTAGAGTCTTTTCTGAAAGTCTTTAAGTAAGGTATTTTTTTATTCGGTCGTAATTTTTTTAAGCATGTTTATCGCATTTCGATTGTTGGGATCAAGTTCAATTGCCTTTTTGTAGGCATTAATTGCTTCTTTCATCCGGTTCATCAAGCTTAAACATTCACCATAACTGTCCCAGGCATTTGAACTTAACGGGTTGTTTTGGGTGTTTTTTTCAAACAACACAAGAGCGTCCTGCAATCTTTTCTGTTCTATTCTGAGGTATCCTAAATAATTGATCGCACTTTCACTTTTCGGGTTATTTTTATAATTTAGTTCTGCTACAGCTGCTGCTTTTTCAATCTGATCCTTACGCCAAAAATTGTCAACAATACCCTTTAAAAACGATTCGGGTGGCATAAACATATAGCCCATTTTACGGGAAACAAGTTTGAAATGATCTTCAAGAATTGCCATTGCACCTGAGGCACTCAAAGCAGTATCATATAGTTGTTGAGCATTCGTAAATTCATACCAGGCAAAAATGGATTGCAACCCATCGTATAAACCTAAAAATGTTACGCCGGCATGCCTCTCATTGGGATAATATTTCCAGCTAAAATCCATACCCTGAATGTTTTTTAGTTTAAATGCATTACAAAAACGCATGATAGCCCTCATGTGCCTTGCTTCACCAGAATTATCCTTATTGATGATCGCTGTGTCTGTCAGTACAGGCATTGTTTGAGCCATGGCCACGAACATTGATTTATCGGAAAAATTGACCTTCCTGATCATAGAATCCGTTCTGAACGACCATTTATTCAGATCATGACCAAGGCTTGGATCCAACGCGATGTATGCATTAAAAGTGCTGGAATTATACACAGCAGAATGGGCCACCCTGAGGCCTCCTACAGAATGGCCAACCAACAGCCGAAAGGGTTTTGTTGGATAATTCCGGTCTAAATAAGGAATTAATTCTTTGTCCAAAAAATCGGCAAATTTGTCATTTTCAAATGGATTATCTTCGTTAAATCCGGGGAACAGATCTTTCATTCTATTTGGATGCCTTATTCCAACAACAATCATTTTCGGGCATTTATTGTTTCCATAATCGCTGCTCAAATGATCTACGATTCCGATGGTTTTGGTAAATAATGCATCCCCATCAAAAACGATCATTAAAGGAAATGAATCCTTTTGTGAAGTTATAGGTGGTACATGGATGATGATTTCACGCTTCTGGCTTAATATTTTTGACTGAATCACATCAACATGCCCAATCGTAATTGAGCTATTGTCTTGTGCGAAAGAGGTCAGATGGAAAATCAGGCACGTTAAAAACGTTAAATAGGGTTTAATTAATTTCATTTTGTTTTAAGTTCTATATTTAATCAGTTTTGTTGTTATTTAATACATTCTTGTATCCAATGCAGACATTCAACAGGTTCAGCAATAGACCTGGAGTGTGGATGCCTCATGCCATTGGGGCGAATACCTTTCCCTAATGCGTTGATGAATTCTGCGCGATTATTTCCCATTTGATGGAGGTCATTTATCATTGCTGTCTGGTCTAAGGCATTCATGTCATATAAATCTACATTTCTGTTTCTTAGATGCCAGTCGATATCTGGGTCAGAATATATCCTAATTGGAATATTTCTCAAATATTTTGCATTTCCACCTTCAATTTGGTTGTGTGAATACATGGAATAATAAATATACTTTTCAGGATGAACTTCCGGATTGTCACCAAATTGAGCTTCCATTCTTTCCAGATAAGAATTTGCCTCCCCAACCGCAGCTGCGGACATATTCTTTTTTGCAGTTCTGATAAATGAATAATACAAATTTATGAAATCAACCGGAGGGTCGATACCATATACTGCCTTTGGCTTGATGTAAGTATTTACACTGTCCTGATGTGCAAATTCCGTGTATCGAATGGCGTTCATGCCTCCTAAAGAAAAACCACCAATAACTACTTTGTCCATAGGTGCTTTATATTTTTCAAAAACATCCCGGAATGTTATATTGAGAAACCCTATGGCGGTTTGGTCCATGCATAAATTGAAATTTATGGAAGGCACAACTGTCATGATGCCACTATCGGATGCAATAGAAGCAAGCTTTAGGTTGTTGTTAAATGCATCTTCTGCCACCTCCCAGGTAGAAGGCAAGATAATTAGTACTCCTTTGATTTCGCCTTGGGGAGCTAGGGCGTAATAAAACAGCTCTGTTGAATCTCCATCATTAACATAAATGGAAGATGTGTCCTTTATGTGCAAATAGTGTTTTTTTCGATTTGAATTAAAAACTTCACTTGAATTGGTTTGTGCGTTTGAACATATAAAAACGAGTAAAATAATAGTTGAGAAAAGAAGTTTTTTCATTTTTTGCTTTGTTAATTAAGCAGGTTATTCATCCATTGTATCAATTCAACTTCATTCACAATTGACCATGAATGCGGGTGTCGCTGACCATTTGATCGATATCCTGTTTGATAGGATTGCATAAACTCAGCCCTTTTATTACCCATAAGAATTAAGCGATTTATTAATTCGGAGGTTACTAAATAGTTTGATCCACTTACGGATTGGTTTCGGTTTTGCAGCCACCATGAAATGTCCACATCATGGTAAACCCTTACAGCAGTATTGCTTAAATACTTCTCATTCTCTCCATTTTTTTTATCCATGCTAAATGGATTAATGCCTGCATAATAGGTAAAATTAACCACGGGGTCGCCATGGTCCTCTTTAATTAGTTTCATGGCTCTTTCAGCCTCTTCCACTGCTACTTCGGAATATTTATATTTTGCAGCTTCTTCAAGTTCACTCCAAATGGTGAAAAAGTCAATAGGAGAGTCTACAACAAAAACGCCTTTGGGTTTAACAGGGAATCTTTTGGGAAATTCATTGCAAAGTTCGACGTAGCGAAGTGCTATCATTCCGCCTGCAGAAAAACCACCTATGACAAACTTATCACCCTTTACATTATACCGCTTCATAACGTCAATAAGCACTGTACTTATTTTTGCCTGAGTCATTGAATCGGCATATAGTTTATTACCGGCTGCAAAAAAAATTGTCAGAATATTATTTACATAAGATACATTGTGCATCTTTGTTTCAGGAGGAGTATCTTCGGCTCTTTGTCCAAAACCTGCAATAAGCACCAATACACCTTCGATGTTGTCGGACTGAGGTTCAACCACATGATAATGGCCACTAAAAAAATCACTTGTATCAAGGTCTATTCTTTTTAAAGTTTGTGTGCATGCGTTCTTATAAAAAACAATCAGGCAAAGTGTAAGTATAATTCTGTTTTTCATGTTTATCTTATCTAAAATATCTTCTAAGGGTCTGTAGTTGCAATCCTAACGGCTTTCGAACCTGAAAAGTATTTAACAGGAACGAAAATCGTTCTAAGAATATAATTTCCCAACTTTAAAACCAGAATAATTTGCTGGTGCTGATAGAGTTTGCTTTGCCTTCTTTATAACAAATCCGGCCTAAATCCTTTAAAACAATTCTATGCATAGATATCGAAAGCAAAATTTACGCTGCATCCAAATCAAAAGAGTGTATATTTTCTATTTCAGACTTCGTTGCCTTTGTTTCCTCTTCTAAACCATAATCGTCCTGTATCCCAAGCAAGAATTTTGCAGAATTTCCGAAATATTTTGAAAATCTTAGAGCTGTATCTGCTTTAATTCTACGATTACATTTTAGAATTTCACCAATTCTGATCTGCGGAATAAATGTTTCTTTGGCTTATCGGTAAACCGAAATACCAAATGGTTCAAGATCCTCCTCTCTTACTATTTCACCGGGATGTATGTATTTTCATGATTCCATAGCCTTAACTTTTAAGGACAATCCAATATTTTAACGTGTGAAGCAGAATCATTCAGCCATCTAAAAATAATCCTCCACTGTTTGTTAATTCGTATACAATACAAACCAAACAGCTTGCCACTTAACTTTTCTAAAGGATTGGATGGAGGAATCCTAAGATCATTGATATTTTCTGAGTTGATTATCAATCTTTGTTTTCTTCCTTCCATACTTTGAATTTCTGCAGGAAGTTTTTTGACTGAAATCCATTCCATATCTTTTCTGTTTCCTTACTGTCAAAACTTTTTATCACTTCTTATGCTGCACTAACGCCAAAGATACGTATATTGAATGCACTTAAATAAGATTTGCAAAAATTACCTAAACATGGTATATACTCAATACAGAAGGATATTTGTTTGTCCAGGCAAAGTCTACTTTTCAAAATTCATATGACAAAAATCTGAAAGAATTGAGGCCTGTAGTTTTAATTATTAGCAACAGAAAAGATGTAAAACTCTAAATACCCATTACCTTTTTGAGCAACTGATACCCACTCCGACTCATGGGTATTTCAGCACCCAAACGGGTTACGGCAATGTGATTTTCGTTAAATCCGGTTTTCACTTTAAGTAATTTGGATACCGGTAAAATAAACGAGCGATGCACTCGCACAAACTGCAGTTCATTCAGGTTTTTTTCATAATGTGTCAGAGTGTTTTTCTTGATAAAAACACCGTCTTTCACATGTATCTTTACATAATCATCGTAAGCTTCCAGAAACTCAATTTCTCCAATGGGCACAATTCGTATACCATCCCTGGTTTTTACTACGATTCGCTGCAATTCTTCGGCATATGAGATTTCCTCATGATTAGTTAAGATTCTGTTCGACGAATCAATGGAACTCAATGCTTTTTGGAAAGCCATTTTAAATCTTTCTTTCGAAAAAGGTTTGAGAAGATAATCCAGGGCATTTTTTTCGAAGGCTTTCAGTGCGTATTCGTCAAAAGCAGTGGTAAAAATAACTGCCGGTGGATCGTCGATGAGTTCGAGCATTTCAAAACCACTTATTTTCGGCATTTGAATGTCAAGAAAGATAAGGTCCGGTTTGGAATTCTGAATTTGCTTTAATCCTTCAAACCCATCCTGACAAGAACTGATCTCTAAAAAATCATAATCTGCCAAAAACTCCTTCAACAAAACAACTGCAAGAGGTTCGTCGTCGATGATCAGTATTCTTTTCATTTTTGCTGAGGAAAGTTTAAGCGGGTTATAAAAATATTTTCTTCCCGGTCGGTTTTAAGCAAATCGGCACGAAGATATATTAATTCCAGTCTTCGATAAACTGCCTTCAAACCAAAACCGGCTCCTTTTGGCTTAGTGGTGGTTTGAGGGTCGAAAGGGTTTCTGATCTCAATGCTCAACATACCGTTATGATTCCTTGCTTTAAGTTCAATGCATAAATTTTCCGTGGTATCGTATAATCCGAATTTAATGGCATTTTCTACAATAGGTTGAAGAATAAGAGGTGGAAGTAGAAATTCGTAACATTCTTCTTCGATCTGATAATCGGTACTTAAGCGGTGGCCGAAACGAACTTTTTCAATATCCAGATATAATTTTAAATGATTCAATTCCTCTCGAAAACTCAGCATTTTTTTCTCATCCTTTCTCAGTGTACCCCTAAGAAAGTCGGACAAATGTTCGATCATTTTCCGCGCTTCTGCAGGGCTGCTTCCTATAAGTGCATTGATGGAATTGAGACTGTTAAAAATAAAATGCGGTTGTAATTTTTGAGATAAACCTGCCAGTTCAGCATCCTTAATGCTGGAAACTTCCGCAGCCTGACGCAAAGCCTGCTCTTTCTCATAAGCAATGAACTCTACGATCCATACTGCCAAAACTGTGGTACCAAGACCAAGAAAACCTATGGCAAACCGAATAGGACGCGACATGTCAAGCTCGGCAAGATATAATGGCCTGTCTTTAAATACCAAAGTGAGCAACCACTGAGTTAGCAGGTTCCACATTAATGCCGAAAGGAGGCACCATAAAATAAGTTTCCAGGCATTGTGTTTAGACGGCTGGTAAAACATGATGATGTTTCCGATGGCTAGGCAGAACAATCCCAGAACAACATTGCTAATGATACTATCGGTTATACTGATCCTCCAGTCGTAACCAATATGATGCAACACAAGGGTAAATAAAGTGGCCCATACCAGCCACCACAGAAAGTATACTAATCTTGTGTTGTTTAAGAAGGTAAAAATATTGGCCATTTTATTTTAAAATGGTGTGGAGTCTGTCCATCTTATCATGAATACGGTGGTTTTTTAGAAACTCTTCCGCAAATTCTGTTTCGGTGATCTCAGAAAAGATCTCATCTCCACTGTTTAGATGATCCACTCTGAAAACATCCCTTATTGCAATAAATTTCCAGGAAACCTCTCCTTCATTTTTTATTAATGGGTTGGATGATTCATTCTTGATCACACGGTCGCACTCAGTCCTGACTTCATCAGCATTATTTGCCATAACCCAGCGGTATTGCATGTCGAACTGTTTGCTTCTGCTATTGTTCTCAATTGAAAACAACATTTTTACAATGTATGTATTCATTCGTCCGGGCCTTAGTAACTTCGAATATCCATTCCACCAAAAATACTGGTTCCTTTAATTACAAGAACTTTTTTCTCGTCCGTTACAAGGTCTTTGGATATTGCCCGTTTATCTTCGATACCGCCAAGTATGGCAACCATTTCTGGCACAACCTCCCAGTGGGACGGAATGATAAGTTTGGTCCCGCCAAAGATCTGGACAATTTCGAGCTCAACCCTTCCCTGTATTTCAGATTGCATCAAGTTTATTTCTGCACCTCCAAAAATACAGACTATGTCGCCGCCTTTAAAATTTTTGGTTATGACATTTTTTTTTACTGAACCGAAGATTGTGGTTGAATCGATGTAATCTTCACCCAATTCTGCGCTTTCAGCATCGTCCCATTTCTGCTTCCATTTCTTTTTCCAGTTTTGATGATTATGTGAACGATTGGGTTTGAAAATAAACACCAAACCAATGATTATAATGACCACAGGCCAGATCATTCTGCCGACATGCAGACCCGGGATCAAACGATCCATTAAAAAAACCAGACCCACAAGGATCATGATCCACCATCCGCCTCTCTGAAAATTATGTTTGGCACCGATAAACAATCCGAGAACTATCAGAAAGACCGGCCAGGTAAACAGCCAGTATGGCATGTCCATACCTGCCTGCCTTGCCAGAAAAGCAATTCCGGTAATCACAAGAATGCTGCCTGCCAGGATCCTTCCATTATTATTTCCCGGTCGCTTACGTACAACTGTTGAATCTTCGTTTTGGGTTTCTTTTGAATACATGGTTTTAATTATTTACAGGTTCAAAGGTAGTTGTGTATTCACCTTCACATCAATACCAATTAGGCAAACAAACTTAAATAAGCAGGTGAGTGCACCAAAAACGTCGGTAAACGAAAATGCAGTCTTGTGAAATTCCGGGATGTCGTTTATTAAAAGCAGTAGCCTACACTAGTAAGGCCATCGTTTCGGTGATAAAGGATATGGTTTAATTTAATGGGATGGACATACGGTAAAATTATCAGATAAAAACCAAACGCATTCACATAACAAATTGCATTTGATACGGGTAAGTCTGTAAAAAACTTACTTCTTTGTTACCTGAATTTCCATGACAACAGCCGTTTCAGAACCTCTTATCGCTGTTTCAAAACCAAAGGTCTTACCTTCACTGAAATCAACGTTTCTTATAACCTTGTCTCCCAAAGCGTCGTTAATTTTTACCTGAAGTCCTCTCTTTTTACTTTTATTAATTTTCTGGTTCAAGGCAACATAATCAAGTGGATTCTTGCTAACCACAATAGCGAATACATCCCGGTTTCCAATTTCATCCGGCTGCATGCTTTGGGCATTCGGAAACAAGCGGGTACCGGTTATTCCACAATAGGGTGAATGCTTGGGTGTATAGGGAAACAACACATATGAACTACCATCGGTTTCTTCGCCAAAAATATAGGTGTAACATTCAATGGTATTGGTTACTTCAATTTTAAACCTTGTCTTCTTTTTGATCAAAGTGTTCCTGGTTTCAAAAACATTATCGCTTTTCAGTTCCAAAGGAATATAGTTTGTGATCTTATTTTTTGCATCAACTTCTACAATTCCAAAATCCACTTTGAAGGTTTTTGCTGAGGGTTCATTTGCATTTCCCATGGGATAAAGGCCAAAAGCTTCCACAACAAAATAATCGAAGTCGGAATACCTTACCCACGCGATTCCCTTATTGCCCCAATCGTTTCCCCAGCTGTTCATGATCTGAAATGCACCACCGGATTTGTTGTCGTCGTAACCGATCACACACATTGCATGCCCTCCGAAACCGTTCATATCATAATCACTCTCACGAGGAGCCCATAGATCCTTTCCGGCCATGTCCTGCATAAAACTTCCACCTACCCTCATTCCGATCACCACAGGGCTTCCCTGTGCAAGGTTTTGTTTTATGGCAAGCATGTTTACCCTGTAGTTCTCTCCATCCAGGGTGAGTCTTTGAGCCCCTTTGATGTTGAAATCCCGGGCCTTTTTCATTTCATTGGAACTTGGCAATTTGCTGCAGCTCTCATCTGTATATGGAAACTCGCTGAAAGGCAATCCGCCATTTTTCTTCATTGCCTCCATTGCATTTTGCAAATAGGCTCCCTGGCAACCTTCCAGTTTAATCTGATTGTACAGGTAAGCCGGACTAAATTTAACCTGATCCGGATTTTTGCCGGAGGACCTGGCTTCTAAAATTGTTCTGGCAGCGTATGCACTGCTCCAGGCTACACAGCTTCCCTGTTGACCCTGGTTCAGACGTTTCGGGCAGTACTCAATTAAACTTACCGACTCCGGTAATGGGTTTTTGGTATTATCGGCATAAAGGTTCTCAAAAACTTCTGCCTTATCATAAACTTCCTGATTGAGTTCGGCACCTTTTGAAAAAATGGAAGAAACCGATTCGTTATTTACAACATTTTCCAGATTACAACCTCCTTTGAAGTACAGGAAAACCCCACCAATAAGAATTACAGGAATGGCAAGCTTGGGGTATTTAAAAACTGCACCAAGAATTTTGGGTATCAAGTACACAAGAGGATTGTTTCCACCTCCGCCGGATGGCCTTTTTCTTCCGGGATCGTTTCCTGATTGACCCTGATTCGGGTCGTCTGTCATTCTTATGGGCATAAATGTATTTTAGATGGTTTTTTGCAACTCGGAAGTTTGTAAATGATTTTTCCAGCTTTCAAGTTTTTCATTTTTAAGAACCCTTGGAAATTTATTTTGAGAACCGAATTTACCCTGACTTTTAAGCCATGAAATGAACGTTTCATTTGGAATTAGTTCAACATAAATATCTTTCAAAGCAGCGCTTCTTTCCACACGGTAATCATCGTTGAGAACTTTCAGATGTTTATCAAGCGTAGTTTTCACCAATTCTGGATCAAGGTTGTGAGCATCGTATCCAATGTACCACTGATGGGCAAACAAACCATCCTTATGAGGTATTCCTGCAACTGTATACTCTATCAGCTGAACCCCCAGTTCGTCGCCGGTAAGTTCCAAACCCTTATTCATGTTGTCAACGCTGAGGTGTTCACCGCACAAACTAAGAAAATGCTTGGTTCGGCCAACGATCTCAATTTCGCAATTCTTAAGATTTGAAAATCTTATAACATCACCGATAAGATACCTCCATGCCCCGGCACAGGTTGAGATCGCCAGTGCATAATCGGTATTTTCATCTACTTCAAGTAAATTACACGACATAGGGTTGCCGATCAGGTTACCATCATCTGTGAAATTTTTGCTGTTAAAGGGTATGAATTCATAATAGATCCCGTTTCGCAACAGAAGTCTCATTCCACTGGCAGATTCCCGGTTTTGAAAGGCAATAAAACCTTCGGAAGCAAGATACGTCTCAAAATACTTGATGGGACGCCCCATCAGTTTATCCAAACCTTTTTTATAGGGTTTGATCGAAACCCCACCATGAATGTAAACCTCAAGGTTGGGCCAAATTTCATGAATGTTTGAGATTTTGTAATGCTCAAGAATATTTTCCATGAGCATTTGGATCCATGCCGGTACGCCTGCAATGATACCTACATCCCAATTAACGGCTTCCCGGGTCATTTTTTCAATTTTTTCCTGCCAGTTTCTTTCCTGCTTTATCACCGGTTCCGGCTTTGAAATTCTTTGCAACATGAGAGGGATATGACTTGTGGTAATTCCACTTAAGTCCCCGGAATGGTATATTCCATTGTATTCGAGGTCGGTACTGCCCCCGATCATCAACCAGTTTTTCATGATGTGATCCTTGGGTACATCGGTTTTGGCTATGGCAAAAATTTGTCGGAGACTGGCTCTGTGAATTGCCTTATTCATTTCTCTTGTGAAAGGGATGTACTTGCTGCTGTTGTCGGTCGATCCACTGCTAACGGCAAAAAAATCGATCTTACCCGGCCAGGTTACATTTGGTTCTCCGGTTTTACAGCGATCCCACCAGGGTAACATGCTTAAATAATCCCCTGCCGGTACAAGTTTTGCAAAGTCCTTATCGATGTTTGCTGAATCAAGCAGCCTGTTAAAATGATGTGCTTTTCCAAACTCTGTATACTGGGCCTTCGCAATGAGCTTTTTGAGGGTTCTTAGCTGCATGGAGTGTCCACGCTTTGCGCTTACGTTGCCTTTTAAAGAGATCTTAAAGCTTTTGTCAAGAATGTTTTTTAAAATTGGCATTCAAAGGTCTTAATATTTACAATTATAACTTATTTAGAGAAAGCATTTAAAAAAATGCCATGATAAACAGAGTTTTCCGAAAGGATCACCTTGTTATACTTAAATAAATTGTACATGCAATAAAATTATTTATACCTTCGATCCGGGTATGAAAAAAGTAATCGGACTAGGTGGTGTTTTTTATAAAGTAAAAGACCCCGAAGCAACAAGAAATTGGTATGCAAAACATTTGGGCATAAAATCCGAATCGTGGGGAACGGTCTTCCAATGGAAAGATGCCTTTGGCGGCAGCCATGACGGGTATTCCGTTTGGAGTCAGTTTAAAAAGGATTCAACTTACTTTAATCCTTCAGACTCTTCATTTATGATAAATTTCATCGTGGATGATCTGTTTGCCTTGCTCGATGAACTAAAAATATCCGGAATTGAGTGTATAGGCGAACCCACGAACGATGAATTTGGAAAATTCGGATGGATCATGGATCCGGACGGAATCAAAATTGAGCTCTGGGAACCTCCGGCTAATAAAGAATCTGAATAAATTCTAAGGCTGCTATTCAGGCCGAGACCAGAGCACTGTTTTCCTTTAAGGCATTGAGATATTCATGCACAGCTTCCGGTACCAGATACTTGATCGATTTTTTCATTCTTAACAAACCCCTAATATATGTTGCCGAAATTTGAATGGCAGGAGCTTTATAAACTTTAACTTTTTGATTTTTGGCGAATTCACCACCTAAAGAACTTTCACGTTGATACGAAAGAATCTTATAGTTCATAAGAATAAATTCGAAATCTTTCCATTTATCGAGATGTTGAAGCGTATCGGTACCCATGATCAGGAAAAATTCATAGTTGGGGTGCGTATCCGTAAGATGTTTTAATGTATTGATGCTGTAGGAAGGACGTGGCATGCCAAATTCTACGTCGCAGGCTTTGATCCTCTCATTTTCTCCAATGGCCAACTCAACCATTCGCAACCGGTCTTTTTCCGGATAGAGATCTACGGATGATTTCAATGGGTTTTGTGGGGAAACGATCATCCAGACTTCATCGAGATTTGCCTGATTAAGCATAAATTCGGCGATGATCAGGTGACCGTGATGTATGGGATTAAATGAACCGAAATACAGACCTACTTTCATGTTTGATTTTTCAAAAGGGACAGAACTAACAAAGATAACTTTTTTGTGGAGCTTACCAAAAAATTTTAAGAATCCAGGAAACCCAGAACCACTTCTTCGGCTTTTTTAAGAGTGTCTTCCAAAATCTCGTTGACGATGACAATGTCAAAAAAGCGCTCATACTGCAATTCAAAATTTGCTTTATCCACCCTTTCTTTTAGCATGTGTTCCACTTCGGTATCTCTTTTCTTCAATCTCTCCATCAAAACTTCAACCGATGGGGGCCTGAGAAAAACCGATAATGCCTTATCTCCGAATTTGTCCTTGATGCTGATACCTCCTTTAACATCCACATCAAAGATGACTGCTTTTCCTAGACTCCAAATCCTTTCTATTTCTGAATTCAAGGTTCCGTAGAACAGTCCTTTGTATACTTCTTCATATTCAAGAAATTCCCGGCTTTCCAGTTTCTTTCTGAAAGTAGCCTCATCGAGAAAATAATAATCCTTTCCGTCAACTTCCTGCGGTCTTTTTTTTCTTGTTGTGGCTGAAATGGAAAAAGCCAATCGATCCTGAAGGGTCTTTAATAAATGATTAACAACCGTTGTTTTGCCCGATCCGGAGGGCGCCGAAAAAATGACAAGCTTTTCCAATTATAAAATATTAAGCACCTGTTCTTTTATTTTTTCAAGTTCTTCCTTCATTTTTACCACCACTTTCTGAAGTTCGGCATGACCGGCCTTAGCACCCATGGTGTTAATTTCTCTTCCCATTTCCTGCGAAATAAAACTTAGTTTACGACCTCCTGAATTTTCATTCATTGATTCCAGAAAATAATTACAATGCGTTTGCAAACGGTTCTTTTCTTCTGTAATATCAAGTTTTTCAAGGTAATACACCAATTCCTGTTCAAATCGGTTTTTATCAAAACCATCCTTTAAACTCAGCTCATTCAGGTTCTTTAAAAGTTTTGTCTTTGTGCTTTCAAGACGTTCTATTTCATGCTGTTCAACTTCCTTCAGTAATTTCAGAATTTGCATACAGTTCGATCGAAGAATATCTCCCAAAACCTTACCTTCCTTATTGCGAAAGGCATCAAATTTTTCAAGAGCCGCATCAATTGCCGACAAACATGCATTCCAATCCTCATCCTCAATGATCTCATCCTCGTGTTTGATCACTTCAGGCATTTGCATGATGTTAGCCAAAATTTCCCCGCTTTCACAACCAAGTTCATCCGAAACGGCTTTCCACTGATTGTAATAGTTTTTTACCAATTCGGAATTTATTTTTCCAACACTTTCATCGTTGCCTTGATTTTTTTCTAGATTTACGAAAAGAGTAACCGTACCTCTTGCGATCCGGTTTCCGATATGATTTCTCAACTCCATTTCCTTTTCTGAAAAGATCTTGGGAAGACGCAGATTTAATTCGAGGTACTTTCCGTTCAGAGATTTCACTTCGACCTTAAAGGTAAATTTATCGGATACCGAGTCAGCATTGCCGTAACCGGTCATGGATCTAAGCATATTGTTTTCTTGATTTATTCACAAAGTAAACTCCCATAAAAATCAGTAATGCAAAAATAACCTTTTCAAGACTTAGTGACTCTTTTCCTGCCATAACCGCTATTCCTGTTGCCAATATTGGCTGTAAATAAATATAAGATCCCACCAGAGAAGGAGAAGCATGCTTTAATGCCCAGGCATTTAACAAATAGGTCATAAAGGTGGTTCCAACAATTACGAAGGCTATCCCGAACCAGATGGGCATTGGAATTGACGAAAAATCGGTTGCCAGGGTTTGCCGGTAACTGAATGGAATAACCATAATTCCGGCCATGGCGAAGGTGTACGCCGAAACTGTTAGTGGATTGTATTTTCGCATCAAAGGCTTTACCTTAACCAGATATACTGCATACAAAATTGCATTTGTTGTAACCAGAATGTCTCCCCAAACCGTTTCTTTGCTGAAATTTAATTTATAGCCCCCAATAAAAAAGATTCCTCCAAGAGTTGCAATTGCAAGACCGGCCACTCTGATGAATCCGAAATTTTCCTTTAACAGTATACCGGAAAGAATTGCAGTGAAAATTGGTGTAAACATCATTAAAACTGCCCCGTTGATCCGATGGGTGTAACTGAGTCCTTTAAAGAAAAGCAACATATTGAAAAGCGATCCGAACAGTGCGCAAATAAAGGCCAGTTTCAGATCGCGGCGATCGGTAATAAATTGACGAATGTACAACAGATGAAGGATTCCGAACAAAACTGCCGTAATGATTATTCTCATTGCCACGAAAGTTTCAGACTGCAACCAGCCGGGCATAATTTCTTTGGCGATCGTAAAGGTGGCTCCATACAATGCGGCTACAGCAAAAAGTGCCAGGTGAACCAATAAAGTTGTATTTTTCAGAGCGGCAAAATTAACTAAACGATCCTTTATTCGTTCAGGATTCCGAAGCTTTATTATGGCCACTTATGGCTTTAATAAACCTGCCTATCGTAAAACCCTGGACCAGAATAGAAAACATTACCACAATAAAGGTCATGGCCACGAAAATATTTTTATAGGGTTCATTCGGTAAGGAAAGGGCAAGGGCAATAGAAATTCCCCCTCTTAATCCACCCCAGGTCATGATCTCAAGAGTGCGGTTGTCAAGATCGTTCCTGAATCTGAAAAGCATGGCAGGGATCCATAAAGAAACGTATCTTGAAAGGATCAGGGCGATCGCAGCGATCAAACCGATCACAAAATGTTCCGGTTTAAAATCGACAATTATGATCTCCAAACCGATCAGCATGAACAAGAGTGCGTTCAGGATCTCATCGGTAGATTCCCAGAATTTTTCGAGGTAATCCCTGGTTTGGTCCGACATGGCTTCGGCCCTGCTTTTATTTCCGGTATACAAACCTGCAATAACCATCGCCAGAGGACCTGATATATGAAGAATGTTACACAGTGAATAGCCTCCCATCACCATGGCAAGCGATATCATTATTTCCGTTTGAAAATGGTCAACCGATTTCATCAACCTGAAACCTATATAACCAATGACCAAACCGGCCACTATACCGCCAAGTGCCTCATGCAAAAAAACTTCCGAAACGGAAATAAAGGACAGGTTTTCGGTACCTTTATTCAAGACCTGAAGTAAGGTTGCAAACACCACTACGCCAATCCCATCGTTGAAAAGAGATTCACCCGTGATCTTAATTTGAATGGACCTGGATAAATTGGCCTTTTTTAATATTCCCAAAACGGCAATTGGATCAGTAGGCGAGATCAGTGCACCGAATAAAAGGCAGGCCAGATATGGAAAATGGATATCAAATGCATGAAAAATATAATACACCAATGTACCCATCAGAAAAGTAGAAATGACCGTGCCAAGGGTAGCAAAACTGAGAATACTTTTTGCTGATGACCTGATTTCACTGACTTTTACATGCAGGGAGCCGGCGAATAGCAAAAAACAAAGTAAAATTCCAAGTATGAATTCCGAGAAATCAATAACCTGTAATTCACGTTTTACCGTTTCGGTAAAAGAAATTGAAAAATAACCTGAAACGATCAAAGCCAGCGATGCCACTGTACCAAGCATCATTAAAGCAATGCCGGAAGGCATTTTAATAAAACGTATGTTTATATATGAAAATATGGCAGCCAGAGAAATTAAAGCCGAAAAAAGAAAAAACAACTGCATTTAGGATTCGGGAATGTTAATTAAAGGTAAAACTTAATTTTAAGATGCTTGAATAATTAATTTCGATGGTGTACAACACGTTGGGGGAAAGGAATTGTAACCTTGTTCTTCTTAAAAGATTCATAAATGTTAACCCGGATCTCACTTTTAATGTTCTCTACCCTGAAGACTTCTTCGGACCAGAAAAAAACAGAAAAATTAAGAGAGGAATCACCGTAATCTTCGAACCTTACAAAAGGTTGAGGCTGATTTTTGACCACCGGATGTTTTTGTGTCTCTTCTTTTAAGATC
Source organism: Flavobacteriales bacterium (assembly GCA_020635455.1). GTDB lineage: Bacteria > Bacteroidota > Bacteroidia > NS11-12g > UBA9320 > JABWCE01. The sequence continues at coordinate 294,987 of JACJZT010000005.1, forward strand.
TTCATAACCAAAGTCACATCTGAAGAGTAATCAACACCTACCTTTATTTCGAACCTGGAATTTACGTTGCTGTGCGTCCAGTTGATCAAACGGTTGGAAGTAAGTTCGCTGTTGGGTAAAATGATGTATTTATCATCCCGGGTCAAAACTGTAGTGGTCCTTAAATTAATTTCCTGCACTTTGCAAACCAGATTGTCTACTTCAATTATGTCGTACACCTTTATGGGTGCATTGATCAAAAGAATAATTCCGGAAACAAAATCGCTGAAAAGATTTTGAAGACCCAGTCCAATTCCTACCAATAAAGCAGCCGAACCGGCAAGGATCACGGAAAGGTTTAGCCCGAGAATTTGCAGTCCGATAAAAACAGAAAGAACCAGAATAAAATATTTGATCAGGTTGTATACGGCATACTTTTTGGCAACATCAATTTTTACGGCCTTATTGATCGTTTTACGGATCACCTGCAAGATAAAGGCAACGATCAGAATGAAAATGATCAGGGAAATAACAGAAGACAACCTAAGGTCGAATTGTCCTACATTAAATATGGATTTGTTTAAAAATTCATTCATTCCTGTATGCTTATATCATAATTTCAAATCTACATAATCAATCGAACACCACCCAATTCGGAAACCCTGTAAGAAAATTTGTCACCGGGAGAACCAATAAACATAAAGTTTTTCGGGATCCCCCATTCTCTTGAAAGTTCATCGATCAATTCGGGTCCGAAAAAGCCAATTATTTCAACAAATTCTATATCAATGGCAGGATAGGCTCTGTCGAGTACCTCAATATCGTGAATGAGTTGTTCATTTTCATGCTCAGGTTGCTTTACGTTAACGATCTTAAGTTTTTTAGTGGTTTCATTGTCTTCAACATACTGCATCACTTTATTGAGAATGGCAACGTCATCCCCTTTGGTAAAAAAAACAAACTCCTGGGAATTGATTTTTGTGTGAAGTCGATTGAGGTGGTAATTGCTCATAACCACCATTTTTCTCAAAGGCTTATAAAGGTATTCGAGAATATCGATCAGGAACCTGACTAAAAATGCCCTGTTTAACATGATGATCACGAAGGCGACCGCCGGTAAAAAATACTTAATAAAGGTATAAAAAGATTCAAGATTTAAACGAATGTTTCCATAAAAAGCAATGGATACAAACATTATGGCCATCAATACGATCATGCCTTTGGCCCTTACCGGTCGGGGAAGCTTTTTTCTTTTATACTTCAGCATCAGATTCCCGATACCGAAAAGTCCCATTACGGCAAGAAATGAAAAGGTATAAACACCGGCCAAAGATGGCAAATCTCCCTCGGTAACAAACAGCACGGAAACGCATAAAATTAAAAAAGTAATAACGATCCTGTAATTCGACCCTCTTTTATTCTTCTTTAAAAAATAATTGGGAAGGATACGATCCAAGGTAATGCGCTCCAATAAACCCGAAACGCCAACAAAGGAAGTTAAAACAGCACCACACAAAACCAAAACAGCATCTATTGAAACCAGATAGGCAAGCCAGGTACCACCGGTTGTATTTCCCAAGAAGGCGAGCAGCGATTCCCGGTGTTCGCCAACCACAGCAATAGGAACGATACAAATCAGCAGAAATGCGAGAACAGGATTAAAAAAACTCACCACAGCCCACATGTTCCTCAAGGTTTTTGGAAACACCCCATGCTCCTGTTCTTCCACAAAATTGGCAGAACTTTCGAATCCTGAAATTCCCAGCATGGCTGCTGCAAAACCAAAAAACAAAGCCTTATAAATATTGCCTCCGCTTATGGGCAAATGCCAATTGAGATGAAAAATATCCAGGCCATTTTGAAACAAATAATAAATAGCCGACAAAACCAAAAGACTCAGGGTTATCAGATGGACTATGAAAATAATAACGGCTACCAGAGCCGACTCACCTATTCCCAGAATTGCCAGACCGGTGAAAGCCAGTAACACAACAATGGTAGCAATGGTTACATTAAGTCCGTGTGCCATTCCATGAAGATAGTGCATCCCTTCTGAGGCTGAAATAACTGCAGTGGCCATGTATGACAGAACCGTAAGACTCGCTGCAATTGATGCAAGTCTTTTTGTAGACGTATTCAGCAATACATTGTATGCACCTCCGTTAAGGGGAATGGCACCTACAACTTCACCGTAAATTCGCTTGAACATATAAAGTACCATAGCAACGATAAGTAGTGAGATCCAGGCAAATTGTCCGGCATAAACAATGGTCAATGCCGATACATACAGGCACGAAGAGCTTATATCATTACCACAAATTGCCGTAGCCTGCAGTTCATTTAATTTTTTATGTACAATGTTAGACATTCTTATGTATTCGTATTTTTTTTCTTCCTGGTTTTGGGGACCGTCGTTTCATTTCCATCTCTCCATGATGAATAATGTGGTGACATTATTTCAATATTCCTTTGGTTAAATGAATCCTGAATATTTTGATGAAGATCGGAGTAAATAACAGCTTGTTTGCTTGCCATTCGGGTAAAGGCATTGATCTGATACGATACATAAAAATCATCCAGACTGGTTTGCATAACAAAGGGTTCCGGCTCTGCAAGAACATCACCGGTTTTAAGGGCGGCTTCTATCAGTGCTTCATGAACCTCCTTCCAGGGAACATCATAACCAATGGTGACCGTGCTGTGAACGATCAGCCCACTGGTGGCAGCCTCGGCACTGTAATTGGTTGTGTGACTGGTCATAACCGATGAGTTTGGTATCGATATGATCTCATTTTTTATGGTTCTGATACGGGTTACCAACAATGTTTTTTCAACAACATCACCAATAACTTCGCCGATCTTTACCCTGTCACCAAGCTTAAAAAGACGCATGTAAGTAAGCACGAGACCGGCAACCACGTTCGACAAGGATCCTGCTGAACCAAAGGTAAACAAGAAACCCAAAAACACTGAAACTCCCTGAAAAACAGGTGAATTACTTCCGGGCAAATATGGGAAGATCACGGTTACCATAAAGGCGAATACCAGAACCCGAATGATTTGATACGTTGGATTTGCCCAATCAGAATAAAAACCTTTAATGTGAAGTGTCCCGCGTTCAAGTTGAGCCTTAAAGAAACGAAGGGCATTAAAGATGTATCTGAAAACAACGATTATGATGAGAACGGTAAATAAATTTGGCAGATAATTCCAGAAGGCAATTCCAATTTTTTTGATCGGATTAAGTATATAACCGAATAATAGCTGGGCCAGGTCTTTGGTCCAGGGAAACAGACCAAACAATAAGGGCAAGGCAATATAAATAATGAGAATGGTAATAAACCATTTTAGCAGATCAAGCACAGAGATGATCAGATTGACCTGAGAAGTAGGGTCAAGAATGGTTGAATTCCGGAATTTGAAACCCTTGAACCGAACTCCTTTCTGTAGTCTTACTTGAATGACCAGGTTCCCGTACCATCTTCGAATGAAATAGATCAGCCCAATGGATATCAAGGCGATCAAAATTGCAATTGCTATGTTTTTTAAAAGGTTCCCAAAGCCGGTTTCTTTTTTATAATACTTTATGGCCTTATTGATCCTTGCTGCATATAATGCAGCAAGTTCCGAAGTGTTTGAATTGTTCCACAAGGCATCGATTTCCAGTACACTCATGATAACTTTATTTCGGAACAAGATGTTGGTGCCGCTCTCAGTATCCCGGATAATCACGGTATCTTCATCTGAAATAAAATCCGGCAATATGGATGTAATGTGTTGGTGGATGAGATCCGCTCTTTCTTTTGCAGATAAGCTCCCAATGCCGTTGTATAGCAACATTAGGGTGTCCCCAAAAAATCCCATTACAGGATAGGCCAATGCGGTAATTTTAAGTGAATCGATCTTTAGTCTGCGTTCCAATAAACGCAAACTGTCTCTGCTTTTCAGTTTGTTCAACTGAAAAAGTAACTTTTCTTTTTCAAGGTTATCCGAGGTATTTAACGACTGCAACCTTTCGTTAAGGCTGGCCATTTTTATTGAATCCTGACTTCTGAGAAGCTCAATCTCAGCAATTTTTCTGGAAAAACCTTTTACAATGCTTTCATTCAGTGAGTCGTTAGCATTGGTTAATGTATCTGACTGACCCAGGACCGGGGTCATGGATAAAATGAGAAAAAAAACTAAAGTTAATAATCTTATCTGCCTGTACATCGCAACCAATTTAATTTTTTACTCTGTAACTCACTCCAATACTGATAAAGCCATCTTGGTCCGACTTGTTTATACCTTTACCACCATAAAGATCGAACTGCATATCGGGGTTAACAAGATATGCCACACCTGCGTCCCAGCGGTTTTGAAAATCCTTGTTTTTAAGCATTCCGTAATTTTCGATGAAAACCGACCAGGAGTTGTTTAGGTTTATTCCCATGTTGCATACGTATTGGTACAGGGGTATTATGCTATTTCCGTCAAAATCGATCCCTAAATTGACATTCAAATTTAGCTTTTTGCTGAAGTTATTTGTCAACATAAAGAGAATCTTGGCAGATAGCTGATCCTGAGTAAAATCTCCTGAACTATTGGGAGTTCTAAACATTACCATCGTTCCAATCGAAGGTTTTGAACCCGTTTCAGTTAAAAGGTTAATTCTCAATCCGGCCATCATGTTCTGAAACCCCTTTAGAATTTCGGAACTGTCCATAATTTGCCGATCCATTTTATTGTATTCGGCAAGAGCATTGAGACTAAGCCTTTCAGTCAATCCAAATTTAAGGAAAACACCTGTTAATCCGGCGGTTCCTTTAAGATCATTCTTTCGGTTCTTAAACCATTGGTGGTCGTAACCGGCTTGTACCTGAAAAATTCCCTTTCCGGCTGTGTTGGGACTGTATGCCTGTCCCGGGCGATCGGAAACAATGGTTTCCGGGATCTGTGGATAGACCTTAAAAAAAATCATTAAAAAACATACAATAAGGAAATACTTCGGTATGGATTCTGGGCCGGAAATTATGTGCTTATATAATCCGGCTTCTCTACTCATGGTTCAGTCCTGTATTCCTCAAGCTTTAATGGACTTACAAACCTAATGTTTTTAATTTTTTAAGCCTAAAATAATGCGAAAAACTTAAGAAAGGGGTTCCACCGAAAATCGGTTTCCTCGATTAATGCGATAATCAACCTTCAAAATTTTGACAATCTTTATCATGGCGATTTAGGCAGAGGTACCAAAAACCTATTCTTTAGCCTGAATTTGATGCTACATTACTGACCTGACCGGATCAGAAAACAGATCAAAAACAACAGGTTTTTAAGGCAAGTCCCATTTTAATTGACAAACGCGTTGTTTGCAGGGTACGAATTCGCCATTACACTTGCAAGAAGATCTAAGCCTCAAAATTCGGAAAATACTTTATTTAAAATTTGCCGAAACGGTAATATCGATGGTCTTGGCAAGATTGGTAGAAGCCTTTCCTTTGCTGAAGGAAATTTTATAATCGGCGAGTGTGAGTTTCATTTTTGTAACAATGCTAACCAGCCCGTACTTTATGGTTATAACTCCCTTCTCACTTACATTCCTGCTTACATCCTTAATGGTCAAACGTCCATTCACCAGGGCATTATAGCTACCGTTTTTGCTAAAATCAATTTCCTTTAAATTCGCGATAACACCTGTAAATTTTGATTTGGGGAATTTTTTTGTGTTGAGAAAATCTTTGCTGTTAAAATGCTTTTGCATAAGAGGTAATGCAAACTCAAAGCTTTGCATGGGAACTGAAAAAACAACCTCTCCGGTAATTGGTTCAAGAGTAGCAATTGCCTTATAATTATCGGCTGAAATGTCTTCCAGAGCAGTGTGTGAAAAAAAATTGATATGAACATCCCTGCTGATCAATTTAGCACCCGGTATTCTAAATGAGCTCAGGGTAATGACCGAAAGCAGTATTAAATAAGGTATTAATTTATACTTCATTCTACCGGTTTATCAGATCGCATTTTTCCATAATAACATCTTCATACAGTTCAAGGTCCGGATCGTAACCGGCACCTGACCTTATAACACCTTTTATCAAGACATGTTCTCCGATCGCAAGAACTTCTGCGTTGTGATTGGTTTCTGCCGTAAAAGTACAACTGACCCCTGCCTTTGACACCGAGTCTTTTAGCAATACCACAAATTGAGAGTTCTGATCTTTGCTTTTTGAGAAGACAACACCTGAAACGGACAATATTTTAGAATCTCCATCTTCAGAAAGGTATTTTTCGTTAGCCTTTGATGGGTTTGCGAGATATTCGTTTACAATGGATGATGACGACAGGGTAAAATCCGTTTGCTCAGACTGAACATCCCTTGCTTTCATAGTATAGACATACCTATATATTGAAACTCCGGCCAACAATCCAAAGAACAGAATGCCAACAAGAATTTTCCTGCTTAACTTACTCATGGAAGTTGTAATTATAAAAAAAATAATTCAAGCCTGCTGAAATTATTGTAAATCGGGAATTATTAACTGCATACCATGAACTTTCCACTCAGTAAAAAATCCGTATTGTTTTTAAAAATTTTAAAATAATAGAGGCCGGTTATAAAATTCTCTGTGTACAATTCAAAAAATTCGTCTCTTGTAAACAGTTCATCGATCAGCATTCCCGATGAGTCGTAAACCTTTAGTACAATGGGAGAATGATCAAAATTGGGAAAATATATCCTTCCATGATCCTTAACCGGATTGGGTCTGATCTGAAAGCCATTTTGCTGAAAATCGATCACTTCAAAAGAAATTACTTGAGAATACCCACCGGCACCCAGTTGAAGTTTGTAATAATTAATTGCGTTTGGTACCGGTTGAACATCAATGAAATCAAAAGGCACAGGACTTGAACCTCCACCACAGATTCCGGGAATATGACCGATCTCCGTAAATTCAATACCGTTTACGGATCTTAAAATACGGATGCCATTGCAACTGCTCCCGGTTTCAATAACCCAGTTCAGATAAATTTTCCTGTTATTTTCAAAACCGGTAAAACTCTCAAGAATAGAAATTTGAGCAAAAGTTTGAGCGGTTCCTAAAAACAGAATGAGAATTTTTATGGTATATCTAAGCACACTTTTCATAACAATTTGTTTAAGATCCTTGTTTTCAAGGCTTCATTCGATGTTAATTCAGGTCCATTTTCGGTAAATAGGTGATTAAAGCCACGATCGATCGATCTGCGCTGGATTTGATGGTTTTTACAAAACGAGTACACACCGGTATGAAAATGCAATTGCAGCTTTTCCAACAATGAAAGGCTCATAAAGCTTTGCTTCTCGATCAACTGCCCCGGTTTAAAACAGGATATTTCAAGGATCTTCATCATGTATGCTGTTTTTTAAACCAGTTTAATTCAATGCGTTTTCTTATTTGTAGTTTTGCGCTGTGAAGTATCTGCCTGAAATTAGTCGTTGTAATTCCCATTATCGGATCTCCTGTTTCGTGGAAGTTTGAACCATTGAACAATACTATTGATTTTTTACCGAGACCTTTCAATGCGACTGTTTTTAATTACAGTATGCTAACAAAAACTCAGAATATTTAAGAAATTCTGAAACTAGATCGCAAAATTTATCTTACACCGGCCATTGGGACAAATTGTCTGAAAAAGTAATTAATCCATCCCTGCAAAGCATTTTCATAATATTGGCCATAAATTTGCTGTTAGAATTTAATCCATGAAAAACAAACGCAAAAGTTTATTGGTCCTGATCGTTCTTACACTATTTAGCGGGCTGGTAAACGGGCAGATCAACACTCCAAAATTAAGTCCGCATTGCCTGCTAACTCAGGAAATTGGATTTAACGAAATTACTATTGACTATTGTAGGCCGAGTGTAAAAGGCAGAAAGATCTTCGGAGGTCTGGTTCCTTTTGATACCATTTGGCGAACCGGTGCCAATGCATCCACTAAAATAAAATTCAAGGAAGAAGTATTTATTGAAGGGAATGAAATTCCGGCCGGCGAATATGCCTTGTATACCATACCCGGCAAGAATGAATGGACCATAATCCTTCATACGGTGACATCCTATTGGGGTGTAGGCAAAGATTATGATCCCAAAGACGACCTTTTGCGATTTAAAGTAAAGCCGATCGTTATGAACCACACCATTGAAACCATGGCCATTGAGTTTTCGGATATTACTTCCTTCGACTGTTTTCTTGAAATTAAATGGGACAACATCCTTGTTAAATTCAAAATTACAACCGACACCGATAAGAGAATTATGTCTGAAATTGATGAAAAGATGAAAGGCGTTACACAGGCTACTTATTTTCAGTCGGCTGTATATTATCTTGAAAACGACAAAGACATGAATAAGGCACTTGAGTGGATCAACAAGGCACTAATCAATAATGAAACTTTTTGGATACTGCGCCAGAAATCGTTAATACTTGCAAAATTGGGCAGGTATAAAGAAGCAATTGCCGTTGCTGAAAACTCGAAAAAATTAGCTGCTGAATCAGAAAATGATGATTTTGTAGCCTTGAATGAAAAATCCATTGCTGTCTGGAAATCGCTTATCAAATAAAAGCCGCCTGCGAACAATTTAATCTTTAATGGTTTTTATTTAATGAAATATTTGCGTATGAAAAAAAGTTTGATCATACTTTTACTATTGTTAGCGGGAGCAACAACATGGTGGCTAATAAGGGACACTTCCAGCGGAACCTCAGATAAAAACAAAACCGAATTTGAAATAAAGAATGTGGAAGATGTTACCAAAATATTTATTTCCAACAAAAGGGAAGGATATGTGCTGCTTGAAAAAAAAGGTAAGGTCTGGTTTGTCAATGGAAAATTCGAAGTATTTAAACCAACCATTGATTTCTTTCTGAATGAAACCCTGAAAAAAATTCGGGTAAAAGGACCGGTGCCTCTTCCGGCAAGGCAGAATGTGATTTCAAGCATGGCTTCAACGGCAACAAAGGTTGAAATTTATTTAAAGGGAGAACTTTACAAAACCTATTATGTAGGGCAACCAACCAGCGACATGACCGGAACTTATATGTATCTGCAAAACAGCAAAGAACCGTACATTACACATATACCGGGTTTTGATGGTTTTTTAACTTCCAGGTATCCCATAGCACAGGATGAATGGATCACCAAAGTAATTTTCGATTACAAACCTGAAGAAATAAAATCTGTTGAGATCCTATTTCCCGACAACGAGAAAGAATCCTTTTCGATAAGCAGAAAAGAAAATTTAGGAGATTTTGATATTACGGTTTCAGAGAACGCACCTGTTGGAAAGTTGAATTATGCTGCAGTTAAATCGTATTTTAATTTATTTAATTTTAAATATTGTGAGGGTTTTGAAAATTTTACCAAGACCAAAATTGACAGCATTTTAAGATCAACACCATACTGTGTTATTGGTTTAAAAGATATACGTGAAAAAACAACGAGGTTACGTGTGTACCGCCGACCTTCGAGCGACCGTGATCACGGATTGTACGACAAGAACGGGAAGCGCCTGGTTTACGATCCCTCGAGATATTTTGCCTTCTTAAACGGAAGTTCCAAATTAATGGTTATTCAAGACATTGTATTTGCCCCAATTATGCTTCATTATTCTGATCTATTATTAAAAAAGAACCTTGATTAAATTTATTGCAGCTTTACTGGGTTATTATTTAATGCGATTTCCGGGTGCCATTTTGGGTTACCTCATAGGCTCGTTTATTGAAAGCAGCAACATTAGTGTTGAAACAAACCGCCAATTCAGAAGCAGTGGAGGAACTCAGAGGGATTTTAGCAGGTCTTTTTTGGTTTTAACCGCTGCGGTATTGAAAGCAGACGGTACGGTAACCCGAAACGAACTGGATTTTGTAAAAGAGTTGTACAAGCAAAATTTCGGAGTGGAAAAAACGCGCGAAGACATGCTTTTGTTGAGAGACATATTGAATGGCGAGATCCTATGGGAACAAGCCTGCAGCAGTATTAACCAGTTCATGATAAAAACGGAGAGGGTAAAACTTGTACATTATCTTTTTGGTATTGCCAAGGCCGATGGCAACATCACTCAACATGAGCTGAACATCATCCGGAACATTGCTTTGCGAATTAATCTTACACAATACGATTTTGAGATCATCCGAAGCCGGTTTACAGGAACTTATAGTGGTGATTTCTGGGAGCAATTTAACGGAAGCTCCGGGGGAAGAACGACCGGTTCATATTCTGTGGAAGTACATTACAGCACACTGGAGTTAACTTCTTCTGCTACAGATGAAGAAATAAAATCAAAATACCGAAAGCTGGCACGTGAGTATCACCCGGATAAGCACGCTTCAAAATCGGAAGAAGAAGCAAGGGCAGCAGAGGAGAAGTTTAAGAAGATACAGCTTGCCTATAATGAAATAAAGAAGGCAAGGGGGATGTAGGGGCTTCGACTACGCTCAGCCTGAGCGAAGTCGAAGGCTGAGTGGGGACGTTAGATAATTAGGGAAAACTTAAATAAATTGCCGTATTAAACTTAAAATAATTGTCCTAAATGATCGTAACAAAAGGAATAAGTTTCAAAAGACTTCTGAAATGGTCCGGGCACCACGTGATCTGGCTTTTACTGTTAATGGGAACCATTGCAGCACTTTATCATTTGGAAATTCTCAATTTTTACATTCCCTGGTTGCCTGTTTCGGTTGTTGGTACTGCAGTAGCCTTTTACGTTGGTTTCAAAAACAACCAGGCTTACGACCGTATGTGGGAGGCCCGCAAGGTTTGGGGTGGTATTGTAAATGAAAGCAGGTCCTGGGGCATGCTGGTTCAGGGGTATATCACGAATCTGTTTGCAGAACAAAAGTTGAAGGACGATGAGTTGGCACAGATCAAAAAAAAATTCACATACCGACATATTGCATGGTTGTATGCGCATCGCAAACAACTTCTGGTTCCAACAGAATGGGAACATATAAGTCAGGGTGGACATACTGCAAGGTATGCAAGGTTTTATCAGGAAAGATTTGGAGTTGGGTTAATTGATGATGAAAATGCATCCATAGAGCCTGAACATTTTTTAATGGATGACGACGAGGGTCCAACAAAAAAATACGCCAATCAGACCACTCAAATCTTAAACCGTCAATCTCTGGAACTCAGTAAAATAAGAGAATTAGGTCTGATTGATGACTTCAGACATGTAGAACTTACTAGATTGCTGCAGAATTTTTGCGATCTTCAGGGAAAAAATGAACGGCTTAAGAAATTCCCGCTTCCCAGACAATATGCCAACATGAGTCGGTATTTTGTCGGGATTTTTATAATGCTATTGCCATTTAGCATGATACCCGAACTTATGAAGATCGGTAACTGGGGTTTGTGGTTATCCATCCCTATTACAGCCTTAATTGGTTGGTTATATGTAATGATGGAAGTTGTAGGAGATTATTCCGAAAATCCCTTTCAGGGAATGGCAAACGATATACCTATGATGTCGTTATGCCGAACCATTGAGATCGACCTGAGAGAGATGCTGGGTGAAACGGATTTACCACCGGTCATTAAATCAAAGGACGGGGTGTTGATGTAGATTTTTATGGTTTCGAGCGATATACGCGCGCGCCTGCGGCGCGCGCGTAACCAAAGCACACTAAAATATAAAGCGGTTTTGTTAAATAGACTTTCTTAAATCCTATAAAAAAAGCCACCCGTTGGATCAGGTGGCCTTTTTTTGATTTATACTTTTTTTTTACCTGCTCACCATAAACCTTCTGTACTGAACATTTCCGTTCAGCTCCACTCTGAGGATGTACTGTCCTTCAGCAAGATCTTCCAATGAAAATGGTATGTAATTGTTTTCGGTTACTTCAAATGAGCTTGTGTATATGCTTTTTCCAATCATATTGGCTATGCTAACGTTCACATTTCCGGTTTGAAGGGTGTTTAGATACAACTCAAATTTACCGTTGTTCGGACTTGGATTAATTCTCAACTGTGCAAACATATCGGCATTCTTTTCCATAGTCTTACCTGCGCGTTTGGGCAAAACAAGGCAATTGGCCTGCGCAACAGCAAGGTTAGCGCAATTCCCCGTGTTGTTTATGATGTTTCGGTTAAGTCCTACCGTTACATTTACCGCAATGCAACATGTGTTCAAATAGGCATTGTTGTTTACCGAAAGGCTTCCCGTAACATTGCTTAAATTGGTAAATATATTATCAAAGTTGCTTACTCCCGGATTGTCGTTATCCGAAAACTGAAGGTTGCCATCAATGCTGGTGATCTTTTTGCAATCAATAACTAATGCTCCTGCACTGCTGTCGCCATTATTGTATATGTTTACATAATTAGTGTTGGTACTGAATCCAAAAGACGAAGTTAAACGACTTAAATAAAGTTTTAAGAGTCTGTAGTTGTTTCTCACGGTTATTGATGTTCCTACAGAACTTAGAGAATCAACCACCAATGAATTCGCATTGCTATTAGACTGGATCGAAAATTCACCTCCTACAGAATTTAAACCGATCAGATTTAGGGTGATAAGTTCTTTTGAATTGTATATGCCAAATCCTCCCCCGACAATTCTTAATTTTGTAAGATCATAAAGGTCGGACGGATTTCCGTTTTGATTAAAATTGGTGATCGTTACCGAACCGCTTACCTTTATCAGGGACCTTAAATTACACATCTGGTTTATAGGGTCTGTCAGGCTTCCTCCATCCACAAGAAGATTGCCATTGATCTCCGTATATTTTTTACCGTTTACTCCATTAAAAAATGAATTTACCTGACTCTGAGTGGTCAGGTTAACATTGCCATTATAAATATTTGTTGCCACTGGAATTCCGGCTCCATATACCGTAACTGTGCTACCTGCACAATTTCCCGGAGCTTCGCACCCACCTTCCCCTCTAACATAATACGTTGTGGTTACTTCGGGAGAAACCACTATCGAAGTTCCTGTGCCAATCGGTGTACCGGCGCACGATCCCGTATACCATTGCCAATACGTTGCATCGTTCAGATTTCCTGAGGCGATCGACAACGTAGCAGAACTTCCGCTACATATTAAATCCGGGTTAGCAGAAACCGTTGGAACATCCGGCCGATAGCATGGAGTGTACAATTCACTGCTAGAAAGTGTAACGCCATTAAATCCACCGCTAACCAATACTTTCCCATTTGCCAGTAAAGTGGCAGTTTGATTTCTTCTTGCCCCATTTAAAGAACCGGTTGCACTCCATGTGCCGGTAGCGGGATCGTATAAGCGACAGGTGGATAGGTAGCTTCCATTAAATCCTCCTGCAACAAGCACCCTCCCATCCGTAAGTTTGGTTGCAGTGTGCAATAATCGGGTAAGGGCCAGGGATCCTGTGCTGCTCCAGGTTCCGGTATTTGGATCATACAATTCGCAGCTTGATAAGTATGATCCATTAAATCCGCCGGTGACCAAGACCATCCCATTGTTCAGCAAGGTAGCGGTATGTGATCTTCTGGCAACAGACATAGAACCTGTTGGTCCCCACGTACCCGTATTTGGATCATACAACCTGCAACTTGAAAGATATGTAGGATTTTGTCCTCCCGCAACCAGTACCATTCCATTATTAAGCAAGGTTGCTGAATGATACATCCTTGGAACCGCCAAGGATCCAGTACTGTTCCAGGTGCCTGTTCCCGGATCGAATACCTGGCAGTTGGTAAGGTAGCTTCCATTATATCCGCCTGCAACCAAAACATTCCCATTGGCAAGCCTTGTTGAAGAATGAGACCTTCTGGTGAAAGCCATAGAGCCTGTGTTGCTCCAGGTTCCGCTACCGGGATCATAAAGTTCACAACTGTTTAAGTAAGTAACTCCGGAATAACCTCCTGCTACCAACACTCGGCCATCATTTAAACGTGTTGCTGAATGAATGTATCGTGGGGTACTCAAAGAACCGGTAACGCTCCAGGTACCATTTATGGCATCATAAACATTGCAGTTCGCCAGGGCACCGCCATTAAAACCTCCTGCTACAAGAACATTATTGTTATTTAATAAAGTGGCAGTATGATTTTGTCTCGCCTGGGTCAAAGATCCGGTATTACTCCAGGTTTGAGCCTTTAAACCTGATGAGAAAACCAGAACACTAAAAAATAATAATGGCTTCAAGTCCTGAAATCCCGTGATGTTAAACAATGGTCGATTCAAGAAAATTGACTTAGAATTCCATTTAAATTTCCTGGAGAAAAAAATGGATTTTAGAATTGCAGCAATACTTACAAAATTTGTGAATGCATAAAGTGGTTTCATATTTTTTTTTTAATATACGTTCATAACCGAACCAATTGGTCCGTCTTATTCCAATAAACAAAAGGGTAAATTCAACACCATAAGCGATCCTAAGATCAGCCTATGAATCAAGCTATTAATGTATCAAGAATGGAATAAATGCAGAATATTGCTTTAAATGATGATCCTTGACAAAAGGTTTAGATATTTTGTAAAATGAGTTCTTAGCTTAATTTAATTCAAATGTATCTTATTCAATTGTTATTCTTAATACTTTTATAAAATATTTTGACCCTGAATATCAAATAGTTATGGCATTAAATAGAAAACATGTCTTATTTGAAACCTGTTGTGTAACAATGCTTTATAACAATGGTTGAATCTAATATCTTCAAAATAAGGAAACAATTCAGGGATACACGACCTAATAAAATACAGGCTTCCCTTATTAATTTGATTAATCCTGTATTTTTGGCAAGAAAAATTTGTATTAATTAATAGACATTTTTATAAAGATACCTTCGATCAACAATTGATATTAAGTTGATTACCTGTTACTTATGATTTAGTTACAACTCCGGACCTCTAATTGAATATTATCTATCAAAGGAGGAAACAAATTATGAAAAAGATTACTCAAAAAATCAAAACCGTAGCCTTCATCCTTAGTATGGTAATCGCTACAAGTTCGTTCGCACATCCGGGCTCATCTTTCAGCCTGATCTTACCCAATCACACCGAACATGTGGTTTTCATCAACAACAACCGTTATACCAATGTTTACGACCGACTCAATGTTCAACATCTGGATGCAGGCCGGCATCAGTTGAAGGTTGTTGAGATACAAACCAGCCACCGTGGAAGGATCGTAAGCCGAAGGACCGTTTATGCAGGACAATTGTTCATACCACGGAACTCCAGTATCGTCGCTACCATTGGGCACCATGGAAGACTAATTCTACGTGAAGATTCCCGAAGTCATAGAAACTATAATAATGGAAGAAGCAGCAGAGGAGGAAGAAAAGGCTTTAGGAACGGTGATTCCAAAGGCGGAAAATACGGAATGGATGCATCGGATTTTAATAAACACTTTCAGAGCATCCGTGAAGAAAAATTTGACAATACCCGAATGGCAAAGGCAAAAGATCTCGTATCGGATAACCCTTTAACGTCTTCACAGATCAAAGAACTTTCAAATCTTTTCACTTTCGAGGCCAGTAAACTCGAATTTGCAAAATTCGCTTACACCAATTGTGATGATCCTGAAAACTATCCATCCGTGGCCGAAGGTTTCAAATATGAATCAAGTAAGAAAGAATTAGAGGAATACATAGCCCAAAACAGGGTCGACTAAAAAAGGAAACGAATTGTCTGCAGGAATTGATTTCCTTTCAACTGCCATCGAATTTCGGTGGCAGTTTTTTTATAAGCCCAAAACTTTGACTCCCTGTTCGAAAATAATGTCAACCGGTATGTTCTTTGCCGACAAACCATCCAGGTCTTTCTGCAGATCCGGGCTGATGTTTCCCATTTTGTCCATGATCTCTTTAAGCCCTTCCTTATCGCCATCTCCCTGCAATTTTAAGATCAATGCCGATAAACTGTTGGTGGCTTGTTTCATTTTCTGGAAATTTACGCTGTAGGTTCCATTGGCGTTTTTTGTAAATGCCCCCTGCTCTTCAAAGTAATTAAACCTCATCATATTCGCCTTACCATGCGCACTGCTCCTGACTTCCGCAAATTAACACCCAAATTGAAAGAGGCGTTCTATATCTTTCTGTTCTTCAGAAAGCATGATTGTTTTTTTGAGCACATCTTTAGTTGTTGGGGTTGTTAGTTCAATCTGGTGAATATTCTGTGCGATTTCAATTACCTTTTGTGGACTCAGTGATGATTTGTTTTCTTTGAGGAACCTTTCTAACTCTTTGTATACTTTGTAGGCTGCAAAATTCAGGCAGATATGTGCCTCAATTCTTCTTTGCCTTCTGTGGAATACCGGACGAAGTTTTAATTCTGTCTTTGCCACTCTAAATGCCTTCTCAATTTGCCAAAGGTGTTGATAGTTTTCAATTAGCTGATCTTTGTTGAGTTTAGAGTTGGTCAGATAGCCTTTGAGTCCATCCCATTTCTTATCTTGTGCAATTTGATGTTGGTCAAGTACAAGATTTATCTGACCCTCCATGCGTAGAAACTTATTGTAGCCTCTTTTATTTATGTGATCTTTGGTTAGGCGACCGGATCTTATTTGTTTACTAAGCCTGTTGATGCCTTTTTTACGATTGTATTGATCTTTTTCAGCTCTTTTGTCTGAGTAAGTAATTATCAATCTCAAATCTCCTTTATTGATAACAGCACTCTCTCCATTTTTGAGTTGAAGGGTGAGTATTTTGTCCTTGATGCTCGTGCTTTCATTCTTGATTCGAGCTCCCAGGATAAATTCATAGTTCTGCTCTTGAAGCTGCTCGATATTGGATCGTGATAATAAACCGCTGTCTGCTACTATAATTAATTGCTCCAGATTGTATTTCTGTTTAAAACCATCAATGACAGGCATCATCGTGTGACCTTCAAACTTATTGCCCTCAAAAATGTCATAGGCAAGCGGATATCCATCTCTGCTCACAAGCAACCCAAGCACAATCTGCGGGTTTTCATGTTTACCCTCCTTGGAAAACCCGGTTTTACGCAACTCATCCTCTTGGTCAATTTCGAAATAAACTGTAGTAACATCGTAAAAAACAACCTGAATGCCTTTGGGAAACAAACTTAGGGTGTGTGCATAGCTGATCTGCTGAACGCGATCCTTCTGCTTGTTGTGGAGTTTATCCATGTACCGATAAATCTCATCTTCACTATACTGCTTCCCTTCATAGCGATAGAGATACTCTGTGGTTTTCAGCTTGCTCTTTGGATATACCAACCGATAAAGAACCAAATGACGAAAAAGCTCGTCCTCAATATTATTAAAGCCTATCTCATCAAAGAGCCTTCCCAATGTAAATTCTATACCTACCAGCTTAAGAGAGGAGATGTTATCAAGAAGTTTGTTGAATAACTCCCGTTCTCCAACAAAGTCAAACTCTTGAAGGCCTGTTTGATTAGCTACCCAACGATCGGCGGTTAGTTTTAATTTTTGAACTGCTTCGGGAGTGTTTCCCGAACCAAAACTTTTCCTAACCACATATTTACCCCCTCGCTTTTCGATGACTTGAATGTAGCTCCGACCATTTTTATGTTTTAGAACTCGAACATACATCCACCAAATAAACTGAAATTAAGTCAAATTAACACCCAGAAAACGATATTTTAGACCATCAAGTATCAGATTTTGAGAGACTTGCATTTTCAGAGGATTAAACTTGCGGAAGTCAGGAATTAGAGGAATACATAGCCCAAAACAGGGTCGACTAAAAAAGGAAACGAATTGTCTGCAGGAATTGATTTCCTTTCAACTGCCATCGAATTTCGGTGGCAGTTTTTTTATAAGCCCAAAACTTTGACTCCCTGTTCGAAAATAATGTCAACCGGTATGTTCTTTGCCGACAAACCATCCAGGTCTTTCTGCAGATCCGGGCTGATGTTTCCCATTTTGTCCATGATCTCTTTAAGCCCTTCCTTATCGCCATCTCCCTGCAATTTTAAGATCAATGCCGATAAACTGTTGGTGGCTTGTTTCATTTTCTGGAAATTTACGCTGTAGGTTCCATTGGCGTTTTTTGTAAATGCCCCCTGCTCTTCAAAGTAATTAAACCTCATCATATTCGCCTTACCATGCGCACTGCTTGCTCCAAAACGTATGGACCTGAAAATGGACGCCATGAAGGTCACATAATAATCCTCAATTACACCTTCCTTGATCTCTCCTTTTTCAAACAATCGGTCTATCATGTACAATCCAAGAATATCGGCTTTTCCTTCTTCAAGTGCACTGCTCATTTCGGCCAGTGCTTCTCTCACGGTTCCTTTGCCGTTGACGGTGTTCTTAATTCCCAATCCATGAGCCACCTCATGAAACATGGTTGTAGCAAAAAAAGCGTCGAACTTAATGTATTTCCTCTGGTCCTCACTGATCAACTCATTTGATATTGGAACCAATATTTTATCGAATTTGGCTTTCATCACATTCTTCAACTGACTTCTGCGTGTGCCTTTGCTTTTCTGAATGTTTTCATCATTCGGTAAATTAACGGCAATGGTTTTGCTGCCTGCATTGCAATCCCCGGCGTAATAAACCACATCGTAAGCATTGAGCTCGCTGTCGGTACCGGGCTCTTCCTTTTTGTATTTTTCTTCAACCGGAAGTCCCTTTTGAAGCTCTTTTAAGAATGAAACATAATGCGACAATTTTTTGCTCCACTCCATGTCTTTGATCAATACGTAGCTTTCAAAAGAAGCTCTGGCATTGTATAGCTTATCTTCATAAACTTCTATCGGGCCAATGATTATGTCGATACCGTTGGTTTTCATATCCAGCCAGGCAATGTCCGAGGCTGTGTAATCCGATGAAAGTAACGCTTCTGCCCTCAGTCCAAGATATTTTTTCAGCGCTTCATCTTCACAAATTTCAGCGGCTTTTTTAAGCAACTCTGAGGCCCTGGTCAATTCTTCTTTATAAGCAATGTGATAGGGTATGCTCTCAAGTTTTCCATCCTTATTCCTACGGATAATACTGTACAATCCGCGCTTGTCTTCCACATCGCTCTTTTCGAGCTCATCTTTGGTCATGTCGGCGGGATATAAATTTGCCCCCAAAGGTTTTTTACCATATCCGTTCACAAAAGGCATATCCTCCTTTAACCGGTCCCATGGTCCGTAATTTATTTCAGCAAACTTTCGGGTATTCTCGTTCAGGATCCCTGCTAAAAAAGACTCTTTTTCTCCAAAGGCCTGTTTCCAGAAAAGATCATCCATGATTGCAGCTGCTTCAATAAAAAGTGGTATCATTTCCCTTTCATAAGGTTTTAATTTGCTTAAGTCGGCAGTGAGTTCAACCTTTTCATATATTTTCAGGCGCTCATTGGCAATGCTGTCCAGAGTGCTCAGCTTTTCTGTATCAGAACCTTGTGTTTCTTTCGGTTTTTGGGTGCAGGCTGTAAATGCCAGAACTGCTGCAATTGCTATGGTTGCCGGTATGTTTTTCATCGTATGAATGTTCATTTTAAAACGACAAATTTAAGGATAATACAATTTGATAAAGAAATTTCATGTATCAAAAGCTCAATATGCTTTATTACTTCCTTACAGTCGAAATCTTTGTACTTAGAAAAAACCAAAGGGTCTAATTTTGTTCAGTGATGAAGCACTGTCATGGACCGACTTAGTTTGCACCATACTTTTGGGAGGGGTCTTATTTGACTATATTCAAATACTTTATAGTGTTTGCAGGCTTGCTACTTAGTCAGCTTACCAAAATCCGATTCAGTAAATTAACTCACGAAGCATTTTTTGTTGAGGTATTAATATCCCAATTCCCTGAATTCCTTTTTCTCGTCTTCTGAATATTTATGGATGCTAATGTAATTTTTCACCTGCTGTTTGTTGGCGCTTTGTTCGGTAAAATAATTCAATACTTCCACGGCCGGACCTGAAAGTCTTTTGTTTGAACTCAATCCCGCATTCAATAAATTACCAATAATTTCATCGTTAAAGATCCCGAGTCTTTTCAATGCCTGCATTGCAGAAACTCGTGTTCTGAATTCAAAGAGATTTGAACTTAGCTTTATCAATTCATTCTTCGAATTCAAGGTTTCTTTTTCAAATTTCAGCATCCATTCAAGGTACTTGATTCGTATGGAATGATTGTGTCCCAACACGTCTTTTACCTGCTGCAAATAATCGGGTCCTTTATCGGGATAGGTTTCACATAAAACATTCAGTGCGCTTTCAACCACTTCGTAGGATGTGTGTGCAAGAGCCTTCTCATAACCCGGAGTCAAGGTTTCGTTCAATTTCCGGTTTGTATTTATTAGGGCTTTTATAACTTCTGGCTCTGCCGAATCAAAGAGTGAAAGCAAGCGAGTTTGACTTTCAGGATCGTTGGCAAGCTGGGTAATGATGGCGGCCTTAAATTCAGGTAAATTCTCGCGTTCGTATGCATCCCATAATGCTATTCTTTTTAATTCAATGTCAACATCCCTCAGTGCCAGTAAGGCATCATACCGATCGATCATATAGGCTGCGCCGGCAAGCTGCGCAAGGCATTCTCTTGGTGTTTTGTCGAAAGTTAGTTTTTTTGTGATCTCCGAATTTTCATCAAAAAGAACAAAATCAATATCGTTGTTTCCCTGTGTCTCTATAAATATGGATTCGAAAACCTTTTCAAGCATCACTTTTTTCCTTTTTACGATACCATTTTTAAAATGCACCGTGATCACAACCGGCATCTTAAAAGCTCTAATCCGGTCGTTGATCTCCTGAGTTTGTTCAACATTGACCTGAACTCCATTTAAGGTCTGAAAATATTGAACTCTGTAATGGGGTTCCCCTCCTCGATACAACCATTGATTAAAAAACCAGTCGAGGTTCATACCGGTAACATCCAGAACAGCCTGATACAGATCGTTGGTTTCAACGTTTGAATAAGCATGTTTATCAAGATAATGCTTAATTACTTTCCTGAACAATTCATTGCCCAATACATACCTCAACATCTGAATTACGGTACTTCCTTTTTGATAAACCCGTTCTCTTCCGGCATTGCTGTGGCGAATCGGGTACATATCCCTTTCAGACGCTTTAAGAGCTGTGTTTACTTCGTTTCGCTGTATCCATTTCAGCTTATCTTCTCCATACAAACTTCCCTGAAACATTTTGGCATAATAGGTTGCATAACTTTCCTGCAGCCATATGTCTCCTCGCCCGCGGGCTGTGATCAGATCACCAAACCACTGGTGGGTCAATTCATGGCAATTAACTCCAATATAATTCCGATCCAGAAATGACCTTTCATCTACATTGAAAAAATCTCCAAAAATGGTGGCTGTGGTATTTTCCATGGCACCGTACATAAAATCCTGTACCATAACCTGAGAATAACTTTCCCATGGATACTTCACACCGGTTTCCTTTTCCAGAAATTCGATCATTTTTTCGGTATGCATACTGGTAGGCTCAAGTTTTTCAGGAGATTCGGGATAATACCAGAATGCTACCGGAACTCCGCTTGAAGTCTTTGACTTTTTAACGGAATATTTGTCGATGGCCAGCATCAATAAATAACCTGCATGTGGTTTACTCATCCTGTAATGCCATGTTTTGGTACCATCCCTATTGGTACTTTCCTTTTTCAGCTCTCCATTCGAAAGAACAGTATACTCTTTGTCGAAAGTGGTTATGGTTTCGGTGGTAAACTTGTCGTTCATGTTATCGTACATCGGTATCCAGTAACGATTGTCCACTCCCTGGCCCTGGGTCCAGATCTGATGCCTGGTTTGATTTTTGGGATCGGTAACTTCCGGACTATTCCAGCCGATGAAATAGATGCCCTTTTTGGGCTTTGCAGTATATTTAAAGCGTATGGTGTGAACCGAACCGTAGGTCAAACTTGTACTGAAATATGTGGTTACTCCTTCAGAATTGGTTTTGAAAATACAGGGTTTATCGTCAAGCAATGCCTCTTCAATTTTAATACCCGGGGCGTCAAAAAACAGAGTGTCTACTTCCATTCTGAGCGGCGAAAACGTATGTGTTACAACCCCTTCTACAACACCTGCCGGCGGGTCGAACCTTAGTTCAACCTTCATATGGGTTATGTCTGCGGAATGCTCGCGTGGTCCGTCGCCCGGATCTGCCACATAGGTCTCGAAATCGGATTGAGCAAATAGCAACCCATTGGAAATTAGGAGTAAGGAAAGTATAATTGATCTCATAAGAATAGTTTGCGAATCTATGAACGACACCGGATAAATCAAGAATTTTTTCGATTTAGGGCGATGGTTTAACGGGGTTAAACATAAAATAATAACTTGTAAAAACAAAAAGCCTGCTTTCCGGCAGGCTTTTATTCACGAATTCTTATTTTTAATTTTTATGATCTTCGTGCTCAACTTCTTTGGACAACATTTTAAGAATATCTCCCAAACCATCCACATCAATGTTTTTAAGACGGATCTTCTTGTTCTTATCTAAAATGTAGATCTGTGGTGTAGATATAAAGAAGTATTCCTTGCGGTACTGACTCTTGCCATACATATTCCCAACATTGATAAATTTGAGTTTGTTGTTTCTAACGTATTTTTTCCAGCCTTCCCAATCATCCTGAGTGTAAACGGCATACACCTCAAATTTTACACCCGCTTTATTTAAAGAATCGTACAGATGATTCAGTCTGGGTATGGTAACTTTACAATGTCCGCATTGATGATCCCAGAATACTACAACGGTAAAGGGTGAATTAACAGAATACAGCGGAATTTCTTTTTGGTAAGTGGTATCAAATAAGTTAACGATTGGGGGAGCGATCTTTTCGCATAAGGTTGGAGCTATTTTCACCACATGCTCACACATTTTCCGGATGGTAGAGGAATCGGCCCAAGGCGTTTTGCCTGCGCAATAATAAGTAGTTCCCATATAGTGCAACACCTTGTCCATACATACAACCTTCGACTTTTCATAGTGATTGGTGATCCACATTACCGAATATCTGAAAAGGTCTTTACCGCCTTTGGCTTCAATGGTCTTAAGGAAACGGTCGGCTTCCTTTACAACACTGTCCGGTATTTGAAGAAATCCTCTTGTGAAAAAAGTTTCAAGCTTATTGTGAAAGATCGGGGTACGCAACAAGCCGTCTTCCCCAAGATCGATGTAATCCCAATAATGGTCTTTATAAAAATTATAACGGTAATTCGAATCTACCAGTGAACCGTCGGGATTTCGTTGCGGAACAGGTTCAGGAAGGTCTTTAAAGCATCTGAATACCTTTGCAATGAACAGATTCGGATCCCTGTCAACGATTTCCTGTCGTTTCACTTTTATTAAACTGTCAAGCACTCTGAATTTACCCTGAATATCAGCAGTGTCTTTTGCGGTTTTGGCCATCACCAGCGCATTCTTCAATCCCTGGTATTCAAGTGATTTTTCGGCCGCATAATTGTTAAATTCATAAAACGCCAGATTTTCTTTGGTATTTTTAAACACCATTTTCTCAGGTTCAAAAAAGGTATCGGTTTCTATGGAAAATTCCTGCTCCTTTTCGGAAACCACCATTTCAAAGTAGTTGCGGCTGGGAGTTACAACCAGATAGATCCCATTCGATAATTTACCCTTGCCTTTAAAGATCACATTTCCGTTCTTATCCGAATTTGCTGAATCAATTTTTTGATTCTTATTGGCGTAATAGCTGGCCAGCAAATAAGGTTCGTTGGCCTTAATTCCTTTTATTTTAACGGTTATCTTGTAACCCTGGGCAAAAAGTCCGGTGGTTATTAAACCTAAGATCAGAAAGATTGAAAATCGTTTTGTCATGATATTAATTTGCAAAAGTATAAAAAAGGGAATGAATTAAATTTGAAGGGTTTTGCCTTGACACAATTTTGACAGCAGAAAGTGCAAAAAGGTTGCATTTTGTTTTCAAAGTTAACAAGGGTTTCAGGTTTGATTGTTTGCATCAATAATTATGCCAGAATATAATAACGATACTTTTTTTGATATGGTATATCAGGTTGTCCGTTTAATACCAAAGGGCAGAGTTACCAGCTACGGGGCTATTGCTAAATATTTAGGTGCTTCACGATCCAGTCGTATGGTTGGGTGGGCTATGAATAATGCTCACACACTTCAGGATCCGGTACCGGCGCATCGTGTGGTCAACCGCAATGGGTTGCTAACCGGTAAAGCACATTTTGGAGCACCGGATGCCATGAAAAATTTGCTTGAAAAAGAAGGAATTTCGGTCAAAGAAGATCAGATCCTTGATTTTAAGAAGATCTTTTGGGACCCTACAGAAGAGTTGGAAATTACTTAAGTTCAAGTAAGGTAACGTTTTCAACATGATGTGTATGCGGGAACATGTCAACCGGTTTCGTTTTTCGTATGTTGTATTTTTCAGCAAGCATTTCAAGATCTCTTGCCTGAGTTGCCGGATTGCAACTCACATATACGATCTTTGGCGTACTCATTTTGAGTAATTGAGCAACCACAGCCGGATGCATACCTGCTCTAGGCGGATCGGTAATTACCAAGTCAGGGGTCCCTGTGTTTTTGACAAATACATCATTCAATTCATAGCGCATATCTCCTACGGTAAATTCCACATTTTTTATTCCGTTCAGGATGGCATTGTCTCTTGCATCTTCTATTGCCTGAGGCACGCTTTCGATTCCGTATACCTTCTGAGCAGAACGGGCTACGAAAAGTGAAATACTTCCGGTACCGCAATACAGATCGTATACCAGTTCGTTTCCTTTAAGGTCTGCAAATTCAAGAACGATGTTGTACAAGTGTAAAGCCTGATCAGGATTGGTTTGAAAAAAGGATTTCGGCCTTATTTTGTATTTAAGGTCTCCAAGCATTTCTGTTAAAAAATCGTTTCCCTTAAAAGTGTGAAGTTCAAGATCGTAAATTGCATCGTTAACCTTATCGTTCACACCGTATATTATTGAAGTAAGTTCCGGGAATTTCAAGGACATACTTTCAAGTATACCGTTCATTTTTTTATCATCACTTTCCCCTGCGATCAGGATCATCATCCAGCTTCCATTTCGGGTATTACGGAAAGTTACATTTCTAAGGAAGCCTTTTCCGGCCTTGATGTCATAAAAAGAAATGTTGTTCTCAATGGCGTACTTTTTTATAAATTTCCTTAGCTCATTGCATAAATTCTCTTGCAGGTGGCAATTATTTATATCCAGGATCTTATCGTATCGCCCGGAAATGTGGAACCCGGCGGCAACTATATTGTCTGCCTCTGTTTCTCCATCCAATAGCCAGCGCTTATTGCTGAAAGCAAATTCAAGTTTATTCCGGTATTCGGTTATGGCCGGTGCAGGTAAAATGGGCAACCATTCTTCGCAATCGATCTTCCCTATCCTTTGAAAAGCATCTTTTACCTGCTGGTTTTTCCAGTGCAACTGCGCTTTATAACTCATGTGCTGCCATTTACACCCTCCGCAGACTCCAAAATGTTCGCAGAAAGGTTCAGTTCTGTCCGGCCCGGGAGTGATCAATCGGTCGATCTCAGCATAAAGTGTTTTTTTCTTTTTAGCATACAAACGAATATCCGCCACATCACCGGGCGAACCGTATTTTACCATGATCACCCTGCCCTCAACCCTGGCGATACTGAAACCTTCAGAACCCGCTCCTTCTATGATCACATTTTCATAGATCTTACCGTATAATTTTCCGATCGACACCTTTTAAATTTGTCGCAAAAATGTATAAAGAAATTTAATTTTCGGGGTTTAGAAATTATTTTTCGTGTTCTGCCACCACCCCTTTTAACAAGGCTTCAAATTTGTCGGGTTCAATGTACCCGGCTTCCGAGAGCATTACATTTTTCCTGGTTAAAAAAAAGTAGGTGGTTGGATACCCACTGCTATTGCCGCCGCTTAATGCATACAACAACTGGCGTCCGTTGAAGGTATCCTTTTCATAGATGTATTTCCGGTCAAGTTCAGGATTAAATTTTATGGCTACAAAATCACGGTTGATCAGTTCGATAACTTTTTTGTCGGTATAAGTATTTCGGTCCATTACCTTACACCAGTGACACCAGTCGGTATACGCATCGATCAGAGCAACTTTCCCTTCATTTCGGGCTTTGATCACTCCTTCGTTCCAATCGTACCATTTAAGTTCTGGCGTGTCGGATGTATTTTTAACATTAAATCCGGTCATGAGAAAAATAAGTCCGAAAACCAATATTAATTGCTTGATATTATGCATGATTTAATATTTAAACACAAAAATAAAGCAAATAATATAGTCCAATTGTAATATTATTCTTGAAATTTGCATTCCTCAGTATCAAAACGGATAAATAAGTTTGAATAAAGGTAAATTTGTAATTGATGGTGCCATAGAGGTTGAAAACCGGCCGACACCCGAAATCAAGTCTGGTGGAACTAAGCAGTCCCAGTTGAAGGCATGGCTTTGGGTATTTGTGATAACAACACTGGTTTTTTTCGTACTTGCATTTTATTTCTTCATTCAAATTGAAAATCACCAAACGGATCTGATCGATCAAAGATCAAGAAACAAAGCAATAGATGAGGTGGTTTCTAAGAATAAGGACTTAAAACAAAAGGAACTCGACCTGGAGAAGGAGATCTTTACCTTAAAGAAAAAACTTGGGGAAGAAGGAGAAGTGGCCTTGTTGGAGGAAGCGTATTTTGAAGTTCAGATCGGTAGTTTTGTAAACTTTGAGTTAACTATAAATCCTGAAGAAATGCTCGGCTTAAAGAAATATTCTTTGGGAGATACCACGAAAATTTGTTTGGGAAGATTCAGGGACTTTGACAGGGCTGACAGATTTAGAAAGGAAATTGTAAAACTTGGTTTTAAAAATGCGGTTGTAACCGGAAAATTGAACGAAAAGGAAATTTATACCGAAGATGCTCGTAAACTAATCGAAGATGAAACCGTAAAGAAATAAATAAAAGCTACTATCGTTTACTTATTAAGTATTTAAAAGGATAAAGTCATAAATGGGAGAAAACGGAAAAAAGGATCTGCTCAATTCAGAATTGCTTCAAAAACTGGATGAGTTTATCAGGAAATACTACAAGAATCAGCTTTTAAGGGGAATCATTTTCTTTATCGGCGGTTTGCTTTCGTTTTTCCTCATCATTTCTGTACTCGAATATTTTGGCAGGTTTAACACTACAGTCAGAACCTTTCTTTTTTACAGTTTGATTCTTTTCGGGCTTATAATTCTCGTAAGATTTATAGCCATACCTCTGGCCAGATTATACAAGATAGGCCGAATACTTGATTACGATGCAGCTTCAAGAATTATTGGGAAACATTTCGGGAACATACAGGACAAATTACTCAACACTCTTCAACTAAACCGAAGGTCTCAGAACGAGCTCGACAACCGTTTTCTTGCAGCATCCATAGAACAAAAGATATCGGAACTCCGACCGGTAAAATTCTCTGCAGCCATTGATTTTAAAAGCAATAAAAAATACTTGAAATATGCTTACGGGCCTTTTGCAGTACTTATGATCATTATGATCATTGCTCCCGGATTCAAGGAAACGACCACACGCCTGATACAGCATGATAAACATTTTGCTATCAAGGCTCCTTTTGATTTTTTATTAAAGAACAAAACCCTGGAATTTCTTCAAAACGACGATGTGGAGATCGACCTTGGCATGAAAGGCAATGTGCTTCCTGAAGAGGTTTATCTGGTTACCGAAGGCAACCGGTTTAAAATGAAAAAAGAGGACAAGTCTTCCTTTCTTTACATGCTGAAAAATGTACAGAAAAACTTTTTCTTTCATTTTGAATCCAATGGCTTTAGTTCGGAAGAATATGAGCTGAAAGTAAAGCAAAGACCGGTGTTGCTGGATTTTAAAGTTCATCTGGACTATCCCGAATATACCGGACGAAAAGATGAAAGCATCAATAACATTGGGGATATGACCATTCCTGCCGGCACGGTGGTAAAATGGGATTTTAATACCAAAAATGTAGAACAACTCAGCCTGGCGGTTCCCGACCATGTTTACACGGCCCAAAATGAGGGCAAGGATAAATTTAGTTTTAAAAAGCTTTTTAAAAATACTGAACTTTTAAAAATCAAAACTTCTAACAAGAATACCCAGAACAAAGACTCAATTCTCTATCAGATAAATGTGATCCCGGATGCTTTCCCTCAAATAAGTATGAAAGAAAAAAGGGACAGCAACGTTACCAAACTTATTTATTTTGTTGGTGACATTAACGACGATTATGGATTTTCAAGGCTTTTGTTTCACTATAAGTTTATCGAGTCAAAAGAGGAAGACAAATTGAAAAAAGGTCTGTTAAGCTTCCCTGTTTCGATCATCAAAAACCAAACGGCTCAGAATTTCTATTACATGTGGGACATGAATTCGCTTGACATTAAACCGGGTGAAAAACTTGAATATTATTTTGAGATCTGGGACAACGATGCCATTAATGGAAGCAAGGCCACACGAACCGGTAACGGCTTATTCGCGGCTCCAACGCTGGAACAAATTGAAAAGCAAACCGATGAAAGCAATAAAGCCATCAAGTCGGATATGGCCGAAGCAATCAAGGAATCCAAAAAACTTGAAGAAGAAATAAGTAAATACGAGCAAAAATTATCAGAGAAAAAATCGCTCAGCTGGGAAGATAAGAAACAGCTTCAGGATCTGATAAAGCAACATGAGGACCTTCAGAAAAAAATGGAGGACATTGTTGAACAGAACAAAACGAAAGACAAAAACGAAGAAGAATACAAAAAAATCGATCCAGAAACCAAGCAAAAGCAGGAAGAACTCCAAAAGCTCATGGAAGAACTTATGGACAAGGATATGAAAGATTTGCTTGAAAAGTTAAAAGAACTGCTGAAAGACAATAATAGAGATGAGCTACAAAAAGAAATGAATAATTTCAAGTTGGGCGACAAAGATCTCAAGAAAAAAATGGAAAGGGCCCTGGAACTTTTAAAACAGCTTGAACTTGAGAAAAAAATGGAAGAAACTATTGACAAGCTTAAGGAATTGGCAGAAGAACAAAAGAAATTATCAGAAGACAGCAAAAAGGACGGACAAAACAGCGAGGAGTTAAAAAAACAACAGGAAGAACTCAACAAAAAATTTGAAGATATCAAAAAAGACCTCAAGGAAATTCAGGAAAAAAACAAGCAACTTGAAAAACAGAATGATCTGAGTGACCATAAAGAGAAAGAAAAATCCATAGACAAAGAACAAAAAGAAAGTTCCGATCAACTTGAAAAGGAAAACAATAAAAAAGCGTCGCCACATCAAAAGAAAGCCGGTGATGAAATGGAAGAAATGAGTGAGCAAATGCAGGGTGAAATGGATGAGATGATGGCAGAAAGAGCTGAAGAAGATTACAATACACTCAGACAAATTCTTGAAAATCTGGTACAGGTTTCTAAGGATCAGGAAAACCTTATGAAGGACTTCAAGGCTGTGGGTGGTTATAATCCAAAATTTGTGGAACTGGCTCAGGCACAGAAAAAACTACGTGACGACACCAAGATCATTGAAGATTCTTTATTTGCACTCAGTAAAAGAGTTATAAAAATTCAATCCTTTATCAATAAAGAAATGGGGCTGGTCAACAACAACATGGATAAGGCATTGGAAAAGTTAGGTTTTCGGGATATCAGGGCCGTTGTAAATCATCAGCAATACATTATGACCAGTCTGAACAATCTGGCTGTTATGCTCAGCGAGGTTTTGAAAAACATGCAGGACAACATGAAAAATTCCAAACCAAATCCTAGTTGTAAAAACCCCAAAAAGGGGAAAAGCGGGAAGCCGAGCATGAAGAGTTTGAGAGAAATGCAGGAAAAAATGAATAAGGAAATGGAGCAAATGGGAAAAAATGGCAAAGAAGGGAAAAGGCCAACTTCCGAACAGTTGGCTAAAATGGCAGCACAACAGGCCGCTTTAAGAAAAAAGATACAGGACTTGCAAAAAGAACTCGAGAAAGAGGGAAATGGTAAAAAACTGGGAGATCTTAATAAAACTCAGGAGATGATGGATGAAGTTGAAAAGGACATTGTAAACAAAAATGTTAATGAAGAAACCCTCAAACGGCAAAGAGAAATTCTAACCCGATTGCTTGAACACGAAAGAGCAGAAAAGGAACAGGACGAGGACGACAAGCGACAATCAAATGAGGGCAAGCAAGTTAAACGTACCATGCCACCATCCCTTCAGGAATATTTAAAGCAACAACAAAAAGGACAGGAATTGCTGAGATCGGTATCTCCTGCCTTAAGCCCATATTATAAAGATAAGGTGAAATTGTATTTTAAATCATTGGAATAAAAAGAATGTATAGCGCGAATGTAAATGACCGGTCGGTGTTTGAGGTAAGTTTAAACGAAGGAATTTTCAAATTAAACAATACCGAAACCGAACTTGATATTATAAAGAATGGTGATGGCAGCTTTCATGCCATTTACAAAGGAAAATCGTATACGATCAAGGTAAAGGATGATAACCGTGAAAATATGGGCCTTGAAATCAATAAAACCGATTACCGGGTGCACCTGAAAAACGAGTTGGATCTTCTTTTGACTAAATTGGGTATGGATAAAAATTCGGATCATAAAATCAATGAATTAAAAGCACCGATGCCCGGAATGGTCTTAAAGGTACTTGTTAAGGAAGGTGACCCTGTTAAAAAAGGTGAAGGTTTGCTGGTGCTTGAAGCAATGAAAATGGAAAATAACATTAAAGCTGCCGGCGATGGTTTGGTTGAAGAAATAAAGATAAAGGCCGGAGATAAGGTTGAAAAAAACCAGCTTCTGATCAGGTTTTCATAAAAATATAAATTCCCTGTTTAGCCGGGTAAATGTCCAATCAGTTTTTTCTAATTTTGAAAAATTATGAAAAAGCGTTCCAGACACATAATTTTCTTTTTATCCTTATTCTGTTTTTTTATTGGAAATGCACAGATAAGCCAGCTTGATTCTTTAAAAACAGAACTGACCAATGCCGAAACAAACAAAAAAGCGAGTGAGGCCAGAATTAAAGCCTTAAAAGCAGAAATTGAGAAAAAACTACCGGTCATCTTATGGAAGAAAGGTGGATTTTTCGCTGCTAATTTTAATCAGATGAGTTTTAATAATTGGGCCTCAGGAGGTGTTAACGCAATTTCCATAACAACTCTGGCAAACCTTTATGCCAAATATTCCAAAAAAAGAACCACTTGGGATAACAATCTTGATCTTGCATACGGTATGATTCAGAATAAAAACCAAAGCCTTCGTAAAAATGAGGATAAGATCGATTTCCTGTCAAAATTCGGCTACTTATCAAAACTTAAACACACCAATTATGCTGCCCTGGTTAATTTTAAAAGTCAGTTTGCACCTTCGTATACCTTCGACGCAGAAAATGTGAGAAGTCCGATGATCTCAACCTTTATGGCTCCGGCATTTATTTTGGCATCGATCGGTATTGACTACAAACCCAAACCCTATTTTTCGGTATACCTTTCACCGGCAACCGGTAAATTTACCCTGGTAACCGTTGATAATAATTCTATTAAACAATCCTTTGCCGTTGATACCAACAAGGTACTTCGACCTGAGTTTGGAGCCTTAATGAACATCTTTTTCCAAAAAGACATCGTGACCAATGTTAATCTTTTGGCCCGGGCATCTTTGTTTAACAATTACACCGACGAAAACAAACCGAATCGCAAGAACATTGACGTTAACCTTGAAACCATGATCAATGCAAAGTTGAATAAGTATGTAACCGCTTCACTGTTTCTTAACTGGATCTACGACAACGACATCGACATAAAATACGACGAAAAAGACGATACCAAGGTTGGTCCACGATTGCAGTTCAAGGAGGTTTTTGGAATTGGTTTGTCGTATAAATTCAACTAAAATCACGGATTTTGACCCGGGCGATTTCATTTTCGCCGGAGGGTTAGGAAATTCTGAATAAAACCATTTGGTTTGCAAGATGCAACTCGACTCCGAAGTATTTGATCTGATCGCCAAAGAAAAAGAAAGACAACAAAATGGTATAGAACTTATCGCCTCAGAAAATTTTGTTTCCAAACAGGTAATGGAAGCCATGGGTTCGGTACTCACAAATAAATACGCCGAAGGGCTTCCCGGCAAAAGATACTATGGAGGATGTGAAGTAGTTGATGTGATTGAAAATCTGGCCATTGAAAGGCTTAAAAAATTGTTTGGTGCAGAATGGGCCAATGTACAACCTCATTCAGGTGCCCAGGCGAATGCTGCAGTTATGCTCGCCTGTCTGCAACCGGGAGATTCTATACTGGGATTCGACTTATCGCATGGAGGGCATTTAACTCATGGCAGTCCGGTAAACTTTTCCGGTAAACTGTACAAGGCTAATTTTTATGGTGTTGAGAAAGAAACCGGATTGATCGATTGGGAAACGGTTGCAACAAAGGCAAGGGAAGTAAAGCCTAAACTTATCATTAGTGGTGCTTCTTCCTACAGCCGTGACTGGAATTATAAAAGACTGCGAGAAATTGCAGATGAAGTTGGCGCTTTATTGCTGGCAGACATTTCGCACCCTTCCGGTTTAATCGCCACCAAATTGCTAAACGATCCATTGCCATATTGTCACATAGTGACCAGTACCACACACAAAACCCTTCGCGGACCAAGAGGAGGAGTAATAATGATGGGAAAAGACTTCGAAAATCCATGGGGATTGACCACACCCAAAGATGAGATCAAAAAAATGTCTGCAGTTTTGGATGGAGCTGTTTTCCCGGGAACACAGGGAGGGCCACTGGAGCATGTGATCGCAGCCAAGGCCGTTGCTTTTCAGGAAGCACTTGGTGAAAGTTATCGTGAATACACCAAAAGAATCATTGAAAATTCGAAGGAGCTTGCTAAGACCTTTGTGGATCTTGGCTATCAAATCATCAGCGGCGGTACCGACAATCATATGATGTTGATAGACCTAAGGGCTAAAGATGCAGAACTTACCGGAAAAATTGCCGATGACACCCTGGTAAAATGTCATATAACCATAAACAAAAACACAGTTCCATTTGAAACCAGAAGTCCATTTGTAACCAGCGGGATAAGGATTGGAACGGCTGCAATAACCAGCAGGGGGATGGGAGTAAATGAAATGCCCCTTATCGCAGAATTGATCGACTATGCACTGGTAAATCGGAACCATGAATCTGCCTTAAGATCTACTCAGGAAAAAGTGCACGAATTAATGAGCAACTATCCTTTGTATTCATAAACAGTTGTTAGAGTTTCCGGCTTTTTTAAGATCCAACAATCGCCTGCCTCCGGCAGGTGATAACTACTTCGAATACTAAGTCTTCAAGGTCACCTGCCAGAGGCAGGCGACTGGGTTAAGAACTAATCAGGAAAAAGTGCACCAATTAATGAGCAACTATCCTTTGTATTCATAAACAGTTTTTAGAGTTTCCGGCTTTTTTAAGATCCAACAATCGCCTTT
>JACJZT010000006.1 GCA_020635455.1 Flavobacteriales bacterium
CGTAGAGGGTCAGAAAAGCGGAAAGCATTATGCACCGGAAAATAAAACTGAAGAAAAGCTGGTTGAAATTTGGAAAGAGATCATGGACATGGAAAGGATTGGTACCAGAGATAATTTCTTTGAAATTGGAGGAAACTCCCTGATGGCTTTAAGAATAATTTCAAGGGTCAATCTAGAGTTTGGTGTAGAAATTGAAATCGTAGAGTTGATACAAATGCCAAGGATCTTTGAATTATCCTTATTCATTGATCGAAAAAGATTTTCCATTGATAAAAATAAAACCTCAGAATCAAATTAAAATAGTTTCAATTAATGAAAGTATTTTTGCAGCCCGGTCTAACGATGTCTGCATATCATAAAAAATTAATACAGCTAACCTTTATTTGTGCAGGAATTTTGTTTGTTGCCGATGCAAGTGGTAAAACATCCATTGGGTGGATAGGTTGGGTAGCATTAGGCTTTTTTGTTTTACTGACACTTGCCCTGAATTCTCTTTCGATGAAGGCTAAGGAAAAAAACAACTCAAGATTTGTAACCGGCATGATGGGTACAACAGGATTGAGGATGCTTTCTTGCATAATTTTTATACTGATTTATTGGATTTTGGCAGGTAAAAGAGACCTGTATTTCATCGGTTATTTTTTTATTTTATATTTATTTTTCACAATGTTTGAAATTTTGTTTTTAGTGCATAAATTGCGCGCTGATAAAAAGGATGAAGTTAAATCTGAAACTAACTGAAAAAGAGGCAATTACAATTAAAGTATCCATGATAAAAAATCTATTTGTCATACTTTTTACGCTTTTTTCAAGCATTATTTATGCTTCAGATGATGCTTCACACAAGTCTGATACCTCAGCTTCAGAAGGAAATCACGAAAATCACGAAACAAAATTTGACGCCGGTGAATTCATAACGCATCACATTGCGGATGCCCATGAAATTCATTTTTTTACTTTGAACGAAGGGACCGATCATGAAAAACATTTTACCATTTATCTTCCGGTAATTGTGAATACCGGCTCTGGTTTGGAAATGTTTTCCGCCTCACATTTTTATCACAACAAACACAATGTTGAGGTTAATGGAAAGCATAAGCATTATTTTACCTACAACGATTTGGTTCTTTTTGAGGAGCAGATTTACAAAGCATCGGGTATAGAAGGAATTCAGTTTGATGAAGCGGGAAAAATCACCAATCAATCTTTAACGGATTTTTCACCAACAAAAAGTGTAATTGGTTTATTTCTTACAGGCATCATCTTATTGCTTTTATTCGGCAGTGCAGCAAAAAAATATAAAAGCCGTCCAAATACTGCGCCTAAAGGTCTTCAGAACTTACTCGAACCCTTAGTGATCTTTGTCAGAGACGACATTGCCATCCCTTCAATTGGAAAAGAGCACGGTCATAGATTTACTCCATTCTTATTGACCACCTTTTTCTTTATTTGGCTTGCAAACATTCTTGGACTTGTGCCCTTTTTCGGAGGTTTTAACATTATGGGTACCCTGGGAGTAACACTGGTTCTTGCAACTTTAGTGTTTATCATTACCACAATAAACGGGAAGGCATATTATTGGTCGCATATTTTCTGGCCTCATGGCGTGCCACTTCCTATAAAATTCATTTTGGTACCTATCGAAATTGTTCAGATCTTCATGAAGCCATTGGTATTGATGATACGATTAACCGCTAACATTACTGCCGGGCACATTATTATACTGGCATTTACCTGTTTGGTATTTATTTTCGGACAGCAGAATGTGGGTGCCGGATACGGGGTTGGGGTCGGATCCGTTTTGTTCATGATCTTTATGTATTTTATTGAATTGCTCGTGGTTTTTCTACAGGCATATGTTTTTACACTATTAACAGCATTGTATTTTGGTGCGGCATTGGAAAAACCTCATCACTAAAAATTAAATAACATTACTTAAACAAAAATAAATTTATAAATAAACATGGAATTATTAGCAATTTTACTTGAAACAGTTTCTACAGGTACAGGATTAGCCGCTCTAGGTGCAGGTGTTGCAGCCGTTGGAGCTGGTATTGGTGTTGGTCGAATTGGTGGTTCGGCTTTGGAAGCCATGGCTCGTCAGCCTGAATTAATTGGAGACCTACGTGCAAACATGATTGTTGCTGCTGCCCTTGTAGAAGGTGTTGCTTTATTTGCGATCATTATTTGCCTTTTGGTAGTTTTCAAGTAATTAAAAACAAAAAGCCTTTTCAGCAATGATAAGGCTAAACTTTAACGCCTTAATAGTATTAATATATGTTATCAGCCGGATTAGGTACCATTTTTTGGACATCTGTTGCGTTTTTATCAGTACTTTTTTTACTGAAGAAAATGGCGTGGGGTCCCATTCTTAAATCTCTTAAAGAAAGAGAGGATTTTATTGCTGACTCTATTAAATCGGCCGAAAATGCTAACGAGCAACTTTCACTGATGAAGGCCGATAATGAAAAATTATTGGCTGAAGCCAGAGCTGAACGTGAGAAAATTCTCAAAGAAGCCAGGGATATGGGTGAGGACATTGTCGCCAAAGCAAAAAAGGTTTCTGTTGAAGAACAGCAAAGGATCATGGCTAAAGCCAAAGAAGAAATTGAAAATGAAAAGACCGCTGCAATTGCTGAGTTAAAAACTCAGGTGGTGTCTTTGAGCATTCAAATGGCTGAAACTCTTCTGAAAAAAGAGTTCGAAAACAAAGAACAGCAATCTAAGTTGGTTGAGGATAATTTAAAGACCGCTGCACTGAACTGATATGTCTGAATTAAGAATTGCTTACAGATACGCCAAATCAATTGTTGAACTGGCAGGTTCACAAGGAAAATTGGATGAGGTTTATTCCGATATTCAGTCTTTCCATGATGTTGCTAAGGAAAACCATGATCTGGTTAGCATGCTAAACAGTCCCGTGATCAAGGCAGAGTCAAAGTTGTCAATTCTTAAGAGTGTATTTAAGAACTCTCAACCCTTATTTCAGTTGTTTATTGAAAAAGTTGTAGATGCAAAAAGGGAAAATCATCTTCCTGAAATAGCTTCTCAGTTTATTCAGATCTACAACAATAAGAAGGGTATAGCCACGGCAACGGTTACCTCTGCTATGCCTTTATCCGAAGCAAATCTTAATAATATTAAGGAATATATAGCAAAAAAAATAAACAAGCCTCATGTTAAACTTTCTGTTAAAACGGATCCTACAATAGTAGGCGGTCTGATAATAAACTACGAAGATAAATTGCTTGACATGAGCATTCGAAATGAATTACATAAATTAAAACAATTCTTAAACTAATAAATATAAAATGGCCCAAATAAGACCAGATGAAGTTTCATCCATTATTCGCGAACAGCTTTCCAACTATAAAACAGCTGCGGAACTTGAAGAAGTAGGTACTGTTTTACAGGTAGGGGACGGTATTGCAAGGATCTATGGATTAACAAAAGTAAAGTCAGGAGAATTAATTGAATTCGACGGTGGACTAAAAGGCATTGTTCTTAACCTTGAAGAAGACAATGTTGGAGCTGTATTATTAGGAAGCAGTGAAGGGGTTAAGGAAGGGGATACAGTTAAACGAACAAATAGGATCGCGTCAATCGAAGTGGGTAACGGTATGTTGGGCAGAGTTGTAAATACTCTTGGACAGCCTATCGATGGTAAAGGTCCGATAACCGGTGAACTTTATGAAATGCCAATTGAAAGAAAAGCACCGGGAGTGCTTTTTCGTGAGCCCGTAAAAGAACCATTGCAATCAGGTATTAAAGCTATCGACGCAATGATTCCGGTTGGAAGAGGTCAAAGAGAGTTAATTATCGGTGACCGTCAAACCGGTAAAACAGCAGTAGCGATCGATACGATCATAAATCAAAAAGAGTTTTATGAAAAAGGCAATCCTGTTTATTGCATTTATGTTGCGATCGGACAGAAGGCATCCACGGTAAAACAAGTTGTAAAATCCCTTGAAGACAAAGGTGCAATGAGCTATACAGTAGTTGTTGCAGCTACAGCTGCTGATCCTGCGCCGCTTCAGTTCTATGCTCCTATGGCCGGTGCGGCAATCGGAGAATTCTTTAGAGATCAGGGGCTTCCTGCTTTGGTGGTTTATGATGATTTGTCGAAACAGGCGGTTGCTTACAGAGAGGTTTCACTTCTTTTGAAACGACCTCCCGGACGTGAGGCTTATCCCGGTGATGTATTTTATTTGCATTCAAGACTACTTGAAAGAGCATGTAAATTAAATAGTACCGACGCAATCACTTCACAAATGAATGACTTGCCGGAAAGCATCAAACATCTTGTAAAAGGTGGTGGTT
This sequence comes from Flavobacteriales bacterium, assembly GCA_020635455.1. Lineage (GTDB taxonomy): Bacteria > Bacteroidota > Bacteroidia > NS11-12g > UBA9320 > JABWCE01. The sequence goes on from JACJZT010000006.1 coordinate 4,321, forward strand.
CACTTACAGCACTTCCAATTATTGAGACTCAGGCTGGTGATGTTTCGGCTTATATTCCTACAAACGTAATTTCTATTACGGACGGACAGATATTCCTTGAAAGTAATTTATTCAACTCCGGTGTGCGTCCTGCTATCAACGTTGGTATTTCTGTATCAAGGGTTGGTGGTAATGCGCAAATCAAGTCAATGAAAAAAGTTGCCGGTACCTTAAAGTTAGATCAGGCTCAATACAGAGAATTGGAAGCCTTTGCCAAATTTGGTTCCGACCTTGACGCAGCAACCAAATCAGTACTTGAAAAAGGTGCAAGGAACGTTGAAGTTCTAAAGCAGGCTCAATATTCACCCTTAAGGGTTGAACAACAAACTGCTATTATTTATTTGGGAAGTAAAGGTCTTTTATCCAAAGTTCCCGTAAATAAGATCAGGGAATTTGAAGAAGAGTATTTGCAGGTTCTTGAAAGTAAGCATAAATCAACGCTTGATGAACTTGCCAAGGGTAAAATTGATGAATCGATCACTTCTGTATTAGAATCAGTTGGTGAAAGTTTGTCATCTTCTTATTCCAACTAAAAAACAAATTAAAGCAGAATGGCTAATTTAAAGGAAGTCAGAACACGGATAAGTTCAACCATTAGTACACAGCAGATCACAAAAGCCATGAAGCTTGTTTCTGCTACTAAATTGAAAAAGGCTCAAAATGCAATTTTGCAAATGCGCCCTTATGCAGAAAAACTTCAATCAATTCTGGCCAATTTATCCTCTTCTGCAGACGATATGGATTTGAAAGTTTATTTCAAACCCAGACCACTTAAAAACGTACTGATAATTGTCATTACCTCTGACCGGGGTTTGTGCGGACCGTTTAACGCAAATGTTATCAAAACCACTTCTTCAGTTATCAATCTTATGTTTAAGGATCTGAACCCTAAAAACATTCATTTAAAGTTTATGGGAAAAAAGGGTTTTGATTACTTTAAATCATCAGCCTTTCAGCTGGATACAGTTCATAAGGAAATATTCTCCGAGCTTACCTCTGAAAATGTATTTAATGTAGGTGACGAAATAATAAACGATTTTAAATCAGGAAAATACGATGAGGTGAGGGTGGTTTACAATCAGTTTAAAAATGCCGCTACTCAAATAATCATGGACGAAAGGGTATTGCCTGTAGATTTGTCTCATTTAGTGCAGGGTAAACAAGCCGTATCGAACGATTATGTTTTTGAACCGGGTAAGGCTGAGATCCTACAGGAGTTAATTCCAAGAGCCGTTAAAACGCAATTGTTTAAATGTCTTCTGGATTCTAACGCATCTGAACACGGTGCTCGTATGGTTGCCATGGACAAAGCAACTGAAAATGCCGGTGAGCTTCTTAAATCGCTTAGACTGCAATACAATCAGGCACGACAGGCAGCCATTACTACTGAGATCTCTGAGATCGTTGGTGGAGCGGCTGCAATGAGTGAAGCATAACAACTCTTAAAGAGGTTTACTTCTACTTAAAATTACCTTCTTTTTTCTTTGAAGATTTTTCTTTTACTTTTTAAGTAATCTAAAGACATCTTGTTGTAAAGTATTTTGGCCCAGGCATCAATGAGATGCTTCTTCTAAAGATCCTCAAAAAATCATCCGGTAAGGATCAATTTTTCCAGATGAATTTAAATAGAACGACGGATAAATAAAACAACATCAGGTCCATCAGTCCGAGAACAGCCATGTCTTTATAGATCGACCAGGTTTCGATCCCATCCATGGCTTTTTTTGCCGTTTGAACGGTAACCAATAACAAAGGCAGCACAAGCGGCAAACCTAAAACCGAGACAAGAATCGAACTTCCTGAGCTACCGGATGAAGCGCCAATGGCAGATACCATGGTAAATACAGTTGACAAACCTATGGTAAACAAAACAGCTACCAAAAGGTATTGAACAGGGTTGCTGATCTTAAAACCCAATACCAAAGAATATACTGCAGCAAAGATCAGCAAGAGAATCAATGAAATTATTGCATTAAAAACGATCTTGGATATAATTAAACTTTCCGGTTTGCAGATCGAATGATAATATAAAAGCTTGCCTTCCGATTCCTGAAGAAACCCTTTTGCAATAGAATTAATGGTATTAAAGAGTATCATTAACCAAAACAAGGCATTCCATACAGGAAGTGCCAGACTGTTTAGACTTAAAAAAATTAAAAATACCGATGTGAACATTTGAACCAGAGTGCCCTGAACTGCAAATTTTAATCTCCATTCCAAAAGGATGAAGAGTCGAATAAAATTTAAAACAGTTGGATGTGTATTATTCAAAATTGAAGGGAATGTGCTGCGGATTTTTTAATTTCGCGGTACAAAAATATTGATAAATGTTATACCATATAAGCAAATTGCACAGAGACGAACAGGAATTGATTAAAAAGGCGCCATTATTGGTAAGTATTCTCATATCCAACGCCGATGGAAAGATCGAACCTGAAGAGATAGAGAACAGTGTAAAGCTCATTCATATAAAATCCTTTTCCGAAGCATCCGACATCAGACACCTGTACAAAGAAATCGATCACAATGTAGATGACAGTCTCAGAGACCTGATCAAAGGATTACCAAGCGATGCTGAAGAAAGAGAGTCAAGGATCAGTAAAGAACTGGAAGGGTTGAATCCCATACTGCGCAAATTGGAATATCAGGTAGCTTTAGACTTGTATAAAAGTTTGAAAAACTTTGCTTTTCATGTTGCTCAATCATCCGGAGGCATAATGGGAATGAATAAGGTAAACGATCAGGAAAAGGAATTGATCAAATTGCCGATGCTCGAAGAGCCGGTGCGTTCTTAATTTAGCTCATTCTTATCAGGATCATGAAGAAAGTTTTAGTTGCCAACAGGGGTGAAATTGCTTTACGCGTTATGCGTACCTGTAAAAAGATGGGCATTAAAACCGTGGCGGTGTATTCTGAAGCTGACCGTTCGGCACTTCATGTAAAATATGCCGATGAAGCCTTTCTTCTTGGTCCTGCTCCGTCTTCACAATCGTATCTTAAAGGGGATAAGATCATACAAATTTGTCTGGAAAATAATGTTGATGCAATCCATCCCGGTTATGGATTTTTATCTGAAAATGCCGGTTTTGCCCAGAAAGTCAAAGAAGCAGGTTTAACACTCATTGGCCCTTCTCCGGAGGCAATGATCCTCATGGGCAACAAATTATCCGCCAAGGAGGCTGTCAGGGATTACAAGGTTCCGATGGTCCCGGGAATAAACGAGGCCATTTCTGATCTGGCACTTGCAAAAAAAACAGCTTCAGAGATCGGGTTTCCCATCTTAATAAAAGCAAGTGCAGGTGGAGGTGGGAAAGGTATGAGAATCGTCCGGAATGAAGAAGATTTTGAAGAACAGATGAACCTTGCGGTAAATGAAGCCATAAGTGCTTTTGGTGATGGAGCTGTTTTTATTGAAAAATATGTTGCCGGTCCAAGGCATATTGAAATACAGATCCTTGGAGACAATTTCGGAAACATCGTTTACCTGTTTGAAAGAGAGTGCAGTATACAAAGACGTCACCAGAAACTGGTTGAAGAAGCTCCCTCATCCGTAGTTAACGAAAACCTGAGGAGGCAGATGGGAGAAGCAGCGGTAAATGTTGCCCGAGCTTGCAATTACACGGGTGCCGGTACCGTTGAATTTTTAATGGATGAAAATTTAAATTTTTATTTTCTGGAAATGAATACCCGGCTTCAGGTTGAACACCCGGTAACTGAAGAAATTACCGGTTTAGACCTTGTAAAGGAGCAGATCAGAATAGCAAGGGGAGAAACTCTTGGATATGGTCAGGAAGAATTGAAGATCAATGGTCACGCAATAGAATTGAGAATTTGTGCCGAAGATCCCGAGGAAAATTTCATACCCAGTATTGGTAAACTGTCGGTATATGAAAAGCCAAAAGGCAAGAACATACGGGTTGACGATTGTATGGAGCAGGGTATGGAGATCCCGATCTTTTACGACAATATGATCTCAAAGCTCATAGTATGGGCACCTGATCGGACCGAGGCCATAGAAAGGATGAAAACAGCGATCCGAAAGTATAAGATCGAAGGAATAAAAACAACTCTTGGTTTCGGTGAATTTGTTATGAATAACAAAGATTTCATTTCAGGCAGTTTCGATACGCACTTCGTTCAAAATCATTATAAACCGGACGCTCAAAACGAGATAGAGGCAGAGTTGGCTGCCTTGTTTTCCGTATGGTACGATGAACTAAAGAAAACCGAACCGGTGTTACCCACCATGGGGTCTAAAAAAGCCTGGTACCTTAAAAGAAAATCTTAGGTTGTAATTTGTAAAAATATAAAGTGCTGAAAAACAATATTTTGGCACCTTTTTTATTGATTTTTGTACAATTTGACAAACTTTTTTAGAGATTTATAACTTTTTAAATTATAATTGTAAAAAGGATTTTTATGTTAAAAGTCAGATCCATACTCCTTACATTATTGTTTTGCATGGCCATAGTTAGTTATGCGAATTCCGGTAATGGGTTGCATTCAGATGCGGTCGTTATTTCAAATGACCTGGTTCTGGGACAGAATTATCCTAATCCTGCCAAGAATAAGACAGACATTCAGATTCAGGTTTCTTCAAATGCTGTATTAAGAATTTATAATATTCTGGGCAAACAGGTTGAGGAAATTAACATTTCTGCCGGAACAAAAGTTATTACTTTGGATGTTTCTGATTATCAGGATGGAATTTATCTCTATTCACTTGAGTTTGGTACTGAAAAAGTTACCAAAAGAATGACCGTTAAAAAGTAACGCCCCCCCCTTCCGAATACTTACAATATTGCCCTTGCGATCTGGAAATAAACAAACAGACCCACAAGGTCGTTGGTTGTGGTTATAAAAGGTCCGGTTGCTAGTGCCGGGTCAATTTTTAGCTTTTCAAGAATTAAAGGAACCACCGTTCCTATCACTGAGGCAAATAAGATCACCGATAGCAGGGCAATGCTTACCACCTTGGCAATTCCTCCCGGACTTCCCGTTATAAAAGCATACAATAACAACAACCCTGAACAGATCAATCCGTTGATCAAGGCAACCAGAAATTCTTTGGTCAACTTAGGTAGCACGTTGGTTGATCCCAGGGTGTCGTTTGCCAGACCCTGTACAATTATTGAAGATGATTGAACACCGGCGTTGCCTCCCATTGCCGCTACCAAAGGCATGAACAATGCTAGTTGCAGATTCATACTCAGATTTGATTCAAAATTCTGTATCACGAAAGAATTCATAAGTCCGCCTCCAAGTCCAATTATTAACCAAGGTAAGCGAGATCTGGACAAGATCCAGATCTTATCCGTTGATTCAACAACTTCACTTATACCCGAAAGCATCTGATAATCTTTGTCGGCCTCTTCTTTTACAAAATCAATTACATCATCTATGGTAACCAGCCCGACAAGCCGATTCATTGTGTCCGTAATTGGAAGAGCATCCAGATCGTATTTGCTCATGAGGTTTGCCACATCTTCTGCCGGAGAGTATACCTGTGCCGAAATAACATTGCTCTCAAAAATTTCAGAGACCTTCGTGTAGGCTCTTTCAAGGATAATGTCTTTCAGGGATACAATTCCCAATAAGATCTCATGGTCATCAACCACATAAATATCGGTAACTCTTCGTACGTTTTCGGCTTGTTTTCGGATCTCTTCTGTACATTCTGCAAGGTTCCAGTTTATGTTGACCTTAATAAGTTCCTTCGCCATTAAACCACCGGCCGTGTTATCGTCATGGTGCAACAGGGAAACAAGCTGAATCGAAAAATCCAGATCACTTACATGGCTGATTATTTCATCGGAAACTTTCTTCGGAAGCTCGTTCAGAATGTCAACTGCATCATCAGAATCGAATTCCTCAATGAATTTGTGTGCAATTTCCTCAGGGCTATACTGAAGCAATAGATTTTGGCGAGTGTCTTCTTTTAATTCAACGATAACTTCAACCGCTTTTTCTGAAGGAAGAATATCCAGACAATACTTACATTCTTCAAGATTAAGTTCATCAAATAGTTCAGCAATGTCAGCTGGAAAGAGTAATTCCAGGGATGCGCCAAGTTCAGAGATCAGTTCACGCTCGATCCATACCCTGATCTCGTCGACAAATGCATTTGTAATCTGGATTTGGGACATTGGATTTCAAAGGTTTTAATTGTTGAGCGTAAACGGAGAACCAGTTTATAAATTCGATTGTATAAATTTTGTTAAATCAACAAACTGGTCAACCGAAAGATTTTCAGGTCGCAATTTAGCAAAAGGATGATTTATTATTGCCTTTTTTAAATTAAATTTACTTAAACTATTCAGAAGTGTTTTCCTACGTTGATTAAAAGCGGTTTTGACAACATCATAAAAAAGTTTTTCGTCGCAGTCCAGATTATAATTCAGGTTTCGTGAGCAGGTTATAACTGCCGAATCGACTTTCGGGGGAGGAAAAAAAGCTCCGGGGGCAACCTTGAATTCAACGTTAACCTGATAAAAAGCCTGTGTAAGCACCGAGAGTATACCATAGTTCTTGCTATTAGGTTTTGACGCAAGTCTCAGGGCAACTTCTTTCTGGAACATTCCTGCCATAAACGGGATTAGCTTTCTTTTTTCAAGCATTTTAAAAACAATTTGCGAGGAAATATTATAAGGATAATTGCCAATCAGTATAAATTCTTCCTTAAATATACTATCAAGATCAAAGGAAAGAAAATCTCCTTTGATCAGGAAAGGTGGTTTTAATACATTCTTTTCCTCGAGATATAGAAAGGATTCCTGATCGATCTCAATGGCATAGATCTTTTTCGAAGGGAGAGTTTTCAGATGATTTGTGAGGATACCTTTTCCGGGGCCAATTTCCAATATGGGTTCAGCAGAATGTAAATCTGCAAGAAACGCAGTTCGCCGGGCCACCCCCTGATCCGTTAAAAAATGCTGGCCTAAATGTTTCTTAGGTTTTACCATTTCAGGATGCAAATTTGAACATTATTTCCAACTTTTCAGATTTATACGAGGGTGTTTAAGTGAGATCTGACCAAAAACTTCTGAATTCCCGGGCACTAAAGGTCTCAAACATTCTTCTAAAAGAGTTTGAATTTTAAATAATAAATATCTACATTTGCAATCCTTAAAAAAACAGATCGTACAAAATGCATTTAAGTACAGAAGATAAGAAAGAGATTTTTAAAACCTATGGTGGCAGTGAAACGAACACAGGTTCGGCTGAAGCACAGATCGCTTTATTCACCAAAAGGATTTCTCACCTGACCGAACATTTGAAATTGAATCGCAAGGATTATTCCACAGAACTTAGTCTTGTTAAGTTGGTTGGAAAGCGTAGGGCACTATTGGATTATGTTGCCAAAAAAGATATTTTTAAATATCGCGAATTAATAAAACAACTGGGTCTGCGTAAGTAACCCGCCGGTTCTTTACAGAACCAAAAACCAAGGGAATTATTCCCGATTTTTCTTCCTGGTAAAAAGCCCCGTTCGGAAACGAATTTTATTGCTATTAAAAAAATTAATTATGGATTATAAGGCTTTTACCAAAACATTCGATTTTGGAGATGGACGAACCCTTACATTGGAAACAGGTAAGCTTGCAAAGCAAGCACACGGTTCGGTTGTATTAAAAATGGGAAACACAATGATTCTGGCTACCGTAGTATCAAATTACGAAGCCAAAGAAGGATTGGATTTTCTCCCGTTATCAGTTGATTATCAGGAAAAATTTGCCTCTGTAGGCAGAATTCCGGGTAGTTTTTTAAGAAGAGAAGGACGATTGTCGGATTACGAAATACTCATTTGTCGTATTGTAGACCGGGCGATCAGACCATTATTTCCTTCAGATTATCACTCAGAAACACAGGTAAATTTATCCTTGATCTCAAGCGATGAAAATATTTTACCGGATGCATTGGTTGGTCTTGCTGCATCAGCAGCCTTGTGTTTATCCGACATTCCTTTTCAGGGTCCTATTTCCGAGGTCCGGGTTGGAAGAATTGATGGTAAATTTGTGATCAACCCATACAGAGATCAGTTGGAAAATAGTGATATTGACCTAATCGTTTCCGGAACCTCAACTGAATTGAACATGGTTGAAGGAGAAATGGAGAATATTTCGGAAGCGGATATGGTTGAAGCCCTGAAATTTGCACACGATTGTATCATAAAACAATGTAAGTTCCAGCTTGAATTTGTTGATCTTGCCGGTGGAAGAAAACCGACAAGAGAATACAATCATGAAGTAAATGACCTGGAACTTAAAGAGCAGGTAAAGAAAGATCTTTATCAAAAAATATATGATGTTGCAAAAGTTCCTTCCGGTAAAGATGAACGGTCAGCAGCATTTAAAAAAATCCTTGAAGATTACCTTGCTGCACAGGGAGAAGAGTTGGAGGATCAGAAAAAAGCTCTTATTCAAAGGTATTTTGGCAAAGTTAAAAAAGAAGCCGTACGAAATATGATGCTCGATACCAGAGGGCGTCTTGATGGAAGAAAGCTTGATGAAGTAAGACCTATCTGGTCGGAAGTTAACTATTTACCTTCTGCTCATGGTTCAAGTGTTTTTACCAGAGGTGAAACGCAATCCCTTACTTCTGTAACCCTGGGTGGAAAACTTGATCAGCAATTGCTTGATAGTCCAATGCTTTCCGGTTTCAGTAATTTTATGCTGCATTATAATTTTCCTGCGTTCAGTACAGGTGAAGTAAGACCAAACCGAGGTCCCGGAAGAAGAGAGATCGGACATGGTAACCTCGCTGCCAGAAGCATCAAAAGGATGTTACCTGATCAGATGGATTATACCATCCGGGTGGTCTCCGACATTCTTGAATCAAATGGAAGCAGCAGTATGGCAACGGTTTGCGCAGGTTCAATGGCCTTGTTTGATGCAGGGATTCAAATGAAAGGTGCGGTTTCCGGTATTGCCATGGGGATGATCTCCGATTCTGCAACCGGAAGATATGCAATTCTTTCGGATATTCTTGGCGACGAAGATCATTTGGGTGATATGGATTTCAAGATCGTTGGTACCGAAAAAGGTATTGTTGCCTGTCAAATGGATATCAAGGTTGATGGTCTTTCATACGAACAATTGGCAGAGGCTCTCGAACAATCAAGAAGAGGAAGATTGCATATCCTCGCAAAGATGAACGAAACCATTGATAAACCTAAGTCTGAACTAAAACCACATACTCCTCGAATTGAAAAGATCATCATAGAGAAAGATAAAATTGGAGCTGTAATCGGAAGTGGAGGTAAAGTTATTCAGGATATCCAGGCCCAAACCGGAACAACTATTTCTATTGAAGAGGTTGATAATAAGGGTATTGTAGAAATTTTAGCTACCAATGCAGAAGGAATGGATAAAGCCAAAGAAATTATTACAGGCATTATTACCGATCCCGAAATCGGAACGGTTTACGATGGAGTTGTAAAAGGTATTCAGGACTTTGGTGCTTTTGTTGAGTTCCTGCCAGGAAAGCAAGGATTATTGCACATTTCTGAGATCAGCTGGACCAGATTAAATTCAATGGACGGGGTTTATAAAGAAGGAGATGAAGTAAAAGTTAAATTACTGGACATTGACACCAAAACCGGTAAATTTAAATTATCCCACAAGGTTCTAACCGAAAAACCCGAAGGTTATGTTGAACCTGCTCCAAGACCTGCACGCGACCGAAACGACAGAAGACCTGACCGAAAGGACGATCGCCACAGAAGGTAAAAAATACTATAAACAAGCCTCTTTCCGTGAAAGGGGCTTTGTTTTTTTACTATGGACATAAATTTGAAAATAGAGCAATTAGGTGATGAGGGGTTTCATGTATTTTGTCGCATAAAACTCAATGGCATATTTTACAGGGCTTTGATCGATACAGGGGCAAGCAAATCGGTTATGGATAAAAAACTTCTTTCCGAACTTCAGCTTAGATCCTTTTCTCTTACAAGTGATCATCAGATGCTTGGAATACAGCCGGGTGAACTGGATGTAGAATTTACTCACATTCGGGAAATTAAACTTGGAAGAGTTAAATTTGAAAATATGGTGCTGGGTTTGCTCGATATGGATCATGTTCAGGAACAATATCGCAGCCTAAACATCAAGCCATTTGAAGTTATTATTGGTGGCGATCTATTAAGTTCCGGTAATGCTGTGATCGATTATGGTCTCAAAAAACTCACTATACACTCTGTTCGTTAGTAGTCTTGCACTTTTTTATTTATGCTCATGCAAAGAGCATGGAAAGGAGTCTGAATTTGTTCTCGAAACACTTAAAGGTGAAAAAGTTGAGTTGAATAAAAAAGTAAATGCCAGGGGATATATCTATGTATTTCTTCTTCCGGATTGCCCTTTATCGCAGTTTTACAGCCTTTCGATAAATTCAACCTTCAATATTTTTAAGGAGAGGGAATACCATTTTTATGGAATTGTCCCCGGCGAACTTTACACAGTAGCCGAAATCGACTCGTTTGATGATCGTTATCATTTCGGGCCGGAAATAGTTATGGATCGCGATCATAAACTTACGGATCTTTTTGGTATTAAAGTAGTTCCTCAGGTGGTTTTTACCGATCCTCTGGGCAGAGTGCTTTATCAGGGAAAGATCGACGATCAGGCCGTTGTAACCGGAATTAAGAAAGTTACCCCACGGGATCATTATTTGTTGAATGCCATAAAACAATACGATGTAAATAAAAAGATAAGCATCCCCAAAACCGAGGCTGTGGGATGTTTTATTGAAGAAAATTAATTGCCTTTTTTCTTAACCGGAGGTTTAACGTACGGATCGTCTTCAGGAAATACAAGTTCAAGCTCATCTGTGAGATACCAATTGTTGTTCAGTTGTAAGGCAACAAATTTTATTTTAAACGTTTTCTTACCTTTTCTGCATTCAAGATACACATAGGCAAATGCGTTGTTTTTTTCATCCTTACCCTCTTTATACCTGATCGATTCGAGTTCAGATGTTTTAAATTTCAGATTATTTCTTTTGGCCTTCTTATTTAAGTTCTTAACCTGTTTTTTTATGTTGAATCGTATGTAATTGTATTTCAGCTTAATAAGTTGCGGGTTGTTTTTGATCTCCAACGAATCAAAGGTTGCCCGAATTACTTTCAGATCGGGCGTAAGGCCTAAAAGTTCATCTGTAGTTTTTTGTTGTAGGGCCCACCATACCGTATCACCCAGTTCTACGGCCGAATTTATTTTCCATTCCTTTACCGGCAATGTATCTTTAGGAACTTCATACTGCGCTTTAGCACAGAACCCTTGAAAAAAAAGAAACAAGAGGAGATTGAATATCCGGGCTTTTTTTAGAAAGGCAAAAACCAATGGAAAATAGTATTTTATTTTGTTGTTAATAGGCACCATTACGCTTTCGTATGAACCATTCCAAAGAAACCAGGAAAAGGATGAGAAAGAAGACCCATTTTTTGTGAACCAGGTCACTGTAGTTCTGCTGTTCATACATAACCGGTTTAACGTTTTCAGAAGAGATCAATTTTTTTATGGCAGCTTCAAGTCCCGAAAGTGTGGTAAATTCTCCATTCGTGTTGGCGGAAATTTGTTTTAATACTTCGTGATTGGCAGTAGTTTCGGTAAATTCCAGTTGTAGCGGTTTGATAATGATTTTGCCATTTGCCGATTCATTTACACTTTGACCAAGGATCCTGGCCTGATAGGAATACGATCCCGGGGCAAACATTCCTGCATTAAGCTTATAAGCATTATTGGTCCGACTGAAAGTAAAGTCGTAATTTTTCCCTTCTTCATTCGTAAGGATCAGCTTGATTTCGGGTTTGTTTACCAATTCATAACTCTGATTATAGTATTCAGCGTTAAAGATGAGATTTTCATTTTCAAAAAAGGTGTTGCTAACCGGCCGAACCCTGAATTTTCTTTTGTCGTTTCGAGCTACGAGATATTGTGCAATTTTTCCGATCAATTCATTGCAGACCTCATGATTGTTGTTTCGTTCATAATCGATCAATCGCCATCTCCAGAAGCCTTCTCCGGCTATTAATCCATATCGGTTGTTCTGGTCTTCTGCAAATCCGACTAAGGATTGTTCGGTATTCACACTCCCGATTTGCTGATATAATAAAGTATTGTTTTTGTCGGTAAAACTGAAGGATCCGAAGGGAACACTTAGTGGCGGAAAATTTGTAATATTTGATTTGAAGGATTCGGAAGTTTCAAAGAAATTAAAACCAGTGTTTAAAAGTGCGGTTGTTTGATTAAATCCTGCCCCTGTTGCCCTGTAAGTGATTCCGGTTTTCAGAGCATTGAAAAGCGATAAATTACTTTGTCTTCCTACGATAAACAGCAAAGGGACATTCTGTGCGATCATTTCCTGAATGGAACTAAATTGAGCAGTTCCTGAGGGCATTTGGTGCAGGAGAATAAGGTCGTAGCTTTTGAGAGATTCCCTGGGTGGAAATCCGTTTAGTTTCACTTCAACCTGATAATTAACATTTGATTCGATGGATTGTCGCAATGCAGAAAGATCAGGGTGGGGACTGTTGCCTAAAAGCAATATTTTTTGTCTGGCATCCAGAACATCAATAAAAAAGTCTTTTCGGTTATTTAGCCAGGTTACTTCATTCTTAAGTTGAGTCAGGTTTACCGTATATTGATTTACTCCGGCTCTTTTAGCTTCAAGTTCAACTTCAATGGTCTTTAGTTCCATATCACTGCCCGAAGTGTAGCTTTGTTCAAAAACTTTTTCCTGCCCCTGGTAAACGGTGACCTTAAACGTTTGCCCTTTGCATTTGATCGATGTAACATCAATAACGGCTGGAAAGTTATTGTTCAAATAGGCAATTGAATTTGTTCTTACATTGGATATTTTCAGATCTTTTTTGAGAATTGTGTCTCCCAATCCGACCGTGTAAACAGGGAATTTTAAATTTTTCGTTTGATATGCAGGGTTTATTCCATTGTTAAAAATTCCGTCGGTAACCAGCAACATACCACCAACGTTTGAACCGGAATAAACGCTGTTGATCTCTTTCAGAAAATTTGAAAGGTCGGTTTGTTTATCTGTAAAGTCCGGAAGAACAGAAGGTTTTACCCGGTCCCCAAAAACATAGGTTTCCAATTCGGCATTCTGTCCTACACGGTCTTCAAGTGTTTTAAACAGTTTTAAGATCTCTTCTCTGTTAACGGCCGAATCGGCTTGATTCATAATCGATTGAGAATTGTCTACGGCAAGAATTATTTTTGGTTTATCCGTTTCATAGGTAGATGATTTCAGCAAGGGGTTCAATAAAAGAAAACAAATAAAAAATACCGAAGCAAAACGTGTAAACCATAATAGATAGGTTTTCAGTTTACCCTGATTATCAAACTTAATGGTATGACCTGATCTGTATAAGACAAAGGAATACAAAAATGCTGCTGCCAGACAAAAAATCAGGTACCAGGTCGGATATTCTGTAAAAAACTGAAATGGCATTTTCCGCAAAAATAGTGTTTAAAGGTTTTAATTGACGTCTTGTTTAAGTGATATAAACTTCATTTTACATGTAATAAACCAGGTATTACACTCTAATCAACGATTTATGTTTGCCTGAAGTATTAAGAACGATGCAATTACATTTTTCTTTATTAAGGATCGTAGGATATTATTTTAAGATCAAACTTGAATTTCGTCATTTTTTTATTTATATATTTGTATAAATTGATTTTCTATGACATTAAAATTACAATTCAGAGCTTTTGGGGTATTTATTCTGGTTTTGTGTTACAGCACAGTTTTGTCTCAGGGAGTGCCTGAAATACTTTATTATAAGTTTAACCGGAACAGTACGAGCATAATTAATTATGCAAGCAATCCTCCTTCAGGTACATCGCGTGCTCAGCTTAACGGTTTGTTAACGATAGGAAGCTCAGCCGCCTGTGGTTCTTCGGCCCTTATTGGAACCGGCAGTCCCAGTAGTTCGGATTATATTGAAACCAACTGGTCAACCAAAACAACGGGTTCATGGACCATTTCATTCTGGACCAGTAAAATGGATACCACCACGTCCTTGTTTTATATTTTCAGTGACATTAATGCCGGCTCATTCAGATGTTTTACAGGAGGGGTGGCAGGAGCAAAAAACATCTTACTGAGAGGTGCTTTGAATGAAGTACTTCTGACAGGAGGTGCAACAACCCATCCTTCGGTAAAAACGTTCGTCTACGATTCATTGGCAGGCTATATTTACGCTTACCTGGACGATAAACTTGTAAATTCTGTAAAACAAGGTTCCATTGCATTATCTACTTCCGGTAGCTTTATTTTGTCAGGTTATAATTCGCTGGAAGGTTTAAACAAAGGCGGAGAATTAGACGAGTTCAGATTTTACAATCGTGCACTTACCGCCGCTGAGATCGCTAATTTTAAATACACCGGCAGCAGTTCTGTTACCATCAAAGATTCGGTAAAATGCAGTTACACCTCGCCCAGTAAAAGGCATGTTTGGACCAATTCAGGAACCTACAAAGATACCATTCCGAATGCGGTGAATTGTGACAGTATCTTATCCATAAATCTGATCGTTTATGGATCTACCGCAAGCACACTTAACATCACGGCCTGTGATTTTTATAAAAGCCCGAGCGGAAAAGATTTCTGGACTAAAACGGGAACCTATACGGACATAATACCCAACAGTATTGGATGTGATAGTGTTATAACCGTGAATTTAACCATTAAAAACTCCAAAACCTTAAAGTTTAAGACCAGTTCATGCGGGCCGTTTACCAGTCCAAGCAAAAAGCATATCTGGACTCAGAGTGGAAATTACGTTGATACTTTAATGACAAAATCGGGTTGTGATAGTTTCATGGTGTTCGATCTTACAGTTCACCATACGGAATATCAATCCATCAGTGTAACCGAATGCAACTCTTACAGCAGTCCAAGTGGAAAATTCGTTTGGAACAAACCTGGTACCTATACCGACACACTTGTAACTCAATTTGGATGCGACAGTATTTTAACGGTCAACCTAAAATTGAATTATGATAAAACATCCGATATGAACATTGTGGTTTGTGGTTCGTATAGGAGTCCGAGTAAAAAATATTTATATACACAAACCGGAATTTATTACGACACTCTGCCTCTAAAAACAGGTTGCGACAGTATTGTCAAGATCGATCTGGTAGTGAACACAAAAACCTTTGGTCAGTTGCTGCTTAACAGTTGTGATGAAGCCATCAGTCCAAGCGGCAAATATAAATGGTCAGTTTCCGGTATCTATCAGGACACTCTTGTAAATAAGAAAGGTTGTGACAGTATTGTTTCGATCGATCTTAAAATTTGGGGGCAAACCACCTCTACTTCTTTTGCAAATTCTTGTGTACGATTCTTAAGTCCATCCGGAAAATATGTTTGGACAAAATCAGGCAAGTATAGCGACACTATTGTGAATAGCAAGGGTTGCGACAGTATCATGACCTTAAACGTTACGATCAAGCAGGTTAATGTAGACGTCACACAAAACAATCCGACCCTCACGGCCAAATCGTTTTCAGGAACCTATCAGTGGTTGGATTGCAAAAACAATTATGCTCCGATCACAGGTGCGGTAAGTCAATCTTTTACGGCTACAAAAACAGGAGAATACGCAGTTCAGGTTACAGAAAACAGTTGTACGGATACCTCAAAATGTTACGTCGTTGACCAGTTATGGGTAGATTCAAGATCAAATGTGAATAAGGTAAAGACCTTTCCAAATCCCGCCATTGCCGAGGTTTTCGTACAAACTGAAACCACGCTGGTAAAGGCCGAGATAAAAATTTATAATTTAAATGGAAGTTTGATCCATCATTCTACCAATTTGTACGGTACCATATTTAAATTTGATGTTTCGAATTTTGAGCATGGGATGTATATTGTAGAAATAAATTCTGAAAATCTGCAACGAACACTGAGATTTATCCACTAAGTATTCGGATCCTTTCTGCAGGTAATTACGTATCTAACTAAGGGATACCTTGGCTGCCCTCAGTATGCGGTTTACTGTTTGTTTTTTGTTAAAAGAGTATTTTCAACATTTTATGGGTAAATAAATAAGTTCGATAATTTGTTGCAGGGAGCAATTGCAATTAAATTTGTTTTTAAGTTATAATCTCATTCTGGCAATAACATTTCTGCAATTCAAATGAACAAGGAAAACTCTCAGCTAATAGAAAATTTCTATAATTCATTTTCGAATCAAGATGTCAGGGGAATGCTGGAGCAATATCATGAGAAGGTCCGGTTTCAAGACCCGGTTTTCGGAAAATTGAATACGGAACAAGTAAAAGCCATGTGGGAAATGCTTGTTGAACGATCGAAAGGTGAGCTAAAAATACGTTGGACAGATATTGTGGCCGATGATGATAAAGGGACTGTTCAATGGGTGGCAGAATATTTTTTTGGAAAACAAAAACGAAAGGTTGTTAATCGGATAAAAGGTTCTTTTTTATTCTCCGAAGGAAAAATAATACAGCACCACGATTCATTTGATTTGTGGCGATGGTCTTCGCAGGCTTTAGGTATTCCTGGTTTGTTGTTAGGTTGGACACCCGTCCTAAAAAATAATATTCGAAAAAGGTCTAAGACCCTCCTTGAGAACTATCTGAAAGAAAAAGGATCAAATTAATCTTGTTTGCGATTGTCGACATAGAAACTACCGGTGGCAGGCCGGGAAAGGACGGGATCACTGAAATTGCCATTGTTCTTCACGATGGTGAAAAGGTGGTAAGCACTTTCAGCACATTGATCAACCCATTTCGCAACATTCCCTATCAAATAACGCGCATAACCGGAATTGACAATGAGATGGTTCAGGATGCACCCGGTTTTCATGAAGTTGCAAAGGAAATTGTTGAATTAACCGAAGGTGCGGTTTTTGTTGCGCATAACGTCAATTTTGATTATGCATTTCTTAAACAAGCTTTTTTGGAGTTGGGTTATACTTATCAACGCAAAACAATGTGCACGGTACGCTTGAGCCGAATTACCTTTCCGGGATTTCCTTCATACAGTCTTGGAAATTTATGCGAAAAGCTTGGTATCGAGATCACAAACCGGCACAGGGCTCTTGGAGATGCCATGGCAACTGCTATTTTATTTGACAGGATCCTTAAATTGAACCCGGGCCTGCAGAATGGAAAGGAGCGTGAAAAAATTGCTAAAAAGAGCAAAATACCTCCCAATCTTGATCAAAAAATATTGCAGGACATTCCTGAAGGAATAACCGGTGTTTATTATTTTCACGATGGAAAGGGTGAAATTATCTATGTTGGTAAGAGCAATGACATCAGGAAACGCTTGAATCAACATTTTGCATTTAAAGTAAAGGACAGTGAAAAGGCACTCATGATGAAGGAGACCCTTGCCGATATCTCGTATGTAAATACCGGGTCTGAACTTGTTGCGCTCCTTTTGGAATCGGATGAGATCAAAAAGGTAAAACCGATCTTCAATCACGCCCAGAAAAGGACCAGACTAATTCCTTTCTATGGGATATTTTCCTTTTATGATCAGAACAACTATTTAAGATTAACCATTCAAAGACTTAAAAATAGCGACAGGCCTTTAAGGCTGGTTGACAATATGATGTCGGCAAGAAATCTTTTAACAAGGCTGATCCGGCAATTTGGTCTTTGTTCGGCGAAATGTGACATGCATCACACCGGAGGTCCCTGCTTTGATTATCAGCTTCACAAATGCGATGGAGCCTGTATTGGTGAAGAAACTTCCGAAGTTTATAATCGAAAGGTTGAAGAAGCCATAGAAAGTATAAGTTTTATGAATGAGAGTTTTTTTATTCTAGACAAGGGAAGGAACATCCATGAAAAATCTGTGGTGTTTATTGAAAAAGGCCAATATAAGGGCTTTGGTTTTGTTGAAGCCAATAGTGAAACCGACCTTCAGGAGACTTTGTTGAATTCAATAAAACCATACTCTCACAACAGCGATATACAAACCATATTGTGTACCTACCTGAAAAAAGAACATATAAAAATTCCTTATAAAGAAAGAGTAGATGCCTGATCCGGATTATCTGAAAATAAATAAAGAGGCCTGGAATCGGAAAACTCCGGTCCATATTGATTCCGAGTTTTATGATGTAAAGAGTTTCTTAAAGGGTCAAAGCAGCCTAAACAGGATAGAACTTGATTTACTTGGAGATGTACAAGACAAGAAAATAATGCACCTTCAGTGCCATTTTGGTATGGATACTTTGTCATTAGCAAGAATGGGTGCTCAAGTTTCAGGGGTTGATTTTTCTGAAGAAGCGATCAAATATGCAAACAAACTCGCTGAAGAAGCAAACCTGAAAGGAAAATTTTACTGCCTGGATGTGTACTCAGTTCCTGAGAAAATTAAGGAAACCTACGATATTGTATTCCTTTCATACGGTACCATTGGGTGGTTACCGGATATCGACCGATACGCAAAAGTGATTTCCGGGTTGTTAAAACCCGGTGGAAGACTTGTGTTTGTTGATTTTCATCCTGTTATATGGATGTACGATGGTGATTTTAAAGAAATTGAATTTTCTTATTTTAAAGATGGTCCGATACTTGAAGAAGAAACCGGTACCTATGCCGATCGCAGCAGTGATCTGAAAATTCAAACCATAGGATGGAATCACTCCATCGAAGAAGTTGTTGGCAGTTTATTGAACAACCAGATCGAATTGACCGGCCTGAAAGAATACGATTACTCTCCCTATAATTGTTTCAGGCATATGAAGCAAAGCTCTGCAGGAAAATACCGGATCGAAGGACTAGAAGGTAAATTGCCAATGGTATATGCCGTAACCGGAGTTCGAAAACATTAATATATTATTATGGTAATTGGATTTTTATAATTGTATATTTGCAGCCTTTTATAGAACAAGGGGTGACTGGCTCATTAATGAAAACACTCTGGCTTCTAATGGCTATTTGTATATATTAATGAAAACACAAAAAGTAATTACGCTCACTCAATTCATTTCCGAACAGCAATCGAGGTATCCTGACGCAAGTGGAGATTTAACAAGGATCTTTCACGACATTATTCTGGCAGCGAAAATTGTGAACAGAGATGTCCGTAAAGCAGGTCTCGTTGATATTCTTGGGGCATATGGAACCACGAATGTACAGGGTGAAGAAGTAAAGAAACTCGATGTTCTTGCAAACGATGAGTTTATTTCTGCCTTATCCTTAGGAGGAGATTGTGCTGCAATTCTTTCTGAAGAAAATGATGACATCATTCACGTCGAGAATCCATTGAACGGCAAACCTAAATATATAGTGGCAATGGATCCATTGGACGGAAGCAGCAACATTGATGTTAACGCCTCAATCGGCACTATTTTCAGTATTTTCAGGAGAAAAAGCATGGCCTGGAATCCAATTACCATGGAAGATTGTCTGCAAAAAGGAATTAACCAGATCGCAGCAGGTTACATTATATACGGCTCAAGCAC
The DNA here is from genome assembly GCA_020635455.1 of Flavobacteriales bacterium. Lineage (GTDB taxonomy): Bacteria > Bacteroidota > Bacteroidia > NS11-12g > UBA9320 > JABWCE01. The sequence continues at coordinate 23,825 of JACJZT010000006.1, forward strand.
CATGTTGGTTTATACTACAGGGCAGGGTGTAAATGGTTTTACGCTTGACAGTTCCATTGGTGAATTTTGCCTGAGCCATCCGAACATTACCATTCCAAAGGATGGAAAGATTTTTTCGATTAACGAAGGAAATTTTGGTGAATTTCCAAAGGGAGTTCAGGATTATATAAACTATTGCAAAGAAAGTGATAAAGAAACCAATCGCCCATACAGTGCCCGTTATATAGGATCCCTGATCGCGGATTTTCACCGCAATCTTCTTAAAGGGGGCATCTTCATTTATCCACCTACCCAAAAAGCTCCCAACGGTAAATTGCGACTTATGTATGAATGCAACCCAATGTCGTTCATAATTGAACAGGCAGGAGGGAAAGCAAGTACAGGAAATGGAAGGATCATGGAAGTGGTACCGGACCAATTACATCAAAGGGTTCCGGTATTCATTGGGTCTGAAAATATGGTAAATCAGGCAGAACAATTGTACCGGAAATACAGCCTTGGTGTTTCTGAAGCCTGATTTTTCCTTAAAGATAACAAGTTAACTCTCTAATATCAATCATAATAAACAATCTTGTTAAAGGTTCACAAGCAGATCTTTAACACGTTCAAATAAAATTCAATGACAAAATTTTCAGATTTCGGATTAAGAGCGGAAGTTCTTAAGGGTATCGGCGACCTTGGGTTTGTAACTCCAACGCCCATTCAGGAAAAAGTAATTCCTGAGATCATTAACAATCGGCGCGACATAGTTGGTCTGGCTCAAACCGGAACCGGTAAAACCGCAGCTTTTGGTTTGCCATTACTTGAATGGGCCGATCCCTCATCGCGAACACCAACCTCTTTGGTGTTGGCACCAACCCGTGAATTGTGTGTTCAGATCGCCAAAGATCTTGCTTCATATGCCAAGTATTTAGGTAAGTTGAAGGTTCTGCCTGTATACGGAGGTACCAGCATTACAAATCAGATCCGTGACCTTAAAAACGGGGTTCAGATCCTTGTTGCAACTCCGGGAAGGCTAATAGACCTTGTTGAGCGACGGGCGGCAAATTTGTCGGGAGTGGAGATCGTCGTTCTGGATGAAGCAGATGAGATGCTTAACATGGGATTTATTGATGATATAAATACCATTTTATCAAGTTGCCCATCAGGAAGAACGACCATGTTGTTCAGCGCAACCATGCCCAGAGAAATTCAAAAACTTGCCGGGAGGTACATGAACAATCCGCTTGAAATTGCTGCCGGAGATAAAAATGCCAGCACAAGTCAGGTTGAACACCACTATTACTACATCAGGGAAAAAGATCGTTACCTGGCATTAAAGAGGATAGTGGATTTTTATCCGGGAGTGTACGGTATTGTATTTTGTAAAACCAAAATGGACACTCAACGGGTTGCGGATAAATTGATGGAAGATGGTTATGACGCGGAACCTCTGCACGGAGATCTCAGTCAACAGCAAAGAGACAGAGTAATGGATAAATTCAGGAATAAAAATGTCAGCCTGCTGGTAGCTACAGATGTTGCGGCCCGCGGTATTGATGTGAACAACTTGAGCCATGTGATCAATTATAATTTACCGGACGATATTGAAACCTATACCCACCGGTCGGGGAGGACAGGAAGAGCCGGCAGAACAGGAATCTCACTTGTTTTGGTTAATACCAAGGAAAGAGGTAAGATCAGGCAAATTGAAAATCAGATCAAGCAAAAATTTGAGAAGAAACTAATTCCTGAAGGTGCTGAAATATGCAGGGTACAATTGTTCAATCTGATCGATAAAATAGAAAAAACAGAGGCTTCAGATTCTGATATTGAACCTTTTCTACCCGAAATCTTTGCCCGATTTGAGAGCTTCAGTCGAGAAGATCTTATCCGAAAAATCGTTTCTGAGGAATTTCACAGATTTCTGATCTATTACCAGAATTCTGCAAGTTTAAACGTTCCTGAAGGCAGCGATAAGGATTTTGGCAGAGATGACCGAAGAGAGCGTGGAGGAAGATCCAAAGGAAGAGACCGTGGTTTTGGAGGGTCTAAAAAAGGCTATAGGAACGATTCGGAGAATTACTCAAGATTGTTTATCAATTGCGGTAAAATGGACGAATTGAACCCACAACGACTAATGGGAATTGTGAACGATGCAGCCAAGGGAAAAAGAGTACAGTTTGGAAAAATAGAGATCCTCGACAAGTTCAGCTTCTTTGAAGTTGAGCGAAATGCTCAGAAGGGAGTTCTTGAAAGCCTGAATAAATTCGAATGGAATAACAGGAGAATAAAGGTCGAACCATCAGAAAGAAGGGGTCCGAGATAGAATATGTTTATATGGATAGGTTCATTGTGTAAGCCATATTCATAAGACAAAAATTTGATTTTTTGAATTCACTATTGTTAGAGCGTAAAAATTTATCTTTGCCAACCAATGCAGCTATTCAATAAGCACAAAGAGGTAATATACGAAGCACTTGAAGCTTTATCCAGCAGAAATTTTAATACCATCTATTCCGATAACCCAAAAGAATATCCGGAAGAAGATGCAGAGTCAGGTCTAACTGCATTTCAAATGAAATTAAACACCGACTTCGTTGAATTGCAGGTTAATTCTGAAGAATGGATCGGTGAAGAAGTTTCCCCTTACCTACAATCGGGTACAGGAATCCGGTATCCTTACCAAACTCCTGATGTACTGATACGCAACGCAAAAGAATCCTGGAAAATGTGGAGAAATGTAGATGTAGAAGAACGATCCGGAGTTTTGATGGAAGCTTTGGAAAGGATCAAGGAGCGATTCTTTGAGTTAAGCTATGCCACCATGCACACCACCGGACAAGGGTTTACAATGGCCTTTCAGGCTGCAGGTCCTCATGCCTGTGACCGCGCACTTGAGGCGATAGCCCTGGGCTTTACCGAATTGAAACGATATCCCGAACAGGTTAAATGGGAGAAGTGGATAGGAGGAAAGGCCATCCCGGTTCAAAAAAATTATAAACCCATCCCAAGAGGGATCAGTCTGATAATTGCATGTTCAACGTTTCCTACATGGAACAGCTTTCCGGGGATATTTGCCAGTTTGATCACAGGAAATCCGGTTATTGTTAAACCTCATCCAAAAGCGGTATTGCCCCTGGCAATTACCATTTCAGAGATTCGAAAGGTTCTTAAGGAATCCGGTTTTCGTTCGGATACCATTCAATTAGGTGTTGATTCAGGTATGAACCCACTCGCAAAAACCCTTGCCGAGCATGAAGATATAAAATTGATAGACTATACCGGAAATTCACAGTTTGGTCAGTATCTGGAAACCCTACACAACAAAATAACCTTTACCGAAAAGGCTTCTTTAAACCCGGTGATCATTGATTCTACAAAGGATATAGAAGCCCTTGTAAGTAACATTGCGTTCAGTGTTTCATTATACTCAAGGCAAATGTGTACCGCACCTCAAAATATATATGTTCCTGAAACCGGCATAAAAGTAAAGGATGGTTATGTAAGCTTTGACGATTTCTGCGACCGGTTAAAAAATGCGCTTGACGACCTGCTTGATAAGAAATGGGGACCGGCTACACTTGGTTGTGTTCAAAATGACCATACTGTTAAGAGAGTTGAAGGAGTTTCGATGGCGGTAGGAAAGACCATCAGTGATGCAAAGGAATTCAAGATGCCTGACTTCAAAACGGCGCGAACAAGGTCGATCAAAGTGCTTGCAGTGGACAGTGGCAAACAGGAGATCTTTCAGAAGGAAGTTTTCGGCCCGATGGTTTTTGTCATTAAAACAGAAAGCACCTCAAAAAGCATTGAGCTTGCCCTTAGAGGAGCAGAAACTTTTGGAGCCATAACCTGTCTGGTTTATAGCAATGAATTTTTACTGAACAAAGAAATTGAAGAGCGATTCAATCAGGCGTTTATCCCTGTTTCCTTTAACCTTACCGGAAATATATTTGTAAATCAGCATGCAGCATTCTCCGATTTCCATGGAACCGGAGGTAATGTTTCGGGTAATGCTTCATTTGTAGACCCTAATTTTATCAATAAAAGATACGTTTGGGTTGGTAATCGCTATATGAATTAAGGCTTGACACATTCTGTTTCACATAAACTGTTTTTAAGGTTATTTGATTCGGAATTACTGATCCTTACGCAAAAAAAGGATGGAGCCGTTCTTGGTTGCGAAAAGCATTCTGACCTGAATGCGGTGCTACTGTCTGAACTTTTAGTTAATTTTCCGGACATTTATTCTTCAATTGATCTTGTCCTTGAAAACGATTCGGTCATGATCATCCCGGAGTTGTTTTACGATTCTGATGTTGAGAAACTTTACACCTTGAGCAATAATTTGTCGGTTGACAATTGTCTTCAGCTTTCCAGAACCGATTACGGCATAGGTATTCTGTTTCAGGTTCAAAACTCCTTTTTAAAATGCATCAAAAATAAATTTGGCAATTGCCGGGTAAGGCATGAATCTGAAATAATGATCCAAAAGATATATGATGAAATAGGACTCGAACAGAACAGGGTATTTGCGGCCATTCACAAAGGTTATTTAACTCTCATTGCGGTTAAGGACGAACAGATACACTTGTGCAATTCATATAAAACCGAAAGCGTTTATGATGTTTTTTATTTTATAATGCTTGCTTACAATCAGTTACAGTTAATGCCATCTGCGGTTGAGTTGCGCGTTTTGGGAAACCCGGAAAACAAGGCCGAAATAGTTGAATTGTGTTCTCAGTACATACGCAACATTGGCTTTTGGAACGAACCCGTAAATCTCATCCATTCTCAAATGGACCCTAAATTGCTTGAAAGTTCTTTCGCTTTGCAAAGTGTATTATGCGGATAGTTAGCGGCCAATATAAAGGAATTACTTTTTCTCCTCCGGCAAAACTTCCTGCACGACCTACTACTGACCGAACCAAAGAAGCTATTTTTAACATTTTACAATCTCAAATGCAACTCAGTGGTTGTAAGGCACTTGATTTGTTCAGCGGTACAGGAAATATGGCTTATGAAATGGCATCGCATGAAGCTGAAAGCATTACCTGCGTTGAAAAGCATCCTGCCTCCGCTGCATTCATTAAATCAACCTTTGAAAGGCTTGGTTACAAACCATACAGGGTTTTAAGAACCGATGCTCTGAAGTTTATTGAAACCAACCGGGATAAATATGATCTTATCTTTTGTGACCCGCCTTACGATCTTAAAGAAATGTCGTCCCTTCCGGAAAGGATCTTTAGGTCCGATTTGATCTCCGATGAAGGTATACTCATCATTGAACACAGAAACACCTTTAATTTTGACAGTGATACGGTTTTTAAAACCAGAGAATATGGCCAGAGCAGATTTACTTTTTTTAAAAAACTTCAAGAAAAGTAAGGCTACCGTTTTTGGGTTCGGCCTTAAAAGTGTTATCCTAATAAGTAAGGTCTTCAACCTTGCCTTTGCCGGTATTTTGTTGTTCTCCGCCTGTAATTCCGAACAAGGTGGGAAGGTATCTGTTGAACCTGATAAAATTACCTTTACCGAGCATATTGCCCCGATAATTTATAAGAACTGTGTGTTCTGTCACCGGCCGGAAGGTATTGCTCCTTTTAGTTTGGTCACCTACAGAAATGTTTATCGGAAAAAGAAAACCATTGCAGAAGTTGTTTCTAAGGGCATTATGCCGCCATGGCCTGCCGACCCTAGTTATAGCCATTTTGTTGGTGAGCGTATTTTAACGGAGGATGAAAAGTTATTGATCAAATATTGGGCACAGAATGGGGCTAAAAAGGGGCCGGAAGAAGCGATGCCCGAGTTACCGACTTTTCCTGAAGGTTCTTTTTTAGGTAAACCGGACCTGACGCTCTGGCTCGATAGTGTGGTTTTGGATGCACACAGTCTCGACCGGTTTTTAACGATCAAAATTCCATTTGAAATTCCTAAAGACACTTTTGTAAGGGCTGTTGAATTTGTGCCCGGAAAGGATAATCTGGTGCATCATATGAATGGACATTTGCTTAATTATAAGGAGCAGGACAAAAAAAATGTTTTTGACGGAAGTCGAATTGCCGACCTTCAGTCGCCGAAGTATTCAGAAGAGTTTCAACTCCTTAAAATGTATAACGACGATGGTACCGAGCCTGAAAGAGTGCATTCAGCTGTAAATTACCTGCCGGGTGTTTATCCGACGCTATATCCCGAAGGACTTGGAGGGTTTAGATTAAGTAAGATAGGGGCTTTTGTGGCAAACGACATTCATTACGGTCCTTCTCATAAAAACAGCGTAGACCGTTCGCATATTAATGTTTTTTATTCCAGAAAGCCACCTGACAGGCCAACCTTCGAATTGATGTTGGGAACAAACGGGCAAACCGAAATAGTGCCACCCTTGGTCGTGCCGCCCAATAGAGTGGTTACATGCAGAACGAAAGGGGTGGTTCCTGAAGATATTTCAGTTTTGACCATCAATCCACACATGCATTTACTTGGAACTTCCTTTAAAGCTTTTGGGCTTACGGTTACAGGAGATACCATTCCATTAATACGAATAAAACGCTGGGACTTTAACTGGCAATATTTTTACACTTTCAAAAATCCTGTAAAACTTCCTAAAGGTACAATGATAATTGTGGAAGGTGTTTTTGATAATACCGCTAACAACCCTTTTAATCCTTTTGATCCTCCCAGAACCATCAGTGATAAGAACAGAACAATGAAAACCAGTGACGAAATGTTTCAGTTCATCATAACCTGGGTACCTTATCAAAAGGGAGATGAAAATATAAATATGGAAACCTTTCTTGAACAGGTTACTCCAACTACTTCTGAACAATAAGTCGTTGGCCTACATACAGTTGGTTGAGGTCCTTTAAATGATTCCACGATTTTAGATCATTAATTGAAATACCATGATCCCTGCAAATTTTATAGGCAGTTTCTCCCTTTTCAACTTCATGAAATTTTCCTCCTTTTGAACTTGTACGATTTTTTGATGCACTTTCCTTACTTAGAAAGATCTTGTCTCCAGGATGCAATTGGTCGGCTGAAAAAATACCATTCCACATCAGAAGGTCTTCAACAAAAATCCGGTAGGTTTCTGATATTCGGTATAGGTTATCGCCACTTTGAATGAGGTGGTATCCATTTTTGATGTTCTTTTCAATTTCTTCCCTGGTAAGTTCGTTTTTCGAAAACTTATAAACCTCAGGAGATTTTGGTTCAACAGGTTTATTTTTACTTAAATAATCTTTATCTGTGTTTGGGTTTTCTTTTGAAGCAGCATCGGAAACCGTTTTTTTCTTTTTAGGGTTTCCTGTTAATTCTTCATCTTTTTTGGCATATAAGTGTTTTAATTTAAACCCAAAAAGTTGGGTGATCTCTGTAAATTTTTCACTTTCCACCACCATGTTCGAAGGTGTAGAACCTTTTCTCCTTATAGGTTTCAGATTCTTCAGATCATCCGGTTGAATGTTTTTGCTATTTTTTGAATCGTCACTTTGGTATATTCTTTCAAGTTTAACTTCTTTTTGAGGTGGATATAAATTTATGTTTTCTCCTTCCTGAGCATAAATGGCCTGATTATCCTGCTTAACAACGATCTGTTCTTTATTTAACCCCTCCGGGATCGGAGCAAGGTCGAATTGGTGAAGTTGATAACGTTCGATTAAGCCAATAAGAAGGGTGTTGTATTTTGGATTGGTTGCGTAGCCTGCTTTTTTTAATCCATCGGCCCATTTCTCGTAATCGGTCTTTTCAAGTTTAAAGCATTCAGAATATCGCCAGTTTTCTTTTAGGAAATTGGAATGGTCACGATAGCTCTCTGCCACAGATTCATATGCCCTGAAGCATTCTCCGATTTCATCGTCGTCAGAAACGATGCTTTTTCCTGTCCAGCCTGTTTTGCATTTTATTCCAAAGTGATTATTGGCTTCAACTGCCAGGCGACTGTTTCCATTTTGCGATTCCAAAATACCCTGAGCAAGAGTAATGCTTGCAGGAACACCGGAAGTATACATTTCGTAAATGGCATAATCCTTGTAAAGGTTGATGTATTGCTCTGAACTCAATTTGTTCTGAGCATAACTTCCTCCGATACAGAAAAATAGAATTAAGATGACGATTCCTCTCATAATAAATTATGATTTCACAAAGTTACTAAAGGTAAAGTGCAGGCCTTCATAGTTTTTTGCACAGAATTAACCCTATAAACGTATTAAATACAGATATTTGTACACTTTAATGGAAAATACAGGCCATAAACTCTTAAACTCATTCTTTTTTCTGCTTATTTCCGGTTTGTCATTTGGTCAGAAAATGAAGCCTACGGAATGGTCTTGTGTTCTAAAGGGAGAAACTTTGAACATAGGCGATACACTGATCCTTGAATTTAGGGGCAACATTCCTGAGCATCAATCCGTCTATGCAACCAATTTTGAATGTGATTTGGGACCCTTTCCTACGAAGATCGCTTTTTTGGATTCCTCAAGGTCGTACAATGCAATTGGAAATGCTTATTCAAAAGGCGAAATAGCAGAATATGATTCGATATTTGGCTGTGAAGTAAGAAAGTTTAAAAAAACTGCCGTAATTGGACAAAAAATGGTTCTCAGATCATCAGAACCAACGCTTAAAGGCAGGATCGAATATCAAACCTGCACAGACGAAATGTGTCTTCAGTTTTATGTTGAATTCGAAATGGTAGGAAACAAACTAATCCGGATCCAAAATGTTAATTAAGAGTATCAGGGATTTTGGTTTAATTTGCAGGTTTATTATGAATCGTCGTTACCCAATCGTCATACTTCTTTTCCTATTAATTTCTTTTTCCGGTTTTGTATATGGACAGGATGATGATAAAACTCCCAAGAAGGTAACCTGGACCATAAGTTTCAATAAATCTTCTGCAAAGGTTGGGGAAGAAGTTGAACTGATCCTGAAGGGTAAAATTGCACCCCATCAGCACATGTATGCCAATGACTTTGAATGTGACCCGATTCCATACGAGTTAAAACTTAAATCCGGGTCGTTCAAAGCAGTAGGTACTCCTAAATCCTTTGGCTTTAAAAAATATAAAGACGATATTTTTGGTTGTGATGTAAAGGATTTTGAAGATAAGGCAGAGATCAGGCAGAAACTGAAAGTTTTAAATGCAGATTTTGACCTTTCGGGAAGCATTGATTATCAAACCTGCACAGATTATATGTGTCTTTCTTTTAAAGACGATCTGAAGATCCCTACCCTGAAACTTGAGAAAAGCACCACAGAACCCTCAGTTATTGTCCCTGAAGAGGTTGATACCGCAAGCAACGGCAATGGTGCCGACACTCCTCAGGTAGCTCAACCCAAAGATATTGCAGTAGATACTCAGACTGTTAACAAAGAAAATACATCGGAAATTACCACAGAACATCAGGATCTGGAAAACAAGGGACTCTGGGGTTTATTTATCCTGGGCATCGGAGGAGGCTTGCTTGCTCTGCTTACACCTTGTGTGTTTCCAATGATTCCGATGACGGTGGCCTATTTCACCAAACAAAAGGATAAGGCAAAAGGAAGGAAAATGGCCATTTTTTATGGTTTAAGTATCCTGCTTATTTCCCTCGTTCTTGGAATGGCCTTAGCTGCGCTGTTTGGTGAAGCTTTTACAAATCAACTCAGCACCCATTGGCTGCCCAACATTATTTTCTTTTTGATCTTTATGGTCTTTGCCGCTTCCTTTTTGGGAATGTTTGAAATTGTATTACCCAATTCGTTTGTGAATAAGATGGACCAACAGGGAGACCGCGGAGGATACATCGGTATTTTTTTCATTGCCTTTACTTTAGTGCTGGTATCTTTTAGTTGTACGGTTCCGATTGTTGGGTCTGTTGCGATACTTGCAAGTAAAGGAGAATTTATCAGACCATTATTTGCCATGCTTGGTTTTGGTTTGATGTTTGCCTTGCCTTTTACCTTATTTGCATTCTTTCCTCAATGGTTGAGCAGTTTGCCAAAATCGGGCGGTTGGTTAAATTCAGTTAAAGTGGTCCTTGGGATCATTGAGATCGCACTTGCTCTTAAATTTTTATCTCAGGCTGACGTGGTATATCACTGGAGAATATTGGACCGAGATGTATTTATAGCGATCTGGATCAGCTTATCCATCATGTTGGGTTTATATCTTCTTGGTAAAATCAAGTTTTCTCACGACAGTGACATACCTCACGTTTCGGTCCCAAGATTTGCTTTTGCATTTATGGCTTTTGCCTTTGCATTTTATCTTTTGCCGGGTATGTGGGGTGCTCCGTTACGTCACCTGTCAGGGGTGTTGCCTCCAATGGGAACTCAGGATTATGTAGTGTTGAATGGAGGAATCGCCAACAGTGCACCTGAAGAAACAGAACAAGCCAGGTTCTCGGATATTTTGCACCTTCCTCACGGACTTAAAGGCTATTTTTATTACCGTGAGGGTCTTGAAGCAGCGAAGAAACAGAATAAACCCATATTTGTTGATTTCACCGGTCATGCCTGTGCAAATTGCAGAAGAATGGAAGAGTATGTTTGGGTTAAGCCTGAAATTCTAAATCGATTGAAAAATGACTTTGTGATACTCTCTCTTTATGTTGATGAAAGAACGGAATTGCCGGAAAAAGATTGGGTAAAGAAGGATGATGGTACTTTGCTGAAAGGCTTAGGTGAGCAAAATTTCAATCTACAGGTGGTAAAATATAAATCTGCTGGTCAGCCTTATTATTATATCATTAACTCAGACGAAAAGGTTTTGAGTGTTTTTAACGGATACGACCCGGATGTGTCTAAGTTTGCTTCATTCCTTGATGAAGGGAAACAAAAATTCAAGGCAAATTAATTCGTTCAAGAATATGATCATCAAACATTTTGAAGAAGCAAGGGCGGTGTTGGAAACCTTTCTTTCCGATCCCGGCAATTTTGAAAAGATCGAACAGGCCGGAAACCTGATGCTGGAATCCCTGAAGGGAGGAGGTAAAATATTGAGTTGTGGCAATGGTGGCAGCTTATGTGATGCCATGCATTTTGCTGAAGAATTGACCGGTCGTTACAGGAACGATCGCCCTGCAATTGCAGCGATCGCAATGTCTGATGTATCCCACATGGCTTGTGTCGGCAACGATTATGGATATAAGTTTGTTTTCAGCAGATACCTCGAGGCAGTTGGAAACAAAGGGGATGTATTGCTTGCCATCAGCACTTCAGGTAATTCGGAAAATGTATTGATGGCAATGGAAGTGGCTTCAAAGAAAGGCATTAAAGTTGTAGGTTTAACGGGAAAGGACGGAGGAAAAATGGCCGGCAAGTGTGATGTGGAGATACGGGCACCTCATAGCATGTATGCCGACAGAGCTCAGGAAATACATATAAAAGTGATTCATTCCCTGATCGACCATATAGAATCCGGAATGTTTGAATAGATCTTTTTATTTAACTACTACATATATGAAATTTAGAAACATACTCTTGATGATAGCTGCCTCTGTATTTATGGCTGCCTGTTCAGGAATGGCAAATCCCAAAACGGAAAAATTTAAAGTTTACGGCAATTGTGGCATGTGTAAAAAAACAATGGAAACTGCCCTAATGGAGAAAGGGATACAGGGAAATTGGGATAAAAATACAAAAATGATGGAGGTAACCTATGATTCTCTGAAATACACCAGTCAGCAGGTGCACGAGATCATTGCTCAATCCGGTTATGATACCGAAAAGGCAACTGCCGATGATCAAACCTACAATAATTTACACGAATGTTGTAAATATGAGCGAAAAGGTAAATAGCAGCTCAATTTTTTAACTTCATTTTTGCTTCTTGAAATTTAATAGGAAATACCTTGCCTGGATACTTTTCATTCTGATGGTTTCAGGAACAGCATTTTATGCGCTTTATTTTTCAAAAGACCAGAAGCCGGCAAGTTCGATACATCTTATACCGGCAAATTCACTCATCATACTTGAGTCGAACGAACCCTTACTCAAATGGAATACCTTCAGACGTTCAGAGATCTGGAAAAAATTAAAGACCCACAGGGATTTTCTTAAAATAGACCAACAAATTGAATTTCTTGATTCAATTTCCTATGCAAACAACGAACTGAATAGGGTATTGAGAAATGCAGGTTTAACGATTGCGATCAGCCATGATAGAAATGGTTATGTACCTGTTTTTCTGGTTCATCCCAAAAAGAATATTGAACAGGATGATGTTTTTAAATTAACCCAAAAATTATTTACAAATGCCGGTTATCAGGTTGAAGAAAACAACTTTGACGAATACAAGGTTCAAACAATGACTGGAAAAGAAAACAAGAAAACGTTTTTTATCTCCTGTATTTCCGGCAATGTTCTTTTGAGTTTTGACCAATCCGGAATCGAGTCTGTAATTAATGAGGTAAAACACCCCGGTTTACAAAATTCTGAACGTTTTCTGGAAGTTTATAGTGAAGTCTATAGCGATGGGATCCTGAATGTATTTATTAACAATAAGAAACTTATTGAGAATACGGATTTCCTTGAAGATGATTTTGCGGCGCTAAAGGATCTGTTTCTTTCAATCGAATATACGGGCTTTAATATTCAGTACGGAAATGAGGTGTTCGAATTGACCGGCTTGGCAAATTTGCGTGATACCACAAATGCCTATTCCAAAGCATACCTTTTACAAAATGCAACTGAAAGTAATTTCAGAGATCTTGTTCCGGATGATTGCATATCCATGGCAGATTTTTGTTTCGAATCGGGCACAAGGCTATATAAAAATTTATTAAGGATTCATCAGTTAAATGATAAAACTTGGGAAGACTTTCAAAAGAAAAAGAAAATCATTGAGAAAAAACACGGCCTGGATCTGGAAATAGATTTTTACAGTTGGCTCGGAAACGAAGCTTTGATCCTTAGATCCGGATCGCTGTCCGGGGAAACAAGTTATGAATATATTATTCTTAAAATGGTTTCAGCTAAAAGTTTGCTGCAAAAACTCGAAGCAGCAAAAACCAAAGATACAAGTAGGGATGTTACCGGCAAACTTTCGTATAAAAGAAATGATATTGGAAAAGTAAACGTACAAGATCTTTTAGGGTTTACCTTGGGAAAAGCTTTCGGGAATCTGAACACACCCTATTATATTCTGCTGAACGGCCATTTAGTATTTGGTAATTCTGTAGAGGCTCTTATTTCATACATCGACAAAGCAGAGTCCGGCAAAATGCTTGGAAATAAATCAGGGCTAAAAGGAATTACTGCTAATCTTACAAACAAGTCAAATCTTATCTTATTTGAAAACCGTTCGCAGAACGATTCTAAAAGAAATGAAAAAGCAGGAAATGTTTTTACAAGAAATCTGCAGTACTTCCCAAAAAGATGGATGCAGTTGAAAAATCTGAATGGAACGATAAAATTATCCGGATTACTGGCCGCCGGAGATGATATGGTCTTAAAAGACTATTTGGAACAAATGATGAATGAGTTCCCCGTGATAATTGAAGATAGCCTGTTTGCATATGAAGAACTTCAATTAATGGAGCTGGGATCAAACACCATTAAGTTGTTTTACGGAAAAAGCGACACTCTAAAAAGTGAAGTTGAATCTTTCAACGGGATTCGACACGGAAGATTTCGGGAATATTACCCTTCGGGAAATCTTAAAACCTATGGGAAATACAGGAAAGGTGTAAAAACAGGGACCTGGTACCAATTTGGTAACCATAAGGAATTGCTAAAAAAGGATAACTACCCGGAGTAATTTAACTTCCGGACTTTTGGGTAGCCTTGAAGAGAATCTGATAAAGTACCGGAACAAAGGTTTTAAAGTTGAATTTTTCCATTGCGATCTGTTTGCCTTTTATTCCAATCTCCTTATAAACATCGTAATTGGCATATCTTTCCAGGATCGCATGGGTAAGTTCATCCTGATTGTCGGGCGACACAAGTACCGTATTTTCACGGTCGGTTAAATACGACTCAATATCCCCGACACGTGTGCATATTGTAGGAATTCCGGTCGCAAGATATTCACCCAGTTTTGTAGGAAATCCGTAGTGTGAATACGGGTCATTGGTTCTGTTCATTACCAGCAGGTCGCATTGCCCAAGCCAATGTGGAACCTGTTCATAGGTTATTTGTCCTGATTTTTGAACTGCACCGTTTAATTGAAGACTTTTTAAATTGAGGTTAAGCTGTTTTTTGTTGGGATTAAAACCAATTAGCTTGAGTTTAAGTTCAGGTCTTATTTGTAGCGCTTTTTTAAAGCTGGAAATCAAGCCATTAATTCCATCTTTTTCAGCAAAGGAGCCAAGATAGCCAACACTGAATTTTTTGTCAGGATTATGATCTACATCAAATCTTGTCAGATCAACAATAATCGGGATCTTGGATATTTTGTTCTCCGGAAGGTATTTTTGATAATACTTTTTAAGATTGTCGGAGATCACGATCAAATGCGTGCAAAAATACTTCAGCACATAGGGTTCCAATTTATCGAATAAAGAGAGAAACCTGTGCAATATTTTTTTAGGTCTTGCTGCCTGATCCAGCTCCGTTTTTTCAATTACTACCGGTATCTTTAATATTTTTCCGAGTAAATAAATATGCCCAAAAAAGAGCAATCTCGGGCTGTACAGAAAGATCACATCAAAGTGATTTCTCTTGCGTATCAGTAAAAATGATGAGTTAAGGATCGCAAACACATATCGCAAAAATCGTATTAAAAGATATTGACTTCGATAGCAGGTTCCACTCAGGTAATTGAAATAGATCCCATCGTAAAACCCCTTACTTTTCTTATTGATCCCATTTGAGTTGAAAATGGTCGGACTTAGAAAAAAAAGAAAAACTTTTGCATGGTTTGCTTTAAGCCCCTTTGCAAAGGCTCTGATCCTTGAGTTGGCTGCATTTCCTTCCTGAAAATCAATATTTGCGAACCATGCAACTCTCACCAATTATTTATTAAAGGTTGTTCAGGTCCCTCAGTTGGTAGATCCTTTCGATAATATCTACCACTTTAAGTCCTTCAAGTGCATTGGTATCGATCTGACTTTTACCATTTAGGGTATCCACAACGTTTTGAATCACATAATGATGGTTGGCCGCGCTTCCTTTAAACGGTCCATAATCGTTTGGAGGATTTGTTGGAGGAAGTTCAGGTACGGTATAGTTTTCAATATGAGAATATTCAACTTCGTTGAGGTATTGACCACCCAGCTTAGCACTCCCTTTGGATCCGACAACGGTGATACTGCTTTCCATATTCGTATCCCAGCATGAGGTAGAAAAGTTAAGACACCCCAGTCCGCCATTCACAAATTCAAAGTTAACGAAACCGGAGTCTTCAAATTCGGTTAGATCTTTATGGGTTGCGTTTTTAAAGATCGCCTGGATTTTGGTTATGTCCCCAAAGATCCAGTACATGATATCAATAAAATGTGAGAACTGTGTAAATAAGGTTCCTCCGTCCATGGCAAGGCTACCTTTCCAGTTTTCGGGTTTATAATAACGGTTGTCACGGTTCCAGTAACAATTTACCTGCACCATTAAAACATCACCAATGATTTTTTGATCAACGACCTCTTTTAACCACTTGGATGGAGGACTGTAACGGTTTTGTTTTACAACAAACACATTTCTCGATTTTTGCAAGGATTTAAAGATGATCTTTTCACAATCAGCCCTGGAAAGAGCCATTGGTTTTTCGATTACCACATGTTTACCATGTTCAAGAGCAAATAGTGCAATTTCGGTATGAAGGCCATTTGGAGCGGCTATGTTCACAACATCAACATCGTGTTCTTGTGTGATC
Organism: Flavobacteriales bacterium; assembly: GCA_020635455.1. Classification (GTDB taxonomy): domain Bacteria; phylum Bacteroidota; class Bacteroidia; order NS11-12g; family UBA9320; genus JABWCE01. The sequence continues at coordinate 39,603 of JACJZT010000006.1, forward strand.
AATTCTTTGTAATCGATATAAAATTTTGCATTCAAGCCAAGTTCCCTGAGCTTTTGCTCTCTTTCCGGCAAAACATCGCAACAGGCAATGGTTTCCGAATCCGGGTGCTCATGAGCGATCTTAGAATGCCTTAAACCTATATGACCAAGGCCTATTACAGCAAACTTAATTTTTTTCATTAAGGGGTGGATTGTAATTTTTGCTAATATGATATTTTAGAATGATGTAGATACCAACCAGTAATATTATAACGTATAAGAAGTAAATATATCCGGGATAATTGTAACTAAGGGCCATAAACATTCCGGCATTTATGATCAATTGCACAATCGTGTACAACATCGATGTTTTTAAATGAGAAAATCCAACCTTGTTAACCAGATCCTGAAACAAATGCATTCGGTGTGCCTGAAAGATATTCTCACCTTTAACCAGGCGGTAAAAAATGGTCAATCCGGATTCAACACCGTAAACGGCAACAAGGGAAAGGTAAATGATGTCTTTTTCGGTGAATACCAGTTTAGTAACATAAAACACTGCCAGTAAACCTAAGGTAACAGAACCAACATCACCGGCAAACAAAACGGCCCTTGACCTGAAATTAAAGAATCCGAAAATTATCAGGGATAAGATCAAAATAACCAGAAGGTTCAAATTGAAGATGTGAATGTTACCTTCAAAATAGATCATGTAAACCAGTATGCTTTCATACAATGCCAGAGAGTAAAGCCCGGTTATTGCATTGATGCCATCCATGAAATTAAAAGCATTTACCGCTGCCACACAAACGATCGATATTAAAATAATGATAAGTGCATCGTCATGCGGAACGACCTCACGAATTTCACTCAGTATGAATCCTACCGAAATAAAGTGGACCATTAGGCGTACAAAAACATTGGCGCCTTTATAGTCGTCGTAAAAACTTACCATTGAAGCGATCAGGATCCCCAATATGAGTTTGCTGTCGGAAACATAGTTGTTGAAAAATATCAGATAGAGCACCATTGATAAAGGGATTATTATTCCCCCTCCCCTGAAAGCGATGCTGGTATGTGAACTTCTTTCATTTGGGATGTCCAGTAACTTTAATCTTTTTGCAATTGGAAAATAGGCCATCATTATGATGATTTGCAAAGGAATAATATAAAATATGTCTTTACTGATCTCCATCATAGCTGAATCGTGTTTTTAGTTTAATACCTGACAAATTTAATGGATATTGCCGAATCTCCGGCCTTTTATATTCTACTCGCCGAATTAAATTTTAAAATTTGCCTGAGGTAAATTTTTAAACCATTTCAGGTATAGCCTGTTGCCAGGCAACAAGATCACCAATGCCGTAAGGACCAGGATCTTCAGGTCTGTCATGAACGAAATGTTTTCAGTATACCATAGTTCAAGACTCGTTTTGTAAGGCATGATCACCTGGTCGTAAAACTGTTCAGGCGGCATGGTTGTTTCAGAGAGCAATTTTTCCTCATCTCTGAAAACGATCGATCCGATACCGGTTATTCCGGGTTTATTTGAATAAATCTTTTCCTTTATGCTTTGGTCAATATTTTTGAAATTTTTGTCAACCAAAGGTCGGGGGCCTACAAAACTCATTTGCCCCAGCAATACATTAAAGATCTGTGGCAATTCATTTATTTTGGTCATTCTTAAAAAACCTCCCATCGGGGTTATGCGTGGGTCCTTCCTTAGAGTTATGTAACCGGTGCCCATATTCGGACTGTCTTTAAGCATGGTTGCAAATTTCCAGATATCAAAATGTTTGGCTTGATAACCAATTCGTTTTTGGAAATAAAACACGTATCCTTCACCCGTCAGTTTGAGTAATATTATAATGGGAATTAGGATTGGCGATAAAATCAGGATAGCCATCAATGACATCAGAAAATCGAAAAGCCTTTTGATAAATTTATACATATTACATTTTTTGGTCCAGGTTTTTACCGGTTTCAATGTGGTTAAAATCAGGGATGGATTTTTTGATCTCATCCACGATGATACTTTTTTCCAGATCCGGGGTTTCAAAAACCATCCTGAGTTTATGAATGGTTTCCAGAGTTTGGTTCAGATCAATTTCAGGAGGAGTTATTATGCCGAGACTTTCGAATTTGGTCAGGTCTTTCTCTTCATCTTCAGTGTAAAATTCTTCATAGGTTTTTTCTCCTGATGTATCGGATTCGAAAAAATAAACCGGATAAGAGATCCCGTTCATCTTTTTACTTTTTTCAATGGCTTCCGACTCGCTTGAGCACAGATCAGGTCTTAAACCAAGCGATTCGATGAATCGGATGGTAATATCTTTAAAATAGGTCTGATCCTTTTCAAAATCGAATTTTGGGAAAAAGATCTGCCCGGATTTGCCAAGAATATTGGCCATTAAACAAATTTGACCCGATTCTTCCGGTGACACGAAAAAACGTTTAATGTCACTGGGACAGGAGAGGGGCTGACGTTTCATTACCCTTTCAATATATCCTGCAAGAAGGCTTCCGTTTGAGAATGCAACGTTGGCAAATCGGGCCGTATTTATTTTTAGGGAACCTGAATAAGCAATGATCAGGTTTTCCATCAATTTTTTGGATGCTCCCATAATATTTACAGGGTTCGCCGCCTTATCGGTGGAAACACAAAAAAAGTGCTCCGGTTTATGATCCGACAGAAGCTTTAAAAGTTTTTCGGCTTTAAACAGATTGTTGTCTAACATAGCCTCAATGGAGTAGGCATCTTTCTCGCTTCTAACATGTTTATGTGCAGCAAAATTTGCAACAATATGCCAGGGGCCTTCCTTGAGGAAAAGCTTTGTAAACACCGGATCACCAAAATTGATCGGATAGGTAATAAAGTCAGATGGAATGTTCAGGCCATCCGAACTTCTTAGGTCACGAACCAATTCTGTCAAACCATTTTCATTAATGTCGATCACATAAAGTTTTGCCGGTTTGAATTTCAGCAAGGCTTTGATATAGCTGCTCCCTATGGTTCCTGCTCCACCTATGACGAGAACGTTTTTACCGTCTATGGCATTGGAAAGATCAGAATCATAACGGGTCAGATCGTTCAGGAAGTAACTTTGTTTTCGGAAGGTTACCTTTTCTTTAATAAAGTCCGGAATGTTAAGTTGAATCAAAATATTAGCGTTAAAAAATAGCGGGTTTTAAATGCTTTGACTGAATAATGAGGCAAGTTTATGAATGTTTTTTTGAAGTGAAAAATTTTCTCGAACCAGATTTTTGGCATTTAAGATCAATTCTGTCCTCAATTCTTTTTCACCTTGCATGGTTACCATTGCTTCGGCGAGCATTTCATCATCGTTTGGAGCAGTTAACAGCCCTGTTTTTCGATGAATAACTGCATCCGAAATTCCTGCAAAATCAGAAGCTACTACCGGCAAACCCAGAGCCATTGCTTCCAGTATTACGGTTGGCAAACCATCTCTGGTAGATCTTTCAGGGTCGCGACATGGCACTGCAAGTAAAGTGGATCTTTTGAAGTATGGGATAAGTTCACCGAAATTGAGGAATGGCAGAAGCTGAACTTCTTCTTCTAAGTAGGAATTCTTAATTAGTTGAATAAGTTTATTTTTCTCAGGACCTTTTCCGATAATGGTGCATTTAAATTCCATATTTTTTGACTTAAGAATCTTACAGGCTTTGATCAGAACATCAAATCCTTTTTTGTCGAAAAAATAACCAATTGCCAAAATAGTTAACTTCTCGTTCGCAATGACAGGCATTGCCTGCTCAAAAATTTCATCTTCAATACCATTGGCAATATACTTTACCTTTTGTTCCTGAATCAGGTGGTTGTAGTAAGTGGTGGTTTCAGATGTAACTCCCCTCAGAAAACGCGCTTTTTTAAGACATTGTTCCAATGACCCTGTATTGAAATAATGCGATAAAGTATGCAGGGAAATACTGTAAGGAAGATCGAGCAATTTTGAAATGTGGGGAGTAAATACGCTGGCAGAAAATAAATGATGGCTATGAATATGATCGAATTTCACTTTCGATCGCAGCAATTTATTAAAGGCCGATTCAAGAAAAAATGCAGCCCCGAAAAATCGTAAACCATCGATTTTTTCACTTTCGGTTGCCTTAAAGATCCTGAAATCTGTTTTGGTAATTAAGACCGACCTTTTATAAAAGACCCTGTTAAGGATCGGACTAAAGATCCATTGTAAAGGGTTGAGACCCGGAGAAAATACGTGGCTCAAAGGAACCGACTCTTCCTTTTTGTTGAAAGGATTGATGATGAGAAGCGAAACCTTAAATCCCTGACGACGGAGTTCATCAAGTTCGCGATTGATAAACAAATGCTTATGACTTGGAATGCTCCCTAAGATGTATAATAGGTTCACTCAAACAATAAATGAATGTTGTCGATCACTTTTCCGGGTTTCCAGGATAGTTCTTTTACAGCCTTTTTTGACGAAAAGGTCAATTCGGACTGTATTTTCCTGAGTTTTCGGGAATTAATCGGAGAGCGTTTCCCTAAAAGATCACCAATTTTTGCAAAAATTATTGCGAGGAATTGCGGGATGGATTTACTTCTGTTTGATCCAATATAAGATGAAATTGCCTTTTCAAGTTCTTTGAACGACGGGTGATATTCATCGGTTAAATTGTAAACCCCATTCTTATCAAGATTGTTGAAAACGAATTCTGCAACATCTTCGGCCAATACCATTGACTTTCTTGCCGTAGCTTTTCCGATCGACAGGTACCAGCCTTTTTTAATGGCATTGATCATGGCACCCAGATTACCTGGAGGGTTTTTACCTGCCAGAAGGGGAAGTCTTAAAATAAGACAATTCATATCCCTCTTAGCTGCAAATTCCTTAAGAAGAACCTCAACTTCGATCTTCGACGCACCATAGGGATCTGTTGCCAGAAGATCACTTTCTTCAGATATTTCACTTCCTGAATCCAAACCGTACACTGCAACCGAACTTATGAAAACGATCCCTTTTATTGTGCTGCCACTTTCAAGTATCCCGGCAAGCAAATTTTCAGTACCCTTGACATTTACTTCATAAAAATCTCTTTTTTCTTCAGAAGTTTTGGGAACCATATGGGCCTTACCCGCAACGTGCACCAGATAATCTATCCCTTCGGGTATCTTTGGAATTTCATTCCTCAAATCACAAATCACATCTCCCTTGATGGTACCCAAAGTGATCACATTTTGGTTTGCAGACCTGAGGCGGTTGTAAATATAAGCTCCCAGAAAACCGGAAGCACCGGTCAATAATATATTATGCTTGCTCAAAAAGTTCCGAATAAAGGTTTGCCAGATGCCTTATGTTATGATTTTCCTTTACAAATACTCTTCCTTTTTCACCCATAGCCTTTCGTTCTTCCTTGCTCATTTTTTCGAATTGCTCGATTCCTTCAACAATGGCTTGAGCAGAATCCGGTTTTACGACCAATCCACATCCCGAAAGCTCAACAGGGTCTTTTATTAGATTGTTGGAGTCGAGAACAGGCTTGGCTGCAAGCATATAATCAAAATATTTGTTGGCAGACACACCATGCTGAAACAAGGGTGTATCGTTACGGCCTACAAAACAAAGGTCAAACTGTTCAACCATATGCTGTACCTGATTTTTACGGATCTTAGGAAAAAACAGGATGTTTCCGAAGTTTTTACTTTTTTCTATGAGTTCAGCCTTTAAGTAGCCTTCACCTACAATAATAAAGTAAAATCGTGGGTCGTCTTTTAAGAAACCGGCAGCATCTACAAAATATTCAAGTGCATTTGCCAAACCAATGGTACCTGTATATCCGATCACAAATTTATTTCCGGGTATTTTTTCAAGGATATCGGGAGCAACTTTTTCACGTTGAAGCACCGACTCATCCAACCCATTTGGAATATACTTAAATTTATGTCCTGCACCGGCAACTTCATCAAAATGTTGGGCTGCATTTGGTAGTAGCGAAACGATAACATCCGCTTTCTTATATCCAAATTTTTCAAACCATCCTATAAACAGGGATAATGGATGCCATTTTGATACATTGCCAAGAAGATTTAATGTCAATGGCCAGATGTCTCTGATCTCAAAAATTAGTTTAGAAGCCTTATTTCTTTTTTTCAGAATGTATCCTGAAAAGATTGGGAAAATAGGCATTGAAGAAACAACAATAACATCCGGTTTGCCCATTTTTGAAACCGGAAGAAACAAGACCTTCCAGCTAAAAACCAGAAAACTCCAAAACCTCATGACCGACTTTGGGTTGTAAACCGGTGTTTTTACCCAGCAAAATTCGGCAGCATCCGTTGGTTCGAAATTATATGCATTCGGAGCATCCGGAAGTTTGTTAAAAACATGATTATAAGAGCCTGAAATGATATAAACCTTATAGCCGGCATCTTTCCAGTATTTGCTAAAAAAATAATGGCGTTCTCCCCATCCTGAATCAGACTTACCGGCGAACTGGTTTATGATGTATACCGTTTTACCCATAATTCTCCAACAGATAATTGGCAATAAATTCGGAAGCCGTTCCACCACCATAAAAGTTATGGGCCTTTTTAAAGGTTTTACCTTTTATTTCCATAAATATTTTGGAGACCTTCGTCTTATGACTGCCTGCCAAAAAGTTGTATCCATTATCTACCAGTTCAACCCATTCTGTTTCTTCCCTTAAGGTAATGCAAAACCGGTTGAAGAAAAACGCTTCTTTTTGTAAGCCACCACTGTCGGTAACCACCAGCTTACTGTTTGAGGTTAACATGGTCATATCGAGATAGCCTACCGGTTCAATTATTTGAACAGAAGTATGGATGTTAAGTTGATTAACTCTCGCTGAAGTTCTTGGATGCAAGGGTAAAATCACAGGAGTTAGTTTATTGATCTCATCCAGTCCTGCAAATAAGGCTTTCAGGTTCTGGTCGTTATCAGTATTTTCGGCTCTGTGAATGGTTGCCAATACATATTGATCGGTTCTTAAGTTTAGAATATCAAGAATGTTTGATCGATTTCTTGCTACTTTTTCAAACATAAGGGCCGAATCTTCCATAACATCACCACTTTGAACCATTCGGGCCTGAAAATTTTCAAAACCTTCCTTTTTAAGATTGCTTATAGCGGTTTGTGTAGGACAAAAAAGAATGCTGCTGATACGATCCGTAAGGATACGGTTGATCTCCTCAGGCATTCGCATATTGAAACTCCTCAAGCCCGCTTCGATATGAATTATGGGTATATGAATTTTTGAAGAAGCCAATGCTCCTGCAAGTGTACTGTTTGTGTCACCATACACCAGAGTGAAATCGGGTTTTTCCTTCAGCAATATTTCTTCAACCTTTTCAAGCATCTGGCCGGTCATAGCCCCATGTGACAATCCGGAAATGTTGAGATTATAACTAGGTTTAGGGATGCCCATTTCATCAAAAAAAATGTCGGACATGTTTTTATCAAAATGTTGACCGGTGTGAACCAGAATTTCATCAATGCCTTTCCGGATAAACATTTTTGAAACTACGGCGGCTTTAATAAACTGTGGTCGTGCACCAATGATGGTAACTATTTTCATAAAGGATTTATAATGCTATTCAAATCGTTTTGGTTAAAAATTCAATTCACTTCACCCTGGACACTACAGCTTTGAACTTTCCATTTGGCCCTCTTGGAATTTGTTCGAGTTTCTCAAACTGAACCTTAATATCCTGACCAACCCGGTCTTTTAAACGGCTTGTTATTGATTTTTCATCGTCTTCTCCAAATCCAATATCGGGTACAATTCTTACCGTAAAATTTAAAAGGTCTTCCTGAATAATTTGAGATTCCTTTATTTTGATGTTGGACTTAAAGACCGGATCAAGTCTGCCTACAAATTTTCCGTCACGGGTTAACACAAGATCGTCGGTGCGCCCGATGATCTCTTCAAAATAGTCGAATTCCGGCTTGCCCTTAATACCTGTATTTAAGTTTACCGTATCACCAAGCCTGTATCGTATCAGTGGCATGGCCTTATTTAAAAAACCGGTGGCAAGTACCTCACCTTTACCACTCTCATGGATGTTTCCATTTTGGTCTGCTACCTCAACAATACCGGCTTCGGGCCAAAGGTATATCTGGCCGTTGGGATGAGCATTTGAGCCAAAGGCAAATTCACAGGAGCTATACGTTTCAACTACTTTACACTGAAAAGCTTCTTCAATGGTGGTGCGCTGAAAATCATATAAGGGTTCAGCAGTGGTAATAGCTGATTTTAATTTTGGCATTTCAAGATTCTGTTTTAATCCCTCTGCAGCCAGATTATACATGGAGGAAACATAGCCAAGCAGATACTCTACTTTATATTTCTTAAAAGCTTTAAGATAATGGGAAATGTTTTTAGGAGTAATATGGTACGATGAAACATACAATTGATTCATGTATGAATTCCATACCCAAAAAGGTGGTTCCTTCTGATCGATGTCGCAGATTAGTTGTCCGGCAACCGAGGCCCAGCGGTCGGTTTCTTTAAGTCCGTTCCAGTTTCTGATCCTTGCTTCATACATGGCATACCAATAAGTTATTGTATATCGGTCCAGATAAAAATTCATTGGTTTTCCACTGGTCCCACTGGTTGGAATGTGTGTAAGCTTCGATTTGTCTACTCCATCTGCAATAAAAGCATCCGCATTCGATCGTATCGTATCTTTCTCCAAAATTGGCCAGTCCTTCAGATTCAAATGGTTTTTAGAAGGATCGGTTTCTTTTATATCTTTCCAGAGTTCCCGGTAATAAGGAACATTTTTTACAGCATGATCCAGCATTTCCTCGCATTTGATCTTTTGAAAGGCCCGAATCTCATTTTTGGTCCATTGATCGTGCTCCTTAATTTCCGACAAATACCTGTCCCGATTTAAAGCTCTTAGTTTTACCAACTGGTATCCTCTGTATGAAGCAATAAGATTCTTCATAAAGAAAGGTAGTTTCTGGTAAAGCTTTATTTTATCCATTTACGAGCAAATTATTCCATTGAGTACGAACATTTTCCCAGCTGTATTCTTCGGCTTTTCGCCTTGCATTGATCGAAAATTTCATTCTCAGATCCTTGTCCTCAAGAAGTTCTTTCACACCACCAATAAAGGCATCTTCATTATGGTTATCTGCCAGGAACATATCCTGTTTGTTTTCCCACATAAAGGGTAATTCACCAACGTTGGTACTAACGATGGGTATTCCTGAACAGGCAGCTTCAACTACAGCCACCCCAAAACTTTCATAATTTGTAGTATTGAGATAAATGTTATGGGTACTGTAATATTCGGTCAAACGATCGTTTGAAACCGGGCCTGTCAAGGTTATATGATCCTGCAGGTTCAGATCCCTGATCAATTGTATGCAGTGATCTCTTTTTCCCTGATCCGGTCCCACCATAGTAAGGTGAATGTTCTTATATTGGTCTTTTAATTTATTTACGGTTTGAATGGCAAGTTCAGGTTTGTAGATATCGTTAAAAGCTCTTACCCATAATAATTTATCATCAGCTTTATCCTTCCAACTATAGGGAAATTTGTTAATTTCAATAAAATTGGGTACGCGAATGGTGCTGATGCCTTTTGAATTTAAAAAATTACCTATAAACTTTGATGGGCTGCTAACAATGGTACATTTTTTAAGTACTCCGGAAACCAATTGCGGATGCTTTTCATAAAACTCAACAAATGCACCGCCGCGAATTACGGTTATGGTTTTTTTATTCATCCATCTTGCGAGATTTACAACAAAAAAATCCACAAGAAAGGCCATGTTCGAAAACATCTGTATGATAATAACATCGTATTTCGAAGACCTGAACAAAACAAAAAAAAGGGTATCTAAAACCCTCAGAATCTTATTTCGAAAAGCAGATTTTCGGTATACGGTGTAACCTTCCCCGGTGAGTTTTGTAAACAATTTACCACCTTGTCCGGATGGCCCTGACGGTGTATTGAATATCGGGCCACTAACCAGTATTCTCGGAGTTTTTATGATCGAATATTAATGAGTATTCTGTTGTGAATAATTTTGATACCAAAGTTCAAGGCTGTAGATTACCAGTAATCTTTGATAGGCCGAAGGGCGGCTTATGAATTCGGAAACAGAAGGGTTTCCAATGGCTTCAAAAAGGTATTTTACATAATCTTGCTTAATATACCGTGAGTAAAACACTTCCTTCCGCAATAAAAAATCTTTCATCTTATTGAGATTCTCCTGCCCAAGCCAGGTATCCAACGGGATGGTAAAACCTTTCTTTTTCAAGGCTGAGAATTCTTCAGGGTATACTTTTTTATGAAGGTATCGCAAGATCTTTTTGCTTTGTTTACGATCCGATTTAAATTTATAAGGTATTCTCAAAGAAAATTTGGTCAGGTCTTCATCGAGCATTGGAACTCTGAATTCAAGACTGTTTTTCATCGACATCATATCACTTTTCCTTAGATAATCACTGATCATTCTTCCTTCAAGGTATCGTTTTTCGATCAAATCGAATTTGTTGATTCCGGAACCCGGTCTTTTCAGTTCCTTCAAATCGTAATTAAAGGGATTGAAAGGATACATCCTTTCATCGGGCGGAAACCAGGATTCCCAATAAAATATTAGGTTGTCGAGATTGTCGGATTTTAGCAGTCCTTTTATTTTCCGGATAAATCTTTTTTTCTCTCCTTTTGCCATCGATCCCAAAAATCCCAAAAGAAAAATAGAAGGATATTTGAGTACGGATCCACGGATGCTCTCCAGAAGAGGGATCATTTTATGACCGGCATATCCGTTGTGGATCTCATCGCCGCTGTCACCTCCGATCAACACTTTTGAGTGCTTAGTAGCAGCATTACAAAGAAAGTAAAATGGTATAAAAGATGAATCTGCATAAGGTTGATCGAAATGCAAAAGCAGTGAATTGAGCAATTCGAATTTATTACTGACCTCAGTGCTTTCGATCATATGAGGCGCTGCTAAATGTTTTGCATACGCTTCTGCGACCAAACTTTCATCGTATTCCTTTTCATCAAATTTGATCGTAATACCGGTTACATTGCTGTTTTCCTGTTGATTGGCATAGGCGTATACAAGTGAAGAATCGATACCTCCACTTAGTGCAATGTTAACTTTAACATCTGCAACCATATTTCGTTTGGATGCTTGCATTAACAATCGCTCGGTCTGCATAGCCGCTTCAGATTCCGATATATTTTGATCGGAATAATCGTAGGTAAGAATTTCTGTTTTTTTCAGTTCGCGGGCTTCCTTCGAAAAAGTATAGCAATATCCGGGCTTCAGTGCGTAAATTCCTGCATAGGCTGTATCGGGTTCAAGGCAGTAGCCGAGATGAATATAGTTTTTTAAAACCTCATCGTTTACTTCAGGTCTTATATTCAACAAGGGTAAGATGGCCTTTAGCTCACTCGAAAAGACAAAACCTTCCTCATTGTTGATGTAATAAAATGGTTTAACCCCTGCGGGGTCGCGCGCTACAATGTAAAGCGGGTCTTTTCTTTTGTCGTAAATGGTAAATGCATAAATGCCTCTGATGCGTTTAAAAAAATCAGTTCCGTACTGAATGTAACCTTCCAGAAGAACTTCGGTATCCGATGTGGTTCTTAATTCAAGTCCATCACTGATCTCCTTGTAGTTGTAAATTTCACCATTGAATACCATCACCACCTTTTCATCTTTTGAAACAAAAGGTTGTGCTGCATTTTCCGTCAGGTCAATTATACTTAACCTTCTGTGTCCCAAACGAATATTTTCATCTGAGTATGTTCGGTATCCATCCGGTCCTCTGTGGGTAAGGGTGTTTAAGGCCTTTTCGAACCTTAAATCCGTTACGTGTTGAGGGTCATAAAAAATATGGCCTAAAATTCCACACATTCGTGAAAACTTAACTTAATAGAAGTGTTAAAATAAAAAATGAAGAACTCAGGATTTCTTTTTAAGATAATAATCCTCAAGGATCAGAACATCGATCCGGTCGTCTTTCAGCGCCTTGAAGGCCGTCTCGGGAGTTGAAACGATGGGTTCCTCATGAACATTAAAACTGGTATTCACAATTGCACCGCAACCACTCAATTTATAAAATTCATCAATGATGTCATAGTAATAAGGATTCGCTTCCTTTCTCACGATCTGTGGTCTTGCGGTTCCGTCAACGTGAACTACGGCTTGCAGCAGATCATGATATTTCGGGTCCACATCGTAAGTAATGGTCATGTAATCGGCTGCGGGGCAATTATCATCGAATGCCGGCATATAGGTCTTTACCATATAATCGATCACCGAAGGTGCAAATGGCATAAATTCGGTTCGGTTCAATCGCTGATTCAGAGTGTCGTTTACTTTTCGGTCGAATGTATTCAAGATCATAGAGCGGTGACCAAGTGCTCTGGGTCCCCATTCCATCGAACCATGCCAGAATCCAATAATCACATTATCGTTGATAAGCTTTGCAATTTCCCTGGCCGGTTGTTCCATTTTTCTCACATCATACTCCGGACCGACCGTTTTTATGAAGGATTCAAGATCTTCGGAATATTCCGGCCCTAAAAAGGTTGTTTGAAATTTATAAGAATCCGTAAGTGTTTTGTTATTTGATTTAACGTCATGCATCACAGCGGCGCCCAAAGCCAGGCCTGAGTCTCCCATAGCAGGCTGGATGAAAACATTCTCAACGTCGTCCATTTCAAAGATTTCCTGGTTAACCCTTACATTCGCAAACAAGCCCCCGGCAAGTGTTACCTTCACTTTTTTGCCTTTAAAGTATTTGTCAAGAATGATTTGAGTGTGTTTTAAAACAACCTCTTCCGTAATCAACTGGCAGGCATAGGCTATATCTTCCTTGGTATGTCCGTTGGTAACATCAACGATCCAGTTGTACATTTTCAGACCAAGGTATGCGTATTCTCTCCCGATCTTGTTTTCAGAAGTTGAAAAGTTGATGCGTTCTCTTAAACTTAATTTGGCAAGGTCTTTCTTGTCAATTTTTAATTCGGAAGTTTCTATGAATGGAAAACGTTGCAGATTTCCTTCATGGTCATATCTGAACAAACCTCTGAATTTCTCTACCAGTTCAGTATCTTTACCATAAGCGGCCAAACCGGTTATCTTACCTTCATGACGCATAGGTCTGAACCCAAGCAATTTGGTGATCGAACTGTAAAACTGGCCGATGGATTTGCTGTAATCGTTGATCTGAATGGGATAAATACCGTCCTTTTCATTAAAACCGTAATAATTGAAAGCTTCCATGTCTCCAAAGCCGTCAGCGGTAATGATCAGGTCCGAAATAAATGGGGCAGCATAAAATGCGCTGTAAGCATGACAAAGGTGATGATTGTAAAACACTACGCTGGCTTTACTGAAACCTTTCTTTTTGATTTCTTCTTCAAATAAGGTTTGATTTTGTGAAGAGATCGTAGATTTTTTTACGCCGTAATAGGTAAGGATCCGGTCTCTGACTTCCAGTTTTTTGAAAGCCGGATCTTTACTAAACCTGAATTTTATTTCATTGGCACCATTATTTTCGTATGACGTACCACCAAAGGCAACAACATCAATGTCCGAAGGTTTTAATCCGGTAGATTTAAAGATCTTTTGAATGGCATGTTCGGGCCAGCCGTGATCCTGTTTTATTCTACTCATTTTTTCTTCCTCGATCGCAATTACAATTTTTGAGTTTACGGTAAGACATGCGGAAGAATCATGTCCGAAATTTATTCCTAGAATGTTCATTAAAAAATATATTAAAATCTGTGTTTTGTGGCAACAGTAGCCAGAGCTATGGCAAGCCAGGTTACTCCCCCCATAAAAGAAGAAATGGTGTACCAGTGTATGGAAATTCCTGTAATACTCGCTATCGCAAGATCGGAGTAATAGAGTGGTCGGTCAAAAAACATACGGGTTAAAAACCAGAATACGGGAACAAAAGCAAGTGCCACAACGCATAAGGTTCCCCAAAGTCCGTTTTCCGAAAGTAACTGGTAATAGGAATTGTGTGCCGATCCTTTATTCATTTCAGCCTTCGACATACCGATCATCCTGCGATTAAAGTAAGATAATCTGAGAGATCCGTCCCAGGCCTTAAAATGATTGACACCAAGTCCGAAAATAGGATGTTCTACAATGATCTCCTGCGCTTTTTCCACCATGATCAACCTGAAAAGCCAGGAGCGATCCTGTTCCAGGTCACCTTCTTTTTCGCCTCTGATAAGATTTGCTATACGTGGGTTTGCACCTTCTATTCCATCCGCAACACTGTTGAGGATGGGCGCCATTACCGGGCTGGATGAGAGATATGTAAATATCCCAAATACAATGAGAAGAACCTTAAAGCCTGTTTTTGCTACCGGAAAGAGAATTTGAGAGATCAAAATGGACTCAATAAAGAATACAATGGTTCCGGATCTTCCTTCCGTAAAAATGATGGCAAGGTTAAACAGTATCAAAAAATAGATCGAGTTTCTTGTCCCTAGTTTTTTGTGTATGTAATAAAATGAAAAGGGTATTAAAGCCAAACATGAATAGATTACGCCATTACGGTTTGGTCTGGTATTGATACTGAACAAAGGGGATTTAAACTCGATTTCCGGAAGAAAATAAAAGAACGAGAATGCGGCGACCACTCCAAAGAATACATATTTGCTGATCTCAAATAAATTAAGCGATTTAGCGTAAATAATAAAGAAACCCGACATTAAGATCCAGTAAACGTGCTGTATCATAAATCTTACGTCGTCACCAATGGGAGGAGGTCTCGGAAGTGGAGGACCCATAAAGGTTGAAATAAAGGCCCCTAATAAAAACATGTAAAAGAAAAACCTCATGTGATAGGGCCTGAACAAACTGGAAACAACCATGTTTCCATGATTGTAGATCAATATCAGGAAAAAGAAAAAGGTAACACTGATCCCTATAAAGTCCATACAAGGAAATGCCATAAAAAAGGCATACCAATTGATGTACCATAAATTTGGCTTATCGGAATGACCTACAATTTTTATGTCCTTATCTGCTACCAAGTTTTTGCAAAATTAAGGTCTGACAAATTCATTTAAAGCATTTATCATTTTTTCAGACTGAATTTCAAGGGTTACCTCCTTAACGGTTTCACGTCCATGGCTTATTAGGGATTTTCTTAAATTTTCATCCGAAATTAAGGTTTTGATCTTTGAATAAATATCCTCCGGGTTGTTGCGTTCGATAAAGAGAGCATCTTTTTTGTCGGACAAGAAGGATGGTATTGATCCAACCGCCGTGCAAAGCACCGGCAATGAATGAGCAAGTGATTCCCAGATGGTTCTTGGGAAACCTTCATTATTTCGGGATGCAACCACAAAAAGATCGGCATTTTTATAATATGCAAACAATTCAGCACCGGCCGTTTTGAATCCGTGGAAGATTACCTTGTCTTCTATGTTGTATTGACGGGCTATTTTTATGATATGTTCTTCAATAGGATCTTTTGGTACGATCCACCCAACAATGTTCAACCGGCAGGAAATACCATTTTTATTAAGCCTACCAACAGCTTCCGTTATTTCAAGGATCCCTTTGTCGTCTTCAATTCTACCGGTAAAAAGTATTTCAATTGTATTGCCTTTACAGGTATCTTCTCTGAAATAAAAGTCTTCCTTTTTTAAGGTGGTCGTTCTTACTTCCACACACTTTTTGCTAAGCTCTTTATACTTGTTAAAAGTTACCTTGCTGTTGGCAAATACAAGAGCATTTCCCGCATATTTTTCCTGCCATTTCTCATTCCAGTTTACGTAAAATCGGATCAGACTTTTGCGCCATTCAGCTTGTTTAATACTGTCAACATGTAGCGACATTTCACCCACCACCAGAAAAGAATATGGAGTTTTATCTTTTAAATCCCTTATCATTTGAGGCAGCAATGGGGTAGGAGCCCTTACCAGCAAAACATCAAGATCTTTACAGGCGTTTAAAAATTTACTGCGTATAAATGGGTATAAGGCAATTCTAACCGGAATTTTATAATGTTTCATGATGCTTATCAGTCTAACATTTTCCGATCGTATGCTGTAGTCCAGTTCCTTCATTTCTTTCGAAGTAGGACTGTACATTATCAGGGTTAGCGAATTGCAGTGTTGAGCAAGGCTGTCGATGAACAAACCCTGAAAGGCCATGGTGAAAATTTTACCTTCTTTGATATAGGCAGGTATGTGATAATGAAATCCTAAATTCACCTTTGTTTATTTTTCAAATAACTGAACGTATTTATCAATACTCGCTTCAACCAAAAAATGCGACTCGGTGCGTTCCAGAGCATTTTTCTTTATGCTTTCATAAAAAATTCTGTCACTGCTTAGCTTTCTAAACTCATCTGCAATTTTGGTATGATTCCGATCAACCAGTATATAGTGCTTTCCTGAGATTCCATAATCGTCTGAAAAACCTTCAAACTCCGTTGTGATCATAGGCAGTCCGGAAGCCATCGCCTCAAGTACTACGTTTGGCATTCCTTCTTTTTTAGAAAGAAATACAAAAACATCACTACTGTAAAAATATTCTTCGATCTGTGGATGGTTTGGACGATTCAATATTCGAAGTTCAGAATTTTCAAACTCGTTTTTCAGATCATTCCATTTCTTGTTGTAACCTTGGTCGCTGGCTGATTCTTTTTCATCGCCAACCAAAACTAAGTATGCATCTTTATTTTGTTTTATAAAAAGTTTCCAGGATTCAATCAGGTCAAGAATTCCTTTTCGTTCAACTTTTAAGCCAACGAACAAAAAGATCATTCCGTTCTCGGGAAGGTCAAGTTTTTTTCTGTACTGCAATTTTTCAGGGTTACCTAAAGGCTTAAATCTTTTATTGTTTACACCGTTGTATATATTGACAAGTTTCGATTCGGAAACCTTTAATTTTCTAAAACCATCTGTTAGGGCTGATGAACTGTTTACAATATAATCCAGGTTGCGATATAGAACGCCGTATAGTTTGTAATGTATCGTGTTGTAGAGTTTCGTGAACATAGAATTTCCCTTAAGATAGGTGGTATGCAAACTCATGGTGTTCACAAAGATAAGTTTGAGTTTTTTGAGTTTTAAAACAGGTAAGAGCCAAAGGTGAAAGGTGGTAAGTCCAAAAGTAAGGATCGAATGTGGTTTTTCTTTGCTCATGATTGCTTTCCACAAGCATTTTGCAAGAAACAGAGTGTTGTGAAAAAACCGATAATCCGATCGAACCCTCACTATGTCAAAATCTTCTCTCGATTCTTTGTCGGGAAGTTGCTTGTTTGCCTTGAAGGTATAAATTACCAATCGATACCCCTTCTCTTTAAAAAAAGGAGCGTACCTCTGAAACCTTACTGCCGGTCCTGCAGTAACCCCGTCAAGCTGGTATGAAATCAACCAGATCTTTTTCATTTACCAAGGATCTGTTCTCCCAGGATCATTCCTCTTGCGAGTGCTTCATCGGAGTTGATGTATGCCCATTCGCCGAATCTTCCCAATGAATGTATATTGTTCTCAACAAGGAAATTTCTGGCTGTTGTCATTATCTCAACACGATCATGAGTAGGAACAGGATAGGCATATTTAATATCAACCACCCTTGTTTCCATAACTTCATCAAAACCTTTGATAATTCCCATTTTCTTAAGACAATCGAGGAACCATTGTTCCAGATCTTTGCGATGCATGTATTTATAATCCGAGTAAGAAACCTCACCCATAATTCCATGGTGTTTTCTGCTTCTGAGCCAATCTGACGAATTGTGATTAATTGCAGTTTTGTGTGCAGGATTGTCGTTGTCGCCCGAATAGATCCTTTGAACCTCCGTATCCACCGGGTGATTGATCGCCACCATAACACATTTCAGCGACATGTATTCCAGTTTATTTACCATCTTACGGATATTTTCCGGAACCGAAACGGTTATTTTTATTAATTCATTAATTGGTATTGTTGAGATCAGATTATCATAAGCATACGTCTTGCCCGATTTTGTGTATACCTCCTTTTTTTTAAGATCGATTCCGGTCACAAAAACACCAAGTTCGAGATCATGAACTTTTTTAGCAAGAGCCTTGTAAATTTCGCCAAACCCCCCTTTAGCAGGATATCCCACCACTGTATCTGCCTGAAGAGGTTTGCGTTTTCCACCTTCAAGGTCAAATTTTTCTTTGATCCCTTCGGGAGCAGCTACTCTTTCTCCAACCCATTTTGCATCGAGTTTTGTAAGGTCTCTGGCCCATAATTTCTCATTATAAGGATTCATAAAATGTTTTGAAATTCCTTCACCAAAACGATTGGCAATAAATTCCCTGAAGTTATCTGAATGTCTTCCCGGGTCAACGGTTTCGAGTCCTTTGGCACATTCTGCCACAACTTCTTCGTTGTTAATTTGTCTGAAATTTTTTTGAAACGGGTAGGGTATTAAGGTGTCGTAGCTGTAACAATAGGCTTTACGAACCTGTTCGTACATATCAAGTGAGTTGTAAACCAGATCTTTTACAAATGGATGCGGTGTATGAAAGGAGTGTCCTCCTATATCAAAAACGGCCTCACCAATTTCGAGACTTGCTGATTGCCCACCTATAAAATTATTCTTATCGATAATTTTGGCAGATTTTCCAAGTCTGATTGCTGCAGCTATTCCTGCAGGTCCTGCACCCAATATTAGATTCTCAATTCTTTCCATTTAAACTATATTTTTTTGATTGAATTTATTAGTAGTGTATAAAAAAAGGATAGTGTTCTCTTAAAGTATAAGCCCTTTGGTAATTTAAGCGTGCGGATGGCAATAAAACTGTATTTTAGAGAAAACAACTGTCTTTTTATTCCTTTATACTTGCTGTTAAAGTACTGTTGTTCGTGCCTGTTAATTAAAACAAGATGTTGAGGAAGGTTTGCAATTTTGGAAATTTTTGCGACCCGTATATAAATATCCCTGTCGTAAAGGTACTTGATCTTTAGGTTATATCCTCCAACCTCATCAAGGACCGTTTTTCTGAATAATACACAAGAATGTTGTATGCAACTGTGTTTGCTCAATTCAAGTCTGAGTGAATCATTGTCAAGTGATTTATTGCTTTTTTCTTGTTTGTTTTCTGAAAATACCTTGGTAAAATTGGAACCGACCAGACCGTATTCTATATTTGCCTCCATAAAATCTACCTGAAGCTGTATTCTTTCCGGTAGGGATATATCGTCTGCGTCGTTGATTGCAACATAAGTGCCATTGCACTTTGAGAGTCCAAGGTTCAATGCCTTACCCCTGCCAAGCTTACCTTCACTTATGATTTTTAACCTCGGGTCCTTTATTTCCTCAAGATATGCCAGAGTGTTGTCTGTAGAAGCGTCATCAACTACAATAATTTCAATATTGGAATACGTTTGTTCGATCAGGCTTTTGATCACGGATCCAATTAATGGCATTCCATTATAAACCGTGATAAGTACACTAACCAGTGGAAGGTTCTCCAAGTCGTATTGTATTATTAGCTCTTGGCGATGCGTTTCTGAATATCTTCTGCCACGTAAAAGCTTGGTGGCTGTTCACCTTTTCTGAAAGCATAGGAAATAAAAACTTCCATTTGTTTCATCTTTTCCTGGTGTTTTTCGTTGTTGGTATAAATGGATTCGATGGCTGAATTGAGGTCGCCGGAATCTTTACAATTGTAAACAAAAGCTTCATTCACTAAATCAATGTGTTGAAGTTCACGTAAACAATCAAGCGAAATGCATGGCTTTTTCCAATATGCTGCTTCGATCAATGTGGTAGAAGCACCGGTCATCAAAAGATCACATTCCTTGATCAAATGCATAATATCGTACTGAATTACAGGATGCTGTTTGTTGATGATCAAGACATTGTCCAGCATTTTTATTTCGCTGTAATAAGCCATTCGGTCCTTACCGTGAAACTTTATAATAAAAAAGGTATCGGTTTGACTTTCAATAATGGTTTTTAATGCCTTCAGATTTTCGGTATGTCCATTGAATGAAACCGTTAGTCCCGGTCCTGAAAATGCGATAAGAGCCAATTTTTTAAAGTGCTTTCTGGCTTCTTTACATAATTCCTGAACCTGCTCCTTGCCGGCAGAATTTTCGGTAACTTCAATTTTTATGGAACCAACTTCGATCGATTCGGTGTTACCCTTTAATTTATTAATTGCATCGGTAACTTCTTTTCCATAGGAATACAAAACCTGCAAATGGGAATATTTAAATAAATAGTACATCATTCTTCCCATTTGTATGGAACCCGTTTGGATACCGGCATTTTTGCAACGCTGATCCAGGGCTAAGGTTACCGTTGAAAAGGAATAACCTGTCAAGACAAAAGAAGGATTCTTAAATTTAAGGATCTCTGAATAAATGTTCAAAGTTTTGTCGACCGGATTCCTGAAAGTAAGGGCCTCCCTGAATAAAGCTTTCAACCGGATCTTGCGGTTTCCGGATGTAAAGGTTTTGGAAGCGCTTACCTTTCGCAATAGTTTTTGATTTTGCAAAAAAGGCCCAATACTGATGAAGGACTTTTTTTTAGTATGTACATTCACAAAATCTACCTTGTCATTGTTGAATGAACTTTGAATGGAAACGGTATTGGTAACAAAACCCACCTTTATATCCATTTTTTTCAACTGATCGTAAACTGCTTTTTGCAGAAAATAATGTTTCGGTTGAGAAGGCCATAACAAAACATCAAAGTTCCCGTATTCGTTTTCTTTAATAAAATATTGTTGTTCTCTTTTACAGAGCAAAAAATAATTCCATTTCAGGAAATGATTCCTTTTAAGAGCCTTCCCTTCAAAATGACGTAAAGCAGCAAGCTCAAATGCCGGAAACAATGCCCTTAAGAGTTCTGCATCTTCACTCAGGGGTTCGTATTGGTCATAAACCTCCTTAAATGAAGTTTCGTACCAACTCTGAAATTCTGTTTTGAGATCCTTCAAATTGACTCTTTATGGAAAAATGCCAAGCCGGTGAGCAACAACTTTAATGAAATGAACAAATGGGCTTGATTTGGTATCGTATCGAATATGAGTACTTCGGTATACTCCGTCTCCTTCGTCCTTTACCAGATCTGCCCTATGCATCAATTTATCTTTCCAGCTTGCCTGCGAAGCATGCCTGAAAAATTTGTAACCCGTTTCAACCAAACCCCTGCGTATGTCAAGCCGGGTTTGTATCTGAGAAGGCGACCGGTGCTGAAAGTGTTTCAAGCGGATCTTTTTCGGGTATACAATTCCGATATGCTTGGGAACGTACTGTCCTTCGGGCCAGACCAATCTTTTTCGATATCTGAAAAATCTTACTTCAGTATACGTATCGGGTTTATAATACCGGATCTTTTTATCGTCAAACGGATCACCTTCCCTGAAGTCGAATTCTTCAACATCTTCATGGGTCAACTGAAAATCAAAAGATTGCATTTTAACCACATGATACCTTTCGGGAACTTTAGCCAAAAACTCTTTTGGGTTATCTATATAGATTTCGTCGGCCGGAAGCAACACCCACCAGTCACCTTTTTCACAGATCTGTTTATTGGCACGATAAGCTTCGCCGAACAAATTATTTTTATAGTGTTTGGTATCCTGTCTCCAGGGGATGATGTTATCGTGAGTTTTGGCCAAACGATTCACAATTTCCCAGGTTTTGTCGGTACTGCCGTTATCGTATACAAATATTTTATCAGCCCATTCAGCTGCTGAGAGCAGCGCTTGCTCAATTATATCATCCTCATTTTTTATTAAACAGGTTGCAAAAATTCTCATTTTCTATACGTGTTTTTTCTTATTCTAATATTACCGGCTTACCAATTCCCTGACTTTTGTTATAACAAAATCAATATCGTTCTGTTCCATGGGTATGTATAGAGGTATGATAATGCTGTGGTCCTGTGCCATTTCAGATACAGGAAGATGAATATCGGCGTATTCGGTTTTATAAGCCGTTTCGCGGTGTGAATTCATTATTCCACGACGCGTTGAAATTCCAAGATCCAGCAATTTTTGCATAAGTTCATTTCTGCCAATCGGGCAATTTGGTTTTAACAGAATACTGAAAGATTGATAATTGCTGAAGTAACCCTCCCTTTCAATTGGAAGCTGTAAACAATCCAGATCCTTGAATGCATCAAGATATTGCATGGCTATTTTCCTTCTTTCTTCAAGTATCCAGTCGAGTTTTTGGAGCTGGTGAATTCCAACCGAAGCCTGAATATCCGTGAGTCTGTAGTTATAGCCTATTTCAAGATGGTCTTCAAACATCACTTTATTGGAGGTGTGTCTTACCCGGTCATTTACCGACATTCCGTGCTGACGAAGCAATTTAAGTCTGTCGTGAAAATCCTCCCGGTTTGTGGTGATCATTCCTCCATCGCCTGTTGATATTACTTTTCTTGGGTGAAACGAAAAACAGACGAGCTCAGAATGCGACCCAATTTTTGCCCCTTTGTAAGAAGAGCCTGCAGCACATGCAGCGTCTTCTATCAGGATGAGATCATGTTCTTTGGCCAGTTTATTGAAAGCATCGATATCGCATGGCATTCCAATTTGATGAACCAATAAAATGGCTTTTGTTTTTGGTGTGATCTTAGATCTTACATCCTCAAGGTCGAGATTGTAATTTGAAGGATCGATTTCTGCAAATACAGGTTTTGCATTAACGTATTTGATCGAGTTTGCCGTAGCTACATAGCTCATGGAGGGACAGATCACTTCATCGCCTTTTCCAATACCTGCAACGATCATTGAAAGGTGTAAAGCTGTTGTGCAATTCGAAACCGCTACTGCATATTTAGCACCGGTGTATTTTGCAAAGGATTCCTCAAACTCAGCAACTCTGGGACCCTGGGTTATCCAGCCTGTAAGAATGGTATCGTAGGCAGCCTGGGCTTCGTCTTTGGTTAAATAAGGTTTGGCTATGGGTATCATGATTTCAATGTTGAGTTTTGTTTGTCGAAATACCAGGCTGAAAGTTCCTTCAAGCCTTCTTCAAGACTTATGCTTGGTGTAAAATTGAGTAGCTTTTTTGCCTTACTTATATCTGCCAGTCGCCGACTAACAGGATTTATGGAGTTTTCTTCTCTGTATTCCGGTTTTAAATCGGAATGATTTACCTTTAACAGTACATCCAGAAGTTGAGACAAACTTGTTTCAACATTATTGCCAATATTAAAGGCTTCATCGGTTACATCTGCCTGGAGTGCAGCCACATTGGCTTTGGCAATATCCCTTACATAAACAAAATCCATACTGGAGGACCCATCTCCATAGATCAATGGGTTTTTGTTATCACGTATACAATCGAGCCATTTTATCATAACTTCGGTGTATTTTCCATCTGTATCCATTCGGGGTCCGTAGGCGTTGAAGTACCTTAGTGCTACATAATCCAAACCATACATGAACTTAAAGCTTCTGAAAAGTTGCTCTCCCCATAGCTTGGCGGCTCCATAAAAAGTTTGGTTGTCGTATGGGTTATCGGTTTCAGGAGTGGGGAAATTCTGAGCAAGACCAAAAACTGAAGCAGATGAGCTGTATATAACTTTCTTTACTTTATGCTTTACGCAAAGTTCTGCCAAATCGAATTTCGCTTTGAGCATTACCTCAAAACCATCTCTCGGGTTTGCTGCACAGGCATTAATTCTGAGTGCTGCCATGTGAAACACAAAGTCGGCACCTTCAATACATTTTTCAAGTAAGGCGTAATCACGAATATCCCCTTCGATAAATTCCACAAGAGGATTTGACTCGAAATTTTTCATGTTTTCATGACTACCCCGGATCAGATTGTCGAGAATAATGATTTTGGCAGGTTCCAGTTTCAGAAGTTCTTCAACCACATAGGATCCAATGAATCCGGCACCACCTGTAATAAATATTCTGGCATTTTTAACTTTATTGCTCATGTTTGGTTGTTTAAATTTTATTAATTGAATTTTAAGGTAATACTTTTAAATATGGTGTTTGCGGCATGTACGCCCTTCAGAGATTCGATGTAAAAATTATGGATCATTATCGTTCCGCTTCCACAGAGTACTTCGATGCCTTCGGGATAAATGGCTACAACTCTTCCGGGAATCCTTCCTGCAAATACCTTGTTGTTCTTTGGACCCGGACTTGCTGAACCAACGGTGTATTTTACTGAATCGTAATAAAAAAATGCACCTGAGTACGGATGGACCAGTGCCCGAATCAAATTATATACTTCCGCTGACGACCGGTTCCAGTCGATCCTTCCATCTTCAGGGGTCCGCTTACAGGTATAGGTAGCTTCCGACTCCTTTTGAGAATGCATTTTGAGTTTGCCGTTTTTTTGGTAATCTTGGATCATTTTGAGATAACACCGGATGGTTGCATCAATTACTTTGGAGTACACCGAGTTTATATCATCAGAATCTTCAATGTTCACTTTCATTGAGCTGATAACATCCCCCGAGTCCACTTCTCCATCATTTATTACAAACAGCGTCACACCGGTTTCTTTCTCTCCATTGATCATTGCCCAGTTTAAGGGTGCGAATCCACGATATTTAGGCAATAATGAGTCGTGTGCGGCAATCATACCGATTCTGATAAATTGATTAACTTTTGGGTCGATCAATGTCCGCCAGCCACAAACAATTATAAAATCAAGATCTCCGTTCTCAATTCTTGCATAATCTGAAGCAACCAGTTTTTTCTTTTTTTCATTTGGAATGTTATGGCTTTGGGAAACTTCAAGCATCTCGTCAGAGACTTTTAATATCTCGTGATCGTCTTCCTTCAGAACAATGCAAAATTCCGGCTTATGGTTATTCCTGAGCAATTCCTTTAGTAAGGAAAAACCCCTAGGAGTTCCACCGATGAAGCCGAATTTCATTAGTATTTATTTATTACAGAAATGACCTGATCAACTTCTTCGTCACTTAATTCAGCATACATGGGTAGTGAAACGCAATGAGAAGCCAGATATTCCGAATTTGGAAAATCTCCGGGCTTATGACCCAGATGTTGATATGCTTTCTGCAAATGACATGGAACCGGGTAATGAAAGGCTGCTATAATATTATTATCGGCCAGGTACTGAACAAATTCATCTTTTGTATCCGTGGTAACTACGAAAAGATGGTAGATCCCGTCAGCCCAATCAGGCTTATGTTGCATCTTGATCTTAGGATTTTTTATTTCAGTTTGATAGCGTTTTGCAATCGATCTTCTACGGTTGTTCCAACCTTCGAGGTATTTTAATTTAACGGAAAGGGAAGCACCTTCAAGTCCGCCCATACGGTAATTGTAACCAATTTCGTCGTGATAGTATCTTACGGTACATCCGTGATTTCGCAGCGATCTTAAATGTTTGGCATGATTATCGTTGTTGGTGGTAAGTCCGCCGGCTTCACCGCAGGCCCCCAGGTTTTTTCCGGGATAATAGCTGTAACAAGCCATTTCTCCAAATCCTCCAACAGTTGCACCTTTATATCTTGCACCTTGAGCCTGTGCAGCATCTTCTACCATATAAATGCCATGTTTGTTGCATATTTCCCTAACTGCATCTACATCATAAGGCTGTCCGTACAAATGGACTCCTATAATCGCTTTGGTCTTAGGGGTTATTGCTGCTTCAATTTTAGAAGCATCAATTTCCCAGGTATCAGGATCACAATCAACGAAAACCGGAGTGGCACCTGCATGAGAAACTCCCCAGGCAGTTGCAATAAAAGTATTGGCAGGAATGATCACTTCATCTCCGGGGCCTATATTCAGAACAAGCATGGCAAGGTGTAGCGAAACGGTACCGTTGCTAACACCAATACTGTGTTTTACACCAATGTATTCTGAAAATGAGTTTTCAAATTCTTCAACAAAAGGTCCTCCTGAAAATGCAGTTTTTTCATACACTTTTTCAAAGGCTTCAAAGATTTCTTTTTTAACCTGTTGATGCTGACCCTGAAGGTCGAGACACGATATTTTTTTGTTCATATTTTTATATGTTTTTTATGATTTTTGCAGGATTACCGGCTACAATGGTATTTGCAGGTACATCTTTTGTGACCGTAGAACCGGCGCCAATGAGAGCATTTTCACCAATGGTTATACCACATAGAATTGTGGCATTACTTCCAATGGAAGCTCCTTTTTTTACATAAGTTTCAACCAGGGTCCAGTCATCGTCATTCTGAGGGCTTCCGTCGGGGTTGGTTGCTCTGGGAAACAGATCGTTGGTAAACATTACACCGTGTCCGATAAAGCAATTATCTTCAATATGTACACCTTCACAAATAAATGTATGACTGGAAATTTTGCAATTCTTGCCGATACTGGCACCCTTTTGAATTTCTACAAAGGCACCTACCTTAGAATTGTCGTCTATACTGCACCCGTAAGCATTTACAAAATTGAAGATTTTTACATTTTCTCCAACCTGAACATTATTCAGTGATTTTCTTGGTTCGTCAACCGTTATTGTTTTCATTTATTCCAGAATTATTTCTTTACCATTTTGTTTAATCGATTTCTGTGCGGCTTCCAGGATCTTTATAACCGCCAGTCCCGATTTATTATCCGAAACAGGAGTGGTTCCTTGCTCAATGGTTTTAAGAAAGTCAGCGGCCATTCCGGAAAGGGCTTCTTTCGAGTCTAACATAGGAATGTACACATCGCCGGTTCGGTATTCAACCATAATCTTTCTTTTTTCTTCATCGGTTGAATGATTGTAAGTGGTGTCGTAAACTTTAATTTTTTCAGTGGGTTCAAGGTCGTTGTACACCATCATTTTTTTGTCTCCTCCAAGCAGCATGGTCCTGATCTTTACCGGTGAACTCCACGAACAATTGAAATGAGCAATAAAACCCGATTTGTAGTTAACGGTCAAATATGCGATGTTCTCAATTTCGTTATAGGTATGAGAAACACCTGTAGCATTTACACTATAGGGTATTTCATCAACCAGGTAATTAAGAATGGAAATGTCGTGTGGAGCAAGGTCCCATAAAACATTGATATCCGGTTGAAACAATCCAAGATTGATCCTGGTTGAATCGAAATATTTTATTTTACCTATTGAGCCTTCATCGATGAGTTGTTTCAGTTTCTGAACAGCCCCTGTATATAAAAAGGTATGATCTACCATTAATTTCAGACCTTTTTCATCGGCAATTTTTATAAGCGATTTACATTCGGCCGAGGTTGAGGTCATTGGTTTTTCAATCAAAACATGCTTTCCGCTGTTAAGAGCTTTCAAGGCCAATTCATAATGTGAAAAAACCTGAGTGGCAATTACAACAGCATCCACATCCTCTGAACCAAAT
Source organism: Flavobacteriales bacterium (assembly GCA_020635455.1). GTDB lineage: Bacteria > Bacteroidota > Bacteroidia > NS11-12g > UBA9320 > JABWCE01. Next base: position 66,857 of record JACJZT010000006.1, read on the forward strand.
AAGTCTTCGGCATTTTTAGTAGTTTTAATGGTAGGATAGTTTTTAGTTACCAGATCCAGCCTTTCACTTCTGGTATCTGCCACCATGGTCACTTTTCCATTGGGTTGTGCCATGAAGTTCCTTACCAGGTTGGGTCCCCAGTATCCATATCCGATAATTCCGATTTTTAACATAGGTATTTTTATGGTTATTAATTAATTTTTCGAGATGAGAACAGCACAGTTGCAGCCGTCATTATTTGATTGAAGTTTTTAAAACTCAGTTTGAAGAAGCGATCATAATTCTTCGGTTCATGAATATTTCTTCCTTTTAATTTCCATACCCACAACTTAAGATTCAAGGGTATTTTGTACATCAGGTTGTAAAAAAACAATGGGATCTTTTTTGTATAAAGTATCTTTTTGGGAAGGTAAACCCCTGTTGTCCAAGGAACAAAATTTTGCCCGCCATAGATCTTGTCGATTTCAAAGCCATGGGATGTTAAAAGAGAATGAACTCCCCAATGTGACATATGGAAATAAGACGAATGGAATGATTTCATAAAGGCAACCGAACCTACAAGTCTTCCTCCGGGCTTCAAAACCCTGTTGATTTCTTTGATCACGATCCAGGGAGAGTGCAAATGTTCAAACACTTCCCAACTGGTTACAATGTCAAAGGTTTCGTCTTTAAATGGAAGAAAATGAACATCTCCAACAACGTCCACGCCTTCGATTGGGTCGATCTCAATTGAGATGGGTTCATATCCGAGTTTCACCATTTCGGCCTTTTCACGCAGATCACCTCCACCAAGGCAGAGCATTTTGTCTCCCTGGTTTTTTGCCGGACCAATTAAGTTTTTAATGTCCAGATCATAAAAATGATTCATCATCCAGCTAACTCCGTATTTTACTCTTGAAAAAGCTTTTTCGCCTTTTTCGGCATAATCCGAAGGCAGGTTTTTACGGTTAACAAGTAAGGGTATTCCATATACATAGTCGTACTCAACGCCTTCTTCGGAAACCAATTTCCCATTTACTTCCTTGAGAGGTGACTTGGTGTCGGGGCAAACAAATGTTATCATTTTAAATAATTATTTTTCGGTTTATTAAATTTTAAAAGTTCAATCCTCTGATGTTTTTATTTATTGAGGAATTGCATGAATTTTAATCTTCGCACAATACCAAACGTTTCAGGATTTCGAATCACAAAAAGATAGACCAAAATGGATGAGATTACTAAAAAAGTAAATATCCTTAAAAATATCCATTCACTGGTCAAAACATATCTTTCAAGAAACAGGGCACTTGCACTCAATATGGCTGTTTGCCAGAGAACCCCCTTTATCAGCTTGAACTCACCAAAACGGTCAACCAGATATTTTGCCAGAATTGCCCAGCACACAAATCCAAATAATTGTGCCCATGCAAGAGCTTCCGAGCCATAAGGGTTGACAAAAATAAGAGTGATCGCAACATTGGTAATTATTCCACCCAGAGTAATAATACCCATATACTTGTTTTGTTTGGTGTAAAACAGATCGATGGAAGCCAGAAAATAAATTATCATCCAAATGAAACCTGAAGATAAAAGCGGAACCAATGCCGCAGAGGCATGAAAACGAGGTGGTGTAATAAGTGGTATCAAGGGCGGCAGTATGAACATGGTGCCCATGAACAAGATGCAGGAAGCAACCCAGATAAGCCGTGAGTAGGCATTGATCCGTTCAACATTTACACCTTCTTTTCTCATAGAATAATAGATTGGAGTATACGATTGGTTAAAAGCTGTATAAAGCAACTGCAAAGGCTGTACAAACCGACTTGCCAGAGAATAGATTCCCAGAGCAGCAATTGAGGCGTATTTAACCAGAATGATCTTTGAAAGAAATGGAGCCAGCAGGATAAACAATAAATGGGGCAAAGTGTGTATCCCGTATTTTACCGAACTTTTTAACATAGGTCGGTTGAATTTTCCATTCGTGTATTTTTTTAAAAAAAACTGAGCCTGTATGAAAAAAATAAACGTTGTGATCAGCTGGGAATATAGAATTCCCAAAGCACCCATTTTGAAGCCCACGACAAATAATATGGCCGTAGCAATTCCAAAAAAAGCCGTGAAAATGCTGAGTACGGCCGAGTATCGCGACTGCTCAGAACTTTGCAGTAATCTTCTTTGAAGGTCCGAATTGGCTGAAAAGGCACTGTTTATTAAAACAATAACAACAAAAGGAAAAAATAAAAGTCCGGGTGTGATGTTCTCTGAGAAAAAATAAAAAAGCACTGCCACGATCGACCCTACGGCAAGACTGGCGAAAACCAGAAAATGGTGCACCGTGGTGACATAATTCTTTAATTCCTGCTCATTGTCTTTATGATCGAAGTAAAATCGTGAAACCGATCCGGGAATTCCAAGTCGCATCAGGGTCATAATAACCAATCCAAGTGAGCCGCAAAGTTCAACGATGCCATAATCATCAGGACTTAAATATTGAGTATATACCGGTATAAGAAAAAAGCTGACGATCCTGGGAACCATCGTTCCAAGCCCGTAATTAAATGTACCTGAAACTACCCTGGTAAACAGGTTGCGCTTTTGTACTTCTTTGTTGATCTCCTTAAAAATTAGGTATGTAAAATCTTTCTTTTATCCGGCAATTTCTATCCGGTTTTTCTCAACCTGGCTCCTGTTCCATACGAAAAAATATCTCCAAGTATGGTCTTGTTGAGAAATGGAAGCAATTTCAACAGTATTTTTTGAGAAAGGGATCGTTTGTATACCATGGAATCTATTTTTAAACCAGCGCTTGCAGCTGCATTTCTGAATTTTTTATTGGTTATATAATTCAGGTCTTTATAAGTTCTGATCTCACGGAAGGTCTCGGGTTTGTTTTTTAGTCCGCCGTACCAGTTGAACAAACGCAAATCGGGATATTTCTCTGCTCTTTTGTAAACCGCCCTGCATATAGCCTTTTCAGTAAAAAAAATATGTATCCAGGGTATTTTTGCACCATACTTTAAGTGCGGACCATTTCTGCTGTATATGGGGGGATAGTTAGGAACCTGAAGTACACCTCCCACCTTAAGTATTCTTTTGCATTCCTTTAAAGTGGCTTCAAGATCATTGACATGTTCCAAAACATTATCTGCAATAATTACATCAAAGGTCTCGTCTTCAAAGGTCATGTTTTCAACCATTTCTTTTCTGAATTCCACATTTCCTTTTCGGATCAGCCCGTCACCTTCAAGTTTTGACTTTAATATATCAGCAGCATTGAGCGCCTCGGTACTAATGTCGATACCAACGGCTTTTTTGGCGCCGTTCATTGAAACAAAAAAGGTCACTCCACCTTTTCCGCATCCAATCTCAAGAACATTTTTATCGAAGACATTAACTCCGATCCCTTTTCTTGATAAAATCTGGATGGTATTTATGGCATAGTCGATCTCGTTATCAACCGTGCCAATTTTTTTTCCAAGACTTTGTTTCTTTCTTGACCAGTCGTTCTCATACCTTTCAATAAACCAAAGGGCAAGATTTGAGTTTGAAATAAACATATTAATAAATTATGGATTAATTAAAATTCTTTTCTCTTAAAAAGAGTAACATCTGCTCCGTCATACCCTTTGGGTGTGTGGCTGAATGAATAGATAGGAAGGTAATCGCTTTGTAATTTCTCTTTTATTTCAACGAGATACGATTCATTCAGATCTAAAACCCTTTTGTCGAGAAGAATAAAGTTGCCATTATATCCGGTATAAGAGGCATAAAGCTTTTTGTAATCTTCAGTTTCTCTTATTTCAGGTCTGTTTTCACTCCTGTAAATACGTATGGCAGAACACTGAGGGGTTGCACTTTTTTGTTTTACATAAAAAGGTGGACTGTCACCTGAAACAAAAAGAACTTCCTCAGCTCCGTTTTCATCCAGTGACTTTGCAAGCCCTTCGTAATCCAGGACCTGTTTTTTATAAAAAGCCGAATAATATCGGTTAGATGCATATTCAAGATAGGAGCTGAAATTGAAATTTTGAAACACAGTATAGATCAGTATACCCGCGATGAATAAATTAAAGATCCGGTTGCTTATTTTGATGTGGTAAAACAAACCGAAAAAAACAACAGGAAGAAAGGACAGGTAGTGGTATGGCGAAGAAAACCGATTTTGAAGAATCACGATCATACTCGACAAAACGATCACCGCCAGGTAAAACGCCACATGTTTGAAACCTTTTCGGATCGAAACCAACAGCAGTAGTGGGATCAGTCCCATTAATGGAATAAAAGTAACGTATTCGACCCATTTCATTGCAAATTTTTTGATGGTACCGATCCCCTTTATTGCAAGTGAATTCTGATAGGTCATAGCGGTTTGAATGTTCTCGATTTCCTTATGCAAAGGAAACCAGAAGATCAAAAAGGTGAGTAGAGTGAAAATAATATGGCTGAGAATGACCGACTTTACTTTCTCTTTATTTTTCCACTCAAAAAGTAAAAGATACAATAATCCAAAGCCGGCATACATAATGGTGATGGTTTTGCATCCAAACAAAAGGAATACAAAGACCCCGGACCAATAATTGGCTTTTTTCGAATCGGAAAATATGAAGAGGAAATGTCCAAGACTAAAGATAACTGCGAGTTCCTCCGCTTCCATAAACTGTCGGTAGTTACCGGTAAACATCAATATCCAGAAGGAGATCAAAAGAGCAAACCTTTCTTTTGAGGGCCTGCTTTTTAACCCGATTGAAATGAATATGTATGAAAGCCCGATGCAAAGTAAATAATAAAGGGTTTTAGCAATGACCTGATATTCATAATAACTATCCATTTTTGAAAATACATTCGTAATTTTCATAAGTATAAAAAGGATGATCTTATAAACATAGCCTCTTAAATACTCGGTATCAGTAATGCTGTATGGAAAGGATGCGTAATTTTCGGCATGAAATAGAGAGCCAAATCCAAGCAGGATGTTTCCCCATAAAGGCACTCGGATACACAATAAAAATAGCAATAAAAAGATACTGCCAAGAACAATGGGGTTCCTGAACAGGTTGCCGCTTTCTTTTAACTGTAAATTCATAAATTAACCTTTATAGGTTGATTAGGATCGTTGTCGGTTATCGGGTAGATCGTAATGATCGGAGAATATTTCTTTTCTAACCCTTAACATATCTTTTATGGTAAGGTAGATGTTTCTAAAACTTGTAGAAGAACCGGAACCAACGGTACGGGGAAAGGTTTGAATACCAACTTCACCAACCCTGTACCCTTTGAGCATGCTTTTTATCGTGATCTCTGCACCAATAAACGGACTGTTTGTAATGAGCTGCAGATCTTCAATAAGTTCTTTTTTTACAAGTCTCAAACCGGTGCTAATGTCTCTGTAATTTGTTCTGAAAAGCCATCGAAGCAATTTGTTGTAGATCGCAGAAATAAATATTCTCTTATTGGAATAAATTTTTTTGTACCGGAAGGTAATTATCAGATCATAAGCGTCTTTAAATTTTATTAGCTTACGCAAATCGTTAAGATCGTATTCGTCGTCACCATCCGTTAAACAGATCCATTCATACCGGGCATTGTTCAATCCTGTTTTAACGGCTGCACCATAACCCATATTTTCAGGGTGATGAATTACCTTTATGAAATCGTGCTGTGCAGCAAGTTCATCTGCGATCTCTCCGGATCGGTCAGGACTGCAATCGTTTACAATAACTATTTCAAATTTATTGGCCAGTTCTGTGCAGATCGAGATCGCCTTACCGGTAACGGTTCGAATGGTAGATTCATCTTTGTAAACCGGGAAAAAAATTGAAATATCGGGTTTGGTACTAGTGCTCAAAATCTATAAAGAAAGGGTTAAACAAGAATTTTTAATACTCTGCCTCGCATGTTTAATGCTCAATCGATCGTGTTCGGTACAGAATAGTATTTTTTATACCAGTCAATAAATTCAGATACCCCTTTATGAATACTCGTTTGTGGTTTAAAATCGATGTATTCCATCAGGTCTTTTACGTCAGCATAGGTGTTTGGTACGTCTCCAACCTGTAAGGGCTTTTTATTAATTATTGCTTTTTTACCAAGCTTTTTCTCAATTTCTTCAACAAAATCAGTAAGCTTTACCGGATCATTATTTCCTATATTGAATATCTGGTATGGTGCTGAACTCTGATTAGGGGGCAAGTTCTTGTCGGCTAATTCCGGTTTTGACTGAGTTGGTTTGACAACCAGCCTGGAAATGCTTTCTACAATATCGTCGACGTAAGTAAAATCCCTCAACATATTACCATAATTATAAACATCGATGGGTTCATTATTCACAATGGCTTTGGTGAAAATAAACAACGCCATATCCGGTCGGCCCCAGGGGCCGTATACGGTAAAAAATCGTAAGCCTGTGGTTGGGATGTTAAAAAGCTGAGAATAAACATGTGCCATTAACTCATTGCTTTTCTTTGATGCAGCATAAAGTGAAATGGGGTGGTCAACATTATGTTTTACAGAAAATGGCATGTCTTTATTTAATCCATACACTGAGCTGCTTGAAGCATAAACCAGATGTTTTACAGGATAAGTCCTGCAAGCTTCAAGAATGTTCATAAATCCCTGGATGTTGCTGTCAATATAAGCCTGAGGATTTGTTAAGGAGTATCGTACACCGGCCTGTGCAGCTAAATTAATTACGAAATCAAATTTTTCAGATTCGAAAAGTTTAAACAGTGCATCCTTATCTGCAAGGTCAAGTTTGATAAATCGAATTCCTTCATTACCCTTAAGGATCTTGTTATATTCGATCTCTTCAGTTTTTATTCCCTGAACTTTAAGTCTGTCAAGTTTAATGTTTGGATCATAATATGAATTAATGCAATCCAGTCCAAGAACATCAAATCCCATTCCCGCCATTTTGAGTGCAAGATGGTGACCAATAAATCCGGCAGTGCCGGTAATTAAGATTTTCATTTTACTTCGGGATTTTCCGGGTTAACCTGAGTGTGGTTTCCTTAACCAAAGGTTTATTTATAATCGGGCATCAATTTGTTCCGGGTTTAAGATGGCCTTAACATCAAAAACCACTGAACGGTCGGTCTTCTGAATTTTAAGGTCCTTAAACTCGTTATGAGCAACTGCCAGAACGGTAGCACTAAACTCCTCATCAGGCAATTGGTTGGTAATTTGTATACCATATTCATGCAAAACCTCTTCGGGGTTTGCCCAGGGATCGTAAATGACCGGAATGATATGGTATGATTTAAGTTCCGTAACAATGTCGATAACTCTTGTATTTCTTACATCCGGGCAATTTTCCTTGAAGGTAAATCCAAGGATAAGGCATTTTGTGTTTTTAATGCTCAGATTTTTCTGGATCATGAGCTTTACTACCTGTTCGGCAACATAAGAACCCATACTGTCGTTAAGTCTTCTACCTGCAAGAATAATTTCCGGATGATATCCGGATTCCTGTGCTTTTTGAGCTAAGTAATAGGGGTCAACTCCAATGCAATGGCCACCTACCAGACCAGGTTTGAATTTTAGGAAATTCCATTTGGTCCCAGCTGCTTCAAGAACGGCATGGGTATCAATGTTAAGAAGATTAAAGATTTTAGCCAGTTCATTTACAAAGGCAATGTTTATATCTCGCTGAGAATTTTCAATAACTTTTGCAGCTTCGGCAACTTTAATACTTGGTGCTTTATGGGTTCCTGCAATGATAACAGAACGATAAATTTCGTCAATTTCATCTGCAATTTCAGGTGTAGATCCGGAAGTTACCTTGAGTATTTTGGTTACGGTATGTTCTTTATCTCCCGGATTAATTCGTTCGGGAGAATAGCCTGCGAAAAAATCAATATTAAATTTCAGTCCAGAATACTTTTCAAGTACCGGCACACATTCTTCTTCTGTAACTCCCGGGTAAACCGTAGACTCATAAATTACGATATCTCCTTTTTTGAGGACCTTTCCAATGGTTTCACTGGCCTTAATAAGCGGTGTTAATACCGGCCGGTTGTTCTGATCTACAGGGGTTGGCACGGTTACAATGAAAACACTGCATTGAGAGAGGTCCGCAGGATTTGAAGTATACTTCAGGTTTTTTGAAGAAGCGAGGTTTTCAGGATCGACTTCCAATGTATTGTCAACACCTGAACGAAGTTCGTTTATCCTGTTCTCATTGATGTCGAAACCTATGGTCGGACGTTTTTTGCCGAATTCAACGGCTAAAGGAAGCCCCACATAGCCGAGGCCAATAATTCCAATTGTTTTACTCATTCTTAAATGTAAATTCTTATCGTTTCAGAAAAGACTTTTTCTTCTTGGTAGGGTTATCTCCATATTCAGTATAACCATAGCCGTAGCCGTAGCCACCACCGTAGCCATATCCGTAACCGTAACCATAACCGTAGCCATAGCCATACTTTTCACCTTTAAAGGTGTGGTCGTTCAGAATCAGTCCCAGTTTTTTGATGTTCTTAATTTCGTAAAACTCATTAAGGAATTTGATCGCCTTAGAATCGGTATATCCTTCCCTGATAATGAATAAATTAAGGTCACTGTATTTCATAATATCCACTGCATCGGTTACCAAACCTAAAGGTGCTGTATCGAGTATTATGTAATTGTATTTTTTCTTGAGTTCTGCCAGCAGGTTTTGCATTTCGGGACCCATGATCAATTCGGATGGGTTAGGAGGTACCGGTCCTGAAGGAATGATATCGACGTTTTCAAGTGTAGTATCAAAAATGATCTCATCAAGTTCGGCTCTACCTGAAAGGTAATTACTTACCCCGACATCATTGATGATATCAAAGCTCAGGTGGAGTCTTGGTTTTCTCATATCCAATCCAATTACCACCACTTTGGCACCTGTGATCGACAAAACCTGTGAAATGTTCAAAGCACAGAATGTTTTACCTTCTCCACTCACGGATGAGGTGACGAGAATTACCTTCGAGGAGCTATCTTTCTTAAGCATAAAGAAAATGTTCGCACGAAGATTTCTAAACGCTTCAGAGATCATGGATTTGGAATTTTCTTTGAATACAAGCTGGTTGTCTCCTCTGTTGTGAGGTATCTCTGCCAAAAATGGTATACTGGTAATTCGGGCAACCTGCTCTTTGCTTCGAACTTTAGTATCGAAGAAGATCTTGAGGAAAATGTAAACAGACGGGATGAATAAACCAAGAAGAAGAGCAATGATATAATTTGTTTTCTTGTCCGGAGATGTCTGCCCCAGAACCTGTGCTGCATTCATAATGGAATAGTCGTTCTGATTACCGGATCTGGCAATCTCAAACTCAAATTTCTTTTCGAGCAGCAGGGTGTACATTTTTTCCTGAATGGAAGATTTACGGATCATACTCAAACTGGTTCTTTCAAGCGATGGTAAAACTCCGAGCTTCGATTGAAGGTTATTCATTGAAGCTCTGTAATTGTTTAGGATACTGGTGGTGTTGGTTACAATGTTGTTAATGTTTTCAACCAGAAGTTTTTTTGCAGCTCCAAGTGTTTGTTTTAGTTTTTTATATTGTACGGTATTTGGGTTAAGATCGTATCCCAGAATGTTCAATTCACTGTTGGCCCTGCTCACCTCCTGAATTAAGGGCACAAGTAAAGGGTCGGAAATACCAAAAGTTGCGGGAGCCAGATTTGACAGATCCGTGGTTCTTTGAACGTATTCTTTTAATGCTACTACTTTTTTGAGTAAGATTTCCTGTTCCTTTAGCCTTGCATCTAACTCGGTACGCTCCTGAAGTAAGATTGAGCTTTCCTGATTGATGTCGAGATATCCGTTTCTTCGTTTGAAGGATTCCAGGTCGGATTCGTATCCACCAAGCTCTCCTTCAGCACTTTTCAATTGATAATCAATAAACTCAAGGGATTTCGTATATTTTTCGTTTTTTTCAGCCAGTCCGTGTTCCATAAAAGTATAGGCAAGTTCCTGTAAGAAGTCTCTTGCTTTTAAAGGTTCACTGGCTTCCAGGCGCATGGTAAGGATCTTCGTATTCGGAAGGTTGTCAATTCGCAATTTCCGGGTATACATGTTGATTATTTTGTCCATGTCGTTTAAAACGAGCATGTATTTTCTCGGTGACGAATATCCGATCTTGGCCCATGCTACTTCGTCTTTTCGGTCATGTACATAGAGGATACAGCTTTTAAAAACCAGGGAATCATCATACTTCATTCCTTTTTTGGAATAGATCGTTTCCTGACCTTTGCGCACCCTTAAATTAAAATAGCTTCTTTGCAGTTCAATATCATAGCGGTAATCATAGGCCTCATTGTCTAAGGTCCTGTATGAGAGCTCAACCGGAAGGTTTTTTGCATAAACCTCCGACGATTTAAAATTTCCTTTAGAGTAAAAGGAATAATTAAATTTAAGTTTACTTACAACCTTGGTAATAAAGTTTTTTGATGTCAGGAAGGCAACTTTATCCGCAACATAGGTAGGGTCCCAGAAGTTGAAATTGTCTGAAAAGGTTCTGGTCCCAACAATATCGGCACCTTCAGACCCTTTAGACTGGTTTGACAACAATACTTCAACGGAAACAAGATAATAAGGGGTTGAATACCTGTTGATCAGATAAGCATCGATCATGGCGATGGTAAGGCATATAAGAAAAAGCAGCTTATAAGCTTTTAAAATAACCAGAAGGGACTTTAAGCCCATTCCTTCATTTTTACTGGCTTTTCCTAATTCGGTAAAACTTTCTTCCATAAATTTTTATTAATAAAATCGGTTTAGAGTAATGGCCAAAACATTCACTATAGATAAGAATAGGGTCAGATAGGCTATATTATCTCGTACGATCTTCTTTGGCAATGTTTCAATGTAAACGATATCGTTGGATTTAAGGTAATAAGTTTCCGATCGGAAAATATCCAGGCTCGAAATGTCCATGATGTTGGTTACCTTTTTTTCACCGATCTGGCGGATAACTTTAATATTGGTTCTTCTTGCATCAATGGCAAGATCACCGGATAAGCTCAATGCATCCAGAATGGTCATACGGTCACCGGGAGAGTTTTTGATACCGGGCATTTTTACTTCGCCGAGAATGGTAATTCTAAACGAATTCAAGGTCAATTCAATATCCGGATTAACGATGTATTTTGACAATTCAGTGGCAATAATGGTTTGTGCCAATTTGATCGATTTTCCCGAAATTTTAATACTACCGGTATAAGGCAAAAATATGGTTCCGTTTTCCTGAACCAACAATCCGGGAATTCCCGTTGCATTGTTAAGGTAGCTTTTAAATTCATCCGATAATTCCTTACTGGTTGTATTGATCTTTAGTCCAAGTATATCACCGGCCTCAATAACATGCAGCCTTGTATCTTCTGGTTGTGCAACCTCAATGTTGTTGTATTTGTTTTTGGTACCATCATGTTCCTGGAAATAGATCAACTTTTTTCCGCAAGAAGAGAACAGTAAAGCAAAAACTACCGGTAGAATTAATTTCTTCACTTTGGTTTTTTTAAACGTGCAAATTTAATATATTATTCTTAGTTATATCCGCTATTAAAAGGCATCCCAAGGATTCGATAAATATTTTTATTTTGTTCTTCTCCACAGTCTTTATCATACCCTTTTGATTGGCAAACGGGCCCTTGGCAATGGTAATCTCATCGTTGACATGGTATCCTATATTTTCGACTAAAATAGTGTCATAATTGTCAAGAAGATCTTTGATCTCAAGAATTTCATTATCTCTGATGACGGCGGGTTTACCTAACCAATAAACAAAATTGGTAACGCCTGAAACTCTTCTGACCTTTTCCATATCATTTTCCGGGATCCTGCAAAATACATAGGATTTGAATAAAGGTTCCTCAATCGTTTTTTTTCGGTCACTCCATTGCCTGACAACTTTTTGCAATGGCAAATATTCTTCAATATCCTGTGACCTTAGCAAGCCGGAAACTTTTTTTTCCTGCCTGGAATGAACGTATAATGCGTACCATTTCTTTTCCATTCTTTCAAAGCTTCGCCTCCTCAGTCACACGAACCGAGTCAAGACATTTTGTGAGTATTCCTCTTTAAGGTCTGCTCCAAATGAGGAGGTAAGACTCATTATCCAAAACCGATTGAGCCTCCTTTTCTAAAAGGTGGTTTATCTTCAGTTTTTTGTTTATTTTCTTTTCAACTTTAACTACCAGTTCATCCAGATACTTGTGATCCACATCACCGGTCATTAAGAGTTCTATGGTGTCGCTGTTTAAACCCTGGGCAAATTTTCCGGTTAACCATACTTTTTCAGGCATACCCAGTTTGGATATGATCGAATCGATGATCTTATCTATTCCAACATATTTCCTTACCAGTGAGTTTAATTCCGGAAACAGGGGGTGGCTTGTATTTGCTTTAAATATTTTTTTGTTGCTTTCCTGATGCGACTGAAGCAAACCGGCATTCTCAAACTTATTCAGTTCTATGCGTATGGCATTTGTTGATTCTGAAAACTCAGATTCTAAATTTCTCAGATAGGAAGTGTTGCTTGAATTCAGAAAGAATTTTATAAGCAGATTTATTTTTGTCTTCGAAGAAACAATCGTATCTAGCATCTCAAAACTGAGTAGCAAAATTACTCATTATTTTTAATTTAAAAACTTTTTTGCATGAATTCTCATCACAAAAACAACCATGTGTGGTTAATTGTCTAATTAAATGCTCAGAGTGCCTTTATAAAACGAGCTTATCCGATTTGATTTGCCGGATTGGTCAATGATGTAATTCGATCAGATGCAAAAATTCTTAGTTAATGAATTTCCTGCATCAATTTTTTTACCAGCGGTGAAATTACGATAAGTACAATACCTGCAATTAAGGCATAGATAGACAGTTGCTTATATCCGTCGGTGTAAGTGGTAAGTTTTTCCAGCGCCGATGCATTTTCATTGGCAGAAGCCATACCTGCTCCAAGAATTCCAGCCAGATATTGTCCATAAGCGCTTGCCAGGAACCACATCCCCATCATTACTCCCCACAAGGGTTTCGGTGAAAGTTTGGTCATGATTGAAAGTCCGATCGGCGACAGACTGAGTTCACCAAAAGTAATGACGAGATAGGCCAGAGTGAACACATCAAGAGAGGTAATTCCTTGAGCATTTGCAAAAAAGCGTGTTGCATAAAAAACATAAAATGCCAGGGAAAGGAATAGAAAACCCAGTCCAAACTTAATTATGGTATTGGGCTCCATTTTTTTACCAGACAACCAGATCCAAATTAATCCCAGTAAGGGGGCAAAAAGGATCACAAACAATGAATTTGCAGCATTATTTACGCCATTTGGGTCAACGGTAATACCCAAAAGTGCAGTGTCGAGATTATTAGCGGCAAATAAGCTGAGTGAACCACCACTTTGTTCGAAAAAAGCCCAGAATAAAATTGAAAAAACGATAAAGATCAGAGCGGCAATGAGTTTTTTAACTTCATTAAAGGAATAACGGGTCATTTCATAGATCAGATACAATAAGGTAGCCGGGCCGATTATATACATAAAAAGATCTGTGTATTCTGTTTTGGCAACCATTTTCATGATAACGGGAATAACCAGCAGCGACCCAAGGTATACGATCATTTCGGAGCGTTTTCTTTTAGCCTTCCCTAAATTTAACAGTGGTGATAACCCAATTGTACTCAAAGATCTTTGTGTAAAAATAAACGTTAGCAAACTTATGCTCATTACAATGGCTGCAAATCCGAATGCAAGGTTCCAGGAATACGATTTTCCAATGGCAATGCATGCATAACCTCCCAGCAAGGCACCAATGTTTATGCCTGAATAAAACAACGAAAATCCGGCATCTCTTCGATTATCACCAGGTTTATACAACTCACCTACCATAGTGGATATGTTGGGTTTAAAAAAACCGGTCCCGATAATGTTGAAACTGATGCCAAGAAAAAAGAATTCCTGAGGATTGATGGAAAGAATTATACTTCCTGCGATCATTAGGATACCACCCCAAAAGAGGGATTTTCTGAAACCAAGGATCTTGTCGGCAAACAAGCCACCGACAAAGGTAAATGCATAAACAAAGGCCTGAGTTGCACCATATTGTAAATTCGCGGTTTTTTCATCCATGAAAAGCTGATTCACCATAAAAAAGGTGAGCATTCCCCGCATCCCGTAAAAACAGAAACGCTCCCACATTTCTGTGAAAAACAGATACCAAAGTTGCTTTGGATATTTGCCTTTAAAATTTTGTATTTCCTCCAGACTGTTTGCTTGCATATTTAATGAATATTTTTTTCCCTCATTATCCTGTTCAGCCACCTCAGCATCACAAACAACAGTAAGGTCGCACCGAGGAGTAAAAGAAAGTTTATCAGGAAAAAGTTTGATTTGTCATCGTATTTGTCCCACATGCTCGCCAAAACTCCGCTTAATTTATTTCCGATAGCGGTTGATAAGAACCAGCCACCCATCATTAAGGCTGTGATTCTCGGGGGACTGAGTTTTGAAACCAAACTCAAACCCATAGGACTTAAGAACAACTCCCCAATGGTTATCACCCCGTAACAGCCAACCAACCACCAGACGGATACTTTTTCAGTACCATTTTGTCCGGCTTTAACTGCGGCGACCATAACCAAGGCTGATAAAGCAGAAATAAACAATCCAAAGGCAATTTTGGCAGGCGTGGAAGGTTCTTTTTTACGGCCCCTTAAAAATGTAAAAAAGGCCACTACAAGAGGAGTAAGTAAAATAACCCATCCGGGATTTATAGATTGACTCAGGTTGGTTGACCAAACACTAATAGACGCTCCTTCGGATGGAATGCTTGATTTATCCATATTTCTGAAATACAAAGGATAATCATAGTCTTTTACAACCACCCCGTTTTCTTTGATCAACCGGAAATTGGCATCGTATTTCGCCACACTGTCTTTCTTGTATTCAATGAATTTGGATTGTTTAAGAGTGTTAAAAACGGTTTCGGTTGTACCGGTCACCTGCCGGTCGGTATATCGGTCGGCCCAGGTATTTAAAGCGGAACCATTTTGCTTGAAAACTGCCCAGAACAAAATAACTACCGCAAAAATGGCCAATAAGGCACCTAAAGGTCTCTTTTCTTCTGCATTTGCCTTTATGTAAAGATTTGCATAAAAATATATAACCGGGATACAGGCAAAGATGAAGGCATCGGTACTGTCCGATCCGAAAATATTGCCGCCCGGATTGTCAGGACCTGTGGTTCCGAATAAAATATATCCGATAAAACCGGCAATGATCGAAGGCAAAAGTATAAGCAACATTATCCTCGACATAGGCATGTCGTCTTTTGAAACCCCTTTCTTTTGATCGTAACCTTTGAAATGTTTTGTACCGGACAGAAATACGATAACTCCTATGAACATTCCGATCCCTGCAGCCATAAATGCATATTTCCAACCCAGCATGATCTGAAGTGCGGCACCAAAAAAATTACAAATAAAGGCACCTATATTTATTCCCATATAAAATATGTTGTACCCATCATCTTTTTTATCGCGATATTGAGGTTCGGAGTAAATGTTGCCCAGAAGAGTAGAAATGTTCGGTTTGAAAAATCCGTTACCTATGATCACCAGCGTCATGGATAAATACAATACAGGCAAACTGTGTATACCCATCATACAATATCCTGCACCCATCATTAAGCCTCCGAATATGATGGAGTTTTTATAACCAAAATAACGGTCGGCCAACAGTCCACCCAGGAAAGGGGTTAAAAATACAAGTGCAATGAAGGTTCCGTAAAGATCGGCAGATTCGGCCTCATTCATTGCAAATCCGGTCTTGACATCCTTTAAGTAAAGGGTGAAAATACCGATCATAAGATAATAACCGAAACGCTCCCACATTTCGCTGAAAAATAAGATAGGAAGCGCCTTAGGGTGTTTTCCTGACATGGTTCTTCAAGATATTATGTACGGACTGAAATGAACTATCGAATCCCGTGCATCATTTTTCTGAGCATTCCACTCAGTAAAAACAAGATAACCGCTGCCAAACCACTCATAACAATGAATACCATAAAGAATTCGTATAAATTGGTAATGCTGTAGCCAAAAAGATTTGGGTATTCGAGTGCTTCTCCACCGCTGCTTTCATGTTCTCCGGCCCCCGGAGGTATAAGAGCACTTAAGGTTCCTGCCAATTTATTGGCAGCTGCATTCGCTAAAAACCAGGTTCCCATTAATAGGGATGCAAAGCGTAATGGAGCAAGTTTTGATACCATGGACAAACCGATTGGCGAAAGACAAAGTTCACCCATAGTATGTAAAAGGTATAAAGCAAGAAGCCACCACATACTTATTTTCACAGAGCTGTCGACTCCATTTACGGCAAAGGCAATAACTACATAACCCAAACAAAGAAGAGTTAGTCCCCACGCCATTTTGAGTGGTGAGGCAGGTTCAAGATTTCTTTTGTGAAGCATTCCCCAGAAATAGCTGAAAATGGGTGCAAGTACTATAATTGCCAGCGGGTTAACCGATTGAAAATAGCTTGCAGGCATCTCCCAGGAACCAATAAATCTGTCGGTTTGCTTATCGGCGAATATTGTTAAGGATGCTCCGGCCTGCTCAAAGGCACTCCAAAAGAAAATCACAAAAAATACCAGTATGAAAATTACTGAAATTCTGGACCTTTCTTCTTTAGTGAGCGTTTTGTCCGTCATAATAACCAGAGGCACAATGACCATCGCTCCATAAATTAGATATCCGATGAGGTCAATGTCGCTTTGAAACATGTTTTTAAAACTCAACAAGAAGAAAATTAAACCGATACTTCCTACGATGATCCCCAGATTGAGCAGATCAAGTTTTTGAACCGGCATTCCCAACTGTTTTCCATCAGGACCTATAAGATATTTGTTTTTTAAGACTTCAAAAGAAATAATACTGATCACCATCCCGATCCCGGCAGCAAAGAAACCCCATTTGAAATCCGCAATATTGCCTGTTTCTCCAAGGCCACCACAAACAAGCGGCGCAAAAAAGGCTCCCAGATTAATGCCCATATAAAAAATGGTAAAGGCACTGTCAACTTTGCGATCTCCCGGCGAATAAAGGTGACCAACCATTGTTGATATGTTCGGCTTAAAAAAACCATTGCCAATGATCAACACCGTCAAACCGGCCCACATCATCGTTAAAGCAGATGGCGGAATGGTGTCGGCCGTAGTATTGGCTTCAATCAGACTCCCACAAAAAAACATCAGGAATTGCCCAATGGCCATCATGATACCTCCGATCAGAATACTCCTGCGATTTCCCAAAAACCTGTCACATAAGTAACCACCTAATAAGGGTGTTAAATAAACCAGGCCGGTAAAACTGCCATAAATATTTGAAGCGTCTTTTGCGCTTAAAAATAATGCCTGGGTTAAAAATAAAATAAATATGGCACGCATTCCATAATAGCTGAAACGCTCCCACATTTCTGTAAAAAACAATAGATACAATCCTTTTGGATGTGATTGATTTGATGTGTTACTCATTGTGATTTTTTAAATTTTTGGCAATTAAAAACTATTTTATTAAAAATTGATTACAAATTTTCAAGAACGAATTTGGTCATTAGGGTAAAAAGGTGCAATCGTGTGTTACCACCTGATATTCCATGACTTTTATTCGGGTAATAAGCGGATTGAAAAGGAATGTTCAGATCGATCATTTTCTTAGCCATCTCTACAGAATTCTGAAAATGAACATTATCATCTCCGGTTCCATGAACCAATAAAAAATTTCCTTTTAGTTTATCCACCATATTGATCGGCGAATTCTGATCGTATCCATCCGGGTTATCTTTTGGGGTTTGCATATAACGTTCGGTATAGATATTATCGTAATACCTCCAGTTGGTAACCGGTGCTATCGCAATAGCGGCTTTAAAAACACCATCCCCTTTCAGGATGCAGGTACTGCTCATAAATCCGCCGTAACTCCATCCCCATATACCGATCCTGCCTGCATCAATGTACTTAAGGTCGCCAAAATACCTGGCCGCTGCGATCTGGTCATCCGATTCGTATTTCCCCAGTTGCTTATAGGTGATCTTTTTGAATGCAGAACCCTTTGCACCGGTACCCCTGTTGTCGACACAAGCAATGATATATCCGTGTTTATTGGCCAACATCTGATGCCAGAGATAGTTGCCCCCCGACCATTGATTGACCACTTGCTGCGATCCGGGACCACCATAAACAAACATAAGCAAAGGGTATGTTTTTGTGCTGTCAAAATCAACCGGTTTTATCATATAGTAATTTAACGAGGTATTGTTCAGCTTTAACTCCCCGAATTGTGCCTTGGAAATTCGGTAGCCACTCATCAGGTCGAGAACCTGCTTGTTGTCTTCCAGGGTGCGTATTGCCTGCCCATCGCGATTTTTAACACTGTAAACCGGTGGCTGATTGATGGTGGACGATCGGAGAATGAAATATGAAAAATCGTTGCTGAAATTAGCGTGATGTGAACCGGGTTCCTGAGTTAGATGGAACTGCTTCTTACCATCAAGCGAAATTCTGAAAACATGACTTTCATTGGAAGCAATTTCACGGCTCGAATAATAAAGGAGTTGATTTTTTTCATCGTAACCAATGATTTGGTCTACATCCCATTTTCCGTAAGTTATCTGATTTATTTCAGGTCCGTTTGCCTTGTGCAGAAAAATTTGTCTATATCCATTTCTTTCACTTGTCATAACGGCCAGTTCTCCTCCCGGCAGATACATCAGGTCATCTGTGATCTCAATATATTTATCATCTGTTTCTTCATAGGCAACCGATGCATCTCCGGATTGTGTATTGGCAAGCAGGATCTCCCATTTATTCTGCAACCGGTTCAAACGTTGTATAGATAAACGGTTTGGTGTTTCAGTCCACATGATACGCGGTAAGTATTGATCAATTTCGTTGCCGGTGTTCATTTTTCGGCTTTTACCATTGGAAACCGCAAAAACATAAACTTCAACAATTGAATTTGCTTCTCCGGCTTTTGGATATTTAAAGCTTACATTTTCCGGATAAAGCCCATGGTACATCGGCATTGAATATTCGTGTACTCCCGATTCATCAAACCGGTAGTAGGCAAGCTGTGTTCCATCTTTGCTCCAGCAATAGCCCTTACTCATACTAAACTCTTCTTCATAAACCCAGTCTACAGCTCCGTTTATGATGGAATTCTTTTTACCGTCTTTTGTTATGGCTTTGGTTTTATTGGATTTCAGATCTTTAAGGTAAAGGTTGTTTTCAAAAACGAATGCGAGGTATTTTTGAGTTGGGTCGAAACTGCAATACATGATCTTTTTATCTGAAACCTGCTCAAGTTTGTTGGTTTTCAGATCAAGCAGATATACCATACTTGCATAACTGTGTCGGTAAATCCTTTCTGATTCAGTGGTTAAAAGAGCTTTGGATTCATCTGCACTCAACTGGTAACCTTCAAAAGAAAATTTCTGCAATCCATTTATTCTCCGGATCTTCTTACTGTTTATCAGGGTGTCTTGAGCCATCCCCGATTCGTACGAATATTTTACCACACAGTTTCCTTCAGTGTTTGACTCAATTTTCCTGCTGTAGTATTTGCCATCTGATAAAGGATTAAATCCGTAAACACCCTGAACACCGAAGGTATTGTTTTTCCAAATGTCTTCCAGACTTATATCTTTTTGCGCTTTTAATTGTGAACTGATAAATAAAAAAACAGACACCAAAAAAATTCTCATTGTCATGTTTCAATATTAAACATTTTATTTAAACAGTTAGCAAACTAACTTGGCATTGCTTTCGTGGTTTGTTTGAAGCATTGTATTCTATCAATTGCCTGTGCTTTAGGTTGGATTTTATTTTCATGAGAACTTGAATACGATAATTTGATGAAAATAAACCATGGGAATGAATATTTTTGTAGCTCTTAATATGGAGCAGTTTAATTTGTCATTTTCCGACACCAAAGAGGCATTCAGACATAAAAGTGATGCGCAACTCAAAAATTCCAAATTAATTTTCTCTATCTTTAAGTTTCCATTCCTGGTTAATTACGGCCCTCAACTTACTTCCTTTGCATTAAAGATCAAATTACCTGTCAAAGGACTAATTAAAAAAACCATCTTCGGACAGTTTTGTGGAGGTGAAACCATTGATCAGTGTGACAATACTGTTCAAAAGTTATGGAAGAGTGGAGTTGGTGCGATCCTTGATTACTCAGTGGAAGGTGATGATACCGAGTCGAATTTTGATTCAAATCTGAATGAAATTCTTGAAACCATTCAGAAAGCGAAAGGTAAGGATTATTATCCCTTTTGTGTTTTTAAACCAACCGGTATAGGCCGGTTCGCCTTACTTGAAAAAATTGATGCAAATATTAATCTGGATGAGATTGAACTTGCTGAGTTTTATCGATTTAAAAACAGATTTGAGGCTATTTGCGAGTCGGCAGCCGATAACAAGGTCAGACTGTTCGTAGATGCCGAAGAATCTTGGATTCAAAACATCATAGACACAACGTGTAACGAAATGATGGAAAAGTACAACCGTGAGGATACTTATATTTTTAACACTGTTCAAATGTATCGGCTAAATCGCATACCGTTCATTATTCAATGTATTGAAGAAGCAAAGGTAAAAGGATATAAAGTTGGATTTAAACTTGTAAGAGGAGCCTATCTTGAAAAGGAAGCAGAAAGAGCCATCAGGTTAAAGTATGCTAATCCAATACATCAAAGCAAAGCTGATTGTGACAAAGATTATGATGATTCGGTCAAATTGTGTTTTGAGAATAGAGACATCGTTTCAATTTGTGCCGGTACTCATAATGAGGCCAGTTCAAAACTTCTGGCAAGATTGATGTACGAAAACAAGATCGAAAAAAATGACAACCGGTTTTGGTTCGCACAGTTATTTGGAATGAGCGATAATATAAGCTTTAATTTGTCGGCAAAAGGATACAATGTGGCCAAATATGTACCTTACGGTCCTATCAAATCTGTACTGCCTTACCTGGGAAGAAGAGCTAAGGAGAATAGTTCTATGTCGGGGCAGATGGGAAGAGAACTTTCGATGATCCTTCAGGAATTAAAACGCCGAAAGCAAGAACGATCCCATAAATAGGTTTCAGGTGTATATTCATATACCGCTGTTAAACTGAAATTTCGCCTTAATGCTTTCATATTTCTGCTTGTAGTTTTCTTTGCTAAGGGTCAACGAATTTAGCAATTCATCCTTTAATCGATCTTTTTCTTTTAATTCATGGATCAGTCTTTCGTATAATTCAATATCCGGAAAAGAAGGATGGGTTCCGGAGGCCTTGGTTTGATAAGAGTTTCCTGCAACATGGCCTTCTGAAACGATGTTCAGATTTACAAGTTCTTCAAAAGTAACACCAAGGACCTTTGAAATATTCGGTAAATGTTCAGTCCATTTTCTTTTAAGTCCGTTTTCAAGCTTAGAGTACTCAGATTGTGACATACCCAATTCTCTGGCCATGTTTTCAGATTTAATTTCTTTAACCTTCCTGTACAGCCGGATGTTTTTTAAGATGATTTCTTCTGCTTCCATAATTATTATTTTTATTTTTTTCCTAATGACCATTCAAATTTAAATTGAAAACCAGCTTCGAAAAGGACCATTCTATTTTTGCATAACCTCAGTTAAATTATGAACATCTGCATTCAAATTTTAAATTTTCAATGTCTGTAAAATACACTTTTTTGATTTTGGAGGTAAATTAATACTCAAACCACCTGAAATTAGTATCTGTCTTTTTATTTATTCCGGTTAGTCCTTGGTTTGCCTCTGTATTGCAATACAAAAAGGGAAAACCGAAAACCTTTTAGAGTAGGTAAAAATCAAAAAGTATAAAATTTATGAAAAAAATCATTCAAAGTATCGCTCTGACCTTTTTTATGTTTGGAGCTTATGTTTCTAATGCCCAGGTTGTTAGCGGAGGTACCACTTCCACTAAATGTCAGGTGAGTTGTCCGTTTTCAAGTTGTTCTGCTACATGTACCGGAACCACCGGTGCAGCGATTTGCACTTGTGCATACGGATTTGCCACCTGCGGTTGTGGCGGAACTTCATCCAAATCAACCATTAGTAATCAACACAAGGCAAATCTCGATTTACTGGTTCATCATTTGAACAGTTTCAACAGTGTAACCTCTATCAATTTAAGAATTAAGGTAGGTGAACTGATCACCCTGTCGGACAACCCGGAAGCTAATTTTAATCCATTGATCGATGAGATCCTGGAACTTTGTTATTCGCTTAATGCTTATGAAAAAAGCAGTTACAATAATTTCGTTCAAACTCTGATGCCTTAGTATTCAAACGCAGGAGGGGGCTGAGACCGGCCTTCTCCTTTTATTTTTATCTGTTTAATATGAAAAGAAAAATTCTAGTTGGTATATGTTGTTGTGTATTGGTGCAGATCTGCTATTCCAAAACCCTTCAATTCAAAAATTTGTCCGGGGAGTTATTTTGGCTTTCCATAAAGTACTATAGTTGCGATACTCTCTTTGAAATTCCTCTTAAAAGAAGTACAGTTCAGGATTCCTTATATGATTTTGAAGAATCTTTCCGCAACTTTTCAGTGGTTCTTTTGAACGAGATCAAAAGTGAGCAGGTATCCTTTATGATCTATCTCGATTCGGATATCAATTTACTGGAGTTCGATCTTAAAAACCAGTCAAAGGGACCTTTAGAAATATTGAATAGTATGGAACTTAAGTCTTCAGGCCATTCCACATCTTTTTTAAATTATTTCAGATTCATGTATGTGTCTGCAATTCAGGGACGTGAATTGGATACGTCTAAAGCGATAGGAATTCTAAAAGGGTTTATCGATCAAAGACCGGATAATTATTTTGCCTGCTGGTTGCTGATGAATATAGCCGGAGATAAAAATAAAAATGAATACATCCATTGCAGAAGGTTGATCCATGATTGCCGTTTTGCAGAACGATACTTTTTTCCAGGTTTTGGTTATTTGAATAAAAACAAATCTGCACCATCCTCAATCTCTTACGATACGTTTGTCGATTATCTCAATCAGAATTGTTTTCGGGATGTAGAGCATAAAATTCACTTTTATCCCGAAACCGATACCGCCATACTGATCTTTTGGGCCACCTGGTGTGGTCCTTGTGTTAAACAGATCTCAGAATTAAGTTTGTCTCAGAAACGATCGAAGAAATTTTACTTTATCTCGGTTGATAAAGATGTGTTTAAAACAAAAACTTCAGCCTCTAAATTGGGTGTTTCAGGCCGATTGTATTTCGCTGATGCACAACTTTTGGAAAAGTTTGGTTTCAAATATCTTCCATTGCATGTAAAACTGATTCGAAAACCTAAACTGCTCTTGGTTGAAGAGTAAAATACATCGGAGCATGTGTGAAGGACAATTTGAAAGAAATCGATTAGAGAATGGAATGATATTCATAGGCAACATATGTGCAGGAAACAATATGTTATTTATTCTTTAAACCGTGAAAATAACGGGCATATTCTTCCAACTGTTTTTTTTGTGTCAGATCACAATGGCTCAGAAAAACCATTTGTTTTGGAAGGATACCTTGTGTCAGAACAATTTGAAATTGAATTATACTCCAGTTCCATTTACGGCTTATGTACAAACACCTCCAATTTATGATTTTATAGGAATTACACTTATTCAGGTTTTTACTGGAATTGCGAGTAGCTCTAACGATTCTAATTTAAGCTTTACAAGATTGGTCAATGAATTCGGAAACTTATCCATTCTAACTTCCAGTCCATTAATCATACGAAAAAGTCTAAACCGTAAAAAAGTGTATTACAACGATTTTTTCGCAAAGGTTTCCGGAACAGTCCCAAATCAATCAGGCGAGATTGATGATTTATTGGGGAGCATAGGGTGCGGTATAAATACAAGCTTCTTATTGAGCGGAGATCTTAATAAGCTGCACTTTATCTTTCGTCATAAACTGGGAATGAGTGGCGGTAATTATCCCGGACTGTTTGTCGACAAGAGTAGGTATGTTTTTTATTATCAGAGCTTTCAATTTAGGATACGCTCTGTTAATGGATCACTTGTATTTGATTTTCCTTTAGCCATTACCAAATTAAACGTTAAACCTGTGGTATCGGTTGCATATTTGCAGAAAATCTAGGATTCCATTCTTTAAATTCAAAACATCTTCACTGTTTATTTTAGATTGAATTAATTTTTATTCTCTTCGCTTCTAAGACTATTTTTACGAATTAATTTAATTATTACCTGATTGTCATAATAATATCATCTTGAGAGCGTTTAATGGAAGAAGATTTAATAAAATTTGGTTCTATTCCATTGGTTTAAATGAATTTCCGGCTTTATGGGTGTTCCCAAATAGTCTTCGTCAAAGAATAATATCCGTTATCTCTTAATTATGAATAACATACCCTGATGATTGTTTTGGTTAAGTGTGTAATGAATTTTTAAGGTTCAAGTATTTTGGAATCAATCCTTTACTGAATTCAAATTGACCTTTTCTGAATTGTATTCCTGTATAATCATCGCTTTTAACGAAATTAATATGTGTCTGCACATTACAGTATATTATGTTACGAAAAATGATGATTTATACGATCTGTATCAAACTCTTTATCTTAGAAGGAGTTACACAGAAAATTAATCATTTTTGGAGAGATACTCTCTGTCAGAACAATCTAAAGATAAATTTTTCGCCCGAGTCTTCATCTACATCCTTGCAGGCACCACCGGTTTTTGATTTTATTCATAACACCATGATTCAGGTATACACCGGAATTGCAGCTGAACAGAATGATACCAATCTAAGCTTCTCTACACTTGTAAATGGATTTGGAAACATTTCCATTCATACCTATACACCGATTTTTATTTATCGATTTAAGTTAAAAAACATCGTTTATTATAACGATTTTTTTGCTCAGGCAACAGGTACCATTCCCGATCAAACCCAGAGTATGGAATCTACCATGCTTACCACCGGCATAGGCTTAAATTCAAGTTTTATCCTAAAAGGAGATCAAAATAGATTAAGTTTCTTTGTTAGACATAAATTTGGATTAAGTTACGGGGATTTTCCCGGCTTGATGCTAAACCCTAATAAAAAGATCCTTGTTTATCAATCCATGCATTTTCAGATGAACACTCCATCCGGATCGGTATTTTTTGAAGTTCCGCTTATGGTATCGAGGATCAATATTGGTCCTTCGGTTGTTCTGGGTTATTACCGAAACCTTTCACCCTTTAAGAAAACTCCTAAAGTTTAGGATAATTTTAAGTTTAATGATTTTATGCAAGGGGACCTTATGGCCAGAAGAGGAGAATTGCTGCAACAATGAAAAGTGAGCTTAAATGGTAACCTGAATTGATCGCAAATAGTTTCCAGGAATTCTTGCTCCAAACCGTTGCGCCCAGTTCCCCCGGGAAGTAAAACCCGAGCCAGGTGAACAAGGCGGTGGAAAAAAGAATTCCTCCCTTGCTCATTTCATCCATATCCGGTACGTACGACCATGCTGCCATATTGTGCGCCAAAACCCATGCAAAAAAGAAATTTCCAATTACCATAAATAACATACCTTTTATCAAAACCGATTTGTCGGGTTTTTCATTAGGGTCATATCCCATTTCTTTACCCCAGGCTTTTCCAAAAATAGGAGTATACCATAAGAACCCCCATACAAAGTTTACAACTACAGCTACTAAAATAGCTACCATGTTAATTTTTTCTTGCATATCTGTTTAATTAGGTTTTTTAATATTCATGAACGTTCAGTTTGTACCGGATCATTGGGAGAATGACTATATATTTTTATGGGAAATAAAATGAAATATTTATCGAATAAAATATATTTGGTCAATAAATTGAAAGTTTTTAATGACAATGTTTTTAAGGTGTTGATTATGAGCGATCCCAAAAAAATGTTTCCATAAATTTTATTATTATGACTGAAATAAAATATGACTTATTTTTGTTCAAAACATGAACAAACAAACTTTACTTTTAGCCTTGATCATTGGAATCCCATTTGTTTCAATATCACAAACCAAATACGGTGATGGTTCAATGGAATTGAAATCAGAATATAAAGAATTCTGGGACCCAAACACCACAAAATACATACCCCTCGACTCAAGCATTTATGAGCACGACGCTCAGGGTAGAATGACCAATAAACTTCAGCACAGGTTTGACAAAAATTCAGACTCTTGGATTCCTTACTATGTGTATCACGCTGTTTACGATTCAAAAGGAAATAACATTTCGTATGTTGATTCAAATTTGCTATCTGCTGAATTTGGAAATCGTTACAGGATCAACTATGAATATGACCAAAACAATAATATGGTCAAATTTATTGAGTACAACTGGGATGAAAACAGCTCTGACTGGGTGCCATCTCAGCGTGGAACATCAACCTACACTTCTTCAAACAAGGAAAGTTCCGACTTGCGGGAAAGGTATGATGCGCAGAAAGGTCAATGGGTAAATTCAGTTCTGAGGTCTTATACCTTTAACGGCAACGATGATCTGATCTTTTACATTAAACAAAATTATAATGAAAGCATCATGAAGTGGGAGGATAATTATAAAGTTATAAACTATGTAAATTCAAACCAAACCGATGATAGTGTTATCTATCAAAAGTTTGATCTTATCAAAAGTGAATGGGTCAATGACTTCAGGTATATCTATACTTATAATCAGGGAAATAGACTTCTAAGCAGAACAGAGTATAAGTGGATTAATAATATTTGGAAACTTTCTTATAATAGAAGATATTCCTATACCGCTGATAATCAGTATACCTCAGAGGAATATGATGTCTGGGATGATCTGACTTCGAAATTGATACCTTATTCAAAAAGTGGGAATCAGTATAACTCAAAACTATGGGTAATACAAGATTCATCCTTTAAATACAATAAATCAATATCATCCTTTGAACCAACTAACCGATACAGATATTTTTACAATCAAAATGGATATCAATACATGGGAGTAAGTGAAAGTTACAATACATCAAACGGTGTATGGCAAAATCCTGGAAACGTATTTTACCGCTATGTATCCAAGCCTGTTAATTCCGATAATAATGTACTATTTAATTATCAGGGTTTCAAGATCTTCCCGAATCCTGTCATCGGAACTTTTGTTATCGAACAGGTCACACCGGATTTAAAAAAATGTACTGTTAAAATCAGGGACCAGTCGGGATGTTTGATAAAAACATTGCTTGATAAGGATATATTTCCCCAAACCGGTTTGTACCTTAGCAAAGATGAAATTCGTTTGACACCTGGTTTATACTATATAGATATACAATCCGAAAACGGAAATCAGGTCCTTAAATTAGGTGTAAATTAGAAATTCGATTTTGGACAAACACATCAATTGTGCTCGTTTAGAATTGCATCTTCAGTTTCGTTTATGCGGCCAACGTTAACACTTGTACCATTTGTTTCCTGCTGAATGATGTAAGCAAATTTCTCTCCCCATTTTATTTCATCAGCCTTGTAGGAGGATCTTGAATATACCGTTTGCGAAAAGGACTCATCAAAAGCTCTTATAAGAATTATGAATTCAACATCCTTTTCATGCATTGTTTTTTCGGTGAAATGATAAAGTGGACTTTCCGGATTAATAGGGTGTACAATTGTCCATGTTGAGGCAAAAAACACAACTTTTGCCCTTTCCAGATCCAGTGAATAAAAATCTCTCAGATCAGAATTTTCTCTTTTTATAGATAGATTAACGTTAACTTCAACCTCAAGTAATTGGTTTTTACGCGGGTTTATCACCCTGAACATAAAAGCATTGATATCGCGGTAGGGGCCAATTACCGCTAATTTGCTGTATATGATCTTAGCAGAAGGTTTTGAGAACCTTCCATATAAAAGCCCTGTTGCAAGTGCAAAACCAAGCAAACCCATCATGGATTCAATGGCTGCCACAATGTTGGCTAAGGTGCCAACGGGTGAAATCCTTCCATACCCGAGGGTTGTGATGGTCTGTGAACTGAAAAAAAATGCTTCAAGAAATTTATCGAAGGTTGTTTCTGCAATTATTCCGGCTAGATGTTCAACTCCGATCAACAGGTATAGGGACGCAAAGATGAGATTGATCAAAAAATAAAATAACACGATTATTCCCAGAAATTTTAGCCAGGACATGGTGATCAGTGAATGAAAGAAATTCACTCTTTCAAAAAAGGGAAGATGGGTTTTGCGGATATTGAAGGAGCCGTCTTTGTTCAAAGTACGGAAAGTTCCCGAACTGGCTCTGCTTCCTAATCCAAAGTCACTGTATTTTTCTTTCGTTTTTTTTGACATTTTGTATTTTTTTGATCCTAAAGTTCCCGAAACGCAATCGCTGAACAAAATTAGGAATGAATGTTATTTCAATTCAAAAAAAATAAAATTGTTTACGTATTGAAAATATTCAGTGAATTTCAATTTATAAACAAACATTTGCTGCCGGCATAAAATAAAGTAATTTGCCTGAATGAAGTCAGGATTTAAATTGATCTTTCTCACCGGCCTTTTTAGTTGCAACCTTATGGTTAATAAAAGTGAGCCGGATGGTGGACCCTGCAGTTACCTAAGAGATACTTTGCCTGTTGAAGTAATTGGAATTGAGCAAATTGGTGACTCTTTGTACGATCTTCGGCTGGTTGTAAAACGAGGAGAAGATGCTGCATTTGAAAGTGATTCATTTAGCATTTATCAAATGCTTAACCGTTTCGTATCAAAGAATGAAATGGATAACTTGTCCATCAAAAAAGGAACTTATTTAAGCCAGGAGGTAATGGATATAACCAGTGGAAGTTGCAACGATCACATTGAAAACTTTTTGCTTAAGCCTTTTACTAAAAAGAGTTCTGAAAAATGAAAACATTTCCATTTTAGATTGGATAATTTATAATTACCCCGACACCTCAAACGATTGACTCTTAAACGATGTTTTTTTGAAGATTACTCAGTTGCCAACTGATCTTCTGTGATTTCATCTTCACCTTCCATCGTAGCCACTACCTTTGATACGGCTGTATCTCCGGTAACATTAACAACCGTTCGGCACATATCCAGTATTCGGTCTACGGGAAAAATAATGGCGATCCATGCAGGATTCAAACCCACCGATTGCAAAACAAGGATCATCATGATCAACCCCGCGCTGGGAACTGCCGATGCCCCAATGGAAGCAATAGTGGCCGTTGAAACGATTTGCAATTGTTGTGCGAAGGAGAGGTCAACAAGATGAAATTGTGCCAGAAATACTACAGCCACAGAAATATACAAACTTGTACCGTCCATATTTACAGTAGCTCCGATAGGTAACACAAAACTGCTGATTTGTTTCGGAACTTTAAGGTTGTTGTTTACGCACTCCATGGTTACCGGAAGTGTTGCTGCACTCGAACTGGTAGAAAAGGCAACTGTTTGAGCCTTGCCTATTGCCCTGAAGAAACCTGAATAAGATACTTTTGCCCTGAAAATACGAAGAAACAGAGGGTAAAACAAAAATATCATTATCCCTAATCCCAGAAGTACGACAAGGGAATAAATTCCAAGACCTTCAAAAATTTTAAGGATCTTTTTTGGGTCATTCGGGGCCATTTCCGACATTTTACCGGCAAGAAGCGCAAACACAAAAAAGGGTGCTGCCTTCATTACCACATCGATCATTTTTAAAAATACCTCATTAAAACCATCAAACATTCTTATTAAGGGTTCGGCTTTAAGTGGTTCTATCATAACCAAAACAGCACCAAAAAGAATGGCGAAAAAAATTATCTGAAGCATAAAACCTTTTCCGCTAAGTGCGTCGAAAATATTACTGGGTACTATATCCACAAGTAACTGCAGTGGTCCTTGTTCACTAAAGTCTTTGGTATTTTTTTCACTATTGGCCAGCCGGTCGTTAGGGTCGGTTTCAGATTTCTCCTGATGGCGAATCGCATTTACCTTTTCTTCAAATTCAGGTTTACTTAAATAATTCTGTTGATCGGGAATTTTTACTTTATTCTCATTTGCCCACAATTCGTAATGAATCCTGTTATCGGTCCGTAAACTCAGATCTACTTTTTCACCGGGTTTTATAACATTGACCAGTATTAATCCCAGACTTACAGCGATCAGGGTTGTTGATATATAGAGACCAAGTGTTTTAAAACCCACTCTTCCCAATTTTCGGATATCTGCAATTTCGGAAACACCTTTAATGATCGAGAAAAGAATAAGAGGAATTGCAATTAGTTTTAAAAGGTTAATGAAAATGGTTCCAAATGGACCTATCCAGTCAATTGTAAATTGACTCCAGCCTACTGAACTTGAAAAGATCGCCCAGATAACACCCAGGATAAGACCAATTATTATTTTCCAGTGAAGTGCCAGTTTTCTCATTTGCAGCTTATTTCTGTGCAAGGTTAAAGCCAATCAACTGTTCATGCAAATAATTTTTCGTTTAGGGTACTTTCTTGCTAAGTCGGTAGTGTAATAAATAGTAGTATGGTAAAGATGAGAATTAAGATAAAGCTTATAATAAGAATGTTTTTGTGCTCGGTATTTAAGTTTTTAACCAATGGAAGATCTGTCTTGGTCCGGTCCGTCGCATCCTGATAAGCGAATTCAGAAATATCCTTTCTTACAGGTAAACCTGCTTCCCGAAGAATTTCCATGGCCTTTTCCACGTCTTCCGGCATAACCTGTAGTTTTATGCCTCCAATAGCGTTTGAATAAATGGGATTCACCTGAGCCGTTAATTCATCCATCACAAAACATTCTATGTTCTCCGAAATTAATTTGCCTTTTACCACCATTAGCTCATGGGGATAGGTAAATGTATATATGGTTACGGGGTGATTGCTATTCATTTTTATTTTGAATTAATTTCATTCCCGGCAGATTTACCCAGGATCTTTTTGATCTTGTCTACCGGTACGGAGTATATTTTAGAACCCTTGTTTCCGGTCATGGTCTTTGCCAAAAACAACGAGTTGACAATGGCTTCTTCAACGGCCTGAATGCATGCATCAAAAAGTGGGTCCAATTGGTCATTTGGTAAGTAATCGGCCTTTGAGATTCCGTTTCTCGAAAATGCTTCCGGATTGGCGGTTGAGAAGGCCAGGAACAAGTCTCCTGAGCCATTTTCACCTTGTCCGCCAATTCGACTTATTCCCATGGGTATTCGCTTGCAAATTCGGTTTAATTGCTGAGGAAGCAACGGAGCGTCCGTTGCAATAATAACGATTATCGAACCCTCCCCGGGATTTCTTACTTTGGTAGCTTTGGTAGAATAAACCGGTAGTAATGTGTCCATTAAGTGAGAACCGATATCAAGACCATTGATCCTGAAGAGGTCTCTTGCACCAAAGTTTGTTTGCACCAATGTACCAAGCGTAAAGGTTTTATCCTCTATTTTTATCACCCTCGAAGAACTGCCAATTCCACCTTTGAATCCCATACAGATCGTACCGGTTCCGGCTCCAACATTTCCTTCTTCTACTGGACCGTTTTTAGCCTTGTTCAAAGCGTCAAAAACATGGTGTTCCTTTATGTGAAATCCATTGATATCGTTCAAAACTCCATCGTAGGTTTCGGCAACGACCGGATATGTATACCAGTAATTTTGTGCCTCAAACCAATTCTTTTGAATAAACCATTTTAACATAGCATCACGACAAACACCAACACTGTTCGTGTTGGTCAATAAAACAGGCGTTTCAAGAAACCCGGATTCGGTGATCCAGGTGGTTCCGGTCATTTCACCATTTCCGTTCAGGGCATACCAGCCTGCAAATACGGGATCAAATTTTTTGCCGCGAGGAAAAATGGAGGTAATACCGGTTCGGATGCATTTCTTTTGCTGTGAATTCTCAAGGTCTTTTATTAAAGTAACATGACCAACCTCAACGCCTTCTACATCTGTGATCGAGTTTAATTTTCCTGTATTCCCCGGAAATGAAAGGCCCATATTTCTGGCTTTCCGGGTAAAACCGGATTTTTCTGCCATAACTTCCGTTCGGCTTTTACATGAAGAGCTATTTTCAGTGGGGTTACAGGAAAAGAGCATCAGGGTTCCAATTATAAGTAGGCGCATAATGATTCAAAAGTAAACCAAAGTTTACAATTCATATTTTACATGAATTTGTCTTGCAAACTTCCTTGTTCTAGATCTCGGAGCTTTTCATGAACTCATGAATTATATCAGAAACTTCCTTTGGTTTGTTCAATACGATCATATGTCCTCCTGATACTTTGTGAACCTGATTTCGGATATTGTGGATGGGTAAGACCCGGTCTTTGGTTCCATGGATGTGCTTAATACTTTCGTGAACGTCGGTGTGTTTCCAGTTCAGAATTTCGTGTATGGCCCATTTCAGGTAAACCGAATTGGTTTCTTTAATAATGTTTCGAATCAGTTTGACTTCCTCCTTATCCGATACTCCAAATAACCAGTACATTAAAAAATTGGTTTGTTTGAATACCCAAACCGGGATCAGTTTATAAAGCCCGGTACTGCCCATTATTTTAAAGGATAAGGGTAATTCTTTTTTGGTTTTTACCGAAGAAATGATAGTAACAGACTGAACTTCAATTTGTTTTGAAACTTCTATGGCCATCATTCCTCCAAACGATAAACCGATCAAATGAGGAGAGGGAGTTTTTATTTGTTCAATTAACCTGGTTGCATAAGTTTCAAGGGTATCTTCTTTTTCTGGTAGTATCCATTGAATGTAATGAGGTTTTTTATCTTTGAAATCGATGTTGCAAAAAACTCTTTCATCGGCTCCAAGCCCGCTGAATATATAGACTTCATTGGAAGTAGATGAACTCATTTTAACGGTGTATCCGGGATGGGTTTATTTGTTTGCTTTTTTTTCAAAATCCTTATGTTCCTCCAGTTCACAATTGACCATCCATTGAATACCAAAACGATCGAAAAACAAGCCGTAATAGGCCCCCCAGAATGTTTTATCATATGGAACGATTATTCTACCTTGATCCGACAATTCGGTGTACATTCTTTTAGCTTCTTCAGGTTTGTCAACATTAATGGAAACGGTAACATTATTGCCTTCCTTGAAACCTCCGCCAAATGTATCGGAGGCATCAGAACCCATTAGCGACAAGCCATGGTCAAATTGAATGGATACATGCATTATTTTTTCCTTATCTGCTTCTGCAACCGGGAATTCTTTGGATGGAGGCATGTCCTTGAACTTGCTGATGTGTGCAAATTCTTTTTTGAATACTTTTTTATAAAAACCAAAAGCTTCTTCACAATTTCCGTTAAAGGTCAGATAAGGGTTTAATGTCATCATAATAAATAAATTTTTTTCAGTCCGTTGCGTTCTTTTATTAAATATTGTTACAGGAAAACACCTGTGTATGGTTTGCGAAAATAACCGGGCAAAACATTCATTTTGTCAAAAATAAGAATTTAAATAAAAGGTATATAAATCAATTGATAATTGAGGTCTGAGATCAGGATCCATTAATATTTGAAAAGATACGCACTCGCTTTTCTGGAACTATACGATAATTTTTCCTTGTGATCACCATTTCTGAATTGTTTCAGAATTTTATTCATTTCGTTTCCTTCATAATGACCCATCAGGATCCAGGTACGGCCGGTATCCTGTTTCAATTCATCAATTTTTACAAGAGGCAGATTGGCATCCTCTGCAAAGTACTCGTCGATGAATTCCCTGTTACTGAATTGTTCACTGTTCACCACAATTTGATCAGGTTCGAGGGCTGTTTTACCGGTGATCTTATAAAATTTTAAGGATCTGAATGCTCCTATATAGACCAGCACTTTATCGTTTTCTTCTCTGTTTTGATCAATGAATTCAATGCATGACCTTACCTCTTCGTGTTTATACGGGAATCCTGACCGAATAAACAGTGCACAGCAGAAAAGGCCAATGGAAACCGTTATCATCGGGTGCACGATGCCGGGTATGTATCTTGGTTTGATTGAAAAGAGATACTCAAATCCGGCTGATACAATAAGAATAAGAATGGGACCTGTATACAAAACGAGCCTTAAATTGAAGGGGTACATTTTTAAGGATGATAATATCAAATGTATCAAAACCGGTATGAAAAAAAACAAAAGAAGACCCGATCTTTTAACCTTTAACAAGTAGTATGCACCAGCGATAAAAAATACAGGTAGAATTAAAAGGTCCGGAAGCAATTTTGAAAAATACATTTCGTATTTACTCCTGAAAAAATTCACAAATTCAGCAGAAAACGGGTTTTGAGGCATAAATGCTCCAAAGTCGGTAAAGTAAAATATCTGTGATTTCAAGGATGGATGTTCGTAAACAAAGGCAAAGTAATACACCAGGAAGCCAATTGCCCAGACCAAACTAACCGCGAAAAGATTTACCAATTGAAGATCTTTTTTGTGAAAATTATCCAAAAGGACCAGAATTCCTGATGCCACTAAAACAAAAGGTGCAATGTTGGAAAAATAGATAAATACCAGTCCCGATACGGCGAGATACGAGTATTTTTTTACCTTGCTGCCCGGTGGATTCTTCACAAGATAATACATCCACAGAGTAAAAAACACATCGCACATATACTGTTTGACCTCACTTGAATAATAAATGATCTTAGGATTAAGAAGGAATAAGATCAGTGAAATTGCTATGATAAGCTTGTTTTTGAATATACCGGAACTGATCTTGAAAAAAACATAAACGGATCCTATAAAAAAGAGAAGTGGCAGTAGCCGAAAACCCAGTTCAGAGTTAGGGATCAAAAAGCTGAACATCTTCTCAAACTGAAGAAAAAGGATCGGTGCTACCTGTATGTAATCCAATGGCTGAAACAAACCTGAAAAACTGCGTTTTAAAATATTAAGACTCAGGCTGGCTTCATCGAGCCATATACTCCTGTTATAAAAGAATTGAACGAGCGCTAACCCAATACCGCTTAGCATTATGGCATAGATCAGCAAGTTGTCTGTTTTTCTTTGTTTCAGATCCATGGAGTACTATTTTTCGATGCGAATTTCAAAACTCATGTGATCGGAGTATCGCCGGTAAACGTCTCCTGTATTTCCAAAATAGTACAAGTAAACAAATCGGGGCAATTCATGATTTTTGATGGATCGATTGCATTTCATATAAAAATAAGCTCTTTCATCAACCTGTTTATAATCCCTCATATTGTATGCCGACATTAATTTTTCCTGTATCCTTATATCGATCCATTTCTGCAATTCTTCTTTATTGAGTTTTTTTTGATTTTTACCTACAAAATACCGGTCTTGTTTACCCGTTGCCATTTTGTATAAACCGTTGATCTCGAAATATGACATAACACGGTCGGTAGCATTCTGGCAATTTTGATCGTCTTCAAAAACCAAGGTTTTAACAGGTCCGGGGTCATGATTTGCGAAATATCCGGAGATCAATTCATATTTAAACCAACCCTTGTAATAATCGGAAGTTTGAGCCAGTAATGACACGCTAAATGTAGTAAGTATGGTTGAAAGAAAGACAATTCTGTAAAATCTGATGGCAGAAAGGGTAATGATACAGGAAAGGATCAAACTCACTCCAAAAGGGATGAGCAATTGATGGCGTGTTTCCCAGCCCTTGAAAACAGGATATTTTTGTACCAGTAAATAAGGGGTAATTCCTGTAACGAACAAAACGGATCCCAGAATAATTACGAGCACGGAACCTTTTATTTTTACCCTGCCTGAAAATAAATGGGCGAACCTAAACCCGGTAAGATAAACATAGATGCCAAATAGAAGTACTGCAAGATATTTATAGTTTATCAATTGCTCTAAAAAGTACAGAATGTGGTCTTTAAGAATACCAAGAACGTTTCCCGGAAGGTGGATCAATGAATTGGGATCGATGCGGTTATAATGCTGACTTGTACCGGTGGAGATCGGTTTTAGAAGTGTATATCGAAGAGCAATGAAAACAACCGGTATCAGGATCAGCCAGAAGTATCTTTTTAAGAAATCGGTAACTCGCAGATGGTTATGGAAATACAAGTGCAAAAGTAAGATTGGATATAAGAGTATAATTGAATTGGTTATGAAAGAATACAAAAGAAATATGCTCACAAACAAAACATGCATAATGGTTTGTTTTTGTGTTTTTAAGATCAGATGGTAGGATGTTAAAAAAAGAAAAAGGCAAAGCGTGTAGGGTAGGGTGCTTGCCGAATTTTTCATAAAATAATAGGGAGAAACACTGAAAACAAGTGCAGTTAATCCTGAAGTCAATTTATCAAACTTTGTTTGTGATAAAATCTTATAGAATAGAACCAAAATTCCAAGACCAAGCAAAAAAGTGCATAAATGATAAACAAGCATTGGATAGGGAAATGAAAACAGAAATGCATGTATTGCCCAGATGCCGGTGTAGTACCATCCTTCGGGGTTGAAGCAATTTATCAGATCGGCTGTTGTTTGATCGTAATATTTCCAATCGTCGATGAAGATTCCATTATTAAAAAGCATCAAAGAATTAAAGATGCAATAGAACAGGATGGACCAGTTAAGCAGAGATGGATTTTTTACGGATTTCATCAAATTATGAATGGCGTATTAAAGCAGCAGTAAATAGCATTAAATTAAACACTAGCCGGACTTTGGGATTTCTTTTACCTCGCTGATTATGTAACTCTTACGGTTTCTTGAAGCATCCAGTATCCTCCATAGATATTCTGCAATAATTCCCAAAGAAAGGTTTGTGATCCCAAAACCTAACATTAAAATTGAGATCAGTGCAGGCCATCCGGAAACAAGGTCTCCAACAAAGATCTTTCTGAAAATGATATAAATCATCCACATGAACCCAATTAGTGAAAAAAGTATTCCAACAATGGTAACCAGTCTCACAGGTGCATAGGAAAACGATACAAAGGTGTCGAGCATCAGTTTGATTTTTTTGGATAAACTCCATTTTGATCTTCCAAGCTTACGCTCCTTACGATCAAAATATATACTGTCCTGATTGAACCCGAGGTTCATGATCTGCAAAAAATAGGATGAGTTGATCTCCTGATTTTCAAGGAGCTGTTTTCGGACCTTGCTATTGTACATAACTACATCAAGTCCTGATCCGGGGTAGTTTTTATTGATAAATTTTTGTACCAAAAGGGCAAACAAACCGGAAAAGGTTTTTTCAACGATCCCGGTTTGGGTTGTTTTTCGATGTGCCCATACAATGTCGTTTCCCTCATGGATCTTTTCTGAAAGTTTTGGTATTAGTTCAAGTGGATCTTGAAGATCGGCATTAAGGTTTACGATAAGTTCCCCGGAGGCTACCGAAACGCCTGCATTTAAAGCAGCATGTGAACCGTAATTTTTAGAAAGTCTTACAAGTTTTGAAGGATAAGATCTCGATCGGTTGTTCAGGATAAGTTCGGCCGTTCGATCCGTCGAGCCATCGTCAACAAACACGATCTCAGTGTTTTGGTCGTATTTGGTATTGAAAAAATATTCAAGGTTTTCAAATAAACCCGGTAAGCTTTCCTCTTCATTGTAAACCGGAATTATAACACTGAGATTCATGGGAAAGTTCGATTCGTTGTTTGGACAGTTCTGGGAATAATTGACTTAATAATTTCAGGACAAATTAATATAATAAAATTCAAGTATGTGGAGAATATTTAAAATAAACATTGAAACTACAGGTAACTGAATGAAATTAAGCTTTTTGTGAGTAATTGGACTGATAATAAAAACTTGATAATTGTCATTTTATTCTTTTTCAATTTTGGGACAATATCTTTAAATTTGTCAACTACTACGATAATTTTTATGTGTAAGTCTAATTCTACCCTGCGTCCTGGAATTTCTTAAGGAAAGTTGGTATTCGTTTAATTTTAAGAAAGATAATTTGGATAAGAGACCTAAGGGCATAAAACTAAAAACCGCTAAAGACCTTTTAAATAAAATTCAAAAAGGTGTTACGCCAACCGGTGAAGTGAATTACAAACAGCCGGATTCGGAAATTCAAAAGTCGGTTTATCAAATTTGGCAGGAAGTACTGGGGCACGATAACTTCGGCGTACAGGATGATTTCTTTTCCCTGGGGGGAAATAGTCTTAAAGGGGTCCGGGTGGTTTCGAAGATCATTCAGCATTTCAGGCATTCATTTGAATTAACAGATATTTTCCTTCATTCAAATATTGAAAATTTATCTGCATTTATTGAGGAAAAAGTAAAAAGTTCTGCAGAATCGGAGCCTTTTCACAAAATCGTAAGACCTGAACTTTTACCTCTTTCATTTGGACAGGAAAGACTTTGGTTTATCCATCAACTCGAAGGAAGCACACAATACCACATCCCGGCAGTTTTCAGAATAAAAGGAAGGCTCAACGAAAGTGCCCTGGTAAATTCATTAAGAGAAATGGTCAACCGACATGAGGTACTCAGGACCGCTATCCGAACCCAAAACGGAAAGCCTTATCAGTTCATTCTTTCTGAAAATTTATGGGAACCGGAGTTCCTTGACCTTACGAATCAAAAGGAAGACCTTTTTACAGATGAACTGATTTTAAAGTTGGTCAATGAACCCTTCGATCTCGAAAAAGATCATAAGATCCGGGCTACTTTGCTTAAAAGGTCCAAAGATGAACAATGGTTGGTCATAACGTTGCATCACATTGCTTCAGACGGATGGTCGACGTCGGTCATTTTAAAAGAAATTGAACTTCTTTACAAGGTCTTTTCCGAACCTGCACCGGTTTTGCCTCCAAAAATAGAATTTCAGTATGCTGATTATGCTGTTTGGCAAAAAGATAGTTATGAAAAGGACATAGCCGACAAGCTGAATTATTGGAAAGAAAATCTGGAAGGGGTTCAACCACTTCAGTTCCCAACAGATTATACAAGGCCCAAAGTGCAGTCAATCAATGGTGACGAAATAGAGTTTTACATACCATCCGGTCTCAAATCGAAACTGGAAGCTCTTGGGCTTCAGAATCATGCGACCTTGTTTATGACCCTTTTTGCAGGATTCAATGCCCTTTTGAACAGGTATACCGGTAACCATGATCTTTGCATTGGAACCCCGGTGGCAAACAGGCCAAGACAGGAATTTGAAAACCTTATTGGTTTTTTTGTAAACACCCTTGCCCTG
Organism: Flavobacteriales bacterium; assembly: GCA_020635455.1. GTDB lineage: Bacteria > Bacteroidota > Bacteroidia > NS11-12g > UBA9320 > JABWCE01. The sequence continues at coordinate 105,977 of JACJZT010000006.1, forward strand.
CGCAATAGAATTGAAGAGAAGGATTCTTTTGTCAGTCTTTTGGAAAGGGTCCGTGAAAATACCTTACAGGCATACCTTCATCAGGAGGTCCCTTTTGAAAAGGTTGTTGAAGCAACTGCAAACAAAAGAGAACTCGATACCACTCCTCTGTTCCAGGTTATGTTTATTCTGCAGAACCGAAACGATCTGTCGGATGCAGGGCTAAAGGATATTGAAATTGAAGAAAAAAGATTTCATCAAAACACCTCCTTGTTTGACCTTACCTTCAGTTTTGTGGAACATGAAGATGGTTTAAAAGGAGTTGTAGAGTATTGCACAGACCTTTTTAAACGATCAAGTGTTGAAAGCCTGGCAGATCATTTCGTTAACCTGCTTGAATCGGTAACTGCAGATCCGAATGCATCCATAAAATCCTTAAACATTGTCGGCGTTCAGGAAGAGCATAAGATTCTTCATGAATTCAGAGGTATGAAGAAAGAATTCCCGGAAAACGCTACGGTCGTTGGTCTTTTCGAAGATCAGGTCCGATCCAATCCGGAATCCATTGCGGTTGTGGATGAACATTCAGAACTCAGTTATGCTCAGCTAAATCATAAAGTGAACCATCTGGCCGAGCATCTTCTTTCTATTGGTGCCAAAAGATCCTCAAGAATACCGGTTATTTTACCAAAGTCAACCGAAATGATGGCTGCGATACTGGCCATTCTAAAAACCGGTGCTTCTTATGTTCCCATAGATCCTTCCTTCCCGGACCAACGTAAAAAATTTATTATTCAGGATTGCGAAGCGGAACTTGTGATCGGTGAAGCCCTTAAACTCCAAAAATTAAAATTGGGCAAATCGGTCAAAGCGGTTGATCCGTCGCTTATTGATGAACAGCGTCAAGCCGTTCTTAAAAATCCGTCTTCAGAAATTTCTGCACTAACTGAGGCCTATGTAATGTATACTTCAGGTTCGACCGGAAACCCGAAAGGAGTTCGTGTTAGTCACAGAAACATTGTAAGTCTGGTTAAGGGGATTGACTATGTGAGCTTTAAGTCTTCAGACGTATTGCTCTCCTCCGGTTCTGTTTCTTTCGACGCAACTACCTTCGAGTATTGGGGGATGTTGCTCAACGGAGGTAAACTTATTTTGGTATCTGATGATACACTGCTGAATTCAAAAGTGTTGATGAAGGAAATCCAAAAGCACAGAGTGAATTTAATGTGGTTCACTGCCGGCTGGTTTAATTTTCTGGTCAATACGGAGATCGAACTTTTTAAAGGACTTCATACCATTTTGGTAGGAGGTGAAAAATTATCGGAACCCCATGTTGAAAAACTTAGAAATTACCATCCTGAATTAAGCATACTAAATGGTTATGGCCCAACAGAAAATACTACATTTTCGTTGACTTATCCAATCAAAGAAACCGCCTTTACCGGATCTGTGCCAATTGGAAAGCCTCTTAGCAACCGAACGGTTTACATACTTGACGAATTTCAGAACATCGTTCCACCGGGCATTACAGGAGAAATTTACCTTGGAGGAGCAGGTTTAAGTCTTGGCTATTTGAACAACCCGGAACTTAATAGTGAAAAATTTGTTGAAGTTCCTTCCTTAAGATCGGTTGAAAACAGATTGTACAAAACCGGTGACCTAGGTAAATGGCTGGAGGATGGAAATGTTATCTATACCGGCAGGGTCGATCAGCAAATAAAGATTCGTGGATATCGTATCGAACCCGGTGAAATTGAAAACGCCATATTGCAACATCCTGATATTGTACAGGCATTTGTAAATGTTTTCGATGCCGAAAATTCCGGCAAACAATTGGTTGCCTACATCGTAAAGGCAAAAGATATCAGCACTCCGGATAAAGAGGAGTTCATTTCGAGTCTGAAAAAATTTATTTCAGGGAAAGTTCCTGAGTTTATGGTTCCTGTTTTTTGGGTAAGTCTGCCGGAATTACCCTTGACACCGAATGGTAAAGTTGATTCAAGGTCCTTGCCATTGCCGGATCTTACGGAAAATATTTCTCTGGTTTATCAGGCACCCGGTACTCAAATGGAGGAAGATGTTTGCAAGGTCTGGTCACGTTTGCTCGGTTTGGAAAAAATTGGGGTGTTGGACAATTTCTTCGAACTTGGTGGGCACTCCTTACTTGCCATGACCCTTGTTTCCGATCTAAGTTCTGAACTTAACATTGATCTTCAGGTAAGAGACCTGTTTATGAACCCAACCGTACAGGAGCTGGCAATCTGTTTATCTGAAAAGTCAAACCTGCATAGGGTCTCCGAAATTAAACCGGCGATAAAACCTGAACTGATACCTTTGTCGTTCAGTCAGGAACGCTTATGGTTTATCGACAAACTTGAAGGTAGTTTGTCTTACCATGTTTCGGCTATTTTAAACATAAAAGGACCTTTAAATAAAGAAATTCTTGAAGCTGCCCTCAAAAGGATCGTGAGCCGTCATGAAATCCTCAGGACCGTGATCCTCGAAGAAGGAGGAAAGGCTTATCAAACGTTGTTAACATCGGAAGCCTGGAAACTTGAACTTCTTGACCCTTTGCGAACATCAAGATTTATTGCAGATGAAAAAGGCGGATTAAAAAGCCTTATCGAACGACCTTTTGACCTGAGTTCGGATTACATGCTCCGAGCCACTTTAATAGAACCGGACAAAAAGAACTGCAAATTGATCGTTACCATGCATCATATTTCTTCAGATGCTTCATCCCTTGCGGTTCTTGTTGATGAATTGGGCTATTACTACGAACAGCTGAGTTTTCAAAGTACAGACTTGCGTCCGCCTTTGCATTTGCAGTACAGCGATTATGCTATTTGGCAGCGCAAGTATCTTTCGGGAGAAGTTCTGGAGCAAAAACTTGACTATTGGAAGAGCAAATTAAAAGGTGTTAGTCCTTTAAAACTGACCACCGATTTTGAGCGTCCGGCAAAAAGAAGCAACAGGGGTTCACAAATCTATTTTTATATCGATCAAAGTCAGTCGCAGAAACTTTACAACCTTGCAAAACTCGAAAATGCAACTTTGTATATGACACTTATGGCGGTGTTTAAGGTTTTGTTAAACAAATACGCACGTCAACGAGACATTTGTGTTGGTTTCTCCATTGCTAACCGAACCCATAAGGAAATTGAAGATCTGATCGGTTTTTTTGTTAATACCATTGCACTTCGTACCGATGTGAATGAAGAAGACAGCTTCAGGTCCTTGCTTGGTCAGGTAAAGAAAAACACTCTTGAAGCGTATGAAAACCAGGAGGTTCCATTTGAAAAGGTTGTTGATGCAACCGTTGTGGAGCGGGATATAAGTCGAAGTCCGTTGTTTCAGGTGATGTTCGTTCTGGTAAATACGCCTGAGATTTCATCCTTAAAACTGGGTGACACCCAAATAGAAGTGCAGAATTATGAGGCGGATGTTTCAAAGTTTGATTTCAGCTTTTTTGTTAAGGAAACTTCAGGAGGATTAAAGTGTTCGGTGGAATATTCAGTAGACCTTTTTAAGCGTGAAACCATAGAACAGGTAGCAGAACACTTCAGGGAATTAATACGCTCTGTTGTTGACAATCCAAATCAGAAGATCGGGTTATTGAATATGATATCGGCTGAGGAAGAGAAAAAGTTGTTGAAGACCTTTAATCTTTCTTCGGTTAAATATCCTCATGAACTTACTTTTGTTGATTTATTTGAAAAACAGGTTGAAAAAACACCTGATTCAATTGCCCTGGTTTATGAGGATATCAGGATCACATACGCTGAACTTAATAACAGTGCTAACCAAATTGCTCATTATCTTCTCAGCCTGAAACTGGGTGAGAATCCGATGATTCCTATAATTCTTGAAAGTGGTATACCAAGAATTCAGTCAATTCTTGGTATTTTAAAATCCGGAGCAGCTTACGTTCCGGTCGATCCTGAAAACCTGCTTGAAAAAATAAACTTCATTTTAGAAGATGTTCATGCAAAAATTGTCCTGAGTAACGCTGAATTCAGTGATACCTTAAAGCAAAACAAAAAGGTTAAGGTATTGAAGGTGGATGAGTTTATTGCAGGCAACACTGAGATGGCCGGAGATCCATCAAAAAAACCGTTGCCGGGTGATCTGATCTATGTGATCTATACATCGGGCTCCACCGGTGAACCAAAAGGAGTTATGATCGAACACCGCTGCATCATGGATTACCTTTACGGTCTCGATCAAAGTTGCAACATCAATGGTTTTGGTTCTTATGCTTTTCTTCAATCGATCGCAACCGACCTTGGAAACACCATTTTATTCAGTGCACTGATCTCAGGCGGTGCCTTGCATCTGTTTAGCAAACAAGCCGCGTCAGACGCAGAACACCTTATACGATATTTTGATGAAAATAAGATCGATTGTCTCAAGATCGTTCCTTCACACTGGAATGCACTTAAAACTGAAGATCGTATGTTGCTCCCTGAAAAACTGCTGATCTTTGGAGGCGATGTGCTGAGATACGATCTTGTGAATGAGATCAATGCCCACGGAAATGCATGCCAGATCATCAACCATTACGGACCTACAGAAACAAGTATTGGTAAACTCATCTTTAAAGTTGAACCGGATAAAAAATACAGAAGAAATATCCCAATTGGTAAGACCTTCTCAAATTCGAAGATTTATGTTTTGAATCGCAAACTTCAGCTTTGTCCTGTAGGTGTTCCGGGAGAACTGTTTATTTCAGGCGATGGTTTGGCCAGGGGATATTTGAACAATAAAGAACTTACGGATCAAAAATTCATTGACAACCCTTTTTCCAAAAACAAAAGTGAAAAGCTATATCGAACAGGAGACCTGGTTCAACTTACCGGAAAAGGGAATGTAATATTTCTCGGTCGTGTCGACAGCCAGGTTAAAATAAGAGGTTTCAGGATCGAACTGGGCGAAATCGAATCTGCCCTTCAGGATCTGGAAAGCATCAAACAGGCAGTTGTTTTGGCCAAGGAAGACCAGTTGCTCAACCGCCGACTTGTGGCGTATGTGCTGAAAAAAGAAGATCATACAGCAACGGTTTCTGAAATTCAGGAAAGTTTACAGGAAAAATTACCTGAATACATGATACCCGCAACCTTTGTATTTATGGATAGTTTTCCATTGACCCCTAATGGAAAAATCGAAAAAAGGGCATTGCCCGAGCCCGACTATTCCTCATCAGCGGATCAATATACTTCAGCCAGAAATGAAACTGAACTCGCACTTACCCAGATTTGGCAGGAACTTTTAGATCTTGAGCAAGTTGGGATACACGATAACTTTTTTGAACTGGGAGGAGACTCCATCATTACCATTCAGTTGGTAAGCAGGGCAAGAAGGGTTGGAATTGAACTACAAGTCGATGATGTGTTTACGTATCAAACGATCGAGCGACTTTCTGCTTTGCTTGAGCATCGTTCTTCATCAGACATACTTTCCCAAAACCGTGAGCCATTAACTGGTAATTGCGGTTTGTTGCCGGTTCAGCAATGGTTTTTTGAAAAAGACACTTCGAACCGTTCTCATTTCAACCAAAGCATATTGCTAAAGATCGACAAGCGAATAGGTGTATCTGAACTTAAAGGAGCTTTTAAACAACTTAAAAATCAACACGATTCCCTGAGGTTTAAATATTTTCAGGACGACACCGGGAATTGGCGCCAGGCGTATGCCCATGATGAGAACGATTGTGTTTACCTTGAAGATCTGAGTATTGTTCAAAAGAATACTTTACCGGATGTTCTCGAAAAGAAATGCAATGAATATCAGAGATCTCTGCAGATCGAAAAAGCGGAGATCTTAAAAGTTGTGCTTTTCAAAACAAGCCATGAAGAGGAATACAACAGGGTACTTTTTGTAATACACCATCTTGCAACCGACGGAGTTTCATGGAGAATTCTGTTTGATGATCTTGAGATCCTGTTATCAGCCTATTTAAATCAGGAGAAAGCAGCTTTGGGTCCCAAATCTGACTCTGTAAAGGATTGGTATGAAAACCTGGGTGCTTACCTGAACAGCGATCGCCTAAAAGCCCAATTGCCCTTCTGGAGAGCAAATCTTGCAAACAGAAATACCTTGCCTTACGACTTCCTTAAAGAAGGCGTGCTTAAAGTAAAGGATACCCAAAATATTGACTTAATCCTTGAACAGGACTTAACGGAAAAGTTGATCCACGAACTTCCTTCCTTCTTTCATGCCGAAATAGGAGAAATTCTGGTCTCAACCCTGGCCATTGCCATGACAGAATGGTATGGCAAAAACGAAATAAGCATCGAGCTCGAGGGACATGGAAGAGAAAAGATCGGTAAAACAGATGTTTCACGAACCATTGGTTGGTTTACCACACATTACCCGGTATGTTTGAAAACCGGTGAAGAAAGTATTCTAAACAACTTAAGGTCGGTAAAGGAACAACTTCGGAAGATCCCTGACAAAGGTTTGGGATTCGGAGTGCTTAAATATCTTGGAAACCTTTCAGAATTTAAGGATACGGTTAAACCTGAGATCAAATTCAATTATCTGGGCCGACTCGATAATGTTCTCAAAGAAAGCAAATGGTTCAAGGTAAGCTCCGAATCTTACGGGAATCTAATGGACCCGGAAACCGAGGTTGAGGAAAAGATCAGTTTGATATGCAGTGTTTCTGAAGGTAAACTTCGTTTAAACTGGACATGTAGCAAGATCCATTTTAAACCAGAAACCATACGGTCCCTCTCGGATCGCTTTCTTCAAACCTTGCAAAACATTATTGCGTTGACAGAGGTTCGTTCTGCCGGTACGATACTCAAAACCCCTTCGGATTATGTATTGGGAGAAGAAATAGAATACAGGGACCTGGACAGGTTTTTGATAGAGACCTTTAACAACAAACCAAGATATGAATCGCTTGAAGGACTCTACAGGCTTAGTGGTTTACAGCTTGGAATGTTGTTTCATGAGTTGTACGATGGTGGGGGATATGTTAACCTTTTTTCATGCGACCTAATACAACCCGATTTGGTTGTTTTCAAGAAAAGTTGGGAGTATATCTTAAAGAAACACAGTGTATTAAGGTCGGCTTTTTATCACAGCGAATTCAGCATTCCGGTTCAGGTCGTTTATAAATTCAACGGTGTTGATATTGAAGTATTTGATTATACAAAATACACAGGTGAAGAACTTGAAAATGAGTTGAAAAAATTTGAGATCAATGACAAAAAGAGAGGTTTTGACCTACGTACGGGCAGACTTCTAAGGGTTTCGCTTATTAAAATTTCGGCTGATAAATACAGGATGATCTGGACATCGCACCATTTGCTTTTTGACGGATGGTCCAGATTTATTATCATTGAGGAATTTTTAAGGGCTTATGATGATCTTAAAGAAGGAAAGAAATTACAGTTTGATGCTGGTTTTCAGTTCGAAGAATACATACGTTACCTGGAAAAGATCCATAAGGAAGACGAAATTAATTTCTGGAAAACCTATTTGTCGGGTTTAACGGAATCAACACAATTTCCTTTTATCATAACCAACTCCGACCGCAATAAAGGCCTCGGAAAATACAAGAACATTACGCATCATCTCGACAGGTCCTTTTCACTGCGGATCCATGAGTTCTCACAAAAAAATAGATTAACTCTTAACACAATTGTTCAGGGAGTGTGGGCATTTTTGCTTCACAAGTATTGTGGCCGCAACAATGTAGCATTTGGTATAACGGTTTCCGGACGACCTGCTGACCTTCCCGGTATTGAAAAAAGGGTTGGCTTATTCATAAATACCATTCCTCTACATTCCACTTTCAATGAAGAACTCTCTGTTGTTGACTGGCTTAATGGAATAATCACCAATCAGGTTAATGCGCAGCGTTACCAGTTCACTCCATTGCAGGAAATTCAAAACGTGTCGGGTATCAAAGGCGATCTGTTCGACAGCATTCTGGTTTTTGACAATTACCCGGTTGACGAAGCCATTTCGGGTGAAGATCGAAAACTCAAGATCGAAAATCTGAAAGTGACCGAACAAACCAATTACCCAATGAACGTAACTGTGGCCATGGGTAATTCGATTTCAGTTGATTTTATGATCAATTCTGACCTTATAAGAGATGAATTTGTTGAAGTTGTTTTCAGTAATTTTAAGAATGTTCTTGAACAATTTATTCTTAAAAGCACAGACAGAATTGGAAGTATAGAACTTCTTTCAGAAGATGAACATGAAAAGATCCTTGATCTTAATCCGAAGTTTGAACCGGATTTTTTACAACAAAATGTATTGGAGCGGATTGAAAAGCAAATATTCGAAAATCCTGATAGAACAGCCTTCATTTATGGAAAGGAAGAAATTTCTTATCTCGAATTAAAAAAACGTTCAGACCATCTTGCAAGCTACCTTTCTGCGAAAGGAGTCCAAAAGGATGAGATGGTACCGGTTATGATCGAAAGATCGATAGACTGGATCGTATCCGTACTGGCGATCTGGAAGGCAGGATCTGCCTTTGTACCGGTCGATATTGACTATCCCGAAGAGCGAATAAAATTTATTTTAAACGACATAAATGCCAAAGTACTTTTGGTGCAAAAAGCGGAAGATGCAGGAAACTCCGTTCCGGATAATGTCGAAATCCTTGAAGTGGGTAACATTGCAGATTCTGAAAAGGATCCTGAAATTAAAGTTCCGGACGCAAACCAGGTTGCTTATGTATTGTACACTTCAGGTTCCACCGGTTTCCCGAAAGGAGTTTTGGTTCAACACAGAAATTTGTCGAACTATCTTTTTAACAAAAAAATAAATTACCTTAATAATGAACAGAGCGGTCCGGCAACTTATATACATTTTGCAGCGACCTTTGACGCATCGATAACGGCAATGTTTTTGCCTTTGATACATGGCAGAACATCGGTAATATCTACTTTGAAAGGGACAGAAATATTTAAAGATGTGAATTTCCTTAAACATGCACCCTATGATTTTATCAAATTAACGCCGGCACATGTGGAGCTTATTGGGGAAAATTTCCTTAAGAACGACAAACCGGTAACCGGCAGACTGGTTTTAGGAGGTGAAGCATTGTTCGGCAATCATTTAAAGTATTTTGCTGAAAATAAGTACAATGTTGAGATCATAAATGAATATGGTCCTACGGAGGCTACAGTTGGTTGCAGCATTTATAAATTAAACACATCCAAGCCCCTTCTTAATTTTTCAGGATCTGTATGGATCGGAAAACCTCTGGATCATACCGAGATCTTTATTCTGAATACGGAAGGTAAAATTCAACCCATCGGACTTCCGGGCGAAATTTGTATATCCGGGGATTCTGTTACCAAAGGGTATTTGAATCTGGAAGATCTTACAAAGAAGAAGTTTGTTGATCTTACTTTGATGAATGGCCATAGCAGGAAAGTATACAGAACAGGCGATGTTGGAAGATGGCTGCCGGAGGGTGAACTTGAATTTCTGGGAAGAAACGATGATCAGGTTAAATTAAGGGGTCACCGAATTGAACTTGGAGAGATAGAAACGCAAATATCAAATGTTTCAAACATCCGAACTTCAAAAGTTATGCTGGTAAGAAATCAGGAGGATACCGATGGATTCCTGAAAGCATTTGTACAAATTGACAAAGAGAAACTTCCTGTTCTTTCTTCATGCATACAGGTTGTCAATACTAAACATGAACTGGCCACTCACCTGACACTATTGCCGAATGGTTTACCACATTTTTCTACAGGTCAGGATTTGTCTAACCTACCTGATATTGAAACCAGCAGGGCCATTGGAGATTTTCTGAATAATATTGGCTTGAACAATAAGTCGGTGATTGTTGATCTGAACTGCATGGATGGAGAAGCAGAAGTGATGTTCAGCATTACCGGTGCAGATCCTCAGGTACTTTCCATTGAACCTCATCCCGGAAATCTTGAAAACATTCAGGCCAACCGTGAATTATATCAGGTCAAGGGTAAAATACTTCCTCTTGTTTTAAGCGATCGAAAAGAGAATATGTGCCTGGATATTACAAGTGTGAGTGAAACGAAATTCCTTTTGGAGCCGGAAAATAAAAGTCTGAAATCATTTTCCGGAGCCTACGTTTTGAAACCTGAAGAGCTTCAGGCTTATATTGATTTTGCAAAACGTGAACAAAAATTCAATGTATCGACTTTCACCATTTCAGATGTGATCAGAAATGAGAAATTAGATAAGATCGATCTGTTGAGCATTGGAAATAAGTACGCCACACTTTCCATTTTAGGTGGAATTGAAAGGCAAGATTGGAAAAAAATTCAGAATATCTTAATTGAATCAAAGGGTACAGATCCGGATAATAAAGTACTTACTGATCATTTGAAACTAAATGGGTTTGAGGTTAAATTTATTAAGCCGGCACAAAGTCAGGAAACGGGGCTAAATTATACATTCGCCTTCAAAGCCGATAAACCTTCTGAATTGGCTTTTGATGAACTTGTGACCCGAAAACTTCAGCAATGGGTACACCCTGTTGAACAGATCGGTTTGATCAAAAATGAACTTGAGCAAAAGTTGCCATCTCTCATGGTCCCTCCATCGATTGTTCTGGTCGATCGTTTCCCCTTAACCCTGAACGGTAAATTGGATTTGAAGGCTCTTTCGAAAATAGACGCGGAAATATTTAGCTCACTTAAGGCAAATGAAGAAGAACAAAGCGGCCTTGATCCTTTGGAAGCTTCACTGGTCCAAATCTGGAAGGATCTTTTGGAACTCAATTCCATAAGTATTCAAGATGATTTCTTCGAAATTGGCGGACATTCATTATTGGCCATCAGGCTGATCTCAGCTATACGAAAGGAGTTGAATATGGAAGTTTCAATGGCCGATGTTTTTGATCATTCAACCATTTCAAAACTTGCTTTAAAATTAAGATCAGAAAATAAGGAAACCTTTGTATTGCCCGCCGTGATTGCAGACAATAGGCCGGAGCACATTCCTTTATCCTACAGTCAGGAGCGATTGTGGTTCATCGACAACATTGAAGGTTCTACCCAATATCATATACCGGCCCTGTTCAGAATCAGAGGAAATCTGGATTTGTCAGCTCTTGAAGCTTCTTTAAAGGAAATTATTGATCGTCATGAAGTTTTAAGGACGGTATTGGTTGAAAAAGACGGTAAAGTGGAACAGGTCATTCAGCCCCCTGACAATTGGGAGCTGATCCAAATTGGTGTTTCAGGACCCGAATCAAAAAACAGATCGCCAGAGCAGGTATTATTGAACCTTGTTTCTATACCTTTCAACCTTTCTGAGGATTTTATGTTGAGGGCCCACATTCTGAAGTCGGGTAAAAATGAATACAGATTACTGGTAACCATTCACCATATTGCAGCGGACGGATGGTCGCTTTCCTTGTTTGTAAAAGAGATCCTGGAGCTGTATTCTGCCTATTCCGAAAAGAAGACCTCATCTCTGGATGCCGTTAAAATACAATATGCAGATTATGCGATTTGGCAACGAAAATATCTCAGCGGAGAATTTCTCGACCGAAAAATAGATTTCTGGAAAAGGAAGCTAAACAACGTTCCGGTTATGCAATTTCCTCTTGACTATGACAGGCCTGTAAATCGAACCACCAATGGAGCAAGGAGTCAATATTATTTCGAGAACCAACTGCTTGAAGGTGTAAAGGAACTCAACAAGAAATATGGCACCACTCACTTCATAACCTTATTTACGGTTTTTAATATTTTGATAAACCGGTATACCGGTCAGGAAGACCTTTGCATCGGTACTCCGGTTGCAAACCGAAATTCTGCGGAATACGAAGATCTCATTGGTTTTTTTGTAAATACACTGGCTGTCAGAACACGGGTAAGCAGCGACCGCAATTTCGATTCATTGATCTCAGAATGCAAAACGGAAGTTCTTGAAATGTTTCAACACGCTGATGTTCCATTTGAAAAAGTAGTGGATGCGGTGGTTGAAACCAGGGATCTAAACAGAAATCCCCTATACCAGATTTTGTTCTCGATGCAAAACAATCCGGAAATTCCGGAGATCAGGTATAAAGATGTTGAGATTGAGCTGGAGGAAATTGAACATAAAACGGCTCAATTGGATTTGATCCTGAATGTAACAGAACAGGTTGACGGTTTTGGTATATCGGTAGAATATTGTACGGATCTGTTCAAGCCTTCAACCATTGACAGGATCATTTCACATTTTAAAAATATCCTTTATGAAGTGATCCGAAATCCCAAACTCAGGGTTTCAGAGATTGAAATGCTTTCGGGGCAAGAAAAAGATCAGATCCTTAATATCTTTAACTTACCTGTTGAGCCACTTGACACAAAGGGTCCTGGTAACCTTGTAAGAGTTTTTGAAAAAATTGCTTTCGATGAACCGGAAAAGACCGCCATTGTATACAAAGATCAACGACTTACTTATGGTGAACTGAACCTTGAGGCCAACCGGATCGCCAACCATCTTATCTCGCAAAAGATCGGTAAGGAAAACTATGTTCCGGTATGTCTTGAAAACGGACCCATGCAGATCATCGTCCTTTTGGGAATTTTAAAATCAGGTGCTGCTTATGTTCCTGTGGATCCTAACTACCCGGAAGACAGGGTCAGATATATTTTATCAGACTGTGGATCTAAAATGGTGATCACCGCAAAGGATCATGCTGCTTTGTTTACGGTCGCACAAAACCTGTCTTTGTTACTGATCGATGAGGAACAAAATGCCATTGCCACAATGAGTTCGGACAACCCGGAAACCAAAATTTCAGGTGATCAAACTGCATACATCATTTATACTTCCGGTTCAACCGGTGTTCCGAAAGGGGTTCTTGCAAGTCATAGCAACCTCTACAATTACATTATGCTGAACAAGGACTTTTACCTTGACAAGAACACCAATTCAACCGGTAGTTTCAGGCATTTGTCCTTTACTTTCGATGCTTCCCTAACCGGTATCTTTATTTCCTTATCAAGTGGTAAGACCATAGTTATCAGTTCGGGGTCATCAGGTGAAATGTTTGAAGATGAGAATCTGCAGAATAATGCGCCGTACGACTTCATAAAGGTCACCCCTTCACACATTCCTCTTCTTAAGGAAAAACTTAGACTGAAAAATGGAAATTTACTGACGAAAAGAATTATCGTTGGTGGGGAGGCACTCACTTTTGGTCATGTCAAGCAATTAAAAGAAGCAAATGTAAACATCGAGATCTTTAATGAGTATGGTCCCACAGAAACCACAGTAGGTTGTGCCTTTTATAATTTTGAACTTAAAAATTCGGATAAACTGACCGGTAATTCCGTTTCAATCGGAAAGCCGATGAAAAATTGCAACCTGTATTTGCTGGACAAGTCGATGAATCTGGTACCGGTTGGTGTGCCTGGAGAGATCTATATTGCAGGCGAGCAGGTTACAAAGGGATATCTTGGAAAACCTGAGTTGACGAATGAAAAATTCGTAAAAAACCCCTTCAATGAGAAGGGGAAATTATACCGTTCCGGAGACATGGCCAAATGGTATGAAGATGGAAACCTTATCTTTTTAGGTAGAACCGACGATCAGATCAAACACAAGGGATACCGAATTGAGCTTGGAGAGATCGAAAACGCATTGCAATCAATTCCTGCGGTAAAGCAATCTGTTGTAATGCTTAAGAAGGATTCTAAGGAACACGGTAAGCTGGTTTGTTATCTGGTGCCAGGTAAAGATTTTGAATTGAACATGGTCCGGAAAGAGCTTGCCGGAAAATTGCCGGATTATATGCTTCCCGAACTTTGGAAAGAGATGGCAGAATTTCCACTGACCATCAACGGTAAAATTGATAAAACTGCATTGCCTGAAGTAGATGTTCTTGAGCAAATTCAAAATAAATTCACTGCTGCCGGTAATGAGATCGAGGAAACACTCTGCAGGATTTGGGGAGATGTACTGGATATTGAAAAAGTAGGTGTTGAAGATAATTTCTTTGACCTTGGAGGCGATTCGATCGTTGTGGTTCAAATCGTAAGCCGGGTGAGAAAAGAGGGCTTTGAAATGAAAATTTCAGATATTTTTTCTCATCAAAGCATTTCTAAACTGGCAGTTCTGTTATCCGTACGTAGCATTTCCGAATCGTCGGGAAGTGAAATGCAAAAGCCGGTTGGCGAAAGTGGAATGATACCGGTACAGCGTTGGTTCTTTAAACAAAATCACAAACACCCCGATCATTTCAACCAAAGGGTTTTGGTGAGTTTGATCAAAACCATTGATAAGGATATGCTTGGAAAAGCACTCGATAAGATCGTCGAACAGCACGATGGTTTAGGATTCAGGTATGTCAGAAAAGAAAAGGATGTTCACCAGATCTACGGAAATGCAAAGACTGAGGTATATACAGAAGATCTAAGCAAGATTGACCAAAAGGATCTTTCAGCAAAAGTTGAGGAAGTTTCGAATCGATATCAGAGTAGTCTCAATATAGAATTTGGCGATGTTTTTAAGGTGGTTCTTATGAGAACTCCCGAAACGGAAGATTTCAACCGTTTGCTGGTTGTAGTGCACCATCTGGTGATAGACGGGATTTCCTGGAGAATTCTTTTTGAAGACCTTAGTTTGCTGCTTGCAGCCGCTTTAGAAGGTAAAGATGCATCCTTTCCACAAAAGAGTTCCACTTTCAAAGACTGGTATTCCGAACTTGAACAATATTCCAAACAAGACGATCTTGATCAGGAGTCGAAATACTGGCAAAGGGTAAATCGTTCGTATGAACCTCTGCCTTCAGATATGGACAATCCTCGTTCCGTGTTGATGGAAGATACTGAAACCATTGTTTTGGACCTCGAAAAAGAACTAACCGCGAACCTTTTACAGAAAGTACCCGGAGTTTATCATACAGAGATCAATGAGGTGTTGCTAGCAGGGCTTTCTCAGGCATTTTTTCAAAAATATGGATTGAAAAATCTAAATATTGGTGTGGAAGGTCATGGCAGAGAAGAAAGTATTGGTAAAGTTGATCTTAGCCGAACCTTGGGATGGTTTACAAGTATTTATCCGGTAAACATCGAAAATGAGGAAACTGAAGATGAAGGTCAATTGCTTAAATCCGTTAAGGAACAATACAGAAAGATTCCCGGAAAAGGTTTGGGTTACGGCATTTTGAAACATATGTTGAATGCACCTGAATTAAATGACGGGGACCCTTGGGATATCATGTTCAATTACCTCGGTCAGGCAGACACAAATGCTGAAACATCCTCGCTTTTTAACCAGGCTCCTGAAAACGGAGGCAGTAACATCCATCCTCAAAACTATTTTTCGGGTAAGATACATGTTAATGCCATGGTTGAAAACGGTGTAATGAGTTTTAAATGGACCTACAGTAAGCTCAACTATAAGGAGAAGAGTATACAGGAACTCACCGACCTTTTCAAAACAAACCTTTCGTCAATTGTGTCCCATTGCCTTGGTCAGGATAGAATTTATTTGTCAAAAACACCTTCAGATTTTAATCTTGGTTCAGAAATAGATTTCAGGTCCTTCGATGAGTTTCTGTTGGAACCTCACAATAATGATCAAAACAGGTTATTGGATTTTCAGTCCATTCACGGTCTGTCAGGTTTGCAACAAGGTATACTCTATCATGGACTTTTCGATGAAAATACCGGCGCATACATGGTGCAGTTTGAATGCGAATTTTTTGGCCTGAACCTCGAAGCTTTTAATGAAGCCTGGGAGTATGTCATACAACAGCACAGTGCTTTGCGTTCTGCATTCTATGCCGACAGGTTTTCGATTCCGGTACAATGTTTCTATAAAAAAGCCAAACTTCCGGTAGAACATATAGATCTTTCCGAAAAATCTGAGGAAGCTCAGGAAAATGAGATTCGCAACTATTGCCTGTCAGATTCTACAAAAGCCTTCGATTTCAGTAAGCCTCCTTTAATGCGGGTGGCTCTATTTAATCGTGGTTCAGGACAATATCACATGTTGTGGACATCCCATCACCTATTGTTTGATGGATGGTCGCTTCCGGTATTGATGGAAGAGTTCCTGAATGTATACGATAAGCTTTTCCTTCAGAAAAAGATCTTTTCAAAGCCGGAAGACAAATTTGAAGATTATCTGCAATATCTGGAAAGCAGAGACCGTAAAGAAGAAACAAAGTACTGGAGGAATTATACTTCAAAGTTGGATTCTCCAACTCTTTTACCCTTTGTAAAGGTTTCGGCGAACCGCAATGCGGGTATGGGAACCTATCGTTCCGAAATACTTGAATTTACCAATGAAACGACCGGTAAAGTAAGAAATTTTGCAAAAAAGAACCGGGTGACGGTAAATACCATTATCCAGGGTGTATGGTCTGTTTTGTTGCATAAGTACACCGGCCAGGACCGCATTAGCTTTGGTGTTATTGTTTCGGGAAGACCCGATGACCTGTCAAATGTTGAAAACCGGGTTGGAATGTTTATTAATACATTGCCACTAGTATCTGAATTGAATGAAGATACAAGCGTTTCAGAGTGGCTTTGGAATCTTCAAAGCGAGCAGGTCAATTCAAGAAAATATCAGTATTCTGCCCTTCATGAAATTCAGGCCATGACAGGTATTCAGGGAGACCTTTTCGACAGCATCCTTGTTTTTGAAAATTTCCCTGTGAGTAAAATTGTTGCTGAACAAAACTGGAGTCTGAAAGTTGAGGAAGTTAAAATAACTGAGCAAACCAATTATCCAATCACGCTAACAGTATCGGATACCGAAACTTTAAAGATCCGTTTCCGGTACAATACAAGCCTTCTTGAAGAGGAGCAGGTCCTGAGGATCAGGGAGCATTTTATGGTTGCCATAGAACAGGTGCTTGAAATAAGGGATCTTAAAGTCGATCAGATCGATATTTTAAGTAGAGAAGAAAAGGCCACCTTATATGAATTTGGAAGTTCGAAGGTGGATTATCCTTCCGGCTCAACAATTCCGGAGTTGTTTACAAGGATGGTAACGGAAAAAAGGGACCAGATTGCCCTTAGTTTCCAAAATGAAACAATAAGCTATGAAGAGCTTGACAAGCGATCGAATAAACTTGCACATTCTATCCTGACTAAAGGAGCCGGTTCAAAATACATTCCATTGTTGTTTGACCGAAGTCTGGAAATGATCGTTGCCATGCTTGCAGTACTCAAAAGCGGGGCAGCATATCTGCCTGTAGACCCTGAGTATCCTGAAGAAAGGATTCGATATATCGTTGAAGATTCGGGCAGTAAAATAATTCTTAGCCACAAACAACATGGTCAAAACATTAAAGGAACCTTATGTCTAAGGGTTGATCAACCGAAATCGTTCAATGAATTGCCTGACACCTTGCCGGAAATAAACATCGGACCGGATGATCTGGCCTATGTGATTTATACCTCCGGGTCAACCGGAAATCCAAAAGGAGTGGAAATTCAGCATAAAGCTCTGATCGACCATTGTTATGGATTAATGCATGAAACCTGCCTGAGTGATTGCAAGAACTTTGCTTTGTTTTCACCCATGGTTTTTGATGCCGGTCATGCCATCATACATACGTCCCTGATAACAGGAGGTAATTTATTTGTTATACCTGATCAATTGATCGCTGATGCCGGGGGATTGTCTCAATACGTTGAAAGCAGCGGTATTGATTGTATAAAGATCGTGCCTTCCTTATGGATGACTTATGCCGAAGCGGGTTATGGAATACTTGCAAATAAAGTAATGATCTTTGGTGGTGATGTATTCAGTAATGAAGTTTTGAATGAACTTAAAAAACGAAAGTATATAGGAGAAGTATACAATCATTACGGGCCAACCGAAGCTACCATCGGCAAAACCATTCACAAGGTAGATTTAAACAAAGCATACAACAGGGTTCCAATTGGTAAGCCCTTTTCAAACACCAGTTTGTACGTTCTTGATAACAGACTTAAACCGGTACCGGTTGGAGTAAATGGACAATTATATATAGCAGGTGACGGACTTGCAAAGGGCTATCTTGGAAATAAAGAACTTACCTCAGGATTTTTTATTGAAAATCCTCTCAAACCGGGCACAAAAATGTATAAAACCGGTGATGAGGTAAGGTGGGATAAAAATGGAGATCTATACTATATAGGCAGACTGGATGATCAGGTTAAGATACGCGGATACAGAGTAGAGACCGCAGAAATTGAAAACCAAATGAACAACTCAGGTTTGGTTGAACGTTGTTTGGTGATTGCAGGAAAAGACAAGAGAAATGTAAATCGTTTATCGGCCTATGTGATCCTGAGATCCGGCAAGGATATAGAATCAGTGAAAATTCAACTGAAGAAAAAATTACCGGACTATATGATCCCTGAATTTTGGTTTGAACTAAATGAGTTCCCCTTGAATCTGAATGGTAAGATCGACCGAAAAGCATTGCCGGATCCATATTCCCAAGATCTTTCCGAAAAAGAATTTGTACAGGCAACAACCGAAACAGAGATGCGGCTGACTGAAATATGGAAAGACCTTCTTAATAAGGATACGATAGGCATTCATGATAATTTCTTCGAATTGGGCGGACATTCACTTCTGGTGATCCGTTTACTCGCTGCCATTAAGAAGAAATATGAAGTTCAGTTAAGCATTGCAACTTTCTTTGAACTTGGAAACATTGAGAATCTTTCGGGATATATTGAATTGAACAGAAAAGCAGAACATGAGTCGGAAGACGACATGGAAAGTATGACATTATAAAAAATGGTAAATTTTAATTTAGCAGAAACAGTAAAGTTACTGAATAAGGCGGCCAAACAAGGCGTTTCCATTGCTTACTCACAAGGTGAACTTTCCATCAAGTTTCAGAAAGGAAAAAACATTGATAAATTGCTTTTGGATGAACTAAAGGCAAATAAAACCTCCTTGGTAAGGTATTTTGAAGAACATGCATCTGAAAAACGTAAAGAGAGTGAAAAGCCACCTTTGAACCGCTTTGACAGAACGGCGATCTCAAAAATACCTATGTCTTTTTCTCAGGAGCGATTGTGGTTTCTGGATAAGCTGGAAGGAAGTCTTTCATATCACTTACCGACGGTCATCAAACTTGAAGGCGACCTGAATATTGAGGCACTTGAAACGTCCTTGAGACTTATTGTAAAAAGACATGAAGTATTAAGAACCGTCATAATTGAAGAAGATGGGAACGGGTATCAGAAGCCTGTTAGTGAAAAATCGTGGAAACTTGAGTACAATAAGGAAGTCAAATTCAGATTCGGCAGTGAAGAGCTGGAGTCATTGATCCGTAAACTAATTACACGACCTTTTGACCTTGCAAAGGATTATATGTTGCGCGCCACATTGATCCCGCTTGAATCAGGTGAATATTATCTCGTTGCCACCATGCATCACATTGCCTCCGATGCCTGGTCTACATCCATACTGGTTAAAGAAGTTGCAGGATTGTACGGAAGCATTTCGCTCAATAAAGAACCGGAAATAGAAGAATTGGACCTACAATATGCCGATTTTGCTGTTTGGCAGAAAAGTTATTTATCTGAGGAAATACTTCAAAAGAAACTTCAATATTGGAAAACCAAACTTGAAGGAGTTTCGAACCTCGAACTGCCTTTGGATTTTAAACGCCCTCCTACTCAAAGCCATTCCGGTGAGCGGTTTAGGTTTGATATCGATAAACAAACAAGGGATGGACTCGTTGAATTAAGTCAAAAGCAAGGCACGACCTTATTTATGACCTTGTTGGCTGCATTTAATGTATTGCTTGCCAAATACAGCAGGCAGGATGATATTGCAGTGGGTTCTTCAATGGCCAGCCGAGAAGATGCCGACCTTGAAAATCTGATCGGGTTTTTCGTTAACACTCTAACCTTCAGAACTGACGTTAAACCGGAAAAAAGATTTACCGACCTTCTCAGGGAGGTAAAACAAACCACACTGGATGCATATGAACACCAGGATGTTCCCTTTGAACGGGTAGTAGATGTGGTAAAACAAGAAAGGGATCCAAGCAGGAGTCCATTGTTCCAGGCGATGCTGGTTCTTGCAAATACACCACCTGTTGAGCAACTGAAACTTGGTAACCTGAAACTGGAAAGAATAGACTACGAAGCCAGAATATCAAAATTTGACCTTACCTTTTTTACCAGTGAATCTCCGGATGGAATACTTTGTTCCGTGCAATACGCCACGGATTTGTTTACCAGGAATACAATAGAAGGTATGGTCAGTCATTTCAAGGTTTTGTTAAAATCCATACTTGCAGAACCTGATGCACTGATTGGCGATCTCAAAATGCTGGGAGCTTACGATGACATGATCTTGCAGGGTGCTTCCACCTATTCTCATGTAGATTTTCCACGAGACAGTTCAATTATCAGCCTTTTCGAAAAACAGGTAATTGAAACACCTGATTCCATTGCTTTATGTTTTGAAAACGATAAAATAGATTATGCTTCGCTAAACCATTATGCAAACAATCTGGCAAGTCGGCTCATTCGGGCAAATTTAGCCCCCGGCACACCGGTCATGTTGTTTTGCGAGAGAGGCCCGGAAATGATCGTTGGAATGCTGGCCATCATGAAAGCAGGTGGTCATTATGTACCGGTAGATACCGACTTTCCAAGGGAAAGGATCATGGATATTTACAAAGACTGTGATTCCGGAATTGTGCTTTACAGCTCTCATGTTGTTGAAACCATTCAGCTTCTGAACATACGATCTGCAATTGAGATAAGCCTTGAAAAGGAAGGTGATATCAAGAACCCGGGATTAAGGTTACTGCCTGAAAGTGCCGCATACATGATCTATACTTCAGGTTCAACCGGCAAGCCGAAAGGTGTCATCATAAGCCATAGGTCAGTACTTGATTATATTTACGGACTTAACCAAAGGACCGGAATTTTCTCCTTAAATAGTTTCGCTCTGGTTTCATCCATTGCGACAGATTTGGGGAATACGGTTATTTTTCCATCCTTACTTACAGGAGGCACCTTACATCTGTTCTCGAAAAATACCGTTTCAGATGCAGAAAAGATAAATGAGTACTTTCTCAACAACAAAATAGACTGCCTGAAAATTGTCCCAAGCCACTGGAAAGCACTTTCAACTGAAACTGAAATGCTGATCCCACAGGCAATGCTGATTTTCGGAGGAGACATACTCTCGTCGGACCTTGTAAACAAAATCAGGTCTAGAAATACAAATTGCCGGATCTTTAATCACTACGGTCCGACAGAAACAACCATTGGAAAATTACTATTTGAATGTCGAGTTAATCCACATTATGGAGGAAACATCCCGATCGGTAAGCCATTTGGCAACACAAAGGTTTACGTTCTGGACAAAGCCATGAAAACCAATCCGGTTGGTGTTCCGGGAGAGCTGTTTATTTCGGGTGCAGGAGTTTCTGATGGATATAGAAATAATCCGAAACTTACCGGAACAAAATTCATTCCGTTTGAAACGGAAAACGGTTCAGAGCGCTTGTATTCAACCGGCGACCTTGTGAAATTTAACCACAATGGTGATATAGAATTCATAGGCAGAGTAGATGAACAAGTAAAGATCAGAGGTTACAGGATCGAATTGAGCGAAGTAGAACGTGCTCTTGAACGATTGAAAATTGCTGACCAGGTTGTGGTTATTGAAAGAGAGGATTCTCAGGGTGCAAAACGATTGATCGCATATCTGAGATCTGTAAAGGAATCCGGATCGACGGATCCTGAAAAGATCAAGCACGATCTGAAGGAAATGTTGCCGGAATATATGATCCCTAGCTTTTTTGTGGAGATCAAAGAACTTCCTCTTACGGTCAATGGTAAAATAAACAAAAATTTACTTCCCGACCCGGAACTAAGTTCCGGTAAGTTTGAAGGCCATGTGGATCCCGGTGATGAGACCGAGAAAAAAATGGCGGAAATCTGGGAAGATATCCTTGAGGTTGAAAACATAGGTATACATGATGATTTCTTCGCATTAGGAGGACATTCACTGTTGGCAATTCGTTTGGTTTCGACACTTCGGAAAACTTTTAATGTTGAGATCCCTATAGGGGACATCTTTGATTACCCAACCATTGCTCAGTTAAAAAACAGACTGGTAAGCCACCGGGATGAAGACACTTTGCCGGCAATTGAAAAGGTAAAACCCCGTCCGGAGCAAATACCTTTGTCATTTTCACAGGAACGACTTTGGTTCATCGATAAACTTGAAGGCAGTGTACAGTACCATGTTTCCGCAGTACTGCGACTTAAGGGGAATTTAAATATTGCAATCTTAAAGGAAGCTATGCTGGAAGTGCTAAACCGACACGAAACACTTCGTACTTGTTTCAGGGAAGAAGAGGGGGTCAGTTATCAGTGGATCTTGCCTTATGAGGAATGGCAGTTGAACGTTTCAAATTCAAAAGATCTGATAAAGCAGGATGTTTATGAATACATCCGATCCCTGATACGGAAGCCTTTCGATCTTACTAAGGATTATATGATCAGGGCTGAATTGATAGAACTGAAAAAAAATGAACACATTTTGGTTTCAACGGTTCATCATATTGCCTCCGACGGATGGTCTACTTCCGTAATGGTTAAGGACCTTGCTGCAGCTTATAATGCCCTTGTCAGGGGTAACAAACCTGAACTTGAACCACTTCCGGTTCAATATGCAGATTTTTCAATTTGGCAAAAGACCTATATTCAGGGAGAGGTTCTTGAGAAGAAGCTTAAATACTGGAAAGAAAAGTTACAGGGTGTTGAAGTATTGGAACTACCCACCGACGAAATCCGGCCATCCAAGCAAAGTGTAAGGGGAGATGTTTTCAATTTTCCGATTGACGAGGAACTCGAAAAGCGCCTTAACGAGTTTTGTCTGAACAGGAATGTTACTCCTTTTATGACCGGCCTGGCAGCTTTCAAAATTCTTTTGCATCATTATTCCGGTCAGGAAGATATATGTGTTGGAACCCCCATTGCGGGGCGGCAGCAACAAGAATTGGAACACATGATCGGCTTTTTTGTGAACACGCTGGCTTTAAGGTCGGAGGTCAGGGATGAGCAGTCTTTTTCTGATTTTTTAAATGATATCAAAGAAACTACCCTCGAGGCTTTTGCGCATCAGGATGTGCCTTTTGAGAAGGTTGTTGAAACAGTTATAAAAGACCGGGACTTAAGTCGTAGTCCATTGTTTCAGGTTTTATTTGTGTTTCAGAACACACCTGAGGTGCCTAAGTTAAAATTGGGAGAAGTGGAACTGCAGCCTGAAAGTTTAGGAGTCAGGTCTTCTAAATTCGATATGACTCTTTTCCTTTTTCACATTGAAGGCAAAATGCATGGTTCGATCGAATATTGCACCAATCTGTTTCATGGTTCAAGCATTCAAAATTTTGCAGATCATTATGTGAATCTTTTACATTCTATCGTAAATGAAAGCAATAAGCTCAATATTGGTCAATTGTCTTTTATAAGTGAAACTGAATCCGCAAGGATACTTGACTCGTATAGCAGGGTTGAAGATATGCAGGTGCCGGATCTTGATCTGATAAAATTATTTGGTCAG
Source organism: Flavobacteriales bacterium (assembly GCA_020635455.1). GTDB lineage: Bacteria > Bacteroidota > Bacteroidia > NS11-12g > UBA9320 > JABWCE01. The sequence continues at coordinate 129,476 of JACJZT010000006.1, forward strand.
CAAGTGATCGAAGATCCAAACAACCTTGCTGTGGTAATGAACGATTCCGTTTTGTCCTATAATGAACTCAACAATCGTGCAAACCAGGTTGCAAGGCAATTGATCGACTGGGGTGTGCATCCGGGCGATATTGTTCCCATCAGCATCAACAGGTGCCCTGAAATGGTCATTGGTCTGGTAGGGATTTTAAAAACGGGTGCGGCGTATGCACCCATTGATCCCGAATACCCACAAGCCAGGATCGACCTTATTTTAGACGACCTGGACCCGGGCTTGATCATAAGCAATCGTAAAATTAGCCATAAACTTAATGGCAGGGCTCTGAAGATCCTTGAACTGGATGAGACGTGGTTTGAGGATAATACGGGCAATATAGCAGATGTTGACGTAAATTATTCACATGACGATCTTGTATTCGTTTTGTACACCTCCGGTTCAACGGGTAAACCAAAGGGCGTTGAAATGTCGAGAGGCAGCATGCTCAACTTGCTTATCTGGCAACAAAAACAATTCATTCAGGACAAACGCAACGTATTGCAGTTTGCCAGTCTCAATTTTGATGCAAGTTTTCTTGAAATATTTTCCAGTTTGTGTTTCGGAAGTACTGTATACCTCATAGAAGCCGAAAGGAGGCTGGATTTGCAGGAAATATATAACGACATCATTCGGTATGGAATTACTCACATGTTCTTCCCAACCGCCATGATGAAAAATCTGTCAGAATTCATTCTGCCTCTGTGGAACAAGAACTTTCCTCTGAAGGAAATAATGGCCGCGGGTGAGCAATTAAAACTAAGTGAAGAGATCATCAAGTTTATTGAGCTGAGCAAGATCCGGTTGATCAACCAGTATGGCCCAACTGAAACTCATGTTGTAACCAGCTATCTTCTTACACAGAATCTGGATACGAACGCTCTTCCTCCAATCGGTATTCCGGTAAACAACGTTACTATTTATGTCCTAAATAAAAACAAGGCAATAGTGCCCGTTGGAGTACCCGGTGAAATTTATATTGGAGGAGCGCAGGTAGCAAGAGGCTATCTGAACCGGGAAAATCTTACCAGAGAAAGGTTTGTAAAGGATCCTTTTTCAACTCAACCTTTTGCAAGAATGTATAGATCCGGTGATCTGGGACGTTGGATGCAGGATGGAAACCTGCAATTCCTGGGCAGAACCGACGACCAGGTCAAAATAAGAGGTTACCGTGTAGAACTAGGAGAAGTAGAAATAGCGATCAATAAAAGTCCATATGTACATCAATCGGTTGTAATGGCAAAGACCGATGCCCAGGGAACCAAACAGCTCGTAGCGTATGTGGTAAAAACCGATAAATACGACAAAACTGCCCTGCAGGATGATTTGAAATCCAAATTACCGGAGTATATGGTTCCGAATTTGTGGGTGGAGTTGGATACATTGCCTTTCAATCACAGCGGTAAGATTGACCGAAAAGCATTGCCCGAGCCCGATATGGGAAACATATCCGGAAGCGTTTATGAAGAGGCAAGTAACGAAACCGAAAAGAAGCTGGTAGCTATTTGGGAAAATCTACTCAAATTACCGAAGGTTGGTGTTCGCGATAATTTCTTCGAACTGGGAGGTCATTCTCTGTTGGCCATGAGGGTGATCGCCGCAATCAGGTCCGAATTGAACGTCGAACTTGCTGTTATTGAGCTTTTCAGCCATTCCAACATTAGGGAATTGGCCCAATTGATATCCGGGCGTAAGAAAGGAAAACATCTCAAGTCCATTGAAAAATACGATCGACCTGAATTCATTCCACTTTCATTCTCACAGGAACGTTTATGGTTCATTCATCAGCTGGAGGGATCGGTTCAATATCACCTTCCCACAGTTCTGAACCTCAATGGAAAATTAAACGTTGATGTCCTTGAAAAGTCCATAAAAAATGTGGTAAGCAGGCATGAGGCCCTCCGAACGGTTTTTAAAGACAATCTCGGTCAGGCATATCAGGAGATCCTTGATCCTGAACCATGGAAAATGAGCAGGCATTCAATGGAGGGAAAAAGCGAAAAAGCCATTAATCAGGAAATCCGAAAATGCATTGAAAAACCATTTGATCTTGAAAGGGATTACATGCTCAGAACCGATCTGATCTACCTTAAAAAGGATCAACACATATTGGTTTTTACGCTGCATCACATTTGTTCCGATGGTTGGTCTGCCAACCTATTGATCGAAGAAATCGTAAAAGGATATAATGCAGGGGTTATTAATCAGAGTTACCAGCCAGATCCGTTAAAAATACAGTATGCAGATTTTGCGATCTGGCAAAGAAAGTACCTTAAGGGTAAGACCCTTGAACAAAAATTAGAACACTGGAAACAAAAGCTCTCCGGAACAGAGCCACTTGAACTTCCAACGGATAAACCCCGGCCGGCGATTCAGAGCATTAAGGGAGCCTCATCCGGTTTTATCATAAATAAGGAACTTACCGAAAAGCTGAATGGAATTAGCAGGGAAAACAATTCCAGTCTTTTCATGACGCTGCTAACGGTATACAAGACCCTGCTTTTCAGATACTCTTCACAACCTGATATTTGTGTGGGAACCCCCATCGCCGGCAGGCAGCAAAGGGAGGTTGAAGATCTGATCGGCTTTTTCATCAATACCCTGGCCATTCGGTCTGAAATAAGCGGAAATTCAACCTTCAGGGACCTTCTCAAACTTGTTAGAAAGAACACCCTTGAAGCATATGATCACCAGGAAGTTCCCTTTGAAAAAATAGTGGATGTGGTTTCTCAGACCAGAGATCTCAGCAGAAGCGCAATTTTTCAGGCCTTCTTTGTGTTTCAGAACACTCCTGAACTTCCGGATCTTACGCTCAGAAACGTTGAAATTTCGGGAAGGTCACTCGGGCATCAAACCACGAAATTCGACCTGACCCTTGTTGTGGCTGAAAAAGAAGGTAAATTGGAATGCTCGGTAAAGTTTTGCACCGATCTTTTTGAAGAATCAACCATTCTTAGGTTCATTGAACATTTTAAAAACCTGCTAAGATCTGTTTCAGAAAATGTTGACAAGGAAGTCGGAAGGATCGAACTGATTTCAAAAGATGAAAAAAACACGATCATGGAATCCTACGGAAAGAGTTCTGTGGAATATCCCCGAACTCAAACCGTGCTCGATTATTTTGAAGATCATGCAAAATTTCAGCCTGGAGCCATTGCGCTTCATTTTAACGATGAAAAACTTGATTATACAACGCTAAATGAAAGATCGGATAAACTGGCAAGGCTTCTCATCTCCAATGGTGTGGCAGAAGGTTCGCTCGTTCCGGTTTGCCTGGATCCCGGCATCGATATGATCACTTCGGTTCTGGCAATTCTGAAGTGCAGGGCCGCCTATGTTCCCTTAAATCCCGATTATCCGATTGAGCGCATTAACTATGTGCTTAAGGATATAAATGCAAAAGTGATGATCGCCGATCAGCAATATGCTGTTTCAGGTGTTGATGTTAAAATACTGGATCTGAATTCACTCAGACCCCAAATAAGTAAAATTAAGGTTTCCGGGACTATTCCGAAACCAAAACCAACGGATGTAGCTTATGTTATATACACGTCAGGGTCAACCGGTCAGCCCAAAGGTGTGGTGGTGCAGCATCAAGCATTGATGGATCATTGTTTTGGATTGATTGAAGCCGCAAGTCTTGGAACCTGTAAGTCATTTGCGTTGTTTTCACCCCTTGTTTTCGATGCAGGACATGCCATGTTGCATACATCCATAATTCTGGGAGCGGCCCTTCATGTCATGGCAAAAGATACCTTGCTCGACGGCAGCAGGATGGACTTGTATTTCAAGCAGCATAAAGTAGACGTGATCAAAGCTGTTCCTTCTTTATGGTTATCCTATGCGCAGGGCGAAAACATTGTTTTGCCTCAAAAATGTTTCATTTTCGGAGGCGAAGCTTACAATCCCATCATCAATGTATTTTTACGAAATTTTAGATTTCGGGGAAATGTATTCAACCACTATGGTCCTACAGAAGCCACTATTGGCAAGTCCATTTATAAGGTTGATGTTTCAAAAGAGTATTTGAACGTTCCAATTGGCAAACCCTTTTCCAACACCCGTTTTTACATACTAAACGAACAATTGCAGCCTTGTCCGCTAGGAGTGGCCGGTGAACTTTATATTGCCGGGGAAGGACTTGCAAAGGAATATCTGAATAAACCGGAACTTACTAAAATGAGTTTTCCCGGGGATATTTTCTCCGGATCCGGGAAAGAAAGAATGTACAAAACAGGGGACAAGGTAAGGTTTCTTTCGGATGGTAACATTGAATACCTCGGAAGACTTGATCAGCAAGTAAAAATCAGAGGTTACCGCATTGAACCCGGAGAAATTGAGGCGACAATTCAAAAAAGTGGCCTGGTAAAAAATGTGCACGTTGAAGGATGGAAAAACCCTAAAGGTGTAATGCAGCTTGTGGCTTATGTGGTGGCGGATGAAGACGGTGAGATCGGTTTTAAACTGAATAATTTCCTCGAAGATAAATTACCGCAGTACATGATCCCGTCCTATTTTATGGTGTTGGATAAATTGCCTCTGACCATTAATGGCAAGATCGATTCAAAGTCCTTGCCTTCCCCTGATGCACAAAATAATACGTCGAAAGAGGTTCGCAAACCCATCAATGAACTGCAATCCGGCCTGATGGAGGTATGGGAGGAGGTTCTTGGCATTTCTGACTTTAGCATCGATGATAATTTCTTTGAATTGGGAGGCGACTCCATTTTGATCATTCAGATCGTAAGCAGGTGCAAACGACTGGGCATAGAATTCCAGGTGATGGATATGTTCAAGCATCAAACCATTGAAGCCCTTGCCCTTGCCATTGAACTGAATGAAGAAAAAGAAAAGGAAAGCACTGCTGAGCAAGGTTTGTTAGGTGGAGAAAGCGGCTTATTGCCTGTGCAGAAATGGTTCTTTGATAAAAAACCCGATGAAGCCTCATATTTTAATCAATCCCTGATCTTCAGTATATCCAAAACAGTCACCCCTGAACATCTCAACATTATCATACATGCACTTTGCAGGCAACACGATGCTCTCAGGTTCCGATACACCAATAAAAACAATACGTGGCTTCAGGAATATACCGATTTCATTCCGGATTTGATCATAGAAAAATTAGAGGGTATTAAAAAATCACAATTGTCGGATCAGATCACTACGATTTGCAATAATCATCATGCAGGTCTTTCATTGAAAGAGGGAAAGATCTTCAGAGCCGTATTGATCCAAACGCCTGATTATGAAACAGAAAACAGAATATTCTTTGTGGTTCATCATCTGGCAATTGATGGTGTTTCATGGCGTATTTTGGTTGATGATTTTGAATATTATCATCAATTACTAAGCTCGGGAAAAGAGATCGAACCGGGATTAAAAACGCATTCATACCGACAGTGGCACGAAGCCCTGGAAGAGTATTCAGAAAGTGAAGCCCTCAAGGATGAGGTTGAATACTGGAAAAGATCGATCGAAAGTTTCAAACCGGTAAAATCACTTGCGAAGTCGGTGGATTTAATAAAGGAGAAATCAACCCAGGTGTCGGCAAAACTCAGCAAGGAAGTGACCTCCGGACTTTTGCACAAAATTCCCGCAGTTTACCATACTGAGATCTCAGATATTTTGTTGGCTGCACTCTCACTTGTGATGGCAGAACATAAAAAAGCCAACATGGTCTGTGTTGGTATGGAAGGCCATGGACGCGAAACCATTCATGAATCGGTTGACGTTTCCAGGACCGTTGGTTGGTTTACCACGCATTATCCGGTGTCAATCACCCTTGGTGAGCAAACCGGTTATGGAGATATCCTTAAAAATGCCAAGGAACAATTTCGAAAAGTTCCCGGTAAAGGAATTGGTTTTGGGATATTGAAATATTTGAAAAATACTCCTGAATTAGAAGGAGAAGACCCATGGGACGTGGTTTTGAATTATCTTGGACAAGTTGGTGGAGACCATCGGAAAAAAGGTGTTTTCAGCCGTGCAAAAGAGTCTAAGGGCAAAGGAAATTCCGATCGGAATTATCCAAACCATAAACTGCTTCTGAGTTGTGTGGTCAATGATGAGGTCATGTTGGTAAACTGGACCTATGACAAGCGTTATTTTACCGATGAAAATGTAAATAAACTGTCCGGGCGTTTCATATCTGTGATCACTGAGATCGTTGATTTCTGTTTAAAGCAACAGGCTTTATCCGGATCCGAATTCACGCCATCTGATTTTAACCTGGGAAGAGAGATCGATTACAGACAATTCGATGAATTCATGAATTCACGAATGATCGACGGCACCATCCTTAAAGAAAACTTTGAGAGCATGTACCGGCTCAGCGGACTTCAGGAAGGAATGCTCTTTCACAGTTTGTATCAAAAAGATGCAGGAGCCTATGTAGAGCAGCTTGAAGCGGATCTTATCGATCTGGATCGGACCGTTTTTGAAAAAAGCTGGAATTATGTTTTACAGAATCATAGCATCCTCAGAACCGGGTTTTATCCCGATGCATTTGAAATTCCTGTTCAGGTTGTGTATAAAAATGTAAAGGTACCTATATACACTTACGATGTTTCTGCACAAAAACCATCGGTGCAGAAAAAATGGATTGCCAATTTTCTGAAAGAAGATTCAGGCTTGGGATTTATTCCTGAAAATGCCCCATTGATACGCGTTTCTTTAATAAAGCTGGATCAGCACCGTACACATATGGTTCTCACTTCTCATCATATTCTTTTGGACGGATGGTCATTCCAAAATGTTATGGAATCTTTTCTTACTGCTTACGATGCATTTTCAGAAAACAGGAATGTACCGGAAAAGGCCACTGACCGCTATGAAGAGTATATAAGATTTATTGAATCCCAGGATCCGGGAAAGCTAAGAGACTACTGGAAAAATTACCTCCATGGTTTTTACGATTCTACATTACTCCCATTTGTTAAGAATAACCTATTGAGGACCAAAGGTGTTGGTGCATACAAATCCAATTCTCTCAGAATAAATAGGGATCTGACCTTAGAGATCCAAAAATACATTCAGCATCATCGTATTACGATGAATACTTTTATGCAGGGAATCTGGTCGGTGCTATTGCATAAGTATTGCCGGAAAGATGATGTTGCATTTGGAGTGATCGTTTCAGGCAGGCCTGAATTTATGAAGGACGTTGAAAAAAGGGTTGGGTTGTTTATCAATACATTGCTTTTCAGGTCATGCATTGACCAGAATATACATTGTGAGGAATGGTTTCGGGACATTCAGCAACAACAAGTTCAAAGCCGGCACTTTCAATATACTCCACTAAGTGAAATTCAGAATATTTCCGGTATTAAAGGGGATATGTTCGATACTCTCATGGTCTTTGAAAACTACCCCATCAGTCAGGTGGTAAAGATCAGGGAATGGAAATTGAAGATCGAAAACGTACAGAAATCTGATTTTGCAAATTATCCTTTAATATTAACCATCAACAGTGGTGAATCGGTTAACATCCAGTTCAAGTACAATTCAGACTTGTTGGAAAGCGATCTGGTTGAACGTATATCCAGCCATTTTTTCAATGCGATTAATCTTGTTATTGAGAATCCTGTTACAAAAGTAAAATCGATTGATCTGCTTGGGAAGGATGAGTTGAATTTGCTCAATAGTTATAACAAAACAAAAGTTACTTACCCCCAAGATCAAACTTTATTGTCGTTATTCAAAAAGCAGTTGGCAAAATCTTCTTCTGATATGGCCATACTTTTTGAGGGAAGAGGCCTTACTTATGAGGAACTTGATAAAAAATCCAATCAGTTGGCTGTGCGTCTGATCGAGTCAGGTGTACGACCTTTATCTGTTGTTCCAATTTTCGCTGAGAGATCCCTTGAAATGATGGTTGGGCTTTGGGCGATTCTGAAAACGGGTTCAGCTTATTTACCAATCGACCCCGACTATCCTACGGAGAGGATAAATTTTATGCTGGAAGATGCAGAAGCTACACTTTTGCTTTGTACTAAGGAAACCTTTCAAAGTCTGAGTGCCAAACCAATTCAATTACCCCAATTGGTGTCAATCGATATCGATGAACTTGAAGGGAATCAAGATATTCTCCCCGGCATCGAGGTTGATGAAAATGATCCTGCCTATGTTATTTACACATCTGGTTCTACAGGTAAACCAAAAGGTGTTATCGTGGAACATAAAGCATTGGTGAACCGTTTATTATGGGCACAGAGTTATTTTAAATTTTCAAAAAAGGATGTAGTTCTTCAAAAAACGACTTATAGTTTTGACGTATCCGTTTGGGAATTATTCTGGCCCACATTGGTCGGAACTAAACTTGTGGTTGCCAAACCTCAGGGTCACAAGGATGTTGACTACCTTCTCAAAGTTATCGAAGAAGAAAGCGTAACCATGATGCACTTTGTACCATCCATGCTGGAAGTATTCCTGTTGGCACTTGACGACAATTGCACAACATCGCTTAAGCAAGTGCTATGCAGTGGTGAATCCTTAAAACCATCGCAAGTTGAAATGTTCCTTAAAAAACTGCCGGGTACCAGGTTACATAACTTATATGGCCCTACAGAAGCAGCAATAGATGTTACATACTGGTCGGTACCAGAAGGACAGGATAAATTTGATTTGATACCAATAGGCCGGCCGGTGGCAAATACTCAAATCCTTATTTTAGATCGATTTGCTCAACTCACACCAATCGGTGTAGCAGGAGAAATTTATCTTGGTGGAGTGCAACTTGCGCGTGGATACCTTAAGCGTCCGGAACTGACATCTGAGCGTTTTATTGAGAACCCCTTTGTCCATGGAGAAAAACTTTATAAAACGGGGGATCTTGGTAAATGGTTGCCTGATGGCAATATCGAATATCTCGGACGAATAGATGAACAGGTTAAGATTCGTGGTTTTCGAATTGAGCTCGAAGAAATTGAGAAAACAATTGAAGTACACGATAAGGTAGTTCGCGGTGTTGTGTTGGTAAACGATAAAGGCGATGAATTGTCCAAAAGCCTTTCAGCTTTTGCGGCGATCGATCCCGGCTACGGTAAATTGTTGCATCGTTATTTGTCAATTGCAAATAATAATGAAGATCTCTCCGGGCATTTGTTTGACCTAAGAAAAGATATTCCTGTATTTGCTCAAAACCAGAATGAACTGGAATTTCTTGAAAAGGAGATCTTTGATGAAGACAACTATGATGTTCATACGTTTGGGTTGAACAGTAACAGTGTGGTCTTTGATGTAGGTGCAAATATTGGAATGTTTCAGCTTTATCTCGGACTATTGTTTGAAGGTATCGAAGTCCATAGTTTCGAGCCTGTAAACGAAATTTACAATAAACTGAAAGCAAATAGATACTTGCATGAAATAAAGGGTAAAGATTATGAACTGGCCTTAATGGATGAAGAGAAGGACATTGAGTTTACTTACTTTCCCTCTATGACCATTGTTTCCGGAATGGATGCGAATGAAAAACAGGTAAGGGAAACGGTGAGGTCCTACATAGAAACCTCAGACAAGGAATTAGCCAACGATCAGCAATTGGAGTCGTTGTTGGATGTAAAACTGGAAAAGAAAAAAATTAAATGCCGGGCAAATACGCTTTCCAATATCATTAAAAAGGAAGGGATCAAAAAAATAGATCTGCTTAAAATTGATGTCGAAAACTCGGAGCATCTGGTACTGGCAGGTCTGATGGATGAGGATTGGGATAAAATTGCCAACCTTGTTATCGAGGTGCACGATATCGATAGTAGGTTAAACGACCTATTGAAACTATTAAAAGCAAAAGGGTTTAGCACTAGTTATAAAAGAGAAAGCGTATTAAGTGAAGAAAGCCATCGGTATACCATATTTGCCCGAAGAAAATCACAGGAATCTACTTTCAAAAAACTAAAAAAACCTGTAATCTTAAAACGAAGTGATTGGGTTAATCCACAAATTATTACAGAGCAGATTTACAGTTTAATTGAAAACAAACTTCCGGAATATATGCGTCCGGAAACAATTACTCTTCTGCATGAGATTCCTCTTACACCTAACGGAAAGGCCGATAGAAAGGCCTTGTCGCTAATGAAGAAGGATAACCCGTCCAAAAAGGATTATCAGGAACCTGAGGGTGAGACTGAAAAAAAGTTGTTTGAAATCTGGAAACAATTGTTGAAAAGGGAAATCATTGGCAGCAACGATAATTTCTTTGAGATCGGAGGAAATTCACTCTTGGGCATGCGCCTGATGTCGGCCGTGAAAAAGCAAATGCATGCCGATATAGGGATTAAGAGTATTTTTACAAATCCAAGCATAAAGCAACTTTCTCAACTTATTTCAGGATCATCTGCCAAAGAAAACATCCCTGTTATAGAATTGGCAATCAAACCCGAAAAGATCCCTCTTTCATTTGCTCAGGAACGCTTGTGGTTCATCGATAAGTTAGAAGGCTCTGTTCAATTTAATCTTCCATATGTTTTAAATCTATACGGAAATCTCGATATCGTTGCATTGGACCAGGCATTCTCACAATTGGTTTTTAGGCACGAATCCCTTCGAACGGTTATCCGTGAGAAAGACAATAAACCATATCAATTTATCCTTGATCCTGACAATTGGAAGTTAACCATACATCCGGAAGGTAAATTCTTAAAAGACACGAAGGAACTTAAAGAGCATATTTACCGATCCATCAGAGAACCATTTGATCTGGCCTCCGAATATATGCTGCGTGCTGAATTATTTGATTTTGGCATGAACCGGTTTACTCTGCTTTTAAATACTCACCACATTGCATCGGATGCATGGTCGATGTCGATACTTGTTAACGAAATTACAGAGTTATACCAATCAGCTGTCAAGGGTAAAAAAGCGGAATTGACCAGCCTGGAAATACAATATGCTGATTATGCCATATGGCAACGCAATTATCTGAGTGAAACAAGGCTAAGTTCAAAATTGAGTTACTGGAAAGAAAAACTTGAAGGATTTGAAATTTTGAATCTTCCTTCCGATTATATTCAAAGGCCGGGTTCAGGCAGTCTTGGGTCATCCGTAAAATTCAGGCTAAGTAAAGATGTAGTTCAAAAACTACTCCGCATAGGAAATGAAAACGGTGCTACTTTATATATGACCCTGCTTACTGCATATAAGTTACTTCTGCAAAAATATAGTGGTCAGGATGATATTTGTGTTGGTACTTCTGTTGCAGGAAGAAGCCAGGAAAAAGTCGAAAAACTCATCGGATTTTTTGTAAACCTCTTGTCTTTGAGAACAAAATTAAATGGCGAAGAAAGTTTTTCGGATACCTTAAAACATGTTAAAACTACGGTACTAGATGCTTTCGAGCATCAGGATGTCCCATTCGAAAAAGTTGTTGATGCCGTTTTGCCTGAACGCAATCTTAATGTAAGTCCAATATTTCAGGTGCTGTTTGTTATGATAAACACTCCGGAAGCTTCAAAAGTTGAAGTTGAAGACCTTGTTATTGAAGAAGGTGGTCTTGATAATGAAATCGCCAAATACAACCTTACCATGATGGTCCGTGAATCGGAAGGTGAATTGTATTGTAGCCTGGGATATCGTACCTCCTTGTTTAAGGAAAAGACGATCCAAAGAATGTGTGATCATTTTCAACAACTGATCAATTCAATTACAGAAGATGGTGTGGGTAAGATAAAGGACCTTAACTTCCTTTCACAAGCTGAACGTGAACAACTAACAAAGGAATTTAACAATACTGAGGCCAGCTATCCCAAAAATGAATCTTTGATTGGCTTGTTTAATAAACAAGTTAAGTTGAACGCTCAAAAAACTGCTCTTACATATGGCGATGTTCATTGGAAATATAAACAGCTTGATGAAAGGTCTAATATGCTGGCAAATGACCTTTTGCAGATGGGGATACCTGAAGGAAGCAATATAGGTTTGATTTCAATGAGAGGTCCTGAAATGATTGCAGCGATCCTGGGTATTTTAAAGGCACATTGTTCGTATGTGCCTGTGAACATTGATTATCCAGCAGAAAGAGTTGATTATATCTTCAAGAGCTCAGAAGTTAAGCATGTAATTTATTCAGGCTCGTTTCCGGAACTTATTGAAAGCTTGAATGCTTACAAATGGCATTCTTTCGAAAATTCATCGGATGGTTCAAAGGCTGATATGGCCATTAAGTCAAAACCGGGTGATAGGGCTTATGTAATGTTTACTTCCGGAACTACAGGAAATCCGAAAGGAATTGCAGTTAGTCATCGAAACATTGTTAAGCTTGTTTACGACCCTGGTGAAATATCTGTTAAACAGGACGATAATGTTTTGCAATGGTCGAATTATTCATTTGATGGCTCCACCTATGATATCTACTCAAGTCTTTTAAAAGGAGCTACTTTACATCTTATCCGGGATGAATGGGCATCGGATGCTGCCAGTTTAAGTGAACTAATTCAGAAAAAGAACATTTCAGTGATGTTCATTACAACAGCACTTTTTAACACGCTGGTTGATGTTGGCCTGCGGTCGCTTGTTAATGTGAGAAAGATTCTGTTTGGAGGAGAACTTGTTTCACCTGACCATGTGTTGAAGGCCATTGAAAAAATAGGAGAGGATAAGATCGTTCATGTTTATGGCCCAACTGAAACAACGGTTTATGCATGTAGTTATCCAATTTATACAGTGGCCAAAAATGAAAGTGTCCCCATAGGTAAACCTTTGTCAAATACCAGTTTTTATGTATTTGATAAATATGGAAATTTATCACCCATTGGAGTGCCCGGCGAGTTGAGTATTGGAGGTGACGGGGTTTCTCTTGGATATATTAATGATGAAGCATTAACCAAATCCAAGTTTATTATTAATCCACTATCCGGCAAAAAGAATGACATACTTTATAAAACCGGTGATATTGTTAAATGGGATGAAAACGGCGACATAGAATTTATCGGCCGTGCTGATAATCAGGTTAAAATAAGAGGTTTCCGGATCGAACTTGGTGAAATTGAAAACAGCATTCAAAGGCACGATTCTGTAAACAGGTGTCTTGTATTGGTTCATACAGATATGAAAGGTACGAAACGCCTTGTATCATACGTAGTGCCACAAACGGAATTTTCGGCTGATAAAGTTAAGGAATTCCTGAGTGAAACATTGCCAGAATATATGATCCCATCCTTATGGGTAGAGATGAAGGAATTCCCGCTCAACAAGAATGGTAAAGTTGACAGGAATAAATTGCCCGAACCATCGTCCGGCATGAGGAAAGAGTCTGCAATTTCTGAAGCTCAAAGCGAGCAGGAGCTTAAGTTGACCGAAATATGGAAAGAGCTGCTTGGGATCGGTCAAATAAGTGTAAATGATAATTTCTTTGATATAGGAGGGGATTCCTTGCTGGCCATACGTGTGGCAGCCTCTATCCGAAATACTTTTAACATTGAAGTTCCCATTACTAAACTCTTCGAATACCAAACAATCCGTGAGATTTCAGTTTATATGGCGGAACTTAGTTCTGACATTGTTAGTGAGAAAATTGTAAAGGTCAAGGACAAGCCTGCTCATGTTCCACTTTCATACAGTCAGGAGCGTCTCTGGTTTATCGATAAACTCGAAGGAAGTGTGCAGTATCATATCCCTGTGGTTTTCAGGCTGGAAGGTAAATTAAATGTGAAAGCCCTTAAACACGCTTTTAACGAATTGGTTAACCGACATGAAGTATTAAGAACCGTATTTCTTGAACACAAAGGAGAAGCATATCAGAAAGTAAAGTCTGAAAACAACTGGATTTTAAATGAAATTGAACTTAAAGGTCAGGATAAAAATAAGAGAGAGAAAAATGAACTAATTCGGAGCCTGATAAGTATGCCTTTCAATCTTTCTGAAGATTCAATGTTAAGGGCTACTTTGATAAAAACCGAAAAGGAGCAATATGAGGTCGTAGTAAATATTCATCATATTGCATCCGATGGATGGTCGCGCTCCATTCTTGTTAAAGAGATCATAGAACTGTATAATGCTTACAGTCAGGGCATGCAACCTAAACTGGAACCCCTGCCTGTTCAGTATTCGGATTATGCAATCTGGCAGCGAAAAAATGTTAACAGGGAGGTACTGGAGCAAAAATTCAAATACTGGACAAACAAACTGGAGGATGCGGAACCTTTAAACCTTGTTACCGATTTCAAACGGCCGGCAATTCTTTCAACCAATGGTGCGCGTTATAATTTTTACCTCGACCTTGAAACTACCAATGCCCTGAATGAACTCAGTAAAAAGGAGGGCGTTACCCTGTATATGACACTGTTGTCGGCTTTAAATGTATTGTTATTTAAATACACGGGGCAAACAGATATATGCATTGGAACCGGTTCAGCCGGACGACAGCAGAAAGAACTTGAGAATCTGATCGGATTCTTTGTTAATACTCTGGCCATTCGCACTGAGATTGAAGAAGAAGGAACTTTCCTACAGTTATTGGCGAAAGTAAAAACCAATACTCTGGAAGCGTTTGAACATCAGGAAATACCTTTTGAAAAGATCGTAGAAGCGGTTGTTAAAAAGCGCGACAGGAGCCGTAGCCCACTCTTTCAACTTATGTTTGTTTTGCAGAATACACCTGAGGTGCCGGTGATCGAAATGGGTGAGGTAAAGTTTATCAGGGAAGCGCAGGAAAACGTCACATCGCAGTTCGAATTGTCGCTGAGTATGACGGAAACATCGAAGGGAATAACGGCCGGTTTGCAATACAATACCGATCTTTTCAGGGAAGAATCCATTGTTAGGTTGTGTTCTCATTTGCAAACTCTTATTAAGTCAATCCTTAAAACCCCGGGTTCCTCATTACCGGCTTTAAATATCATACCTGACGAAGAACGCAATGCTTTAGTTAACAATTTCAATGATACAAAAGCAGTTTACCCCCAAAACAAATCGATCACCGAATTATTCAAGGAACAGGTTAAAAAGAACAGAAAAACCATTGCGGTATCCTACCCTGAAGGTGAATGGACTTACGAAGAGCTTGATCTTCGTTCAAATAAAGTGGCTAATGATCTGCTTCAAAAGGGGGTTAAAATAGGAAGCAACATTGGTTTGATCTCATTAAGAGGCCCTGAAATGATCGCCTCCATTTTCGGGATATTAAAAGCCAATTGTGCTTATGTTCCCATGAACACAGATTACCCGGCCGAACGAGTGGAAACCATCTTTAGAAACGCAGGTGTTGATTGGGTTATTTATTCCGATGATTTTAAATCTCTATCTTCTGATTTAAAGCATTTTAAATGGATCAACTATCGCGATTTTGAATCTGCCTCAGAGAATGAAATACCGATAAAAACAAATGCTGAAAGTATAGCATATGTTATGTTTACTTCGGGTACTACCGGGAATCCCAAAGGTATACTTGTAAGCCACAGAAATATTACCAAGCTGGTTTATGACAAAGGGGAGATCAATGTTAAGAAGGGAGATCAGGTATTACAATGGTCCAACTATTCATTTGATGGATCGACGTATGACATATACTCTTCTCTCCTGAATGGAGCCACTCTCCATATGATTAAAGACTCTTGGGTATCGGACGGCAAGATCTTAAGCGAAGTTATTGAAAAGAAAAAGATTACCGTTATTTTTATTACAACCGCCTTGTTTAACACCTTGGTGGATGTTGGTCTGGATGCTCTTGTTGGCATACGAAAAATATTGTTTGGAGGTGAAATGGTTTCTCCGGGCCATGTTTCAAGAGCATTGAATAAACTTGGTAAAGGAAAGTTGGTTCACGTTTATGGCCCAACCGAAACGACAGTTTATGCCTGTAGCTATCCGATCGATGCAGTTGCTGAAAATGAAAGCGTTCCAATTGGTAAGCCACTATCGAATACGCAGTTTTATGTTCTGGATAAATTCGGAAACTTAAGCCCCTTGGGTGTGCCGGGTGAACTTAATATTGGAGGCGACGGGGTTACATCAGGATATTTGAACGATAAAGAATTAACTGCGCAAAAGTACATTGCCAATGGTTTTTCAAATAAAAAAGGAGATAAACTCTATAAAACCGGAGACCTTGTAAAATGGCACCCTGATGGAAATATTGAGTTCATAGGAAGGATAGACGATCAGGTTAAGATAAGGGGCTTTAGGATTGAACCGGGTGAAATAGAAACTGCCATTCAGAAACAAGGCTCAGTAAGTCGTTGTTTGGTGTTGGTAAATGAAGACCTTAAAGGTACAAAACGCCTCATTGCCTACTTAATTCCGGTAAAGGATTTTTCATTAAACAACTTGAAAGAATCTTTGGTAAAAACACTTCCGGAATATATGATCCCCTCGTATTGGGTTGAATTGGAAAAGTTTCCGCTTAACAAAAATGGCAAGATCGATAAGGGTGCACTTCCGCAGCCGGATGTTCAGAGTTCAATGTCTGAGAATTTTGTGGCAGCCACAACCGAAACGGAGCACAAACTCGTTAAAATTTGGGAGGATATTCTTGGGCTGGAAAAAATAGGAATCAGAGATAATTTCTTTGAGCTTGGCGGGCATTCACTATTAGCAATGAGGTTGATGTCGTTGGTTAGAGAGAGCCTTGAAGCCGATCTTAATGTAAAGGATCTGTTTAGTAATCCTACCATTGAAGCATTGTCTAAAGTACTAAAAGGTAATACAGGAATAAGGATACAGGCAGTCAAAAGGCCGGATCATATTCCGCTTTCATTTAGTCAGGAAAGGCTTTGGATCATCGATCAGCTTGAGGGAAGTGTTCAGTACAATAGCCCAACCGTGATGAGGATAAAAGGTAAAGTTGATTTAGCAGGACTGGATTATGCTTTAAAAACACTTGTCAACAGGCACGAGATTCTCCGCACAGTTTACAGGGAAGAAGCCGGGAAAACCTGGCAAGTGGTACTTGAAAGAAACGGACTGGAGTTGGAGATCCTTCAACGAAAGGATCTGAGGGATGATGAAACAGGTCTGAACAACTTTATCCGAACTCTGAGGGTGAAACCCTTTGACCTTGCAAATGACCATATGATAAGGGCCCATCTTATAGAACTTTCTCCGGAAAATTTCATACTTATCGTGACGGTTCATCATATTGCAACGGATGGATGGTCGCTTCCGGTTATGATTAAGGAGGTGGTTGAATTATACAGGGCCTATGAAGAAAAGAGACCTTTTGAATTACCCCATTTGCCAATACAGTATGCCGATTATTCAATTTGGCAAAGGGAAAATTTAGGACCTGTTCAACTTGAAGAAAAGCTGAATTATTGGGAGCAAAAACTTTCAGGTAGTCTACCACTTGAATTACCTGCTGATTTTCAAAGACCACCTGTTCGCACCGGGAATGGTTCCGGTATGGGATTCCGCATTGAGCATGAACTTGCCGACAAACTGATCGATTTCAATACCAAACATGGAACAACCATGTTTATGACCCTCTTAGGTGCATTTAAAGTATTGCTTCATAAATATACACGTCAGGAGGATATAAGTGTTGGCGCTTCGGTAGCAAACCGACCGCAATCGGAGCTGGAACAGTTGATTGGATTTTTTGTGAATACACTTACTTTCAGGAGTGCCATTACGGATGAACAAAGTTTTGAAGAATTCCTGAATGAACTTAAAACGACGGTTGTTGACGCCTATGACCATCAGGATGTCCCCTTTGAAAAGGTGGTTGAAAAAGTTGTATCGGACCGTGATCCGGGCAGAAGTCCTCTTTTTCAGGCGATGCTTGTACTCATTAATACCCCTGCTTCTGAAGGTCTTGTATTTGGTGATGCCGAACTATCAATGTATGGATTTGAGAATGAAGTGTCCAAATTTGATATTACATTCCATATGGCCGAAACTCATTTTGGTTTAAAGGGATCCGTTGAATACTCAACAGACTTGTTTTTACCATCTACGATCGAGCGAATGATCTCACATTTTGTTCATGTATTGGAGAGAGTGATAAGCAAGCCGGGAATGAAGATTGGCGAAATCGAGCTGATAAGCAGTTCTGAACAGAAGGAACTCTTGGAAGAATATGGCCATAGCTCTGTAAAGTATGATCTAAAGGAGAGTATCATCCGTATTTTTGAGAAGCAGGTTGAAAAACAACCTGAGGCATCTGCTTTGAGGTGTGAGGATAAGGTGTACAGTTATGATGACCTGAATCAAAGAGCCAATTACTTAGCATCGCAACTAACAAAACAGGGAGTAAAACAGGGAAGCCTTGTGCCTTTGTATACGGAACGGGGCATGGATATGATCACCGGTATATTGGGGATACTAAAACTTGGAGCAGCATATGTTCCGATGGACATGGATTTTCCTCAGGAGCGTATCAAAGCAATTGTGGAAGATACTAAAGCCACCGTGATGGTATGCGATATTCATGGGTTTGAAGCTTTACGGGAGACTGAAGGTATAAAACGTGTAGTGGTAAATTCCTCATCAAACGAAAAAGTTGAGAACCCTGAGGTAAATATCAAACCGGAAATGGCCGCTTATGTGATCTACACATCAGGTTCTACGGGCAAACCCAAAGGTGTGGTTGTAGAACACGGTAATCTGATGGATTACCTGTACGGTTTGGACGATCAAACGAAAATAAGTAGTTGCAGTTCATTTGCTCTGGTATCTACCATCGCTACGGACCTGGGTAATACGGTATTGTTCAGTTCCCTAATATATGGCGGATGTTTGCATGTGTTTACAAAGGAGGCGGTCAGCGATGCACAAAGTATCCACCGTTACTTCAAAACCCATCCTGTAGATTGCATAAAGATCGTTCCGTCGCACTGGCATGCATTGCAAGACGAGAAGGCTCTGTTGTTGCCTGAGAAACTTCTGATTTTTGGCGGAGATGTACTGAGAAGAGAGATGGTAGAAGATATCTTCTCGCAGCACAAATCACTAAAAGTAATCAATCATTATGGCCCAACCGAAACGACCATCGGTAAACTGCTTCATGTGGTGGACCCTAATAGAAAATACAACCGCGGCATTCCTATTGGCAAACCCTTTGGCAATACTTCGGTCTATGTGCTTGATAAATACAAACATATATGCCCGGTAGGGGTACCCGGAGAGTTGTATATATCGGGCAAAGGAGTAGCAAAGGGCTACCTGAACAACGAGCAGCTTACGGAAGAGAAGTTCCTAAAGGACCCCTATGCAAAAAACCCCAAAACAAGAATGTATGCTACGGGTGATCTGGTGAAATATTTGCCCGATGGCAACCTGGAGTTTTTGGGAAGAGCAGATGAGCAGGTAAAGATACGAGGATACCGCATTGAGTTGGCGGAGATCGAAGGGATAATACAGCAACTGCCCTGGATAGACCGCTCCGTAGTATTGGCAAGAGAAGACCGTCAGGGACAAAAACGACTTATAGCTTATTTGGTAACAGCCACAGAAAAACCCGAAGATGTAAGTATAAAGTTGCAGCAATACTTAAAGGAACGCTTGCCGGAGTATATGATTCCTGCAGCCATTGTGGAGATAGAGAACATTCCGCTTACCCCCAATGGCAAGATAGATAAAAGGGCTTTGCCGGATCCGGAGAAACAAACCTCGGAAGAACACATCCTTCCCAGAGACGAGACAGAGAAGAACTTGGCAGAGATTTGGGAAGAGGTACTGGAGGTTAAAGGTATTGGCATCGATGATGACTTCTTTGAATTGGGCGGACATTCACTACTCGCTATACGCTTGATATCATCGATCCGCAAGGCATTTAATGTAGAGATGCCGATCGGGGACATTTTTGATTATCCTACCATTTCACTACTTAAAAAGAGACTACCGGTTAATCAGGATGAATTATTGCTGCCTGATATAAAGTCTCTAAAGAAATTACCTGAAATGGTCCCACTTTCATATTCACAGGAAAGATTGTGGTTCATTCACAAACTACAAGGAAGTGTTCAATATCATATACCTATAATTTTGGACATAAAGGGAAATTTGGACATTGAAATCCTTGAAGATAGCTTTAGATACTTAATTGAAAGACACACTGCTTTGCGAACAGTTATTAAGGAAAGTAAAGGTGTTGGATATCAGGAAGTACTAAATTCAAACGATTGGAAACTGAAACCAATCAAAAAGGTTCAGGCAAAAGATGTACCGCTCAAAAAGTTGATCCGTGACATAGTGATCAAGCCATTCAACCTTGATCAGGATTACATGTTCCGATGTTCCGTTTATTCAAAGTCAAAAAATGAACACATTTTAATATCCACTCTTCATCATATTTCTTCCGATGGATGGTCTTCCTCCATTTTGGTCAATGAGATGATGGAGATCTACAATTCTTTGATCATTAAAAAGAAGCCTGTCTTGCCACAGCTCGAAGTGAATTATCAGGAATATGCCATCTGGCAAAGGACCTATCTCCAGGGAGAATTGCTGGAAAATAAGCTTAAATACTGGGAAGAAAAACTTCAAAATGTTGAGCCGATTGAATTGCCAATCGATTTAAACAGACCGGCTCTTCAGAGTTTTAACGGAGATATCTTCTCCTTTAACCTTGATCAGATAGTAGCAGGCAAAATCCAGACACTTAGTAAACAAAGAGGCATTACTCCTTTTATGTCTCTTTTGTCAGTATTTGCTGTTTTGCTGAAAAAATACAGTGGACAGTCGGACATTTGTGTTGGCACACCTATTGCCGGAAGACAACAAAAAGTGCTGGAGAATATTATTGGTTATTTTATCAATACTTTGGCACTCAGAGTGGAAGTTAGCGATAAGGATACGTTTGAACAGCTGCTTTTACAAACCAAAAAAATGACCCTGGATGCTTACAAGCATCAGGACGTGCCTTTTGAGAAAATTGTAGATCGCGTTGCAAAAAACCGGGACCTGAGCCGAAGTCCAATTTTTCAGGTTATGTTCGCTTACCAAAACACACCTAAGGCCAAACCGGTTAAGTTTGGAGATCTGGAATTGAATAGGGAGGGAGCAGAAGTGAAAAAGGTTATGTTCGATCTCACCTTGAACATTCATGAATCACCTGATGGCCTGAATTGCTCATTTCATTACTGCACAGACTTGTTCAGGAAAGAAACCATTGAACGAATGGCAGAAGGGTTCCTTGAAATCCTCGAAACAGTACTGGATTCTTCAAATCAAAAAATATCTGAGATCAAGGGAATAACGCAGCAACAGGAAAAGCAGATCCTGAAAGACTTCAACTCTTCAGTGGAAAACTATCCTAAAGAAAAAACCATTGTTTCACTTTTTGAAGAGATGGTAATAGGAAATCCTGACAAAATTGCACTGGAGATTGAGGGTAGAACCTTCACATACAGCCACCTGGATCGACGCATCAACCAGCTGGCAAACCACCTGTTAAAAATGGGTGTCAAAAAAGGAGATCTCGTTCCTGTATGTTTGGATCGCAATGAAAATCTGATCATCGCATTAATGGCAGTGCTGAAGGCCGGAGGAACCTATATCCCAATTGATCCCGAGTTTCCGGAGTCAAGAATTGCATTTATGCTTTCTGACGCCGGTGCTGAATATGTAATAACCGATGATACCGGACTGTATAAAGTTCGAGAAAGCGGAGCTACCATTATCAACATCGAAAAAGATAGCAAACGTATAGAATTGCTGTCAGGCAATGGAAATTTCAAGCCGGGTGGTCCCTCTGATCTGATGTACATCATTTACACTTCCGGCTCAACAGGAAATCCAAAAGGGGTAATGATCGAAAACAGGTCGGTGGTCAATTTAATAAACAGCATTAGCTCAAAAGTAGGATTTGGTTCCAAATCATCCATGTTCTCGGTAACAACTTATAGTTTCGACATCAGTATGCTTGAGTTTTTTATGCCGCTGGTAAACGGAGGTAAACTTGTATTGTGTTCTAAATCGATATTGCTTGACGTAAACCGACTGAAAAAATCCATTTCTTCTGAGCACATTACTCACATGCAGGCAACTCCCTCATTATGGCAAACCATTGTTGAAAGTGGATGGGAGAATAAGAATGGATTAAAAATTCTGGTTGGCGGTGAAGCCTTGAACGAGAGCCTTAAGAACGAACTCACGGCAATTGCAGAGACCTATAATGTTTACGGGCCCACTGAAACCACTATCTGGTCAACCATACAGAAACTTTCGGCTGACGAAAAGGTATTGATTGGTAAACCACTTGGCAACAACAGGATTTACATTCTTGACGATTTGTATAACCCTGTCCCGGTAGGTGTTAGAGGAAACATTTACATTGCCGGGGATGGTTTGGCCAGAGGGTATCACAACAACTTGAGCCTTACCAACAATTCATTTATTTCAGGCGATTTCTTTGGTGAAAACCGGATCTATAAAACCGGTGATTATGGAAGGTGGCTATATGATGGCAAAATCGAATATCTTGGAAGGGGAGACCATCAGGTCAAGATAAGGGGCTACAGAATTGAATTGGGTGACATAGAATCTACCATACAAAAAGATCCTGATATCAGATCATGCGCCGTAGTGGTTAGAACCATGCCGAACCAAAGCAAGGTTTTGGCAGCCTATGTTGTTTGTTCAGGTAATTTTAATAAAAAGGAATTCATTGACCGAATGCGTAAAGAGTTGCCGGAATACATGGTACCCGGGATGATAATCGAACAGGACATGCTACCGATGACGCCCAATGGAAAGGTGAACCGCAAGGCACTTCCCGAGATCGACGTAAATGGAAAATTTGCAGAAACCTTTGTTGCTCCTCAGAATGATGTTGAAAAGGCCATCGCTGAAATTTGGCAAAAACTTCTTGGAATTTCAAAGGTGGGAATTCACGATAATTTCTTTGAACTTGGCGGACATTCACTCATGGCCATGAAGATCATTTCAGAATTGAATGCAGAATTCAATATAGTGTTGGATTTGAAGGACATTTTCAGATTTACCAATATACATGAACTTTCAAATTTCATTCAAACACAAATTAGTTTGCACGATGAAGACGAGGATGACCTTGATCGTTTGTTGATCTGATCCTTGACAAAAGCGGATAAATGAACGAGAGAGAAATCATAGAACTGCTCTTAAGGGCCAGGAATCAAAAGGTAGACATCAAATATGCTGGTGAACAACTCGAATTGATATTGCCTAAAGGACAGAAAATCGACAAGGAACTTCTGCTGCTTATAAAAGAAAACAAACAGTCGCTGATTCAATATTTAAGCAAAAATCAACTTGTAAAAAATGAGCTTCCTCCTATAATAAAAACCAGGCATCCTTCGCACATACCCTTATCGTATTCACAGGAACGCTTGTGGTTCATCGACAAGCTGGAGGGTAGTGTACAGTATCACATACCTACAGTTTTGGATTTTGAAGGCAACGCGGACATTGAAGCACTTGAATGGAGCATCCGTCAGATCATTGACCGACACGAGGTGCTGCGCACCACCATAGAAGAGCATGAGGGACAGGGTTATCAGCGGATCAACACATCAGGTTTGTGGGAGTTAGAGTATGAGGAGCATGGATCTAAGGCAAAGGATTTGGACAAACGGACCATTTCGTTCGTGAGCCGCCCTTTCGACTTAAGTTCGGATTACATGCTGCGGGTAAAGGTGATCAGAACGGCTAAGGAGAAATACAGGCTGATAGCGGTATTTCATCACATAGCATCGGATGGATGGAGCACCTCGGTACTGGTAAGGGAACTGGTAGAGTTGTACAATTCACGGTTGAAAGGTGAAAGGCCGAAGCTTAAGCCTTTGGAGATACAGTATTCGGATTATTCGATCTGGCAGCGAAAGTATCTGACCGGTGAAAACCTGGAACATAAGCTTGAATACTGGCAAAAGAAGCTTTCCGGTTTAGAGCCACTGGAACTTCCTCTGGATTATGCCCGCCCCTCTGCACAGAGTGTGAGGGGAGACATGGTTTCGTTGAGGATTGGGAAAGAACTTACAGCATCCATTCGCCGTTTTAGCACTGTTCATGGAGTTTCGATGTTCATGACACTTTTGTCGGGCTTCAAAGTTTTGTTGTATCGTTACAGTGGTCAGGAAGATATTTGCATAGGAACGCCGGTTGCCGGCAGGCATCAGAAAGAGACTGAAGACCTGATAGGATTTTTCATCAATACGCTTGCCTTGCGCAGTGAAGTGAGAGGAGAATTGAAATTTACGGAATTGCTTGAGTCGGTAAAACAAACCACTCTTGAAGCATACAGTCATCAGGATGCCCCGTTTGAAAAGATCATCGACAGGGTGGTGAAGAACCGTGACCTGAGCCGCAGCCCTTTGTTTCAGGTAATGATGGTTTATCAGAAGAGTACCGATACAGATCTTCTGCAGTTAAACGATCTTAAACTTTTCAGAAGACCATCGGATCAGTCTGTTTCCAAATTTGAGCTTACTCTTGGGGTGAATGAGAACATTGATGATTTGACCCTGAACCTGAATTTCAATACAGATCTTTTCAAAAAGAATACTGTTGTGAGGATTCTGTCGCACATGCAGAAGCTTCTTTCTGGCATTATGATGGATCCTGGATTGAGGTTACTTGAATATCCGTTGCTTGAAGATAAAGATGTTAAGGAACTTTCTTCATTTAACAATACGGATTTTCATTTTCCCAAAAATAAAACGGTTATTGATATTTTTAGGGAACAGGTTGTAAAAACTCCGGACCACTCCGCCCTAATCTTCAATAAGGAAGAACTTAGTTATCAGGACTTTGACCGGATCACAGACGGGCTTGCTGTCTATTTGCTTAAACGCGGAATTAAAAATGGAGATTTTGTTCCACTTTGTATCGAGCGAAGTTTTGAAATGCTGATCGGTATTTTCGCAATCCTGAAATGCGGTGCAGCGTATGTTCCCATCGATCCTGAATATCCTGAAGAAAGGATAAGGTTCATGTTGGAAGACGTGTCCGCTCCGTTGATTCTGTCGGGTGAAAGTACAAAAGATTTAATCAAAGATATGGGTTCGCTGGTCATACTGAAAAAACTGGCATCAGACCTCATTCAGGAAAATGAGCCCAAAACCATCAGGTATCCTGAAATCCATGATCTGGCATACGTCATTTATACCTCCGGTTCTACTGGCAAACCCAAGGGCGTGATGAACAACCACGAAGGATTGTTCAACAGGCTTATGTGGGCTCAAATGTACTTTCAACTGGAGGAGTCTCAGAGAGTATTGCAAAAAACAACCTTTAGTTTCGATGTTTCCGTTTGGGAATTGATATGGCCACTGATGTTCGGTGCCACTCTGGTTATTGCCAGACCGTCAGGACATAAGGATGCGGATTATCTGAAAAGTGAAATAGAAAGTTCAAAAATAGAATTGCTTCATTTTGTGCCATCCATGCTTGAAGTATTTCTCCTCAATCTGAATAAAGGAGAGTGTTCCGGTTTAAAAAAAGTATTGTGTAGCGGAGAAGCCTTAATTCCTTCACAGGTTAAGCTGTTCCAACAGGTTCTTCCAGGGGCTGAGCTATACAATTTATACGGTCCAACCGAAGCAGCCATTGATGTTACTTGTTATAAAATTGAAAATCCTGACTTACCTAAGGTACCCATTGGCAAACCGGTTTCAAATACAAAAATTTACATTGTGGATGCTCTTAAAAGGCAACAGCCGGTTGGTATACCCGGTGAACTTTGCATAGGTGGTTTACAAGTGGCGCAGGGATATCTAAATCGTGAGGAATTGACCGCCGAAAAATTTATCAGGGATCCGTTTGGTCCATCCACATATTCAAAGATGTACCTTACCGGAGACAAGGCCAGGTGGCTAAGTGACGGAAATATTGAATATCTGGGCAGACTTGACCAGCAGGTAAAGGTAAGGGGTTTCCGCATAGAACTTGGCGAAATTGAAAGTGTCCTTCAGCTTCACGATTCTGTTAAACAGGCAGTTGTAAACGTTTTTACCGACAAACAGGGAACGGGCAGGCTAACAGGTTATGTGGTTTTAAAAAATAAAACGGAAGATTGGCAACAGGTCCTCATGGTTTATCTGGGTAAAAAATTACCTGAGTATATGATTCCCGGCTTTTGGGTCGAAATGGATTCATTACCACTAACCCCTAACGGAAAGATCGACAAGCGATCGCTTCCGGAGGTGGATGTGGAAGGCCAGCTGAGTGGAGGCTATGTGGCCGCGCAGACATCAATTCAGCATAAGTTGGTCGAGATATGGCAGGACCTGCTTTCAAGGCATAAGATCGGCATCGAAGATAATTTCTTTGAGCTGGGAGGTCATTCACTTCTGGCGATGCGTGTTATCGCCTCGATCCGCAGGGAGTTAAAGACGGAATTGGGAGTACGTGACCTGTTCACGCATTCAACGATAAGAAGTCTGAGTTCATATATAGAGACCCTTGGCGATCAAACGCTTTTACCCCTGATCCAAAAGACGAAACGTCCCAAACGGATCCCCTTGTCGTATTCACAGGAGCGCTTGTGGTTTATCGACAAGCTTGAGGGGAGTGTACAATATCACATACCAACGGTATTGGATTTTGAGGGAAAGATATCTCATGACTCACTTGGCAGGAGCATCAAACAGATTCTGGACCGCCACGAGGTTCTTCGCACCACTATTGCGGAACATGAGGGACAAGGTTATCAGCAGGTCCAATCATCCGAAGCCTGGGAGGCTGAGTATGATGACCTTGGTAATGGATCGGAGGAACTGGAATTACTCACCGCTGCTTTTGTTAGGCGTCCATTTGATTTAAGCTCTGATTATATGTTGCGCGTAAAAGTGATCAGAACCGGGAAGGATAAATACAGGCTGATCGCGGTATTGCATCACATAGCGTCGGATGGCTGGAGTACATCGGTCCTTGTAAGGGAACTGGTACAGATATACAATTCACACCTGAAAGGAGAAACGCCTGAGCTTGTGCCTATAGAAATTCAATATGCGGATTATTCGATCTGGCAGCGAAGGTACATAAGCGGCGATTTGCTGGGGCGGAAGTTGAGTTATTGGAAGGAAAAGTTAAGAGGGGTAATGCCAATCGAACTTCCGACAGATAAATTGCGCCCTTCTTATCTAAGTGCCGACGGTGCGGTAGTGCATTTTGAAATAAATGAACAGACCACCTTCGGTTTAAGAGAGCTGAGTAATAAAATGGGTGTAACGATGTTTATGACTCTTTTAGCGGGCTTTAAGGTGTTGTTGCATAAATACACGAACTCACAGCAAGACATTTGCGTAGGGACTCCGATTGCAGGAAGGCAGCATAAAGAAACAGAGAATCTGATTGGATATTTCATCAATACATTGGCCTTAAGAACTCAGGTTGAAAGTAGCAATACTTTCACGGGATTGCTAGAGGAAGTGCGCACGTCAACTCTGGAGGCGTTTGAGCATCAGGAGGTACCTTTTGAGAAGGTGATCGATGCAGTGGTCAAAGACCGTGACTTAAGCCGTAGTCCGCTTTTTCAGGTGATGTTCGTATATCAGAACACCCCCGAAATACCTGAATTAAAGCTTGGTGATGGCATTCTGAAAAGAAAGGCGACAACTTTTAAAACAACCAAATTTGATCTGACCTTAAATATAAGTGAATCCCAAAATGGCATAAAGGCATCCATAGAGTATAAAACCGATCTTTATGTTTCACCTTCGATAAAACGGATGGCAGAACATTTCAGGGTATTGCTGGGTTCCATCGTTTCACATGCCGACAAAAAGATAAGCGGACTAAATATTCTGAGTTCGGAGGAGTTGAACATATTAAGTAGTTTCAATGATCAGACGTATTCATACCCGGACAATAAAACGATCGTAGAGTTGTTTGAGCAGCAGGTAAAAAAGACCCCGAATCAGACGGCTTTGATCTACGAGCAAAAAAGGATGAGTTATGAAGAACTCAACGAGCGCTCCAACCGTCTGGCTCATTACCTGATCAGGCAGGGAGTTACCAAAGACACACTGGTACCCTTATGCATGGAACGGGGCCCTGAGATGATCGTAGCGATCCTTGGGATCCTCAAATCGGGTGGAGCGTATGTACCGATCGACCCTCAGTACCCACAGCAGCGGATCGACTACATGCTAAAGGACACGGGAGCCAAAAAGGTATTGGGCAGCAGGTTAACGCTTGAACAAACGGGAATAAAGGGAGGCATTGCCAGCGACGGTCTTGATCTGAGCGATCAGGATACAGAAAACCCCAAACGAAGGTCAAGTCCACAGTCGGCAGCGTATGTGATCTACACCTCGGGCTCCACAGGACAACCCAAGGGAGTGGTGGTGGAACACCGCAACCTGATGGCCTATATGCTCAACGACAGGACCAATTATGTGGATTCAGAGGTGAAGAACACAGGAACCTTTGTTCATTTGTCCCCGACCTTTGATGCATCGCTTACGGCACTTTTGATGCCCCTGATAAAGGGAAGTTCCATGGTGTTGAGTACAGCAAACTCAACAGAGGTATTCACCGACGGGAACCTGATGAAGTATGCGCCGTATGATTTTATCAAACTGACCCCGCTTCATTTAGGCCTTCTGGAAGAAGTGTATGAACGCATGGGCGACCGTCAGCTAACAGCCAGACTGGTACTGGGAGGAGAGGCCTTGCAAGGGCAGCACCTTGGATATTTAAAAGAACGCAAAGCGGAAGTTGAGATCATCAATGAGTATGGTCCAACCGAAACAACCATAGGAGTGAGTACCTTAAGCATGAAGCTCAAGGATATGGAACTGTATAAAAAGATCACCATCGGCAAACCGATCTCCAACACGAGCATTTACATCCTCGACCCTCAGGGCAACCCACAGCCCATCGGGGTACCGGGAGAGCTATTCATCGGAGGGCCACAGGTGGCCCGGGGATATTTAAACCGTGAAGACTTAACGAAGGAACGATTTTTAAAGGATCCTTTTTCAGAGAAAAAAGGAGCGAGGATGTATAAGACCGGCGACCTTGGCAGATGGACGGAAGAAGGAGAGATCGAATACCTGGGCCGACTTGACGATCAGGTAAAGATCAGAGGCTACCGCATTGAGTTGGGAGAGATCGAAAGTGCACTGGAAAAGACGGGACGGATCACCGCCTCGGTGGTGCTTGCAAAGAAGGATCAGACAGGCACAAACCGGTTGGTGGGCTATGTGGTAAAGAAGAAGGGTTCTACGAAAGAGAACATCCAAAAAGCACTGGAGAAGCTCTTACCGGAGTATATGATCCCACAGTGGTGGGTGGAGTTGGAAAGCATCCCCCTTACGCCCAATGGCAAGGTGGACAAGAAGGCCTTACCGGAGGTGGACGTAGAGGGTCTGAGAAGCGGAAGCTACGTTAAAGCAGAGACCCCAACGCAAGAGGCCCTGGTAAAGATCTGGGAAGACTTGTTAGGGGTAGAGAAGATCGGCATCGAAGATAATTTCTTTGAGCTGGGAGGTCATTCGCTTTTAGCCATGCGAGTGATCGCCTCGATCCGCAGGGAGTTAAAGACGGAGTTGGGAGTACGGGACCTGTTCACACATTCAACGATCAAAGGCCTGAGTAGCTATATAGAGACCCTTGGCGATCAAACGCTTTTACCCCCGATCCAAAAGACGAAACGTCCCAAACGGATCCCCTTGTCGTATTCCCAGGAGCGCTTGTGGTTTATCGACAAGTTGGAGGGGAGTGTACAGTATCACATACCGAGTGTATTGAACTTAAGGGGCACTCTGGAGTTAGAGAAGCTGGTTTTATCGATACAGGGAGTTCTTCAGCGTCATGAGTCGTTGCGCACGGTGATCGTAGAGGATGGCGGCCAGGGTTATCAGCAGATCTTACCTTGGGAGGGCTGGCAGTTAAGCCGTTCGAAAGCTTCAAACACGAAGGAGGGTATAGGCGCACAGATCTCCCGTGAGATCAGCCGTCCCTTTGACTTGAGTAAAGACTATATGCTGAGGTGTTTGTTGATCGAACACAGCAAGGATCATCACAGGCTAGTGGTGACCTTGCATCACATTTCATCAGACGGATGGTCGTCGTCGATTTTGGTGAAGGAGGTAGCGGAGATGTACAATTCGCTATGCGAGGGTAGGGAAGCGGAGTTAGCGCCCCTGGAGGTACAGTACAGCGATTATTCGATCTGGCAGCGCAAGTATGTAAGCGGAGAGGTATTGGAGAAGAAGTTGAGGTATTGGCGGGAACAGCTCAAGGGAGTAGCGCCATTGGAGTTACCGACGGATAAGCTTCGTCCGAAGCTGCAGGGCACCACGGGGAAGTCGGAGCGATTTGAGCTGGACCAACAGACGACAGCGGGATTAAGGAAGTTGAGCACACAGACGGGTAGTACGATGTTTATGACGCTGCTTTCGGCCTTTACGGTGTTGTTGCATAAATACACGAACTCACAGCAGGACATTTGTGTAGGGACACCGATTGCAGGCAGACAGCATAAGGAGACGGAAGATCTGATCGGATTTTTCATCAACACGCTAGCCATCCGCACGCAAGTAGATAAGCAAAAGAGTTTTAAGGAGTTGCTGGAGGGAGTACGCAAAACGACGATGGAGGCGTATGAGCATCAGGAGGTACCTTTTGAGAAGGTGATCGATGCGGTGGTCAAAGACCGTGACTTAAGCCGCAGTCCACTTTTCCAGGTGATGTTTGTCTATCAGAACACCCCGGAAGTACCGGAGTTAAAGCTGGGAGGTTTAAAACTCACCCGGGAGTCGTCACCGTATCAGGCAACCAAATTCGAACTAACGTTAAACGTTCAGGAAACTCCGGACAAACTAAACGTTAGCCTTGAATACAAAACCGACCTGTTCAACTCGTCAACCATAAAGCGCATGGTGGGTCATTTTACCACCTTGGTTGCTTCCATACTTCAACAACCGCGGAAAAAAATTCAGGAGCTTAACATACTCAGCCCTGAAGAGCAAAAACAGATTAGAAGCTTCAATCAAACGGAAGCTACCTATCCAAAAGATAAAACGATCGTAGAGTTGTTTGAGCAGCAGGTAAAAAAGACCCCGAATCAGACGGCTTTGATCTACGAGCAAAAAAGGATGAGTTATGAAGAACTCAACCGGCGATCCAACCGTCTGGCTCATTACCTGATTAAGCAGGGAGTTACCAAAGACACACTGATACCCTTATGCATGGAACGGAGCATGGAGATGATCGTAGCGATCCTTGGGATCCTCAAATCGGGTGGAGCGTATGTACCGATCGACCCTCAGTACCCACAGCAGCGGATCGACTACATGCTAAAGGACACGGGAGCCAAAAAGGTATTGGGCAGCAGGTTAACGCTTGAACAAACGGGAATAAAGAGAGGCATTGACACCGACGGCCTTGATCTGAGCGATCAGGATACAGAAAACCCCAAACGAAGGTCAAGTCCACAGTCTGCAGCGTATGTGATTTACACCTCAGGATCCACAGGACAACCCAAGGGTGTAATGAATAATCACGATGGGCTATACAACCGGTTGATGTGGGCACAACAATATTTTAAACTTAAACCGGGTCAAAAGGTTCTTCAAAAAACCACCTACAGTTTCGATGTTTCTGTTTGGGAGTTGATCTGGCCTTTGTTAACCGGAGCATCCATAGTTATTGCAAGACCCGGAGGACATAAAGACAGTGATTATCTTATAGACATCATAGAGAAGCAAAAGATCACACTGCTACATTTTGTACCATCCATGCTTGAAGTATTCCTTCACAATTTGGGAGAAGGAAAATGCAAGGA
Source organism: Flavobacteriales bacterium (assembly GCA_020635455.1). Lineage (GTDB taxonomy): Bacteria > Bacteroidota > Bacteroidia > NS11-12g > UBA9320 > JABWCE01. The sequence goes on from JACJZT010000006.1 coordinate 161,154, forward strand.
CCTTAAAAAAGTACTGTGCAGTGGAGAAGCTCTTTTACCTTCACAGGTAACCTTATTCAAGAGTAAATTACCATTTGCTGAATTATACAATCTGTATGGTCCGACAGAAGCAGCCATTGATGTAACCTGCTGTGAAATTGAAGATTTTTATCAAAATCGGGTCACGATCGGCAAACCGGTCTCCAACACGAGCATTTACATACTTGACCCCCAGGGCATTTCGCAGCCTATCGGGGTACCGGGTGAACTATACATCGGAGGGGTTCAGGTGGCACGAGGTTATTTAAACCGTGAGGACTTAACGAAGGAACGATTTTTAAAGGATCCTTTTTCAGAGAAAAAAGGAGCGAGGATGTATAAAACCGGCGACCTTGGCAGGTGGACGGAAGAAGGAGAGATCGAATACCTGGGCCGACTGGACGATCAGGTAAAGATAAGAGGCTACCGCATTGAGCTGGGTGAGATCGAAAGTGTTCTTCAGCTTTGTGAAGAAGTGCAACAAGCGGTTGTGATCTCCGGCAAAGACAAACAGGGAACGGGAAGGCTTATTGCCTATGTGGTTTTGAAGACCACTTCAAAAGACTGGAAACAAACCCTTGAAAAATACCTTCATAAGAACTTACCGGAATACATGGTTCCAGCACTTTGGGTGGAGTTGGAAAGCATCCCCCTTACGCCCAATGGCAAGTTGGATCGGAAAGCCTTACCCGAAGTGGATCTGGAAGGAATGAGAAGAGTAGAATATGTTAAATCAGAGACTCCAACGCAAGAGGCCCTGGTAAAGATCTGGGAAGACTTGTTAGAGGTAGAGAAGATCGGCATCGAAGATAATTTCTTTGAGCTGGGCGGCCATTCGCTTTTAGCCATGCGAGTGATCGCCTCGATCCGCAGGGAGTTAAAGACGGAGTTGGGAGTACGGGACCTGTTCACACATTCAACGATCAAAGGCCTGAGTAGCTATATAGAGACCCTTGGCGATCAAACGCTTTTACCCCCGATCCAAAAGACGAAACGTCCCAAACGGATCCCCTTGTCGTATTCCCAGGAGCGCTTGTGGTTTATCGATAAGTTGGAGGGGAGTGTACAATATCACATACCAACGGTTTTGGAACTATCCGGAGACCTGTCGGTTGAAGTGCTTATCCGCAGTATTCACAGGATACTTGAACGTCATGAGGTTTTGCGCACCACCATACAGAACCACGAAGGACAAGGGTATCAGGAAATACAGGGTGCTGAAAGATGGAAACTTGAGCATGAAAAATTTAATTCTTCACCCGGAGATCTTGAAGAACTTACAAGTAATTATATATATCGGCCTTTTGATCTGAGCAAAGATTACATGCTTCGTGTAAAGTTGATCGAGACCGGCAAAAAGAAACATCGTCTCATAGCGGTTTTCCACCACATAGCATCGGATGGGTGGAGTACCTCAGTTCTGGTAAAGGAATTGGTTTTTTTCTACAATTCCTGGATAAAAGGTGAAGAGCCGGCATTGGAGCCATTGGAAATTCAGTACAGCGATTATTCGATCTGGCAGAGAAGACATCTTGAAGGAGAGGTTTTGGAGAACAAACTGAAATACTGGCAGGATAAGCTTAGAGGAGTTGAAGCACTGGAGCTTCCCACAGATCATCCCCGACCATCAATACAAAGTGTAAAAGGCGACACGGTATCGATGTTGATCGGTAAAGAACTTACAAAAGAGTTGCGAGCCTTAAGTATGCGCAATGCTGCTTCGATGTTCATGACGTTGTTGTCGGCATTTAAGGTGCTTTTGTATCGTTACAGCGGGCAGGAGGATATTTGTGTAGGCACACCTGTGGCAGGCAGACAACAAAAGGAGACAGAAAACCTGATCGGTTTTTTCATTAATACCCTTGCTTTGAGGAGTCGGTTGGATGGGGAGAAAACCTTTACAGCCCTCTTGAAAGATGTAAAACAAACCACCCTTGAAGCCTATAGCCATCAGGATGCACCATTTGAAAAAATTATAGACCGGGTGGTAAAGAGTCGTGACCTTAGTCGAAGTCCTTTGTTTCAGGTATTGATGGTGTACCAGAACACTCCGGAAATTCCGGAAATACAATTGGATGGACTTGTATATAAGGGGGCGAATGCTAAAAATACCATTTCAAAATTTGAAATAACCCTTGGTGTTAATGAGATCGGCGAAGAAATTTATTTAACAGCAAACTATTGCACGGATCTGTTTAAACGATCTACCATTTCAAGATTCCTGATTCATTTTGAAATGCTGTTAAAAGAAATTACAGTCAATTCAGAATTAAAGATAAGCGATCTTAAATTTATTACCTCGAAAGATTTAAGTTTATTAAACAGGTTTAACGGACCTAAGAAAGAATACCCGGACAAATCCGTGCTTGATCTATTTAGAGCACAAGCAATAAAAAGTCCTTTAGACATTGCTTTGATTCACGAAAGCAACAATATGACCTTTGGTCAACTCGATGTGCTTTCAGACGGATTGGCAGCATACATTAATCAAAAAATCAAAGGCACTGAGAACCCTATACCGGTTTGTTTACACAGGGGTTTTGAAATGATCATCAGTATCCTTGGCATTCTTAAAAGTGGAAATACGTATGTGCCCATCGATCCTGAATATCCCGAAGATAGAATCGGTTTTATGATCAAGGACCTGAACGCAGAAATAATAATCAGCTCGTTAAGTGCTTCATCTAAGATTGCAGGACCTTCTACTCTAATTCTCATGGAGGATATTTATGCTGAGCTGGAATCGTATTCCTCCCGTTTCGTGCAACCAATACTATCAAATTCTTCAACTTCACACATCATTTACACTTCAGGATCAACCGGTCAGCCCAAAGGAGTAATGATAGAGCATCGAAATTTAAATTCATTTTTACACTGGTGTATGGATGAATTCAGAGATTCGGAATTTGAATGCGCCTACGCAGTTACCTCAATGTGTTTCGACCTTTCGGTATTTGAATTCTTTTTCCCTCTTATTGTTGGCAGGAAAATCAGAATTTTAAATTCAGGACTGGATGTACCAAAATACATTCATAAAGATAAAAATGTCCTGTTAAACTGTGTACCGATGTTGGTTGAAAGTTTGTTCAGAGCGGAAGTTGATCTGAAAAACATACGAGTTCTTAACATGGCCGGAGAACCCATTAGCGAATATGTACGCATGAACCTGATTCATCTGGATGCTGAAATAAGAAATTTATACGGCCCCACAGAAGATACCACATACAGTACCGTTTATCGAATCGATCCTGATAAAAAAATATTAATTGGTAAACCTATAACCAATACAGAGGTCCGCATACTTGACCTTCAGAACAACCTGCTTCCTGTCGGACTGAAAGGTGAGATCTGTCTTACTGGTGCCGGTTTGTCAAGAGGTTACTGGAATCGTCCTGAATTAAATCGGGAAAAATTTGTGCCGGATGTTTTTGGTGAAGTTCCGGACGAACGAATGTACAGGACAGGAGATCTTGGAAGATGGCTCGAAGACGGGAATATTGAATACCTGGGCCGAATGGATCAACAGGTAAAAATAAGAGGTTACAGAATTGAACTTGGTGAAATTGAATCGGCCCTTCAGGCAATTAAATCGATAAGTAATGTTGTTGTAATGGCCACTGAAAACTCAGAAGGGACGAAACAGCTGGTGGCCTATGTTGTTCTTAAAAAAGATCCGGAGAATACATGGCAAAAGGATCTGGAAGTTCAACTTTCGAAAACATTGCCAGAATATATGATCCCCCGGATCTGGATAGAGCTGGATAATTTACCTCTTACCCCCAATGGAAAGGTCGATCGAAAAAAGCTACCGGAACCTGATCTTTCACTTAATGCCGGCAAAGTATATTCAGCACCGCGTACTCCAACGGAAGAAAAGATTGCAACAATCTGGCAAAGAATTCTTGAAATGGATCCAATTTCTGTAACAGATGATTTCTTTGAATTGGGTGGTAATTCATTAATTGCACTTAGGATCGTTTCAGCTTTACTTAATGAGATGGATCTTGAAGTTGATGTTATCAGCGTTATACGAAATCCTACCATTGAATCTCTGGCAATTGAAATTGACAAAATGCTGAAAAGAGGAGTTTCTAATTGACCTTCAAAGCATTAATTGATAAAAGGCAAGGTCTAGCCAACGATCAAATTTATAACCTACTTCCTTTATTAATCCTACTTCTTTAAAACCAAGTTTCTTATGAAACAATATGCTTCCCTCATTTGAAGCGTCTATTCCCCCGATAATACTGTGGTATCCACTTTTCTTTGCGAGGCTTATAAGGCTTTTCATCAGTGCCCCGGCCTCGCCTTTTCTCCTGTGCTCAGGATGTATATGTACAGAGTGTTCAACGGTATATTTATAAGCCGGCCAGTTTCTGAAAGAACCGAAACTTGCAAAACCCGTTATTGTATTATCTTCAACAGAAACCAGTACGGGGAAGTTGTTATCGAGTTTGTTTTTATACCATTCCTGAATTCTTTCCGGTGTATGAGGCTCATAACTGTAAACGGAAGTGGTCTTCAGAATTGAATGGTTGTAAATTTCCATAATAAATGGCAAATCTTCTAATTCCGCGTTTCTTACCATTTTACTGCACTGTGATCTGAAGCAAAATAACCTTATTTCCTCTGCAATTTATACTAATTTCATCTGAATCCGGCGAAGTTATATGGTCGATTATTTTAAACCCAAATCCCTTGTAATAATTTATCAGACTATCATTATTATCCCAGGTATCACATCTTATATGTTTGAGCTTGTGTTTGATCGCAAATTGCATTGCCCAGTCCAGCACATATTGCATCATTTTTAATCCCTTAAAGTCGGGATGGGTAATTATTCTGTGCAGGTAAACGGCATTCTTTTTATCTCTTTCCTGCCAAATGGCTTTATCCTTAAGATCATAATTAAACGTGCATGCGATACGCTTATCAACCATGATCTTAAAATGTCTTTTCTGTTTGATCAACTCTTCGATCAAGATTCTGTCGTTTGTCAGGTATTGAGGATAACCATTTTTCTTTTGATACATTATGGCCGCATCAAAAATTTGACACACAGTATCCAGATCACCCGGTGTTGTGTTTAATATTTCCGGATTCATTTTAACTTTTTACAGAACATGAAAAATTTGTTAACTTGCCTGTGCGATTTCAAAAGTAATACATGTTAAACAAAATTTTTTTGCTCCTGATTATATTCCTGGGTTCGCTTTCTCTTAAGGCAAATCATTCTAAGGATTCTGCTGAAGTAGTAACGGCTTTGGAGAATATTTTGTCGATTTGTAAAAATGTTGATTTTACAGACAGCAATGTTTTGAAACTTGGATCATTTTATAAAGCGGCCCCTTTTATTGTATATCGTGGAGATGATAAAAACCGGTCATGGAAAGATGCCTCGGATTATGCAAACGAAATAGAAAAGAAAGGTGTCGATCACATTTGCCTGAAGATCAACAATACCGTTAACAGGGATGAAAATTACAGGATCGTTGGTTTTAGAATGGAAACGGAGTCGGAGGGAACCTGGTATGCACTTAAATTAACCTATATGAAGAATGGGGTGCAAAAAACCGCAGAGTTTGCATTTCTGAAAATTAAAGGTTTGTATCTGCTTGGGGATATTGACTGATCCCGGGGGCTATTTAACCATTAACTCTGAATTTTGAACCCTCATGGCAAAATAAGGATTAAAGCTATCTGCTCGCTTTAACATAATAAAAAAGGGTTTATTAAAGTGCATTTTCTTACTTTGTTTTTGAGGTACCATTTCTTCTGTTGCATTTACTTCAGCTTCACTTTCAACCTTCGCCCCGGATTCGTCCATTAAAAACGCGATCCGCTGATTGGCATCGTCAATGATGTAGTCAGTAGCACCTCCTTTAAAAGTATTTCCAATTAGTTGCCGGTATTTGGTTGATATATTAAAGTTGAAAACCGGGATCAGCAGTTCATCGTCAGTTTCCATCCTATACTTCCATCTTGTTTTTTCTTCGGTCTTTTCTTTTTCTCCTTTGGCAACCTTTAACCGAATATCTTTTAGTACCGATACGAAATCTTTAAAATGTTTTGATGTTTTGTATAAATAAATTTCATGCGGATTTTCTTTAGAGTTTAACCTGATCAAAAAATTATCATCGTTTTTGTAGTAAACGATCTCGAACACCCCTTTATGCGATGGGTTATTACCCATAGATCCAAAGGATTCTACCGGTTTGCCATCAAAATACAATTTCCCTTTGAACCGGTCCAGTTTTTTTGAGAAAGGCAATGTTTTGGAAAATTCTGCTTTAGCACGGATCCTGTTTCCTGAAATATCGGTCTTTAATTCACACGACGACTTAACTTCATTTTCCATCAGGGTTCTTCGGTGCCGGATCGACTTATTCAACAGATAAAGGTCGAAGGTCTTCTTTCTGACGTATACCTTAACATTCATTGCTTCTTTTATTTCTTTCCAGGCATAGAGCATTGTTGCAGCATATACAACATTTTTGGTACTGTCGATCTCATGTTCCATGGTAAGATTAAAGCAGGTTTTCGGATAACTGTCCAGATCTTTTTCCGGAGTAAATTCTCTTGAGCCTGAGTTGCAACTCACAAACAATATTAAAAGAAGACAGACGCCTGTAGTAAGTTTTTTTCTCATTTTTATTAAGTATCTAATTTTATAGTATAGAAACACCGTTTGCATCCGTGGTAAGGACTTCACTCATATAGTCGAAGAATGGGCGAATAGAATTCATTGTAATGCAAACTTTTTTTTGAAAATCTTTAGAGGTCAACTCAGGGTCTGAAAAGGAATGCTTAAAAATAAATTGTTTCATTCGGAGCAGTTCGATCGCAGGATGGTTTTTATCAAATCCTTTTGGAGCTGTTTTTACCTTTTCTCCTGATATTGGTTCAAAAAAGGAGAGAATACCAGGGTTCGATAAAAGTTCAAACCAATGCAAGTAATTTACTTCAATGTCTTTTCTGATCAATAAAAGATCACTCGGTTCAGGACCAAAAAAACCACATGCTAAAATAGTTTCACCGGGTTTGATTTGCATGTAATAACCACCTCTCCGGTGTTTTCCTTCTCTTTGCATACCGAAGGCAAACCTTGGATTGTAAGGTGTTTTGTCTTTTTTAAACCGCACATCATTATAGATCCTGAACAAACTTTTTTTTCCGCTTTTGTTTTCAAGAACATCAAATAGATTCATTTCCTGTTTTAAACCATCGATAAAGTCCTCAAGGTTCTTTTTTGCTGAAATATAGTCTGTTTTATGTTCATTAAACCATTCTCGGTTATTATTGTTGCTGAGGTTTTTTAAAAAAAGAATAGTTTGGTCGAAGATGATTTCCATGCCTTGCTATTGATCAGTGTTAATAAGTTTTTTCTTAGGGAAAACAGAAAACAAATATCCAAAAATCATTGCAATTAAAAACGAAGGAGCCAAAACATCCAGTTTGTCAAGATAAACGCCCAAGCCTTTAATAGGTTGAAGCACGAATTTGAATATGCAAATGGATAAAAAACCTGATATCATTGAAGCAATGGCACCTTTTTCGGTGTAGTTTTTCCAGAAAATTGATAAAATGATTACCGGACAAAAGGTCGCTGCAATTCCCGACCATCCAAAAATAATAACCCAAAACACCTGACGATCCGGAGATATCATGGCGATTGCCATTGCAATAATCAAGGCAAGAACAGCCATTATTATGGTTACAAGTCTGGAAACTCCTGTTAGTTCAGCATCTTTCAAACCGGGCTTGAATATTTTTTGATAAAAATCCCTTGTAATTGCTGATGAAGCTATAATTAATAAGGAATCAATGGTAGACATTATTGCTGCTAATACAATGGCTATATATAAAGCCGTCAAAATATCCGGAAGAAAATTTTCGGTCATCATACTCAGAACATTTTTACCACCTGTACCGAGTACTTCTTCAGCATCCATTCCTTTTGAAGTAAAAAGAATCCTTGCGAGTATTCCTATAGTTACGGCAGCTGCATCCGTAAATAAGGTGAACGCAATCGCCACCCATTTTCCTTTATCAATTTCAGCTTCATTTTTGATCGACATAAATCGAACATAAACCTGTGGAGAACCTAAAAACCCAAGTCCAATCATCGAAAAACCGAGCAAGGTAAAAAGGTTGAGTAACCAGTTTTCATGACCTCCCCAAACATTGGTAAGCGAAGGGTCGATCGCATTCAGGCCCTCAAGAATACCACTTCCTTTATCCATCGAAAACCACACCACGAACGGTAATAAAACAAGTCCAAAAAACATCAGGATCCCCTGAAACAGGTCGGACCAAACCGCTGCCACGAAACCTCCAAGAAAGATATAAACCATTACGATCAGAAAACCGATAATGGCCCCATAATAGTAGTTGAGGTTCAGCATGGACTCGAATGCAATGCCGGTGGCATCGATTTGAGAGCTAACATAAATAACCACAAAAACAGAAAGAATGCCTGCAGCCAGGATTCGGAGAGTATGTGTTTTTGCCCTGAAATGAGATTCCAGATAATCCGGTATGGTAATGGAATCATAGTTGTCCGACATTCTTTTGAAGCGCTTCGCCATGAAAGACCAGGAGACCATAACTCCTAAGAGTTCCCCTACAACCACCCAGTAACCTGAAAGTCCCGCCATAGCCCCCATTCCGGTAAGGCCTATCAGTAACCAGCCGGATTCACCGGTAGCTCTTGCTGAAAAAGCCACTGCCCAAAAACCCATATTTTTACCTCCCACATAATAATCGCTCATGCCTTTTATTTTTCGCGAAGCATAAATACCGATAAGAAATAAAATAAGAACATAAAGCGACAGGACAATTATTTTTGTGATCATAGAAACCAAGTATTGTGGAAACCTGTGAAATTTGGTTTCCAATAAAGATGGACGAAGTTAAAGAAAAATGCTTAAAACCAAAGAAGCATTCAGGTCGATTCCAGATACATGTTTGAAAATCCCATCTTAATTAGTCGCCCCTCACAAACCACTTAATCCATTATTTAATAATGCTTTATAGCTTAAAATGTCATTTTAATAATGCAATAATAAATTGAAATTAATTTAAAACCTTGCAATATTTGTATAAACCGATCAAATTGACCACCCTAAACCGGAGCAAATTGACCACCTATTTTGCTGGCGAAGAATTTCAAGTTCAAGGTTGTTAAAGTGTTCAAGCAAAGATATTTTTTTTGTTTCTAATTAAGGATATTTTTTAATTCACTCGTTTGTCTTTTTCTCATGGATTCTCCGGTTAGTTCAAGCCGGTGTGCATTATGCACAATTCTATCAAGGACAGCGTCAGCTATGGTTTTTTCGCCAATCACATCATGCCACATTAATACCGGTACCTGAGACGTAATAATGGTCGCTCCTTTTCCATGTCTGTCTTCAATGATCTCCATCAGTGCAGAGCGGTTTTGTGCATCTAATGGGTTCATTCCAAAGTCGTCAAGGATGAGCAATTGCTGTCGTTCTATCTTGGCAATTTCCTTGATATAGGAACCATCAGCTTTTGCCATTTTAAGTTTTGCAAACAGTTTAGGAACATTAAAGTAGCTTACCCTGTAACCAAGACTACAAGCGTGATGTCCTATGGCAGAGGCGATATAGCTTTTGCCAATGCCCGTACATCCTGTAATGAGGATAACTTCGTTTTTATCTATGAAGGAACAATCGCTAAAACGCATCATGCTGTTTTTATCGATGTTTCGGTCGGTACTGTAAAGCATGTTTTCTAAAGATGCCTTGTAGCGGAACCGGGCGTTTTTGATTTTCAGTTCAATGTTTCTGTTTTGGCGTTCATCCCATTCTGCTTCTATGAGTTGAGCAATCATCTCATCTGGGGTGCAATTTTCCTGACGGTTGGATTCAAGGCTTGTTTTAAACAAGCGGAACATACCGTAGAATTTCATCTTTTTCATTTTTTCCAATGTCTGTGTGTTCATGGTTGTTTTGTTTTATGTTGTGGTTTTTATTGATAGTAATTTTCGCCTCTTATGTTATTGTGTAAGGGCATTTGAACTTGTCCGGACTCATCTTCCGGGGTTTGGTTGTCCAAACCTTTTTCCAGGATCTGTTGAATGGTTTTGTAGTTGTACATTTCAAAATCGATGGCTCTCTGACAGGCTTTTATCAGGCGTTCGTTACCAACCTTCTTCGCTAAGGCCAAAATGCCCACACAGGACTTGTAGGCTTGTTCAGGATGCTGTTTTTTGTCGAGGATATGAAAGATATACGTCTTCACATCTTTGTGTATGGATTCAGCCCAGCTTAAAAACCGCTTAGGGGTCCAGTCTGCAATAAACTTGTGGGTCGATGCCAAATGTTCCCTGTCGGTGGTATAATTGTATGGGCTTACCAGTCGCTTGTGATGGGCTATGCACTCATAATGATAAAATATCTCAACGGTTTTAAGACCATACATCAACTTCACTTTTTTACCAATAAACTTGTACGGGACGCTATAGTAATGTTTATCTACACTTAGGCATACATGGCCATTTTTCATAACCGTTGCATAGAGATGTTTCTTTAGCTCATATTTCAACGGAGGTAATGGCTGAAGGGTATGTCGCTCAATATCTTCAAACTGTATTCTACGGCTGTAATTCCTTCCTTTTAACAAGACGTTATTTAGTTCCTCGTTAAGTGGTCTGATGGCAGCATTCAACTCTTCCAGAGAGAAGAAGACCTGCCCCCTTAATCTGGCATAAATACGCGAATAGATAATTTTTACAGCCCCCTCTACCAATGCCTTGTCTCTTGGGCGATATGCCCTTGCAGGTAAGATGGTACTGCAGTAATGATCGGCAAAATCAGCAAAGGTTTCATTGATTGTAGGCTCATACTTGCTGCTTTTTATAACCGCTGATTTTAAGTTATCAGGAACAATCGCAGCAGGCACTCCTCCGTAATAATGTAATGCTGCTTCACAAGCCCCTATAAAGTCTTCCTTCTGTTGGCTCATCACAGCCTCTACATAGGTAAGTTGACTGGCTCCAAGTATGGATGCAAAAACTTCAACTTCCTTAACCTCTCCACTTAGTTTATCAACGATAGAGAGCTTGTCGCCAGCAAAATCTACGAACATTTTGTCTCCGGCTTTATGCTCCATGCGCATCGTTGGGTTAACCTGGGCTTTCCAAAGAGTATAATAATGATTGAACTGGCTGATTTTTAAACCGTCAGGATGCTGGTTTATGTAGTCTTCCCATAATAATTGTCTGGTAACACCTTTAATTTTTAACTCTTTGTCTATTTTGGGAAAGAGTTGGATCAGGGTTTGAACCTTAGGATTGGATGGTTCTTCTTCCGGCTTTACAAACAACACATCAAGATCCTTATCCAACATGCCGTTTAGATCTTCGTAGGTTAACCCACTGGCAATAAACTTTGCAATATATTTCTTTAAAGAGTTACGAGAAATGCCTGTTAATTCGGCTATACGGAGCTTACTGATACCCTGGGTATGTAAGCGGATGATTTGTCTAATTTTACTCATACTGATTGATTTGTTTGCCATTTTTAGATTAAGTTTGTTTAAGGAAACTTAATCCAAAATGAACCATTAACAGTATGAACTTTTATCCTTTTTCAGGTGGTCAATTTGCTCCGGTTTGGGGTGGTCAGTTTCAACCGGTGAAGGTGGTCAGTTTAAATCGGTCTGAGGTGGTCAATTTCACCGTTCCCTCCACAATATTCTCTTATATATTATGAGTATTCTGTAAAAAGAATTTTTTTCAAAAGCTGAATAAAAAAGTAATTTAACAAGAAAAATATTCGGATATAGAATGGTGCGGAGGTCTGCCAAAAAGACGGGGGCGGCGCTGGGATGCGGGATGGAGTATTTTTTTGGCTTGAAATGAATTTCATTCATGAACGCAATTGAAATAAGCTTAAACGGGTGAATAATTTTTTGCTCACGTTTTTTTTCAAGAAAAAAAGTGAGTCGGGTTATAGGGCTGAAAGCCCTAATCGAAGCAAACTCAAATCCACTTTGTGAGGATAGACTAATTATTGTGTATCCAAAACTCGAAAATTACATCAGAAAACCGTTTTCGTCCTTAATTGCAGGAGGGATTTCGGTGTCGTTTATCATTTCTCTCAGATCTATTTCAATGGCCCTTGAAATGGAAGTAATAGGGACATCGTTATACGTACCCTCGAATGGGTTTTCGGAGTAATCACCAATTTTTTCCATTAAAAAAAAGATCCAGATTATTAAGGCAGAAAACAATGGACTGATCCAGAACGACCAGCCTTTGTCCTGATGAAAAATATCCATTAAACCTAATGGAAGTAATATACTGAATACGAAGGTTAGCCAAAGTGCCGTAGAGGCATATTGTCGGGGAAAAGGAAAATTTTTAATTCTTTCGGATTTTCCCTGATCTTCAAAAAAGCCTGTCATTAACTGATGCAATTCCATGTGCCGAAAATCTTCAAAGTAATTCTGATTTCGAAGCTCCTGAAGACGTTCACCCTGAACTCTCAATATCTGGGTGGCAATGTTTGTTCTGCTTACCAGGCGATTCATTTCATCCTCCTTCATATATTTGATCAATTCAGCATCCAGTTTTTCGAAATATTCTTCACAAACAGTTGGTGCATACATTCCGTTCAAACGACTTTCAATATGTTCCCATGGACGGCTTAATCTCAATTGATGTCGCAGTGCTGTAAGCCATGCTATGTGCCTGTAAATAAGCTCTTTTTGAATTTTTTCCTTTTCTTCACCGTTTACAAATGAAACAACCGCCATGCCAAAACTTCGGCTGTTAATTACAATACTTCCCCAGATCTTGCGAGCTTCCCAGGTACGGTCGTACGAACTGTTGTTCTTAAAACCGAGGTAAAAGGCCACGGCAATACCTATAATGCTTATGGGTTGCCAGGGAACGGATAATTTTACACTTGTGAATTCAGTCAGTAAGCAAATTACCAAAGAGTAAATCAGACCAATGACGAACGGCTTTTTCGACCAGTTGAAGGTCATCAGGAATCCGTAATTTCTTCTTATGTACATTAAGTGTTCTTTTAATTAATTTTTTAGGTAAGCATTTTGATGGTGTTCAGAACCATTTTTTTCGTTTAAAATAGATCAACATAAAAACCGCCACCAACAGCATAACACCCAACATTATGTAATAGCTGTATTTATAATGCAATTCCGGAAGCACATCAAAATTGGTACCATAGATCCCGGCAATAAAAGTTAGTGGAATGAAGATCACTGAAAACACAGTAAGAAACTTCATGATATCGTTAAGTTTGCTACTGATGGTTGTGTGATAAATATTCAGTTGGTCGGAAAGCATTTCCCTGTAATTATCGGATGCATCGCTGGCCTGATTGATGTTGGCTACAAGTTCCTGAAAGTGCAGATCGTTATTTTCATCTATAAAATCGGATTCCATCTTTGCAAGGGTCAGAATCATTTCTCTGGCAGGTTTGATGTTTCTTCTTATAAAATTAAGTTCTCTTTTTCGTTTGTAAATTGCATCGATGGTAGACTGTCTGGGTTGACTTATAAGCCTTTCTTCCTGGGCTTCGATCTTGTCTCCAAGTGTACTGATCGCATACAAATAATTGTCGATTACGATATCCAGTAATGCGAATGCCAGGTAATCGGTACCATTGGTCCTTATCCTTTTTTTCTGCTTGCGTATCCTTTCTCTGATCGGTTCAAATACATCTCCTTTTTTCTCCTGAAACGACAGTATGAACTTCTCACTAAAAATAAGGCTTAAGTTTTCTACTTCTACCGGGTCTTTCTCCGAATTTTGCTGAAGCATTTTTATTGAGATGAACATGCAGGTATCGTTCTCAAAAACTCTGGGCCTGGCTGAAGTGTTCATTACATCGGCAAGCATCATCTTATCGATGTCGTAGCCAAGGGCAATGCTTTCCATAATTTCAGGATTATGGATCCCGTCAATGTTGAGCCAGGTTACTGAATTTTTGTTTTTATATTTTAAAGTTTCTTCAATGCTTTTTGGGTTTTCTTCAAGCAGGTTGTCGGCATCAAAATTAAAAAGTGTGAATTCTACCGTTTCTGTTTTTTTTTCTCCCCTGAATACGAGATCATAAGGAGAAATACCGATATCTTTCTTTGGTACTCTAAAGAATTTTACAACGTTCTTATTGATATCAATAATATCGATCAGGTCTTTTGCTTTCAGCATGGTGCTCTGCTCAAAAATACAATTCAAATTTAAACAATTCAGAAAAGCTTCCTAAGCGGAAGAAACAGAATTAGTGCGATTCGGAAACCGGTTCGCCTGCTATGGGATCGAATTTGCGGTAAGGCGCAACAAGATACATTAATAAGAGTCTTGAGAACCTCGTCATTAACGGCATTAAGATCAGGGTAAGTAATATGATCACCATTATGTAAACCCAGAGGTCGGGGTCATTGAAAAAGAAGAAAAGTGAGAATCCCGCAATTATTGAGACTCCTACATTCAATGCGTAACTAAAATACATTGCACCCCAGAAAAAACCGGGTTCTGGTTCCAGTTTTACACCGCAATGAGGACAATGATCATGAACCTCACTAAAGTTAAGAATCGAATAAAAAGGATGTGAAAACACATTTCCTTTTCTACATCGCGGACATTTCCCGCGAATAAGAGAAACAACTTTGCCGGGACCTGAAGACACTATTTTTTTAGTCTTTTTTTACGGTTAATCCTGTACCAGCCAAAACCAATAATACCGGCAGCAACGTAAGGTGCACTCAAGAGATACAGAATGCCATGGTTGAGACCTTTTCCAACATTACTGTCCTTGTTTTTCATTGAACTTTCAACAGCGGTCCTGCACATCGGACATTGAGCCTGAACTTCGGTTGCAGCGGAAAATATCAGAAGAAAAAGAACTAGAATTAAAAAGTGTTTTTTCATAGAAGATCTATAAGCTACAACAAAGATACGATCAATTTGGGAAGTTATAAAACGGTGCCAGCAATAAATAAACCAAAACACCGGTGAAAGTTACATACAGCCAGATCGGATAACTCCATCGAACGATCTTTCGGTGTTTTGCCCGCATATCATTTAGTCCAAAGTAAAAGGATAAAAGTACAATGGGTAAAACGATTGCAGCAAGCACGATGTGGGTAATAAGAATGAAGTAATACAGATATCTCATCCAGCCTTCGCCGCCATAACTAGTTTCAGGAACCAAATAATGATAAGTTACATAAGAAATAAGGAATAGGGCTGAAAGGAAAAAAGCACTTAAATTGAGTGCTTTATGAACTGCTATGTTTTTTTTTCTGATAAAATAAAAGGAAGCCAGCAATAAACAAAAACATGTGCCATTGATCAGTGCATTGAGTCCGGGCAATAAATAAGCGAAAGAAGGTATTTGTTCGGGTACCGGAAAAAACCGTTTGTTCAGAAGAATGACAAGCAAGAAAACCAGTACGGATATTGAAAGGACCAATCTGAAAACAAACTTTTCGTTACTTTTTATCACTGTATTCTTTAATTAATATGGTAATTGCATCCTGCAGTTCTTTGATGCTTTCATAGTCGTGAGAATCGTAGATCCCCCTTATGTGTTTTTCTTTGTCAACCAGAACCAGTTTTTCGCTGTGAATAAAAGTGGAAGGTTTGTCGCCTTCAACGGCAACGGCTTTGTAAGAATTTTCAGCCAGATCGTAAATATCCTTTTTCCTTCCGGTTACAAAATACCAGATGGAGTCATCAACATGCATTTTGAGGGCATATTCCTTAAGCACCTCAACCGAATCGTGTTCAGGGTGAACCGTATGAGAGATGAATTTAATGTCGGGATGTTTTTTAAATTTTTCATAAACAAGATGAAGGTTGCGATTCATTTTTGGGCACACATCCGGACAGGTTGTAAAAAAGAAATTGGCCACGTATATCTTCTGATCAAAAGTAGAACTGTTCACACTGTCGCCATTTTGATCGACGAATGAAAAATCGGGTACCAGCCAAGGAGTGGTATCTCCGGTCATTTCAACATCTCCGAGTACAGGTAGTTTGTGATACCTGACCTCACCGTATTTCCAGAACAATCCCCAGATTGCCGGTGCGAGTAAGATGATGAATAAAATGGAAAATTTAAGTGGTTTGCTCATTTAGGGATTGAGAAGCCAGAAGTTTCCTTCATACAGAAGGCCGGCTATTAATCCTAATACAAATAAAAGCGGAACCAGAATGCATGCTGCAAGGTCAATTTTCTCATGCTTCATGTGCATGAAAGAAGCAACAATATAATACGCTTTAACAATACCCAGAACAATAAAGATAAAGTTTCTGAACCCTGTAAGAGGCATGGTAAAATACAGAATAATATCGACTACCGTAAGCACGGTCAAAATGGTAAGAGTTCTCCATATTTCGGAAGTTCCATGACTTTCTACATGTGGAACGTATGAAATTGGTTCGTATTCTTCAGAATTTTTATAATGCATTTTTATAAAATTAAATTGTATAAGGTTAAAATTATATCCTAGATCAAATAGAAAAAGGTGAAAACAAATACCCACACCAAGTCAACAAAATGCCAGTAAAGTCCTACTTTTTCGATCATTTCGTAATGCCCTCTTTTTTCATAGGTGCCGATTATTGTATTAATATAAATGATCAGATTGATCACCACACCACTAAAAACGTGAAAACCGTGAAAACCGGTAACAACGAAGAAAAGAGTGGCAAACTGTGCAGGACCATAAGGGTTCGAGTCGAGAGAACATCCGGCGGTTATGAACTGCGTCCATTCCCAGGCCTGACAACCAAGAAATGCAAGTCCTCCGAGTATGGTATAGAACATGTAGTTCCTGACCTTGGTCTTGTCCATCCTGTGCCCTGCTTCAACAGCGAGTACCATGGTAACAGAACTGAAGATCAGGATAAAGGTCATTAAACTTACGAAGAATAAAGGTAAGTGAAGGCCGTGCAGAAAAGGAAAGTGGTTGAAAACCAAATCCGGTGAAGGCCAGTGAGCTTCGCTGAAGGCACCTATTTCCTTCATTTCCTCAATAAACTCATGACTAACATGCGACATTGGTTTGATCACATGTTCCTGAGCAAGTGGTTCTGCTTTTGGATAACTGAATCTGACGGCACCGTATCCTATTAATAATGAGGAGAAGGTAAAGGCATCGGATAAGAGGAATATCCACATCATTAATTTACCATAGCTCACGTTATACGGTGAGCGACCACCTGACCAGGTCTTTGTAGTTGAGGCTGAGGCTGAATTTGAAGTCATGTTATTTTTCAGTGTGCAAAATAAAAAAATAAATATAAATAAACCCAAAGGATTCCTACAAAGTGCCAATAAGTATTGCACATATTTATGGAAAGTAGGGATTTCTTATGAACTTTAAGTTGTAATGATTTGATTATCAGTATGAAAATGAAAATTATTCCTCCAATTATATGAGCAAGATGTAAGCCGGATAATGCATAAATAAAGGATGCTGAAATCCGGTCCCCGTGCAATACATCAGAGAAGTATAAATTCATGGAGACCATGGCTTTCCAACCGGCAAACTGAAGGTAACAGAACCCTAGACCAAGAATAAAGGTAAGCAACAAGCCCATGTTCACTTGTTTGATCTCGTCTTTTTTTGCAGCCCTGTAGGCCCAAATCATTGTCAAACTGCTTAGTAATATGGTTATAGTGCTGTATAAAAACTGAACCGGTAATTCGAATTGGTACCAGTTACCCTCGCCCATGCGCACGATGTAAGCACTGGTAAGTCCTGCAAAAAGCATTATGATGGCAATGATCATAAGCCATACAATGAATTTTTTAGGATGCACTGCATTGGATTGTACTTCTTCCTTTCCTTCGGCAGCTATATTCATATTTTATCAATAAATAAGGCGATCAGTACAACCGGATTGTAAACGATCGAATAAAACATAAGTTTTTTGGCATCGGCGACTTCACAGCTCCTGAACAAACGGTATGCCTGGATGGTAAGAGCCACACCTGCCAGCACAATGATGGCCATTGACACCAATCCTGAAATACCCAATAGGTAAGGAATTACAGAGATGGGGATAAGACAAACCGTATAAAACAGGGTAAGTATAGCTGATTTTTTGGTTCTGCCTTCTCGGGAAGGAAGCAGATAATATCCGGCGCGTTTGTAATCTTCATCCAGTATCCAGGCTATGGCCCAAAAATGAGGAAATTGCCAGATAAACTGAAAGGCAAACAAGGCCAATCCACCAATATCGATGGCTCCCGTACAGGCTACCCAGCCGAGCAAAGGTGGAATGGCTCCGGGGAAGGCGCCAATAAAAACCGCAAAGGATGAATATCGCTTAAGAGGGGTGTAAATGAATGCATAGGAAATCAGTGAGGCAAGACCCAGGTATGCACTTAACTGGTTGAGAAAAAAACCGAGAATGTAAACTCCTGAAATTCCCAGGATCAAACAGAAGACAGAGGCTTCCAGAACCCCCATTCTGTTGGTAGCCAGAGGACGGTTATTGGTGCGCAGCATCTTGCTGTCAAATTCTTTTTCAATAATCTGATTGATGCCGTTAGCTGAACCTACCACAAGAAAACCTCCAAAACTCAGTGCAAATAAGGATACCCATTGTATCCCGTCCTGAACTGCGATCAAATAACCCAATACAGCTGAAAGGACAACGGTGAAGGTCAGTCTGAGCTTGATCAATTGATTGTAATCGGTGATCTTAGACCTTAAGCCGCTTTGTTTAGCTATTTCAACGGATTTTAACACTTAAAAAACTATATATTTTGGTGCCTTTTAGGGTGCCGCGAATTTACTAAAAGAAACAACGCTTTCAAACAAGAAATTATTTAGAATGATTTTATAAAGGACCTTGTAATTGGTAAATTAAGAGAATGTATATTTGGTCATCGCAATGTCTGTTTTGTTTTCTGAATTGTGTAATTATTCAATTTTTTTAATCAATATTGTGGCTGTAAAACACATCGTTAAATAAACCGACAAATTATGAAAAAAGCACTCTTCACACTTAGTTTAATCTTATTGGTCATTTATGGTTCCTTTGCTCAGAAAGGAAAGTTTCAGGTTAAAAAGGCAAAATACAAAGTTGGAGAGCCTTATAAGGTTGTAGATGCTTCCTATAAATTCTACTCTACCCGCGATGGGGAGATGATATCCGTAAAAGTCAGAAAGGCCATGGTTTCGGTTCAAAAGTTCGATAGCAAAAAACTCACTGAAACCTCTGTCAATATCGTAAAGAAAATGGTTAAGGGTTTTGAATTAGAAGGCTTTGTGGAGTTTGCGAATAAATACTATTTGTTTTACAGTGTATGGGACAGGCCAAATAAAACCGAGCAATTGTTTTACCGGGAAGTTGATTTTGAAAATGCAAGTATTTCGGAAGAGGAAGTTCCTGTTTTGAAAGTAGACGGTTACATACGTGGTACTTTCATTGAAAGTGGAGCCGGCGGTGTAGGAGGAGTCAGAGGAAAGTTCGATTTTTATTCTTCCTACGACAAAAAGAAATTGATGGTTGTATACAGAAAGAAGCCGGAAGAAAAGAAAGACGCCTTAAGTTATGACATTATCGGCATGTTTGTTTTTGATGAAAACATGAAAGAAATTGGTGGCGATGAGATTAAAATGCCTTACACCGAGGCTAAGATGGACAATATTGGTTACTCAGTTGACAAAAAAGGCAATATATATATATTGGCCAGAGTCTATATTGGAGATTCAAAACGCGACCGGGAAAGAGGTTCAAATGAAGCCAATTACCGAATTGAAGTTTTAAGAGTGCCTGAAGGAACTAAAAATGTTCGCAAGAATGACATTGACAAAACCGTTTTGAAACTTGGTGATCTTTTTATTCAGGACATTGTACTGTATGAAGGCCCTAACGATTACATGACATGTATGGGATATTACACTCAAGGTAAGAACATCGATGGAGCAACAGGTGTTTTTACCTTTAAAATAGGCCCCGAAGGAGATCTTTACGACAGAGCAGAGCACGAATTTCCTCTCGAATTGTTAAATCAGTATAAGAGTGTAAGAGCTCAGGAAAAAACCAAAAAGAAAACTGAAAATAAAATTATTGCCTTACCAAGTCTTACCTTAAGAAATTTCAAGATCATGGAGGATGGTTCTATAATTCTGGTTGGTGAACAGTACTGGAAAGAAGTATACCGGACTACAAACGCCAATGGTTCTACAACCACTACAACCTATTATTACTATTACGACATGGTCTTTACCAAAATATCTCCAACAGGGGAAATCGATTTTATGAAATATCTTCCCAAGCGTCAAACCGGCACCAATACAGGCCAGGGTGGAATGTCCTTCAAGTATATGTACGATCAGGAGCGTAAAACACATTATCTGGTCTTTTTGGATAATGTAAAAAACATGAACCTCGATGCGAATAAAACGCCGGCAACACACCGTGACGGAGCAGGAGGATTCTTAACCGCATATGCGATCGAAAACGAAGAAGGTGAAGTTTCAAAGGTTTCTATCCTTGATATTAAAGATGCTCAGGGGATCAGTATAAAGCAATTTAGTGTTGGAAGGATCATCGGTCTCGGTTCAGGTGAATTTCTTTTTGAAGCTTACAAAAAGAAAAAAGAGGATATTTTAGTAAAAGTCACTCTGAAGGAATGATCTCCTTCCTCTGAGATTTCAGGTAAATTCTTATTGAAAGTAGGATTCTGTATATTTAATTTTATTTTCTTTAAAATTGAATATCCTTAAGTTCGTATACCCATTTTTTCTGTTATTATTTCTACAATCCTGTAATAAAAACCCCGGAAAAGGTTTTACCATTCCACAAAACCTTAACGATGGATGGTTGATCTCTTCACCGGAGCAGTCAGGAATTAACAGAAAAAAGCTGGAAGAGTTGATCGGTGAGATCGAATATGATAATCCGGAACTCAACAGTCTGGTTGTAGCACGACATGGAAAGATAATTGTGGATGAATACTTTAATGGCTATCATCCGGACAGTCTTCAAAAAATTTGGTCTGTTACAAAGACCATTACAGGCATTATTGTTGGAATTGCTGCAGATAATAACTTATTATCTGAGAAAGACAGCATTTACAAACACCTGGATCCATATATCCATAAATTCGATTCTTCCAAAAAGGCTATCACAGTTGAACATTTACTTACCATGACAAGTGGTTTGGAATGGGTGGAGTTGGGTGGACCAAATTCAGCAGGGTTTAAGCTTGCTTACTCAAAAGACTGGATTGATTTTACGTTAAGTCAACCACTTATAAAGGTTCCGGGTACATGCTTTAATTACTCTTCAGGGAACACCATGCTGTTAGCTCCCATTATTAAAAGCTCAACAGGCACTCAAGTCAAGGAGTACGCTGATGAGTTTTTGTTTGTACCCTTAGGGATTGCAAAGTATCAATGGGATAAACAGGGTGAGTTTTGGAATAAAACTCAGGGTGGTGAATTACCCGGAGCAAAAAAACCGGTCGATCTTAAATTTAAAAAATCCTTTTTTGAATATACCAATACGGGTTCCGGATTAAGAATGCGGTCACGGGATTTGTGCAAGATCGGACAACTCTATCTTAACAATGGAAAATGGAATGGGCGGCAAGTCGTGAGTGAAGAGTGGATTAAAAGATCAAGAGTGCCTCATTTTGGCAATTCAAACTATGGATATCTATGGAGACTTACAAGTATCGGGAACAGTATCTGTTATTACGCAACCGGTTTCGGGCTTCAAAGGATATTTGTTTTTCCAGAAAAGGATCTGGTCATAGTTATGACCCAAAAACATTATGAAACAATGCCTCAGGGTGAAAAATGGACCAACCGTTTTGTAAACAGTTTTTTGCATATCCTAGAGCACTAAACAGAAATTGGAAACTAAATGAACAGGATGGATCATCGTTTTAGTTCTGCCCCATTAAAATATGGTACCAATAATATTCGATCAATAAATTCAATAGTTCTCATTATTTTATTGGTGCTTTCATCTTGTTCTATTAATGGATCCTTTCGTTGGAATGCCGTCAGGGTTAAAAAGGCTGAAAACCTTGGACTTAACAAATCAGGGGTGATAATTCTTTCATCCATTGTGGAGAAGGAAACAAACCTAAAAAGTGAAAAGGGCAAAGTAGCAAGGGTATATTTAAACCGACTGGAAAAAAACATGCCTCTTCAATCGGATCAAACTCTGAGATATGCCATAGGGGATACTTCGGGTAAAAGACTTCTGAATTCGAATCTCAATATAGATTCCCCCTTCAATACCTATAAATTTAAAGGTTTGCCACCTTCTCCAATTTGCAAACCATCCAGAGAAACCATTCTCCTGGTATTAAATTGTAAAAAACACCCCTACTTATATTTCTGCCCGTCTCCTGAATTAGATGGTGGTTTTGTGTATGCAACAACTTACAAAGAACATACTGCAAACGTGAAGCGATATTCTGAAGCATTAAATAAAATGAACATAAAATAAGGGTATGTCATGGATCATTCAACGGCCAACACTCCATGTAATTGGCAGAAATGTGATAGCCGGAATAATTTTGGAGAAAAAAGTATAAATAATGGGGTAACGAACAGAGTTCTTTAAGCTGTTTCAGAATGTTGAATGACGAATACTTCGTGTATAATATTTCAAAACTAAAGTAACTGTCAATGATTTAGCTCGTAATTACGGATAGCGCGGAACTGAATTCCGGCTATCGCAGCACCGGCAGAAATATGTATAACATTCACCAGTGCAGGAACATCAAAAAACGTATTAAAAGCGCCACTCAGAAGCTGCAAAACAAGGAGGAGCAAGACCCATTTCTGGAATTTGAATAAATGGGATTTCGGTTCCTGATGACGCAACGAATGATACACATAGAAATTTAATAATAAGATGAGAATACCAGAAATTCGATGAAAATCGAAGATCATTCCAACGTTCCAAAATGAATCAAAATTTAATACAAAACCCGAAGCAGATTTCATTGAATCTATGATCTCCCTGCTTCTTGTTCCCGCTAAAATTTCTACAAGTAAAACGCAGAATGCCAATAACAAGGCATAATAGGTACGAGAGCGTACCATATAACTTTTGTTAGGAGAAAGGGCTGCAATGAATGAGAAAAAAGCGAGGTATGCAGCCACATAATGCACAGTTACAATTCCCGGGATTAAATTTGTTTCAACGACCACAGAACCAAGCCACCCGTTAAAAACAACCCAGAAAACCCCTGAAAGTGTCCATCTGAACCTCCATTTATCTTTGTCCTTAAACTGAAATGCGGACGAAAGGCATAGTAAGGCGAAAATACCCGTTAGGACGCCAAAAAGGCGGTTAACCCATTCTGTATAGGCGGTTGCTCTGTTGTATGGGTGAGCGATCTTTAATTTAGGGTCGTTCCTTACCTTTTTGGCAAGATCGTTTAGGCCAAGAGTTTGAAGCAATCGAGTAAACTTTTCGATCTTCTGCAACCTCTTTTTTAGAAACTGCTCCTTATAATTGTTTGGAAGCTGAATTTCAGAGGTAGGGGGCACAACCTTTCCAAAACATTTTGGCCAATCAGGGCAGCCCATTCCGGAACCCGTGCTTCTGACGAGGCCTCCAAGAACAAATAATAAAAAAACCGAAGCTATGCTTAACAAACAAACCTTATTGAAGAATTTTTCGCTAAACACCGATTCGGTTTAATTGAATAATCGGAATCTAATATGGCTTCAGGCCATAATCAGAATTATATGTTTCGTAACCCCAACCATTTAGCCAAAAGCGAAGAGAACTGAACAACTTCAGCCGGATCTTTGCTTTCGGGCATGGTAGGAACTGTTTTTCTGTGAGCCACTTCTTCCTCGGTTCCATCATCCGGAACGGTTTGAGGAATGAAATCATCGTCGTATCCGGGTTTACTGTAATCGTAAGGCCATCTGTGTACTGTCGGAATTTCTCCCGGCCAGTTACCATGAATTCTTTCAACAGGTGCAGTCCACTCAAGCGTGTTTGATTTCCAGGGATTTTGAACCGATTTTTTTCCAAAGAAAATGCTGCTGAAAAAGTTGTAAAGGAAGATCAACTGTGCAAGAGCACCAACTATAGCAGCCATAGTGATCAAGACATTTACGTCGTCCCAAACTCCGAATTCAGGAAGTATGGTAAATTGGTAATACCTTCTTGGTACACCTGCCAATCCCATGAAATGCATTGGGAAGAACACCAAATACGCTGCTATGAAGGTTAGCCAGAAATGCATGAAACCAAGGGTACGGTTCATCATTCGGCCAAACAATCTTGGGAACCACTGATAAATACCGGCCATCATTCCGAAAATTGCTGCACAACCCATTACAATATGAAAGTGGGCTACCACAAAATAGGTATCGTGCAACTGTATATCGATCGCTGCGTTTCCAAGGAAAATACCTGTTAAACCTCCGCTGATGAAAAACGAAACAAGGCCGATGGCAAACAACATTGCCGTGGTAAATTGTATGTTTCCTCGCCAGAGGGTTGCGAGATAGTTAAAGGTTTTAACAGCGGATGGTACCGCTATAATGAGTGTGAATATTACGAAGATCAATCCGAGCAATGGATTCATACCTGTGATGAACATATGGTGCCCCCATACGATGAACGATAAGAATGCAATACCAATGATGGAAATGATCATGGCGGTATAACCAAAGATCGGTTTTCTTGAATTCACGGCAATTATTTCTGAAGTAATTCCCAGTGCAGGAAGAATAATTATGTACACTTCAGGGTGACCAAGGAACCAGAATAAATGCTGGAATAATATCGGGCTTCCTCCGCTGTTGGCTAAAGCACCTTCGCCGTTCAGAAAAATATCGCTCAGGTAAAAACTGGTACCAAAACTTCTGTCGAATATCAATAATAAAGAACCTCCGAACAATACCGGAAAAGAAAGAACACCCAGGATCGCTGTAAAGAAGAAAGCCCAGATGGTTAAAGGCATACGGTTCATGGACATACCTTTTGTACGCATGTTAAGCACCGTAGTAATGTAGTTGATACCTCCAAGTAAGGCTGACACGATAAAGAGAACCATTGATACAAGCCATAAGGTCATACCCATTCCCGAGCCCGGCATGGCTTTTGGAATGGCAGATAATGGAGGATAAATAGTCCATCCACCTGCTGCAGGTCCTGATTCTATGAATACGCTCACAGTTAGAACAACGGAGGACATGAAGAAGAACCAGTAGGACAACATATTCATAAAGGGCGATGCCATGTCTCTGGCCCCAACCTGTAATGGAATTAATAGATTACTAAAGGTCCCGCTCAATCCCGCTGTAAGAACAAAAAATACCATGATGGTACCGTGAATCGTAACTAAGCCCATGTAAAAGGAAGCATCGAGTTTTCCGTCGGGTGCCCATTTGCTGCCTAATAAAGCTTCTAGAATCGGGAAGCTTGTATCGGGCCATGCAAGTTGTAAACGAAACAGGATCGACATTAACATTCCAAAACATCCCATTACGATACCGGTAATAAGGAATTGTTTTGAGATCATTTTGTGATCTTGTGAAAAAACATATTTGGTTAAAAATGTTTCCTTATGATGACCATGGTCACCGTGAACATGTGCGTCTGCAGTATGTGTTGCTGTTGAATCCATGCTGTTTTTTGTTAGTTAATTGCGATTGAAGGTGTTGAATTTTCGGAATTCTCGGTTTTGGGATCCTTTGCAAAGGTTGCACTTTGCTTATCGATCCAGATCTTATAATCTTCCTCGGTGTCAACCACGATTTTAAGTTTCATGTTAAAATGGGCTGCCCCACAGATCTTGGCGCATATCATCCAGTAATCAAATTCCGGATCGTTTAATTTAGCTCTCTTTTCATTGGTTGTTTCAATTGCCTTGAAAACCATTTCAGTTCCAAGACCGGGAACAACGTTTATTTGAGACCGGAACATAGGAATGTATGCCGAATGAATAACATCCCGAGCCCTGAATTTGAAGGTAACGCTTCGGTTAACAGGTATGTGGATCTCGTTATTAATGATCTTGTCATCCTGACCGGTATTGTCGTAAAAACTCTTGGCATTCTCAGTTTCGAGTGAAACCTTGATCCTTCCGATCTGAACTTTTCGGTTGTTTATGGTATTGTTGATTTCACTTTCGGTGGTACCATCTTCAATATCCGAAATTTTACTCAAGATGTTCTTTCTTGCATCACCTACAAGTCCACCCATCTCTGAACGCAACTCAGCAAGTGTGTTGTGAAGATTAGCCTTTTGCATTTCAAGGTCTTTAATGTCTTGTTCAAGTACCGGTATCAATGCTTCAGCTTTGTCTTTAAGGGCAATTCCAAGTAAATTGTCGTTTGAAATTAAATTCCAATTGGAGTTTCCAAGTTTTCCGTCATCCCCGGGATAACGCGCTGTCCAACCAAATTGATATGCAAATATCTCAACATTGAACTGATCTCTTTCCGGATTGTTAGTGATCTTATTCCAGGTTTTTAGACCTCCAATAACCAGAATGGTCAAAACTACTGCAGGAATTGCAGTCCAGATAACTTCCAATTTGTTGTTATGGGGGTAATAAAGAGCTTTATTGCCTTTTCTTCCTCGATATCGATAGGCAAAATAGAAAAGAAGGAATTGAGTAATAACAAAAACTATAACGGTGAAGAACAGGGTGATGTTAAACATTCTGTCGAGGTCGCGGCCATGTTCGGTGGCAGCTTCCGGCAAGGTAAGTGCACCGTGAACGTAAAATTCCCAGATAAAGGCAATGAAACCTATGATCATAATAAACATGAACACAATGGCATTTACCTTGTTCCATCCAATAACGTCCTTGCCCCTTATCTCAGATACCTGTTCGATGATCTTAACAATAATGAAGAGAATTACAGCGATAAGGATAAACAAGACGACTAACATCCAGTTTATCTTGTTAACGGTTTCCTTATCGGCAACCGGAGCGGCTACTACTTCGGAGGTTGTTGCTCCGTCAGCTTTTGCAGCACCACCGCCGGCACTTGCGTCTTCGATATACATAACAAGAGAAGCGATCTCATCGTCCGTCAGGTCGGTGAAATTGGTCATCACAGACTTGTTAAACTGTTCAAATATTTCGTTCGCATCTTTATCACCGCTTTTTCTTAAAGCGTCATTATTTCGTATCCATTTGGTCAACCATTCGTACGAACGCCTTTTGTGAACATCCTTCAGAGCTGGTCCGACAAGCTTGTTTTTGATCGCGTGACAACTTTGACATTTTGATTCAAACAATTGTTTACCTGCCGAAATGCTTGCATCGTCAACCGCTTTACCGGTTATACTTTCCGTTATTGCAGCACCGTTGACCATGCCAAACATCAGCATGGCTGCACTTAGAAATAAGAAATTTCTGAATTTACCGAACCTTCGTATCTTCATTCTTGAGTTAATTGGGTATTATTTATGCAATTATGATTTAGCCGCAAAATTATCTCTATTTTGCATTTAAACACTTTTAGTTAATAAATAAATTAGATTCAATTTTTATTTAGAATCGTTTTAAATAGCTTTAGGACCGTCCCTGAATTTCTCCTGATTTTTAATGTTTTTTACCTTAATATTTTTCTTACGATTCAAGAAGTTTTTCATAAACCCGGACGTATTTTGTTATGAGTTTTTGGGAGTCAAACCGATCTAATTCTTCCTTTATGTTATTCTTTAGATTGTGGTATACATCACTTTTCTCAATTTCCAGGATCTTATCGGCAATGTCATTGATGTTTTCAGGATCACACAGCAAACCTGCTGAGCCGGCTACTTCTTCCAGACTGCTACCATAGGATGTGATCACCGGTTTTCCGGAACGAAAACTTTCTACAATTGGAATTCCAAAACCTTCATATAGCGAAGTAAATATATTCGCATGGCAAAGGTGGTAAAGCATGTGTAAATCTTCATCCGATACATTTTCAAGCCATTTGACCCGATGCTCTAATTTAAGTTCAGAAATTAAGTTTTCGAATTCCTGAAACCCTTTATTTTTTTTTCCAATAAAATATAGATCCTTGCCGACGAGATTCGACACTTTCGCAAACGCTTCAAGGATGTTCTTTTGATTTTTCCTGCCTCCATATCCTCCGGTGCACATATAAAAGGGCCGGTGGATCCTGAATTTTTTACGCATACTTTCCAGCTCATCCACTGTTGGTTTATTTAAAAACCTATAGTCTGCATCCATATAGATCACGGAAATTTTTTCTTCAGGAATAGCATATTGAAGACGTATTTGTTCAGCAGTATGGTGGCTAACCGCCACAATCCGATCCGCCCTTTCACATGCCGATCTGAATTTTCGGTCGTAAATTTTGCGGTCAATAACCCCATAGTGTTCCGGAAATACCCTGAATATCAAATCGTGAATGGTAACAACCGTTTTTATTCCTGTTTTTTCAATACCAATTGGCAATTCATTGCTCAGGCCATGATACAGTTCGATATTATTGCGAAGCAAATCTTTTTTTATACCCTTGCTCCGCCAGAAAGCTTTGAACAAGTTAGGTGGAAGGTGTATAGAATAGTCTGATGCTTTAAAGGTTTTATTTATATCATCACGGTTTGGATTTATGCCCGGAGTAAAAAGATGGATATCATAATCAGGTTTTACAGATCTTATTTCCCTGCATAACCAACGGCTGTAATTTCCAAGTCCAGATGAATTCAGAAACAACCTTTTGGCATCATAACCTATTTTCATAAAATCTTAAAAGTACCAACTTAAACGAACCGGGCGAGTTGTCAGACAGCCACGTTATGCTCCCGCAAAGCATCATTCAGAGATGTTTTCAGGTCTGTACTTTCTTTTCTCTGACCAATGATAAGTGCA
This sequence comes from Flavobacteriales bacterium, assembly GCA_020635455.1. Classification (GTDB taxonomy): domain Bacteria; phylum Bacteroidota; class Bacteroidia; order NS11-12g; family UBA9320; genus JABWCE01. The sequence continues at coordinate 190,025 of JACJZT010000006.1, forward strand.
CAGGGGACACCATATTCACCAGCGGCAAATTTTTTATTGAGGGTTCCCGGAATTACCACCGACCTTTCAGGGACGATCCCTCGGTATTCTATTGGTTCTTTACCACTAACATCAATGATCTTTGTGCTCAGGGTAAGCGTAACACCCGCCCCGATCACGGCTTGTTTGCACACTCTCACGCCTTCAACAATTATGCTGCGTGAACCAATGAAACAACCGTCTTCAATAATTACCGGAGCTGCCTGCACAGGTTCAAGTACACCCCCGATTCCTACACCTCCGCTAAGGTGAACATTCATTCCTATCTGAGCACAGGAACCTACCGTCGCCCAGGTGTCGACCATAGTCCCCTGATCCACGTAAGCTCCGATATTTACATAACTTGGCATCAGGATCACGCCGTTGGATAAAAAGGATCCATAACGGGCTATTGCATGTGGAACTGCACGAACACCGATTCTTTTATAGTTTTTCTTTAATGGGATCTTGTCATAAAATTCCATGGGTCCAACTTCAAACGTTTCCATTTGCTGAATCGGAAAAAATAATATTACTGCCTTTTTAATCCAGTCGTTTACCTGCCAACCTTCACCAACCTTGTTGGCAACCCTTAGCTTTCCCTGATCTAAAAGTTCAACTACTTCGCGTATCGCATCCTGAGTTTCTTCTTTCGAAAGTAAAGTCCTGTCTTCCCAGGCTGCTTCGATTTTATTTTGTATTTCTGTCATGTAAATAAAATTTCTGCAAATTTATATCCTTCTGATCAGAAAGGCCGAAAATTTAGGTTGCAAAATCACATAACTTCATGATTTATATCATAAATGATTGAGCGATCAATGTGTAAAGAAGGATGGCTTTAAATCAAGTTTAAATAAAATTAAGAATAAGGTTTGTGGATTTAAGGGTATTTAGGATTTTTGAAAAGCTAAACATGTTTGAAACCATTCTGTTGATCCTGGCCATTTGTGCAGGATTTTATATTCAAACCATCCTTGGATTTGGTGCTGCAATCCTTGCATTGCCGATCCTTTTGTTAACTCTGGGTCTTCAGGATGCGGTTTCGTTTATTTCCGTATTCTTTTTCCTTTACAGTTTATACCAGATGTATAAGGTGAGAAAAGCTGCCGACATGACCACTGTCTATACCTTGATCCTTGGTGTCATTATTGGTCTGATCATGGGCATTCAGGTATTAAAAATCGGACATCCAGTTGTTTTGAAGAAATATCTGGGGGCCTTTATCATCCTTTATGTGGTTAGCCGCATGGCTAAAATAAAAAAACAAAAATGGATGGATAAGTTTGGCTTGTTGTTCGGAATAGGAAGTGGATTTTTCTCAGGTTTGTTCTCTGTGGGAGGACCTTTCTGTGTTATTTATGTTCATAATAAAGATTTTAAAATTGATGTTTTAAGAAGTACCATCATTCTTACACTCGGCATAACGGATTTAATAAAATTGCCAATGTTGTTTGCTTCAAACCTGGTTAACCTTCAAATACTTAAGAGCGCGGCCATTGTTTTTCCTTTTTTTGTGGCTTCCATCTATTTAGGTAATAGGTCGTATGCTTTCATAAAGGAAGATCTGTTTCATAAAATAATAATGATCCTGCTTCTAATTTCGGGAATAAGTTTATTGTTTTAATTAAAAATTTAGCCTTTACAGAGGTTAATTTTCATATAAACCCAGATTTAACTTTTTCTTCACTTTGTGATACGTAAGAGCAGCAGTGATGCATTGTTTAAGTTCCGGCACGGGAAGCTTGTCGTTGAGTTTAAAAACAATGGCCCGGTTTCCTTCGTATCTGAAAATAGGCCCGTAAACCTTTTTAAAGGTATCAACCAATTTGCTCGTACATTTAAAATACAATGCATATTGTTCCGGAGTACCTGGTTTCCAATCCATTCGAATCGTACTTCCAATTTTGGTGAGAAAACTTGGTTCACCCCATTTCAGAGTTTCTTCCAGTTCGGTTATCTCTGCAGTTTCTTTTGCGGTTTCAAGGATCAGGGATCTGAGAAAATCCATTTTGAATCTTACAAACTCGGGATATTTCTGAAAGATCTCATTTACTCCGGGATCCGTGATGATCTTCAAATTATCCATTTTCCATTATTATAAAGATTAACTTTAAAATTCACGGGTTATGGTGAAGCCTGGTGTGGAACACGTTTTCTAAATTGTTTATATCTAATGACCGGCTACCTTTCGAGTTTTGGAAACGGCATAAATGAATCCGTCGTTTTTGTTTTGAAAACGGACGAAAACGGTGAATTAAATTAAATCTATCTAACGCCATTTTACTAACCGAACAAACATTCCGGGTTTAAAAAATTGTTATGCACAAAAGTGTATCAAAAAACTTTGATGTTTAGCCATATAATCAGCGTAATTCCGACGCAAATCCTAATCTTTTATTCGGTTCAGTATCTTGCCTCTAATAAATGGGGTGCCTTTATTGTCTAAAACAAGGAATACGAACATTGCATTCGGTAAATCAAGATCACATTCAAAATAGTTTTCTTTTTTAATTAAACTTTTGTTCAATAGCAAACGCCCCTGGAGATCGTAAATACTTACTGATTTTGGCGAATTCGATTGTGTTTCTGAAATTCGAAGCACCTTGCCATTATAAGAATACATATTCAGGGTTGTTAAAATTTCACTTAGACCGGCAGAAGTATAGTTAATTTCCGAGCTAAATCCTTCACATCCCTCCAGATCCGTTACCAGGCACTTTACCTTACCGGATTTTTCGGGTTTGAATCCGGTCATACTTGCATTGCTTACTTTAATACCATCAAGGTACCATTCCACCTTCTTCCATTTTCCGCTTAACTTTACACTATCGCCTTGTGTGGAGATTTGTGGCACCGGCAAAGGCAATGCCTTAAAATTAATGGTAAATTTTTTAGAACAGCCCGAATCATTATAGACCGTGGATCGGTATACGGCATCCTTTGTAATCATTATGTTACGGCTCGGGGTAAGGCTTTTATTGTCTTCCCAAGTCACGGTTCCGGCCCCTTTAATTTCAAGAAAAACCGTATTTCCTGTACAAACCGAACTGTCGGTAAAATTGATCTTTGGTTGAAAGGTCCTGCATTCGGTAAATTGAGCCATGAATCCTAATAAATAACTGGTGTAGGGTAGTTGCGCCTTGGAATTCTGACTGAAAATAATATCTCTTTTATAGGTTCCTCCCCAGTATAATTGGTTGTTCACACAAATATCAACTGCAAGGCCTTTTACCACAAAGTCGGTGTTGCTCAAGCCTGCAACGTTCCATAAAACGGCTCCGGAAGAATCATATTTTACAATGAAATTAGCCCTTTTACCGGCTCCTATAAACGCTGTTGTATTTGTTGGGTCAAGGTCGCCGCTACCCTGAAAGGTTCCTGTAACAAACATGTTTCCGTTCTGGTCGGCACTCATGTCTGTAAGATCCAGATACCCACTACTGAACGATTCTTGTTTTTCCCAATTGATCTGCCCACTAAATTCAAGATTTGTGAATTCGAAATAGGCAATCCCTACTCCAGAGTGTGATCCGTAACCCCTTATTTGACCATATGAGTTTTTCTCAAGTTTGATCAAGCTTTCGTGGCCGGATTTTTGTACCCAGTTAAAATTCATCGCCGTATCAAGACTGCAATACAAAACAAGTCCTGAACCTGTTAAACTACTAACCCCGTTTCCCGGATCAAAATCCATGGTTCCATACAGTTCTCCTGAGAAAACAAGATTTCCATTAAGTTCTACCAGGCCGCCACCTTGCAAATCGTAACCGGTATTGCTGTATACTGCTCTGTGACTTACTGCTCTATATCCACCTTGTTTTGAACGTAAAATTGCAAGTCCATTTTTGTTTGAATTTTTATTTCCAAGATTTGGAAGATCAACAAATAATCCATCCGAAGATTGGATTCTCATATCCCCTTTGCCGGTAACCATCCAAAGTATTTCATCGTAAGGTGTGCAAACAAAATCGATCGTCTTCATGTCTGAGAATCCGGAATTCGGAGCAATGTAAACATTCCATAGATTTGCACCGTTATTGTCCATTTTAAGAATAAACGAACCTGTATTTATGGTAGCATTTATGAGGTCTTTAAGGTTATCGCTGTCGAGATAAACTTTGCCTTTAAAATTTGATGAGAGATAAACGTTGCCTTTGGTATCCGTTTTTAGTTTAATCGGAGTTCCAAGAATGTTGTAAATAAGTTTACTAAAACGCAAAACTCCTGATGAAGTATAGGAAGCAACGAACATTACCCTGGCAGTTTGGTATGCATCGAGCAAATAACGATTGTTGGCCCACATACTGTCTTCAAAATAACCTGCGACAAATACATTTCCGCTTTGGTCTGTTGCAATAGCCTCAACAGAGGAAGAAACATTGGAACGGTATTGGAAAATTGAATCAATTGTTTGGGAAAAGGATGTTGTGCTGAAGGATGCTAAAAGTAGTAAGGTTATGAATTTTCTCATTATAATAAAGACGTATTTTATTAACTATGTGCCGGTTTTTTTTAAATTTCTTTTTTAAAATTGGTTGAAAAAAATTGAAATCGAACAAATGGTTTATTTAAGATTTTTCAGCTGATTTTATCCAAGATCCGTTTCATCGAACCTGAAAGTGTATCGGATGTTTGAGCATTTCTAACGTGCAAACCTTAGTTTAAATGGGTTTGTAGTTGGTTGAAGAAAAATATTCCGGACGTTTGGAAGGAATTTCAGGTTTATTGGAGCATGCATTGTAGGTGATGATCAACAACCTTCTTTTATTGCCTTCTTCTCCGTGTGACGACTGATGAATAACGTTAGGATGAAACAAACTCATGTCTCCTGTTTTTCCGCAAAGGGATACTACTCCCAATTCATCGGCAAGAGACTTTACACTTTCTTCAGGTAATTCAAAGTCGAGTGTGTTCGATACAGATCCGTCAAGAGCATTGAATTCGTGTAATTTGTCGGCTTTCTCTTCTTCAAAAAAATGTGTATGAGATCCCGGAATTACTTGTAAAGGACCGGAGTTCATTCCAACATTATCGAGGTAAAATATAAGATTGACCATCCGGTCTTCCTTAATGTTGTCGTAAATGTTCCAGTAAGGAAAGTCCCTGTGCCAGGGCCATACCGAGGTAGGAATGCTTTCTTTGTGATTGATCTTACATTGATGAATGTAAATGTCATCCATCAGGATCTCGCGAATAAAGTTCTCAACTTCCCGGAAAATATCTTTCCATTCGTTGTAATAATCCATAAGTTGCAGTCCATAGCAGGAGCGAATGTTCCCGTTGCTTTCATAAACGGTAAAGGGTGCTTTATCTTCGAGTTTGCTAACGTCGATCCTGCCTTCAGAAAATTGCTTTCCGGGTATGTTGTAATATCCGTTTTCAGAATAACTGGCCTTGGCAGACTTTAAATCCAAAGGAGTGTTGAATAATTGAGTACTCAGCATTTTCTCTTATTATTATACAAACATACTTCAAAACACTTTAACTAGTGATAATATTCTTAAAAAGTATATTGTGTATGGGGCTTGTCAAATAAATTTGCCGGAAAGTGCATGAAGTCATAAAAGGGATTATGGTTTCTTAAGGCTGTAAACATCTCCATTGCTTTTGGTCAAGATCAATTCATCTCCTGATCCTTTATGTTCCCATTCTCCTGTTAAGATCAAGGTCCAGTCGAAATCAGCCGACCAGAAACATCCATTTGAGAAAAACACCTTGTCATCTTCTACCACATATTTTCCTTCGCAAATGGCCGGAAATTTTATGGTTTCACTCTTCCCGGAGAAAATACCCTTGCTAAAAACAATGTTTACTTTTGCTTGTTCCCCATTTCTTTCAAACACTCCTTCGTAGGTTCCTTCTTTAAAGCTCCCGGTCTTTGGATCTTTTTTGCATCCAATGCATAATGCCAGAGTAATGATCAATATAATTTTGGTTGAATTCATAATACAATCAGAAACGATGGATAAAACGAAACAGATCTTTCTTAAGATTTATTAATTACCGAATCAAATACACAACTCCTTTTGCCAGCTTATTTGCAGTTTTTTTACCCTTATATTTAAATGCATAAAAATAGTAATCTACCTGACAGGTTTCACCCAAATAGGTTCCGTCCCAACCCTCCTTAAAATCTTCGGTATAAAAAACCCTTTCTCCCCATCGGTTGTAAATCGACATTGATGAGTATAAAAACGAAGCATATTCAATTTTAAAAACATCGTTTATTCCATCCCCATTGGGTGAAAATGCAGAAGGTACTTCAAAATCGGTTATTTCTTTTATACATACTTTACGACTAAAACTATCCTTGCAATTTCCATTGTTTTCTATCACAAGTTTAATGGTGTAATAATCCCTGCTTCCATCGTACAAATGTTGCGGGTTTACCTTGGGATCGTAATTGTAAAAAGTACTGTCTCCCATATCCCAATAACCCGTTATTCCACCCTGACTTAAATTAATGATTTGAAGAAGAGCATTATAACTTATAAGGCATGCATCGTTTGGCGAATAGTTAAAAAAGGCCTTTATAGGAGGATATCCGGGCAAATTAACGCTGGTATCGTAAATGCAACCCGTTGCCATATTTGTTACAATAACGCGATAAGTATTTCCTGCCTGAACGGTTATGTCAGGGGTGTTTAGTTCGGGAGTGGTATTCCATTTGTATGAATACGGTCCGGTTCCATTCATTTTTAACTGTATAAACCCGGGTTGGCCATAACATTGAATGGGACTGGTCAAAGCGGTACTTTTTATTTCAGGATGAACGTAAACAAGATGCAAAGTGGAATCACCCTCGCTACAACCATCATTTATATTCAATTTTACTATAAGCGGAGATTTTGTGCTTACAAATATAGAATTAACATTACCCTGACCTGTGCTCCAGTTGTAGTTGTAATTACCTGTACCGCCCGCAGGTTTTGCAGTTAAGGTAACCGTTGAACCCACACAAACGGAATCTTTGTCACTCATAATCTTAACCTTAAGTGTGTCCTGTACCACAACGTCCTTGCTGATCTTACTTACACAATTTCCTGTACCATAAGAATAGCTTAGTGTGTGCTTACCTGATCCGGCAAGTTTTGGGTTAAAACTGTTTCCAACGATCCCGTTTCCGGTTAAATTGCCGCCCGGAGGAGAAAGCGACAATAATATCAGAGTATCTCTGTAACAGTAAGAATTGTTCAACCCACTCAGGTCAACTATTGGAAGGCCGCGAACGGTGATCAAAATGGTATCGGTACATTTACCCGGAAGGTCGAAAAGGATTTTATGCACTCCGGCTTTGGCAACAGCAGGATTGAAGAGTCCCGTTTTTCCATTCGTAATACCCTTGCCACTGAAGGTTCCGCTTCCTTCTCCGTTAAACAACTGAAAAGGTTTGTCTGCGATACAGAAGTTGGTATCTTTTTGAATGTTAGCCCTTGGATGGATCTTAATAATAAGAGTATCCCTGCAACCATTGGCTTCACCAATAATTTGATGCAGAGTGCCTTTGCCTGCAAGCGAAGGACTGAACATTTGATTGTAAACCGTATTTCCCAAAATGGCGTTACTGCCGGTAAAGTACATGTTCCAGGGATCCGATCGTATAAAAGCATAGCGCATCAGATAATTTGTGTCGCTTACACAATTAAAGACCGTGTCAACATAAAAACGGCTGTATCTGAGGTACATGATTTTATCTGCCCTGCAGCCATTGGGAGATGTGTAGGTTAAAATGGTTGAAACAAAAGTTGATTTACCGGGAACCGAAAAAGTATCGGGATCAAAGATCCCGGCTACCGGGTCTATAATTCCTTTGCCCGACCATAAGCCTCCGGCGGGGATACCGGCAGGAAGCGTGTGTAATCCACCATCCGGGCAGGTTATTTCATTATACCTTGCATCTACAGCCTGTATATTTCTTTTAAGTGTATCGCGACAGCCATTGATTCTGTAAATGTAAATATGATCACCTGCACCGGCAGCATTTGGTGAGTTAATCCCAATTCTGGAATTGGTAACGGATGGACCGGTCCATGTTCCACCCATGGGTTGAAAGGTGAAAGTATCGTTGATTACCGACTGACATATTGTATCAAAAGGGTCTATAATAATTGCATCAATGTTAACGATCTTCGTGTCTGAACAGCCATTCCAGGTATAGGTCACTACAAAACTTCCGGCGGTATCTGGAGGAGTTATGATTCCGGAGCTGCTAATATTCGGTCCGCTCCAGGTTCCTCCTGCTGGTGAAAAATTACTAACCATAAAAGGCGGGGCGGATGGACAGGAAGCATTGGGTAAACCTGCATTAATTCCCCTTACGGTAATCAGTATATCATCCGAACAACCATTCAGAGTGTAAGTAAGGGTAAACGTTCCGTTCTTCGAAACAGCAGGACTAAAGGTTCCGGCGATACTGTCGGTGATCCCGATTCCACTCCATATACCTCCCTGAGGGCTTGCCTTTAAATCATAAGGTGGGTTCGACTGGCATATTACAGTGTCTTTAGGTGCCACAGGCGGATCGATCACTCTAATGGAAATGGTGTCAAATCCGGGAATGGAAACGCCGTCCGAAACTTTCAGAATGTATTCTGTTGTGGAGGTGGGACAAACGTTTTTTGGAGGCGTACCTGAAAGTCCTCCTGGAATCCAGGTATAAAGATAATTCTGAGGGTTTCCACCGGTAATGGTGGCGTCGATCTTGGTGCATTTGCCTTTGCAGATCACGTAATCGGCAGCAGAGAGCGTAACAACAATCGGACAATCCGTGATCTTAAAATTCAGCTTCGCATTGATCTGCCATACGCTGTCACAACGGTCGGTGAATGTTGAGTTAAAATCAAGCATGTAATTTCCGCTTTGATCCAATCCTGAAACAAAGGTTACATCAAAGGTATTGCTCATATTGTTTGCATCACAATTGATGGCCTTTACAGATGAAACAGCTGTGCTTAGGGTTCCGCTGAGCATAAAATTCCTTGCTTTTATTGAATCACAATTGAATTTCTGATCCAGACTTACTCTGATGGTTAGATCATCACATTTAGGATTGGCAATGGGGTTGAATTTTGGTTGTGTTATCTTGGTAATTTTACCTTCCCATTTCAATTCAAATCCACCGCCATTAACAAATTTGTCGGAATGAAAGTAGAAGGTTACCATACTATCTGTGGTGGAAATACTTCCGGATGGCTTATTTGCATTATCAAATTTCTTTAACAAAGTTGCATTGGTATCTTTACCATCATAAATTTTAAGGTAATCAGCGTCCTTCTCAATGTCAAAAGTGTTCATAAACTGTATAAGAATTGAACTTGCGCCTCCAACGCTCACCGTAAAAACGTAATCTTCAGAGGATGCATACCAGCTGCTGTTCACCTTATTGGCTTCGCTGTCGGTTAAGATCCCTTTGCAGTCGTAAACCCAGTTGTTAGACATTTTGTAAGTTGTTTGCGCCTTAAGACCTATGGTAATGGTACTCAAAAAAATACACATCAGCATGAACCTGAAAAGCCGGTTAAACGTAGGTCTGTAATATGCCAATTCGTGTATCATCTAACGATAAATAACAATTTCAGGGGTTTTGACTGAATTGCTCCAGTTTCCCTCACGATCTTTTATCCTGATTTCAAAGGTGGTGATCTCCTCGTCGGCTGTACCCAGGAGGAAGGGTGATTTAAGGTTAATTGAAATGCTACCCTCGGTTTTGATCGATGACCCTGGCGGCGATAAAGGTTTGATGAAATAATAATCTGCTTTGCTCAGCCGGTTGTCTTTCACCTCAATTGATTTCCGGTCTGGATCTGTTTCTCCAATATCTCCGTCTCCATCCTTATAATCTATCACAACTACCAGGCTGTCTTTAAACTGAAGTACCCTTGTTGCAGAAACGGCATTCAGCTTTATCAGAGGAGTGGTATTAATTGCCACGACATTTTCTTCTTTCGAACAGGAAACCATTGCAATCAATATAAAAATATAATTGCTTACTTGATTATATGGAAAAATGCCATTTCTCATTATCGTACGATCACCGCCACATATTTTTTTGTTGTAAAGGCTGCATTAACAGACGGGATCGGTGTATTTGGATTTACATTGTCATTTACGGTGGCACGCATCCACAGTACATCATTAGGCATGGCACCCAATGCCGAAACAGATGTGCTGTAACTATGCCAGTATTCAACCTGATTACCATTGATACCCTTTGCCATAACCGGTGACGACTCCGTTTTGAGACTTAATTCAGGATTTGTATACTCAAATGGATTTAAGGAATAGTTGAGGCTTGCCGAAGAAAGATCCTCTGATTTTGTTTTGTCATCGGCAAAGGAAAACATGATCTTCAGGTTTGAGGTACCACCCGGTATTGAGATGGGATTTTTTCCGGACTGGGGTAGAGGGGTAGGAGAATTGTCTGCAAATACAATAAACCCGTTCAATTGAGGAGGAAAATCCTGACTTGCTGCAGTGTTTCCAAATTGGTCTTTGGCACCATCGTTGATCCAGTTTTCAATATTTTTGATGTATTGTGTTTTTTTAAAGGTCCAGTCGCTTTCAGGATCCAGAGTTAAGGGCATTATACCCTGCGTTCCCTGAATTAAGGTATTTATACGATGCAAGACCATACTGCTTGCCGCCGAACCCGGGTCAACCCTTTTACTTATCTGGGGATTGTCGGGATCATAGTTAATGGCATTTCGGTTTATTAAAGAATTATAACTGCTTTCGATGGTCCGGAAATCCGGTTCGAAATTTCCATCATGACAACCGGCATTTGAACAGGTAGGTTTAAAAATGTTCTTGTGCAATCCCTGTATTGAATTCGGATCGATTGGAAGATCCTTCATTACCGGTCCTCGCTCATTATAATTCCAGGTATCATAGGGATTGTCAGAACCGGAATCCTCCTTGGTACAACCTGTGAAAAAAAGTTGCGGGCATAAAAGAAGCACTATATAGATTCTATACTTCATATTATATTCGATCAAATAAACTCCTCGCCTCAGGATCAATGATACCGGAGGATTGCACTTCGCTTTTATAACCCAGAATTTCGGCAATGGTGAGGTTAAAATCGGTTACTTTTCCTATTGGATTGGTTTCGGAACCAACCCGCAATTTCTGAGGTATATTTTTACCTACCATTCCACCAAAGACCCTTAATGAATTTGAATCTCCATGGTCATATCCGTACCAGTCGTTAGAATCCAGGATAGGATTGGATTTTAAATTTCTTCCACATTCAGGCACGTACATCATTATGGTGTTTCCACTCATTTCAGGAATTTGATTTTGAATGTAATCCCATAAAAATCCCAGAGCGTGATCAGCCCTATGCATGGATTGAAGATAACCTGTAAAGTTCGAATGGCAGCCATCAATGTTGCTCATGTTTACTACAAGTAATTTCGGTTTGAAAACCCTCAGAACTTCAGCAGCATAACCCATTGTGGTCCCATCCACACTGTTCACAGGAGGCATTGGCAATTGTCCGGTAGACTTTCTAATAAAGGTATTCGCAATAAAATCCTTGATCTGTGTGCGTTCTTCATCTGTGTTTTTAATCCCTGGCATATCACCCTTTTTAATGTTAAACGATTGATCCAGAAAATTTTTCATGGCGTATACCGGTTCAAGTTCTTCCTGCGGATGATAGACCTTGGCATTGGATAAGGCAGCAGTCCCATCAGACCCAAAGGTTGTATTTGGGGCAAAGAAATTAGCACCATAAGGTAAACCAAAGTCGGGGTGATTGCTTGAGTTGAGTAAGGGTAGGGAATTTCCAATTGAGTTACCGATAAACCATACATCGGTTGCCTTGAATCCTCCAAAACGTCTGGCATATTCAAAAACTGTAGGGTTTATGGGTCTTACCTTCAGGCCCTGTCCGGCAACATTTCCACCGGTAACCAGCGAATTCAATCCGCCGTAATGTCCGCCTGAGATGGCACGCATCTCTGCAAAGATCGTGCCCTGACTTTCCAGGCTGGTGTTGAGGATCTTCGGGATAGGCTGACTTCCGCTTGACTGTCCGGACGGCGTGGTGCCGTACGCAATTTTACTGCTTGGCGGAGGTCCGTCGAGTATGTTGTACAAAATATTTCCTTCCGAATTAAAGCCCTGGCTATCTGCAAGATATCGCTGCAGTATGGAATCCTGTTGCCTGAGCCCCCCTCCAAAGATCACAAAAACCACATGTTCTGCAAGTGGTGCATTGGTTTTGGCAAACAAACGACCGGTCGGCAACAGATAGGGCATTACAATTCCACCTGCGGTTATGGTGGCTGCTTTTTTAAAAAATTCTCTTCTCTTCATGGTCGCTTTTGTTTAATAAAACATATATTCATCCGATGTTGCAAAGGCTGTATAAACCAGCTCAGGCCTGAAAAGCGGGTTCGATTTATTCGCATTAATAAAATTTGTGAACCAGGTTTTTTCGGCTTCGGTAGGTCGTCGAATAAAAAACCGTATATAGGTTTCTTCAATGAACTTTTCTGTACTGTCGATCATTCTTTCCCTGGTCGGTAAAATTACATTTGGACTGTTCATGTAATTTCCAATGACAACCTCATTTATTAAAGTACGGTCGCCACAACTTTGCAAAACCCGGTCGATCCTTGACAACTCTCCTATGGAAGAAGGTTTTTGAAATAAGTTTGTGCTTAAAATACTGTGGAATTCTATGTTGGTCTTACTTTTATCTTTCTTAAGGTTATCGCCATGAGATACGGTGTTTACCACCTGGTAAAGCACATCGTCTTCCTCCTTTTTGCATTGCACAAGTAACATGCAAAAAAGTGAAACAATTAATATTTTAGAAATGCGCGTATTCATCGGTCATAAGTATTAAGGTTTGAACCTCCTGTAAATTCTTATCATTATAATAATTCTGTATGAGATTAAAGGACTCCTGAGTTGTAGGGTCCCTGCCAATAAGGGTTACGTAACACCATTTTATCATACCCTCATAAAATTCACGACTGTCAACCAGTATCCTGCAATATTCTGCCTTGTTGGTAGCATAGCCTCCAAACAAACTTCCACCGGTTCCGGACTCAATGATGTCATAGGCAATTTTAAACTCGTCTTTGGTCGGGAAACGAAAAAAGAGGTCGTCAAATGAGGCATTTACAAAATTAAGAGAGTTCATGTTGATCACATCGTAAACTGGATTGTCAAGCATGTACGTGTACATTTCAGCAATGTCGATCTGACCTGTCTGATATTTTATCCTTGAGTCGAGTACATTCTGACAGCGATTGATGACTGTTAAAGCTGAAAATACGCCAATGGAGTCACCAAGCAAACGAGCAGACTTTAAGGCAAATCCTGCATTTCCGATATATCGGCTAAATTCTCCATCTTCGGCTCCCTCAACCAGGCGGGCCTTTGTTTGTTCATACATTCGTTGGTAATAAGCCTTTTTGTATGAAGAATCTCCATCGCGATAGGAACTGTCGGTCATAAGGGTTGTGATAATTTGCCTTCTTGAGTCGTAGGATAACTGAGCATCTTTTAAGATCTTCACATCCCTTTCCTTTTCTGTAACAAGAGGTTCTCTTCCCAAAAGATCAATGTACAGCCTGTTGATGTAATTTTCTATTTTAACGGTTGAGACCTCATCGTAATTCTCTGGAACATTATCGGGTATAACAATCGATTCTTTTTTAGAGCAGGAAAGAATACCGGGAATTAGCAGAAGAAAATAAAGAATATTTCTAAGGGTCAAGTTCATTAATACTTACAAGTTTACAAAATAATTGGTTTCTATTTAGCGATTTAAGTCACGGATGTTAAATAAGATCGAAGCAGATTCGGTATGTACATCCTTTACATTGCAGGTTTTATCTATTGTTTATGGCTATATTGAAAAAATAGTGTTGGTTTGCGTTTTTATTCTCTGATGAAAAATTATAAAGATTATTTGTTTTTAATTTTAGGACTTGGATTCACCCTTACTACGGTTGTAGTATCAAATACGGCCACAGCACAGCTTAAAAAATTTACCATTGGGGAAGCCATATCCTACAAGGAAGGGAAGCTGCTTCCCGAAAAACCCGGCCAACTTCAGTGGGTACAGAACTCTTCAAACTACTCAATGGTAACAAACAATACTTTACAGGTGTTTGACGCAAAAAGCGGAAAAAATGTTACCAGCATTGGTCTCAGTGAAATTGAAGGATCAAGGTTGAAAGCATATCCTGATGATAAAGCAATTACAAAATTACCTGTTCTAACCTGGCTGGATGCAAACAGTTTCAGGTATTTTCATGCAGGTAAGATATTAAAATTCAATATCAAAACTAAAGAAACATCAAAAATTGGAGAATTCAAACCCGAAGAAATGAGCAATTCGGATGTACATCCACTTACTTTTAAAGTTGCGTATGTAGTTAACAAGAACTTATACATCGACGGCATTGCAATTACCAAAGATACAGACAACGGAATTCAAAACGGATTGGCAGTTCATCGCAATGAATTCGGAATAACCAAGGGGACTTTCTGGAGTCCTGAAGGAGGCAAGCTGGCTTATTATCATCTTGACGAAAGCATGGTTACTGAATATCCGATATATAACCTGGTACAAAGACCGGCAGAAGCCAGACTGATCCGATATCCGATTGCAGGTGCTTCCAGCCATCACGCCAGGGTGAGGGTGTACGATCTTAAAACCGGCAATACGACAGAATTGAAAACAGGTGAACCCCTGGAGCAATATCTTACCAACGTTACCTGGTCACCCGATGGGAAATCGATCTATGTTGCCATTGTCAATCGCCGGCAAAACCACATGTGGCTGAGATCATATGACGCTACTACCGGAGAATTGATACGTACACTTTTTGAGGAGAAGCATGAAAAGTACGTTGAACCTGAACACGGTCCGGTTTTCAGGAAAGGCAACAACAATCAGTTTATCTGGTTCAGTGAGAGAAATGGTTTTAACCATCTGTATCTTTATTCAACCAAGGGTGAATTGCTCAAACAGCTTACATCGGGTGATAGAGTGGTTACCGAACTTGATGGTTTTGACAAAAGCGGCAACAAGCTGTTTTATACCTGCACAGACAATAATGCTTTGGAATCTCATTTGGAAGTGGTTGATATTGATAAAGGCAAATCAAGCAGATTAACACAATTTCCCGGCACACATCAGGCAGATCTGAGCCCTTTTGGAGACTGGTTTATGGATGATTTTCAGAATTATACAACAGCAAGAAAGATCACCTTGAATTCGGGAAGCGGAGGAAAGGAAAAGGAGATCTATAATGCGAAAGACCCTCTTACTGAATATGATATGGGAACTATGGAAGTAGGTACTCTTAAAAATTCTGAAGGAATCGACTTTAATTATCGCCTGATCAAGCCGGCAGATTTTGATCCGTCAAGGAAATATCCTGTCGTTGTTTATTTATACAATGGCCCGCACCTTCAATTGGTTAAAAATTCATGGTTGGGTGGCGCGAACCTATGGATGCATTATATGGCTCAAAATGGTTACCTGGTTTTTACCATGGATGGAAGAGGTTCTCTTAACAGGGGTCTTGAATTTGAAAATGCAGTTTTCAGGCAATTGGGTACCCTTGAAATGGAAGATCAGCTTACAGGGGTTAATTTTCTTAAAGGTCTTTCATACGTTGATCCGGAACGAATAGGTGTACACGGCTGGAGTTTCGGAGGATTTATGACCACAAGCCTGATGACCCGTAAACCGGGAGTGTTTAAGGTAGGGGTGGGCGGAGGTCCTGTGATCGATTGGGGTTTATACGAAATAATGTACACCGAAAGATATATGGATACTCCAGAAGAAAATCCTGAAGGGTATAAGAACTCAAACTTGCTGAACTATGCAAGGGATCTGAAAGGTAAATTGTTGCTGATCCACGGCGGAGAAGACGATGTTGTGTTATGGCAACACTCTCTTTTGTTTATTGAAAAGTGCATCAAACAGGGGGTTCAGCCCGACTATTTTGTTTATCCGGACCATGCTCATAATGTAAGGGGAAAAGACAGGACTCACCTTTACGACAAAATTTCCAATTACTTCTTTGACAACCTGTAATTTCAGATTGTGTATGTTTATTAAGGGTAGCAGGCTTTAGAAAAAATTATTTTTTAATGAGTTTTTGATAACGATAACTCTCGCCAATTTTTAATACAAGAAAATAAATTCCTTCGGACAGATCGGTTAAATCCAATTCCTGAATTTCATTTTTAGAGGTACTGTTGTTGCTGACTTCAATCTCTTTACCTTGCAGGTCGAAAAGTGCAACAGCCTCAAGTTTGGGCGTTTGTGAAAGATCGATATACAATTTTTCAAAAACAGGATTTGGAAAGATACGAATGGAATACTCGTTTACTAAAACCTTTGATACCTGAAAATAAAACGTATCTGAAAGATCTGACCAGCATCCTGAATTTCCGGCCCGGACCGTGTACTTGCCCTTTTTATCCGGAAAGATCACACCTCTCGAATCGGGCAATAAGGTTTCGTAGTAATACCATCGATACTGGTCGCCAAACGAACTGCAATAGAAACTATCGTTGCTGTTCAATTCGATCATGGGTTTTTCTGGCTTTTCATTTCTTTGTGTTTTTAATTCATCCGAAGGTTCTGACGCACAGTCTTCAAAATTGATAACCTGCAAACGATAGGTACCATTGTCTTTTACGATCAATTCTTTGCCTTTGTGACCGTTACTCCATAGATACGACTGATAACCGGAAGGTGCGTAAAAAATCACAGAATCACCGCTGCAAAAATTAAGACTTCCGTCAATGACCACGCTTGGTTTGGTAGGACCTGCCTTTAGATTGATTTCTATGATGTTTGAAGGTTCACTTTTACAATTATTGGCATCAACCACATACAAATAATACTCACCCTGAACGAATGCAGCCTTTTGGCGATTTCCGGGACCGTCATTCCATACATAACCAGCATATCCCGAAGGTGCGATCAACAAGGCTGAATCTCTTTCACAAATAATATCCTGTCCTGAATTAATAAGCAATGGTGCCGGTGGCGGATTGAAAACTTCCACTTTAATGGTATCCGATGCCGGACTAACACATTGATTAGGATCTTTAACAAACAGCCATAGGTTTTGAGAATTGTAAATACGGATTTCTCTTGATTGGATTCCGTTATTCCAATGATATTCGGCATAGGACGATTTTGAACGAAATTCTACGCTGTCTCCTGAACACAGACGGGTTGATCCCTTGGTTTCAATTTCGGGTTTAGGGACCTCCGGAAAATAATTAATAAGTCTTGTTGAACTTGATTTACATCCATTGATATCGCTAACTTCAACCGAATAATACCCTTCAGTGTTAACCGATATTTTTCTTCCGTTTCCCAGGATCATTCCCGATGGAAATTGTTTCCAGGTATATTTTAGATAGGCATTACCGGCATCCAGTTCAATTTTTTCTCCAAAACAAAGAGAAGTGTCTGCCCCGATCTTAGGTTTAAGGTGATCTAAAAAATCGATCAGGATGGTATCCCGGCCTTTACACCCATTCGAATCTGTGGCTTCAACCCAAAAGATCCTTTTGCCGGTTGTCTCATTTGTGTTTCGGATGATACGCTCCTTCTGACTGCTTCCGTCAGACCATGTATATTGATTGTAATTACTTCCTGCATGAAGCAATAATACCTGATTAAAGCATAGAAAGGTATCCTTGCCAAGATTGGATCTCACACTAAAGTTACGACAAGGGTCTGCAACGCCAAGCCTGGCAATTTGCTGCGGATTCAAACTGGTGTCAAATATGGCTATGGAGGCAATGTCTATGGTATCGTCTTCTGCATTATTATCCGCAAAAAACAAAACGTTCGGAAGCAGGGCAAAGCGGTCATCTATGTCCTGAATATTTGCATCCAGCAGCAACTTTCCGTCCACATAATACCGGTAGAATTGGCCATTGTTAACGGAGATCACCAGCCTGTACCAAATACCTGCTTCTACAGAATCCATGGTGTAACCTGTTGCGGCTGTACCTATCTTTCCTGAGTTTCCTGCCGAAACAGGCCTGATAAAGCATTCTCCGTCGTTTTGATTGCTGGTATCGGTTTGAAAAAAAGTATGCCATTGCTGCAGACTTAATATTTTAAAATCAAACAATAAGGTGTAGCTATTAACAGAGTCTCCACCGCCATTTGCTTTAATGTTATGTCTCGCGTTCAGGTAACTTCCGGGCCCTATTCTTACCCCAGGGTTGTATACACCCGGGCCTGCAATGCTATTTATCGTTCCGGTCAATTTTAAGGTTTGTCCTACTTCCGGCTTTAGCAGATCTGAAGGATCATCGAATTTCCAGTAACCCACCATTTGAGACCAGTCCTTAACGTCAATTTCCTGCGCAAATAACACAGGACCTGTAAAAAGCAAAACAATGAAATTTAGAAGGTATTTAGGCATTGAAAGGATTAGCTATGTTTACCAAACGGTAAAACAAAAATATTTGAAAATAATTTTCCGAACGGGTATGTTCAGAGAGTGTGTAAAACATCTCTCAATAAAAAAGTCTCCATTTTACACCAAATCTGAAGAACCTCGGGTAATTCGGGTATGCGGGACTTGAATAAAAACGATTGCCTGAAAGACCGCTATTCACATGTTCGAAGCGAATATAAAGTATCATGGTCTTCACTTCTGCACTAACATATGCATCAAAATACGGGTAAGCGCCAATTTTAACTGAATCCTGCCATACAAATTGCCTTAAATACGGGTTGTACGCATCGGCATAATATTCACTATACCATCTGTAATCTACCCCTAATCTGGCAAGCATATTTTTCTTAAATAACTTACCTTCCAGGAAAACACCTCCATTTATTGACCATTCAGGCAAATGATAAACACTGCTGACCCTTTGCGACACAATACGATTGTACCAGTTAAACGGATTTACCCTGAGTTGATGTTCCAGATAGATGTTCAGATTACTGAAATTAATGGATTCAGGAGACTTCTCATTAAAGTATAAAAGGTAATTATTAAAATTAGAGGCATTAAATCCCAACTTCAATTTTAAAGGCAGGTACCGAATATAGGCTTCAATACCGTTCCGAAATATCGGGTCTGCCGACAAATTCCATACAAAATGATTGGTAAAAGCCCGGCTTTGAAAAAGATCCGGAACGTGGCGCTGACTCGAAAAGATCCCTCCGATCCTTACCTTATCGGAAACCGATAAGATCGCTTTTGCGCTGAGAAGGTAATCCTTCGCATTGTAACCACCCGGAAAATATCTCGCATCGACGATAAGATTGATGTTCCCTGCTTTTGAACTAAGCAATGTTTCGAGCTTGCCTTTTATGGAAAGATTGTAATATTTGTTTGACCCGTCGTTTGAATTGAACCACCAGAATCGGTCAAAATCGACTCCTGCAACAACCAGTTGTCTGAACACACCTTTACCTAACCTCACACAAATACCTGCCTGATTGCTAATGTTTTTTAGCACCATGGAATCGTTCGTGCCTTGTGTAAAAATGGGAAGTGGATAAAAGGGTGTGTCTGCATTGGGATCCGTATACTGATAAAGCGATCGTCCCATGTTAAGACTGTGATAGAAATAACCACGCGGTTTAAAATCAAAGCTAATCGTATCCTGCACAGAATCCTTCATTTCGGTTTGAAAACTTGTTTTGCCAAACCGGTAATACTGTTTTACAAAAAGTGAAGGTTGAGTAATTTTATTTACTGCATTCGTGTATGGATTTTCAAAAACCCTGCGGTTTCCGGAAGTAGTGTCAAACGATTGTTCATCGATGAGACCACCGGTTTCTCTTTGGCTGACTTTATTGTAACCAACCGATGCGGTTAGATAGTATTTGTCTAATTTTGATCGGTAAGAACCAAAGACCTTAAGATTGTAAATGCTGGGGATTCGGACCTTGTTAAAAGTTGTTCCTTCTAATTGGTAAAACAAATAATTATTTGATTTAAACCTTCTGTACTCAAGACCCAGATTTACTCTTCGTGAGACATTCTGAGTATGCATTACCTCCATGAAGATCAACTCTTTTGCACCCTGTGCATAATTGAGAAGTGTATAAGGAGTTGGCGCTACAATTAGCTTTGACGCTTTTGCATTATTGCTGTACAGCCATGGGTTCATAAAATTGAAACCAGGATCAAAGCCGGGTTGCTTAAGGGTATTCAGGCTCAATGCCTGTGATGGCGTTCCCGGCAATCCCAGGTCCTGAAATTCAAGCAATTGTTTTCGATAAGGGTTTAGCTGTGACACCTGATCCAAACTCGTATCAAATAAATGATACTCGGTTTTCAATCCTTCAAAATCTTCCAGGTTCTGGTATACAGGTCTTATTTTGGTTTTATTTTCCGAACTGTCTTTTTGACCCAAAACCATAATTGGGATGCAGATCATCGCATAAATCAATATAAGCCTTAGTGGGTTCAAAGCAGGCTGCAAATATAGTTCGCTATTGCACGCCTTTCAATACATTAATCAATCTGCAGTTCCGGATAATGCGAATTGGCAAACTATTTTAGACCGATGTTTTACAATTGATTTAATTTTGCGGTCTTGCAGGATTATTTAATTGTTGGGGGCGGTATACTGGGATCTACGCTGGCATATAAAATGCTGGAAAGAGGCTTGTCTGTCAAAATAATTGATCGACCCTCATCCAATATCTCATCTTCTGTTGCGGCCGGCATTGTAAATCCGGTAACCGGAAAAAGGTTCGTACTATCCTGGATGGCAGAAGAATTGTTTTCTGCCCTACACGAATTCTATCCCCGGATGGAAACCAGGTTTAACACCTCCTTCTTTTATCCTTATGATACTTTAAAATTATTCGAAACCACTTTTGATCAAAATGAGTGGCTAAAGAAAAACAAACAGGAAAGTTATCAGAAGTACATCGGGCAAGAGGTGGTTTTTTCCGAAAAACTGATCAATCCGCTTGGTGCCTTGAAAATAAAAGGCTCAGGACGACTCGATATCGGTAATTATTTGACCGTATTGCATCAATACTTTGAGCAAATGGAATGCATTCGCTATAATTGGTTCGATCACGGCAAATTGAAGGTAACCAACGATACTATTTACTATGATGACATCCGTGCAGGTGCATTGATCTATGCAGACGGGGCTCAGGCGTCAGATAATCCTTTTTTTAATAACTTACCTTACAATATGGTTCACGGAGAGTTGTTGAAAGTTAAGATCCATGACTTTTATACCGATCGGATAATCAATAAAGGAATTTTTATTGTACCGGTAAGTGGTGAAGAATATCTGGTTGGCTCTACCTACAACTGGGATTTAAAAGAGGCTGTTACCACCGGTGAAGGCAGGGAAAAGCTTACCGGCAAATTGAAGGAAGTTGTGAAGTGTGATTTTGAAGTTTGCGGACATTATGCAGGAATAAGACCTTCAACCAAAGACCGAAGGCCCTTTATGGGAAGGCATTCTGAGCATAAGAATGTGATCTCTTTCGGAGGAACGGGAAGCAAAGGGGTTTCAATGGCTCCTTTTATGTCGGATCTTCTGATAAATTATCTTCATAACAAAGGCGAACTGCCGCCTGAAGCTGATATTTGCAGGGTGAAAAACAATGTAAACCTTAAAGATAAATGATGTATAAGAAGGCATTGAAGATCCTGGTTTATTTTCTTTTTTGGGTGGTTTTTTTTCTGCTCGGAAAGATCCTGTTCTTCATTATTACCGGATCAACCGCGATCAAACATAGCTTTACTGACCTGGCGGCTTCTCTAATACATGGATTGTGGCTTGATCTTTCCATTGCGGGTTATTTTACATTGATCTTTTGTGTACTCAATTCACTAACGGTTTATGTTCCAAAGATACGATCTCATGTAATTAACGGCTTGAACCTTTTTTTACTCTTCACCGCCTCTCTGGCAGTGGTTTCAAATGCGGTTCTATATACCTACTGGTCCGTTCCATTGGATTTCAATGCATTGAGGTATTTAGAAAATCCGCAGGAGGCGGAAGCTTCAATAAACTGGGTCAAAATGATCTGGCCTTTGCTTTTAGGTGCGGTTCTTTTCTGGCTTGGTTTCCGATTTGTAAAAAAAATGAAACTCATTGCCACTTCCGAAAAAAAACTAAAGGACCGTCTGGGATCATCGGCACTTTACTTGATGTTTGCATCGCTGTGCATTATTCCCATAAGAGGTGGAATTGGCATTGTTCCGGTTAATTTGAGCTTTGTTTATTTTCACAATCAGATCTATCCAAACCATGCTGCATACAATCCCATATGGAATGTACTTTATACATTTTTGCAAAACGATGAATCGATCTCGTTTAACTATATGGAAAAGGAAAAAGCAGATAAGATTTTCAAAAGGTTTTACCCTGAACATAAGGCCATCCATTCAGACCTGCTTAAAAAAGGTGTAGACAAACCCAATGTATTGATTTTGGTTCTTGAAGGTTTTCTTGACAAACTGGTTCATGAAAGTTATCAGGATGAAAAAGTTTGTCCTTATCTGAATCGTTTGTCCGAAAACAGCATCTATTTCAGTAATTTCTATTCGAGTGGTGATCGTTCCGATAAAGGTCTTGCGTCAATTTTCAGTGGTTTTCCCGCCTTGCCAAAAGTCTCGGTTCTGCAATACCCCGAAGTATTTAATTCAATGCCCTCCTTGTTTAAAGATTTTAATTCTGAAGGTTACACTTCTCGTTTTTATTATGGTGGAGATCTTGATTTTGCAAACCTTAAATCTTACTTTCTAAGTTTGGGTGTAAAAGGGATGGTTTCAGAAAAAGATATGCCAACCGATCTACCACGCGGGAAATGGGGTGTTCACGACGAATTCATGTTCAACAAACTCAGCTCTGATCTTACCAAGGTTCGCACTCCTTTTTTTGAAGCCCTTTTTACTTTAAGCAATCATGAGCCTTACGATATCCCTGAGAAACATTACTTCGGACGATCAGGTGTTGATGAAGAATACATGAGTGCTGCCAGATATACCGACCGCTGTGTTCAGCGATTTATGGAGAGTTTTAAAAAAAGTAAACACTGGGACAATACCTTGGTAATAATTCTTTCGGATCATGGTGTTGGTCGTTTTGATTACGATCTTATCTATCATCCCGAAAAGTACCATGTTCCGATGATGTGGACCGGTGGAATGATTGAAAAAACAGCAGTGGTAAATACGATCTTCTCTCATACCGACCTTCCATACCTTATTCTGGATGAATTGCACATGAAGGCTCTGAAAGAATATGAATTTTCAAGATCCCTTGACAGATCCGCAAAAGATGAAGGCGCAATTTATTTATACAACGATGGTATTGGGGTAATAACAAAAAATTGCATTTCGGTTTACGATAATATTGCCCAAAAGTATATGGAGCCTTACGTTTGCAGCGACTCCGTTTCAATGTTTGGAAAGGCCATGCTGCAAAAAGTTGGTGAACGTTTAAGGTCGAAAAATGTCCGGTAAGATCGAGCTTGTATTAAGTCCTGAACAGGCAGCGTCTGATGAATATATATTGACCAGGATAAAACAGGTTTCAGGACTTGAGAACCCGGTATTTAAAAAATTAAGGCAATCGGTTGATGCAAGGAAAAAGCCGGTACGAATCCTTCTTCAGTTGGAGTATTTTGAACCTGATGAAGACCTTAAAGAGGATGAATGGAAAATGAATTCCGGGCTCAGAAAGGATTCGAAAGAAGTTGTGATCGTAGGTTTTGGTCCCGCAGGTATGTTTGCTGCCTTAAAACTTTTGGAAAAAGGTTACAAGCCCCTGGTGCTGGAACGTGGTAAAAAAGTGAAGGAAAGAAGAAGGGATCTTGCAATTCTCAACAGGGAAGGGAAGGTAGATCCTGAGTCGAATTATTGCTTTGGTGAAGGCGGAGCCGGAACGTATAGCGACGGAAAACTTTATACCCGCAGTAAAAAGAGAGGAGATATTCATGAAATACTTAAAATACTGGTTGCTCATGGAGCCGATCCAAGGATCCTGTACGAAGCACATCCTCATATCGGAACCAACAAACTACCAACAATTGTAGAAACGATTAGGGAAACGATACTCAAACACGGGGGGCAGATCTTGTTTAATGAAAAGGTAACCGGTATAAATATTGAACGGAATTGTGTAAGGAATGTGACCACATCGAGTGGAAAAACCATTGATTGCCGGAGATTGATTTTGGCAACAGGACATTCTGCAAGAGATGTTTTTGAGTTTTTAAACAATTCGGGGGTTCGGATCGAGGCTAAATCTTTTGCATTAGGAGTTCGTATAGAACATCCTCAGGATCTTATCGATTCGATACAATACAAATGTGAAAAACGATCTGAATTATTGCCTGCGGCTTCTTATAGTCTGGTTGAACAAGTAATGGGAAGAGGTGTGTTTTCATTTTGTATGTGTCCCGGAGGGATCATTGCGCCTGCAGCAACTTCTCCGGGAGAGATCGTGGTCAATGGCTGGTCGCCATCAAAAAGGAATGGAAAATTTGCCAATTCCGGAATGGTGGTTGGTATAAATGAAAAAGACTGGCAGGCACATAAGGATAAAGGAGAACTCGCTGCCATGTATTTTCAACAGTCCATCGAAAAGATGGCTTATTTATCTGTACTGGATGGACTTAGAGCACCTGCGCAAAACCTGCTTAATTTTATTACAGGAAAAAACACTTATGCTCTTCCGGACTGCTCATACATTCCGGGAGTAAAGGAGGTTGCGCTTAAAGATATACTGCCTCCATTTGTTACCGCCGCCTTGCAACAGGGATTGTTGCGAATGGGCAAAAAAATGAAGGGCTATCTTACTGGCGACGCAATACTGGTTGGTGTGGAAAGCCGAACATCATCACCGGTAAAGATCCCGAGAGATAAAGAAACACTTCAGCATGTCGAGATCAAAGGATTATATCCCTGCGGAGAAGGGGCGGGCTATGCTGGAGGTATCATGTCAGCAGCTTTGGATGGCATTGCTTGTGCATGTAAAATATCGGAAGAGTATTCGTAAGATTAATTAAGAACTGCTGAGATACTCCAAAAGTATCTTTGTTTTTGATTTTCCGATCACTTTTTCGAGTTCTTCTTCAGGCTGTTTGCGTATGTTCTTTACACTTTTAAAAGATTTAAGCAAGGTTCGGGCAGTTTCCTTGCCAATGCCCTTTATATCCACCAGTTCGGTTCCAAGGCTTCCTTTACTTCTACGGTTTCTGTGTCGTGTAATTCCAAAACGGTGTGCTTCATCTCTAAGTTGCTGAATTATTTTTAAGGTCTCCGATTTTTTATCGATGTACAAAGGAAGCGGATCTTCAGGGTAATAGATCTCCTCCAGACGCTTAGCAATACCTACTACAGCGAATTTACCGTATACACCGGTTTTTTTCAGTGCTGCAACTGTAGAACTTAATTGCCCTTTGCCGCCATCGATGATCAACAGATCGGGAAGTGGCTGATTTTCATTTAACAAACGGGTATATCTTCTGGATACCGCTTCATCCATACTGGCGAAATCGTTCGGTCCTTCAACCGTTTTAATGTTAAAGATCCTGTAATCTTTTTTAGAGGGCTTGCCATCTCTGAACACAACACAGGCTGAAACGGGAAAACTTCCCTGCAGATTTGAATTGTCGAAACATTCAATGTATCTTGGTTGAACGGATAATTTCAAATCTTCCTTCATCTGCTCCATCAATCGGTTTACCCTCAGTTCAGGATCGGTTTTGTCGTACTGTTCCAGTTTTTCTTTCTTGAAATGCAAAAGATTGGTCATACTGATCTGAAGCAATTTTAATTTGTCGCCGGCCTTAGGTACCAGAAATTTAATATCGGGGTCAAAATTCTGAACTTTAACAGGTGTAATAATTTCCGGAGCTGTGCTGTTGCATCTCAACCGCATTTCAAGAATGGCCATTTCAAGGATTTCGGATTCTGTTTCATCCATTGCTTTTCTGTATTCGATGGTATGGGTTTGAATGATCATACCATTGGCGATCTTGAGATAATTTACAAAGGCAAATTGCTGGGAAATACTAATGTTGAACACATCCACATTATGGATCTTGTGATTAACCACGGTGGTTCTGGCCTGAAAGGATTTTAAAGCCTCAATTTTGTTTTTGTACTTTTCTGCTTCTTCAAACCTGAGATCCTTTGCCGATTTCATCATTTGAGATTTGAGGTGAACCTTTACTTCCGACAAATTGCCTCTGAGTATATTTTTAATGCTCTTAATGGATTCCATATACTCTTCTTCCGATTCGAGGCCTTCACATGGGCCTTTGCAGTTACCGATCTGATATTCAAGACAAACATTGAACTTTTTTGAAACAATGTTCTTTTCACTCAGGTTAAAATTGCAATTGCGAATAGGATAGAGTTTTTTTACGAGTTCTAGCACAATGTGCATTACCCTGGGGGAAGAATATGGCCCAAAATATTCCGATCCATCCTTTATGGGATTGCGCATTGCATAGACCTTTGGGAATCTTTCGTTGGTGATTCTTATGAGCGGGAAGGACTTGTCATCTTTCAGGTTTATGTTGTATTTTGGCTTGAATTCCTTGATCAGACTGTTTTCAAGAAGAAGGGCATCAATTTCGGTATTGACTACTGTAAATTCAAGATCTGCAATTTTGGAAACAAGAATTTCAGTTTTTCGGTTTTCAAACTGTTGTTTGGTAAAATAGCTGCTTACCCTCTTTTTTATATTTTTTGCTTTCCCGATGTAAATTATCTTCCCTTCAGAATTAAAATACTTGTAAATGCCGGGTTTGCCGGGAAGTTTGGAAAGCTTGTTTTTTAACTTTTGATCCAAGGTTTTGCTTGCAAATGGTAATAAGCGTGGCAGCGAATTGATCCGAAATTCTCAGATAATCCTTAAGTATTCGACTCAGGTTTATGGCTTAAACCGTCATGATGTCTTTTTCTTTCTCAACGATAAGGTCATCGATCTTTTTGGTATAAAGGTTCACGATCTTTTGAACCTCTTCTTCTCCGTCTCTTGCCAGGTCTTCACTTAATCCATCCTTCTGAAGTTTTTTGATATCTTCTATGGCATCTTTTCGGATGTTTCGAATAGAAATTTTCGATTTCTCGGCTTCCGTTTTAACCTGTTTAACCAATCCTGCTCTTCTTTCTTCGGTCAGTATCGGAATTGCGATCATGATAACGGTTCCGTCGTTTTGAGGATTTAAACCAAGGTTGGCTTGAAGTATGGCTCTTTCAATATCGGGTATTAAAGTTTTTTCCCAGGGTTGCACGCTAAGGGTCCTTGCATCCGGTGTATTTACATTTGCCACCTGATTTAAGGGCACCGTAGAACCATAGTATTCAACCATTACGCCGTCAAGCAACGATGGCATTGCCTTTCCTGCTCTTAATCTTGAAAATTCAACCCTAGTATGTTCAATGGCCTTTTCCATTAGCTCCCTGGTATGGTCCAGTATGAATTTAATATCACTCATGATGCTGTTTTTGAGTAGCAAAAATACTTACAAAATGTTAAACCTTATATTTATGGTTAAGATTAAAAGACTTATAACATCCGGTGAAGGTAATATTTCACTTAATAGTTGAGCTGCGCGCTAACAATTGCAACCAGAATAATAAAGAATAACAGATTTTTGAACCAGTCGTTTCCTTTCTTGTCTTGAAAAAAAATAGAAGCGAACAGGGCCATGGGTATTACCATCAGTGCGGTGTTAAACCAGAGGTTTAATTTTTGAAATACCACAAGGGTAAGGGAAACGAACCAAAACAGAATAAAAATTGCCGTAAACCTTTTTGATTTGTTGCTTATCTGAACATTTGAAAAAAGGTAGTATAAATACGAAATTACCGATAGTGCAAAAAAAGTAAAGAAAACTATGTAGAATCTTTCCTGCCAATGACTGAAGTTGATTCCAAGTTCAAAGGAATTAAAAGTGAAAAAGGTTTCAAAATCCCTGAACTTACCCATCATAAAATAAATACCTCCGGATATCACAAATACCATAATTGAGGAAAGAAGGATGATGAGCAGGTTGCTAATATTGGATGTATAAATAATTATTACTCCAATGATTATGAACGGAATGTAAAAAACAGCTTCCTTGCTGAATAACATTGAGATACCAACAATGGTACCTATGTCGAGAAAAAGAGTTCCGGGATCTTTTCCAATATCCTGAAGCCTTAGCAATCGCTCGATAATGAGCAAAAGAAAAAAGTTCAGAAAGGACGCAGGATTTAGATAAAATTGTTCGCTGTATACACAGGCAAACATCACGTAAAGTATAAATGGAAAGAGTGAACGCTCCTTGGTAAGATGATGATAATTTAAAATAAAACTGAACAGGGAAGCCTGCAATACAATAAAGCTCAAACCCAGCGTAACATTAAGGATACGGTTGTGTTGCAGTGAATTGTGCAGGTCGCGGAACAGGGGGGTGAACGTAACCTGTGGAAAATCAGGAACAATGTTGAAAGAAAGTCTCGTGATCAACAGCAGGAACAATCCCAAAAAAATTGCACCAATTCCTCCGTTTCTGATTATCTGAACCATTAATTAAAAACTGATTTTCAACAAGGCAAACTTACGGTCTTTTAATACAGGAATTATCATTTTGTCTTTTGAAATTTGTTTGCCTTCCAATGGAATGATAAACGCATTCATCTGGTCTCCCTGTGCAAGGACCTTGGTTTCTTTATAGCTGTCAGCATAAAACTGTGTTAAAACGATATCGCCACTCGAAGTAATCGGGTCGTTATACACAAAATTAACTTTAGATTCAGACACAAGGATGCAAACGGAACCTAAGATACCTCCATCGTTTATGGTTGTCTGGTTTTTGTAGATCCTGTTTTCCCATTCAAGATCTCCGGAACTGTCAAAATTCTGAATAAGCACATTTTCATAATTATAAATATTCTTTCCCTGTGCCGATGAAACACCATTCATCATAATGATGTCCCGGTCTTTTTGCACGAATGTGTTTTCAAAAACCTTTAGATACCCCCCGTCTGTCCTGCTGATCACTTTCAAAGGGCCGTACCCTGATGGCAAATGGCCTGATGCGGCAACATTCTCTCCTTCAAGCTCTTTAAGTATGTATCTTGAAAAAGGATGAAAATATAGGTTCCTTTCAGAAGCCGTGTCTTTCCAGATGAGGGTATAACTTCCCTGGTAACCATATTGGTCAGCTTTGCTGTAAAAACCGGATATTCCCTTTGTTAAAGTTATGGGATTGTAAAATATGATGGGTTTTTCATAAATGTATTCATCATTGTCGAGCAAGGTAACCTGGCCACTGTCGGCATGTTGCTGATATGTAAGGTAGGCTTCAAAACCCAGGTTTCCTTTTTTGCGTTTTGCAAGAAAGAAAAATTCCAGATCGTTTTCCGTTTCCAGACCGGTTATGGTACTAATGGCTTCTTCCGGTTTGAATTTGTAGCTTCCTTCGCTTACTTTGGACAGGTCGTTTTTAAAAATGGTATACCTGAAATTGCAATTTTTGGTTTTATTCAGGTCGAAGGAAAAAATAAAAAAATGCTGATGGTCGGGTGTGGGTCTAACCGTAAATTCAGGTGTTTCCCCCCAGTCAAAATTTTTAACCGATACAATAATCTGCTCTGGAATTGTAATTTCAAATGCGGCATTAAAATACGTTGCCGTAATTTCGGTATGATTGGTCTTTTTATTGATGTTTTGCTTGATCAGCATCAATCCCTGTGCATTCAGATCGGCATACAAGACTCTTGAATTTTTAAGCATGATGCTTTTACTGTTTTCAAGCCCAAGGTTATGCCGGTATCTTTCCAAAACCACAAATCGTGACAAAAATTTGTTGCGATGCCTTATGATGTAAATTCCGGTTTGATTTTCCCCCACAATGGTTGTAAAAATAGAGTTACCCCTTAATTTTTGAGTATTACTCCAGTCCAGTACCTGTGCAAATACAGAATGGGTTAAAATAAAAATACACAGAGTTGTTCGTAAAAACCGTTTCAAACTATCAAAATGATTTGGAAATTTCCTGATGATCAAAGTTAGAAATTTAATTGTTTAAATGAAAGTTGAGTTCACGATCACTTAATAAATTCCTCAGGCGCTGTTATTCCTTCTATTTATTAAAGTAAATGCAAGATAACCAATCCCAATTATACTGATTGCAAAACGGCTGGTTTCCCATTTATAGATCAGCAAGATTGCTGCAATGCTACCTGCAAAGATCACGTACAAGGCAGGTAAATAAGGATAAAAAATGGTTTTATAGGGTCGGGGAACCTCCGGTTTTATTTTTCTAAGAACAAAGATCCCAAAAACAGTGATTACATAAAAAAGGAGGGAGGCGAAGGTGGAATAATTCAATAATGAAACAAAGGTGCCGCTTAAGCAAAGAACACTAGCCCATACTGCCTGAATGATTATAGCCTTCCCCGGAACATGATTCCTGTTTAATTGGGTTGCCACTTTGAAGAAAAGTTTGTCTTTCGCCATGGCATAATATAAACGTGCCCCCGAAAGGATCAATCCGTTATTGCAACCGAAGGTCGATACCATAACCAATGCGGACATAACGATCATGGCAGGATTTCCCAATATAACTTCGGCAGCAGCAACACCAACCACGTCGTTTTCGGCAAATGCCAAACCCCTTGATAATGCATCGGTTCCGGCTACTGAACCTTGAGAAGGAAGGAGCATGAAATAAACGAGATTTACCAGGCAATAAAGAAGCACCACCAGTCCGGTCCCTGTTAAAAGGCTTTTCGGAATATTTTTTTGAGCATCCTTTACCTCACCTGCAGTATAAGTTATGGTGTTCCATGCATCGTAGCTAAATAATGCACCTACCATGGTAATACCAATTGCGGGAATCAGCGCCGACCCCGAAAGGGTTTCTTTCAAGATCCCTTTCTCTGTTATCTGAACAGAGGTTGTTTCCCAGAAAGAGCTTAAATTTAATTGAAAAACCTCGCTGTTCATTCCAAAATAAAAACCAAGAACGATCAGGAGAAATAAAGCAAGTATTTTGGTAATGGTAAACACATCCTGAACAATTTTACCGCTTTTTAGTCCAAGTATATTGTTTAATGAAAGCAACCAGATCATTGTTATCGCCAATAATTTGGAGCCTGTGAGGTTGAAACTTCCCAAACTGAACACATTGTATTGTTCGCTGAAAACCGGAAATAGAACACCGGCAAACCTTGCAAAAGCTATAGCTACAGCTGCGATCACACCGCTTTGAATGATAAAGAAAGTGATTAATCCGAATACAAAACCGGTTCCCTTGCCATAAGCTTCGGTCAAATAAACGTATTGACCTCCTGCTTTGGGATACATTGCCGAAAGCTCACCATAGCTCAATGCGGCCATTAAAGTTAAGATACCTGTAAATATCCAGGCAAGCAGGATCCAACCGGGAGAGCCGATCTGGCGCGACATTTCAGCACTCACAATAAAGATACCGGATCCGATCATCGAACCGGCCACCAGCATACTGCTGTCGAACAAACCAAGTTCTTTTTTAAAGCCAGAATTTGCCATTTTTTTATTTGTGCTTCAAACTTAAAACATACCTGACTTTATTTCATCACAATTTTAAGACATGTGTCAATTGTAAAATGGACGGGAATCAAAAGTTTGGCTTAAATATTGCAGCATCCCAACCAAAAGAATCTTCTTAGATTTGTGCCATGATCAATCGGTTTAAAATCGTGTTTATTTCCATTTTGATCCTCATCTTTTTAGGCGGGTCGTATTATTTAAATAAACATCAATCCTCCTTTTCGGGTGCACACGGAACGTTAATACGCGACAGTGAATTGCCTGTGCCGCCAAGGATAAGTTATAACGTTTCATCTCAGAGGAAAGCATTCATAAAGGATTTTTTTACCAATTGTAACCTTAGTGGAGAAAAAAGAAAATTGCTTGAAGCCTGCGATTTCAGCAATAAGGATGTGAGGGATTTTGCCATACGAATTGCAGGGAACTCACCCGGAACCTATAATCTTGGACAGATCTGCGATCTTTTCGATCAGTGTTTTGCGAACTGGAAATATGTAAACGACCCTAAAGGAGAAGACTACATCGCTGCTGCAAGTGAAACACTAATTAATAACTATACGGGTGATTGTGACGATTTTGCGGTTTTGGTATGCAGTTCGATCTTAGCTGTTGGAGGTGAAGCAAGAATAAGTTACGCTTATAAAGGCAAAAAAGGACATGCATTTACAGAAGTGAACCTTGGAACAACCCCGCAGGAGATCGTTACCGAATATTTGTCTACCAGGTACAATCTTAAAGTAGTACAAGGTAAGAAAGACAAAGCAGGCAATTGGTGGATCAATCTGGATTGGTTCTCCGGTTTCCCGGGAGGCCCATATTTCAACTATACCAAAGGACAGCGTTTTTACATCATCCAGAATTATTGTGAAAACCTTTAATAAAACCCAACGATCATGAGTATTTCAGGAGCACGACATCGCAGTAACATTAATTTTGTGGTAACCACTTTTTTTGGACTAATAGCCGTTACAACCGGATTTTACATTGGGCTGATCTCATCAAAAGGTCCATTGATTGAAACCGGCTCAACCACCCAAAATGGCACCTATTATCAGAATCTCTGGCAGAACCGGCCGGATGTTTTTAACCTGTTTCTGGTAGCCATTGCCTACACCTTCATCATGTTCATGATACTGATCGTTTTTGGTAAAACGAGATTAAAGAAAAAACGTGCAAAAGAACTGGAACATCTCGAGAAATTGGGCGATCTTTTCAACAAAGGTCTTCTTACAAGAGAAGAGTTCAATTCGAAAAAAGAAGAATTGCTTGACGATGAAAATTGAGTGGTTTTAAAAAATTAGAAAGTATTGCATTCGATTCATAGCCAAAAGCCAAGTTAAGGCATCAGGCTCTTTTCGGATCTGAATAAAAACGAAGTTTGCCTCTTACTTTTCCCCAATCCTGCCAGGGAATTTCTTCTGTAACAATGATCCCCACCGAACAAGTAGGCATGTTATCAATTTTCATATCCGAAACAGAATTGAACAATTCTGTAATTCCATCGTTATGGCCAATCAAACAAAGAGACTCAATATTTTCCCCGGTTTTGCGTATCTCCTGCAAAAGTGTTGAACAACTTCCAAGGTAGAGTGACCGGTTTAGTTCGATCGTTTCTTCAGGCCAATTTAGGTATCTGATAAATTCATCTGCAGTTTCCATGGTTCTTTTAGAAGGACTCAATAAAATTTTATCCGGCATAAAGTTTTGGGAAGCAAGAACCTTTGCAACTTTGGCACAGTCTGAAATTCCACGTTCACTTAAGGGTCGTTCAAAATCTGTGTCGGCATATCTTTCAGCTTTTGCATGCCTGATCAATAACAGCCTTTTCATACTATTTTGCCGCAAGATAAAAAAAAGGCCCGTTTTAAAACAGGCCTCCCAATCAATAGATCTAAAGTCGGGCAAGAAGTTGGTTAGCTTCTTCTACCGGCATTTTCTTAAATTCCGGGACGATCGTCAGATTTCTGGAAGCCGTGGCTTCAACAATAGATAAATAGGCATAACTTCCTTCTATGGAAAGCGTTACGAATTTAAATGCTTTTTTGTCCGGCAATTTCACCTTGGAGGTTGAACTTATCGGATCAACAAATACCGGAAGCATGGAGCGAATGTTTGAAAGTACTGCCATCTGGGCTGCACCGGGTATAATTTTGGTTTCCACGGTGATCATGGGTTCTTTTACAAAACGATCACAGTTTATCCAGCCTAATTTGTTTGTATTTGCAACAAAATAATTCCTTGAATTTTCTTCATCTGCAATCTTTTTCTTTCTCTGGGTGAGGGTGAGGTGGTTCTCGAAATCATCTTTGAAAAGTCGGGTGAATTCTCCTTCATGATCTTCAATGAATTCATCCAGATGTCCGTTATACTGGTATACCTGCATCCAGTACGTCATATTAAAGGGCTTGTATTTGTAACGGTTCTGATCAAAGTAACCTTTTGAACTCATTTGCTTTACCATTTGGTCGTAATCCATGTTTCTGGCAGCCAATAATACCCATTTTTTTTGAGACAGGATCATTAGGTTTTGAAAGGTTTCATCGTGTTCATCGCTGGCACAGGCAATGGTTTTGAAACTTTTTAAAGGGCTTTGATCGTATAATTTGTTCTTAAGTGATTTGTTGTAAAGATATAAAAGTCCTTTATTGATCCTTTGAAGGTCGTAATATTCTGTAAAGCATCGCATTTCCTTATCCAGTTCTTCCATTGACTGATCCAGCCAGGCATAAAACACTCTTTTTTCCTCTTCATAAGCTGCGATCTCCTTTGAATATTTTACCAGCAGCGAATTATATTTTGCAAGGCGTTTTTGATAGTTTGCTTCCCGTTTTTCGTATTGCACCATTGATTTTTGGTACTCCCTGTTAATCGCCTTTTGTCTCATTTTTTTTGTAGTGAAAATATAAACAAAGGGGTGAAACAACGATTTTGCAGTAGGTTGCACGGGCTTTGTAGGTGCTTTGGGCTCTCTTGGCATTTTAGAAAAAACCGGAATTTTATGTTTGTAATTATGATCTTTCAGATGAGGTTTAGTGGTCTTGTTCTTTTTTACCATAGCTAACAGGATGTTTTCATTCATTTTAAACGATTCTTTCCTTAAGCTATAATTATTAACAAAAGCGGTACCAGTATTTTTCCAGTCAAGATTCCCATTTTTGTCGGTATAACCTTCAAATACAAACATGTCTTCTTTCTCGGTAGGTGTGGGGATCTCCAGTTTAATGTTTTTACCTTCGGCCAAAACCAGCTTGCTGTTGTTGCAAAATGCCTCCATTTTCAACATTCCTCCTGTTTCGAGCAACTGGTCTCCCGACAAAGTATAGGTTTGGTTCACAAGTGCTTCCAGAACCGAACTAACTTCGTTAATTTCAACATTAACTTTTTCACCCGGATGTAGTTTTTCTCCATTCTCTTTAACAAAGGCATCAGCAGGGATTTGTATTACGTTCTTATTTTTACTTACAATTTTTGTTGACTTTCCGGAATTAAATGAAAATACCTGCTTTTGGTTTTCTGCGTTTTCCTTTAACCATTCTGCGGTATTGTTGTAGTACAAATATTTAATTACGATCTCAACAGAGCGGTTCTCAGCTTTCCCTTTTTCCTCGAGATTGCTTGCAAGAGGCCTGTTCTCCCCGAACCATTTTTTACTTACAATATGGTTTTTAAAACCTTTAGTAGTTAAGTACATTTTTACCTCATTGGCTCTTTTTTCAGAAAGGCCAATGTTATAAGCATCGGAACCATCGAAATCCGTTCTTCCGGTAAGTTCTATACTGGAGCCGGGGTGCTGCTTAAGGAAATCGCAAATTTTTTCAAGTTTCTCATTTTCCGACCTGTCCAAATTGTGTTGATCGGTTTGAAAGTAAATGTAAAAGGTTTCTGTTTTGTGACCGGCAAATAAAAGGCCACTGATTAGCATCAGACAAAAAAAGATATAGTTTCTCATGGCGTTTATTTTTTTTCATAACGCCTTGATAATCTTTAATATTACAAAAAGAAGAAATTATTTTATTGTGCAGAAAGGGAATTTTTTTTTGAGAGAAGTCCTTTAAAGGGGTTTAGACCGTTTCGAAAAAATAATTCCGAGCCATATCCAGGATAGGATCATGCAAAGTCCACCGAAGGGTGTAATTGCCCCGATACGGTTTATGCCTTCTACGCTTAAAAGAGTTCTTATTGAAAGCAGATACAGGGAACCTGAAAAAAGAATTATACCGGTAAGCAACAATAAAATTGGTCTTTTTAAAGACACGGTAGATTGAGTTGAAAGTATGGTCATCAGCAACATACCAAGAAATCCATAGACCTGATATTTGTTACCGGTTTCAAAAATTTCCAAGTCTTTAACTGGTATCAGATTTTTTAATGCATGCGCTGCAAATGCGCCGATAATAATTGCCAAACTCAGTCCGAATGCAGCGATCAGAATGTAGCGCCTGTTTTCTTTCAACATGTTTGTTTATCTAAAAAATGTTACCTTGCAAAGGTATTTCAATAATAAAGGACATGAAAAATTTTTGGTCAAAATTTTTACTGATCTTACTGATGGTCGAATTGCTTTATGCCTGTAAGCCTGAGGAGTTTGATACCGATGGGATCAAAATCAAGGAATTTAATCCTGAATACGCCATACCTCTGGTACATTCAAAAATTACGGTAGATGATGTTAATGAAGATTGTGTGGATTACCGTGTATTTGACAAGAACGGTTTTATCAGGCACATTTACCTTGGAGGTTTTAAAACCGAAACTGCCGAAGAAGCCATCAAACTCAGTGACCAAACCTTTCAACAAACCATAACCTTAACCGATAATCAGGCTGCTGCCTTGTCCTCAGGCACCGATCAAAGTATTTTTCTGCAATCCATACACAACATAAACGCCGGGAACATGGAATGGGATTCACTCTTTTTGAAAGGTGGCAAGTTTACAGCTTCCATCAATTCACAGATAAAGACGGGTGGTGAATTGAAGATCACCATTGTAGATGCTCAAAAAAACGGCAATAAACTCGTTTTGAACATTCCGTTTTCCTTTTCAAGCCTACCGGTGCAGGCTAATGCATCGGTTTCCATGGATGGATTTCATGTTGATTTCAGCAATGCTATAAAAGGCTTTAATGAAGTGAATATTTCTTACGAACTCAATCTGAAGGGTACGTCCCAAACCATTACTTCCAGAGAAAGTATGCAGGTAAGCATCGACTGGACAGAATTGAAATTTAAGAGGTTTTTCGGATATGCAGGCCCCATGAATTTTAGCAGCAAAGAAGATACCATGAGTTTATGTATTCTTGATTCCAAGATCATTGGCGAATATCATTTTGATTACGCATTCTTAAAGATCAAAACTTCAAATTCTTTTGGTGCCCCAATAACAGCACGATTCAATAAACTGGTTACCTTTTCCAACCAAAACGGCGAAAGGATGTTGACCAACGTTCCGAACCCATTGCCCGTTAGAAGTCCCGATCTCAATCAGGTTGGACAGGTTCTGACCGATTCGGCAACGATGGACAGAGACAACAGCAACCTTAAGACCGAGATAAACAACAAACCAAAGAAATTGATCTATCAATGTGGAGTGGATCTCAACCCATCCGGAAGAAAAACCAGAAATAATTTTGAGGACAACAGCTGTTTTAAGCTTGATCTTGTCGTGGATCTTCCAATGGAAGGGTTTGGAAGAGATTTTATTATTGACGAAGAAGAACCGGTAAGCATTGACGTGCCCGATGACAATACCGTCGAAAGTGCGATGATGAGGATCATTGCCATAAACGGTTTGCCTGTGGAACTTTCCATGCAGGTTTACATGGTTGATTCCTTCGGTGCCATTTTTGATTCAATATTTGTTGAGCAGGATTATAAATTGCTGGAGTCTGCCATGATCGACAATTCGGGCAGGGCTGTTGAACCGATCAAGAAAACAACCGAGATCATTTTTCCTGCAGACCGAGCAAAGAGGTTGTCAAGACTCAGCAAGGTCCTTATCAGGGCAAGGCCTAACTCATTTAATTCAGGTGGTAATTTCCCGACCATTTTATTGTTTGATACAGATTTTCTGGAAATTTATATTGGTGTAAAGTTGAATTTAAAAATTGAGCATGAAGAATAATCCAATCACCATCCTGAAAAGGAGTTTTTCCAAAATAGGCTTCCTTTTTCTGTTCCTTGGTTTAGTTCAGGGAGTTACAGCTCAGCATAATTTAACCATGTACAATATGAGCACTTTGCCACAAAGGATAAAAGCCAACCCTGCCCTGTTGTGCGATGCAAAGGTAGTCAATGGTATGCCTTTCTTATCTTCCATTCATTTATTGATGCTAAACGATGGTTTCAAGGCCAAGGAGGGGATGACGGTCAACAGCAACAATCAACTGGAAATTGACGTTCTGAAAATATACAATTCACTGAAGGACGAAAACAGGCTAAGGCTTGATTTTACCTACGATCCCTTGTTTTTTGGCTGGACTCGAAATAAGAACTTCTTTAATCTTGGCTTGGGGGTGAATTTAAGAACTCAATTAACTTACCCGAAAGATTTTATGGGCTTGTTCGTCATTGGCAACGGAGGTCAGAATTTCAACCGGGATCTCGATCTGGGTTTGAAGTACGATCTTATGATGTACAGTGATATCAGTGCAGGATGGTCGAGATCGATGTTGAAAAATGACAAACTCAGGCTGGGAGTGAGGGCTTCATGGCTTAAAGGAATTGGAAATATTAATACTGAAAGGTCCGATATTACCTTTAAAACAAGTTCCGAAGATTTTCATTATACCGTTAAAACAGATGTAAAACTGAATACCTCAGGCATTCCAACTTTTGAAGAAGACTCGGGTCAGGTGAAAACAACTCTTGTTTTCAACCCTTTTGGAAATCGCAATAATGGTATAGCCATGAGTTTTGGCGGGACCTATAAGGTTCTGGATAATCTGGATATCAGCGCAAGTATCATTGACGTAGGGTTTATCGGGTGGAAGGAAAATGTAAAGAATTTTACCGTTAAGAATACCGGTCAAAGTGTGGAGTTCTACGGAATAGATATTAAGAAGTTCTTTAAAGATTCTGTGGACTTTGAAAAGGCCCTGGAAGAAGCCATCGATTCACTGGAGGCAAAATTTCCTTCTGACGAAACTGAAAAAAGTTACCGTACCACGCTTCCTGCTTCATTTTATCTGGGAGGCAATTTCTGGTTTCATCCACGACATAATATAGGTTTGTTATTTTTCGGAAATTATTACCAAAAAAAGTTTAATCCGGCCATAACGCTTTCTTATAATGGAACATTGAACCGGTTTTTTGGCGTTTCGGCAAGTTATTCAATTGTAAATGGGTCCTTTTTTAATGCCGGGCTAGGGGCAACCATTAATCTAGGTGCCTTTCAATTGTATTTTGTTGCCGACAATGCTGTGGGTATAATTACCAGCAGAACTGCCAATACGGTTGATTTCCGGTTTGGAATTAATTTTACGAATCGCAGGGAAATTAAAAAGGTCAATAAGGTTAAGCAAACTCCTAATGGGAATCAGATCCCTGATTCAAGGCAATTATAGGTCAGGTTTTTCCTTTTTTAGAACCTGATACTCTGCCTTTAGGGAGGCAGACTTTTGAAGCATAAACCTGCCATAATTTATCATATTCTTTATTTCCGTAGAATCATTCGTGCTTTTTTCAAGGATCTTGTTTGCGTTCAGGTCGTAGATCACATATCCTTTATTGCCAAGTACACCAAAACCGTGATCGTAAACATAATAGGCTTTTCCTTGATCTGTGATAAAAGGATCAGGTGATAATATAAACGAATGCCTGGGTATTGAAACCTCGTTTAGTATGATCGATGGTATGCTTAAATGTCCCATGTAATTATCTTCCACCCGACCTTTTAGTTCTTTTTTCAGGGCGCCACCAAGAATAAGGCATGGAATTCGGTAACGAGCTTTTTCATGAATTTGGCGAGAAAGCGGATACGTGTTTCCGTGATCAGCCATCACAATAATTATGGAATTTCTATACCAGGGTTTTGTTTTGGCCTTTCCAATAAAATCCAACAGGCAACTGTCGGTATAGTGAACGGTATTTTTATAATTAGCAGCAACGGGATCACCGCCATTAAAAATTTTCCTGACCGGTGCATCGTACCATTCATGAGATGTAAGGGTTACGGCAATGCTGAAAAAGGGCTGAGATTGATTGTCCAGTTTGTTTAAAACATAATCAAACGTTTCTTCGTCGAGTGCACCCCAAGCCGAACGCTTTTTTGCATGTTGCAGCAATTGTCCATCAACCAGGTCAATTCCGGCAGAAGTCAGGTACGTTTTTGTGTTTGCAAACTCCGGATTACCTCCGGTAAAATAAGAAGTATAATATCCATTCTTGCTTAATCGGGTGATAAGGTTCGGATAGTTCTCGAAGCGTTCCATTTCCTCCATCGGGTAGGCTTTAGCTTGCGCAGGAAACCCGCTTAAAGTTGCCATTAGTCCTTGTTCGGTCCTGAACCCGGTAGAGTAAAAATTTGTGAACAACAATCCATCTTGTGCAAGATGATCAAAACCAGGGGTTATCTTCCTTAGTCCCCCGATGGAAGAAACCACATCCGCGGTCCAGCTTTCAAGAAATACAAAAACTATATTGGGTTTACTGCCCGTTTGAGTTAAATAGGGTACTGAAGTTGTTGGTTGAGAATATTTTTTGGTAAGTGCTGAAAGCTCAGTTTCAGAAAAAAAATCATAAGGGTTACCCTGATCCTTATAATGTGAAACAACGTCAAAAAAATTCCAGAAACCATTAAGTGCAGCTGAGTTCAAAACGGGATGAACGCTATAGTAACTGCTGCTTTTACCCAGAGGTCTTCCACTTATTCCTCCGCGAAGCCCAATAAATAATAAACCTGTGCTTAAGATCAGAATTCCTGAGAATACAAACTTGTTGAACTTATTCTTAATGCCGGTCAAAGGTTTATTTAAATTTGAATATACACGCCAGGCAATAAAAAATACCAAAAGCAGACCGATCATATACTTTACAAGAGAGCTGCTGGCTGCAGAATTAGCAACAGCTTCAGGAAATTGCAAGTACCAGAGTGCCCTTCCATTGATTTTTGATCCCCAATTTTGGTATAATGAAAAATCGGCGATATGAATGATCATCAATATGAGCAAAAAAATAAGACCATAAACTTTATGGACATTTTTGGTTTCTATTCCTCTCAAATGCTTTAACCCTATAAGTAAAACCGGTATTGTGCTCAGATAACAAGCCGATGAAAAATTCATTGCAAATCCCTTAACAAAACCTAAGGCAATGGCTCCGCCATCAACCCGACTCAGTTCGGAAGAAAAGAAAATAAGGAAGGTTAACTGCAGAAGAATAAACAACCCAAGCCAGAAAAACAGCTCTGTAAAGCAGCGTTTGAAAAACAGTTTGATCATAGTTTATTGCATGATGGGTTCCAATTTGATCTCTTCCTGAAGCGCATGAAATCGGTATAAGTTATTTGTCGTAAAAATTAACGACACCTGTATGAACATCATACATTGCTCCGACTATTCTTATTTTTCCCTGATGAAAAAGAGAATCCAGATTTGTATCCATTTTTATCTCTTCTACCGAATTGAGAATATTCTCCCTTGTAAGTTGTCTTCTTTTTTCATCTGCATCTGCAATGTGGTTGAATTTTACAAGTGACTTTTTGATCTTGTGAATCATAGGTTCCATGTAACCCGAATGATCGCTTCCGAGTGCAGTTTTGATGGCGCCACAATCCAGATGACCGAGAACCACGATCAGCTTTGTGCCCAGATTTCGACAGGCATATTCAATACTTCCAAGAATATCGTCGTTCACGATGTTGCCCCCAATTCGGATATTTACGAGGTCACCAAAGCCCTGGTCAAAGATGATGTCTGCCTCAGCCCTTGAATCAAGACAACCCAGGATAACCGAATGTGGAAATTGTTCAAGTGAAGCTTCCTTCAATTGTTTGATCAGATCTCTTTTCTGACTCTTTCCATTTACAAACCTTGAATTTCCTTTTTTCAAGATTTGCAGAACCTGCTCCGGATTAAGGCTGTCGCGAACTTCCTTATTGAATGTATACTGGAAATTTATTTTATTTTCTATACCATGTTTTTTATTAAATCCGGTAAAATTAAACCGTACGTTGGTGTCAGTTTGTTTTCTATGACTATAATCGAGTAATTTTTCGAGGACTTCTTTGTCAAGAAAATCGGTCCGGCTTCCGTCAATTAAAATGTCAGAATTTTCAGGTACATTTTCGATGGTCTTTTCAAGAGCTCCTTTATGAAAAAAAGAAACCTGCTGTGACAATTCCACTTTATAGATCATTTTGTTCTGGTATTCTTCCCGAATCAATGTGAAAGGATTTCTGAAATTACTCCTTATGATGTAAAAAAGTGCTGTGATCAAACCTATGATCACACCCAGTAACAGATCTGTGAATACTATGGCCAGTATAGTAATTATAAAAGGTAAAAATTGTTCGGTTCCTTTAGCATAAAATTCTTTAAACTCCTGCCTTTTAATAAGTTTAAATCCTGTGATAATAAGGATGGCAGCGAGTGCAGATAAGGGTATCTTTAATAACAACTGAGGAAAGAACAACACAAAAACGACCAGATAAACACCGTGAAAAATTGCGGTAAATTTTGTCCGTCCACCAGAGTTTATGTTTACGGAAGTCCTGACGATTACAGATGTGATCGGCAAGCC
Source organism: Flavobacteriales bacterium (assembly GCA_020635455.1). Taxonomy (GTDB): domain Bacteria; phylum Bacteroidota; class Bacteroidia; order NS11-12g; family UBA9320; genus JABWCE01. The sequence continues at coordinate 232,333 of JACJZT010000006.1, forward strand.
ACCTAACAAACCACATGTGAGGTTACCGCAGCCCTGGGCAACCAATTCGCGGTTTGGAGGGGTGATTCGGCCATAGGGATCGATTTTGTCCGAAGCTTCTATGTTCAATAAAGTTTCAAGGGAAGCAACAAGTGCAATGGTAATGGCTGCTTTCCATATCATGGCATTGCCTATCTTTTCAAAATCAGGGAAAGTAAATAAAACACCCGCGTTCTGAAACGAGATCCCTTCAGGTAAATTAACCCGATGACCCTGATCGATGTAGAAGAATGAAAAATAATGACTGAAAAACTCATTTAGCAAAATGGCAAAAATTACCACAAGAAGAGATGCCGGAACAACACTACTGATTTTTTTAGAGGTCCATTTTGGCCAATAGACCATTATCAACAGGCAAAGTATCGTTGTAAGAATGGCTCCTGGATGAACTTGTTCTAATGCCCTAAGGAGCCCGGAGAATGTATTTTCGTTATCTGCCTGAATAAAATTAAAATTACCTTCCGTATCTTTATCATGACCCAATGCATGCGGAATTTGCTTGAATACAAGTATAATACCTATTGATGTCAACAGTCCCTTTATTACCGAAGTTGGAAAAAAACGGGCGATCACCCCGGCGTTGAAAGCTGCAAAAATGAGTTGAATAACTCCTGCAAGGAAAACTGCCACAAGAAACGCTTCAAAAGAACCGATCTCAGAAATAGCCGTCAGCACGATCGCTGCCAATCCTGCTGCTGGTCCACTTACACTGGTTGCCGATCCGGATATGGAGCCAATTATTAGCCCTCCTGAAATTCCACCGATAAGTCCTGCTGCCATTGGAGCACCTGATGCCAGTGCAATTCCCAAACAGAGAGGAATAGCAACCAGGAATACAGCCAGTCCGGGTATAAGGTCATTCAGAACATTTCTCATTTTGGCAAATTTAACAACTTATCCCAATGTTTACCTTTCAAACATTTCAATTACTTGCTAGTTCAAATGAACAAATGGGGATAGCCACCACGGTTTCTATGGCACTAAAAAAGCCCTTTGGCATCCAAAGGGCTTTTTTAGATTTAAAGAATTGTAATTATTTAACTACCAATTTTTCTATTGCAAGTCCGTTTTCAGTCTGAATATGGGTAATGTAGAAACCGCTTTTCAAGTTCAGTGAATTGATCTGAATTGAAGAATCGTTAACATCAGTTGAATAAACGGTTTTGCCATTTAGGTCCATAATGTTTATGCTGTTAATTATTCCGTTATACTTAACAGACAATTCATTTGAAGTAGGATTCGGGTACACGCTGACGCCGGTTACTCTTGGAGTTTTTACTTTCAGATCACCAGGGTTAAGCAGTCCCATGGCAATGGCAATTCTCACAGTAATATAACCGTGAATAGTGTCCTGATAAATTGCTGATTTAGCTTTGCCCATGCCCGGATTCGATCCTATGGAAGCCTGATGTGCCGTTACAGGAGGAGGGCCAGCAGATACGATGGTTTTTGCAATGGCAGATGCACTGTCCCACCACTGCCATGGAGAACCTTGGTTTTGTAAAACAGAAGCACCCAGTGGGGTGATGACCGGATACATACCTTCACCACTTCGGATCGTTATTTTATCATTGGGTGCAGGGTAAATATAATCGATGGTCCTGTTGTATAAAGACCGTGCTTTAATGGTATAAGGGTCTGAACTTGGGATGTTTACAAAAACATTATTATTTCCTAATCTTTGAGCTCTCATGATCGTATTGTTAGCACCATCTACATCCACTACATCAAGGTTGGTACCGGGAACCAAAACTGTTCCGTATCCGAAAGGTGCATATGGATCTCTCACAGATTGCATGGAAATAAGCGGAGGATCACCTGCTTCAAGCCATGAAGAATCTGCCAAGGCACCTCCGATGTTGGCACAAACCTGAACTTTTGTACTTACCGAATTTGGAAAGTATAAGTTGAACAATCCTCCTGAACCGTCGATCTGACCAAATTTAGCGGTATCAACATAGGATTCACTTGTGATCGGATTCTGGAATTTTGGCATGTTCATTTCAGCATATTTATCCAGTGTAACATAAGCCAATCCCAGATAACCTCCCGTTCCCTCTCCAAAAAGAGCGATCTTGTTTACATCAAATTTATAAGAATTGCCTTGAGTTTCGAGGAATTTTATGACTTTAACACATTCCTTAACATCATGTATAGCACGGTAAACGGCACTCAACAAACCTCCTCTTCTTTCCTGAACGGAAGGGGCGATCGGGTTCCAACCCAAACGGTAATCGATCGATACGGCAATGAATCCTCTACGCGCGAATCCTTTGCAAAGATCAACTGCCAAACTATCGTCTCTTGCTCCAACAGGGCTTCCATTAATTCCAGGAGGAAGGTAATTTCCTGTGTGCAGATAAATGATAATTGGTCTTTTTGAAGCCGTGTCAATGGATGGATCCGGCATATAGGCATCCATTTTAAGGTCTTGTACTTTCAATATGGTTGTGTCATTTACAGACGAGGGTAAATAATATCGGGTTGGCACCGGTTTTCTTTGGGCGAGTAGGGTTTTTAGTTCTGTGATCTCGCTTACAATCTGTGGACCGTTTGCCGGAGCAGCCAGGGCGGCTGAGTTGATGATGAGCCAATTGTAGTTGGTACCGAATTTAATGCCTTTTGCGATCTGTATCTGGGCATCGGTAAATACCTCGTCTTTGTACCTTTTTTGTGCCTGGGTATTGAAAACCCCAATCACAAATAGTACTAAAAATGATAATGTAATTTTTTTCATATTTGATTTTCGATTTTTTACAAATTTAATTTTTTAATATTAATTCACTATAGCATTTGAAGGTTCTATACTTATTTGGCGGAGGGAATTTCAAAAAGTAATGAAATGTAGGCCAGTCTGCCTACATTCGGGCCTCCATATACCTGAGTATTACGGTTGTCAAAAGCTGTTTTAAGAGGGTTTTCTTCTCCATCTCTGAAAAAGGGGTAAATTCCAAATAAATTGGATCCGCCAACTTTCAGGGTGAGGTAATATTTAGGGAAGAAATAGTTGATCTGGGCGTCAAACATATCGTATGTCCGGATATAACCGCTGAATTGGGGTGAACCTGTAAATTCAAAACCTTCGATCCATTTATAATTGAAATTAAATCCAAAACGGTTTTTACCAATAAATGGTAATTTAAGTTCACGCCCTGACAAACCAAGGTTGAATTTGTTCTTTGGAGTATTGAAAGCAGGCACAATTGGGTCGTCTGATTTTTTCAGGAAAATTTCGTTATAGGAATAGTTCCCTGTAAAGCTGTATTTTTTGAAGAAATAACTAAAACCAAAATTAGCACCGGTTGTACTCACCTGGTCCTGTGAATTGGCTGCAAGCCGGTAAACCTGAATTCCTCCAACCGGAAACCTGGTTACCGGGTCGAACTTTGTAACCATACCAATATTATACCCAATAAAATTACTGTAAATGCTGTAATAATATCCGAAATCGAGGAACAATCGCTTTCGGATCTCCGATTTATAACCAAATTCGAAAGTAAGCACCCTCTCAGGCTCAATAGGTTTTACGTTTAAGTATCTTATTGCCTTGACATCCAGGTTTTCGCGGTAATCATCAAAGGATTCAATTGAAATTAAGGAGTCAAACCCACTCAAATTTCCGATCAGGATCGCTCTTCCTACATTATAATAAAGGTATTGGTCGGCAAGGGTAGGATTTCGAATAGCCCTTGATACAGTTAGCCTGAAAGAATTTTTTTGGCTTGGGATGTACATAACTGAAGCCGCCGGGGACAATAGAAAATCAAAATTCTGATTTTTGTCTAATCTGGCCGTTAGGTTAAATTTCCAGTGTTTATCGGAGGTTTTTTTATCAATTCCGGCATAGATACCATATTCATAATTGGTGATAGTGTTCCCTGCCGTATCCTTAAAAATGGTCCCTTTGCTGTCGGGCCTGTAAAGTCTGCTGCTAAAGCCGGTTACCACTTTAGCCCATTTTGGTGTAAATACATACTCGCCCTGTAGGTGATAGAGAGCTGATTTGTCGTAAAAACGGGTTCCTTGCTCAGTGAAGTTTTTGGACCGTATTACATTGAACATAGAATCAAATCTCGCGGTACCGGGTTCGTAACGCAACCGACTGGCACCACTTTTGGTGTTGATAAAATCAAGACTTTGCTGATGAAGCTTTGCAAGAGTGTCTTTATTCTTTTCAAAGAACGGGTCGTAGATCTGTTTAGCCCATTCATCCAACGACAAACTGTCTCTGAAAAAATCATAATTCTGATTGCCCAAAAGGTTTTCCACGGTTCTTTTATATCTCAGTAGCACCCAGTTCGAACGGTATTGGTTGTACCATTCACCCAGATTATACGTGGCATCGTTTAAACGCAGAGCCGTAAAAACGGCATCGTACGAATCACCTGCATCTTCCTGAGTGGAGTAAAATCGCAGAAAAAATTTATCTTTTTGAGACCATTCCAGCCTGTTTTGCCAGAACCGGATGTTCTTTAAACTGTAACGATTGTCGCCCTGGTACACCGTTGTGCCGCTTCCAAGGTTAAAACCGTATATCAACTGACTTTGAGGAGTGATTTTGTAATGAATGGCCGTGTTGAGTTTCAGATTGTTCGTATTGTAATCAACCAATTCTTCTTCTTTATAGCCGTTTCGGTAGTACATTCCCAGGCCGGGTAATTCAAATTTGTTTACACTTTCGGTAAAATCGTTGCCAAATGCAAGGTTTTCATCACCGTATATGTTTATGGCATCGTACCGGCCCGGATTGTCCTTGCCCATTTTCGAATCGGAAGATGGGTTGTAGTTTGTGGCTTTCCAATCGTAAGCACTCATTGAGTATAGACATATCTTGTAAGCCAGCTTGTCTTTTCCCGATTTAGGGGGTATAACCTGTGCCAGTCGGAAACTGATCTCTTTTAATTGCCTTTCACCTATTTTGGTTTGAAAATCCAGGCCGGGCGTTAAAAATGGATTTTTCGTCTCCATGCTAATAACGCCGTTAAAAGCATTTGGTCCGTAAAATGCTGAGCTTGCTCCTGAAATTATATCAACCTTATTTACATCCAGATCACCGGCACCAAGAAAATTACCCAGGGAAAAGTTCAGACCCGGCGATTGATTGTCAACGCCATCGATCAGTTGCAGGCTTCTTACAGGACTTGTGCTGTTAAATCCTCTTGTATTTATTACCCGGAATCCCAAACTTGCTGCAGTTATATCGACTCCCTTCATGTTGCCCAGACCTTCATAAAACGTAGTTGCCGAAACCTCTTTGATCTGTTTTACACCCATCGATTCAACGGTTATCGGTGATTCTTTTTCTTTTTCGGTTATCCTGCTTGATATTACTTCAACTTCGGAAACATCTACCGTTTTTTCCTCGAGATAGATACTCAGATTCTTGGAAGGCTGATTGTTGAACTTTTGAGAGTAATCTTCATACCCTAAATAGTTTATGGTTATGGTTATAGGAAAATTACTTACCGGCAAGGTAAAATATCCGGCAGCATCTGTCGATGCAGCAACGCTTGTTCCTTTAATTTTTACGGTAGCACCCGGCAGAGCTTGTTTTGTGAGAGCATCATACACATTTCCGCTTATATTTTGTGCCATGCTGATCATCACAAAGCACAGGCAACCGATTAATGAAGCCGTTCGTTTCAGGAAATTCATTTTTTCAAACGTAGGTTATAGATTTAAAATTTTCAAAATTTTTTTACGGGTAAGTATGTCTAATTTAATAAAATGGATTTTATCTTAATTTTGGCCGGTTGATTATGAGATCGAAGTATTTTAATCCCATTCTAATATTGCTCTTAATGGCGGTATGTTATTTTCCCTTATGCCATCGGATCGATTCGTATTGCATTCAAATGTGGGACGAAAGCAGAAATGTGATCAATGCAATAGAAATGCTTCGGAATCATAATTTTATCACCCGTTATTTTGAGAACAATCCGGATATGTGGGAATTAAAACCACCATTTCTGATATGGTTGCAGGTTTTATCCTTCAAGGTTTTTGGTTTAAATGAAATTTCTGTACGATTACCTTCAATGCTCGCTTCTATGCTTACGGTTGTATTTATGCTCTGGTTCTCATTCAAGGTTTCCGGAAACATACTCCCCGGAATTTTATCAGCTCTCATTTTGGTGAGCAGTATGGGCTATATTGGAGAACATGCAGCCAGGTTCGGCGACCATGATTCCTTATTGAGTTTGTTTTCGATTTGCACCTTAGTGTATTTTTACCTGTTTGTTTCTAAAAACCAAAAAAAATATCTAGGTTTAGGCATGCTTTGCTTTTTCTTAGGCTGGTTTACAAAAAGCATAATTATTTTTATGTTTTTGCCCGGATTGTTGCTCTGGTTATTATTAAGTAAAAATGCAGGGAAGATTTTCAGGGATAAATTATTCTGGACATACACCTCTTTTATCCTAATCTTAATGGCGATCTATTATGTATTGCGGGAAGCCGGTTCACCCGGTTATCTGCAACAGGTGTGGATGAACGAATGGTTTGGCAGGTACTTCGACCTTTCAGAGAATTATCATTATCATCATAATGGATTCTGGTATTATTGGAATGGATTCATAAACGGGAGATTTGAGCCATACATTTATCTATTGCTTTTTATCGTTCCACTTGTGAGTTTTATTAAAAAAGCAGAAAACAAAACGATGGTCTGGTATTTCAGTATCAATGCTATTGTTTTTTTTCTGGTATTATCCGCCGGAACTAAAAATTTCTGGTACGAAGTGCCTTTATATCCACTGATGTCTTTGTGCATAGGCTATTCAGTTTATGCAATTTTTAAACTATTAAATGCATACACCTTTAAAGGAATTCTCATTGGAACATTTTTGTTTATGATTTTCGAAAATTATACGAAGGTTTATGCTTTTACAACCGATCCCGATCCGAACCGCTCACATCCCATACAAAGTATTTGCTATTTTTTAAAGAATCAAAAGGATGCTCTGCCAAAGGAACTCAAAATAGTAGAAGAAGATTACAGGACATCAATTTATTTTTATATTGAAAAGTGGCAAGGCAGAGGCAATATAGTTGGTTTTGTAAACAAAGACCATTTAAAGAAAAATGAGTTGTATCTAATAAGTAATTTTACACTTGATCGCTTAAACCTCAGGCCAACAGAGTATAAGGTTCTGAAAAACCATGACAATGCATCCATCATTCAACTGGACGTAATCGATAAATAAAAAAGTGTAATCTTACTTAACTGTGGATTGCATTTGTTTCGTTTCAGCAAAAATTGAGGTATGTTTGAAAGGTGAATTTAAAAATACTCCCATTTTTCGTACTGATTCTTACTTTTTCTTTTGTAGAAGGCCAGTCAGACTATAAATATCAATCCAAGGATATTGTTTCACCTAAACTTCAAACCGGGAACTTTGGTAAAAATGCAGACCGTATCCTTCAATTTACCGAAGATATTGTAGCGCCTTCTCCTTCGGGAGATTATCTCAAAGCCAAACAAATCGTCAATAAACAAAGAGAAAAGTATTACGACCAGTTGAGGAAATCCTCAAGGGTTCTGGATAATTTCAGCGTTACCGAACCTGAACTGGAAAAAGATTTTGATGGACAGGAAATTGGAAGCCGGGGAATTCCCAACGACAATCATATAGCTGTCTCCAAAGGTGGAATGGTAGTAAGCGTTCAAAATTCTTCCATTCGGGTTCTTGATGAAGGCGGTAACACACTTTTGTACAAAACTCTTTTTCAATTTGCCCGTGGCGAAGTATTGGGATTTACCAATTATTGCTACGACCCCAAGGTTGTGTATGATCCGCAGGCAGACCGGTTTATTTTGTTTTTTCTTCATGAAAGTAAAGTGGCATCAAATTTTGGCGTAATTGCATTTACCGAGTCAAATGACCCTGCCGGCGCCTGGCATTTTTATAAAATACCCGGCAATCCGCTGTTAAATGATAAATGGAGCGATTACCCTATTCTTGCGATTTCGGCAGAAGATGTATTTGTAACCTTGAATCTGTTGACCGAAGGTATGGATTGGAGAGATGGGTTCAATCAAAGTTTGATTTGGCAGATGAATAAGAAAAGCGGGTATGATGGTGAAGATTCTTTAAAACAAAGGGTTTACTATGATATCCGGTATAAAGATAAGGCAATTTGGAGTATTTGTCCGGTTCAGGGAGGGTTCATGCCAAGCAACCCCGAAATGTACTTTTTATCCGTAAGACCGGGCGATCTGGAGAATGATACCTTGTTTGTTCACAAATTGAGCAATACGCTAAGCAGCAATTCTGCGATCCTGAGTCTTAAGATACTTAAAGCCGATCAAACCTATGGTGTACCGCCGGTTGCACCTCAGCCAACCGGTTACGACACTCTGCAAACCAATGATACCAGAGTTCTGTCAGCCATCTTTCACCAAGGTAAGATCCAATATGTGCAGACTTCTGTTATAAAACCTTATTATCATTCTGGTATACTTCACGGTATGTTTGATACTGAAAAAAGTGAAGAAGTAGAAATAAATTTTATCGGCAATGACTCAAGTGATTTTGCCTATCCCTCCATCTGTTATGCCGGTGGAGGCTCAGCCTCAGACCAGACCTCTGTGATTACGTTTTCCCATGTAACCTCACATAAGTTTCCGGGAACTTCTGCAGTACTTCATTCAAGAATTGGTAATTTTAAATCTGGTTTCTCCAACCCCCTTATCATTAAGGAAGGGGTAAAAGGAATTGAGAGGCTACCTTTTGAGCAGGTTAAACACGAAAGATGGGGCGATTATACCGGAATACAATATCAGTACAATGATCCCGGAATTGTTTGGCTTGTTGGAAGTTACGGTAACGAAAATGCTCTAAATGGAACTTGGATCGGCAAGCTTAATGTAAAGAATGGAATTCAGGTAGCTACTGATTTTTTCACACCTGTATATCCGAATCCGAGTTCAGGGAAAACAGTACTTACCTTTTATCAATCAAATGGTAAAAAACTGAAAGGTGTCCTCTCAGACGACAATGGTAAAGTGGTTTCGGTACTGTTCGACACGTATTATACATCCGGCTATCATGAGATCGATTTTCAAATGGATGAATTGTCTTCAGGGCTTTATTTTATTATGGTTACTGATGAATCGAACAGGAAAGTGTTTTCATCTCGAATATTGAAATGATCGATTTTCAAGAAGGTCAATTGATTTTGATCGATAAGCCATTTGGTAAAACATCCTTTCAGGCAGTGAAGTTTGTTAAAAATCAAGTCAAGGTTAAAAAAGTAGGGCATGCCGGAACTCTTGATCCTTTGGCTACAGGATTGTTGATCATCTGTACCGGAAAATGGACCAAAAAGATCACCGGATTGCAATTGCAGGAAAAAGAATACACCGGAACCCTTTACCTGGGGGCGACCCGGCCATCTTTTGACATGGAAACCGAAATTGATGAATATTTTGATCTGGATGGAATGAGTGAAGAAAAGTTGCAAAATGCAGCGAGGAGCCTTAGCGGTTTTATCCTCCAGACCCCACCGGTTTATTCTGCGGTTAAGCTAAATGGGAAAAGGGCTTATGAAAGCGCAAGAAGCGGCGAAAATATAGAATTGAAACCGAGAGAGGTTGAAGTAAAAGAATTTCAAATTACAAGGATCGATCTTCCTGAGGTCGATTTTAGAATAGTATGCAGTAAAGGGACTTACATTCGGACACTGGTTTCTGATTTTGGTAAAATACTCAATAACGGAGCTTATTTATCTGCACTTCGAAGAACCAGGATAGGGGACTATAAGGTAGAAGACGCTCATACTTATGAAGCCTTTCGTAACTGGGTCGGATCCGAATTGTAAAACAAGAGATCGGTCTGATTATCATGAATTCGAATGTAAAGGAAGGCATGATTTTATGTACTTTTGCAAATTCCTCCAATGCAGGTAATTAACGACCTTTCAACTTTTAAAAACACAAAAACAGCAATTGTTACACAGGGTACCTTTGATGGTGTTCATTCAGGACACGCGCAAATACTTTCAAATATTGTGAGCGTTGCCAGGGAATCCGACGGTTCATCGATACTTATAACATTTCACCCTCATCCCCGGCATGTATTATTCAATCCTGATAATAAAATACAGCTTCTTACCAGCTTTGATGAAAAGGTTGAGTTGTTGAGTAAAACAGGGTTGGATTACCTAATTGTATTACCCTTTGATGAAGCCTTCTCCAAAATGGATGCCTTTCATTTTGTGAGAGATATTCTGGTACACAAGATCGGAATGAATAAAATGATCGTTGGTTACGATCACCGTTTTGGCCGAAACAGAGAAGGGTCTTTTCAGGATCTTATAGAATATTCACAATTGTTTAACTATGAAGTTTCTGAAATACCCCCACATGATATTGATGAAGCAATTGTTAGTTCAACAAAAATTCGTAGTAGTCTTTTAAGCGGAGATCTTGAGACAGCAACGTCTTTTTTAGGTCGAAAATATTCATTATTCGGAAAAGTGATTCACGGCAAGAATCTTGGACATGAGCTCGGGTACCCAACTGCAAATTTGGATGTTCGGGATCCAAACAAATTAATTCCATTAGATGGAGTTTATGCTGTAGAAGTGGAACATCGCGGTAAGCGCTATACAGGGATGTTGAACATTGGAAACAATCCTACCATTGAAGGTGCAGAAAGGAGTATTGAAGTGCATATTTTTGATTTCAATAAGGATATTTATGATGAGGAATTAAAAGTTGATTTTGTAAAAAGAATGAGGGATGAAATAAAGTTCAATGACCTCGTAGAACTGAAAGAGCAGTTGAAATCGGATGAAATTATCGCAAGAAATATTCTTGAAGGGTAACTAAATGAAAAAACGAATTGAAATAAAGTTTACACTTTTTTTGATCCTTTTCTTACTGATGAATAGTTCTGTTTTTTCACAAACGGAAGAATCTGAAAACATGGATTCGGAAGATTCGGTCGAATTTTTTGAACACATAGAAATGGAGGACTTTTCAGGCTCCCAAAGACTATGGGATAGCACAGATATGGGATTGATGCAGAGTTATCTGGTGGATGGCAGCAGCAAGTGCATTCAATTGGTCGATCGTGATCATTGTGGTTTTATGACCCCTTGCAAAGGATTGATAACAAGTAATTTTGGTTGGCGATGGGGTAGGTTGCATGCAGGTATTGACATTGATCTGGAAACAGGCGATCCCGTCGTTGCCGCATTTGATGGAATTGTACGCAAAGCCGGATGGAATGGAGGTTATGGGTATTTTGCGATCATCAGTCATTTTAATGGACTGGAAACCCTTTACGGTCATTTATCCAAACTGCAGATTCAGGTGCTTCAGGCAGTTAAGTCAGGTCAGATAATCGGCTTAGGAGGAAATACAGGAAAAAGCAGAGGCTCTCATTTGCATTTTGAAGTTCGGTATATGGGTCAGCCAATGAATCCAAAACTTCTGATAAATTTTAATGAATTCGATCTAAAGTCATACTACATTGATGTAGATCATTCTTCAACCTTTTCGAGATCAAATTACATAAACGAATCTCCTAATTTATTGACGGTAATGAATGATTCTGCTTACAGAAGGCTCGAGGCTAATTATGAAGCAAACAGAATTAAAAAACAAAGGGAAAAAGAAAAAGCCCGAAAAGAATATTTAAAAAAGAAAAAACAGCAACAATCTCGGATCACCAAAGAAAAGTATAAAAATTCGAAAGTAATGTACCATACCGTTAGAAGCGGAGAATCACTTTATATCATTGCAAAAAAATACGGAATATCGGTTTCTTATATTTGTCAATTAAACAATATAAATCCTTCGGATATTATCAGGCCCGGAAAAAAATTAAAAGTAAAATAAGGTTTTGTAATTGAAAGGCTAAGGTTTAATTTCGCGTTTCCTTTTTAGGATGTAGAAATTTGCCAGATTTGTTAAGGAAAGCATGTCGAATTAACAATCTGGTCTATAAAGAAAGAATGGGGGGTTAGCTCAGC
>JACJZT010000007.1 GCA_020635455.1 Flavobacteriales bacterium
CTAAAACAGAAGGGGCGATCGGGATTGATTTTTTAGATTTACCGGGTGTAGATCACATTGCGGACATCGAAAAAGGTCTTCCATTTCTCGAAGATCGAAGTGTTGACGAGATCCGGTCAAACCATGTTTTTGAGCATCTTGATAATTTCGAACAATTAATGAAGGAAATCCACAGGGTATTGAAAAACGACGGCATACACAGGATAACCGTCCCCCATTTTTCAAACCCATACTATTATTCTGATTACACACACAAACGCTTTTTTGGTTTGTATACATTTGACTATTTCGCTACACCAGAAACAATGCTTAAGAGAAAAGTCCCTCCATTTTACAATCAGTTCAAATTTGATATCGTTTCAAGAAGGTTACGCTTTAAATCTACCAAAACGATCCGTTATCTTTTCTTTAAAAAACTCTGCAATTTTATTTTCAATCTAAACCCATATTGGCAGGAATTATACGAAGAACTTTTTACAGGGATTTTCGGCTGCTTTGAAATCACCTTTGTTATGAAACCACGTCGTTAAGAATGAAATATCAAAGATTTTCCATTTGTTTAGAATAATTCATGGGACTGGTAATCCGGCAATCCATTAAATCTTCAATATCCAATTATGTTGGATTGATAATCGGTTATATAAACATCTTATACCTGATGCCAAAAGTGTTTCTGCCTTCAGAAATGGGTATCAGCAGATTTATCATAGATATATCAGGTGTATTGGCAGGATTTGCAAGTCTTGGCGCAGCATTTAGTATAAGCCGTTTTTTTCCGAAATTTCAGGATCCCAAGAACAGTTATCATAATGGTTTCACTTTTTGGGTATACAGTTTGCCCTTGATAGGACTTTCATTTCTTGCAATTCTGCTTGTTTTTTCCGGGCCTTCTATTTTGAACTTATTAAAGGACGGTGGGTCAAATACCACTGACTACATACACATTATTATACCGCTGACGGTGATCATGGTATATATACTTGTTACCGAACAATACTGCGCATTATTCGGACGGATCGTTGTGGTAAATGTGGTTCGTGAAAATGGATTAAGGCTGATGAATCTGAGTTTGTTACTTATGGTTTGGTTCGATTATCTCAGTTTCAATCAGTTTGTTTTCTGGTTGCTGGTAAGTTATTGCACAGTACTGGTTATAGATATTATTTACCTTTTTACTCTCAACCCACTTTCCTTAAAACCCGACCTGGAATACATCAGAAAAAACTCCTACATAAGAAAGGATTTCTTTAAATACACCGGTATTAACCTTATTGGAAGCATCGGCCCATTGCTGATCGCCCGGTCGGATTATTTCGCAGTTAGTTATACCGGAGGGGACACTGCTTTGGGAATTTATTCAATGGCACTCAGTATTGCAATCATGACCGACTTGCCCAAAAGAGTGATCTTACCCATTGTTCAACCCATAATTTCAAGGACCATCCACGACCAAAACTGGAAAGAGTTAAAATCCGTCACGGGAAAAGGGAATATTAATCAAACGCTTATCGGAATGACCATTCTGCTCGCGATCTGGTTTAATGCTGACAGCATTTTTACTCTTATGCCAAATGGTTTTAAATATATCGATGGTAAATGGCTCATTCTTATTCTGGGAACCGGCAAATTATTCGAACTTGCTACAGTGTTGCCCGGGGTGATCATAAACAACTCGCACTTTTACAGATGGAATCTTTTCGTTACTTTATCGTGCTTAGTTACCATGTTCACGGTATATTTCTTTGCCGTTCCGCTTTGGGGTATATATGGAACTGCTCTAGGTGTAGCACTAAGTTATGTAACGTATGCGATCGTAAATTTATCAATCGTTTATAAATACTATAAGATGCATTGGTTTGAGGCAGCCTGGCTCAAAATGGTGCTTATTTTTATTTCTCTTATATTGTTGAATCATTTCTTACCCAATTTTGAGTATGTATGGTTCAATATTCTTATTCGATCCTTACTTCTGATGTCCGTTTTCTTTATTTTGGTCTTTAAACTAAAACTCTCAGAAGATCTTAACAGAACTGCATTAGAACTTATAAAGGGTAAGTTCAGATGGTTTTAAATATGAACCAAACGATCCAAAAGAATACTCAAATTGTTAAGAAAATTGCAGCAGAAGAAGGATTTAACTATTGCGGAATATCCAAAGCTGTATTTCTTGAAACACACGCCCCAAAACTTGAAAATTGGTTAAATAAGGGACATCAGGCACAAATGAAATGGATGGAAAACCATTTCGATAAACGCCTTGACCCACGATTACTTGTTCCCGGTGCACGTTCCGTTGTTAGTCTATTGTTAAATTATTACCCTAAAGAAGATAAACGAAAAATAAACGGAATAAAAATTTCGAAATATGCACTTGGAAAAGACTATCATAAAGTTATTAAAAACAAACTTTACTCTGTTTTAGGAAAACTTGAATCCTCCATCGGAGAATTCAATTCAAGAGTATTTGTTGATTCTGCTCCTGTGTTGGAACGTGCCTGGGCAGAAAAAAGCGGTCTTGGATGGATCGGCAAAAACAGCATGCTGATCAATAAGTCCTCAGGTTCTTTTTACTTTCTTGCTCAGATCATTTCTGATCTTGAACTTCAGGTAGATGGTCCAATTAAGGACTACTGCGGTACCTGCACGGCCTGTATCGATTCCTGTCCTACCGATGCTATTTTACCCGAAAGAACCCTTGATTCCAATAAATGCATTTCGTATTTAACCATTGAATTAAAGGAATCCATTCCTCAAAGCTTCAGGAATCAAATGGAAAACTGGGCCTTTGGTTGCGATATTTGTCAGGATGTTTGCCCCTGGAACCGTTTCTCAACACCACACAAAACAGATGATTTCAAACCTGTGAATGAACTTTTTGAGCTTTCTGCCGTCGATTGGGAAAATCTTACCAAAGAATCCTATAACAAGATCTTTAAACATTCTGCCGTAAAAAGAACCGGTTTCAATGGTTTAAAAAGGAATATTGAATTTCTAAAAATGGAATAAAATATTTCATTTTAGTTATTTGCCATTATTATTGTTCATTCAAACCATGAATCATACTTCGGATTACAGAATTCATTCCATAGATCTTCTCAGAGGAATGGTAATGATTTTGATGGCACTTGATCACACCAGGGATTTTATCCATTACGACAGTTTTCTTCACAATGCTCTGGATCTGAAAACCACTTCACCGGCATTATTCTTCACACGATGGATCACACATTACTGTGCTCCGGTTTTTATTTTTCTTTCCGGAATTTCAATTTATTTACAATCGAAAAGGAAATCACAGGGCGAACTGAGTTCCTTTTTATGGAAAAGAGGTATTTGGCTTGTATTTATAGAACTTTTTGTCGTAAGCTTTCTATGGACCTTCGACTTTAGTTATAAGGTGTTCATACTTCAGGTGATCTGGGCCATTGGCATCAATATGTTTCTGATGTCGTTTCTTATACGACTGAACCATTCCATCCTTATTCCTTTATCCATTATCCTGATCTTCGGGCATAATATCCTTGATTACTTTCCGGAAATTAATCGTGGCAATTTGATGGATCTTTTGTTCGTTGGTAATTTTTCAACCATTGTTTCGGGGAAAACAACTTTTACCATAATCTATCCTTTTATGCCCTGGTTAGGTGTAATGCTTGCGGGTTATCTCTGTGGCCGAATTTTCACAACTGAGGTAAGTCCCGAAAAAAGAAGAAAAATGCTGTTGATCTCAGGAATATCCTGTATTTCCCTGTTTCTGATCCTCAGGTCTTTGAATCTTTACGGGAATCCATTTCCGCGTGCCGTATATGAAAATTCGGTTTACAGTTTCCTGTCACTACTTAATGTGCAGAAATATCCTCCTTCTTTACATTTTGTTCTTTTAACTCTCGGACCTGCCCTGATTTTTCTTTCCCTAAAAGACCGGTATTCTTCCAAAATTTCTTCCTTTATTATGATCTATGGCCGGGTACCATTTTTCTATTACCTCATGCACATGCTGCTGATCCACTTGTTAAGCATGGTACTTTTTCTTAGCAGAGGTCATGGTTTCTTTGAACAAACGGAGGATATTTACGGAATTCCCTTTCGATACATGATCCTTGGCGAAGGTTATTCTCTTTCGGTTGTGTATGTATGCTGGATAATGATCGTTGTTGTGCTTTATCCTGTTTGCAAATGGTTTGATAAGATCAAACGATCTCGAAAAAACAGCCTTTTGTCTTATCTGTAAGAAAAAAATCTTGGAAAAACTTACTTCCCTCTACCCTGTATCATGATCAAAACCGTATAGATCAAGATCTTAAAATCCAGTGCAAGGCTCATGTTCTCAAGATACAAAAGATCAAATTTTAAACGCTGCACCATTTCCTGTACGTTTTCGGCATATCCATACTTTACTTGTCCCCAGGATGTGATACCCGGCCTGATCTTGTGCAATCGCACATAATGAGGTGCCTGTTTTACGATCTGATCGATGAAATAGGTTCGTTCCGGCCTTGGACCTACAATGGACATATCTCCTTTTAAAACATTGAAAAACTGAGGCAACTCGTCCATTCTGGTTTTCCGCAAGAACCTTCCAAGTTTCGTGATCCTGGGGTCGTCAGCCTTTGACAATTGAGGTCCGTTGTTCTCAGCTTCTAGTTTCATGGTCCTGAACTTAATGATCCGGAACGGAATACCATCCATACCGATTCTTTCCTGAGTAAAGAATACCGGACCTTTTGAGGTAGCCCAAACCGCAAGTCCGATAATAAAGAACAATGGAAATGCGAGAATTACCATGATTACCGAGAAGGCGATATCAAATATTCGCTTTAAGGATTTTTGCCAGTAAGGCATTATTTCGGTGTTGACTTCAATTAGTATGGTTCCGAGAATATTGCTCATTCTTACGGATCCTGAGAGAATGTCATAAATGTCAGGAACTATTTTTATGGTAACATGCTTGAGCGATAAAAGGTTAAGGATACGGTTAATTTTACCGGTTTCGGTAGTTTCAATGGCAATGATCACCTCCTCGATCCTGTTTTCATCAATAATTTTTGGAAGCGATTCAAAATGCCCCAGATATGGGATTCGCTTTTTGATTTCTTCAGAATTTTCACCGTTAACGGTAACAAATCCCTTAAAAAAATAGCCCTCCTTTTCCTTAGAGTGTTCAAGTTCATCAAACAACGTTTCTGCCTTCTCATTGCTTCCGATCAATATGGTATTGAAACCGATCTTTCCTTTCAGGATCTTTCGGTGGATGGAAGTGGAGATCAAAATCCTGAAAAAAGCTGTTAAGATAAAATGAACGAGAAATAATAAACCAATGGTTTGATAATATGAAAGATAGGTAGAAATGTAATCGTCTAAAATTAATCCAAAAAAGATACAAATAACTCCGATGATGCTTAAAAAAAGCAGCTCCGACATTTCCTTCAAGCGGGATTTCTTGAGTATGTTCTGATAAAGTCCGTAAACTGCATAAAGAGATATCCAGGCCAGCGGAATAACAATGACTCCAAGATAAAACTTATAATCCTTAAAAACCTCTTCAATAGGCACGTTTTCCAGATTTACTTTCCGGAATACGAACATGATCAACCAGGCCAGCGCTGCGGTTGACAAGTCAGAGATAAGGTAAAGTAATTTATACTTCTTCGCTGTCAAAAATGAACAATTTTTAGATTGTCGAAGAGTATTTTCGCCGGTTCATCCACAGTATTTATTGCATGAATAAATAATCGGAATTGTTTGCCGGCATACTCCTGGTTGTTTACTTCATCGGTGAGGCGAATGTAGGCTTTTTTCCAAACTTCTTTACTCGGAAATCCTATATATACAGGCACGCCTTGTTCAAAACCACTACTGCTTCCGGGGTATAAACCAAATTGTATCGCTACATCCGATTTGTAATTAACTTCCAGAAATACATCGGTTGTGGCTCTCGGCAAATCAAAGGATTGTATGGTGCTGTTTTCAAAGGTCCCTATCTTAGAACGAAAATCGACTTTCCCACTGTATTTATTTCCGGTGGTACCGAATTGATAAACCTCATCAGGCTCAGAAGTAATGAACATCGTGTCAACGGTTCGGGTAACTCCCGATTTGATCATCGAAACGTTAAAATCTTCAAAATCTTCGATCCATGAAAATTTAACTCCTTCGCGATAGGTTGTTACAGGGTTAAGGGTATCGATTTTTAAAGGCTCAAGAAACACCTTTTGTTTGTATACTTCGTAAAAGGGATAAAACTTGCGGTTATTTTGCTGTCCGTTTACCCTCACACCGGCAAAAACAATTATTTCAGTTGAGTCCTTCTTTAATATGGGAATGATGCAAGGCATTTCAAAAACACCGATAAGTTCTCCATCCGCCAAAACCCAAGCGTCAACAATATCGTGTGCATTGCTTCCCTGTGTTCCATCCGGTTTTACCATCAGATCGATTTTCTCAATTCGCAGATAAGCAGGCACCTGCTCTTCCTTGTCCACTTTCTCACAAGAGGAGAAAAGGATCCAGGAGGTTAAAAAAAATAAGACTGAATTTAACTGCATTTTGCCACGAAATTTTTTTCCAGCTGATCGTAAATCTTTTCAGCTACAAATTTAATGGCTAAGTGGTCAATTAAAGAAGCTTTGGAAGTAGTTTTAGAATTTATTGCATTTATAAAACTTTCAAATTCCCGGTTTAAAATTGAGGAATCGTCTGTTTTATCATAGTTTTCGATGTTACCACTTAAGGCATCGCTTTCGTCAACGTTCTCCCAGAAATCGTCTTCATCAGAATTAAATACCTTGAGTCGGTTATGAAGGTGATCGAGGGTATAATAACTGTTGTTTTGGTAAAATCTGGTTTTGTGAATATCCTTTATGGCTATTTTACTTCCGGATATATTGGCTATACAAGCGTTTTGAAATTCCATGCGTATATTAAGTATGTCCGGGTCGTTATAGATCACTCCAACACCGGTTGCATGAATGGTTTTAATATCGGAATTCACTTTCGTCATTATCAGATCGATATCTTCAAGTAAAACATCCGAGATCAGCGACAACTGAGTTGATTTGCGTTTAAACCTGATAAAGTGGCTGTTTTCAATAAGTCTTGGAATGATCTTCTTTTCCCTTATTGCCATGAACAGATCCGTGAAACGGTGCTGAAAACCCATTTGTACAACCACTTGAGCTTCTTCCTTGTGTCGGTTTAGTATAAAAAGTTCATCGTGGCTTAATGGAAAAGGTTGCAGGATCAAAACATGTTTACAATGGCGAATGATGTGCTTGAGTTCAGAAAAACCGGCATGAAAGAGGTCATTAATAATTACCGCGTCACTGTGATAAAGAAGTTCATTCAGACTTTCAAATTTCCTGAAACCATCCAAATCACTTTCAAAACTGCCGGAGATCTCCCATTTCGAATTAGACTTTCCTTTAAATGCTACATTTAAAGTTTCCTGCCTGGCCTCGGGTAAAAAATTCTTTTTACCGATCAAACCTACTTTAATAATATTGCAGTGTTCCTGTAACAAATCCGACTCCAAAAAAAGGCATTAAACTTAAAAGAGAAGAATAATATTATCATATAACTGTACTAAAATTTGAACACAATAAAAGATACCTTTAAACACCAGGGACAAAGAAGACTCCTCGTAAAAGAACTGGAAAACAAGAAAATAAAGGACCCTGAGCTTATCCGTGCACTGCTTAAAGTCCCCAGACATTTATTTCTTCCAAAAGATTTTGAAAATAAAGCCTACGATGATATTGCCCTACCCATTGATGAAGATCAAACGATCTCACAACCTTTTACGGTTGCTTTCCAAACTCAGTCACTTGAAATAAAACCGGGCGATAAGGTTCTTGAAATTGGCACCGGTTCGGGATATCAGGCTGCCATTCTTGCCGAAATGGGTGCCTTGGTTTACAGCATCGAAAGAATACCGAAACTTCATCTTCAAGCAAAAAAAATACTGGATCAATTTTATAAAAACATCCATCTGCTTTTAAGCGATGGCACTTTGGGCTGGCCCGAATTTGCCCCTTATAATAAGATCATCGTAACCGCAGCTTCTCCCAGTTTACTCGAAAACCTCATGACTCAGTTAGTACCGGGAGGCATGGCAATACTTCCTGTAGGAGATAAAAAAATCCAGAAAATGGTACTCCTTAAGAAGTCTGTTGACAATAAAATTAGCACCGTAGAGTTAGGAGATTTTAGATTTGTACCGCTTATAGGTAAAAATGGCTGGACTGAAAAATAAGGCGTTGTTGTTGCTGTTTCTGGGACTTAGCACCCTAAAAGCATTCTCCTTTGAATACCTTAATTTCACCGTCGATAAAAGAACAGAGGTCTCTCTATTGATAGACCGGTTTTACCTGAGCGGCACGGATATAGACTCCTTTCTCAAAAAAAACGATCTTAAACATCATCAGTTTATTGACAAGGGCAAGGAACTTCTTCTGCCGATCCGTGTTTACCCCTTTACAAAAAAAACAATTCGTGCCTCCATAGGTATAAACAATTACGCTCAGGCCGTCAGCATCAAAAATTACAACGACTTGCTTCACAAAGAAGGATTAAAAGATGCCTCCTCCAAAACGATATGGGTCCCAATAAGTTTTTTGCACGATCACAGAAGCATGAACGATAAAGGGCATTCTCCTTTTAAGCCCTATCATGTTGAATACGAACTTTTTGGTTCAGAGTATCAAAAATTCACGGTCAAGGATGAAAAATTAAAGGGCAAGGTTTTTTATCTGGTAAGTGGACACGGCGGACCGGATCCCGGTGCAAATTGCAATAAGGACGGACATTTTTTATGTGAAGATGAATATGCTTACGACATCGTGTTGAGATTGTCGCGGAACCTCATGATACACGGAGCAAAGGTTTACATCATCGTCCAGGACAAGAACGATGGCATCAGGGATGAAACCTATCTTAACCTCGACCATGACGAAGTTGTTTACGGTGACATGGAAATTCCTTTAAACCAGGTACAAAGGCTGAAACAACGCACCGACATTATCAACGAGTTGTATCGTTTGAATGAAGACAAATACGAACAAAGACTTATCGAACTTCACATCGACAGCCGAAGTGAAGACAAAAAGATTGATCTTTTCTTTTATCATTTTCCGGGAAGCGAGGAAGGCCGTATCTTGTCCGAAAAGCTATTGAGCACCATCAAACGCAAATATGCCCAACACCAAAGTTCCAGGGGGTACGATGGTGTCGTGAAAGAACGGGATCTGTTTTCTCTGAGAGAAACCCTTCCCAAATCCGTATATATTGAAATCGGTAACATCACCAATTCCTTCGATCAGAAAAGAATCCTTATACCAAACAACCGCCAGGCAATTGCCAACTGGTTAACCGAAGGTCTGATGTAAGACCAAAGGCACTTTTCTACTAATTCATAGCATTTGAATGTATTAATTCAAAAATTTGGAACGTTATTTGTGAAACAATACGTAATGAAAAAACACGGGTTACATAAACTGTCTGCGATCTGCCTTTTCATTTTATTTTCTGTGGGATTTGTTTCCGCTCAGGACACAACTCAACGAAAAACAAGACTTGTGCGATATGAAGTGGTAGACGGCGACACCTTTCCGGTGTATGCCTTTGACGAGTTCATCCTTAAGGACCTGAACGACCCTGAAGCTTATAAAAAATACCTGCGTTTGGTAAGAAATGTAAAAAAGACTTTGCCCTATGCCAAATTAGCTGCATTTCGACTCCAGATGATGGAAGACAACCTGAATCAGCTTAAATCCAGGAAAGCAAGAAAAAAGTACATCAAACAAACCGAAAAAGCCGTTAAGGAAGATTTTATGAACGACCTGAAAAAGCTTTCCACTACCCAGGGCATCATATTAATGAAGCTGGTTTATCGCGAAACCGGCAAATCAACCTACCAGATCCTCAAAGATTACAGAGGATCTGCATCGGTACTTTTCTGGCAAAGTATGGGTGCTATCTATGGCACCGATATCAAATTAACCTACGATCCTGTTGAAGATTATCAGATCGAGCACATCATTCGTTCGCTTGAGATAGAAGACAATTGAAGAATTTGAAACTAGACATATTGGTTTTTGCAGCGCATCCTGACGATGCTGAACTGGCATGTTCAGGAACTTTACTTCACCATATCGCTATGGGATATAAAGTTGGGATCGTAGACCTGAGCAGAGGTGAATTAGGAACCAGAGGATCTGCAGAACTTCGGAAAAAAGAAGCTGAAGAGTCATCCAAAATTCTGGGTATCCACGCCCGGGAAAATCTTCAATTGCCTGATGGTTTTATCGGGGATTCTGCAGATAACCGACTTAAGGTGATTGATGCGATCCGAAAATACAAGCCGGAACTTGTTTTGGCCAATGCCCTCAGCGACAGACACATCGATCACGGACATGCGGCAGAATTGGTTCATAATGCGGCCTTTCTTTCAGGATTGATAAAAATTGTTACCTCATACGAAGCACACCGTCCACGTAAGGTTTTGCATTATATTCAGGATCAGTATATGAAACCGGATGTGGTTGTGGACATAACTCCATATTTCGATCAAAAAATGAAAGCCATCATGGCCTTTTCAAGTCAGTTTTACAATCCTGACAGCAACGAACCAAATACACCTATTTCGGGCTCGGATTTTATTGAATATCTTGAAGCCCGATCAAGGGAAATGGGACGATTGATAGGAGTAACCTATGGAGAAGGTTTTGTTTCAGACACCGCAATCAAATCAACTGATCTGACAAAAATTTAGAATTGGTTCAATCCTTGATCAATCTGAGTACATAAGGTATCAATTCACCATCGTTTGTACATTCCAAAGGATGATCAACCTTAACTCCATAATAGTTCTTAAGTGCAGTTGCATCCGCTAATAATTGTGTGGTGGGGATCCATACCCGGATACCGGTGTTTGGAAGTTGTATCAAAACCGGCAGATCGTTAAGACCATATACATTCTGCCCCGATTCTTCTCCCAGAAAAACCGTACCGGGTCGATTGCGAAGCCGACTACACAAAATACCCTTCGAATGGGTGACCCAACCGTCTGAAACAAGGTATACTTTACCATGAAATGAATTTAATTCCGGTGGATTCTTTCCCAAAAGCACGTCCTTCTTTTCTTTTAGTTCGTTATATACTTCTTTTTGATAAAGACGTTCCGGTTCAATTTTATTCCCAAAATCAATGCTTTCCAGAAATGGAACGGAACCGGGTTTTAAAAAATCAAAAAGAATTTTTGCAGCGTAATAATCGCGATCGCCACCGCCTTTCAAATTAAGGATCAAATGTTGGATCGAGTTTATTTGGATCCTGCTAAAACACTCATCTAAAAAAATCTTCACATCTTCATTTTTAACGTTTTTAAATGAAGGAACTTTAAGGTAAGCTACCCCATCAATTAAACTGAATTGCATGAACCTTCCGGAAGTGTCCCCCACTTTCATTTTGTTTATGGACCGGTTTGCAATCGCATGGATCTCAAGGTTCTTAATTTCTTGCCGGTTGTTCTTAACTTCCAGTTTAACCATGCTATCCTGTGACCAGAAATTTGATTGATGCTTTGGATAAAAAGACTCAAGCCATCTTTTTGGCAAGGTTCTGTTAAATCCATCACAGGGTAATAGTTCAAAATTTTTATTCAAATAATGTTCTACTTCCTCATTATTAATTTTCAAAATCTCACAACTTTCTATTGGCCCATTTGCAGTTGCGTAAAATTCAGAAGCAAAGAATCGGCTTCCACAGATCCTTATATCAAAAGGACTCTGCAAAACATTCTCTTCCCTGAATTTCAGATATTCTACAGAATGCCCCCATTGGGTATTAAAGCAACCTATTTTCGTAAATAAGGGTGCCAGTAATTTTAAAAAACTCAGATAAGACCTGTTTGAGTCGATCCCCGTCCTGATCCTAAAAATTTCATTTTCAAATTTTTTATTATCAAGAACCCTGTACAGATCCGGATGGATCTCCTTAAGGTTTTTTTCCAATAAATTAAGATCTTCTATCAGTTCGCGGGGCTCATAAATTTTGTACGTATTTAATTGGGCAAAGTTTAACTTTCCGATAAGAATGAAAATGCATGCAATTAAGTTGCGGCAGAAAGCACTATAGCACCTGATCATTCCGGTACGATACGGTCGTTGATCCGAAGACTCAACAGAGCTGCCAGCAACATAAATACACCGCCTAATTGAACTGCCAACATGCGGTCGTTGTTTAGCCAGTTGTTCATAATGTAACCAAAGAACAGGGAAGCGATGATCTCGGGTAAAACAATAAAAAAGTTAAAGATACCCATATAAACACCAACTTTATTTTCGGGCAGGCAGCCGCTTAACATTGCATAAGGCATAGACAAAATACTTGCCCAGGCAACCCCTACACCGGCCATAGAGAGATACAAATATGCCGGATCGTTAATAAATTTTATTGAAATTAAACCAACGGCCCCTGCAGAAAGACAAATGGCATGTGTGACTTTGTTTCCTATACGGGATGCCATCAATGGCAGGAATAAGGCAAACAAAAAAGTGATCAAATTGTAGAATGAAAGGGTCAATCCGGCAAACTCAACTCCTTCAAGGTATAATTGTGATTTTTCATCGGGGGCATTGAATACGTTTCTGGCCACCGCAGAAGAATAATAAAACCACATAAGAAAAAGTCCGGGCCACGTGAAAAACTGAACCAATGCCAATTGCTTCATTCTTGAAGGCATGTTAAAAATTGAATGAACGATCTCCCGAAGGCCAAATGCGATACCTTGTGAATCTGAATTTTTTAATTTATTCAGTTCCATATCCTCGGGAGGGTATTCCTTTGACTTAATGACAGTATACAAAACTGCACCAAAAAAAGCTACAGCTCCGGTGTAAAAAGAGAATTTAACGCTGTTGGGAATCTGACCGGGCAAAGCTGTGTTTGCAATTCCAAACCAATGGCTCATCATCCAGGGCAAAGCGGAAGCGATCACCGAACCGAGTCCAATGAACAAACTTTGCATTGCAAAACCTTTCGTCCTTTGCTCTTCCGGCAGCTTATCTGCAACAAAAGCTCTAAAGGGTTCCATGCTGATATTTATAGACGTATCGAGGATCCAGAGCAATCCTGCAGCCATCCATAATGCAGATGAATTGGGCATAAAAACCAGGGCAATGGAACTCAAAATGGCCCCTATCAAAAAGTAGGGCCTTCGTCTTCCTAAAACAGGATGCCACGTACGATCGCTCATATAACCAATAATTGGCTGAACCAGCAGTCCGGTTAACGGGGCAGCGAGAAATAATAAAGGAATATCTCCGGCATCTGCACCGAGGTATTCATAGATCGGTCCCATATTGGCCATTTGAAGGGCCCACCCAAATTGAATGCCCAAAAATCCAAAACTCATGTTCCAGATTTGAAGAAAACTTAGTTTTGGCTTATCGGATCTTTGCAAAATATTTGAAAAAGGTTTAGATTATTTGGTTTGAAGACGTTTAAGACTTATCTATAAAATCCTGCAAGCCCTGATATTTTTTATTGAACATATAATATCTGGCAGGTTTGTGGCTGACACCTTCCTGTTTTTCTTTTAATGGCTTGATAATACCCGTTTTAAGGATCTTCCGTCTGAAGTTTCTTTTATCCAGTTCAGTTTGCAATATACTTTCATACAATAATTGCAATTGCGACAAAGTGAACTTCTGGGGCATTAATTCAAAGCCTGCCGGGATCTTATGCAGATCTGATTTCAGTACCTCAAGGGCTTTGTTCAGGATCTCGTTATGGTCGAAAGCAAGGTTTTGAATGTCTTTTATTTTAACCCATGATGCTTTTCTGGCAAATCCGGAAGGGGTTAAAGAATAATCTTCCAGCTTAACAAGTGAATAATAAGCTACTGTAATCACCCTCGCTTCGGGGATTTCGCGAATGGCTTCAAGCCAACGCTGGTCTTCGGGTTTGTTCAGACGATTCGGGTTTCCGAAAGTCCAGAACTGTTCAAGGTACAGATCACTTAGGCCTGTCAGTTCTTTCAATACCCTTTGGGCCGCCTCATCAAGATCTTCGTTCTCAAGAATTAAGTTACCCGGAAGGGCCATCAGATCATCTACGGTTTCATTTGCATCTCCGGTTTCCCTTTCGATCAACAAAACTTTAAGATCCACATTATCAAAACCAAATATCACACAATCAACAGAAACATGTGGATTCAACTTGAAATTTCGATTCTGAACGGCCATCTGTTTCGTTAATAAATTCAAAAATATATTTTCAATCCAATTCAAAAAAATTTTCTTTGTGTAATTTTTACAATAAGTTTGCAATCCTTTGCAGGTAAGCCTGTGAATGAATTTTATTTAAAACAAACAATACTTTAATTTATGCTGCTGATAGCCGAAAGTGGTTCTACCAAATGCGACTGGATTCTTATCGACCGTGCCGGAAACAGAACCTTAACACATACCATGGGATTCAATCCATTTTTTCACAATGAAGATATTATTGAATCGGAACTGATAAAAAATGAATTGCTTTTTAAAAATGCCGGATTGATAGAGTCGATCCGCTTTTACGGAGCCGGTGCTTCCAGTGAAGCGCGTAACAAAATTGTAGAAAATGGCTTAAGAAGGGTTTTCAGAAACAATGCCGACATCGTTGTAGATCATGACCTGAAAGCCGCAGCTATTTCTACTGCCAATGACAATCCGGGAATAGCTTGTATTCTCGGAACCGGATCGAATTCATGTTACTTCGACGGAAAAGATGTGATGGAAATGGTTCCTGCACTTGGATATATCCTTGGTGATGAAGGCTCGGGTGCCTATTTTGGCAAAATTATGCTGACCAAATACCTCTATCACAAATTACCCATAGAAATTGCGGAAGATCTCGAAAAAGAATACGGGATCAACAAAGAAAAAATATTTGACGGGGTTTACAATAAGCCTAACCCTAATGTTTATCTTGCGTCTTTTATGAAGTTTGTTTACAAGCACAGAGAACATCCGTTTTTCAAGGATCTATTGTACAAAGGATTGTCGAGTTTTATAAGCATTCATGTTTGGTGTTATCAGAATTACCGGGAGGTGCCGGTGCATTTTGTGGGCTCAATAGCCTACTTATTCAAAGACA
This sequence comes from Flavobacteriales bacterium, assembly GCA_020635455.1. Lineage (GTDB taxonomy): Bacteria > Bacteroidota > Bacteroidia > NS11-12g > UBA9320 > JABWCE01. Next base: position 15,136 of record JACJZT010000007.1, read on the forward strand.
CGCTCGAAGAAGTTGCCAGGAATTTCAGATTTAACATTGGACAGATCATACGGAAACCGGCCGATAATCTGGCAGATTATTATTGTAAAAAACTTGGATACCCCATGCCAAAAGCTTAAATGACCAAACCGGCCTGCATATTCGACCTGGATGGTGTGCTGGTAGACACAGCCGTTTTCCACTTCAAAGCCTGGAAAAAAATAGCACGCAAACTCGGATTTGAATTAAGCTCTTTGCAGAATGAAATGCTCAAAGGCATAAGTCGAAGAGAATCGCTGGAAATAATCGTTCGTTTGAGCGGAACAAAGATCAATGCCGACGAAAAAGAACTTCTGCTCGAAGAGAAAAATCAGAATTACCTTTATTTGATAAAAGACCTGCAACCGTCTGACCTCTTACCGGGTGCCGGGGAATTATTGCAACAATTATCCCTCAATCAACATAAAATTGGTCTTGGATCGGCAAGTAAGAATGCAAATTCAATTCTCATAAAACTGGGAATTCATTCGATCTTTGATGCGATCATTGATGGAAGCAAGACCAGTGCCGGTAAACCAAATCCGGAAGTATTTTTAAAAGCTGCCGAAGAGATGTCCGAACCGCCCGGGAATTGTGTGGTTTTTGAAGACGCTGCAGCAGGTATCGAAGCTGCAAAAAAAGCGGGTATGTATGCAATAGGTATCGGACAGACTCAAAATTTGCCAAACGCAGATTTGATTCTTCCTGACCTTAAAAATTTCACTTACCAAAACTTCATGAATTTAAAATTTGACCTAAACAGCCTTATTGAAAATCAATGAAAAACTTTCTTGAATATGACGAATGGCTAATTGTTGAAGAAGGTTTCCACAAACCCTATCACAAAGTATCTGAATCGGTGTTCAGCATTGGAAATGGCAAGATTGGGCAAAGGGCTAATTTTGAAGAATATTATAGTGGTGAAACCCTGAATGGATCCTATGTTGCCGGTGTTTATTACCCGGACAAAACGAAGGTCGGGTGGTGGAAAAACGGATATCCTGAATATTTCGCCAAGGTTCCGAATTCAACCAACTGGATTGGTTTAAACCTTAAACTAAATGGTGAAACACTCGATCTGAATGTTATGGAGATCCTTAAATTCAGAAGGGTGCTGGATATGAAAAACGGTCTGCTGAGAAGAAATTTCACACTTAAACTATCCGATGGCAACTTCGTTGAATTTGAAACGGAGCGCTTTTGCAGTATGAGTTTTCATGAAATAGGTGTAGTAAATTATAAGCTTAAGCCACTTAATTCTTCTGTAAACGTTGAAGTGGAATCGTATCTGGATGGAAACATTTTGAATGAGGATGCGAATTATGGTGAAAGTTTCTGGGATGCCGTTGAAAGCAGTTGTGAATCCGATGAAATGAGGCTCACGATAAAAACCCGGAAAACAGAATTCACAACCTCTACGGCTTGTAAAACTCTTATTAATGCAGGAGGAACTGTGTTAAATAAAAATGCATTTACACAAATCTCAGAACCAAAATTCACTTCGGTTTCGGCCAAATTTACGCTTAAAACAAATGAGACCTGTAACATATTCAAATTTGTTTCTGTGTTGTCATCGCTTGATTGCGAACCGGAACTTATAAGTGACAGGTCAGGCGAATATTGCTTAAGCGCTTTCAATAAAGGCTATGTTCAATTAAGGTCCGAACATTGCAATGCCTGGGAAGAGATCTGGAAAATGGCGGATATCAAAATACAGGGTGATGTGAAAGCTCAGCAGGCTATTCGCTTTAACATCTTTCATTTATATCAAACCTACACCGGTGAAGACTATCGATTAAATATCGGTCCAAAAGGATTTACCGGCGAGAAATACGGTGGCTCCACCTATTGGGACACGGAGGCATATTGTCTACCTTTCTACCTTTCAACCGCCAAGCCTGAAGTTGCCCGAAATCTTTTGATGTACCGATACAATCATCTGAACAAGGCAATAGAAAATGCCGAAAAACTTGGTTTTAAAAAGGGCGCCGCGCTATACCCAATGGTAACCATGAACGGTGAAGAGTGTCATAATGAATGGGAAATCACTTTTGAAGAGATACACAGAAATGGTGCCATAGCCTATGCGATCTTTGACTATGTAAGATACACCGCCGATTTCGATTATGTTCTTAATTACGGCCTCGAAGTGTTGATCGCCATAAGCCGTTTCTGGGCTCAAAGAGTGCATTGGAGCGCGAACAAAAATAAATATGTAATGTTAGGGGTTACCGGTCCAAATGAATTTGAAAACAACGTTAACAACAATTGGTACACCAATAAAATTGCCACCTGGACCCTTTCGTACACCCTGGAGTGTATCCATAAAACGGCTTCTGAAAATTCTGAAATATGGAATTCAATACAAAAAAAATGTTCTTTCGACCGTCAGAAAGAAACTGCGGAATGGCGAAAGATCATCGATACCATATACTACCCATATGATGAAACCCTTGGAATTTTCCTTCAACAGGATGGATTCATGGATAAAGAACAGCTTTCGGTTGAAGATCTTAAAAACGATGAAAGACCCATTGTTGAACACTGGAGCTGGGACAAGATCTTAAGGAGCATTTTTATAAAGCAAGCTGATGTATTGCAAGGGTTTTATTTTTTTGAAGATGAGTTCGACCTTGAAACCCTCAAAAGACATTACGATTTTTATGAGCCCAAAACCGTTCATGAAAGTTCCCTGTCACCCTGTGTACATTCTATTCTTGCTGCAAAAATTGGCTATTCAGAAAAGGCCTACTCGTTTTATCTGCAAACCTCCCGTCTGGACCTCGACGATTATAATAACGATACACGAGATGGATTGCATATTACAAGCATGGCAGGCACCTGGCTTGCTATTGTAAAAGGTTTTGCCGGAATGAAGGTGGTAAAGGATGAACTTCATTTTAAGCCATTTCTGCCTCCAAACTGGAGATCTTTTTCGTTCAGGTTAAATTTCAGAAATGCTTTGTTCGAAATTACCATAAACGAAAATGAAACCAAGGTTGAACAGATAAGTGGTAAGGAAGTTATTTACAAGGTTAATACAGACTTTTACAAAAAAAAGGAGCAGCCTGATGGCCACTCCTTACCTAATTAACCCTTATTTATGAAAAAGATGAGAAATGTGTATCACTACAGCATGAACTCATCATAAACAAATAACGAATACGAAATTAAAATGTTACATCTGAATCATAAATTTTATACGATAAGTTTATTTAAAAATCCGTTATATATTTTGCCCCTGGTACTTATCATGCCGTTATATACAGTAACAGAGGCACAACACATTGATAAAGATCTTGTTGGTCTGGCAACTCCATTAACTTTAAGTGTGGGCGATACGCTCGAATTTTTACCCGGAGATTACTTTACTTTTCCTGAAAAGATCGATTCATTTTCAATACCAAATGGAGTAAGCCTCCATAACAAGTCGAAAACCGGAACGGTACAACTGGTCTTAAAGAATTCAGATCTGATCAGATCCGGAAGCCTGGGAATATATTTGGCTTATAAACGCTATGACCTGCCATTGAAATACCGATATAAAAAAAGGATAAGACTTGCCTTTAAAGATACTTTTAAGAACAACCAATGGTATTTGGCAAGTGATCTTAATGGATGGAATCCTGGTGTTAGTCCTTTTAAAAGATATGGTGACAGCCTTTCCATCGAGTTGAATCTCAGCCCGGGTGAATATGCTTATCAGTTCGTAAAAAACAAAGAATGGCAATTGGACCCAAACAATAAACTTAAAAAAAGCAATGGACAAGGCGGGTACAATTCGGTGTTAGTAGTACCTGAACCTGAAAGGGAAAAGATCCCGTATTTATATACCTTGAGAAACAACGATACTGCTTTTACCATTGCAGCGGTATGCAAGGGAAATGTTGTTGTTACAGCCTTTCTGGAGAATTCGATCCTCGCGGAGATCAAAATTGTTTCGCACGGCGACACCGCGCTTTATACCTATAAAATTCCAAAAATAAATACTCCCGGGAAGCGAAAACACATCCGAATTTTTTCGCATAGCGAATATACTTCCGGGAATGATCTTTTGATCCCTTTAGAGAATGGCAAGGTTCTTGACAATTATCGAAATCTTGAAAGATCCGATCTCGAATCCAATATCCTGTATTTCATGATGGTTGACCGCTTTAATAATGCGGACCCGACCAACGATTATAAAATGGATGAGAAACTGGTTAAATCCAAAGCCCAGTTTAAGGGTGGAGACTTATCCGGAATAACTGAAAAGATCAGCTCCGGATACTTTGACCGACTTGGTATCAATTCAATTTGGTTATCGCCAATAAGCAGAAACCCCCGGGGCGCCTGGGGACAATTTAAAGATCCCGACACGAAATTTTCTTCTTATCACGGATACTGGCCTATCGGTTTAACAAAAATAGACGCTCGTTTTGGGACCGACAACGATCTTAAAGTACTGATTTCTGAAGCTCACAAGCATAAAATTAATGTTTTACTTGATTATGTGGCACATCATGTGCACATCGAACATCCCCTCGTAAAACAACAACCTGAATGGTTCACTTCCTTGTATTTACCCGACGGGACGCTTAATACCGAAAAATGGGACGAATACAGGTTAACAACATGGTTTGACACCTTTTTACCTACCCTTAACCTGGGAGATAAAAAAGTAGCCGAATATATGGTCGACAGTGCTTTGTACTGGCTAAAAAACTACGCAATCGATGGTTTTCGACACGACGCAACCAAGCACATTCCGCTCAATTTTTGGCGGACCTTGAGTCATAAAATAAAGAAAGAGGTAAGTATTCCACAAGACAAACTGATCTATCAAATAGGGGAAACTTATGGGAACAATGAATTGATAGAGAGCTATATTAATTCCGGGATGCTCAATGCTCAATTTGATTTTAATTTATACGATGCCCTCCTACCGGTCTTTGCCCAAAATAGATCCTTTATACAACTTGAACAAGCCTTAAGATCTTCTTTCGAACATTATGGTCACCATCATCTAATGGGAAACATCTGTGGAAATCAGGATAAACCAAGGTTTATAAGTTATGCTGACGGACAGATCAATGAAAAAATGCCCTGGATCGAGACCAAACGCCTTGGCTGGAAAAAAAACATTGAAGTAAGCGATACCAATGCTTACAAAAAACTTGCTTCTGCCGAGGCCTTCAATCTCACCATTCCGGGTATACCGGTAATCTATTACGGTGATGAGATAGGAATGCCCGGTGCTAATGATCCTGACAACCGAAGAATGATGAAATTTGAAAACCTGAATGAACGTGAATCGGGACTAAGGGAACTTACCGCAAAACTTATTAATTTCCGAAGGACCAATATGTCTTTGATGTATGGTGATTTTCAGTTTTTAAGCATCACAGACGACCTGATGGCATACAGTAGAAAGTATTTTGATGAAATAATTTGGATAATATTCAATAAAACCGATCGCTTTATAGACTTCGAATACAAAAGACCGGCCGGATATAAAGAGATCATACAATTTGGCGAACGTTACACCTACAACACTTTTGACATCAAGATCAGGGTTGAACCCTATTCTTTTTCAATTATGAAATGGACAAAAAAGAAATAAATATGAATAAGATACTTCTGTTAAATTACTTGTTGATACTTTCTTTATGCTTCGCGCAATGCGGTGAAAAGAAAAGCACAGACAAAACCGAAAACAAAACCGTTAACACGGCTTATGGAACGCCCGAATGGGTCAATAATGCCGTTATTTATGAAGTTAACCTAAGGCAGTTTTCAATCGAAGGAAATATAAAAGGATTCAGAAACCGATTGGACAGCGTTAAAAAACTAGGAGTAGATATACTCTGGTTCATGCCTTTACAACCCATCGGTATAAAAAACAGGAAAGGAAGTTTGGGAAGCTATTACTCTGTGCGGGATTACAAAGCAATAAACGAAGAATTTGGAACTGACAACGATTTTAAGAATCTGGTCCAGGTTTGCCATGAAATGGGTTTTAAGGTAATAATTGACTGGGTGGCGAACCATACAGCCTGGGATCATAAGTGGATCAGTGAACACTCTGATTGGTACACAAAAGATAAAGACGGCAACATAATTCCTCCGGTGGCAGACTGGAGCGATGTAGCCGACCTGAACTATGATAAAAAAGAAATGAGAGATGAAATGATCTCGTCGATGTTATGGTGGGTAGATGAATTTGATATCGACGGTTTCAGATGCGATGTTGCAGGAAGTGTTCCAACAGATTTTTGGGAAACGGCTACCGAAAAACTTAATCAAAAAAAACAGGTATTCATGTTGGCTGAAGCTGAGCAACCCGATCACCTTACAAAAGCGTTTAACGCCTGCTATGGTTGGGAATTGCATCACATTCTGAAGGAAATTTACAAGGGAAAACAAAATGCTGATAGCCTGGTTTCCTATTTTAACGGGAGCAGCAAAAATTTCCCTGAGAACACTATAAAAATGAATTTTGTTGCCAACCACGACGAAAACACCTGGAACGGAACAACGAGAGAACTTTTTGGAGAATCCGAAGATCTAATGACGGTACTTACCTTCAGCATTGACGGCTTGCCTTTGGTATACAATGGGATGGAGGCCGGCCTTGATAAAAGGTTGAAATTCTTTGATAAGGACATTATCGACTGGAATTTGCCTGGGCACAAGGATCGGTTTGAATTCTACCGTCAATTGATCGAAATACGGCACAAGAATCCTGCCTTATGGTCGAATGTTGACGGACAAACCTTTACAAGAGTTTTCAAAAACGAAAAGAACGTTTACGGATTTATACGCCAATCCGGAGAAAACAGAGTGTTGGCGGTGTTTAACCTTTCAGGTGAAACCGTTAAAATGGATGCATTGGAAATTCCCGCTCTTGAACAGTATTATTTAAGGATGTACAAAAACATGGTAACCGACGGAGAACACCTTTATCAGTTGGGTCCATGGGGGTACTCATTGAGTACTTGGAACGAACCTTCGTCTTAAGTTTATTATAGAGTGTTCAAAATATTCGGGGTTTTTATATTTTTACATTTTTTAAGATCATGCAAAAACTATCTTTATTTTTTTCAATTTTAATACTTGCATCCTGCAGTGCCAAGTTAAAAACAGTAACACAGGCTGATGCCGACAGGGGAAATGCGAAATACAATGACGTTACACTGGCTTCACTTCAGGAAGGCAAGTCAATTTTTGTCGGCAATTGCGGTAAATGCCATGGTTTGAAAGATCCAACTTCCAGAACAGAGGAAAAGTGGAATAAAATTGTTCCGATAATGGTAAAAAAGGTCAATAAAAATGGTAAAGACGTCAAGATCACTCCAGATCAGGAATCTTTACTGTTAAAATATCTTGTTACCATGTCTGAAGCAAAATAAGTTTAAAGCATTTTTCGGTGTAATGAATACAACACCAGAAGTTAACGCCTATATTGGGCGCTCTCAGGATTTTGCAAAGCCGGTCCTATCCTACTTGCGGGAGCTTATTTTAAACTCGCATCCTGGAATATCGGAAAAGATCAAATGGCAGTTTCCGGTATTTATTTATAAAAATAAAAACATGTGTTATTTGGGAGCGTTTAAAAATCATTGTTCATTGGGGTTCTGGTATTCCACATTATTGTCTGACCCACAAAACCTGCTACTTGTAAATGAGGAGAAAAACGGAATGGGCAATTTTGGAAAATTTACCAGCATTGAACACTTACCCTCTAAGGAAAATATCCTTGATTTCATTTTTCAGTCGATGGCCCTTATCGACAAAAATGTAAAACTACCCAAAAAAGAAAATACTCCTAAAGACCTTGAAATTCCTGATTATTTTGCAAACTTTCTAAAAGCAAATGTTCCGGCTTCAATTCATTTTAACAAACTCAGTCCTTCACATAAAAAAGAATACATTGAGTGGATCGTTGATGCGAAAACTGAAAAAACAAGAACAAAGAGAATGTCTCAGTCAATAGAATGGCTGGCGAAAGGAAAAAACAGGAACTGGAAATATGAATAATATCCATCATACGACAATTGGCTGAATTACCTGCTTCCTGTTCTGAAAAGAAACATCATTTTCAAACAAGCAAAAATTCAAAGGGTATGAAGATCCGTTTATTCAACGCTATCAATATGATCCGGATAATAGAATTACATAGGTGTTAAGTTCAGCTGATGGAAGACATTGGGACCGCGATGCTTGTTACAATTATTTTATGCATGTACCGCTAAGAAGAACAGAAATTTGTCAGTTAATGGTGCAAGGGCTTGATTATATTTATACCTTGCAAGGTTGGTTGAAAGGAGTGAATAGTACGAGTTTTTCATCTCAAAGGGATCCCGGGAAGGATGCCTATGAATCGGGTGATAATCAATACGTCTGTGGGGATGAATATGGATTCTCTTTGCGATATTTTGTAGGTGATTTTACACCCATAAATTTATCCTTAAGTTCAGCAAACTATTTTGATTTAAAACAGAGTGGTTCGTTTAGCGATGCATCTCCTCAATTATACAATGGTAATATTTCCAACATGGTTACCGGCATTAGAGTGCTGGAAGAGCCAACCCTTGGAAGGGCTTTCAAATACGACCAGTTAAACCGATTGAAAGAAGCATTAAGTTTTACCGAACCGGATTACGAGGAAAACGAATGGGGCAGTTCACAAGCTTCGGATAGTTCTTGGTATGAAAGTTTCAGTTATGACGCAAATGGTAACATAACAAAACTAAAGCGTAAAGGAAATAATTCTGGTCAGTACGTGATGGACAATCTGAATTATTATTACAGAAATCATACGAATAAATTGATCTATGTAAACGATGATGTCTCTTCATCTAGTTATGCAAATGACATTGACGATCAGGATACCGGTAATTACGTTTACGATTACATTGGAAATCTTACAAAGGATATTAATGAAGGAATTGATACCATTGAATGGACGGTTTATGGGAAGATAAGAAGCATAACCAGAACAACCATCGCCCTTGAAAATGACAAAGCGAGTTTATCCTTTACCTATACACCGGATGGTCACCGATCTTCAAAAGGTGTGATAAAAGATGGCGTTGAAAATACGTACAGCTATTATGTAAGGGATGCACAAGGTAATGTAATGGCCGTATACGAATTATACAACAGCAATGGAGGGTTAGACACAAATCAATTATCCATTTCAAATATTAATTCAGATCTGATAGCTGTAAACTCCATTCAAACTTTCGCAGAATTTGCTGTAGGGCCTTTAAATGTTGATGGAATTTCGGGCTTGGCAGATGCTTATAATACCGAAATTGTAAATCAGGATAAAATTGAAGAGCTTCTTTTAGGCTTTGATCCTGTAAGCTATCTTCTTTATAATACGTCCATTCAAAATGATGTTTTGGATAATTATTCAACGACCACTTTGCTTCAAAGTCTATCTGCCTATAGTGGATTTAGTTCATTTTATTCAACACTAATGCCGAATGTTTGTTCGGATGCTCAAATTCTAAGTTTGTTGATCGGATATATGGGTCTTAGTAATTTTCTTACGGAATGGGAAAACCAAACCGGTGCGATCTATTTAATGGGAAATGACTATGCAAATTGGTTAGTAACAAATTCATATGCTATACCCCCACCATTTAACTGCTCAAATTTATTCGATGTTCAAACTTTAATTGCATCTCAATCGACTTCCACATTCTACACATATTTAGCGCAGGCAACGACATTTTATACTGAAATACAAAATGTAATTGTTACAATGAGTCAGAGCGATATTATACAACAATTAGCAGGAGGTATCAACACCAGAAGCATTACACTTTCAACTTTTTCAACATCAGATGTATTTTCAGCCTTGGCGCAAAATGGATTGGCTACCTTATGGGGTTATATTCTTGATGAAGTTGACCCGGATTCAGATATTGTTGACTACTATCAGTCTTTGGATGAAGAAGAATTTGTCAAACAGTGTATTATTGCCATTCCAACCTTTATTGATTCATATTTGGGAAGTTACAGTGTGACGTATTACTTAAGTTTGATAGAAGGTTATTATTCTACTCCTCAATACAACGCACTCATTGCGATGCTAACATCCAAATATTACTACCACACCCAGACATTGCAAGTTGCTGAATGGCATATGTATGGGTCAAGTCGTGTAGGTATTTATAAAGCTAATAAGCCTCTTGCAGTTATTGAAGTTAATGAAAGCATAACTGAAATTGAATACGAAACCAGGGTTAAGCATCGTTATAATGGTAAAAAGCAATACGAGTTGACAAACCATCTTGGAAATGTATTAGTTACCATCTCTGATAGGAGAACCGCCATTTGCGAAGGAGGCGGAACAACAAGCTTCGAATCAGTAACAATTACAGCAAATGATTACTATTCCTACGGAAGTCCACTCATTGGGAGAACTTATTCTTCGGATACCTTGAAGAAGTACCGGTTTGGATTTAATGGACAGGAAAAAGAAAATGATATATCAGGACAAGAAGGTGGGCATTTGGTTTTTGAATATCGAATTCATGATGCAAGATTAGGAAGATTTTTAAGTATTGACCCTATTGCAGCACAATACCCATGGAATAGCCCCTATGCATTTGCGGAAAATAGATGCATAGATGGAATTGATTTGGAGGGTATGGAATGGAATTTATATTTGCCAAATTTGTTTAGATACATACCTAGATTAAGTCCTATTGACATTGTAATACCAGTACCTCCCACATTACCGGCACCGATTGTTTTACCTAAACAGAATGGGGAAACTCTTACAATTCCTAAAGATGCAACATACTATCCAGATGGAGAAAACAGGATTATTTTTCCTGAAACTGACATTGAATGGAGAACATCGCCAGCTAAATACGAAGGAGGAACTTTGGACAAGCCTATCGGTGATGAAAAACCTTGGACTGGAGGGTATCGGACACCTAAATCAAAAACTGATAAAAAAAATCAAAAGTCGAAAGATGATATTCCTGAATGGGCAAAAGGTCACAGGCCAAGGATTGGAGAGAAAGGAACCCAGTATGCTGAAAGATTATTAAAGAGAGCTGGCAAATATGATCCAAAGAAAACCGGACCCGGGTCAGATTATAACAGATTAAAAAAGCATGCAGACCATGATTTTTATAAAACCTTTATTATGCCGAAGAATAAAGTTAAAGAACTTTATAATAAATTTAAAGATTATATACAGGAAATAAACGAGTACCATGAAAAGAAGAGAAAAACTGAATTGTCTTAAAATAAAATATATTGTATAATGCATATATATAAAATTGAGGTATTAAGTCCTTCATCATTTAATAATGAGGTTTATGAAAATTTAGAAAATTTAACCTCAATTTGGTATAACTTGGGTGAAATTACTAATGTAGATTTCAATTTTTACTCTTTCGGAAACCACAACTATTTTATGGTCTCATGCTTGGAAAAAGATTCTCTAAATTTTTCTAATAATTATTCTGAAGCTATAAGGTTGAATTTATTAACCAAAAAAGTTAACTTAAAAGTTAAATACATTGGAGAAGATAATTCTGTATCAGTAGTTGTTTCGAGTTCTCTAAAAGAAAAATTGATTTTATTTCCAGGTAAATATTCACCATTAAGATCAATGAAGGATTTTAGCATAGTCCCTTTATATAGGATTTTAAACGAATACAAAGAATTGGATAATTATGATGACATTAAATACTGGAGAAATATGCATGATAGTTTATATCAATTATGGAGAGATGGTACTTATGAAAATTTCTCAAAATCCCAATTATCAAATATAAAGAGTAAATTTTCATTGAATGGACTTGATATTTGCAGGAGAATTGAAGGATTTAGCCAAATTGAAACTTACTATTATTTATTTAATACCTCCGCTAAAAGTAGAAAGTATTGTCCTATTTGTGGAAAAGAATCGAGCTTAGAAGTTCCTCTTTTTAATCTTTTTGGTTTTAGATGCGATATATGCAAAATTATATCTGAATAAATGTGAGTGTAAGTACCCCTAAAAATCGGACTGGATAAAATTAGGCAAAAAGCTTAATTGAATTCCTGCCATTTATTCAGTTGTAAAATGGGTAAATAGTTACTACTCAAAGCACGAATTGTGATGTTCTAGTAATAATGAATTGTAGTTTTTAAGTAATATAAAACAATTGTTAATTTTCAAATTAACCTCAAATTCTTTAGTTTTAAGAAACTCTAAATAATCGTTCTGTAAGTATGGTAACTTTACTAATGATTGCTTATTTTTTTTAAGATGCCATTTAATTGATTCGGGCATAAGTCTTTTTGAATCTAAAATTAATTTAATATCGATAGAATCTACAATTTTTACAACGTAATCGCTGTCATTTTCAAATTTAAAATCATTAAAGGGACTAAGAAATATTTTTTCACCCTTAACCTTAGAACTATCCAATCTGAAAACAATAGTTGACTTACTTAAATCATATTTAAAATTATTCAAATTAATAAATAGAACCTTTAAATCACTGACTATTCTAAAAGTTATTGATAGTATAGGATGTGAATGATCGGTAGCCACAGTTGGTTGAATTACTTCAAGATTCACAATTCTTAGTTTTAAGGAGTCACTCCTTATCTGGTTACACTCTAGTGCTAAGAACAAAAACAAAAGATAAATCAAATTTTCCAATTTCATGATTAGTCTGTTTTTGGAATGTCATGAAGTTTTCTTACAACTAACAACATTACTCTATACTTCGTGACCTCTTCTGAAGGTGAACCGTTTTTACTTGTAACCATGTCTAACCCGTCCAAGTAACCCTCACATTGGTTAATCATTTCTTTTTTAAAATCCTTTGTAGTAGCCTCAAATGATGGATCGATAAATTGGTGTAAATATGCATTGATTTCCCCTCTGCTATAAGAGGCTGTAGTTATATCACCTGTTTTAGTTTTGTCCCTTTGATGAAACCTTTCATGTACTAAGATTGATTTTAAATTATTAGCATTACCCATTAAATCATATAGATGCCCTTTTGCATCAACAGATAATAAGATTTTCTTGTCATCAATTGTAGTAGATGCATAGGGGTCTCTCCTTTCTATTTCGTATGAAAAATTATCCTTTCCTTTAGGCGAGTAATGATCAGCAATATTTGAAAAAATTTTATTTGATTCAGTTGTTCCATTACCATTTTTATCAACTTGGAAATTAAAATTTGTTAGTTTTATATACTTTTCAACTTTACCTACATTTTCATTAATATAAATGTAGTTGGAGCCATTGTCTTCGTGTTTCCTAAATGTACCGTCAGCGTTGAAAAAATCATCATCCCCCTTTGGATCCATTCGCCAAATTGGGGCATTGCTTAAACATAAATAAGGGCTTTGCCATTCTTTAAATACTGGGTCCAAATTCCACCTTCTACCTAATCTCGCATCATATTCCCAATATTCAGCTGTTGTCACATTTCCTTCACCATATACTTCATCATCTTTCTCCTGTTTATTGAATCCGAACCGATACTTCATCGAAGTATCCGAAGTAAAAGTTCTTCCACTGAGTGGACTTCCGTAGGAAGGATAATATATCTGATGTTTTTGCATTAAAATTATTGAAACTTTATTCAAATTTACAGAGCATTTTAAACAATGACCTCCTCATTCGTTTTTATGGTATTAGCACAAACTTATACTCTAATAATTTTAGTTCTAAGAAAGGAAGTCTTTAGAAATCTAACCATTAAAAGATTTAATTGTAGAACCATATTATTATTCGTGCCATCAAGAAAATTATCAATGCAGTGATAATTGAAACAGTTGTATTGATTTCTAAGTCTTCCTTAATAACATAATCTTTTAGATTTTTCTTTCTAAATAAAACCCATCTAATAAATCCACCAGGAAAGGAAATCAAAACCTCTAACAAAAAACTTAAAATAAACTGCATAATTTATCCTTTGTCTTTTTTTGCCGGTTGTGATATAAATTGATTACTAATCCAGCCTTTTCTGCCATCATTTGTAGACACTTCAGAAAAACCATTTTCAGTTTTACCACTAGGTGTCAAAGTTGCATTTTTATACATAAGTCCCAACACGGAAGATTCTGTATTAGATTCTGATCTTAACCTTACACCATCACCAGTTACAATTACACTTGGGTTAGAGGAATTGGAACTTTCAGAATTAGAATTGTTTCCAGGATTAATTTGATCTATTCCCTTTTTAATACTTTCTACAATAACTTTCTTTAATGCCTTTTTTGTAACTTTATCCATTAAACTTGCGCCATTTCCAACTACTTTAATTGGCTTAGAAACAACTTCAATTGAAGCTTTCAACATTTCCTTTTTTGCTTCTTGATCATCACCAAGCGGGACAAATTTCCAATTTTCTAATTTGTAGGTCGTGTTTTTAAAAAGATAACTGCTTTCATGGTATGCCTCCCCTTCATGAGCACCTTCTACCAACACTACATGGGCTTGATTAATTAATGGAATACTAAGGCTACCTACTGTAACAAATGGACTAAGAATACTGGATGATGCTTTTATTAACTTTGCTTTTGTTAAATCCATAAAATAATGAGCTGGACTTTTTTCCAATCCATCCCGATCAATACAATAAATTGGTGTATTCTCAGCAAAAGCATATGTACTATTAAATGGGTACTCCTTCATTAAGGGATCCACACTCAGAAACTTTCCTAACCTAGTATCATAAATCCTCATCCCATAATCCTGTTGATTTCCTTCCCCCTTGGTTTCATTATCATTTTCCTTCCCATTGAACCCAAACCTATACTTCATCAAGGTATCAGAAGAATATTCCCTTCCAATGAGTGGACTTCCGTAGGGAGGATAATCAAAATGAGTTCTATCTATGACGGTCATTGAGTTTGAGAAGCTAGATAAATGTTAAAAATCAAGTGTTTTTTTGCATATTTACATCAAATTTAGGCCAATTTTATGCAAAGAACAAACGACAAAATCCCAATCCTTATTTTGCTCGAAAAGTTTATTTACGATTCGGAGAAAGGAAAGAGGCTTCAAAAGAATGGAGCACTAATTTCAAGCTCAACCATTGATAATTACCATGCTTTGTTTTCAAATTTAAAAGGATTTTGCTCTAAGTCTCAAAATGAATGGTCCTTTAATGTAAAATACAGAGCTTCAAAAACCGGATTTAACAAGGAAAAGAAGTATTACAAACGGTTCTATACCCACTTCACCAATTATTTGTACAGCAAAGGTTGTACTGATAATTATGTTGGCATGCAAATAAAAATTCTGCGAACCTTTTTTATTTACCAGATATCTACCCTGGGCTATGAAATGGGGTTGTTTTACAGGGATTTTTACGTTAGAAGGGAAGAAATACCCATTATCGTACTTTCTCAGGAGCAGTTAAGGTTTCTGATAAGCAATGAAGAGTTCGAGAATTCTCTTTCAACAAAAATGAAGATAATAAAGGACATCTTTGTGGTTGGATGTACCATCGGTTTAAGATTCTCAGATTTAATGTCATTAAAAGGTTCAAATCTCGAAAAACAAGATGGAGCAACGTATATTGTTAAAGTATCAAAAAAAAGCTGTACTTAGTTTGTAACTAAGTACTACCACTTTATGCTAAAGCATGCTTTTTTAATTTTATTCGAATAAAGCAATTATACCTCAAGGATGCATTCATAAATTTAGAAATATAAATCCTGAGTTGCAAACCATAAGTGTTCGAAACCTTGAACAACGGGTTGTTAATAGTTAGTAATATTGGTTTTCAGAAGTTTAAGGTTGGTTATT
Organism: Flavobacteriales bacterium; assembly: GCA_020635455.1. Lineage (GTDB taxonomy): Bacteria > Bacteroidota > Bacteroidia > NS11-12g > UBA9320 > JABWCE01. The sequence continues at coordinate 30,929 of JACJZT010000007.1, forward strand.
AGTTTGATATGTGAATGCGGACCAATTGCTAAAATTAATTCCTGAGGATGAATTAGAGTTCTTGAGTGTAACTACCGATGTAAATTATCAAACCAAAAAGCTCTATGGTTCTGTAATTTTCAAGTTGCTTTTATTTTCTATGCTCAACAGTTCCAAGGTTAGCTATCGTGTAATGGAAAAGATAGTGTTATCCTCCAGTTTTATAGCTTTTCTTGGGTTCAAAATCGAAACAAAATTTAATTCTATACGGGATAGAATATGCTGTATAAATGCTTCTTATTTTGAACAACTTTTCAATAAAATATTTACCATTTATAATCAACAGCTCAAGGAAGAAAAAGCCTTGATAAAGGTTGACAGCACATATGTAGGAATTGCCTCCAAACTGGTAAAATGGGATATGCATAATGGCAGGAAGAATACATCTAAAAAGCAAATTAAATATTCGGTAAGTGTTAAAGGCAGCCTTCCATGTGGCTTCAAAATTTTCACTGATAAAAAATATATCAGCGAAGATTTGGCATTATCGGAAACCATTACTGAAAATATCCATATAGATGAATCTCTTGTCGTATTTGACCGTGGACTTAAATCCAGAAAAAAATTCGATGAATTAACCAATCAAAGCATACATTTTATAACAAGAATTGCGCCTAACACCTTTTTAAAAATAATTGAAAACAATAGACTATACCGGCCAATTGAAACTCAAACATTAATTATAAATGAAGATTTAAAAGTAAAATTAAGAAATAGGAGTTCGAAAATTTCAGATAACAACTATAGGGTAATTAAGGCTAAAATGAAATCTTCTAATGAACCACTTATCTTTTTGACCAATGACTTTGATCTAAGTGCCGATGAAGTTACTACCTTATATAAACAAAGATGGGAAATAGAATTATTTTTTAAATTTTTAAAGCAACACCTAAATCTCTCACATCTTGTATCTCGGAATGAAAATGCAATTAAAGTAATTCTTTATATGACCATGATATTGGCAATTTTAATTCTATCTTATAGAAAAATAAACAATATCAAAGGGTATAAAATGGCAAAACTGCAATTTGAAATTGAGTTGGACAATTCAATGATTAAAGAAATTGTGATCCTCTCTGGCGGAAACCCTGATAAAGTCTCATATCTTTGGAACACCTCCTAAGGTTTCGAACACTTATGGTTGCAAACTCAGGATAACATTACAAACTCAGGATAGCATTGAATATGTACTTTGTGGAAGAAAGAGTATAAACGATCTCAATACAAAATGATTTTTGCTTTACGGTTGTATTAAATACCCTAAACTCTCACCGTTTATGTAGGGCAAGACTATATTTGTTTTTCAAAATAAAGTTGGGGTATCGCCATAATTTTTTAGCTTACCCAAATGCTCATAAGCCAGAGCCGTAGCTTCACGTCCACGTGCTGTACGTTGCAGCAATCCCTGCTGAATAAGAAATGGTTCGTATACTTCTTCTATGGTACCCCCCTCCTCTCCAACTGCAGTGGCAATTGTATTTAAACCAACCGGACCACCTTTGAATTTATCAATGATCGTTAACAAGATCTTATTGTCCATTTCGTCGAGTCCCATCTTGTCCACATTTAAGGCATCAAGTGAAAAATTTGCAATATCCAGGGTGATAACACCATTGCCTTTGATCTGAGCAAAATCCCTTGTCCTGCGGAGAAGGGAGTTTGCAATCCGAGGTGTACCCCTGCTTCTTTTTGCTATTTCATACGCAGCCTTTTCCTCTATCGGAGTATTGATAATTTTTGCACTTCTGAGTAAAATTCGTTTTAACAGATCGGCATTGTAATATTCCAGTCTGCAATTGATGCCAAACCTTGCCCGCAGTGGAGACGTTAACAAACCTGAGCGGGTGGTAGCACCAACCAATGTAAAAGGATTAAGGGCAATCTGCACTGATCGCGCATTGGGGCCGGTATCGATCATTATGTCGATCTTATAATCCTCCATGGCACTGTACAGGTATTCTTCAACCACATTGCTCAAACGGTGTATTTCGTCAATAAAAAGCACATCTCCTTCTTCGAGATTGGTTAACAATCCCGCAAGATCACCCGGCTTTTCAATAACCGGTCCGGAAGTAACCCTGATGCTGGACCCCAATTCATTGGCAATAATGTTAGACAAGGTTGTTTTACCAAGACCGGGAGGACCGTGCAACAAGACATGGTCAAGTGCCTCCCCTCTCAACACTGCTGCCTTCACAAAAACCCTGAGGTTTTCCATGATCTTATCCTGTCCGGAAAAATCATCGAAACTGGAAGGCCTTAAGACTTTTTCCAGTTCCCTTTCCTGAGCAGAAAGATTTTCTTTATTGGCGTCAAGGATATTATTTTGCACATTACAAAGTTAAACAATAAATACAGGCAACCTACAGTGCTTAATCCACATCTTTTAGCAAGTAAATGAAACGAATATATCTAATCAGCTGCCTTTTCTTTTTCAGCTTCAACTCTATAGCTCAGCATAACAAAACCACTCTCACGGTTAACAAAAGATTTCATGATTTTGGAACCATTAAGGAAGATGGCGGAACGGTACAGGCTGAGTTTATCATTAAAAATACCGGAAACTCGAACCTGATAATCATAAATGCTGAACCGTCATGCGGTTGCACGGTAAGCGACTGGACAAAAGACTCTATCCTTCCGGGTAAAACGGGAAAAGTTGTTGCTACATTCGACCCGAAAAACATGGTCGGTATTATAGACAAAACCATAGGAGTTTATACCAATGCAAAATACTCTTCTGTTTTGGTTCTCGAATTGAGAGGTGAAGTTACACCAAGAGACAAATCGATGGATGACATTTTTCCCTACAGAGTTGGTAATTTGAGGTTTGACCAGGAAATGATAGAACTTGGCAATGTACCTCATAATGCTTCGGATTCGGGATATGTGGTCATGTATAACGACGGTCAGTACCCTATAAAGATCAACAACATCAGCCCTTTACCGGAGGGTTTCCGTATCAGGCCTGTAAAAAAAATAATTGAGCCCGGTAAGGAAGTCCGATTATATGCCAGCATTGACGCCTACACATTAAAGGATTTTGGACCATTTAACAAGGCTTTCAGATTGTATACCGATGATCCTCAGTATTCAGAAAAACCTCTTTATTTGTTTGGACATGTCTCTTATAATTTCGGTAAAATGTCTAAGAAGGCTCTTAAAAAAGCACCCAGGATCAAACTCGACCGCACTTCTCACGATTTTGGAGAACAGGCAATGGGTGCTTATGTAACAACTGATTTTACAGTTTCAAACAACGGAAAGAACCCTTTGAAGATCCTTGCAGTCAAAGCACAATGCTCCTGTACCACTGCTTCGATCGATAAAAGCGAGCTCCTGTCAAACGAATCTACCAAACTTCACATTAAATTCGACCTGCTGGGACATGCAGGACTTTTGCAAAAACCGGTCACCTTATACACCAACGACCCAAAAAACCCTACCATTGACGTTGTGGTAAGAGCAATGTTATTTTAAGGACCCTTTTTTATGAACCAATTGAAAAGCTGATCATAGAATACTTTTCAGGGTCAGTCCCATTTGCTCACCTTTCTTTTGAATAAATTCCAGAGCATCTTCGTAATTGTTTTGCACCTGTCCGTCAAGAATGGCTTCTCTCAGGGCATTTTTTAGTATCCCCACTTCCTTTCCTGCTTTGAGATCAAACAGATCCATCAATTGATTTCCGTCGATCGGTGGCTGCCAGTTTCGTATTTTATCCCGCTCATCCACATCCTTGATCTTTTCTTCAACAATGCTGAGGTTGTGTTGAAACTTCCTGAATTTGAATTCATTTTTTGTGGTTATGTCTGCCCTGCATAATTTCATTAAACTATCCACATCATCACCCGAATCAAAAATAAGCCTTCTGATCGCCGAATCGGTCACGATCTCTTTTGACAACACAATTGGTCGCAGGTGTAAACGAACCATTTTTTCAACAAACTTCATTTTCTCATTAAGCGGTAACCTTAATCTTCTGAAAATTCCCTTTACCATTCTTGCTCCTTTTTCCTCATGTCCGTGAAAGGTCCATCCCTCTTCTTTTGAAAACCTCTTGGTTTGTGGTTTGGCTATGTCGTGCAAAAGTGCTGCCCATCTCAGCCATAGGTCATTTGATTCGGGGCACAACTGATCCAGCACCTGTAAGGTATGGTAAAAATTGTCTTTATGTGAAAGTCCGTCTATGGTTTCAACTCCCTGAAGTTTTACCAATTCAGGAAAAATATAAGCAAGCAAACCGGTATCAAAGAGAGATTTAAACCCAATAGATGGCCTTGTGCTCAATATTATTTTATTTAGTTCCTCAGATACTCTTTCCATCGAAATGATCTGAATTCTTCCTGCATTTTTTGAAATGCCGGTATAAGTTGTTTCATCAAGCTCAAACTGCAGTTGTGCCGAAAAACGGATCGCTCTTAACATACGTAAGGGATCATCACTGAAAGTAAGGTCAGGATCCAGCGGTGTTCGTATAATTTTACGTTCAATATCACCCAACCCGTCGAAAAGATCGATTAGCCTGCCGTAGTCCTTTTTGCCTAAGCTAATGGCCATTGAATTTATGGTAAGGTCTCTCCTTTTAATATCGTCTTCAAAACTACCTGAGCTGACCGTAGGTTTTCTGCTATCCGTTACATAGGATTCTTTTCTCGCTCCAACAAATTCAAGGTCCCAGTCATCGATCTTCAACATGGCAGTTCCAAAATTTCTGAACACATTTACGCTTGCACCATCGTTTAATTTATGAGCAACCGCCTGTGCAAAGTCAATACCATCACCCAAAACCATAAAATCCACATCTTTTGAAGGCCTTTGTAAAACAAGGTCCCTGACATATCCGCCGACCACATAGGCCTTGATGTTTAATTCTTCGGAAACTTCTGAAATGGTTTGAAAAATGGTATGCTCTAGCCGAAAATTCACAGGCGGCAAAGATAATAATGAGGGACTTATTTTGTAAAAAAAGCTTTCCTGCATAAATACAGGCGGTTCATTGAAATTTGCTCAACTGAATTAATTGTATACATTTGTTTATTATGCTACCTGTATTTGATGCAGCAACCATAAGGGAATGGGACCTTTACACCATCAAACATGAACCCATAGATTCGGTGGATCTAATGGAAAGAGCCGCAATGAATTGCATTGAATCTATCCTGAAGTACGCAAATCATCACAAGGAGGTAGTGGTGTTTTGCGGAAATGGGAATAATGGCGGTGATGGTCTTGCAATTGCCCGTATACTCAGCAATCATGGAATAAACATCAAAGTTGTTGTTTCAAAGGAGGGTAAGCGGTCAACGGATAATCTCGAAAACCTTGAGCGACTGCGCAGTCTGAATAAGGAGGTTATTTCAGAACTATATGATTCAGACCAGTTTGAATTGGAAAAGGGGCAGCTTATAATTGACGCGATCTTTGGTACCGGCATCAATAAAGCTATAAGTGGTTTTTGGAAAGGTATCATTGACAAGATCAACCGTTTCAAGGGTTTTGTGATAAGCATTGATTTGCCTTCAGGCTTACCTTGCAGTCCATCAGATTTCCTTCCTGAAAGTTTTAAGGATCTCAGTATAATAAGAGCAACCCTTACCCTGACCTTTGAAATACCCAAACTCAGTTTATTACTGCCTGAATATGGTGAATTCGGTGGCCGGCTTGAGGTCATTACGATTGGACTTCTGAATGAATTTACCAAAGACAAGAAAACAAATTATTATTACATAACCGATAAGGACATTCGGACTAAATTTAAGAAAAGAACAAAATTTTCCCATAAGGGAACTTATGGACATGCCATGATAATCGCCGGTGAAACCGGTAAATGCGGGGCAGCGATACTGGCAGGAAAAGCCTGTATTCACAGCGGCGCAGGATTGGTTACCATTGTAACTAAGAACAGTTGCCACAATTCAATTCATGCCTCTACACCGGAGCTTATGGTTGAAAACCGAAGATCAGGCATGGATTATTCTAAGGCAGATGTAATTGCCCTGGGTCCGGGAATGGGTGTAAACGATGAAAGTTCTGAAGTTTTACTCGAAGTTCTGGAACGTTTTAAAGGTAGCCTAATACTTGATGCAGATGCACTTACGATGATCTCGGAAAAGAGTGAAACGGTACTTCCCGTGAATTCAATTTTAACCCCTCATCCCAAAGAATTCGACCGTTTGGCCGGAGTATGCAAATCGGCTTACCACCGTCTAAATACTGCACAAAAATTGGCAATGGATAAAAAGGTATTTATTGTGTTAAAAGGAGCCCATACATCGGTCTGCACTCCTGAAGGAAAGGTTTACTTCAATTCATCAGGAAACCCTGGTATGGCCACCGCAGGCAGCGGTGATGTATTGACAGGCATTCTTGCCGGATTTCTTTCTCAGGCTTATACACCTGAAAACACCTGTTTATTAGGAGTGTATGTGCATGGAAAAGCTGGTGATCTCGCTGCCGAATACTTATCCGAAACCGGAATGACATCCGGAGATTTGATAGAATATCTTAATCCGGTTTATAAAATGCTTGAACAATATTATTAAAAAAGCCACAAACCTTTTTACTGTTTGTGGCTTCCGGTGTTATGTATGATAGATTTTAGGCAGGACTGCTCAACTGAATTTCGGCATGAAGTTTAATTTCTTCACCTACCAGCACACCACCTGCTTCAAGCGCAGCATTCCAATTTAGCCCCCAATCGGTCCTGTTTATTTTTCCGGTTATGCTGAAACCTACTTTTTCGTTTCCCCATGGGTCTTTAGCTATTCCACCGAATTCGGCACGTAAAGTTACCGGGTGTTCAATATCCCTGATCTTAAAATGACCCTTTAAGTGATAATTTTCATGATCGATCCTTTCCATTGAAGTCGATTGAAAACTAAGAACGGGATGATTTTCGGCATCAAAGAAATCTGCCGATTTCAAATGTTCATCTCTTTTTGCACTTCCGGTATTAATAGAATTAATATCGGCGGTAAATGAAATCTCAGCAGTAGAAAAATCATCACCAAGCGTTTTTACATGAACGTTGATGTTCTCAAAGGTTCCGGAAACATTGGCGATCATCATGTGCTTAACCTTGAAGCCCATTTCACTGTGATCGGCATCAAATTGCCATTCTTTTTTTTCTGATAATGTTTGTGTTGTCATAAGTCTTTTGATTTTATGCTTCAAAACTAAAATGCATTTATCGCTCACACATTGACACATGACAAGAAAAATCATTGATCTATGTCAATGGATTTAACCACTAATAAGATTTTTCCGGATCCTGCTAAGTGTTTCGGGCGTAATTCCAAGGTAAGATGCCACTAAATGTTGTGGCACTCTTTGCACAATGTCTGGATATTTTTTTAGAAAGATGAGATACCTCTCTTCTGCATTCAGACTTAATGCAGCATTGAGTCTTTTCTGATGTGCCACCAGATGGTTTTCGATCAGGATGCGCATTAGCCTTTCGAAGCCCGGAATTTTTTCAAAGATCAAATCACGACCGATCTTATCGAGTATTAAAAAACTGGTATCTTCAAGAGCTTCGATGTTAAACGCTGCCGGTTCACCGGATAGGAAACTGAACATGTCGGTGGCCCACCAACCTTCGACGCTGAATTGCATGGTCTGCTCCATGCCATTTTGGTTTATGGTAAAAGTTCTTAAACAGCCTTTCGCGATCCACGCAGTGTGATAGGCTATGTTACCCTCCTGCAGAAAATATTGTCGCTTTTTAAGTTTTCTGAAAGCAAAAGTATTTCTAATGATTTCCTGAGAAGTTTGATTTAAGGGTATGGTCTTTTCTAAATATTCAAAAAAGAGTTGATATGCCTGAGTAATTTCCATTTAAATGAATTGGAAGGTATGCAATTTATGATTGGAAATTGTATATTTAAACAACAAAGTGAAGCTTTTTTATTTTGGACAAGGTAGAATAAAAAATCAATACCTGATAACAATAATCGAGTAATTCAGTGCACTAAATGTGGAGGTAAAGACCAAAATACAGAGATGCCGGTTATATGTGAGGCCGGTGTTTGTTAAGGCTTACCTTCTAATAAGAAAAAAAGTAACTCTTCATAAAAATAAGGCAAAGCTTCGTGTAAAAACCGTTTTTGAGCAAGAGCACAAACAGTAAAATGCATTCCCATGAAATTATATAAGGAGAGTTTTTATTTTATTCTTCAACCATACATCCTTACGATCCCACTTAAAGTATGAATCGCGTGACCATGTTCCTTAACGTAATAATTTGTTTTGTCCCAAACATAGCCTGCAAGCACGGAGCAGATCATAGACTTGATCTCAGGGTTACTGGTTTTGGCAAAGAAAATATCTTGTAAACTACCGTCATACCAAGCCATTACATAAGACCTGAAAACATTTACTCCATCAAGGATGTAATCTTCATAATCTTTTTTCCAGTTTACTTCCTCCCCTTTCAATTGCCTGCAAGCCAACTCTGCTGCCCTTACACCGGATTCCATCGCGAAGGTTACACCGGAAGAAAAAACCGGATCCAAAAACTCCGCAGCATTTCCGGTCAGGGCAAAGTGTTTGTCGTAAAATTTTAAGGTTGAAATTGCATAACCACTCAAAACTTTTGGCGCGTCCCACAGATATGGTATATCTTTAAACCTTTCTCTGGTGAAATCCACGGAATCGATCATGGTTTTGAACTTTTCCATTTCATCTCCTTCAAAGGTGTCGAAATAATCCGGGTCCCCAACAAAGCCAACCGAACAATTACCATTGCTAAAAGGGATCACCCAAACCCAAACTCCCGGTTTATGGTCGATGATCGTTATCACATCGCTTGCTGCCCCTTCTGTTCTTTTGGCATCCTTTACATGCATGAACACAGATTTTCTGGGGGGAAGATTTGAAGGCTTATCAAGGTTGAGCAATCGGGGAAGAACTCTGCCATAACCGCTGCTGTCTATAACAAACCCTGCCTTTATGACTTCTTTTTCACCGGCTTCATTTTCTGTGGTGACCAATGCGTGGTCTTCATCAAATTCAATGCCCGTAACGGATCTTTCAAACTCAACTTGAACACCTTTTTTTGCTACTTCCGTTATAAGTTTATGATCAAATTCTGATCTTGGTACCTGCCATGTCCAGGTATGTCCATCGGTATATTGATCCGAAAACGAAAATTCACAGACCTTTCCATCGCGTATAAATTTGGCACCATACTTTTTTTGAAATCCACATTCCTCAATGGCACCCAGCAGATCGGCCTTTTCAAGGGCATCCATGCAGCGTGGCAACAGGCTTTCACCTATGACGAACCTTGGAAACCTTGCTTTTTCAATTACGCGAACCTTTAGCCCGTTGAGGTTAGCAACCGATGCAGCCACCGACCCACCGGGACCGGCTCCAATTACCAATATATCTGTTTCAGAAAAAGCACTCATTTCGGTGCAAATTTAGGTCAAAGGTGAACGTTTAATTATGAAATCCTTTAATTTAATTTGAATATAAAGTGTAGTTTGTTTATTTCTCAGACAGGATTAAAGGATTTTAAGCAATAAAAGTTCTAATTTCTTAAAAGATTATTGCATGGTATAGGATTAAGGGTTTGTTTTGCATTGTTATTTACCATAAATGATCGTAATAGGAGACCATAATCTGAATAATGAAGAAGTTGAAGAGATTGTCTTTAAAAAATCAAAAGTCAAGCTACACGAATCGGCAGAAAGAAGGGTCTATGAAAGTTATTACTTCCTGAAAGAATTCCTTAAGGATAAACTTATTTATGGGATAAATACCGGTTTTGGGCCAATGGCACAATACAGGATACAGAATGACGATCAGATACAACTGCAATATAACCTAATCCGTAGCCATTGTTCAGGATCCGGCAAACCAATTAAGGAAGAAAACATACGCGCCACGGTGTTGGCCCGGTTAAACACACTTATTCAGGGATATTCCGGTGTACACCCGGATGCCATAAATTTGCTTGTTGATCTACTTAATCATGAAATATACCCGGTGATCTACGAACATGGCGGACTAGGAGCATCCGGCGACCTTGTACAACTGGCACATCTCGCGCTTACACTGATCGGTGAAGGGGAAGTTATTTACCAAAACAGGTTACAGCCTACAAAAGAAGTTTTTGAATCCTTAAAAATTGAGCCCTTAAAGGTATATATACGTGAAGGACTCGGCTTAATGAATGGCACCTCTGCTATGTCCGGAATCGGGATGATCAATCTTCATTACGCAGAAAAGCTTATTCATTGGTCGGTCGCTGCTTCGGCGATAATTGTTGAGTTACAGGAAGCCTATGACGATCCCTTTTCGGTAGAACTCAACAGTGTTAAGCACCACAAAGGTCAGCATTATATCGCATTGAAGATTTTCAATTTTCTTAAAAAAAGCAAATTGATCAAAAGACGTGAAGAACATCTTTATGACAAGAATGTTGAAGAAACCATTTTACAGGAAAAAGTACAGGAATACTATTCAATACGATGTGTGCCACAGATACTGGGCCCTGTTTATGACACATTTCTTGGTGTAAGGGAAGTATTGTACAATGAGGTAAATTCGGTAAACGACAACCCGATCATTGATTATCGAAATAGAAATGTATTTCATGGCGGTAATTTTCACGGAGATTACGTAGCCCTTGAAATGGATAAATTGAAATTGGCCATGGTGAAGTTAAGCATGTTATCCGAACGGCAACTTAATTATTTGCTCAACGACAAACTGAATAAAAGGCTGCCACCCTTTGTCAACCTGGGTGTACTTGGGCTAAATCTTGGCTCCCAGGGAATGCAGTTTACAGCTACCTCAACCGTTGCCGAGAACCAGTCACTGGCTTCATCGGTATACATTCATTCTATCCCGTCAAACAATGACAACCAGGATATTGTTAGTATGGGAGCAAATGCTGCACTTATGGCTCAAAAGGTTATTCTGAACAGTTTTGAAGTTTTGGCAATACAGTTTATTACGATAGCTCAAGCTGTGGATGCACTTGATTTTTATGAAAAACTATCCCCCCAATCGAAGTCGATTTATGATCTGATCAGGAAATTGTCTCCGAAATTCACGGATGATTCGGTGAGGTATGGCGAAATCAGGGAAGTAACAGAAATGCTTACCGATAAAAAATTTGAACTTGAATAATGGAAAATTCGAACCAAAAATGGGCGTTGGTTACCGGTGCTTCCAGAGGTATTGGAAGGGCGGTAAGTTACCGACTTGCCCAAAGCGGGTACAATCTCCTGTTAAATTACAATTCTAACGACACGGAAGCCGGTAAGGCTTTACGGGAAATATTGGGCCTTGGAGTAAAGGCAAGCTTGTTAAAATTTGATGTTTCGAGTCTGGAACAAACTGAAAAGATTTTAGGCGATTGGTTTAAGAATAATCCAGGGGAACAGATCGAAGTATTGGTAAACAACGCCGGTATAAAGAAGGACAACCTTCTTATGTGGATGACCGAGAACGAGTGGAATTCCGTTATGGATATTGCGGCAGGTGGTTTTTTTAACGTTACCCGGACCTTAATAAAACACATGCTGGTGAAAAAATACGGAAGAATTGTAAACGTTGTTTCACTGTCCGGTATCAAAGGTCTGCCCGGTCAAACGAATTACTCGGCCTCCAAAGCGGCCGTTATAGGTGCCACAAAAGCTCTTGCACAGGAAGTTGGAAGAAGAGGGATCACCGTAAATGCCGTAGCTCCCGGTTTTATATTAACGGACATGACAGAAGGAATAAATGAAAAAGACTACAAGGCACTCATCCCCGTTGGCAGGTTCGGCACGACTAAGGAAGTTGCGGATGTGGTTGCATTCTTTGCATCGCCGGAATGTAGTTATGTAACCGGACAGGTTATTTCGGTAAACGGTGGTTTGTATACATAATTGGCTGAGGAATTGATAAATTTATAAAATGAACAGAGTTGTAGTAACGGGACTGGGAATATATTCCTGTATCGGTCAGAATATTGAAATGGTGAGGGAATCATTATATGAGGGCAGATCAGGTATTGTTCTCGATACAGAAAGGAAAGAAAAAGGTTTCAGATCAGGCCTTACCGGTATGGTTCCGCCAGTAAACTTAAAGGGCATTCTCGACCGAAGAAGCCGGATAGGATTGGCCGAACAGGGTGAATACGCCTATCTTTCGACTCTTGAGGCTTTGAATCAATCAGGTCTTGATCAGGAAATGCTCGAAAAATACAAAGCGGGGATCTTATTTGGAAACGACAGCTCGGCAAAGGCCGTTATTGAAGCAAACGACACGATCCGACTCAAAAAAGACACAACCTTACTTGGTTCTGGTTCGATATTTCAGTCGATGAACTGTACGGTAAACATGAATCTTGCCACCATTTTCAAACTTAAAGGAATTAACTTTACGGTGAGTGCGGCCTGCGCAAGTGGCTCTCATTCCATCGGTCTGGGTTATTTATTTATTAAATGGGGATTGCAGGATTGTATAATCTGCGGTGGCGCTCAGGAAACCAATTACATGGCCTTTGGCAGCTTCGATGGGTTGTCGGCTTTTTCAGTGCGCGAAGACCGGCCAACCGCTGCCTCAAGACCATTTGATCGCGACCGTGACGGACTGGTGCCAAGCGGTGGTGCTGCAACGGTAATCCTGGAAAGTTATGATTCTGCTGTAAAGCGCGGTGCCACTATACTTGCCGAGATCATTGGCTATGGATTTTCTTCCAATGGAGACCATATATCAAATTCAAGTGTCGATGGCCAGGAAAAATCCCTGGAATTATCTCTGAAAGATGCCGGTTTAGCTGCCTCTGAAATCGATTATATAAATGCTCATGCCACTTCTACCCCGGGTGGTGATGCAACTGAAGCACAAGCCATCGACAAAGTATTCGGTGATCACAAACCTCTGGTTAGTTCTACAAAATCAATGACCGGGCATGAATGCTGGATGGCCGGTGCCAGCGAGATCGTTTACGGAATTACCATGATGCAAAATGGTTTTGTTGCACCAAATATTAATTTTGAAAACCCGGATGAACATTCGGCAAAACTTAATATTGCCTCAAAAACAGTAGATAAAAAGATTCGGAATTTCCTTTCGAATTCGTTTGGTTTTGGAGGCACCAACTCTTCTTTAATTTTAAAAAACCCACTTTAAAAAAGGGTTAAGTATACCTTAACTTAGCCTAATTGTAAAATTAAGGCGCGCCCTTAGTATTAATAAAACAATTGATTATTTTTGCGGCCATGAACCGAGGCGAAATTGTTGAAACCATTAATAATTTTTTAATTGAAGAATTTGAAGTAGAGGAAGACAAAATCCAACCTGAGGCAAATTTGCGGGACACCCTTGAACTGGATAGTCTTGATTACGTCGACCTGGTTGTTGTGATCGAGCAAAATTTCAATTTTAAAGTAGCCGCGGAAGATTTTCAAAACATTCATACTTTTAACGATTTTTACAACTATTGCGAGTCCAATGCAGTAGATAAGCAAAGTGCTTAAAATCACAGTCTAAATGACCCAAAAATGGGAAGGTAAATCAAAAGGACCTGTATGGGGTTATCGGTTCTTTATTTTTTTGCTTAAATACACCCATACCCGTGTAGCATATTTCCTTTTGTATTTTGTATGTGCTTATTATTTTTTATTCGCAGGTTCAAGAAAAGCCGTTTACCATTACTTTAAAAACATTCATGGATATAAAGGTCTGAAATTACACCGTTCAGCCTTTAAGAATTATTATTTATTCGGACAAACACTTATTGACAAGTTCGGTGTACTTACCGGAGCCAAGAAGCCATTAAAAATGACGCACGACGGGCGACATTACCTGCAATCATTGGCCGAATCCGGAAAAGGGGCTATAATAGTAAGTGCACATATCGGAAATTGGGAAATAGCCGGTAACGTCCTGTCAGGGTATTCGAAGATCAATGTTCTTATGTACCGCAATGAACGCGAAGATCTAAGTCAATTCGAACAGGAAAAATTCAGAAAACACAAGGTTAACATTATTGCCGTCGACAACAACAGCATGTCACACATTCTTGAACTGCATCAAACTTTCAAAAGGGGTGAAATACTTGTAATGCATGCAGATCGATTTGTTAGCGGCGGACAAACCAAAAGCATGAAATTCATGGGGCAATTTGCGGATTTTCCGGTTGGACCTTTTTATCTTGCCGCAAAATTTGGTGTGCCAATTTGCTTTGCCGGAGCAGTAAAAACAGGCATTGACTCCTGTTATGTTTTTGCACATGAACCCATCTATGTTGAAAAGGTAAGAGGCACCGAAAAGTTGCAGGAGAAAATAGATGAACTAATGAAACTTAATGTGTTTGCAATAGAATCTGTTTTAAAAAGGTTTCCTTTGCAATGGTTTAACTTTTATCCTTTCTGGAAAAACCAACCATGATCGCCGACGAGAAGAACATATCTGAGTTCATACCGCAGGGACCTCCGGTAATCATGATCGATCGCATTCAGGAATGCAGTGAAAACAGCATTATTACACGTTTTTACATAAAAAAAGAAAACCTTTTTTCAGAAGAGGGTTTTTTTACTGAATCAGGGCTTATTGAAAACATGGCTCAAACCGCTGCTGCCAGAGCTGGAGTAGAAAGCAAAACAAAAGGCAAAGCTCCTCAAAAAGGTTTTATTGCTGCTATTAAAAACTTAAAGATACATTCCTTGCCTGAAGTTGATACCGAAATTACCACGTATCTGAGCATAAATAATCAGGTAATGAATTTCAGTATTGCCAATGCTTACATCACACAACGCAATTCTAAAATTGCGGAATGTGAATTGAAGATCTTTATTCCTGAATAATCAACTTTGAAAACCTTAAATCACTCCTTAATAATCAATACCAGATTCAGCGATACGGATGCGATGCAGATCGTATGGCATGGCAATTACGTAAAATATTTTGAAGATGGAAGGGAATCCTTCGGCAACAAGTTTAACCTGAGATACATGGATATTTATTCTCATGGTTACACCGCCCCGATGGTACATCTAGAGCTGGATTACAAAAAACCGGTAACCTTTAATACTGCCATACGAGTGGAGGTATACTATGTACATACCCCTGCAGCGAAAATCATTTTTGAGTATAAAATATACAACATAAAAACAGAGGAACTTCTTTGCACAGGTCAGTCCATACAGGTTTTTGTTGATCTGAATGGTGAATTGTCGCTTACCAATCCTGAATTTTATGATAACTGGAAAAAAGAGGCAGGATTGAATGTATAGACCATCCTACTTAATTGCCGACTCAATGATCACCCCTATTGCTGAGGGTGGTGAGAATAATTTTAAGTCCGTTATAAACAATGAGTCCGGCTTAAAGCCTTATAATGGTTTTGGCAATTTTAAAGAAAAACTCTTCGCAGGGATCCTTCAAAACGAATATACGTTCGGGAACTTCTCAAAACTGGAGTCCTTAATGATTCGTTGCATTAAAGATTCCATTCAAAAATCAGGGATAGAACTTAACGATCCTAAAAGCCTTTTGATCCTTGCGACCACTAAAGGTAACATCGACCTGCTGGAAAAGCATAAAGAAACAGATCCGGGTTTGCTAATAACTGAATTGGGTAAAACAATTGCTACCTATTTTAAATGTTATCACAAACCCTTACTCATCTCGAATGCCTGTATATCAGGATTATCAGCTCTTATCTGGGCTCAAAGACTGGTTACATCCGGCAAGTACGACAACATAGCTGTAGTAGCAGGCGATTTGGTATCCGAATTTGTTCTTTCAGGATTTCATTCCTTTAATGCCTTAAGCCCGGTTGAATGTAAACCCTTTGACGAAAACAGAAATGGGATCAATTTAGGAGAAGCCGTTGTATCGGTTGTGATTTCAATGAATAAAATTCCGGAAAGGGAAACGCAAAGTGAAATTTTACCCGGATACGGCAGCAACGATGCCAATCATATATCGGGACCTTCAAGAAATGGCGAAGGACTTTTCAGATCCATTACCCAAACCCTGGGATCCTTTGACGGAATCCCTTCGTTTATCAATGCTCACGGCACAGCTACCCTGTACAACGACGAAATGGAGGCCAAAGCCTTTACCAGGGCTTCCCTGCAGGAGATACCCGTTAACAGCTTAAAGGCTTATTACGGTCACACTCTTGGAGCTTCAGCACTGCTGGAATTTGTGTTATCGGATTACGCTCTTCGCAACAACACTCTGATTGGGTCAAGGGGCTATCATAAATCAGGTTTAGAGAATCCACTAAATATTATTAAAGAATCAAAATCGGTTGAAATCACTTCTTTTCTGAAAACTTCTTCCGGTTTTGGTGGCACCAATGCATCCATTTTATGCAGGAAAGTATGAACCATGAAATACGAAATGTAAAGATTGCAGGTAACAAGATCTACGTAAATGAGGTTGAAGTTTTTGCCTTACCGCATGAAATGAAAGGTGATGCATTCCTTAATGAGGCTTTTAAGAACCTTGAAATATCGTATCCTAAATTCTATAAAATGGATAATTTATGTAAACTTGGGTTCCTCGCAGCCGAACACCTGTTTATAACAGCCGATAAGGTTGATCACCGCAACACAATCGTATTTTTGAGTAATAAAAATTCCAGTCTTCAAACAGACCGGAACCATTTTGAAAAGATCCGTCAAAGTGAAAGTTATTTTCCCAGCCCTTCCATATTTGTTTATACCTTGCCAAACATTGTAATTGGAGAAATATGCATACGTCATAAAATAATGGGGGAAGGCGCATTTTTTCTTTCAGAAAATCATAATTTTGAAGACCTGAATGACATACTGGAATATTCAGTGAATCATTTACCCTGCAAGTATTTGCTTTACGGTGATCTTGAGACTGAAAATTCGGAACACACTGCACATTTCAGATTGTTGGAGCTAAAAAAGAAACATCACTAAGCAAACTGCTATGGAAGATTTGATAGAGAAATTAAAGTTACAGATCATCGATCAACTAAATTTGGCTGAAGTTAAGCCGGAAGACATCGACCCCGGACAACCACTTTTTGGGGATGGTCTTGGACTTGATTCGATCGATGCTCTGGAACTGATCGTATTGCTGGAAAAAGAATATGGATTAAAATTGGATAAACCATCTGATGGAAAACAAATTTTTCATTCAATAAACAGCATGGCCGAGTTCATACGTTCTCAAAAAACATCCTGATTCCATGGATGAATTTTGTGTTACCGGCCTAGGAGTTATTTCTGCTATTGGCTTAAACCTAAAAGAAAATTCTGAATCCTTAAAAAAGTCCCTCACGGGAATTGCTCCGGTTGAATATCTTGGTACCCTTCACAAGGATTTTTTACTTGGTGAAGTTAAAGCAGATAACGATCAATTAAGGGAGATCTTGAACCTGGGAACGGATGAGCTATATGATCGCACCACCCTTCTGGGGATGATCGCTGCTGAGGAGGCTTTTAAGAGTTCCGGACTCTTGTCAAAAAAAAATCTGGGACTGGTCTCTTCAACCTCTGTCGGAGGGATGTGCTATACCGAGCTCGAATTCAAACCCTATTTAGACATGGAAATGTATGAGGATTTTATTTTAACGCATGAATGTGCCTCATCTACTTTTCACATATCCGAAAAACTTGGAATTCGATCTTATACAGATACCATCAGTACTGCTTGTTCATCTTCTGCCAATGCAATTCTGGAAGCCTGCAAGCTCATAAAACACGGTGTTTGTGATCGTGTTCTGGCAGGAGGAACCGATGCATTGTCGCTTTTTACCCTAAATGGTTTTAACACCTTAATGATCCTTGATAAAGAAATGTGCAGACCCTTCGACCAGTCGAGGGCCGGTTTGAATTTAGGTGAAGGTGCTGCCTATCTGATGATCGAAAAAAAGTCTGATGCAATCCAGCGAAACGCTGAGATCTTTGCATACATTTCAGGAGGAGCAAATGCCAATGACGCCTTTCATCAAACTGCATCCTCTCCGGAAGGCAGAGGTGCATCCGCAGCCATAATCAAAGCCCTTGAAATGGCCGGTTTAAAACCGGAAGACATACAGTACATCAACGCTCACGGAACGGCGACTCCCAATAATGACCTTTCAGAATCCACAGCCATTCAATCTGTTTTTGGTGACCATTGGCCTGATTTCAGTTCTACAAAAGGTTACACAGGCCATACTCTTGCAGCTTGTGGTGCAATAGAAGCCATATATTCTATTTTAATGCTACAGGATCGATCTTTGTATCCCTGCCTGAATTTCAAAGAACCCATTCCTGAATTTGGAAAGAGACCCTTAACCAAGTTGAAAAAAACGGAGAACTTAAGAAACATTTTATCCAATTCGTTTGGATTTGGTGGAAACTGTACATCAATCATAATTCAAAAACACGAACCATCATGAAACTTTTTCTTCACAGATCTTCGTGCATTTCTCCGGCAAATACCGACTTGCTAAACGAATTGAAGCGATTGGAAAGTAAAGATTCACATTATGCGATCGAGCCGGATTATTCAGAATATTTAAGTCCGGGAATGACCCGTAGGATGAGTCGGGTGATTAAAATGGGTGTTTATTCCGCATTGGCATGCCGTGATAAAAACCAACCTGAAACGATAGACGCAATAATTACTGCAACCGGCTTTGGTTGCTTCGACGACTCGGTAAAATTTTTGACCCAGATAATTAAAAACGATGAAAACCTGCTGTCTCCCACACCTTTTATACAATCAACACATAATACGGTTGGTGCACAAATAGCTTTACTTATTCAGTGTCAGGGTTACAACAATACACATGTTCACGGTGGTCTTTCGTTTGAAAACGCCTTGATCGATGCTGCGATCTATTCTACTGAAAACCCTTCTCAAACACTGCTTTTAGGAGCCTCAGATGAACTTACCGATACCTTTACGGATCTTTGGAAAAATACACAGCCCAATAAAAATAAGGATATGAATCTTGGAGAGGGGGCGGTATTTTTTATTTGCAATCAAAACAAAACAGGATCTGTTTGTGAAGTTTCGAATGTAAAAACCTTCATTAACCTGGAACCGGAAGAATTTTCGAACGCACTTCGAGAATATTTCGCAAATAGTCTTAATGTATCAACTCCTGACATTATCCTTTTCGGACTTCCAAAAAAGGAATATGAATCCTTGACATTTGAGTCAATGCCCGCAGAATCCATTTCCTACAAAGAATATTGCGGGGAGTATTACACTGCAAGTGGTTTTGCGGTTCATCTTTCTTTAAACCTTTTAAAAGCACGACCCGATGTGAAACAAATATTGGTCATAAATAAATACGGTTCACATCAGTATTCAATTATTCATTTGAAAAATGCGCAAAATTGACCTGTTAAACCTTGTTTTTGTTTTAGGCTTGATCGTGATGATCTACTCTCAGGTGTCTGCCTTTGCATGCATTGTTCTGGTTCTGATGTATTTGAGTATTTTGACGCTGGTCAGTTCACAGATCGGTCTTAATTTTTTTGTTAATGCCTTAAACCGGAATACGAAAACAGATAAAAAGATCATTTCCCTAACCTTCGATGACGGACCGGATCCGTATACTACACCTCAAATCCTGGATGTTTTAAAAGAATTCAAAGTAAAAGCAGCTTTTTTCGTAATTGGCAAAAAACTTGATGCAAACCCTGAACTGCTTCACAGAATTGAAAATGAAGGTCATTTGATCGGAAATCACTCCTTCAATCATGAGCTTACTTTTCCATTGAAAAGTCCTCATAAAATCGTTGATGAAATAAACAAAACTTCTTCGAAAATCATGGAGATACTTGGGAAGTACCCAATATGTTTTCGTCCACCTTTTGGGGTCACCAATCCGAGAATCGCCAAAGCCGTTCAAAAAACCGAGGTTTCCGTTGTAGGCTGGAACATTCGGTCGCTTGACACCACCGTTAAAAACCCTGAGATCACCCTTAAGCGTATGGTATCAAAATTAAAACCCGGGTCTGTGGTTTTGCTTCACGATACCATTCCGGACACGGTAAAAGTTCTCAAAGATTTTTTAGTACTTTTGAAAAGGCATGATTATGAAGTTGTTTTGCCGGACAAACTCTTCGGTATCCGGTGGTATGATGTTTAAACACTCTTTGGTTTTTATATTGTTATTCTTAAGCACCCGTTTGCCGGCGCAGCAATATCTGGCAATGAAGGATGCATCGGGCCTAAAGGCAAAAGTAAAGGAGATGGGTAAAACCACCCAATCCATTCAAAGTGATTTTGTGCAGGAAAAGGAACTAAAAATAATGAAGAACAAAGTGGTGAGTAGCGGTAAATTGTATTTCAAAAAAGAAAATCTTCTTCGTTGGGAGTACACAAATCCGTTTTCATACATTATTGTACTGAACCAGAACAAGGTAAGCATTAAAAACGATGGAAAGGTAAAGAGATATAATCTGGAAAAGAACAAGGTGTTTAAAGAGATCAACAACATACTGCTTTCCTCCGTTCAGGGAACCATACTTGAATCGGGAAAATTTGTTATGGAATATTATTCTTCAGAAAAGGATTATAAAATTGAACTGCAACCAAAGGATGAGAACATAAAAAAGTCCCTTAGTAAAATAGTTCTGTTTCTTGATAAGGATGTAAAGTCTATTTTCAAGATGGACATGTTTGAGACCAACGGAGATAAAACCAACATCAAATTCAGCAATCAGGTTATAAATGGTAAGATAACCGATTCAATATTCACACTCAGATAATTTGACACTTCGTTTCCTGTTCGCGTATCTGATAGGCATTTTGCTGTTTAATCTGCAAACAAAGGCCCAAAAAACTGATCTTTACGCAAAACCTTTCTGCGAGATCTCCGATTCTGCAATTCAATATAGAGCTAAGGTAAAAACACCCGGTGGCAGTTTAAGTGGAATTCTTTTGATAAAACATACAAACTCTGAGGAATATCATTTTGTTTTTATATCCGAATTGGGAATGACCCTTCTTGAAGCCAAAATATTCCGTGACCGATTTGAAAAATTGTACGAATTTGATGCTTTGAAAAGAAGGTCAGCCGGTAATTTGTTGATTGAACAGATCAAATTTATGCTTCACACATTCACCGCTGAAAGATTTGAAACTGAAGACAATTCAAACAAGGCAATTAAAACCACTTATAAAAAACATAAATATCGGTGCAAACTCGATTCTTTTCAGCGAATTGTAAAAGCGAAGGAATACAGAACAAGATTCAGGAGAAAAATAAAGTACAGGTATTCCCTGGGCATCACACCTGTTTTTATCAAAATGAAACAAAATTTGACAGGTATTAAATGGACATTAACTTTGCTACACAAATAGGGATGCAGCAGGAAATTTATAAAATCTTACGTTCAGAAAAAGACGCGGATGGTATATTGAATGTCGACATCAGACTAAATCCCGACCATAAGATCTATGAAGGTCATTTTAAATCTCATAAGATCGTACCCGGAGTTCTCATTTTAAAGATCCTAAAGGATATACTGGTTTCGGAAGTCAAAAACAAACTCTTGCTAACAGAATCTAAAAACATCAAGTTCATAGCACTTATTGAACCTGAAAAAGATCCGCAATTAAGGATATCCATTTTGTATAAAACGATCGATGAAACCTTAACCGTTTCTGCAGAAATCAGGAACGATCAGGTACTTTTTATAAAGTTTCAGGGAAATTATAAGACACTAAACGACTGATGCAGGAAACCACCGTTCATGAAGGAACTTCCCTTAAAGGCAATGCTGAGCAACCAAATTTCTGCATCGTTATACCAACGTATAACAACGATAAAACTCTCAGAGATGTCATCGTGAGGTGCCTGACGGAAACCAAGAACATTATTGTTGTAAACGATGGAAGTACTGACGGAACCAAAGATATCATTGATTCATTTCCGGACATACACAAAATACATTTTGATAAAAACTCCGGAAAAGGCAAGGCGCTTTCAAAAGGGTTTGAATATGCAATTCAGCAAAATTTTGACTATGCATTGAGCATCGATTCCGACGGACAACATTACCCCGAAGACACCGTTCATTTTCTCGAAGCAGTTGCACGATCTCCGGAAAGCATTCTTATTGGTGCCAGAAATTTGAAAGAATCCGGTCAGCCGGATAAAAATTCATTCGCAAATAAACTTTCCAACTTCTGGTTTAAAATAGAGACCGGTATGGAACTGGCCGACACGCAATCCGGTTTCAGGTTGTATCCATTAAAAAAGATCCGCGACCTGAAGATCAATACTCGTCATTATGATTACGAACTTGAAATACTCGTAAAGTCATACTGGAACCGGGTTCAGATTGAATCCGTTCCGGTTAGGGTATATTATCCGCCCGATTCTGAAAGAGTAACTCATTTTAAGCCCGTAAAGGATTTTTTACGCATTAGTTTATTGAATGTAAAACTCGTTTTTTTGGCCCTTTTCTGGTACCGACCTTTGTTTTTTATAAACAACTTCTCAATTGCAAAATTGAGAAGATCTATACATAATGCCTTCAACATTCCGGGAGAAAGCGCGGTTCATAAATCGAACTCGGTTGCTTTGGGTATTTTTTTTGGAATTATTCCCATCTGGGGCTATCAACTGGTAACCGCGATCTTGTTTGCGTATTTGCTGAAGCTTAATAAGGCAATTGTTATTCTCACAGCACAGATTAGCCTGCCTCCTATGATCCCTTTCATTATTTATTTAAGCATAAAAACCGGGGAATTAATTACGGGCAACAAAGCTGATTTCTCTTTGTTCAGGCTTTCGGACCTTGATGCCATAAAGGAGCTGACCATTTATGTTTCAGGAGCTTTTGTTCTGGCCATAATTGCATCCATAATTTCTTGGATCCTTAGCTATTCTGTTATTGTTTATCTTAAATCCCGGAAAGCTTCAGCATGAATATACCTGTACGAATCTACCGATTTTTCAGAAATAGGCGAATGCTTCTTCTAATTCTTTTGGCTGTATTTACGGGAATATTGATATATCCTTTAAGCAGGCTGAAAACAAACGATGACGTGTCCGTTTTTTTACCAAAGACTGAAAAGTTGGTGAAGATCACTTCGGCTATGCAAAAAATGAAAATTCAGGACAAGATCATCCTTAGTCTGCATTTTAAGGACAGCATGGATTCAGATGAATTTGCCCTGATGGACATGGCAGATCTTTGTGAAGAATATTACGACAGCATGGCTCTTACAGGATCGCTGAGATCCCGGAAAGTAAAGCAATCGGAAAGTGATTTTGAAGCATTATACAACTTTTTCTACAACAACCTTCCTTTATTTTTACCCGAAAGCCATTATGAAAAACTTAAGGACAAACTACAGGACGACTCCTTAAAATCAATCCTTCAAGGGCATTTTAAAAATCTAATCTCCCCAACCGGAATGGTCACAGGTCAATTTGTTTCAAAAGACCCGCTTAACCTAACCTTTGAAGCTTTAAACGAACTCAGGAACCTTGAACTCGAGAATAATATAGACCTATATGACGGCTATTTCATCAGTCGGGATAAAAGGTATTTGTTCATGTACCTAACCCCTGATTTCAAGGCATCGGATGGCCAAAAAAGTGAATGGCTGGTCAGGGAACTGGAAAAGCTTCGCATCCTTATACTTGACCAAAGCAAGGGCTCGATTGAACTTGAATTTTATGGCGGACCTGTTGTTTCTGTCAGCAATGCCAGATGTATCCGTAGAGATACGAACATCATTGCCATAGTTTCACTGCTGCTTATAATCTTGTTGCTGTTTTATTATTTCCGAAACCTAAAGGCGCTTTTTGTCGTTTTAATTCCGGTCCTTTTCGGAGCATTTTTCGCTCTGTCAATTTTTTCGATATTCAAATCAAGTATAAGTGGGATCGCCCTGGCAGCCGGGTCCGTAATATTTGGAGTTGCACTAAATTATTCACTTCACTTTCTTACCCATTACAAACATAGTGGTGAAATAAAAACCGTACTTAAGGATCTGTTCAAGCCAATGTTACTTGGCTGTACTACAACGGTTTCAGCTTTTTTCAGCTTGCTTTTTCTAAAGTCTGAAGCCCTCAATGATTTTGGGCTGTTCGCAGGTTTGAGTTTGATTGGAACCTTGTTTTTCAGCTTTTTGGTAATGCCGCATATCCTCACGGGTATGACAATGAAAGAAACGCAAAAGAATGTGTTGGATTCCATTTCAAATTATCCATTCCATAAAAAAAGGTCCCTTGTGATCCTTACCATCGCATGCGTTATTATGTTGGGATGGTTTGCCGGAAAGGTTGAGTTTGATAGTGAAATGAGAAACCTTAGTTATGAAAGCCCGGAGTTGAAACAATGGGCCTCTCATTTGGATGAGATCAATGATTATACCCGACAAGCCGTGTTTGTGGTTAGTACATCGAGTAATATGGATTCGGTTTTTTGCAAAAATGAAAGGGTTTTTAGCCAACTCAAATTACTTTCTGAAAAACAAACAGACCTGGGTTTTTCCAGTATGGGCAACCTGCTTATCCCTCGCGAAAAGCAATTAAAAAGACTGCGGCTTTGGAATGACTTCTGGACAAGTGAACGAAAAAAGAAACTAAAGGACGATTTGAAGGACTATGGTGCTATCTATAATTTCAATGCCGATGCTTTCTCCCCTTTTGAAGAACATCTGGAAAAAGATTTCAGCATTTTAGCAGACAGGGATTGGATTGAATTTGCCGACCATACCGGAACCGGTTATCTCAACCATGAAGATTCCGTATACAGTTTATATTCAATTGTAAAAACCACTCCTGAAATTAAAAGTGAATTGTATCGCATCTGGGAAGATAATGAAGAGATTACCGTATTTGACAATGCCGGAATTGTTGGCTTTTTTACCGAAGCAGTTGCCGATGATTTTCAGCTGATACTTTTACTTTCGGCTTGCCTGGTATTTGGCTTCATGTTGTTTTCGCATGG
Source organism: Flavobacteriales bacterium (assembly GCA_020635455.1). Lineage (GTDB taxonomy): Bacteria > Bacteroidota > Bacteroidia > NS11-12g > UBA9320 > JABWCE01. The sequence continues at coordinate 55,876 of JACJZT010000007.1, forward strand.
AAGGATAGAACTTACCATCCTAAATTTTTTACCGATGTTTATTTCATGGCTCGTCATCCTTGGTTTAATGGCCGTTTTGGGTATTAAATTCAACATACTCAACATTATCATCTCAACCTTTATTTTTGGATTGGGAGATGATTACAGTATTTTCATTCTCGATGGATTACTAACCGAATACAGTGTCGGCAAAAAAGTTTTAACAACCCATAAATCCTCCATTTTACTGTCGGCTTTCATAACCATAATTGGAATTGGTGCCCTGGGATTCGCAAGGCATCCCGCACTAAAATCGATCGCACTGATCGCAGTAATGGGTATTCTTGTGGTAATACTAATAAGTTTTGTCATCCAACCTTTGATCTTCAATTTCATGATAGGTAAAAGGGCAAAAAAGGGATTGCCACCTTACACGCTTTTAAATCTGGGAATTACGTTTTTCGGCTTTTTAGTTTTTGCTGCCGGAAGCCTTTTCATGAACCTTCTGGGAATCTTACTTTTTTATGTAATTCCCTTTAATAAAAATGCAAAGAAATTGCTTTTTCACAAAGTTTTAATGTATGTAAACCGGGTCATTCTTGCCTGTTTTTTTAACGTAAATAAGAAGATCCTCAAAAGCAAGAATACGGATTTTAGCAAACCTTCCATTATAATATCCAATCACCAGTCGCATATTGACCTGGCCTTGATACTACAGTTACATCCAAAGATCATCGTCTTTACAAACGATTGGGTATGGAATTCCCCTTTCTACGGCCTGATCGTAAGAATGGCCGACTTTTATCAGGCTTCCAAAGGATATGAATCTGCAATAAGTGTTTTAAAAGAACACGTTAAAAATGGTTATTCCATTATGATATTTCCTGAAGGGACCCGAAGTGTAAGCGGAAAGATCGGACGTTTTCACAAAGGTGCCTTTTATCTGCAAAAGGAATTGGGGCTCGACATTACACCGGTCCTTATTCATGGAGCCGGAGATTGCGTTACCAAGGGAGATTTTCATTTTAAACAGGGAAGATTAACCGTAAAAGTTTTGCCCGGAGTTTCTGAAACCATTCACAACCATGAGCTTTCGTATCAGGAAATGAGCAAATGGGTTTGTGCTTATATGAGAAACGAATACAATTTGCTTAAAGCGAATGAGGAGGACGGCAAGTATTATCGCAGCAGGGTCATATCAAACTATATCTATAAAGGTCCGATTCTTGAATGGTATACCCGCATCAAAACCCGTATGGAAAACAATTATCAGCTTTTTATGGATGTGTTGCCAAAGAAGGGAATTATAACCGATGTTGGTTGCGGATACGGATATCTGGCTTATTCACTTAGTTTCGCAGCTCCGGAACGCCAGATCTTCGCGATTGATTATGACGATGAAAAAATTGAGATCGCCAGAAATTGCTATTCAGGAAAAAATTCTAAGGTTCATTTTAAAACGGCTGACATTCTCGAAGAGGATATAGAAAACAGTGATGGGATCGTAGTGATGGATGTACTGCATTATTTATCGGAAAAAGACCAAATCAAAACCTTAAAAAAATTGTTATCTAAGTTGAACCCCAAAGGGGTATTGATCATCAGGGATGCCGATAAGGATTTAAAACAAAAACACAAACGCACAGAGTACACAGAATTTTTTTCAACTAAAATGGGATTCAACAAGGTTTCAGAAAAGGGTTTGCATTTTGTTTCATCCAAACTTATTGAGGACACTGTAAAAACTGAAAAGAATTTCGATTTGGAGATCCTTGACCATACCAAATATCTATCAAATTTAATTTACATCATAAGGCCAAAACAGGAAGAACATGTATGATATCGTGATCATAGGAAGTGGTTTTGGTGGTCTTAGTTGCGGATTAATGCTGAGCAAAGAAGGCTATAAGGTTTGCATTCTTGAAAAAAACCGGCAGATCGGTGGCAGTTTGCAGATTTTTTCAAAAGACAAGACCATATTCGATACCGGAATCCATTACATTGGAGGTTTGGCCGAAGGACAAAACCTTTATAAAGTATTCAAATATTTCAACATTTTGGATGATCTGAAACTGAAACAACTTGATGTGGATGGATTTGACCGAATACGCTTGAAAGATGATCCTGTATTTTACCCGCATGCACAAGGGCATGATAATTTTGTAAGAGTGCTATCGCATTATTTTCCTTCCGAAAAACAAAACATACGGTCCTATATGGATTACATAATTAAAGTATGCGATAGTTTTCCATTATACCGTCTTCAGGAAGGAGAGATCGATCTGTTTTCAAGTGGATATTTAAACCAGAACGCTCTTGAGGTCATAAAAAGTTTTACAAATAATGTAAAGTTGCAACAAGTACTCGCCGGTTCAAATGCCATTTATGCAGGAGTACCGGAAAAAACACCTTTTTATCTGCATGCCCTATCCGTTAATTCATATATCGAAAGTTCATGGAAATGTGTAGATGGTTCCGGGCAAATTTCAAAATTAATGACCGATCAAATAAAGAAAAACGGTGGCGATATTTTCAATTATTCAGAGGCTGTAAAATTTAATTTCGACGAGAAAAAGATTCTAAGTGTAGAACTTGAGAACGGTGAAATAATTGAGGGAAAGAACTTTATATCGAACATAGATTTAAAAAAGACCATGGCTATGATCGAAGAAGGAAAGATCAGAAGCATCTACAGGAATCGAATCAATTCTATGGAGAATACGATCTCAGCTTTTTTACTGAACATTGTTTTTAAGCCTGATACCGTTAAGATGGTCAATCACAATTTGTATTATTATAAGATCGACGATCTTTGGGATGCAACAAAATATGATAAAAGCAAATGGCCTGAAAGCATCGCAATGTTCTGTCCTGCAGTTACGGGAAATAACGACTATGCTAAAAACATGACTCTTATGGCTTATATGCGCTATGATGAGATGGAATTATGGAAAGACACTTTCAGAACAACCCCCCGAAATAAAGAAAGCAGAGGCGAGTCGTACGAAGAATTTAAAGAAGAAAAATCAAGGAAACTCATTGATCTGTATACAGATATTGATCCGGATGTTCGTTCAAAGATCAAATCCTATTCCGCCTCTACACCTTTAACTTACAGAGACTATATTGGTTCAACCGATGGTAATCTTTACGGTATCCTTAAAGATTGCAACGACCCCTTGAAAACCTTCATTACGGCAAAGACCAAAATTCCCAACCTTTACCTCACCGGACAAAACATGAATTTTCACGGTGTACTTGGAGTTGCGGTAAATGCAATAAAAACCTGCAGTGAATTTCTTGGAAGCAGTTATTTATTATCAAAAATAAACCATGGCTGAGGGTAAGATGAAGAGGTCGACCACCAAAAAAAGCAGACGGTTAAGGCGCCTGCTTTACTGGCTCACAGGAACTTTCGTGGTTTTATTCACTTTGGTGGTAGTGTTCTATTTTGTTACTAAAGTTCATATTCCGGAAGTTCATGAAACCGACCTAACCAAAATGGACCGAAATTCAATAGGAGAAGATTCGTATGAAATAGGCAGGAATTATCTCAAAAAAATAAAACCCGGCATGTTCGAAATGTATTTGGAAGGGTCGCCATATGAAATAGGAGTTGTAAATGGTAAACTGACGTCAGAATTAAATTTTTTTCAGGAAAAGGCATTTGTTGATCAGATAAAGATTCTGGTCCCTTCACGTTTTGTAGTAAATAAACTCAAATATTTCATAGGTTTTTTTAACCGAAATCTTGAAGATCATATCCCTCTTGAATACAGGAAGGAAATTTATGGCATTTCACAATTTGCTTCGGACTCTTTTGATTTTGTAGCGCCAAAATACCACAGAATGCTAAACTATCATGCAGCACACGACATTGGGCATGCTGTGCAGGATAAAAACCTCAACACCGGTTGTACTTCCTTTATTGTGAACGGAAAAAGATCCGGGGATGGCAAATTGCTTTTGGGCAGAAATTTTGATTTTTATTCCGGTGATTCTTTCGCAAAGAATAAAATAATCTGTTTTGTAAAACCACAGAAAGGATATAAATATGCCTACATTACCTGGGCAGGATTTACCGGCATCGTTTCCGGAATGAACGACCAGGGTTTGTGCATTACCATTAATGCATCCAAATCCGAGATCCCGTCTTCTGCCAAAACTCCTATATCCTTATTGGTAAAAGAGATCCTGCAATATGCTTCAAACTTAAAGGAAGCCAAGGCAATCGCTGCAAAAAGAGAGACCTTTGTGTCCGAATCCTTGCTGATCGCTTCTGCTAAAGATAAGGACGGGCTGATTATCGAGAAATCTCCCGGCAAAACAGGATATTATGGAATGAACGGCACAAAGCTGATCTGCCCAAACCACTATCAGTCGGACGTATTTAAAGAAGATCCTGTAAACCTGAAAAACATTGAAGAAAGTTCATCCTTCTACCGTTTGAACCGAATGGATCAGTTAATTGAGCAAAAAAAATCCATTTCCGTTAACGATGCGGCAACAATTTTAAGGAACCCATATGGTATGGATGAACAGAAAATAGGTTTGGGGAATGAAAAATGCATCAATCAACTTATTTGTCATCATGCGGTTATTATGCAGCCTGAAAATCTTATAATGCACGTTTCATCGGGGCCATATAATTTAGGGGAATTCATGAGTTTTGACCTGAAAAATGTTTTCAGTACAAAGGATCATAATTATTACATCCCTGCCGTAAGTATTGATCAAGACACATTTTTGCAGACAGAAGAATATCTGAAGTACGTTTCTTTCAGAAAATTAAAACAGGAACTTAACCGATCTGAACGATACTCAAAAAAGATCATAGAGGAAACCATTTCATCAAACCCAAACTATTATTATACTTATCAATTGATAGCTGATTATTGTTGCAGGTTTAATAAATTTGCCTCTGCCCTTTTCTTCTACAAAAAAGCTGCCGGTTTAGAAATTGCAACAGGTAAAGAACGGGATTATATTGAAGAAAGAATAACTTTTTGCAGAAAGATACTTACCAAATAAAATTTTCTACCGGATCGGAAACAGATTTTGATGCGGCAGATTCTTGTACAGATGAGGAACGACTCAATCAGCAATGGAATTACATTCGAACCACGCTAGAGTATACGTTAAACAATAGTCCATTTTACAAGAAGCTTTTTACTAAGATCCAAATAAATCCATCGGACATTGGTGGAATTGAAGATTTTTACAAAATTCCTTTTACGAGCAAAGCCGACATACAGCTTAACAATTATGATTTTGTTTGTGTAAACAGAGATAAGATCATAGATCATTCCAGCACTTCGGGAACACTTGGTAAACCCGTCCATATTTTTCTAACGGAAAACGATTTGCAAAGACTTGCGCATAATGAAGCCAGAGGATTGAGGATAGCAGGAGTAAATGAAAAAGATCGCATTCAGCTGACTACCACCATGGACAAAAGGTTTATGGCAGGGCTGGCATATTTTTTGGGAGTTCGCAAAATTGGGGCCGGGATCATACGCAATGGCAGCGGGCTGCCGGGAATGCAATGGGACACCATCCTGAATTTAAAGCCCAGTGTTTTGATAATTGTGCCTTCTTTTTTGAATAAATTGATCGAGTATGCCATTGAAAACAAGATCGACCCTGAAAAATCAACCGTAAAAAAGGCCATTTGTATTGGAGAAAGCATCCGGAATGCAGACGGAAGTTTAAATCAGCTTGGTAAGAAAATATCTGACAATTGGCCGATTAAACTCATTTCAACTTATGCCTCTACCGAAATGCAAACCTGTTTTACAGAATGTGAACATGGAAATGGCGGACATCTTTTGGGTGAACTTGTGTATGCAGAGATCATTGATGATAATGGAAATCCCTGTAAAAAAGGAGAGACCGGCGAACTGGTAATTACCACTCTTGGCCTGGAAGGAATGCCGTTGCTGCGATACAAAACCGGTGATAAATGCGCACTTAAATATGGTAAATGTACCTGTGGAAGAAACAGTCCCAGGATCTCGCAAATTTCAGGAAGAAAACAGCAAATGTTGAAAGTAAAAGGCACAACCTTATATCCGGGCACCATTTTCAATTTGCTCGATGAAATGAATTTTATTGATTCCTATATTGTTGAAGCCACGAATAATCTTACATTTGGAGATGAAATAACCATAAACCTATGTTTTAAACCTAAGCAAGACACACCTGATAACAAAGATATTCTTGCAGAAAAGATTCAATCTGCATTAAGGATAAAAATAACCACCAGGGTGGTTTCTAAGCTGAAGATTGAAAAAATGATGTGGCCAAAAGGAGCCAGAAAACCCGTTAAGTTCATCGATTACAGACCTGCAGGATAGAACACAGGAGTTTATGAAAGAATTTGAAAAAATAAGACCTTATTACGATAAAGAAGTGCAAGAAGTAGTACAAAAACTTATTCAGGATGAAATGTTCAATAAACTGGTTCGATACATTTGGCCGGACATTTCTCAGGAAACCATTCAGATGAAAGCCAAGCGGATAAAGACAGCATTTGATTTTCAACTTGAATTCATGCATGGGGCCATAAATGAAATTGTTAAAAGATCTTCTACCGGATTAAGTTACTCAGGATTTGAAAACATTGAGAAGGGAAATGCACATTTGTTTATTTCAAATCACAGGGACATCATGCTGGATTCTGCAATTTTACAAACAATACTTGTAGACGAAGGTCACGAAACATCGGAGATAACCTTTGGAGATAATTTAATGACACCGGGGTTCATAACCGAATTTGGTAAGATCAACCGTATGTTCACAGTTCAAAGAGAGGGAAACAGCAAGGAACTTTATGAAATATCCAAAAATCTTTCTGCCTACATCCGACATACAATTTCAGAGAAAAAAGTTTCGATCTGGATAGCTCAAAGAAACGGTCGAACCAAAGATGGTAATGATTTTACTCAAACCGGCCTGTTAAAAATGTTAAACATCAGCAATCAACGCAAAATGGCAGATGGATTCAAGCAATTGAATATTCTACCCATGTCCATTTCATACGAATACGAACCTTGTGATTTTCTAAAAGTCCGCGAGTCGTATCTGTCGTCATTGCACACCGTTTATAAGAAGGATGCGGATGAGGATATCAAAAGCATTGTAAAGGGTATTGAGCAACCAAAAGGGCGGATACACATTAGTTTAAGTAAACTGAAGGATGAAGAAGTGGATGAAATAAAAAAATATGACAATGACAATGAAAAGATTAAAGTACTTACACAGATCATTGACAAGAAAATTCACGGAGGCTACCGCTTGTTCAAAACAAATTACATTGCATACGATCTATTGAAAAATTCAAGTCAGTACGATCATTTTTACTCAAAGGACGATCTTAGATCCTTTAAAGACTATATTGAAAACGGATTGAAAAAAATTGAGATCAACAACCCGGAAACCATAAATTTAACACTGCAGATCTACGCAAATCCGGTCATAAATAAAATGGGGGCCGGAATTGCACTTGAGTCCATTTAGGAAAGCAGCATCATTGTCCATATTTATGAACTCCCTTGCCGGGTATGTTTATACATAAAAAAAAATTGGGCATTTTTCTAAAAAAAAAATTTACATTTGAACTCAAGACTACTAAAATAAAAGATGAAATATGTGAAAATTAAATTTGTGCTAAGCAAAAAATAACATAATTTTAATATTCAGAACATTTTATTGTATTTTTTTATATAGTTTTGTAAAGATTTTGAGAGAATAAGTTTAGGACTACCTAATTACGAGAACATGTTTACGATATTAATAGGATTGACCTTTTTCGGTTTCGATTTGTTGATGGAAAAGTATTTTAGAAAACGACCTTCCAGATCATTAAACGAAGCCATAAAGCTGGCGAACGCTTCTGACAAAACCTTGGCGATCAAAAAGGCGAACGGTTCCGGTATGTTTACAGCAAAACATGAAACCTCGTTAACCGAAGCCCGGGATTAAGATCCGGCAACCTAAACATACTCAGGTACTTTTTACACAACATTTTTCCGGAAATTTTTTATCCATTCGTATTTTTATATGAATGCATGTAACACTCTTTTTCATATCTTCGTCTAAGTACCAAACGAAAGCCGGATTTGGATGAGAAGATTCTTATAAAAGGTTGCGCAAAAGGAAAACCCGAAATCCAGCGAAAATTATATGAGCTATACGGGCCTCAACTTATGGGTATTTGTATGAGATACGCAGGAAACAGGGAAGACGCCGAAGAAATATTTCACGATTCCTTTGTTAAGATCTTTAAAAACATTTCAAGCTTTAAAGGAGAAAGCGGTCTTAAAACCTGGATGTGCCGTATTGGGATCAACACTGCCCTCGACCATTTACGAAAGCAAAAAAAGGCATTGTTTTTAGGACATATATCCGAACAAATGAGTGACATACCGGATCCAGATATACCGGTTGAAGTTAGTATAGAAGCGGAAACAGCTATGAAACTGCTCAAAGCCATGCCCGTTAACCAACAGGTGATCATCAATTTATTTGTGATAGAGGAAATGAGTCACAGAGAAATTGCCGAACAATTAAATATTACAGAAGAAGCATCCAGAGTGCAATTAAGCAGGGCCAAAAAAGCCCTGGCCAACGTACTCAATACAAAATTAGCAAAAAATGAACACCAAAAATAATCTTGACAATGCATTTAAAAAGGCATTTGAAGACTACCAAGTGCCTTTGAGAGAGGCCCAGTGGCAAAGGATTGAAGGTGCCGTAGCCAAAAATAAAACGGGTAAGAAATACCTTATCTTAGTAGCCGTTTTACTTATTAGTGCAAGCTCCGTATTAACCTATATTCTCACCATGCACTTTAGCAACAAGGAACCTAAAATTTCACACGAACAGGTTTCTGCATCAGAGATCCTGAAAAATAATAAAACAAATATATTAAAGGACATTCCGGATCAAATCAATGAAAGCAATAACTTAAAAAAGAACGACAGTAACGCAGCAATCGAAGATCAGGAAAAAATAAGCCCTGAAGTTTCAGGAAACAACAATAGATATGTAGCTGATCCAGACAGTAAAATGACTAAAGTTGAAGACAAGACAGAAAACCAAAAGTCACTGCTTGCATCGCCTTCTGTAACCGGAATTTCTATATCAAATCTTTTCGATAAGGATCCATCCATACTGAGTATGGGCCCTGAGCAAATTCAGGAAACAACAGGATCTATGAATCTAAATAAGCCCGCATTCAAAAAGGAAAATGAGGTTAAATCTCCAAAAGACTCAAAAATAGTGCTTTCGGCTGCAGCAGGTTATTCGAATCTGCGTATGAACGTAATCAATATTGAAAACCAAAACATGCTTCATAAAGACACACGTAAGATCTTTGAAGAAACCAATAAAAATCTTAAGACCACATTTTTCAATCTTGGAGCAGATTTTTCGATATTGCCGGGCTTAAACATTGGTTTGAACACAGGCTTACAATACGTTAAGATTGCTTCGCCGGTAAATACCAGTTATACAATGAATGAAGTACCGTTTTACGATATTAACCGAACCATTATAGGATATTATAACGTTGACAGCACCAATGCTACGGAGTTTAATTTAAATCAAACCAATACAACGAGCTTTATTAACATCCCCCTTAGATTGAATTATGTTCTTCCTATAAATTTAAAATCAGAATTGTTAATTACTGCCGGAGCTAACTTTGCAGCCATAAGTCAGGCTAGTGGAAAAACCATTTCACTAAGCCGTTCTGAGATCCGGGAACTTAGTCAGAGTGATTTTAACAAATTCAGCATGGGTTTTCTGGGAGGTCTTCAATACAGTCATAAACTTGTAGACAACTGGTGGCTTGGGTTTGAATCTCAGATCCTGAGCAATACGATCAAGTACCAATCCGGCCCCGGAAGCATTAACGCTAGTTTATCCGGATATAAATTGAACCTTATTTTAAAATACAAGCTGTAAAACAATGAAAAAATTAATTTCCATATTAACCCTAATTACAGTTTGCAACAGCGGCATGGCTCAAATCCAGCAGTTAATGTCAAACCTTGGAAGAGGAATTAATGTAGATGTCCGTTGTTCGTGCGTTGATCCGGATGGCAACCTTATAGTTGGATACCTTGACAAAGGAAGGGATTCACTGCAATTTGAACAATGGAGTCCTGCCACCAAGAACTGGAGTAAAATATTTAAAGTTCCGACATTACTTTCAGCCAAGTTAAGAAGTTTTCATTGTATTACTTCTGACTCTCAAATATTTGTTAGCAGCTCCTTTCTTGACCAGGGTAAAATAAAAACCGGATTATTTATGGCTGAAGGGAAGTCTTCCAGATTGCTGACCAATTTTGTATTTAAACAAGATGCAGGAGAAATAACAGATTTGAAATATATTGATAACCAATTGGTAATATTGGGAAATTTCGATAGCATTACCCTTGATTCTTCATCCAAAGCAATTTCAAATGCAATTTTGTACGATGGAAAATCATTCAAATCCATGAATTTTGGCTTTAATCCGGATAAGTTTAAATTACTTGACATTCCCGCCAGTTTTTCTCACGACACCTTACTAATAGCAACCATCAACAACTCCATCTTATGTTATGATTTCCGCCAAAGTGGTAAATGGAGCATTCTTCAAAGTAATTTCGGTATTAAAAACCCAATATCCAGCATTACTGAAATTCGAAACAACTGGCTTCTTACCTTTTCTAATTCCGACACCATAGGAATCCTGAGCGGCAGAAGTTTCTTTGCGCGTTTGATAAAATCAAAACTTAATACACCTATTAGTGTGTTAAATACAAAGTATGGGATACTAATTGCAGAATCTGCACCTCAGGGACGAATTCTGTTGCTGGATAGTAACGACCAGGTACGACTTATATTCCAAAACGATAACCCATTTAATGTATGGTCGCAAATTACAAGTAACCAAAAACAATCTCACATATACTATTTATCTATTGCACCCATCGTTTACAGAAATATTAATTTTGGAAATGCCGTTCTTCTCAAGCCTGAATTGGGCAATGGTATTGATTTTGACAAAATTGCCATTTATGCCTATTACGACCTTGACGAATCCAATTCACTCACTCAGGGTGATGAATTTCCGGAATATGCATTGGTAAGAAACGTAACCTACGACCGATTGATCAAACTTAATAACGGGAAAGCCAATGATCTGGTTCCTTTTTACAATGATGTAGAATATGAACTCCTTTCCTTTAAAGATTCATTTTGCTTCAAATTGGTATTTAGCGGGAATGTACGCTCTAACAATACTGCACCAGGTGTAACCAGTGACACGATCTATTTTCCACTTCAGAGAATTAAGGAAGCGAATTTAAGAATTAAAGGATCCGGGCGAAGAAATGCCAGACTAGAAGATACGATCGATCTGTTTGTAGATGTAAAACAATATTTCTGTGGACAAAGAACAGATAACGTTAACATACAAATTGAACTTTTTCCCGGAACTGAACTTATTCGCTCAACGCCTAATTTCAGCTCGGGTTCAGGTAATGTTTATAAATACAATACTAGCATATCAAGTTTTAACTCAAACAAAAAGATTCTTTTAAAAGTGAAATATCCGGTTGGTACATTTAAAATTGATGATTGGGTTAAACACTATGTAAGTGTGGATGCCAATATTGTGGAAGACCAAAGGGATAATCACGATAGTATTTTACAAAAACTTGTTTACAGTTACGACCCCAATGCCAAATACTGCACACCTGAAGGAAACGTTCCGGATGAGTTTAAAACCATACGATATTATATCGAATTTCAAAATGAGGGTAATGCAGAAGCCAGACGCGTGATCATTGTAGATACTCTGCAGGCTGTTGTTCCTGTCAGCGAATTTCAGATGATTAGTTGCAGCCATCCTTATTCAGTCTCCTTGGTCAATAATGTAGTAACCTGGACATTTGACAACATCAACCTGCCGCCAAAATCTTTAAATGAAACAGGGAGTCAGGGATACATTGTTTTCGAAGCCAGGTTAAAAAGAAAACTGGAAGTTGGAGACAGCATAAAAAACAAGGCATTTATATATTTTGATTATAACGAGCCTATTCTTACAAATTTTGCCATTGTGTATAAAGGAAGTGAGAATAAGGAACCCAAGGATTCTACAGAAAATTTTCTTGTTTACCCGAATCCTGCCATAAAGATATTAAACATAGAGAACACGTCACTCTTCAGTCAGGAAATTAGTGTTTATAACGTGATTGGTAAAAATACTCAGATATTCGTCCTAGCCCCACTTGAAACCAAGGAACTACCTGTTGATACCTGGGCCAGAGGTGTATATTTCATTCGTTCAGCCAAGGGCAGTATCTATAAGGTGCTGATCCAATAGTTAATGAAAGACTTTTATACGGTACGATCTCTTAAATTCTTGTCCGGGAAGCAATAATAGAATTCCCTCCTTATCCCTTACATCCCCTTTAAAATTCAAATGATCAGCAAGACCATACCAGGGTTCGATGCAGGTAAAAAATGCCGATGGCTTTGACCATATTCCTAGATATGGCCACTCCTTAAAGTTAACTTCAACCCTATAAGAGTTTTTGGTATTTCTGATCGAAACCATATCGGATCTAAGGCCCTTAAAGATCAGTGCATCTTTTAAAAAAGTAAATTCTGTAATGTTAATTCGGCCGGGTGCATCGGAAACATCCACCTGACGATCACTAATGAAATTATCTTTCAGCGCAAGTGAGTTTAAGGCTTCCTCTTCACTAAACTGGAGATATGTGTTTTCGAGGTCCGGTATGTTAAAGGCAGGGTGTCCCCCAAAAGAAAATGGCATTTGAATATCATCCCAATTCTTAATAATAAATTCTGTAAACAATTCATTGTCAACCAGCGTATATACAAGATTTAGTTCAAATTCAAACGGAAACCTGAGTCGGGTATATGCATCAGGAGTTAAGACAAATTGGATCGAGTTATCGCTTAAAGGTTCGGCTTTAAAAACCATATCCCTTGCAAAACCATGTTGCTCGATGGTAAAGTTTTGATTATCGAAACGGTATTGGAAATTTTTTAAACGGCCAACAAATGGAAAAAGAACCGGTGCATGTCTGGGCCACAAAGGTCCAGCCTGCCATATGAACTCCGTTGATGTAGGAAGGTGTTGGAACGAGTTTAATTCAGCCCCTTTTGAATAGAAGGAGACCTTATAATCTCCCGAAAAAATATGGTATGTATCCGTCAATTAGAGATTACCTCTTTTTGCCTGTTCTATCTCAATTGATTCGAAAAGGGCTTTAAAATTACCCTTACCAAACGATTTGGCTCCCTTACGTTGTATGATCTCGTAAAACAAGGTTGGGCGATCTTCAACCGGTTTGGTAAATATTTGAAGTAAATAACCCTCATCATCACGATCTACCAGAATTCCCAATTTTCTTAATGGTTCAATATCTTCATCAATGTTGCCGACCCTGCTTAAAAGATCGTCGTAATAATTGTCAGGAATGGTAAGGAATTCGATCCCCCGGTTCTTTAATTTGGTAACAGTATCAATGATATCATGTGTCGCAATGGCAATGTGTTGCACGCCTTCACCTTCATAAAAGTCGAGATACTCTTCAACCTGCGACTTCTTCTTACCTTCTGCAGGTTCATTGATGGGAAATTTTACATATCCGTTTCCGTTACTCATAACCTTGCTCATGAGAGCGGAATATTCGGTTGATATGTCTTTATCATCAAATGAAAGGATGTTCTTAAATCCCATAACATCTTCATAGAACTTGACCCAGGGGTTCATCCTGTTCCAACCCACATTTCCTACGCAATGGTCAACGTATAACAAACCTACCGGTTCAGGGTTATATTCCGGGGTCCATTTCTCATAGCCGGGCATAAATGGTCCGTTGTAATTATTCCTTTCAACAAATAAATGGACAGTATCACCATAAGTATGGATACCGGAAAGACTAACTTCACCAAAACTGTCTTTCAGGGTTGTAGGTTCCATAAAAGACTTTGCTCCTCTTTTAATGGTTTGTTCGTAAGCATCGTATGCATCATCAACCCAAAGAGCCAGGGAGTGAACACCATCTCCGTGTTTTCGGATATGATCGTTCAAAACATGGGCCGAATTTAATGGTGTGGTTAAAACGATCCGCACTTTATTTTGTATCAAAACATACGAAACCCTGTCTTTAACCCCTGTTTCCGGACCGGCATAAGCCAGACTTTGAAAACCAAATGCAGATTTATAAAAATGAGCCGCTTGTTTTGCATTTCCGACGTAAAACTCTACAAAATCCGTTCCTTTTAAAGGTAAAAAATCAGTTTTAAGTTCAGTTCCAGTTTGTGTTAACGTTTCCATAATATTGTACAAAGTTAAGTCTTAAAATAGGATAATTAAAACTATATGACAAAAATCAGGGTATAAAAAAAGAGGCCAAAGCCTCTTTTTTCGGTGTTATATTTTAGAAACTACGATTCTTATTCTTCGCTTTTTTCTTCCTCGCCTTTGTTGGCTTCTTCCTCGGCGATCTCAGCAGCTTCGTCTTTTACATCAACAACTTCTTCAGCTACTTCCTCTGCTTTTGCTTCAACAACCTCTTCAGTTTTTGCTTCAACAATTTCTGCTGCATCCTCTACTACAGTTTCTTCAGCAACTGCAGAATTGCTTTTCTTTTCAACTTTTGCTTCAGGAGTATCCGATTTGGTTTCCTTTTTGGCACTACCCCTTCTCGTTCTTTTAGCAGTAGCCGCTTCTTTCACTACAAGCTTACCACCTCCCAAAGTTTCGTTGAAATCAACAAACTCAATCATACACATCTCTGCATTGTCTCCAAGACGGTTACCGGTTTTGAGTATTCTTGTATAACCTCCGGGTCTGTCACCAATTTTATCGGCAACAGTACTAAAAAGCTCCTTCACAGAATGCTTATTCTGAAGATAACTAAAAACGATCCTTCGAGAATGCATGTTATCATTCTTAGCCTTGGTAACCAGAGGCTCGATATACTTTCTCAGGGCTTTTGCTTTGGCAAGAGTTGTAAAAATCCTTTTACTGAATATTAATAAAGAAGCCATGTTCGACATCATCGCATGACGATGACTGGTGGTTCTTCCCAGTTGATTTATCTTATTTCCGTGTCTCATGACTGATTAATCCTCGTTTAAATTGTATTTAGCCACATCCATTCCAAAATTCAGACCTTTTTCTCTTACAAATTCTTCCAATTCGGTCAAAGATTTTTTACCGAAGTTTCTGAATTTTAACAGATCTTCTATATGAAAGCTTACCAACTCTCCCAGTGTTCTTATTTCAGCTGCTTTTAAGCAGTTGTATGCTCTCACAGAAAGGTCAAGATCGGATAGTGGAGTCTTAAGAATCTTTCTCATTTGAAGTAAGTTCTCGTCTACTTCCTGTGCTTTGGATTTAACCTGAGTATCAAGCAGGATATTGTCGTCGGAGAACAACAAATAGTGCTGTATCAATATTTTTGCAGCTTCTTTAAGTGCATTCTCAGGATTGATAGAACCGTCCGTGCTGATCTCTATCATTAGTTTTTCGTAATCCGTTTTTCCTTCTACCCTGAAATCTTCAACACTAAACTTAACATTTTTAATGGGTGTAAAAATGGCATCTACCGGAACTAATCCGATCGGAGCATCTGCAGGTAGGTTTTCCTCTGCAGGAACATACCCACGGCCCTTATCAATTACCATTTCAATTTCAAGATTTACGAACTGCTCCATGTTGCAGATCACATGATCGGGATTAAGGATCTCGAACATTGTTGAGAATCTGCTGATATCTCCGGCCACGAATTGTTCCTGGCCCTTGATATTGATATAGATCTTTTCAGAATTGCTTCCGCCACCGATCTTTTTTAATCTAACCTGTTTAAGGTTTAAGATAATTTCGGTAACATCTTCAACCACACCTTTGATGGAGGTGAATTCATGTTCGATGCTTGGAATTCGGATGGATGTGATCGCATAACCTTCCAGAGAAGACAACAAGATCCTCCTTAATGAATTTCCGATGGTGATTCCGAAACCTTTTTCAAGGGGACGGAATTCAAACAAACCGTAAAAGTCTGTTTCTTTATGCATTATTACCTTATCGGGTCTTTGAAATGCTAATATTGACATTGTATTATTTGTTTGTTTTAAAAATTATTTTGAGTAAAGTTCAACAATTAACTGTTCCTTGATTTTTTCAGGGATCTCTTCCCTTTCAGGATAGGTCAGGAACGTTCCGGTGTAAGAATCTCCATCCCACTGTAACCAGTTAAACGATTTTCTCTTGGATAATGAATTGTTGACATTTTCAAGCGATTTTGATTGCTCTCTTACTGAAACAACATCTCCGGGTTTTAACAAATGAGAAGGAATGTTCAAAACATCACCGTTCACCAGAATGTGTTTATGTGAAACCAACTGACGGGCACCGTCCCTTGTTGTAGAAATTCCAAGCCTGAATACGGTGTTGTCAAGTCTTGCCTCAAGAAACTTCAATAAGTTTTCGCCGGTAATTCCGTGTTTACTTGCTGCTTTGTCAAACAAATTTGCAAATTGTCTTTCAAGTACACCATAAGTGTATTTTGCTTTTTGTTTTTCTCCAAGCTGAATTGCATACTCGGATTGCTTACCACGGCGTCTTGAATTACCGTGCATCCCGGGTTTATAATTTTTTTTATCCAACGCTTTGTCAGGACCGAAAATCGGTTCTCTGAATCTTCTCGCTATTTTGGATTTTGGTCCTGTATATCTTGCCATTGTAGTTTCTAAATAATCTTATACCCTTCTTCTTTTTGGAGGTCTGCAACCATTGTGTGGAAGTGGAGTGATGTCTTTGATCGACATTACTTCCAATCCTGCGACCTGAATGGTCCTTATAGCAGATTCACGACCTGCACCCGGACCTTTAACGAACACGTCAACTTTCCTAACACCAAGATCTGCCGCAACTTTACAGCAATCCTGACTTGCGATCTGTCCTGCATAAGGAGTGTTTTTCTTCGATCCTCTGAATCCCATCTTACCGGCACTGGACCATGAAATAACCTGTCCCTGATTGTTGGTAATAGAGATAATGATATTATTGAAAGAGGCTTTGATGTGAGCTTGTCCATAAGCTTCAACCAGCACTTTCCTTTTCTTAACAACTTTTTTTCCTGTAGCCATTTATTAGATATGCTTCCTTTTTTAATATTATTTAGTTACTTTTTTCTTGTTGGCAACAGTTTTACGTTTACCTTTTCGGGTTCGGGCATTGTTTTTAGAGGATTGTCCTCTTACAGGTAAGCCTTTTCTGTGGCGCAAACCACGGTAACAACCAATGTCCATCAAACGTTTGATGTTGGTTTGAACCTCAGAACGTAACTCTCCTTCAACTTTCATGTTTTCCTGGATGACTCTTCGAATACCTGTAAGGTCATCGTCGTCCCAGTCACCAACTTTCTTGTTGATATCTACACCCGCTTCGTTTAAGATGCTGATCGCATTGAACCGGCCAATTCCATAGATCGTTGACAATCCAATGGGGCCTACTTTATGTTTTGGCAAATCTATACCTGCTATCCTGGCCATTATTTATCCTTGTCTTTGTTTAAATTTTGGATTCTTTTTGTTTAATACATAAACCACACCTTTTCGCTTCACAATGAAGCAATCGGAGCTTCTTTTCTTAACAGATGATGTTACTTTCATTTTGAATTATTTGTATCTAAAACTGATTCTACCTCTTGTAAGGTCGTATGGAGACATCTCCACCGCTACCTTGTCTCCGGGTAATATTCGGATATAATGCATCCTCATTTTACCAGAAATCGTTGCTATTATTTTATGACCGTTTTGCAACTCAACCCTAAACATAGCATTGGATAGCGCTTCAACGATCACTCCATCCTGCTTTATCGAATCCTGCTTAGACATAAGTTTTTTTAACGGGCTGCAAATATACTAATTAATAATTTAAATTTCCAATAATTAAGTCATTGCTCCACCGGTGGCTGTTCGCCCCTTGATCCTTCCGTATTTCATCAGGCTATCGTATTTACGCATTGATAAATGCGTATCGATCTGAGCCAATGTGTCCAAGATTACACCAACCAGGATCAACAAGGATGTACCACCATAAAATTGGGCAAATTGATCGTTCACTCCAAAAATTATTGCTATGGATGGCATTATCGCAACGATCCCGATAAAGATCGCACCCGGGAAAGTGATCCTTGAAATAATGGTATCAATAAAATCCGCAGTTTTTTTGCCGGGCTTGATTCCGGGTATAAAACCACTGTTTCTTTTCAGATCCTCAGAGATCTGTACCGGGTTATAGGTTATCGCTGTATAAAAATATGTAAACAATACGATCAAAATGAAAAATAAGGCGTTGTATCCAAAGGAGGTAATATCTAAAAACTGTGCGAAAAATCCCGATGCGGAAGAAGATCGCTCAGCAAGAAAACCGGTTAAGGTAGAAGGAATGAACATCAAGGCCTGAGCAAAAATGATCGGCATTACACCTGCGCCGTTGATCTTTAAAGGAAGATATTGGCGGACACCACCGTATTGTTTATTTCCAACGATTCGTTTTGCATATTGCACAGGAACTCTTCTCGTTCCTTGAATAAGAAGGATAACGCTGAGAATAACGACAAGCCAGGTTACAATTTCAACAAGGAATATGATTGGTCCTCCTGCACCACCAAGTCTGCTGGTAAATTCGCCGATAAGGGCAAAAGGCAATCTTGAAATGATACCAACCATAATGATGAGTGAAATACCATTGCCCAAACCACGGTCGGTAATTCGTTCTCCAAGCCATGTAGTGAACATGGTACCGGCAACCAGCGTTGTAATCGCAAGAATGGTAAACGTGGTCATGGAAAGAGGTGCATTTGGCATCATGGCATACAAGGCATCTCCTTTGGAAGATTTTAACTGAACAAGGTAAGCAGCAGCCTGCACACCAGAAACTGCAATTGTCAGATAACGGGTTATCTGATTTATCTTTCTTCTTCCATCTTCACCTTCTTTAGACATTCTCTGAAAGGATGGTAGCGCAAAAGTTAAAAGTTGCACCACAATCGAAGCCGAGATGTATGGCATAATACCCAAAGCAAATATAGATGCTCTGTCGAAGGCTCCACCGGAGAAAGTGTTTATCAGTCCGAGTAAGCCGTCCTGGGTAGTGCCTGAATACTTGGTATTCATGATCACAGGATCAACGCCCGGAATGTAAATAAAGGTTCCGATCCTGTATACCGCAAGCAGGATCAGGGTTTGAATGATCCTGGTCCGCAGCTCTTCAATGCTCCAGATGTTTTTAAGTGTGGTAATTAACTTCTTCATTGTGGAACTAAATTATTTGAGTGGTTCCACCGGCATTTTCTATAGCAGCTTTGGCTTTATCGGAAAATGCATGAGCTGATACATTTAATTTTGATTCAAGAGCACCACGACCCAAGATTTTTATTTTCTCTTTTTTGTTGATGATCCTGTTTTTCAAAAACACATCATGGGTCAGTGTATCGTTATTGATACTTTTAGCAAATTCCTGAAGACGGTCAAGATTCATACCAACGT
Source organism: Flavobacteriales bacterium (assembly GCA_020635455.1). GTDB lineage: Bacteria > Bacteroidota > Bacteroidia > NS11-12g > UBA9320 > JABWCE01. The sequence goes on from JACJZT010000007.1 coordinate 75,445, forward strand.
ACTCAACCCTGAAAGGATTTTTAAATCCTACCTTAGGAACTCTTCGCTGTAAAGGCATCTGACCTCCTTCAAAACCAACTTTTTTAGAGTATCCTGATCTTGAACCAGCCCCTTTATGTCCTCTGGTGGAAGTAGCTCCTTTACCGGAGCCCTGCCCACGGCCTTTTCGTTTTTTATCTCTTACTGAACCTTTAGCAGGTGTTAGATTACTTAAATTCATTTTAAACGTTTTCTACTTTTAATAAATGTTTTACTGAATTGATCATGCCCAGAAGAGCAGGATTTTCTTCAACTTCCTTGCTTCGATGCATTTTGGTTAATCCCAATGCAATCAAAGTTCTTTTTTCTCTTTCGGTGCGGTCAATTCCGCTTTTAATTTGAGTGATTCGTAACTTAGCCATATTGATTAACCATTAAAAAGTTTTTCCAGTGTAATTCCTCTTTGTTCTGCTATGCGATAAGGATCTCTTAATTTTGCAAGAGCATCCACGGTTGCTTTAACCACGTTATGAGGATTTGAAGAACCTTTGGATTTAGCCAAAACGTCGTGCACTCCGGCGCTTTCCAAAACTGCACGCATCGCACCACCGGCAATAACTCCGGTTCCGTGTGAAGCAGGCTTTATAAATACCTTTCCTCCACCGTATTTTCCGTATTGTTCATGAGGAACGGTCCCGTTAATAACAGGTACCTTAATAAGGTTTTTCTTGGCATCTTCAATACCTTTTGCGATGGCATCGATAACCTCACCGGCCTTACCAAGACCATGTCCTACGATTCCCTGTCCGTCTCCAACTACTACAATTGCCGTAAAACTGAAGGTTCTACCTCCTTTGGTAACTTTTGCTACCCTGTTTATACTTACTACAGTTTCCTTTAATTCAATATCTGTAGAACGTACTTTTAATAATGTTTGTGTTGCCATGAATTTTAATTAAAAATTTAATCCTCCTTCTCTTGCTCCTTCTGCCAGACGCTTTACCCTTCCATGATACAAATATCCGTTACGGTCGAATACGACTTTGGATATTCCATTTGCCACAGCATTCTCTGCAAGTGACTTTCCTACCATAAAGGATTTTTCTGATTTATTTACCTTTCCTGTATCAAGACCTTTTGAAAGTGATGATGCTGAAAGCAAGGTCTTTCCTTCACTGTCATCGATCAACTGGGCATAAATTTCATTATTGCTTCTGAAAACAGACAATCGGGGCATTTCTTTTGTCCCTGAAATTTTAGACCTTACTCTTTTCTTTATTTTTAGTCTGCTTAAAACTTTTGACGTTGCCATATTCTTATTTTTTAGCTGCTGATTTACCTGCCTTCCTTCGGATCGTTTCACCTTCGAATCGAATACCTTTACCTTTGTAAGGTTCAGGCTTTCTTAGTGAACGGATCTTGGAGGCAACCTGTCCAATTAATTGTTTATCGATACCTTCGAGTATGATCAGAGGATTCTTTCCTTTGACCGTTTCGGTACTTACCTTTATTTCTTTAGGTACTTCCAAAAAGATATTATGAGAATACCCAAGGTTCAGTTCGAGAATGTTACCTTCATTACTGGCTTTGTAACCAACACCAACAACTTCCTGACGGATGGTGTATCCCTGGGATACCCCTACCACCATATTGTTTACCAATGCTCTGTATAAACCATGTAATGCTTTCTGGCTCTTTGAATCGTTAACTCTGGTCATTTGCACAGTACCATCTTCAACGGTAATGCCAATACCATCACTCAGTTTCTGACTGAGTTCTCCTTTTGAACCTTTTACGGTGATCGTATCGCCGGATGTTTTAATTTCAACACCTTGTGGCAAGCTAATCGGGTTTTTTCCTACACGTGACATGTTTAAATTCTTTTATTTTTTAAGATACGTAGCAAATCAATTCGCCACCTACATTTTGTTTTTTTGCTTCCTTATCGGTCATAACTCCATTTGAGGTGGTTACAATAGCGATCCCAAGACCATTTTTTACTCTTGGAATTTCATTTGATGATGCATATTTCCTCAAACCGGGTTTACTCACCCTTTGTAGCTCACTGATCGCTGAAATTTTGGTAAGTGGGTGATATTTAAGGGCAATCTTAATTATTCCTCCGAAGTTGTTGTCTTCAAATTTGTAATTAAGTATATAACCTTTTTCAAACAATACCTTAGTTATTTCCTTCTTTATGTTAGAAGCAGGAATTTCTACAATGCGATGATTGGCTTTAATCGCATTGCGCAATCTTGTTAAATAATCTGCAATTGGATCCGTCATTTCTTATAATTTTAATACTACCAGCTTGATTTAGTTACACCCGGAATTTTACCACTTGAAGCCATTTCTCTGAACTGATTTCTGCAAATTCCAAAAACCCTCATATACCCTCTTGGTTTACCTGTAATTGAACATCTGTTTCTCAATCTTACAGGCGAAGCATTTCTTGGCAATAATTGAAGTCCGTCATAATCCTTTTCGGCCTTTAATCTGGCTCTCTTATCTGCGTACCTTGCAACTAATTTTTCCCGTTTACTTTGACGGGCTTTCATTGACTCTTTAGCCATATTTAATTGTTTTGATTTTTAAATGGTAATCCGAATTCTTTTAATAGTTCCAAACACTCTACATCGTTTTTTGCCGTTGTAACAAAAGTGATGTTGAAACCTTTGATATTGTTCACTTTGTCGATATCGATCTCAGGGAATATCAATTGTTCGCTTACACCCATTGTGTAATTTCCTCTTCCGTCGAAACCTTTATCACTTATTCCCTGGAAGTCTCTAACCCTTGGCAATGCAATTGAAATTAACCTGTCAAGGAATTCATACATATTGTCTTTCCTTAACGTTACCTTGCAACCGATAGGCATTTTACTTCTAAGTTTAAAGTTTGAAATATCCTTTCTGGAATAAGTGGCTACAGCTTTTTGACCGGCAATGGTGGTAAGTTCGGCAACTCCGGTATCTACCAGTTTTTTGTCGGCAACTGCAGCACCGATCCCCTGATTTACGGAGATCTTAACCAGTTTTGGAATTTCCATTACATTCTTATACCCAAATTTTTCTTTGAGGTTGTTTGTAATGCTGTTCTTGTATTTATCTTTTAATCTTGGTGAATACATTTTCAATTATTTTATAAAATCGCCTGACTTTTTAGAATACCTCTGTAATTTGCCTTCTGCATTTCTCTTTCGGCCTATACGTGTTGGAGTTCCACCTGCAACCAGCATAAGTTTTGAAACATGAATTGGTGCTTCCAGCTTCACGATAGAACCATTCGGGTTATCGGCATCGGGCTTGCGATGTTTGGTTACCATATTAACTCCTTCCACAATGGCTCTTCTTTCCTGAACATTCATACTAAGGATCCTACCGGTCTTGTTCTTGTCGTCGCCGGCAAGTACCTTCACGGTGTCACCTTTTTTTACGTGAAGTTTTTGAATTTTGTTGAATTTTCTTTCCATAACTTATAATACTTCTGGTGCCAGAGACACAATTTTCATAAATTGCTTTTCTCTTAATTCACGGGCAACCGGGCCAAAAATACGGGTTGCTCTTGGTTCGTCCTCCTTGTTCAACAACACACATGAGTTGTCGTCAAATCGAATGTAAGATCCATCCGGACGGCGCACTTCTTTCTTGGTACGAACGATAACAGCTTTTGAAACGGTTCCTTTTTTCATCCCTCCTGAAGGAATAGCGGATTTGATGGTGACAACTATTTTATCACCTACCGATGCATACCTGTTCTTGGTTCCTCCAAGCACTCTAATACAAAGTACTTCTTTGGCACCACTGTTGTCGGCTACTTTAAGTCTTGATTCCTGCTGTATCATTATTTTGCTTTTTCTATGATTTCAACTACCCGCCAGCGTTTGTTTTTACTCAATGGACGGGTTTCCATTATCTTTACCACATCATTGATGTTGCACTCTTGTTTCTCGTCATGAGCCATGAACTTAGAAGTTGCTTTCACAAATTTGTGATATTTGGCATGTTTCTTTTTTCTCTCAATGGTAACCGTAACGGTTTTTTCCATTTTATTGCTCGCAACAATACCAATGATTTCTTTTCGGGCGTTTCTTTCCATAACCTTAATTGGACTTATTAATTTCTTTTTTTCTGCGATTAATTTCTGTAAGAAATCGGGCTACTAACCTTCTGGAAGCAGTAATTTTTCCAGGATTTTCAAGCTGTGTTACAGCATGTCCGAATTTGAGTTTCTGCAAATGATCGCGTTCATCACGCAATGCACCGTGCAATTCCTTATCGGTCAATTCTTTAATTTCTTCGTAATTCATAATTATGCTTCTGAATAGGATGGTTTAACTACAAAACGTGTTACTACCGGTAATTTTTGTGCAGCAAGTCTCATCGCCTCTCTGGCAACTTCCTCACTTACACCTTCTACTTCAAAAAGAATGGTTCCCGGTTTGATAACGGCCACCCAATATTCCGGAGCACCTTTACCTTTACCCATCCTTACTTCCGCAGGTTTTTTGGTTACAGGTTTATCCGGAAATATTCTGATCCAAACTTTACCCTCTCTTTTCATATATCGGTTGAGGGCAATACGAGCCGCTTCTATTTGTCGTGAGGTTATCCATTTGGGCTCCATTGATTTAAGACCAAAATCCCCGAACTCGATTCGAGCACCTCTGGTTGCAAGTCCCTTAACCCTGCCTTTTTGTTGTTTTCTAAATTTGGTACGCTTTGGTAATAACATTTTACTTGCTTATTAAATTTATTGTACTTCGGTTCTTGTTCTACGTCCACCCTCTCTTCTATCTCCTGAACCGGAATCTCTTCTGTTTCTTCTTCTGTCAGCTCCCGGACCTGATCTTCTGTCTGAGCCAGCCTGGCCTGCACCAAGATTCATTGAAAGATCTCGTTTACCATATACTTCACCTCTCATTATCCATACTTTAACACCGATCTTTCCGTAAACGGTAAGGGCTTCAGCAATGTGATAATCCACATCGGCACGGAAGGTGTGCAAAGGAATCCTACCATCCTTATATTGCACCGAACGAGCCATCTCAGCTCCATTCAAACGACCGGATAACATTACCTTTATTCCTTCAGCTCCCATTCTCATGGTTGAAGCAATGGCCATTTTAGTGGCACGTTTGAAAGAAACCCTTCCTTCAATCTGCTGAGCAATAGATTCGGCTACCAAACGAGCTTCGGTTTCAGGACGCTTAATTTCAAAAATATTGATCTGAACATCTTTCTTGGTAAGCTTCTTGATTTCCTCCTTTATCTTATCAACTTCCGAACCACCTTTACCGATAACAATACCCGGACGGGCTGTGTGAACCGTAATTATGATTCGCTTCAAGGTTCTTTCAATAACGATTTTTGAAATTCCACCTCTTTGAATACGTGCATGCAGATATTTTCTGATCTTAAAATCTTCGGCTAACTTTTCTCCGAATCTTTTACCACCAAACCAATTGGATTCCCATCCTCTGATGATACCTAATCTAATGCTTATTGGATTTACTTTCTGACCCATGTTGTTTGAATGTTCCTGTTTAGTTTATTTGATCTTCAACCTGTTCGCCTATGGTATCCACCACGATAGTTACGTGGTTAGACCTTTTTCTTATTCTGTATGCCCTTCCCTGAGGCGCGGTGCTTAAACGTTTGATGGTACTTCCCTGATTTACGAAAACCGATTTAACCATCAATCCGGTGCCTTCATCAACTTTTTCATCGTTCTTTAACTGCCAGTTTGCAATTGCAGACAATAAAAGTTTTTCAACCATCTGAGCATAAGCCTGTTTCTGGTTAAACCGCAGAATGTTCAATGCCTGATTAACATTGATCCCACGGATTTGATCCACAACGTATCTCATCTTTCTGGGAGACAGCGGGCAATTATTTAATTTAGCTACAGCTTCCATATTATCTATTTCCTGAATGTCCTTTAAATGTTCGCGTTGGTGCAAATTCACCTAACTTATGTCCCACCATGTTTTCGGTAACATATACGGGAATAAACTTATTGCCATTGTATACAGCAAATGTATGACCCACAAAATCCGGAGTGATCAAAGATCGGCGGCTCCATGTTTTAATAACATTTTTCTTTTTTGAATCACGCATAGCCTCAATCTTTCTGAAAAGCTTAACGTCTACAAATGGACCTTTTTTTAGTGACCTTGGCATAATTATTTCTTCCTTCTTTCTATGATTAATTTATTTGATATTTTGTTCGGATTTCTGGTTTTGGCACCTTTTAATCCTGTACCTTTTCTGCTTCTGGCTTGACCTCCTTTGGCCCTGCCTTCCCCTCCACCCATCGGGTGATCAACTGGGTTCATAGCTGCCGGACGTGTTCTTGGACGTCTGCCTAACCATCTGTTTCTACCTGCCTTACCTTTATTTTCAAGATTATGATCGGAATTGCTAACAACTCCAATGGTTGCCATACAACTTGAAAGGATCATTCTGGTTTCGCCTGAAGGCAATTTTATGATTACATACTTGCCATCCCTTGCCAATAGCTGAGCCGATGAACCGGCGCTTCGCACGATCCTTCCTCCCTGACCCGGGTTCAATTCAATATTATGAATAATACTTCCAAGAGGCATTTCACTCATAGGCATTGCATTACCAAGATCCGGTGTAACCCCTGAGCCGGAAACAATTACCTGTCCAACTTCGATACCATTCGGTGCAAGAATGTATCTCTTTTCACCGTCCTTGTATTCAACCAGGCTAATAAAACAAGTTCGGTTAGGATCGTATTCAATGGTTTTAACGGTAGCACTTACACCAGTTTTGTCGCGTTTAAAATCAATTAAACGATATTGTCTTTTGTGACCACCACCAATGTATCTCATGGTCATGGTACCCTGGTTGTTTCTTCCACCGGATTTTTTTATGGAAAGCAACAAACTTTTCTCCGGACGATCGCCGGTAAGCTCTTCGTATGTGTTTGCTATCCTGAAACGCGTACCGGGTGTTACCGGTTTTAATCTTTTAACTCCCATAATTAAATGTTTTCAAAGAAGTCAATATTCTGACCTTCCTTTAACTGAATAATAGCTTTTTTATAATTTGGCTTTTTACCATTTACGATACCGGATTTGGTAAAACGCGATTTTCGTTTACCTCTTACCAGTACGGTATTAACTCTTTCAACTTCAACGTTGTATGCTTTTTCAATTGCTTTTTTGATCTCATCTTTTGATGCGGTCTTTTCAACAATAAAACCAACTTGAGAGGTTTTATCGGCAATTTTTGTCATTTTTTCCGTTAGCAACGGTTTTCTAAGAATATTCATAACTATGCGGTTAATACTTCTTCTATTTTATTGATCGATCCTTCAACAATAACAAGTTTTCCGGCTTTCATGATCTGATATGTGTTCAGATCACCTGCAGTCATAACTTCTGATTTAGGAAGGTTACGAGCCGACAAGTTGATGTTGGCATTGTGCTCCGGAACCACGAACAAACTTCTTTGATCTGCTAGGTTCAACGCCTTGATCATATTGTTAAACTCCTTCGTGTTGGGCTTTTCAAAGTTGAATGCCTCCATTACCATAATGTTGTTATCTTTTGCTTTGTATGCAAGTGCAGATAAACGAGCCAGTCTTTTTACCTTTTTGTTTAATTTAAAACTGTAATCCCTGGGCCTCGGACCATGAATTCTACCTCCACCGACACGGGTACCAGATTTTAAACTACCCGCCCTGGCAGTACCGGTTCCTTTTTGTCTTTTAATTTTTCTGGTGGACGCTCTTATTTCAGATTTGTCTTTTGACTTATGTGTACCCTGACGCTGATTTGCAAGATATTGCTTAACGTCAAGATAAATGGCATGATCGTTTGGTTCGATGGAAAAAACTCCATCTTTTAATTCAACCTGACGACCGGTTTCTTTGCCCTGATTGTTTAAAACATTAACTTTCATTTTATTTTTCTATTAAAACCAATGAACCATTAAAACCGGGGATAGCACCTTTAACCACAAGAAGATTTTTTTCTGCATCTACCTGCAATACTTCAAGATTGGTGATCATAACCCTTTTACCACCGGTTCTTCCGGCCATTCTCATTCCTTTAAAAACCTTTGAAGGATATGAAGCTGCTCCTATCGAACCGGGAGCTCTTAATCGATTGTGCTGACCATGGGTAGCGCCGCCAACTCCTGAGAAGCCGTGACGTTTAACAACACCCTGAAAGCCTTTACCTTTTGAAGTGCCAACTACGTCAACGAATTCGCCAACTTTGAACCCACTAACATCTACCGTATCGCCGAGCTTTAAGGTCTTGTCAAAGTCTGTAAATTCAACAACTTTAACTTTTGGAGCTGTGTTAGCTTTTGCAAAGTGACCTATCAGCGGTTTGGGAGTGTTTTTTGGTTTACGGTTTCCAAATCCAAGCTGTACGGAATTGTAACCGTCGGTTTCTTCAGTTTTTACCTGAGTAACCACGCAAGGACCTGCTTCAACAACAGTACACGGGATCATTTTCCCGGTTTCTGAGAAGACGCTGGTCATTCCAATTTTCTTACCAATTATTCCAAACATGATTTATTATTCTAAATTATTTATACTTTAATTTCTACATCCACACCGCTTGGAAGTTCAAGTTTCATCAATGCATCAACAGTTTTAGCGGTAGAACTGTAGATGTCAAGCAATCTTTTATAGGAACAGGTTTGAAACTGCTCTCTTGCTTTTTTGTTAACATGAGGAGACCTTAGAACCGTAAAGATCCTTTTTTCGGTTGGCAAGGGTATTGGGCCATTCACAACAGCACCGGTAGCCTTTACCGAACGAACGATTTTCTCGGCTGATTTGTCGATCAGAGTATGATCGAACGATTTTAGTTTAATTCTGATTTTCTGATTTACCATGTTGCTTATGCGTTTGCTTTTACACCTTTAACTTTTTCAATTATTTCATCTGCCATATTCTTAGGAACTTCATAATAATGTGAGAATTCCATAGTGGACGTTGCTCTTCCGGAAGTAATGGTTCTAAGTGTGGTCACGTATCCAAACATTTCGGATAAAGGTACTTTGGCTTTAATAACCTGAGCACCGGCTCTTTCTTCAAGACCTTCGATAAGACCTCTTCTTCGGTTCAGGTCACCCTGAACATCTCCCATATAATCGGAAGGTGTTACAACCTCAACTTTCATGATAGGCTCAAGAATGACCGGTTGTGAATTCTTTAACGAATCACGATATCCCTGTTTAGCAGCCAATTCAAAAGAAATTGAATCGGAGTCGACCGGATGGAAAGATCCATCAAACAATCTTACCTTTAAACTTTCAAGTGGGTATCCGGCAAGGACACCATTTTTCATTGCTTCTTTGAATCCTTTTTCAACCGATGGAATAAATTCTCTTGGGATCGCACCACCAACGATTTGATTAACAAATTGTAAACCGGTTCCGGCAAAGTCTGCATCTACCGGAGAAACTTCAAATTGAATGTCAGCAAACTTACCACGACCACCAGTCTGCTTTTTAAAGGTTTCACGGTGAGTAACGCTTCCTTTTATAGCTTCACGGTAAGCAACCTGAGGTGCTCCCTGATTAATTTCAACTTTGAATTCTCGTCGAAGTCGATCAACGATAATTTCAAGATGCAATTCACCCATACCGCTGATGATGGTTTGTCCGGTTTCTTCATCTGTATTTACCTGGAAAGTTGGATCTTCCTCGGATAATTTACCAAGGGCAACACCAAGTCTGTCAGAATCAGCCTGTGTTTTTGGTTCAATAGCCAAACCAATAACAGGATTCGGGAATACCATTGCTTCCAGAACGATCGGATGTTTTTCGCTACAAAGAGTATCTCCGGTTCGGATATCTTTAAAACCAACAGCAGCACCTATGTCACCTGCACCGAGGTATTCAATTGGATTTTGTTTGTTGGCATGCATTTGAAATATCCTCGAAATCCTCTCCTTATTACCACTTCTGGTATTTAATATATAAGAACCGGCATCAAGCTTACCTGAATAGGCTCTTATAAATGCCAACCTACCAACAAACGGGTCGGTCGCGATCTTGAATGCAAGTGCTGCGAAAGGCTCATTATAATCAGGTTTTCGACTAACAACCTCTTCTGTTTCAGGATTGGTTCCTTTGATCTCTTCTCTGTCAAGTGGACTTGGCATCAATTCCATTACCAGATCAAGCATGGTTTGAACACCTTTGTTCTTGAAAGAAGATCCGCAAACCATAGGAACGATCTTCATATCAAGACATGCTTTTCTCAAAGCATTAAGAATTTCTCTTTCAGTAATTGAGTTTGAATCCTCGAAGTATTTTTCCAATAAATGATCGTCGTATTCAGAAACCGCTTCAAGTAATTTCTCCCTCCATTCATTGGCCTCTTCCATCATGTCATCGGGAATTGGAATAACCTTATAGGTCATTCCCTTATCCTCTTCATTCCAGATCATACCTCTGAAATTGATCAGGTCAACTACTCCTTTAAACCCACTTTCAGCACCGATGGGCAATTGAAGTGGAACAGCATTGCTACCCAACATTTCACGTACCTGACGAACAACATTAAGGAAGTCGGCGCCAGAACGGTCCATTTTGTTAACGAAACCAATACGGGCAACGTTATAGTTATTGGCCAATCTCCAGTTTGTCTCCGACTGAGGTTCAACACCATCTACAGCACTAAAAAGAAAAACAAGTCCATCCAATACCCTTAAGGATCGGTTTACTTCCACTGTGAAGTCAACGTGACCGGGAGTATCAATAATATTAATGTGATATTCTTTTGTATCAGGAGTTTTAGCTCCGTCAACCATTGGATAATTCCACGATACCGTTGTTGCGGCAGAAGTAATCGTAATTCCTCTTTCCTGCTCCTGAGCCATCCAATCCATGGTTGCAGCACCATCGTGTACCTCACCTATTTTATGGTTTACACCTGCATAGTATAATATCCGCTCGGTAGTGGTTGTCTTTCCGGCATCAATATGTGCCGCAATTCCAATATTTCTGGTATATTTTAAATCTCTTGCCATTTTTTTAAACCCTGAAATGTGAGAATGCCTTATTTGCATCCGCCATTTTGTGTGTATCCTCCTTTTTCTTTACCGAAGAACCTTCTCCTTTAGCAGCAGCCAGAATCTCTCCGGCAAGTTTTTCCGACATGGATTTCTCATTTCTCTTCCTGCAATAGGTCAACAACCATTTGGTCCCTAAAGCAACCCTTCTTTCAGGCTTAACTTCAGTCGGGATCTGGAACGTTGAACCTCCAACCCTTCTTGCCTTTACCTCAACAGTTGGCATTACATTATTTAAAGCCTTTCTGAACACTTCAATGCCCTCTTCTTCAGAAGATTTTCCATCTACGATGTCAATGGCATCGTAAAATATTTTTCTGGCCACGGATTTCTTACCATCATGCATCATGCAATTGATGAAACGGGAAATCATTATATCGTTATAACGGGGATCCGGTGTCTGGATTCTTTTTTTAGCTCTTGCTTTCCTCATTATTTCTTTTCTTTAGGTTTTTTGGCTCCGTATTTAGACCTTCTTTGTCTTCTGCCTTCAACACCGGCGGTGTCAAGTGCACCTCTTACAATATGATACCTTACACCGGGTAAGTCTTTAACCCTTCCACCTCTCACCAATACGATCGAGTGCTCCTGAAGGTTATGACCCTCTCCGGGAATGTATGCGTTTACTTCTTTACTGTTTGTTAATCTAACCCTTGCAACTTTTCGCATGGCTGAATTTGGTTTCTTAGGTGTCGTGGTATAAACCCTGGTACACACTCCTCGTCTTTGAGGACATGAATCAAGTGCAGGTGATTTGCTCTTGAACACCGGTGCTACCCGACCTTTTCGTACTAACTGTTGTATGGTAGGCATAATGCTTTTTCTCTACAATTTTTTTAAGGACTGCAAAAGTAGGATTTTATATATTAATTACAAACGATTCTGATGATTTTTTTAAGAAATAATTTACTTTTTCTCAGAGACCTGAAAAATAGATTCTTAGATGTGCTTCGGACCCAAAACAAATGCCTCTCGTTCCAAACCTTTTAGCATTAAATTCGATATTTTTTGAAGAGTCCAGACTTTCTCCTTTCCGCATAAACGCAACTAAGGTGTATCCGTTTGTTTTTAATCTCAACTTATAGAGATTTAATGATTCTGAATGTCTGTATATTTCATTTTTTCATCCGTCATTTAACCGCTCATACATATATATATGTAGTTGGTTTTTTAGGTTATTTTACTTTTGTAAATAATTTTCCACATTTTAGGACTCATAGTGCAACATTGTCTGTTTAATATCAGTCTTAGGTCATAAAGAGATTGAAAACCTCTAAATGTTTATTTTTGTTGGCTAAGCAAAATTTGAAAAGGCTAATTCTAATAATTTCTCTGCTCATTCAGGGGATGGGAAGTGTGTTCGCACAAACAGACAACTACGGAACGGAATTCTGGACAGCCTTCATGTCTAATTTTTCGTCGAGTACTCTGCGCCTTTTTATAGCAGCTAAAGACACGGCTGAGGTTGACATTACGGTTCCTTTAATGGGCTATGCCACCAAAATTACCGTCCCCAAAGATTCAGTAGTAATCGTAACCATCCCGAATACAGTTGGTCAGATAAGTAGCTCCGAAGTGGTAGAAAAGACCGGAATACATATTCTTTCAGATTATCCGATCGCCGTTACTTCAATGAACCTTCAACCCGCCACCACAGACGCCACGGTGGTTTTTCCATTAAAAAATGTCCCCAATGGCACAAAATACATAACCGGACATCCCGGAAAGGTAAGCAATATGGCGGGAAATCAGTTCATGCTTGTAAGTCCTGAAGACAATGTTCAGTTAGAGATCATTCCTACCGCTAAAACGCTTCAAAATAATCCGGCCTTTCAGCCGATCAATATAACCCTTGATGCAGGTGAAGTATACCAGGTTAGAGGTGCACCGGGCAACATTCTTGATGGTTCTTCAATAAAGGTTTTAAACAATAAAAGAATAATCGTCTATACCGGTGACAAATGTTCTGCCTTTCCTTGTGGAGCCTGTGATCATCAGGTTGAACAGGTTTTTCCGGTCAGGTTGCTCGATACGGCTTATTATATTTTACCACATTTCGGACATACCAAAGGCTATACGGCTAAGGTTGTTTCAATTGACACTACCCTTATGGTAAAAGTAAACGGAAAAATGTATCGTATCGGTAGCAGAGACTCGGCACTTACGCTTGATGTTCCAACCGAAGATTCTGTATTGCATATTTCAGCCGACCGAAAATTTGAATGTTTTCAGTTCATGAAAGGACCTACATGTAACGGATACATCACACCGGGTTGGGGTGACCCTGCAATTCTTCAATTGCTCAGTTCGAAGTATATGGGAAATCTATCGACCTTTAATACTGTAAATAGTACCAATATCAGGGATCATTTTGTAAGCATATTGGTTTATACTTCAGCCATAAACGATGTATTCCTCGATGGAGTGCGCATTCCATCAAGCGAATTCATTGAAGTAACCGATAATAAGAAATTCTCCTATGCCAAAATCAAGATAACGCTGGGTGTTCACAGAATATCCTGTAATTACGGCCATCTGGCTTATTGCTATGGAATCGGAAGTTATGAATCCTATCTTTACACAGCTGGTTTTAGTTTGCCCAATTTCCAGATCGATATAAAAGACAGCGTGCTGAGTTACCAATGTATCGATACATCAGTGACTATGCAATTCAAGGCACAACTCGACGGTGCGATACGTTCCTATAAATGGGATTTTGGTGATGGTACCACGGATTCGGTGCAAACCGTTACACATAAGTATCCGGTTGGTAAAGAATTTACTATAAAGCTCTGGGCTGTAGGTTTTAACAATAAAACAGACTCCGTAATAAAGAAATATACCTTTAACTGGCCTGAATTCAATCCGGTTTTTGATCAGCTGATCTGTGACCAAACCTTTAAATTTGAAGAACTCAATCCTTTCTTTACAAATTTTTTATGGCATGATAATTCAACCAAAAACAGCTATATAAGTTCTAAGTCCGAAAAAATCAAGGTATATGCCACCGACACATCGGGTTATTGTAAATTCGTTGATTCGGCAGTGGTCGGGAAAGTTGGTGTTTACACAAAAATAAAAGTTGACACATTATCCAACTGCCATCTTAATAACCTTTATCGATTCAGCGACTCCTCCTACATCGTCAATGACTCGATTCTCTACAAAGCCTGGATCTTCCCGGGAGGGGTAACCTTATACGATACAAGCAACTTTTTATTCCATTTCCGTCAGCCGGGAAAATACAAGGTTTACCTTGATATTTATCCTAAGAATGCAAATTGTAAGGCGCGTTACGAAATTCCCATTAACATAAACTGGAATACGGATATCGGGGCCTACACCGACAAGGACGAATACTGTGATGGAGAAACCGCCATCATCAAAGACAGTTCTTATTCCTGTTGTCAAAAAGTAAAAAAGTATTATTGGTTATTGGAAGACGGAAGTATCGATAGCACAGACACGGGTCCAAAAATGAAACTAAGGGTAAAATTTGACACCGTATCAAAAAAGCCGTATAAAAACTATTATTACATTACCGAAACTGAGCAGGGTTGCAGAGATACGTTTAAAAGCGGGATGATCGTGATGCCTGCTGCTGATTCTGAATTTGATTTTGGTCCGGACACCATGAAATGCATGGTGCTTTCAAGATGGACCTTTACTCATACCGTTGATGAAAGCATTGTAGGCAAATACGAGCACCTTTGGGACTTTGGAAACGGATTGACCGGTAACCAGTCACAATATAAGAACATTCGTTATCTGGATACCGGTTGGCATACTATTAAATTATTGACCATTAATTATTTGGGATGCAGGGATTCTACTTATAAAAAAGTAAGGGCAATACCAAACCCGATTCCTGTTTTCTCGATAAGCGACTCGGTTCAGTGCCTTAGTGGCAATGCTTTTAACTTTAAACCACTTATCACGGATGTAGGCTATACTTACAAATGGTATCTTAACAATAAATTTTACGATTCAAGGCAAAATCCAAAAAGTTATACTGCAGATTCATCGGGTAAATTTACCGTTAAACTGGTGGCAAGTTCAGAACATGCTGGATGTTTCGACGATTCACTTTCAAAAATATTTGAAGTATTAAAATCTCCTGTGGCAGATTTCGAGATCGTTTCCGACACCCAATGTTTAAAGGATAATATGATCGATCTTTTGCAAAGATCTGTAAGTTTCAACGGTAGCCTCAAGTATTACTGGAATTACCTGAATAAGATCGATTCCGTAAAAATTCCTGCTCGTTTCAGTTACCCCGATATAGGACTAAAAAGTATATCCTTAAGAGTGGTTGATTCTATGGGATGCGCGGATAGTATTGGCAAAAAGCTCTTTGTAGCTCCAATGCCCAAAGCCGAAATCTATGTTAACGACAGTGTCCAGTGCTATGGAGTGAATTCTTTCAAATTCACACAATCAAGCTCCGCAATCCCTCATAATACCACCTGGAAACAAAATGGAAAACCTATTGGAACTGAAGATAGTGTAAGCCTTTATGACCTTAAGAACATCGGAACCGGAAAAATAGGTTTAAAGATCTCAACCCAAAATGGCTGTACCGACAGTACTGAAAAAACTTTTGAGGTCTTACCTCCCCCAAAAGCATCCTTTCTGATCGATAAGGATACTCAATGTTTCGAAAATCACAATATCAGCCTTCAAAACAATTCGAGCACTCCAAAAGATTTTGTTTTGAAATATAAGTATGAAAGCACGGAAGGCATCATGGCAACAACTTCTGATATTGTAGATTTTAAATTCAACAGTGATGGACGTAAAGACATTACACTTACCATCGAAAGCGGGGAAGGGTGTAAAGACACATTTATGAGTTGGGTCTACTTAAGTAAAAGTCCGGAAGGATATTTTATTCCCGACTCAGTTTGCATAGGTGAATCCATCAGGTTTGAAGCTTTTCAGTCTTCCGGCATATTCCCTGTTCAAAAATGGCATTGGAATTTTGGAGACGGAATAAGCTCAATTCTAAACCCTGAAGATCATATATATTTAGCATACGGCACCTATCCGGTTACCCTTTCTTTTGAAGATGCATTGGGTTGTAAAGGTTCCTATACCGACTATGCATTGATCTACCCAAAACCAGATCCGGAATTTAAGATCAACATATTAAGTTTTGATGATGTGAACACTTTAATAAGATTAAAGCCAAAGTATGCGGGCAAGGGCACCTTTACATGGACATTTCCGGATGGAACCATACAGAAAGGAGATTCACTGATAACCAAGGTGGACCGTTTTTTCAAAAACAGAATATACCTTAATGTATTAAACCAGTATGGTTGTTTTGACAGTTCCTCTGAATTTTTGTTTGTATTCCCGCCGTTGGAAAATCTGTATATCGAAAACGCCTTTACACCCAATGGAGATCTTTTGAACGATGTTTTCAGACCAATAAAATTCGACGGCACTCATTCATATTCTCTTCAGGTATTCAACAGATGGGGAGAATTGGTGTTTCAGTCGCAGGATCCTTTACATGGATGGGATGGAACTTACAATGGTCAACCGGTTCAGGATGATGCATACATTTACAAATTGAATTTTGTTTACGAAGACGGCATCCGTTATAATTTAAAAGGTACGGTAACCATCGTACGCTAGTACCTTACTAAAATTATTCACTAGCGGCAACTCAATATCCGGATTTGGTAACTCAAATTTTATTGGTGATGAATTATTAGTATGTTTGCCGACAACATTTAACTTTAACCTCTCAAACACATGCTATCAGATATTGAAATTGCGCAAGCCACCCAACCGGAACATATCAAAATCATTGCCGGAAAGATCAATGTTTCTTCAGACGATCTTGAATACTATGGCAAATACAAGGCAAAACTTCCCTTAAAACTTATCGATGAAGAAAAGGTTAAGAACAGTAATCTGATCCTGGTTACTGCTATAAATCCTACACCTGCGGGCGAAGGGAAAACGACCATGAGCATTGGCTTGACCGAAGGTTTAAACAAAATAGGAAAGAAAGCAATTGCCGTATTGAGAGAACCATCCTTAGGACCAGTATTCGGAATGAAAGGTGGAGCTGCGGGTGGTGGTTACAGCCAGGTAATTCCGATGGAAGACATCAACCTCCATTTTACCGGTGATTTTTCGGCAGTTGAAAAAGCAAATAATTTGCTTGCCGCACTTATTGATAATAATATTCAGAATAAAAAAGAGAACAATCTTAATATCGACCCAAGAACGGTAACATGGAAAAGAGTTATGGATATGAACGATCGTGCCTTGCGCCAGATGGTTATCGCCCTTGGCGGGAAAAGTGCAGGAATGCCGAGGGAATCAGGCTTTAATATTACAGCAGCCTCTGAGATCATGGCAATACTTTGCATGTCGAAGAACATCAAAGACCTAAAGGAAAAATGCGGTAATATTTATATAGGAAACACATATGACGGGAAACCCGTATTTGCTAAAGACATTAATGCTAACGGAGCAATGGCAGCACTATTAAAGGACGCCATTAAACCAAATCTGGTTCAGACACTGGAAGGAAACCCGGTAATAATACATGGAGGTCCATTCGCCAACATTGCTCAGGGAACCAACACCATACTAGCAACCAAAATGGGGATGTCACTTTCCGATTACGTAGTAACCGAAGCCGGTTTCGGCGCAGATCTTGGGGCTGAAAAATTCCTGAACATTAAATGCGGTTTTGCGGGATTTGCCCCGAAGTGTGTGGTTATTGTAGCCACAGTGCGTGCTCTGAAGTACCATGGTGGTGTTGAAAAAGCCAATTTAAAGGAAGAAAACATCGAAGCTCTCAAAGCGGGGTTTTGTAATCTCGAAAAACATATTGAAAACATGAGATCTTTTGGTATTCCTCCAGTGGTAGTGATCAATAAATTTTATGCCGATACAGAAAATGAAATAAACACCCTTAAAAAAATGGTAGAAGATCTGGGAATTTCCATCGCCGTTGGAGCCGGTTTTGAAGCAGGAGGTGAAGGCATGAAAGAAATAGCCGAAAAGGTGGTTGAGACCATACAAACAAAACAAAGCAATTATACACCCACATACGACTGGAACGATACCGTTGAAAATAAACTAAGGGCCATAGCTCAAAAGATCTACGGTGCACTTGATGTGGAGTATACTCCAAAGGCCATGAACGATCTGAAGAAAATCTACAAAATGGGTTTTGATAAAATGCCGATCTGCATGGCTAAAACCCAGTATTCATTAACCGACAACATTAGCAAAACGGGCCGCCCAACCAATTTTCATATTACTGTAAGGGAATTTGAATATGCCACTGGGGCAGGTTTCATTATTCCGGTTTGTGGTGATATGATGAGAATGCCTGGATTACCTCAGATTCCATCTGCCGAGGCCATTGATATTGATGAAGACGGTAAGATAAGCGGACTATTCTGATCTGAATAGTATATTCTGTACACTTAACGCGTTTGTGGATATTCATAAATGCTTAAACCCATGCTAAAAAAATAACTTTGCCGTTATAGTTTAGCAAAGAATGAAGTTGAACAAATTATTTCTGAGTTTTTTTCTGGGATCATTTCCTCTTTTTTCCATGTCACAAAAAAATGATCTGGACAAAGTGGATGTGTATACAAAATACCGGCCGAATCTCATCGATGCACGGCGAGTTGAAGCGCAACCGGAACTTAAAGAACCGGAGATCAAAGAAATTAAATTAGAGTACGAATTTCCTGAATTCAGATATAAAGTTGATCCGAATTACACACCATTGATAGCAAAATCGTATCGTGCTACTCCGGTAAGCTACCTAAGGAATAATTATGTCAAGGCTGGTTTTGGCAACTATACGACCCCATTGCTTAACATACATCTGCACAATGGTTTAAGCAGAAATTACAGTTACGGGCTTGATTTTTCGCACTTATCGTCGACAGGGCAGCCTAAATTCAAATCGTTTATTGACAATAAGATTCTTTTACATGGGGCAAAATACAATAATGGCAGAACATTGTCGGCGAAATTAGGATATGACCGACTGGGCTATAATTTTTATGGATACGATCACGATGAAAATAATTTCAGTTCGGATTCTGTAAAACAAAACATAAATAATGTATATGGTAATTTACATTTTGATAATGCTTTAAAGGGAAAAGGAATAAAAACGGGTTTGGATTTTGACCTGAACCGTTTTTTTACTCGTGAACAAAGCGAATTCGGGTTCTCATTCTCAAATATTATTACAGGAAAGGCAGGACCCGGGAAACTTTCTTTACAATCTGCATTCACCGGACTGGCATCAGGCCCCGACTCGGTAAAATATTTCAGACAATTTCTTGACCTTCATCCATTTTATAAATTAAAGTATAAAGACGTGTGGATCACTGTCGGAGCCAATTCAACCGTATTTTTCGATTCGGTTGGATCTGAATTCTTTCTCTACCCCGATTTCAAGGTCGACTATTATGTAGTCCCTGAAAAAATGAAGGCTTTTGTGGGCATCGGTGGTGATCTAAAGAAAGGCTCAAGTAAGACCCTGTTCAACGAAAACCAGTTCATTGCCAATAATCAGATCCTGAAAAATCAAAATACGGCTTATAAAATTTACGGAGGTATCCAGGGTAAACTGAACACAGAATTTGACTACTTTCTGGAAATCACCCAGCAGTTTATCTACGACTTGCCTCTTTACATCTCTGATTCGTTTCCACTTCACAAGTTTTTAGTGGTTTACGACGATTTGAACCTTTTCACCTTTGAAGCAGGATTGAATTTTAACCGTTTTGAAAAAATTAACCTTGGAACCCGCTTTATCTATTATGGATATGGAGAATCCAGTGCGTATCAAAGACCTGATTTTGAGTGGAACACTTCCGTATCAGCAAAGGTCACTGAAAACCTCAGACTTAAAGGAAAATTCTTTGTTATCGGCAACCGAAGAAGTTTGACGGCAGGTGAATTAAGCAGTACTGAACTAAAACCTATTTTTGATCTGAATATTGGTGCAGATTATCAGTACAATAAACGACTTTCAATTTTTGCAGATCTTAATAACGTTACCAATCAAACTTATCAGAGATGGTCAAATTATCCCGTTTACGGATTAAATGGTATCGCCGGGATCACCTTTTCATTTTAGAAGAAGAACAGTGATCCTAAATAAAAAGATTGTGAATAAAACTTCAAGGATATTACTCGTATTTGAACGTACTTTGTACTCGTAAATCATGGACAGAGAAAGTCTTTCAGGTCTTGTTGCTCAACTATTATACACACACAATTGTGTTATCATCCCTCATTTTGGTGGTTTTGTAACGAATGTAAAACAGTCGGGTTTTGAAGATGGTAAAACTCTTATCTTCCCTAACCGAAAAAGAGTAGCTTTTAATAAAAACCTTAATCAGGATGATGGTCTGCTTGTGAATGCTTTAGCCGCCGGATTAAAGATCTCTTATGAAGAATCCTTAAAAAAAGTTGAGGCAATTACTCAGGAGTTATTCTGGGAAATTGAAAATAATTCATCGGTTTCTTTTGGCAGCCTGGGTACATTTTATTCTAATTTTGAAAAAAACCTGATCTTTCTACCTCAACAAAACCTTAACTTCAGTAAAGAAAGTTTCGGTCTTGAACCTCTGAAATTGCGTCTACTGACTGCCGTTCCATCAGGTGTGAAAATAATAACTCACGATGAACCTCAGAAGGCAGGGCAAAAAGAAGAACCTTCAGTAAGTGGTAAAACCAATAAACAAAGGACCGTTTCCATAAATTTCCGGCCCTACATCGCTGCAGCGATCCTATTAATTATTGGTCTTGCAGGAATTCTGCAATTCGAAAATTTTAAAAATAAGATTGGACATCAGGATCCAAAAGCAGAAGAGCACAATGCATCCATCCTTTCGGGAGACAGCAATATTGCAGAACCTGAAATTATGGAGCCTGAGGGTGTTGATGCTCCTTCCGAAAAGCTTTCTGAATCTGAACCCATAGTTCAGGAAGAATTTAAAAATCCGGTCATCGATCAGGCTACATACAGTGTACTTTACGGCAATTACCCGAATGAAGAAACTGCTCACCTTAAATTGGATCAATTTAAGGTCTTGTTTAATGGAAGCAGAGTAAAACATCTTGATGAGGGCAAGTATGCGATTTATATTACCACATTCTATAAAAATACTTCTGCAGAGGAGTTTTGCGTTATCTTAAGACAAATGGGGTATTCAAACGTATTTATACTGGAAGAGTTGAATCCTTCGTTTTAAACCTAAAAGTACTGAGATGAATAGAGAAAAGCAAAATGGATTAATAGGAACCATCTTGTTCCACAGTCTTCTTTTTTTATGTGTTTTCCTGATGAGTTTTGCCGGTGGAGGCAATGGCGATAATGGTACGGGAGAAGCTATTGGTGGCCTTGAAGTATCTCTGGGTGAACCGGACCTTGGTGGCCCGGATGCCGAAGCCGGGTACACACCCGAATCTACGAGTGTTCCAGAAACAGCAAGCAGTCCGGATGATGCCACCCTTACCGACGATAATTCTGATGGTCCAATATTACCAACGAAGGATGAGAAAAAAGATCCAAAGAAAACGGTAGAAACTGCACCTAAAATAACTCCACCTGTATATAAAAAAACCACTCCTAATCCCAATCCTGTAAGAAGACCGGATTCAAAAGGTCTGTTTACAAAAAAGGGTGGTTTGTCGGGGGATGGCACCAATTCAGGGAACGAGGGTCGTGATGATGGCAGCATTTATGGAGACAAAGATGGTGGCAATGGAAATGGCGATGGTACCGGAGATGGGGATGGAGATGGTAAACCCGGTTCAGGAAATGGTGATGGTGACGGAACCGGAGATGGTGTTAATTTTAATTTGTCCGGTTTCCGAAAAAACAATGATTTTCAGATACGGACCAACCGCTCGGGTTCAGGAACCGTAATTATTGAATTATGTGTATATAAAGACGGCAGACTTAAGTCGGCCCGACCTTTACTTGGTGGTACCATGACCGACAAATATTTTATTGACCTGGCCCTGAAAGCTGTTAAGGAAAACACCTACAGCCCTATTGGTAATGTGAGTAAAGATCAATGTGGTAAAGTAAAATTTACCTTCAGGGAAAGGTAAGGCCCTTCATTTTTTATTTTTTGATTTTGCAAGATATGGAATCTGAGTACAGGAAAGTTCTCGATTTCCTTTATGCCCAATTGCCCATGTACCAAAGAATGGGTGCTGCGGCATATAAAACCGACCTCAAAAATACTCTTGATCTCTGTTCGGCACTAGGTAATCCTGAAAAGAATTTTAAATCCATACATATTGCCGGTACAAACGGCAAAGGGTCCACATCCCATGCACTGGCTGCAATATTTCAAACACATGGTTATAAAACCGGTTTGTATACCTCTCCACACCTGGTGGATTTTAGGGAAAGGATAAAAATAAACGGCGAGATGATCCCAAAAGAAGAAGTAATACGATTTACAAAGGATCATAAAAATCTTTTAAACAGGATCCAACCTTCCTTCTTCGAAATGACCGTTGCGCTTGCTTTTGAATATTTTTCAAAAGAAAAAGTTGATGTGGCGATAATAGAAACCGGTATGGGCGGACGTTTGGATAGTACTAATGTTGTGTATCCACTCGTTTCGGTCATTACAAATATTGGAATGGATCACACGGAATTTTTGGGCAACAGTGTACAAAAGATTGCTGTTGAAAAAGCAGGTATAATAAAAAAGAATGTTCCTGTTGTAATTGGAGAAACTTCTTCCGATACTCAGGAAATATTTCTTAATAAAGCACTTGAATGCGATTCTTCCATTTTTTTTGCAGATAATAATCCAAAATACTATAATACCTTAATTGAAAGCGATCTTATTGGGGGATATCAACAAAAAAATTTACTAACGGTTTTGCAAACCTGTGATGTCTTGCTGGAAACAGGGTATGAATTTAATACTTTCAAGATAGCTGATGCGCTTCAGAACGTAAAATCCTTAACCGGATTGAGAGGGCGATGGGATGTATTAAAAAACAGTCCGTTCACCGTGATGGACTGTGCCCATAATGCAGCCGGTTTAAAAGAGGCCATGCTTGAATTAGGCAAACAAACTTATAAAGAGTTATTTATGGTATTTGGAATGGTAAAGGAAAAAGATCTGAATACTATCCTTTCAGTATTGCCAAAAAATGCCCATTATATCTTTTGCCAACCCAGTATTCCAAGGGCTAAAAATGCACACGAACTTTATAAAGAGGCACTTCATGCAGGCCTGAGAGGTGAAGTGGTGGAATCCGTTTCAGAAGCTTATAATAAAGCTGCCTTAATAGCAAAATCGCAAGATGCCGTGTACATTGGCGGCAGCACTTTTGTGGTAGCCGACTTTCTATCCGGAAACTAGTTAGAAGCTTATTTTAAAACGGTTAAGACCATATTTTTAACAAACAGTCTTGGATATCCATTCGAAGACTGACGATAGGAAATGGTAACAGCATACACACCATCGGACACATATTCTCCATTAACCTTTCCATCCCATCCAACAAAAGGATCGCCCTTGTGAATGATTTCACCCCAACGGTTGTAAACAACAAATTCAACCCATTTAAGTACCTGTCCTGAAGGACGCCAAACATCGTTAATACCGTCTTCATTTGGTGAAAATGCAGTTGGAATGATGAGTCTGCAGCCAAATTCATCAATGGTAATGTTAACACTAAGATCCTGGATTCCACATGGGTTTTCAATCCGAACTGTGTATAGTCCGGGTTGTGTGATCTTTATGCTTGGTAAGGTTGAACCTGTGCTCCAGGTATATCTTGTGTTAGGAGATGTGAAATCGTAATCGAGCCTTGGATTATCACAGAAAACAGAGTCATCGAAACCGAAACTAAAATCTGGCGTATTTGAAAAATACACCCAGGCACTATCCGATGCTTCACAATTTCCATTGGAAGCCTTTACAAAATACAAGCCTTGATTTGTAACGTCAATACTTGGTGTAAGTTCACCGGTATTCCATTGATAATTGCTTGCAGAAGAAGCTGAAGCATCCAATTTAACTGAAGCAGGATTACCGTCGCAAACATCCACATCCGGCCCAATATCTACAACCGGAGTCGTAAGATAACTTACGGTTACGGAATCTACTTTATCGCAGAAACCGTCCGAAACCCTTCCTTTCAATTTTCCACCCGGATTGGTTATAGTAAAATTAGGTGTTGAAGCAACATTAACACCATCAAGTAACCATTCATATATTGTAGCATTGGCAGTAGTAATGTCGAAATCATATGTTTCGTTATCGCATAAAACAAAATCCTGTCCAAGATCAATGGCCAGGTCAGGCCTGTATGAAATATTAATGGTATCGGATGATTTACAAACACCATCATCACCTTCAACAAAATGTTTGGTGATCGAGAAATCATTCATTTTAGTGTTTGGTGATGTAGTATTGTCCCACCATTTTATCTTTTTAAATCCGTATTTGCTTACATCAAGAGTAACATTTTGACCTATACATAAAACTGTGTCTCTTCCAAGATTAATTGCAGTAGGTCCTTTGAAGGTAACTTTAACGGTATCCGAAAGTTTGCAGACTTTTTTAGGAAGATCTACGTAATCAATAAAATATTTTCCGGTACTGGAGATCGGATAACTATAGCCAACCGATGTGCCCATCCAGGTAAACTCAACATCTGTTAGGGCTCCCGGGATAATATCGTAAACCGTTCCATTACATAAAGTGGTATCAGGGCCGAGGGAGAATGGTTGAAGCGTGACTTCAGTAAGTAAAATTGTATCGCTGACACTGCAGGTTCCGTTTGTTACGGTAACATACTTTTTACCTCCTGTTTTTGCAACATGGCCCGGTGTTCCGGTTAGGTCGTGCCATACATATTTCTTTGCACCTGCAACGGTTGCATTTAAGGTAAATGTTCCACCTTTACAGAAAAATGTATCTTTTCCCAGATCAAGCGTAAACTTACTCTGGAAGGTAAGCTTCACGGTGTCTTTTAAACTAAAACAAAGTGAATCTTTAATTTGTCCCCAATAGGTCCCTGTTTTTTTGACCTTCAGGAAAGAATCTTTCGAATTATCGCTCCAGAAATACAATTTGCTGTTCTGGGTTTTGGCCTGAAGGGTAATGCTGTCACCGACACACATTACCGAATCCCTTCCAAGATTGAGAGGGGGCCGTGTAGAATGACTCAAAATCATGGTATCGTATACAAAGCACTGCTTGTTGCTTGCGCGAAGCCAAACCATACCGGCTTTCTTGGCAAAAGTAGTAAGGGTGGTATCCCCTGTGCTCCATAAATATTTATCTCCACCATTTCCTGTCAGCTTAATGCTGTCGTATTCACATATTAGGGTATCCTTACCGATATCGATCTTGGGATAAGAAATGATATCGAGGTAAAGCGAATCCCTTGTGGTACAGCCACCGACTTTAACGTCTACCCAACTCCAACCTTTTTTATTGGCCAAGCCGATAGGTACAACCGAATTGTCATGCCAAACATACGTTGCATTGGTGGTGTTGGCGTCCATTACCACTTCTTCACCTTCACAGACAGAAGTATCCCGTCCAATATTTACAACCGGGTTAGGGAATATGGTTACCAGTTTTCGGGCGGTATCTGCATAACAATCCGCACTGCTAACCTTTCTGAACAATTCAACAAAAACGCTGTAGGTCGCAGCCTTTGAAAATTCGTGGAAGACGGTAAAACCTTTGCCACGATTCAAACTTCCGGTCGATGGATCCCCAAAATCCCAAACCGCCGAATCAATACCTGTCGAATCAAGAACATAAAATTTTGTATTGGCTTTTTCACAGAGATTTGCTGCATCAGAGCCCCAGTCGAATTCAGCCTTGTTAAAGAATGAGGAGATAAAGGTCGGTACTCCCCATTGAGATCTTTTACCCGAAAGATCTATTCCGTTGTCTTTAAATGAACATGCAAGACCTTTACAATTAGGCTTTTCAATTACGGAAAGGTAAGTCCTGTTGTATCTTGCAATGTAAATTTTTCCATCCGGTCCTAATTGCATACCACCCGCAGACGGGCCGTTGGAACCTGAAACAAACGGAAGGTTGCTGTTTGGTACAATTTGTGTAACGCTTTTACCCATGGTATCTGCAATTCCTGAGGAAAGATCCATTTGCCAGATGCCATCATTACCATCACCATTAGGATTGGTCCATTTGGCAGGAATATAAAACGAAAAATACACATATCGCCCATTGGGGGAAAATTCAACCCCGTATATGGCACTTACTGCCCCAACAGTGCTGTTCACGTTTGATTTATCAATTATTTGTGGGTTTGATAGTTTTCCGGTAAGATTATCGAAATCATATACTTCTATCCTGCCCTGATTGTTTTGATATCTTCCCCCAAATGAATTTTGGTTACCTGCAACGGCAGCCACAAGTTTGGTTCCATCGGGCGAAAATTTCATATATCCTTTGGAAAACCCATTGTTTGAACTACTCCATGCCGGACCTACAGAGGAAACAACCGGTGAACTGCTTAATCCTGCTGATGAAAGTTTATAAACTAAAAAATCGTTATTGTCAGCGTCGTGAGAAACGATCCAGGTATCTACTTTATTGGCGTGTTTAACAGCCGAAACTTTTTCTGGCGGCTTGGCCGTAATAAAGTTGTTTTTCGAAACCACTTGTCCGTCACCACCATTTAGTGAAGTGTCAACAATTGAATAGTGAAACCCATTGCTATGTCCAGACCAGTTCTCATCCACCGTGAAAATATAAAACCGATTTGCCCTTACCGGTTGCTGTACAATTACAGCACTTTGTGTGGCTGAATTATGACCTTTGAGTCCGGAACCATTGGTCATTTGAGCATGCTTCTTAGTAAAGACAAATTCCCCATCGGTATAAAACAGAAGACCACCATTGGTATTACTAATACTGGCAACTCCTTCAAGATTGTTCATTTTTCCATTGGTTTGGGCTACCGGAGCAAGGTTGGTTCCGGTAAAAGAAATCCCGGCATTGTTCCCAAAATACCACCATGTGGCTTCCTTCTGGGCATGAGAATCAAGAATAAAAAAGGTAAAAACAGCGACTAGTAAGGACCTAAACATATTTTCATAATATGAGGTCGAAAGTAATCAATTATTCGATACTAATCAAGTGCCAGGATAAAGGGCACTCTGGCCTGAATACCTGTAGTTTTGGATAAGGACCTTAGGGTTTTATGCAAAGTATAGAATTCGCCTAATTCCGCTTCCAGCAAGGCTTTAACCTCATCATCCCCTTTTATGGATGACAGGATCTCTTCTAATTGTGATTTGGGAGCAGGGTATTCCACCAGTCGATAATCCTTTAAGCCGGATTTCCACTTGGCAATTTCGATGGCTTTATTCATACCTCCCATTACGTCAACAAGTCCGATCTTTATACCTTGCTCACCAGTCCAGACACGGCCTTGACCAATTGTGTCAACCTGATCTTTTGAAATATTTCTCCCTTCAGAAACCCTTGTCAAAAATTTGTCATAAATTCTTTCTACCATGTTTTGAATCAATTCCCGCTCGTCGTTGCTTAATGGTCTGTCCAATCTACCAAAATCCGAAAATTCACCGGTTTTAACATAATCGTAATTGATACCAAGTTTATCGTTCAGCAGTTTTTGCATGTTTGGCATCAATCCGAACACACCAATACTGCCTGTTAAGGTGTAAGGATGAGCCACTATCGTGTCGGCAGGTGCTGCCATATAATATCCTCCGGATGCTGCCACTTCAGCCATGCTGACGATCAATGGTTTTTTCTTCTTCAAAAGATCCAGTTCACGCCAGATAATGTCGCTTGCAAGTGCAGAACCTCCTGGAGAATTTATTCTCAATACCACAGCCTTCACCTTATCGTCTTCCCTTAACTTCCTGATCAAAGCTGTATATTTATCGGAGCCTATCTGTTCAGAATTACCTTTTCCATTAACGATCTCTCCGCTTGCATAAATTATTGCAATGCGATCCGGCCCTTTTCCTTTCCGGCTGTCAAAAGACTTTTTGTATTTATTAAGGGTCATCAGTTTCAAATCCTTACTCGATTTTCCTTTTAAACCTAGCTCGGACAAAATATCCTGAATAACTTCATCTTTGTATGAAAGTTTGTCAACCAAACCATATTTCAGAGCATCTTCGGTGTTTCGCACCAGCCATTTGTTACCGATCTCAGCAACCTGATCAACGCTTAATTTCCTGCTTTTGGCAATGCTGCTGTTTAAATTACTTACAATGGACTGAAGGTATTCATTGATCTGCTTTCTGTTTTCGGGACTTAAACTTTCCAGAATAAAAGGTTCAACCGCCCCTTTGAATTTACCATGTCGGATAACCTGCACTTCTATACCAAGTTTTTCAAGGGCATTTTTAAAGAATGTTACGTTTGCGGTAATGCCGTTGTACAACAATTCACCAACCGGATTCAGATAGATCTTGTCGGCTACGGATGCCAGATAATAGGTCGATTCGTAGAAATATTCGCCATAGGCAAAAACGAATTTTCCGGACTTCTTAAATTCCACAACTGCATCTCTGATCTCTTCAATTTTGGCATATCCGGCACCAATAAAATTCAGGTCCATGAAAATTCCCTTAATGTTGGGATCGTCTTTAGCGTGAAGTATGGATGCAGTGATCTCATTCAGGCCAACCGGCTTTCCGAGATCCGGAGACATATCCCCGAAAAGGTTGAATGGCTGTTCTACATCCTGGTCGCTTATGGCATAATTGAAGGTTAGTTTTAAAACTGAATTGGGCTCAACTTTAACTTTTTCATCCGGAGAAAAAGCAGCTATCATGCCTATAATTATGAATATGAAAACGATGCATAACAAAATGTACGCCGTAATGGATGCAAGTACA
The DNA here is from genome assembly GCA_020635455.1 of Flavobacteriales bacterium. Taxonomy (GTDB): domain Bacteria; phylum Bacteroidota; class Bacteroidia; order NS11-12g; family UBA9320; genus JABWCE01. Next base: position 104,403 of record JACJZT010000007.1, read on the forward strand.
TATTTAAAAAATTGTCTCATTCAGAATTTAAAAAGGTGTATTATTCTTAAGGCTAAACAAGAGTGGCCTTACAGCTAATTTAGAACCATGGTTTTAAAGAGACTGTTATTTACTCCTGAGTTAACGAGTACAAAGTAACAACCCGGCTGTAAGTATGGTATGGGTATATCGTTCAAGGGTGAATTAATTTCGGTAAAAAAAACTTTCTGTCCGTATTGATTAAAGATCTCCACGCCATTCCCTCTTTCAAGGTCATGGCTGAATCTTAAGGTATGATCGCTCGTGTTCAGCAAGTTTAGTGCTTTTTTAAATTCATCTCCTGATCCGGCAAGAATTTTTTCTGCCTTATATTTGATGTATTGCTCTTGTCCGTTAATGCTGATCTTAAAGGAATCTAACAAGGATCCGGAAGGTAGAAGATTGGTAATCAATTTAAGTTTGCACGACAAAAAACTTCCGGCCTTTATCGGATCGTTACCGTAAACTTCAATTATTCCGTGTTTAAACTGAACAGGAACAACAACATCCGAATTCTTAGTTGCCGTTTCGGCAAGTATAATTTCGTAAGTGATGGTATCTTCTTCTTTTACCGAACCAAAATCCACTGAAGTGTTGCTCTGATAAACGCTGTTAAACGGTATGCGATTTTTAGTTGAAGAAAAGGAAGTTATCCGGTCTTCCAACCCAGGATAATCAATAAAGGGGTTTCGGTTGTTCTGAAGTTTGTAAATGGCTTCATTCCGCTGAACATCTGAAGAATTGGGCAAAAATTTTCCATGCCAGTTTCTGAGAATGTTCTCCTGGGGTGAAAAAAAACTGTTATAATCCGAGTAACGAATCACAAAGTACATCATGGCTCTTGCCGTTGCACCTTTTTGTTCATCTCGTGGTTCAAAAGTCTGGCTTTCAAGTTTGCTGCCTCCAACGCTCCAGTTTGGATTTGAAACTTCACCAAAAGCATAATTGCTCCTCTTGTTGTTGGCGGTCTCATCCGTGCTGAACAAGTGATGAACGTCCGACCTCATTGGTTCGTTTTGATTAAAATTGCTCTGAGGAAAGGTGTGTTCACAATTAAAACCATTGGAGGTTGCCCCTGACCTGGTATTAAAGGAAGCTTTTCTTCCTGTATAAATGCACTCAACCAGTCCTCCCTTATTGTCGATGTTGGCATACATTTCATCCCTTGCCCCGTTGTACCCAAGACTTTTTGTATTGTTGGAAAGAATTGATTTTAATGCTGTTTTTAAATTCTCGTCATACAGGTCAAAAGTAGACTGATAATAGGTGTTGGTGTATTTTCCGGAGCCACTGAGGTTCACTGCCAAATTGCCGGGTGTATCCTTATTGAGAAAAACCAGTTGTGTGAGATAAGTGATGTTATGACCGGGCCTGAAAACAACTTTCAAATCGACCGATTTTCCTGAAGGTATGGAAAGTTTCCCTTTATGGCCAGTCAGATAAAAAGCAGTATCGTTATTGGTTAAACCCTGCCGGTATAACACAAATACATCCTCAAACACCACCTCATTACTTCCTGAATTGCTTATGGTTAAAGGAAGTGTGTCGGATGAACCGACAAAAACAAAATTAAAAAGTAGTGATTTAGTTGAAGAGCTTATTTGAGCTATTGATAGGCCTGAGATCAGCATTAACCCGAATAAGAGGAATATTTTTTTCATAAATATTTGCAAAAATATGCAGAAACAGAGCAATAATTTATGCTTATAAGATCGATTTTATACAATAAAACAGGGTTGCGGAAATTTTTCCGGCAACCCTTCAAGTACTAAAATGTCTCTACATCACATTGAAAATCGAACTGCAAGGAAAATATTCCTTCCCGGCGCGTGTATTCCGGATGCAAATACTCTGTAATGAGTATCGAGAACATTATCGACTCCACCTTGTAAAATAAGGTTCTTGGGCAATTCATAACTCAGTTTCAAATTAAGAGTGAGCCATGCAGGCATCCCACCCGGAGGCGCATATTTTTGATTGTCCTCACCACTTGATGAATAGAGTTCAATATCCTTCTTTCCGTTAAACTGTAAATTGAATTCTGATGTAAGTTTTTTGTATTTCAGCAAATAACCGGCATTGGCAATAATTGGTGAAATATGATCCAGTGGAGTGTTTGGATCTGCCGAAACCACTTCTCCCCTGGTGTATGCCAAGTTTGCGTATAGCTGAGAATATTCCGACAGATATCCGGCAATGCTTACATTATAGCCATACAATTGTGCTCGTCCACTGTTGTTGTTGGAAAAAATCTTGCTCATTTCACCATCGTACAAAATCGAATCAGAACCATTCAATGTAGATGGCCCGGTTGTAATCGCATTAAAAAATGACGTATACCAAACGGTTCCCTCTATTCTAAATGCCTTTGTTGGTTTAAGACTTAAAGTGAATTCATTGGTAAGGGTTTGCTCAGGCTTAAGATTGCTGTTCGGAATAATAACCACTCCTTTACTGGTCTCAAAGATCTTAGAAAGATCGTCGGTATTGGGTACTCTGAACCCTGAATTGATCATATAAGACAATTTAATATCTTTTTTAGGGAAATAGATGATTCCCAAATATCCCGAGTATGTATAATTCTTTTGTTTGATCTCAGTGACCGGAAGATCATAGAAGGAATTGTTTATAATATTTGAATTCAACACCGACCTGCCGTAACGGATCCCGTTGTTAAGTATCCATTTCTTGCTGAGTTCGGTGGATTGGGTGAGATAAATGGCGTGATGATGCAAACTATTGTCTCCGTCGGGGTATCGCGTGTCAAGTTCGGATTCTGAGCCATCTGCTATGTTTTTACGATTGGCGGTCGAATTCAGATAATTCAGTTGCCCATCGTAACCAAATTTCAAATCCGTGTTTTTTATCTTCTTCTTAAGATCCAAATTTATACCAACCACATTGACCTTCTCTATCCTCGAATCGAGATTATTGTTTCCGAATCGTCTGGTAACCCTGCTCTCTTCAATATTTTGATGATTAACTCCAAAATGAAACTGTTCAAAACCTGAAACATTTTTGACGTTAAGATCATAAGCGGTCAAAGTCCTGTTTTGGGGTCCGTAATACCATTCTGAGTATCTCGGAAGATCGTTAACCACTTCAGAAAGCCGGTCGTAACGGTCAATGTTGGACGATGAAGAATACTGGAAGTTCAGTTGATGTTCAACATATTTTGAAGGTTTATAGAGCAACTTTTGCAGGAAATCCGATTGTTTATATGCACTCCCTTTCTGAAGGTATTTATCCGAATTTACCACACGGGTATCGGTTCCATCGATTCGTTGGGCATAGATTTCCCTTAAACCGTACAAACTGTCGAAAAAGGGATTTTTGCTCTTGCCCATTCTCAGATCTCCAAACGAATTGTAGGTTATGGAAGTTAAACTTGCCAGTTTTTTACCACCAACATTCACATTCAAATGAGTAGTGGACCCTTTGTTCACGGTGGAATACCTTTGCAAAAAATTCAATTTGTAACCATTGTTCCCTGCGGTTTTTAGTACAGGTTTTTTGGTTATAAAATGAATGGTTCCTCCAAGAGCATCGCTTCCATATACCGTAGAACCAGGTCCAAACAATAGTTCAACGTTCTCGAGTATCGAAGGGTCGATGGTTATAACGTTTTGCAAGTGACCACTCCTGTATATCAGATTATTCAATCGCACACCATCAATTACCAGAAGCATTCTGCTGGCTTCAAAACCCCGCATTACAGGACTTCCTCCACCCTGCTGACTTTTTTGCACCATAACATGTCCGGTTCCTGAGATCAGGTCGGCAGTGGTTTGGTTATTGCCAAATTGAATTTGACGTGAATTTATCCGGATTATTTGAGCCGAAATTTTTCTTTTATGCTCTTCAGCTTTATTTGCTGAAATTACGATCTCGTCGAGTGAAACGGTTTTTTCAACTTTGTCGGAGTCGTTTTGGCCATATACCGGCACCAGGATTATTTTTACCAAAATAATCAAAACCAAAATTATTTTTTTCATAAAAATTCAATGAATTGTTAAAATTACAATACGAATGTACCTGCCCAATATGAATACCGGCTTTTATATACAAAGGCGATGCCTTTGTTTGGATCAAATAATTTTAACTTCCGGAGGTGGGGGCGATACCTGAAGATAAACACTTTGGACAAGCCTGTCAGGTTCAGGTGCATAATGCACATCGTGACTATCCAAACCGAAAATCAATACATGTAAATCTTCCGAAAAAAGCTTAAGCGTCTTAATTTTCAGGACCGTTCGTTTTTCCTTTGAGCCATAATCGTCTTTCAGAGCAGAAGAAACCCGCTCCACAAGATCTTTTTCCTTAACATCCTCAATGGCTTGAACAACCACAGAATCCTTTTGCTCCCGTACTTCTTTAATATCGTACATTCTTCCATTCAATTCGATCTCTTTACCCTCACGCTGAAGGTTAATATAATAAACATCCCTGGATATGGTTAGTGTTACCATACCTGTACGGCAATGTTCCATTTCTTTTTGAATCAGAATGCGCTGAACGTTACTGAAAAGATAAAAACCAATGATCTGAAATGAAAAGACCGGAATTAAGGTAAAGATCAGTAGTTTTTTCAATCTGAATTAAACTTCAAAAATACAAACATTCTTCATTCTTTAATTAAATGAAGGATCACCACTCATTCCTTAAATATTTAATTACTTTTGCAGTGAACCTCAGTTAAGGGAATTTCGTGAAATTCGAAAACAGTACCCTCTGCTGTAAGTTCCGCAAAACGGTTTTACATCTTATTGCCACTGTTGAGATTAATTACGGGAAGGCTGTTAAACCGGGAACAAGTCAGAAGACCTGCTGAGTTCATTAAAAAAAAGCTGCTTTAGGGATTAAAAGCATGGTTTTTATGAACAGAACATATTTTATAACTATATTGTGGATTGTTTTTGGCTTTGATGTAAAGGCGCAAAACGACAGCATACGGACCGGCAAGCTTCGGGAAGTTGTGATCGAAGGCAGCCGAACTGAGCAATTTAATTCGGGTGGCAGAGTAGACAACACCGATACATTTATTCGCAGATATTTCAATCAGCACTCAATCGCTGAACTTTTAAATGCCTCATCGGGAATAAATATCCGAAATTACGGCCCCGGCGTACTGGCCACTACCAGTTTGAGAGGCAGTTCATCACAACAGGTAAACCTTGTCTGGAATGGTTTCACGTTAAACAATCAGGCTTCCGGACTCATCGACTTAAGCCTGATCCCGACTTTTCTTTTCGATGAGATCAGTTTGCTCCCGGGGCTCCCCGGCAGTTTACAGGGTAGCGGTACCGTTGCCGGAGGCATATCCTTAAAAAATTCCAAACATTCTGGCAAAACAACTTATTTAAAATATTCAGGTATGGTTAACAATTCGCTTAACACGGCGAATGGTCTTGAGTTAAAATATTCATTGAAAAATACGAATCACAAAACTTCCGTTTTTTATCAAACTTTTAAAAACCGATTCAAGTATAAAAACAGGGCTGAACTGAATTTTCCAACGGAAACCATGGTTCATTCCAATGGAAAGAACCTGAATTTTATGCACGAAACCAATTGGGAACTCCGAAAATCAGCAGGCCTGAATTTCGGTATCTGGACCACCGCATCGGATCAGCAAATTCCGCCTACAATGCTGGAAACCACTTCAGAATCAAATCAGGAGGACCGAAGCACCAAGATGGTATTGAGTTATCAAAAAAATCGCAGAAACTACCTAATACATTTAAAATCCTATGGACAATTTGATAAGATACGGTATTCGGACCAGAGCCTTGAACTTTTTTCGTTAATAAACACCAATTTGTTCCAGCAGGAATTGGATGTTAATTTAAAAACAGGAAAATATGGTCGAGGCTTAGTTGGTTTGGGCCACACATATACAAACACAAACTCATCAACCTATTCAAAAAGTGTACATCGCCAAACTTTTTCAATATGGTACAATCAATATTTACATACAAAAAATAAGAGATTTCGTGTTGACCTTACCCTTAAACAGGACGTAACCGACGGAAACCGCTTACCGCTTATACCCGGACTTGCCTTGAACTACCGAATGACAAAAAATTCAAGGGTATTTGGCCAGATAAATCGTGTGTACCGAATTCCAACTTTAAATGATCTTTATTGGCACCCGGGAGGAAATCCAATGTTAAAACCGGAGTCGGGTATTGCCATGGAAGGAACCCTGGAAAAAGGTATCCATACAAAAAACATTCGGATCCTTTGTAGCCTGACCGCATATTACCGCGAATTAAAAAATCAGATCATCTGGCTACCTGTTTCAACTCAGGTATGGAGTCCGCAAAACATTGGGAAGGTTGAAAATTCCGGAATTGAAGGTCGCTTAAGTTTATTGTACAGATTCAGTTCGGATGCATCACTTAATTTGAGTTTAAACACGGACTATTCCAAATCGACCAACAAAAACCGGGATGACCCAAATTTTAACAAACAGCTGATCTATATTCCCTTGTATCGCATCAACTTTTTTGCGGGTCTAAAGTATTCCAACATTCATTTTCAATGGCAGGTTATAAAAACCGACAAACGATACACCAGCCCCGACAATGAGGATTTTCTTACCGAATTCATTTTACACAACGTATTCCTGGGATATACTTTTACAGGCAAAAAAAGCAAGGGAGAACTCTTCTTAAAATACAATAATTTATTTAACGAAAATTACGAAACCATAGCATGGAGACCTATGCCTTTAAGTAATGTAGAACTAGGGATCCAACTTGAATTGAACTTTAATCAGAAAAATGATCCAAAACAAAAATAATTTAATGCGCTTTTTACAATTCGGCATCCTGTTCATCCTTTGTCCGCCGACCTTACTATGGGCACAGTATGCTCCGGCTGCCGGCAAACCGGGCACATCGGCATTACACAAAGAATCCCTGATTTTTATAAACTGGGCTGTCAAATGCACCCTGATCCGGGGATGGAAAAACATTGCAGATAAGGATTCAGGTTTTACAAACATAGGCACCTCTGAAGCTGCCATAGGGAAAGCAGGTGAAAATGGAGTGGTAAGTTTGGGAGATTCCGGAATAGCCATTTGTGAGTTTAGTTCTCCTTTGATCAATGGCCCTGGATGGGATTTTGCTGTTTTTGAGAATTCTTTTGACGATCGGTATATGGAACTAGCATTTGTGGAAGTTAGTTCAGACGGAATAAAATATTTTCGGTTTCCTTGTCATTCACTAAGCGATACGCTTATACAAACCGATGCATTTGGAACCACAGAACCCGAAAACATAAACAACCTGGCAGGAAAATACAGGTTTGGTTATGGAACTCCCTTCGATCTGGATGATCTGAATGATTTTAAAGACCTCGATAAAAAGAACATAACCCATGTTAAAATTATTGACGTGATCGGTAGTCTCGATAATCGTTTCGCTTCCTATGATACTGCCGGCAGAAAAGTAAATGATCCCTGGCCAACCCCTTTTAATTCAGGAGGATTTGATCTGGATGCGATTGGAGTTATTCACCAAAAGGCAATTGGAAATGTACATGTTGAGCCTGATAAAATAGACTTTCGTGTTACAAACCCGATTAATAATAGGGGTGAAATCGTTTTGTCCAATGAAAGGAACTCAAAGCTACTGATCCAACTTTATGATCATACAAGCCGAAATTTAAAAACCATTGAAACATCCGAAACTTCCATTACGATCTCAGGAAGTGAGATCCCTGAAGGTTTATACTTTCTGCAGGTTTATTCAGAGGATCGCGTAAAAACGTTTAAAGGGATTAAAATAAATGAATAAATACAGTAAACATTCTATTACACTTTTTTTGGCAGTATTGCTTCTGGGAGCATGCAAAACTGAAAATGAACCACAGGCACAGAATTCTATAAACCTAACCAATAATTTGATCGTTGGATGCGAAGGAACTTTTACTTATGGAAATGCAACGATTAACCTTATAGACTTATCGGACAGTAACCGAAAAGTAAACTTAGAAATATTTAAAGCAGCCAACGCAATTCCTTTGGGTGATGTGTTGCAGAGCATGACACTGATCAACGAAAGGATCTGGCTGATGGTTAACGGAAGCGGAAAGATCCACATCATTCATAAAGAAACCGGTAAACTGATCCATTCCATTCAAAATGCCGGTTCGCCTCGTTATGCTGTTCAGGCTTCCCAAAACAAGGTTTACGTTACCGATCTCAAATCAAACCATATTAGTATATACGATTCGGAAACGTATGAAAAAACCGGACAGATCAAATGCAATGGATGGACAGAAGAACTTATAAAACTTGAAGATGAAGTTTGGGTAACCAATTACTACAGGCCTTATATTTACATTATCGATGTAACGAAAGATCAGATCAAAGACAGCGTAGGAGTTGCCAATGGTGGTTCGGCAATATTGGCCGACCGGTCCGGCATGGTTTGGGTTTTGTGCTCGGGTGATTATCTAAAGCAAAAAAACGGAGGTGTGTTTGGCATCCGAAAATCAGACCGGACCCTTGTGAATTCAATACATTTTTCAGACCATAATTTTAATCCGATTCGCTTACGCGAAAACTATCGTGGAGACAGTCTTTTTTTTATATTTAACGGAGTGTACAGAATACATAAAATGAGCAGTCAAATACCTTCTCAGCCCTGGTTAGCACAAAGCAATGGTTCGGGTTTTTATGGTCTGGGTGTTAACCCAAATAATGGCAACCTATTTATTGGCGATGCAAAAGATTACCTTAGTAAAGGTAGTGTTCTTGAATATTCTAAAGAGGGAAATTTACTTTACACGCATAAAACCGGTGTATCACCATCAAGTTTTTTGTTTTTGAAATAGGATCTAAATTACCTGAAAACGGGCCAGAACCTCTTCCCGGTATTTTTTTGAAGTGGGAACCTTATGGCCTTTGATCATAAGGTGATCGGTGCTTATTGAATCGATGTGGTTCAGATTGACAGCATAACTTCTGTGAACTTTGACGAAGGCTTCCTTATTTATATTGTCGAGAAAGTGGCCTAATGAAGACCTAACAGTCATTTTCTTTGCATTCGTGAAAATATTAATATAAACGTGATCGCTTTCAATAAAATAAATGTCGTTAAATTTTATTTTATAAAAATAATAACCATCCTTGATGAACACAAAATCCTTATTGAAATACTCCGAGTTGTCTGCCCTGGAAACAGGCGGCTTTAAAAAATTATTAAGGCAGATCTCGATGGATGCATACAGGTCATTATTGTTGAATGGTTTAACCAAAAATGCAGGTGGATTAACCTTTTTGGCCTGCTCAAGGGTTTCTTTACCGGCATTTGCCGTAAGAAAAATAAAGGGAAGATTGTATTTCTTATTTAAAGTTTCAGCTACATCTATGCCACTTTTATCGCCTTCAAGATAAATGTCAAGAAGAAGTATATCCGGTTTTTCGTTTTCGATCATTTTAATGGCATCGTCATAATTTGAAGCCACCGAAGTTATATTATAACCCAGATTGATGAGGGTATTAGAGATCAGTTGAGACATCAGAAGATCGTCTTCAACAATTCCAATTTTTATATTGTTGCTTCCGGTATCCAATGTTGTTGATCTTAGAGAAAAGTGTGCGGATTAAAGCAAACATTGGTCAAAAAAACCACACCTATTCAAAATTTTGAGAGCAAATTTAGAAAAATTTAGTATTAAAAAAACACTAATTTTTGTTGTGAACCACCAAAAAATGTTAATACCCGTGAGTTCCTCAGAGGATACTGAAACGCTCAAAGATCCCCTTGGCATATTTATGCAAAATGGGAACCTTGGTACCATTTACAAGAGCATGGTCATGATTGAACGATTGGATGTGATTGATGTTAACCACATAACTACGATGAATCCTGTAAAAAATGTTTTTATCCAAGGATTCATAGAACGTATTTAATGAAGCTCGAATACTAACCTTCCTTGTTTTGGTGTAAATGTTAATGTAAACATGATCGCTTTCCATGTAATAGATCTCGTCGATGTATAGCTTTACAAAACTGGTACCGTCCTTTACAAAGATAACGTCTTTACTAAAGGGTTGAACTACTTGCGGCGATTCCTGAAGTTTCACTGAATTGTGAAGACAAATTTCGATGGAGCAAAACAATTCTTCACTCGTAAAGGGTTTTACCAGATACCCCGGAGGACTGACCTTTTTTGCTCTTTCAAGTGTATCTTTACTTGAATCATTTGTTAAAAATATAAAAGGGATCTTAAGGGTATTGTTTACAAAATTTGCAAGTTCTATCCCATCTTTTTTCCCTTTCAAAAAGATATCTATCAATAAGATATCCGGTTGTTTATTGGTGATGTTTTCAACGGCTTCTTCATAATTATCTGCCAAAAAAACCATTGAATACCCGAGAGTAGTGATCGATTTTTCGATCAACAATGCAGTCATGGACTCATCCTCAATAACCCCTATTTTTATTTTTTTCATTAATTGTGTGAAAAATTTGAATCAGGTTCATCGAATGAATAAAATTTCATTCACACACAAAATTCCTGATCTTTAAACACATGGTTAAATTAATGTTAGGAAAAGGCTTAATATGTATATAAAAGCTTGTAAAATGTTGTGAATGAAATCCATTCTTTTAAGGTCGGTAATTTGCCGTCCGGTAATCCCTCAAAATTCCTTTAATATTTCTACTTCGTTTTTGAAGGAAAGTTTTTACCCATATTTTTTGTTTTTTTGTTTACCTGAATGAGTCTACATCTAAAATCAAAATTACCCAATGTCGGCACAACCATTTTTACCGAAATGTCACTGCTTGCCAATTCCAATAATGCCATTAATCTATCACAGGGTTTTCCGGATTTTGAATGTTCTCCGGAAATTAAGGAAGCGATCCATAAGGCTGTGCAGGAAAATCACAATCAGTATGCTCCGATGCAGGGAATATTAGCTTTAAGAGAACGTATTTCTGAAAAAACCTCCGGTTTGTACGGCCGAACATACAAGCCGGAATCGGAAATAACCGTTGTTCCGGGTGCCACTATTGCCATATTTACTGCGATCTTGTGTTGTGTACAACCGGGAGACGAAGTGATCGTGATAGAACCCGCTTACGATTGCTATGTTCCGGCCATAGAACTCGCCGGAGGCAAGGCTGTATTCAGTAGTCTGCAACTACCGGATTTCAGCATAAACTGGCAGGAGATCAAAAAGTTGATAAATGACAGAACAAGATTGATACTGATAAACTCGCCTCAAAATCCGGGAACTTCAGTAATATCTTCAAGCGACGTAGACCAATTGAACGAATTGACCAGAGGAACCGAAATTTTTGTATTAAGCGATGAAGTGTACGAGCACATGGTGTTCGACGGGAAACAACACCATAGCCTTGCAGCTCATGAAGAATTGAGTGAGCGAAGTTTTATCGTTTCTTCTTTCGGAAAAACCTATCACGTTACCGGATGGAAAACCGGTTATGTTCTGGCTCCTGAATTCATGACGAGGGAGTTTCGGAAAGTTTATCAGTATAACGCGTTTTGCACATTTACCCCTGCACAATTTGCATTTAACGAAATGTTGAAAGATGAATCAAGTTACCTGCAGGTGAGTCCTTTTTACGAACGAAAAAGAGATCATTTTCAAAGTTTGATTAAGAATTCAAGCTTTAAAATAATTCCTTGTTCGGGTTCCTATTTTCAATTAGTTGATTTTTCGTCGATAAGCACCGACCCGGAAATTGTTTTTGCAAAAAAATTGACCACAAGGTTCAAAATTGCCGGAATTCCTTTATCGTCCTTTTATCACAACAAAAAAGACCAGCATTTATTGCGGTTTTGCTTTGCAAAAAAGGACAAAACTTTAGAAATGGCAGCAGAAATACTCAATACAATAAGCAAAGAAAACTATGAAGAATGAATTAAATCTGCTACTGGTACAAACCGAATTATACTGGGAAGACCGGGAAAAGAACCTTGAACATTTCACCTCACTGCTTGAGCAAAGGAAGAATGAAAAATTCGATCTAATCATTTTACCTGAAATGTTCTCAACCGGTTTTTCTATGGAGCCTGCAAACATCTCTGAAACCATGGATGGAAAGGTCATTGAATGGATGAAGGACCTTTCAGCAGAATATGGAACTGCCTTATGTGGAAGCCTTATCATAGTTGAAAATGAAAAGCATTACAACCGTTTTATTTTTTGCAAACCTGATGGCGAAATAAACTATTACGACAAAAGACATCTGTTTTCGTATGCAGGAGAAGAACGTAATTTTTACGCCGGTAAACAACAAACGTCCATTTATTATGAAGGATGGAAAATAAATCCATTCATATGTTACGACCTCCGGTTTCCGGTATGGTCCTATAACATAAGTGAAGCCGATCTTTTAATTTATGTTGCCAACTGGCCTGAAAGAAGAATTGCACACTGGACAGCCCTTTTACCCGCCAGAGCGATCGAAAATCAGTGTTATGTGGCAGGTGTAAACCGTGTAGGTACCGATGCAAATCATCACAGTTATACAGGTTGTTCTGCGGTATACGATCCTATGGGAGAAAACCTGGCACAACTGGGAAATGGTGAAGAAGTGGTTTTGGTTAAAATCTATAAAGAAAAGGTGCTTGAAACCAGAAAAAAACTCCCTTTCATTAAGGATGCCGACACATTTGAGATCCTTACATAAACCATTTTAATATGGAAGATTAATTTCAGAATGAAGTTTCTTTTTATAAATTGCAGCAATAAATACATTCATATGAAACTGAAACCCTATTACCTTTATTCTTTGTTACTTCTAATTCCTGCACTTATACTTTCATGCAGCAAGGATGAAGCTTCGGGGCCCGAACCCGACACAAGGACCAAAAAAGAACTGATTATGTTAAGTACCTGGAAACTTACTGCCATCACCAGTGATACGCCTGTGGATACGGATGGAAAAGACGGCGCTTCAACCGATGTCTTTATTCAAACACCAACATGCGAAACAGACGATACCTACAAAATGAATAAGGATTCTACGGTTTCATGCACAAACAATACCAAATGTTCCAGCAGAGAACCTGCAACCTACAAACAATCCTGGATCATGAGCCCTGATGAAAAAACACTCAACTGGAACAGCATTGTTTACGACATAATTGAATTAAATGCTACCCAAATGAAGTTGTATTATACAATTACAAAGGGATCCGAAACGTATAAACTTACCAATACATACAATCATTAAAATGGGATAATCGATTTTGTGCAGTGTGCAGGTAACTTGCTTTAAATGGCAGGATATACTTTAATGAAGCATTCAAAACGATCCCATTAAAGCGAGATTTTTTTATCTAAAAATTAGACGGATTTATCTCTATTTTCCTGTTTCATAATAAAAATATACGTCATCTTTGTGGCATGTTCAAAGTTTTTTCCAAAAGCACCTTACTAATTTTTACAATTTATATGACTCTTAATACTGCGGATGCACAGAAAAAGATCCCTTTAAAGAACTTCTTCAAAAACCCGCCTAAAACGGGATATCAAATATCCCCAGAAGGCAACTACTATTCGTATTTAGGGCCCTACAAAAAAAGAATGAACTTATTTGTTCAGGGAATAAATTCTAAAAAAGCCACAAGGATCACCAGCATAACCGACCGTGACCTGAGTTCTTATTTCTGGAAATCGGAATCAAGACTGGTTTATTTTAAAGACAGCGCCGGCGATGAAAATTTTCACATCTATGCCATTGATGCCGACGGATCTAACATTAAGGACCTTACGCCATTTTCCGGTGTAAGAGCAGGATTGGTAAATATCCTTGAAGACAACGAAGAAGAAATGCTCATTCAGTTAAACAAGGATAAAAAAGAAGTTTTTGACGTTTACCGTTTAAACCTTAAAAGTGGAAGTCTGATTAAAATAGCCACCAATCCCGGAAACATAATAGGATGGGTAACCGATCACAACGATAAACTTCGAATTGCCGTAACGGCTGACGGGGTTAACACCAGTTTGCTTTACAGAGAAACCGAAGAAGATGCCTTTAAGGTTGTTTTAACTACAAATTTCAAAGAATCCTTATCACCTTTATTCTTTGATTTTGATAATAAAAACCTTTTTGTAAGCTCCAACATAGGACGTGATAAAGAGGCAATTGTAAAAATTGATCCAAAAACGGGAAAAGAACTCAGCGTTATTTTCGAACACCCTGATGTTGATGCCGGAAATCTTTCGTATTCCAGAAAAAGAAAAGTTTTACTGAGCGTTTCTTTTACCACCTGGAAAAAACAAAGAAAGTTTATGGATGCGGAAACCGAAAAGCTATTCAAAAATCTGGAATCAAAACTAGGTTCATACGAAATAGCCATAACATCGGTAACCAGGGATGAAAACACTTTTATTGTAAGAACCTACAGCGACCGAAGTCTGGGTTCATATTATCTTTATGATCTGAGCAAAGACAAACTCACCCTCATAACGGAAGTAAGTCCATGGCTCAAGGAAAAACAACTGGCCAAGATGGAACCCATCTCGTTCAAAAGTCGTGACGGGTTGCTTATAAACGGTTATCTTACCATGCCAAATGTTAAGAACAAAAAGGATCTACCGGTAGTTATAAACCCTCATGGTGGCCCATGGGCCAGAGACAACTGGGGATTCAATCCGGAAGTTCAATTCCTTGCAAACCGAGGTTATGCGGTTTTGCAAATAAATTTCAGGGGATCGGTTGGCTACGGAAGAAAATTTAAAGAAGCTTCTTTCAAGCAATGGGGTAGAGATATGCAAAACGATATTACCGATGGGGTAAAATGGCTCGTTCAGGAAGGTATTGCAGATTCGAACCGAATTGCCATCTACGGTGGCAGTTATGGTGGATATGCGACTCTTGCCGGGATCACGTTCACACCGGATCTTTATGCCTGTGCCATTGATTATGTGGGTGTATCAAATTTACTTTCATTTATGAAAACCATACCGCCTTACTGGAAACCTTATCTTGAAATGATGTACGAAATGGTTGGTAACCCTGAAACAGAAACCGAAATGCTCAAGGCAGCCTCACCGGTTTTTCATGTTGATAAGATCGTTACACCCTTATTCGTTGCTCAGGGGGCAATGGATCCAAGAGTCAACAAGGCCGAATCGGATCAGATCGTGGACGCTCTTCAAAAGCGTGGAATAGAGGTAGAATATATGGTAAAGGAAGATGAAGGTCATGGTTTCAGGAATGAAGAAAACCAGTTTGAATTTTACAAAGCCATGGAAAAATTTCTTAAGAAACACATGAAATAAAGTATGCCATGAAAGGTTCTATATCCTATTTAATTGCAGTTATTGCTTTGTGTTGTGCCATTCAGGGTTCCGCACAAAACAAAGAATGGTCGCTTCAGCAATGTATTGAATATGCTCTCGAACACAATCTGAATATACAGCAGGGAAAACTGAATGTTTTGAGCAGCGAACACAACTCACTTCAGGGCAAGGAGGCAATACTACCAACTGTTTCGGGATTTGCCGGAAACAATTACAATTTTGGCCGAAACATTAATCCTTTAGACAATACCTACGTTAAACAAAGAGTGCAAAGCAATAATTTTGGTTTATCCTCACAGTTGACTTTGTTTAACGGACTTTCGATCTACAACAACATTCGCTTAAACAGCCTTAACGAAGAAGCAAGCCGAAAAGACCTTGAAGTAATCTCTAATTCAATTGTACTGCAGATCGCAACTCAGTATTTACAGATTCTTTTGAACAAGGAGGCAATATCTGTGGTAAAATCAAGGATAACTTCAAGTGAAAAACAGCTTGAAACCGCCAATATACAATTTGATGCAGGCAACGCGAATAAAAGCTCAATTCTGGAAATGGAAGCAAAACTATCTTCAGACAAGCTGGATCTCGTTATGGCAGAAAATAACCTGACCCTCTCTCAACTCAGTCTGGCAAATTTGCTTCAGATACCCGATATTGAAAGTTTCAATGTGAGCGATCCCGAAATTGGCATTCCGGATGAAATTATACTTGAAGGAGCCACAAGCATATACGACAAAGCCACCAAAATAATGCCCGAGATCGAATTGTCGATCCTGAGATACAAGGCCTCTCTGATGCAGGAGAATATCTCAAGGTCCGGGTATTTTCCAACCCTGAGTTTAAGTGGAAATATCAATACACTTTACTCCGATAATTTTAAAAGGTTATCGCAACAGGGAACGATTGAAACCATTCCCTTTTCCACGCAGATAAACAATAACCTCGGACAGAGTATAGGTATAAATCTTTCGGTTCCTATATACAGTCGCGGCAGGGTCCGCAATTCGGTGAAGCAGGCAAAACTTGGTACCGAACAACAAAAGCTTAATGTTCGCAAAGCCGAAAACGACCTGTATACTTCGGTAGTGAATGCAGTTGCAAATTATAAAGCTGCAAAATCAAAATACGGAGCACTTACCGAAGCATATGCGTCTCAGTTAAAAAACTATGAGTTCAATCAATTAAGATACGAAACCGGATCACTAAACGCAACCGATTTGCTTCTTTCAAAGAACAACCTCGAAGTTTCCGAATCCAATTTGATACAAGGCAAATACGATCTGATCTTCAGAAAGATCCTTCTGGATTTTTACAGAGGTAAACCCATTAGCATCAATTAAAAAACCACACCAATCAAAAGATAGAAATTCATGAATAGGAAAGTACTCATCATCGTTGTATCGATCCTCCTGGTCGTTATTTTACTGATCGTATTTAAAGGTAAAGGAGGTAAGGAACTTAAGGTTTCGGTTGAAGAAGCGGTGTTGAAAAACATTGTTCAAACGGTTGCCGCAACCGGAAAGGTTCAACCGGAAATTGAATTATCGATTAGTCCGGATGTTTCCGGAGAAATAACTGAGTTGTACGTACAGGAAGGAGACACCGTTAAAGAAGGACAGATCTTATTAAAAATAAAACCGGACCTGTACATCTCTTCCGTTGATCGCGCAAATGCCGGAGTAAGTACTGCACTTACCGGTAAAAAAATGGATATGGTAATGCTGAGTCAGGCAGAGGCAAGACTTACCGAGGCAACTGCGAATTACAACCGATCAAAGGAACTATTGGAAAAAAAAGTAATAAGTAAAGCTGAGTTTGAAAAAGCAGAATCGGCTTTTTTACTGGCCAAAGACGATGTTCAGTCGGCAAAAGAGAAAATAAAAGCTGCAGATTTTAATATAGACAATGCGGAGGCCAATTTACGTGAAGCAAAACAAAATCTCGCCAGAACCGTAATATACTCTCCTACGGATGGTATCGTTTCGAAGATCAATAATAAAAAAGGAGAAAGAGTAGTTGGTACTGCGCAAATGCAGGGTACTGAGATCATGCGCATCTCAAATTTCAATAATGTGGAAGTAAGGGTTGATGTGAATGAAAACGATATTTTGAAAATACACAAAGGCGATTCGGCAGTTATAGAGGTTGATGCATACGGCGACAGAATTTTTAAAGGGATCGTAACCCAGATAGCAAAGGCATCAAAACAGTCGGTAGCCTCTATGAGCACAGATCAGGTCACAACTTTTGAAGTGAAGATACGGTTTTTGAAATCTACGTATTCGGATCTGATCAGAGACAATTCTACGGCCTTTCTTCCCGGTTTATCGGCAAATGTGGATATTCAGACTGAACGAGGTGACAACCTTATTTCATTACCGATTGAATGCGTTACCACAAGAAAAAAAGAATCCAGTGATAAGCATGCGGATAATGAGAATATGAAGGATGAGATCGTATTTCTGATCCGGGACGGTAAAACCGTTAAGAAAGTCGTAACCACGGGAATACAAAACAACAGTTACATTGAGATAAAATCCGGAATAAAATTAAAAGATAAAGCCATTTCGGGGCCTTACGATATATTGTCAACAACTCTTGAAGAAGGCAGAAAAGTGAAAATTGTTGAAAGAGAATCTCTTTACACCAAAAAGGACTAAGGAATTTCCAAACTTAATTTTTCAAGTTCCCGTCTGTAGTCGAATTGCAGATCTTCATGCTGTTTTTCCAATAGTTGACGGATCTTTTTTAATTGGCCCTCATAAATATTGCGCACAACTTTAGACGAAGCCCATAAAGAAAGGTGCTGAATTATAAGTGAACAAAAGAAGATCAGGAGCTCAATTTCTATTAAGGGTGAATGGGCAAACCGGATGTATTTTCTTGCAAGTCTGGCGATCTTGCGAATTGTTTTTTTATAAAAATAGAGTTGCGAAGCATTCACCTCATTGTAAAGCTTTGTCATTTCGTCTTTTGCATTCTTCAAAAACGACTCATCTAAGCCACGATATAGAAGGATATAGGATACCAGTTCCTTATTTTCCTGTTTATAACGACATAGATCCTGAATGATACTTTTAAGTTCTTCAGGGTCCTTTTGATGCAACTCCTTTTTTAGGTTGTTAATGCTAAGTGGTTTCAAGGTTTTGTCTGGGTTCAGATGCTTTTATTTAATTGGCCGGGATGATTTCAAAATTGAATGAAAAAATCGATAAATAAGAATTTTTGGGAATATTACGCAGGAGAACCAAAAGATATAAGTTATTCAATTTGATAGAAGTGAAAAATCATTCAGAACAAAATTCACGGTATTCACATATAAAATCCCCAATTTAACACACATCGTCTTACAATTTTATTATTATTTTAGTAGTATTGCATTCAGCGAGATTATATACAGAATAGTATAGGGTTCTGATATCGATTTCATTTTAATTGCCTGTGAAAAGTTACCAAGAATTTAAGATTCTTAATGTCAAACCTTTTAATATTTTTTATGAGGTTTAGATTACTACTTTTCATACTTCTACTTTTTTCTTTTCGCTCATACTCTCAAACTTTACAGATAGATTCCGTAAAGAACAGATCTCTTTGCAATGGAGAATCCATGGAGGTTTATTTTCAAACGAATAATTATACCGATACCGCCAACAGTTTTGTGTTTTTGCTTTCGGACGGTACCGGAAATTTTTCGAATGCAGATACTTTAAAAATTTTCAAGGACACCTCATTGAGTTATTTCAAAATTGACTTGCCAACAAATTTGTCCTTTGATTCAATTTACAAAATAAAACTTGTTTCGACAGCACCTGCAAACACCTCTAATCTTGACAGTTTAAGAATTTACCGAATCCCTGTTGCTTATATTTTGGGAGGAGGCGCCTTTTGCCAATCAACGGATTCTACTGAAGTCCTGTATATCGGAGACTCAGGACATGCACCTTATACCTTTTTGTACTCCAGACCAGGGTTGCCGGATACGACCGTTGTTTCAGCCAAAGACACGGCAATTCTTAAGGTGCCCAAAAATGTGCCGGGGACCTATGTTTACAAACTCAAAACGATTACTGATTCAAGTCCTTCGATGTGTTCCGGTATTTCTAATGACAGCATCATTATTGAAATAAGGCAATTGCCAACGGGAAGTATTTCAGTTTCCGGACAAGACACTGTTTGCATCAACTCAGCTTCACCGATATTGAATTTACATGCCGATTCGGGCACGGCACCCTTTACTTTTTATTATACCATCAATAATGAATCAACACAAAGTATAACATCTTCTGATAAAGACACCACCATATTGGTACCTACAAATTCTGCCGGAACGTTTGTCTACAAACTTATCAAAGTAGAAGAGTCGGGAATTAGTTGTTCCAGAAATTTAAATGACTCCATAATTCTAACCATCAAACCAAAACCTTATGCTACCATTTCTGGAGTTACAAATATTTGTCAGAATGCCCCCAGCCCACAAATAATTCTAACTGGTTTTAATGGTACACCACCATATAAATTTAAATATTCTGTAAGCTTTAACTCTAGCCCAAGCCAAACATTTGATAAAATATCCAATGGAGATACAGCAATAATTCTTGCGCCAACTTCTATTTCAGGTTTGTTTACATTTCAGTTATTAAATGTCAGTGATTCAAGTCCAGCATGCGATAGTTCCTTAACAAACTCTTCCATTTTCACCATTTTATTCGTGTTCCCCAAGCCTTCTGCAATTGTTACTGCAACCAATAGCAATGTTTGCAAAAACGATTCTGATGTCATTATTCGTTTCACTGGCAGCGGCGCAACTCCGCCTTATACCTTTACCTATAACGTCGATAATGGTCCCGATCAGCAAATTGTTTCCGACACTTTGGGTAATGCATACGATACCCTGTCAACTGCTACTGCAGGAACCTTTTACTACCACCTGGTCTCGGTTAAAGAAAATTCAATTTTAAAATGCTCCAACACTCAGGCAGATACCGTTAGCATTGCCATTAATCCGCTGCCTACAGCTTATCTGTCGGGTTCTGATACTCTATGCTACTCCGGCAATCCATCCGAGATCCTTTTCATCGGAGATTCCGGTACTGCACCCTATACCTTTACCTTTAGCATCAACGGGAACGACAGCGTCATCGTTTCTCCAAACAATTCAGACACCGCTATACTGAGTTTCTCTGATACCGGACTGTATGTTGTCGTTCTCAAATCCGTGCACGACTCCTCCTCAACACTCTGTGCCAAAACACTCAGCGATACAGCCTTGCTTTTGATCAAGCCACTGCCAAAGGCTTCCATGACCGTATCTGATAGCACAGTCTGTCAGGGTGATCCTTCTGTGGTTGTTCATTTTTCAGGCAGCGGCGCAACTCCGCCTTATACCTTTACCTTTAACGTCGATAATGGTCCCGATCAGCAAATTGTTTCCGACACTTTGGGTAATGCATACGATACCCTGTCAACTGCTACTGCAGGAACCTTTTACTACCACCTGGTCTCGGTTAAAGACTCTTCGTCTTCTGCATGCTCCAACACGCAGGTCGATACCCTAAGCATTGCCATTAATCCGCTGCCTACAGCTTATCTGTCGGGTTCTGATACTCTATGCTACTCCGGCAATCCATCCGAGATCCTTTTCATCGGAGATTCCGGTACTGCACCCTATACCTTTACCTTTAGCATCAACGGGAACGACAGCGTCATCGTTTCTCCAAACAATTCAGACACCGCTATACTGAGTTTCTCCGATACCGGACTGTATGTTGTCGTTCTCAAATCCGTGCACGACTCCTCCTCAACACTCTGTGCCAAAACACTCAGCGATACAGCCTTGCTTTTGATCGCTTTCACTGCCAAAGGCTTCCATGACCGTATCTGATGCCAGCACAGTCTGTCAGGGTGATCCTTCTCAGGTTGTTCATTTTTCAGGCAGCAGCGCAACTCCGCCTTATACCTTTACCTTTAACGTCGATAATATCCCGATCAGCAAATTGTTTCGACACACGGGTAATGCATACGATACCGCTTTCCGTCAACTGCTACTGCAGGAACCTTTACTACCACCTGGTCTCTTGTTAAAAGACTCTTCGTCTTCTGCATGCTCGATACAACACGCAGGTCGATACCCTAAGCATTGCCATTAATCCGCTGCCCACAGCTTATCTGTCGGGTTCTGATACTCTATGCTACATTCCGGCAATCCATCCGAGATCCTTTTCATCGGAGATTCCGGTACTGCACCCTATACCTTTTTACCTTTAGCATCAACGGGAATCTTGACAGCGTCATCGTTTCTCCAAACAATTCAGACACCGCTATACTGAGTTTCTCCGATACCGGACTGTATGTTGTCGTTCTCAAATCCGTGCACGACTCCTCCTCAACACTCTGTGCCAAAACACTCAGCGATACAGCCTTGCTTTTGATCAAGCCACTGCCAAAGGCTTCCATGACCGTATCTGATAGCACAGTCTGTCAGGGTGATCCTTCTGTGGTTGTTCATTTTTCAGGCAGCGGCGCAACTCCGCCTTATACCTTTACCTTTAACGTCGATAATGGTCCCGATCAGCAAATTGTTTCCGACACTTTGGGTAATGCATACGATACCCTGTCAACTGCTACTGCAGGAACCTTTTACTACCACCTGGTCTCGGTTAAAGACTCTTCGTCTTCTGCATGCTCTAACACGCAGGTCGATACCCTAAGCATTGCCATTAATCCGCTGCCTACAGCTTATCTGTCGGGTTCTGATACTCTATGCTACTCCGGCAATCCATCCGAGATCCTTTTCATCGGAGATTCCGGTACTGCACCCTATACCTTTACCTTTAGCATCAACGGGAACGACAGCGTCATCGTTTCTCCAAACAATTCAGACACCGCTATACTGAGTTTCTCCGATACCGGACTGTATGTTGTCGTTCTCAAATCCGTGCACGACTCCTCCTCAACACTCTGTGCCAAAACACTCAGCGATACAGCCTTGCTTTTGATCAAGCCACTGCCAAAGGCTTCCATGACCGTATCTGATAGCACAGTCTGTCAGGGTGATCCTTCTGTGGTTGTTCATTTTTCAGGCAGCGGCGCAACTCCGCCTTATACCTTTACCTTTAACGTCGATAATGGCCCTGATCAGCAAATTGTTTCCGACACTTTGGGTAATGACACGCATGGCGATACCCTGTCAACTGCTACTGCAGGAACCTTTTTTACTACCACCTGGTCTCGGTTAAAGACTCTTCGTCTTCTGCATGCTCTAACACGCAGGTCGATACCCTAAGCATTGCCATTAATCCGCTGCCTACAGCTTATCTGTCGGGTTCTGATACTCTATGCTACTCCGGCAATCCATCCGAGATCCTTTTCATCAGGAGATTCCGGTACTGCACCTATACCTTTTTTACCTTTAGCATCAACTGGGAACGACAGCGTCATCGTTTCTCCAAACAATTCAGACACTGCTATACCTGAGTTTCTCTTGATACCGGACTGTATGTTGTCGTTCTCAAATCCGTGCACGACTCTCCTCAACACTCTGTGCCAAAACACTCAGCGATACAGCCTTTTGCTTTTGATCGCTTTCACTGCCAACCGAGGCTTCCATGACCAGCATCCGCCAGCACAGTCTGTCAAAGATGATCCTTCTGTGGTTGTTCTGTTTTTCAAGCAGCGGAAGGAACTCCGCCTATACCTTCTTTACCTTTAACGTCGATAAGCGACTGTACTTCGATCAGCAAATTGTTTCCGACACTTTGTTCCTCCAATACATACGATACTCCAGTCAACTGCTACTGCAGGAACCTGGACACCACCTGGTCCTCTGTCTTAAAGACTCTTCGTCTTCACCTCCTGCTCTAACAGCGCAAACGATACCCTAAGCATTGCCATTAATCCGCCTGCCTACATCCCTTATCTGTCGGGTAATGCCGACAACTACTCCGGCAATCCACCGCTGGAGATTAAATTTCATCGCCGATTCCGGTACTCCGCCTTATACCTTTACCTTTAGCATCGCTTTTGAACGGATTTAAAGACAGCGTCATCGTTAATAACGTAAACCATACCATCGTCTCGGATGGAGATTCCGCTATACTGAGTTTCTCTGATACCGGACTGTATGTTGTCGTTCTCAAATCCGTGCACGACTCCTCCTCAACACTCTGTGCCAAAACACTCAGCGATACAGCCTTGCTTTTGATCAAGCCACTGCCACAGGCTTCCATGACCGTATCCGATAGCACAGTCTGTCAGGGTGATCCTTCTGTGGTTGTTATTTTCAAGGAGCGGCGCAACTCCTTCCCCTTATACCTTTTACTTTTTTAACGTCGATAAGCGACCCTTTCAGCTCTGCCGTTTCCGACACTTTGGGTAATGCATCAGTACAGACACCGCCAAAACCTGGACACTCGTGCTCCTGTCTGTTAAAGACTCCTCGGTCACCTCCTGCGTCTCCAGCATAAACGACACCCTGGTGGTCGATGTGCGTAGTAACCCCACCGCATACAGCTTATCTGTCTCGGGTTCTGATAACTATGCTACTCCGGCAATCCATCCGAGATCCTTTTCATCGGAGATTCCGGTACTGCACCCTATACCTTTCTTCTAGCATCAACTTAATAACGTACAGCGTCATCGTTTCTCCAAACAATTCAGACACCGCTATACTGAGTTTCTCCGATACAGGACTGTATGTTGTCGTTCTCAAATCCGTGCACGACTCCTCCTCAACACTCTGTGCCAAAACACTCAGCGATACAGCCTTGCTTTTGATCAAGCCACTGCCAAAGGCTTCCATGACCGTATCAGATAGCACAGTCTGTCAGGGTGATCCTTCTGTGGTTGTTCATTTTTCAGCAGCGGCGCAACTGCCGCCTTATACCTTTACCTTTAACGTCGATAATGTCCTGAGATCAGCAAATTGTTTCCGACACTTTGGGTAATGTTTCCGTCTGCCATACGATATCCCTGTCAACTGCTACTGCCAGGAACCTTTGCGCTACTACCACCTGGTCTGTCACGGTTAAAGACTCTTCGTATCCACTTCTGCATGCTCAGGGGTACAACACGCAGGTCGATAGTCTAAGCATTGCCATTAATCCGCTACCTGCTCGCAGCTTATCTGTCGGGTTCTGTGAACGATGATACTTCTATGCTACTCCGGCAATCCATCCGAGATCCTTTTCATCGGAGATTCCGGTACTGCACCCTATACCTTTACTCTTTAGCATCAACGGGAACGACAGCGTCATCGTTTCTCCAAACAATTCAGACACCGCTATACTGAGTTTCTCTGATACCGGACTGTATGTTGTCGTTCTCAAGTCGTACACGACTCCTCCTCAACACTCGAGTGCCAAAATCCACTCAGGCTTCCATCTCAGCGATACAGCCTTGCTTTTGATCAAGCCACTGCCAAAGGCTTCCATGACTGTATCCGATAGCACAGTCTGTCAGGGTGATCCTTCTGTGGTTGTTCATTTTTCAGGCAGCGGCGCAAATCCGTACAGGACCTTTATACCTTTTACTCTTTAACGTCAAAGTTATAATTAATCCCCTGACTTCATCAGTGGATCAGCAAATTGTTTCCGACATCCACTTTGGGTAATGCATACCCGATACCTGGGCCAAACCTGCTACCGCAGGAACCTTTTACACTACCACCTGGTCCCCCGGTTAAAGACTCTCTAAACTTTTCGTCAGGACTCTTGCATGCTTAGGTGTCTAACACGCAGGTCGATACCCTGCCGGTAGCTTCATCAACGGTTCGGTTTCCGCATTGCCATTACGATCCGCTCCAAGGATCCCTACACGGCTCCCTTATACCTTTACCCTGGGAGGTCGGCTTCTGATCACCTCGGTTGGAGATGCTACTCCTGGCAATCCACAGCAGGTACTTTTGAGCTCTTAAGGGTCAGGACTTTCATCATCGGAGATTCCGGTACTGCACCCTATACCTGCCGCAGGCTTCCATCAGTGGTTCGGTTTCTGCATCAACAAAACGACAGCGTCATCGCTCCCTATGCTCTTTACACCTATACCCTGGGCGGAGGGGCTCCCCAAAGCCATCTCCATAACGTCTCTCTCGTATCCACCTGAGACACCGCTATACTGAGTTTCTCCTTCAAGTGATACCGGACTGTATGTTGTCGCTTCATCAAATCCGTGCAGACGATCCTCCTCAACACTCTGTGCCAAAACACTCAGCGATACAGCCTCGGTTGCTTTTGATCGTATCCATTTCGCCAGCAGGTACCTTTTCATAAAGACTGCAGGACTCTTCATCGCTTAGGGTGTTCCAGCGTCTGTCATCGTATTAATCCTTCTGTGGTTCCATCAGTGGTCTTTTCAGT
Organism: Flavobacteriales bacterium; assembly: GCA_020635455.1. Lineage (GTDB taxonomy): Bacteria > Bacteroidota > Bacteroidia > NS11-12g > UBA9320 > JABWCE01. The sequence goes on from JACJZT010000007.1 coordinate 130,074, forward strand.
CTGCAGCGACATCCCGCGGCAAGGATCCTCTTTAGCGGGTTATGGCTCCCTATACTCTTTTACCTATACCCCTGGGCGGGCTTAATCCCTCGGTTGGAGATACTGTCTCACTCCTGTATCACTCTTGCCAGCAACTGCTTGTATTCTGGCTCTTAAAGGTGCAGGACTCTTCATCGCTTTTTTTCCAGGTCTCTGCATACGTGGTTAATTCGCAGGTCAACTCAGTGGTTCGAAAGTTTCCGTCTGTAAAGACAGGATCCTTTACTACTCCGGGGCTGGCTCCCTCCTCGGTTAAAGACCCTCCTTGAGATACTGTCTCACTGGTATGCTCAGCCTACACGCAGGTCTGATGTTCTAAGCGATGGCCATTCGTGTAATCCCTGCCGCACCATCAGTGGTACAGCTTATCTGTCGGTCCCGCCCCTGATTGTCTATAGCTCCCCAAACCATCACCTACTGGAGATCCGGCAATCCACTTCCATCCAGGTACCTTTGATCCTTTCATCGAGAGTGTTCTGGCAATTGCACCATCGTATACCTTCTTACCAGTTCGGTTTCCTCTGTAAAGAATAACGGGCTAATACTTTTACCTATACCATGGGAGGAGAGGCTCTCCAAACCATCACCTCAGTTTGGAGACCGTCCCTGGCTATACTGCAGTTTCTCCGATACAGGACTGTCATCGTAGGTGTTCCCAGGTTAAGTAAAATCTCGGTTGCCATCGATTAATCCCCTCCGCAGGGCTTCCATCAGTGGTTGCCTGGTTCCGTCTGTAAAACGATCCTGCCCAAGGATACAGCCTCCCGGGGCTGCGGCTCCTTTTGATCGCCTCCACTGCCACAGGCTGTCCCTGGCGTATCCCACCTCCACAGCATCTGTCTACAAGCTTCCTTAGCGTCAGGACTCCTTCATCGCTTAGGTGTTTCCCGGGTTAGTGGCTTGGCTTTCAGTTTACCATCAGATTTAATCCCCTGCTGGGCTCCATCAGTGGCCTGGTTTGTTACATCCCGCTCAAGGATCCTTTAGCGGCTCCGGGAACGCCCCTTTATACCTTCTTCTATTCCCTTATCCAACAGGGGTAAAGCTGACTCTTTGGTCTCGCCGATTCCGTCACTTTCGGTTTCGTCAGTAGCCATTATCTCACCTGGGTCTACAGCTGCTACCTTTCAAAACCTGGGAGGAGGGGCTACATTCCTCTTCCTCGTTAAAGACTCTCAACATCTTTCTGCAGGTGTTCCCTTAGGTGTTCCAGGTTAGTAAGCGACCGGCTACCATCGTGATTAATCCCCTGCCGCAGGCTTTCCATCAGTGGTTCGGTTTCCGTCTGTAAAGACGATCCCGCTCCAAGGATCCTCTTTAGCGGTTCCGGGGCTACGGCACCCCTATACCTTTACCTATACCCTGGGAGGAGGGCTCCCCAAACCATCACCTCGGTTGGAGATACCGTCTCACTGGCCGTATCCACCTCCACAGCAGGTACCTTTGTCTACAGTCTACAAGCTCTTAAGTTCTGTAGCAGGACTCTTCATCGCTTAAGTGTTCCAGGTTAAACCCTCAGCGACCTCGGTTATCATCGTGATTAATCCCCTGCCGCAGGCTTCCATCAGTGGTTCGGTTTCCGTCTGTAAAGACGGATCCTGCCTGCCAGGATCCTCTTTAGCGGTCCAAAGGATCTGAAGGCTACGGCCCCTATACCTTTTACCTATACCCTGGGAGGAGGGGCTCCGCAAACCATCACCTCGGTTGGAGATACCGTCTCACTGGCCGTATCCACCTCCACAGCAGGTACCTTTGTCTACAAGCTCTTAAGGGTGCAGGACTCTTCATCGCTTAGGTGTTCCAGGTTAGTAAGCGACTCGGTTACCATCGTGATTAATCCCCTGCCGCAGGCTTCCATCAGTGGTTCGGTTTCCGTCTGTAAAGGTGATTCATCTCCATTGGTCGTATTTAAAGGAAGATCAGGCAAACCACCATATACTTTTATATACAAGATAAACGGGGGAAGTAATTTATCAATTAGTTCAAAAAGCGGCGACAGTGCTGTAATAAAAGTACCAACAGGTACGGTTGGCACATTTAATTACAACCTGTTTATAGTAATAGATGGAAGCAAAACATCTTGTTCAAAAGCAGAAAATCAAACGGCAACAGTGAAAATTAATGCACTGCCTGCGGGAACAATAAGCGGAGGTGGATCCCTATGTCAATTCGATACAACTCAGGTAGTCAAATTTAAAGGGTCGGGAGGAATAAGGCCATATATTTTTAACTACACAATAAATGGTGGGAACACAAATCAAATTAATTCAGGAAGCACGGACTCTGCAATATTGAAGGTATCAGCGTCCAATTCGGGAAGTTATGTTTACAAATTGATCAAGACCGAAGAGTCTGGTCAGGCAAAATGTGCTTCAAAGGATACTGCATCCGTTAAATTTAACATAATAGAAACTCCTGACGGAGAAATATCTGGAGGCACCAATGTATGTCAGAATTCAACTTCACCTAAAATTACCTTTACGGCTAAAGGTGGTTTGAAACCATATACGTTCACTTACAGAATAAATACAGGGTCGACGCAAGTCATAACCACCACGACAGGCAACACTGTGAGCCTCAATGTTCCAACCAACACATCGGGTATTTATACTTATTACCTTGAAAATATCACTGACTCTTTAGGTTGCGGAAGGAAACTAAAAGACAGTACAATAATTTCTGTAAATTCTTTACCCGGAGCAACAATTAAAGGAGACACTACGGTTTGTCAATATGAAAGTAAACCAAACTTAACCTTTACAGGTAATAATGGTACACCTCCCTTTACCTTCGTTTATCAAATCAACTCTGGTCCGCAGAAATCTGTTAAAACCAATGGAGGAAACAGTATTCAAATCACGGTCCAAACTGACACTTCCGGAATCTTTGAATACAAGTTAATCAGTGTTTCAGATTCAAATAAACTGACATGTTCACAAACCTCTTCGGTTAGCGCTGTTGTTAAAATTCTTGAAAGTCCGATAGGAACTATTTCTCCGAATTTCGAAGTATGTCAATTTGATACAGTTGAGAGAATTTTTCTTACCGCAAAAGGAGGCACAAAACCCTATACGTTTACGTATTCGATTAATGGTGGTAAAGGAATCACAATCAATTCAAAATCGAGCGATTCAATTTCAATACAACCAATAACCGATAATTTTGGAATTTTAACCTATCAGTTATTGAATACGCGAGATACAAATTCTTGTACTTCGAATGTTTCGGACACTTGCTTACTAGTTATTAATCAGGCTGCATTTGGCATTATTAGCGGAAATCAAACTGTTTGTGTTGGTGACACAAGCACCTTTGTTCTTTTGGAAGGACTTGCGGGTTCACCACCATTTAAATTCAACTACTCAATTAATAAGGATTCGGCAATCGACGTAAGAAGCAAGGTTGGAAATCAGGTTAGAGTTAAAGTTAACACAAATGTATCAGGAAGGTATGTTTATTACCTTAACGCAGTTAGTGATTCAAATGGTTGTAAAGGATTCGTCAGCGATAGTGTTGTGGTGAATGTGATTCCAAAACCGAAGTTAACAATAAATGGCCCGCGTTTTGTTTGCATAAATTCTTCAACTGCACGAATACTGTTTACCGGTGCGGGAAGTGTTCCACCATATAAAATTATTTATCAGGTAAACCATGATTCTGCAAAAACAATTTTTACCGGAGTCAATGATACTGTTTCGGTTTCTTTAATCATTAAAGACACCGGCCAGTTCATAATATCCATTCTATCCATTTCAGACACCACAAAACAAGGTTGTGCCAATTTTGATAATGATTCATTTACTTTAAAGGTAATTCCTCTTTCTTCAGCTTCCATCAGTGGTTCGGTTTCCGTCTGTAAAGACGATCCCGCTCCAAGGATCCTCTTTAGCGGTTCCGGGGCTACGGCTCCCTATACCTTTACCTATACCCTGGGAGGAGGGGCTCCGCAAACCATCACCTCGGTTGGAGATACCGTCTCACTGGCCGTATCCACCTCCACAGCAGGTACCTTTGTCTACAAGCTCTTAAGGGTACAGGACTCTTCATCGCTTAGGTGTTCCAGGTTAGTAAGCGACTCGGTTACCATCGTGATTAATCCCCTGCCGCAGGCTTCCATCAGTGGTTCGGTTTCCGTCTGTAAAGACGATCCCGCTCCAAGGATCCTCTTTAGCGGCTCCGGGGCTACGGCTCCCTATACCTTTACCTATACCCTGGGAGGAGGGGCTCCCCAAACCATCACCTCGGTTGGAGATACCGTCTCACTGGCCGTATCCACCTCCACAGCAGGTACCTTTGTCTACAAGCTCTTAAGGGTGCAGGACTCTTCATCGCTTAGGTGTTCCAGGTTAGTCAGCGACTCGGTTACCATCGTGATTAATCCCCTGCCGCAGGCTTCCATCAGTGGTTCGGTTTCCGTCTGTAAAGACGATCCCGCTCCAAGGATCCTCTTTAGCGGTTCCGGGGCTACGGCTCCCTATACCTTTACCTATACCCTGGGAGGAGGGGCTCCCCAAACCATCACCTCGGTTGGAGATACCGTCTCTCTGGCCGTATCCACCTCCACAGCAGGTACCTTTGTCTACAAGCTCTTAAGGGTACAGGACTCTTCATCGCTTAGGTGTTCCAGGTTAGTAAGCGACTCGGTTACCATCGTGATTAATCCCCTGCCGCAGGCTTCCATCAGTGGTTCGGTTTCCGTCTGTAAAGACGATCCCGCTCCAAGGATCCTCTTTAGCGGCTCCGGGGCTACGGCTCCCTATACCTTTACCTATACCCTGGGCGGAGGGGCTCCGCAAACCATCACCTCGGTTGGAGATACCGTCTCACTGGCCGTATCCACCTCCACAGCAGGTACCTTTGTCTACAAGCTCTTAAGGGTACAGGACTCTTCATCGCTTAGGTGTTCCAGGTTAGTCAGCGACTCGGTTACCATCGTGATTAATCCCCTGCCGCAGGCTTCCATCAGTGGTTCGGTTTCCGTCTGTAAAGACGATCCCGCTCCAAGGATCCTCTTTAGCGGCTCCGGGGCTACGGCTCCCTATACCTTTACCTATACCCTGGGAGGAGGGGCTCCGCAAACCATCACCTCGGTTGGAGATACCGTCTCACTGGCCGTATCCACCTCCACAGCAGGTACCTTTGTCTACAAGCTCTTAAGGGTGCAGGACTCTTCATCGCTTAGGTGTTCCAGGTTAGTAAGCGACTCGGTTACCATCGTGATTAATCCCCTGCCGCAGGCTTCCATCAGTGGTTCGGTTTCCGTCTGTAAAGACGATCCCGCTCCAAGGATCCTCTTTAGCGGCTCCGGGGCTACGGCTCCCTATACCTTTACCTATACCCTGGGAGGAGGGGCTCCGCAAACCATCACCTCGGTTGGAGATACCGTCTCACTGGCCGTATCCACCTCCACAGCAGGTACCTTTGTCTACAAGCTCTTAAGGGTACAGGACTCTTCATCGCTTAGGTGTTCCAGGTTAGTAAGCGACTCGGTTACCATCGTGATTAATCCCCTGCCGCAGGCTTCCATCAGTGGTTCGGTTTCCGTCTGTAAAGACGATCCCGCTCCAAGGATCCTCTTTAGCGGTTCCGGGGCTACGGCTCCCTATACCTTTACCTATACCCTGGGCGGAGGGGCTCCGCAAACCATCACCTCGGTTGGAGATACCGTCTCACTGGCCGTATCCACCTCCACAGCAGGTACCTTTGTCTACAAGCTCTTAAGGGTGCAGGACTCTTCATCGCTTAGGTGTTCCAGGTTAGTAAGCGACTCGGTTACCATCGTGATTAATCCCCTGCCGCAGGCTTCCATCAGTGGTTCGGTTTCCGTCTGTAAAGACGATCCCGCTCCAAGGATCCTCTTTAGCGGTTCCGGGGCTACGGCTCCCTATACCTTTACCTATACCCTGGGCGGAGGGGCTCCCCAAACCATCACCTCGGTTGGAGATACCGTCTCACTGGCCGTATCCACCTCCACAGCAGGTACCTTTGTCTACAAGCTCTTAAAGGTGCAGGACTCTTCATCGCTTAGGTGTTCCAGGTTAGTAAGCGACTCGGTTACCATCGTGATTAATCCCCTGCCGCAGGCTTCCATCAGTGGTTCGGTTTCCGTCTGTAAAGACGATCCCGCTCCAAGGATCCTCTTTAGCGGTTCCGGGGCTACGGCTCCCTATACCTTTACCTATACCCTGGGAGGAGGGGCTCCCCAAACCATCACCTCGGTTGGAGACACCGTCTCACTGGCCGTATCCACCTCCACAGCAGGTACCTTTGTCTACAAGCTCTTAAGGGTGCAGGACTCTTCATCGCTTAGGTGTTCCAGGTTAGTAAGCGACTCGGTTACCATCGTGATTAGACAGATTCCAAATGCTATAATATCAGGGGACAATATAGTTTGTAAAGACGATGCTCAGCCAAGAGTCAAGATCGAAGGATTCAGTGGTAATCCACCTTTCATTTTCACCTATTCGAAAGATTCAAAAAATAAAGATACCATATCGTCAGGGAAAGACACTTTCGCATATATATATGTACCTACAGATTCAGCAGGAATTTTTAAATATTACTTACACCAGGTGGCAGACACCGGCAAGAGCACTTGTTTGAGATCACTTTTTGACAGTGTAACAATTGTGGTAAATGATCTGCCAATTGGAACCATTAAAGGAGATGCGAATATTTGTATTAATGATCCGGAACCAGTGATTGTATTTTACGGTAAGGGTGGAAAACCTCCGTATGTTTTTACCTATAACATTAATGGCGGAATTCCAAAGACATTGATCACCAAAACCGGAGATTCTATCACAATCAAGGCACCTACGGATATGACGGGAACCTTTGTTTATAACTTGATCAGTATTTTGGATTCCAATGCAAAATCATGTTCTCAATATCAAACTTCAAGTATAACTGTAAAGATAAATGACAAACCAAATGCAACCTTCAACTTTACCGATACAATTTGTCAATTTACATCTATTCCAATAATTGCAACCGGAAGCAGCGGAAGTCCTCCTTACAAATTTAAGTACTCAATAAATGCTGGTAATTCGTTGAATGCAAGTTCAGGAAACTCAGATACTGCATTCATTTATTTTCCAAGTGACAGCCTGAATGCATTGAAAATTAAATTTAGTGAAATTGAAGATTCAAATAAGTGCTTCCGAAAATTGCTTGATTCGTTCATGGTGGTCATTAAGCCTTCTCCTTCTGCAAGCATTACCGCTCCAAAAATAATTTGCAAAGGAACAAGTGCCAGATTGGTTTTCACGGGTCATAACGGCAATGGAAATTACAAATTCCATTATACATTAAACCAGAAACCTGAGAGCACCATTTCAACACAAAACTCGGATACAATTTCAATTGCCATATCAACAGATTCTGCGGGAATTATCAAGTACAAACTGATAAGTGTTGAAAACACGGATTCGTTTGCATGCAGCAGAACAATAAATGACAGCATGCTAATTTATATTAAGCCATTGCTATCTGCCAAGATCGAAAGCAATGCCTACTATTGCCTTAATTCACAAAATTCAATAATACGATTCATTGGAAAAAATGGAACAGCTCCGTATACCTTTAAATACCGCATTAATCATAAGACAACCCAGACGGTTCAATCTTCAGGGAGCGACACGGCTTTTGTGAAGTTGCCATCCGACTCAGCCGGGAATTTACTCATCGTACTTGACGAGATAATGGATTCTGACACGTTTCATTGTAGTGAAAATGTTTCTGACAGCATAAACATAGAGATACGTTCGATAGTTAACGGAAACATACTAGCTCCATCAGGAGTTTGTCAATTTGACACCACACAAAATATAATCTTTGAAGGTACCCAGGGAATTAAACCATTTACCTTTATTTATTCACTCGGTGGAAATAAGCCGGATACCATAACGACTCAATCCGGCAATTCAGTTTCTATAAAAGTATCTACTCAAAAACCGGATACCTTAAAATATACGTTGATAAGTGTTACAGATTCTTTGAATAATGCCTGTAATATAAATTCAACCAGCATCGATAGTGTAACTCTAATTGTTTACCCTCAACCAAAATTTGACCTTTATGGTGATACCTCCGTTTGTTTAAATACACCCAATGTAAAACTGAAGATGAATCTTTTGAAAGGAACACCTCCTTATTCGTTTAGATATCAACTTTCAGGAAAGTCGGATACAACAGTTACAAGTTTAAGCTCATATTATGAACAAAACGTACTTACGGATTCATCCTTAAAGTTAACCTATAAACTCCATTCAGTCACCGACTTTAACAAATGCACAAATAGTGAAGTGGATTCTGCTGTATTCATAATCTATAGTTTACCAAGAGCAATCATTCAGGCAAGCGCGTTAACTTGCAAAGGGGACAGCAACGCAAGGGTAACCCTCACGGGAAACAGCGGTATGGCACCTTATTTATTTAACTATCAAATAAATTCAGGTACACTTTTGCAAATACTTTCTGATAGTTCAGGAATTGCAAGGATATTAGTTCCAACAGATCAAGCAGGCCTTATTACCTTTAAATTAGTATCGGTAACCGATTCAAATGGTTGTGACAGATATTTAAATGACAGCGTCTTAATTAAGGTAAATCCACTGCCGGATGGTAAAATTTCCGGAAATGATCAATTGTGCAACAGCGACACAAATTCATTTGTTACTTTTAAGGGTACAGGAGGAAATGCACCTTATGAATTTGCTTACCAAATAAACAACGGAAATCCTAAGATTGTAACTTCAAGTTCCGATTCTGTAAATATCAGGATCTCGAATCCGGGGATTGGAACTCAAATCTATAAACTCCTAAGTGTAAAAGATGGGTTTAACTGTGCTGCCATTATTAAGGATAGTCTGTTAATTAAAATAATTTCCAGTCCAAAGGCATTAATCCTCGGGGATACCTCTGTTTGTCAAAATTCAGGTTCTCCTGAGATCAAGATCACAGGAAGCGGTGGTAAAGTTCCATATTTCTTTAAGTACTCGATAAATGGAGGAAGTGAAATATTCATGTCTTCAGGCCAAGACAGTTCGATAATACTTAGCCCAAACACGAATGCGACCGGACGTTTTGTATACCGTTTATTGTCTGTTACCGATACCAATTTATGTTTAAGTAAAATACAAGACAGTGTAATTCTGGTCATTAACTCTCTTCCAAATGCCAAAATCACAGGGTCTTCATCCATTTGTCAATTTGATACCGGTAATTATATCAAACTTGAAGCCACTGCAGGTATGGGTCCATTCTTATTTGACTACACCATAAAGAATGGCTCATTAAATTCGACAGTTTCTGATACAAGTGGTTTTGTAACCTTAAAAGTACCCGGAAACCAGCCCGGAATTTTCACATACCATCTTTTAGGTATTAAGGATTCGAATAACTGTTATCGGAATCTTAAAGACAGTTTAACAACCATCGTTCATGAACAGCCTCAGGCACATATCCTTGGGGACACTATAATTTGCGAAGGATTGGATTCGGTTCCGGTTAGTTTAAAAGGCCTGAAAGGCAAACAACCTTACACATTCCTATATTCGGTAAATAATGGCAGTGTTAAGAACCTTTCTACCACCAATGGAGATTCTGTTATTTTACACGCTCCAATCAGTAAGTCGGGTTCATTTGTTTACAAAGTTCTTGAAATTTCAGATTCATTTAAATGTTCAAATTCGGTAAAAGATTCGGCAATCATTATGGTTAACGGTAAACCAACAGCCCTTATAAGTGGTTCGGGAATTTATTGTAAAAACGATTCCTCCGAAGTAATACTATCAGCCATCGGAGGAAAAGCACCTTATTATTTTACCTATAACATCAATAAAGGAACCCCTGCATCTGTATACTCAAATGGCAATAATTCGGTTAAATTAAATTCATTGAACGATCAAACAGGAACCTTTACGTATTACCTAAACTCAGTGGTCGATTCAAACCAGTGTAAATCAAATTTAAACGACAGCATAAAAATTACTGTCAAAGCTTTGCCTTCTGCTTTAATTTTTGGCGATCAAACATCGTGTTCAGATCCCGACAGTTTGTCGATAAAGCTTAAAGGAACAGGTGGAACAGCGCCATTTCAATTCAGATTCAACGTTAATGGCGGAGGTTCAAGCGATATTTCGTCCGGCAATAAAGATAGTGTAATACTTAAGCATCCAAAGGCGACCTCCGGTATGTTCATATACCATCTGTTAAGCGTTACAGATTCCGGAAACTGTGTAAATATTATAAACGACAGTGCGGTAATTTTAATTCACGATTCGCCTAAAGGGGTCTTAAATGGTTCAACAATTGTTTGCCAAAACGACGTTAACCCACAACTTAAATTTACGGGTTCCGGAGGAAAGGCTCCATATACCTTTACCTATAAAATAAATGGAGGGACTTCAGGTCAAATAAAAACCAGTACCGGTAATTCGGTCAACTTAAGTTTTTCAAGTTCAAATCCGGGTAAATTCAAATGTCACTTAGTTTCGGTAAGTGATTCAAACGGCTGCAGTACAATTTTGAACGACAGTGCAATTATTGAAATTAGTCCATCACCCGATGCAAGCATAACCGGTTCAACCATTGTTTGTAAAGACGATGCTTCTCCAAAAGTGACCTTTACAGGTCTTTCAGGAAAATCACCTTTCACCTTCTTTTATTCAATAAATGGAGGTGGCAGTCAGCAGATCAAAACAAGTTCAGGTAGTTCTGTGTCGGTATTTGTTCCAACATCCACTTCAGGATCCTTTACATATAAACTGCAGCTTGTTCTTGACTCCGGCAGGTGTACCAATAGCTTTAATGACAGTATCCGGGTGCTTATCACACCAAAACCTGATGGAAAAATAACCGGAAACAATACCGTTTGTAAAAACTCTTCCGGACCGAAGGTAACCTTTACCGGAAATGACGGAACACCCCCCTACACATTTGAATACATGATTGGAGCAGGTTCCGTTCAACAAATTAAAACCACGTCGGGTAGTTCAGTTGATCTTTCAGCCCCTACTTCCACAACAGGGAATTTTGTTTATAAATTGCTCTCCGTCAGAGATTCCTTTGGGTGTATTAAAACGCTCAGGGATAGCATTGTATTAAAAATCCTTGAGTTGCCGGATGCCAACCTGATCGGCAATCAGGTGGTTTGTAAGGACCAACCTGCTAAAAATATTGTATTTAAAGGTTTTAACGGTACTCCGGGATATACCTTCACTTACCGCTTAAATGGAGGTTCTGTCCAAACAGTTAAATCGGGCAGTTCAGATTCTGCAAGTCTTAAAGTTGTCACTTCTGTTGCGGGTACTTATAAGTTCAGGCTTGTATCAGTTTCCGATACAAATGGCTGTTCACAGAATGTTAACGACAGCATTGAGGTATTGGTCAGAGATCTGCCAACAGCAACCATTACCGGCAATGACACGGTTTGCAAAGATGCCGCTTCACCTTTGGTTAGTCTTACCGGAAATTCAGGCATCTCTCCTTACACATTTATTTATTCTGTAAACGGAGGCTCACCACAATCCATAAAATCATCCTCCGGAAGTTCGGCCAATATTGCGGTTCCAACTAACAATCCGGGAGCCTATAAATACAAACTATTGTCTGTTTCCGATTCACTTTCCTGTTCATCCGTACTAAATGACAGTGTTATACTATTGGTAAATCCACTCCCGGATGCCTTAGTATCCGGAAATGCAACCGTGTGTAAAAATGACACGCCCCCACAAATTACATTTACAGCAACAACCGGAAAGAAACCATTTGTATTTACCTATACTATAAATAATGGTCCGATACAGAAAATACAGTCCAGCACAGGAAATAGTGTTTCAATTTCTGCATCAACAAGTGTTTCCGGTACATTCAAATACAAACTTATTGATGTGAGTGACAGTTTGAATTGCAACCGAAACCTGAACGACAGTGCTATAGTGATCGTTAATACCATTCCGAATGCAATAGTGTTTGCAACCGGAAATGCTTGCGAAAACGATGTTTCTCCGGAAATCATTTTTGTTGGAAGTGAAGGAGTAAGACCTTACAGGTTTACCTATACCATAAATGGTGGAACACCACAAATTGTCAGCACTACCAAAGGAGACTCTGCAAGAATAAAAGTTCCGACCAATACAGCCGGAAATTATACGTATACTTTAATAGAGGTTGCCGATTCGGCCATTACAAAATGTTCGAGAATCCTGTCAAGTAATGTTGCCATAATTATTCATCCATTGCCGGAAGTATCCTTTGATATCAATAAAAACAGTAAGTGTTTAAAGGGTAATAATTTTATATTCAACAATACATCAACCATTTCAACCGGTTTTATAAGTAAAAACCTTTGGGACTTTGGAGACGGAAGTAAATCTACCCAAAATAGTACCTTATATAATTACAAGTCATCGGGGACCTTCGAAGTTAAACTCATTTCAACCTCTAATTCAGGATGTAAAGACAGTGCCTCCCGTTTGGTGGTCGTGAACAACAATCCTACCGCAGTTTTCAATTTGACCGATTCTGCCCAATGTTTCCGTGACAATTTATTCGTATTCCAAAACAATTCGATTGGTGATACTCTGAAGTATTTGTGGAGATTTGGAGATGGGCAAACCGCTTCAACCGAAAACCCTGTCCATTCATATACCACTGCAAATAATTTTACCGCTGAACTTGTAGTGATTACCAAACCAGGATGCAGGGACAGCATTACCAGAAAATTAATAGTCTATCCGCAAGCACAGCTCAAACCACTTACGGATCCTGCCGGAAGCTGTTACGGAAATACCGTATTCTTTGGTGGCAGTAATATTGTTGCCAGCGGAAGTTTGCCAATTATTTACGATTGGTCACCAAAATCAAATTTAAATCAATACAACATTCCCAATCCTGAGTTTAAAGCTGGAATTAACCTGTCCGTTAATTCAGTATTCAACTACCAGTTGAAAATAACAGATAAAAACGGTTGCACGGATTCGGCGATCCAAAAGGCAACCATATATCCAAAACCACTGATCGATGACTTAACAAATGGAAAGGTTTGTTTTGGCGACAGTGTTCAAATTATCCCAAACATCACAAATTACATTGGTAAACTTCAATTCAGATGGTTCTCAAGCCCGGTTACCGCCGATACCCTGAACCTTGTCAGAACATCCGATAGCATTGCTGTATTTACACCTCTCTTAAACCCTGGAGTTAACACTATTTTCAGATATAACCTTATTGTGAAAGATGCGCAGGGCTGTTCGGATACAAGTAACAGGGAAGCAACGATACTCGTAAGACACCAACCTGCAAAACCCTTAATTATCAAACCTCTACTATCCGGCGACAGTTTGTGCCAGTTTACTCAGAACATGAATTTTGAAACTTTGGAACTACCGGATCATTCATACAGTTGGGACGCGATAAATTCTCAGATCCGCTATGGAAAGAATCAATCTGCCGGCATCCTGAGTTTTGATTCTGCCGGTAGCTCCAAAGTTATTTGTACGGTTACCATTGATTCAACGGGTTGTAGCAATCAGTCGGATATTGATTTGATCGTAACAGCTAATTCAAACAATTTATGTGCTAACGTAGGTATAAAACCCGACCTTAAAGGTTTGGTATGTTTAAAAAACAATGTTTGGAGCTATCAGTGGGGCTACGATCTTAAGAGCAGTAATTACCTGGATTCGGTTTTAAATGGTGCTACCAATCAGCATTATAATTTTGATCTGAACGATACGCTTAACCACAGATATTGGGTATTATTACGGGATATCAACAACAACCGTTGCTTCACCAAGAACTATTTTGGCAATAATTGCCTGCCAATTGCAAACGTCAGGCCCTGGGTTCCGGGAGGTAAATTTATTTTTATTCCTAACCCATTTAGTGACAAAGCCACCATTGAATTTGCGAATGAGCTTTCTGGAAAATACCTTATTCGAATTACAGATATTTTAGGAAAAGAAATACAAACCCTTGAAGGAAAATTAAATTCAGAAAAAAGGATCGACCTGGATCTGAATTCCCTGACTTATGGAATGTATTTGTTAAATATCAAAGTTGATAACCGCTATTACAGCACCGTAAAAATATTAAAACAATAAGGATATGATAAAATCAGGGATCAGATCTTTACTCATTTTTGTTATGCTAACTTTCATGACCACAGGAAAGATTTTGGCTCAGAACAAGGGGGATAAAATAAACATACCTGAATACGATGAAGATTATGTCGATCCATTCTTACTTATCGATTCAATGGTATATCAATACATTCGCTGGAGCGATCTTAAAGGAAAAAACGATAGTTTTTCGATTGAAAAAAAGAATAATTTTAGAAAATTATTTATGGAAAATGCGAAGGTGGTGGATGAAATCTGCCCGGGGTATTACTATAACGATTTTACAAATCCATATCAATTGCAGATCAAACCGATCTCTGCTATTCTGGACAAAATTCAGGAAAATTTTCCAGGAGGTTTAACCGTACGATATTTAAGAGCAGACACTTCAATGAGAGATATCAATAAGAACATTGTTTACATTGAAATGGAAAAAATACTCGAGGGTACCACTAAAAAAGGTTTGAGAATTGAGGTGCACGATACCATGGAAATAGAAGTGATCTATATCAATAATCTTAATGAAGTCAGGATCAATTCAACCAAAATGCTTGGTGGTGTATTGATGCTTGACAATGATTATGACAAAGATTTTGTACCGGATAACAGCGATAAATGTGTCAATGTAAAAGCACTGGGAAAGCCAGATGGGTGCCCGGATCAGGAAGTGGTAGAAGTAAAGAAAAAACCGGGATTCTTCCTTCAGTTTAATGCATTTACCGGAAGAATGCAGGCGAATGTTGATTATACCGACAATGCCAACAAGGTTTATGATCTTTCCGGTTCGTTTATGGATAATAAAAATGGAACTCCTAATATTGGTTCAATGTTAAATTCAGGATTTGAGGTAGGATTTGAGTACTTCTTTGGAAAAAGAAGACATCTTGGACTTGGCTCAGGATTTCAATATTCAAAAATGAAAGGGGTGATCGAAAAAAAGGGCTTTGAAATCAAATATAGAAACACTGATAGATGGGGAAGGGAATACAAGAGTATTGTGTCAGTTACGGATGGTGAAGCGATCAGGGAAAATTTTGAAATAACGCAACTTTCGTTCCCGGTCTATTTAAAATTTCAGGGATTGTTTACAAAGCATTTAGGTTTTCAAATGGATGCCGGTGTTAATTTGGTAGTAAATTTAAATGGAAGTTCAGCCATGGATGGAAATGCAAAATTTGACTATGAAGCAGTTTATTACACCATTGATGCAGGAAAAAATTATTCGTTCAATGCTCAGAATGACCCTGACAATTCCTGGATGATCACACGTGAACAGGCAACGATCTTTAGTAAAGGAAATGAAGAAATATATTTTAATCAATTGTATGATGAGGGTTTTGATGTAGGATTGAATAAAAATATTGACCAAAGTACTTCGGTAAAGAATTTCAATTATTCCTATCAAGTATCCTCCGGATATATTTTAAAGCCTTCATGTCAATACTGGTTTTCAGATCAAACCTCCATAAATCTGGGAATTATCCTCATTAACAGTGATTACGTGAATAAGCAGGATACAGATCGATATAAATTAACGGGACGGGTCGGTGATTACAATACAATGTTCAACGGGATCGATCGATTCAATACTACTGCAATAATTATTAATTTTGGTTTTAAACATGCATTTAATAGGTAATTTTGTGCCATATTAATTATAAATGAATTCTTTAAAATCATATTTACCCTGGATTGTCCGCATACTGATATTTGTTCTTTTCATTGTTTCGGGAGTAGCAAAAATGTTCCCGATATGGGCTTTTGAAAAACAGCTGGTCGATCTTGGAATCACTTCATGGTGTTACGCTCCTTATTTGTCAAGGTCGATCATTGCCTTTGAGATCGCTATAGGCATCGCTATTTTACAACCTCATTTTTTAAAAAGAATCGTAATTCCGGCCACACTGCTTTTGCTTGTAGCCTTTTGCGTTCATTTAAGCATAGAAATGGTAAAGAATGGCGCAATGAATGGAAACTGTGGATGTTTTGGACAATTGATCCCCATGACACCGCTCGAAGCATTTATTAAAAATATTTTAACCATAGGATTGCTGGTTTATTTGTATAAAAATGCAGATGAAAAACCACCGGGTCAAAATAAATTCAGCTATCTGCTGATAATTTATCTGGTTTCACTTGCATTTATGTTTATGGCATTCCCATTTTGTCCGTGTGAAAAAGAGAACGATTCAATTTCGGAGGCGGAAACACCCTCCTCAATAATTTACCCTGACGAAACAGCAGACCAAAGTGAAGAAGACCATAAACAAATGGCGGCAGAACCGGAGAGTGATAAATCCGAAACCCATAAAGACACCTTGTTAAAACAAGCTACTGCCAGAGATACGGTGATAAAACCCAAGATCAATCCGGGACCCAAATCGGTCAAGTCGAAATACTCTGAATTCACCACTTTCAGTAACAAAACCGTTGAACTTGATAAAGGTAAAAAGATCGTATGTTTGTTTGTCCCCGGTTGCGACCATTGCAGAGAAGCAGGAAAGGAATTGGTAAAACTGATGAAGAATAAAAACTTCCCACCTGTTTATGTACTTTTTATGGATGAAGAGGCTGAGAAGATCCCTGATTTTTATAAGGAGATCAATCACAGTTTTCCTTACAAGGTTATTGAGATCCCTAAGTTTTTTAAATTGCTGGGGTCTAATGCCAACACACCGGGAATCAGTTATTTATGGAATGGAAATCTGATGAAGTATTATGAAGGTTCAGGGGATAATAAACTCAACGCTGATGAGTTGTTGAAGATGGTAAGCACCGCACAATAAATTCTCCTATATCTCATTTTGATCAAGGATGATTCTTATCTTCCGGCAGGATCCGTTTTAATAGTTCCATATTGTGCAATACTTCTGATAATTTGCCAATAAGTTGGGTGTATTTTTTCTTTTTTTTGCAATTCAAGATAAAACTATGCGTAAATATATAATAGCCGGTAACTGGAAAATGAATTTAAACCTTGAACAGGGTTATGGATTGGTAACTGAAATTAGTGGAATGATGCAAGATGAAATTCATTCTAATGTTGAACTTGTGGTTATACCGCCATTCATCCATCTTCATGGTGTTCAGACACTTCTTAAAGATTCACCGGTAAAAACAGGAGCTCAAAATTGCCATCATAAAACCGGTGGAGCCTATACAGGTGAAATATCACCAACCATGCTGGCTGATATGAAAATTGATTACGTAATAATTGGCCATTCCGAACGAAGGCAATATTTTGGTGAAACCAACGCACTTCTTGCAGAAAAGATCAATGCCGCTCTTGATGCAGGGTTAACACCAATTTATTGTTTTGGCGAAACCCTGGAAGAGAGAGAAGCCGGACAAGAGTTAAATGTGAATTTCCAACAGGTAAAAGAAGGGCTTTTTCACCTTTCGGAAGAACAATTTTCCAAAATGGTTCTTGCTTACGAACCTGTTTGGGCCATTGGGACCGGAAAAACCGCTACTTCTGAACAGGCACAGGAAATACATTCCTTTATCAGAAGTAAAATTTCCGAAAAGTACGGAAATGCATTGGCCGAAGAAATCTCAATTTTGTACGGAGGAAGTATGAAACCCGGTAATGCCTCTGAATTATTGTCTTGCAAAGACATTGATGGTGGACTTATCGGCGGTGCTGCACTTGAATCACGCAGTTTTATTGACATTGCCAAAGCAGTTGTTTAGGATCTTTCCTTTGAATTTGATTTTTCAATCGGCTTTAACCTGAAAGATATGTACCTCGAGTTCAAAATATTTTGCCCTGATGAACTTAAGGAAGTCTTTCAGGCAGAGTTAATGTACAATGGTTTTGAAGGATTATGGGACAATAAGGAATGTCTATATGGCTATATCCAGGAGGATGAACTCGATATGGATGGCTTAAAAGAGATCCTTGGCAGATACGATCTGATCGAAAGTTATTCGTTTAAACCTGTTGAAAACCTTAACTGGAATGAATCCTGGGAACAGAGTTTTGAACCGATTCGAATAGGTGACCATTGTATTATCAGGGCTTCTTTTCACAAGCCCGAAGATCTTAAATACGAAATTATTATTACGCCAAAAATGTCTTTTGGGACCGGTCACCACGAAACAACCTATATGATGGCTGCAGCAATACTTGATCTGGATATGCAAAATAAGATTGTACTGGACATGGGTTGTGGTTCGGGGGTTCTAGCGATCCTTTCCGAGAAAAAGGGAGCAAAATCGGTTCTGGCGATCGATCACGACAACTGGGCAATTTCCAATACAGAAGAGAACCTTTTAAGCAATAATTGCACCCGAATTTCAGTTTTAAAAAGAGATGGTAAGTTTCAGGGAAACTTTGATGTTATCCTGAGTAACATAAACCGGAACATCAACCTGGAGATGATACCTTTATACGCTGAAGCACTTAATAAAAAAGGTATTTTGTTGCTTAGTGGATTTTATCATCACGATGTGAACGCTATTGAAAATAAAGCACAGGAATACAGATTACGGGTGAATAAGGTACAAACGAGAAATGACTGGGCTTGCATAGAATTAACCAATGAAATTTAAATTATTTATCCTTTTGTTTCTGGTACTTAGCTTAGGAAACTTATCCCTGGCACAAACCAGGTCATTTTCCAAAAAACCGGATGTATTCATAAATGAGTTTAAGGATTTCATGTCGAACAACAAGGAGCAGGAAGCAATAAAGGCCTTTAACAAATTTGAGAAATTATGGCTGGCACAAAAATTCGACGAACGACAACAATTAACCATCATTAAGATAGGGGATGAAATGTTGTTGAACAAAATGAAAGCAACTCCTGATTTTGTTTTGTATTGCCTTACCCTTGCCAGTGCAAAAGACAGCATTACGGGTTTGAACGAAGAGAAATTCAATTTCTGGATCAAAGCCGTTTTGACTGCCGCCAAAGCAGGTACAAATCAAATAAGACAATTGCTGACCACCTCGAAAGGAATGTTTGAGGAAAATGCAATTTATATTTCAGAATCAAAAAAATGGACCTATAGTTCAACCGACTATAAATACAATTTTGGAGGAGGAAAATATTTAATAGAATTTAACCAGATCGACCTAAGAGGCACCACGATAGATGACTATTCAGAAATAAAAAACACCTCCGGATACTACGATATTGAAAAAAACATGTGGTACGGTAAAGGGGGAAAAGTATACTGGACGAGAGTAGGCCTTAAGCAAGACATGGTGCATGCTGTATTAAAAAATTACACACTGGATCTAAGCAGGGTGGAGATCGACGCCGATTCGGTTCTTTATACAAACAAGGAATTGTTCTCTGAACCAATTCCCGGTTCCTTTAAAGACCGTGCAAGTTATGCCAGACTGAACGATGATAAAAAAGATTTTTCTGATTCAAAATTTCCTCAATTCTATGCCTATAACAACACAATGCAAATTGAAAAATTTTCTGAAGGCCTTGCAAAATACGTTGGTGGGTTTGGAATGCAGGGAAGTGAAATGGTAGGAATGGGAACCGCTGACAATCCTGCCTCATTCGAATTTTTTTATAAGGGCAAACTAAAATTAAAAGCCGAATCCCGATCCTTTTCCATAAAAGATAAACGAATCAGTTCTCTTAAAACGGCAATCACCGTTTTTACAGACAGCGGTACCATCTACCATCCTATGCTAAGCTTCAATTTTAATATGGAGGCCAAAAAAATTGTAATGAACCGCGGGAGTGAAGGAATTGAACGATCGTCTTTTTACGATTCAGACCATTTGCTCGAATTCCATGTTGACAAGGTAGAATGGGTATTGGATCAGCCAAAGATCAACTTTTTTATGGATAATAAGGATGGTACTGCGAGGTTTGAATCTGCAAATTATTACCGAGAGTTTAATTACGATAAAATTCAGGGATTACTGAGTTACAATCCCGTAAGCAAAATACAGCAGTATTGTGTGCAGAACAGAGTGCGTGAATTTACACTTGATCAATATGCAAGCTGGATGAAAAGTACTCCGGCCCGTTTGAAAAACCAGATCATTGACCTGGCCGATCAGGGCTTTATTTATTACAATCCTGAAAATGACAAGATCAAGGTAAAAAGAAAAACATTTGACTATGTGAACGCTCATTTCAAATTAAGAGATTACGACGTGATCCGTTTTAGATCAATTATTGGTGCAAGACCGAATTCCTATCTTAACCTGATCAATAATAATTTTGTTATCGAAGGTGTTGCAGCCTTTAATTTCAGTGACTCACAAACCGTTGTCGCTTATCCTTATGAACAAACCATTACAGTTAAAAACGGAAGAAACATTGACTTTGGAGGAAGAGTGACCGCCGGATGGTTTGATTATTATTCTGAATCCTTCAAATTTAATTATCTGCACTTTACAATATCTTCAAACCAGTTCGATTCGATGCGGTTGTATTACCCCGACAGTGTAACAGGTAACACGCTGATCCCGGTCACTTCCCTTCTTAAAGATCTGAGTGGAACCATTTATATTGACAAACCCAATAACAAATCGGGCACGGATACCAGTAATGGAAAGTATCCAATCTTTGTGAGTGAAAAACCATCCAAAATATCGTACCAAAAAAACAGCATTTACAAGGGTGCATATAACGACAATGACTTTTATTTCAAGGTTGATACCTTTACCATTGACAGTCTGGATAATTTCACAACAAGTGGCTTGAAATTTCCCGGGACCTTTGTTTCGGCTGATATATTACCTGAATTCAGGTTTGAAGCTACCATCATGAGAGATTATTCATTAGGGTTCAGGCGAAAATCGCCTCCGGGAGGTTACCCAATGTATGGAACAAAAGGGAAAGGTGAAATTGACATTACCCTAAATGATAAAGGCTTAACGGCTTCCGGTAAGGTAGAATACCTGGGAGCCACGATTCAATCGAAGAATATAGTTTTACTGCCGGATTCAATGAATTCGAATACGGATCTTTTTACCATTGCTGAATCTTCGAAGTATCCAAAGTTCATGGCAACCAATATTTACAATCACTGGGTGCCCAAAAAAGACAGTTTGTACATTAATACCATTGGAAAGCCTGCTTCAATTTTCAGGGCAGGTCAAACCTTTACCGGAAATCTTGTAATGACCCCAAAACAACTTACCGGTAACGGGCTTCTTGCCTGGGATAAGGCGAAGATGACAAGCAACCTTATGAGTTTTGCCACCAACAGTGCCAAATCGGATGTTGCAAACATTGAAATAGGTTCCATCGACTCTAACAGGATCGCATTTTCAAGCAAGAATGTTTTTGCCTTTGTAGACTTTGATAAAAGGACCGGAGATTTTAAAGCAAATGTTCCCGGCCAGTTAACCGAATTTGGATTTAATCAATTTACCACATCCATGGACCAGTTTTTTTGGGATATGGACAAAGAGACCATTCTGCTTACCAAAGGTCCGAAGCTTGAAAAATCCTTCTTCTTGTCAAGAAGGCCGGATATGGATGGTTTAAAATTTGATTCCGACAAAGCTTTGTTTGATATGAAGGAAGGTAAAATATTTGCTGAAAATGTAGCCTATATTGATATTGCAGATTCACGGGTATTTCCCAAGGACGGTAAGGTTACCATTGCAAAAGATGCAGAAATACTGCCCCTGTCAGATGCCAAAATGTTAGCGGCCAGAGAAAACAAATTTCACGACCTTTATGAAGCGACCTTCAAGATAATGGGAAGAAAAGCCATCAGTGGAGGTGCAAAATACAAATACAAGGATAAGAACAAGACCGACCAGGTGATCTACTTCAGCAACATTAGGGTTATGCCGGACAGCACCATTCAAGCCTTGGGGAAAATATCCGATTCGCTGAGGTTTAAAGTATCACCTATGATCGCTTACAAAGGTCAGGTTGAGCTTAACTCGAATAATGAGTTCTTGAATTTTAACGGATTTATTAAACCCCTTCACACCTTTGAAATAGGCAGCAACTGGATTCGCTATGAAGAGCGCCCTGACCCAAGATCGGTTGTGGTTAAGATTGGAAAACCAACAAATGAACAAAATAAATTTGTTTCGGTAAGTATGAATGCTGCTCTCGACACAGCTCTAATTTACCCAACCTTTTTTAATTTCAAAAGAAAATATGCCGATCCGGAGTTCACCACTGATACCGGGATCTTTATATACGATGAGGCCACCACAGAATTTAAGGTTGGAGACAAAGACCGAATTTTAAACAATTCCCCCAGGGGCAGTGTTATGACCTTTAACGAAACCACCCGGACCATTTCAACTCAGGGAAAAATAAACATGGGTTTAAGCATGCCGGTTTTGGATCCACTTGTAGCCGGAAAGTTGTATAAATCGGAAAAGGACAGCAGTTACACGATGGATGCATTTATGGCCCTGGATATTTTACTGCCCAAAGATGCATTCAGCAGAATGATAACTGTTATGAACGGAGCCGGAGAAGGTGCAGACCTCCTGAGCTACGATGGTGAAAATTTCAAATATGCACTTGGAGAGTTTTTAAACGATAAAAAGCTTGAAAAAACACTAAAGAAAGCCACGGAGGATGGTGAATTACAAGTAAGTGAAGATATAAACCGAAAATTTATCTTTTCACAAACCTCATTTATTTATTCACCACAGCTCCGATCCTGGTTGTCAACTTCTCCTATAGGCGTGTCCGTTATCAATGGAGAACAGATAAACAAACAATTTAAAAGCAGGATGCAATTACAGATCAGAAGATCCGGAGTGAAACTTAAGATCTATATTGAAATTTCACAGTACGACTGGTTTTATTTTGAATATTACCGAAACAACCTAATGGCTGTAAGTACGGATAAGGAGTTTAACGATTTTATCAGAGATAAGTATAAAGAAGTGCAAAAATCAAATTACAACATTCGGCCCGGGACAACGCGAACCGTTGCACGTTTTGTGGATCAATTTGATGATGATGAAGATTAGTTTTTAAGGCATACTTCGTTTCAGACTGAAGTTTGCAAAGGAATCTGTGGCTTATCGTGATTGATGACTCTTAATTCAGTAAATTTGCGGTAATAATGCAATTAAACGAACTTACTGCGATTAGCCCTATTGATGGCAGGTATCGCAAATCAACGGTCGAATTATCAAAATATTTTTCAGAGGCAGGGTTAATACGGTATCGTGTTTTTATTGAAATTAAATATTTTAAGGCGCTCGTAAAGGTATTGCCACAGTTGAAAGATTTGAATACCGTTGCCAATCTGAAAAAAATAGAACGCATTTCAGAAGGTTTTTCCATTTCAGATGCCGAAGAAATAAAGGAAATTGAAAAGATAACCAATCACGATGTTAAAGCGGTGGAGTATTTCATCAAAAAAAAGTTTGATAAACTTAAATTTTCTAAATACAGTGAATTCGTTCATTTCGGATTAACCTCACAAGACATCAACAATTCTGCCATTCCCTTGTCTTTAAAGGAATCTAACGAAATGATAATGTTCAAAGAATTGGATATCCTAATCAAACAATTGAAATCGCTTGCCAAAAGCTGGGAAGGTATACCAATGTTAGCCCGGACTCATGGACAAGCTGCATCTCCTACGAGGTTGGGTAAGGAAATGGTTGTTTTTATAGAGCGGTTAAACGTTCAACTTAAACAACTAAAACATATACCTGTAAGCGCAAAATTTGGTGGAGCTACTGGAAATTTAAATGCACACTATATAGCATATCCAAATATGAACTGGCATGAATTTGCAGGAGATTTTATCAGGGATCTTGGTATGAGCCGTTCTTATCCAACAACACAGATAGAGCATTATGATAATCTCTCGGCTATGTTCGATGCCTATAAAAGGATCAACACAATTTTGATCGATTTCTGCAGGGATATCTGGACGTACATTTCCATTGAGTATTTTAAACAGAAAATCAAAGAGGGTGAAGTGGGAAGTTCTGCTATGCCTCATAAGGTAAACCCTATAGATTTTGAAAATGCAGAAGGAAATCTTATGCTTGCAAACAGTCAATTTGAATTTCTATCCATGAAACTGCCGATTTCAAGATTGCAAAGAGACCTGACCGACTCTACAGTTCTGAGAAACATTGGAGTGCCTCTTGCACATACTTTAATTGCTTATCGTTCTATTATGAAAGGCCTTGGAAAACTTATTGTAAATACTTCCAGGATACAGGCAGATCTTGAAGACAACTGGGCTGTAATTGCAGAGGCGATACAAACCATTCTAAGAAGGGAACAGATCGAAAAACCCTATGAATTGCTGAAAAATTTTACCCGAAACAATCAGAAAATGACAAGGGAGATCTTCAGAAGTTTTATTGTTGAACTTCCGGTTAGCGATCAGGTAAAAAAAGAGCTAATGAACATTTCTCCCTTTAATTTTGTTGGAAAATAAACATGAAAAAGCCAACAATAGTACTTGGTGCAAACAACAATCCGGAAAGGTATGCGTATAAGGCCGTAGATTTCCTTCAATCAATCGATCAGCCTGTTTACCCGGTTGGTGTGCGCAAAGGCGAAGTATTGGGCTTAACCATTTCAGACAGCCTGAGTGACCCTTCCATTCCAAAGGATATACACACCATTACTTTGTACATCAATCCGATGGTACAAGAGCAATGGTATCAAAAAATTCTTGATAAAAAACCCAAACGTGTGATCTTTAATCCCGGAACCGAAAATGAAGTTTTTGAAGAAATGCTTGAAAAGGCAGGAATTCAGACAGAAGAAGCCTGCACCCTGGTTATGGTGCGCACAGGTGTTTACTAAAGATTCTTGATTTTTTTGGTAACCATGCCACTTATTCCGAGCGTCAGGTAATAGGGCAACATTAAAATATCAAGCAGCCACGAAAAAGCAAGCAAGCGGGTTGCTTCAAGTTTCTTCATAATGTTGTAAAGTATTATATACTGGCAAAGCGTCTTAAATAAAAAGATACCCAAAAAATATGGCCAGTTCTCAAAAGAAAATATCAATCCTGCCATTAAAAATAAGTAGAAAAAAAGCTGACCCATATTTAATAAATACAGATCAAACCTCTTTCTCAGGAACTTTTGTACAAAAACCTTAGACCTGTTTAAGCGAAACCATTGCTTCCAGCCAAATTCTTTAAGTGAAGTTGTAAATGATTCCCCGGTATAAACAATGGTCGTATTCGTTTTATTAGCGGTTTCATTGATGAACAGATCCTCTTCCCCTGCAATTATGTGCTGATGACTTGCAAAACCCTTTACGCTAAAAAACAAGGATTTCTTATAGGCTATATTGCTTCCAGCCGACATAAATGCCTTGTTTCTTAATGCATATGAAAAGGACCTCATTGCAGTGACCACGCTGTCCCAATGCAACAACAGGTTTAAAATGCTGTTTTTCTTTTTATATCCGGAGTATCCCAAAACCATTTCTTTATCGTCGGTCATACCCTTGCTCATTTCCAGTATCCATCGGTTGCCCTTGGGAACAGCGTCAATGTTTGAAAACAACAACCATTCGTATTGGCTTGCCTTTATACCCATGGTCAGAGCAAATTTTTTATTTTTAGCATACTTCTCATCCTGATTTATGCTAACAACTTTCAATTTTGGCTCACTTTTTGAAATTTCTTCAAGGTATTCATCGGTGCCATCCCAGGATCCATCGTTAATAATAATGATCTCAAATTCCGGGTAATCCTGTCTGAGATACAGGTCTAAGTTTTCTTTTATAAAACGCAGTTCATTTTTTGAGGTCAATATAACGCTTACCGGCACCATGCCTCCACTCTCAGTGGAATTTGACCGATGAAATGCAAATTTTGAAAAAACAAAAAAATAGTACATCAATTGTACCATCGCAAAAAAACCGCAACCTATCAATAAAATTAAAGTCGGATTTGACATTATTGCAAATTTATTGCTTCGCCAAACGAATTTTGAACAAAAGATTTCAACCGATGAAAGGAATTATGTATAAAACTAGTACAACATTTTTTCAAGGTCGGCTGCTTCTAATTTATCAGATTCGAAGTAATGGTGGTTTTTTCGCATCCAGGTAAGTTGTCTTTTTGCATAATTACGGGTATGCTGCTTAATTTTATCAACGGCCTCATCCAGCGAATAAACACCATCTATGTAGCTGAACAACTCACTATAACCAACCGTTTGAAGCGCTTTTAACGATCTGAACTTTTCCAAAGACCTCACCTCTTCCAATAGCCCATCAGCCATCATATTATCAACTCTTGCGTTAATTCGATCGTACAATTCATTTCGTTCTATGGACATTTTAATGAATATTGTTTCAAAAGGCCTGTTTGAGGTGTTTCCGGACTTAAGTTCAGCAATTGACTTGCCGGTTAATTCAACCAATTCAAGAGCCCTCATTATTCGTACAGGATTTTTAGGGTCTACACTTTGGGCTCCCAAGGGATCGGAAGATGACAAGAGAGAAAATAAATGATCGACCCCATGTTCAAGGAATATTTCTTGATATTTTGTTCTTAAATTCTCATTTGCAGAAGGTAGATCATCAAGACCCTTGCATACCGCATCGATGTACAATCCCGTTCCACCTGCCATTATTACGACTTTGTTTGTTACAAACAAATCATCCAGTATCTTATTGGCTTCTCTTTCATAAACACCGGCATTGAAGGTATCATGAATAGAAACATGGTCAATAAAATGATGTTTCACCTCCGCTAATTGATCGGTGGAAGGTTTGGCAGTACCAATATTAAGTTCTTTGTAACACTGCCTGCTATCGGCAGAGAGAATTTCAGTATTAAAATGTTTTGCCAGTTGAATGGCGTAATCTGTTTTGCCAGAACAGGTCGGGCCCGTAACTGCGATCAGAACAGGCTTATGAAGGCTCATTGCTTCTAATAATCATCCGCGCTGTCATCGCCATACTCATCGTAGTCGTCATAATCATCATCGGTATCCATATCGTCCATCTCATCACCTTCTTCACCTTCAAGCATATCGAGATCATTATCGTCCACCGAAAATTCCTCTTCTTCAAAATCCAGAACCTTAGTTCCACTGCCAGAAGAAGGTTTCTTTTTGTCGGATTCAGATTTGGCAGAAGCTTTATCCGTCATTTTTCGGATAACTTCCTTTTCGTTTTCCTCTTCTTCATCATCCTCTTCGTCCTCGTCATCCATTTGAAGTGCCTTATTCAATTTTTCGGTTAATTTGTCGGCCATTAGTTTTTCCGCCATCTTATCGTATTCGCCTGAAGAGGATGAACCGGGCAATTTTCCTTTTAATTTATATTGCTTTGGTGCTTCACCTTCTTTTCTGGCAATAAAAGGATAGTTTCTGTGAGGCTCTGCTTTTAAAATTTTTACCAGTTCGATGTTAAAAGTCCATTCAAGATCCGGATCAAAAATATAAATAAAGTGTTGGTCAGGATTGTTTATATTTTTATGGATTGAAACCTCTTTCGGATCCGGCGCGTCCTCTTGAATTTTTTCGGTACTGCAAATAAGATAGGTACTTCTCCAAGAATCGGTTGCCATATAAAAGGAATATTCCTTGCTGCCGTCAAAACCAATGGATTCCTGTATAATGGAATGAAGATCTGAAAATTTAGAAGTTGAGGTTATGTCTATGAAGCGCACAATATCACTATGATCGTCAAAGTGGATACGAAATTTATAAACGATTTGCATAAAGTTTTACAAAGATGTTTAAATGCTGTATATTTTACATAATTAAAAAAAAAGACGGCAAGACCGTCTTTTAATTATTTTAGTTTATTGAACTCAGGGATTTGTGGAATCTGATTCTTCAGTTTTTTCTTTTCTGGATGGCCCAATGTATTTGCCATCCTTATCGTAATTTCTTAAACATTTGGCTTTTTGCTCTGGAGAACATCCCATCTTATCGCACATTGCAGCACATTCTTCGCGGGTCATATTCTCACAGTTCTCCATCATACAATCGGAGTCATGGTCCATATCACCCATACAACATCCCATCTCTGTTTTATGTCCATCCATCTCACAACAATCGTCCTTATCGGATGTACTGCCTATTCCGGATATATATGGAGCAATCACAAGAGATACGATACTCATCAATTTGATGAGAATGTTCATTGAAGGACCGGAAGTATCCTTAAACGGATCTCCAACTGTATCACCTGTAACCGAAGCTTTGTGTGGCTCAGATTTTTTGTAATACATTTCACCATTTATTTCAACACCGGCTTCAAATGATTTTTTTGCATTATCCCAGGCGCCACCGGCATTGCTTTGAAAAATACCCATAAGAACACCTGAAACCGTTACACCGGCCAAAAGACCACCTAAGACTTCCGGTCCGAAAACAAAACCGATGATTACAGGAGTAATAAGCGCAATTGCACCCGGCATGAGCATCTGACGAATAGAAGCATTGGTTGAAATGGCCACGCATTTTTCATACTCAGGTTTAGCCTTATATTCCATAATTCCGGGAATTTCCTTGAATTGTCTTCTTACTTCTTCTACCATTTCCATGGCTGCTTTACCAACGGCCTGAATACACAGAGCAGAAAATATGAACGGGATCATACCCCCTATGAAAAGGCCTGCAAGAACGGGAGCCTTATAAATATCGATCGATTCTATACCGGCAATTCCAACAAAAGCTGCAAAAAGAGCCAGTGAAGTTAATGCGGCTGATGCTATGGCAAATCCTTTACCCGTAGCGGCTGTGGTATTACCAACAGCATCGAGATTGTCTGTACGTTCCCTAACTTCAGAAGGCAACTGACTCATCTCTGCAATACCACCGGCATTGTCTGCAATCGGACCAAAGGCATCAATGGCAAGTTGCATTGCTGTTGTAGCCATCATACCTGCTGCTGCGATCGCTACTCCATATAGACCAGCAAAATAATACGAAGCCATAATACCGGCTGCAAGGGTAATTATTGGAATAACGGTAGATTTCATTCCAACTGCCAGTCCGCCAATGATGTTGGTTGCGTGTCCTGTGGCAGATTGCCTGATAATCGAATTAACAGGGGCCTTGCCCATGGCAGTATAATATTCGGTAACAATACTCATGATCAGGCCTACAAGTGACCCAACCAAAATGGCCATAAACACATTGAATTTCGTAAACTCATAACCACGAAGTGAAAGCGTTTCGGGCAGCATCCAGTTTACGAAGAAATAACTGGCAATAACCGTTAGAATTATCGAAGACCAGTTACCCATATTCAACGCATTCTGAACGTTTGATTTTTCATCTTTAATTCGAACAAACCAGGTTCCGACAATGGAAAAGATCAAACCTAAACCGCAAATGATCATAGGTAACAAAATCGGAGCCATTCCTCCAAACTTATCGTTTGAATCAATCTCCTGACCCAAAACCATTGTAGCAAGGATGGTGGCTACATAGGAACCGAATAAATCAGCACCCATACCGGCAACATCTCCAACGTTGTCACCAACATTATCGGCAATGGTAGCCGGGTTTCGCACATCGTCTTCCGGAATACCAGCTTCCACTTTTCCTACCAGGTCAGCTCCTACGTCCGCAGCTTTTGTGTATATACCTCCACCCACACGGGCAAATAAAGCTATGGATTCGGCCCCTAAAGAAAAACCGGTCAGAACTTCGATGGCAGTTCGAGTGGTGTTTTCGCCCAGATCAGAAAAAAGATTTAAAAATACAATGAACAATCCCCCCAAGCCTAGTACGGCCAAACCAGCAACTCCAAGACCCATAACCGTTCCTCCGGTAAAAGATACCTTTAGAGCTTGCTTCAAACTAGTACGGGCGGCCTGAGTTGTTCTCACATTGGCCTTAGTGGCTACTTTCATACCGATGTATCCGGCAGTTGCAGATAGAACTGCTCCTATTATGAAAGAAATTGATATTATCCAGCTGGAATGAATTTCCTGGCCGTTGATCTCATGAATAGTTCCTGAATATGCAAGTAATGCAGCTGTAAAAACCACAAAGATCGCTAAAACTTTCCATTCAGCTTTCAAAAATGCCATTGCTCCTTTGGCAATGTAACCGGCAAGTTCTTTCATATTATCATCACCGGCATCCTGTTTTCCAACCCAGGCACTTTTAGCAGCCATAACAATCAGACCCAAAACTCCCAGTAAGGGGACTAAATAAATAATTGAATGCATAATTTTATAAGAGTTATTTAAAAGTCCGCGAAATTAGGCTTTCTATTCTATTTTTTCAAAGGACATTCATAATTTTATTTGCCCTTGAATTTTAGGAACCAAATTGAGATTTTATTAAATAAAGATATGATTAACAGAAAATTAAGATTTCGGCTTAAACGATAACCCCTTATTAGGAACCTTGACGGAAACCGATCCCGGATATTTTTGTTTTTTGAATGATCTCATCCAGATTTATCTCCTTCAAATCTTCGGTAGTTAAAGTAGAAGTAATTTTTCCGGTTCTTTTCGACGAAGGGATCTCCGACATACGCAAATGTTGATGACGTACAACTTCTTCAACCATTTTGCGCACGGCCCTTCCATTGCCGAAAAATTTATCCCTTCCGCTATACATCAGATCCAGTATTCTTTTTAATTCAACGCTAGCCTCCTTATCCGGTTCGAGATTGTTTTCCTTTAACTGATTGTATGCAATTTCGAGCAACTCTTCGGATTTAAAATCCTCGAAATGAAAGGTTCGGTCGAATCTCGATTTTAAACCGGGGTTTGATTCAATAAACCTTTTCATGTTATCAGTATAACCGGCTGCGATAACTATGAAATTTCCACGATGATCTTCCATTCGTTTAAGCAGTATTTCGATGGCTTCTTTTCCAAAATCACTCTGTCCTCCTTCAGTTAAAGAATAAGCTTCATCAATAAAAAGGACCCCTCCCATGGCGCGATCAATGATTTCAGCAGTTTTAATGGCTGTTTGACCAACATACCCGCCAACCAGTGACTGGCGATCGCATTCAATCAGGTGTCCTCGTTCAAGTATGCCAAGTGCTTTGTATATCTGAGCAAGAATTCGGGCAACGGTGGTTTTACCGGTTCCAGGATTTCCTGTAAAAACCGTATGTAAACTGAAGGCCTGCTTCACATCTTTTCCCGTTTCCTTATAAAAACGCACCAGTTTTACAAGATCTTTAATGTCTTCTTTGACGGACTCAAGACCGATCATGTGGGATATTTTGTCAATCGACTCCTTAAGTAACTCCTCATCGATAGGAATGTCAGCTATAGAGCCTTGCTTTTTTAGTGAGAGTTTCTCAACATCTTCAACTGTGATCAAACTTAATTCATCAGGAGTGAGTTTCTCAGGATTCGGCATACTCATTACCCGTAAACCCAAATTGAGTTTGCATTCATCGATCATGCTGTTTACCAGTCTTGCATTTCCAAAAAATTTATCTCTTCCGCGATAAGCTTCAACCAGGCTTTTATAGAGTAGACCTTCTGCTTTTTTATCGAGGGCAATTCCTCTCTTTTCACAGGCGTAATGAGCAATTTCGAGTAATTCCTGAGGCACATAATCCGGAAAATCATAAAACATGGTAAATCTTGATTTTAGACCGGGATTGGATTCAAGAAAATTATCCATTTCAGCCGGATAGCCTGCACAAATAATGGCTATATCTTCATTATCAGAGAGTTCTTTTAAGAGAATCTCAATTACTTCCTTTCCAAAATCCTTGGCATCATCATCTTTTCGGGCAAGTGAATAAGCCTCATCAATGAACAAAATTCCTCCCTTGGCTTTTTTCAGGGCAGCTTTTGTTTTTGGAGCAGTTTGACCAATGAACTCAGCAACAAGGTCCCCTCTGTCAACTTCAAAAACATGCCCCTTGCTTAGCAAGCCAAGATTGTGGTATATTTTACCAAGTTTTCTGGCGACCGTTGTTTTACCGGTTCCGGGATTACCTCGAAATATCGCAGAAAGATTTATTTTTTCTTTTTCCTTTAAACCCTTATTTTTTCTCAATGAGATGAAAGAGAGGTAATTACTGTATTCTTTGATCTTATTTTTGATTTCTCCAAGGCCGATAAGACCCTCTAGTTCTTTCATGATTACATCGACCGATTCTTCACGATCGTGTACTTTCCCTTCTTCATCTTCATCCTGGTCCTCTTTTTCGAAAAATAGATCGGAGTCTTCATTTTCCGGATTTTCTAAAAGATCCCGGAAGTTTTCTACCTTGAAATCTTCTTCCGTTGCATCCATATAGTCATCTCCAATTTCAAACTCCTTTGTAAAAAGCAGTTTATCCATGAACAAAACATCAATGGAATAAATATCCCTACCCCATGTACCTACTTTATCCGAGCCCCAGCCAATGGTAATTGAAAACTCATTGTCCTGAGGATAAACAAAGAACAACTTTGTTATTGAACCCTTCAGCAGCTGATTGCTTGTTCGAAAATTGAAAGTTAATTCACAGGTCCAGTAGTTGACGTCTTTGATCAGATTTTTGGCATTAAATTCGACCCAGACGTATCGGGTATAATTATAATTGAAAACTGAATAATAGTTTCGGTCATTAATTTTTACATTGGCATCAGGACCTTCATAAAGCTTAATAGTTTCTACTTCAAAATAAGGTGCACCACTATGTTCAACCGCTCCAAAGTTTTGAATATAAAACTGTTTTTCAAGGATCAGTTTCTCATCAACAATAGCCTGCCATTTGAATATACCGGTTTTCCAAAAGGTACCTTTATTTTTTGTTCCCCAACCTTCACGAACGTAAACAACGGATTCATTTTTAGAAACGATCCGGTCACAATTCAGATTACAAATTTCATTGTTCTCGTTATCCAAGCATACGATCCTGAGATTCAGGTCCCAGTCCTTATCCAGAAATTTGAGATTAATAAACGAGAATTCACAATAAATATAAGTACACTCCCCCAGTTCAAAAACACTACGGTACTTTTTCTTATTGTCTGCAAGCCATTCGGTCGAAGCATAAACCTTAAGATCAATTTCCTTGTATAAAGCTTTGTTCGGACTCAATTTCAGTTTAAATTAATAACGAGGCAAGATTAGTAAATATTCTTAATAAAACAGGTCAAAGGGAAAAAAGTTGCAAAAATTTTGCCGGAATATGTATTGAATGTGAGGAAAAAATATTGTTATATTTGCACCTCCAAAAATTTGGCTGAAAATCGAGTTGATCGAACAGTTACGTTTAATTGGATCGTACATTGAAATTTACAAGTCAGGAAACGGAAAGTAAAAAATAATCAAAGGAATGGTTTGACCCGAAATTGTTTCCAGGGACAAACTAGCTTTCTTAAAGGGTATTTAACTTTTTTAGAAAACATTGGTGAGGTGACTGAGTGGCCGAAAGTAACAGTTTGCTAAACTGTCGTACGGGTAACTGTACCGAGGGTTCGAATCCCTCCCTCACCGCACTTTGTGTTAAATGACTAGTCACATTGCTTTACTTCATTCATTTTTGAATTAAAGTACTGATCAGGATAAAAATCTTATTGTTGCGAACGAAATGAGTGAATGGAAAAGAGTTTTATAGGATAATTATCCGTTTCAACAACGTTAATGTTAATATTGCGTTCTGATGCATATCAGGAACATCGGTGGCCGAAGTTGAAATGAGGGGATATAATTTTTCGGGGTGTAGTACCGACCTTCGTCGGCATTGACTCCGTCGGTATCGTGTCCCGATGTAGATCGAAAACATCGATGATCGAAGTTGAAATGAGGGGAAATAATTTTTTCGGGGTGTAGTACCGACCTTCGTCGGCATTCGAATAGATCGAAAACATCGATGATCGAAGTTGAAATGAGGGGATATAATTTTTTCGGGGTGTAGTACCGACCTTCGTCGGCATTGACTCCGCCGGTATCGTGTCCCGATGTAGATCGGAAACATAGATGATCGAAGTTGAAATGAGGGGATATAATTTTTTCGGGGTGTAGTACCGACCTTCGTCGGCATTGACTCCGCCGGTATCGTGTCCCGATGTAGATCGGAAACATCGATGATCGAAGTTGAAATGAGGGGCTAGTACCGACAGCATTGACTCCGCCGGTATCGTGTCCCGATGTAGATCGGAAACATCGATGATCGAAGTTGAAATGAGGAAATAATTTTTTCGGGGTGTAGTACTCGACCTTCGTCGGCATAACCCGCCGGTATCGAGTTCCGATGGAAATCAGGAAGGTCGATAGCCGAATTTGAAATGAGGGGGGTGTAGTACCGACCTTCGTCGGCATTGACTCCGCCGGTATCGTGTCCCGATGTAGATCGGAAACATCGATGATCGAAGTTGAAATGAGGGGAAATAATTTTTTCGGGGTGTAGTACCGACCTTCGTCGGCATTGACTCCTGCCGGTATCGAGTCCTGATAGAAATCAGGAAGGTCGATGGCCAAATTTGAAATGAGGGGATAAAATTTTTCGGGGTGTAGTACCGACCTTCGTCGGCATTGACTCGCCGGTATCGTGTCCCGATGTAGATCGGAAACATCGATGATCGAAGTTGAAATGAGGGGATATAATTTTTTCGGGGTGTAGCGTAGCCCGGTATCGCGCCTGCTTTGGGAGCAGGAGGTCGTAGGTTCGAATCCTGCCACCCCGACCACCCCCTTTTTTAAGGGGGTTTTTTATTTGGTCCGCTAGCTCAGCTGGATAGAGCAACAGATTTCTAATCTGTGGGTCAGGGGTTCGAATCCCTTGCGGATCACTAATCCTTTTAAGCTTCTGTTTTTACAGGAGCTTTTTTATTAAACCATGTTCTTTATTGGTTCCAATTTTTCATTACTTCCCCTATAAAAAAACCCTCTAAGGAACATGTTCACAAAGAGGGTCTTAGAAGGTTTTATTAAAATAAAATATTTTGAAAAGGAATCCGCAGTCCATAAATTGGACCTGAATTCAAAAGCGATTAATTGTTTCCACCGATCTTATAAACAACTCCCCCACAAATTACATAAGGTGCGCCAATGTTAATTTCAACATTCGCTCCGAAGTTTTCTGTAAAGTAAAACCTGCTTCCAAAAGCTACAATTCCTACAGTTGGCCTACTGGTAAAATCGTTGATGGAATATGCATAAGAATCAGGAAAATCCGGATCAGTACTGTCGAATTTTTTATTCCAGATTAAATACCCTATCCTTAAGCCTGAATAAAGATCTACTTTATCATTGTCAACCAGGTAATGAAATTTCGGAATAACACTGATCTGACTTCTCCTTAATTTGTAATCAAAGGTTTCAAATACGATCTTGTTTTGAGCATCTACATAATTGTAATCCGTAATGGTTCCTTTTATTCCCTGCGTAGTAAACTGAACTCCCACACTTAAACGGTCGAGTAAACCATAATCGGCACCAAGAACGATCGGACCGGCACCCTTCACAGTAGCATCCTCTTCTAAATCCCAAGCTGCGATTATCGCAACCTTGGTAAAATTAACAAAACCATAATCTAGTGTAAACACAGTTTGGCCTTTAACATTTTGAGCCTGTGAGTTATACCCGAACAGACCTAATAAAACTAATAGAATAATTGCTTTTGATTTCATAAAATTATTTTTTCCAAAAATGATAAAAAAAACTAACAAACCACAATTCAATAAAAAAATTAATAATTTTTGTGGTCTAAATCTATATTCATTAATCGTCTGTTAATATTGCCTTGAGTTTATTATGCTGCCTTTATAATTGACGGTAATTGTGGTATCTTCGTGAAAATTTTGAAACTCGGTATAAGAATACTTATTGTCTTTACGGCTTTTTTATTCCTGTCATCAAGGTCGTATAGTCAGTCAAGTTCAAATAAAGGAACTGAATTCTGGGTAGGTTACATGGCTCATGTGGATGCCAATGCAGGTTTATATCTTTACATTACTTCTGATTCCAATACAACCGGTACCGTTTCCATACCAGGACAAAACTGGTCGAAAAACTATAGTGTTACTGCTAATGCAATGACCCTTGTTGCCGTCCCTCCTTCTCTTGCACATGTTACCTGTTCTGATTGCATTAAAAATCAAGGAATAAAGGTGGTTTCTCAAAAACCGGTTGTTGTTTATTCCCATATCTATTTTAATTTTCGGTCTGATGCAACACTTGTACTACCAACCAACACCACCGGAAATGAGTACTACTGCATGTCATACGAACAATTAAAAAACTCGGACAGGTCGGAATTCATGGTCGTTGCCAATAAAGACAATACCATTGTGAAGATCACACCTTCTGTTGATCTGAGGTCAAGCAGTAATGGCAAGCTGGCAGCCAATAAAAGTTATGACATAAAACTCAATGAGGGAGAAGTGTATCAGGCCAAAGCGTATAATGGAAATAGTTACGATGATGTTTCAGGAACTCATATCCAGGTAATTGATACAGGTGCAGCAGCAAGTTGCAGAACAGTTGCCGTATTTTCGGGAAGTTCCTGGACCAGTCTGGGTTGTGCCGGCTCTGCCGATAACCTTTACGAACAAATGTACCCGGTTCAGGCATGGGGATACCGTTTTGCAACAGTTCCCCTAAAAGGCGTGAGTGGAGACAATCTGCGTTTTTTGGCCGCCAAAGACAAAACGTATGTGGTGGTTTTAAACTCAACGGGTGCTCCAACAACTTTTTATCTTGATGCCGGAAAGTATTACGACCTTAAAGACGTAAGTGAAGCAAAATTTGTTATCGCAGACAAACCAATAATGGTGGCCCAATATTCAAAAACACAGGCCTGTGCAGGTGGTACTTCGGACCCTTCCATGACCATTTTAAATCCCGTGGAGCAAACCCTTACCGAGATTAGTTTGTATTCATCCCAATATGAAAACATACAAGATCATTACATAAATGTGGTGATCCCTACCAATGGAAGTAACAGTTTCCGGATAGATGGCAACCCGGCGTCATTTAAAACCATACCGAGATTTTCATCATACAGCTACGCTCAAATCAAGGTAAGTGCCGGCACGCACTATCTCAATGCAAATGTAGGTTTTAACGCCACGGCATATGGTTATGGAGTTTATGAATCATATGGTTATGCCGCAGGAGCAAACGTCAAGACCTTAAAAACAAAAATTGAATTAAAAAATTCGACCCTGCCCTTTGACAATAATGTTTGTTTGGGTCAAAAGGCAAAACTGGAAGGGATTGCAGACTATGCTGTTAAGAAATGGTTATGGAAATTTGGCGATGGGGTCACCGATACGAGTCAAAAAACGAGCCATTTATATAAAGACACCGGTTTGTATACCGTAACACTTTATACCTATAAATCGATCTTCGACGGTTGCAAAAACTTTGATTCAACCGTAGTTCAATTAAGGGTAACCGGAGTGCCGGTTGCCAACTTCAGTTCCGGTTTAAAATGCGAAGGTTCTGTAGAATTTAAAAATTCAAGTATTCCACCTCCCAATGAAAAGATAGACCTTATTTCCTGGGAATTTAATCCGGGAGGTAGCTCCTATGGTCCATTGATAAATCAAAATTTTGACAGCTTAGGGAACTATAAACTTGAATTTATTGTTAGAACGGAAGCCTATTGTTACGATACACTTAAATCAAACCTATTTATAAACCCATTACCCACAAGCAGCTTTACTTCAAATAATGTTTGTCAGCGCGACTCCGCCTATTTCGAAAACATGAGCCAAATCCTTAAAGGTAAAATTACACAATCTAAGTGGGATTTTGGCGACAAGGATTCTTCTTTTAAAGATTCACCAACACATTTTTACAAGGATTCAGGTTGGTATAAAGTACGTTTAATAAGTGTTTCAGATTCCGGATGCCAGTCGATGTATATTGACACTATTTACAAATACCTTTACTTAAAACCTGATTTTAGCTTTAAAGATACCTGTCAGTTCGACACGGTTCAGTTCACCAATCTCGTTAACAAAAATGTTTATCCAGTTTCAAAAGTTATATGGATCAGCAGTTTAATGGACACCGCATATACTTTTAATTTTGCACGAGCATTTCCAAAGACCGGAATTGTACAGGTAAAATTGTTTTTCGAGATCGACAACTACTGTAAAGACTCAGTAATAAAGAATGTAAATGTTTTTCCGATCCCTTTTACCGATTTTTCCTATTCCTCTCTTTGTACGAACGACAGCATTACTTTTAAAAACAATTCGAACATCAGTTCCGGTTTTGTGAAAACATATTCTTGGAATTTTGATAATGCAGAGATGGTCTATTCAGATACTGCGAGGAAATATTATACTTCACCGGGTATAAAAACTGTTGAACTGAAATCCATTTCAGACAAAGGCTGCATAAATAGCATTTCCAAAAAGATCAACACAGGAAATCTGATACTTAAGGCTTTGCATAAAGCCGATACCTGTAATTCAATAGTTCAGGAGATCAAACTTGATTACAAGGCAAATAACGACTCGGTGACCGAATGGGAATGGCAGATAAACAGCACATATTACATCGGAGACAGCATATTGAAATTTAGCAGCAGTCAAGCCGGTTTTCAGAAAATTTACCTAAGGGTAAACAGTTTAAAAAATTGTACTTCAAGCATTTCAGATTCATTATTTCTATTTCCCGACCCAAAGGCTGATTTTAGTGTTACACCTATTTGTGAGGGAGAAACTCTGACACCTTCCAATTCTTCAATATACCATCCGAAAGACACTTTCATAAAGTATGAATGGATCTATGATCAAAAATTTGTTTCAAATTTGAAAAACCCATCCATAATTGGAAATGCAGGACAACTCCCATTGAAGCTAATTGTAACGACCGGTAAAAACTGCACGGACACGATTTGGCGACCAACTATGGTTTACGACAAACCAGTGGCTGACTTTATGGCCTTTGACACCTGCGAAAAGCAAGTAAGCCATTTCGAAGACAAATCAACTTTGGCAAATGGCAGTTTATTGAATTTTAACTGGTTTGTAAACAATTCTCCTGAAACACCCGGAACAACATTTAATAAATTCTTTGATTCATCCGGAATTTTTACAATAAAGCTCATAGTTGAAAGTGAACATTCGTGCACAGATTCGATTGTTAGAGATGTGCTCATTTCTGCCAAGCCTCAGATCGATCTTGTTTTTGACAAGGACAGCGGGTGCGCCCCCTTCACTCCTGCTATTCGCAATCTTTCCTTTGTAAAAAATGGTACGATCTACAAACATGAATGGCGTTCAGATAATAAGATCTCATCGGATCCGGTCCCTGACTTTCTCTTTAATTCTGCCGGCAAATACGACCTTTCATACCTGACCTTTTCAGACAAAGGTTGCAAAAATTCTGTTATTTACAAGTCCGGGATCACGGTTTTCCCCAGCCCGAAAGCTTCCTTTTCTTTTACACCGGCAAAACCAAGTATTCTGGAGCCTGTAGTAAATTTTTTGGATCAGTCGGATGTGAGTGTAAACAAACACCTTTGGGAAATAAACAATTCTATCCAATATTTTGTAAAGGACCCGGTACATGAATTTACCGATACGGGCTGGCAAAAAGTAAAGCTTGTGGTTTCAAATGGATTTGGATGCAAAGATTCTGTTGTAAAACCGCTTTTCGTAAGCCCTGACATTTTCATTTTCATTCCGAACAGTTTCAGCCCAAATAATGACGATATAAACGACTCCTTTGGCTTAAACGGTGTAACTTCAGGAATTAAGAAATTTCATATGGAGATCTTTAATCGCTGGGGAGAATTGGTATTTACTTCCGATGATCCTGATATCAAATGGGATGGCACATATAGAAACAAAGAATTACCAATGGGAAATTATGTTTACATCTTACTCTTTCAGGACTATGGTGCCAGTCGGTGGTTCCAGAAAAAAGGAACCATTCTCTTATTGCGTTAAAACAACAAAGTATATCAGGATACCTGAAATTGAAGTGAATCCTTACAAAACTTTGGTTCCGGGTACATCCCAGGTCCTGTATTTAGAAGTTTCATTGAATATATAACTCAATATTTCCTTATCCACATCTTCGAGTATGAGTCCTCTTCTTTTTTTAACAATACTTGCCACTTCAAAACAGCGTGTAAGAGAAAATGTATCAAACCCTTGAGAACCACCCCAGCTAAAATCAGGAATAAAATTTCGCGGATAACCGGCACCAAAGACATTTGCTGAAACACCAATCACCGTTCCAGTATTAAACATGGTATTTATTCCACACTTGCTGTGATCTCCCATAATGCTGCCGCAAAACTGCAATCCGATCTTTAAATATTTTTCGGCAGGGTAGTTCCATAAACGCACTTCAGCATAATTGTTTTTCAGGTTGGAAGTATTGGTATCTGCACCAAGATTACACCATTCGCCAATTACCGAATTTCCTAAAAATCCATCGTGAGCCTTGTTAGAATAACCAAAAAGAATGCTGTTATTAACCTCACCACCCACTTTACAATGCGGACCAATGGTAGTGGCACCGTATATTTTCGTTCCCATTTTTAATTGACTGTGCTCTCCCAGTGCGAGCCCACCTCTAACCATACAGCCTTCCATGATCTCCGAATCCTTTTGGAGATAAATTGGCCCGGAAGAGGCGTTAAGGCTGGAAGCAAATACCTGTGCTCCCTCTTCCAGGAAAATATTCTCTGCATGGATCAAGATATTGGAATCATGAATTTTTTCAGACTTTCGGCCATGAGTCAAAAGTTTAAAGTCTTTAATTAATTCCTGTTCGTTTAAGGAATAAAGGTCAGGGCACTTTGAAATGTGAGAGAACTTATGTCCTGAATCGATTATTCTGTGATGAGCAAAATTGAAATTATCAGCTAAAAATTCAAGTGAATCCGTCTTGTTCAAAATGAAAGCAAGCACTTTATCACTTTCCGTAATGACCTCCTCCTTTTTTAAAGAATGCAATGCCTCTACAAAATCAGCATCAGGCAGATAACGGGAGTTAATAAATAAATTTTCCTGTTCTAATATTGCCGGAAATGCATTTTGAAGATAAGGTGCTGTTTTATAAGATACTTTGGCATTCAAATGTTTTTCCCATTTTTCGGATATGCTTAGGATCCCGATCCTGAATTTACCAATTGGACGCGTATAACTGAGTGGCAAAAGATTTTGCCTCCACTCATCATCAAATAAAATAATGTTCATTTAAAATTCTTTAAAGGCGAAAATTAGGAAATTATTTAGTCAATTCTGCGACCAACTGAAAAGTTTGATGCAAATTTGGATTGTGCTCGTCTAAATTTCCAAGGACATTTCAGACCAATTAAATGCTAAATTGAATACTCTTTTAAAGTAAATTCCTCCTTAAACATAAAAAAAGCCATTAGCAAGCTAATGGCTTAAATAGAATTGCTTTATTAAATTATTTTTTTGCGTAACGTTTATTGAACTTGTCAATTCTTCCGGCTGTATCCACAAAGTTCATCTTTCCTGTAAAGAAAGGGTGAGATAAATTAGAGATCTCAAGCTTGTATAAAGGGTACTCTTTTCCATCCTCCCATTCAATTGTTTCCTTGGTATCTACGGTTGATCGTGTAATGAAAGACTGATCATTACTCATGTCTTTAAAAACCACCATTCTGTAATTCTTTGGATGTATTTCCGGTTTCATTGTACTAATACTGTTTTGGGTTTGCAAAAGTAAGATTAAATTTTAAAGAATCAAACTAAAAATAAATATAAAACAGAGTTTTACAACCAGGTTCTTATGCGTCCTTAAAACGTTTCCCTATCAGGCAAAAAAGCATCCGTTATATGTTTTATTTCATAATTCCTGTTTATCAGGATAGAGATCAAGTCGAACCTTACAGAAACATCAGTCCGGTCTTTCAGATATTCTTCGGCAGCCAAACCAAGCCGGTTAATTTTACCTGCATCCACAAATTCTTCAGGAAATCCGAATTGTTGATTCTTTCTGGTTTTCACTTCTACAAACACAATTTCGGTACCGATCCGGGCAATAATATCCACCTCGGCTTTTTTATAACGATAATTTTGTTGAAGTATGGTATATCCTTTTTTTTTCAGATACCTCACCGCCATTTCCTCTCCTTTGATTCCGGTTTGGAGGTGTTCAGCCATTCAGCTCAGAATAAGCAAGCCAGGCCATCAAACCCACCCCTATCGGAATGGCATCTTCGTCAATGTCAAACGTTGGTGTATGCACATTAGACACAATGTTCTTTGATTCATTTCGGGTTCCCAGGCGGTAAAAACAAGCAGGGATCTCCTGACTGTAATAGGCAAAATCTTCCGCTGCCATCCACACGTCGAGGTCAACAACATTTTCCCTCCCCATATATTCGATGGATCTGCTGATGGATCGTTCTGTCAACTCAGGATCGTTCTTCAAAAAAGGGTATCCTTTCCGGATCTCCAGACCGCATTCGCATCCCAGTGCCTCGCAAATGCCTTTGGCGATCCGTTCAATTGCCACATGTGCCTTAGCTCTCCAGTCTTCGTCAAGGGTCCTGAAAGTACCTTCCAAATACACTTCATTGGGAATGATGTTGGTTGCCCCTTTTGCCTCAATTTTTCCAAACGAAAGAACGGATGGAATGGTTGGCAT
Organism: Flavobacteriales bacterium; assembly: GCA_020635455.1. Classification (GTDB taxonomy): domain Bacteria; phylum Bacteroidota; class Bacteroidia; order NS11-12g; family UBA9320; genus JABWCE01. The sequence continues at coordinate 172,674 of JACJZT010000007.1, forward strand.
AGCAACTCTGCTAACCAACTGCTGCAGGCCGGTTATTACCTGAGCCATTGCAGTCACGGGATCCACATTTTGATGAGGTTGAGCTCCGTGCCCTCCTTTGCCTTTAATGGTCATGTAGATCTCATCGGTGCTTGCCATATACAATCCTTTTCTGAAACCAACTTTTCCAACAGGAACCAGCGGCATCACATGCTGGCCAAAAATATTCCCAACCTCCGGCTTGTGGAGCACTCCTTCACTTATCATTACCGAAGCTCCACCGGGCAGTTTTTCTTCTCCCGGCTGAAAGATCAGTTTTACCGTACCTTCAAATTCATCTTTTATTGAGTTCAGAATTATACCGGCACCCAGAAGACAGCTCGAATGAACATCGTGTCCACACGCATGCATTATTCCTGTATTGTCCGATTTATAAGGAACATCGTTTGCCTCCACTATTGGGAGCGCATCCATATCTCCACGAAGTGCAATGGTCTTTTTTCCGGGGTTTCTCCCTTCAATCAGAGCAACGATACCGGTTTGAGCCACTTTCATTTTGTTTCCTATTCCGGCTTTTTCAAGCTGTTCCCATAAGAAGTCCCTGGTTTTGAATTCCTTAAACGACAACTCAGGGTTTTTATGAATGTGTTGCCTTACCGACCTTATCTCGTCGTAAAGTTCCTCTGCCTTCTTTTTTATTATATCCTTCATGTTCTCGTTTTTATGATTACTTTACAAACATAGTTTAAAACATGTTTTATGAAAATGGTGCCTGTGATTCAGAAACAAAATCAGAATAAAATATTTATTCAAAATATTTTATTCTTTCTGAAAAGAGAATTTACTTTTGTGCTTCCATTGGTTCATTTTGTGTCTTGATCTCCCAGAACACCATAGACAAAATTCTCGAGGCGTCTGATATTACAGAAGTTATAGGTGAGTATGTTACCTTAAAGCGAAGAGGTGTAAACATGATGGGGAACTGTCCCTTTCACAACGAAAAAACACCTTCGTTCGTTGTTTCTCCCACCAAAGGTATTTTTAAATGTTTTGGTTGTGGCAGGGCCGGTAACTCAGTTGGTTTCATAATGGAACACAATGCTCTTAGTTATCCGGAAGCACTCCGGTGGCTTGCATCAAAATATCATATAGAGATTGAGGAAGACGAAGTTAACCGGGATGAGATCCTCGCACAAAAATCAGACAGGGAAGCCTTACTCGCTGCTTTGAGCTTTGCCAACAAATATTTTATTGGCAACCTACATGACGATCCTGAGGGCGTCTCAATTGGTAAATCCTATTTTCTTGAAAGAGGTTTGAGGGAGGACACCCTTAAAAACTTTGAATTGGGCTATGCTAAAAGATCCTGGAACGATTTTGCAGATTCTGCCATCAGCAATCAACTCGACCCTGAGATCCTTATCAAGGCAGGATTGATAAAAAAACGAGAAAAAAAGGAAGACGATAACGAAGAAGAATCGTATTATGACGTTTACAGGGACCGGGTAACTTTTCCAATACACGATATTGCGGGTCGTGTGATCGCTTTTGGTGCCAGACAATTAAACAAAGAAGACAAGGGGCCTAAATACATTAATTCACCCGAGAACGATGTTTACCATAAATCGAAAGTACTTTATGGAATGTTTCAGGCAAAAAAGGCAATACGGAAAAAAGATAATTGCTATTTAACTGAGGGTTATCTCGATGTAATAACCCTGCATCAAAATGGGATCGAAAACGTTGTGGCATCTTCAGGTACCTCGCTTACAACAGAACAAGTGAAGCTGATCGGCAGGTTTACCGATAACGTTACCGTTCTGTATGACGGAGACCCGGCCGGTATAAAGGCGGCTATGAGAGGGACCGATATCATACTCGAAAACAATCTGAACATCAAGATCGTTTTGTTTCCCGAAGGAGAGGACCCGGATAGCTTATGCAAAAAAATTGGAGCCGATGCGTTTTCAAAATACATTACGGATAATCAGCAGGATTTTATCCTGTTTAAAACAAATCATTTGCTTTCAGAAAGCAAAAATGACCCCATAAAGAAGGCACAGGTTATCAGGGATGTGGTTGAAAGCATCGCAAAAGTGCCCGACAGCATAAAACGATCTGTTTTTATTAAGGAAACGGCCGTACGACTTGAAACCGATGAAAGGGTTTTGATAAGTGAAGCGAATCGAATTCGTTTGAAAGACAACGAAAAAGCCGCCAAACAAATCGATCGGGAGATAGAAAATCTGGTATCGAACGAAAATGGGTTTTCAGAAATTGAAATAAACTCAGGGGAGTTTAAAGAATATGCAATTATTAAGGCCTTGATCTTATTCGGAAAAGAGACTATGGATGAGGAAATAACTGTCCTTCAATATTTACTGAATGAATTGGTAAGCAATAAAATTGAATTCGAAAAAGAAGAATACAGTAACATATTAAAAGTGGTTGAAGAACAAAACAAAAACATGGGATTTGTAGATGAGTTCTTTTATAAAAATCATGAGAAAATTTCAAGTTTGGCTTCCGGAATTATTCTTGACTCGCAGAAATATTTATTGAGTGAAAACTGGGAAAAAATTGCTGAAATAAAAGTTCTGACGGATAAAGAAAACTACAGAAAAGAAATTACTCAGAACGTCCTTTACCTAAAAAAAGAACATATTAATAATTTGATCAAAATAAATGCTGAAAAATTAAAAAATGCATCAGATGTAGATGAGGTCAATTCATTGCTCGAAATACAGACTAGAATTTTAATGTTAAGGAAAGAGTTGCTGAAAGAAACAGGAACTTCAATTACCGACGTATAATAAAATTAAACCTCAGGTTCATTCAATAAAGGCTTTGCGCATCCAAAGAATCAAAATAGTGTAAGCAATGGGAGGTCTGGAACAAACCGGAATTAAAACGTATATCCGGAAACTTGTAGCGGATTTCTTTACTAAACACCCCAACACCAAAGGAATCTCGGTATATGTAGTGGATCCTGACCTGAATTTAAAGTATGGGTATGCCTGTGGCTGGGCAGATGAGCAAAAACGAATCAAACTAAAAACCGGGCATCCTGCTTTGATAGCTAGCATCACTAAAAGCTATCTTTCCGCAGCAGTACTAAGGATGATAGAAAACAGAGAACTTGGATTGGATCAATCCATCTGCAAAGCATTGCCGGTGGAAAGGACCAAGCAACTTGAAGACGCAGGATACAACACCCAGCGAATAACCGTGGCTAATTTACTTTCCCATACCAGTGGGATCTTTGACTATGTAAATACCGAAATTTACCAGAAAAGAAGCAAAAGAGAACCGAATTACTTCTGGAGCCGTCAGGACCAGATAAACCTTGCCCTGAAGTATAAACCGTGCTTTGAACCCGGAAACAACTTTTCCTATTCCGACACAAATAGTTTGCTTCTCACCGAAATTATTGAAAACCTAAGACAACAGGTTTTTTATACTGCCATACGAGAACTTATTGATTTTGAGAAGTTCAATTTAACTCACACCTGGTTCAAACTGCTTGAGCCCGACCTAAGTGAAATTCCTCTTCCCAAACAATTTGCAAGTGAGTTTGAGGTAAACAGTTACACCCTGCATCCCAGCTTTGATCTTTATGGTGGTGGCGGGCTGGTTTCGACAACCGAAAACGTCGCTCAATTTTTTCAACTATTTTTAACCGGTAAGATCTTTAACCAACCGGATTCCAAAGCGATGATCTTTGAAAGCCGAACCAATTTTACTTCCGTTGAACAAAAGTATTTTATGGGGGTCGCAGAATTTAAAGCAGGAAAATTCACTGCATTTGGCCATGGAGGTTTTTGGGGAACCATGGCGCTTTACTTCCCTGCAATAAACTCCAGCATTTGCATTTTTTTAATGGAACGCGATGAATGGCCACTCTGTTTAACCATAATGGAGAAAATTGCTCTCAAAATTGAAAAATTAAAAGTTTAAGACAGGAATAAAGACAAGGATGTCTTCTTAACATCTTCATGAAATGAGATTATTTTGTTTGCATTTTATATTTGTGTTTATTCGCAAAAGTGATTTTATACTGGTTCCTAATCAACATCCTGTATTTAACCTTCAGAGTCTACTTCAGGAGGATTTACATCGTTAACAAAGCACAGATAAGAAAGAACCGTGCCGTTTTTTTAACTCCCAATCATCCAAATTCATTTATTGACGGAACCATTTTATCGGTTGTAATAAGGCGGAAACTCTTTTTACTGGCAAGAGGTGATGTGTTCAAAAAGCCACTCGCCAACCGGGCCTTGCGAAGTATGCGTTTGTTGCCAATTTACAGATCGGAAGATGGAGCCGGAAATGAACAACCGGAAAAAAACAGAACCACTTACGAAGAGTGTTTCGAAATTTTTAGAAGAAATGGAAGTTTGTTGATCTTTCCCGAGGGTATTTGCGTGACTGAAAGAAGGTTGAGACCACTTAAAAAAGGGACAGCCAGAATGATCATCGAAGCCTTTGAAAAATATCCCGACCTTGAAATCGACATCATACCGGTAGGAATGAATTATTCAAATCCCGGAAAATTCAGAGAAGAACTTTGCATAAACTTTGGTCAGCCAATTAACGCCCGGGATGTATTCAATGAAGAAACCCTGAAATCGCCGGCCAAAGCCATCAGCGACTTTAACGATCAGCTTTCCGAAATGCTGCAACGTGAAATGGTGATCATTGATGACCCGAATAACGACGAATTAGGTGACCTGTATCTTAAAATGGTTCGCAACAAATATAAACCTGCTTTCTGGGGATTTACCAAAAACACTAAAAACCGTTTTCTCGTTGAAAAAAGAGCTGCAAATGACCTGAACGAATTGCATCAAAAGGACCCACAACGATTTGAACAATTCAAATCCAAGGTTTACGATTATTTTAAAATGTTGGATCAATTAAAGATCAATGAAAAGATATTCTCCATTCCCGTTTATGAAATAATCCTCTATTTTATCTTTGTTATTATACTCAGTATTCCCGCTCTGTTCGGCCTTATCCTGAATTTTCCACCCGTAGTTTTGTCGAAAAAAATTGCCAAAAAAATGGTTAAGCGAATTGAGTTTTACGACTCCGTTAACATTGGTGCAGGTACCATACTTGCATTCCTGTATTTTTCATTATTGTTCCTTATTCTTCTGCCATTCTTTGGATGGAAAGCATTGCTAATGGTAATTGGCATACGTATAACAGGGTTCATTTATCTTTTCTGGATAGAAGCGTTCAACAATGTATTTGACTGGCTTAAACTTTCTGTCTTTAAGGAAGGCAGAACACAAAAACGTTCACTTATCAGTCAACGAAAATTTATCCTCGACTTTTTTAATCCATCAAAATCATCCAGAGATCAGGGATAATAATTTTGAACCGGAAGATAAAATTGATGTACATTAAAATAAGAGCTGTTCTTAAATCTTCATTAAAAATAATACCCTTGTAAATAAAAAAAATGAACAACGAATGGATCGATCGCTGGAATGAAAGATACAGTAAACCTGAATACGCATATGGTACTGAACCCAACTCGTATCTGAAGGAGAAATTAAATAAATTTAAACCGGGAAAAATACTCTTTCCCGCAGAAGGAGAAGGAAGAAACGCAGTATTTGCTGCTTTAAGAGGATGGCGGGTCTTTGCATTCGACATTAGCATTGAAGGGCGAAAAAAAGCACTTGAACTTGCCCTTAAAAATGGAGTTAACCTGCATTACTCTGTCGGAGATCTTAATAAGATAAAATATGAAACCGAACAATTTGATGCCCTTGTTTTTATATATGCTCACTTTCCTCCAGAGGTTAAACTTCAATATTTAAATACTCTTTACTCGTATCTCAAACCCGGCGGTGTAATAATCTTTGAAGCTTTTGGCAAAAAACATCTGGACTATGTAAGAAGGGATGAAAAGGTAGGTGGTCCCAGAGATGCTGACACATTGTATTCAAGAGATGAAATTGAATCCTGCTTTACAAATTGCGAAATCATTGAAAGTACCGAATGTGAAATTGAATTAAAGGAAGGTGTTTTTCACAATGGCTTGGGGTCTGTAGTCCGTTTTACAGCTATTAAAAAATAGCCTTTTCCTAAATCTGTATAATAACCTTATTTCCTGTAAGTACCCACAAATAAGATATTCTGCCTCTGTTTATTATTCAAAAATAAGGATCCGGCAATCCTTGATAGAAATGAGTATTAAAATTTGGTCGTATATTTGCTTACAACATTTAAGACAGAGTGCCTGCAATGTCCTTTTTTAAGAAAATAAGAGTAAATAAAGCCGGAAGAATAATTTTGGTTTTGATCTTATTGAATCTTGTTGCCTTTTCAGCTACCAGTAATCTTGCAAACCGGTATAGTCCTGACCAATTAGGTAACAACCAACAAAAAAATATGAATTACATCGAAAAAGGATGGCAAATTGTCAACTGGAGTTATAATTTGCTGAAATATTTTAAAAAACCGCAAACTGATATTCCTTCTTGAAGTTAAATTCAACTTACATTCTTCTTAAGATCATTCGCTATAAAATACACCATGTATTTTTCTGGCTGGTGTATTTTTTTGTATGGTATTTCCAGTACGAGCAATTCGTAGGAAAGTTAAATGCCGTGATGAATTCTCTGGTTGTAATTGTTCTTCACGGATCGGCCTCTTATTTCAATAATTATTACCTCGTTCCCGAATTTCTGAGAAAACGGAAATACATCTATTACTTTACCACCTTAGTACTTACGATAAGTTTTATTTGCCTGGTTCATATCGTTTATCTGCTTCAGGTTGACACCATTGACGACAGTGAAAAATTCAACTTATGGAGCATGGATTTCTTTTTCAGCAATTCAATTAGCATTCTTTACACGATCGGTCTTACTATGACCCTTCTGTTTTTTAAGCAGTGGTTTGAAAAAGAAAGACTGAATGACAAACTTGAAAAACTCAATATTGAAACCGAATTAAAATACTTAAAAAGCCAGATAAACCCACATTTTTTGTTTAACAGCCTGAACAGTGTGTATGCACTTACCCTCAACAAAAGCGATAAGGCCCCTGAAGTTGTGTTAAAATTATCAGACATTCTCAGGTACATCCTTTACGACGGTGGTGAAAAAGTGGTAAGCCTCAGTAAGGAGATCGAATACCTTAACAATTATCTTGAACTTGAAAAAATCAGATATGGCAGCCGGCTTGAAACAAAACTGGAAGTGAAAGGAGATCTTTCAGGACATGAGATCGCCCCAATGATCTTTCTGCCTTTTCTTGAAAACTGTTTTAAGCATGGAGTAAATTCCAATATAGGGCATACCTTCATTAACATTTCAATAGAAGTTGACTCTAAGGATATACATTTTAAGATCGAAAACAATAAACCTCAAACCAGGATAAGCGACAAAGTAAATTACCAGGGAGGTATCGGAATAGAAAATGTTAAAAAGAGGTTAAATCTGCTATACCCCGGAAAGCATGAACTTGAAATTACCGAAAGCGAAACCTTCGTGGTTGACATCCGAATATATTGGTAGTTTTACCGGTAGATTTATTTATCGGAAATAATACGAGGTTAATCTTTATACCGATTTATTACCCGGAATATTTTATTTGTTTTAAACCTTTAAATTTTTAGAATGAAATGTTTAATTGTTGATGACGAACCTTTAGCCCAGGACATTATTGAAAGTTACCTTAAAAAATTTCCGGATATGGAACTGGCAGGCAAATGCAATAATGCACTCGAAGCATCGGAGTTTTTAAAGAACAATAAGATTGATCTGATGTTTCTCGACATTCAGATGCCTGAAATTACCGGAATGGAATTTTTAAGAAGTTTAAGTGATCCGCCTTTGGTTGTTTTTTGTACTGCCTATTCCGACTTTGCCGTGGAAGGATTTGAATTAAACGCGATTGACTATCTGTTGAAACCCATAGCCCTTGACAGGTTTACAAAAACCATTGAAAGAACAAGAGAATACCTCAGCATGAAAAACGGGGAGTCGATCGAAGAAACGGATTTGGAAAATGATCATATTTTTATAAAATCCAATCAGAAACAGGTTAAACTTTCCTACGATCAGATCCAATATGTTGAAGCTTTCGCAGATTATGTAAAAATATACACGCCCGAAAAAAGATATATAACCCTGCAAACCATGAAAAACATGGAGATAAAGTTGCCGGCAGATAAGTTCATAAGGGTGCACCGGTCGTTTATTGTTGGAATAAAATATATCAGCAGTTTCAACAGCAGCGAATTGGAAATCGGTAATGTAAAAATACCGGTAGGTAAAAATTATAAAGATGAGTTTTTAAAAAAACTCAGAAGTAAGAATATTCTATAAGACAAAATACATAGTCTATCCTCACAAAGTGGGTTTGAGTTTACTTCGATTAGGGCTTTCAGCCCTATAACCCGACTCACTTTTTTTCTTGAAAAAAAACGTGAGCAAAAAATTATTCACCCGTTTATGCTTGTTTCAATGGCGTTCATCAATGCTGTGCATTTCAAGCCAAAAAAATACTCCCCCCCGCATCCCAACGCCGCCCCCGTCTTTTTGGCGACCCTCCGCACCATTCTATATTCGAATATTTTTCTAGTTAAATTACTTTTTAATTTTTCTTTTGAAAATTCCTTTGAACAAAATAGTTAAATAATGTAAGAAAATATTGAAAGGTTTATTATAAATTTCAAATTATTCTTGCAATTTTTAAGTTACATTTTAAGCTATAAAGCGTTATTAATTAATGGATTAAGTGGCTTTTAAGGTTCGACTACTTAAGGAAAGTCCCTTTCTTCTTTTCCTTCAAAAACTTTTCCTTATTAAAATCTGCGGATTTGTTACGCGGAATACTGAGTGAATCCCAGTTATCTGAATAGGTTTTGGCAAGAAAAACCATCTGACCAACATGGTATGCATAATGTGCAAGTTGTCTTTGAATGGCCTCCGGTACCGAATGGCCTTCATTCCTTATATAAACGGTTTTTTGAATATCTTCTTCTTTCAGTTCGGATAAAGCATTGAGAAAAACCCTCCACCCTTTTTCCCAGATCTCTGCTAATTCTGTTTTAGATCCATAAAAATTTTCAAATTCATCATCCCGGTCTCTCCAATCCTTCTCTCCATCTGATTCAAGGAAATCCGTCCATCTGCTCAGCATGTTTCCCGAAAGGTGTTTAACAATAATGGCAATGCTGTTCGACTCTCTGTTGATGGTAAACGAAAGTTGGGCTTCGGTGCATCTTTCCAGAACCGCATCACCCAAACCTTTGTAATATTCAAATAGCTTATGAATAAATTTCAATTCTTTTAATGTCATTGTTTTTTTATGAATTTAGTTTTATAAACGACTTTTCCAATGCTGTTGCAGCCTTGTAAATAATAGATACCGGCAGGGAGCAGAGAAACATTTGCGAACTTCTCGTCTCCTGAAAATTCCATTACTTTACTTCCTAAAAAACTTACTATCATATACGTTTTTAAGGTGCCTGCTGATGATCGAATGTTTAAGATATTTTCGACAGGATTGGGATATACCGAAAGGTCGTATTCAAGTAATTCGGTGTTTAAAACTGCGGGGAAATCTTCCCATTCCGTATCAATATCGTCGATCATTAATACCGTTCCAACTTTGCTTTTATTACCGTTGTTTCTATTAATGCTGTTTGCAAAATAAAATACCATGGTGTCGCATTTGTGATCACTGCTGTAATATACCGGCAACTCGAATTTTTTATACGTTGTCTGAGGGTTAACAATTAACATGGATACACCGCCATGAGTAATGTAGCGTCCTGAGTTTTTATCTTTATAGGCCATTAACAAAACAAAGGCTCCTGTGTCAACACCATTTGGGATATATTTATAATAAAAGCTTATTTTTTTCAGTCGTTTATTCCAGGTGTAAGGCACTCCTGCATTTATGTCCTGACCATATACCATATATGATGGAATAAGATAGGTCGTGGCATCAATAACATAGCTGAAAGTTTCCATTTTTACCGCATAATTACCTTCCGCAGCATCCGTCGATTTGATAACAGTTTGAGGAATACCGAATTCGGGATAAAGATCATTTCTGGTTACCCAACCCTCAGGTTCTTCAAAAGCGGAGTTGTTTTCCCACTCTTCAAAATTTTCATTCTCCAGACTCTGCCCAATGGAATATCCCGTTATCAAAAAAAGCAATATGAGGTTATAAATTCTTTTCATCTTAAAAAGGTTATTCTTACTCCGGAAGGGACCATAGTATGGTGTATAGTCTTTTGAAAAGTATCTGTAAAAATACAAACGTTAATACAAAACCAAATATCTCAAGTTGCTCATCGTATTGCTTATTGTGATACATTACGTAATAAAATAAAGGCATAAACGGCAAACAAAGCAGGGTTAAATTAAGGCAAGCACCATTTAGCCAGGAGTGCTTGCGGTTGAACAGGATCTTTATTGCTCCAAAACCGAGTCCAACATAGATCAGCATATACATGTTGGCCGTTTGATCTTCATTGAATCCGGAAATGGCTATCAATATCCCGGTTACAACCATGATCACAACAGCCGACACAATGGTTAGTATAAAATCACGGCGTCTCACGTTTTTATAGATCATAAAAATAAGAGTTATATAAAAGATCACATACCACATAAAGTGGTAAAAATCAGCATTCCATAAAAAATTCTTCCCGGTTTTGTATTCAACGGCAAGGCTGAGCCTGTCTTCCAGATCTCTGATAAACCTAAATTGCTCATAATTATTATTCGAAAATCGATACAAATAATCTTCGTCGCGGTTGAAGGCATTTAAATAATGTTCGGCAGAATGAGGAACCTTAACTTCATATTTTTCAGCAACCTTGATAAAATCATTGATCAGTTTTAACTGTTCCTGCTTATTTGAGCTTCTATTGAAAAGTTCTTTTGTGTATTGATCGCAATACATCCCATGCCGGCTAATTTTGTTTCTGCATAGTGGATCCTTTTCCATTTGGTCAAAGGGTTCATACTGCCTTTCCGGATCAACGATTATATTTCCGAATGTATATCTGTAAAAAGTGTTGTAACCGAATCTTGTGAAATTATTGTAATCGTATAAATGAACTTTTCCGGGATACAGTTCACCGTTAATTTCCGAAGTGTTGTAATGGTAGGTTTCATTTGGAAAAAAAGCAGCTCCAAGGTTAAGAGCATTTATATCTTTTGCCAGACTAACGCTCGATATGGACAATTTTGCCTTAAGCGAATACAAGGCCGGAAAGGCAAACATCGTCGACAATATGAGGCTAACATTGATAAAGATCAGCAAAAAATTCAGATATTCATCACCGGGAGGGCGTTTCCCATATTGTTTAAACAAATTGAAACGACCGGCATGGATCATCCAAATTATCAAATACGTAACCGATAAGATCATAAAGGTCCATACAAGTTTTAGCATGTCAAGCTCTGAAGTATAATTGATCCTGGTGAACAAAACCACGACCCCGAAAAGACAATTGGTAAGCAGAACGGAATAAAAGACATAATGTATCCTGCTTTGCCATAGGATAGGATAATGCGTCAAAAGATAATGATCGATCTTTTTGAGGAATGGAGGTATGAAGTTTGAAACATTCATGGGCTTAATTCTCATTAAAAAACTTTTTTGTAGACCTCGACAGATCCCTGAAATAGGAAATTGAAATTCCCTTATCCACAAGCATCTTTAGCAATTCATTCGCTTCAAGATCCTTTGAACAACTTAACAGGATCAGGCTACCTTTTAATCGGATAACAAGGTCATTCGTATCTTTTAAAGCAAATTCTATTTTTTGTAATTCATCCGTTGTCTCGATTTCTATTTCGGTATTCTGCAACAACATCTCCTTACCGTCTGTGGTTGAATTAAAGATGCTCTCGCCATCACGCAGGAATACAATATGGTCGGCAACTTTTTCAACTTCATGCAATTGTTGGGAACTGAATAAAACCCCGAAGGAATTTTTTTTGGATTTGGCCAGATTTTTTAAATCGTATAAAAAAGTTTCCTGGGCATTTATATCAAGATTTGCAAGAGGTTCATCCAAAATAAGCAGGCTTGGCCTTAAGAGCAGAATCCTTGCAAGTTCAAAACGCGTGCGGTACCCCGATGAGATTTGCGTCCAGAAGAGGTCCTTAAATTTAAACAATCCCAAACGGGTCAGAAAAACGCAAACCAAATATTCGTTATCAAATCCGTACACCCCCCTGGAGGCCGCGGCAAAATGAAGATTGTTCTTTAATTTGCCATACCATCTGGGAATCCTTTGTGGTATGTATGCGACTTTACCTTTAACGTCAAACAGGTCTTTTTCAGTCCCAACCTTAAATTCAATTTCGCCCTGATCTTCAGAAAGGTCTCGGGCAACGATCCTTAAGAGGGTTGTTTTACCATTTCCATTTTCTCCCACCACCCCTATAAGTTCACCCGAACTAACCGTCATGCTGAATGGAGAAAGTTTAAACTTTCCGCTTTCATAAGTTTTGGTAAGGTTATTTGCACGAAGCAGCACGTTGGGATCTGATCCTCCGGCAGACTCTTTTGCCTCACAATAACTGTACAAACTCAATACATTATGGATAAAATCGTCCCGGACTTTCTCACCGGTTGCCTGTATGGTGTTGTATCCGTCACAGAGATCCATGACCTTTCGTTTCTCTGCTTTTGAAAGTTCCGTATCCAGACACAAGTCGAGAAATTTTCTGAAGGCCTGTACATAATTTCCGGAATTGAACCGGCCTACCATTTCGGGGTTAAAGGTTTCTTCGTCCATATTTGATAAAATTAACGCCACTCAATATTAATATAGTATTGCTACAATTCGCATATTCGTTAGATTAAAGTGCGCATTATGTGTATTAAATTATATTTTCGCATTAGGTTTATTGAACAATACAAAATCAAAGGCATCATATGGAACGAAAAAGAATTGTACTGGTTACGGGAGCTACAGGCGGTTTAGGCACCGCAATGTGTAAAAAATTGTATGACGAAGGATTTCGTGTAGTTGGAAATTATCATACAGAATCAACTGCGTTAAAGTGGAAAGACAAGCTCTTATCCGAAGGCTATGATATTCCGATCTATCATGCAGACGTTTCCGATTTCGAATCCTGTAGACGAATGATCGAAAAAATAGAAAGTGAGATCGGTGCGATCGAGATCCTTGTGAATAATGCAGGTATAACAAGAGACGGTGCCTTCCGTAAAATGTCGTATGAAAACTGGCGTGCAGTAATTTCTACAAATCTCGACAGTGTGTTTAATTGCACCAGACATGTTATTAATTCGATGATCGATAACGGTTGGGGAAGAGTAATAAACATATCATCGGTAAATGGACAAAGAGGGCAATTCGGTCAGGCTAATTATTCTGCGGCAAAAGCCGGAGTGCATGGTTTTACCAAAACTCTTGCCATGGAAGTAGCCAATAAAGGGATCACCGTTAACACCATTTCTCCGGGATACATCGGAACCGATATGGTGATGGCCGTTAAAGAAGAAATTCGCAATCAGATCATTGCTCAAATTCCTCTTGGCCGTTTGGGTGGAACCGAAGAAGTTGCGCACCTCGTTTCCTTTCTGGCTTCGGATAAGGCAAGTTTTATCACCGGTGCTAATTTAAGCATCAATGGCGGGCAACATGTTTATTAAGAATTCGTTTTAATTAAATGAAATACTTAAAGATTCTTTCCGGACTATTATTAATTGTGGTTCTATTGAGTTTTTCTATGAAAAAATCAGCAAGTTCCGATCAGATCAGCCTGAGGGTTTATTTAAAAAGTTTTAAAAAGATACCATCCGGAAGCTTGCCCGAATATTATCTCAACGATGATCTGAGCGACAAAGATGAAAAAAAGATCAACATTGACCCGTTTTATTTATGCGATCATGAAGTAACCAATAAGGAATACCGCAGTTTTCTTTCCGACCTTAATCCGGAACTTGCCATGAAAATGTTACCCGATTCAACGGTGTGGAGATCAATAAATACTAATATGGAACCCTTTGTTAAGTATTACCTCCGAAATCCGGCTTACGATAATTATCCCGTGGTAGGAATTTCTCACGAACAGGCAAAGGCTTATTGCGTCTGGTTAACGAACAGGCTTGAATTAAAGTCACGTAAAAAAATGAAGGGCTTAAAATTCTGTCTTCCTACGGAAGCACAGTGGATCTATGCAGCATCCGGCGGACTTCAGCACCCGATCTATGCTTGGAAAGGTATTTACATGAGAAATAAAAGGGGAAATTTTATGGCCAGTTTTAAGGTAGTTGATTTGAGAAAACACTCCGATCAGGATTCGTCAATAACAAATGCTGATCAAAGAGAGCAGATTACATTTATGGCAACAACCTCTTCTTATTTTCCAAATGGTTATGGATTGTACAATATGTGTGGCAATGTTTCGGAATACGTAAGCCAACCTGAATTTATTAAAGGTGGAAGTTATAATACGGTTCCGTATTACCTGTGTCTGCGTGTTCGTCAAAAAACACCGGAATCAAATTCAGGCGCTGCCGACCGTGGCTTCAGGGTCGCACTGATGAGGGATTGAGATCTATACCCGGGTTAGACTTTTTATTCAACCTCAATCTTACCAACCATATCTTCCGGTTTCACCCAGGAATCAAATTGTTCGTTGCTTAAAAGTCCCAGGTCTAATGCTGCCTTGCGCAAGGTTGTATTTTCTTTATGGGCTTTCTTTGCGATCTTAGCTGCATTGTCATATCCAATATGTGTGTTTAGCGCAGTGACCAACATTAAAGATTGCTCCAGTTTGTTCTTGATTTCTTCGTGATTTGGCTCAATTCCTACAGCACAATTGTCATTGAATGACAAGCATGCTTGACCTAGAAGCTTTGCAGAAGATAATAAATTATATGCGATCATGGGTTTGAAAACGTTCAATTCAAAATGACCCGTGCTTCCTCCAATGGTAACCGCAACATCATTACCCATTATTTGAGCGCAAACCATGGTTAGAGCTTCGCATTGTGTAGGATTTACCTTTCCGGGCATGATGCTGCTACCGGGTTCATTTTCAGGAATAAAGATCTCACCGATCCCGCTTCTTGGTCCCGAACTCAGCATTCGAATATCGTTGGCAATTTTCATGCAGCTAACAGCGGCTCTTTTGATCGAACCGTGCATTTCAACCATGGCATCATGAGCCGCAAGGGCCTCAAATTTGTTAGGAGCACTTACAAAAGGTAAAGCGGTTTCTTCTGCAATAATAGAAGCAACCAGTTCGGAATATCCATCGGGTGCATTCAGACCGGTTCCGACAGCAGTGCCACCCAGAGCCAATTCTGCAGTTCCGGGTAATGAATTATTGATGGCCTGAATACCCATTTTTAACTGTTGGACGTAGCCACTAAATTCCTGCCCTAAGGTTAGTGGGGTTGCATCCATAAAATGGGTTCGTCCGATCTTTACAATATCCTTAAAGGTGCGCGCCTTGTGTTTTAAGGTTGTTTTTAATGCCTGAAGCCCCGGAAGAGTGTAATCGATTACCTGTTTGTAAACGGCAATGCTCATAGCCGTTGGATACGTGTCGTTGCTCGACTGCGACTTGTTCACGTCATCGTTTGGATGCAAGGTTTTCTTTTCATCCGTTAGTTTTCCTCCGGCCAAAACATGCCCTCGGTTGGCAATAACCTCATTCACGTTCATGTTGCTTTGTGTTCCGGATCCCGTTTGCCATATGACCAAAGGAAACTGATCATCGAGTTTTCCGGTCATGATCTCATCACAAACTTTGGAGATCAGTTCGCATTTTTCATCCGACAGTATTCCCAGTTTATTATTTGCAATGGCCGCACTTTTTTTCAAAACAGCAAAAGCCCTAATAATTTCAATAGGCATACTTCCTTCACTGCCTATTTTAAAATTCATTCTTGATCGTTCGGTTTGGGCACCCCAGTACTTATCTGCAGGTACTTTTACCTCACCCATTGTATCTTTTTCTACTCTGTATTCCATAAATTATATTGGTGTGCAAAATTAATATTTCAATCCTAAGAATACTCATGAATGTAAGGATGAACAAAAACAGACACTAAATCTTTCCGCTCTGTAACGAATACTAAGGTTATTTCGTCAAACTGATGCATTTTTAAATTAAATTTGAAGAAGTATTAATAACATTCCAATGCAAAGAAGGGATTTTTTTCAGCAGGTTTCTACTGCACTTCTATCTTCACCTCCCAAGCCAACAGGTACAGGAAGAGGGGAAGCTACACCAGCCACCGGTTTGGCAAAGTATTCCGGAAATTGGGGCCGGGCGGAAACGGCCCATTTGTTACGACGAACCCTGTTTGGATTCAAGCAGTCTGAACTGGAAGCGTTTAGCAAAATGAATGTCGATACTGCAGTGGATGCATTATTAAACATCGATACAAACCCTCCATCTCCGCCAATCAATGCATATACTTCGAACGGGATGAACGTCGACCCGGATGTACCTGCAGGCCAGACCTGGGTTAATGCTAAAATCAATCCCGTTTTCAACAATCTTAGGATACAGTCTGTAAAGGCCTGGTGGACCGGTTTAAAAATTGAAGACACCACCATTCGTGAAAAACTCGTACTTTTTTGGCATAATCATTTTTCTACCGAAAGTCAGGTAATTAATATTCCACAGTTTTTTTATCAGAACAATGCTCTTCTCAGAAAGCACTGCATGGGCAATTTTAAGACCTTTGTTAAAGAAATGACGATCGACCCGGGAATGTTAAGGTATTTGAACGGATATTTAAACACTAAGACCGCACCGGATGAAAATTATGCCCGTGAATTGCAGGAACTTTTTACGCTTGGCAAAGGAAAAGACAGCCAGTATACCGAGGATGATGTTAAGGCCGCGGCTAAAGTTCTTACCGGCTGGAGAGTTAATAATGTTAATCTGAGTTCGTATTTTGACAGCAACAAACACGACACCGGTGACAAACAATTCTCATCGTTTTATAATAATGCTGTTATCAGTGGTAAAACAGGTGCTGCAGGTGCCGATGAAACAGACGAACTCGTTAATCTCATCTTTCTTCAAAATGAGGTTGCCAAGTTCATTTGCAGAAAGATCTATCGTTTTTTCCTATACCATGAAATTGATTCAAACGTTGAAACGAAGGTTATTGAGCCGCTGGCCGACATTTTCAGAAACAACAATTATGAAATAAAACCCGTACTGGAGACCTTATTTAAAAGCGAACATTTTTTCGACACTCTCAGTATGGCTTGTCAGATCAAATCGCCGGTGGATTTTACAATAGGTTTCTGCCGACAGTTCGAGTTAAAATTTCCGGATTCTTCCGACTATGTCAAGCAATATTATGAATGGAATTACGTACAGGCGGTTTCAGCTGTATTGCAACAGGATACCGGAGACCCTCCTAATGTAGCCGGTTGGCCTGCCTATTACCAGGTACCGATGTTTAATGAAACCTGGATCAACTCAGACACCTTACCCCGAAGGATGGGTCTTGCATCCTTATTGATATTTACAGGGTATAGCAGAGGTGGTTATTTACTGATCGTTGACGTTCTGGATTTCGCTTCAAAAATGCCAAATGTTCAGGACCCCGGTAAACTGGTTGATGACCTTCTTGAAATGCTCCTTCCGCTGGCCGTGGAACAAAGTGTTAAAGATATTTTAAAAGCAGGATTGTTGAATGGTCAGAGTATGGATTATTACTGGACCGATGCCTGGAATGCCTATGTGGCAAATAATAATGATACCGCCAATAAAAATTACTGCACGGCTCAACTGAAGTTGGTGATATCCTACATCCTGAATCTGGCCGAATATCAATTAAGTTAAGCATTACGAACCGGATTAATTAATCAAGAAAATGAAAAGAAGATCCTTTATTAAAAGAACCGCGCCGGTAACGGTTTTACCGGTACTTATAAATGGAATGTCGTTCAAGAGTTACGCAAATTCCCCCTTATTGCGGCTCTTAGGTGCTAAAGCAGAACTAAATGACAAAGTTTTGGTGCTTGTGCAGCTTAATGGTGGTAACGACGGATTAAATACGGTCATTCCGCTTGATCAGTACACAAATCTTACCGCAGCCAGGCCCAACCTTATCCTTGATGAAAATAAGGTTCTGAAATTGAAGGGTTTCGACCAAACGTGCTTACATCCTTCAATGACAGGATTGCAAAACCTTTTCAATAATGAAAGTAGCTTAAACATTCTGCAGGCCGTTGGATACCCTTCACCGAACTTCTCCCATTTCAGGGCAACGGATATCTGGGCAACCGCGCCAATTGCGAGCAATCAATATGTAACCTCGGGCTGGGCAGGGAGATACCTGGACGATTCCTATCCCGGGTTTCCTAATGGTTACCCAAACAGCGAACATCCCGACCCATTGGCTTTGTCAATAGGAGGTATTGTATCTCAAACCTTTCAGGGACCTTCCTATAACATGGGAATGGCCATAAGCGACCCAAATAATTTTTATAATTTCGTGGATAATGTATCCACTACTGTTCCGGATACTCCCGCCGGAAAAGAATTGGCCTATTTAAGACTGGTGGCGCAGCAAACGGATCAATATGCGGAGAAAATAAAAGACTCATACAACAGCGTAAAAACCTTGTCGACCATGTATCCCGCTTCAGGAAATTCATTGGCCAACCAACTCAAAATAGTTGCGCGTTTGATAGCCGGAGGTTTAAAAACAAAGATCTATCTTGTAAGCTTAGGTGGATTTGACACGCACAGCAACCAGGTAAATGCAACAGGAGGAACCGAAACAGGTGCACATGCCAACCTGTGGGAAAATGTTTCAGTCGGAATAAGTGCTTTTATGGACGATTGTCATAAACTGGGAATATCGGATAAAGTTGCAGGTTTGGTATATTCGGAATTTGGAAGAAGAATAGCCTCAAACGCAAGCCTGGGTACCGATCATGGTGCCGGCGGACCTTGCATGGTATTTGGAACGCAGGTCAACAATACGATCCTTGGAACAAATCCAAGCATCCCGTCTACCGTTAACGCAGCAGACAATGTCCCGATGCAAAATGATTTCAGGGCCATTTACTCTTCCATTTTACAACAATGGTTTGGATTAACCAAGGCAGAAGCCGCCGGCGTTTTGCTGGCAACGTACAACACTTTGCCTATTTTCAAAACCACCGGTTCGGTTGAAAAGTTGAATGACTCGGATCTTATGGTATTGGAAAATTATCCAAATCCATTTCATTCAACAACCAGTATCCGGTTCAAGACCAACGGAGGATATACTCAACTAAAAGTGTATGATGCAATTGGGAATGAAGTAAAAACATTGGTAGACAAAAACCTGGGAGCGGGTTCACACACGGTTTCATTTGATGCTTCTTCCTTTCCATCCGGAAATTATTATTATCATCTTATCAATGGCAACAAGCACCTGAATAAGGTTATGGTAAAAAATTAAATGTTGAGAATAGTATATAGAAAGGACCTGGTTCGGGTCCTTTTTTTTATTAAAATACTTTCCAAATTGCCTTGAATTTTTAATTTTATATATTTACTTTTGCAGCCCTTAAAAGAATTTTTATAAGCTAATTATGGACGCATTGTCATATAAAACAGTTTCTGCAAACAAATCTACCGTTAACAAACGATGGTATGTAGTTGATGCAGAAGGAAAAACCCTGGGACGATTAAGTTCCGGTATTGCCAAGATCATCCGAGGTAAGAACAAACCTGATTTTACGCCTCATGTCGATTGTGGTGACAACATCATTGTACTTAATGCATCAAAGATCAAATTAAGCAGAGACAAAATGATCACTAAAGAATACGTATCGTATTCGGGTTATCCGGGAGGGCAGAAATTAACAAGTGCAAGAAATTTATTAGCCAAGAAACCAGAAGCCTTGGTAGAGAAGGCTGTAAAAGGAATGTTGCCCAAAAACAGACTGGGAAGACAAATTTTCAACAATCTGTATGTATTTGCAGGGAACGAACACCCTCATCAGGCTCAAAAACCGGAAACTATCGAAATTTAATATCAATATGGAAGTTAAAAACACCTTAGGTAGGAGAAAAACAGCGGTTGCAAGAGTATATCTCACTCCGGGAACCGGAAAAATCAATGTTAACGGCAAAGATGTTAACAGCTATTTTCCTACTACTGCACAATTGTATGATATTCAATTGCCATTCACTATTTGTAATTGTGAAGGACAATACGACGTAAATGCCAATCTTAGCGGCGGTGGCTTCCACGGCCAGGCAGAGGCTTTAAGACTTGGTATAGCCCGAGCCCTGGTTCAGGTGGATGAAGAAACCAACAAACCGCTTCTTAAAGCTCAGGGCTTAATGACCCGTGATTCCAGAATGGTTGAACGTAAAAAACCGGGACAGAAAAAAGCCAGAAAGAAATTCCAGTTCAGCAAACGTTAATATACTTATAAAGAATACATGTCAAATCTTACCACCAAAGAATTATTGGAAGCCGGAGTTCACTTCGGTCATCTTACCCGTAAATGGAACCCGAAAATGGCGCCATTTATCCTTATGGAAGAAAATGGAATTCATTTAATTGATCTGAATAAAACCATGTCTAAACTTGACGATGCCAAGAACGCCGTTAAGAATATGGTAAAATCCGGTAAAAAGATCCTCTTTGTAGCAACTAAAAAACAAGCTAAAGAACTTGTATCGGAAGAAGCAAAAAGAGTAAACATGCCTTACGTTACCGAAAGATGGCTTGGAGGTATGTTAACAAATTTTGCCACGGTTCGTAAATCCATCAAAAAAATGCAGAATTTCGAAAGAATGTCTCAGGATGGTACCTATCAAAACATCTCCAAAAGAGAACGATTGATGATCGACCGTGAAAAGATCAAACTTGAAAAATTACTTGGAGGGATCGAAGACCTTAACAGGCTGCCATCTGCATTGTTCATCGTCGATTCAAAACGAGAACATCTGGCGGTTGCTGAAGCCCAAAAATTAAACATTCCAATTTTTGCAATCGTTGATACCAACAGCGATCCGTCAAAGGTAGATTTTCCAATTCCCGGAAACGATGACGCTGCAAAGTCCATCCACCTTATTACTCAGGAATTTACCAATGCAATTGTTGAAGGATTGCAGGAAAGAAAGGTTGAAAAGACCGATAAAGAAGAAGAAGAAAAAAACGAAACCAATAAAGTAGAAGAAACAAGCGCATAAAATGATTACAGCAACATCCGTTAAAGATTTAAGAGAAGCAACAGGTGCAGGAATGATGGACTGCAAAAAAGCTCTGGAAGAAACTCAGGGTGATTTTGAAAAAGCAATAGACCTGTTAAGAAAAAAAGGCGCAAAAATTTCAGCCAATCGCGCAGACAGAAGTGCCCCTGAAGGAGCCGTGATCGCAATAGCTTCAGATAACAAAAAAGTAGGTGTTATTATCCGTTTGAGTTGTGAAACCGACTTTGTTGCAAAGAATGAAGAATTCGTTGAGTTTGCCAATACCATTGCCAACAAGGCTTTGAATGAAAACCCTTCGGACCTTGAATCCTTGAAATCACTTGATTTTGATGGAAGATCCTTAAACGACAGATTGCTGGATTACATCGCCAAGATTGGAGAAAAAATTGATGTTACCTCCTATGAAAGAGTTGAAGGTGAGCAGGTTGTTCCATACATACACGCAGGAAATAAGATCGGTGTTTTAGTTGCCTTAAATAAAACCGGTAATGCCGTTGAAACTGCCGGAAAAGATGTTGCCATGCAAATTGCTGCAATGTCGCCGGTTGCCTTGAATAAAGAAGAAGTTTCACAGGAGATCATAAATAGAGAAATAGAAATTGGTAAAGCACAAGCTGCTGCAGAAGGAAAACCGGAAGCAATGCTTGAAAAAATAGCAATGGGTAAACTTAATAAGTTTTTTAAAGACTCAACCCTGTTGAATCAGGATTTTGTTAAAGACGGTTCAAAAACAGTAAGCCAAATGCTAAACGATGTTGAAGCCGGTTTAACGGTCACCCAATTTAAGCGAATTCAATTAGGAGCGTAAATCTTAAAAAGAGAAACTTGGTTTCTCTTTTTTTTTTGCCTCTTGTTATTATAAATTTTGCCACGTATAAATTTGCAATTCAAAAAATTACATTTTACTTTGTTGACTTCTCAAAAAGTTTAAACTACCAATTATGAAATACAATCGAATTCTACTTAAGCTGAGCGGTGAATCTTTAATGGGAAAGAAAGATTTTGGTATCGATTCAAATGTACTTGAGCAATATGCGCTCGAGATAAAAGAGGCCGTGGAAACAGGAATTCAGGTTGCGATCGTTATCGGTGGTGGAAACATCTTCCGAGGGGTTCAGGGAGTTCAGGGTGGCCTGGTCGACCGGGCACAGGGTGATTACATGGGAATGCTGGCAACCGTTATTAATGCTATGGCACTGCAAGGTGCTCTTGAAAATTATGGTATCAAAACACGTCTTATGTCTGCAATCAAAATGGAAGAGATCTGTGAGCCATTCATTCGCAGACGAGCAATTCGGCATCTGGAAAAAGGACGTGTTGTGATTTTTGGAGCAGGTACAGGAAACCCATATTTTACTACAGACACAGCAGCTTCCCTCAGAGCTGTTGAAATTGAAGCCGATATTATTCTAAAAGGAACAAGAGTAGATGGCGTTTATTCTGCCGATCCTGAAAAAGACCCTAAAGCCGAAAAATACGAAACAATTTCCTTCACGGAAGTTTACAAGCAAGGTTTGAACGTTATGGACCTTACTGCCATTACCTTATGCAAGGAAAACAATCTTCCTATCATTGTATTTGACATGGACAGAAAGGGAAACCTAAGAGACCTCCTTCAGGGAAGAAGCATCGGTACACTTGTTGCCGGTTAAATTTTCTTAAAGATCAATACAATTCCCAGGATAATAAAAATATATCCTGAAGTAACGTTTACAATCCTGATGATCTTATCACTTAATTTTCTTCCAATATAATTGGCCAATAAACTTATCAGCAATTCAATTAAAAAGATCGCCCCAATTGCTCCCATAAAAAAATACATCGACTGATTGGTTGTATACCCGCTTACCCCTTTCAAATACGTCTGTATTGCAAGCCAGGCCAAAAAGTTCACAGGATTCATAAAGTTAAGAAGAAAGCCCTTTGTAATAAATAGAAACCGTCCCTTAACAATGATCTCTCCATCCTGACCAACAATCTTTTTTTGGGGAAAGAATTGATAAATTCCCAGGCCAATCAGCAAAAATCCTCCGGTGTACTTAATAACGTCCTTGTATTTTTCAATTTCATCCAGATATTGAGAACCAAAAAGAATAATGCTCACAATAAAAATGTCGGACAACACCACTCCAAGAGCAATGTCAACTCCCTTTCGATATCCGAAATTGATGCTATTTTGGATAAGGGCAAAAAAAACAGTCCCAAACCCAAACCCTAGTACCACACCGGTTGCTATTCCTGCTATGAAAGGAAAAAGGAAACTGTTCAAATTATCTGATCAAATTGATGGTACCTGAATATTTATACAATTTATCATTAAAACTGGTAACTTCAATACGGTAAACATAAGCATCCATCTGACACGGCTCTCCATTATAGTTTCCGTCCCAGGGCTGGCTCAGATCATCAGACTTATACAATATCTCTCCCCATCGGTTGAAGATCATAATAGAATATGAGTTGTACCCGCTTGCAAATACTGTGAATTTATCGTTCAGCAACGGACCGGACCCATTTGGACTAAAAGCATTTGGTATGAAAACAAGTATATCAGGACCAACAATGACCTGTTTGTAACTGGTGTCGGCGCATCCATAATTGCTCACTACGATCAACCGTACCCAGTAATTGGCAGTATCAGAAGAATAATAATAGGATGGGCTATGCATGGTTGAAGTGTCCGTATCAATCAATAAATCACCAAAATCCCAAAAATTACTTAGGATCTTACTACCTAAGTCATTTGCAACATAACTGTTATTGGCGAAACTAAATCTTGGCAATGCAGCGGTTGTACTGTTGTTGGGATTGGGTGTAAAATCGGCTACAGGAATTGGATAGACACTTACATTTAGGGGACCGAAAAGAGTGCTGCATCCAAAATCACTGGTAACTTTGAGACTTATACTTTGATTTCCAACAGAATTAAAAGTATGAGTAAACGGACTGGTTCCCTGAACATAACCACTTCCGGTATTCCATTCATAGGTTGCTTTGGTCGGATCCACACCATTTGTAACATTGGCCGTTAAATTAACTTCATGAGGTACACATCCTGCATCATCGTCGAGGTTTAAGTCAACATCCGGATTAGGATGAATGATCAGGGTAATGTTCTTTTGATCGAAGGGACATACTCCGGTGGCATCCGTGAAGGCTGTAATTACAACCGTTGTAGTACTGTCTGCTCTGGGTTTTATGGTATAAGTTGTAGGATTGTCGTTGCTTAGCTGAATGTTTCCGGTAAAACTCGCAGTTGCAGGGTTGGCACTGTGCACCCAACTTATTTTGTTCGTAAAACTATAAGACGCAGCCAGTGGGATATCCATAGAATTGCTCATACAGGTATCAACATTTCCTCTTAATATGTCAATAATTGGTTTGCTTTGAACAAATACCTGCAAGCTTTTCATGGTATCACATTTCGTGGTAGGATGAGTGTATTTATAGGTTAGGGTTATCCATTTATCCCTTTCTCCGGCGGGAACACTTCCGGGTTTGAACTTATCGCCACTTACTGTACCAGGTACACTGCTTGTCCAGGTTCCTCCTGTTGGGTTGGCTATCAGCGTCACATCCGGATCCACTTCGCAATATTTATTTTGATTTGGGTTTGGATTAATACTAATGTTTACACTTGGCAATGGATTGATGCGAAGTAAGGTGTCTTTCTTGATGTAGCAACCTGTCGACACATCCGAATAGCGCATTTTGTATAAACCGGGCCCGCTAATCAGGTTTAATTTTTTAGTATCAAGAGTGTCACCATTATTGGTATCCAGCCCGATCTGGAGATTTGCCTTAGGTTTGGTAACTCCTGCACTGTCAACAACAGACCACTTACCTGAAGTTGGCTGAGTGTTGGTCAATTTGATCAGATCCACAACACCCTTGTCAATACAAAGATCAGGAAAAGCATTAAACGTAAGGGTCGGCACTTTAACAATGTAAAACCATGCCGTATCACGATTAAAACAACCTTCACCATCCTGCACAGCTATTTCAAGCTGAAAAGAGTCGATGGATTTTGATCCCAGATCAATGACCGACTTGCTTACATTGAGCCAGAAATCATAGTTCAAACTTGGGTCATCGTCATTGATCAGGTCGTTGACCGTACAATTCCCACCACCTGTTTTTGGAATACTTTTCAACAATCTCCATTGAATGTTTGTCATCGCATTGAGATTTATCGGAGCGGGTATGTAGATCTTAGCAGGGGCTGCGGGTTTCATTTTCACCCTGTTGGCATTCTGACAAATGGTTCCTCCCTCAAGCTTTAATGCCGGTAAGGAATTGATCGTAAAACGTGTACTGTCTTTATTAAAGCATTTGGTTACCGGCTCCTGGTAGGTATAGATCATAGTAAATACGCCCACTTTTGAGGGGTCACAATTTAAGGATGGTGTAAGGAAATTGTTTGAACTAACCAAACCGGGGTTTTGCCTGCAAGACCAGACTCCTCCGGTTGGTGAGCCGAAAATTGAACTTCCTAATCCAATATTACCATAATCGCAACAATATTTGAGGGGATTGGTAAGCGTTAAGATCGGCAATGGATTGACCGTAATAAAAGTTGTGTCAAAGCCAAAACATTTCAAGGTATCTTCCTGCACCTCCAGCTCCAAAAGATATGGATTGGATAAAGGTATCTTGAAATTAAACTTTTCTTTGGTACTGATCACCGGAGGGGCTTTGGGCAAGCCTCTATACCACCTGTAGGTACCTTTTTTCCCATTTTTTATGGTGTCAAGACCGGAAGCTACCAGAAAGAGTGTGTCGTTAAAACATTTTATCTGATCCGGACCGGCACCCGGAAAGAGCGTATCGTTTACCAATAATTCCAAGGTATCGGTCCAGTTACAGCCTAAACTATCTACAACCGTCACCGTATAAAAACCTTTCTGTGCTACCCTTACAGAAGTGTCACTTGAAAAAGGTATACCGAAATACTCCCAGCTCCACAAAAGTGTATCGCCCTGAGGAAGCGTGTCGCCAAGGACCGGGTCGATCCAGTAGGCGAGCCTTGCATTCGGAGTTATGGTAAAACTATCGTACCAGCATATACGGACATCAGGCCCCATGTCAACCTTAGGGTTGGGTTTTAAAAATATGTTGATAGTATCAAATGCAACACATTTGCTTCTGTCTGTTATTTCTACCCTAACGGTAGAATCCTTCGTAGACATGATCACATCAAAATAATTCATGGTGTCCTGCGGGTGAAAAGATGGAGTGAGCCATTTGTACTTGAAAGCGGGAGCCCCGTTTCTTACTTTAGGCTGCAATCTTAACGTTGAACCTGCACAAACAAAGGTGTCAGGACCAAGAGCAAGATCGATCTCCAGCAGTTTAGGTACAATGATGGTATCAAAATAATCGGTTGGACAATTCACGCGGTTATTAATTTTATGATGTATGATGTACTTACCTCCCTGCCGGAATTGAATGGTATCAATGGCCAGTTTGGATCTGAGTCCCCTATTCGTTGTAAAATAATAATGAGATCCGGTTAAAGGAAGGTTGTTTGAATCAGACACTTCCCATTCATAAACCGCAGGCTCTTTAAAGTTTGCAAAGATCTTACTTCGGATGGCATATTTACCGCATGGAAGGGTGTCGTAAAAACGATCAGCTTCGGCCACCGGTAAAACCAATACCGAAAAGGAACGGGTCGTTACGGCATTTTTTGGACAATTATCATCAATTGCGGTCGCCGTAAAGGTGTATGGAAGATCACTGGCCTGATTTTTTTTAGGGGTCCAGCAAAATTCCGCCACCTTTTCCCTGGCCTTTGAATTTTTAATGATAAAGGTTGCACCTGGAATACCTCGGTTCCAGGTTAGGTTAACCGTATCCGGCGCAGGTGTTTTTGCAGGGGGAGGCGGAACAAAAACCTTGTCTTCCGTGGTAATGTCGAAGCATAGTTTTGTGCCGGCACAGGTGGTGTACTTAAACGTTTTATTGGTGATTTTAGGAGGATTGTTCCCCGGACAATTCTGAACAATGAATTGCATGTCACGCCTCGTTATACCAACATTTTCATAAACGCCGTTCTTGTTCTTACGCCACTCGTCTATTTGCATCACCACAACCGATTGCTCTGCACAATCCGTAGGTGTAAAGATCAAATCACCGGTTTCAGGATCTAAAAATATTCCTATCGGAGGATCCGTATTAGGATTGTTGAAGGGAAAGGATTTTCCGGGAGGATAATATACGGTCATTGGATTGTCTCCGGAGAATCCACCATTATAACTTGACTTCGTGTTTGCGTTTGAATATGCTGAAACAAGAGAATATGAAAGCGAGTCGTAATTCACGGTGTCAACCGCACCATTATTAAAGAAATAAGGTTGATTGCAGCACAAAATAGCAACAGGATCGTTGGTGAGCTGAGGTGAAGTGTTGCATGGCTTTTTACAGGCATCCATTTCCATGTAAGTACTGAAACCACCTCTGGGCCCGGTTGTGATGTATACCGAACGAGCGTTTATGGTTGTGGAGATCTTGAACCGACAACATCCGTTTTTCATTGCCGACCTGAGGTCGATCGTTCCAACAAAGGTGTGTTTTTCTATACCAAAAGGATAGGTTCCGTTACAGGGTTGCGCACATTTACTGATCTCCTTTTTACAGGTTCTTGTAATGTCCTCAATTGTGGTGCGTTTCATGGTGATCGTACCAACGGTACTGCCGGTCATACAACTAAGCGTAAGGGATGTAGGTACCGTGCCTGAACTATTACAATCTTCTGAAGTACCACACTTAGGATTTTGACCAAGTACATAACAGCCTCTGCAATCACGATAAAAATTGAGTATGATATCAAAGATACTGTCATTTGTATTGGAACAGCGATACGTGATGTCTGTACCCATTATATGGTCTGCACGCACTGACTGACTGTAACATACAGAAATAAAAAGTGCAATAAGGAACAATTTGAGCCGCATATATTTATGACGCCCTGTGTATTTAAACCGCTGCATGAAATGAATATTCAATCGCAAGATAGTAAGAAATAACATTATTGATAAATTCTTTTTGTCATAATATCTACATCCGGTGTTAAATTACTTTAAGCTTGTTTTGTAAAAATCAATATCAACGATTTAAGCAAATTAATTATGTAAGTTTGCAACATGAGCGGTAAACGGACGGATAAGCTGGCAAGACAAATTCAAAGAGACCTCGGTCAAATATTCAATTCGCTGTCTTCGCGAATATTTGAAAATGCCTTCATTACGATCATGGAAGTAAGAGTTTCGGCCGATCTTGGTATTGCGAAAGTATATATCGGAATTATGAATCATCCAAAGAAACAGGAACTAATGGAGCTTATTCAGTTTCACAATCCACAGATCAGAAAACTTTTGGGAGACAAGATCCGAAATCAAGTACGCAAAATACCGGTTCTGAATTTTTACCTCGACACTACGCTCGACAATGCAGAACATATTGAAAAGCTTCTTGAAAAAATAAAAAAGGAAGATAATAATCCATAAGACAAACGCTCATGAATCTGGCAAGGGTTTTTGCATTCAGGTATGTTTTTTCCAGAAAAAAAGCCAATGCAATAAATATTATTTCCGGAATTACGGTATTGGCCTTCGCCATTGGAACCGCAGCCTTAATTATCGTTCTTTCTGCCCTGAACGGATTTGAAAAAACCCTTTCAACTTTATTCAATTCATTTGATCCCGACCTCAAAATTGAATCCGTTAATGGCAAGACTTTTTCTGAAGACCGTTCGGTATTTGAAAAAATAAAAAATACCGAAGGCGTCTCCGATCTCGTTTATTATCTCGAAGACTATGCTGTAGTGAAACACGGATCGTCCCAGGAAATAGCCATTATTAAAGGAGTTTCGGAAAATTACGATCGCATTACAAAAATAGACTCCATTATCATTGAAGGTGATTTTAATCTCGGAAAAGATGACCTGAATGGTGGTATTGTGGGATATGAATTGAGCAGAAAACTTGGATTGAACATGAACGTTTCGCTTGGAGTTATCAATGCATATTCACCGGGTGTTGGTGAAACCGATCCATTGCATCCTGAAAAGAATGTAAATACGATGCAGATCTTTCACAGCGGTACATTTTATGTGCAGGAAGACATCGATGGCAAATACATTATCACCTCGATCGGTTTTGCCAAAAAACTGTTTGGTAAAAAGAAGTCAATTACCGGTATTGAAGTATCTTTAAAAAAATCAGCAAATGCTCAAAAAGTAAAGGAAACTTTAAAGGGAGTTTTGGGTAAATCCTTCACCATTAAAGACAAATACGAACAAAAAGAAAGTATCTACAAGATCTTTAAGAGCGAAAAAATGGCCACTTTTTCCATTCTGAGTTTCATTCTTCTTATTGCAGCCTTTAACATGATGGGAGCCTTAACCATGTTGATCATTGAAAAAAAACCGGATATAAGCATCTTAAGAAGTATGGGTTTGAATGAACTTAGCATTGGACGTATTTTTTTTAATTCGGGTATGATCATCGCCGTGATGGGTTCTCTGATCGGTTTAATATTGGGAGGATCCATTTGTTTGTTCCAAATGAAATACGGTCTGATAAGGCTCGAAAACAGCGTGGTCGAAGCCTACCCTATGGCGTTGAAGTACAGTGATTTTTTGATGGTATTTTTGATTTCACTTGGAATCGGAATGGTAACTTCATGGTTTCCGAGCCGTAGAATAAATTAAACATGCTTAAAATAAACCCTGTCAAATGTTCCTTTCGATATCCGGTTAATCCTTAATTTTGAAAATTAAATTTCAATTGTGAAGTTCCTTTTAACCGGCCTGGGGAATATCGGGGCTGAATACGAAAAAACCCGTCATAATATTGGTTTCGAGATCCTAGACGAATTTGTGAAAAAGAACAAGGGAGAATTTGGGTCAGAAAGACTGGCTTCTTATTCTAAAATTTCGTTCAGGGGAAAACAAGTACATTGTATAAAACCTACCACTTACATGAATTTGAGTGGCAAATCGGTAATGTACTGGCAACAAAAATTAAAGATACCAAATCAAAATCTTCTTATAATAACCGATGATCTTGCCTTACCTCTTGGTAAACTGCGGTTGAGAGCCAAAGGATCGGATGCCGGACATAATGGCCTTAAGAGCATTATCGAATCCCTTAATTCTCAGGAATTTCCAAGGCTTCGATTCGGCATCGGCGATGACTTTAAAACCGGAAGTCAGATCAACTTTGTATTGGGTAAATGGCAGGAAGAAGAAATTTCGAAGGTCGAATCTGCAATTAATGATTCAATTAATGCAATTGAGCTTTTTATCTTAGAAGGTGCCGACCGGGCCATGAATAAAATCAATCAAAAGAAATGATCAAAAGGAAACTAATTCTTGAACTCGAGGATGTGCCGGAGGAGTTTTCCGCAATTGGGATCGTATCCTCTACCCCACACCTCGAACTGGTCCATCTTCTCAATCGCTCGGAATGGTTTAACCTGATCAGAAAAGATGACTTATTTCTTTCTGAGCCCAAAGCACAACATTTTATGCAGTTCGAATCCATTGATGAAGCTACTGAGAACAGAATGGTATTGATAAAGACCAAAGGAGATAAGAGTATTCTTAGTTCTGAATTTAAAGGTATCGACTATCTGGTCATTATTTTTGCCAATGATGATCTTTCATTTCACAACGATTTGCTGATCTATTTCAGAACCCAAAAAAATGTACAGGCTGTAGTAGACTTTAACCAACTTGGGTTGTCTGATAAAGCCAGTCTGCTTTTCGGCTCTGTATAGGTTAGAAGTTCTTGTCCTTTAGCTACTCAAATTAATTAAAGGATAGTTCTTTAAATTTGCAGATTGATTTAACACTTCAATATGTCACCAACAAAAAAGAAGAAAGCAACCAATTATCCTGCTTACAACAAAACAAAAATTATTGCAACCATAGGTCCGGCCTCGTCAGATTATTCCATGCTTAAAAAACTAATTGAAGCCGGTGTGGATGTTTGCAGAATAAATTTTTCACACGGGGAACTTCACGAGCATCTCAAGGTTATAGAAAATATAAGAAAGATCAATGAAGAAATGGGTCTGAACATTTGTATTTTAGGTGACCTGCAAGGGCCTAAATTAAGAATCGGAGAGATAGAAGGTGGATTCATTCAATTAAAAAGAGGTGAAAAAATAATCCTGACAAGTGAAAAAAAGATCGGTAACAAGGAAGGACTCTATATAAGTTACAAGCACCTTATCAAAGACGTTAAACCCGGTGAGAAAATTTTACTTGACGATGGTAAGATCGAATTAAAATTTCTTGAAAAACTTAATGAGAAAGAAATACTCGCACAGGTACTTTACGGTGGATTGTTAAAATCGCGAAAAGGGTTTAACCTTCCCAATTCCACGCTTAGCATCCCCAGTCTTACGGAAAAAGACAAACAGGACCTTACGTTTGCTCTTGAGAATGACATTGACTGGATCGGTTTATCTTTTGTAAGAGAAGCTAAGGACATTGAAGAACTCCGAACTTTAATTGACAAAAGCAATCCCAGAACAAGGATCATAGCTAAGATAGAGAAACCTCAGGCAGTAAGTAACTTTAAGGCCATTCTGAAACAGGCAGATGGTATCATGGTCGCCAGAGGTGATCTGGGGGTTGAAATGCCTATGCAAAAGGTACCGGTAATTCAGAAAAAAATTGTTCAAAAATGCATAGAAGCTGCAAAGCCGGTAATCATCGCGACGCAAATGATGGAAAGCATGATAGAAAGTTCCACACCAACCAGAGCAGAGGTAAACGATGTAGCCAATGCGGTTTTGGATGGAGCAGATGCCGTTATGTTAAGTGCCGAAACCTCCATTGGAAAATATCCTCTTAAAACCATTCAGGTGGTAGAAAAGATACTTGGTGAAGTTGAAATAAATGCAAATCCCTATTATAAAGGTGTTAAACCTCGAAAAGATAGTCATACCTTTATTTCAGATGAAGTTTGTTTTACCGCCGTAAGAATGAGTGAACACCTTAAGGCTAAAACCATCGTAGGAATGACTCATTCAGGTTATACGGGACATAAGGTTAGCTCTTATCGCCCGAATTGTGATATCTTTATTTTTACCCATAACCGGCCGGTTTTGAGAACCCTTAACCTGGTTTGGGGTATCCGTGGTTATTATTATGATGAAGAAATAAGTACAGACCGAACCATTCAGGATGCAATTAAATTTCTGGCTGAAAAGGGTTTCGTTAAAAAGGGAGATATCGTTATAAATTGTGCAAGTATGCCCCTTCATGCAAAACAGAGAACAAACACTCTTAAGGTAAGTGTTGTTTAATTAAACGGAGCGCATAACAAAATGGAACCTATCGTAAATAAGGTAGCACAAAGCGGATTGATTACTTTCAATCTGGAAAACTATTTTGATCCTGCAAAAACTGCAGTTTTCGATCTTAAAGATTGTCTTTTCATGGGATTGATACTCAGGGAAAAGGATTTCAGGGAGTTTATTAAATCGCATGACTGGTCGCAATATCAGGGAATGAATGTTGCCATTACATGTTCTGCTGATGCCATTATCCCCACCTGGGCATATATGCTGGTCGCTTCAAAACTAGAAGGTATTGCCGGTTTTTTTCTTTTCGGTAACGAAGAAAACCTTCAGCAGGCACTTTATCAAAATGCCCTGTCCACAATCAACATCGAAGACTACCGAGATAAAAAAGTAATTATCAAAGGCTGCAGTAACAAACCGGTACCAACCTATGCATACATTGAGATCAGTCGCTTATTGCTGCCTGTTGTAAGTAGTTTAATGTATGGTGAACCCTGTAGTACTGTGCCTGTGTACAAAAAGAAATCGCTTAAGTAGTTTTTATCCTGTCTGGTCAATATTAGAAAGTACTCAGCATGCTAAAAAAATATTCTTTTCTGCTCCTTAAATTAATAACCGCACTCATCCTTTTGCAAACTCTGTATTTCAAATTCTCAAGTGCAGAAGAATCCGTTTATATTTTTTCCAGGGTGGGCATGGAACCCTGGGGAAGGATCGCATCAGGAGTTGCTGAATTACTTGCAGGAATTCTTCTTCTTACGCGAACAAAGGATTGGCTTGGAGCCTTAATTTCATTAGTGGTGATCTCGGGAGCAATTTTTTTCCATCTAACCAGTCTCGGAATCGAAATCATGAATGATGGCGGGCAGCTTTTTGGTTTGGCGCTGATCGTTTTTGTGTTTAGTTTGATCATACTTATCATTCGACACAAATCCATACCAATCATAAACCGATTCTTGAAATAAAAAGATATCCAAAAAAAAGCCGCAGGTTTTACTACGGCTTTTTTTATGGAAGTTAAATGAACTAACGGACGAGGAAAACCTTGCGTATTTCATCAAATCGCTCGTTGCGCATTCGCAAAATGTAAGCATTGTTATACAAACCGTCGCTCAATTCAAATGTATGAACATCTTTACCAATAATTTCAAAGGACATTTGTCGCTTACCTACCAAATCGTACAGTTCGAAATAGATCGGCAAATCAAGTCCAAAACTCTCAAGATTGGTAACGGTTAAAGAACCATGGCTTGGATTTGGGAACACTTTTATTTCTCCTGTTAAAGGAGCTTCAGGTACATTAATGCTTGCCGATTTCACACAACCATTCGAATCGGTAACGGATACAAAATAGTCTCCTACTCCGACGGTATGAACAGTGTCTGTTTCAGGGGTAAGTCCTGTCCACTTGAAGCTATATGGAGGAGTTCCCCCAGTCGCTGAGGCCTTTACAATTCCATTTATAACATTAGGGTTAGCAGAGGTACCGCTTACGGACAGGATCAATTCGGTTGGTTCCTGAACGGTTCCGGTATCTTTGTGAATGCATGTGTTTTGATCGGTGATGGTTACGATATATTGTCCGGCAGCCAGGTTGCTTACATCTTCCGTGGTTTGCGCATTGCTCCATGAAAAACTATAAGGTGTTGTTCCACCACTGACGCTTAGATCTATAGAGCCATCTGCAGATGCGAAACAAAGTGCATCAAAAATGTTCATCGATGAAGAAAGTGGAGCACCTGGTTGATTAACCTGTACAGAGTCTGTTAACAAACAATTGTTTGAATCAGTTACTACCACAATATATTTTCCCAGTATCAGAGCACTTATGTCTTTAGATGTTGCACCATTAGACCATGAATACGAATAAGGAACCGTTCCCCCGGTAATAGTTAGGGAGACAGAACCATCATTGCCACCGAAGCAATTTACATCCGTTCCTGAAATGGTACTTGCAAGTGGGGCCACAGGCTGGCCAATGAACACCGAATCTTTAATAATACACAGATTACTGTCGGTAATGGTTACCAGGTATTTACCGGTTATCTGATTGCTTATATCCTGCGTCTTATCACCATTCGACCAATTGTAAACGTATGGAGTCGTTCCTCCGGTTACGGTAAGATCAGCTGAACCATCCTGACCTCCGTAGCATTTTACATCAAAAGCATTCAGGGTAGTGGCAAGCGGAGCAAAGGGCTGATCAACCAAAACACTGTCTGTTAGAGTACATAAATTGCCGTCGGTAATGATAACTATGTATTTACCTGTTGAAAGGTCCTGAAGGTCTTGGGTAGTTTTACCATTATTCCATAAATATGTGTAAGGAGTTGTTCCCCCGTTCACACTAAGGTCCGCCGTTCCGTCATTTCCTCCGAAACAGTTTACAGACACCGTTGAAATCGTTGAACTTAATGGTGCTGCAGGTTCGGATATAAATACAGAGTCTTTTAAAACACAAAGATGAGCATCCGTAATGGTAAGGTAGTACCATCCCATTTGCTTGCCGGAAATTGAAGCGGTTACATCACCACTGCTCCATAAATAATCGTAAGGGGCGGTTCCGCCATTTACTGTGACGTCTGCAGAACCATCCATTCCTCCATGACAGAGAACATCCTTATGAGTTACATTACTTGATAAGGGCGCAGCAGGTTGAGCGATCAAAGAACTGTCCTTAACGATACAGCCGTTGTCATCGGTCACCGTAACATAATATTTTCCGGATAGGATATTGCTTAGATCCTGCAATCCATTTTGTCCGACTGGTACCTGTCCTCCTGCTCCGGAAGTCCATGAATAAAAATAAGGCACTGTACCACCCGAAACAGTAAGATCTACAGATCCGGTATTATCTCCGTAACAAAGCACATCCACAATTGTGTTAGTTGTTGACAAAGGTGCGGCCGGTTGTAAAAGCGTTGCAGAATTCGTTTGAGTACAACCATTATTGTCAGTAATAAGTACATTATACGTTCCGGAAACCAATCCTGTTAAATCTTCATTTGCTGATTGCCCTCCTGGAACAGACCCTCCTCCGGAGGCAGTCCATGAGAACAGATATGGACTGGTTCCGCCTCCCACAGTCAGATCGATGGATCCAGTAGCATCACCGTAACACAAAATATCAACTTGTGTCTTTGTGCTCGCTAAGGCAGCCGATGGTTGGGTGATGGTAATGTTTCGGGTG
>JACJZT010000008.1 GCA_020635455.1 Flavobacteriales bacterium
TAGTCGAGTTTGATCTCTTTGATTTTTCCGTAACCAAGATCATTCAAGGATTTTCTGACCTTATAGGCATTTCCAACAATAATAATTGAAATGCTTTCAGGTTTTAACACTCTTTGAGCGATGGCATTGACCTCTTCTTTTTTGATCTGGTTTATGATCTCCACTTCCTGCTTCACATAATCCTTTGGCAGATTGTACGTAACGATACGATCCAGGAAGGTTGCTTTTTGATTGGGTGATTCATACTTAAGGGCGTCTCTTAACAATAATGAACTTTTGGTAAAGGCTAACTCATCATCGGTTATACCTTCTGCTTTGTATTTTGTAATTTCTTTCATTACCTCCCTTACGGCACTGTCTGTTGCATTGGTTCTTACATCTGCCTGCCAGAAATACCCGCCGTAATATTTATTGCCCCAGAATGCAGATTGAGGACTATAAGCAAAACCATGCTCTTCACGAATGTTCATGGTTAAACGGCTGTTGAAATTTCCTCCCAAAGGAAAATACATGATGCTGGTTTTAAAATAATCACCATCATAATCGAATGGTATGTGATGCTGTGCAAAGGTTATTACCGATTGTGGAGCATATGGCTTGTCGATCAGATAGATCTGAACTTTTTTCATTTCCGGAAGTTTACCGATCTCGGGGATCACTACGTCCTTGGCTTCCCATTTCTTCATAAATTCCACACTTTGAAGTGCTTCATTTTTAGAAATATCTCCTGAAATCACCAATGAAGTTACCTTAGGTGAATAATAATTTTTATAGTAATCCTTAACATCGTCCAGTTTTATTTTGGAAACGGATTTAAAATTGCCACTGGCCGCATCTTCTATAAGTGTGCCTTTAAACAATATCTGATTGTAAGCAATGTCGGCCATTACAGAAGGGTTTCTTTTATTCGACTGGATTCCCTCAAGAGTTTGCTTTTTGATCCTCTTGAAATCTTTTGCATCAAATCTCGGATGGAACAGTGCATCTTCAACCAAACGAAGGGTTTCATCAAGGTTCTTTCTCAAAGTACTTACGTAGCAAGTGGTAGATATGTCACCACTTGAAAAACGTATGGTTGAACCCAGATTGTCAAGCTTGTTTTGAAACTCCTCTGAGGTAAGGGTTTCAGTTCCTTCGGTCATCATTTCTGCCGTAATGGAAGCGGTTCCGGTCGGATACTTATTTCCTTCTAGAAGCTGGCCTCCCTGAATGGTGAAATAAACTATAACCTTCGGACTTTCGTTCGTTTCGGTTCCAATCACTTTAAGTCCGTTATCAAAAGTTGTCTGATAATACTCAGGTAATTTTACCTCACTTACTTTTTGAGGCTTTGGTTTTACAGAACGGTCGAAATCGTCAACCGGTGCTTCATAAACCAAACCAGTGTATTGAGGATCCACGACCTTCTTTTCATTCGCATGAGGATTCACGCTTTTGCCGGGTTTGTTTTCTTCATCCCCTTCTTCAGCTTGTTTTTGTTCAGGAACTACATTGATGATAATGCAATTCTTATCTTTAATGTATTTTCGGTAAACGTTCATCACGTCTTCCGGTGTTACCGATTCAATTGCGGCGATCTGATCGTTCAGATTGTACTTCTTATCAAGCATCATATGCCAGTGGCTCAATTCAAGAGCTTTAGACTGAACACCGTCCATTACATTAATGGCTCTTGTTTTAAATACAACCTTAGCTTTATTGACCTCTTCTGCAGATACACCTTTAGATTCGAACTCATTCAGAACTTCTCTTATTCTGGCTTCAACTTCTTTGGTGGTCAATCCTCCATAGGCAGCTACAACATCTATTTCAATAAAACCCGAAAGTTCAAGTGAACTATTTGATGCAGATGCCTGCACAGCATCTTCGGTTTCAACAAATTTTTTGTAAAAGGGACTGCTGTTGTTACCAGCGAGTACGTATGCAAGCACTTCAAGAGCCTTTTCGTCTTTGTGAAATTCGGGAACCGTTGGCCATGCCATTAGGGTAAGTGGTAAATAAATATTGTCCGGAATTTCAACGTATTGATCGTAAGATAAAATAGGTTTAAAAGGTCTGGCATTTCTAACAGGGTCTCCTTTTTTGATGGTTCCGAAATAACGATTTACCCATAATTTTACATTCTCCGGATTTACATCACCGGAAACCACAACGGTTGCATTGTTTGGTTTATACCATCTTAGGAAAAATGCACGAAGATCTTCATAAGTGGCAATGTCAAGATCATCCGTGTACCCGATGGGGGTCCATTCATAGGTTTGATTGGCAAACATGGTTTTGAACAATACCTCACTGAGCATTCCATAAGGTTGGTTGTCGTAACTTTGTTTCTTCTCATTCTTTACCGCATTTCTCTGGCTTTCAAATTTGGCCTGTGTAAAGCCATCGAGTAAGGTCGCCATTCTGTCGGCCTCCAGCCATAAAAGGCTTTCGGTAAAATTACTGGGCGCCGTATTTATATATACGGTTTTATCAAAAGCAGTAAAGGCATTATTGGTACCTCCGGCTGTGGAGATCATTTTAAAATGTTCTTCGTCTGCAACGTTTTTGGAACCCTGAAACATCATGTGTTCGAAAAAATGCGCAAAACCACTGTTTCTCACGGATTCTCTGGCTGAACCAACATGGTAGGCAACTTCAACGTGCACGATGGGATCCGAGTGATCTTCGTGAATGATGAGTGTAAGATCGTTGCTGAGCAGTTTGTATTTCTCGTAAGAAATAATTGCTTTTCCCGGCTGAGGTTCAACTTTGTCGATAAGTTCGTATTGGGCGTAAGTATAGCCGAAACACGTAACGAATAATAAGGTAAAAATTAGTCTGATCTTAGATATCATATTTTCAAGTTTTGCGCAAATTAAACAATTACCAATGAATAAAATAAGCATGGTTTCGATGAAGTGTGGGAAATAGTAGAAGAAAGCTTTTGAGAATTTCCGAAAGTGGAAACAGCCCTATTTTGATTTTCCGGAGTTTTTTACCAGAACAGTAATGGTTTTACTCCATTTGGCGCCATAGGACGCATGGATTCCGTTGGCAAACTGAAGGGTAAGTGTGTGATATCCCGGTGTAAGTTCCTGGTCGGTTTCGGTTTGTCCCTGACCAAAATGTATGTGCATATCATCGGCAGGA
Organism: Flavobacteriales bacterium; assembly: GCA_020635455.1. Taxonomy (GTDB): domain Bacteria; phylum Bacteroidota; class Bacteroidia; order NS11-12g; family UBA9320; genus JABWCE01. Next base: position 3,133 of record JACJZT010000008.1, read on the forward strand.
ACCGTTTCGCCTAAAGGCGTATGAGAACCATCAATAATTAAATGGTGATGTCCCATTAATGAATGAACTTCTCCGGCTTTTTCAACCTCCATCCCATTAACTCCCATGTAGATGTTCAAAGGACTAACGACTTCGTCACTGTCTTTTAGATTCACGAAGAAAACACCTTTGCCACCGGTTGTGTCAAGAAGATCAGGAGATTCTTCTATGATTTCAGTGCTGTCTGTTTCTCCGTTGGAAACATTATTGCTCTTATTTTCATTGCAGGCAATGAAAAACGTTGCAACCAATACTATACTAAAAAAAACTCGCATCCGGGTGAAGGACGGGACTCGAACCCGCGGCCTCTTGAACCACAATCAAGCGCTCTAACCAACTGAGCTACAATCACCATATTAAGAGCATAATTTCATACTCTTTTTACAGGGTGCAAAAATACGAACAATACCATTAAACTCAAATAATATTTTAGCTTTGTTGCACATTGGTCAAAGCCTTCGTTTTAAAAGTAAAAGAGCATATGCAAAGGCACGATGGTCTTGGGCATCTGCAGTTCTATTCTGCACTTAAACCACTTTCCATTGTTTGTATAGCGATCCTTTTCGCAAAATTTATTCCCGATTACCATATCATCCATCAATGGGAATCCATTTTATTGCTCGGCACCTCACTAAGTTTCTTTTATGTTTCAGGTATGGGATATACGCTGGTAAGTTTTGTTAAAAGATATGAACCGGACGATTGGCCTAAAATATTTGGAACGAGCTTTATTGTTCTTACCGTTTTATCCCTACTTTCTTCACTGGCGCTGATCTATATCGGCACGACCGTCTGGAAAGACTATATGCACCCGGAGATCCTTGTATTGTATTCAATATTTTTGACAGGAAGCACCGCTGCCACCGTTCTGGAATATGAATTGTTCGTTCGCAAATCGTTTAGAAAACTTTTTTACTGGGGTGGTCTGAATTTTTTGGCGTATGTTTTATTGCCAACGCTTCCTTTATTGCTGGGGTATACATTTATTTACAGTTTTTATGCCTTGGCCATACTCGGACTTGTACGATTTTTGGTCACACTGTCCTTCTTAAAATTTTCATTCGGCCAATTTGATAAATACATTCTCCACAAATTATACAAACTTAATCTACCGGTAATACTTTCCTTACTTACAGGTACCGGTTACGTTTATCTAACTCATTTTATATTGCAAAACCGGGTAAGCGAAATGGATTTTAACCTTTTCAGATATGGAAGCAGGGATTTCCCATTCTTTCTAATCATGGCAAATTCATTCAGCATTGTTTTGGGCGGAATCACCGCTTCGGAATATCCCTCAGAAGAATATTGGAAAAAGGTAAAAAGATCTCATTTAAGGCTCATGCATCAGTTGTTTCCGGCTGCCTGTATATTCATGTTCATTTCACCTGTGGTTTTTTCAGGAGTGTTCAACCCCGAATTTAAACCGGCTTTCCGGGTATTCAACATTCTGCTTCTTACTCTTATACCAAGAATGTTGTTTCCGCAATCAATTTTACTGGGAATTTCAAAAACAAAATACAATTTTTATGCCTCTGTGATCGAATTCGCCGGCGGCATGATCCTGGTGTATCTATTCCTTCCGGTTTGGGGGATTTTGGGAGCTGCCCTGGCTATTTGTCTTGCTTTCGTTCTTGAAAAGTTGATCCTTATCGCATTCTGTTACAAGGAGAAAATTAGTTTTCTGAATTCGATGGACCTTAAATGGTACTTGTTTTATTCCACACTTTTGATCCTGAGTTTTTTCACAATTTTTTTTATGGATTCCTGAAAATAGTATGTCATTAAATTGTAATTTTCAGTATATTCGTATTATAAAAACTTAGCTTATGGATTATAAATTTAAGAAAATACTGATTGGATTTGATAATTCAGCAGCATCGTTGATTGCATTGGAAAAGGCCATAAAAACCTGTGAAGCCTTTGGAGCAGAATTGTATTTGATTCATGTAAATAACGACACTTCCAAAGAAGATCATTTTAAAGACTTCATGTATGAGAAAGCCGAAAATACCGGGATCAAAATTCATTACGTTGAGCGAAAAGGCAACGTGAGCAGGGAGCTCCAACTTGCCGAAAAAGAAGTGGAAGCAGATCTTATCTTTTTAGGATCTCACGGTTTGAATGGCTTTCAGCCCTACTGGATAGGAAGTAATGCCATTCGTGTAGTGGGGGCATCCCATTGCCCGGTCATAACTGTACAAGCCACTTCAGCAGAGATCGATTTTAAAAACATAATCCTCCCGCTTGACAACAGCGACGAAACAAGGCAAAAAGTACCCTATGCCAAAGTATTTGCCAAGGCTTTTAACTCCAGGGTCCATATTTATTGTGTAAGTAAAGACAGCTCAAATGCAACCAAAAACAAGCTAAAGATCTATGGAAAACAGGTAGCAGATTACCTGAAATCTTTTAACATCGATTACACGTTAAGTCAGAATTACGGTGGAAGCGTAGCTCAGATGTGTATCGATTATGCATTTGAAAGAAAAGCCGGACTGATCATGATGATGACCGAAACCGAAAGCGACAGCTGGTTTATGGGCACCTTAGCTCAACAACTGATCAATCATTCAACGGTACCGGTGATGTCGATCCATAGCAGAGATCTCTATCTTTCGGGTGCATCCGGTTATTAAAATTTTACCTGTTTCCTGCTTACCAAAACTTTAAAGACCTCAAGGTCGTTGAGGGTAACATAGTATAAACCATCCAGGATGTCAGGCAATGGTATTCCATTTTCAAATCCGTTCTGATCGTTTACTTCCATTACCTTTAGTCCCAGAACAGAATACATTTTAACACTCTGAACTTCGTTTGGGTGTTTTATACCTCCTAAAAACATCCTTTCTTTCAAAGGATTAGGATAAATGCTTTTAGCTCCATTGTCCTTTACCATCGGACGTATGTTTAAGGTCAGATCACAAAATCCTGTATCCGGATCAAGTTCAATAAAACCTTTGGGCGACAATATTCTTCCTGTAAAAGCAGGATGATCTTCCGGGTATCGCTTTACCCTGAAGGTGTTGTTCAATGAAACGGCTATTGAATCGCCTTGTTTTACACTTTTACCATTTTTTAATGGAGTAATGTATTCCCATACGATTTCTTCAGAAGGATCGACCTCAAAGGAATACCCGCTCTGGCCGGCACAAATAAGGGTGTTGCCATTTTTTAACCGTTGAGCGCTGGACAATGCTGCAGAATAAAATGCTGAGCTGTCCGTTTGTTTATAGGTCCAGGTAAAATTTGCCGGCAAATATTTTTGATTGCTTTTTTGATATTGCCAGAAATATTGATCAAACACGGGTTCAAAGATGTTTACCGTTGAATAGTCTGCCCCTGCCCTGTTGTTGAACAAAAGTATTTTCCCGTAATCATCATCACCCGACTTCGGTCCCATCCAGTGTGCATCGTGCTGAAAAAAAAGTTTTTGGTCGGCCGGACTTCCCGCATTATACGCCTGAGGGTTGCCCCAACGGTAGATCAGGTCACCACCACTTTTTGCAAATCCACCGCGTTCACCCGCAGCTTCGCTTGTTGAGGTACTGTGATCGATGATCCAGATCTCGTTAAACGAAGGCGAACTCACCAAAATTTGATCCAACGCCACATTATAACTGATGGCATTTAAAAAACTCCAGTTCCTTGCCGAGGCATTTTCGGCATAATTGATGTTGATCTTACCGGGTTTGTTTTCCGGTTTGCCATAATTGGTTTTACCTGAGTCGAAATCCTGAACCAAGTGATCCCAAATATGCCATTCCCAAACGATCTTAAAACTGTCTGTCCCGATCGGCATTACTTCAATGATCTTGTCCGACCACAGTTCATTATTCTTCAAAAATTCAGGGTTTCTGCCTTTGGCCAGTGCTTCGTCCTGGCTTTTTTTGGTCCAGCATATCATCAAAATATTGCCATTCGGCAGAGGTTCAATATCATGGTGAAGTCTGTTGAATGAGTCGTTCAAAGTAAAGGTCCACAACAAATTATTGTCCCAATCCCTTCGTTCAACCGTTCCGCCACCACCTCCCGACCAAATAGGATTACCGGTTACCTTAGAAGATCGTTTCGTTTTCAGGATCGACCCGTCTTCAAGTAAATACACAGTGTTTCCGGGTCTGCTGTCCGGATCATCTTTCCATTCGTGAACGATCTCTCCACACAGGTCCAATAAAAAAACGCTTGATTGCTCATGTGGATATAAAAGGGTATAGCCTTTAAAACACTTACTCTTATTTATGGTACATAAACCAACCGTATGTTTTTGAGAATAAAGTTCTTTGCAGTTAAAAAGAAGGATAAGCCCTAAAAAAAGTTTAATCGTTTCCCTGATCATTCTTATTTTTATTCAGTTGGATTCGCGTAAATGAATTATCTACTTTCAGGAAATAGGTACCGTCGGCCAGATTTCCGAGGTCGAGTTCGGAATATTGTATTCCGGCATTCGCCACCTGAGACTTCACCATTGAACCTAATACATTATACACAATGAGTTCGGTTAGTTTTCCCCCCGTATTTACCCATACCTGACCATTTGACGGATTTGGAAATACTCTTACAGATCGCTGGCTGAACTGATCGATACCCGCCTTTGCAACTGTAGTAAAGTACCATTCTGAACTGTCTGAAATTTTTGATGCATTTTCATTCAGGTCTTTAAAACATCCTGCCTCAAATGCTATGGAGATTCTTGTATTTTCCTTTAAGGGTGCCTGTATGTTCAATTCAACTAAGGTACCTGAGATCAATTCAACCTGTGAAGATTTCACATCTAAAGTTATCATAAGGGCATTATTTTCATAAATGAAAATTTTTCCGCTGCCTTTGACAACTTCTTCATTGAAGGCAGTTCTTAATTTGGTATCCGTTACAACCTTTACCGCTCCTTTTGCTGGGCTTCGCAAAACCATTTCAGGAGCTATGGTATCTTCAACGGACGCAAACAAATGACAGGGATAGCTGATCGGATCCTTTTCAATGGGCGCAACTGGAGTCAGATTCTTATTGGATAGTCCAGGAAAAGTATCGCTGTAATACGTGCAATTAAAAACATTGTTAAACTGAGGCACTTCACCGTCTTTTAAGATCTGGTTAAACCCTTCCTGAGGATTGATGTATTCCCAAACAATTTTATGGTCGTAGTTTATTTCAAAAAACCGACCCTGATTTCCGCTGCATATCAAAGTATTGCCATTTGGCAAAGGCTGCACCCCTGACAAAACCGGAGAATAAAAGTTGGTGATAATTGAATCGCGAAAGTTCAGAGTAGGTTCGGAAGGTCCATAAGGAAGCATAGGGTTGTAGGTAATTGCATCCACCATAGGTGGCTTAATAATTAGTATCTCCGAATAGGAAGGAGAACGTCCGTTCCCGTTATTGAATAAAATAATCTCATCCTCATTCTTAAATCCTTTTGGGATCCATTTAGCATCGTGCTGTCCGAAAAGTTTCTGATCGCTTTTTAAACCATTGCCATAAGCGGCAGGATTTCCCCAGCGATACAAAATATCCCCTCCCGAATTGGAATTCCCTCCCAAACTGCCTGCCGCCTCCTGGGTGGTGGTGCTGTGATCGATCACCCATATTTCATTTATATCACGACAACTTACCAGGATCTGATCCTTTTCTTTATTGTAATCGATGGAGTTCATATGTATCCAGTCCCGTAAGAAACCGGTAAAATAATTAATGTTCATTTTCTCGGGATGATGACTCACATTTGAATAGGTTGGCTTAAGTATGTTCATGTCCTGCACAAGATGGTCCCACAAATTCCATCTCCATACGATTTCAGCATCTTCTGTTCCCACCGGTTTGATCTCCAGTATGCATTCACTCCATATAGCATCACCCTTGATACTTCCGGGTAATCGACCTTCTTCGAGGGCAGTTGTTGCAGGAATAGCCTGCCAGGCGATCAGCAGAATGTTTCCGTTATCCATTGGATAAATGTCGTGGTGTTGTGCCATCGAATCGTTCAACAATCGGTATGACCAAACCACCTTTCCGCTCCAGTCTATTTTTTCAATAATACCGCCTCGTCCTGCCGAATTGAAAAGGGTATCGATTATGATCCCGGCTCTGAGCAAACTTCCGTCCTCCAATAAATAGGTCGACATACCGGGTAAATATTTTGAATTCCAGCGATGTACTTCCGAACCGCATTTATCCATTAAATACGTAAGGGTGCCTGCCATAGGAGAAAATAGAACGTATCCGTCTTTGGTATACCCCGGGCGGGTTTTTACCAGTCCTAAGGTTTTTTTCTGAGAATAAGAGAATGAAAGAAAACAAAAGGAAAACAGTAGCAGAAATGCCCTGTAACAAGTTACGGGATCTTTTTTGGGGGATTCTCTGTAAATACAAGAGTGTAGAATTTTTTTCATAAATTATTGTGTAAGGGTTGCTCATTCAACACTCCCATGACACAAAAAATTGTAAACCTGACAAAATAATGAGATTAATGACTCAACAATGACCACGCTCAAGCTGAAGGCTATTTTTTTAACAGAAATTGTCAAGAAAACGAATAGTGAATACCTGAATTTCCATTTGATCTTTTGTACTATTAATTAGAATTTATAAACGCTATGTTCAGAATTTTAAAAGCGATCAATACACTTTCAGTCTAATTTTGTCGTTTTACAATCGTTATGCGCAAGCTCCTTATTATAATATTTTCAATGCATTTGTTTTCTGCCGGTGCACAGCAAACTCAGGTTTACCAAAATCCCGAATATAATTATAATTATGGAGTTGAACTTTATCAAAAACAAATGTATGGTCCTTCCATTGAGCAATTCAAGACGTATCTGGAATTGCAGAAAGATGGATTAAAAAAAATGGAATCAAGTGCATACATTGAGATCTGTCATCTTAAATCAGGGCATGAGAATGCAGAGTATGCCTTACTCGAACTAATTGAACTTTATCCTGAAAATGCACTTAATAATCTGATATTTTATGAATTAGGTAATTTTTATTTCGAAAATAACAAAACCACTACATCGAGTTCATACTACTCAAAAGTTGACCTGAAAGGCTTACCCGAACAAAAAGTGGATGAGGTGAATTTCAGATTAGGGTATTCGTATTACAAGCGTAAAAAGATGGACAAGGCCAAAAATTACCTCAATCTTGTTCGAAACAAACCAGGTGAGTATTACGTAAAAGCCAATTATTACTACGGTTACATCTGCTATACCGAAAAAGATTTCGATTGTGCCCTAAGGAGTTTTCAGAAAATTAAAGATGAAAACTATGAGTCAATTCCGGTTTTGATCGCTCAAATGCATTATGCAAAAGGCGAATACAAAAAAGCAATCGATTTCAGCAATGAGATTTCTAATCCCAAGTATAGCAATGTCTTAAATCTTATTAAGGGGAAGTCCAGTTTTCAATTGGGTGATTACAAATCGGCACATGCCTTTTTCAGTAAATGCGACCTGCGGAATCTTAAACCAACGGATGAAGAACGTTTCGAGATCGGCTATACCGCTTACAGCGAAAAACACTATAACGATGCCAACGAACAATTCATAGCCTTGTCGGGCCTAGACTCGCCCTTAGGCCAGTCTGCCAACTTTTATCTGGGACAATCTTTCCTGAAACTTGGTAAAAAACAAAATGCATATAATGCACTCGCCGAAGCCAAAAGACAGGACCATAACAAAGAATTAAAGGAAATAGCCCATTTTAACCATGCTAAACTTGCAATTGAGCTTGGATATTCGAATGTTGCCTTAAAATCCTTACAGGATTACATTGACGAATATCCCGATTCGGAAAATAACGATGATGCAAAGGGTCTTCTCGCAGAATTGTTCATGCAAACAAAGAATTACCGGCAGGCATGTGAAATACTTGAGGGAATTAAAGTGTATAATGCCCAGAGCAAACTTGCACATCAAACCGTTCATTTTCACAGGGCAGAAGAATTATACCTTAACCGTGATTTTGCAAATGCAGAAATTTATTTTAACAAATCCTTAAAGTTCAATTCGGATAAAAATACCGAAGGGGAAACCTGGTTCTGGCTGGGTGAAATTGCTTATAAAAACAATTCCTACACCAAGGCCATCAGCGATTACAATCGCTTTATCAACATCAATACTTCCGGCAAAAGTCCATTTTTATCCATTTGTTATTACAACATCGGCTACTGTTATTTTCATGAAAAGAACTATCCGCAGGCACTTAATTTCTTCAAAAAATACAAAGAAGTAAGCAGTTATGTAGCATCAAATTCGGACCGGTACCTCGACAATATGCTCAGACTTGCAGATTGCTATTTCCTAACAGGGCAATACGACCAAAGTATAGAAAGCTATGGTTTTGTAAGCAGCAAAAAAGTTGCACTAAGCGATTATGCGATCTTTCAGCAGGGAATTTTATATGGCCTGGTGGATAAAAGAGATCTGAAGATCGCCACACTCCGTAACATCCCCCAATCATACCCAAGCAGTACCTACATCGATGATGCACTATATGAACTTGGGGCCGAATACCTCGAAGATGAGAAGTACGCTACTGCAAAGGATTTTTTCCTCAAACTGGTTAAGGACCATCCTTACAGCAAGCATATTTCGAACGCCTATCTGAAACTTGCATTACTCAGTTATAATACGAACAACGAAGCCGATGCCATAAAGTATTACAAGGAAGTGGTTACCCGTTTCCCAAAAACAAAGGAATCGGAAGTGGCGCTCGACGCTCTTGAGATCATATACGTGCAGGGAGGTAAAGGAGACGAATATCTTGAAATGATCAACCAGATCCCGGGTGCCAGCATACGCCTTTCTTACCAGGATTCAATTCTGTTTGAATCGGCACACAACAGCTATAAGGAAGGTAATTGCACCAAAGCGCTTTCCGGATTCAGAAACTATCTGGATAAATTCAAAGACAAGGCATTCTTTTATCTGAAGGCACAGTACCTTTCAGGCGAATGTCTTTACAAAGACAAAAAATACGATGAGGCATTTCCATATTACAAGGTTGTTGCCGAAGGTACTTACGGTGAATATACCGAAAGATCCTGCCTGAGATCTGCAAGGATCATGTATGGAAAAAAAGATTATTCAGGAGCATTGCCTTTTTATGAATTGCTGAACAAATATTCAACTTCAAAGGAAAATCTAGTAGAATCTCTGGCAGGCCTGATGCGATGCAATTATCAGCTGAACATTTTTGAACAAGCAAAAAAATATGCCGTTGAATTATTGCCTCAGGGCGGTTTACCGGCTGACCTGATTGTGGAGATAAATATGAATCTTGGCAGAATATCGATGACCGAGAATAATTTGCGAACCGCTGCCTTTCATTTTAACAATGTTCTCAAGATCAATAAAGCCGAACCCGGAGCAGAGGCACAATATAACAAAGCTTTGATCGCCTATAAGGACAATAAACCCGATTCTTGTAAAAATCTCGTTTTTAAACTGAACGAAAAATTCCCGTCCTATGAATACTGGGTTGTTAAAGGATTTATTCTGTTATCGGATGTATACAGGGATGAAAAGGATTACTTTCAGGCGAAGGCTACCTTACAGAGTATCATTGACAACTACGATGGTAAAGAACTACTTGAAATTGCCAAAAGCAACTTAAAAGAAATTGAAGCTCTTGAAAATGCAGGCAAAGCAGAAATAAAGGAAGAAGAGGAAGAATAGATCAGGGTTCTCTGAACCTGAAACTATGTATCATCATGTCAATATCCTTCTTGATAAATTTTACGATCGGGCCAACCGAATCAATGGTAGTGTAAGCATTGAAATAAAGCGCTCCTCTTACAAATTTTGACTTGTTGTCGGTAATAAAAAAATTAAGACTTGTAGCAGTTTCCCCTTCAAGCTCATAGATCATTCCCATTCTGCCATTGCTATCGTTGATCAAACGGTCGTTTATTTCGGTGGCTTTAATGGTATGTTTATAGGCAAGTTTTCTGGTATCCATCATAAGAGTATCCAGTTCAAGGTCGCCTCGATACTCCTTATAACTTAGATGCAGTGTTGCATTGAAGGGAATGAAATTAAGATCGTACCAGTATTTTTCATCTCCCGCGGATTGCATCATTGTATAAGAAGGCTTAAGAAAGGAATAAGGCACCTGCTGTACTTCCCAAAGCGCATATTCACGATCGGGAAATTCGATAAAGGGATAACCGTGTTGTTTGGGTAAATTGGGTTGTTTGCAGCTAAGAAACAAGGCAAACAACAGTGAAATTAAACATTTTCGTTTCACAACCCCTCCTTTGGTGTATGAATGGTAACTTTAATTCTCTTAAGCTTACGCCGGTCGGCACTTTCAACTTTAAAGGTAAAGTTATCAAAATTTACCACAGTACCCAATGCCGGGATGTCCTGAGTAATTTCCATTACCAGACCGGCAAGAGTGTCGGCTTCGCCTTTAATTGCGTCGAAATAACCCAGTTCCATGTCGAGTACCTTTAGAAAGTCGTTGATCGAAATTTTTCCTTCGAAGATGTAATTAGTATTATCAAGTTTTGAATAAGATACCTCATCTTCATCAAACTCATCCTTGATCTCTCCGAAAATTTCCTCAAGCACATCTTCCAGAGTAACGATACCAAGTGTTCCGCCGTATTCATCGATCACAATTGCCATGTGTATTTTCCTCTCTTTGAATTCGTTGAGAAGGTCATCAATTTTTTTAAATTCTGGCACAAAGAAAGCCGGGCGTATTATACTGTTCCAGTCCTTGCCACCGGTTTCGTTTATGTAGGTCAGTAAATCCTTGATGTAGAGAATGCCTGTTATCGAGTCAAAACTTTCCTCGTAAACCGGGATCCTGGAATACCTCCATTCCTTCACCTTTTCAAGAACTTCATCCATTGATGTATTTTGTTCGAACGCCATTACATCCAGCCTGGATTTCATGATCTGTTTAACGCTTAAGTTGCCAAAATTCACCAGACTTTTCAAAATGTTCTTTTCTTCGGCCTGTGCCTCATGAGAGGTTATTTCAATGGCATGGTTCAATTCGGCAAGGGAAACGGATTGTTGTTTCTTTTCAAAATTCCTGTCAACAAAGGCCGAGCTTTTGGTTAAAACCCACACAAAGGGTTTAAGGATCTTTTGAGCATAATACAGTGGTATGGAAGTTTTATGTACCACAAATACCGCATTCTGAGTAGCATAGATCTTTGGCGTAACTTCGCTTACCAATACGATCAGGAAGGTTATAAAAACCACCTCGAACAAAAATCCGAATAGGGGGTAATTTTCAAATTGAAATACATAACTGAACAAAAGAGAGGAACTGATCACCACAAAGATGTTGGTAAAGTTATTTACAACCAGAATACTCGCAAGAAGGGTTTTACCGGTAAAATCATCTTCGGGACCTTTCAGTAGACGCAAGGCAAAAATGGCCGACTTTTTTTCATCACCTTTCAGATCATGCACTTCGGAAGGGGTAAGTGAAAAAAATGCGTTTTCAGCTGCGGATGTTACCGTTGAAATAAAGAGCATCAACATGATGAGCAATACCAGTACCACGATGATCCCAAGGTTGGAAGTCCAGTCCGGATTGATTAGTTGAATGGAAAGGTTTAAAAGGCTTTTCGGTTCAGGGTCCAAGTGTTGCTATTGAAAAATACTATTGTGATGAATCGTCTTGAAAATTAAGTATCGACGAATCGGTGAACCCTTCGCTCTGAAGGTCTTCAAGGTCTTTGGTATTCGGTTCCCGATCTTCTTTTACACGCTCTTTGCTAAGTATGTTAAGGTGGTGACCGCGAATTTTTTTCTGGCTTCTGCTTATACCTTCCTTATCCACCCAATTCTGTGTCCGGATCTTGCCTTCGATAAATATGGTGTAACCTTTTTTAAGATGTTTCTCAGCATTTTTAGCAAGATTGTCCCAAAGCTCAATGTTGTGCCATTCGGTTTGCCTGATCTTGTTTCCCTGCCGGTCGGTGTATTGTTCATTAGTGGCAAGAGGAAAAGACGCCACAACTTTTTGGTTGTCGAGGTATCTTACTTCCGGATCACGGCCCAGATTACCGATCAAAATAACTTTGTTGACACTCATTTCTTATTCAGATTTTTTCTAAAGGCCTCTTCTCCAAATACTTACTAATTAACCTAGGAAGTGGATACTTCAAAAATAATTCATCAAATTCAATTTCAAATATATTACTTTTTTCTTCCATGCTCAACAAATCTTTGGTTGAACTTATAGCATCTTCTTTAACGATATTTACCATTTCACCTGTTGCATAATTCCAGAGATCGCAAAACTCGCCGCGATCCTTAATTTGAAAGCGAAGGAAGTCAGCTAAAATAATTTGATGCGATAAAATGTGTTTTATGGATATCGTTTCGATGGGACAAGCTTTTTCGGCTAATTTCCTCTGCAACCGCTCCTTGTGTTTTTCTTTATCAAGCAAAGGAAAAGTATACAATCCTTTCCAAATGTCAGAGGTGTTTCTTCGGGTTAGCAAACTGCAACCATTGTTGAAAACAGGTATCAGAAAAAACAAAGACCGCTCCTTTTTCACCAGTTTGATCTTTGGTTTTGGATATTCTGTGGTCTTCTGATGTTTATACGCTCCGCAAAAGCTGCTCACAGGACAGATTTCGCATTCGGGTTTGAATGGCTTGCAAATCAATGAGCCCAACTCCATTATGGCCTGATTAAAATCCCCCGGATTTGATCGATCGAGAAGGTTAACTGCGTGTTTGTAAATTTTAGCTTTCTGTGCAGTATCGTTCAAAGCATCGGGGATCAAATATATCCTGCTTATCACGCGCATTACATTTCCGTCAACTACCGGTACTGCCTCAGAAAAACAAATGGATGCGATGGCCGCTGAAGTGTATTCACCGATACCTTTTAGCTTTCGTAGATCTTTTTGTGTATGTGGAAAATTTCCCCCGAGCTTGCCGGATACAAATTTGGCTGTATGATGTAAATTTCTTGCCCTGCTGTAATATCCCAAACCCTGCCAAAGGTTCAATACTTCAACTTCATCGGCGTTTGCCAGCGAATGCACATCCGGATACTTAGCTGCAAATCGTTCAAAGTAAGGCCGTCCCTGATCTATTCTGGTTTGTTGCAATATGATCTCTGACAACCAGACTTTATAGGGATCCTTGTTCTTTCTCCATGGCAAAGGCCTTTTATGTTCACCATACCATCTGAGTAAACTCTCAGAAAGGGAATGGACCGGTTTGGCAGGATCACTCATTTGATACTGCAAAAATACATTCTGATCTTAAGCTTTAATTTAGGCCCCTGGTTTTATGTGTAAAAAACAAACGAATTACCTCGGATTTCACCTTGAACAGGCAAATTGTTTAAGCTATAATTGATTGATATAGTTATCATTAAAATTTTGAATAAAAAAACGAAATATAGCAGTAAGGTTCTTGTTTCTTTATTTTTTTTTCAGTTTGTTTGCAAACCATTTATATAATTGAATCGATATGACAAAAGCAGACGTAATTAATGAGATAGCAGAAAAGACAGGAATTGAGAAAATTGCAGTTCAGGAAACTGTTGAAAGTTTTTTTAAGGTGGTGAAAGGCGCCATGAACAATGGTGAAAATGTTTATTTCAGAGGTTTCGGAAGCTTCATATTGAAAAAAAGGGCAGCCAAAGTTGCGAGGAATATTTCGAAAAACACACAGTTGACCATTCCTGAGCACTACATTCCTAAATTCAAACCTGCCAAGGTTTTTGTTGAAAAGATCAAAAAAAGCGAGAAAGTAAAGGCCAAGGCTGCTACTTCATAAGCTTAATTTTAGTCCCTAAACTTTTCATTATCCGTGAGCAAAATCTCAGGAAAAACATGGATGTACATCCTTATTGGTGGTACTCTTGTGCTGTTGGTCGTTCTGAGTTTAAAGGGAATTAATTCTAATAAAGCCACATTTGATGATTCTAAGAATGAACCACAAATTGCTGCATCCGGGGAGATAAACATTGAAAAATTGCTGAGGAGATTTACAGGCAGCAATGAAAAATTAAACCGACTGGTTACGGATATACTGGGTGATACTGCAAATTCTGAATTCATATCCACCTTAAAAAATACTGCAATACAAAACCGAATAATCGTATTCGCAGCTTATGCCGATTATTTGAGTGGCTTACTAAAAAATAACGACAGTCTGCTGCTTTCCTCTGCCAACTTATTTTTCGAAGGCGCCGAATCCGATCCTGACTCCATGGCTGATCGCAGTACCTATAGTGCCTACTCAAAAAGGGCATGTGATTATGTTCTAAAAAAATCGCCTGAAAACCTTGAAGCGATCACCCGAAAGGCAACCTGTGCCGTATACATCGACGGCGCGGTAATGCAAGGGGTTGGCTTGTTAAAGCAAGCCATTGAAATCGATTCAAATTACATAGATGCACAGCATCATCTCATGGTTTTATCACTTCAGAGTGGTCAATATGAAAAAGCCATAATAAGATTAAAAAAATTATTATCTTTGCAACCCGAAAATCGGGAATATGCGGAACTTCTGCACAAACTAGAAACTAACACTAAGTAAAAAATATTTATGCCAAGCGGAAAAAAGAGAAAAAGACACAAAATCGCCACTCACAAGCGCAAAAAACGTCTGAGAAAAAACAGACATAAGAAGAAGTAATCTAAATCCTAATTATTGGCCAACGAACTCTATATAGACGTAACGGCACAGGATGAAAAGATTGCTTATTTAAAAGACAGGAAACTTACCGAGTTTTATCAGGAAAAAAAGGGTAAAAGCATTGTTGTTGGAGATGTTTTCGTAGGTTCGATCAAAAAGATCCTACCCGGAAATAACGCAGCATTTCTCAACATCGGACTGGAAAAAGATGCTTTCATACACTATTCCGACCTGGGTCCAAACATAAAATCATTTTCAAGGTTTTCTCGTATCGGATTGCAGGGCGGACTGCGAAAAACCGGTCTGGAGAAGTTTCAGCTTGAACCCGAAACCCTTAAAACAGGTAACGTTTCTGAAGTCCTTAAACGGAACCAACAGATATTGGTTCAGGTATTAAAGGAACCCATTTCATCAAAGGGCCCGCGAGTAACAACCGAAATTACGGTTGCCGGGACGTATTGTATACTGATCCCATTTCATGAAAGCATCAACATTTCCAAAAAAATTGTAGAACGCCCCGAAAGAAGCCGTCTCAAGAGCATTGTAAATAAATACAAGCCCAAAAATTTCGGTTTCGTTCTGCGAACCGCTGCACAGAATGTAAGCGAAGAAATGCTTAAAAAAGACATTGAGGACCTGCTGAAAATATGGACCTCAATGGTTTCTAAACTGAATGGCGCTCAAACCGGTGATAAAGTTCTTGGAGAACCTTCATTTTCCATCTCTATCGTCCGGGATTATCTCGGGATAGGTTTAACCAATATTGTTACCAATGATGCTGAAAATCACAAACAGATCGAAAATTATCTTCAGCATTCAAACTCCCCGGCTCTGCAGGTGCTTAAATTACACAAAGGTCAGGATTCTGTTTTTGAGCATTTTGGAATAAACAAACAACTAAAGACCAGTTTTGGCAAAACGGTGTCGTTCTCATCGGGGTCATACCTTGTGATCGAACATACCGAGGCATTGCACGTTATCGACGTGAACAGCGGGTCGAACCACAAGAAAGAAAAGAGTCAGGAGGAAAACGCCCATCAGATCAACCTTGAAGCAGCCAGGGAAATCGCAAGGCAGATCAGGCTTCGCGATATGGGTGGGATCATTGTGATCGATTTTATCGATATTAAAAAACCTGCCTTTAAAAAAGAGATCGTAAACGAACTCATTACCGCAATGAAAAGCGACCGGGCAAACCACACCATCCTCCCGATGAGCAAATTTTGTGTGGTTCAGCTCACACGCGAGAGGGTACGCCCCGAAACCAACATTGTTACTGAAGAACGATGCCCAATGTGCCAGGGTACCGGAAAGGTAAACTCGTCGCAGAATATTGAAAACGATATTGAAAGCAGTGTTAAATACATTGCCCACACCCTTAATCTTAAAAAGGTAAAGATCCTAACTCACCCATTTATTTCAGCTTATTTCAAAAAGGGCTTGATCTCAAAGCGATTCAGATGGAGACTGGATTACAACCTTAAGGTAGATCTGAAACCCGACTCCTCATTACATTATGGGGAATTTCATATATTTGACGAAAATGATGAAGAAATTAAACTTTAATTCCATGACTTTGAGAACTTTAAATCTCCTTTCAGGTATTGTTTTATTGATCGTTGCCTTAAGTTCATGTGTGCCACAGAGAAAATTCACCGAATTGGAAAGTCGTCATGCAGAGCTCAACCGTAAATACAACGAACTCGATTCAATGCACAGTGCTTTGAACCTTAGCAATGAAGCAGCCCTAAACAAACTTGATGAGTTGAAAAAAGACTACAACCGTTTGATGGAGGACTATAAGGAAAAAGAGGGATTATACGACCGTGTCAAAAAATCGTATGACCAGCTTACGGAAAATTACGAAAAACGAATTGCCTCCGAAGCCATGTCCAAAGACGAACTTAAAAAGAGTTTGAGAGAACTGGAAGCCAAACTGCAGAAAAAAGAACAGGAACTTAACGAAAAGGAAGCCAACTTAATTAAGAAAGAAGAAGAGGCCTCCAAACTTTCGAAAAACATAAAGTTAATTGAATCCGACCTTAAAGATCGGGAAGAAAAGATCAAAGAACTTGAAAGCTTGATCAAAAAGAAAGAAGAAAATGTTGAAAAACTAAAGCAAACTCTTACCAAGGCCCTGATCGGCTTTAAGGATAATGGCCTGACGGTTACTTCAAAAGATGGAAAAGTTTATGTATCTGTAGACGAAAGTTTACTGTTCATGTCCGGCAAAACAAACGTTAATCCTGAAGGCAGGAAGGCATTACTGAAGTTATGCGAGGCCCTTAAAGGAGAGAGTGATTTTAATATCGTTGTGGAAGGACATACGGATAATGTACCGATAAAAACGGCGCGCTTCGATGACAATTGGGACCTTTCGGTTCTCAGAGCGACTTCGGTAACCCGCATGATGATCGAAGACGGAGGCATTGATCCCTTAAAAATAATTCCGTCAGGAAGAGGTGAATATTATCCGATCGATAAAGCCGATACAAAAGAAGCCAGGGCAAAAAACAGAAGAATTGAAATAATTTTGTCACCTAACCTTGGAGAGATAATGAAAATCCTCAATAAGTAATCTATTGAAAATCAAACTTCTGGTTATTGGTAAAACCGATGAAGACTGGCTGAAAAAAGGCATTGAAAAATACATACAACGCCTTAAACATTATGTCAGTTTCGAATTTGTTGAGATACCGGAAATTAAGAATAGTGCCAAAATGGCGGTTAATAAAAGAATGGATTCAGAAGCAGACGAACTTCTGAAACACATTCGATCAAACGACGTGTTGATCGCACTTGATGAACATGGCACTGAATACAATTCGGTAAACTTTGCCGGATTCATTGAAAATAAAATGATTGAAGGTAACAAACAATTGACATTTATAGTAGGCGGCCCGTTTGGAATTGCAAAGAAAATTGCAGATAGTTGCCATGTCAAACTATCCTTATCGCAATTAACCTTTTCACATCAGATGGTGAGATTGTTTTTTGTGGAACAGATTTACAGGGCTTTTACCATAATTAAAGGCGAAAAATATCACCACGAATAAGTAAAAAATCTCTGTTAATAAGTTCTTTATAAATATTTGGCAACAATTTTGCAGAAAAATGGTTAAATAATATGTTTGACGCACGTTAAAATAAAGGTAAAGTTTAATTAAGAATACAAATGGCAAAAGTAATAGATGAAAAAGGAAAAGTAGGGAGACCTTCAACGAAGCCGGTTGAAAAAAGAAAAGCTTACTACGTTAATGTAGTGGTTAAAAATCCTCATTTAGGTACGGTGAGCAATGTTCTTGTAAGTCGCGATTCGAAAAGTGAAGCAATGTTCCTGCTCAAAAGAAGTTCTCAGGGCAGTGACTATCTGGGTTACTGGAACGGCAAAACCTACGTTAAGGAAAACATGAACTAAAATAAAGCACCTAAGGGTGCTTTTTTAATTTGAAAGAAAAGGTTTATTCTCCCCTATTTATTAGAATGGCTCTTGGTTCATTGCTGTTCTTCGGGAGCATGAATATGATACTTCCTGAACTACCTGCTTATCTCGATTCTATGGGTGGTGATAAATACAAAGGAGGCATTATCGGTTTATTTACCATCTCGGCTTGCTTTTCACGTCCATTCAGCGGACGACTCTCAGATGTTATCGGACGACTGCCGGTAATTATGTTCGGATGCTGGATCGCTGTTGCAACAAACGTATTGTATATTTTCGTTCCTACGGTTGCAGGTTTTTTGATCCTCAGACTTATCCATGGAATCACAATAGGATTTAATGCTACCGGAACTACAGCTTACATCAGCGACATCTCACCGCCTTCCAAAAGAGGGGAAGCAATGGGTTTCTTCGGCTTGATGAATAATGTTGGTGCAGGCCTGGCTCCTTTATTGGGCAGCTTTCTTACCGTAAGGTTTGGAATCAATTCAATGTTTATTACATCTTCCCTGCTGGCCCTCGCTTCTACACTTATCTTTCTTAAAATACATGAAACGGTACCGGAACCTCAGAAGTTCCGTCCGGGATTCCTAAAACTTAAGCGTCAGGACCTAGCTGAGTCGAGAGTATGGTTACCTTCGGTAATTATGGTCCTTTCCTATTTTTCTTTTGGGGCTATACTGACCGTTGGATTCGACCTGGCCGAAATGTTGCATGCAGTTAACAAAGGTGTGGTTTTAATGATCATGACCCTTTCTTCCGTGTTTATAAGAATATCCGCCGGTAAATTCTCCGATCGCCATGGACGCAAAACTTCCATGATCCTGGGTTTGGCAATATTGGTGATCGGATTGATCTACATGGCCGGGGTTCAAAGCCTAAACCAGCTTTACATGGCATCCTTTATCGTTGGCGTTGCCAATGGAATGAACAGTCCTACTATTTTTGCATGGGTTGCAGATTGGAGCAACCCTGCCAATAAAGGTCGCGGAATTTCAACATTGTTTATTGCACTTGAAATTGGTGTAGGGCTTGGTGCTTTTGTATCAGCCGATCTTTATCAAAACAATTACGATAAACTTCCTGGAGTATTTTACTTTGCTGCCCTGTTGGCTTCGTCTGCCATTGTTTTGTTGGTTTTAACCTGGAAATACAGGCCTAAATTAATACTCGACTGAAACCCGGTATCCTGAATGAGACCGGATGTTTATTACGTTCTTGTAATCAAAATACAAGTACTGACCTTTAATACCGGTAAGCACTCCCTGAATGTTTGGCATTTTATCCAGTTTCATGCTCTTAACCACTTCCGGATATTGCAACACAGGATATTGTATGCTTATGGTTTTATCTGAGCCATTGAACCATTGCTCAAATTCCGGACCCAAAAAGGCCTGATATTTCATCCTTTCCCTTTCAAGGTCGAGAAGAGGAATATTTCCTTTAAGCATTTGTTGCCAATTGGTTTTATCTGCCAGAAATCCCTTTAAAGAAACTTCAATTAATCCTGCTGCCTGACGGTAAGGAGTGTTCGCAATTACGATGGCCTGAACCGCGCCTTGATCGATCCACCTTATGGGAATTTGTGTTTCTCTCGTAACACCAACTTTCAGGCCGCTGGTATTGCTAAGATACACGGCATGAGGTTGCAGATGATGTGCTTTTTCCCATTCCATATCGCGTAGCGCAATTCCTTCATGTATCCGGCTTAATTCAGGATTTATTATGCTTTCCACTGCCAACGGTGAGTTCATATAAGCTTCGTAACTCATTCCTTCACCAAAGGTTTTTTTGATCTTTTCTCCGGTAACTACACAATGTATGGCATCTTCAAAATGAATGGAGACCTCCTTGCCAATTAATCCATTCATAGGTATGTAGTCGGCGGGTTCAAGTATGTCGTAGAGAGGGAGTTCGTACTGAACGACTTCCTCAAGGCGACTGTTCATTTTGCGTAAATTTCCACTGAACTTCATAATCAGAACTTTTTAACGCAACCAGATTTCTTTCAACTTTTTCTGATCTTCAGAGGCATCTTTCTGTTCAAGCAGCTTATAATTATAATCTGAATCCTTTTCACATTCGGATACAAATGTATGCATCACCCCGGCCCTGCTGATCAACAATACGATCTTTTCACCGGGTTTTAACCGGCTTTGAAATTCGGTCAGATCGTTTTTGACCCTATAACCATTGATTGATATCAATTCATCGTTTGCACTCAAACCCGCTTTTCCCAGTTTGGAATTGACGTTAACGTATTTAACGAAGGTATTTCCATTTTCCTCAGAAACACTGATCCCTAAACTTACCTTGTCAGAACTGATATTTTCAGGAACAATACCAACATAGCCAAGATACTTTGAATAGTCATAGGGTTCTGTGGTATAGAGCAATTGATCAAGCAAGGTATCCACAGACCGACCAGAAATGTTCTTCAGAGCGTTTTTAAACTCATCAAGTGTAAAGCCTCTGTTTTTCTTCTGGTAATACTCCGTATACAAGTATTTCATTACATCGTCCAATCGTTTGTTTCCGGCTGTAGTGTGCAGGATCTCAAGATCCAGGATCAAAGCAAGAAGACTTCCTTTAAGATAATAACTTATGCTGCTGTTTGAAGAATTTTCGTCGGGATTGTACAATTTTATCCATGCATCAAAACTGCTTTCACTTAAGGTCTGCACCTTGTTCCCGGGTTGATTTTCCAGCTTGTTTATCGAATTGGAAAGAATCCCCAGATAGGCATCCTTGGTATAAAACTCGCATCGCCTTAAAAAAAGATCGTCAAAATAGGAAGTAATGCCTTCTGCAACCCAAAGCATTTGAGTATAATTCTCGGAGTCGTAATTGAATGGTCCCAGTTCTATGGGACGAATTCGTTTTACATTCCATAAGTGAAAATATTCGTGAGCAAACAAACCCAGAAAGGATTTGTATTTCAATTCATTTGTGTAAGACCATCGTGTGATCACAGAAGTTTGAGAATTCAGATGCTCGAGTCCGCCCCCACCCGACTCTACGTTCTGAATAAAGATCACATATTCTGTACAGGGATGGTGTCCGAACATTTCGGTTTCCTTTTCTATGATCCTGGTAAAATCCTTTATCAAGGTATTCAGATCATAATTTCCATCACCGAGCATTGCTATACGGTGAGGTACTCCGGCAGCCACGAATGGATATACTTTCTGATTTCCGAGTGCAAACGGACTGTCGGCAAGCAAATCATAATTTTCAGCAACATAAGCACCATTTACCTTTGGCAAAGCTACTGTGATCTCTTTCCAGGTTTCGGGCAATTCAAAAGTAACCTCGCATGGTTTGTTTTCATATCCGAGAGCATACATAAAAATACTCACACCATGCAAAAAAGCCTGCACATTATCAACGTAACTGGTGCGAACTGAAGGCTCAAAGGCATAAACCGTATACATAACCTTTATCTTTCCTTTGCCCTTTTCACCTTTTACCTGCCAGGTGTTTTTATTTATTTTAGAACAAACAAGGGCTTTTCCTTTTTCATCAAATGCAGTGAAATCCTGCACATTTCTGGAAAAATCTCTAACCTTATAAGACCCGGGAGTCCAAACCGGCATCTTGATGTCCATCATTGCACCCCCCGTTTTATCGATTTCTATTTCAACTTTTACAAAATGGTTTTCCTTTTGAGGAAACGATAAATGGTATTTTACCTTTCCACTGGCTTCTGTTATCATAAAAAATAGTAGAATACTTTTGAAAATTTTTAACATGAACTGCGAAAATACTCAAATAGAGACAATTTCCGACCCCTCTGCAGGCGCACAGAGAAGCATTTGACCGAACTTACACTTTCCTAATTTTTGAGTAACCGGTAGGAAAAATGGTCTTCACCTACTTTTATCTGCAAAATATACAAGCCATTAGCCAGCGAAGAAACATCGTACTCAGCCCTATCCCTGAAATGATCCGTTTTAACGATCTTGCCATCAAGTGAAACAAGGTTTATGGAAACATTCTGATTTAAAATGGATTGGTCTGAAGTGAGCCTTAGTGAATTTTGAACAGGATTGTTAAATACAACTTTTTGCTGGTTGTTCTTTGAGGGATCTTTTATAGAAGCAAAACTCTTGAATTTGGTTTTAAAAATACCTCTTCCGTGTGTGAAAATATACACCAGACCGGTTTGGTAATTTGAATAAACCTTGGCAACAGAAACATTTGGGACACTCATTTCCTTTACCCAGTTAATGCCTCCGTTTTTGCTGGTATAAACACCGAAATCGGTTCCTGCGATCAACTGGTTACTGTCTGAGGCATTAACTTCCACGCTATTCACAGGCAGTGAAACAGGCAGATCTCCACTTATATCCTCCCAGCTGCAGTTACTGCCATTCGCACCCTGAAGTTTCCATATTTTGCCTTTTGTACTGATATCAGACATGGCCAGATATATGGTTCCTCGGTTCCAGGGACTTACTGTAATGCCATTGATCACCGATCCACTTGCTGCTGAAGGTGCTGTTGAACTTAAATTATACTCGTTATTGAGTTTCGTACCTGCACTGTCTGATCGGTAAAGTGTTGTACCACCTCCGCCAAAATAAACGATCGGATCTTCGTCTTTACTGATTCCCATTGAAAGAAGTGTTTCAGGTAAATTTGCAGTAAGATAATTCCATTGAGATCCGGAATTGTTTGAAACCAGCATTCGCTTCTTTGTTAAAAAAAACAATTGATTCCCATTGATCGCATTCACTTCGAATGGATTGATAAACCAAAAACTAATCGCACCACTTGGTTTAATATTCACTGCTCCGGAAAACTGACTGCTGAGTCTTCGTATCTCTCCATTTTGTGAAGAAACATAATTATAATAGGGTTGCGTGGATGAAAACGCGTTATAGGAGCCATCGCCACCCCAGACATCATAATATTTTGTACCATCAAAATATTGGGTGTGATTGTCCTGCGCACCTGCCATGACCCTTTCCGGAAATCTTGAATTGATGGAACCTGTGTAAAACTGAGTGATGTTTAAACCATTGTTCAGGTCGGCACTGGTAGTAGCTGCAGAAAGTACATTATATCGGTAAACACCACCATCATTTCCCACCAGATATTCCCTTCCGGAAGGATAAAAGCAACTGGTGTGATAATCTGCATGACTGTTATACATGTTGCTCCAGCTTGAACCTCCATTTTTGCTATAAAGCGGATTTACAGAAGTTGCGATCACAAAATTGGTATCTGTGGGACTGATCTGAGTATTTAAACAATACCAACCCCATGAAAAGGTAGAAGAATTACCTGGTTTGGTAACCGCTTTCCAATTCTGTCCGTGGTCTGAACTTTTATAACAGGCCACGATGGCAGTACCACCTGAGTTCAAAAATTGTGCAAAAGCGACATCCGGATAGTTTTTGCAATAGTCGAAGCTAATTCGCCCGAATGAACTCGTAGGGAGACCACCGGAAAGTTTATTGAATTTAATATTTGAAGTTTCTTTGGCCGAAACGATCCCATAACCGTTTACAGCTGCCCAAACAATTGAATCGTTGTAGGTTAGAATTTCGGTAATGCTCAGAGAAGTCGGAAACACAAGGTTGAATGTTTTACCCTTATCAGTAGTTCGGTACAAACCTCCTGAATGCACCGCAACATAGAATGTTGAGCTATCCGTTTTAGAATATTCTATATCCCAAATGGTTGAAAAAGACTTAATACCTGTACCCGAAGCCAATTGAGTGAAGGTTTCTCCACCGTCAGTTGAACGAAAGACCCCTGCCCCGTCGATCCCGGCAGAATTTCCCATTCCCTCACCGGTGCCATAATAAAATTCATTGGGATTAAACGGGTTTTGTGTAATACAACTAACCGAAAGTGAAACAGCGTGTTCGTTGACAGCTTTCCAACTTTTACCACCATCCCTGCTACTCCAAACCCCTCCTGAAATACCACCGGCGAGAAGATGTGTGCTATCCGCTTTGTCGATCAACAGGGCTCTTACCCTTCCTCCAACAGCGTCAGGACCTATGTCGGTTATAGGTTCGAGGAAATCATTTCCTTTTTTATAAAATTTATCGGAAGATTGCCAGCGGTTTCTTAAACCATAATAATTTTTCCCGGGCTGAATGTTTTTCATATAAGCATATTGCTCCACCCATCCGGGATTCATACTTTGATGTAAAACAGGTGTTATAAAAGGTAATTTAAATAAAAAGGCAGCAACCAGAAAGAATGCAAGAACAAAAAGTGTTTTTTTCAAATTTTAAGGGTTTTCTGCAAATTTACGCTTTAAAAACGCCTGTTGAATCCTTAGAACAAAAAATGGAATTTAAATGAAAATCAAAGACGCTTTATTTCAAGTATGACATCTCCTACACCCAACAATTGAACCACATCCATTCCTTCTATAACATGGCCGATTATGGTATACCGGCCATCAAGGTGTGGTGTGGCACAGTGGGTAATAAACCACTGACAGCTTTCGGTATTGGGTCCGGATGAGGCAAGCCCAACCGTTCCACTGGAATATATAAGATCGGAAAATTCGGAGCGTATTGAGTAATCGGCAGAACCAAAACCATCGCCTCTGGGGCATCCGCCCTGAATAACAAAATTTGGCACTAGCCTGTGAAAGGTTTTGGAGTTGTAAAACCCTTTATCTATTAATTTTAAGATAGATGCTACCGAACCCGGCGCTTCATTTACATTTAACTTTACTTTTATACTTCCCTTTGAAGTGTTTATTTCGATCTGTTGTCCGGCAGCGATCTTTGAAACATAGTCCCAATCAATTGGGTGATTCCACTCAGGTAAGGGTGCCATATACCGGGTACCCTCAAAAAGGGCAAGTACTTTGTGAATATCCAGATTGGCTTCCATATCACGTGGTAATTCCAGTCTTTTCTGTGCATCTTCAAGCATCTTTTTAAATTCCGATTGCTCATCCTTATTTAATTTGATTGAACTGTTTAGAATTTCATTCGCAATAATGCTTAATACACCAACATCTCCATCCTTGATCAAGACCTTTAGTGTGCTCAGAACATCTTCCTGAAGGCTGCCCGGAAAATTTTCCAATCCGGCACAAGCCAGAAAACTTTCAGTTGCAGCAGTTTTAATTGCAGGATGTTCCGATTGAAGCAAGATGTATTTTATTTGCGCATAATTCCCGTAAAAGCCCGATAACTTTTTCACCTCCCACACTTTATCAAAATATGAATTCAGCGGCTCGGTCTCAGAGCCATAGCCCTTACAATTCTCCGAGTTGATAAGATTAAGGACCGAAGGCATGTACCGTGGATTGAACTTATTTAATAAAAAAGGACATTTTAAAGCCAATACCTCTGAAAGAGCAAACTCCAGGGCGGGATTCTTTTGGTCGAACAGTCGTTTCATTTTTTCAAACGAGTCCGGATCGGGAAGGTATTTACCGGTCGACATTGCTCTTAAAACCGCTACGATCTTAAGGTCATTTAAAGTGGAGTTTGCAACCGAATACCTCACAAGCAGGTCGTTCAAAGTTTTACGGATGATCAATGAATTAGGCTTGTCGGCTTTGCACTTTCCCAAAGAATAATACACGGGAATACACACATCTTCTTTCCAGCCCAACATTTCTGCATCGGTGGCAAACTGTGCAAGTTTCCGGATCCCTTCCGAATTCAAGTGGTTCCTTCTGGCAAGATACCAGGCTGCATAAAATCGATTCTCGGGGTTGTTTTGACTTAAAAAATTGAGAACATCCCGATCCATGGTTTCATTATGCACTCCCCGGATCATTGCTCTGAACCAGGCTTCTGCGAGTCCTTCATGGTCTTTTCCGGAATACGAGATCAGCCTGAACAACTTCTTTTTGTTCACACATTTACCCAAAGCAACCAGCAATTGTGACCTGTATTTCCTGTATTTCCTTTTCTTAGACAATTTATATAAAGGATCAACAAACAAGGAATCATGACTTTGACCGATGGCCGAAAGTGCAAGAATTTTTAGTTGTGGATCCTCTTTTTTAACGATCTTTAGAAGAATGGAGCTGAGGGAAGGATCATACCAGCTATTCAAACCTGCCAATGCGATCGCCTTTTGGTCCAAATTTCCTTTTTCAAGTATCTCAGAAGTATAAACAAGGTCGTTACGGTCTTTTGCTTCCCAGATCTTTTGATTTTCCGTTTTTGCAAATCTATTCTGCCCCAATACCTGAACGAAGGGTATCAATGAAAGAAAAAGGAAAACGAGAAGTTTATTTTTGAGCACTTGCATAAAAATAATACGCTACCGGTAAAAACATAAGATTTGGCAACCATACGGCCAGGGCCGGCGCCATGCTACCCGTTGAACCATAGGATATGAACCATTGTATAATAAAAAGGTAAGCAAAACTAATAAACAGACCAACGGCGAGGTTGATCCCAATTCCGCCTCTTTTCTTGGAACTTGACACGCAAACACCTATGAAGGTAAGCAACAAAAGTGAAAAGGGTGCTGAATACCGTCGATATTTTTCTGTTATATAAAAAAACGACCTTCCTGTGCCTCTCATTTCTTCAAGACCTATGTAAACATCCAGTTCCTTCATATTAAAAGATTGCACATCGTCAACCCGCATAAAAAAATCGTTGGGTACAAAGGGAATAAGAGTGTCGAGAAAATCACCAAACACCAAGGATTCATTACCGTCTTTCATTATACTGCGGTAACGGTAGTTGGCTATTTTCCACATTTTTTTTTGAGGTGCCCAGGTTATTCTGTCCGCATACAATTTTTTTACTACCCTGCCTTCTTTAAACCATTCAATACTAAGGTTATAGCCCGCGCTGTCCATTCGGTTGAAGCTACCCAATGACATCACCACTCCGGGTTGAATTTGCCTAATGATGTTCTCCTGATACTCACTGTCGAGGTTTCGGATGTAAGTATTTTCAAATTTCATCCTGATCTTATCGCTCCTTGGAATTATCCAGGCATTCAAGAGAAAAGATATCATACCAAAAAGTAAAGCAACCAGAACATAGGGTCTTAAAAAGCGATTGTAAGTTACACCGGAGGCGATCATGGCCACGATCTCAGACTTCTCAGCCAGTTTGGAAGTGAAAAAGATCACTGTAAGAAATACAAAGAACGGACTGAATAAGTTAAGGATGTAGGGTATAAAATTTATGTAATACTTAACTACGATGTCGTAGAGTGGCGCTTTTTTTTCAACAAAATCGTCCAGTTTTTCCGAAACATCAAAAATTATTATGATCAGGGTAAATAATCCCAGAGCTACAATAAAGGTGGTTAAAAAACGCTTGATTATATATAGATCGAGCTTTTTTAGCATTTAGCCATCAATTTTATCCTTTACCGATTTAAAGGCAGCATAAAAAAGGCGCGATAATTCTGAACATTCTTCCACGAGAGGTTCCACAAGCTTGGTTTCCATTATTTTTTCATCAATGATAAACTCAAGGATCACCGAACATCTTTCGGTCAATTCGGAGCAATCTGCAAGCCGGTTCACAAAATTACTTGATGTTGAACCGATCATCAGACTTCTGGTTTTGGCCGGCAGGTCGATAGAAACAGCCAATAGTTCATTTCTCAGGTGCAAGGCAACCATATTGTTCTGCGGAAGCAATAATGCAAGTTTGGTACATGTTTGACCTAATACTTTGGTTCTTTCCTTTAATTCCTGTGGATTCATAATGCAGTAGCAAATTTAAAGATTCTGATCACTATTCCTTATTAATTTTACGGAATAACTGTAACGCTCAGCAAAAATGATTTAAAGCCTTTGGTCAAGGACCTTAACCATTCTGTTTTTCCATTCGGCAAAAGTGCCCTCTGTAATTTTCGTTCGGGCTGTATCAACCAGCCACAGATAAAATTTAAGATTATGAACGCTAGCGATCTGGGCGGCCAGGTATTCCTTTGCGATGAATAAATGTCTTAAATAGGCCTTTGAATAATGCGGGGTCAATTCATCATCAATGGGATTGAAATCGTTTTCCCATTTTTTGTTTCGGATGTTAATGGTACCGTTGGCGGTAAACAGCATTCCATTTCTTGCATTTCGTGTTGGCATTACACAATCAAACATATCTACACCCAGGGCGATGCATTCAAGAATGTTTACAGGAGTACCAACTCCCATAAGATATCTGGGTTTATCCGATGGCAAAATGGAGCATACCATTTCTGTCATGGCATACATTTCATCGTGTGGCTCACCAACCGATAAACCACCAATGGCATTTCCATCCGCCTTAACACCGGAAATAAATTCTGCCGAAGCTTTTCTTAAGTCGGGATACGTACTTCCCTGAACAATTGGAAACAACGTTTGATCGTAACCGTATAATCCTTCTGTCTCCTTAAAATGCTCAACACATCTTTGAAGCCAGCGGTGAGTCAAATGCATGCTGTTTTCAGCATATTTCTTTTCACATGGCCAAGGGGTGCATTCATCAAAAGCCATAATTATATCCGCTCCTATCAATCGCTGAGTGTCGATAACGTTTTCAGGAGTGAACATCAATTTGCGGCCATCAATGTGGCTGCGAAATTCCACCCCGTCTTCTTTAAGTTTTCGGTTTGCCGCAAGTGAATACACCTGATACCCACCGCTATCCGTAAGGATTGGCCTGTCCCAGTTCATGAACTTATGTAGCCCTCCGGCCTCTTTAAGTACCTGCATTCCGGGCCTCAAAAACAAATGGTATGTATTGCCCAGAATGATCCTTGCTTTGACCTCCTCTTTAAGCTTTTGCTGATCGACGGCTTTAACCGTTCCTTGTGTGCCTACCGGCATAAAAACCGGAGTTTCTATTGTTCCATGATCTGTATGCAGGGATCCTGCTCTTGCACCCGAACCTGCGTCTTTGCAGATGATGTCGAATTTCATTTATTCGAAATGCAGTGAAAATTGTATCAGTTTGGGGTAAATTCCATTTAAAGCTCTGGTATAAATGTAATTGTCTTTAACCAAAGCATTAAAAATGTCGTTGCTGAGTTTTATTTCGGGAGAAAATTTAAAGTAGGGATAGTACAAGTCAAAACCAAATCCTACATCGTAGTGAAAAGTATTGGCGTTAAGTCCTACCACCGGCTTGGTCTCTGAACGCTCAGTATCGGCATCGTTGGTAAAATTATAGCGATATCCCGCACCACCGATCACATAGAAGCGGAAGTTCTTTCTGCGCTTGGATTTGTATTTTAACAATAGGGGCAACTCAAAATAGGTCGACTGAAGCAGAGCCGTTTTGGTAACATTTCCCTTGAAATGATAGGTAAGGTTTCGCTGAGACATTACCTGAACGATCACCATGGTCCTTAGGTCCCAGTCTTCGTTCAGATGAAAATTCATGATACCACCAACACCCAGACCCGGAAAACTTGTGGTGGAAATATAATTCAGGGTATCGTTTTCCTTATCGAAAAAAGTAGGGCTTTGTGCAAGCTTTAGTTTACCGTAGGTACCAATGACAGAGAAACCAAAATGCACCTTCTGATTCAGGTCGTATAAGGGATCGTTCATCTGGGCCGTTGAACCCAGTGAATAACATAAGCCGACAATTAAAACAATTAGCTTTTTCATGAACTTATTTTTCTGCTGTGTATAAGGTGCAAACTCCAAAAAGGTAACGATGTTGTTTTACTTTATTGTATCCGGCTTCTTTCATAATTTCGATCAATGCTTCACCTTCAGGGAAAGCTTTAACCGAATCAGGCAAATAGGTGTATGCTTTTGTATTCTTCGAAACCAGTTTACCCATTTGCGGCAATATTTTCCGGAAGTAAAAATTATAAACCTGCTTTACCGGAAATTTACCCGGATTAGAAAATTCAAGGATGGCTATTCTCCCTTCAGGTTTAAGAACTCTCAGCATTTCTTTCAGCCCCTTTTTCAGGTTTTCAAAATTCCTGATACCAAAAGCTACCGTAACCGCATCAAAGGTGTTCTCATCAAAACGAAGCGATTCAGCATCGCCTTTTTCAAGATAAATATTGTTTATATTGTTCTTTCTCAGTTTCTCCTTCCCAACCTCCAGCATTCCGTCTGATAGATCTATGCCGATTATTTTTTCAGGATCTAATTTAAGCGCTTCAATTGCAAGGTCTCCGGTGCCGGTAGCAACATCCAGTATGATCTTTGGATGAAGGTTTCTTAAAGATTCGATGGTTCGTTTTCGCCAAATGGTATCTATACCCATCGAAAGGGTTCTGTTAAGTAGATCATACCTTGGACTGATGGAGTCAAACATCTGTTCAACCTGAACTTTTTTGGTTTCAACAGAAGCCATATCGGGCTTAATTTCCTTCACCTTGCAAATATACTGCTATTGAAGTATGTTTGGCAACACTATGGAAATTCAAACTGCGAGGTTTATCAAGTCTTACGGGGATCATTCTCAAATGAGCCCCGAAAACATTCCAGAATTTGCATTCATTGGGCGTAGTAATGTTGGTAAATCCTCGCTGGTAAATATGTTATGCAATAATAAAAGTCTGGCCAAAACATCATCCACACCGGGAAAAACAAAGCTAATCAATCAGTTCAAAGTGAATAACAACTGGTATTTGGTTGACTTGCCAGGTTACGGATATGCAAGGGTTTCGAAAACCGATAAGAAACAATTTGACCATATCATTACCAATTACATTGCGCACCGGCAAAATCTTTATTGTTTGTTTGTACTGATCGACAGCCGATTGCCTCCACAACAAATTGATGTTGAATTTATTCATAAATGTGGAGAATTGGGGCTGCCCATTGGTTTGATATTTACCAAATCAGACAAGGATAAGGGAAAACCGGTCGCTAAAAATGTTGAGACGATGAAAACCGAATTATTGAAAAGATGGGACGAACTGCCTCCCACTTTTATTTCGTCAGCCATAAAAGGTACCGGAAAAACTGAGATTTTGGGATATATCGAAAATGCAATTGATCTTAATTCAGAAATTTGAAATTTATCCATAAATATGCTCTTTTGTTCTTCGGGGTCCTAACCTCGATCTCAGCGAGGTCACAAAACACATTTCAACAGGAATTAGGGTTCAATCTTGCAAGTTTGGCGGTAAAAAATAACGATTATGTTCTCCCTTCGGTATTTTATCGTTACGGTAGCGGGAAATATCAATTGAGAATTCAGTTAAGTCTTGATGGCTCACTTATTAAAAGCGACAAGGAAACCAGTTTGCTGAATGGAAATTCCGGCTCAAGTTTCAGAACGGATACAGCACTGAATTACAAACCCGGACGCGATATCAAATATGGATTTCAAATAGGGATACAGAAAAACAAAAGCTTAAAAAATGAAAAATTCCAGTGGTATTATGGCCTGGATATCTATTTCATACAAAGTAAATATGAACTCAAAGGTGAAGGAAAAGTTATTACGGGTTCAGGTTCTAACTTAAACGAGATCACGCTCAAATCGGAAATAAGCAGAAACCTGAATATCCTTGGAATTGGAATGCCTTTAGGATTAACTTATTTGTTGGGAGAAAGAGGTTTTATTTCTGCTGAATGCAAATTCGTATTAGCATTAAGGGAAGATCAGACCAAAAATTATTCTTCTAATCTGCGGGTCATAAATGGTTCGGAAACATTTTTAGAAATGAAAAACTCAAATTCAATTCGGGCATTTGATATTAAACTCATGCCTTTGACCGGACTGACCGCGGGATTAAAGTTTTAATAAAAACAGAAATGAACTTTAATAAAATCCTTTTATTTATAACACTTCTTTTGCTGTTAACGTATGGATCCTTTGCACAAAAAGATTCATCGGCAAAAAAACAGGAATTGGGGATCAATTTGGCGGGTTTACTCATAAAGGATCAGAACACCGTCATTCCCGGTATCCAATATCGTTATAAGATCCTTGGCGGGCAATTGAGATTGCAATTTGGAATTAACAGCATTCTGGATAATAACAGCCGAACAGGAAATTTTGATAATTTCAGTGTATTTGGCGGTTTCAATGTGGATACCGTATTGGATTTTGATCCCGGTAAAACTATTAAGTTAGGATTCATGGCCGGGTATCAGAAAAATATACATTCGGATCTTAAGGCCATATCCTATTTTTACGGAATAGATCTGATGTATTTCCTGAATGAATTATCAAGAAACGGTTCCGGAATTGCCAAACAGGGAAATGGTGGTTTTGACACAACAAAACAAAGGATACAGCTTAAAGTATCCGAATCTTTCAAACAACAAATAATGGGAATCGCCATTCCTTTGGGGATCAGTTATAATTTCTATAAAAATTTCTTCCTTAACCTAGAGTCCAGGATCGTATTTACAGTGGATAAAACCAATAAGAATAAATCTACTGAAACGCTTCAGATAAGTCAGGGAACAACCTTTGAAACCAAAACAAACAGCAAGGACACGCTTAAGGCATTTAATTTTGGTATTTTGCCTTTAACTGCCTTAACGATAGGCGTTGTATTTTAGAGCATACTAATTTACTTTCTTGAGATCACTTTTTGTACTGCGTCGACTATGTTTACGGTATCGAGCCCGTATTTGACCAGCAATTCATTTGGGGTACCACTTTCACCAAAACTGTCTTTTACGGCAACCATTTCGAGGGGTGCAGGATGATTCAAAGCCAGAACCTGGGAAATGGAATCACCTAGCCCACCGTTCATCTGATGTTCTTCGGCGGTAACCACACAACCGGTTTTCGACACAGATCTCAATACGGCTTCGGTATCAAGGGGTTTTATGGTATGAATATTGATAATATCGGCATTTATTCCCAGATTGGCCAAAATTTCTCCGGCTTCGATCGCTTTCCACACCATATGTCCGGTACAAAAGATCGAAACATCTGAACCTTCGTTTATATGCCAGGCTTTTCCAATAATAAATTCCTGATCAGGTTTTGTGAACACAGGCCATTTAGGGCGCCCAAACCTGAGGTACACCGGACCAACATGCTCAGCAATGGCAATGGTGGCAGCCTTTGTTTGATTGTAGTCACATGGATTGATCACAACCATTCCGGGCAACATTTTCATCATTCCAATATCCTCCAGGATCTGATGTGTCGCACCGTCTTCGCCCAGTGTCAAACCGGCATGAGAAGCACATATCTTTACGTTTTTACCCGAATAGGCAACCGATTGACGGATCTGATCGTACACCCTTCCGGTACTAAAGTTGGCAAAAGTTCCGGTGAAAGGTATTTGTCCTCCGGTTGCCAGACCCGCAGCCAAACCTATCATATTGGCTTCGGCGATCCCTACCTGAAAAAACCTTTCTGGAAACTCATTTTTAAAGGCATCCATTTTCAAAGACCCGGTCAGGTCGGCACACAATCCAACCACTTTGGGATTTCTTCTGCCTAATTCCAGTAGTCCTGCACCGAATCCGCTTCTGGTGTCTTTTTGATCCAATATTTCTATTTTAACCATTTTATAATATTCTACAATACATTTAAAGGCGTAACAGCGCCCGATTTTATTTCAAAATCTATCCTTTTGGTCGCAAGGGTTCGTTTTTCAATATTCGCCCTGCAGATCAGCTTATAATTTCCGGGCTGTAACAAAATTATTTGTGCTCCGGTTGCGTTTCCGATGTTCATCACCCAGTTCAAACGGTTATTTTCCATTTTATAAATTGCCCCGCTTACTCCCAGTCTGGTGTAAAAATTAAGCTTTCCGGGTTGAGGAATTACCACCTCCGTGATGGTACTTTGACTGATCCTTACTTTTTCAAAAATGGGCGGAGTGCTTAAGATCTCGATCTCATATTCACCGACAAGGTATTTTTCCTTGGTATTAAAATCCTGGATGTTGGCCTTTTCACATGAACCGGGCAGTTTTACAATGCATTGTAATCGATTGTAATTGGTAACACCATCCACCTTCAGATTTAAAAAACCCTGAGGTGCATCAATGGCAACAATGTTATGCCGGCCGGCAAATATCTCAACTTTCTCTTTTTTTACCGGCGGTATGGTGTGAACGTAAATGTCGTATAGATTTACCGGATCCAGACTGATGGTATCCGGCACCCCGCGGTCATTGAAAGTATGAATAAAATTCTCCAGCATCCTGCCGGTTTTGGAGTCGTAAAAGGTCATGTTGACATCCGTTTCAAGGGCCCTTCCATTAATATCGAGCAAGTTAACCTGCAGGGTGGTATTGTTTAATGCCTGTGAAATAACGACTCTTAATACATCGTCGAAACCTTTTTCTGTGGTAGCGTCAAAAAAACGCCCCACACATTCGAACTGTTTTGCAAAATCGGCATCCAGACCAACACCAATGATAAATGGCTTGAGTATAACCCCTCTTTTCTGAAGTGCCTGAGAAATGGCACAGGGATCTCCGTCGCATTCTTCAATTCCATCGGTAATAAGTACAACGATGTTCCTGCAATTATTATCTGTGGGAAAATCATAAGCGGCTTCCTGAAGAGAATAGGCGATGAGAGTTGTACCCAAGGGGCGAAGTGCTTTCAGCTCCTGAAGCATTTTATCGTGATTCCTTGCCCCGAAGGGCACTTCGAGCTTTGTATCCTTGCAATTGCGTTTGTCTTTGGTAGATGTGTGACCGTATACCCTTAAGGCAATTTCGAGATTTGGAGTATATCGCAGGCTGTCGATCATTTTTGACAACAACCTTTTTGCAACACCCATCCTATTATCGGAACCCATATTTGCATACATACTGCCACTGGCATCAAGTAAGAATAAAATGCGTGTTTTGCGCGGAGACTGTGCAATAGAACGGTTGCTATGCATCAGCGCACTAAGTATGCACAAAAGAACGACAACCCTGTTTTTTCCTAAAGCTTTAAATTTTAACAATTTATATTTTTTTATTCGGATGCAAAAATCACTCCGGAGGTATAATGAATACGAATTACCGGAGAATCTATTGCATTCCGATTCAATTAATAATCACCTAAGGTTTCCGTTAACTGACCCAATGCACTGGCAAGCTGGTCATTATTTGGAGCGATCCCGTGCCATTCGTGGCTACCCATCATAAAATCAACTCCATATCCCATTTCCGTTTTCATATTGATCATTACCGGTTTCCCTTTTCCGCTTAATTCCTGTGCCCGTCTTATGGTTTGAATAACATTGCCGATATCGTTGCCTTGCATGTCAAGGGTGATCCAGCCAAAAGCTTCAAATTTATCTTTGATCTTTTCAAAACCCATGATCTCTTTGGTGCTTCCGTCGATCTGCTGACCATTAAAATCAACTGTGGCGATCAAATTATCCACTCCATTATGTGCGGCAAACATTATGGCTTCCCAATTCTGACCTTCCTGCAATTCACCGTCGCCCATCAAACAGTACACAAAACCGGTATCTCCATTAATCTTTTTACTTAAAGCAATACCTGTGGCAACCGAAAGTCCTTGTCCCAATGAACCACTGGCGATTCTCACGCCTTCAAGTTTTTCATGAGTGGCCGGATGTCCCTGCAAACGGGAATTGATCTTTCGGAAAGTGGCCAGTTCACTTACCTCAAAAATACCTGCCCTGGCCATAACACTGTAAAAAACCGGAGATATATGACCATTTGACAGTATAAAAACATCTTCACCTTCCCCACTCATGTTAAATGGCCGCGGATGGTAGTTCATGATCTCAAAATAGAGTGCTACCATAAATTCAGTGCAACCCAGTGAACCACCGGGGTGGCCTGATTGAACGGCATGGACCATTCGTACAATATCTCGCCTCACCTGTGATGCTATGTCATTTAATTCCTGAATCGATTTTTTATCTGCCATTTGAGGGCAAATTTCAGACATTAAAATGGCAATTCTATCAATGTGGGAAGATTGGGGATTTGTTTTTAAGGCATTTAACAGGTCTTATCGAATTTTATTCAACATCTCATTTTAATAAGACAACTCTTTTCTGAATAATGTACTTTCCATAATTAACGTCGATCAGATAAGTACCGGAGGAAAATTCGTTCAGATTCAATACCGCATTTCCATTATCAAATTTCAAAAGAACAGTCTTTTCAAGTCTGCCCTGATCGTTGTAAATATTCGTCATTACTTCCTCGTTCGGAAAATTCGTTTGGTGAATGTTCAAACTGCCGTAACAAGGTACCGGCCAAATTTTCCAGTTGTATGAATTCAGTTTTGTTATCATCAACGGATAGAGGGTCAAATTGACCATATCCACCCACATCCTCGAACCGATCCTGGCACTGTCCGGTCTGAACTCAAGATCCGATGAAGCAAATCCTATTACAATGTCCTCAGCAGGATTCAGGGTATCGTCGTAATCAATGTCCAATACCATTTCTTTCCATACAGAACTTGAACCCAGAGGCTTGATAATCTCCATTAAAAGTTTCACCGAATCGCCAACCTTATCATAAGAATTTATCCATACTCCAACCATAGCCGAATCGTTCCCAATGGGTTCATATTTGTACCAGAAACTTAATTGTTTGGGATTTGAATTTATCTTCAAACCATCTGTAGGATCGTCTTTCTGTCCGATCTTTCCGAGGATCAAAAATCCCATATTTTGCCCCTGATTCACTTCTTTGGTGGTTATCAAGGCGGAGTAATTGCCTTCTTTGCGATCTGTGGACTTTACGACCGACTTTCCGGTATCCGATGTAATAAAGGTGTTCGAACTAAACCAATCTTTCGGTTCCGCGGAATTCAGGTCCGTCCAGTTCTCAAAACTATTGTTTGGCAACTGCTGGCTTGAGTTTGTAAAAAACAAATTGTCGAGTTGTAAAAAATTTCCAACCTGAGCATTGCCATCCGGATTTCCGCTCGAAATAAACATGGCGAGAGTGTCCGGTTTGATGGTATCAAAATATGAGACCGGAACCGAGATACGTTTAAATGAACTGTGAAGTTCGTTTATCCTGATCTGCACAACGCCTATCGTTTTGCCCTTGTTCTTAAAAAACACTACGGCAAAGGCTGTGTCCATGGCACTGTAATTCGATTTATAGTAAAATCCAAAGCTGTCGGGTCGCTCCGTAAACGGGTAGCCTCCTGAAATTCCCATATTGCCCGGACTCCCTAAAAAAAGACCTCCAATTATGGAATCCTGACCCACCTTTACCGTTTTCAGCAATATTGAAGAACTTCCCGTAACAGCCTCATTTACCTTGGTAACGTTGGCAGATTGCCCGTTAAAGAAAAGATTGGTATTGGTACTTACATATCCATCCGGGTTTGTGTATAACAAACGATTTTCCCATTCTTCAAAACCGGAATTCGGGACCGTTTGACCAAAACCGGAAAAGGTAGCTAAGTACAAACATGCAAGGGTAAATATTGATTTCATAAACTCGTCGTTTACACGAATTTAAGAAATCACCGAGTTTCAAACAAGCCTTTTCCGAATAATTGAATTTAAGCTTTTTATTTGCCGGGCTTGGCCGAAAGGGTTATCAGCGGTATGAACATTTCTTCAAGGGATATTCCTCCATGCTGAAAGGTATTGTGATAATACTTGGTGTAATGGTTCATATTATTTGGATACACAAAATATCCGTTCTCTCTTGTAAAGATAAAACTTGAACTGAGATGCTGCCTGGGCAATAAGGCTGTTTCAGGTTTTGCGATCTCAAAGACCTCCTTTTTGTTATAGGTTAAATTTTTACCGGTTTTGTAGCGCAAATTAGTGGTGGTATTCTTGTCGCCTATTACCTTCACAGGATCTGTTACCCTCACCGAACCATGATCTGTGGAAATCACGATCTTGCCACCCTTCTCAGCAATTTTTTTCATTGCATCCCAAAGAGGGCTGTGCTCAAACCAACTTAAGGTCAAACTTCTGTAAGCGGGTTCTTCCTCAGCAAGTTCACGCATGATCTTATAATCGGTTCGTGCGTGGCTCAGTGAATCCACAAAATTATAAACGATGGCGTTAAAATCATTGCTCATCATATTCGGTATATCGTCAAGCATGGCCTTGGCCTGATCGAGATTTACAACTTTGGTGTACTTGGTTTTGAACTTGACCATCAATCGTTTGAAAAGATCCGTTAAAAAATCTTCTTCATAATTGTTCTTACCGCCCTCATCTTCATCGTTACTCCATTTCCCGGGAAATCTTTTCTCGATATCGGCCGGCATTAGCCCGGCAAAAATAGAATTCCTGCAATACTGGGTTGTGGTAGGCAAAATAGAAAGGTACAGATCTTCCTTATCGACCCTGAAATATTCTGAGATAAGAGGTGAAATTACTTTCCATTGGTCAAATCTCAAATTATCGATCAACAGGAAAAAGAAGGGCTTACTGCTGTCGTGTTCGGGCAGTACCCCCTTTCGTATCAAAGTATGACTCATTATCGGCGCCTTGCTGTTTTCGTAAGGGATAAAATCCAGGTAATTATCTTCTACATATTTGCAAAAACTTTTATTGGCTTCCTGTTTTTGCATGCTGAAAACTTCCTCCATCCCCGTATCGTGACTTTTATCAAAACGTATTTCCCAGTTGACCAATTTTTTATATAAACTCTTCCACTCTTCAAAGCTGAGTTTTTCATTTACGGCAAGACCAATGTTTCGAAATTCCTGCTGGTAACCTGAAGTGGTTTTTTCATTAACCAATGAACGTTTATCCAATATCTTTTTTATGCTCAATAAGATCTGATTCGGATTTACGGGCTTGATCAGATAATCGTCTATTTTGGTACCGATCGCATCTTCCATCACATCCTCTTCTTCATTTTT
Organism: Flavobacteriales bacterium; assembly: GCA_020635455.1. Taxonomy (GTDB): domain Bacteria; phylum Bacteroidota; class Bacteroidia; order NS11-12g; family UBA9320; genus JABWCE01. The sequence goes on from JACJZT010000008.1 coordinate 41,918, forward strand.
TGTGATCATAACTATAGGAAGATCTCCCCGGTATTCTTTCATTTCCTTTAAAACCTCTAAACCTGAGATCCCGGGCATGTTTTCATCAAGGAATACAAGATCGAAGTATTTTTTCTTGACCTCTTCCACGGCATCCAATCCATTATTTACCGTGGTAACATCATATCCTTTTGTCTGAAGAAAAATAATGTGCGGGGTTAATAACTCGATTTCATCGTCTGCCCAAAGTATTTGCTCGTTTGCCATATCGTAAAAAACGCTGTGCTTATTTTAATATTGTTTAAAATTTTTGCAAAGAAACAAATCTTTTTGTCAGGCATTTTTACTTTTTCGGTAGGTTTCTGTCAAGCATTGTAAAATATCCGTCCAACTCAAACTGCAGGTATTAATTTCTAAAATTCCTTTTGCCAAAAATTAATTAGGCGTTATTTTGCTGCAAAATTTTATTGAACAAGTTAAAAATTATTAACGACCCCGTTTATGGTTTCATAACCATTCCATATGAGATCATCTTCGACCTTATGGAACACCCATGGTTCCAGAGATTAAGGCGAATAAACCAACTCGGGTTGACCCATCTTGTATATCCGGGAGCCATTCACACCCGGTTCCACCATGCACTTGGCTGCATGCACCTAATGGGTAAAGCCTTAAAAACCCTCGAACAAAAAGGAGTTGAGATCTCAGATGCCGAAAAAGAAGCTACTTCGATCGCCATCTTATTACACGACATAGGACATGGCCCTTTTTCTCATGTTCTCGAAAACACCATACTTCCGAACGTACATCACGAAACGCTTTCAATTCAGATAATGGAAGCACTTAACAATCATTTTAAAGGCAGACTAAGCCTTGCAATTGAAATCTTTAAAGACAAACACCCTAAAAAATTCCTTCATCAGCTTATAAGTAGTCAGCTTGACATGGACCGCCTTGATTACCTTACAAGAGATTCGTTTTACACCGGTGTGAATGAAGGTATTGTTGGAATTGACCGCATAATAAGCATGCTTGCTGTTACCGACAATCAGCTGGTGGTGGAAGAAAAAGGTATCTATAGCATTGAAAAATTCATTATAGCCCGTCGGCTGATGTACTGGCAGGTATACCTTCACAAAACCACCATTTCTGCCGACCAGGTACTTACCAATATCGTAAGGCGTGCAAAGGAGATCATTCTGCAAGGAAAAGAACTTGAAGTACACGGAGAATTGCGTTACTTTCTTGACCTTTCAGAAGTTTCGGATTTTGATACCAATTTACTTGAACGATTCAACAAACTTGACGATTCGGACCTTACCTTTAACATTAAAAACTGGCAATATTGCAAGGATCCCGTTTTATCAAAACTTTGCAGTGCAATTACCAACCGCCGGTTGCCTAAAATCAGAATTAAAAATTCCCGTTTCACCGGTGAAGAGATCGAGCATCAAAAAAAGGAATACCTTTCCAAATACCCAGAAACCGGTTTTGAGAACATACAATATTTCGTTAGTAACGGGGAAGTTAAAAATGAAGCGTATACCACCACCGGAACCATAAACGTACTTACCAAAGACGGCGAATTGCTTGAATTGTCACAAGCCTCAGACAATTATAACATTACGGCTCTTACTGAAAAAGTAACCAAATATTATCTTTCGGTGTTCAACTGATCCATGCTCTGGTTTATGAGTTGGAATATTTTAGTTTGGCCAATTTACATTTTCAAACCCATTGGCGAACCTTACCTTTGCATAAATGTATCCGGAGGATATTGAAATAAAGATCGGTTTCGACCAAATGCGCATTCTTTTAAATTCAAAATGCCTTGGTGACCTTAGCAGAAAACGGGTTGAAAAAATGAAACCCTTAAGCAATATCAAAACTTTAAGGACCTATTTAAGTCAAACCGGTGAATTCTTTAAGATACTGAACGAAGATGACCCATTCCCTTCTGAAAATTACCATGATCTGCAACCGGTACTAAACAAGTTTAAAATAGATGGACTTTCCCTAGAACTTTGGGAATTGCATCAAATTTTACAGACCATTTTGCTGATCGATGATATACGTAAATATTTTAAGACCAGAGAGGAAAAATATCCGGAACTTTCAAGGATACATTCAAATGGAAGCAATACCAGCGAATTAAAAAAAATCCTTACCCCGGTCTTGAATGAAGATGGAACCCTGAACGATCAAGCATCACCCGAATTGCGCAAGTTAACCACTGCGATTGCCAGGGAAGAACAAAATCTGCATCACAAGCTCGTTTCGATCTTTAAAAATGCAAAAAAAGAAGGATGGACGGCAGATACGGATATTGGTATAAAAAACGGAAGATTTGTAATACCCATACTTGCAGATCATAAAAGAAAACTAAAAGGATTGATCCACGACGAATCGGCCGGGGGTAACATAATTTATCTTGAACCTCAGGAGTTGGTGGAAGCCAATAACAATCTTAGACATTTGCAATTTGAAAAACAAAGGGAAATTGAAAAGATCCTTAAAAATACGACCCTTAAAATAAAACCCTTTAAGGAAGATCTGGAAACCTGGTCGGACACCATTGGTTTGACGGATTTTATAAGATCGAAAGCAATGCTTGGATTAACGCTGAACGGAAGCATTCCGTTCTTAAACCAAAATAAGCAACTTAAACTGGTAGATGCCTTAAATCCGCAATTGGTTTTGCTTCACAAAAAAAATAAAGAAAAGTTAATACCTTTAAACCTTGAGCTTAATGAACAAAAGCGAATCATGGTTATATCCGGACCGAATGCCGGAGGAAAATCCGTTGCCCTTAAAACGGTACTATTAAACCAGTACATGCTGCAATGCGGATTGATGCCTTGCTGTTCTGCAGAGTCAAACTTTTGTTTATTTAAGGATTTTATGGCCGATATAGGAGACGGGCAAAGTATCGATCAAAGCCTTAGTTCTTATAGCGCTCACCTCACGGCAATGAATTATTTTGTGAACCACTCCGGTCCCGACTCATTATTCATTATTGATGAGCTTGGAAGTGGAACAGATCCTAAATTTGGCGGAGCCATTGGAGAAGCAGTACTTTATAAACTCAATCAGAATAAGGGGTTTGGATTGGTTAGCACTCATTTTTCCAATCTAAAAACCTTTGCTGAACAAAATGAAGGTTTTGAGAACGGTTCGATGTTGTACGATGTAAAAAATTACAAACCACTCTATCAACTCAGATCGGGAAAACCCGGTAGCTCCTATGCCATTGAACTTGCCATCAAAACCGGTTTGAATAAATCCATCATCGAACTGGCAAAACAAAAAATAGGATCGGCAGATTTCAGACTTGAAGAATTGGTAAATAAATACGACCGGTCGCTCAAACAGACAGAAGAACTTCAAAAACGTTTAACTAATAAAGAGCAGCAATTGGACAATTTGTTAAAGGAATACAAAGAGTTAAGCGAAAACCTGAACACACGGAAAAAAACCATACTGGGTCAATCAAAAAAAGAAGCACTTCAAATTCTTGCAGATGCAAATAAACTTGTTGAAAGAACCATAAGGGAAATTAAGCAATCCGGAGCAGAAAGTGTTAAAACCAAAAACCTGAAAAACAACCTAAAGGAGGAGAAACAAAAGATTGAAATTGAATTGGCAGGTGAAAATATTTCCAAAAATAAAAAGGATATAAAACCCGAATTCAAGGAAGGTGATCTGGTAAAGATCAGCGGGCACGACTCGCCCGGAATTGTCTTACAAGTAGGCAAAGAACGTTTGCTCATTGAAATGGGTTTGATAAAGACCAGAGTACCATTTGACCAGGTTGAGATCGTAAAAAACAAAAAACTTCAGATAAAAAATAAAATTCAGGGATTCAATTACAATGAGATCAGTCGTGATTTCAGTCCCAGGCTGGATGTAAGGGGCTTAGCTGCTGAAGAAGCGGTACACGAAGTTATGAAACGAATAGACCAGGCCCTGGTATTAAGTATTGATAAATTATGGATACTTCATGGCAAAGGGAACGGAATACTCAGAAAATTGATCCGTGACCAGATAAAAGGCATACCTCATGTAATACAGATCGAAAGTGAACACCCTGATTTTGGTGGAGATGGAATAACGATAATAGGTTTAAAATAAAGACCATGCCAAACCTGACCATGCATGAAATAAAATTTACATTCAGGTTCACCCGCATAAACGGAGAGCCTTAAATAAAGATCAATTAAATACAATTCAACTAATATTGCATAAATGGATATCCCGGAAAAAGAATATGAAAGGGTAATACTGGGTTTTGATCCGGGAACAAACATTATGGGTTACGGAGTGCTTGGGTGTAATGGATCGAAAACAGAGCTTGTTACTCTGGGAATTATTCATTTGAGCAAGTTGGCCAATCACGCTCTTAAATTACAGAAGATCCATGAACGGAGTCTGGCAATCATTGATATGTACAAACCGGACGAAGTAGCTTTGGAAGAACCCTTTTTCGGTAAGAACGTTCAATCGATGTTGAAACTGGGGCGAGCCCAGGGTGTGGCAATGGCCGCAGCTCTTTACAGGGGAATTCCAATATTTGAATACGGCCCGAAAAAAATAAAACAGTCCATTACCGGGAATGGTAATGCCAGTAAGTTACAAGTCGCTTCCATGTTGCAAAACATGTTAAAATTCAAAGACCTGCCAAAATATCTTGACTCAACCGATGCCGTTGCTGTTGCACTTTGTCATGTTTTTCAATCCGGAAATTCACTTGGCGGAGTTAAAAAGCAATATTCGGGATGGAATGCCTTTATAAAGGAAAATGAAAAAAGGTTGAGCAACCCTAAGAATAAAAAATAGTTTAAAGCATTTTGTCCACGAAAAAGGAGTCAATACAGGTATGCCAAATATGCCTTATTCCCTTACTGAATAAAGTGCAAACAGAAAAGCAGGGTAAACTTAATAAATGTGCATAGGACTATAAAAAATTTTTATCTTGTCTTTTATTATCAAAAAATTAATCTTTGCAGCCATAATCTAAATAAAAATAAAATGTCAGACATTTCAAAACGCGTAAAAGATATTATCGTTGACAAGCTTGGCGTAGAAGAATCAGAAGTTACTACAGAAGCAAGTTTCACCAACGATTTAGGAGCAGATTCATTAGACACTGTTGAATTGATCATGGAATTTGAAAAGGAATTTAACATTGCTATTCCGGATGATCAGGCTGAAAAAATCGGTACGGTTGGACAAGCCATCGATTATATTTCTGCCAACGCAAAGTAAGAAAAAATTTGAAACGAGTTGTAGTTACAGGTCTTGGTGCTCTGACGCCAATTGGCAATACTACCGGTGAATACTGGCAGTCTCTTGTTAATGGTGTAAGCGGCGCCAACCCTATTACTCGTTTCGATTGTGAAAAATTCAAAACCAAATTTGCCTGTGAAGTTAAGAACTTTGATGTTCTTAATTTTATTGACCGGAAGGAAGCCCGAAAGATGGATCCATTCACTCAGTTTGCTGTTGTTGCAGCAGACGAGGCTATGGCCGATTCGGGTCTTGAGGGAAATTTCGACCCTGACCGTACCGGAATTATCTGGGGCTCCGGGATCGGTGGATTAACGACCTTCTTAAAAGAATGTTCCGATTTTGTAAAAGGCGATGGAACTCCGAGGTTCAGTCCTTTTTTCATCCCAATGATGATCTCCGACATTGCAGGTGGTCATATTTCCATTAAATATGGTTTACGGGGACCCAATTTCACAACCGTTTCTGCATGTGCTTCAAGCAATAATGCCATCTTAGATGCGTATACTTACATTAGTCAGGGACAGTCGGATGTGATCGTTACAGGAGGTTCGGAAGCATGTGTGAATGAGGCTGCCATTGGTGGTTTCAATTCTATGAAGGCACTTAGTGAAAGAAACGACGACCCTTTAACCGCTTCTCGACCGTTTGACCTTGACCGTGATGGTTTTGTTCTGGGAGAAGGTGCGGCTTGTATCATACTTGAAAGTTTGGATCATGCCCTTGCAAGAGGCGCAAAAATTTATGCCGAAGTTGCCGGTGGCGGGCTTTCGGCAGACGCATACCATATTTCGGCCCCACATCCCGAGGGTGTCGGAGTAATTAACGTAATGCGTTATGCATTGCAAAACGCCAACTTAAAACCGGAAGACATCGATTACATCAATGTACATGGGACCAGCACTCCTCTGGGAGACATTGCAGAAGTGATCGCGATAAAAGAAGTATTCGGGGAGCACGCATTTAAATTAAACATCAGTTCAACCAAGTCCATGACCGGCCATTTATTGGGTGGCGCAGGAGCTGTTGAAGCAGTGGCTTCCATTCTTTCGATTCAAAACGACATTGTCCCCCCAACCATCAACCACTTTACCGATGACCCTGCTTTTGACCCTAATTTAAACTTCACCTTTAATAAAGCACAAAAAAGGGAAGTAAGGGCCGCATTGAGCAATACTTTCGGATTTGGCGGGCATAATGTGTCTGTTATTTTCAAAAAATACAATTAATTATCTTGAGCCGAAAAGGGCTGATACGAAATCTTTTCAGAAAAAAAGAAAATAAAGAGTTTTCTTCAAAACTTAAAAAATTGCTTGGAATTTATCCAATCAATCTTAAGCTGTATCACCAGGCATTCATGCACAATTCGGCGGTTACCCAAAAAGCCAGTGAAAAAAACAGTAATGAAAGACTGGAATTTCTCGGCGATGCCGTAATAGACCTTGTGGTTGCTGAATTCGTATTTAAAAAATTCTCGGGCAAAGGAGAAGGTTACCTGACTGAAATGAGATCGAAGATCGTTAGTCGTGAACAACTTTCAAACATCGCAAGAAAACTCAGCATAGAGCAATATCTTACCGTGAACCACTCTATGCGAAATTCGAGAAACACAAATTTATACGGAATTGCAGGTAATGCCCTTGAGGCACTTGTAGGAGCCATTTATCTTGACCATGGCTATCGAATTGCAAGAAAATTCATCATTTACAAACTGATCAAACCGTATATCGATATCGACCAGCTCGACGCGATTCACGTTAATTTTAAGAGCATTTTGTTACAATGGGGCCAGAAATATAAAAAGCAGGTTGAATTTAAGCTTGAAAAGACCGTTTTCGACAGAAAAGACAAATTGTTCAATATTGGAGTATATATCGACAATATTCTATTAATTGATGCTCTTCATCAAACCAAGAAGAAGGCTGAACAAACCGCTGCAGAAAAGGCAATTGAAAGTCTGGAAATTGATATGAGTGAATTTAAACTCAGCCGTTAAATTCCTTTATTCTTCAGGTAAACCTTATACCCGCCTTTGTCCATGATCTTTTTAAAGCTCCTGACCGTATCAGGTGATGCCGAATCCGTGATCTTATAAATCAAATAAACAGGTTTATCGCTCCGGACATTTAGTAACCAGTCTTTTTTATAATTCCAGACCAGGTTGCGTTCCTCTTCGGTATACTGCCCCGTGGTATCCACTCCATTAAGTTTACAGTATTCCAGTATGTCTTTGTCCAACTTACCTTTGCTCTTAACTTTGGAAGTATAAAAATAATGAGCATAGCTCTTGAAACCGACAGTTTCCGCATAAACATCCTTTCCGCTGATCCCTTTATAGAAATTTATTATGGAACCCTGAACATGATCTTCGACCTTTGGCGCAATGCTTAATGCAAGAATAAAAATTACTGCTGCGTTCCCGATCAAAAACAGCTTCAATCCCCTGAATACATCTTTGCGAAAAGCATAAAAAAAGAATAAAAGTACATTGATCAAATAAAAGATCCCCGCAAAGAGGTCAGTAATTTTCCAATTGACCACAACCTTAAGGTTAGCCCTTACAAAATCATCTTTTAATACTTCATACAACCAGTTAAACAGAGGCTTATGTAAAAAGACAAGAGGAATCAGAAGAAATACGGCTGAATAAATAAGGCCTAAGATACCAATGACCCAAATTTGCCATTTCCTGAATCTTCCTTCGTTTTGACTCAAACCCCAGGCAGCGAGAAAAGTAAGCGGCAAATAGCAAAGCGAAGAATAATGTACAATTTTGGTGGTAACCGCGGAGAAAAGCACCAATACTACCCAAAACAACACTTTCATCCAGGTAAGAAAACCACCTGTTTTGAGATCAGGTTTAGATCCAAGAAACGGAATTGCAATAAGTGCTGCCGGGAAACAGGTTGTTAACAAAACTACTGTATGGTAATACCAGGGTTGCCCGTGTGATGCAACCGGGTTCAGGAACAGATCGATCTGATATTTAAGAAATTCTCCGGTAAACCAGAACCCGTTTGTTACCCAGTCGGGAACAAACCAGATCAATGGCACTATCAGCATTCCGGAAACAAAAATCAGAAGGTCTTTTATTCTGAACCATGAGCCAAATCTTTGGATAGCCCAGTAAATAAACGCGGTTGATCCCACCAGAATAACTGCAACCGGACCTTTTGTAAGCATGGCCATTCCGAGCCAGATGCCTGCCAAACCAAAACTTCTTAATTGACTGCTATCCTTTATGGTGCTTAAATACAAATGGACAATGGAAAGAAAAATGAATAAATTAAAGAAGGGATCTATGATCCCGCTTCTAAAATAAAAATGCGGGGTAAATGAGCCAATAAAAAGGAGTATCCACCACCACGCAACTTTATGACTAAAGAGTCTCGAACCATAAAAAAAGATCACATTTAGGGTTATCAGTCCGCATAATGCATTGGGCAAACGAGCGGCAAATTCGTTTATCCCAAAAACCTTCATGCACATTACCTGCATCCAGAAAAATAAAGGGGGTTTTTCCCAGAAAGGTTGAAAATCGATCTGAACCCTGCCATAATTGCCGGTAAGGATCATCTCGCGTGATGCTTCGGCAAAATTTATTTCGTCCCAGTCGAACAGATGAATTTGCCCTAAAAAAGGCAAAAATAAAAGCAGGCTTAAAACACTGATAAAAATATGTGGATACTTTCTAATCATGAACCAGTTTACCGGTGATCGCAAGACTTGCCAAGGCAGCACAAAATCCTAAAACAGAACCCGAAATTACGTCCTCAATAAAATGCTGTTGAAGGTAAATTCTGCTCATTCCAACCAAAAATGCCATAAAAATAAGTAACACGCCAATTTTCTTATCATTTATCCAAAACACAAGTGCAAAGGCGAATGCAAATGCAGCTGATGTATGTCCGGATGGAAAACTGTTGTATTGATGGACCTCCACCCCTTCCGTAAAGATCAAAGTATATTTGGATAAAAATAATTTTGGTCTTTCGGATTGTATGAGGATGTATTTAATTGGTAAGGTGAGTATACTGTTCAACAACATGCTTAGTACAAGCTGAATTGTAAATTTTTTATTTCTATAAACGACAAAAAGTATCAAGGCCAGGGGCAAAAGATACAACTCTTCTCCAAGGTGGGTATAATACCTGAAAAACTGTCCGACGTTAAAATCATAATTGGCACTGAAGAACAAATTCAAACTTCCTTTGGGATAAAGGATTGCAAGTATTGCCAGGCCAAGTATACCAAGTAGCCAGAGATAAATTATGATCTGGTTGCGGGCAAGGGATTTTTTTAAGTTTAGTTGCAATTGGGGCTTATTTTTTATATTTTTGTGGAACTTTACCGATTTGAGGTAAAATCTAAAAAATCTTCGCGTATGCAAAGTTCTAAAATAAATGACAAGCGACAAAGAATAGAATTAGAATTCCCTTTGCATTGTTCAGCCAACACTCTTTATAATTACATCTCCTCTCCTTCCGGTTTGTCGGAATGGTTTGCAGACGATGTAACTGTACACGGAAGCAATTATGTTTTCAAATGGGATGATGGCGAAGAGCTTGAAGCTGAATTAATTAAAAGCGTTAACCGCAAGCATGTCAAATTTCGATGGGTTGATGGTGATCAGGCCAACGAATTTCTTGAATTTATCATTCACAAAGACGAAGTTACCGACGACCTGGCCCTAATCGTTATCGACAGTGTTGAACCTGAAGATCTTGAAGAAGTGGAAATGATGTGGGAAACCCAGGTCAGTTATCTGAAAAAACACATTGGCGCCTAAGCCTGTATGCTTCAATTAGCAGCGTTCAGCCTTATTTTAAGTACCATTCACATGCTGGTTCCGCACCATTGGTTGCCTTTGGCCCTTTTGGCAAGAAGCGAAAAATGGAATCGCAAACAAACAGTGCAACTTTCGGTAATTGTAAGTTCAGCTCACGCTTTAAGCACCATGATCCTTGGTATCATCATTGGTATCATAGGTATGGAAGCTGCCCGAAAAATGGGAGAATTCACAGAATGGTTTGCACCACTGCTCCTTATTCTTTTTGGTGTGATATACGTTAGTTTAGGAGACCATCATTCGCATGATGATTCGGTAAAATTGAAAACACATTCTTTTTCACGGATCATTACTTCCCTTTCTGTTGCCATGTTCTTTTCACCTTGTCTGGAGGTTGAAACCTTTTATTTTACTGCAGGAACCTTCGGCTGGAGAGGAATTTTACTGGTTTCGGTAATTTACTTATTTGTAACGGTTTCCGGAATTACTGCGTTAACCTTATCAGGGAAAAAAACCATGGAACGGTTTCAATTGCATTTCCTTGAACATTACGAAAAGAAGATCACAGGTGTGATCTTAATAGTACTTGGCATATTGTCTTATTTCGTGAAATTCTGACATGCTTAATTGAATTTTACCACTATAAATGAATATTGGAAAACCATTTGCAACTAATAAATTTTTAAAAATCATATCAAATTAAATCAAAATACCCGTGAACGTTACTTTTGAAAAAACAGACGACCTTAACGCCATTCTTTCTGTAAGCATGGATAAATCAGATTATGAACCAAAGGTTGAAGAACAGCTAAAAACGTATAGAAAGAAAGCTCAGATCCCGGGCTTCAGACCCGGTACTGCTCCTATGGGAATGTTGAAGAAACTTTATGGTAAAGCCTTTATGGCGGAGGAGGTAAACAAACTTGCCACCGAAAAAATGTATAGCTATCTACAGGACAATAAGATCGATATTCTTGGTCAACCTTTATTGAGCAATACCAAAAAATCGGATGTAGATTTTGAAAATGCCGAGAATTTTACCTTCCACTTTGACCTGGGAATGACCCCCGAATTCGACTTTAACATCAGTGAATCCGATAGCATCACAAAATACATCATAGAGGTTGACGACAAAGAAGTTGAAAGAGAAATTGAAAATTTACAGAAACAACACGGAACCTTAGAAAAAATAGAGGTCAGTGAAAATGAAAGTGACAGCATATTAGTGATCCTAACCGAATTGGATGAAGAAGGTAACCCGCTGGAAGGTGGTGTTAAGGAAAAAGAAACGACCATTGTGCCTGAATTGATACAGGATCAAAAAACCAAAGATCTGTTTAAAGGTGTAAAAACAGGAGATGTGATCAAGGTCAATCTTAAATCGGTTTTTAACGACAATGAAACCGTGATCTCATCGTCAACCGGAATACCAAAGGAAGGTTTAAACGACCTGAACCCGGTATTTAATCTTGAAGTCAAGAACATACAGAAATTCACGCCTTCCGAACTGAATCAGGAATTATTTGACAAAGTTTTTGGCGAAGGTAAGGTTGATAGCGAAGAAGCATTCAGGGAGAAGGTTAAGGAGAATACAAAATTGTATTTCGAATCTGAAAGTGAACATCATCTCGAACACGAGCTCGACCATTTTATCATGGACAAGCATAGTTTTGCATTACCTGACGAATTTTTGAAAAGATGGCTGATAAACGCTCACCCTGATACTTATAATGAAGAAAATGCCGAAGAAAGATATTCCAAAGAATCAGGTGGATTAAGGTTTCAGTTGATTCAGGAAAAGGCAATCCAAAAATTTAACCTGGAAGTTAGTGAGGAGGATCTTAATCAAACCGCATTAGGCTACTCTGCGAGCCTTCTCAGGAATTATGGAATTCCAAACCCTGATTTCGAATGGGTAAAGGAATTTACCGAAAAGCAAAAAGGTGATAAAAAATTCATGGATAAGGTTAGAGAAATTGCCATTCAAAGAGCAGTTATTTCAAAAGTCAAAGAAGTTGTAACTTTGGTGGAACAAAAGATCAGTATCGACGATTTTTATGCCATGATAAAAGAACACAACCATAAACACCATCATTAAACCTATAAATCATAAAGAAATGAACCACGGAAAAGAATTCAGAAAATACGCCACAAAACATTTAGGCATCAACAGCTTGCATGTTGATCATTACATCGACAACATGACTCCTTATATTTTGGAGGAAAGGGAAATGCGGGTTTCTCAAATGGATATCTTCTCAAGACTTATGATGGACCGCATCATATTTCTAGGAACCGGAATTGATGACAATGTTGCCAATATCGTAGTCGGACAGTTATTATTTCTCGACTCCAACAATCCTGGAAGAGACATACAAATCTATATTAACTCTCCGGGAGGATCGGTGTATGCCGGACTTGGAATTTACGATACCATGCAATACATCAGCAGTGATGTAAGTACCATTTGTACCGGTATTGCGGCAAGTATGGCTGCAGTACTGATGTGTGCCGGACAAAAAGGCAAAAGAACGGCGCTCAAACATTCCAGGATCATGATACACCAGCCACTGGGAGGAACTCAGGGTCAAGCTTCCGATATGGAGATCACCGTTAAAGAAATTCAGAAACTTAAAAAGGAATTATACGATATTCTGGCTAATCATTCTGGTAATACGTATAAGAAAATAGAAAAAGATTCTGACCGTGATTACTGGATGACTGCTGAAGAAGCCAAAGCCTATGGCATGGTGGATGAGGTTCTGATCAAAAAAACCAGCTGATGTCTACACTAAAATGTGCATTTTGCGGACGCCCTAAAAGCCAGGTGGGTATACTTATTACCGGTATTGAAGGGAACATCTGTGACGAATGCATTCATCAGGCCAATCTGATCCTCGACGAAGACCAGACTTCCAAAAAGCAAAAAAAACTACTCTTTAAACCTTCCAGGGTTTTATTGCCTAAAGAGATCAAGGAACATCTCGATCAGTGGGTCATTGGTCAGGATCAGGCCAAAAAGGTCTTATCTGTTGCAGTGTACAATCATTACAAACGACTGTCGTCGGAAATAGAAGATGATGGTGTGGAACTTGAAAAAAGCAATATTTTACTGGTTGGCGAAACGGGAACAGGAAAAACCTTGCTGGCTAAAACGCTGGCAAAAATACTGGATGTTCCATTTTGCATCGCAGATGCCACGGTTTTAACGGAAGCAGGATATGTTGGCGAAGATGTGGAAAGTATAATAACACGACTTCTTCAGGCATCCGATTACAATGTTGAAGCTGCGGAAAGAGGGATCATATACATCGATGAAATGGATAAGATCTCAAGAAAATCGGATAATCCTTCGATCACGAGAGATGTTTCGGGAGAAGGTGTTCAACAAGCTTTGCTAAAACTACTGGAAGGTACCGTAACCAACGTACCTCCGCAAGGCGGTCGAAAACACCCTGATCAGAAATATATTCCTGTAAACACTTCAAACATACTTTTTATCTGCGGCGGAGCTTTTGAAGGCATACAGAACATCATTGAAAGAAGACTGAATAAACAAAGTGTTGGTTTTAAGTCTGTGAATGAAAGAAAAGACAATGATCATTTGCTTCAGAACGTTTCTGCTGCCGACCTTAGAAAATTCGGCCTTATCCCTGAGATCATAGGCAGATTGCCGGTTCTCGCCCATTTAGACCCCTTGGATAAACCTACCTTAAAAAGGATACTCATCGAGCCAAAAAACGCTTTATTGAAACAATACAAAAAGCTTTTTGAACTGGAAGGTAAGGAGCTTGTGATCAGTCACGAAATTGTTGACCTGATCGTTGAAACGGCCCATGAATGCAAACTGGGCGCAAGAGGACTGAGAAGCATTTGCGAATCTATTTTGATGGATGCAATGTTTGAATCGCCATCCGAAAAAAACAAGATCGTTGAAATCAAGGAAACTTATGTAAAGGAAAAGATCGCGCGCTTTTTCGAACAGGCCGCCTGATCCTTTAATTTCCTCCGGGCTTCTTTTCCTTTACCACTTTCGTCATGTGATCCAGCAACACCTTTAAACTATTGTTGAAATGTGTGTTGTTCATGATAACCATGTCGACATTTCCTTTATGAGGTAGCAAATACTTTTCGTAAGATGGCTTTACATGGTTTTCCCATTGGTAATTGATGACGTTTTCGGTAAGCCCTCTTTCCAGTTTATCTCTTTTGAGACGCCGCTTGTACTTTACTTCTTCGTCGGCATCAATAAACAATTTCAGATCCAGTTTATCCGAGATGGCGGCATGTTCAAAAATAAAAAGACCCTCTACAACCAGAATTTCTGCAGGTTGAATTTTAATAACCTCTGCCTCCTTACCCGGATGATTAAAAGTATACTCTTTGATTTCGAGCATTTCACCCGACTCAAGTTTTTCAATATCCTCCCTGAACCTCTTCATATCAATGCTTTCAGGAAGATCAAAATTAACTTCGCCGTTCTCGTCGGCTACCTGTTCATGAAAAGGTTTGTAATAGTGATCTTGTGAGATCACGGCGAGTTCTTCGGGTAGAAAAGTTTGCTTTAGTTGGTGTATGAACGTTGTTTTGCCGGATGCAGATCCTCCTGCAATTCCTATGATATAGGCCATTTTTCAAAAATAGTTTAATGAATCCGGAATTGTTTAATTCTCAGAATTCTTTAAAAAACGTTTAAATACCCGTTTGTTTCCATCTTTCACAAGAACGAAATATACTCCGTTCTCTATCGACTCAATATTAACTTCTGAATCAGCTGCATTCAATTCACCGTTCAAAAGTATTTTACCTTCAGGCCCGTAAATAAAATATTCTGCCCGGTTTCCGGCATTCAACATTCTTAGGTTTAAGACATTCGCTGCCGGGTTCGGATATACCGATAAACGACTGCTTTTCAGATCAGAGACCCCTGTGGTGTTCAAAATGAATGTGGTATCACTATAGCAATCGTTAATTCTGAGTTCGAGTTTTACGGGTTTCAAGTCCACTTCGGATTGAAGAACTCTCAGCTCCTGCAAACTGTGAATGTAAGTATTGTCGATGTACCATTTTCTTTCTGAAATATTTAAACTGTTGTCTACAAAGCGAATAGAGTCGTAATACCTTTCGATATAAACATTTGGAATGCCAAGTGGTTGGGCATCAATATCAACAGAATCTTTTGAAGAACAGGCACCAAAGGAAGAAGTAAGTCTGACCTTATACTTTCCTCCAACAGCCGGGATTACCGAATTTCCGATCTTTCCACTTGATATATTTGTATTTGCAGGCCAGGGTTGATATCCGGCAGGTTGTATCGCTTCCCAAATAGAATTCCCTTCCGTTAAGACCTTTGTATTCAGATCAATGCTGTCGTTCGCACAAATTGAAAACGATTTGAAACCTAATACTATATTTGGATGGCGGGTGATTACAACGGTCATTGTATCCTGACTTAAACAACCATTTTCATCCCAGGCTCTTAGTCTTAATATCAAAGAGTCTTTGGTTTGATTGTCGGGAATTTTGATCTCACCGGTACCGAATTTTAACTCATAATTTAATTTAAGGCTTGGGTCCAGATCCTTTAAAAGATCAAACAACTGGTTGCCGGTACCATCCGGTTTTCTCAAAGATTTCTGAAGGATCCAGGAGAGATTGGAAAAGTCGTTGGGATCCACACCATTGCCGAAGATCTCGGATTGAACCAAATGCTCTTTTCCCTGACAAAACTCACCTGATCGCAAGGATACTTCACGGGTTTTATGAAAACTGAAATTCAGAGTATCTCTTTTAACACAACCTTTGGAATTGGTACCGATCAAAACATAATTTCCGTCCTGCTTAAGTTCAACGGTGTCTTTGGTTGAACTCAGGATACCGTTTCGGGTCCAATACCAAACGAGTGTATCCGATTTGAGGTTCTTAGCCACAACAATTGTCGTGGTACCTTCACAGCTTTTAACATCCGGACCGGCAGTAATATCCGGAAGATCTGAAACGTTGATATTTACCGTTGTAGATGTTGTGTTTCCATTCGCATCTTTAACATTTAAAACGATGGTATCGATTCCTGCAGGTAAATAGTCCCAATAACCTAAAGTGTCGGTTTTAGAATTGGTTTTAGAGACCCACTCATAAGTGATGGGTTTTTTACCGTTTTTAATCTTGGTTTGCAATCGCGTTAAGGTGTTTTTACAAAGAATGGTATCCAAATTTGCAGTGAGATCTGCTTCCAGAATTCCGCTTACAACAATGGTATCCGTAATGTATCTCTGATTGCATGAAACCGTTGACAAAAAAGTTTGATTGATGTAAAACGTTCCATTCTTCCTGAATACAACGGTATCGTTTTCCTCGGTGGAATTTATTCCATTACTCGATTTGAAATAAAACGATCTGGTATCATAAGGAAAAGAAGAGGTAACGTTATTGAATTTAAGGTAAGGGGATGCATTATCTTTCACATCCAGGGCCACTAAATACTCCCCACCTTTGATTTTGGAAACTTTAGAATTCGTTTGCACTTTAGGGTATACATATAATTTAATATACTTGTTATAAGTTCCGATCAAAGGACATGCATTGTCGTATGCAGAAACAGAAATGATATACGGTTTTGAACGTGCTGCACCTTTAGGGGTCAGCCATTGAAAATCAAGAGCTTCCGACTTTGGATTCGACGTATTGATCGCAAAAAAAGATGAAGGTATGTTCGATTCATAATTGAATTTCATGGTGTCGTTATTAAGTGAACCATAGGGTTTATCGGTTGCTGAAATGTTCAGATTGAACGTTTCTCCTTCACAAAGATCATAAGTACTTTTTGCATTAATGAAAGGAATGTTATTAGCTCCAACAGAAATAATAAGTTGCACATCCCGGATTATTTCACCGATCTTATAATACTTTCCAGCGGTATCTTTTCTCCATTCGGTAACCTTTACAGCAAGTATAGTCGTTTGATTGGGGTCGGTCGGGGTAAAACTTAAAAGCCCTGTTGTAGAATCCAGAGAAACACCAATTGGCGGATTGTTATCCGGAACCGGACCTTTGGCCTTATTATATCCGGTAGGATAATATGGGGTCATAGGTAATGTTGAGCTAAGGGTACCGCCCCAGTTCGTTTTCTGAGTCCAGCTTTGCATGGGATCGGTAAAACTGTATGAAAGAGAATCGTGATCGATAGAATCTAAAGCCTCGAAGCGAAATTTAGCAGCCTGATCGCTTTGGGCCTGAAGTCGCGCGGGATAACGGAAAACGGGTGAAGAATTGGTTTCGGTATTGCTTCGGTATATGGTAGAACTTACCCAAAAGTTATTGCCTGATGCACCGGTTGTTATGGCACCATTTCTGCAACAAAATCCAAAACCTATTCCAATCGAAGTGCAATTGTTAAATGCCGAGTCAGCTCCTCCAAGTTCAAGTGTATCCCTTAAATAATGCTCCTCAAAAGCTGGAGATGACGAAGAAATGGTTGTATTTGAAGGGCTGCATTTCACACCTACCGAAGCACAGGTGGGAGTAATGTCCTTTATAGATACACGGGTCAAGGTAAGGTTTTTTGTTGCCGAGGTTCCGCAGCGTATGGTATAGGTAGTATTATTTGTAGGAATTCCTCTGCAATCCCGGTAAAACTTAACAGAAATTTCATATTGTTTGTTTCCAAGATACTTATAGGTTATTTCTCCTCCGGAAGGAGTTCCTGCAAAGGAAGAATGAGTATTTAACAAGAAAGCCGTAACTGTAAATATCAGGTAGAGTAAAACTTTTTTAAAGTACATAGTAACTGCAATTTATTCAAAAGTAAAAAATACTACGACTATATTTAAAAAGTCATTAAAACTTTACCCGAAACTGTTTATTTTCATAAAACAAAGTATGGATCGTACGATCTTCTTTGCTGATCCGTATCACATATTTCTTCGATACTGACCACCCACTTCAAACAGGGCGTCTGTTATCTGGCCTAAAGAACAATATTTTCCGGCTTCCATAAGTGCCTCAAATATATTTTCATTCCGGATCGACTTTAACTGAACCTCTTTGAGAACTTCAGAACTTTTTTGTTCATAATGCTTATGCAAATGATTCAGGGTATTGATCTGAAATACTTTTTCATCTTCGGTTGCTCTGATCACTTCACGAGGAAGTATAGTTGGTGAACCTTTGCTGCTTAAAAAGGTGTTTACGCCTATCAAAGGATACTCGCCACTGTGTTTCAGGGTTTCATAATACAGACTTTCTTCCTGTATCTTTCCTCTCTGATACATGGTTTCCATGGCTCCCAGCACTCCTCCTCTTTCTGAAATTCTTTCAAACTCAAGCAAAACCGCTTCTTCCACCAGGTCGGTAAGTTCTTCTATAATAAAAGAACCCTGCAATGGATTTTCATTTTTTGCAAGACCAAGTTCCCTGTTGATGATCAACTGAATGGCCATAGCCCTTCTAACGGATTCTTCGGTAGGGGTTGTGATGGCCTCGTCATATGCATTGGTATGTAAACTGTTGCAATTGTCATATATGGCGTACAAAGCCTGCAAAGTAGTGCGAATGTCATTGAAATCAATTTCCTGGGCGTGAAGGCTTCTTCCACTGGTTTGAATGTGATATTTCAACATCTGGCTTCTTTCATCCGCATGATATTTATATTTCATGGCCTTCGACCATATGCGTCTTGCAACACGACCAATAACGGCATATTCGGGATCAATACCGTTGCTGAAGAAAAAAGACAAGTTCGGACCAAACTCATTTATGTCCATCCCTCTGCTGAGGTAGTACTCAACAAAGGTGAAACCGTTGGCAATGGTGAAGGCAAGCTGTGAGATCGGATTTGCTCCTGCTTCTGCAATATGATATCCGGAAATGGATACTGAATAAAAATTTCGAACCTTCTGTTCGATAAAATATTCCTGCACGTCTCCCATCAGGCGCAAGGCAAATTCGGTACTGAAAATACAGGTATTCTGTGCCTGATCTTCTTTTAATATGTCCGCTTGTACCGTCCCCCTAACCTGTGACAGGGTTTGTGCTTTTATTTTTTGATAAACATCCTGAGGAAGCACCTGATCGCCTGTAACGCCTAAAAGCAGGGTACCAAGCCCGTTATTACCATCGGGAAGGTTTCCGTTGTAGGACGGCCTTGTTTTTTCGCCTTTATAGATCTCACGGATCTTTTTCTCTACCTCCTCAAGCATACCGTTTTCGTGAATGTACTTCTCACATTGCTGATCGATCGCGGCATTCATAAAAAAAGAAAGTATTATTGGTGCAGGACCGTTTATGGTCATAGATACAGATGTTTTGGGATCTGCCAGATCAAAGCCGCTGTAAAGCTTTTTGGCATCATCCAAACAACATATGCTGACGCCCGAATTCCCGATCTTTCCATAAATATCCGGACGATAATCAGGGTCCCGTCCATATAAAGTTACACTATCAAAAGCAGTTGACAATCTTTTTGCAGGTAAACCCATACTTACATAATGAAACCTCCTGTTGGTGCGTTCCGGTCCACCTTCACCGGCAAACATTCGTGTAGGATCTTCCCCTTCTCGTTTAAAGGGATACAAACCGGAGGTGTATGGGAATTTACCGGGAACATTTTCCTGCAACTGCCATTGCAATAAATCACCCCATGCCTTATATTTTGGCAGTGTGATCTTCGGGATTTGAATATGACTCAAACTTTCGGTATGGGTCTGTATCTTGATCTCCTTGTCTCTTACCTTAAAACTATACACCGCATCCTTGTATTTTTTGACCAGATCAGGCCATTGTTCAATAAGTTGATAATTTTTGGGATTCAATTCAAGCTTTAGTACTTCATATTGTTCCTGCAAACCTTTCAATATTCTGTCCTTGTCATCCACCCTTGACTTACCGATGGATTCAATGGACGTTTTCAAGGAATATAATTCCTGAGCTATTTCGCTTTGCAACCTGACTTCTGCATCATAATGGCGGTTGTTTTCGGCAATTTCTGCAAGGTATCTTGAACGCTTTGGCGGAATAATGTATATTTTCTCACTCATCTCACCTGAGAAGGTATAAGAAGTCGGTGCCTTGAAATTTGTTTTTTCAGCCAAAAGATTCATAACAGCCTTATAGAGGTCATTCATTCCCGGATCATTAAACTGTGATGCTATTGTTCCATACACCGGCATGCTATCCGTCTTTTCTTCAAAGCGATTGTGGTTTCTCTGAAATTGCTTTCTTACATCTCTAAGCGCATCCTGTGCTCCTCTTTTGTCGAACTTATTGAGGGCAATAAGGTCTGCAAAATCAAGCATGTCAATTTTTTCAAGTTGAGAAGCAGCACCGTATTCCGGCGTCATAACGTACAAACTCACATCGCTGTGATCGGTTATTTCAGTATCCGACTGACCAATGCCTGAAGTTTCCAAAATTATTAGATCATAACCTGCTGCCTTCAGGATCAATACTGCGTCATCAACATGTTTACTCAGGGCAAGATTGGCCTGACGTGTAGCAAGACTCCTCATAAATACCCGTTTGTTCTTGATCGAGTTCATGCGGATACGGTCACCCAATAAAGCTCCACCTGTTTTTCGTTTGGAAGGGTCTACGGAAAGTATCCCAATGGTTTTATCGGGAAAGTCCATCAGGAATCTCCGCACCAGTTCATCTACCAAACTAGATTTTCCTGAGCCACCGGTACCAGTAATTCCTAAAACAGGTGCTGAAACATTTCCCACCTTTTTGCGAATTTCATCGATATGCTTGTCGAATTGCTCAGGATAATTTTCTGCAGCAGAGATCAAACGCGCTATTTTCATTGGGTTTTTCTCACGAACTGCACCTACTTCACCGTTTAAATTTTTACCTGTAGGGTAATCGGATTGTTTAACAAGATCGTTTATCATACCCTGTAAACCCAAAGCGCGTCCATCATCGGGGTGGTAGATCCTTGCAATGCCATAATCCATTAATTCCTTAATTTCCTGCGGCAAAATAGTTCCTCCTCCCCCACCAAATATCTTTATATGACCTGCACCTTTTTCCTTCAGCAGGTCGTACATGTATTTAAAGTATTCGTTATGTCCACCCTGATAGCTGGTCAGGGCAATTGCATTGGCATCTTCCTGTATGGCGGTGTCAACAACTTCTTCCGCCGACCTGTCGTGTCCCAAATGGATCACTTCACATCCGGTTGACTGTATAATTCTCCTCATTACATTAATGGCAGCATCATGACCATCAAAGAGAGATGCCGCTGTAACGATCCTTACTTTATTAACAGGGGTATATACTTCTGAATTCATGTAAAGGCAAAGATAAATATTTTATGACGCTAAAAAATCATTGATTTAAGAGCAGGTATTAAGTAAAAAAAACTCCCGCTTCAATTGAAACGGGAGTTAATTTTTCCAATCTTCAGGATATTGGAGCTTTTTTTTGATTCTTAACTATTCGAATCCCCGGTCGGCCATCAACGGCCTGACCCTTGAAGATCAGTCTTTTTAATTAAGGTTATTGTTTGTACACCTTAAATACTTTGGTTTCTCTTTCATCCGAAATGCTGATGCTGTAGTATCCTGCATCCAGATGTTTGAAAGAGATCGATTCAACAAACTGCCCGGCTGGCGGAACATCCAGCATTTTTTCATAAACCGTTCTTCCTGTCATGTCGTTTATGGTTACTTTAACTTTGTTCTTAAACTGATCCGGTCCGAAAGTTATGGTCAAGTCATCCTTGATAGGACTTGGGTATACCTTAACCAAACCTGCATCTTTCAAATTGATGACTTCAATGTGAGAATAAGAATATTCACCGTCGAAGTCAACTTGTTTGATCCTGTAATAGATCACATTAGGTCCTAGCTGATTGACCTTCAGATCGATCAGGTCATAATTAAGAACGAAGTTGCTGTTTCCTGAAACGGATTTGGATTCTACTCTTCCAATGTTTGTAAAATTCACTGCATCCAAACTTCTTTCAACTTCAAAATGACTGTTGTTTATTTCTGTTGCAGTAGACCAGTTCAATAGAACGTCCTTGTTGTTGTTGATCAATACAGCATCAAAGTTCAGCCATTTCACAGGAACCGGAGTAAAGGTACTGGCATTGATGATTCCGGCATCCATATTTACAAAATTATCACCTGCTGCAAGGTCAAAGGTGGCGGTAGTACCTGCATTTCCGCCGCTGGCTCCTACATCACTGTCTGTATCACTTTCCGTTCCGCTGCTCAATCCATCCGCTCCGTTGGTTCCAACGTTTTGAGTTGTCCATGCCGGATCGTTACCCGGAGTTCCAGTGGTATTGAAATTAGGCATATTCGCATCAAATACAAGGTAATAGCCGGTTCCCGGAGGAACGTTCGTCATACTCCAGTTGCCATTTCCATCTGTTACTGCAGAACCAATCTCAACATTGGAAGAATTGTACAACCTTACGACAACCCCTGCTAAACCGGGTTCTCCGGCATCCTGCACTCCATCCTTATTGATATCGTGCCAAACCCTGTTTCCAATGGTTGCAGTATTTGATGGGGTTAAACCTGCATCAATCTTGAGGTTAATAGTACCGGCATCCAGTTTGATGTTCGCTGTTGTATTGGTTGTTGGATCAACATCACTGTCCGTTCCTGCACTTTCTGCAGTTGCATCTTTGGTGGTGATCTGGTAACCCGGATAAGTTTCCGGTCTCATAAAATAGTTTCCGGGCAATAAGTTTGGAAAGAGGTATTTGCCATTCTGATCGGTGATGGCTGACGAAACATAAGAACTATCCAATGAATTGTATAGACTTACTGTAACTCCCGCAACTCCTGCTTCAGTACTGTCCTGAATTCCATCACCATTTTCATCAAACCATACATAATCACCTAACATAGCTGTATTTCCATTTAATCCCGCATCGAGAGTATTGTCATTTCGGTTAGATGAATTAAGTGTCACCTTGGCAGTGGCACCTGTTATCACATCTGCATCCGAACCATTATTGGTATTGGTTCCTGATTGAGTGGTAAAGGTCATGTTGTCCGGCAAGTTGGAGAAGATCACACTGTAATCACCATCGGCCAGTCCTGTAAATTTATACAAGCCATTGATATCTGTTGAGGTAGATGCAATTGGAACATTGCTGCTATTCAGTAAGGTAACCGTAACTCCAGGCACTCCTGCTTCTGAAGCATCCTGAATACCATCCTTGTCTGCATCGAACCAAACGTAATTTCCTAGAGTATTTGTATTTGCAGGAGGTTTAATACCAAGATCCACACTTAGGTTTTCTTCACCGGCGCTCAATGCGATAATGGCTGTTCGGCTAAAACCTGATGGTGCTCCTCCTGTACCGAGAGCGCCTCCGTCGCTGTCAAGATTATCGTCAGAACCTGCATTTTGGCTGGTAAGGGTATAACCTGAAGGAATGTTACCAAACTGAACAATGTAGCTACCTGCAGACAATCCAGTAAACATATATTCACCAAGAGCATTGGTAATGGTTGTGGTTTTGGTTAATGGACCTGCACCATCCGGATCAATTGAATTTCCACTACTGTTGAGTAATTCAACGGTAATACCGGCTACACCGGGTTCTCCTGCATCCTGTATACCGTTACCGTTGGTTCCGCCAGATGTAACGGGCAAATCTATCCAAACACGGTTCCCAAGGCTGGCAAGACCTGAAGGCTTGCCTTCGATCAAACCGGCATCAAGATTGGTAATGGTTGAACCACCTGTTACGTTTACACTACCGGTTCGTCCGGTAACCGGATTCACATCGCTGTCAAGATTATCGTTTCCACCTGCATCGGCCGTTGTGAATTTATAATTTGAAGGCAAGTTGTCAAAACCTACACTATAGCTTCCGGGAGTAATGTTGGTGAATAAATAAAAACCATTATCGTCTGTTGTTACCGTATCAACGGCAACATTGCTGTTGTTATAAAGGATCACCCTCACTCCGGGGATACCGGGTTCTCCCGCATCCTGAACTCCATCTCCGTCAAGGTCGTTCCAAACATAATCGCCCAATGCACCAACCGAACCGGCACTTGATGTGCTATAGTAACCGGCATCAATGGTCATGTTGCGCTCTCCGGAGGCAAGTGTGATCAAATTGGTAATACCTGTAGTGACATCCGGATCACTGTCAACGCTTGCGGTTCCCTGGAAACGTGAGGTAGGAGTCATTCCGGATGGGGTCCTGAACTGAACGTAATATTTCTTTCCGCTGAGATTGTTGAATACATAGTTGCCAAATGCGTCCGTTTTAACAGAGTCAATGGCAGTATTGGTTGAATCTCTGAGAATAACCATTACACCTTCTATACCTGGTTCGCCTGCATCCTGCACGCCATTTCGGTTATTATCATACCAAACACGGTCACCGATACTGGAACTTGCTGTATTTTGAAGTTTCAAACCTGCATCTACGTATGAAATGGTTTCGCCGGCACTCAGGGTAAAAGTACCTGTTTTACCATAGAATAATCCCGGAGTAGTACCGGCGTCTGAATTTCCGGTTGCGGATACTCCACCCGAATTGGTGGTGTATTGCATACCGGGAGGTAAACTAAATCCTACACGATAGGTACCCGGATCAACATTGGTAAATTCATAAAATCCGTTGGCATCTGTAACCGTAGTTGCAATAGGGGTAGTTCCGGCACTGTTATAAAGAGTTACCGTAACTCCGGAAACACCGGGTTCACCTGCATCCTGAACACCATTGGTGTTGTTATCGAGCCATACAAAATCTCCTATGCTTCCCTTGCTTGCATCGTTGAGGAATACCAGACCGGCATCTATATTCAATTCACTTTCATTTGCACCTATGTTAAATGCATAAGTTCTTCCTGTATAAACATTCGCATCCGAACCGGTTGCCTTTGGTTTGGTTCCGTCAGTATTGTCAGCAGTATTGGTTTGTGTAGTAAAACCGTAATTTGGAGGAAGGGTAAACCCAACTGTATAATTTCCGGGATTCACCAGGTTGAACAGATAATAGCCATAAGCATCCGTAATGGTCGTACTTACGATCGAATCGGTTCCGGATTTATAGAGTGTTACAACCACACCGGAAACACCTGGTTCTCCACTATCCTGTTCGCCGTCCTTATCCAGGTCGAGCCAAACCCTATCCCCAATCCGGGTATCAATAAAACCAAAATTATTGTTTCCATCATATTGTCCGTAGGAAGTAAACAATGCTTTTTCGGTAATGCTATCCGTGGTAGTGGTAGTTAAATTGGTAAGGATGGTTCCTGTAATTTTTGGTCTTGAAAGGTACCTGCCCAAGGTGTCTACCAAAAATGCATAATGACCCAATGCGGAAGTGACCGTACTATCGACCAGTTGATCGTTTGAGTCCCATATACCATTTGCATTGCTGTCTTTGTAGAGATAAACCTTATGATTAGGGAATATTTCCTCATTTGCATTAAAAGTTCCGGAAACGTTTTCGTCCCAGAAAACATATCCCGCCAGTAAATTTTCTGAAGTTCCTGTAAAACAGTCGCATCCTTCAACATCCGTGGCACCGGAGGTAAATCCAATAGGACCGATCTGTGTAACGTCACCGTTTACTTTACTGATCTCATAGAAGGTGTTATCGGTTGCAGCAGATACTTTACCGGTTGTTCCGTAGATCTCACCATCGTTATAATAACCCATACCTTCGATATCCGAAATTCCGTTTACGCCGATCTTGGTCGCAATACCCGTCCATGGATCCAAGGTTATCATGGCATTATTACTTCCACCGTTGTTGTTCGAACCATACATAACTCCGGTTACAGGCATCATTCCAATATCATCGACATCGGAAAGTATGTCGGTTCCTTTAATTTCTTTGTATCCAACATTGGAACCATAGGTATTTGGTTTGGGTTGCCCGGTGGTTCTGTTTATCTGGAAAATCAAGTCGTTTTTATTGGTCCCGCTCCTTCTCTCTACGGCCCAAAGGATGTCATTGGCAGCATCATAGGTCAGGCCGTCAACATCGGATATATTAATGGAAGTAGTTGAGGTACCAATTACACCGGAAATGGTTCCCATGGCAGAGCCAATGGATGTAAAGGCTCCGGTCTCCATATTGATCCAACCAAACTGATCGCCATCCACCGAATAAAGGGTATCCATATTTTTCACCAAAGCACAGGATTCGATGTTTACCGTTCCCGTACTGCCAATCTTTAAACTGGATCCTGTTTTGCGATTGACCATATGCAATTCATCAACCGTATTGGAATTGTCTGCACCATCTGCAACAAGGAAACATTGTGTTCTTGGACCAATATAACCAAAGTCATAGGTGGTTGTATCGGCCAGTAAGGTTGAATTAAACTCTATGATCGTATCTGTGGTAAATACTGAACTTGAAAACAAATCGCCGGTAACAAGTTTCACAACTCCATGTCGTGGAACAACATTAACCTTGCCTACGATTAATGTTAGTTTGCAAGGATTGCCTCCATCATAATTATCTGCCCTTCTTAAACCTGAAAGACCCGAAACTCTTTCCATCCTGAAACCGACTGAATTTCCGTAAGCCCATCCGGCACGGTCAACGATCTCCTGAACAATGTTGCTCACATCTGTTGAAACCTGTGGGGTAAGAGAACCTGGCCAGGTTGGCAAGCTCCCTGATAAAGGCCAACGACGGGTTGCTGTCGTTAAAGGTCTCCCACTCATATCATTGGCAGTACCTGCAAATTCCTGAGTATTGTCCTCGTCAAAACCAAAAATATTGACCGCAAGGTTCGTTGAATTTCCCGGTTCTGAAGCATCCGGATACATGGTTATGTATGCTGCAAGTATGGTATCACCGGGATTTACCTTAATGTTGTTAAATCGTATACCTACATATTGTTCGGACCCGTCGTTGAACATTTCAAGGTCTGTACTGTTGCGGTTCATGGTACCTGATGTGGTTTGTTCAGCATCGTCATTGGTTGCTTCAACGGTATACGTAACCGTATCTCTTCCTCCTGCCTTTAATTCCATAAAATACTTACCATAAAGATCGGTAGTGGATTCCTGGAGGAAATCAGAAGGACCAACTACGCCATTCGAGTCAAGATCTTTGTATATCCTTACCCGGATCAGAGCAGCACCAAATTTATCAAAAATGGCATCGTTAAAGAGTCCATCACTGTTACGATCAAGGAATAATTGACCCTTAAAATATCTATGGGGCCCGGTAGCAACCGGCGCTGCAGTTACCGTTAAAAATACATATCCTGTATCGCATAAATTACCAGCATCACAGATCTGATATACGATGGTATCCGGTCCCGCATAAAAATCATCGGCAGTATAAGTTATGGTATTTCCACCGTTCACTACTGCATTACCATGAGCCGGAGCTTCGATAATACTTGTGGTGAACGTTTGCCCATAGGGGTCATAATCGTTTGCCTGAACATTTATTACAACCGGCTGACTTGACACGGCTGCTTTTGTATCGTTGTTGGCTACCGGTGGTACGTTTGGTGGATTAACAATAAAGGTATCTGCCAAACAACCCTGATTGTCGGCTACTACATACGTTTGTGAAGTTGTGCCAACATTGATGGTCCTGTTTCCTGAACTGCTTGGACTCCAGTTATAGGTTCCCGGCCATGATGCAGTTAGTTGAACAGTATCGTTGATGTTCAGAACGCTCCATGTGTTAACATCCTTGAACATAGTAAAACTATCCGTTACAACCCCATTTTTATTAAGGTATTTTAATCGTAACCGATTGCTGTTAATATCTAAAACTGCTGTACCTCCAATGGAAGATTCGGAATAGTACATTGCATTATGAGGATAGGCTGCCTGAGTTGAACCTGTGGTTCCTGCAGATCCTGCCACAACATAAACCGTACCCTGATGATCGGTGCTTGATTTCACGTAAGCACAGGACGAATTATCAACATATCGACCTGAAGAGCTGCTTACCTCATAAGAACTGTTGTAAGATGCTTCATTTCCGTAATACCCGTTAATAAGTTTGGTTCTTTCATAATTATGACTGTGGCCAACGAGGATAAGATCTACATCAAAACGCTCCAGCATTCTTACAAAGCGGTTTCGGATTGCAACAAGGTCGCTTTCATTATCCGAATTATGAGACCCCATAGTGTAGGGAGGATGATGCCAATAAAGAACTTTCCATTTCTGGGTTGTGGCAGCAAGGTCCTGTTTTAGCCAAATTGCCTGGGCACCCGTTGTATCATACATTTTGTTGGAAGCTACTTCTCCATAGGAATCTAAGGATACAAAATGAATATTTGCGTGATCAAAGGAATAATATGATTGGGCATTTGAAGCCGTACCCCCGATTTCTCCTCCCTTAGGCACCGTAAACAATTTATGATACGGATTATCAGGAGTTACCGACGAACCATTATTGTAATCGTGATTGCCAGGGCAAGGGAATAATGGACTCTTCTTCAAAATGGCCGGTTCATACAGATTAAAGAATTTATCTCTGTATTCATTGTCAGTACCGTTGTCATAAGCATTATCGCCTAACAGCAATACCAGATCGGTATGTTTTGCGGAGGTGTATGAGTAATAAGCGTCTCGCGTATTTTGTTGATGCGTATTGTTTCGTCCACAGTCGCCCAATACCCATACGCGGGTATCCTTATCGGTTCCGATTGTAGGTGAGGTGTAAAAGAAATTACTGTCACTCGATTCGAGGGTGTCCCCGGCAGTGGAACCAATTGCGTAGTAGTATTTTGTATTGGGAGAAAGTCCTGTGAGGGATACTTCGTGCTCAGTGGTGTCTATATTCTGATCGGCAACATTGGTCTTGGTCCCACGGGTGAGTCCATACCAAACCCGAGCCTGATGACGCACATGCGTTCTCCAGCGAATGTTCATTCCGGTTGATTTGCCCATAACCAGATAAGGTCCGTTTATCACGTGTGTTGGGGTTGGAAGTCCCACAACAATACTCGAACTTGCCGGCCCGGTAAAAGTTCCCTGTGTTGCGGTGATCGTGGTGACCTCCGTTTTGTTCAGAGTTGTTGTTAAGGTTGTTGTTGAAGCCCCGGAAGTAAAGGACACATTGGTTGTGTATACCGGAGCAGAGGCTGAAGTTCCGGGGCCCGAATATACGATCGTTTTTGCGCCTGAATAAGACGTTACAACATTATAAAATTGGTCCGTAGCCCTTATTCGGGTAATTACAAAGGATGTACCTGCCTTTTGATTGGATACTGCCCCACTGTTTCCGCTGCCTGCTTTTGTGTTGGCATCCGTGAAGGTTTGACCGGGTAGGGTAATGAACAAGTGTTTATGTGCACCAACGACCTGTGAAACATTTCCACAGACAAAGTTGTTCAGTCCGGCAATGGTTCCTCCGGTTCCATCCTGAAAGGTGATGTTACCGGTTCCGGGCACATTTCCGCCATCGTCTGCACGAATTTCAATGAAGTTAAAATCAATTCGGTCGTCCTGGTTGGTACCATTTGTTGTATACGTAACTGTTAAAACAGTTGCACTGGTCCAAACAATCGAAGCAGAAGTAATGGCTCGTCCTGACCTGGGAGTGGCTGTCATTGCATTCGCTGGAAATTGATTAAAAGAATACCCGGCAGGAGCAACAATTTTGAAGGTTCCATTGGTTTGATTGGATGGAAAATCAGCATTATTGTTTTCATCCAAACGAATTTGACTAAGAACGGTCCAAACAGGGCTTGTTGCATTGCTTGCACGGTCGGCAGAAACACCGTTAGCATCCGTTACAACCGAACTTACTGAAATGTTTGCTAAAGCAGAATTTAACAAAAATATCATTGAACCAAGCAAGAATAGTTTTGATAAATTTAAGACTTGTTTTTGGGTTGAGGAATAAGGTTTCACCTTATTCGACAAGAAGGAGTAGTTTTTTCTCATAGACAAAGATTAATTAGTGTTCTTTTTAAAGAAACATTCCACAAAAGTGCTTTTTTATCCATAAATTCAAGTATTAAGAATTTCTTAGATGTATTTTCCGTAAAATTGCTTTGCTTATTTCACTGTAGAAAAAAAATCAAATCTACCTATTCAATTATTTGATTTAAAACATTTTACATGCAATTGGGACCCAAGAGTGAGTTTGCGATTCTACAATAAGGGGTTTTAAGAATTATGACACTCAGATGACATTTTAAAACCATGTTTTTGTTCTAAAAAGTCATTTTAAGTTAAAATCTTTATTCACTCTGAGGTAAAAATTGGATATTCTTAAGTTAATATCTAAACTTATTTTTAGTAGGATTAAACCATTCACAAAGAGCAAATCTTTTGATCGGTATTCGATTATTAAGATGTTCTGAATTAAGGAATTATGTTAAGCCTTTACAACAACAAAATTCAAGTTTAAATCCTGTTTTATGTTAAAAGTTCGGGAAATAAAATATTCACCGTCAAGATGTGCGTCTATCGGTTCCTTCAATTCTATTGATATTTCACTGATCTTTAAGACTTCATAGGGTCCTACTACATTGGCATGTATTCCGCGCTTAATTTTACTGAGATATATCGGTCTTTTCCAAAAAGGAATGGGTTTGATCCTCCAGAATTCAAGCTTCCCATCACTCAAATCGGCACCCGGAGCAATCTTAAAACCGCCTCCGTAAGTTTGTCCGTTTGACAGTGCCAAAATTAATGATCTACCAAAATTGCATTCAAAACTTTTATAAAAAAAAAGACCGGCAAAAATCGCCAGATGATATTTCAAAGACGCCGGTATCCAGGGTAAACTTCCTGTAGCCCGATTTGCTACCCAACCATCGAAACCGATACCAAGTCCGTTGACAAACCGATGTCTGTTGCAAGTCCATACATCAACGGGTTTCAATTTTGGCTTTTTCAAATATCCAAGTATTTCCAGGCTTGAACATTCCGGATATATATGTGAACTGAAATCATTTCCCGAACCCGCAGGTAAGATCATAATCGGTAAATCTTTTCTGTTTCCAAGCGCATTAACCACTTTATTCAGGGTACCGTCACCTCCCATCACCAGCAGCATAGTATCCGGAGCCTGTGCAAGAAACTCCGCTTGCAATTTTAAGATGGTATCCTTTTCTTCTGTTTTGTAAAGTTCAAAAGGGATGGAATTCTGTGCCAAATAATCCTTAACCGCCGGCAATAGCTTAAGGGCTTTGCCTTTACCCGAAACCGGATTCAGGACGATCAGAACTTGTTTCAGAAAATATTCCATATTAAACCTTGCCGGGGCCTTTGGCTTTGTTCCAGATCTCGTCCATTTCGTCAAGGCTGAGATCGGTCATTTTTTTATTTTGCTTCCTGGCTTCTTCTTCAATGGCTTCAAATCTTTTTTTAAACTTTTGATTGGTTTGCTCAAGGGCATCATCAGGATTTAAATTATTCCATCGGGCATAATTTACCAATGAAAATAAAAGATCCCCAAATTCGCGCTCCTTTTCAGGTCCATCCGCTTCTTCAAATTCCAGCATTTCTTCTTTCACCTTATCCCAAACCTGATGTTTTTCGGGCCAGTCGAACCCAACCTGCGCAGCCTTATCCTGCATTCTTGAAGCTTTTACCAAGGATGGCAACGAATTTGGAACTCCGGCTAAAACTGATCTTGCGCCTTCCTTAAGCTTCAATTGTTCCCAATTCTGTTTTACCTCTTCGGCGTTTTCAACTTTAACGTCGCCATAAATATGAGGGTGCCTTTGTATCAGTTTCTCACAGATCCCGTTAAGGACATCGGTAATGTTGAATTCGTTCTGTTCCTCGCCTAATTTGGCATAAAACACCATGTGCAACATAAGGTCGCCAAGTTCCTTTTTAACTTCTTTCAGGTCATTCTGCAAAATTGCATCGCTGAGTTCATAGGTTTCTTCTATGGTAAGATGTCTCAAACTTTCAAAAGTCTGTTTCTTGTCCCATGGACATTTTTCCCTCAGGTCGTCCATGATATTTAAGAGTCTTTCAAAGGCCAAAAGTCTTTTATCGGTTGTCATATCGAACAATAATATTAGCTTATTTTCAATAAAGTGCAATATTAACAATAAAAAAACTCCCGCTTAAATAGCAGGAGTTTAGTGAATAAGCAAATCAAGTACTTACGACCCTGGTTTGCATAGTTTTTATTTCAGAGGATAAATTACTGTTTCAGGAATTTAACCACCTTTGAAGTGCGATTGTCGAATAGGTAAAGATTGTAAAAACCTTTAGGTAAATTACTAACATCCAATTTTAGATCTGATTGGAAAATTTGGTTGTCTAAATTCTTTTCATACACAACTTTACCCATCATATCCGTAATTTGAATTTGACTAATGGTATTGATGGCCTCTTCGTTAAACTCAATGGTTAAAACATCATTTACCGGACTTGGATAAATTACAATTCCCGAAGTCTTAATCAAGGTAACTTTTCGAATCTGAGAGTATTCGAACTCACCGTCATAATCAACCTGCTTCAATCGGTAATAAATCGTTTTATTGCCTAGCAAATCAACTCCCAGATCAAGGTAATCATAATTAAGAGTTACAATGCTGTTTCCGGATATTGCCTTCGAATTTACCCTTCCGAAACTGTTGAAATTAACGGCATCAAAACTTCTTTCCAATTCAAAATGACTGTTGTTGATCTCAGAAGCTGTTGCCCAGTTCAGAGCCACCTCCTTCTGATTTGGAAGGAGAATTGCATTAAACTTCAACCATTTTACAGGTAAGGGAGCAAAAATTCCAGCGTTAATAATACCGGCATCAATGTTCATGAAGTAATCACCCGCAGCAAGGTTGAACGTTGCGGTCCGATGTGCATTACCTCCGGAAGCAGTTACATCACTATCGGTGTTGCTTTCAGCAGGATCGTGCAAATTGTTTGTACCGTTGGTGCCTACATTTTGAGTAGTATAGGCGGGATTAGAACCCGGAGTGCCCGTTACGTCAAATCCCGGAAGGTTTGGTGAAAATACCAAATAATAGCCGGTTCCGGGAGGCACATTGCTAATAAGATAATAACCGTCACCATTGGTTATTGCACTTCCTATGGCCACATTACTACTGTTGTAAAGTGTAACTAAAACACCGCCTATGCCATTTTCACCGGCATCCTGAACACCATCGTTATCAAGATCCGACCAAACATAGTTGCCGATACTGGCAACATTGTTCTGGTATAATCCTGCATCAATATTCAGATTGGTACTTGAAGCAGTTAAAACAACAGATGCTGTTTTTCCGGTATTTGGATCCACATCGCTGTCCGTGCCAAGATTCTCAGAACTGGCATCCTGAGTGGTAAATGACAAAATTGGAGTTGTACCAAACCCAACAACATAGGTACCTGCAGACAAGTTAGGGAATAGGTATTTTCCATTCTCATCTGTGATGGTCGTAGCAAGAACATCTGTTCCATTTGAAGCGTATAGGGTAACGGTTACCCCTGCAATTCCGGGTTCACCACTATCCTGAATACCGTCTTTGTCAAGATCATTCCACACAAAATCTCCTAATGATGCAATGTCACCTATCAAACCGGCATCGAGAGAAATATCGTTCCTGTTTGATGATCCGATTGTAACCGTAGTTGTAATGCCATCAGAAGGATCTGCATCGCTTCCTGTATTGTCATTGGTACCTGATTTAACTGTAAAGTCCAAACCATCAGGTAAGTTTTTGAATTCTACCTTGTAGGTACCATCTGTCAAACCGGCAAAAAGATAATGTCCGTTCTTGTCGGTGGTGGTGGACTGAATGAAAACCCCACTGCTGTTTAACAGATTTACAGTAACACCGGGTACACCGGGTTCACCTGTATCCTGCATACCATCCTTGTCAAGATCATGCCAAACAAAATCTCCAAGTGTATTGGTGCCTGATGCAGGTTTTATTCCAAGGTCAATACTAAGATCATCTTCTCCCTGAGAAAGGCTTATTACTCCGGTTCTGGAAGCACCTGTTGGAGCACCATTGGTCCCCAGGGCTGCACCATCACTGTCAACCCGATCATCGCTTCCTGAATTTGCGGTAGTTAGTGAGAATCCTGAAGGGATGTCGCTAAATTGAACAATATAATTCCCTGCATTTAATCCGGTAAAAATATATTCCCCCAAAGCATTGGTAACTGTAGTTGTTTTAGTTAAAGAACCGGCTCCATCAGGATCAATTGAATTTCCATTTCCATCGAGTAATTCGACCGTTAAACCCGCCACACCTGACTCTCCGGCATCCTGAATTCCATTTCCATTAGTACCACCAGGGGTTGAAGGAAGATCATACCAAACCCGGTTTCCTATGCTTCCTGTTCCAGCCGGTGAGCCATAATAAAGACCTGCATCAAGAGATGTATTTGTTGAACCACCTGTTACAGAAACGGAAGCCGTTTTACCTGTGGCCTGATCGACATCACTGTCAAGGGCATCATTCCCGCCCGAATCTTTTCCTGTGAACTGATATCCTGAAGGAAGATTGTAAAATCCAACACTGTAATTGCCCGGACTAAGGTTAGGGAACAGATAAAAACCATTCTCATCTGTTGCAGTTGAATCAATGGCCGTTCCGCTATTGTTGTAGAGCACCACTCCAACACCTGCAATACCGGGTTCACCTGCATCCTGCACTCCATCCTGGTTTACATCGTTCCATACAAAATCACCCAATGCACCTACCGATCCTGCTGAAGAGGTGCTGTACATTCCCGCATCAATGGTCATGTTACGTTGCCCACTGGTAAGGGTAAAGTTTGCCGTTTTACCAGTACTTACATCCGGGTCGCTGTCGATATTGTATTGCGAACCCACGTTTTGAGTAGTAAAATCCAAACCACTCGGTTTTACGAACTGAATGCCATAAGTAGCTGCTGTAAGGTTATTGAATACATAATATCCATAATTATCAGTGAATGTAGTTTGTAAAACTGACCCTGTTGAGTTCAGTAACCTTACTTCCACTCCGGCTATTCCGGGTTCATTGTCATCCTGAACCCCATCCCGGTCGTTATCGTACCAAACATAGTCTCCAACTGCCGCTGAAGAGGATGAAGATAATTTAAGACCGGCATCAACATAGCGAATATCGTCTCCGTCATTCACACTAAACACTGAAGTCATTCCAAAATAAGTTCCTGCACTGGTAATGGCATCACTGTTGTCGATAGTACTGATACCACCAGAATTTGTAGTATAACTTGTACCCGGAGGTAATGAAAATCTTACCCTATAATCACCTGATGATACATTATTAAACAAGTAATTGCCGTTTGCGTCTGTTTTAGTGCTTGCAAGAATGTTGGTTACAGCTGCATTATAAAGTGTCACAGTCACATTGCTCACTCCGGGTTCTCCCGAATCCTGAACTCCATCATTGTCGAGATCGAGCCATACCCTGTCACCCACAGAAGCTGTTGTACTGGCATTGAACACAATACCGGCGTCAAAGGTCAGATCACTTTCGCCTAAGTCAAGATTAATACTTCCTGTTCGCCCACTGAAAACATTCGCATCACTATTTGTGTTGTTGCTATTATCACCCGGAGAAACCGATTGCGTAAATTCATAATTCGGAGGCAATGTAAAGCCTAAGTTGTAAGACGTGGAATCAAT
The DNA here is from genome assembly GCA_020635455.1 of Flavobacteriales bacterium. Lineage (GTDB taxonomy): Bacteria > Bacteroidota > Bacteroidia > NS11-12g > UBA9320 > JABWCE01. The sequence goes on from JACJZT010000008.1 coordinate 77,503, forward strand.
TGTATTCTGATTGGTTTGATCCACAGACATGAGGTTGGTGAACAAATATTTACCATAAGCATCTGTAATGGTGGTCGCAACGACCTTATCGTCATTTGTTCCCGCCAAACCGTCAGACCCGTTTTTATAAAGTGTAACCACCACTCCGGCCACTCCGGGTTCTCCTGCATCCTGAACACCATCTTTATTGTCATCTCTCCAAACCTTATCCCCTAATCTGAGTTCATTGAATCCAAAATCGTTGTGCAGATCGAACTGACCAAAAGACTTAAATATTCCTTCTTCGGTCATATTGGAAGTTGTTGTGGTTGAAAGAGGCTCTATAATCGTACCGTTGATTGATGGTTGTGTTAAATATCTTCCCTGAGAATCGATTTGGAATGCATATGTCCCATCTGAATTGGTGTATAAACTGTCACGCTTCTGATCACCTGCATCAATGATTCCATTATTATTTTTATCAAGGTATAAGGTAACCTTAATGTTACTGTATACGGTATCGTTTGATTCAAATTTACCATCGACATCTTCATCGTAAAATACGGTACCGGCGATCATATTGATACCCATTCCTGAAAAACAATCACAACCTTCGAGATCCTGATATCCACCCATATCTCCAATATAGGTTGTCATTCCATTTGTCCTGCTGACCTGATAGAATTTATTCTGTCCGGAGTTCCCACTGTTTCCTGAAGTTCCATACATATGACCATCGTTGTAATATCCCATTCCTTCAATATCATCCACACCATTTGCCCCAACTAAAGTAGCAATTCCCGTGTTCATGTTGATGGTGATCATTCTGCTTGAATCGCCGTTGTTCTTATTGTTTACGGCGTACATAATGTTGGTGGTAGGGTCGAGAGCGATGTCGTCGACATCGTCCATAATTCTTGTGCCTTTAATCTCAAGAAAATCTATACCGGGCCCAAATGCATCTTCGATAGGCTGTCCTGTTGTTCGACTGATCTGGAACAAAAGATCGTTATCACCTGAGGAGCTTCTCCTTTCTGTTCCCCACAAAATGTTACTGACCGCGTCATAGGTCAATCCGTCAACATCTGTAATGCTTTCCGTGTGATTGGAACCTCCGACTTTTCCTGTAATGGAGCCCATAGTTGAACCTATTTTTGTAAATGTACCCGTTTCAATGTCAACCCAACCGAATTGATTGTTGTCGGTGGCGTAAATAGTGTCCATATTACGCATCAAAGCGACTGCTTCAATATTGTAGGTATTTGTTTCTGCCAGATATTGAGTGCTTCCGGTTACCCTATTCACAAGAAATAGCTGGTCTTTAGAACTACTGTTAGAATTTCCATCTCCAATAACAATACAGGTGGTTCTTGGACCCAGCATGCCAATATGAAATATTGTTGAATCACTTAGTGCAGAAACTTTAAGAGCGATAGATGTATCGGTAGTAAAAATGGTATTGGTATCATAATCGCCGGTAAATGTTTTCAAAACTACATGACCTGTGATGTTTTTAGTAAGATAATAATTGCCTTTCCAGTTTGTGTAGGTAAATTCTATCAGATCGGAGTAGCTCACCACACCATCACTGTCATTATCCTGAAACAGTCCTACACGAACACCTCCTGTACCAAACTGGTCACCACTGTTACGAGACTGGCTTATGTTAAGATCCATATAAACCTGACCTCTGAAGTTTTTAAGGTTAGGATTCACCACGGTTAAACTGGAGCTTGACTTGCCATAACTACTGCCTTCTTTAGCTGTGATGGTGGTAGTTTCGGCCTTGGTCAGGGTCGTATTTAGAGTTGTTGTTGAAACCCCATTGTTAAAATTAACAGCGGTGGTGTAGGTTGGGCTCGATGAACCTGTTCCGGGTCCGCTATAGTTGAGGTTTTTATTTCCGTCATAATTTGTTTTAATGTTATAATACTGATCGGTTGCATGCAATTGAATAACAAAACTTTCATCTACCGTTTGGTCCGACGGGGTACCGGAATTTCCGGAACCTGCGGTAGTTAAACCGTCTGAAAAGGTTTCTCCCGGCAGGGTAACCACAAGCCATTTGAGAGCGCCTGTAGTAAGAGACACTGTCCCCCCTGTCAGGGTTGAACCCAATATGTTGGTACCTGAATTGTGAGTAAAGGTGAGATAAACATTACCGTTCACGTTAGCTCCATCCTTACAAATGATCTGCATATCATAAAACCTGAATTCATCCCTTTCATTGGCCGACCCATCGCTGCTCCAGTTAAAAAGGACCTTGGTTGAATCTGAAGAAAATGAATAACTGTAAGAGTTTATATCCCGGCCGCCTCTTGCATTTATAGTTCCGGTATTTCTTTTAAATTTCCATCCTGCAGGAGCGTTAAGATAGAAACTTCCAAATGAACTTGTAGGAATGTCATTGTCACTTGATTCCTTGATTCTCATATCATCTAGGGACAAAAAGGTTGGTGACCCTGTGGTGTTTAATGAGTAGTTATCGGCATTCAGGTTGGTATGAGTAGCGGTTCTGTCGAGGAATAGCTGCCCAAAAACATTTTTAGGCATTATCAGTATTGAAGCCCAAACTAAAAACAAAGTATAAATCCTAAAGTTATGGATTGACGGGAAATTAATCGTAAACATGTTTAAAATATTGCTTTTTTTCATAATCATAACGTTTGTTTAATTGAGGTTTCCCCAACTAATACGCACGAAATAAAGTGATGCTATTCTCTTAATAAAACTAATGTTCTAAAGCATTTTTGTTGTTTGAATAATTATTACAAAAAGATTGATGGTTTCAAAATACAACAAACAGAACACACATATCTGATTATCTGGCACTTAATCAGAGTTATTATTTAATGCACAAACAAGATTTTTTATAAATTATTGACAAATCAGTTCGTTAAACCCATGTTCTGAATGATTTAATTTTGTTAAAAAGAAAAATAACCTATTCCGTATTTAATTTGGGAGATTTTAAACATAAACATTCTGGAATCTGTCTTCTTATTATTAGCAAAATCGCAATGAAAAGTCTAGCTTTCGCGTTTTAAATATTTAAAAGTTCCTAATTATAGTAATAGTTTTATCTATGCAATTTAAAAATCACTTAATTTTGACCGGTCTAGTGTAGATGACTGAAAAAATTTTATTAATTGGTCTGTTTATTACAACGTTATTTTGTTTAACCTCATGTAACAGGGAAAATAGGAGCAAGAATAGTATTGCCGGTGTATGGAACGTTGCAGAAAAAAAACAATTTGCAAATGGTGAAAAAGAATTCCCTAAGTACACATTATGGAAGTTTTCATCAGACGGTTCATTTTTACTGGAAGGAAATGGCGCACAAAAAGGTTTATGGAAAATTAATAAAGATTCGGTTCTGGTACTTATTTACGATTCAAAAGACACATCCTTAACTTATGATTCAAGTATTCTGGAAACAAAACAAGGGATCGTTTACCAACAATTCTTTTATAAGGGAAAACGCGTAGCCACTTCAAAAGATGGTCAAACCGAATTTGAACAAAAAATCCTGACGTTTGATGTGAAAGTTTTGAATAAAGATTTTTTAAAATTAAAAAACGGTGAATCGGAACTGAACTTTGTTAAATCCACCAATTCAGAGAGTTTTATCCAATTTAACATTAAAAACATATTAAGAGGCCTTTTGGGGATCCTCCTTTTAATTCTTATTGGCTATCTCTTAAGTTCCAATCGAAAAGCCATTTCCTGGAAACTGGTATTTTATGGTTTTCTTATTCAGATAATTTTTGCACTTTTAGTGTTTAAGGTTCCAATTGTAAAATCAGCATTCGAGTCCATAGCCGGCTTTTTTGTGGTGGTTCTGGATTTTACCAGAGAAGGGTCAAAATTTCTTTTTGGAGGACTTCTCAATACCGAATCGGTTGGTTTTCTATTTGCTTTTCAGGTTTTGCCCACCATAATATTCTTTTCCGCCCTTACCTCCTTGCTCTATTATTTAGGGGTTCTCCAAAAGATCGTTTATGCAATAGCCTGGGTTATGAGTAAAACCATGAAATTATCGGGAGCGGAAAGTCTGTCGGCAGCTGCGAACATATTTCTGGGCCAAACCGAAGCTCCGCTTATGGTAAAACCCTTTCTGAAAAACATGACCCGTTCGGAAATGCTTTGCATTATGATCGGAGGAATGGCAACCATTGCAGGTGGTGTTCTTGCAGCCTATGTAGGATTTTTGGGCGGATCGGATCCCGAAAGTCAAAAGCTCTTTGCAACCCATCTTCTCACGGCTTCCATATTATCGGCTCCTGCAAGTATTGTTATCTCAAAAATTCTTCTACCCGAAACGGAGGAAGTCAGTGATAAACTGGATATGAAACAGGAGAAACTCGGAACCAATGTCCTGGAAGCCATCACTCATGGCACCAGCGATGGTTTAAAACTTGCGATCAATGTAGGTGCAATGTTATTGGTTTTTACCGCATTGATCGCAATGATAAATTACGGTATCAGAGATGGGCTGGGTGAATGGACCGGGTGGAATGAGGACATCCGCAGGACGACAGGTGGAAAAATCGATGGATTATCCTTTCAATTGATACTGGGGTATGTATTTTCCCCATTTTCTGTTTTAATTGGTATACCCATCGACGATATGATCGTTTCAGGTAGACTCCTGGGTGAAAAAACGGTTCTTAACGAATTCTTTGCTTACGCTTCTCTTGCCGAACTAAAGAATTCAGGTGTATTTAGCAATGAAAAATCCATACTTATTTTAACCTATGCACTCTGCGGTTTTTCAAATTTTGCTTCCATCGGCATTCAGATTGGCGGTATAGGAACCCTTGCTCCGAATCAAAGAACCACTTTGTCTCAATTAGGAATCAAAGCGTTGATAGGCAGTACTATCGCTTGTTTTATGACCGCCTCGGTGGCGGGTATGTTTTTTAACTGATGAATGGATTAATTGAAAACCGGGCCTTTCTTTATGGAGATGGTTTCTTTGAAACCTTCGTGCTAAGGAATGGTGAAAATCCTTTTTGGGATCTGCATTACAAAAGGATCCTTGCTTCTGCCTTAGTGTTAAAAATGGAGATAAATCCACTTTGGAATGAAAAATATTTCGCTGATCTGCTTAAAAAGGAAAGTCAGAAATATCCTGAAAAACAGCTTAGAGTAAAAATCGTCTTCTTTCGATCTTCATCCGGATGGTATTTACCGGTAAAAAACGAAATGTCTTTTGAAATATTTATGTTTCCTTGCATTGAAGATCTAAGGGAAGAATTAAGAACAGGAATTTATCATGAAGCCTTAAAACCTGTTCATCCATGGTCGAATTTAAAAACCACATCTTCATTGTTTTTTGTGATGGCAGCACTTTACATGAAGGAAGAAAACTGGGAAGAACTCATCATTCTGAATCAATACGGCAGAATATGTGAAGGACTAACCTCTAACCTTTTTATCCGAAAGAATGATATTTATTACACTCCGCCGTTAACAGAAGGTTGTGTAAACGGAATAAACAGAAAATCATTAATTGAATCCCAAAAGTTTACTATTGTTGAGAAAGTACTGGAAGTCGAAGAACTTAAGGATGGAGAAGTTTTTTTCAGTAATTCCGTAAGGGGTTTTAAAAAAGGTAAATTATTATAGAAAGGAATATGAAAACATATACAGAAGAAGAGGTAATTCAAAAACTGAAGGCAATTGAGGGCTGGGAGTTAAATTCGAATAAAATTGTTCGAGACTTTAAATTTAAATCCTTTGGAGAGGCGCTTGCCTTTATGGTTAAAGTTGGTATTGAAGCTGAAAAATCTGATCACCATTCGGAAATTTACAACGTTTATAACAGAGTAAAATTATCCTTGAATACGCATTCTGAAGGTGGGATCACCGAAAAGGATTTCAGTCTGGCAAGGTCTATTAATACCCTTTAAAGTTGGGGTGCTAAAAAATACTAAAAGCCTTATAAGTAGGGGTCCTGAAACAAGTTCAGCAGCACTATTAGGCCTCTCCTATCGGACCACTGTAATTCATAGGAAAACCCTGGTTACCTTCATGAATTTCGATGTTTCCGAAATGATCTTCGTACTTACTTACGTTTTCACCCAAAGCCAGTAACAGGCGTTTGGCATGTTGGGGGGTCAGAACGATCCTTGATTTAACTTTAGCCTTTGGAACTCCCGGTAACATTCTCACAAAATCTACTACAAATTCGGCATTTGAATGTGAAATAATAGCAAGGTTTGAATAAATACCTTCGGCTACTTCTTCACTTAATTCTATGTCTAATTGATCTCCCTGATTGTTATTTTCTGCCATAATTATTGAACTTAAAAAAAGCAGGTTTACCTTATTTTATTGGTAAACCTGCTAAATGATTTATTAAAATTAAAAGAACTAGTTGTTTGCCAAAGATTCAAGAACCTCTTCCTTTTCACCTTCTTTTGAAGCCATAAGAAGATCGTATTCTTCTCTTGAGCCTACAACCAAATTCTGGTATGAACGCATTCCTGTTCCTGCAGGGATCAGGTGCCCGGTGATGACATTTTCTTTCAATCCAAGCATCAGGTCAACTTTACCTGCTATCGCAGCTTCATTCAATACCTTTGTAGTCTCCTGGAAGGAGGCTGCACTTAACCAACTGTAAGTTCCAAGAGAAGCTCTGGTAATTCCCATAAGCAATGGAGAAGAAGTTGCCGGAACTGCATCTCTAACTTCCACTACTTTTAGGTCTTTACGCTTCAGCATTGAGTTTTCGTCCCTCAATCTTCGCAAACTTATTATCTGACCAAGTTTCAATACCTCGCTGTCTCCGGTTTCGGTAACGACCTTCTGATCATAGATCCAGTCATTTTCTTCCTTAAACTGAAGTTTTTCAACATACTCTCCTTCAAGGAATTTTGTATCTCCGGGTTCAACGATCTGAACCTTTTGCATCATCTGTCGAACAATTACCTCTATATGCTTGTCGTTGATCTTTACACCCTGTAAACGGTAAACTTCCTGAATTCCGTTCAAAATATAACGCTGAACCGCTCCAGGACCCTGAATGCTCAAAATATCCTGTGGAGTGATTGCACCGTCTGACAATGGGAAACCGGCTTTGATAAAGTCGTTATCCTGCACAAGTATATGCTTTGAAAGAGGAACAAGATATTTCTTTTTAAGTCCATCTTTAGACTCAATGGTGATTTCTCTGTTACCACGCTTAATTCCACCATACTGAACCACACCTTCGATCTCTGAAACGATGGCAGGGTTTGAAGGATTTCTCGCTTCAAACAACTCCGTTACACGTGGCAAACCTCCTGTGATATCACCTGTTTTACCAAGTGTCCTGGGTATCTTGACCAAAACGGTACCAACTTTTATTTTCTCACCGTTCTCTACAACGATGTGTGCACCTACCGGCAAGTTAAATTCTTTAAGGATCTCATCGCCCTTTCCGGTCAATTCAAGAACAGGTACCAGTTTTTTATCCTTGCTTTCAATCATTACCTTTTCTACGTGACCGGTTTGATCATCGATCTCTTCACGATAGGTTAATCCATCAACAATATCCTTGTACAATACCTTACCCTGAACATCACTTACAATAACCGCGTTAAATGGATCCCAGGTACAAACCGCATCGTCTTTCTTTATTTTCTGACCATCTTTGATCAAAAGGTGTGCACCATAAGGAATGTTCATGGTGATGATTGGTTCGGCCTCTTTTTCGTCCATGATCCTGATCTCACCGGATCTTCCGATCACAACATTTACCTCATTTCCTTCATCATCTGTTGTTTTAACAGTTTTAACACCATCAAATTCAGCTTTACCGGCAAATTTTGCAAACAAAGTTGATTCGGAAGCTACACCGGAAGCAGCACCCCCTGTGTGGAAAGTTCTTAAGGTAAGCTGTGTTCCGGGCTCACCAATAGACTGTGCAGCAATTACACCAACCGATTCACCACTTTGGACCATACGGCCTGTAGCAAGATTTCTGCCATAACACTTCACACAAACACCACTTTTTGCTTCACAGGTAAGAACTGAACGTATTTCAACCGACTCGATCGGAGACTCTTCAATTTGCTCACAGATATCTTCGTTGAGTTCGGTTCCGGCTTCACAAATCACATCCCCGTTAAGAGGATTGATAATGTCGTATAAACAGGTTCTTCCCAGAATTCTCTCATAAAGTGATTCAACAATTTCCTCATTGTCCTTTAAGGCCACCATTTCAATTCCACGAAGTGTATTGCAATCTTCGGTTGAGATCACAACATCCTGTGCAACATCGTGCAAACGACGAGTAAGGTACCCTGCATCCGCAGTTTTGAGAGCAGTATCCGCCAAACCTTTTCTCGCACCGTGTGTAGAAATAAAATATTCAAGAACCGATAAACCATCTTTAAAGTTTGACAAGATCGGATTCTCAATGATCTCTCCGCCTCCGCCGCCAACTTTCTTTTGTGGTTTGGCCATAAGACCTCTCATTCCACCTAACTGACGAATCTGTTCTTTAGAACCTCTGGCTCCGGAATCAAGCATCATGAATATTGGGTTGAAGCCCTGATTATCAGAGGTTAGCTTTTTAATAAGAGCATCGGATACTTTTGAATTTACCCTGGTCCAGATATCAATTATCTGATTGTAACGCTCATTATTGGTAATAAAGCCCATGTTGTAATTGCTCCACACCTCTTCAACTTCCTTTTTGGCATTTACAACCAGGTCATCCTTTTCATTAGGGACCGGGATGTCGGAAATGTTAAACGATAAACCTCCTTTAAAAGAGAATCGGAAACCCAGATCCTTGATATTATCCAAAAACTCTGAAGTAACTGCGATACCGGTATTCTTTACCAGATCGCCGATAATATCCCTTAAGGATTTCTTGGTCAACAATTTATCAATAAATCCAATCTCTTCGGGAACGTATTGGTTAAAGAGTACCCTTCCAACGGTCGTTTCAATGACCTTAGTGACAAGATTTCCTTTTTCGCGAACCTTGGTTCTTATTTTGATCAAAGCGTGCAGATCAACCACACCTTCATTAAAGGCTATTTTCACGTCTTCGTCGGAATAGAAGGTCATTCCTTCTCCCTTAACAGGATGTGTTGGCGTACTTTTTCTAACTTTCGTCATGTAATACAATCCCAAAACCATGTCCTGTGAAGGAACCGCAATTGGTGCACCGTTTGCAGGGTTAAGGATGTTATGAGGTGCAAGCATCAGCAACTGAGCTTCAAGAATGGCAGCATTACCAAGCGGAACATGCACAGCCATCTGGTCACCGTCAAAGTCAGCATTAAAGCCTGTACAGGTTAAAGGGTGCAATTGAATTGCCTTTCCTTCAACAAGTTTAGGCTGAAAGGACTGAATACCAAGTCTGTGAAGTGTTGGGGCTCTGTTTAACATAACAGGATGGCCCTTCAGAATATTTTCGAGTATCTCCCAGATAACCGGGTCTTTTCGGTCTACAATTTTCTTGGCAGATTTAACGGTCTTAACTATTCCTCTTTCAATTAAACGTCGTATGATAAATGGTTTGAACAATTCAGCAGCCATTCCTTTAGGCAGGCCACATTCATGTAGTTTCAACCATGGTCCGACCACAATTACCGAACGACCGGAATAATCAACACGTTTACCAAGAAGGTTCTGACGGAAACGTCCCTGTTTTCCTTTCAGCATGTCTGAAAGCGATTTTAAAGGTCTGTTACCTTCTGATTTTACCGCATTGGCCCTTCTGGTATTATCAAGTAAAGAGTCTACCGATTCCTGAAGCATACGTTTCTCGTTTCTGAGGATAACTTCGGGCGCCTTGATCTCAATTAATCTCTTTAGTCGGTTGTTACGGATGATGACCCTTCGGTACAGGTCGTTAAGGTCAGAAGTTGCAAATCTTCCTCCTTCCAAAGGAACCAATGGTCTCAATTCAGGTGGAATTACCGGCAGCATCTTCATTATCATCCACTCCGGACGGTTTTCAAATCTTGAATTGGCATCTCTGAAACTGCTGATAACCTTAAGTCTCTTAAGTGCCTCCTGCTTTCTTTGCTGAGAAGTTTCATTTGCAGCCTGATGTCGGAGACTGTAGGACAAATCGTCTAACTGAATTCTGGACAGAAGATCCCAAAGTGCTTCACCACCCATTTTGGCGATGAATTTATTAGGGTCCTTATCATCAAGATGGTGATTTTCCTTTGGAAGAGTATCCAGAATATCAAGGTATTCTTCTTCAGTAAGGAAATCAAGGTAATTAACACCATCCTCTTCTTTAATACCGGGCTGGATCACCACATATCGTTCGTAGTAGATCAGCATGTCCAGCTTTTTGGTAGGCAAGCCAAGTAAGTATCCAATTTTATTGGGTAAGGAGCGGAAATACCAGATATGTGCAACCGGAACCACTAATTCGATGTGTCCCATTCGCTCCCTTCTGACTTTCTTTTCAGTTACTTCAACACCACATCGGTCGCAAACAATGCCTTTATACCGGATACGTTTGTATTTTCCGCAATGGCATTCATAATCCTTTACCGGACCAAAAATCCTTTCGCAGAACAAACCTCCCATTTCGGGTTTGTACGAACGATAATTAATGGTTTCAGGTTTAATAACCTCACCAAACGACCTTTGAAGAATGGTTTCAGGTGAAGCCAGGCTTATTCGTATTTGAGTAAAATTACTCTTTAATTTTAGATCTTTTTTATTAAATGACATGTGTTAATTCTAATAAAGTGTTTTAATTAATCGAAAGTAACATCCAAACCAAGTCCCCTTAATTCGTGTACAAGTACATTAAAGGACTCCGGAATTCCGGGTTCGCCAAGGTTGTCTCCTTTTACAATCGCTTCATAAGCTTTGGCCCTTCCAATGATATCATCCGATTTTATCGTCAGGATCTCACGCAAAATATTTGCTGCACCAAAGGCCTCAAGAGCCCAAACCTCCATCTCACCAAAACGCTGACCTCCAAACTGAGCCTTACCTCCCAACGGTTGTTGAGTGATCAAAGAATATGGCCCAATGCTTCTTGCATGCATCTTGTCGTCAACGAGGTGACCTAGCTTAAGCATATAGATCACACCTACTGTAGTTTTCTGATCAAATCGCTCACCGGTTAAGCCGTTATAAAGGTGAGTGTATCCCCACTTTGGCAATTTGGCCTTTTCAACATAATCTATGATCTCCTGTTCAGAAGCACCATCAAAGATCGGGGTTGCAAATTTTAATCCCAATTCTTTACCGGCCCAGCCGAGAACGGTTTCGTAGATCTGACCAAGATTCATACGTGAAGGTACACCTAATGGATTTAGAACGATATCCACCGGCGTTCCATCTTCAAGGAATGGCATATCTTCTTCCGGAACAATTTTGGCAACAATACCTTTGTTACCGTGACGACCAGCCATTTTATCACCAACCTTTAACTTTCTTTTGTGAGCGATGTACACCTTGGCCATCTTAAGTATTCCGGCAGGTAATTCATCACCAACACTTATAGCATAATATCTGCGCTTGTATTCGGTAGTAATCTCGTTAAGTTTTAACTTATAGTTGTTAAAGATTTGAACGATAAGGTCATTCTTTTCCTTATCTGTGGTCCAGTTGTTATAAGAAACAATGGTGAAATCAACATCGGCAATGTTTTTCAGAGTAAACTTGGTACTCTTTGGAATAACTTCCTCACCATAAATGTTAAAGACTCCCTGAGAAGTTTTACCATTCACCACCTTAAACAGTTTCTCGATAAGAAGTGTCCTCAATTTTTGTCCGTTTTTCTCAAATTCGGCATCGATCTTGGCAAGCTGACCTTTTTCTTCAGCTTTTGTGTTCTTATCTTTTTTGGTTCTGGAAAACAATTTTTTGTCTACCACAATACCCTGAGTGCTTGGAGGTGCCTTATAGGATGCATCTTTAACGTCCCCGGCTTTATCTCCAAAAATGGCTCTTAAAAGCTTTTCTTCGGGTGAAGGTTCAGTTTCACCTTTTGGAGTAATTTTACCAATAAGAATGTCACCTTCCTTAACCCTTGCACCAATGCGGATCAATCCGTTTTCGTCAAGGTTTTTTGTTGCTTCTTCGCTAACGTTTGGAATATCGTTTGTTAATTCTTCCTCTCCTCTCTTGGTGTCCCGAACTTCAAGATCGTATTCCGTGATGTGGAGAGAAGTGAAATAATCTTCCTTAACCACTTTTTCGGAGATTACGATAGCATCCTCAAAATTGTATCCCTGCCATGGCATGAAGGCTACCAACAAGTTTCGCCCAAGCGCAAGTTCTCCATTCTGAGTAGCATATCCTTCAACCAATACATCGTTTTTCTTAACTTTTTGCCCTTTTCGAACAATGGGTCGAAGATTAACGGTTGTGTTTTGATTGGTTCTTCTGAACTTGGTGAGATAATATGTTTTTACTTCTCCTGTAAAGGAAGCAAGTTCCATAGATTCATCCAGTTCGTAACGAACGCGGATCTCGTTGGCGTCAACATATTCTACAACCCCTTCGCCTTCAGATGTAATGAGTGTTTTGGAATCCACAGCAACTTTTCCTTCCAGTCCGGTACCAACAATAGGGGACTCGGGTTTGAATAATGGAACCGCCTGACGTTGCATGTTTGAACCCATAAGTGCACGGTTGGCGTCATCGTGTTCAAGAAAAGGAATTAAAGATGCAGCGATGGAAACGATCTGATTAGGAGCAACGTCCATGAATTGTAGTTTTTCAGGATCAACCATAGGGAAATCACCTTCAAACCTGGCTTTTACTTCCTTGGTCTGGAATTTTCCACTGCTGTCCAATTCTGCATTGGCCTGTGCGATTATTTTTCCATCTTCCTCTTCAGCACTTAAATAAACCACAGAGGACTTATTGTCAACTTTACCGTTAACAACAGTTCTGTATGGAGTTTCAATAAAACCAAGAGAATTTATCTTTGCATGAACGCAAAGTGAAGAGATCAATCCAATATTAGGTCCTTCAGGAGTTTCGATTGTACACAATCTTCCGTAGTGGGTATAGTGTACGTCCCTTACCTCAAATCCGGCTCGGTCACGGGAAAGACCTCCGGGTCCAAGGGCTGATAATCTTCTCTTGTGAGTGATTTCAGCCAGCGGATTGGTTTGATCCATAAATTGAGAAAGCTGATTGGTACCAAAGAATGAATTGATAACCGATGCAAGTGTACGGGCATTGATCAGGTCAGTAGGCGTAAACACTTCATTATCACGGATGTTCATTCTTTCACGGATGGTCCTGGCCATTCTGGCCAATCCAACACCAAACTGTGAGTACAACTGTTCACCAACAGTTCTTACACGACGATTGCTAAGATGATCTATGTCATCCACATCCGTTCTTGAGTTACTCAAATCGATCAGGAACTTGATGATGGAAATGATATCCTGTTTTGTTAATACTTTGGTATCCATTGCGATATCAAGGTTTAACTTTTTATTGATCCTGTATCTTCCTACATCACCCAGGTCATATCTTTTATCGGAGAAGAAAAGTCTTTCGATAATTCCCCTTGCGGTTTCTTCATCCGGAGGATCCGTATTTCGCAATTGTCGGTAGATATGCTCTACAGCTTCCTTACCTGAGTTCGAAGTATCTTTTTGAAGCGTGTTCTGAATGATCGCAAAATCGTTCTTATTATCGTCTTCGCGAGTAAGAATGATAGTTTTAACCCCTGCTTCGAGTATTTCATCAATGTGATTGTCTTCGAGGATGGTATCCCTCTCTATCACGATCTCGTTTCTCTCGATAGATACAACCTCACCGGTATCTTCGTCCACAAAATCTTCTATCCAGCTTCGTAATACCCTTGCCGCCAATCGTCGACCCATGACTTTTTTGAGGCCCGATTTGCTCACCTTAACTTCTTCGGCAAGACCAAAAATATCAAGAATATCCTTATCGGTTTCATACCCGATCGCTCTTAATAAGGTAGTAACCGGAAACTTCTTCTTACGATCGATGTATGCATACATCACATTATTCACATCGGTTGCAAACTCGATCCAACTACCTTTAAACGGAATAATTCTGGCAGAATAAAGTTTTGTTCCGTTGGAATGATACGTTTGACCAAAGAATACTCCGGGAGATCTGTGAAGCTGTGATACAATTACCCTCTCAGCACCATTGATGATGAATGTACCACTTGGGGTCATATAAGGAATAGGCCCAAGATAAACATCCTGAACAATGGTTTCAAAATCCTCATGTTCAATATCGTTACATGAGAGCTTAAGTTTTGCTTTAAGAGGCACTGCATAAGTCAGGCCTCTTTCTATACACTCTTCGGTGTTGTATCTTGGTGGATCGACAAAATAATCGAGAAACTCTAAAACAAAGATGTTCCTTGTATCTGTTATTGGGAAATTTTCAGCAAAAACCTTAAAAAGGCCTTCGTTCTTTCGGTTTTCAGAAGAAGTTTCCAATTGAAAGAACTCACTGAACGATTGAACCTGAATATCTAGAAAGTCAGGATATTCTATGACCTTTTCGATACTTGCAAAATTTATCCTTTCGGAGGATTTAATGTTTTTTGACAAGATTTAAGAAATTAAAAGTTAAAATTAAAAATTTTTATAAACAACGATAGACCCACGGGAATTCCGGGGTCTTTCGTTCAAATCGGGTAGTTGAAATTACTTAATTTCAACCTCAGCCCCAGCCTCTACTAATTTTGCCTTAATTGCTTCGGCTTCATCCTTAGAGATGTTGGCTTTTATTTCTTTTGGAGCAGAATCAACTAAATCCTTAGCTTCTTTTAGTCCTAAACCGGTAAGATCTTTAACGGTTTTTACAACGTTTAGTTTAGACGCACCAGGTCCAACAAGCATTACGGTAAATTCGGTTTGCTCAGTACCTCCGGCGGCATCACCTCCACCAGCTGCTGCAGGAGCAGCGGCAACTGAAACAGCGGCTGCTGCAGGTTCAATTCCGTACTCATCTTTCAAAATTGAAGCAAGTTCGTTTACTTCCTTTACTGTTAAATTTACAAGTTGTTCTGCAAATGTTTTTAAGTCTGCCATTTTATTTAATTAGTTTGTTTTTTAAAATTTATTATTAATTATCTTTCGGAAAGGGTTTTTACGATACCAGCCAATTTTCCACCACCTGACTGCAATGCAGAAACCACATTCTTTGCAGGAGATTGAAGAATTGTGATGATCTCACCAATTAACTCTTCTCTTGATTTAAGACTGTTCAACACATCAAGTTTGTCGTCGCCTATAAATACATCGGAATCAATATAAGCCCCTTTTAAAACTGGTTTGGTTCCTTTTTTTCTGAATTCTTTGATTGCAACTGCAGCTACTTTTGCGTCTTCTGCGAAAAGCAAGGCAGTAGTTCCTTTCAATGTATCTTTAAGTTCCTTGAAATCCACATTTGATTTTTCGAGAGCTTTAATGATCAATGTATTCTTCGCGACACGCACTTTCACATTGTTTTTGAAGAACACTCTTCTCATATTGTTGGTATCAAGTGCACTCATAGCGGATGTGTCGGTAACATACACAAACTTGTAGTTTGTGAAATACTCGGACAATTCACCGATTACCTTATCTTTATCTTCCCTTGTCATAATTATCTTATTTACTGATTTAAACTATGGATTTAACATCTATCTTAATGCCAGGACTCATAGAACTAGACATTGTTATGCTTTTAAAATAAGTTCCCTTTGAAGCGGATGGTTTTAGCTTTTGAATGGTATCGATAACTTCCTTCGCGTTGTCGTAGATCTTATCGGAAGAAAAGCTCACCTTGCCAACAGCAGTATGAATAATACCGGTTTTATCAACCTTGAAATCGATCTTTCCTGCCTTAACATCCTGAACCGCTTTTGCAATATCCATGGTAACCGTTCCGGTTTTAGGATTAGGCATCAGGTTACGAGGACCTAATATTTTTCCCAAACGACCCAATTTACCCATAATGCTGGGCATGGTAACTATTACGTCTACATCAACCCAACCCCCTGAGATCTTTTCAATATAGTCATCCAATCCTACAAAATCAGCACCAGCTGCCTTTGCTTCCTCTTCCTTATCAGGAGTACAAAGGACCAGTACACGAACCGTTTTTCCCGTTCCATGCGGAAGGGAAACAGAACCTCTTACCATTTGGTTGGCTTGTCGTGGGTCTACACCAAGACGTACATCAATATCCACCGATGCATCAAATTTTGTGAATGTAATTTTTTTCACAACTTCGGTAGCTTCTTTCAAACTGTACGATTTGGTTTTATCGTAACTCTCAAGAACCTTTTTTAAATTTTTTGATACTTTGCTCATCTTAAAAAATTAATTATTTCCCGGAAATGTTCCGTTAACTGCGATTCCCATACTTCTGGCGGTACCTGCTACCATACGCATGGCAGATTCAATGGTAAAGCAATTCAGATCGGGCATTTTTTCTTCTGCAATTTTTTTAACCTGATCCCAGGTAACCGAACCAACACGTTTTCTGTTTGATTGCTCAGAACCCTTTTTGATCTTGGTTATTTCCATCAATTGGGCAGCAACAGGAGGTGTTTTGATAATAAAATCAAAAGTCTTATCGGAATATACCGTAATGATAACCGGAAGAATTTTTCCGTTTCTATCCTGTGTTCTAGCATTGAACTGCTTACAGAATTCCATGATATTCACACCCTTGGAACCTAAAGCTGGTCCGATCGGAGGCGCCGGGTTGGCCTGCCCGCCTTTTACTTGTAATTTTACAAAGCCTGATACTTGTTTTGCCATTTTATTGTTCTTTTTCTACTTGTACGTAATTCAATTCAAGTGGTGTTTTCCTTCCGAAAATCTTCACCATAACCTTTAGTTTTTTCTTCTCATCATTTATCTCCTCGATCACGCCGCTGAAACCATTGAACGGACCGTCAATAACTTTGACAAATTCATTGAGAAGAAAGGGTTCAACATTGGATTCTCCCTTTTCATTGTTTTCGTCTACTGCACCGAGTATTCTGTTCACCTCGGATTGTCTTAACGGAATTGGCTCACCCTGATTTCCGAGAAATCCAACCACACCGTTTATAGCCTTAATGGTAGGAACCACTTCACCAACCAAATGAGCGTTAATGAGAATGTATCCGGGATAAAAACTTTTTTCCTTTGAGGATTTCTTACCGTTTTTTATCTCATAAACCTTCTCCATAGGTATAAGTATGGTAGGAACGTACTGGGAGATCTTTTCTCTCTCAAGTTCGCTCTCTATCATGGTCTTTACCTTCTTCTCCTGCCCACTGATGGCCCTGACCACATACCATTTAAATTCCTCTTGCGATTTCTCCATCACAGCATTACTCCATAAAATTATAAAACATACCGGAAACAAAACCAAAAGTGGTGTCCAGAAGGTAAATAATAATACCAAGGATCAGAGAGGCAACCAATACAATAATGGTACTTGTCCTCAACTCATCCCAGGTTGGCCATGACATTTTTGTCATAAGCTCATCCAGGGTACTTTTCCAAAGCAGTTTTATTTTTTCCATCGTTTTATTTTGCACGGGCACAAGGATTCGAACCCTGATCAAAGGTTTTGGAGACCTCTATTCTACCATTGAACTATGCCCGTTTTGTAATATTTGAATTTATTAATCCAATATTTCAGTTACTTGTCCTGCACCAACAGTTCTTCCACCTTCACGAATCGCAAATTTCAAACCTTTTTCCATTGCAATCGGGTTGATCAGATCTACTGTGATGGTTAAGTTATCGCCGGGCATTACCATTTCAGTTCCTGCAGGAAGGGTAATTTCACCGGTAACATCCGTTGTTCTGAAATAGAACTGTGGTCTGTATTTATTAAAGAATGGAGTGTGACGTCCACCTTCTTCTTTTGATAAAACGTAAACCTGAGCCTGACATTTTTTGTGTGGGGTAACAGAACCCGGAGCACAAATTACCATACCTCTCTTAATATCGGTTTTATCAATACCTCTTAACAATAAACCAGCGTTATCTCCGGCCTCACCTCTGTCAAGAAGTTTTCTGAACATTTCCACACCTGTACAGGTTGACTTAAGGTTTTCAGCACCCATTCCGATGATATCAACTGCATCTCCTACATTGATAACACCTCTTTCGATCCTTCCGGTAGCAACAGTACCACGACCGGTGATTGAGAACACGTCTTCAACTGGCATAAGGAATGGTTTGTCAACCAAACGATCCGGAATCGGGATCCAGTTATCAACTGCATCCATTAATTCCATTACTTTATCAACCCACTTTGGTTCGCCATTTAAGGCACCCAAAGCTGATCCCTGAATGATCGGAGTGTTGTCAGCATCGAATTCGTAGAACTTCAAAAGATCTCTGATCTCCATTTCCACGATCTCAAGCAATTCTTCGTCATCTACCATATCAACCTTGTTCATAAATACAACCAAACGAGGAACACCAACCTGACGTGCAAGAAGGATATGTTCTTTTGTTTGAGGCATTGGTCCGTCTGTTGAAGCAACCACAATGATCGCACCATCCATCTGAGCAGCACCCGTAACCATGTTCTTAACATAGTCGGCGTGTCCCGGACAATCCACGTGAGCATAGTGACGGTTAGCCGTCGCATATTCAACGTGAGCGGTGTTAATCGTGATACCTCTTTCCTTTTCTTCAGGAGCAGAGTCAATAGAATCAAATGATCTGGATTCAGATAAACCTTTTTCTGCCAATACTTTGGTTATTGCAGCTGTCAAGGTAGTTTTACCGTGGTCAACGTGCCCAATTGTACCGATGTTTACGTGAGGTTTCGAACGGTCGAATTTTTCTTTAGCCATTTTGGTATATATTTAGTTTTGTTATAATTAGTTATTCTAATAAACGTGCTCTTTGTTCCAAAAACTTTTCATCCCACGAAGTGCTCCAAATTAAATGGAGCCGTTGAGGAGAATCGAACTCTCGACCTCTTCCTTACCAAGGAAGTGCTCTACCACTGAGCTACAACGGCTTGACAAGTCAACACCTCAACTTTACTAAGAGCGGAAGACGGGGCTCGAACCCGCCACCTATAGCTTGGAAGGCTATCGCTCTACCAAATGAGCTACTTCCGCTGATTTTCTTTACCATTAAAATGGTGTGGGGAGTGGTGGATTCGAACCACCGAAGTCATAAGACAACAGATTTACAGTCTGTCCCATTTGGCCACTCTGGTAACTCCCCTTATGAAATGTTTCCGGATGTCAAAAAACGCATTTCCCTTCACCAAACCACTCTCCGTATTGAGCCACTTATCGGGATCGAACCAATGACCTACTGATTACAAATCAGTTGCTCTACCAGCTGAGCTAAAGTGGCATTTCCCTAAAAAAAACCATAGAAGTTTCTACGCTTGATTTTTAAGGACTGCAAAAGTAGTCTTAAATAATCGAAAGTTCAAAAAATAATTTTAAAATTTTTAAGATTTCTGCAAAAGCAATTCCTTACGCTTTTTAATCTGGATCTTGAGAGCCTCAACCACTATATCTGTTGCGGCTTCAAAGGTCCTTGCCTCTGCATCTTTGAACATAGAATGATTGGCAAGGTTTATCTTAACCTCGACGTGTTTGTTCTCCTTGTTATGATGATTGTTTAATTTGAGATATACATTCACATCAATGATCTTATCATTGTACAACTCAAGTTTTGAAATCTTTTGTTGAATAAAGGCTAATAATTTTTTATCGGCATCGAAATGTATGGATTGAATTTTAATGTTCATTTTACTGTTTGGGGTGGTTCTTTTTATAAATCTTTTTTAAATCTTCAATGTTTACATGGGTGTAAACCTGTGTAGATGCTAAACTCGAATGACCAAGCAGTTCCTTAACACTCAACAATCCTGCCCCGTTTTGCAATAACCGGGTAGCGTAAGTATGCCGAAGAACATGTGGGCTTCGTTTACCATTTATCTTTTGCAAAGTTAAAGCTTTTTTAACGGTACCATATATATAGGAGATGGATATTTTTTTTCCTTTTTCATTGGTAAGCAGATAAGCAGAATGTATATCAGATCTTTGTTTCATTTCTCTGAATACTTTTATCTGTCCGGCTAACTCCTCTGTGATAGGAACAATACGCTCCTTATTTCTTTTTCCAAGTACTTTGATGAGACGATTTTCCAGATCGACGTCTTCATCCTGTATTGAAATGAGCTCTGCTCTCCGAAAGCCCGTCCCGTAAAGAATTGCAATGCATAAATAATCAAGCATGTCGCGATATTCCAGATTTTCAAATTTCACTTCCAGCAAATCATTCAGATTTTCAACCGGTATCACGGATGGCAGTTTTTTGGGAAGCTTTAACTGAGGTAAATTGCTCACAGGGTTCCCGGAAATTTTCTTTTCTTTAATAAGGAACCTGAAAAATGAACGTACTGACGATAACTTTCTTCGAACCGATACCGGCTCCATTTTTTGATTGATCAAAAAGCTCACCCACGTTCGGACCATCTCAGAAGATATCAAAGCAACATTTGTTTCGTCGAATTCCTTTTGTGTGAATTCATAAAACTCCTCCAGATCCTTTCTGTATGCCATACAAGTGTGAACACTATACTTTCGTTCGTGCTGGAGGTAATCGTAATACGGTTGTGCAAAAAAAAAGCCCATGACGGTAATCATGGGCAATTTACTATATTATTTTGGATATTAATCTTCCAGGCTCTGAAGCGATTGTTTGTAAGTCGCTTTGATAATTTGCATCCTTCTTTTAATGCTGGGCTTGGTAAATGCCTGACGCTCTCTTAATTCACGAACAACGCCTGTCTTCTCAAATTTCTTTTTGTACTTCTTAATCGCTTTGTCTAAAGATTCGTTTTCTTTAACGTTTACTATGATCATTTTTAATTTTTAAGGACTGCAAATTTAATTACAAGAAATTACTAAATCAAGAAAAATATAAATTATTGCCTTCCTGATCGTAAAATGAAAACTTTATTGCACAAATAAAAATATAAAAAAATTAACATCCAGGTACAATTTGGTACAAAATAGAATAATATTGTCTTATGTTGAATTCAAAAGAAGAAATAAAATTTCTAAAAGGCCCTCAGTCAAGATTGGCCGATCTTTGGTTTGTAATAAAAATAATGATCGAATTTATCAAAGGTTTCCGAAAACTGCATTTTGTAGGACCGTGTATAACGATCTTCGGCTCGGCAAGATTTAAAGAAGATAATCCGTTTTATCAATCGGCAAGATCGGTTTCCTCAAAAATAGCACAATTAGGTTTTACCATAATGACCGGTGGCGGTGGCGGTATTATGGAAGCTGCAAACAGAGGTGCTAAAGAAGTTGGCGGCCGATCCGTAGGTTGTAATATTGAATTGCCTTTTGAACAGGTACCCAATGCATATCTTGACCGGTCGGTTGATATTCAGTATTTTTTCGTGCGCAAAGTGATGCTGTTGAAATACTCGTATGGCTTTGTTGTTTACCCAGGTGGTTTTGGAACACTAGACGAATTGTTCGAATCCCTTACTTTGATTCAAACCCAAAAAATTGACAAATTTCCCGTCGCCATTTATGGAAAAGGCTTCCACAAGGAACTTCTTGAACACATCAATACGATGGTATCAAATGGGACCATATCACCCGACGACCGACATCTATATTTAATATCAGAAGACGAACAGGAGATCGTTGATCACATTGAAAAGTATTCAATTCATCCTTTCGGACTTAAATACAGGCACAAACCGATGTGGGTTCTTTGGGAAAGCAACATTAACAATGAGAAATAGATTTCACGAAAACAACAATTTTGTTTTGTGTAAAATGATTATTTGCTACCATCTATAAAATGATTGAAACAATATATTTTCCCAATGACCAAAAACAAAGGCAGTTCTTTTAACTTTAAAAATTAAAATTAGCATTAGATTATTCCCTTCTCAGAAAGAACAGCATCAATATGGTTCCTAAGACCTTCTTCGACTTTCTTTTTTCCTGCTATCGAATTTTCGTAATATAACGTTCTGAATGGAGAAACATCGAAGGGTAATTTCGTTATCTTGTCAGCTATTAATATGGTCGGCTTATTTAAAGCATGTGCATAGCCAACCTCGTAGAACACATTTGGATTTAAAGCCGAAATTTCGGCAATGACCAGCTTACTTTCATTTATTTGATTTGTGATATCGGAGAGTATTAAACCGGTCCCGTAGGTTTCATCTCCACGAAGTACGTCTAAACTGAACTCATTGCAGACCCCCTTAATTACATCATCATAAAGCTCGTTGTAAGGGGAAGAAAACTGCATTACAACGAAGGCTTTGGGGAGCTCACGATTAACCGTAAAATTTTTAATACTTATATTCTTATTACTTTGACACCAAATTCCAACCTGACTCAATGGTAAGTTATAAGGTAGGTTAACTGTGGTTGAATTTACTCCATCGATTCTTACCGTTACAGTTGACCCTTTTAATTCAACTTCAAGCCTATAAGTCTTGTTAGCAATAAGATTAGAATGATCGCCAACTATAGAGTGATTTGTCCATTTAGTTGTAAAGGTTCGAACCGATGCAAAACCTCCGGATCCACCTATACCTGCAGAAACGAACTGCTGAGTTTCAGGTACCCAGGAAATAATAAATTCACATGCAGATGGAAACTCTGTACTCTTAAAAAGTATTTCCGCATGTATGGTTCCACCCGAAAATACCTGATCGCTTAACAAATTGGCTATGTTCGCATAGCTCGTTTCATTGCTTGTGTAGGTGCCCCCAATAAACTCTATCTCATTGGTCTTTTGAGTATAAGAACCGAGTATAGGTATCCAATTGGAGGTCATTCCTTTCATTTAAATACTAGAAGTGATTGCAGTATTACATTATTTATATACACAAACAAAAGATCCCTGTTTCAGAGTGGTTTGCTGGTCGGTGTTAAAATCAAAAGTTCCACTGATTATTTTTGCCTCAGGATCATGCTCGTTTACCGTAATTATTCCGGTTTCCACAGGCTCAACAACCCCTATAGAAGGACTGTATTCCGCAGAAATACTTCCAAAAATAGCGGTCTTGTAAGTGCCTTCGATCACCTTGTATGGCAGATTTAATGAAATATACGCATCGTTAGCTGCTACTCCTTTAATATTAAGGATCTTTGTACTTGTAGTGCTTTTTCCGGTGATTGTGGTGGCAGTAAAGCTGTTTGCGCCAATCATGGCAGTCAATAACTGTGACGGAACATTCACGGCCTTGTCGTCGAAGGTCAAGTCGTTGAATTCTCCTTTAAGCACCTTTTCCTCTGAGTCTGTTTTGCGTATTACCTTAACATTGAACTTTCCACTTGCCTTTTTTGTGGTATTGTTAAAAGACGTAAAAGAAATGGAGCCGGCTACAATACCTGAAGCATATTGATTGGATGCCAGTTCAGGTTCGTCCTTCTTAACATAAATTGCCAATTCATCGTCTACATCTCCTTTAAATTCGTACAGTGCTGACTGTGTTTCCTTTCCAACCAGTAATTTAGTTCTAAGTATCATTTTTTCACCTGCCGATGATTCAGCCTTAAAAACGAAAACTCCGTTGCGGTAGGTGACGTTCACATTGTTTGCTGTAAAATTTTTTCCATCAATACTAAAAGTATTGCTGGCTGAAGGATTAACCGGATCTTCCGTACTTGATTTTTTACATGAACTTATTCCAAAAAGGGCAATAATACTGAACAGGATAGCTAATTTTTTCATATTAATATTAATAATCAGCGAATATAGAAAAGTAAGTCTCAACTGCAAGAAAAGTTAAATTCTGATGACCTTGTGCTTACAATACGCACCTTCAATCTTGCAAACAATGCCTTCGGGAACTTGCACTTCGAATTGTATCTTTGCATTTTTAATACTCTTTCGTTGAACACCAAACAAGTCTTGGATAGCTTTTGCAGAAAAAAAGAATTTGAGCAATTAATGGATGCTTTGCAATCGTACCCAAATATACAATGCAATAATCTTTATGGTTCCTCTTCAGCATTTCTGGTGGCAGGCCTGTTTGAGCAATACGACAAAAATTTTCTTGTCCTTTTACCGGACGCCGAATCGGCAGGTTATTTCAAATCGGACATCGAGTCAATACTCGGAGAGCAAAAGGTTTTGCTTTTGCCCGACTCAAATGCCAAGCCCTTCTCAATTTTACAACCTTCTTCCTTCAACATTCAACAAAGGATAGAAGTTCTCAATTCAATCCTTAAAAGAAAAAACAACTTTATTCTGATCACATACCCGGAAGCTTTCGCCGAGAAGGTTGTCAGTAATGAAGAACTTATTAAAAACCGGATCGAAATTTCGAAAAATGAAAAACTTGACCTTGATTTTTTAATAGAGTTCCTTAACGAATGTGGTTTTACAAGAGAAGATTTTGTATACGAACCGGGGCATTTTTCAATACGCGGTGGAATTATCGACGTATTTTCCTATGCCAGCGAATTGCCATACCGAATTGAACTGGATGGTTCAAACATTGAGACCATAAGGGCTTTTGACCCGGTCTCGCAATTGTCGGTGAACGAACTTTTCTACGCAAGTCTTGTTCCCAATCTGCAAGACAGCGAGACAAAACATACGGCAAGTATCTGGGATTATATTTCTGACGATAGTGTTGTTTATTCCCAGGATCTACCCCTTTTTCTCGACATCATTCATCATGGGATCGACAAGGCAGAAAACCTTTACGAAAAGGCGGATACAAGTTCTGAACTTTTAAAGCCATCGAACCTGTATGAAAATGAGAAACTGATCAAAGAAAATCTAAAGAAATTCAGAGTTCTGGAAAATGGTGTCACCACTTGTTTTAAACCACAGGAGGTTTTTGATTTTGGAATTTCTGCCCAACCCGGTTTCGATAAAAATTTCGATATGCTGATCCGTCATTTGAGACAAAATGAACAGAGCGGCATCATCAACTACGTATTTTCTGAATCCGGCAAACAGATCGAAAGACTTCAATCCATATTTGAAGACCTTCAGTCTGAAGTACAATTATCACCAATATACCAGGGTCTTTCTTCAGGATTTCTGGACCTTTCGGGTAAAACTGCCTGTTATACCGAACATCAGATCTTCAATAAGTATTACCGAACGAAATCGAAAAACCGATATTCCAGAAATCAGGCTCTAACCTTAAAAGAACTTCGCAATCTTGTTCCGGGTGATTTCATCGTTCACATTGACCATGGTATCGGCAAATTTGAAGGTTTGCAAAAAATCGAAATGGCGGGCACCCTTCAGGAAGCAGTAAGGATATCCTATAAAAACAACGACCTGCTTTACGTAAACATACATTCACTGCACAAAATTTCGAAATACAGCGGCAAGGAAGGCACCGAACCGGTACTTAACAAACTGGGGTCAGATGCATGGCAGAACCTGAAGCGCAAAACCAAAACCCGGGTAAAAGACATTGCAAGGGACCTAATAAAACTCTATGCAAAGCGAAAGGCAAGCAAAGGATTTATTTTTTCGGGCGACAATTATCTGATGACTGAACTGGAAGCCAGTTTCATGTATGAAGACACCCCTGACCAGGCAAAGGCGATCGAGGATGTAAAACTTGACATGCAGGCTTCTAATCCTATGGACCGACTTGTTTGCGGCGATGTTGGTTTTGGAAAGACCGAGGTAGCCATTCGTGCTGCATTTAAGGCGGTATGCGATAGTAAACAGGTGGTAGTGCTTGTACCCACCACCATTTTAGCCCAGCAACATTATCGCACTTTCAAGGAGAGATTGCACGATTTTCCGGTCAAAGTGGATTATATAAGCCGCTTCAGAACCACAAAGCAACAAAAGGAAACACTTGAAAACCTTGAAAATGGAACCGTTGACATAGTGATCGGAACCCATAAATTGCTTAATAAGAATATTAAATACAAAGATCTGGGCTTGCTAATCATAGATGAAGAACAAAAATTTGGTGTGGCAGCCAAAGATCGTATTAAAGCAATAAAAACAAACGTTGATACGCTAACCCTAACCGCCACACCCATACCCAGAACACTTCATTTCAGCATAATGGGCGCAAGAGACCTCTCTATTATCAACACTGCGCCCCCCAACCGACAGCCGGTCAATACCGAGTTACATATTTTTAACAGGGAAATTTTAAAATCAGCAGTTGATGCCGAGCTAAAACGAGGTGGCCAGGTATTTTTTGTTCACAATCGTGTGAAGGACATTTATGAAATGGCAGACCTCATTGAGCAATTATGCCCCGAGGCAAGGGTTTGTGTGGGTCATGGACAAATGAGCGGGGATGCACTCGAAAATGTAATGCTTCAGTTTATCGAAGGAGAATACGATGTATTGGTGGCAACAACCATCATTGAATCTGGATTGGATATTTCGAACGCCAATACCATGATAATCAATAATGCACATTACTTTGGTTTATCCGATTTGCACCAGATGAGGGGAAGGGTGGGAAGAAGCAATAAAAAAGCCTATTGTTATTTATTTGCCCCTACCCTGCATGCACTTACCGATGAAGCAAGAAGAAGGCTTAAGGCAATTGAAGAATTCAGTGAACTTGGTTCCGGCTTTAATGTGGCAATGCGTGATCTTGATATCCGTGGAGCAGGAAATCTGCTGGGTGGAGAACAAAGTGGATTTATTACGGATATCGGTTTTGAAATGTATCATAAGATACTTGATGAAGCCATACAGGAATTGCGAGAAGAGGAATTTAATGAAGAGTTTAAAGGAATTCCAAAGAATAAGGAATTTGAGTGCCAGATCGAAACAGACCTCGAGCTTATGATACCTGACTTTTACATAAGGAACATCAGTGAGAGACTAAGTTTATACAATGAACTTTCAAGAATAAAAGAACCCGATACTTTGCTAGAATTTGAAATAAGGCTAACCGACCGTTTTGGTAAATTACCTAAACAGGCTAACGAATTAATTAAAAGCGTACAACTCAAATGGCTGGGAAAAGAACTGGGTATGACCAAAATTTCGATTCGTCAGAATAAACTTACTGCCTGGTTTGTTAACGAAGATCGTTTTTTCCAGTCAGAAGTTTTTGGTTCGGTGCTGGAATTCATAAGGTCAAATGCTAAAATTGCCTTGCTGAAACAAGTCAAGGAGATTCTGACATTGCGCCTTGAAGGAATTGAAAATGTTTCAGATGCGATGAAAATACTTGAAGCCATGAAAAATAGGGCAAGTATTGAAGTATAACTCGGCTCAAATTGAAATTGAATCTTTATTCAAAAAGTAATTTGAATATATATTAATTTTGAGAACCAATTTGACTTTATTATGAATGAATTTCACAAACATTTAATCCTGAATCATTTTCCCGTAATCGGTATTATTTTTGCAGCTTTGGTTTTACTTACAGGGCTGGTACTGAGAAGCGATATAGTTAAAAGAGTTTCCTTTGCTTTTTTTATCTTGGTTGCCATTGTTACTATCCCTACCAACGAATCGGGTGAAGAAGCTGAGCATGCCATAAAAAAATCAGATCGTTTTGAACAGATCTATATTGAAAATCACGAAGAAGATGCTGAGTTTGCCTTTTGGATCTCAATAATTACCGGAATACTTGCAAGCATAGCAATGTGGTTTTCATACAAGGAACATGAACTAAGAGGTATCCTGGACATCATTGTGTTCATTGTAAGTATTTTCGCGATCTATTATTTATGGAAAACCGGTCAATCCGGCGGGAAGATAGGCCACCCTGAGATCATAATGCCTGAATAGGTACTCAGTTTTTCTCAAAAATTTCGTTTACCGAAACTTCAATTACATTTACAAGTTTATCCAGTGGAAGGTCGTTGGTGTCGGTTCCAAACGGGTTTTCGATCTCTTCGGCGATCAATTCGAGGCTGGCAAGTACATAAAAAATGAATACGACCAGGGGAACAATGTAATAATGTAAGGCACCAACATAAACAAAGGGCATAAACATGGTGTAGAAGAACAGGAATTTTTTCAAAAAACTACTGTAGGAATAAGGAATGGGGGTATTCTTAATCCTTTCGCAGGCACCACAGATCTCGGTCCATTGTTTCCATTCTTTGGAAAGCAACAACAGTTGGGTTTCATTTATCTTCTCACGACCGATCCTGGTCCAAACGGCCTTGGCAACTGCATTAGGAACGTGAACCGTATCCTTATCAACATTCTCAGGCTTATAGGTACTGTCTTCCTGTAAATGTGCTTTCAGGCTTTTAGCATAAACGGGAATTTGTTTCTTATAAAATTCATGGTTTCCCTCAGAAGTTTCTGTCTTGAGCAAAATGGCGAGATTTCGTGAGCAATTCACCAGAGCCCCCCATAATTTTCGCCCTTCCCACCATCTTTCGTATGCGGTATTGGTTCGGAAAGCAAGCAACAAAGAGATCACAAACCCAAGTACAGAATACATTATTGACAATCCTGATATCTTCGATTTGGTATCAAGATGTAAATGATTGATGAAAATAAAGTCGATCATAAAGGAATACACGGCAAGAAGTATCATTACAGGGTACAACTCTCTGAATGTTTCGGCTTTATGTACCTTAAAAATGAAGAGCATCCAATGCTTCGGGCTATAAGATATCATCCTGCAATAATACGAGTTCATGGATAATTTTAATTAAATTAAATGCTTGGGTTTATTAATTGACCTTCTCCTTAAAAAATAGTTCTTTTGCAGAAAAATTAATAACTATGGCAACAACCGGCGACGTTTCAGTAGGCATGTACATTATGTACAATAACGAAATTTGTCAGATCACCGAATGGCAGCACAGAACACCAGGTAACTTAAGGGCTTTTTATCAATGTAAAATGCGCAATGTCAGGAATGGTAAAAACCTTGAAAACCGGTTCAGGTCCGGTGAAGAGATCAACATCCTAAGGGTGGAATCGAAAGATATGCAGTATTTGTACAAAGAGGGAGACGCATACGTTTGCATGGACAATGAGACCTATGAGCAAATAAATATACCTGAAGAAATGTTTGGCGATGCCTCTAAATTTTTAAAAGAGGGAATGATGGTTACCGTGCAATTTGAAAGTGAAATGCCAATTGGAGCTATGGCCCCGCCTTCTGTGGAACTCGAGATCACTTACACAGAACCGGGAGTTAAAGGAGATACCGCAACCAATACCTTAAAACCTGCCACACTGGAAACCGGTGCTGAAATTAAAGTTCCATTGTTTTGCGAGATCGGTGAATTGATCAAAATTAATACAAGTACCGGCAGTTACATGGAAAGGGTTAAAAAATAATCCGAAACATGGAAGCTAAACAAAGCCTTTCCGCAGATTTCAATTTTCTCGGAATAAAAGAAGAAGAATTATCTTCATACCGAACTTCATCGGTTGTTATTCAATCGGCCCCTTACGAACATACCTCATCCTACCTCGCGGGCTCCGATAAAGGACCTGAAGCCATACTGGAAGCATCGCATTATGTTGAATTCTATGATGAGGAACTGGACCAGGAAACCTATAAAAAAATGGGTATATCAACGCTTCCTTTTATGGAATTCAATGGAAAAGTTGACTCTGATGCCGTTGAGCTTATAGAAACCGAAACTGCACATCACATCCGAAACAAAAAATTTGTAGTTAGTCTGGGGGCTGAACATACGGTAACCTTTGGTTTTTTCAAGGCTTTCTATAAAGAAGACCCTAATATCGGGATCCTTCAAATCGATGCACATTCGGATCTGAGAATGAGCTATCAGGGTAATCCTTACAGTCATGCATCTGTTATGGCCAGAATACATGAACTCATGGTGCCAATTGCACAGGTTGGTATCAGGGCTCAGGCAATTGAAGAAGCAGAGCTTATCAAATCTTCAGGAAACATTCATACCTGGTATGCACACCAGATCGCCGGAAACAACAACTGGCATGAAGAAGTACTAAATAGTTTACCGGAAAGGATTTATCTTACCATTGATGCGGATGGATTCGACCCAAGCCTTATGCCCGCGGTAGGAACAGCAGAGCCGGGCGGACTTCTTTGGCACGACACTTTAACTTTTCTTAAAAAAGTATGCACTCAACGAGAAGTGGTAGGATTTGATGTAGTTGAATGTGCACCTAAAAAAGGGGAAATATTAACTGAATTTAATCTGGCAAGATTGATCTATAAAATATTGGGTTACTGCAGCTTAAATAGTACTTTTGCAGCCAAATACTGCCTTGAATAATTATGAGAGTTTATCTGGACAACGCTGCCACCACACCCCTTGACCCGGAAGTGGTAAACTCCATGACCGATGTGCTTAGCAATTATTATGGTAATCCTTCTGCTCAGCATTCCATTGGCCGCTCTGCAAAAGGCATACTCGAAACTTCACGCAGGAAAATTGCCGAAATAATAGGTGCTTCTTCCTCTGAGATCATATTCACCTCAGGTGGAACGGAAGCCGATAATCTGGCCATACGTTGTTCTGTCAACGATCTGGGTATCCAAAACATCATCACCTCTCCTATCGAACATCACGCCGTATTAAGCACCATAGAAGAACTGGATGCCAAGGGACTGGCCAAACACCATTTGGTCAACATTTCAGCCAAGGGAGAAATTGACCTTGCTCACCTCGAAGAACTGGCTTCGAAGTACCCCGGAAGCCTTATTTGTATCATGCATGCGAATAATGAACTTGGAACCATGGCCGACTTAAAGGCTATATCGGAAATTGCAAAAAAACACAATTGCTTGTTTCATTCCGATACGGTACAAACGATGGGACATTTCGACATAAAGGTAAATGAGATCGGACTCGACTTTTTGGCATGTTCGGCACATAAATTCAATGGACCAAAAGGTGTCGGGTTTTTGTACATTCGAAACAACCACAAACTAAAACCACTTTTTACGGGTGGAGGTCAGGAAAAAAACATGAGGGCCGGTACCGAGAACATTCCCGGTATCGTTGGATTGGCAAAAGCTCTTGAAGTGTCGACAGCCATCATGAAAGAAAAACGAGAAAAGCTGATGGCACTCAAAAGTTTGATGATGGAACTTATACAAAACGAAATTCCCGGTGTGACCTTTAATGGAGTTACCGATCCTGATAAAAGTCTTTACACGGTTTTAAACGTAAGTATTCCAGAAAACAATGCCAATGAAATGCTGCTTTTCAAGCTTGATATCGAAGGTGTTTGTGCCAGTGGAGGATCGGCATGCAGCAGTGGTGCAAGCAAGGGAAGCCATGTACTGGCTGCCATTAACCATCCTGAGGAAAGAACCGGGCTTAGGTTTTCTTTTGGCAAATACACCACCGAAGACGAGATCCGCTATGCAGTCGAAAAACTGAAGAAAGTATTGTCCGAATAAAAGTTTTTTTCCTCGTAAACAAAACAAATCCCATTTTCACTTAACCCGGACATTCTATTCTTTTAATATACTTACCGACTATCCATCTCAATTGGGGCTTCACTAAAAATTTATACAACAAAGATCAAAATGAAATTCTTCAACCTCAGCAGGTTAGTTAATTATTTTACGATATAGATTTTGAAGTTTAAAGTATTTTTAACATATTTGTTTACGAAACCCTTGACTTGAACCATCTGAAAATTAAATTCCACTTAATTAATGGAAAGATTTATCTTTATCTGTTATTGATCTTCTTCTTTTCAACCTGCAAAAAGGAGATAACTTCCAGTTCCGGAAATGCAGTTCGAATATACGGTCAGACTCTATTTACCCAAGTTAAAAAAGCCATAATCACGAGTAAGGACGACGTGGTGTTTGTAGGACAGGAAAAGGGCGCAGGCTCCATTTTGGTTTTCGATAAAGATTTTTCGTTAAAGTTTCATGAAGCATTATATGATTTTAACGGAGGAACCGGAAGCTATAATAATGTTGCGGAAAATTCTGAAGGAAATTTTATCTTTTCCGGCTTTGGTTCTTCCGGCAGATTACATACCAACCTGAACGCGATGGAAGGGTTTGCCACCAAACATGATGAAAGTTATCAATATCAGCAATTTGTCGGCTTCAATTCAGGTGGATTGTCACAGGCCTATGCAGCCATCGATAATCCTGAAGGTGATTTCATTATTGCCGGCGAAGCCTTGAATGTAAGCGGAATAATCTTTGCAATTAACCCTAAGAAACCCTTGTTTCATTTCAAACGATATCCTTTTTACCGCAATCCGGTCTCAGGCGAAACCGTCCAAAGGGTATTGAACGTTTGCAGAACTTCAGACGATGATTATTTTTTTACAGGTTTCTGGTCGAAGCCGGATGCTCCATGGAAATACGGAAACTGGTCCATGCGAGCAAAATTTAAGGATACGTTTGAAGTCATCGATCTTTTTTTAGATTCCTCTGATTTCCGATCGAGTTCAAATGGTGAAATATGGATCCATATGAATTCTACATTGATCCCGGTTTCAGATGGATTTATGGTTGGCTCATATTATTCAACGGATGGACCATATAAGCGGGGTATGGAATTGATTAAAATGAGTCACAACAATCAACTCCTCTGGAAAAAACATTACTACGGCCTGGGTATGGCTGAGTTTAAAAACATGGTGGAAACCGATTTCGGTTATATTCTTACGGGCTCAACCTTCGACCCGAATACAGGTTCATTTGTTAAACAAAAAGCTTACACACTGGCCGTTGACAAAAGTGGAAACAGGATCTGGGATCATGCTTTTGGTTCGGACGATCAAATGACTGTAGCACACACCGCCAAACAATATCCGGATCATATCCGAGTGGCAGGTACTTTTCAAGATTCGGGCGGATCAATTGGTTTTATACAATACAAATTGGATAACAGCGGCAAATTAATAGAAGACTTGAATTAATGAATAAAAAACAACACCATCCATATCGGAAATTGTTCTATTGTTTTTTGACAATTTTATCTTTATCAGGTTGTCGCAAAGAAAAACTGGTAAGCGATGAACAGGAAACCTTTACCAGGATCTATCTTGAATATTCAGCTTATTTTTTAGATGCGGTAGAGCTTAATGACGGAAATATCCTGGCGATCGGTATTGAAAACGACACCAAATTGCAGAATAATAAATCTTTATTTACTGCAAAGCTTGATAGATCAGGAAACATTATTTCAAAAGTAAACATCACTCCTAAATATACAGATGGAGGCTACAATTACCGAATTTGCAAATTGAAAAACGATGATCTTTGGATCTACAATTTGCAAACCGGTGAATTGATCCGTATTGACGAAAATGGCAATTCAGAACAACAGGTGGTACTTTTCGGATTTGACCTTGCAGGCACAATTCCATGGCTTACTTCAAAACCGGTATTAGGGGATGATAACCTCATTTACATTACCAGAAGCAACTACAATTCTTCCAGCATTTATTGGTATAGAATTGACCTAAATGGCAATGTTTACGTTAACTATCAAGTGCGGTCAATTTTTGACCCTGATCCGCAAAGGGTAAATTATCAGCGATTCGATGTGTTACAAATAAACGGCGATACTGCCCTTGTCTCCGTGGATTGGCTCCCCGTCACCGATGACCTTAAGCCAGATGGTTCGTCGAGACATGGCCTGATGAAATATAAAATTTCGCCTTCAGGACTAGAAGATGATTTTTCAGATGCACTGCTATTAACTGTCGACAGTTTTTACAGGGACGAGATAGACGATGTTGCGCAAATATATACAAGTGATCAAATAAATTATTTCTGTGCAACCGGTGAAAGGAGAGTTAAAAGTGTTCAGGAATTAAGATATTCATACTTTCGAAACTTTTTTGATGTCAGTAAAGCAACCTTCGACCTTAAAAAAGAATGGACCAAAAGAGTGAAGATTGAAGGGTTTATCACAAATTTCACCTTGCGTTCCATGACAATCCTAAATGACAAAAGCCTGATTATATCGGCAAATGGTGTGGTTGGAACGGTTTCCCGACCAATATTTTACAGACTGGATTCAAAGGGTGAACTGATCTACAACAATTTAAATTTCCCTTCGAATTACAACATCAGCACTATCCTGGCACTAAAAGATGGGAAGATCATGATGTTAGGAAATACCAAAACGGCCGGTCAGGGTAAATACATGAATACAGATCATCCATTGGTGATCGTAAGCGATCCGGACCTGAATTCAGTTTATTAATTTACTTTTTTTCAATTAAATATCGAATGGGGTATGAATATTTAAATTCGAATGCCCATGATTGTAATCTGAGTTTGTCACTGAAATAACCATTGTCAAGGGCGATTGATAATTCGTTGGATGCTTCTTTTTTTGAATGAAATTGAGTCAGGTAAGAACTATATGAAAATTGCAAGCCGATGTTTCCAATATCCATTTTTTTTCTAAACTCAAAACCTGCAGCTGCACTTAACTGAATACGATTTCTTTTTTCGGGTTCTGAATAACTTTTCTGTTCAACCTGGCCACTTTGAATGTCTTCATAGGACAGAACAGAGTAACTGCGGTTTAAATAACCTGCACCCAACTGAATGAACGGCAAAATGGTCAAATCCCTCTTGAGTTTGAAATGGTAAAAAGGAGCAAGTGCTAAATTGGTAAAATCGTAACGCTCAAAATAGTTAATGTCTTTTAAATTCAACCCTGAAATATCATGTTGAATACTGGAACCGGACTGAAACATTCTTATGGCTATTTCCCAGTTTCCCGGCAAATCTTTGAGGCCTTCTATCCCAATAAGATAACCTGGAGAAGACTTATATTCTGAACGTGCATCCGTATATGGCGACCTATTGGATATTACGAATGGTCTGTTTATGGAAAAACCGGCACAAACACCCAGAAACAAGTCGGGTTTGACCGAATAACTTTTGATCAGTTTTACAAGTTCAAGGTTTTCATTACCTAAGCTTCGTTCGGTATAATTTGGCCTGATCTTGAGCAAACGCTTTATACAATAGTTTACTTTTTCATAATCTTTTAATGCAAGATAACAATTACTCAGGATGCGGTAAGCCTCAAACCTTTCTTCTTTTGTTCTGAAAGCAGTCATACAATGTTTTGTCCGATCAATGGCGGATTGTATCTTCCCTTCAAAATACAGCTTATTAATACTGTATAGCGCATCTGAACAATCCGATTGAGCAACGCTGATCAGGGAGTTTCCAGAACATACCCAAATAAAGAATATAACCTTTAAGTATTTTTTCATCCGGGATCTTTAACTCTATATTTTAAATAAACACTATAACCCAATGAGAACATAAGAGTATTCAGGCGCAGGTCATCATCCAGATAAAAATAATCCCTTCTAAGGTCAGGATAATCAAATCGGGTATCGGCCCTTGTAATATTTGTAAAGGAATGCAAGTACATACAATTCAGAACAAGCTGTCCTTTTTTAAATCTTTTGGTTAAACCGGCTGATGCTGCCAATCCATTATCAAATTTGCTTCTGCGTTGAATTGAATTCACATTCTCAAGAGAGAAGATTTCTCCAGTTTCATAATTCTTATAACTAAATTTTGCTCTGGCATTTAAAAGTCTTCCTGCATAGGCACCAATTTGAATAAAAGGTATTAGTTTTCTCTTTAAGTTTGGTACAATTTTTAAGGCAAGGATCAAATTGCCATAACTTAGTTTTTCTTCTGAGATCAGCTCCAGATCTTTAGTTGAATAGTCCGTTTCGAAGTTCTTTTGTAGAAATGAAATTTCCGCACTTAGTCCAAAATTCTCTGTGAAATGATATACACCGGAAAAACTTATATTGAGATTTGGCTTACCCGAATACTTTTTAGTGTGATCATTCAGTATTGAATATTGGGTTTCAATTGCAGGTAAACTGTAGTTTGTTCCAATTGCAAAATTAGAGCCTAAGCTAAATTTGGGTAT
The DNA here is from genome assembly GCA_020635455.1 of Flavobacteriales bacterium. Lineage (GTDB taxonomy): Bacteria > Bacteroidota > Bacteroidia > NS11-12g > UBA9320 > JABWCE01. The sequence goes on from JACJZT010000008.1 coordinate 113,255, forward strand.
TACGGTGATGCTGTTTACCAATCGGATAAATTCTAAAGAATTGTTAAGTACACCCGGGCTGTAATCAGGGTGGATCCTGAGCATTTCTACCACCAGGTTCCTTGCCTTCTTTTCGTCATTAAGAGCAAGGTATACAAGAGAAGTAATTCGAAGTGCACCAAAACGGATCTCAGGGTCGGCAGATCTAATGCATTCTGAAAGTAAATGGATGGTTGAGTCCATTTTACCGGATTCATATTGAATTCGTGCAGTTTCAATTTTTTCAGTACAATTTTGAGACATAAGGCTTAAGCTGCTGATCAACAAAATTGAGAGTAGTACTATTTTTCGGAAAAACGAAGTTTCATTCATAAAAATTCAGTACAAATGCAATATAAACTTAAAAATGCATGAAACAAAAAATAATTCTGTTTCAATCAACTTTTGTTTTCCATAAATACTTTACCAAGAAGTTCCCGGATGGTTCTTCAAAAGGAATTTTAAAATTTATAGTGTTAGCATTCTAAAAATCGATACGTTCAAGCGTTTCAACACATTCTGTGATATTGATCTGAAAGCTTTTGGCATCGACCGATTGTCCCATGGAGTTAATGCTGCTGACTTCAACATTATATTTTCCGGGAAATAAATTCAAGGTATCGGACAAGGTACCTGTACTGACCAGTTTATCCCTGAACGACTGATCGGGAAAGGTAACCAGAATGCTGTGATTAATGTTGGAAGCTGCAAACTCAACTCTAAACGTTCCGTAATTGTTTATGTCGCAATCCTTTTCTGCCTCTTCTGTTTTGCATGAATTCAGGAAAAGCACTAAAAAACTGAGTAGGATGAACTTGATTTTCATGATTTTTTTTCAAAATTAACACATTATCAAACAATTATTGCTTGATATTCTTATCCCTGAGTTATCTTAAATCGGGCTAAAAAATCCTTGTATGCCATTTCGATGCCTTCTCTCAATTCAGTTTTGTAGCTCCAGCCTAGTTTACTCAAATATGTAACATCCAATAATTTGCGTGGAGTGCCGTCGGGCTTGGAGGTGTCGAACACAAGATCTCCTTTAAAACCAACGATGTCTTTTATGGTCTCTGCAAGATGTTTGATACTGATCTCTTTCCCTGTGCCGATATTAACAAACTCCTTCTCATTATACTCCAGCATAAGTTTTAGGCAGGCATCCGCCAGATCATCAGCGTATAAAAATTCCCTTAAGGGTGATCCTGTCCCCCACACGACTACTTCTTTCGAACCGGAAATTCGTGCATCGTGAAATTTATGAATAAGTGCGGGCAGAACATGGCTGTTATTAAGATCATAATTGTCGTTGATCCCGTAAAGATTGGTTGGCATTACCGATATAAAATTACAACCATACTGGCTCCTGTATGCTTCACACATTTTTATGCCGGTGATCTTAGCAATGGCATAAGGTTCGTTGGTTGGCTCAAGCAATCCGGTGAGAAGGTATTCTTCCTTTAAGGGTTGCGGGGCCAATTTGGGATAAATGCATGAAGACCCAAGAAACATGAGCTTTTTAACTCCGTTTAAATAAGCCTGATGAATGACATTGTTTTGTATCTGTAGATTTTCGTACAAAAACTGAGCTCTGTATGTATTATTGGCTAAAATTCCTCCAACCTTTGCCGCTGCAAGAAAAACATATTCGGGATTCTCCGTTTCAAAAAAATCTCTTACCTGAGCGGTTTCTCGCAGATCAAGTTCAGAGGAAGTTCTGGTTACCAGGTTCTTAAAACCATTTTTTTGCAAGGCCCTGTAAATTGCTGACCCCACCATACCTCGGTGCCCTGCTATATAAATTTTACTTTCTGAATTCATTGGATAAGGTCTTAAATGTTAAACCAAAAAGAACTATTCGAAATAGTTAAACACTTTGTATCCGCCATCCTGCAGGTATTTCTCCCTTTTCATGAGTTTGAGATCGCCCTTCATCATATCGTTGACCAGAGAACTCAGATCGTATTTTGGATTCCAGCTTAACTGTGTTTGCGCTTTATGGGGGTCACCTATGAGCAGATCCACTTCGGTCGGGCGATAATATTTTGGGTCGACGAAAACCACTTCCTGACCAAGTGTGAGGTTGGGATTTTCCACTTCAAGAAATTTTAATCGTTCTGTATCCAGACCGCTTATAATGCCAACTTCGTTCTCGTTGCTTCCTTTAAAACTTAGTTCTATTCCAAGATCGAGAAAACTAAGGCGTACGAATTCCCTTACTTCAGTGGTAATTCCCGTTGCAATAACATAATCTTCAGCCTGTGGCTGTTGCAGCATTAAATACATGGCTTCCACATAATCTTTGGCGTGCCCCCAATCTCTTTTGGCATTTAAGTTTCCGAGGTATAATTTGTCCTGAAGTCCTAAAGCAATTCTGCTTGCTGCCCTTGTAATTTTTCGCGTAACAAAGGTTTCGCCCCGAATGGGTGACTCGTGATTGAATAAAATGCCGTTGCAGGCATATATACCGTAGGCTTCACGGTAGTTCACTGTTATCCAATAGGCATATATCTTGGCAGCTGCATAAGGCGATCTGGGGTAAAAGGGTGTTTTCTCCGATTGCGGAACCTCCTGCACCAAACCGTAAAGCTCGGAAGTAGACGCCTGATAAAACCTTGTTTTTCCCGTTAAGTTGCAGATCCTAATGGCTTCCAGTAATCTAAGGGTTCCTATTCCATCGGCATTTGCCGTGTACTCAGGAGTCTCGAAACTAACCTTAACATGACTTTGAGCAGCAAGGTTGTATATTTCATCGGGTTGCACTTCCTGAATTATCCGCAACAAATTGGTTGAATCGGTCAGGTCGCCGTAATGCAGTTTGAATTTAAGGTTTGAATCGTGGGGATCCTGATACAAATGATCTATCCTGTCTGTGTTAAACAACGAGCTTCTTCTTTTAACCCCGTGAACTTCATAACCCTTATTTAATAAAAACTCTGCCAGGTAGGCTCCATCCTGTCCGGTAACGCCGGTAATTAATGCTCTTTTATGCAAAATGCTGTAATTTGTTTAGCGCAAATTTAAACCTTGTTCCATAAAGTAGGATCATTTTATTGTACAGAAACAGCCTTAATAAGATTAAATACGAGCTGTAGAACTAATTTGAATGTGAGCATTTAAATATTAATGATAATTTTGATTCCTCTTTAAATTTCACATGCCTGAACAGAATGGGATAAATATATATGCCGAAAAACCCGGCCCCAGGCATTATTTTGTTTGTGATCTGATATTCAAACACATTTTAGGAACTTACTATTCCCTGAGCTCAGACAAGGAAATAAACCACCATATTTATTACTCAGAAAACAAAACAGAAACTTCAGGCATACACATACCTGTAATCACAGATCTCTTGCACCTTAAGGGAACTAAAAGTATACCTGTAAAGACCCTTAATAAAGGAAAGGAAGCCATTTTATTCCCAACAGACTCGAATACCGGATCATACTGGAATTTCGATTTATTTGCAGCTGTTTTTTATTTATGCAGCCGGTACGAAGAATACGAGGGATTTACTCCGGATATTCACGGCCGGTTTTCTCCCGAATCTTCCGTTTTGTACAAAACGGAAAGTTTTGAATACCCACTCGTGAACTTGTGGGTGAACCGGCTAAAAAAACAATTATTGGAATTATGGCCCGACCTGCATTTCGATCAAAAAGGTTTCAGGTTCATTTCAAGCATCGATGTAGACAGTACCTTTCAATTCAGACAGAAAGGTTTTATCTGGGGAACACTAGGATTGTTAAAAGATCTGGTAAATTTACACACCGATCTGGTATGGTCAAGAATTTGTACGATTTGCCGGATAAAAAATGACCCATTTGATGTATTTGACAAAATTGAAGGTCTGCATTCGAAATACAACACAGAGGTCATTTATTTTTATCTTCTCGGCAATAAAGGCGAATTCGATAAAAACATAAAGTGGAACAATTCTGAGCAATCAAAGATCCTTCACAAACTCAAAAAAAACCATAAAATAGGCATTCACCCTTCCTATGCTTCAAATTATTCCAAAGATCTTTTAAAAGAAGAAATGGAACGATACCGGTTGATTTGTGGAGAAAACCCTCAAATAAGCCGTCAGCACTTTTTGATGCATCGTTTTCCGGATACTTATGAAAACCTGATCGAACTCGGAATTTCGGAAGATCATACGATGGGTTATACCAGTCGAAGAGGGTTTAGAGCAGGCATCGCTTCCCCTTTCCCCTTCTACGACCTCAAAAAAGAAAGGACTACTTCCTTAATGCTTTTTCCATTTTGCAGTATGGACATAACCCCACTGCATTATGAACAAATCAGTTTAGATCAGGCCATTGAAAAAAACATTGAATTACTGCAAAGGGTGGCAGATGCGAAAGGTTTGTTCGTTTCACTCTGGCATAATGAATCGCTTTCAGGCACTTTAAGGTGGAAAGGAGGATGGGAAAAAGTCTACATATCCATGATCGAAATGGCCAGTCAACTAATGCAAACTTCACGCCAGGGAGACAGGTCTAAGGATCCTTGATACGGATCCCGTATTTATTTAACATTGACAAAACGTCCGGAAGCGAAAAGCTGGCGCCTGCTATTTGATTAACCTCAGGGTCAATATGATAGTTGATGGAAGTGCTTAGATCTGCGCCGGTAATATTGGTACGATTAAAAACTGCTTTGTTGAAATCACAATTCTCAAAAATGCATTCCGACAAATTACACTCTTCGAGATCGGCTTCAACGAACTGGGTATTTTTAAACACTGTTTTTGACAATTGACATTGAAAAAAAGACGACATATTAAGAATGCAGGAATCAAATCTGAAAGACAATCCAAATTGGTTGCAATCGTCAAAATGAAGTCCCAACATTTTGCAATTTTTAAAAGTAAGGTCCCTTAAAACCGTTTTTTTAAGAATACAAAGACTTAAGTTGCATGCATCGAAATCGCATTCGGTAAAATTAATTCCCGATAAATCCAGTCCCGAAAAATTGCAGTTTACAAAGGTGCAAAGCTCAAACTCTTTGTATGGCAGTCCGTCCTTTGTAAAATCGATCCCGGTAAAACTTTCATTATCCGTATACGACATTAGATTCGTATATTATTCAATGGCTTTAACGAATTTGGTGCGGTATGTATACCCCTTATTGTGGAGGTTAAATACATAATAACCCGGTTTCAGATCCGAAACCTGAACTCCATCATAAGTGTATTTACCCGATTTAACCGTCCTGCCCTCAAAAGTGGTAATATTAAAATCGGCATCCATCGAAATACCGGCTACACTGACAAATACATTATGCACTGCAGGATTAGGATACAATTTGAGAGAGGGTTTGGCTTTAGCAAAAATTGAATTGGTATTGCCAAAGTCTATTGAAATATGCTGACCTGTTGGAGGCAAGTGATCAAAAGCCGTATCAAGGGAAACCGAATCAATTGAAGGACCCTCCGGATCACCATACATGAACCAGGTATGAATGGTTGAATTCTCATCGATGTAGGTTATTCCGGGACGCAGACTGCCAAATCCTTCAAAACACAGATCGGGTCTTATCATAGCAAATTCACCGTAAATAAATTCCACCTTATTTGCGTCTAAAAACTTAATTTTAACACTACCTGTGCTTGGCAGTTCAAATAAAGAATCCAGTTCATTCGCAAAACCAAAACGCCTCCATTCTACTTCTTCCATATTGTCGGAGATCCATACAGGTGACAAATTCGGATAATTGATGGTATCGACCCAGCCTTTATCCATCAGGTCCCAACCGGTTGCATCCAATATCAGTGTGATCTCAGAATTTTCAGAAGATCTCAAAAAAAGTGACCCATCGGAAACTCTCGCGGAATCCCATTCATGACCAAATGCCTTAAGTTTTTTACCAATCTTAAACGTATCATCGATCTCCTCCAAAGGCTCATCCCATGAATACTGATAATAGATCTCTTCTCCCGATACAATGCTGTCATAAGTTCCCGATTGCGAATTCAAAATAAACTGAGCTTTGGAAATATTACAGACAAGCAATAATAATATTCCGGTAACGATATTTTTAACTAAGGAATGGTTCATGATGTATTTGACGACAAACTTAGTAAAATCATAACCATAATTTTAGAATTAATTGAAGCTATGTTCAAGGTTTATTCAAACTTAAATTTAAACCGGATAGTAAATTATTTTTTTAGTTTCAAAAAATGGTTCCTCAAAATATGTGGAAAGTTTAACTTCTTTGATCTTGGGTTTAAACCTCAGGATTTGTTTTAAATCCTTAATTTCTCCATCCAACTCTCCACCTTTCAGTAGAATGTAGCCGTTTTTTCTATCGTTGTAATTGTCTTTAACAAGGTACCTGGATGTCCATTTATGCAGTTCGGACATTGGCGCCACTGCTCTCGAAACCACAAAATCAACCGACAAATTAAGCGACTCAGCACGACTGTTGTGTGTTTCAACATTTTTAAGGCCCAAAATCTCAACCAATTCCTCCACTACCCTGATCTTTTTACCAATAGAGTCAACCAGTACAAAGTGAGAATCGGGGAATACGATCGCCAAAGGTATACCCGGAAATCCGCCACCGGTTCCAACGTCCAGGATGCGTGTTTGCGGTTTGAACCGGATGAATTTTGCTATGGCAAGCGAATGAAGAAGATGCCTTTCTTCAAGATTTTCAACATCCTTTCGGCTAATCATATTTACCTTAGCATTTTGCTCACCAAAGATTTTGAGCAAGGTATCAAATTGTTGGATTTGAACAGGGCTGAATGAATCGAAATATTTTTGAAGTAATTTCACAACACTAACATTTTACAACCTTGCAAAAATATATAAACCCCTTATTTCAATATCACTTAATTTTGCAGCAAAAAGACATCCGAAATTTAGTATGGCTCTGGATCAAATAGATATCGATGAAAATGAAAAGAACATGTCTTTTTTCGACCACATTGATGAGTTGCGCGCGCACATCATCCGCGCCCTGATCGCAGTGGTTCTTTGCTCGGTCCTGGCCTTTATTTTTAAGAGTTTTTTCATCGATGTGGTCTTGTTTGGTCCTAAAAGCAAGGACTTCATAACCTATAAGATAATGTGCAGTATTAGCAAATCTGCATGTGTTGAAGATTTTACCTTTAAAATAATCAATACAGATGTTACAGGGCAATTTATCATGCATTTGATGATCGCCTTTGTTACAGGATTGATTCTTGCATTTCCTTACGTGATATACGAATTCTGGAAATTTTTCAAACCGGCCCTAAAGGAAAGTGAGCGTAAAAAAACTACTGGGATTATTTTTACCAGTTCACTTCTCTTTCTCATGGGAGTTTTGTTTGGATATTTTATTCTGACGCCCATCTCAATGTATTTCATGGCCAGTTATAATATTTCGGATGAAATAAACAATACCTGGACCATCCAAAGCTATATTTCGTTTATAACCATGCTGACCGTGGCAACCGGAATAATCTTTGAGTTGCCACTTGTAATGTATTTTCTTGCCAAACTGGGAATAATAAACAGTGCTTTTTTAAAGAAATACAGGCGTTATGCCGTGCTGGCAATTCTGGTGGTCGCAGCCATTGTAACCCCTCCGGATGTTGGAAGTCAGGTGTTGGTCTGCATTCCTTTGTTAATATTGTATGAGGTCGGAATTGTTATAACAAAAAGAGTTGAAAAAAAAGCAGGTATTTAACTATTTTTGGTGATTGAGAATTATGGATATTAAAACCAAGATAGCGTTCGGAGGAGATCATGCCGGTTTTGAATTGAAAAGCAAGTTGATCGAGCATTTCCGTGATAGATTTGACATTAAGGATTTTGGTTGTTACACTGAAAATTCAGTTGATTATCCTGATTTTGTTCACCCTTTGGCCATGTCGGTCGCTAACAACCAGTATGCTTTCGGAATACTGATCTGTGGCTCGGGAAATGGAGTATGTATGACGGCCAACAAACACCAGCAGATCAGAGCTGCATTATGCTGGGATACCGAATTGGGATCTCTCGCCAGACAGCATAACGATGCAAACATTCTCTGTTTACCGGCCCGCTTTATTTCTGAACAAAAGGCAATCGAAATTACCGAAGCTTTTTTAACTACGGCATTTGAAGGTGGAAGGCATAATAACAGGGTAAAGAAAATACCTCTTATCTGATAACTCAAGGTTTATCCACAAATTTTAAGATGCTTTTTGCGCTTTAACCATTCTCAATTTTCCCTGAAGATCCTTCCTGCTTTGGATCTCATTGAATTCTAAAAATTTCAGTAGATTCAAAACCTGATCGTGGTAATTTTCGTGTGTTTCGAAAAATAACTTACCACCCGGTTTTAACAATCGCAAGGCATGTTTAGATATTGAATTGTAAAAAAGCAATGGATCTTCCTGTGAATAAAGGGCCATGTGAGGCTCATGATCAACAACACGTAATGGCATGGTTTCTTTTTCAGATTCCGGAATGTATGGAGGATTGCTTACGATAATATCATATTCAGAATGAGTGTCCTTCATAAAATCTGCATTGAGAACATCGTCCTGCCACCATTGAATACTCATATTCTCAAGTAGGTTCTTTTCATTTTTCAAAGCCGTTTCAATTGCTTCAGCAGATAGATCAACGGCATGAATTTTAATTTCCGGATGACGGTCTTTAAGGGAAATAGCAATGCAGCCGGAACCTGTTCCTATATCCAGTATTTTCAGATCCGTTTCGCGCATGGTTTCACTGATCCAACTCACGAGTTCTTCAGTTTCGGGCCTTGGAATCAAAACACCCGGTGACACTGCAAATTTTAACCGGTCGAACCATGCATAACCGGTTATGTACTGTATGGGTTCCTCCTTTTTAAGCCGGTCAATCAGATCCTTTAAAGTTTCAAGAGTGCTTTTATCCACTACTTCATCAGGAAAAAGAATTAAAAATTTGGCATCCTTTTTAAGAACAAAATCAAGACAATGCCGCCATAAGGCACTCATTTCTTCCGGAGAATACATTTTCGACAACTCCGTATTAAAAAAGGGTTTAAGCTCCCGATATCGCATTACGGTTGTTTTTCAACGATGCAAAACTAAAGGAAAATTACACGTTCAGGATCAAAACATGGCTCACAGGTAATCCTTATTTTTGCGGTATGGGTAACGAGTACTTTATGAGGAGGTGTTTGGAACTTGCCGCGCTTTCTAATGGAGAAGAATATCCAAATCCAAAAGTTGGTGCGGTTCTGGTGCACAAAGGCAGGATAGTTGCCGAAGGATACCACAGAAAATATGGTGAAGCCCATGCTGAAGTGAATGCTATTCGCTCACTAAAAGAGACCGGTTTACTAACCGTATCAACTCTGTTTGTCAATCTTGAACCCTGCAACCATACCGGAAAAACACCTCCCTGCACCGATCTTATCCTCACATCGGGTATAAAAAAGGTTGTGATAGGAAGTAAAGACCCCAACCCATTGGTTGGTGGAAAAGGAATTGAAAAATTAAGGAGTGCAGGCGTAGAAGTAATTTCAGGAGTTCTTGAAGAGGAATGCAATGAATTCAATCAATTGTTTTTTGATTACATTTCTTCTCAAAACAATTCTGTTCGGTTTACGGTTAAATGGGCCGAATCAGCCGATGGATTTATAGGCAAGCCAACGTATTCTGAAGTGAAGGAACGAAAACTCAGCAATTCAATTAGCGACCGCTTTGTTCACAAAATAAGATCCCAACACAAAGGGATCCTAATAGGAGTTAACACGGTTCTTTCAGATGATCCGCAACTAAACAACCGGTTCTGGACCGGAGATCAGCCCGTAAAAATAATTTTGGATCCCGATTGCAAAACACCCTTGAGTTCAAAGTTATTTTCGGATAATGCCAGAGTGATCCTATTCAACCAATTGAAACAAGAGAAGGTTGATTCGATTTATTGGGTGAAAATTGATTTCTTTCAGTCACTATCAGCGGTTTGGAATTCTATATGTGCAGAACTGTTGAAAGAAGGAATTTATTCTGTACTAATTGAAGGTGGTAAAAAAACAATTGAATCCTTTTATCACTCCGGCATAAAGGCAGATTACATAATACTAAAAACACCGGCACTTCTAAAAAATGGGATCCCTGCCCCAAATTTACCAATTGAATTCTACGACCAAATTGCCTTAGGAAACAACCTTGTAAGATTTGGAAGATGAGTGACGCATTTACTTACAGGACCATAGAAAATGGCAATGAAATTCAGTTTACCGTTTCGGGAAGCAGGTTTATTGCCTTTGCTGAACCTTTACAAAATGAGGACGAAGCCCGTAATTTTTTAAACCTGCTAAAAGTACGATATCCGGATGCTAGCCATCGTTGTTACGCCTGGGTTCTTGGTTTTGATAGGCAAAACGAAAGAATGAACGACGATGGTGAGCCAAATTTTACGGCAGGAAAACCCATTCTTAAATACATCAGGAAATTTGAATTGACCAATGTTATGGTTGTGGTAGTTCGATATTTTGGTGGAAAGAAACTGGGCGTACCCGGTTTAATACGCGCATATGGAGATGCCTCAAAACTATGTTTGCAAGATCAGAAAATCGCGGAAAGGAGGATCAAAGAAAAAATCATACTGGAAGTAGACCCTATAAGGGAATTTGAAGTATACAATCTTTTGAATGGCATCGAGAATGAGATCCTTGATCGACGTATTTCAAAAAATATACGGATGGTAATATCGGTTCCAAAGGAATGTTTTATTTCGTTGTTGGACCTGTTCGAAAACAAACCTTTCATTAAGATGTTGGAAATGTAAAATGTTCAAGAGCGTGAAGAAACTTTACCCAATGCTGAACCAAAAATCTGGTAAAAGAATTATTTTTGAATCTGGTTTATTCATGAGATCATTCCTCACCTGCTTACTACTTATTGTTTTAAATGCAAGTAACCTTTGCGGGCAAATAGTGTCAGAGCCATCTGTTGCTGACAGACCTTATGAAGAGGAGTTGAAAAACAAACTGGAACAAACCTACTTTAAGAACGTTTCAGAACAGGTTTTCACAATTGAATACAAGAAGGAATCAAAAATCGGATTTCATTATAAATTCAAACACAGCTTTAAAGGGTATCCTGTATATGATTCATACATTCTGGTGCATTTAGATAAGACCTTGAAACCTTATCTGGTTCAAACCAATCTTAAGGAAATTACGAAAGAGGTAACTGAGACGGATTTTAAGGGGCAGAATACCTGGTTTAAAACGGATGGGGATTTGGTAGCAGCGCGACAAGTGCTGGAATTCAATGTAGAAAAAGGACAAAATTTTGCGATGGTTTACGACCGTTACGGAAGAATTCTTAGCAGTAATGATCCACGCTTATATTTTTTTAAGAAAGACAGTATGGTGAGTGCAATGGTTTATTTGCCAAACCCGATCGTAACGGATAACGCCAAGTATGGGGGAAGCTATGTTGATAACGTTAACAAAACGAACTCTATCCTGGATAATGCGCGCAGAAAAGTGAGATTTCCGGCAACATACGATTCCGGCAAATTCATATTACAACACGATAAATTCAGGATCAAGGATCTAAACCCGCCGATCGAAGAACCGGTGCAACCTACCGACACATTTTTTAACTACAAACGTGACGAATCCGGTTTTGAAGACGTTAATGCATATTACCATATTTATGCCTATTACGAGTATTTAAAAGGTAAGGGATTTGTAGACCTGATCGATTCGATCGAAATTGATTCCCACGGAGAAAATGGTGATGACAATAGTTTTTTCGACCCTTCAAAGTATCCTTTTACACTTGAATTTGGAACCGGTGGTGTTGATGACGCAGAAGATGCACAGGTTGTCATTCACGAATTGGGACACTCCCTGTCTCATTTGGCTGCAACCGGCACTGCAAATGGAGGTGAGCGATTGATAATGGAAGAAGGTCAGGCAGATTATCTGTGTTTGTCGTATTCCAGGTCATTGAGTTCCAATCATCCTTACCGGGTTTTTAGCTGGGACGCTCATAATGAATTTTGGGACGGGTTCAACGGCAATACCACTCTCACGTATCCTGAACGCTCAGGCATAAAAGACATTGACCGGGAAATTTGGTCAACGGCCCTGATCTGTATGTTAGAAAAAATTGGCAGAGAAAAATCGGATGAAATAGTGCTCAATTATTATTACCATCAGGTTGGAAATTCCAACATGCCTGCCATGGCCAGGGTTATCTTAAAAATGGACAGCATGCTTCATGGAGGCAAACACGTTGCAGCTATCTGGCAATGTTTTAACGACAGGCAAATATTGGATACGGTGCCGTGGTATCTGATCGGGGTAAGAGATCTGGTAAGGAATCCGGATTATAAACTGATAAATTCCTATGCCTTTTCACTGGGACTTGAACCTGCAGAAATAAAAATTGCGAAGAACGTGGATCTTAGTTCTGTAGAAATATACGACCAGCTTGGACAAAAACTCAGAACGATTGAAAGCGGTGAACCTCTGATAATGCATCCTGAGGATTTTGTTCCCGGGATCTATTATATTCGGTTATTGTTAATGTCAGGGAAAAACACCGAACCTCTGAAATTGATTCGCTGATAAATTCAGGCTATTTTAACCGAAACTCTGGACGGTTTAACCTTTGGATTGTTCTTAAAGCTTTTAAATACGTTTACCGCATGGAGATCTCTGAGGATCTGAAACTGAAAAATATTGTTCTGAGATTTAACAAGTTTCTTTAGTCTGAAAAAATCAACGATCCACCATACCAAACCTCCTCCAAGGGTTACCCAAAACAATAATTGCCATTGCCATTTCCCTAAGAAACCATAATGAGTACATGGGAAAAACAATAAACAAATAAAAGCGAGTTTGAGGGATCTTTTCTTCTTTAGATAACGTTCCTGGAATTTTATCTGATCTTCAGGCGATATCTTCCCAAGTTCATACAATACTTTGGGGTGTAAAGTATGGGTAAATTCGCCATCGAGTACCAGATTATGATTTCTAATTGTTACCAAGATTTCATAAAGTTGACACAATATTAAACATTGTGCATAAAATATGCAAATCTTTTGGAAAAGTTTTTGTAAAAGCGCGAAACGCTTACTATACCTGGATCAGACTTATTCTGCTGTTTCTTTCTTTTTCATCTTATTAACGCCTTTTACCACAAAAAATATGCAGAGGGCTACTACGATGAAATTAATAACAGATTGTATAAATGACCCGTATGCAATTACAGGTGCTGCTGCCTCTTTGGCTTCAGCCAGAGTTTTGTACACATTGCCATCAAGTGACAAGTTAAGGTCGACAAAACTAACCCCTCCCATGATTTTTCCAATTGGGGGCATCAGAATATCGTTTACCATTGAGTTTACGATCTTTCCAAATTCGGCACCAATGATAATACCAACCGCCAGATCAATAACATTCCCCTGAACGGCAAACTCTTTAAATTCTTTTAACATTCCCATAATAAAGTCTATTAAGTACTTACGAAGGAAGTTTTAAAAATTCAACTTAAATCCACAACTTATACCCATCCTTACTTTTTGGTACAATAACTTTGGTGATCAACTGTACATAAATTTTAGCACTTGTTCATGCCCCACTTGGAACTGCGTTAAAATTGATTGCAAGTAACTATTTTTGCAGCTTCATGGGCGATTTCCTAACTTCATTTGCAGGTGCTGACCCAAAGGCCACCTTCCTGCTTGTATTGAACATTATTATCATGGAAAGTTTGTTGTCCATCGACAATGCTGCCGTGCTTGCTTCCATGGTGATGGACCTTCCCAAACACCAGCGTCGTTCGGCCCTGCTTTATGGAATGATCGGAGCCATCGGATTCCGGATCCTTTGTTTGTTCCTCGCATCTTATCTGCTGAAAATATGGTGGATAGAACCACTTGGGGGCCTCTATCTTTTATTTCTTGTATTTAATTATTTCCGAAAAAAATCAAAAAATGAAGATGTAGGGTCACACGGTAAACCCAAATTCTATCAATCCTTAAAAAAATACATAACTCCGTTTGTCGCTACGGTGTTTATGATACAGATCATGGACCTGGCCTTTTCAATCGATAATATTCTTGCGGTTGTGGCTTTTACAAAAGATATGCATCTGATCGTACTGGGTGTTGTTATCGGAATAATCACCATGCGTTTTGTGGCCAACTGGTTTGTGGTCCTGATGAGTAAGTATCCTTTTCTCGAAACCTCGGCCTACGTGATCATCGGAGTCCTGGGGTTCAAATTAAGCATTTCAGTGATCACCCATTACTATCCGGATGTCATGCTTCTAAAATATCTTGGTTCGGGTGGCAATATTAGTTCTCATACCAAAGAAAAGGTCGACAGGCTTTTTTCCCTGATCACTTTACTGATCTTTTTCACCCCACTTATCATGTCTACTTTGTTTGGTTTTCCAAAACACAAAAGCAGTAATCAATGATCAGAACTTCAAAAAGCGTTTAAGGCATTCGATATTCCTTGTATGTCCTGATTATTCATACATTTAAAATGGCCTTTGGGACATCGGTCGTAACCTATTTTGGAGCAAGGTCTGCATCCCAGTCCGTACACTTCAAAATTTTTAAAATCAACCTTATGATCACCATAGTATGGGTACATTCCAAATTGAGGAACGGTATTTCCCCAAAGAACGATTACAGGTTTCTTTAAAGCTGCCGCAAAATGCATCATACCTGTATCGTGCGTTAAAATGACCCTGGAATTTTCAATAATTCCGGCACTCTCATGGAGACTCAGTTTCCCACATAAACTAACAATATTGCTGTCTTGCTCTTTGATCAATTCAGCCGAATGCATATCTTCCTTTCCTCCGATCAGAACGACCGGTAAATTGGTCTTACTAAATATCTCCTTAAGTTTATCCGGAGGCATTTTTTTTGTAAAATGTTGACCTCCAATGGCTGCCACAATGTATCTTCCTCTCTCCAGGGTAGGACAAAAAGCTTTCAGGCTTTCGAAGTTTGCAGGATAAAAATAATCAAGGCCCTCGCCATCCTTAAATACTTTAAGTTCTTTAACGGTTTCCAAGTATCGGTCAACGATGTGTAAGGACGGCAGGATGTTTATTTTAAAGGATGTCAATAAAAATTTCCTGAGGTTGATTTTATTCACAACGAAGGTTTTGCCTTTCAGATTCATTCGTATACGGCGCGTCCGCATATTATTGTGCAAATCGACCACAACATCGTAATTTTCTTCCCGCAGTATCCGGAGTATCGATTTTATTGAATCTGCGTAGGTATGAATTTTGTCCAGATACGGATTCTGATCCAAAAGCACCTTAAACCCCGGCTTGGTGAGGTAATGAATTTGAGTACCTGCCGGTAATTGTTTTTTCAAACAGCGAACAACGGGCGTGGTAAGGACAATATCCCCAATCGAACTAAGTCTGATTATCAGTATCTTCATCTCATATCCCTGCATGTGTACACAATACTGAATAGCGTGCAGAACTCTTTCCTTGACCGGGAACCTCCCCCGATATTAATTGGCTATCTTCGAACATTATTACGGAAATGCGTTCAAAAGTATACTTAATTTTTCTGTTTTTGCTGATCCTTTCAGGAAATGCCGAAGCAACGGATGATTCAACAGGGGTAACGGTAAAAGAAGGAAGAACTTATGTACTCCATAAAGTTGAAAAAGGTGAAGGTCTGTTTTCAATTTCAAGAAAGTACCAGGTCGACCGGAAACTGATACAGGAATCGAATCCCGGCTGCGAGCAGGGTCTTCAACTTAATCAGATCCTTTGGATCCCCAGAACCTATAAGTACACAGCCACCAAGGAGGTTGAGATTCAGAAAAAAAACACATCTTCCACCTCTCAAAGTGATCAGGTATCTGAGGCAGATGAACCTAAAAAGTATACCGTACTTAAAGGTGAAACCCTATATTCCATTTCAAGAAAATTAGGAGTTTCTGTGAAGGAATTAAAAGACCTAAATCAGTTCTCCTCAGATGACTTGCAGGAAGGAGCTGAAATTATCGTATCCATTAAAGATAAAAACGAAATGGTTAAGGTTGAAAAGAAAGCAGAAGAAGGGAAAACCATCGATAAAAAAACTGAACTTATTGCTGAAAACAATAATGAAGACAAACCGGAAAACCTGGGTGGATATACGGTTAAAACCGAAATACTTGCTGAATTCAATGCCAAAAGGACCATTGAACAAGGTCTTTGCGTTATCACAAAGGATAAGAGTATAGCCCGGTCGATGGATGAGGTGATGCATCACAATGCTCCCGTAAACACCATCCTGCGCATCACAAATCCAAAGAATAACCTTACGCGATATGTAAAAGTTACCGGTAATTTTAAGAGAAATTCAGCTCAGGACCCAATTCTGAAAATAAGTAAAAAAACTGCTGAATTGCTTGAAATAGAAAAGGAAGATCCTTTCGAAATTGTTACCGGTTTTGCAAATTAAGCTCAGAGAACAAAGCTTTCCCATCTTTCAGTTCTGCCTGCTTTTAATGTCGGCAGCACTGCCATATTCCAGGGCAATAGTAAGTATCGTAACCGGACTGATGTTTGTTCTCGCACTTATTGAATTTTTTCTTAACAAGCCAAAAGTCAATTTTAAAGATCCGTATTTCATTATCCTCGCATTACTGGTATTTTTTAATCTTGCCGACGGGTTAAGGGCGATGGATTATTCCGAATGGGTAAGGACCATGGAATCGAAGATCCCCCTTATCCTGATCCCATTTAGTATATTGGTATTCCGTCCGCAAATAAAGGAAGAACATATCCGGCTGATCTCAATTCTTTTTTGTCTTTCCTTTTCAATCAGCACACTTGGAAGCATATATAATTATATTCAAAACTACTCGGAAATAAACGCACAGGTTTTGCAATCAAAGAACGTTCCGATCATAGGTGGTATGCACCATATCACCTATTCGGTATATATAGCCCTTACTTCGCTGATCTCAGCCATTCTGGCGTACAGATATAAAATAAAATGGCTTTGGGTTGTTGCAGCAATTAATTTTATCGGGCTTCATATCATAAGCGCCAGAACAGGACTGCTTGGCTTCTACTTTGGGATTTTTGTGCTTGGAATTCAATATCTTAGAAACCGGTCCTTAAACCCAAAATTTGTTCTTACAGGTTTGATATTGTTAATCATAATTCCTTTGGTGGCATTCTCAACCATAGGTTCATTAAAAAACAGATTGAAAAACACACTTGCCGACGTAAATGTAATACTGCATCAAAAAGATGCCAACTATCAATCGCTTGGTATGCGGGTGGAAGCCGCCAAAACTGCATTCGACCTCATTGAAGCAAACCCTTGGACCGGAGTTGGATATTGCAACATCAAGTACAGGATGTCCGTGCAATACGAACAAAATTCATCCAATTTATTCATTGAAAACCGAATTTTGCCGCACAATCAGTTCATTATGGAGTTTGCCGTTCATGGTATTGCAGGCCTGCTCGTTTTTGTAGCCTATTTTATCCTTCCATTTTTTCGCAGACAAAAACGCTTTACACCTGTTTTTTTGTTTTTGTGGTCACTAATTCTTTTCGGCTGCATGTTTGAATGCCTGTTCGACCGACAACATGGAATTGTTCTCGTAAGTTTCTTCTGGTTTTTATACGAGTCGTACAGTCCGATGGATAAAAATGAGAAATTAATTACGGAAACGAAATAATATTCATGGAATCGTTTGCGTATTTGGTCCTAAACAACTGTTTTTAAAAAGCACAAATCGTATCTTTGTTCAGAACATTTACTTTTTTGTGTTGTTAGTTTTTAAAAGATAATAAATAATTCAGCAGGTCATGAAACATAAAATATTTATTCTGTCAATACTATTAAGTTTCTTCAGCGTTGTGAGAGCTCAGGAAGTAGTGAAAGAAAACAAAGAATTTCTGGATAAGTTCTTTCTGTCCATTACTACTTCGCCCTATATGGACTTCATGGTTTCGCCAATTCAATTTCACACGACCGCAACCGGAAATACAGATATTTTCGGGAACCCTACCTATGCGAGGATTCCATTTCAGTCTGTCCAGTTCAACATTCTTTCACTTGGCCTGGAACCAAGATATAATTTAAAAGAATTTGATGATGATGCCGCACTAACACTAGCTGCTCCTGTAAGTTTTGGAATTGGAGTAACCGGGCCGGTTGATGAACTTAAAGTAAGAGGAAGTACCGGTTTTGGGTCGGTGCAGATACCCGTCCTTTTAAAATTATTTATTGGCAATGGCTCCACCTACAGGACCATTCGGAATTTCGGTTTCAATCTGGGAGCCGGTGCTGAGTTGAATAAAATAGGTTTGATAAACATAAGTGGTGAATCCAATGAATTTAATAAAGCCTTCATATTACCATGTGTCACAGCAGGAATTGTATTCATGAGAGGTGACAGCCCGATGGAAATAAACTTCAAGTATGGATTCGGCCCTGTACGCAGTCATGATGTAGATGGACAAGGTAATCCTTTGCAGGATAATAACGGTTTACCTTACAAAAGATCTTCCCGTGGACAATCTCTAAAGTTATCTTTAGTTTATCTTTTAAATTACTAATGATTTAATTGGCAAAAAATCCTTACTTGCAGGCTGCTTGCGATTGCATTTCGTACGAATGTCTGAAAAACGAAAAAAATACCATGACCGTGAATTAAACTGGCTCTCCTTTAACGCAAGGGTGCTTCAGGAAGCAGGAAATAAAGAAGTCCCTCTTATTGAGCGATTGAAGTTTCTCGGTATTTTTTCCAACAATCTGGATGAGTTTTTCAGAGTTCGCGTTGCTACCTTAAAACGTCTTGTAAAGTTTGAAAAAAGATCAAAGATCCCGGATGAATTCGGACCAACATCCATATTAAAAAAAATATATGCCAAAGTTGTGACCCTTCAGATGGAATTTGACAAGATCTATCACAAGATCATCAAAGAACTAGAAGCAAAGAACATCTATATCCTGAATGAAAAAAAGGTCAACAAAACACAAAAAACCTTTATTTCTGAATTCTTTTCTGAACATGTCCAACCACTGCTTGTCCCGATCATTTTAACCGATTCATCTCCAACTCCGGTGCTCAGGGACAAAAGCATCTATCTGTTCGTAAAACTTATCCGTAAAGATGCAAAACAACATTTATATTCTTTAATAGAAATTCCTTCACAGACCATTTCCAGGTTTGTGGTCCTTCCTGAAGAAAACCATAAAAAGTCAATCATTTATCTTGACGACGTTATCCGATTGAATTTAAACACTATTTTTAAGTTTTTTGAACCGGATGGATTCGAGTCGTTCATCATAAAAGTTACAAGAGATGCCGAATTAACTCTTGAAGGTGATTTGTCGGATAGTTATTTTGAGTTGCTCGAAAGGAGTTTGCAAAAAAGAAAGAAAGCCGACCCGGTTCGATTTATTTACGATGTTGCCATGCCCGCTGCTGATCTTGGTTTTTTATTAAAAAAATTAAAGATCACCGAGTTCGAAAACGTGATCGCCGGAGGAAGATATCATAATTTCAAGGATTTTTTAAAATTTCCGAATTTGGGTGATGCCTCCATGGAATACCCAAGAATAAAACGCATCACCGAACCCAAATTTGAAAACACCACCAGTATTCTGAAAGCCGTCGAACAGCAAGACCATTTGTTGTTTTTCCCTTTTCAGCCCTTCGACTATGTCATAAGCTTTTTAAGGGATGCTGCTATCGACCCTTCTGTAATCGGTATTAAGATCACACTTTACCGGCTCGCTTCTGATTCAATGATCATAAATGCTCTTATTAACGCTGCAAGGAATGGAAAAGCAGTAGTGGCAATACTTGAATTACAGGCCCGATTTGATGAAGAAGCCAATTTAGAATGGAGTAAAGATCTCACGGATGCCGGGGTCAGGGTGGTGTTTGGTGTACCGGGTTTAAAGATCCATGCCAAACTGATCTCCATTACCCGAAAGATAAAAAACAGGATCTTTCGGTATTCATTAATTGGAACCGGAAATTTTAATGAAACCACATCCAAATTATATACCGATATTTCTCTGATAACTTCAGATCCTGAATTGACCGAAGAAGTTGAAAGGGTATTTTCATTGATCGACAAACCATACCTGTTGTACCGTTTTAAACATTTGCTCGTAGCACCCGTCGGGATGAGAAAAGTGATCATGAAACTGATACGTAATGAAACCGTTAACGCAAAAAACGGAAAGAAGGCCTACATCAAGTTAAAACTTAACAATCTGGTAGACGTTAAAATGATCGATGCCTTGTACGAAGCTTCCAATGAAGGCGTTAAAATTGAACTGTACATCAGAGGCATTTGCACCTTAATACCCGGAATAAAAAATCTTAGTGAAAACATTACTGCCACAGGAATCATTGACCGGTTTTTGGAACATTCAAGAATATTTGTGTTTTGCAACAATAATAAGCCTCTTTATTATTTATCTTCGGCAGACTGGATGACCAGAAACCTTGATTACAGGATAGAAGTAGCCTGCCCTATTTACAGTCCAAAACTGCAAACGGAAATAAATCAGTATTTGAAGATCATACACCTGGACAATCAAAAAGCAAGGATTCACAACGAAGCTATGGACAACACCCTTGTTCGCAACAGCCGTCAAGCCATACGCTCTCAGATAGAGTTTTTCAATTATCTAAAACAAAGACCGGAAGCCATTGAAATACCTTAAGTTCGCATCCATCGACATTGGCTCCAATGCCATCAGGCTTCTGTTTGACAATGTGTTTGAAACGGCAGATGGACCTGTATTTAAAAAAGCGTCCTTAATAAGAGTTCCCATTCGTTTGGGGGATGATTCCTTTAATGAAGGCAGGATATCGGATGAGAAGATCAGTCATGTTATTGATTGCATGAAAGCATTTTCTTTTCTGATGAAGGCGCATGATGTGATAACGTATAAAGCCTACGCCACTTCGGCCATGAGAGATGCAGAAAACGGCCATCAGATCGTTGAGGCCGTAAAAATGGAATCCGGTATTGAGATCGAGATCATATCCGGTGAAAAAGAAGCTGAGCTTATCTCCTCAAAGTTTGTCCCGAACTACCTCAGATCCAAAAAACAGGTTGTTTATGTGGATGTTGGTGGTGGAAGCACTGAATTGACGCTGATCGATAAAAACAAGAAATCTGCTCAGGATTCATTTAATATCGGGACACTGCGTTTGCTCAACGGTCAGGTGCCCACAGAAGAATGGACCCGCCTGAGGAACTGGATCAAGGTTAACATACACTGGCATAACAACATACCTATAATCGGGTCCGGTGGAAACATCAACAAACTGATTAACCTTGTTGGAAACAATAAACAGCGTTTTATCAAATTAAGAGACCTGGAATTGCTTTATGAAAAAATGCTGCCTCTGGATCAGGATGAGCGAATACTGCAGTACATGCTTAATCCTGACCGGGCAGATGTGATCGTTCCTGCCATGGAAATATTCATTAAGATCTGTAAGTATACCGACAGTTCGAGAATTTTTGTGCCACAAACCGGTTTGAGTGACGGAATGGTAAGAACCCTCTATAAAGAATACAAATTGGCCCTTTACTGAAATCTGGCAGCAAGCAAGCCTACCCATTCGTGGATAAGGGCTGCCCACTGATTCATTGCATCGGCCTTTGGAGTAATCTGATCGATAAGACGAAACCGTCTTTTCAGATCGCGTTTAACCATAAAATCAACCGGGTAGTAATCTACCTTAACTCCCAGCTTTTCATAGATATACTTAGCTCTTGGAGCATGCAGGGCAGAAGTTATCAGTAAAACATTCCCTTTAATACCTGTCGTGTCAAGGATCTTCTTTGAGAACAATGCGTTTTCACTGGTATTTCTTGATTCGGATTCCACTAAAATATCCTCTTCCGGGATACCGATGTCTTTCCAGAAATAACTTACGTAAACGGCCTCTTTCTGATGAGGAGGAAACACCTTACCGGACCCACCGCTGATCAGCAGTTTTTTCACCCTTCCCTTCTTATAAAGGATCACCGGTTGAACTATTCGCTCTGCTGCATCATTGAACTGGAGCATTTCAGAATAGGTATCAAAATAGGATGCACCCGATAAAACGATTGCACAATCATAAATTTTTCCTTTTTCGAGCGCCTGGTATGGCATTTCGTACTTTGCAAGGATCAGATGAAGGATAAAATGCGTTGAAAACAAATAGATCATTACAAACCATCCGATTATCGCTATCTTTCTTTTTTTGCCCTTTTTCATGTAAAAAATAACGGCGGCAAGAATTAAAATCCAAATGAAAGGATGCAGAAATACATTTACCAGTTTTGAGAAAGCAAACATGATCAGGGAGTTTTCTTTATAAGGTTTTGCAAGTGATCCGGAGTTCTAAAAAGACTGTCTTTTTGGAGTTTCCTTTGGAATAAATACGTTGAATCACCGGAGTCATGGCGATCCACAATTTTCATATCCGTGAGTTGAAGTTCTGTTTTTGAGATCTCTTCAAGGCGGTTAAAATCGAAACCTGTACTTGTACTGTCGAAGGTAGCCTGTTCCTGAACATATTTTACAAAAAACAAACTTCCCTCATAATAATAATACGAAGTTGTGGTTTGGTGCATGGCAGTTATGTTTTCTTCCATCACCTTGAAAAGGGTATCGTTCCTGTAAAACGCTTTAACTCTTGGCCCCTCTTCATAAAACTCATCCGATTCTGAGATCGGAAACCCCTGGTCAATGGTCCTTTCCTGCAAATCTTTTTGCTGATCGATCCAATTGACCTTGTCTTCCACCGAAAGGGTTTTCACTTCTACAGGGTTACAGGCCATGATCAGTATTAAGACAGAACTTAAATATTTATAAAATGATGAATTCATGATCGTTTGGCAAATTAACAATTCATCAACTGTTTTATCAAATACTCTTAATTTTGCCATCGTGAAATCAATAACCTGGAAATGTCCGTCAAACATTGCGCTTGTAAAATACTGGGGAAAAAAAGAAGGACTTCAGCTTCCTGCCAATCCATCCCTGAGTTTCACTTTAAACCAATGTCATACGGTAACTACCTTAAGTTTTTCTGAAAAAGAGGACGATAATACTTTATTGGTTTCCTTCGCATTCGACGGAAAACGAATGCCTTCGTTTGAACCTAAACTGGAAAAGTTTTTCAAGAACGCAGAATCGATGTTCCCATTCCTGACCCGTTATCTGATTGAAATAAATTCAACCAATACCTTTCCCCACTCCAGTGGAATTGCTTCATCGGCATCGGGAATGGCTGCTTTGGCACTTTGTTTATGCAGCATGGAACAAGAGATCAGTGGCTCTGTTTCGGGTGGTGATTTTTACGAAAAAGCATCCAATGTGGCAAGAATTGGAAGTGGATCTGCATGCCGATCCGTATATGGGCCTTTGACCCTTTGGGGAGAAACGGAACATTTTGCAGGCTCCAGCGACTTACATTCGGTAAAGATCGACCTTTTTCATCCGGTATTTAAGAATTACCGTGATGCAATCTTGATCGTGGAAAGTGGCGAAAAAGAGGTTTCAAGTACTGCAGGCCATGCTCTTTTAAAAGATCACCCATTTTCCATGGCCAGATATGATGAGGCAAACAACAATCTTAAGAAATTGCTTAAAGTTCTGCAGAACGGTGACCTTAAAGCTTTTACGGATATTGTTGAAAATGAAGCTTTGATGTTGCATGCGCTCATGATGACCGGCGAAACACCATACATTTTAATGCATCCCAATTCACTCGCTATAATTAAACATGTCTGGAAAGGCAGGAAAGAAAACGGACTTCATCTTACCATAACCCTGGATGCAGGGGCCAATGTGCATTTATTATATCCGGAAGAGGAAGAAGATAAAGCAGTAGAATTCATAAGAAATGAACTTCTTCAATATTGCCTGAACGGACAGGTGATCTATGATAAAACAGGAGAAGGACCTTTACAACTTTAGTTTTTGTATTGAATTGTAAACAATCAGGATGGTAATTTGTTCCTATTATTAATTTGATTAACCTAAATTTGCAGCAAATCTGATGAGCACCAATCCTTTATTCTATGCCAAGATCCTTCTATTCGGAGAATATGGCATTATCGAAGATTCAATGGGATTATCCATTCCTTTTAACTTTTACAAAGGAACTCTTATCAAGGCGAATTTAGACAAGGAGGAAAACAAAAGGTCTAATCTTTCCCTTTTTAAATTTTACGATTATCTAAAGGGACTGAGTAATTCCGATCCTGATTTCAATTTTCTGGACCTTGACAGCCTAAAATCAGATATTGAAGAAGGCTTAACTTTCGACAGCAGTATACCACAAGGATTTGGCATTGGAAGCAGCGGTGCGTTGGTTGCCGCCATTTACGACCAATATGCCATTGCTAAGATCGAACCGGACAAAAACATCCATAAGGCCGACATATTAACCTTAAAAAAATATTTCGGTACGATGGAAAGTTATTTTCATGGCAAAAGCAGTGGCTTAGACCCTTTGATCTGTTACTTGAAACTTCCGATGTTAATCAAATCCGGAAACGACATCGACACCATTGGTATACCAACTGAGAATAAGGAAGGCAAGGGTGCCATTTTTCTTATCGATAGCGGCACACCGGGAGAAACGGCCCCAATGGTAAACATCTTTATGGAAAAGATGAAACAGGAAGGTTTTAGAAAGGTTATTTCCGAGCAGTTCAAAAAATACAACGACGAGTGTATAAATGCTTTTCTTCGAAGCGATTATAAGCCCCTTTTGAAAAGTTTGAAAAAATTATCAAACGTCGTTTTAAAACACTTCAAACCCATGATACCTTTAAACTTCCATGAGATCTGGAAGGAAGGGATCGACACCAACAGTTATTATCTTAAACTTTGTGGCTCCGGCGGTGGGGGATATATTCTCGGATTTGCTCCTGATTATGAAAAAGCGCTTCCTGTATTGTCTAAATACAAACCGGAAGTGATCTATACTTTTTAGTAAAATTTCTTTCGAAGTTGTGATTCCAGTTTAAATTATGACTTCCATAAAAAAACAAAATGCACTTCTGATCATCAAGGTACTTGCTTTGATGTCCATCGTTCGCTGGATGAACATTGCACTTACCATTTCTGCCCAGTATCTTGCAGCGGTATTTGTTCTCAACCAGGGCAAACCGGTCTCCGAGGTACTGCTCAATCCTAAATTGCATCTGATGACACTAGCCTCTGCCTTTATTATTGCAGGCGGATACATCATCAACAATTTTTATGATTTTGAAAAAGACCTTGTGAACCGACCTGAAAAAACCCTTCTTGGACGTTTGGTAAGCAGAAAATTCGGCCTTAACTGTTATTTCCTTTTCAACTTCACAGGACTTTGCCTGGCCTTGATCGCTTCATGGAGAATATTTCTTTATTACCTTATTTTCACAATTGCGCTTTGGGCATATTCCCATAAGTTCCAAAAGATCCCGTTCGTAAGAGAAAGCATCGCCTCCGTGCTTTCCGTGGCTTCTTTCTTTAGTATCGGTATATTTTACAAGTACATAACCATGCCTTTGTTTTTGTACGGATGTTTTGCAATGTTAACGATCTTTTCACGGGAAATTTTAAAGGGAATTGAAGCCTATAAGGGAAATGCGATCTTTGGATACGGAACCCTTGCTTCAAAAATGGGAAAGAACAAATCAACCTATTTCATGATACTTATTCAATTAACCTCATTGATACCGCTTATCATACTTTGGTTAAAGTTCGGAATGGTTAATTTGGGACCTTTCCTTATTGGGCTGACGCTTTTGATTTGCCTATTACTGCCGGCGATGTTGCTGAACAACGATAATATGAAAAAGGTATCCTTATTGCACGGATTGTATAAGATCTTTCTGGTGACGATTATTTTTCTGGTTGTGTTTATTCCGGAAAACCTACCTTAAACCCTCTTAATGGAACATAGATCATGGGTCTTATTACCTGAATCCAGATTGATGATACCAAATGAATTTATTGCATCCATTCGAACCATTCCACTTGAATGAATGATCGTATTGTTGTCGAGGAGAATCCCTACATGATTGACCTTTCCATCCTTATTACTAAAAAATGCCAGATCACCGGTTCTCGCCTGGCTTAATGAAATGCTTTCACCCAGTTTCTCCTGCATGCTTGCATCCCTGGGTAAACGTTTACCGGTTACCTTAAAAACAATTTGAGCAAATCCGCTGCAATCTATTCCGAAAATACTTCGGCCTCCCCAGAGGTAAGACGTATGCAACATTGAAGATGAATGAAAAAAAACCTGTTCCATCCATTTGTCATCATTTACCTTTAAAGGAAACTCAAGGAAGTCTGTTTCATCCTGACCGGAAATATCATCCTTATTCCAAATCACTGCTCCCTTGGAGATCAGAGTATTGGTATTGGTTTGTGATAAAACCCCGGTGTATAATAAGGGTTTATCCCCCGGAATAAATTCAAAAAACTGATTGAAGGGAATGTAACCAGGGTATTCGTCATAATCGCTTACTACTCTCAACCAGTCTTTATTGAGTTGTTCCAGTACTGTATAAGTTTCTCCGTAAATAAGCTGAGAGACCATTTCAGAACTGTGAGCGGCATCCTTCCGAAGAGCAATACTGCTTATATGGCAAATTCCTTTCATTGAATTAAAGATGCAAACGCAGTTTACGCGCCATCAATTCGTCATGAGTATCTTTATGCAATTCGTCGGGTATGCAGCAATCAACAGGGCATACGGCAGCACATTGGGGTTCTTCGTGAAACCCGGTACATTCTGTACATTTATCCGGTACAATGTAATACACCTCATCCGAAACCGGTTCCTGTTTCTCAGCAGCATCCACCACAGATCCGTCAATCAGGGCATAATCGCCGGAAAGATCTGTCCCATCGCTCATGGCCCACTTTGCACCGGCTTCGTATATTGCAGTGTTTGGACATTCAGGCTCACAAGCCCCGCAGTTGATACACTCATCGGTGATAATTATTGCCATATTGCTACAAAGATAATAAAGGCTTTCTTATGGCTGTATGAATCCATAAAAAAATTGACCTTATATTTAAAAATCGATTCAACGATTATATGTTTGGTCTGACAAAGATTTCATAAAAAGTACAAGATCCTTCTTTTCCTTTACCGATAATTGCAATGAATCAAAAGGTAACGTTTGATTCGGGATATCAAGACCAATTCCAACCCCGCCCCCTTTATGGTAAAAGTCTACAACCTGTTCGAGCGTATTAAAAACCCCATTGTGCATGTAGGGTGAGGTATATTCAATGTTGCGTATGGTTGGAGTTTTAAATGAATGCCTGTGAGCTTTGGTATGAGTCACAAAAAAATGGCCCAAGTCTTCATCAACCTGAATTGCATTCACGGATTCGGGAACTCCGATAACCTCAAACTCGCTTTTATTGAACAAAGGAGGCACCGTTCCGTTAAATAAGGGAAAAAAGTGACAACTACCGCATAAAGCCTTACCGGCAAAAACGTTATAGCCATTTCTTTCGTCTAAACTCAATGCTTTTTTATCACCTTTTATAAATTGATCGAACCGGCTGTTAAAACTTGTAAGTGTTTTTTCGTATTCGGTAATGGCCTTTTTAATGGCATACTGAGTAATGGCCGTGTCCGGTGTTCCATAAAACGCCTTTTGGAAAAGTTTGATGTAATCCGGTGACTTTTTCAGTTTAAGAATAATATCCGCAAAATTGCTTCGCATTTCTTTTGGATTAACAATTACTTCTTCCGCCTGACCTTCTAGTTGAAAGGTCCTGCCATCATGAAAAAAGGATTTCTGAAAAACCACATTCAGTAATGTGGGTGTGTTCCTGTCAACAAAACCTTGGCCATCAATGGCTCTAGCCTTAGGTAATCCATCGGTGAACGACAGATCCGGAAAATGACAGGTAGAACATGAAACCTTGTTATTTCCTGAAAGTAGCGGATCGTTGAACAGTTTTTTGCCCAGAGCAGCCTGCAAGGGCTCCAATGGCGACGTTTCGTAATAAATTGAAAAGTAGCGCTTATCAAAACTTTTCTCATTAAATAATGAACCCGATTGTAGGTCAAGGGCCTGTTTATTGGTATTCCAGGGTAATTCCAGAGATCTGTGGTATTTAACCATTTTTTTGTTCAATGGATTGATGTATTTCAGAATAAATTCCAGCCGGTCGAAATCATAATAATTTGTTCCTTGCGTTAGATGTTCACGGGCTTCCTTTATAAGTAAATTCAGACTTTTAAAGATAAGACGAGACTTGTTTTTCGTATTCTGAGAACCATAAAAAGACAAGGCCATTTTTATACCATCCAGGGACCAGGCTATTTCCTTCAGGGCTGTTAAGGATATGGTGGCATCGTAACCATTCAGGCCCATTGAGGCAATTCTGTATAACTGTAGTTGCAACATTTCCAGAACCACGTAATCCGTCAGGTCGATCGTTGAATAATAGGATCTCAATCGTTCCAGTACTTCTTCCATATGGGTTATTTCCGTTTCAAGAAGAGTTAATTCCGGTTTTTCATCCATAAAAATCAGGGATTCAAGTACCTGAAATCCCATCGGTTCGATCATTTCACTCGAAAGCTCATTTTCGTATTTCGGAACCAGAGGACCATTGATATAAAGTCTTGCTTCCTTAGGAGAAACAGTTTCTAAAAAAAACTCAATGTGTTTATAATATTCTCTGGATCTTGAGTAATAATATATCCTTTGATCTTTTTCATTTACCGCCTGAATTTGTTTCAGGTTAAGGATAATGGAGTCAAATTGTGAGGTCATCCATTTTCTTAATGGAACAATTGCGTTTTTATGCTCCTGCTGATCGTGGAGTTGAAATTGAAGCCCCACCAAACAAATTGTTAAAAGGGTTAAGATTGTGAATTTGAACTTCAATTTCATTCAGGAACAAATTTATAAAAAAAAGACCGGCTCCATTTTCAATTGCTGGAAACCGGTCTTTATTGTGCCAGACTTTACTAATTTTTCAAAATTGAAATTTTTTGCAGCATTTGGTAATCTTCAAAATACATTTTCACAAGATAAATACCTTCTGTAATCTTAAGATCATCCGCATTGAAAAGATATTTTTGAGTTCCGGTTGCAACCTGTTCGCTGAATTGATGTACTCTTACTCCTTTCAGATCATAAATTTCAATGTTAACCATACCATCGTTTGGAACAGAATATTCAAGGGTGGTTTGATTGTTAAAAGGATTTGGATAGATTTTCAGGTTTGGACCACCGTTACCATATTCTTCCCCATGCTTATTTACCAGAACCTTTGAATTGGTTCTCTTCTGCATTGGAGCACTTATGGTAATGTTGAAAACATCTGTAATGCATCCAGAGCCATCCGTTACCACATACGTTGTATCGACTGTAGGTGAAACAGTTATGGTCTTGCTGGTTTTACTACCGGTATTCCAATTGTAATTCCCAACCCAGGAAGCGGTAAGGTTTGTAGACTGTGCACTTGAGATGGTTAGATTGGTTGTTTTACTTACGTCTTTTACCATGGTAAAACGATCCCGGATATTTCCGTCCGCACATATCCATTTAGCATCAAGTCGGTTATCTTCAATTTCTATGGACATCGACCCACCGTTGGTAGCATCAGAGAAGTACATTGAATTGTGGGGAAAGCTAGCTTGTGTTCCACCAAGTTGGCCTGCAGAACCGGAAACTACGTAAACGGTGCCGTCATAATTGTTTGCAGAACTTTTGTGATAAGGACAAGAGTTGCTTGACCCATCGTATTTTGCACTTGATGAACTTAAATGATGCGTAGAAGCGTTAAAGGACGACTCGTTTCCATAATGCCCTTTCATAAGCTTACTTCTTTCATAGTCGTGACTGTGTCCACACAAGATCAGATCCACTTTGTAGCGTTCGAGAATTCGGATGAAATTTTGTCTGATATTTATCAATTCCGATTCAGAATCAGAATTGTGAGATCCCATTGTATAGGGAGGGTGATGCCAATAAGCAATTTTCCAGCGGGAAGTATCGGCAGCCAGGTCTTGCTTTATCCACTGAACCTGTGGACCAAGCGTGTCGTAAAGCCTGTACTGATTTGATTCTTTTCCATACGAGTCGAGTGAAAGGAAATGAATATTTGCATGATTGTATGAATAAAATGCTTCAGTTCCCGATGCAACCCCACCAATCTGTCCATTGGTTGGAAGTGTAAACATATCGTAATAAGGCATATTATGAGTGTTCTGTAATGTAGAACTTTGAGCATAATCGTGGTTTCCCGGTGCAGGCCACAAATAGGCTTGCTTCATCATCTTGTTTTTATAAATATTGAAAAATTTGTCCTGAAATTCGTTGTCAAGTCCATTGCTGTAAGCATTGTCACCCAGCAATAGCCATACATCCGTAATATTATTTCCAATATAGGACTCATATCGATTCAATACATTTACCTGATTGGTTGAATTGTTTCCGCAATCGCCCACAACCCAGATTCTGGTTTTATCCTTGCTTCCTATTAATGGAGCCGTTTTAAAATAATTGGCAGCGTCCCCCTGAAGGGTTTGAGAAGTGGATCCGATCGAGTAGTAATAAACGGTATTTGGTGTAAGGTTGCTCAACTGAATTTCGTGCTCTGTTGTGCTTGTATTGTCTGATACGGTATTGTTCAGATTGCTGGCGGAGGTACCGTAGCTTACTCTGGTATTGGTTGCATCTGCACTTCTCCATCGAATCACCACTGAACTGGATGTTCCCATTTGTAAATAAGGACCTCTGGTTAAGGTTGTGCTACCGGGAACTTTACCTACAAGTTCCAGATCAAAACTTATATCGGAGCTTGATGCGCTGGTTTGATGAATTTCAGCGGCTATTACGTTGGTTCCTGCTGTAAGACTTCCCGATGACAGGGTTGCCGTTTGCCAGGTATTTCCATCGTCACTTGCATTGGAGGCAAGTGTGTTGTACGAAACGGTCCCTGTTCCGAGATTGCTTCTGTATACTTCATTTCCATTGATGTACACAACAATTCCGTCATCTCTTTTCAATCTGAGGGAATAGCTGCTAAAAGATGACACATCCGCAACACTTATGGTTTTCCTAAAATACGTAGTAATGTATTTCGAACTTGAATTTGATCCGTAACTCACAACTGTAGTTTCGTCTCCGTCACCATATCCCAATTGTGCATTCCCTGACGCCCATGAAGCATCGTTAAAGGATGTACCTCTCCATGCCGTACCCTGATTTGAACCGTTATCAAGATATTTCCAAGAATCCCCTTCCGTAATTAGGGTTTGATTTCCTATTGGTTGCGACTGTACTGAAAAATTCCAGCCTGTTGAAGTTGTAATTCCCTGAAAGGCATTATCTGCAAGATCGAGAAACACTCCTGATGGTATTTCAACATTGACATTAGCAGAATATGAGTAATTTGAAGTTGCTATACTAACAACCGATCCGGAGATACTTACATCCGATGAGGTCACAGCAATGGTTTGTACGACACTACCACCCTCTTTTATAAGAATGTTCCCTGAACCTTTTTTTACATCTTCCGAAAAGCTCAATTCCAGATCCGCTCCTATTGCAACACCGGTGGCGTCATCTGCAGGTAACAACTGACTTACAGAAGGAGGAATGGTATCTGGAGGAGGAGCCGATTCTATTGTGAAATTCCAAACGGTTGAACCGGAAATACCAGAAAAAGAATTGTTGTTTCCGTCTTTCACTACTCCTGATGCCATTTCAATATTTACAACTGTACCAAATGTAAAATCGGCTGGATCAATGGATAAGGTTGCACCTGAAACTATAACCGCACTTGAATTTACGTCAATAGTTTGCGTAAGAGAACCATTTTCCTTAATAAGAATGGAACCGGTTCCCTTTTGAATGGCTTCATCGAACATAATGGACAAGTTACTTGAAATAAGCACGCCGGTTGAATTGTCTTCCGGACTTAATAACACTACAGAAGGCGCTGTTGTGTCCGGTGGAGGCGCCGCTTCGGTGATAAAATTCCAGACACCTGAACCACTAATTCCTGCAAATGAATTATTATTCAGGTCTAAAACAACCCCGGATGCCATCTCAACATTAACCGATGCGCTAAATGAAAAATCTGAAGGGTTAATGTTTAATGTATTGCCTGATACGGTTACAGATCCTGAATTCACACTTATGGTCTGGGTTACACTGCCACCTTCCTTGATCAGGATGTTTCCTGTTCCTTTTTGTATGGCTTCATTAAAGGTAATGGACAAGTTGCTGTTGATCAGAACATCCGTTGAATTGTCGGCAGGTGAAAAAGAACTGACAACCGGTGGGTCCAGGTCGCCTGTATTACCAATTAATTCAAGGTCAAAGGAGATGTCAGAACTACTTCCGCTTCTTTGATGAATTTCAACAGCAATAACATTTGTTCCGGTAGTAAAATAAGATGCCGGTAAGTTGGTTGTGAACCATGTGTTCCCGTCATCGCTGACTTCGGTTAATGCTTTCGTAGTATAGCTTATACTGCCGGTAGGCATATTATCTCTGTAACGCTCAACCCCATTAACATAAACCACGATTCCATCGTCTCTTTTTACTCTCAGATCAAAGTCTGCAAAAATGGAAATGTTACCAATGTTTATTGATTTTCTGAAATAGGTTGTAATGTACTTTTTCTTGCTATTTGACCCATAGCTTACTACAGTTGTTTCATCACCATCGCCGTAGCCAAGTTCTGCATAACCCGATTTCCATGAGCCATCGTTAAAAGTAGTGTTACGCCATGTAGTTCCCTGATTCGAGCCATTGTCGAGATATTTCCACAAGGACCCTGCAGCAATAATGGTTTGTGTGGGTGGCGGAGATGACTGAGTGGTAAAGTTCCAGGTGTTTGAATTGGTAATACCTGCAAAATCATTGTCACTCAGATCCGTAACAATGCCTAAGGGCATTTCAATATTTTCGGAAGCTCCAAATGAAAAATCAGCCGTATTGATCGTCATTACCGAACCATTGATGCTTACATCAGAAGAATTGATTGGAATGGTCTGAACCGTTGTACCGCTTTCTTTAACAAGAATGTTTCCTGTACCTTTTTTAATATCTTCATCAAAAGTTATGACCAGATCACTGTTTATCAAAACATTAGTAGCATCATCTGCCGGTAATAATTGTGTGATCACCGGGGCAGTGTTGTCGGGTTCAGGAGCATCCTCAGTACTAAAATTCCAATCGGTTGATGAACTAATTCCTGCAAATGCATTATTCGCAAGATCCAAAAACACACCTGAGGCAAATTCAATATTTACAGATTCACTATAACTGAGATCTTGAGGGTTTATGGTAACCACGGAGCCAATAATACTAACGCTTCCCGAAGCAACGTCAATCGTTTGAACGGTTGTGCCACTTTCTTTAATCAATATGTTTCCACTTCCTTTTTTAACGTTTTCATTAAAAGTTAGCGTAAGATCGTTTGAAATGCTTACACCGGTAGAATTGTCAGAGGGATTTAAACTACTGATCAAAGGGGCGGTAACGTCGTTTCCGCTGGCAGTAAGTTGCAAATCAAAACTAATATCGGAACTGCTTCTGTTTGACTGATGTATTTCAACTGCAAGGTAATTGGTCCCGGAAACAAAACCGCTTTTATTCAATGTTGAACTAAACCACGTATTGCCGTCGTCTGAAGCATCTCCTGAAGCGTTGGTTTTAAATCCTACAGAACCAGATGGCATATTGTTCCGGTATACTTCACTTCCATTTAGGTATACGATAATGCCATCGTCTCTTTTTACCTGAAGGTTAAAATCGGTGTAAGTTGAAGGATTGTTGACTGTAAAGGCCTTTCTGAAATAGGTGGTTATGTATTTGCGGTTGGACCGGCTTCCATAACTAACAACAGTAGTTTCATCACCATCTCCATAACCCAGTTCCGCATAACCCGACGACCAGGACGCGTCGTTAAATGAAGTACTCGTCCAGGAAGTTCCCTGATCGGACCCGTCATCGAGATATTTCCATAAAGAACCTGAAGAAATAACGGTAGTTTGAGCATTTGAACCGGAAATAAGAAGCATAACCGGTAAGCATAGTAAAAGAATTTTTTTCATAATTGCATTGGATCATTAATCTGAAAAATGGTGTATATATGACACTAATTTTCTTTCGCAATTATAGCTTTAAAAACAAAGTATTTGTTCTGAAATTAATTATTTTGTTATGAATAAAACTTAAAATATTATAAGTTTCTGAAAACCAGCGCAATTATTTTTTATATAAAACAGAAAAAATTCATGTATAAATGCAATTCGCCTTTTGAAATACCTCTAAATTTTAATTAAATGAGTTCGAATCCTGCAAGAACTCTTCCCAATAAATTTATCTATTCAGATTCATAGATTTCAGAATCCGGAAAAAAGGCAAGATATGCAAAGGCAAAATGATTGCTATGTGGCAGTATCCACAGCTGCTTTCCTTTGCTTACCCCATCACGGCAAAAGCCGGTTATATCCCAGATAGAACCTGTCTGTTCATCCTTAAAATAATCTCCTTCCTTTTTAAAAGTTAAATTAACTCCATCCAGATAACTTCTAAAAGCAGTTGCTGAACCGGTTTTTCTTGAAGCCGATAAATTGTCCTCATCCAAAACCGAAACTGTTTCATCGTGGTAAAAGATCACGAATGCCATGTTATCGAAAACTTCATTAATAACCTGTTTTTTTCGAATCGCTTCAAAGGGATATATTTTGGTATGTCCTTCAACATGTATATCCAGCACTCGCTCCAATGGCGGCAACCTCTTATCCAAAACCTCCGGCAAAAAATAAGCTGAATCGAAATTTGTTGAATTGTGATCCATGTGATAAAATGGTCTGTGTTTATTCCTTTTATCTTTTTCCTTAATGGTTACCGGAGCCAGTATCAAACCATCCGGAAAACGGTCGAAGTAATCCTTTACCGAAATTATCAAAGCACGCATCATCTTCAACTCGGTGCCGGCCATCTCACCAACGATCGCTTCTCCCATCAACTGTTCCCACCACGTTTCGGTTTGTCGGTCATACATTATCATATCGTTGTGCATCAAAAGACCCGAAATTCCAAAATTCAGCAGTATGGATGAATCCTTCCATTTTACCCTGCGGTTAAAAACCATAGCTGCATTACACATCGGGCAATAGGTAACCATGATTTGCTCTCCTCCGCAACTATCGTTCGCAAGTTCATACATGGTAAGCAGACTAAGTGGATAGGCTTTTGCAACACCATTGAAATTAATGCAGATCACCGGTTCGAATTCGTAATAATTAAATCCTTTGTCGTTTTTGTGAATAAATTCAGGATAGTTCATTGTCAGAATACCATCCTTCACCGTAGCTATGCTTAAATCCGACAAGGCTACATTGCTTTTGCTTGTGTCCGTTTTCCACTTATACGGGAGATTATGAGGGTTTTTGACCTGAGCATGGGTGACCAAAAATGCAAACATCAATAATGCCACCGCAAAATATCTGTTAAAAAGTATTTTATACATGAATTTAGTTTCAGAACAAAATTAGAAGAATATGAAACAATTTAAAATTAAATAATCCCCTAAGCCCTATATATGCCCTTTTTACGGGTTGTTTTTCAAATAGTTCTTCAGAATCGCGTTTTGGGGCTCAATTGCCAAGATACGCCTGGCAAGATCTACAGCATTTTTTTGATTCCCCATGATATTGTAATAATCAAATAGATTCTTAAGCAGTGGTAAAAAATCGGGATCAATAATAAGACCTTTACTGTAGTAATACTTTGCTTTGCTGTATTGACCGTTTTTGAAATAAAGCAAACCCGCCGAATTTAAGGCATCCCGGTGATCAGGATTGAGAGCCAGGACCTTTTTTAACAACACTTCTTCTTCAAAGGTCTTTCCCAGTTGATGGCTGACAACGCTTTGTTTGTATAAAAAATCAAAATTATCCTTACTTAATTTATTGGCCCGCAATAAAAAGGCTTCGGCCTTGGAATATAGCTCCAGATTAATGTAAGCCTGGCCAATTCTGTAACTGGTCCATGCATCTGTGCTTTCCGGATCTACCTTGTCAGCTATTTTAATCAGTTTTCGGTACGCACCTTTAAGATAATACAAATGAATCCACAATTCCTTATGGTCGGAAGGCTTGAGCAGTTCTTCCGCCATTTGCAGGTAAAGTTTTTTCGGATCGAATTTTTCATAATACGACAAATATGCCCTGATCATCGTTTCCTTATCGGGTTTATCGTTATTGATACAATACAGACCTTTCAGCAATCCTTTCTTTAACTGAACTTTATTCCCTTCCGGTTTTCGAATGTAATGATCGTGAACGGTTACATGAGGAATGTCGATGGTTCCGGATGAAGGCATGTGACAGGAAACACAATCATTGCCTTTTTCCATTCGTTTACTTTTGGATTCACCACATTCATCCTCCCCCTTATGACACGAATTGCAGGCTTTGTTGTACTTTTCTTTACCGGTAACCTTTACCGAAACATGCGGATCGTGACAGGTTATGCAGGTTAGCTTAAGGTAGCCAGAAGCATTGGAATTATTTGATCTTATAAAGCAATTGCTTAATTGAAGTCTTTGTGCATGGGATGCCATGATCATTCCATTTCGGTTATTCTCATAGTCGGGCATAAAAACATCAAAATACTCCTTTAGCTCCATTCCGGGCTTGAAGTCGGTAAAATATCTGTTTTTTTTCAGAACCGCATTTCCCTGTAAATGACAGCGCTGACACAGGTCTACCTGCAGGTTCCAATCAAGTTTGGCCGGATTAACAATGGTTCTGTCTATGCCGTTTTGCACATAGTTTGTTTGTCCTTTCGACCGCATCTTAACATGCAGTTCACCGGGGCCATGGCAACGTTCACAATCAATTCCCATTCCGATGGATTCAAACCTCATTTCGCTTCCTTCCTGCATTACCGGCATAGAATTATGGCAACTCATGCATTCAACGTTGACTAACCTTCTGAATCGTGAATTCCTTCCGGATTCGAAACCCGGTGGCATGCCCCATCTGTGTTCCTGACTGTACCAGGTAAGCGGTGCCTGATATACATAACCATTTCTGAAAATCAAGTGGGAATTGGTATGTTGACCGGAACCTATTATGTAATCTATTTTTTCCTCTCGCCTATGAATGGTATCCTTATTTTGTAAACGATATTCAAGAACGTACAGTTCGTTATTTTTCCAGAATGGTTTATAATAAAAATTACTGAACGTATCATATACAATGTGGTTTTTACCAAATTCCGCTGAACTTTTGCTCCTGCCGGCAATCCCGAAAGAACTGCCCATTCCGGTATGCAGAAAGGTTTCGGCTTTATCCGAATGACAGGCCGCACAAGTTGATAGCCCAACATACTTTACCGTATCGTTGTGATTGAGATATAAACCTTCCTTCGACTCAGATTGGTTGCCAACACAGGCATTAAAAACTACGATAACAACACCGATACCAAAGATCAATATCAGGGCTTTCTTAAATACTGAAAGTCGATCTAATTTACGGTTGAAGGTAAACACTGAAGTTAAATTAATAAAAAGCTCCGTAACGGAAGCGGTGAGATATTGAAGTTTACAGGTCTCTTAGCCAAACCTTGCCTGCCACTCAAGCATGCCTCCTGTTAGATTTTTCACATTTGAAAAACCGTTTTTTGATAAGAAATCACATGCAGCAGCACTTCTGGCACCACTTCTGCAATGTACCACAACTTCCTTCTCTGAATATTGATCCAGTTCATCGATCTGCGACTGCAAACTACCCAAAGGGATCAAAATACCCTTAATGTTGTATTCTTCATATTCGTAGGGTTCACGCACATCAATAATTACCGGAGCGGTGCCGGCATCTATCCTCGATTTTAATTCTTCTGCAGAAATACTTAACATAACACTTACAATTTTACAATTTTTTGATGATAAATTTTTCCGGACCTGAGGAGGATCTGTATTGTGTATACACCCGGTTTGAGGTCAGTAACCTGTAATTCCGTATCGTGTGAAATCAACACCTTTCTTCCGTTCTGATCTATAAGAATTGTTTTTTCTACAGGCTCTTCTGAGGAAATGTTCAAAACAGAAACGACCGGATTTGGAAAAATACTTACTTTAACCTCCTGCAGTCGTGGAAGGAAAGCTCTATCGCCGAGGTAGGGTTTTTTACCAAAATACGGTCTCATCATCAATGCTCCTTTAAAATCGTTGACCTGAACCCAATTGTTGCGATCAACAAAATACAGATTATCACTGGCTTCCATCTGATGGTATCCGTTATTAATATCGTATCCGACATCCAGATGGTTGGTTCCCTGTTGTTCCCATCCGATGTAAAACGCTCCTTTTGGAAGCACCAAGGGTGTATCGAGATAGAAAACATGAAATCCGTTTATCGAATCCGTAAATTTTGGCAAGGCATTGTATCCGGTATATAGGCTTACATCATCAAGGCGACCGGACTTTACTTTGGTGATCGATTGCCATACTTTCAGATCAAAACTAAAAGCTGCGCTGGTTGTAACCGATCGGTTAAAAAACATACCAATGGCCGTTAGGGTATCCGATTGAGCAATATCGAATTTATAAGCGATCGCACCTTGCAGGAAAGGATCAGGTACATCATCGTCGTAACCAAAACCATATTCCGCCGAACCATCGTCGTAGGCATAACAACTGCCAAACAACTGACAATCCTTAATTTTATCATTTGGCACATACTTTGATGAAATTCCCGATTCCCGCAATTCGAATTCCCGTTCAACTGAAATGATCTTTCCCGACAAACCGCTCAAAGAGTACTTCGGGAACCTCCTCTTAGCATTTCCCATGGCAGGTATATTGGCAGCATTACTGCTAAAAGTTGTTGAAACCAGGGTGTTTCCTTTAAAATTCTCTTCTTGTCGGGCTTCGATGTTCAATACATTGCTGCTAAGGTTAGAAGCGTAAATGAAAATTGTATCAGCTTCGAATTCTGCAGGATTGGTGAGAAAATGTGCATAAGGCATTTCACTGTATTTTTTCAATAGAGAAGTTGGACGGCCTTGAATGGCAAAATCGTTGTAAGAGTGATTTAATTTTCTTCTGTTTTTGGCTAAGTGCACATAATCAACATGCCACTGATTCATATTTCCGGTATGACGTGAATAATTGATAAATCTGAATTGAAAACCCTTATGCAGGTATTTCGAATCTTTAATGTCAAACATTACAAATTCGAAAGGAGCCACAACTCCTCCTCTGGCCTTCCATACAGTTTTCCAGAAACCGTCCTTATCTTTAAACTGAACGATCAGGGAATCCACCTTATCATCGGAAGGGTCACCCAAACCTTGTCTCTGAAAATAAAAAGAAAAATAAATTGAATCGGCAGGTGTGAATTGCACCCCATTGGAGTCTTGTAAATTTATTGCGAGTGAAAGCAAGGTGTCGCATGCACCAAAGGAGGTACTGCTAAGTTCGGTATATGGCCGCCCTTTGGCATCGAGGTCATCGAAGGTGGCAACTCCATAACTTGGAGGATTTACCGGAAAATCATTATTAATGTAAACGTAATTGTTAAACCATTTTCCTGAATCCGGGTATACTTTCGTACTTACAAAATCATCAAAAAATGGAAGATTCAAAGTATCTTTTCTGCCCCATTTGTATTTTTTTTGACTTTCGTTCCAATTTGGATGGTTTTGAGCGTAAATTCTTAAGGTTGAATTGCTTGTGCGTTTAAGTTTAACCTGACCAAAAGCAATGGTTGATATAAATATGAATAGAGGTAAAAGTATGCGTTTCAATGTTTGGTATGCTTATAATTAATATTGAACGTGAATTAAGTTTTTATATTCTAATCGTCACAGCTTTTTAAACAATCTTATTAAAATCTGACTAATCAACTCCATCAACAATGGTCGAATCTTCGGCAACAGAAGTTGAATCTGTGTAGATCATATTTTGCATTACACCAACGATCAGGTCTATCCTTGATTTTCGTTTAAGTTTGGTCCCAGGCTTTACGGCTTCTCCTTTGTATAATTGTCCGAAAATGGGCTTATCGGATTTCGTGGTAATTGATGGATCCGGTGTTTCAATGATCTGCCCGATCTCCAGTCCAAGTCCCTTAAGGACCTTTACAGCTTGTTCGAAAGACATTTTGCCTGCAATGTCGGGCATTTCCACTTCAGGAACGTCAAGGGAATTAACGATCAGGGCGATCTTTCTGCCACTTTTTACTTTTGAAAATGCCTTTGGATTTTGATCGGAAACGTGATGTCTTTCCAGGTTTTCATCAAACACAGAATCGATGATCAAATAATCAAGATCTGCAGACTGTAGTTTTGTAATGGCTTCATTTACATGCAGACCGGTGATCTTCGGAACTTCAATGGTTTCACCTTTTCGGGTGTATATGTTTAATGCAAAAAAGGCAATGATAGCGATACCGACCAAAACCAGAAACATCAGCATGAAGTTTTTTACAATTAGCCAGATTCCCTTTAACATTCGCCGTTTCCCTTTATTTTAATTGAATAACTGTTTAAGTGTTAAAATAAACCGCAATATTAATCAATTTGTTGCAAGTCGTTCATCAATAAGTGCATTGAGAAGCCATTCTATGCTCTGCCCCATTGCTTTTACCTGTTGCGGAAGTATGCTTTCGGCAGTCATTCCGGGAACTGTATTGATCTCTAAAAAATAAAAATCATCACCTTTAAGAATAAAATCTACACGCGCCATTGCACTGCAATTGGTTTCCACAAATATCAGGCCTGTTAGTTCACGGATCTTTCGGGTAAGTTCAGGACTTAGGTCCGCAGGTGTGATCTCTTTGGATTTTCCGAGGTATTTCGCTTCATAATCAAAAAATCCGGTAGAACTTATGATCTCGGTTGGTGGCAATGAAACCACTTCTCCGTTCAACTCATAAGCTCCACATGAAAACTCACGGCCTTCAATGAATTCTTCCACCATGACCTCGGAATCAAATCCGAACGACTTGTACAATGCTTCTTCAAGCTGATCAAACGATTCAACCCTGGTAACTCCATAACTGGATCCATGCTTATTTGGTTTTACAAAAACCGGCATATTCAATTCCGTTTTAACTCTGATCAAATGTTCCTGAATTCGTTCTTTATGCTTACACAAAATGGATCTTGCCATTTTGATACCGGTTCCTGAAAGGAACTTCTTACAGGCATCTTTATCAAAGGTGAGCGAAGAACACAGTACATTGCATCCGGTATATCTGACTTTTAAAAGATCAAAATAAGCCTGGAGTTTGCCATCTTCTGCCGGCGTACCATGTAATGGAAAAAAAACTGCAAGATCGAATTTGATCTTCCGGTCGTTCAAATTAAGGCTAAAATCATTCTTATCCACTGAAAATCTCTGCTTATTTTCATTTTCCCAATACCAATCGCCCGGTTCAACAACGATCAATTTAACATCGAATCTGGTTTTATCCAGCCATTCGAAAACATTGATGGAACTGAGTAGTGAAATGTTTGATTCAGCTTCGTAACCGCCGGTTAGTAAAGCCAGATTAATTTTTCCCATATTGAATGAACGCAAAAATAGTTTTTGAAATACGATAAAAATCTAAAAGTTTATCACACTATGTTGTAAAGAATTTTATATTTGGCATCTCATTTGCAATTCGATCAACAGATATGAAAAAAATTATCCTTACTCTCTTTTGTGCCTTTGCGGCTACAAGTTTCCTGTTTGCCAACCCGGACGACAGTACCGGAACCAAATCAACCCTGCCATCGGTAACGGTTGTTGACCTGGACGGACAAAATGTGAATTTTGCAGAATTTGCTGCCAATGGACAAATAACCATCGTTTCTTTTTGGGCTACATGGTGCAAACCCTGTTTGGTAGAACTTTCAAACGTTGACAATGTTTATGAAGAATGGCAGGAGAAATACAATGTTCGATTGATCGCTGTATCTATTGACGACAGCCGTACGGTCACCAAAGTAAAGCCTATGGTTAATGCTAAAAACTGGCCTTATGATTTTTTAATTGACGGCAACAGCGAACTTAGAAGAGCTATGAACGTTACCAACCCCCCTACGACTTTTTTATTGGACAAAAATGGCAATATTGTCTTCACTCATACCGGGTATCTTGAAGGAGATGAGTTTGAACTTGAAGAACACATCAAAAAACTTGCAGGTCAGTAAAACTTACTGATTCGGTTCCGATCTTTTTTCTTTTGAGGAAATGTATTCTAAAAGTTGCATTTCGTCCATTTCGATCAGATTCTCCTCTAGGATCATTTTGGCCTCAACGGCAAGTTTACTTTCAGGATACAGGTCAACGATTTTTGTATAACACTCTTTTGCCTTTTCCGGTTCTTTAAGGTTGTTCCAATATATAAATCCTGCGGCTGACAGTGCATCCGGAGCCTTTTCATTGGCTTTCCATTCTGAAGCAAACCTTAAATAATTATCGACCGCTGCATTAAATTCTCCGGCCATCTGATAAAAACGTGCACTTTCATAAGAGTATTCTGCAACTTTTTTCGAACCGGTGTTCAAGCGATTCCATTCTTCAAGCGATTTTGCCGCAAATCGGTATTCAGGGGTTGAAAAATCAATTTTTCCTGAAGCTTTAAGATAATACCTTACCGCGGAGTCGTAGTTCTTCTTTTCATTCGCATAGATATCGCCAACCTTCAGGTAAATCCTAAACAAGTTGTCACCAACCTTATAACGTTCCATATAGGTTCGGGCATTCTCAATGGATTTATCCCAGTCGGCGATAAGAAATTTAAAGATCACACTTTTGTACAGATAAACCTCAGACATGGAGTCTTCTTTGAAAGAATTAGCATATTCAAGGTATAATTCAGAAAGCTGATTTAAACTGGTCTTACTTGAGGATGAATCGGAATTTTCGATGAGCAGGATCTGCTTTTTCAAACCATCTTTGTTTT
Source organism: Flavobacteriales bacterium (assembly GCA_020635455.1). Classification (GTDB taxonomy): domain Bacteria; phylum Bacteroidota; class Bacteroidia; order NS11-12g; family UBA9320; genus JABWCE01. Next base: position 156,203 of record JACJZT010000008.1, read on the forward strand.
TAGAGCATCCTGCCAGAAAGATAACAAGGATGAGCGCCGGGATCTTATTCATTCAGGAGGTTCAATTACATTAACATTCCACCGCAAACACTTAATACCTGACCGGTAATATAGGATGACAAATCAGAGGCAAGGAACAAACTCAGATTGGCAACATCTTCGGGTGTTCCACCTCTTTTTAAGGGTATTTGTTCTGTCCAGCCTTTTATCACCTCTTCACCTAGCTTATGCGTCATTTCGGTTTCAATAAATCCGGGAGTGATCACATTGCAACGAATGTTACGGGAACCCAATTCCTTGGCAACCGATTTCGAAAATCCGATAATTCCTGCTTTTGAAGCAGCGTAATTGGATTGACCACCGTTTCCGTTAACACCAACTACCGATGACATGTTAATAATGCTTCCTTTTTTTAGCTTGAGAAAATTGCGTACAGAGGCCTTTGTAAGGTTAAATACAGACTTTAAGTTCATTTCAATGACTTCATCCCATTGTTCCTCGCTCATGCGCATTAATAAGTTGTCACGGGTTATACCGGCATTATTTATTAAGATCTCAAAATCTCCGAACTCAGCGATAACCTGCTCCACTAAAGAATTCGATTGTTCGAAACTTCCGGCATTTGACTGATACCCTTTGACCTTTACACCATGTGCCTGAGCCAATTCCTGCTCCATTTGAAGCGCAGTTTCTGATGAACTGGCATAAGTAAAGGCAATATTGCATCCGTTTTCGGCAAATTTTATGGCGATTCCCCGGCCAATTCCACGGGTGGCTCCGGTAATTAAAGCTGTTTTTCCTTCAAGTAATTTTAACATAAGTCAACAAATATAAAACACAAATAAAACCTAACAGCATAAAAAAACCCGAAATATACTTCCGGGTTTCTTAACAATGTTTTTATTGTGAAATAAATTATTCGTCCTGAAGTCTTACAACTTCATAAGAACCGGAAGAGATCGTTGCAGTTTCTAAACTTCCTGCAGCCTGCAGGTCGCCTGCGAACCCACCTTTGATTCGTCCATTAACAGGATCAATTTTAGTGATGGTAACGGTCATGTCTTTTCCCGGCTGTGTAGAAAACGCGTATTCCTTTTCAGTAACATTCTGTCCTGTGGTAACCTCTATATTGACTCTTGAGTCTACAGAATGCTTGAAGGTCCCGATGGCTTTTCCCGGAATGGTAAGAATGAACCTTGAAAACTTTGAATTTGTATAACCTTCAGCATGAATGACGGTTATGTCTTCATTTTTTTTGTAATAGCCAAACATATTTAGGCTATCCCATTTCATATCATAGGTAGTAATACCGTTAAACTTAAATGTGTTAACAGGCTCTACAACTTTTTTGGTAGTATCTGTAGTGACTACCGGAGTTGATTCAGTTGTACAGTTGTTAAAGGATAAAACTGCAGCTGAAATCAATAGTACAAAGAAGAGTTTTTTCATAAATTTATTAAAATATTAGAGTACAATTTTATATCATTTTAACGAATTCAACAAACTATCTTTGGCATTATTCCGTAATCTTTTCCTCCGAGAATGAGCCATATCTGAAGAACAAGGCACTCAATCCTATTCCGATCAGACCGATTTGAATGAATAGCATCCATAAATTCATGAAATACTTAAATTCACTTTGTCCGAATTGCTTTATAGGAAAATAAAAGATCAGCGAAACCAAGGTTGATAAAAACAGGAAGACCACGATCCCAAAGATGAGTATTTTAAAAGCTCTGCCCATACCGATCATTTCAGATGAAAAGGATGAAGCCGAATAAAAGTCTGTCTCTCCAATGCAAATAGCCGGAATAACCAGCGCCCTGCGCAATATCAACAGCAGCATTAGTACAAGTATAACCAGACCTATTATGGGATTGACCGCAAGGATCAGAGCAATAAATCCTGAACTAAAAAAAAGCAGACCCAGAATTACAAGGATAAAAAGGCAAACCTGAAGAAATCTTTTATCAGGCATCAAAACTGATCTCCAGTTTGTGCCGCCCTCAAGTTTTTTGAATTTTACGAACCTTTGCTGAATAAAAATAAAATAACTGCTCCAAAGTGCAATAAAAAGAAGAGTAACAAGAATAAACGGGATCATTGAAGGATGGTCCTGAATTATTTCCTTCATCCTTTCGGATTGCTCTTTCAACTCTTCTCCGTTACTGATATTACCGGTAAAGATCTTGTTCAATTCACTTGTTGCCGAAGAACCCACCCATCGGTCCATTCCGAAATGTATCCACCCAAAAACAGGAATTGAAAACAATAAGGATGCCAGCCAAAGAAAAACCATGTTTGAAAACAGCAGGTTGTAAAATGCCTGAATTGGACTTGTTTTGAATTGTTCGAAAGGGGTCATTCTTTAATTTTAATTTCATCTTCATCCAGGATCTCATTCGCAGGGATTTGCAAATTTCTCCTGAATGTATTTTTGATCAACAGGATGGCATAATTAATAAAGAGCGCGACCAAAACTAGAATAATTCCACCGCTTATCACGAATTTCAAAGTGTACTCAGCCCTGAAAATAAAAAGCCATAGAAGCAACAATCCGGATAAGAAAAGAAGGGATAATGCTGCAAAAACCCTTAACACTTTGCTTATTTTTTCAACCATGGATTTACCTCTTCTTCCTTAAACTTTACACCCTCATAAGCCGGATAAAAATTTTTGATGCACACCGCTTCGGGAGTCCTGTCAAAAAAATACTTTCCCTTTGTAAGCCTGAGTGTTGTTTCAAAATCCTTAAAATAGGTTGTATAACGTTTCAACCAGTCTTTAACTGCCGCTTTTCCTTCTGATACTGTAACCACATATGGATATGAGCCATTGAAGGCTTCCTGCAGATCACCTGAATTGATCACCTGATAGGGAGGATAGCCTGATTGTCCTCTGTACATACATAACAAGACCTTTAGATCCGGGTTTTTCAAACTGAGTTTTTTCCAGACAGTATCGATGGAAGATTTTTTAAAACCGAGTTTTTTCATTTTTTTCCCTCCAAGTAAAAACTCATGCTCAATTTCAAAAAGGCTTAAACGTTTCCCTGCAACCGTAACGGCTTTTTCTTTATAAAAGTTTTTATACTCTCCCTCAAACAAGGTATCCCTTAAAAAGATTAACATGGAGCTGTTGTAGACGTTCAGCCAGAAAGCCTTCTTGTCCTCTTCGGTTTTTAGGTATTGTATCAGAAATTCCGGTTTCAGATTAGCCACGATCTCCTTTTGACGATTGTCATCCGGGTTGAACCTGGCATTATAGGCCATCATTTCAGCCATGGAACACGCTACATTCTGTGCCGATGAATTCAGGAAACTTAAACAAATCAATATGGACAGTACTTTGTTCATATGACTTTGTAGTTTTTATGTTCACCGACACGCCAACCGGTCAATTTTTCTATGCCGTGCAATACTCTTAACTTAATACCGAAAGTTTTTATTTCAGGATCTCTGTCAAATTTCCAGTTGATCTTTTCAATTCTTGGCTTCATGACCCTTGGATGGGTTCCTTCAAACCTTTTGATCGAATCGATCTCAGAATAGTCAAAATCATTTTCCGCATTAAATTTATTCTGAATATACTCATCCGAATGCCAGTATTTGCTGGCTTCAACGTTTTTGGCCATCATAAAATCAGGGGGTCTTACCCAGCCATAATGTTCAATTTCTGCATCAATTGGTTTGACCTTTAATTTCCGTCCTTCTATTCTGAAACCCTGTGCATCTTTCCAGGAACTCACACCTATCCCGTTTCGGATGATCCGAATTTCTTTTCTGTACCACCTTCTGCTATCCGCAAGGTAATCGTATGAGCCGTAAAAATGATTGTATTTAAAGAGCAGGCCTTCAACTTCCGGATCGTTCACATACTTACTCATTGCGTTTCGTATGGTTTCAAAGTCCTTCTCATGATAACACTCATCTCCTTGTACATAAACACACCAATCCGCTTTGGGATTAACTGCCGACAGTGCCTTATCCGTTTCCCTGGCCAAAACAATTCCTCCTTTTCTGAGAGAGTCGTCCCAAACCGTATTTATTATCTTTATTTTATCACTTCCAATATCCCGGATGTAGGCAAGTGTATTATCATCCGAATTTCCAACCGCAACAATTACTTCGTCGCAAAGTGGAAGAATGGACTGAATAGCTTCTTTTACCGGATAGTCCAACTTCAAAGCATTTCTGATAAATGTAAACCCTGATACGTACAAGATGATTGCTATTGTTTTCCCTGGCCCAAAGCCGGGTTTTTCAACTTCAAAATTAATTTAAATGCAATTGTGTTCAAGTAAAAATATTGAATTAAAGCATAAAACAGACTTTAGAAAATGTCGAATTCCATAAATGTCGTAAGTTTGCGGCATGCAGTACTGCAATACAATTCTTGAAACCATTGGCAACACTCCTTTAGTAAAGATCCATTCAATAACCAAAGACATTCCGGCAGACTTTTACGCCAAAGTAGAAACCTTTAATCCGGGGCATTCCATCAAGGACCGTATGGCCCTGAAAATGATCGAAGATGCGGAAAAAGACGGTCGTTTGAAGCCGGGCGGTGTAATTATAGAAGGAACCAGTGGCAATACAGGCATGGGACTAGCCATGGCTGCTGTAATAAAAGGATATAAGTGCATATTCACGACTACCGACAAACAAAGCAAGGAGAAAGTTGATGCCTTAAAAGCCTTTGGTGCAGAGGTAATTGTATGTCCAACGGATGTTGACCCGGAAGACCCCAGATCGTATTATTCGGTTTCGAGCCGTTTGGAAAAGGAAACACCAAATTCGTGGAAACCCAACCAATACGATAATTTGAGCAATTCAAAGGCCCATTATGAACAAACCGGACCTGAGATATGGAAGCAGACCGACGGCAAAATAACACACCTTGTGGTTGGTGTTGGCACCGGTGGAACAATATCCGGAACGGCCAGATACCTTAAGGAACAGAACCCCGACATAAAGGTTTTTGGAATCGACACCTACGGTTCGGTTTTTAAAAAGTATAAGGAAACAGGGATTTTTGATAAAAACGAGATATACCCTTACATTACTGAAGGCATTGGTGAAGATTTTCTTCCTGCAAATGTTGACTTTTCACTGATCGACCATTTTGAAAAAGTAACCGACAAAGATGCCGCGGTAATGACCCGCAGGATTGCCAGAGAAGAAGGTATCCTTGCAGGTAACAGCGCAGGCAGTGCCATGGCAGGGATCGTTCAAATGGCGGATAAGTTTAAAAAAGGTGATGTTGTGGTTGTGATCTTCCACGATCACGGAACCCGGTATTTAGGAAAAATGTTCAACGATGACTGGATGAGGGACCGGGGCTTTATAGCCGAAAAAACTAAAAAACTTGCCATCGACCTTATTGAGAGCCACAAACACCTCAAGCTTATAACCGCAAGTCCTGATAACACCGTTGCCGAAGCTTTTGAGCTCATGGAGAAATACAACATTTCACAACTTCCTGTTCAGGATAAAGAAGGAGAATTTACCGGTTCTCTTACCGATAGTCATTTATTCACGCTTCTGGTAAAAAACAAGGACCTCATGAATGAAAAAGTAGGCACGATCATGCAGGATGCATTTCCTACTGTTGGTGCAAACGATCCTATAGAAAAGGTATCCGCACTTTTTAGCAATAAAAATCAGGCAGTATTGATGATGGACCTGGGCGGAAACTGGCACATCATTACAAAAGTAGATGTGATACATGCGATAAGCTAAGATCTGCTTTACCATGGCCTTAAAATTCACGGATCAGCTAAACAGGACCATTGAGTTAAAAGGCATCCCGTCTAAAATCATTTCACTCGTACCTTCTCAAACCGAATTGCTTTACGATCTGGGATTGGAACAAAATATTGTTGGTCAAACCTTGTTTTGTGTTCACCCGAAAAAAAATTTTAAGAACTCCGTGAAGATCGGTGGAACCAAAAAACTTGACCTTCAAAAGATCAAGGACCTAAATCCAGACCTGATCATTGGTAATAAAGAAGAGAATGAAAAAGATCAGCTTCAGGAACTTGAGAAGGATTTCCCTCTTTGGATTAGCGATGTCAAGGATATTTCTACCGCCATTGACATGATCGAGAAAATTGGTAAAATGACCGGAGTAAGTGACCATGCAGAATCACTAATAGCAAAGATCCAAGAAGAACGTTATCATTATAAAAAAAGAGAAATTGAAAACAGAACCGTGGTGTATTTGATCTGGAATGATCCTTTTATGGCTGCAGGAAATGAAACTTTTATCGATTTCATGCTAAAAGAGGCCGGTTTCGAAAATCTTGTTAAAACCGGTCGTTACCCTGTACTTTCAGATGAAGAGCTTATTAAGTTAGATCCTGATTTTGTATTTCTGCCAAACGAGCCTTTTCCATTTAAGGAAAAACACCGCCTTCAGATCGATGGTATTTTTAGAAACAAACGGTGTATAAAGGTAGACGGTGAAATGTTCAGCTGGTACGGAAGCCGATTGAAACTGGCCTATGGTTATTTTGAAGAATTAATAGGCAAGCAGGACCACTTCAAGATAAAACCCGCAAAAGGTAAATTTTAAAATATAAAGAAAAAATTTTTCAATAAACGGCATGCATAAGCCGGTTCAGATAAATCACCTAAAAGAACAATAACAGAATTCGCACAGTATAAGAACAGAATGACAAAAAGCACAATTTACGATCATATCGTTATCGGCAAAGGGCTTGTTGGCGCATCTGCAGCAAAGCATCTGGCGGGTTCAGGTCAAAATGTTGCCCTAATCGGACCATCCGAACCTCAAAACGACCAATGGACGGTTTATGGCAGTCACTATGATCAAGGTCGGATACAACGAATTATAGGCAAAGACCGGGTCTGGACTAAGCTTAATTTGGATTCAGTTAAGGAGTATCCTAAAATTTCTATGGAATCCGGTATTCAATTTCACAAGGCAAACGGCTGTTTATACGTATGTCCTTACGGCGAGGATGAATATTTAAAGAATGCCCGTGTTATTGCCCGACATCACAATTTGAAATATACTTACCTAAGAGCTAATGAAAATTCATTACGGACTTACAAAGGTTTCAGCTTTCCCTTAAATTCTGAAGGAATCTTGGAATCAGAGCCTTGCGGGACTATTAATCCAAGATTACTTCTGAAGGCTCAACTTGAACTTTTTAACAAAAGAGATGGTACCTTAATTGAAGATACCGTAGTTGAAACGCGGATAAAAGATGATTCTATACGTCTTGTCACCGAAAAAGGAGAAGAATACATGGCAAATAAGGTATTGGTTGCGACCGGTTCGTTTTTGAATTCTTTAGATATCTTGCCTCAAAAAGTGACACTCCAAACAAAGGGAGAAGTAATTGTTTTAATACCGGTGGATCCGGCCGAAGTGAATCAGTTTTCTGGTATGCCCTGTTTGCTTTATGAATTGGATGAAGATGAAATTGACGGAATCTACCTAATACCTCCGGTACAATATCCTGATGGAAACTTCTATCTAAAGATCGGGAGCAACCATATTGGAGATGTGTACTTTAAAGATCCGGCTTCGGTACGGGATTGGTTTTTAAAAGCGGACGTAAGTGAACACAAGGCAAAACTTCTGAAAGCCTTAAAAATACTTTTGCCGGAACTCACTACAGAAAAATCCGTAACAAAAAAATGCATTATAAGCCGAACCTTACATGGCAGACCATATATTGGTGAAACCGATCAGAAAGGCTTGTACCTGGCTGGTGGTTGCAACGGATACTCTGCTATGTGTTCCGAATCCATTGGGCGTTTGGGAGCAGAACTAATGCTGAAAGGTACTTTGCCGGAAGGCTATGAAAGAAAGGATTTCAAGATCCATTTTCAATAAAGGTACCTTAAATCCGGCAAGGTAGTATGCACACGTTTTCTTACAGAAATTTCGATCTAGTTGTTTATTTCAAACTATTGGTTTGCAGGTAACAGGAATTAATATTTTTTAACTTTAAAATTTGATATTGCACCCTGTTGGCAGGCAGGTCAGTGCTTTGATAAATATTCCCCGGTTTCGGTTAAATTGATAAACCTTGTCAAATTGACCACTTCTTCCTGATCCATTATTTTAACTTCGGCTTTAAGATTGAATTCACCCCATGCCAGTTCTTTCAGTTGAAACTGATTTCTTCTGTCTGTTTTGGTTTGAATGGGATTTGGATAAGAAGGATGTAAGGAATATTTAACATATTCAATTTTATCCAGCACATCATCGTTGGCTTGAACAAGAATTTGAATGACATACATCTTTTGCCGGAATTCTTTATCTTTTTTTTGATATCTCCAACTTGAGTGAATTAAAGCAATGTTGTTTTCTGTGATTTTTTCATTGGCCTTTGGTGATGGCAATGAGATGGGAATTTGTCCAACTTTCAGGGAACTTACTTCAAAGGGCGCCCCGTTTTCAACCCGAAGAACCAATGTTTCTATTAACCTGTTAATTCTTCTTGAGTTAATTAAATAGAAGATCAGGATCAAAAATGGCCATCGGATCTTATCTATTAGATCTATGATCTGTTCGGTTGTCATAAATTATTTGGCACTTAACCGGTCAGGATGTTCTTGATATCCATTTTGATCTTATCCGTCAGGTATTGTGCGGTTGATTCAGTCTGACTTTCTGCATATACCCTGATGATGGGTTCGGTATTCGACTTGCGCAAATGCACCCATTGATCGTCAAATTCTATCTTCAAACCATCGATCTTGTTAATCGGCTGCTTTAGGTATTTTTCCTCCATGGCATTAAAAACTTTGTCGAGATCTATACTTGGATCGAGCTCGATCTTATTTTTGGATATATGATAACTTGGATAGGTCATTTTTAAAGCCTTTGCGGACTTGTCGGATTTTGCAAGATGTGATAAAAACAATGCGATCCCGACAAGAGCATCCCTGCCATAATGCAATTCAGGGTAAATAACTCCTCCGTTCCCCTCTCCACCTATAATGGCATTTTTTGCTTTCATCATCTCTACCACATTAACCTCTCCCACTGCACTGGCAAAATATTCCATATTGTGCTTTTGTGTGATATCCTTAAGTGCTCTGGTTGATGACAAATTGCTCACCGTATTTCCGGGAGTGTGCCTAAGTACATAATCGGCAACTGCAACCAGGGTATATTCTTCACCAAACATTTCTCCGTCTTCACAAACCAGTGCCAAACGATCCACATCCGGATCAACAACAATTCCCAGATGGGCTTTTGATCTGCGAACTTCGCCCGAAATTTCAACCAGATGTTCCGGTAAAGGTTCCGGATTGTGCGGAAATCTACCTGTGGGTTCACAGTACAATTGAATTACTTCATCAACGCCAAGTGCCTTTAGAAGTTGAGGAACAGCGATTCCTCCCGTTGAATTTACGGCATCAACCACGATACGGTATTTTTTGGCTCGTATGGCTTCAACATCCACCAGCGGCAAAGAAAGTATGGCTTCAATATGCTTCTCAATTGAACCGCTTAACTCAATGCATTCTCCCAGATCATCGATCTCTGAATATGCCTGCGTTCTTTCCTCAGCCATTTTTAAGATGGTCTCTCCTTCTGCAGCAGAGATGAATTCACCTTTTTCGTTGAGCAATTTCAGTGCATTCCATTGTTTAGGGTTGTGACTGGCGGTTAATATGATCCCACCGGCGGCATCTTCCCAAACTACTGCCATTTCTACGGTTGGAGTGGTGGATAATCCCAGGTCAAGCACCTTAAGACCACAAGCCTGCAAGGTTCCGATAACCAATTGGCGGACCATAGGGCCCGATATTCTGGCATCCCTTCCGATGACGACCTTATTTTTCTTACTGTTGTTTTTAAGCCAGAAAGCATACGCACTGGTAAACTTAACAATATCCAAAGGAGTTAAGCCTTCTCCTTCTGCACCTCCAATGGTGCCCCTGATTCCCGATATGGATGTAATTAAAGTCATATGTTTGTGCAAAAATATATATAAATGCCATTTTCTGACGGTATTCTTATCCTCAGACTGTTTTATTCATTCTTCATCTCAAAATTTTTCAATATTGTACTTTTTAATATACAAATTTTAGTAGTTTTGCTCTGCAAACCGACCTGTCGCTTTTAAGGTCATTTATTGAACTTAAAGGAGGAAAGTCCGGGCAACGAAGAGCAGCATACTCTTGGAAACAGGAGGTTTCAGGAAACTGAAAACAGAAAGTGTTACAGAAAATAACATCTGATTTTTCTTCGGAAATTTCAGAAAAGGTGAAAATGTGGGGTAAGAGCCCACACGGTGGTTCAGCGATGAGCAACCGGAAAAAACCTTATGTGTTGTAAGACCATGTAAACTTTGAATTTAAGGTGGCTCGCCTTACTGGGGTAAACCCAGGTCAGAGAGGGTAGGTCGCACAGATAAATGGCAGGTGATTTTAAAGACCTTGTCTTTAATTGAACAGAACCCGGCTTATAGGTTTGCTTTTTTTATGGATTTATTATGGCCAGAATATTAATTGTTGACGATGAGGCAAGCATCAGAGAAACCTTGCATGAAATTTTAAGCTTTGAAGGTTATGAAGTAGACCTGGCTGAAGACGGTGCCCAGGCACTGGATATGCTGCGTAAGGAAGAATACGATGTTGCCCTGTGTGACATCAAAATGCCTAAAATTGACGGACTTGAACTGCTCGACCGGGTCAAGGGCATTGCCGATGATGTTTCTTTCATTATGATCTCAGGCCATGGTACCATAGAAACTGCACTTGAAGCCACAAAAAGAGGCGCCTACGACTTTATTTCAAAACCACCTGATCTCAATAAACTGCTGATCACCGTCAGAAATGCTGCAGAAAAAAACAATCTTATTGTAGAAACCAAGGTTCTCAAAAGAAAGATCTCCAAAACAAGGGAAATCATTGGTGAATCTCCTGCAATTATAAAAATCAAGCAAACCATAGAAAAAGTCGCTCCAACAGATGCACGGGTATTGATCACAGGACAAAACGGAACCGGTAAAGAACTGGTGGCCCGTTGGCTTCATGAAAGAAGCAATCGTTCGAACATGCCTTTGATAGAAGTTAATTGTGCTGCCATTCCCCCCGAATTGATCGAAAGTGAACTTTTCGGTCATGAAAAAGGTTCCTTTACATCTGCAATAAAACAACGTATTGGTCAGTTTGAGCGGGCTGACGGAGGTATGCTATTTTTGGATGAGATCGGTGACATGAGTTTGTCGGCACAAGCCAAAGTTTTGAGGGCCCTTCAGGAAAATAAAATAACAAGAGTTGGTGCGGAAAAGGAGATAGAAGTAAATGTCCGGGTAATTGCAGCAACGAATAAAGACCTCAGAAAAGAGATCGAGGAAGGTAATTTCAGAGAAGACCTTTACCACAGATTAAGCGTTATCCTTATACATGTTCCCAGTCTTAATGAGCGCGTTGAAGACATACCTTTACTTGCAGAAAAATTTGTAAGCGATATCTGTGAAGAAAACGCCATGCCTCGCAAACAACTTACTTCGGGCGCTATGCAGGAGCTAAAAAACATCACCTGGAGCGGAAACATACGTGAATTGAGAAACGTTATTGAACGGCTGGTAATTTTGTGTGGAGATAAAATAACTGAAAACGACATCCTTAATTTTGCCAATCCAATGGGAGGTAAATCCATGAATCTTGAAGATGTGGTTGGTCAGTTTGAAAAATTTCAGGACTTTAAGGATTTTGCTGAAGAAGTATTTATTGATGCAAAGCTTCGAAAAAACGGTTGGAATGTTGCCAAAACCGCTCAGGAAATAGACATTCAGAGAAGCCACCTGTATAATAAAATTGAAAAATTCAATCTTAAACGAAAAAGTTCCTAAGCTTAACTCATAAATAGTATCCTGTGCGGCACACACCGGATTCCCGATCTCTATGCAAAACGTTGAAGAGGCGATCAGATTACTAACCGAAGGTGAAGTGGTGGCCATTCCAACCGAAACCGTATACGGGCTGGCCTGCAATGCGTTGAACATTAATGCTGTATCTAAAGTATTTGAGATCAAGAACCGTCCTTCTTTTGACCCGCTTATCGTACACATTTCCAGCCTTAACGAGGTTGAGAAATATGCAGTATACTTTCCCGATCCGGCCAGAAAACTCGCTGCCCGTTTTTGGCCGGGTCCATTAACTCTTATTTTACCTAAAAAAGGAATAATTCCGGATATGGTCACTTCAGGATTGGAATACGTTGGATTGCGTGTTCCAAATCATTCTCTTAGTCTTGAACTGCTTAAAAATTTACCTTTTCCTCTGGCAGCGCCCTCTGCAAACCCTTTTGGATATGTTAGTCCTACAACCGCTAACCATGTAAAAGACCAATTGGGTACAAAGATCCCTTTGATCCTGGATGGTGGCCCCAGCGTTGTGGGACTCGAATCGACCATTGTAATGTTTCGCGAAAACAGTCCTCCTGAATTGTTGCGATTGGGAGGAATCTCAGCCGACTCCATCCGGGACCTTATTGGTGAGATCAAAGTAAACATTGCCTCGCATTCGAAACCTCATTCTCCCGGAAAATTGGATAAACATTATGCAACCACCACCCCATTCAGATGGTATTCGAAAAGTTTTGACATAAATTCGGATGGCAGCCGGTGTGGCGCATTGGTATTTAAAGACCACCTTAAAGGAATCCCTAAGGATAATCAAATCGTTTTATCGGAAAGCGGTGATGTCAATGAGGCAGCCAGAAACCTGTTCTCTTCTATGCGTGCGTTGGATAAAAGAAATTTCAGTGTCATTTACGCAGGTGATTTTCCTCAGTCGGGACTTGGAGCCGCTATTAATGACCGATTGGGAAGGGCCATTCATTAGGTTTAACTATCTTAACCCAAGGATTGCAATTTATAAAGGGAGTGATAAATTCCGCCTTTCTTAATAAGTTCCTGATGCGTTCCAAGTTCGGCGATCTCACCCTTGTCCATGACCACGATCTTGTCTGCGTTCTGAACGGTACTTAAACGATGGGCTATTATCACTGAAGTTCGGTTTTCCATTAATTTTTCAAGTGCATCCTGTACCAGTTTTTCAGATTCAGAATCCAAAGCCGAAGTGGCTTCATCCAATACAAGTATGTCCGGATTGCTTAAAATGGCTCTTGCAATGGTGAGTCTCTGTTTCTGTCCTCCCGAAAGCTTGCCACCCCTTTCGCCTATGGTGGTGTCGTAAGCCTTCTCCATTTCTTCGATGAATTTACTCGCATTTGCCTTTTGTGCAGCTTCCTTTATCTCAGCATCTCCTGCATTGTTATTGCCAAGTATAAGGTTATTGCGAACCGTATCGTTAAACAGTATCGGGTCCTGGGTAACAATAGCGATCTTGTTTCGGTAGCTTTTCAGCGATAAGGATCTCAAATCCACTCCGTCAAATAATATTCTGCCTTCGTCCGGATCGTTAAATCTCAATATCATGTCCGCAAGTGTTGATTTACCGGCACCTGAACTGCCTACCAATGCAACCTTTTCACCTTTTTTTATTTCAAGATGAATGTTCTTCAAGACTTTCTCGCCTTTTCCATATGAAAAACTGACATTTTCAAACAGAATGGATTGATTAAAGTCACTTGCCTGAAGCTTATCCGGTTCATCAAAGATACCATCTGCCGTATTCAGGATCTCATTTATTCGATCCATTGACGCCATTCCTTTCTCAAGTCTGAAATAATTTTCACTTAAGGCCTTTGCAGGAGGGATCAACTGGCTGAACATGGCAATATACATAATGAACATTTCACCCGAGAGACCAAAGTCATCTTTAATTATCAAACGTCCAGCAAAGATCAGGATGCTGGCAATTACCAGTGAACCCATAAATTCACTTAAGGGTGATGCCGCATACTCTCTTTTTAATACTTTTCTGGTCAACCTGAAATGCTCCTGGTTCTTTTCTTCAAAATGCTTATGACTTTTTTCCTGAGCGTTAAAGGCTTTTATGATTTTTATACCTGAAAGGGTTTCCTCAAATTGGGACACCACCTCTCCCAGTTTTTCGGTCCCTTGTCTTGCGGCAGTTTTTAATTTTCTTGCAAGTCTGCTGATAATGTAACCACTGATCGGCAGAACTATTAAAACAAATAAGGTAAGTGGCCAGCTGATGTAAAAAAGGAGACCGAAGGGTATTATCAACATGAATGGATGCTTCAGAATCATTTCGTTTACTCCGATAAAACTCCATTCTACTTCTCTTACATCGTTGGTAACGCGGGTGATCACATCGCCTTTCCTCTCCGACGAATAAAAAGAAGCGGGTAATCTGAGTATCTTTTCATAAAGCCGGCTTTTTAGAATTTGTGAGATTCCCGCCCTCATATGCGACAAACCTGTAAATGCAATGTAGAGACATACATTTTTTAACAAAAACATAAAAACCAGTAAACAGGAAAATACGATCAGGGCTTTAAAACTGCCCCATTCATTTATCTGTTCCCTTAACCAGAGATCGGCCACATTCAACAAATTGCCGGCATCCTTGATATTGGCAACTTCTGTATCGGTAACCCTTTGTTCACCCGTTGAAAAAATGATCTTCAAAAACGGTACAATGGTCATTATTGAAAAGGCGCCAAAAACTGATGCCAGAATGTTGAAAACCAAAAACCGTATGCGGTGCATCGGAAAATGATTGGAGAAAGAAAACAAATAGATGATGTTTTTCAAGGCCACAAATTTAGTTTAATGCCCGAACATTGAACCAAATAAAATGAAGGCCTTTAACTGTTCATGTCAACAGATCAATGCTTAAGTATTCGGCCGAAGCCAATTTTTCTGTTTTGATACACTTTTATGAAGTAGGTTCCCGGTACGTAATTACTCATTGAGATCACATTATTTTCCGGGGCATTTATTTGTTCAAGAAGTGCACCCCTTCCATCATATATTTCAACCAGTTCAGGCAAGCCCGAATAGAATTGATATCTGAAATTATCCTGTACAGGATTTGGGTATATCAAAACTTTATGTTGAATACGTTTGCCGGTACTTTCAATAGGAACTTGTAAAAAGTTATCAAGACAAAAATAAGGCGGGGTTAACATTCCACCGGAATCATAATCAGTTGATTCCAATTGAAATTCAAGTTTGCAGATGTTCTTTTTAAATCCATCCGTAAATATATACGACCATGAATTACTGATGTACTTTGATCCATTTCTGTAATCCGCAAGTACAAGCTCATCGTCGTAAGAATCTTTTTCAATGGTATCGACCGGAACATTATTTTCATTATAACCTATGATCCTTATTCTGAAATAATCTTCATCTTTTCCATCGGGTCCGCCAAATTTCTTTGATTTGCCATCACCATATTTCATGGACTTATATGCAAGTGCATTGTTGGTAATAGCAAGTCTGAAATTGGTCAACGCCCATCCTCCCTTCCTGTAAGGAAACCGGATTGCAGATCGTCCCTTTGACACGGCAAATCCCGTACTTCCATTAAAATTAAATGCGTCCATAGCAGCCATGCAGGACAATGCTCCTTCCATTCCCGTTTTTGTGCTGTCAAAATCCCTACTCAAGGCCCAACCTGACCAGCTGCTGTCGCTTTTGTTCCATGAATTTTCAAAATACAGATTATCATATACAAATCCACCATTCGTATCCGTGAGGGCTGTATAATGATCCCCGGTTTTATAAGCCGAGTCATCATCAAAAAGGATACCCGGCCAAACACTGATAGAAGTGGCATTGAGCCCGTTAAAATCATCTATTGCAATATATGCCGGAGTATTCATCCCAAATTGCCCTACATCGGTTGATTCAAATGTGAACTTAAGGCTATCCACCAATCCTAATAATGTGAGGTCTACCCATGTCCAGTCTTTTATTATGTAATCCTTAACCGGGTCGTCATTGGTATAGTCGGCAAGGTAAAAATACAACGAATCGGATACTTTCCCATTGTAGAAACCAGAAATCTTTATTCTGAACCAATCTTTGTCATTACCGCTTGTTCCTCCGAATTTTTTGGAAAATGAGCTTCCATTCAAAATGCTTTTGTAGGCATAGGTGGTGTTGGTGGCATAAAAACCCAGGAATTTTTTGGGATTCTCAGGAAGGATGACGCCTTCAGAAAAACAGACCAGATATCCGTTGCTTCCCATAATTCCGCTTCCGGTTATGGCACTGAGATCATTGGTATAATCTCCGGTAAGGGTATCTTTCATGCTTGAAACAGCAAAGCCGGACCAAACTTTATAACCGGTATCGTATAGATTTCTAAAATAATGGTGACCACACCAAAAACCACCCTGTTGATCCTCTCCGGTGTAAGAACTATTGTCCGTTTTTAGAAGGCGGTCAAAATTTGACAGATCGTTGCGAAATTTGTTTTGCCCCCGGGCTAGATCACAGCACAGCAAAAACATCAAAAAATAAATGTATTTATGGTTCATTTTATAAACTTTACACTATAATAATTGGAAAATTAAAGTTAAAAAGAGACCCTGCAATTATGATCTTTTTTAGCTTTTTTTCCCGAAAGCAACAAAAGTTTAACAATGGCAGGTCTTCTGACTTACTTCGGTTTCGCTTGCCTTCCCAATTCACTCAGTGGCGGATTAAGGAAACCTATATGAAGCTTACAGCATCGGGTAATGTTCCGGAATTTCACCGGATTCCCTTTTAAACTTTAGATCAATGATCAACCCAAAGTTACCAATTGTTATGACAAAAATACTTATTTAAAGTTTCTCTTTTTAAATGGTTCAATAAAATGTATGCTTCTTTATCAACATTCTATTAAGATGGCAGCTACAGATTATTCTGCATTGCCCTTAAATGTTTATTTTTGCCGAAATTTTTGAGCCTTGACAGAACCAACCAACACAGCCATTTTACACCTTGAAGACGGAACCACTTATTACGGCAAGTCCATTGGAAAGATCGGAACGAGCACCGGTGAAATTTGTTTCAATACCGGTATGACCGGCTATCAGGAAGTGTTTACGGATCCTTCTTATTTTGGGCAGATGTTGCTGGCTACCAACGATCATATTGGTAATTACGGTGTTAAGGAAACCGAAGTTGAATCGGATGGAATAAAAATTTCCGGATTGATCTGTAAAAATTTCGCAAACTATCATTCCAGGGTTCAGGCAAACGGAAGTTTAAACGATTATTTCATTTCAGGCAACCTGGTAGGGATTTCAGATGTTGACACACGACAGATCGTAAGGCATATCCGTGACAAGGGTGCAATGAATTGCATCATTTCATCCGAAATACTCGATCTGAACACTCTTGATCAAATGCTCAAAAAAGTACCTTCAATGGAGGGGCTCGAACTTTCGTCCAAAGTCACCACCAATGCTCCTTATTTTTATGGAGATCCTGATGCAAAGCATAAAATTGCGGTTCTGGATCTCGGTGTTAAAAAGAATATTTTAAGGTGCTTTGATGAAAGAGACTGTTATATGCAGGTGTTCCCGGGTGACACAAGTTATGAAACCATGATGTCCTGGAATCCTGACGGTTTTTTCATTTCCAATGGCCCCGGCGATCCCGGAGCTATGGACTACGCTGTAACCACAGTTCAAAAAATTCTAGATGCGGATAAGAACCTGTTTGGAATTTGTTTAGGAAATCAGATCCTGGCAAGGGCCGTAGGTATGGATACCTTTAAAATGCATAATGGTCACAGGGGATTAAACCATCCTGTAAAGAACCTTCAAACAGGCTTAAGTGAGATCACTTCTCAAAATCATGGTTTTGCAGTAAATCCTGACAGTCCGGGAAAGAATAATGTTGAGATCACTCATTTAAATCTCAACGATAACACCATTGAAGGTATTCGTGTTAAGGGCAAAAGAGCCTTTGCAGTTCAGTATCATCCCGAAAGCAGTCCGGGACCTCACGATTCCAGATACCTTTTTGATGATTTCATTAAAATGCTTTGACCAGATTACAGACAAGGCCTTAATATCTTAAGTATTACACAAAATCAAATATGACAATTATATCAGAAGTTTTTGCAAGACAGATCCTGGACTCCAGGGGAAATCCTACCGTTGAAGCCGACGTTATTACCGAAAACGGGATCATGGGACGAGCAGCCGTACCTTCAGGCGCATCCACCGGAATTCACGAAGCCGTTGAGTTAAGGGATGGGGACAAAAGTACATACCTTGGTAAAGGAGTACTAAAGGCAGTGGATCACATCAATACGGTAATAGCAGATGCAATTACAGGAGAATATGTTTTTGACCAGAATGACATTGACAGGATCATGTTAAGTCTGGATGGTACCGACAATAAAAGTAAACTTGGCGCCAATGCCATTCTTGCGGTTTCGATGGCCGTTGCCAAAGCCGCTGCAGAAGAAGCAGGACAACCTTTGTACAGATACATTGGCGGTGTAAATGCCAATACGTTACCCATTCCATTGATGAACATTCTTAATGGTGGCAGCCATGCCGATAACAGCATCGATTTTCAGGAATTCATGATCATGCCGGTTAAGGCCCCTACCTTTTCAGAATCCCTTCGAATGGGAGTTGAGGTGTTTCACCATTTGAAAAATGTGCTTAAATCAAAAGGCTATAGTACAAACGTTGGCGATGAAGGTGGGTTCGCACCAAATATAAAATCGAATGAAGAGGCCATCGAAACGGTATTAAAGGCCATTGAGGCAGCAGGACTAAAACCCGGTGAAGATGTTTACATTGCCATGGATGCTGCCGTGAGTGAAATGTACAACCCCGAAACCAAAAGATATTCCTTTCACAAATCCGACAACCGTCAGATGACTTCCTCCGAAATGGTTACTTACTGGAAGGAATGGACCTCAAAATACCCGATCCTGTCCATTGAAGACGGAATAGCGGAAGACGACTGGGATGGCTGGAAACTCTTAACCGAAGCAATTGGGAACAAGGTTCAGCTGGTAGGCGACGATCTATTTGTGACCAATGTAAAAAGATTGCAAATGGGTATCGATCAGAAAGTTGCCAATTCCATATTGGTTAAGGTTAACCAAATTGGTTCCCTTACCGAAACCATCAATACGGTAAATCTGGCAACAAAAAACAGTTACACAAATATTATGAGCCACCGAAGCGGTGAAACCGAAGATACAACCATCGCAGATCTGGCTGTGGCCCTGAATTCAGGCCAGATCAAAACCGGATCTGCATCAAGGACCGATCGTATTGCTAAATACAATCAACTTATCCGAATTGAGGAAGAGTTGGGTTCGTCGGCTATTTTTCCCGGCACAAATTTTAAGTTCATTTCTTAAACCGAAAGGTTCGCAGGGCATGAGCAAACCAAGCTTTGAAACAGTACTTACACCTGCATTGCTGCCTCTTTATGACCTAAAAGGTAAGATCGTTGTTGTAATCGACATATTAAGGGCAACCAGTTCAATATGCGTTGGTTTCAACACAGGTGTCCGTTTGTTTCGTCCTGTGGCATATCCCGATCAGGCCAAAACTCTTGAATCCTCAGGTTATATTGCTGCTGCTGAACGCGATGGAAGAAAACTCGATGGATTTTCACTGGGCAACTCCCCTTTCGATTATCTGGATCCTGAATTAAAAGATCGTAAAATTGCCATAACAACAACCAACGGCACAAGGTGTTTGCGTTTGAGTTATGAAGCTGAGGAGATTCTGATTGGTTCTTTTCTTAATCTTGAAGCTCTCAGCAGGTACTGTATTGAAAGTAAAAAAAACGTAATAGCTTTCTGTGCAGGTTGGAAAGACAAGTTTAACCTGGAAGACACCTTGTTTGCCGGTGCTTTTGCAAACAACCTTAAAGAACTTTACACGCTCGAATGTGATTCCACTCTGGCTGCTCAGGATCTTTACAATTTTGCCTCAAAGGACCTTGCAGATTACATAACCAAGGCTTCACATGCACAGCGGTTTGAAAGACTAGGAATTGAAAAGGATATTAAATTTTGCATGCAAAATTCCATCTACGACATTGTTCCGAAAATGATCGGAGACGACCTGATTTTATGATAATTTCATTAATCAATGTCTTCCGGAGTTTTTACCGGGATCGGTTTTTCACCGTCCATTAAAGCGATCAGATCGGCCTGAGGAATAAAACCTCCGCTTACCGTATTGGTCAATACGATGATGCATCGGTCTTTGTTTTTCCAGCGAACAAAATAAGCTTTAAACCCTTGCCACCAGCCATTGTGATAAATTATGGTATCGCCGGTATTGTAATAACGGATGCGCCAGCCATATCCGTAATAGTCCATGGAAGCGCGGCAAGGAGTATGCGGGGTACATGCTGCATTTAAGGTAGATTCAGAAAGTAGCTTGAAATTGCGCAAAGCTCTGTCGAACTTCAACAGGTCATGCACAGAGGTATAAACTCCTTTATCACCGGTAGTTCCATTTTGATAAAAGTCAGGAAACACCGACCTCAGACCATTATGGCCCTGAACCTCTATGTCTGCCGTTGCCATTGAAGGGGTGAAAATAAAGGAAGAGCTCATTCCAATCGGCTTGAACACAGAATCTCTCATATAATCTTCAAATTTCACTTCACTGAGCTTTTCAACGATCAAAGCCAATAATACGTAGTTGGTATTGCTGTATTTATATTTCGCTCCCGGTCTGAATTCAAGTCCGGGTCTGTATCTTTTTAACATCCAAAGAACATCATCGTTATTGAGGTGACGGTATTTCTGTTTAAAATACCCCTCGGCAAAATTCATGTAATTGGGTATCCCGCTTTTGTGAGAAAGCAATTGTTCAAGGGTGATGGTTTTGTATGGAAATTCTTCAAGCACTTCGTAAATTTTAGTTTCAAGGTTTATTTTTCCCTTATCAAGAAGGCATAGAATTGCAAAAGCAGTTAACGTTTTAGACACGGAAGCTATCTGCAAAGGCATTTGGTCGGTAAGTTTTGTTCGGAGTTTGCCATTGGCGTATCCGTATGCGTTGCTGTAATAATGCCCGCTATCGTAAAAAAGATAGGTACCGCTGAAATAACCCTTTGAATGTCTTTTTAAAAAATAATCATCTATGGTCTTGATCTTTTCATCGCTCAGGGATGAATCGAGAATAAACTCAGGCACAGAACCCGAATTGAAGGCGTTGGTGTCACCATCGGAATTAATCCCCGAACAATGTATACCTGAGGCCAAAACGAATACTCCCAGGAAAATTTTATCGAAACTGCTCAACTATTTAACGTTTTAAAAATATATTAACATGCAAATTAACTGTAATTTGCACGAAGCATCTGTGTAAAAGCCTTTTTATTATAAACATATGAACAATCACGAAATAGATTACAGGATACTTGGTGACGAGATCCAGTGCGTTGAAATAGAACTTGATCCCATGGAAACGGTTATTGCAGAATCCGGCAGTTTAATGATGATGGAAGAAGCCATAAAAATGGAAACGATCTTTGGCGACGGCAGTGACAAAACCCAAAGTGTGCTTAGTAAGATCTTTTCAGCAGGTAAACGAATGCTAACCGGTGAAAGTTTGTTTTTAACAGCCTACACCAATCAGGGTAATCATAAGAAAAGACTGGTATTTGCAGCACCTTACATCGGCAAAATTCTTCCCATGGATCTATCGCAGTATGATGGAAAACTAATTTGTCAAAAAGACAGCTTTTTATGTGCCGCCAAAGGTGTGATGATAGGAATAGAATTTCAAAAGAAAATTGGGGCCGGATTGTTTGGAGGAGAAGGATTTATCATGCAAAAACTTGAAGGTGATGGAATGGCCTTTGTTCACTCAGGAGGGGCCATAATCAAAAGAGAACTTTCAGCCGGTGAAAAATTAAGAATTGATACAGGTTGTATTGTGGCTTTCACAAAACACACCCATTACGATATTGAGTTTGTAGGGGGAATTAAAAATACCATTTTTGGTGGTGAAGGATTATTTTTCGCCACTTTGACCGGACCGGGAACCATTTGGGTTCAAAGCCTGCCCTTCAGCAGGTTGGCCAGCAGAATATTAAGCGGCGCCGTTGGGAGAAGAAAAGAAGAAGGAAGCATTCTGGGCGGACTCGGCAACCTTATTGACGGGGATTAAGATTTTACTTAATACCGTAATGGCAAGAATGTATCAAATTATTAACAGAAAAACATTTATACAAAACTTTACAAACTTATCGTTGTAAACTTGTAGTTTGCTTTTCATACGTTTCACATTTATTCTTTGTCTGTTTTTTAATATCCAGGCCTTAAAAGCACAGGACCTCTTTGCCATTTATCTAAAAGACAAAAAAGGATCGACCTACAACCCTTATGTTTTCCTTCACCCCAAGTCGGTGGAGAGAAGGATCAATGAGGGACTCGACCTGTACGATCCGGAAGATTTTCCTGTTAGTCGAAATTATGAGAAAAAAATCAGGGCCCTCAGCGATACCTTCATCGGATCAAGCAGATGGTTCAATGCCGTTTTTATCCAAACCGACCAAAAGCGGCTGCAACAGATCAGACAGTTTGATTTTGTTGATCGTATTGAAACTTTTGTTCAAGATCACATGAACCATGCGACCTCAATGAAGACAAAGGTCACCGGCCAAAAATTCGACAGTACTCTAAGTGCTTCCAGAACGGCATTGATAAAAGCTCAGACCGGAAGAATGGGCTCACAAGCTCTTGCAGACAGTGGCCTTGATGGCAGTGGAGTCATTATTTGCATAATTGATGTGGGTTTTAAATCATGTAAAGAAAATGAGATGTATTTAAAACTTAACAAGCGTAATGCAATATTGAAAACTTATGATTTTGTAAAAAAACGAGAAAACGTAAACATTGGTCTTGCACATGGAACAAGTGTTCTGTCATGTATCGGAGGACAAACCGATGACTACAAAACCGGATTAGCAACCGGCGCCAGGTTCTTGCTGGCAAGAACCGAAAACTTCACTGAATTTCTCAAGGAGGAGGTTAACTGGCTGCTTGCGGCAGAATGGGCCGACCAGAATGGTGCAGACATAATTAACAGTTCACTAGGATATACCATAAGTCGGTACCTGCCTGAACAAATGGACGGTAAAACTGCCTTTGTAAGCAAGGCTGCTCAAAAAGCTACCGAAAAAGGAATTCTGGTAATTTCTTCGGCAGGTAACGAGGGTTCAGGCAAATGGAAGCGAATAGCTGCTCCCGGGGATGCAAAGGATGTGCTCACCGTTGGAGGAGTGGACCCTTCCACCGGCATTCATATTTATTTCAGCTCCTTTGGACCCACCTGGGACAAAAGACTCAAACCGGAAATTTCTTCTTTTGGAAAAGTGGTTTCAGTTGGCAACTGCGGGTATACCTTTAGTCAGGGAACGTCCTTCTCAGCCCCTCTTGTTACCGGTTTTGCAGCATGTTTGAAACAAAAATACCCAACTATCAAACAAAAGGAATTGAAAGAACTGATCTGCAGATCGGGGGATCTTTGGCCGTATTACGATTACGCACACGGATATGGAGTGCCTCAACCATACTTTTTGTTTAAAGATACCATAGTCAATGTTGCAACCTTTAACGTGTTTGATGAAAAAAATTCGATAACCATCCTGCCAATTCGCAATGCGCCTAAAAACAATACCTTTAACCCATCAAATACAAAGGATAGTTTAAATTACGGAAAATTGATGAAAGACAGTGCCTTATGGGTTGACACCGCCAACAACATACTTAATGGCGAACTTCTCATTTACGATCAAAATAAAGTTTCTGAGTACAGCACCCAAACCCCAACCTATTTATATTATCATATCAAAAATAAAAAGGGTTATCTCGATAAGTATTATGTAATGGATATGGAAGAAAAGGAGAATCAAAGACTTACCATCTCGAAAACAATAAGCGAACCCCCTTTTGAGATTGAAATTTACTACAAAGGTTTTTACAAAAGCATTAGTATAAAACAATGAAGTTCCTTTTTTTCATTACAAGCTTTCTGCTTTTGGGCATTCGTGCCAATGGACAGATCTATCTGCTCGAGCAAGATGTTAATCAGGATACCATCATACCGAATGTCGGATTCCAAAGACCCATTGATGTATCGGCATACATTGCCTTCGGTTTTATGGCCGGCCCTTCGGACAAGGATGCTCTTTCCGGCATTAAGTATTTTAATTCGTATAATTTCAGGGAAGGATTATGGGTAAGAAAAAAAATGAATTCTTTTTATTCGATCGGAATGTATTATGAGTACGACCGTCAGAGCTTTCGGTTAAAGGAAGCCATTGCAGGTGATTCCTTCGAAAGAGCCAATACCATCCTAAGCAGGCATATCAACAATAATATAACTTTTGGCCTTTTCAACCGGTTTAACATTGTTAGCAATCGATTGTTCGCCGATATTGGTGCCTATTATGCGTACGACCTTTTTCCAAGGATACAATCTGTAGTAAGACCGGAAAATGCAGATTATTCAAGAAAGAAAATCAATTATACCAATCCTAAACTCCTTAACAGACATAATTACGGTATCGACTTTAAAATAACCTATCACATCCTTTCCATTTATGCAAGATATCGTTTATCACAATTGCACAAAGAACAACAGGGAGATCTGCCGCATTTTATCTTAGGCTTGTCGATCGACATAGAGGAATAAGGAATTATTGCTCCGATTGTTCAATTGCATCCAGAATTATTTTACAAACTTTTTTAATTTCACCTTCCTTTATGATCAACGGAGGAGCTATTCTAAGTGCCTTTGCATTAAACAGGAACCAATCGATCAACAATCCTTTTTCGAAGCAGATATTTATTACCTTCTGTACTTTTTGTTCCGATCCCAGATCCAGGCTTAGAAGCAAACCTTTGCCACTTAATTCTTTGAGGTTTTTATGAGAAAGATATTTTCTGAAAAGTCTTTCCTTACTGTCAATTGAATCCATTATGCCTGAAGAGAAGAGAAAATCCAATGCGGCACCGGCAGCAGCGCAATTGACGGGATGACCTCCAAAAGTTGTTAAATGACCAAGAACCGGATGGCTTGTCAAAGACCCCATGACCTTTTTACTTGCAATAAAACATCCGATAGGCATTCCACCACCCATACCTTTTGCTAGAAGAACAATGTCAGGAATTAGACTGAAGTGTTCAAATGCAAATAATTTTCCGGTACGTCCAAATCCTGTTTGTATCTCATCGATCACCAACAGTGCTCCAACTTCCTTGCAGCGTTTGTTCAAACCGGCAAGAAATTCTTCAGTACCTCTCACATAACCTGTTTCAGACTGAATTACCTCAGTAAATACGCAGGCTGTGTCGAAAGTAATTTCCTTGAGACTTTCCAAATTGTTGAACCCGATCTTTTTGACCGATGGCAATAATGGTCTGAAGGGAGCTGTAAACTCCTCGTCACTCATAAGACTCATCGCTCCCTGAGTATGGCCGTGATAGGCATTTTGCATGCTGATTATTTCCGACCTTCCTGTAAATCTTTTGGCCAGTTTCATTGCACCTTCGGTCGCTTCAGCACCTGAATTGGTAAAATAAACACTCTCAAGGTTCGGTGGAAGGTTCCGCGTTAGTTTTTGAGCAAGAGTTACCTGAGGGTGCTGAATATGTTCCCCATAAACCATGGTGTGCAGATATTTACTGCTCTGCTTGCGTATGGCCTCCAATACTGCGGGGTTTCTGTGTCCTATGTTATTTACGGAAATTCCGGAAATTAAATCAATGTATCTTTTTCCTTCCAGATCAATAATATGAATTCCCTTCGCTTTTTTTATCTGAAGTCCAACCGGTGCGTCTGAGGTTTGTGCAACATGGGTCAAAAACAACTGTCTTAGGTTCATTATGAATAAAAATCCAAAATTAGTTCATTTAAATTCAAACCATCCGGAATGAACCCTGGTCCTAAAGAATGTTTTTCACAAAAAACTATTTACCCGTTTACAATAAATGGTATATAGTTTAGTTGAGGTACTAAAGAGCCTGTTATTTTAATTAACGATGAAAACGCTTTCCCGAATCCTTTTCGTAATGTTGGCAACACCCATTGTACTTACATCCTGTGTAAGCAAAAAAAAATATCAGGAACTTTTGGACTTAAAGGCAGGTAAGGAAAAAAAGATCGAAAAACTGGCAACTGAGCTTGAAGATATCAAAAAAGAAAAAATGCAATTATTGGATAGTTTAACTCTTTTAAAATATGAAAGCAAAAATTGAGATATTATTAAGCTTAATGTTCTTTACGGGTTGCGTTTCAAAAGGAAAATATGCCCAAACCGAGAACGACATAAGCATGCTAAGCAAAAAAATAAGAACCTTAAAACTTGAGATCAAATCAGAACAGAAGAGTACTCTGATGATCAAAGATTCAGTCAAATATTTATTTGAACGAAACGAACAACCTGCAAGGGGGATTGAAAGAAGGTTAAAAGCCTTTGGAATTACAGTAAATATTGAGCAAAGCGAGCTGAACGAATTTAATTTTGAACTTCCTTCAGGCAGTGAAAAATATTATGACACGAAAATGGAAAGCTATGCTTTTGGGGACACTTTTGCAGCTGAAAAGGCAAGCTATTTAAGTACAGATGAAAAAAAGATGTATTACTATCTGAATGTGGCCCGAATGGACCCTAAGGGATTTTGCAGGAAATACGTTATACCAAGATTAAAACAAAGACCCAATAGTTTGTATTTGATCACTCTGGTTGATTATATGATGGAAATGAAACCTAAAAATGCCTTAAGACCCGACAAGGAACAATACGAGAATGCTAAATGCCACTCCGTTGAGAGCGGAAAAAAAGGCTATGTGGGACATGCTCGACAGGAAAGCTGCAAAAAAAGTTTCAGAGGAGAATGTTGTGCATACGGCAATTCGGACCCCCTTGAAGTAGTTTTACAATTGCTGATCGACTCCGGGGTGAAATCATTAGGGCATCGCTATGTTTGTTTGGGCTGGTATTCTTATGTTGGAATTTCATCCTCAAAACATAAAACATACGGAACCAATGTTGTAATGGATTTCAGGTAAGATTCATACAAGACCTTAATTCTATATACCTTTCATAAAAATCAACGTTTCACCCTTCTTTAGGATAAATGAATTTGGCAAAAAGCCAATGGTGAATAAGTGTTAATAATTTGTATTTAATCCATAAGTATATTGACTATACTTTTTTATTTTTGTCCATAACAAATTTTTAAAGAAGTCTTGAAACCTACTAATATTGACGATCCTGAATACTTTCACAAAGTGGTGGATTGCCAGTATGCATGCCCGGCACATACTCCTGTACCCGAATACATCAGGCTTATAGCGGCTGAACGATATTCGGATGCATATATGGTAAACTGGGAATCGAATGTTTTTCCGGGAGTCCTTGGCCGCACTTGTGATCGACCTTGTGAACCCGCATGCAGGAGAGGCCGTGTGGATGAAGAACCCGTAGCCATTTGCCGACTAAAAAGAGTGGCGGCAGATAACAAAGGAGACGTAAGATCCCAAATGCCACAGGGACCATTTCCTGCCAATGGTAAGAAAATAGCACTTATCGGTGGCGGGCCTGCTTCCCTTACGGTTGCCAGAGATCTTGTACCTCTGGGTTACGAAGTACATTTGTATTGTGAACAAAAATCCGGAGGTGGAATGATGCGCAGTCAGATTCCATCCTTCCGACTGCCGGAATCTGTTTTGAATGAGGAAGTTGACTATGTTCTTGACCTGGGTGTCCATACACATTTTAATACTTATGTTTCAAGCTTGCGGGATATCCGGTCAAAAGGATACGATGCAATCTTTGTAGGTACCGGAGCCCCAAGAGGAAAAGATCTTAGCATGTTACCGGGAAGAGACGAAGCTCGTGACCATATTCATATTGGAATTGAATGGCTCGCTTCCATTGCCTTTGAACACACTAACAAAATTGGAGAAAAAGTAATTGTGCTGGGAGGTGGCAATACCGCTATGGATTGTTGCAGAACTTCACTGAGGGTTGGTGGCAAATCCGTAAATGTTGTGGTTCGAAGTCCGATCAAAGACATGAAAGCCTCGCCCTGGGAAATTGAAGATGCCATACATGAAGGAATTCCGATACATGAAAACCTTGTCCCAAAAGCTTTTATAAGCGAAAATGGAAAGCTCAGGGGAATGACCTTTGAAAAAGTAAAAGCCATTTATGACGAAAACGGCAAACGAAGTCTGTTGCCTTCGGGCGAACCTGAGGTCTTTATTGAAGCTGATGATGTTTTAATTGCCATAGGACAGGAAAACAGCTTTCCCTGGATAGAGAGAGATCTCGGTCTGGAATTCGACAAATGGGAAATGCCGGTACTCGACCCGGTAACCTTTCAATCCAGTTTGTCAAATGTATTTTTTGGAGGAGATTCTGCTTTCGGACCAAAAAATGTAATTACTGCAGTTGCACATGGTCATCAGGCAGCAATATCCATAGATCTGTACTGTAACGATCAATCTTTAAAAGAACGCCCTTCTCCATACACCAATCTTGTAAGTCAGAAAATGGGCATTCATGAATGGATCTATGATAATACCATAGCCAATGACGATCGCTTCAAGGTACCACATGCCGATCAATCCATAACCTTAAAAGACCGCAAAAAAGAAGTTGAACTTGGCTTTGATTCCAATACCGGCTTCAAGGAAGCTCAGAGATGTCTTAACTGCGATGTTCAAACGGTTTTTGTTGAAGACCGTTGTATTGAATGTGATGCCTGTGTTGACATCTGCCCTACTTCTTGTATAACCTTTACTCAAAATGGCGAAGAAACCGATCTGAGAACCCGTTTATCTGCACCCTCAAACAATTTAAGTCAGGACCTTTATGTTTCGGATACTTTAAAAACCTCAAGAGTTATGGTAAAAGATGAAGATGTATGCCTTCATTGCGGGCTCTGCGCTGAAAGATGTCCAACCACTGCCTGGGACATGCAGCAATTTTTATATCAGGTAACAAAAGCCGGTAATACATGTCAGATAATAACATAAAGATCAACGATTTTGTCATCCGGTTTGCCAATGTGAATGGAACCGGTTCGGCAAGTGCAAACTCGATGTTTGCAAAATCCGTATTCAGAATGGGAATTCCCATTACAGGCAAAAATATTTTTCCTTCTAACATACAGGGTCTGCCAACCTGGTATGAAGTAAGAGTTAGCGAAAAAGGATACCTTGGAAGAAAGGAAGGCATTGACATTATGGTTGGCCTGAACCCTCAAAGCCTCGAAAGGGATGTAAGATCCGTTAAGCCCGGCGGATATTTCATGTACGATTCCACTAAATTGCTTCATAAGGAATACCGGCGGGAGGATATTAATTACATCGGCATACCCATGATGGAGATCTGTATCGAAAATTACACCGATCCGAGACTAAGGCAATTGTTTAAAAACATAATCTACGTAGGCGCATTAACAACGCTTCTGAACATCGATATTGAAATTGTTAAAGGGGTTATTGCAGACGAATTCAGTAAGAAGCCTAAACTGATAGAACCCAATGTAAAAGCTCTTCTACTGGGTGTTGAATACGTTGAAAGGAATTTTGAATTTCCCTTAAATGTGTATTGTGAAAAACGCGATCTGGTCAAAGATAAAATTGTAATTGACGGCAATTCGGCTTCCGGCCTAGGTGCCATTTATGCCGGTGCTACCGTTGCGGCATGGTATCCCATAACTCCTTCAACTTCTTTGGTAAATGCATTTGAGAATTTTGCGAACAAGCTGAGAATTGATGAAGAAACCGGCAGGAAGAAATTCGCAATTCTACAGGCAGAAGATGAGCTTGCCGCGATCGGTATGGTAATTGGTGCCAGCTGGAACGGCGCCCGTGCCTTTACTTCTACCAGTGGTCCGGGAGTTTCCCTCATGAACGAATTTCTGGGTTTGGCCTATTTTGCCGAGATCCCAACCGTATTATACGATGTGCAAAGAGCCGGTCCTTCTACGGGGATGCCTACCCGAACCCAGCAATCGGATGTGCTTATCTGTGCCTATGCCTCCCACGGTGATACGAAACAGGTTTTACTTTTCCCCTCTACTCCACGTGAATGCTTTGATCTTAGCCTCACTGCATTCGACCTTGCCGAACAATTGCAAACACCTGTTATTGTAATGCTTGACCTGGATCTGGGAATGAACGACCACCTTTCCGAACCCTTCAGACTAAAAAAGGGTCATCATTTTGAAAGAGGAAAAGTGGTGAGCACAGAGGATCTAGAAAATGGTTTCCACTTTGGACGTTATCTGGATGTTGACGGCGACGGTATCAGTTACCGAACCATTCCTGCCACACATCCTACCATGGGTGCCAACGTTACAAGAGGAACCTCAAGAAACGAGTATGCACGATATACCGAAGACGAAAGGGAATATGTTAAGAACATGGATAAATTGATCCGAAAATGGGAAAGTGCAAAAAGTTACGTGCCGGGTCCTGAAATAAACGAATCCTTTGAACATTCAAAAAATGCAATTCTTTATTTTGGTACTACCCTTTTCCCTGCTGTTGAAGCACTTGATATGTTGCGGGAGAATGGTCATGAACTAAATTCCATCCGCATCCTTAGTTTTCCGTTCAATCAGGAAGTAAAGGATTTTATTGATCGGCATGATACACTCTTTGTTGTAGAGCAAAACAGAGATGCCCAAATGCGCACTTTGCTTATGAACGAAATGGATGTTGATCCTAAAAAACTCATCAAAGTACTGAATTATGATGGCTTGCCAATTACTGCCGACCATATTTGCAGGGAGATCATGCAAAACATAAATAAATCAGAACCTGTAAATTTAAATTGATACGTATTTTAATTTCAAAAAAGGTATGTCCTATATTAAGCCCTTAATTCATCACCCCCTTTCAAAACAAAATAGTGTAGGGTATCTCAAATCGGATTATGAAGGTGTGATCTCGACCTTATGTGCCGGTTGCGGACATGATTCCATCAGTTCAGCAATCGTTCAGGCTTGCTATGAACTTTCTATTGAACCTCATTTGCTGGCTAAACTTTCAGGAATTGGGTGCTCATCAAAAACGCCTGCATATTTTCTGAGCAATTCTCATGGATTCAATTCAGTTCATGGCAGAATGCCATCTGTAGCCACGGGTGCAAATCTGGCTAACCGCGACCTGATCTATCTTGGTGTTTCGGGCGACGGCGATACTGCCTCCATTGGAATGGGTCAATTCACGCACGTAATAAGGCGTAATCTGAACATGACCTATATTGTAATGAACAATGGCTGTTATGGATTAACCAAAGGGCAGGATTCTGCCACGGCCGATGAAGGTTCAAAAAGCAAATCGGGAAGTGTTAACCGTTTTGCGGCTATTGACCTGGTTGGACTTGCATTAGAACTTGGAGCAGGATTTGTCGCAAGAAGCTTTTCAGGGGATAAAAGTCAGTTAATTCCACTAATAAAAAGAGCCATTCAACATCCCGGTTTTTCTTTTATTGATGTTATTTCACCCTGTGTAACTTTTAACAATAATGTAGGATCGACCAAATCATACGATTATGTAAGAGAACATAATGAAGTGATAAAAATTTCTGATTTCGTTCCTGAAAAAGATGAGATCAAGGTTGAGTACGATGAAGGCACCTCAAAAAAAGTAAAACTTCACGATGGTTCTGATCTGGAATTAAGTAAAATAAGTTCAGGATACGACCCTGGAGACATGAAAACGGCGCTGTTGAGGCTTCAGGAATCGAGAGTAAATAACCAGATCCTCACCGGTTTGATCTATTTGGAGTCTGATTCTCAAGACTTGCACAGTATGCTCGATACGGTTAAGACCCCGCTCAACAAACTCAGGGAAGCAGATCTTATCCCGGGAAAAAAGGAGCTTGAAGAAATCAATAAAAGTTTTGCATAAGGAAGACCTATCTTCCGGTCATTTTAATATATCTATATTTGAACTTCTAATACGAAGTGTTTTATGGAATTCAATAAAGATCTGAAACTTGCCGTTTTAATTGATGCGGACAATGTGCCGTATTCAAATATCAAGGGAATGCTTGAAGAGATCAGCAAATACGGCACACCCACTTTTAAACGAATTTATGCAGACTGGACCAAACCAACGGTATCCGGCTGGAAAAAAGTTTTGCTGGAAAATTCGATCACCCCGGTGCATCAGTTTAGCTATACCAGCGGTAAAAATGCAACCGATTCTTCTATGATAATCGATGCCATGGATATATTGTACACAGGAGGTGTAAACGGATTTTGCCTGGTTTCAAGCGACAGCGACTTTACCCGTCTGGCATCACGACTCAAAGAAGCAGGTATGTTTGTGATAGGCATGGGCGAAAAAAAAACTCCCATGGCCTTTATCTCTGCCTGTGATAAGTTCATTTACATCGAGATACTCAACGATACCATTGAAAGCAGCTCTGCTGAAAACAAGACTGGAAAAAGTAATAAAGACGCTCAAAAGGTAATTTCTAAAAGTTCGATCAATAAAATCGACCATAAACTAAAAAAAGTGATCAACGACAGTATTTCCGATCTTGCCGATGATGGAGGCTGGGTATTTCTGGGTGATCTTGGCAATTTAATATTAAAGAAACAACCGGATTTTGACCCGAGGAACTATGGCTATAAAAAACTGTTGCCTTTGATAAAACAGATCAAGGGACTGGAAGTGGATCAGCGCAAAGTTGAAAAAGAAGGAATTATGCATGTTTTTGTAAAGCAGTCCGTTTGATTCCTTAAGACTAAGTCCAAGGGGTCTTTGCATAAAATCACAAAATTGTCAAAGTATTTGCAAAACTGCATGAAATTTAACGTCTGGAGCGAATCGAAAACTAATCTCTTCACCTCTGTTTTCTTTTGGTATTTGTAATAATACCTGAGTTCTGCCAAAACGCTTCCGATCAGCCTGACAAAATATCCGTGAATGCCCGAATTTATTAATGTCAAAATATTGATTTAATGTTTTGATAACATAAAAATCTGATTAATTTTGTTTCTAAATAAAAACTATAGAGTTATGAAAAAAATCTTACTTACGGTTGCGTGTTTTTCATTAATGGTATTTACAGTAAATGCTCAAAAATGGGTAAAAACCACTCCAACCAACAAAAATGTAATTTTGGAAGAATTCACAGGAATTCATTGCGGTTACTGCCCTGATGGCCACAAGATCGCCAATGGGATCGTTGAGGCAAATCCAAATCGTGTGTTTTTAATCAATATTCATGCCGGAAGTTTTGCAACTCCATCAGCAGGCGAACCAGATTTCAGAACTACTGAAGGAAATGCAATTGATGCAGCTGCGAAGGTAACCGGTTACCCAAGTGGAAGTATAAACCGAAGCACCAGTCCTTGGGGAATGAGCCGCAGTGCCTGGGCCGGAAAAGCCGGTACAATACTTGCAGAATCTTCTCCCCTTAACGTATACGTTAAATCCTTTGTGGATTTTTCAACCCGGGAAATCACAACCGAGGTAGAAGTTTACTACACCAGTGATGCAGCTACTACAAAAAACTACCTTACCATTGCACTAACTCAGGATGACATACTCGGGCCGCAATCGGATTACGGAAATTATAACCCTACCAACTGGGTAGACGGAAAATACCGACACAATCACGTTTTGCGTCAATTAATAACTTCCGGTAATTTCGGAGAAGAAATTGCCACTACCACCACAGGAAGTTATGTTTATAAAACCTATAAAACAACCATCCCCGATAATTACAAAGGGGTAGATGCCATACTTCATAAAATGCATGTGGTTGCTTTTGTTTCAGCAAACAGTGATGGTTCAGGTATTATTTCCGGTGCCGACGCACCCGTTGATTTCGACCCTAATTTAAAAACAGATCTTGCGCTAAATGACCTTACCGTTAAGCCGGCCAATTTCTGTTTCACAACCATCAATCCTAAAATTGAAGTAACCAATAATCTTGATCAACCCGTTACTTCATTTGACGTGATAGCTGACCTTAATGGAGCTCAGTTTACAAAGTCCTTCAGCGGAAATCTTAACAAAGGTGAAAAAACAACCATCGACTGGGGTGATCTTCCTTTTTCACCAACAGGTGCATATACCGTTAAAATAATCGGATTTAAAAACGTAAACGGAGGAAACTTGTACGATGTCAACGAAACCAATGATGCAACTTCTTTCTCTAATTTTGGCTTTAAATCGAATGCCTTCTCAACCTTTGTTACTGATTTTGAAAGTGGATTACCTGCAAACATGGCTTTGGATGTTTCTTTAAACCCAAAATTGACCCTTATCAAAGGTACAACCGTAAAATATGGTAACTTTGGTTCGGCAAGTGCTATGTTGTTTTATCTTCACAGTTCATGGAACATTGCCGGTAAACCTGCACACATTCTGTTAGGTGAGTCTGATTTGAGTGGTCTTACGGATCCGGGACTTGGATATTATTATGCATACTCCGATGCCGGTTATGGCGGAACCGCACCAACCATCGTAACTTCTGTTTCATCAGATTGTGGTAAAACCTGGCAGCAGGTTGGAACCGTTACAGCGCAAGAAACAGGTTTGCCAACCACTTCAGGAAATCTTTATGACCCTAAAAATGGCGAGTATAAATATGTTATTACTTCATTGAAAGATTATGCAGGAAAAAGTGTTTTGGTAAAGATCACGGGAACACCGGGATCTACTGGTAATGCTCTGTATATTGATAACATTAATATTAACAGTGCTCAGCGTTTGTCAGCACCAAAAGAAATGGTGAGCAAGCCACATCTGGTTTTATCGCCAAACCCTGTTAAAGATTTCGGTACAGTTAGTTATGAACTTGTTAAACCATCCGACATCATATTCACCATATATAATGTTCTTAACCAGGTTGTATTTACCAAAACCATCTCCTCTCAAAGTTCCGGTACTCATGAAGAAAGTATAGATATGAGTGGATTTGAAAGTGGAGTTTATACATTAAGTGTAAATACAAATGATGCGGTAAGCACCAAAAAATTCATTAAGAAATAATAATATCAATTATAGTTTGAAAAAAGGCTGTTCTCAATGGACAGCCTTTTTTTTTAGGATCTTAACTTGCACAAATAGAACGTGCCAAAAGGAATAAGAGACAATATAAAGGCAATGGCAGACTTGTAAAAATTCCAGTTATATTTTGTCCAAACCTTTAACAGGTAATAACAATAGGCAATAAATAAGACGCCATGAATGGACCCGACAATTTTGACTGCTTCCGGCATTCCTGCAAAATACTTTAAGGGCATGGCAATTAATAACAAAACAAGATAAGATATTCCTTCTATGTGGCCAATCCTTTCAAAGGTGCCGAACAGAGTTTTGGTTTTGGTTTGCATGTTGCGAAATTAAATGCTTATTCCAATAAAATTTAATCGAACCTTTACTTTAAGACATCAATCCGGTTTCCAATTTATTTCATTCAACTTATTTGAGCGAAAATAATCGTTTGCTTTTGAAAATGGCTTACTTCCCAGAAATCCTGAATGCGCCGATAATGGTGAAGGGTGTGAGGATTCGAGAATTAAATGCCTTACAGGATCGATCAACTCCTTTTTTGAGCGAGCATAATTACCCCATAAAAAAAACACCAGATGATCGTTCTGATTACTTAATTGCTTGATGATTTGATCTGTAAACCTCTCCCAGCCTTTGTTTCTGTGTGAACCTGCCTCTCCTGACCGAACCGTGAGAACCGAATTCAGCATCAAAACCCCTTGCTGTGCCCAGGAACTTAAATCTCCATGTTTTGGAATTTCAATACCCAGATCGGACTTTAATTCCTTGAAAATATTTACCAGAGATGGAGGGATGGGCATGCTTCTGTTTACCGAAAAACACAAACCATTGGCCTGATTTAGACCATGATAGGGGTCTTGTCCGATGATGACCAGCCTAACCTTACTAAAAGGTGTAGTATTAAAGGCTTCAAAAATTTTTGAACCCGGTGGAAATATTTGATGATGCTTTTTTTCTTCAATCAGAAATTCTTTTAAGTTTTTGAAATAATCACTTTCAAATTCAGTTAACAGGATCCTGGCCCATTCATCATTGATCTTAACTTTAACGGGCATTCCTGAAATCTTCCTGCTTAAACTTGTTTTCCTTTACGATGTTATCGTAAAAATACGTCCAGGCTACGATAAAACCTGCAACGAATACTATCAGGACAATAATCTTAATCCATTGATTTCGTGTAAATTTCATATGAACGGATGATCTAATTTCAACATTTCAGCCATTGAAGTAAGATCTGCAACAACTGAATCTATGAGAGGAATACCGTTTAATGCCCTTTCTGCTTTCTGCATGGTTTCTGGTTCACCCGGAATAATTACGGGTTTCGATTCACTTACCAACTGAGAATTTTTAAATCTTTCGATCCATTGGTCCATTTTTCGTTTAAATTCGTTGGTTTCGATAAATCCATCCACTTCCATGGCTCCAACAAAATGCCCAAGGCCTTTACCGGGAAGATTTGGTAAAACGTCCAAAAAACTAACAAATGGTGGAACCCATGGGCCAAAATTGGCTCCGGATAATACACCGGAAAAAATATCAACCAGGGCAGAAAGAGCAAAACCTTTATGGCTCCCCTGATCTTCAAAGCTTCCCAAAGGCAACAGAGCACCACCCTCCTTTAAAGCGTTGGGATCAATGGTTTGCTCTCCATCTTTTGTTTGAATCCAGCCCTGAGGTACCGTCTTCTTTTTTCTTTGAGCAATTTCAAGCTTACCATTTGCGGCAGTAGAAGTCGCCAGATCAATTACTACAGGATCGTATTTTCCTGCCGGAATTGCATAAGCCATAGGATTGGTCCCAAGCATTCGCTCTTTTGAACGGGTTGGGGCTACCAATGGGCTGGCATTGGTCATTGCAAAACCGATCATATCAAATTCAAGGGCCATCATGGCATGATAGCCCGCAATACCAAAATGATTCGAATTTCCTACGGCGATCATTCCTGAACCGAACTTTCCGGACCTTTCTATTGCAAGTTGCATTGCAAAAGGTGCCGAAACCAAGCCAAGGGCGCCGTCGGCATCGATCGTTGCGGTGGACTGTTTTTGTCTAATTATTTTAATATTGGGAACGGTATTTATCCTTCCTTTTTGCCATAGTCTCACATAACCACTGAGTCTGGCTACACCGTGTGAGTCGATCCCTCTAAGGTCTGCAGCAAGCAACACGTCTGATGCTAATGTGGCATGATCGGCGCTGCAACCGATCTTAAGGAATACAGAACGGGTAAATTCCCGCAGGTCGCTTTCGGTCAATATTGAATATTCTGAGGAAGAAAACATTGTTTAGTTTAACAGTGAATGGTCATTACGGGTAGTTGCTGATGGCCAAGATGTTCATGCAAAATACTGTGGTGAAACAGTTTTTTGATGATGCCATAATCCTGCTTTATAAAAACAACCATATCCGGCTTGTATTTCTCCCGGTATTGAAGTATTCCGGCCTCAACGTTTTCAGCATGCATAATGTTAATTTTTACTTCGCATTCGTTTTGAAGAATGGTTGGAAAATTGCTTGTTGTGGTTTCGTTTTCTTTGGTTTCAACATAGAACCATTCCATCTCAGCGTCAAATAAGGCAGCAAAATCAACAATTTTCTGAATGACATGAACCGAATTTTTAAAATTCATCTGAACATCAAGAGGAACCATTATTTTGCTGATCGATCTGAATTTAAACCTTCGGGGAACGATCAAAACAGGACATGGGGCTTCTTTCGAAATCGATTCTGCAGTTGAGTTAAAAAGAAAACCTTCCAATCCATCGTTGCTTTGAGAGCCAATAACCACCAGGTCGAATTTGCCGGTCTTTACATAATCATTCAGTGTTATTGATGTAATTCCAAATGAAAAATGAATGCTGATCTTCAGTCCCGGAAATTTTTCCTCACATCTATGAGACAGCTCCTTCAATTTTAATTCATTCGATTCCTGTATGGTTTTTATAAGTTCTACAGCCATATTTGCATCATCGCTGGCAGGCAAGCTCTGAATTGTAATGAGGTATAATTCGGCACCAAATTTCAAGGACAATTCACAGGCATAATCCATTGCAGTTTCTGAAACTTCAGAATAGTCGGTTGGTATTAGTATTTTTTTAAAGGTCATGAAAAATTTTTGCCTGGTCTAACGTAATTCTTACTAAAAATAATATTCAAATTTATACATTAATCAATTACTGTAAAAGAGTATTTATCCATGTTAAAGCTTATGGTTTATAAAATTCTGAGTGAAACTGATCAAAAAAAATAAAATTTGAAGCAACGAATTTTAAAAAGCCTGTGTCTTGAAAGAAAATGATCCGATAAAAAAGGGTGATCCATTAACATTAATGACCGATGAAGAGCTTATTCGTGGATGTATCAAAGGAAAGGAATCCTGTCAGTATGAAATCTACCAAAGGTATTCCGCAAAAATGCTCGGAGTTTGTTTGCGATATTGTGACAGTCTGGAAGAAGCAGAAGATGTATTGCAGGATGGGTTTATCAAAGTCTTTGACAAGATGGACACTTTTAAATTTCTCGGATCCTTTGAAGGTTGGATAAGAAGAATTATGGTTAACACGGCTATTAGAAATAAGTACACTTATTACAGATCCCATGAAACTCATACACTAGAAGGTTATGAGCATTCATCCGGAGAAGAAAAAATAACCTCCAATCTGAACGCCGGAGATCTGATGAAACTGATCAATGAATTGCCTAAAGGATATAAAATCGTATTTAACATGTTTGCCATAGAAGGATATTCTCACAAAGAGATCGCGGAGATCCTCAACATACAGGAAGCAACTTCAAGGTCACAATTTTTAAGGGCCAGGAATTATTTGAAAGAACAATTAGAAAAGATCGAAATAAAATGAGTTCAGAGTATAAAAATATCGAACATTTATTCGCTGATAAACTTCAAAACATGGAAGTTAAGCCATCCGATCATGTTTGGCAAAATATAAAAACCAAAAAGCGAAGAAAAGGAATGTTTTTCTTTTCAAAGCAAATACGCATTGCAGCGGCCTTGGTATTCTTAACCGGTACTCTTGCTGCTATCTGGTTGTCAAACCAAAAGGATCCCGTTTTTCAAAATGAGCAAGATTCGAAAGAATTGATCGTCAAAAGTCCGGAAAACAATTTTGTGGATGGCAAAACAGAAGAAAATTCCAACCATCCAAATTCAGTAGTTTCTGAATCAGGATCATCCGTTCAAATTGAAAACACAGATGTAAACAATAAGAATCTTGCAGCATCAAAACAGAGTTCGGGTAAAATCAAGTCTGGGAACTCCGCAAAAAGTCAGACCGGGAAAACATCTTTGGTCCTTTCAAATAAGGAGTCAACTGCAAAACAATTTGATAACATTCTCCTTAATTCTGTAGATCGATTAAAACTGAAATATTTGATCTACCCTCAGTTGCCACAGTTTGTTTACAGTAATAAGAAGATAAAGCAGCGAAAATATACCAAACAGGATGTTAAAATTAACAACCGCCCTGAAAAGGAGTTGAACAAATACAGTGTTGAGATCAAAGGTGGATTTACCTATGCTACGAGAAAATTGTCTGGAGAAGGCTCCGACCTCAGAAATGAATCCGAAAATCCGGCATTATCCGTGCATACAGCGTTAAAATTGAACTACAGATTTAATCATCAATGGAGTTTGCAAACGGGGTTGATCTCAGAAAACAGAAATGAAAAAGTAACTTACAACCAATCGGAATTGAGAAAAAAACTTAATGTAACTCAGAAACAGGTAGTGGTTTACCATCCGGTTTTGCCTCCCAAAACAATACTTGTCAACGACTCAAGCTATGTTGATGAAAAAGTGGATTATAATTTTAACAGAAATAATAAATACACAACCATAAGCATGCCTCTTGTTTTGGGATACGATTTCCATCTTGGCAAAATGAATTATCGATTTGTAGCCGGCCCTATGTTGAATTTACATACAAGCAGTTCTGCCAAGGTTTTGGAAAGGTCCGGTAATGAAATACTATTGGTCGGATACAAGGAAAACAGTTCATTAAAAGCTTCAATTTACACTGCAATGGCTATGAAGTTTGCCTTAAGTCCAACCTGTAATTTCTTAACCGAAATATCCTATTACAGAAACCTTGCCAACAGAATGAATACTGAATCTCCCATTAAACAATTCAATCAGGGTTTAAACCTGAGTATGGGAGTTTCATTCGATTTAAGAAAAAAATGAAATTATTAACGGTCATATTCACATTTTTCTCATCTTGCCTGATGGCACAGATCAATGGAAGCACCCTGCAATCGGGGAAGCTTGCCATGAGAATTAATGCGGACGGGCAGCTGGCAATTGAAAATGGAATGCCGGCGTCAGAAATGACCAACAATAGCAATAATCACCTTTTCAGGTTTGTCAACGTATGGGTTTCGGGTTATGAAAATGGCAAATTGAGTATCGCAAGTACAAATGGATTTAAGAATCTGAATGATTACAGTTCAGGCCCATTAGACAGCGTAACGCTGATCGGTGCCAACCCCGACAATTGGAACCTTGTATGGACTGTAAGCAGAGATGAGATCAATGCACACAGAAGATCGTTCAGAGACCAGGATTACTCTGTAATTGAGTCGATCAAAAACTGGCCTGCCAATGGATTCGGACAATACAATACATATCTTGCTCCTTTTATTGACTATGACGGGGACGGTAAATACGATCCAGCAAAGGGTGACTATCCGGATATCAGAGGAAATGTTTCTTCGTTTTTCATACTTAATGACAATTATAAGGAACACAAGGCATCCGGCGGATTACCGTTTAAAATAGAAATTTACGGCATGTTGTACGTTTTACCTGAAGCACCGGAGGCTGTTTATGCGAAATACTACATCGTTAATCCTACAGAAAAAACGTATTCTGATATTAGGATCTCTCTTCATACTGCCTTTCAACTTGGAAATTCAAATGATAATTATTGCGGAACAGATGCTGTAAATAATGTTGCCTTTGCTTACAACGGCGATGAAGAGGATGAAGGTCATTTTGGAACCCAAAAACCATTGGCATTTTCGATGATCCTTGACAATAAAGTTGAATCCATAATACAAATAAGTGACGATAAAGACGCATTTTCAGGCATGCCTGAAACAGCCGGCGAATACAGAACGCTTATGGAAGGTAAGTGG
This sequence comes from Flavobacteriales bacterium, assembly GCA_020635455.1. GTDB lineage: Bacteria > Bacteroidota > Bacteroidia > NS11-12g > UBA9320 > JABWCE01. The sequence goes on from JACJZT010000008.1 coordinate 197,303, forward strand.
AAGAATGGAACTTCAATCAATTTTGGAGATGACGGAAAAGGTTCCGGCAAAACATGTAAATTTATTTTCCCGGGAAGTACCGATCCTTCTCAAACAAATAACTGGATTGAAAACGGATTTCCGGGAGAGAGATCACTTCTTATGAATGTTGAATTTCCAACACTTAACCGATATGGGTACTTAGAGTTCAATTTTGTAATTGGAGGTCTTGAAAAAACCGTTTCAGATCCCTATAAGGAGATCGCAGAAATTTCAAATAAATTGAAGGCAGTATACTTGCAATACAATCTTATAGCCGAACCGCAACCCGACGTATCCGGTTTTTGGGTTAAAAACCCTTCCGGTATTAATGAAAACATAAATAACGAATCTTTTGAAAAGTTTCAAAAAATAAGTATTATCGATGCCTCTGGACGGGTAATTCTAAGTCAGAATTCCAGACAATTTTATGACATAAAAATAAGTGAAAAAGGGATCTATTTCCTTATATTAACAACTGAAAACCAATCCATTACCAAAAAATTAATCATACTATAAAATAAAAATCTTAATTTAGCACGTTTATGATAAAATCAATACTTAAAGAGAATCTAATTAAAAGTTTGAAAAATCTAATCCTTCATTCTTCGTTAGTGCTGTTTCTTAGCATTGGAGTGTCACCTAAAACATTTGCATCGCACATGATGGGTGCAGATATTGCCTATAAATGTAAAGGCAATAATGTTTATGACTTTGTGATCAAAGTTTACCGTGACTGCCGGGGTATTCCTTTTAACAGCCCTACCATGCAAATAAAGTGTGTACAGGGTGGAACCACTACCGTTACTCCAAGTTATTCAAGAACCAACATCAGGGACATTACTCCAACCTGCGCCAGTGCGGGAAAAAAATGTGATCCCAAGAACACTACAATCAGCAGTAGTACACCTGCCATCGAAGAGCATGAGTTTACGTATACTTATGATTTCTCTACCATGAAGAAAAATGGTTGTTGTAAGGTACAGGTCGGTACCGGTCAATGTTGCCGTAACGGTGCGATCACAACGGGTGGTGCAGGCAATAACTTCTGGACGTATTGTGAGATCGATCTTTGTATTAATTCAACAAAAAAATGCAACAGTTCACCTTCCCTTACTTCAGAGCCCATTGCCATCCTTTGTTGCAACCAACCTTATTACTACAATAACGGTGCTTCCGATACAACTGATTTTGATTCACTTTCATACGAATTTACAGATCCACTTCAATCATGGAATCAGAAAACAAACTGGGGAGGATCCTACAACTCTCAAAATCCATTCGCAGTATATTGGCCTTCCGGTTATGATAAAAACAAAGGACCAAGACCGGATGCCAATCCTCCGATCGGAACCTACCTTGATCCTGAAACCGGAGATATCGTATTTACGCCTACTGATTGCAATGAAACAACCATTGCATCGATTAGGGTAACCGAATGGCGAAAAGATACCACCGGTGCCTGGCAAAAGATCGGTATAACACACCGTGACATTCAGTTCATTGTTCAGACCTGTCCGGGTAACAACCCTCCGATTCTCAACGGACCTTACAAATATGATGTATGTGCCGGAACACAAATTTGTTTTACCATTACGTCCGATGACAAGCAATTCATACCACCTCCCCCTGCAAAGGCCAACCCACCGGATACCGTTACTTTAACATGGAACAGAGGTATTCCGGGAGCTACCTTTACCATTGTAAACACCAAAGCTCGTTTACAAAGTGGTAAATTTTGCTGGACCCCAAAGAAGAATCAGGCCAGTGATCTACCTTATACCTTTACCGTTACCGCAAGAGATAACAGTTGTCCTTTAAATGCAGTAACCGTTAAATCGTATTCGGTTAAGGTTAAGCCGATTGCTGAAACTGAAAGAGATGTCGATACCCTTATTTGCGGTGCTTACACCTTTACGAGTAATCCATTTCCGAACTTTAAAGGCACACCGGAGTATTTATGGGAAGTTTCAGATTCAAATAACAATATACTTGATAATTCCTATTATTACTTTAAACCCAAAGGAGGAATACGATCCACAAAATCTCACGATACCATACAGTTTAGAAAGGGAGGAAAGTATATAATTCACCACAGGATAAACAATGCTCCTCTGAATTGTCCGACCGATTATTTCGATACATTGGTGGTACCACCCTTACTTGAAGTTGACCTTGCCTTAGGACCCGATACCTTTGTTTGTGCCGGGACCGTTTTAAGACTTGGGGCAAAAACTGCATACGGTTTACCAAAATTCAACTACAAGTGGCTAACCCCTATTGACCATGACAGAGAAGACACATTGAGCTATAAGGACGTGTGGATGACCACTCATGATACTACTTTCAGGGTAGAAATTACCGACGCAAACAAATGTGTAGCATTCGATACGATCAACATCTTCCTTAAACCAAACCCAAAAGTGGACATGGGACCGGATCTCAGGATCTGCTGGGATGGTGAAGTGAGTATTTTCCCGAATGCCGAAAACGCCTATTGGATAGATCCCGATCTGGGAGACACACTCAGACAAGGTGATACCTTATGGTGGTCATGGGCTTATTACGGAGTAGATTTCAGCACAGATACCTCAGCTACCTTTAACCAGGAAGGGATCTATACCGTTACGGTTAGAGACAGTCTTGGTTGTAACTGGACAGACACTATGATGCTGCATGTAAACGACACTTTGTTCCCAAATGCAGGCCCTGATCAAACAAAATGTTTTAACGATACCTTAATTCTGAAGGCACAGGGACTCGACAGTTCTAAAAAGTATCAGACGGGAAGTTATACCTGGTATCAGGGTTTACCGAAAACGTTCCCATTCAGTAACAAACAAACCCTGACCTTCAAGGTACAAAAGTCTGATCCATATCTCCTTGAATTAAAGATACGAGAGGATACCACCACTTGTACCAGGTATGACACAGCCTACATAACGGTTAATCCATTACCTGTGCTAAAGATCGTTCCACCACAAAAATATTGTTGTGATTTTGGAAACATATCGCTGAGCAGTTCGCTTTATGCTACCCCTACCGGAGGAACCTGGGCTTGCAGTAAAACCCCATCGGTTGTTAGCTCAAATGTTTTCCTTACACCATTGGCCTGCGATCCGAAAAATAAGAGCTTGTACACTTTGAGATACACTTACCAGGATCCTTCAACCAAATGTATCAATAAAGATAGCACGGTATTTACCATCAACCCATTGCCACAAATGCAATTAAAAGGCGGTTATTATTGTCAGGATAAGATCGAGGCTCCACTTAAGCCGCATATCTTGTTCAATCTCAACTCAATGCCTCAGGCCAACTGGAAAGTTCTTAGAAGCCTACCAAAGCCCGGAGGAGGAGTAAACACCGTAAACGATCTTATCTACGATGCGGATCCAAGTTTTAATTATGATTTCAGACTTAAAGTTGATAAAGGTACCATTGATCTTGGTTCCAGCGACCGGGATTCATTGATCTTTGAATTAACCATTCAGAGTGGAGACGGTTGTTTTAACAAAGACACACTGGTAATATACATCTGGAAAATACCGGTAATCACTTTCAGTAAGTTCCCTGATCTGTGTATTGATGAAGGAATAGTAAATCTTAAGAAAATAACTAATACCAAACCGGATGATGGCTGCTGGACCGTGATCGATTCAAACGGGTACAGAAATAAGAATTTCCTTCAGCCCGGAATGGTCAATTGCGATACTTTGAACACACTCTTATTAAATGTTCAGAACGGTCCGGGATTGTACTGGATGAGATATGTGCATACTTCAAGCGGTTGTCCGGTTTCAAAAGACACCATGCTTAGGATAAACCCGTTACCGAATGTTAATATCAGCATTACTCCAAACCAAAATCAGGGTAAATATTGTGAAATTGACGGTGATGTCACCTTAAATGCAAACCCTGCCGGAGGAACATGGAGCAGTTCAGTACCTGGTGTAATTTCGGGAGGTAAATTCAAACCAACTTCCGTTTCAGCCGCTGAAAGAGACAAATGGATCACACTGACCTACACGTATGTTCACCCACAAACCAAATGTGATACTTCAAAAAGTTTGCAAGTATTCGTTCAAAGCAAACCAACTATTGATATTGTTACTGCCGATATCGACACATGCCGGTCAAATGTTATGGACATGACCTTACTTGCAGACTATAAGTTTACGAGTAAAATAAGCTGGGTACATAATGCAGATCCTGCAATATCTTACTTTGCCGGAAATCAGCAATTAAGCAACAATAACCCCGCAGTATTTACCATTCGTCCGAGATCAGACAGTATGACCAGAGTGGTTGTAACCGCCTTTACTGAAGCTGAAGGAGTTTGTCCTTTTGCCACCGATAATATGGTGATTACGATTCATCCTACTCCGCACGTTAGCGTAGCAATAGATGACCCGGATGGTTGTCAGCCCCATACGGCTACCTTCACCACAACAGTACTTAATGGAATTGACCCTGCAAATTCAAAGTATGCCTGGGATTTTGGAGATGGAAGCTTTGATGATAAATTGAGTACGGTACATACCTTTAACAATGTTGGTACCAATAATGTAACCTTTAAGGTAACCAGTGAGTTTGGTTGTGACACCCTAATCGGACCAATGCCAATAGATGTTTACCCAATACCTGTAGCCGACTTTACCCCTAATCCAAACAACAGTACAACTGCAGCATTGCCTAGGTTTAGTTTTAATAACCAGAGTGCTGTTTTACCGGCCTTGGGAAGTAAGTTGATTTCACATAACTGGGATTTTGGAGATTTGAACATTGATACGGATACCTCGACCTTATTGTCACCTCAGAACTACTATTATTCAAGTGACACAGGTACGTATTACGTGAGGTTAATAGTTGAAACCAACCACGGTTGCAAGGATACCATTGTAAAACCTGTAATAGTAGGTCCGGACATTCTGGTCTACATTCCAAACGTGTTTACTCCTGATGGGGCAGGACCATCGGTAAATGACAAGTTTACAGTCGTCGCCAGCGGATATATAACCTATCAGATCCTGATTTTCAACCGATGGGGTGAAAAATTATATGAATCCACCAAACTTGAAGAGCCATGGGATGGTTATTATAATGGTGAACTTTGTCAGATGGATGCCTATGTTTACCAGGTTAATGTAACCAGTTTCAGCGGTGAATTGTACAAATACAACGGAACAGTGATTCTGTTGAGATAATAACTTTTTAATGGGAGCAGTAGACTTGCTGCTCCCATTATTTTTTTTAGAATGAAGCAATTTAGCAGACATATAATCGTATGCCTTTTTCTGTTTATGGGGGTTATGTCTTATGCTTCGCATATCTTGGGTGGTGAGATCACCTACCAGCATTTAAAGAACGATCAGTACAGAGTAACCTTAAATATTTACAGAGATTGCAATGGCTGTAAGATCAATGGTAAAGGAGGAGGAAAAAGTTCGGAAAATTGTGCTGAGATCGAATACTTGTTTGTTAGAGGAAAAAATGGCAGTACAACAAAGGAAACCAGGTTTCCTCTTTACAGAGAAAACATTCAGGATATTACAACCGGATGCAGAAGTTTGAAATCGGCCTGTACTGATCTTCCAAATTCGGTATTCGGTATCGAGCTCCATAGTTTCTACAGCATTGTAGATTTATCCCAAGGCAGTATATCCGGCTTTTGCGATTATTATTTTTATGTTTCGATCGCGGAAAGAAACTCAAACATTTCTACCGGCCAGGCATCTCAGAATTTTTTTATTGATGCTTATCTTAACGCATGTACCTCAGAACCTGTAAGTTCACCAAACTTTGTTTCGCCTCCGGTATTAATTTCCAATAATAACGTAAATCAATTTCAAAGTTACCATTGTGAAAATACCGGTGACGATTCTGTTTCATACACCTTATGTCCGGCTTTGATCGCTTTTGAAACAGATGCTACCTACAAAACAGGATTTAGCTATTTAAATCCGATCACATCTTATTGTCCCGGCACACCCTGTACACCTGATCCAACTCAAAACCCGCCGATCGGCGTTAGCTTTAATAAGAATAACGGCTCATTGATCTTTATGCCAACACTGGATGGAGAAAGAGGAATAATTGCTGTAAAAGCTGAAAAATTCAGAAAGATCAATGGAAAATGGTCCCTGGTATCCTTTATTAAAAGAGACCTTCAGCTTAGCATAAAAACTTCGGATGGAAATCATACCCCGACCTTTTTGTCTAAAAATTATTTTGAAATTTGTGAAGAAGAACTCCTCGAATTCAAGGTAGAAACCTACGACCTGAAAAACTCCATTACAAACATCTGGGACACAGTGCATCTTTCATTAAATAGTCCTATGGCCGGCCCTGTTCTTACAGAGCAATATCAAGGCCAGGCTCCCTTTGTTTACGGCACATTTAACTGGAGACCACAGAAAGGCAACCAAAACGTTCCTTCCATTTACACTTTTTCGATAACAGCAACCGATAATAATTGTCCTCTTGAGGCAAATTCAGTACAATTGATTCAGGT
>JACJZT010000009.1 GCA_020635455.1 Flavobacteriales bacterium
CAGAATGGGAAAGAGCGTACTACAAAAGGGGGGCGTTTTCAATTTCTTATATTCGGGTATTGAACGAATAGGCATTAACGTCGGTTCGTATTGGTGTTAAAGTGGAGATATCCAATTAATTCATCATAGCCGTATTGTTGGTTTTTATGATATAGAAAAATATCATAATCGTTTTCTGTTTCAAAATGGTCTCCTTCTGTGAAGGTATGGTCGGCCTGGCCTTCATCCCCTTTGGTTACGTATTCATAATTATAGTAACTCTGTTTAAGTTTTATTGCTTTGTAATAACAATTTTTATCGGGCAAATAATCCATTCTGTACTTCTCCTTGAGCTTCCAGTCGCTCAGTTCACCAAAAATATAAACACCTTCCGGGTGTATTTCATGATCACTTCTAAGGTAAAAATGAACCAATGCATAATCACCGTCTTCAACGATCTGAGTGCCATCCTTGTTTTGAATTGCCCTCTTGCCGTTGTAATCCAGCTGATTGTAATATCCTAAATGTGCTCTGGTTTCATCCGGTTTAAGAACAGCATTCTTTATCGAATCAATAAACTTTTTCTGAACATTCAAACTAAAAAACCGCAGTGACCTTATATCAAAATATCTGAATTCGTTTCCTCCTGGAAATAGATTTCCCTCTTCGTGGTTGTAAATTAAGGTTCCGTTGTTTACAAACTTTGGTTTAAGGTCGGTGATGGCATTGCTCCAGTTATAATTCTGTAAAACAGTCGCTTTTACATCGATAAACGGGTTGGGGATCAGGTAATTTTTATGATCTACTTCAAAGTCAACTTCCTGCTTCGAAAACCGGTAACGTACATCCGTGGCACTGTTTACGGTTGCTTTAACGATTACTTTCGGACTGATCACCATGAATCTGCGGGTAAGAACAAGGTCTTTTTCATCAAAGTTTCTGTATACTTTCAGTATGTAATTGCCCGACCTTGTAAACCGGACATCATCGTTAGGGAATACCACTTTATACGCAACGAATTCCTGATAGGTATTGGTTGAAAACTGAATGTCTTCAATATTTCCAAGAAAAGTCCCTGATAAATATTCATTGCGGTTCATATTGCTTTTTTTCCAGTCCGAATTGCAATGTATAAAGGCATATTGCAAGTATTCGTTATTCGACCTCAACATATCAAAACTTAGCTGAAGTTTTTCATTGCTGTTAAGGGTGATCAATGGAACCGGATCGGCAGTCTCATCGGTTTTATTCAACAATATAGTTTCAACTGAGGGGTCGTAAACTTCATTTGAATAAACAAAATCTTCATCCTGTGCTTGAAGTTCTATATAATTAAGAAGGATAAGGCAAAAAAGAAATATTCTCATTATGGATTATAAACGCAAAATATAGGCCAAAATGGTATTATCCAAAAAAGAATTCTGCTATTGAGTTTGATATAAAAGTCGCCCTTAAAAAGTAAGAGCATCGTATCCCTCATTTTTCATAAAGTGCAGGTATTCCGGAAGCACTGCCTTCAGGTTCTTTTCTGCCTTTTGACTGTCGTGAAATACGATAATGTTACCGGGCCTGGATTTATGCACCAGATTCTTCAATTTTAATCCGGTATTTAAATTCGGGTTCCAGTCTTCTACCAGCAAACTCCACATGATTATGCGGTATTGTTTTTTTAATATTTCGATCTGGCTTCTTTTGATCTGCCCATAGGGAGGTCTGAATAAATTGGATCCCACAAGTTCATTGCATTTTCTGATGTTGTGAATATACTCTGTATCCTCAGTTTTAAAACCTTTAAGATGATTGTAAGTATGGTTTCCCAATGAATGCCCGTTAAGTTTTATCAATTCAATGATTTCCGGGAACTTGTGAACATTTTCGCCAATGCAAAAAAACGTTGCCTTAAAATTGAATTCTTTTAACTGCTCGATGACCCAAGGTGTTATTTCAGGATGAGGCCCATCGTCAAAGGTTAGAAAAATTCCTTTTTCCTTATTTCCCGATTCCCAGGTCAGCGACGGATACATCCATTTGACCACGGAAGGAACTTTAGTAGGAAGCATTTGAATTTTGGATCTAAAGAGGTTGAGAATTTATTTCAGTTCGATCTTACTCCGCGACTCAATGTCGGTCCTTTTGTCAAAAATAAAATCATGATACGATGCATCTCCTGCGATTCCGTTGATCTGCATTTTTGACCTTCCCGTTTCAACTCCGTTTTTGTCTTTTACAATGGCAGTGATCGGGCTATTCAGATCCTTATTGAAGATAAGATAAACGGTAAGTTTATTTCGGTTGCTGCCGGAATCATCTTTTCCAATCACGCATTTACCTTTTGCCAGGCCTTTGCTTAGAAGGTTATCCGACAAGCTAACTTCAGCTTCGAGTGTTTGTTCTACTCCTTCTGTTACGCCTTCGAAAAATTCACCTGCCGTTTTTCCAACGACCTCACCACTTTCATTAAGGGTCTCCTTTGTTTTTTTCTTTACTTTAGTACATGAAGTGATCAAAAGGGAGGATCCAGCAAAAAGCACAAGAAACAGCCATTTCATCTTTTGTTACTTTGAGGCTTTTGAGGGTGCCGGTTTTGACCTTGCCCTAATTTGTTTTTCTATTTCTTCAGACAATTCAGGATTGTCGTTAAGTAAGGCTTTGACTGCATCTCTTCCCTGTCCGAGTTTGGTACCATTGTAACTAAACCATGAACCACTTTTCTGGATAATGTCCAGTTCTACACCAAGGTCGATGATCTCACCGATCTTGGAAATCCCTTCACCAAACATAATGTCAAACTCTACCAGTCTGAATGGCGGTGCAACTTTGTTTTTGGCAACCTTTACCTTTACGCGGTTTCCGGTAGCATCGAGTCCGTCTTTAATTTGCGACATACGACGTATGTCGAGTCGGATTGAGGCATAAAACTTTAATGCATTTCCTCCGGTGGTCGTTTCCGGGTTACCAAACATTACGCCTATTTTTTCGCGTAACTGATTGATGAAAATACAGATACACCCTGTTTTGTTAATGGTTCCGGTCAATTTTCGCAATGCCTGGCTCATCAATCGTGCCTGTAAGCCCATTTTACTTTCACCCATATCGCCTTCAATTTCAGCTTTGGGAACAAGAGCAGCCACTGAGTCGATTACGATCACATCAATAGCTCCCGAGCGGATTAAATTATCGGCAATTTCAAGTGCCTGCTCCCCGTCATCGGGTTGGGAGATCAGCAGATCCTCGGTTTTTATTCCTATGTTTTCAGCGTAAACTTTATCAAAGGCGTGTTCAGCATCAATGAAAGCCGCGATACCACCCTTTTTTTGAGCTTCAGCAATACAATGCATGGCAAGAGTGGTTTTACCACTGCTCTCAGGGCCGTATATCTCAATTACCCTGCCTTTTGGGAATCCTCCCACACCAAGTGCCATGTCCAGGCCAAGTGAACCCGTTGAAATCACCTCCATGGCACCAATGCTGGTGTCGTCCATTTTCATCACTATGCCTTTTCCGAAGTTCTTTTCAAGCTTGTCGATGGTAAGCTTTAACACCTTCAGTTTCTCTAATTGATCGTTCTGACTCATAATGTTTCAAAATTAGGATTTCGGCTAGAATGCTAACTTATATTTTAAGTCATAATATCCACAATTTAAGCGCACAATGTATTTTTGTGCGATTTGAAATTTTTATTCTCACTATACAACATTCCTTTAAGGTTACTGCTACAGCGACTGATCTTTGCTCTTTTTATGCTGATGATTTGCAGAATGTTGTTTTGGATCTACAACCTTGCATCGTTTCCCTGGCCCGGATTTGATCAGGCAATCCGAACCCTATTCGTGGGGTCTTATTTTGATCTCATCAGTCTGTTTTATGCTCTTGCTCCTTTTATATTATTGCACCTGATACCGGGAAACTGGTTCTATAAAAAAGGAGTTCAAACCGGAATAAAATATTTCTTTGTATCCGTCCTCTTTTTACTAATGACCCTAACCTGTATTGATGCAGGATATTTTCCTTTTTCCAAAAACAGAATTACCATCGACCTGTTTAAGATGGCCGGAAATGAAGAAGTTTCGATTCTGAGATACATACTCGATTACTGGTGGTTCATTCCTTTTATACTCGTTCTTACCTTCATTATCCGGAAATTTTATCCTCAAACCGATAAAAGAGCACAGCCAAACATTTTTATATTAAGTTTATTGAATCTTGCTTTTTTGGCTCTGCTGGTCTTTACGATACGCGGAGGTACCAGGCTCAAACCGCTCAGAAGCATCGATACAGCAGTTTTTATCGAATCACCCTATGCTTCCCTTGCCATTAGTTCGGGTTTCAATTTTTTTGAATCCCTTCAGGCAGAAAACATTATCGTACCTCAGTATTTTGACGAGGCCTTTATGGATAAAAAGATGAAGGAAGATTATTATGTAAGTGGAAATATTACAGGTTCTGAGGTTAAGAAAAACGTTGTAATACTGATCCTGGAGAGTTTTGGCGAAGAATATGTTTTTCCTGATCTTGAAGGTCAGCCCAATCATGCTCCCTTTTTAAATGAATTGGCGAAGAGTAGTACGGTATACCGAAATGCTTACAGCAATGGTACCCGATCTGTAGACGCCATACCGGCCATTCTGGAAGGTGTACCTAAACTAACCAATTCTGATTTTATGTATTCCAATTACATTAAAAACAAAACCCCGGGTTTTACCCATTACCTGAGCCAGCTGGGGTACGGATTTCATTTTTTTCACGGAGGAGGCAATGGTACCATGGGGTTTGAGGCATTCCTGAAATACAGAGACTGGAATTACTACGGTAAAAATGAGTACAAAGGCCCGGAAGAAGATTATGATGGACAGTGGGGAATTTACGATGGACCTTATCTAAGGTATGTTTCAGCAGAACTAAACAATTTAAGTCCTCCATTTGTTTCCGCAGTATTTACCTTAAGCAGTCACCATCCTTATAAATTGCCTTTAACGCATACAGACAGTTTTAAAAAAGTCAAAGAACCAATACATAAAACAGTAAGGTATACGGATGCCTGTTTGAGACAGTTTTTTGAAATAGCAAAAAAATCAGACTGGTATAAGAACACGATCTTTATCCTGACCGGTGATCACAGTGGTCAAAATTTCACCGGAAGGTATCAGAGTGCCTGGGGAAAATATGAGGTTCCTATTCTGGTATTTGACCCGGAGAAGCCTTATCATAAGGAACTTGATGATGTGATACAGCATATAGATATAATACCACTTGTGCTTGAACATTTAGGTTATCCAAAAGGCATTTTTACTCTGGGAACTTATTTTAAACCACAAACACAAAAACTTGCCTTTCAAAACGATGGAGGTTTGTACCAGATACTTAATCATTCAATGATCGCCCAGTTTAATGGAGATAATACCTGGGCTTTTCGTGAAATAAAAATCCTTTCGGATGAGGATAGTTTAAGGTCTGCAGCGTATTTAAAAATGGAACTCAAGGTAAAAATACAGGATTTTTACAGCAGATTACTGAACAACAACCTATATTAGCGGATGCTATGTTTGAAGATCCGAAATTAGGAAAAGACGTTTTCAGGGCACCCAATTCTACTGTGATCGGCTCGGTTACTCTTGGCGACGATGTGTCGGTATGGTTTGGTGCCGTTTTAAGGGCGGATGGCGACAGAATTGTAGTCGGAGACCGCACAAACATTCAGGATAATGCAGTGATCCACGTAGATCCGGGTTTTCCGAGCCAAATCGGAAGTGATTGCATCATAGGTCATCTTGCCCTGGTGCATGGTGCAACGGTGCATAACAATGTATTGGTAGGGATGAACAGCACCATACTCAACGGTGCGGTTGTTGGAGAGTTTTCCATTATAGGTGCGAATGCACTTGTAACGGCAGGTACCATCATTCCTCCGTACTCGATGGTTTTGGGGGTGCCTGCTAAAGTAACCGGTACGATCGGTCCTGAACAAATCGAAGCCATTAAAAAGAATGCAGAAGTATACGTAAAGCTTAAAAACCGTTATTTGGAGAATATGTAGCGAAATGGGAGCAGTTATTCGTGCTCCTCGAAATTTTATGATATACCAGGCTTAATGTCCTTGTAGTAATTTTATGATAAAGCAAATAAAACTATTACTACAAAAGTAGTTATTGAACAATAAGCTAAGTTAACATGTGATCACAGGTTGACAGACATTATTTTATACCATTCAAATGGTCAAATTTGCTTTATTTAAGTATTTTAATATCCTTATACCCTACAATGTTTGAAATGCGCAAAAAATATGTACCAGAGGCAAGATGTCCGGGCAATTCAATATTCACTGAGTGTTGCCCAATATTTTGGGATTCATCTTTAACAAAAGTTATAACATCCTTACCTTCAAAATCGAGTAATTGAATGGTTATTTTAGATTCTTTTATCAGGTTATACTTAACTACAATGTGATTATTTACAGGATTAGGATATAATTTAACTTCATTGTCTAAAACTATGGGGTTTGCTATCTCTAAACTTTTTCCGCCCATATAACGAGCAATACCAAACCCTGCATAATTAAAACCGGCAACTATAATTTTACCATCGTTTTGTAATGAAACAGAATATGCCTGCTCCCATTCTTCATTTGAATTAAATCCAGTGTAGACAGCAAAATCTTTTTTACCGGAAGAATTAAAACGAATTGTTAAAAAATCAATATTTGCAATTCCGTTAAGTACAGAACCCACTACCACAATTTTTCCGTCAGTCTGTATAGCAACATCACGGGCGGCACCCCACTCTTTAAAGGTTTCTGTTGCTTTACCATTAGTCCCAAATGTGTTATCTAAAGAACCATCTGAATTATAACGAAACAGAAATAAATCAGAGTCAACACTTCCTGCCAAAATAATTTTACCATCCGATTGCAAAGCAGCTGAAGGAAAGTCATCTTCTACGTCCATGTCAAGAATAACCTTACCGTCTGAGCTAAAAGAGTTGTCAAAAGACCCGTCGGTGTTAAAACGAGCTATGCAAAAATCCTGCTTCACCAGAGAAAAGTAAGCTTTTCCCGCAGCAACAATTTTTCCGTCCTTTTGAAGCATTAAAACAAAAACTTCATCTCTTGGCATATTAATTACCGGTTTAATTCTCCCCGTTCCGCCAAACGTACTATCAAAAGAACCATTGGTATTAAGTCTTATGATTGAAAAATCTCTTCCACCTCCGGCTAATATTTTGCCGTCACTTTGTAAAATAATTGAATTAATTTCTCCATAAGTATCCGATAAAGAAAGAATACCGGTACCATTAAAAGTAGAATCTAAAGTCCCATCGGAATTGCATCTGAACACCGTAGGGATAACACTACCGCTTTCATCTGTAACACCGCCTATCAATATCTTCCCATCACTTTGAATCACAACAGAATTTGCTGCATCACCTTTTGCATTAAATGACATCATTACCTTTCCACCATTGCCAAAGGTGTTATCCAAACTGCCATTAACATTATAACGCGCCATGGCAATCCTTTTAATGTTTGAAGTATTTTCTGAAAAACCTACCGCAACAATTTTACCATCGTTTTGAATGGCTGTTTTTTTGATCACATCATGGTCATCGAAAGTAGTTGATTGCAACCCGGTACCATTAAAAGATACATCTAACTTATTTGGTTGAGAATAAGAGTACTTAACACCAATCAGGGCGAAGACCAGGCATACTAATTTAGATATTTTCATATTTAAAAAGAAATTCGTTATTGTTTAATGAAAATATCCCAAGAACCCTTCTTGGTCCATTTAGCTTTCATTTCACTATCTGTTACATATTCCACATACCAGACTTCATCTTTTAGTACATTATCATCATAATCTTTCATAAGACTATCTGAATCATTTATCCAGTACCATTTTCCTAAACCAACACCTGTTGCTGAACCAAATCGACCATCTGTTCTAAAATAATGTGAAATTGTTCCATAAACCCACTTTTTGTCAGTTATCAAACTTTTGTTTAAGGTTTTGGCAGGTTCCGGATCTGAGTTTTTGTCGCCACAGTTTACAAGAGTTATGGCCAAGGCCAGGACGCAGAAATAAATAATTTTTTTCACGATTTTTAAGCTTTGAATTTTTGCGAAATCTTTTTTTTTTTTTTGATAAAAACAAGTCTTTAAAAAATAAATTTTGAACGATTATTTTGGGTGTAACTTGGACAACCAAATGTTACAACTTATCTTTGCTTAATGACAAATTTGTCTGATATAAGAGCCTTACTTCAAAGACATAAGCAAGGTCTTTCAGAAAAATACGGAGTAAGTGTTATGGCAATATTTGGATCATACGTCAAAGAGCAACAGAATGAAAATAGCGATATTGACATTCTTGTAGATTTCAATAAACCAATTGGAATTGAATTTATAGACTTGGCAAATGAATTAGAAGTTATTCTACAAAATAAAGTTGATCTGGTTTCAAAAAATGGAATTAAACCTCAGTATTTAAAGTACATTGAACCTGATTTAACGTATGTCTGACAGAGAACCTAAGCTCTTACTGTGTGATATTCTAGAATCAATTGAAAAGATCAGGATTTACACATCAGGGTTTTCTTTTCATGACTTTTTAAATGATCCCAAAACTTGCGATGCAGTAATAAGGAATTTTGAAATTATTGGAGAGGCGGCAAATAGACTGCCTGAGGAAATTAAAGAAAAGTATCCAAAAATCAATTGGTTTAGAATACGAGGGTTTAGAAACAGGATTGTTCATGATTACATGGGAATAGATTACAACATTGTTTGGTTAATAATCGAAAACGATTTAGAATCTCTTTTTAGCGAAATATATAAAGTCGTAAATTCTGAATAAAAAAATCGACATAACATCTTGACCTTAAAGTCTTCAACAGAAAACTCTTAGTTTAATTAATCAAATATCTCATTAAGTTGTTCTTCAATAACATTGCTCTTTTTTTGCGAAGATGATTTATTACGTATTTTAATTTTGATAGAAAATTTTCTCTGCGGAAAAGCAAAATTTTTGAAGAATTATTCCACCTGGTTTTCTCAAATTCCTGACTCGGAATAACTATCAGACCAAGCACTCTTTACCCCTTTTTATTATTACTTTTGATCAATAAGAACTTTGATACCCATAATAGCTTGGTAAAATCTAGTGGTTTAAAACCCAAAGAAACCTTTAAATTCTTCATTACCGATAAGCCTTGTCCCATTTCGTTCATTGGGTGTATCTTTGCAACAATGGATAAGCAACATACCCTGAATCAGGTACTTGATCCCGGCATCAATCCGGAAGTTTTTTTTATTCTGGCAGGCCCTTGTGCCATCGAAGGCGAACAAATGGCCATGGATATCGCCGGAAGCATTCATGAAATATCTGTAAGATTGAACCTTCCTTTTATTTTCAAAGGATCCTACAGAAAGGCAAACCGAACCAGCTTATCATCGTTTACAGGGATTGGCGATCTTAAAGCACTTGAGATCCTTCAAAAGGTTGGTAAAGAATTCAATGTACCGGTAGTTACCGATATTCATGAAAGTCATGAAGCTGAAATGGCCGCAGAGTATGTGGATGTTTTGCAAATTCCTGCTTTTTTATTCCGACAAACCGATTTGCTGGTTGCAGCTGCTAAAACGAATAAGGTCGTAAACATTAAGAAAGGGCAATTTGCCGCAGCCAATGCCATGAAGTTTGCCATGCAAAAGGTTCTTGACAGCGGAAATTCTAAGGTTCTGTTAACCGACCGGGGCAATATGTACGGATACAACGATCTGATCGTGGACATGCGCAACATACCAGAAATGAAAAGTATGGGAGCTCCGGTAATTATGGACATTACCCATAGTTTGCAACAACCCAATCAGGGCAGCGGAGTTACGGGAGGAAAGCCTGAATTGATTGAAACCATCGCTAAAGCTGCCATAGCAGTAGGAGCGGATGGCTTGTTTGTTGAAACCCACCCTGATCCGGCAAATGCAAAAAGTGATGGGGCCAATATGCTGAACCTCAATGCACTGGAACCTTTGTTGAATAAACTCCTGAAGATAAAAAAGGCTCTCTGATCCATGAAGTTAATACATGTTCTCTGGATGTTCTTTTTTTTGAGCGTGAACCTTAAGGCTCAGGATCCCGGGAACGAATTAAAATACATTAATGGCATGGATATCTCCTCCGGATTACTTTCCGAAATTGAATCTAAGGTAAGGGTAAGTCATAGACCGATGTGGTTTTATTTTTACGTAGACAGCATTATTGATACAACCGATTACAGCTACACCGACTCTTTTTCGCACGGCCTTGTTTTTGGTCCGGTAGCTGAGAACATAGCAAACCCTATTTTGGAGCAATACCGATCGATACTTGCCGGTTTAAACTTGGGAATGTTTCTAACCAACTCGTCCAATAAAGGATCTTCAATTCAATATGATTTATGCATTATTAAGGCTTCCGACAAATTTGAAGGTATACGAAAAATGGGTACTGCCGGGCCGGATATGGATATCAAGACCGACGACATTATTGAAGTGCTGAAAAAATGGGATGAAGAGTTTGGAATTCAGATAAACATCATTGAGAGCAATTCGCTTACTTTAAGTTTTAATAAATTGCCTTCCGACCTGAATGCCTTTGGTCAATTTTTGCAAACCTTTTGCTACCTGCCAATGGATGAGGTTTACGGAGGGGACCTGAAAAATTTTGAAAAAGAATTTCAAAAAACCCAGACCTTAAACCTTTACTGGTAAAGTACTAAACCTTTTAAAAAATAAAGCCATGAAGAACATCTCCATTATTGCGATCTTATTTTCCTTGTTGGTTAAATCAAACCCATTGGCCGCCCAAAAAATCGACCCCTTTAAGCCTGTAATAATGCTTGCCCATGTTGATTTTCGGGAAGCCGGTATCTGGGTGATGAGCCATACGGATAAAGGCAAACTGGAATACTGGGATATGGAAGATCCCATCGTTAAAAAAATAGTGGAAATTACTCCTTTCAAAGCAAATGAGAGGTATATCTATGTTTTTACCACGGGTGTATTAGAGCCCGGGAAAAAATACGGATATCAATATTTTGACCCCTCCGATAAGAACCGGAAAGATCAACCTTATCTTACCTTTAAAACACCCGAACTTTGGAAATGGAGAAAACCCGCCCCTGATTTTTCCATAGCCTTTGGAAGTTGTAATTATGTAAATGAGACACGTTTCGACCGGCCCGGAAAAGCATACGGAGACACGGCAACCGATATTTTCAATTCTATCGTGAAGCAAAACCCGGATCTTATGATCTGGCTTGGTGACAATACCTACCTGCGCGAACCGGATTGGGGCAGCAAAGCAGGGATTTATGAAAGATACATCCATACTCGTACTCAAGCCAATTTGCAGAAACTACTTCAGCATTGTCCGAATTATGCAATTTGGGACGATCACGATTTTGGCCCGAATGATGCTGATGGTTCGTTTTACAATAAGGACCTGACTTTAAATGCTTTCCAGGATTTCTGGCCAAATAACAATTCCACGATCAACGGAGTGAATGGCATTACCACTGCTTTTGATTATGGCGATGCACATTTTTATTTGCTTGACGATCGTTATAACCGCACTCCTGATTTTTGCGATTCTTGCAAGGAAGAGACCATTCTGGGACAGGAACAGTTGAGTTGGCTAAAAATGACATTGAAATCTGCAAGTTCTTCCGAGTTTAAGATCGTATGTTTAGGAGGGCAGTTCTTAAACAATTACAAAACTTACGAATGCTATTCGAACTGGGAACACGAGCGGGCTGAAATCATAGAGTTCATAAATGAACATAAGATCAAAAATGTAATATTCCTGACCGGAGACCGTCATTTCAGTGAGCTAAGTATGCTTAAAACACAAAAGGGAATCCGCATTTTAGATTTCACGGTTTCTCCTCTTTCTTCGGGAGTTTATAAAGATTCGAAAGAAATAAATGACCTGGCACTTAAAGGAAGTCATTACGATGAAAACAGGAATTTTGGCACCCTGAGTTTTAAGGGTACCGGAAAAGAGAGAGCCTTTACTTTCAGGCTATTCGACAAATTCGGAAAAGAAGTTTATCAATATTCATTCATCAGAGAATAAGAGCTAATTTTCCTTTCGAATAAGTTGATAAGTGCGAGTATATTTTCCCGAAGCGATCAGCGTATATCCGGGATTTGCTTCCAGTTCACGATTGATCACGACCAAATACCGGTATCCTTTATCATAAACCTCATTCATGTATTGAGAGTTTAAGGTTTGTTCTACCGAAAGACCCCATCCTTTGCGATGCGCAAAATACAAATATTGTGGCCCAGTGCTTCCGGCAAGTGCAATTTTGATCCCTTTAGGTACCGATTGGTTGATCTCACGTTCAAGTTCTAATTTGAACAACTCGGATCCCGGATTGAAAAAATCATGTTGCTGATTAGCGACCGATTCAAAGGAGATGAGGACAAGAGCAAGAGAATATAATTTTTCAGGAAGTTCATCCAGGCCAATGGCGGCAATTATACTCATTACAGGAACAAAAGGAATGATGTAGTAACTGTGCAATGCAAACACATCACCGGTTTTAATGATAAATACCATAAATATCACAAAGCCTGAAATCAATATGGAAGCAGCCGCAAGGATCTTTTTCTTAAAAGTAAAATAAATGCCTGTGAGAAAAAACATAAAGGCCAGAAATCCCTGAAAAGCTGAAAAATAAAAACGTTCAGCAGCCATTGAAAGATGCTCCCGGAATTTTGCAAAGCCCGTAGATAAACTCTCAGGAAAATACAATTGATAACCATATTCAGAGAGTAAAAATTTCCCCCAAACAAAATACCACCAGAACATCACCGATAAACTAATCGCCGAAACTGCAAGGATGGAAATTTTGGTGACCGGCTTATTGTCTTTTTGAAAAATAAAAAATGGCAAAAATGCAAAACTGTACAATACCGGGATCTTCGATAAAAGTGCTAAACAGGATAAAGATCCGAATAAGATCAGGCGGTATCCTTTTTGATGGATTTGATATAAAATAAGGTTGTAAAAGGCAATTATCATAAGGGCCATACTAAAAACATCCGGCATCGATTTCCGGCTAAACGAAAACCAAATGGAAACCATCAGAAGTATGGTGGCAGCAAAAGAGATCCTTTCAGAAAAATAGAATTTTAAAGACTTATAGAAAAACCAGCCTGCAAGGGATGAAAAGATCAGATTGATCAATCGTCCATACCAGTGATCGTATCCAAATACCGTTGAAATAAGATATACCAGATAATTAAAGACCGGAAATTCGGATGCAATGATTCCCGTTTCATGCCTGCCACCATTATCTACTCTCGGAAATAAAGGGTTGTTATCGGTTTCAAGCAGGTTTCTGCTGATCATATTCGTGAGACATTGCCTCCAATCATGGCTATTTTCAAGTGGCGCATTTGTAATGCCGGTCAATCGAATTAAAAAGAAAAACAGTATCCAGAACCTAATGTCATTAAGGATAGCCTTTATAGAGTTGTTAGTCAAGGATGAAAGATTTAGGATGGAATTCAAAATTAAACGAATAATGCATACTCTGTTTAAGAAGCTTTAAACAAATGCATAACAATATTTTCTGTATACAGTATGTTATTAAGTTACCTGATAATCCATTTAAATTAAACGTAGGTTTGTAGAACGATTACTAAGCAATGCAACTGTTTAAGACCATAAAATCTGCATTATCCGACCCGTCCAATTACCAGACCCTTTCCAAAAGAATGTGGCGATTTTTCTTTATTGGTCTGCTCATCTTTATTATATTTATTCTTATGGTTAAGATGGGTTTGTTTGGAAAAATGCCCGACATTGAAGAACTGGAAAACCCTAAAACAAGTCTTGCCTCTGAGGTTATCAGTTCTGATAATGTTTTAATGGGAAAATATTACATCGAGAACAGGGTTAATTGCGAATTCGATGAAATTTCTCCGAATTTAATCAATGCACTTATTGCAACCGAAGACGTCCGTTTTTACAAACATTCAGGTATCGACATAAAGGCTATGACCAGAGCTTTGGTTTTTTTGGGAAGCGAAGGTGGTGCCAGTACGATCACCCAACAATTGGCAAAAAATCTGTTCCACGACCGAAGTTCGTTTATTCTGGCAAGAATACTTCAGAAATTTAAGGAAATGATCATTGCCATTGAATTGGAGAAAAGATATACCAAAGACGAGATCATCACGCTTTATTTCAATACCGTACCCTTCGGTGGAAATTCATACGGTATCAAATCGGCATCAAAGACCTTTTTTGGAAAATTACCCGGTGAGCTTAACATACCTGAATCGGCATTGTTGGTAGGAATGTTAAAAGGAAGTACCTTATACAACCCCGTAAGAAATCCGGAGAATGCCACGAAAAGAAGAAACGTGGTCATCAATCAGATGTTTAAGTATAAATATTTAAGCGAATCACAAACCGATTCTGCCAAAGCGACCCCACTGGAATTAAACATTTCGGTTCAAAACCAAAATGAAGGATTGGCCCCGTATTTCAGAGAATATTTAAGAGATTATCTGGCTGAATGGTGTAAAAAAAGGAATTTAAATATTTACCGCGACGGTCTGAAAATTTACACCACCATTAACTCAAAAATGCAACAATATGCAGAACAGGCTGTCAAAAAAAGAATGCAGGCTTTACAAGCTGAATTTTTTGCTGAATGGAAAGGTAAAAATCCCTGGAGACTTGAAAAAGAAAGCTGGAAAGAAGATCCGGATTATCTTTGGAAAAACATCAAAAAAACCAGCAGATACCGAGGACTCAAAGAAAAATATGGAAAGAACACCGATTCGATCATGGTACACCTGCGCAAAAAGCACCGCATGTCTATATTTTCCTGGGGTGGCAATCGGGATACCCTACTAAGCACAATTGATTCCTTGAAATACTATAAGTCGATACTTCACACCGGATTTATGAGTATGGACCCGAAAACAGGGGAGATTAAAGCCTGGGTAGGGGGAAACAGTTTCAGAGATTTTCAGTACGATCACGTAAATACTTCGGCAAACCGACAGGTAGGGTCAACCTTTAAGCCATTTGTCTATGCCTTTGCTGTAGACAATGATCTTTCTCCTTGCTATCTCGCGCCAACAGGACCGGTAACCTTCAAAATGCCGGAAGGTGGCACCTGGACTCCCAAAAATTCCGGAAAGGTGGTGGCTTCACACATGACCTTATATCAGGGTTTAAAACAGTCGGTGAATACGGTTACAGCCCATGTGATGCAAAAAATGGGTACCAATGCCCCGGTTTCCATTCGACGCCTTGTTGGAAAAATGGGAATAGACACTGCCAAGATCCGGCCATATCCATCGATCTGTCTTGGAACCATGGACCTCTCCGTCATGGAAATGGTTGGAGCCTATGCCACTTTTGCCAATGAAGGTGAGTGGGTGGAACCTTTTTTTATAACACGCATCGAAGACAAATACGGGAACATTATTGAAGAGTTTGCACCGCGCCGACAAGAGGCTATGCGTAAACAAACCGCTTATGTTATGTGCAAGATGATGGAAGGTGTGACTTTACCCGGGGGAACGGCAGGAAGCATGAGGTATCGCTATGGTGTGCCTTACGGAATTCCGATTGCCGGAAAAACAGGAACCACACAAAACAATTCCGATGGTTGGTTTATAGGCATGACTCCAGATCTTGTTAGCGGTGCCTGGGTTGGATGTGAAGACCGTCAGGTGCATTTCAGAAGAACCGCGTTAGGACAAGGTTCGCACATGGCAATGCCGATATTTGCATATTTTATGAATGCCATTTACGGGGACCGTTCTCTCATAATAAGCAGGGGAGAATTTAAAAGACCGGATGTTGAATTCACAGTCGAACTGAATTGTGAGAATTACGAAGGATACGGTTACGACGAAAATATGGAGCAACTTGAAAAGGAAACGATCGAGGGGGTTGATTTTTAGATCAATGTATCCTCTTTGCTTCCGTATGCGGAAAGAAATCTCATTCTGAGAGTTTAATTACCACCGGATTGCATTTTCCTGAATTTCCATCAGGCATAAGGTAACGAATGTTGTCAAATATGATCTTGTCTCCGGGTAATAAGATTGTTTTAAAGTGCTCCCTTATTTGTTCAGAAAATAAATTTCCATTCACCCTTAAAAAACTTGCATGGCCACGTCTGGGCACCAAAGCTATCTCGTAACTCAGGATCTTTCCCGCTTTTTGCTCGTCTTCAAGACTTATTGAATTTGTGTTTAAAATGTATTCAACGGTGTAGGAAGCTTCATGCTTAAATTCCTTTAACTCAGGTTTCCCGGAATTTGCAATCGTTAACAATAGCATTCCGGAAGAAACGGATGTGCCTTCCTTCGATTTCACAAGAACATGATGAAACACAATTTGATCACCGGATTTCAGCTGTCTTACCTTGTTTTTAATTTCTTCCGTGATCTTATCCGATCGGATGGTCTCAGATTTTTTTTCCAAATAATCTGAAACGATATCGAATTCAAAGGAGATCAATTCTGTTGGATCGGAAATAATTAATGGTTTTATTTTAGTTGGGCTCACATCCGGCTTTGCGAAACCTAAGAACTGTTCAACACTTATCTGGTCACCCGAATGAAATTCCCCAAGATGCGTTTCAAATTTATTTTTTACGGCAACATAAAAAGTATCGGATCCTAATGAAATATTTCCCTGTTCGCTTTTAAGCAAAACCTCTAATGCGATGGCATCTCCCGATTCACAATTACTTGCAAATACCTGATACACTCCATACTTGCCTTTTAAAATACCTCTTCCCGAAATGGAGAGTAATACCTTAGAAGGATCAGTTCCTTCGATGCTTACTTCTACCGGGTTGAACTCGTCTTTGAAAAAATATTTTCCATTATCGTTTAGAATGGTAAATTTCTGAGCCATTGCGTTAAAGGTGGCAAAGAGCAGAACAAAAGCCGGTATTAGTGAAATAATTCGCCTCATTTTTTAGGATTGTTTAAACAAATTTAGGTAATTTAGTATTATTTAAATAATTAATTAACAGAGCGTTAAAGTATTGGCTATACTGCGATGGTTGATGAATTGGATCTCCTCAATCTTTCCTTCCGGCACTAAAGAAACCGCTCGATTTAAGCTTAGTTGTCAAACCAGAAATTTCTTCGGTTCAGTTTCAGGTCTTGCAGGGTTGAAGATTTAACCTTTATGGTGAAGGTATAGCTTCTGAGAAATCCGGTTGGTATCCATCCAAAACTAAACTCCCAGCAATGAAGATTCCTGTACATGTCGATCTTGGTTACTGCAAGTTCTTTGGAACTGAAATCATAGCCGGAAGCAAATCCGATCTTCCAGTTGTCGGTCAGGTTAAGGTCTCCGTTAAAAGTTACCGTTTGGTTAAGGGTTTTTTCTACCAGAGGACTGAACTTGCTGTAATTTAAGTTGTAATTTATCTGCAACGACCATGGAATGTTGAAGTCTGCAAAATGCTGAGGATAATTATTGATCATTCTCAATTCCTCAGCTGTAGCATATTTTGAAGTTTTTTCTTTTCTGGCCTGTGGGTTTAGGTTGGTACCCAGGCTCATTCCGGCTGAAACCAAACGACCAAGACTGAATTTCTCGGAAACTACCAGAGTATTGATTCTCCGGTCGGTATAACGGTAAGGGTCAAGTATCCAATTATAATTGATCGACAGTTTGTTGTTAAGCAAAGAAGAACGGCCATTAAAACTCAGGTTTGACCATTTAAAGCTATCTGCCAGAAAATTATGGGATGCTGACACGTTAAGCATTTCAATTAGCTTAATTTTTTTAGTCACCATTCCGGTGTCGGTTAATTTTCTGGTTTTCATCTCTAGGTTGTTATTGAGATTAAAGCCAAGAGAGGCCTGCTTGCCACCTGATGGATAACCACTTCCGTTAATGCTGTATATATTATACCTGGTGATTTCTCCGCTAGTATCGGATTGAACCGTTCGGAACCCCTTTTTTGCAATTTCCATATCGGGCCTGAATCCCATATTGATACTTGGAGTAAGTACATGTCGTATCGCTTGTATCTTGCCTCTTTTAAATTGCGCAAGTCCAAACAACTGAGTGTTGAGTGTTAAACTTCCCTGAACCGAATTGGCACGGTCAAAACTGTTTTTCCGTACGGATAGCAAGGTGTCGTTCACATCGTCCCAAAAGCGTTCTTCAGACTTGAAATACCAGTATTCGTTATAAGATATTCCCGGATTTAACTGAAAATATTTAAAGAGCTTAAAAGAGGCTGATAAGGGTATGGTATGAATAATACTGTTCTGCAAGCTGTCAAGGATGTTTATTTTATCCGGATTATTTTCCAAACCCAGCGATGGACCCAGGTTTTTTTGCTTCATTACTACACTGTTCCTGAAATCACCGTTGTATGAAATTCCAATGGTTTTAATGCCCTTACTGCGAATGGAAGAATTCCCGAATGGAGTGATCCTTGGAACCGAAAGGTTAAGTTCGGGAAAAGAAAGATCTACTTCTTCGCGACCGAAATTCTGAATGACCCTTAGTCCTGAACTCATGTTTACATTCTTCCTTAAAAAAGAGGTACTGTAATTCATGTTGGATTGAACCGTGGAAAGGATAATGTCTTGCTGCTGTGTTGAATTGTTTTTATTATAGTTGTTAGACTGATATTGTATGTTAGCGGAAAAACTCTGACCAGGTCTGGCCTTCTGGTCCATTACATAATTCCACTTAAAGGTATAATCGTTTTGAACCGCAACTTCAGTTTCACTTCTGACAAATTTATTCTTCACAAAATCAAAACCTATATTTCCTCTGAAACGATAACGTTTTACATAATTCGAATTGAGATGTATTCCAAAACCGCCTCTTAAATAGATATCTGAGGTTAAGGCAAGATCAAAATACTGACTTACCGGTAAGTAGTAACCAAGATTACGCAAAAAGAAACCCTGATCCTGCGATTCTCCGTAGGTTGGAAAGATCACACCCCTTGTTTGACCTTGTAAAATTGGAAAAAAACCGAAAGGGATCACCAGGGGTGTATTTATATCGGCGATCACAAGGTTTGCCGGCCCGGTAATGACCTGTTTTTTAGGCACAATTTTTAGTTTTTTTGTCAGTATGTAAAAATGTGGATGAACCGTATCGTTACACGTGGTGTATCGGGCATTTTTTACGTACGTTTGATTCAGTGGGTCTTTATAGGTTTTTTCGCCGTAGATAAAGCCGTCGTCCTGAACCGTTCGTGCATTGTAAACCAGGGCATTCTTCACTGAAAAATTATATTTCATGCTGTCGCTGGTAAATTGATCTTTACCGTCTGAAAAATGGGGTTTGTGAACATAGTTTCCGGTGCTGTCGGGGTATGGAGTAGCTAGAATGTCTTTGGTTTCAAAATTTACCATAATGAAACCGGCATCAAGGTTTATATCATTATAATGAACTTTTGCGTTACCATAGAGGTAAACCTTCTTACCGGGTATGTCCAGAACAACCGAATCGTCGGCGCTGTATTCAACCTGAGCATCCAGGCCGGAAGTTTTTTTTACTGAAACATTAATGGAATCTTTTTTGCCTGAGTTGTTTTGAGCAAATACGGAAAAGTGACCTAATGTCAATACAATCCACAAGGCTCTCTTGACAAAAAGATACCAGGATAATTTAGGAGAACTTGAATTCGTGATAAATTTGTGTGGATTAGCCAATGCGAAAGTATTGCCAAATTTTAGATTAGCAAAACCGTATTGAAAGAATGTTGAACTGTAAATGAAAGGAATGAATGTGAGGATAGAGCAAAAAGAAAGTTGGATACTGAAAAAGTCTGACTTTGAAAGGATTTTTACTCCGGGGACAGTGCTGTATTTTGCTTTACTGATTTCCCTGGCATTTTTCATACCGAAAGTCATAAACAAATTTCATGCCTATAGCAGTAAACCGGACCCGGTATTGCAATCCGATGCTCAGTTTTTGTACAATCCTAAAAAAATACAGAAGATCGTGATCGATGCAGGACACGGAGGTAAGGACCCCGGTTGTATTGGTGCAGGAAATATATTTGAAAAGAACATTGCCCTGGATATAGCGCTTAAGTTCGGCAAATTCATTGAAGACAGCATCCCGGGTGTGGAAGTTATTTACACAAGAAAGACGGATAAATTCGTAGAACTTTATCAAAGGGCTGCCATTGCAAACAAAAACAATGCTGACGTATTCATTTCGGTACATTGCAATGCGAATCCAAGTAGTAAATTCAACGGATTTGAAACCTATATTATGGGAACTCACAAAACGGAAGCCAACCTTCAGGTGTCAAAACGCGAGAATGAATCGATCTTACTCGAAGACAATTACAATCACAATTCCGAATACGGTGGTTTTGACCCGAATTCGCCTGAATCGGACATCATATTTTCTTTATACCAGAACGCCTTTATGGATCAAAGCGCGCGATTGGCTTCTAAATTTCACGAATCGGTAGAACAGCACAGCGAATTGCACATAAAGAAAGTTAAGCAGGCCGGTTTTTTAGTGTTGTGGAAAACAGCCATGCCTTCTGTGCTTGTTGAAACCGGATTTCTAACCAGCCCGATCGATCTGAATATTCTTAAAACGGAACAAGGCAGAAGAAATTTAGCATTAAGTATGATGATCGGTTTCAGAAATTACCAAAATTGGTATTCAAATCAGTAAATTTGTACGCTCCTGTATAGGATTTACGTTATTTAATCATCATGAAAATCAGCAATGAAACCAAAGTAGGCGTTTTAGCGTCCATTTCCATAACCATCCTAATATTGGGATATAACTTTATGAAAGGTGAGAATTTATTCACCTCGTACAACACCTATTATTCGTATTACGATGACGTTGAGGGTTTGTTTAAAAGCAATCCGGTAATGGTAAATGGTTACAAAGTTGGTCAGGTAAGTGACGTAAAAATGGATCCTGAAAGTTTGAAAATAATGGTGGAAATAAAAGTTCCGGACCATATAAAAGTTACAAAGGATGCTGTAATAAAAATTGTGAACACCGACCTTATAGGTTCAAAGGGTACTCACCTGATCATGGGGACCTCGAGTGAATACGCCCGCTCAGGAGATACGTTAAAAGCCGACAAGGATCAGGGCATGGCCAAGGCAATTGGTAAGTTAATTATGCCATTGTCTGAAAAGATCAACATCCTGCTTACGGAGCTGAACGATCAAATTAGTGGAAATCAGATCAAAACTACCCTTGAGAATTTAAATAAAACCCTGAATACTGCCGAAAAGGCAATAGCCTCTGTTGAAAATGTGATCACAACAAAGAATGGTAAACTGGATGCAGTTCTCGCCGACCTGAATTCTATGACCACGGATCTTAAGGCATCCACTCCAATGGTGAAAAATATTTTAGGTGATTTGAATGAAACCAGCAATGAACTTAAGGAAGCGGATTTGAAGGGAACCATAGCTTCTCTCAAAAGCACCATTGAAGAAGTAAATGCAACTTTCAGTAACATTAATAAAGGGCAAGGTTCCATTGGCAAGCTTGCAACCGATGAAGCCTTATATAAAAAACTGGATTTGGCCATCGAAAACATGAACAAACTCATTGTTGACATTGAAAAATACCCTAGCAGATACACCGGTATCACTAATGGCCAGAGAAGAAAGGCCGATAAGAAAAAGAAGAAAGCCGGAGATTAAATCTTCAAAGCGCAAGCATTAGCGTAGCGGTGCTTGTGCTTTGGTGTTTACCATTCCACTTTTATTGCCGTAAAGGAGCATTTGGAAGGATCTTTTTTGCGAACAATGTTGCTAAAGCCTATGTAAACATTGTCGTGCCAGTGATAAAGGATCTGGAGACTAACCGTTTTTTTGTCGACCGAAGCATTTTTGGGCTCTGTGTTTTTGCCCTCAGCTTTGTATATTTTCAATTTGTCATCGATGTCTTCAAAAGTATAATAGGCTGCATTGTTTTTAAGATGTGATTGAACCTTTATCTCCCGTTTTAAATTCTTTTCCCATTTCGCCATTTTCATCGCATGTTCGTTGATAAGTTCACCATTGTATTCGGTTTCAAGTATTATGGTTTGCACAGGTGAATCGAAGCGGGGGTTGTACCGGTAAATGAAGGTATGGGAAAGAAAGATCTTATCTTCTGTAAGGATCGTACCGGGCACCATGCCTTCCACAGCAAGCTGGGTAGTCGCACTTTTCCGTGCCTTTTCGGCTGCATTTTTTATTCTGTTTTTTACGAAAGTGACAAAAAAACGATCGATATTTTTCATTTCCTTGAATGGGTAAGCCTTAAAATTTTCTGTTTTACCCTCATTTAACATCATTAAATACAAGCCTAAATTTTCTGATGAGGTCTTATAGGATCCTATGGCACCGGTTACCAGAAATTTTTCCTCGCCAAAAGGTAAGATCTGCATGCCTTTGTTAAATTTAAAAGGAAACTTGGAAAAATTGGTTTTTACTTCATTGAGATTCTGATCGATTACCATGAATTCACTTGTATTTTCCTCATCGTTTTCCCGATACACCAATATTTGGTTTTCTGCATATTGCGTTATGTGCGAAAAATCATAAGCATAATATTTTTCCATAAGTGCGATGGGTAAATATTTTTTTGAATCAGAGTTTAGCTCAAGTATTTGAGATGTAAACATTGCCAAGCCCGGTTGTTGACTGTGTTTCCAACTAGCGTAATTGGCTATAAGCAGGGATCTGTTACCAAAGGTAAAAGCCTGAAAGTCAGTTTGGTGCACGCTACCACAATTAGGAGCGTTATAAATATTGTATTCTTTTGATTCAATATCAACTTGAACAACCGTTTTTTCAATAAGGAAAACCAGTTTTTTACCAAGTGAATCATATGAACTGGCGAAAAACTCGGTTTTCGGAACCTTGATTTCAAGAGCATCCTCTTCCTTGAGTTCATTATTGATGAATTTGATGTTTAGCTTCTTGCTTGAAAGATTGACGATGGCAATGGATGAAGGGTTGAGCACCATGACTTTACCCAACTTGCTTTGTTCAAAATCTTTTGAATCGATCAGCTTGAACTGAGCTCCTGCAAAATAAGAGTTTGAAAGAATTAGAAGCAGGCCAAAGGCCTTTAAGATCGTTTTTTTCATAAAATAAATGACGCACGAATAAACGCCATTATTTTGTTTAATTCATCATACAGTTTTTATTGTTTTTTCTTACCTATTGTAACGAAGATAAAATCCAAAATCATAGGAATTGAATTTCCGACCATAATCCTGCATGTTTGAGCCCAATTGTTTGCCATAATACGCCGAAAGACCGGCTTGTAAATTATGCCGTAACTGAACCCCGGTTAGCAACTGGAAAGATGCAGTTCCATTAATTCGTTTGAGGTTTTGTTCTATTGAGTTATCCAAACCGGAGGTGTTTAAAGATCCGTTAACCGACTGCAAATAACTTAGGTCTAAACCGGCTCTGACTCCAATCCTTAGTCTTTTGATTGGAAATTGATAGGACAGTTTAAGAGGTAAACGGATGTAATTAAATCTTACCGAAGGAGTCTGGTTGTTTACCCGTTTTTCTTCCGTAGTACTCGATAAAGTATCCTGATATTCAAGTATATGTGAGTAGTATCCCCCTGAATATGGAATTGAATCCCGGATCATTCTGTATTTCGAAATAGAAGTGTAAGTGGTTGAGAAGTATTTATAATCGGTCACCAAACCAATCCGACTAAAGCCTAAGCCGGTTACGAAGGCAATCCCTCTTTTTTGTAGAATCAGATTGATGCCCATTGAAGATTGTTTTTTATTCGACTCCATGTCCATTCTGAATTTATTTTGATCCTTATCCGGTCCGGTTATATTTTGAGATACTTGGTAGCTGTGCAATTGCTCATATTCATAAAATACCGCAAATCGTTTGCGGTCTTTTCTAAATTTTTCTTCAACCGGTTCAGGTTTTTCGTTTTGCTGGCTTTTTGGAAAAACAAATTGTAAATGACTTTCCATATCCAAAGGAGTAAAGGAAAATACTTCATAAATAGTTTCCGTTTCCTCAATCGGTTCTATTTTCTTTGAGTTTTCCGGTTTTTGAAATTCTATTTGTTTTTCAGGTGCTCCTTTAAGTAAATTTTCAGTTTTATTGCTGAAGGTCCGTTTGTGAGATTCATGAACTTTTTTATTTTTTGCAATCCTTTTCGTATCTTCTTTTTTTATTTGAACCGCAGAAATTTTATCCTTATATTTTCTTACAGAATTTAAATCTTTCATGGATCCATCCGAAGCATTGAGGTCAGGATAATTTTCTTGTTTGAAAACCCCTGCCTCATTATTATTATTACCTTCCTCAGATTGCGTCGGGTCCATCTTTGCCATAGGGTTTTGATCCTTGACCGATTTTTCAGACAAATAATAAATGGCAAGGGAAATTGAAAAAATACTAATCAGAACGACAGAAGTAAATGCTATCGTTTTTCTGATCTTTTGCCAAATCATTCTTTTTTCGACCTTTTGCCATAATTCCGGATCATAAGCAAAGTCATGAGTTGCTTTTTCCTTGAAATATTGATCTATTGGATGTTTACTTTGCTCTTTCAAAACTGCCTTTGTTTAAATTTGTCTTTTCCATTTCAAGTAATTTCTGAAGTTTCTGCCTTGCCAAATGCAACTGCGATTTTGAAGTTCCTTCACTAATGCCAAGTAATTCACCTATTTCTCTGTGGTTGTATCCATCAATGGCATAAAGATTAAATACACGATTGCACGAAACGGGTAAGGTTTGTATTAGTTTAATTAAATCTTTGTATTCTAAGGATATGGCTGGATAAAGAATGTTATTATTGGTTTCAAATCCATTCAGATCATTGCTGAACACAATTTTTTCTTTCAATCTTTTTAGTTTTCTATATTCATCTGCCAGGTGGTTGATGGCTATGGTTTTTACCCAGGGAATGAATTGTTTGTTTTGATCTCTCTTCCTGAGGTTTTTGATAACCTTTAAAAATATTGCATTTAAAGCAGCTCCGGCTTCATCGTAATCATTATTGTAGCGAATGCAAATATTCATCAGATAGCTGAATAGTTGTTCATATAACTGGTTACAAGCCCTTCTTTTACCTTTCTGGCATTCGGATAAAAGATCGTTCTCTATAACCATAATTCTTATTAAAACTAAGAAAACCGTAAATTCATGAAAATATACATCATTTCACCTTGCTATTTCTGTCGTTTTAGTAATTTTTCATAAGCCACCGCATTTTCTCCCGACAATTTAAGTATATAGAGTCCATCCGGAAGGGTATCAATGTCTACATTTACCATTTCATTATCAGAGTCAATGGATCTTTTCATGCACTGTTTACCGTTAACATTGATTATTTCGAGTTTTGAAAATGTATTGAAAGAATTACTCAGGTCAATGGTAATTTGAGTATGAGCAGGGTTCGGGTAAAATTTAAAGCCGGATCTTTGAACAGGTTTGATCCCAAAAACAGTTTCATCGATCACCACCAATTCCCAATCACTTCGTTTAAGAAGTTTTCCATTTGAATCCAAGCCGAGGGAGTCGCAGTAAAGCGAACTGCAATTTAAGGCCGTGTCTTTCACTTCCAGGCATACTTTAAATTTACCAAAGGAATTGTATTTATGCGAGGGATTTCGTATGTATGAATAACTCGAGTCTCCGAAGTCCCAGAAATATTTGTTTGCAGAAGATTGACTGGATTTATTGATCAAAAACAGTTTATACTTTTGTGTGGTATCCACTCCGATGGTGAACAATGCTTTACAAGGATTGGTGATCAACAAGGTATCACAATACCGGTCCATTTTAGAGGATCCGCAATCGATGTACAGGCAAACGTTGTATTTACCGGCTTGTTTATAACCATGCGTTGGTTTAATGTTGGTCGACGAGTCACCGTCTCCAAAATACCAATGATATTTATAGCTCGAGTTAATGGAATCAGGAATAAAATCTACATCAAACTTGTTAATATTTGAAACAAAACCCCTTGACCAGCCTCTAAAACAATTCACCTTTATTCCCATTTTATAAATGATGGTATCACTGCATTTATTGAGTGTATCGTTGATCCTCAGTTGTACTTTAAAATGTCCTCCATAAGGAAAATTATAATCAAAATATCCAATATTATGTGATTTAACAACATTATCAACCAACCAGGTATGAGAAATATATTTTTGATTGGAATGACTGAAAAACTCAAAATAATACGGATTCTTAGTGCCGGATTTAAAATCGAATTCTGCCCTGCATTTCAAAGAACCGGTAACCAAAACCATTGAGCCTGCTGTATCAATACATTGATTGGTTGAATCAAATACCGTTGCTTTTATTCTAAACAAATTGGCTAGTCCAAATTTTATCTTTGGATCTTTTTCTGTTGATAATACCAAGTTCAAATAACTCCAGATGACTGAGTAGCTGCTTGCACTGGTACTTAATTTTAATTTGGTTTGATAGGGGATGGTGTCATTTTCTGAAAATAACTTAAGATTTAAATTACAATATGGGGTCCTTTTGGTGATCAAAGTGGTGCATTTTTTTACGGAGTCGCCACTGAAGCAATATACCTTCTGACAAAAAGCATAAGTACCAATCGAATTGTAAATGTGATTGCCGGAAGCACCTGTGTCATACTTATTGTCACCAAATTCCCAGACAATACCTTTTTGAATTGGAACCGATGAAGTGTATGTGAGCAATGAATCGGTCAGGCTAAAGCTGTATCCGGCTGTACAAGGGTCAAAAACATCTATAATTTTGGAAATAGAATCTGAGCATTTAAGGATGGAATCGTATACAGTAAAAGTAACTTTATATTGGCCGGCTTTAGCATAAACGTTTCCGGGCGTTTTAGTTGTTGAGGTCTTTCCATCTCCAAAATCCCATAAAAAACTAGTCCCGGAAGACTGCGTCCAGAATTGAATGCCCAGGTTACCACTTGGAAATGCACTGAAGTCTGCCTTGCAGTAACCATAAACCTTTAGTTGAATTGAAAAAGTATCACTGCATTTATAAATGCTGTCGTAAGCACTATAGAAGACCCTGTAATTTCCGGGTTTGTTATATTTGTGGATGGGGTGTTTTAGATTTGAGGATGTTCCATCACCAAATTGCCAGCTGTGTGACGTAATGTTCGAAGATGAAAAATTAATGAATTTTATGCGCCTTCCCGTATCCTGCGGCATTGATACAAATTTTGCATTACAATGTTTTGCATAAAATATTTTTTCAATGGTATCCAGGCAATGTTCTTTATAACTACTCACCCGTATTCCTATTCCATAATATCCGGGTGAAGAAAAAGTATAGGACATACTTAAGCCCGTATCTTTCTTTGGTGCCTCCCAATTGTAAGATTCTTTAGTGCTGTCTTTCACGGTATAGGTCCATTTCAGGTAATTGGAAGTGTCTTGAAATTCAATAATTTCTGTGGTACAAGGGTTAGTTCCGTTTGCCATAACCGTTAAGCAAATTGTATCTGAACATGAAGCTGAGTCACGCACTAAACAGGCCGAATAATTTCCTTTTTTAGAATATTTGTGAAAGGCATATCCGAAAGGACCTTTTGATACAACACCATCACCAAAATCCCAGGTAAAATTATTGGCACTTGAGTATGGTCCTTTAAACTCAAATTGATATGAATTGGATGTGTCCCAAACCATATAATTAAAATCTGCCTTGCAAGGTTGTGCAAAGGCATTTCTCATTATAGTAATATTAAGGGTTATAAACAGAACAAGTTTTATTTTTCTCATGATCTCGATTTTATACTCTTAAGACGTATTGAAAATTTAAAGGGTTGGGTAGAGGTAAATTTATTTTATGGTTAACCAAAGGTAACGATGTTCTTTTTGAATGAATTTGTAAGCAATTATTCGAGGTTTTAGGAATACATTCAACTAAGAGTAAAAGAACTTAGCAACGAAAACCAAAGCAATTTTTTTGTCAAATCTGTTTAAAAATTTCATTAAGCAGATTGCAAAACAGATAGTAAGTTTGGGAATTCAATTAGCTGCGAAGGTTTCTGAGGATATGCTGTTTAATAAAAACGGACCAATACCAAATTTCAAAACCACATTTAAAAATGGTTCTTAATGGCTGTTTTTTTTGAAAAATCAGGACTGGGTTCGATATTTCTGATGGAGAATTAAACGTTCGTTCAATTACTCCACCCAGCTTTTCCAATAATTCGGATCTTCCATACCCAGTGCTGCCTTTGTTAGTTTGAGTGGATAAAACGGATCGATCATAACCGCAAGTTCCTTGGTCTCTTTCTGACCAATGCTTTTTTCAACCGTTCCCGGATGCGGCCCATGTGGGATCCCTTTAGGGTGAAGCGAGATCATTCCTTTTTCAACATGTTTGCGGCTCATAAATTCACCTTCAACATAATACAAGATCTCATCTGAATCAACGTTGCTGTGATTATATGGGGCAGGAATGGATTGAGGATGATAATCGTAAAGTCTTGGCACAAAAGAACAGATCACAAAATTATTTCCCTCAAAGGTTTGATGGATGGGAGGTGGCATATGAACTCTTCCGGTTATAGGCTCGTAATTATGGATTGAAAATCCGTAAGGGTACACATAACCATCCCAGCCAATTGCGTCAAATGGATGAGTTGCATAAGTATATGGATAAACCACGTCTTCCTTTTTTATCATAACCAGAAAATCTCCTACCACATCAAAAGTCTGCAGGTTTTGTGGCAGTTTGATGTCCCTTTCACAAAAGGGAGAATGTTCGAGCAATTGACCAAATTCGTTCCTGTACCTTTTTGGTGGCACTATGGGCGAAAAGGATTCGGTGATCATTAACCGGTTGTTCTTGTCGTTGAAATCGATCTGGTAAATGGTTCCCCTTGGGATGACCAGATAATCTCCGTACTCAAAATTTATTTGCCCGTAAATGGTAGTAAGAACCCCGGAACCTTCGTGGATAAAAATAACCTCATCGGCATCGGAATTCTTGAAATAATACATACCTGTACCTTCTGTAGGCGCAGCACTGCTGATGGTAAGGTCCTTATTGCCCATCAGCACAACCCTGCTCTTAAGATAATCTTTTTCAGGAGCTGTTTTAAAGGTATAAAAACTCCTGTTGCGCATGCTTTTTTCTTCAACATAATCCGGTTCAACATTAATTGGGTTTCCAATATCCTTTACCAAAGTAGGTGGATGGCAATGATAAACCAGCGAATAAATACTTGAAAATCCCAGAGTACTGATCAATTCTTCCGAATACAACGATCCGTCTGGTTTTCGAAACTGAACATGGCGTTTTTGAGGGATATCTCCTAATCGGTGGTAAAATGGCATAATTTAAGGTTTGTCAGTTTAAGAAAGTGTTTCTAAATTGCTGTCAAATTTAAAACAAAATTATGAGAGGTTTTTGCGCGAAAATTATATTGTTCATGACATTGGTCATAAGTGCTCTGACTTCCTGCAACCAGGGTTCAAAAAACCGGCAAATGGCACGCGACACAACCTATAGTGCCGAAACCAGGGCCTGGTCTCAGAAAATACTGGATGATCCTGAAAGAGACGATTATTACGCCGAGCGTGCATTGGTACTTATAAACAACGATCACAATTATAAACTGGCCATTGAAGATCTTAAACAGGCTATTAAAATGAAGCCTGATAAAGTAGAATATTACTCAAAATTGGGGGATGCATATTTTGGGGATAACCAAACCTATAAGGCCAAGGAGACCTATCTTGAAGCGGTAGAAAAATTCCCGAACGATGCAGAATTGCTGTTTAAATGCGGTCAGTTTTTTTTGTTTGTCAAAAAGTATGACGATGCCAAAAGATACCTGAACGAAGCCATAAAAGTTGACCCGGGATTTCCGAAAGTTTATTTTTTTATCGGTCAGTGTTTCAAAGAAACACAAGATACCGCAAGGGCCATCGAATACTACAAAAAAGCTGTACAAATCGATGCGGGCGATTACGATTCGTACATTCAACTTGGACAAATATTTACCATTCAAAAAAATCCGGAAGCACTGATCTATTTAAATGCAGCTGTAAATACGGATGAAAGCAACGACGAAGGTTGGTATGCCAGAGGGTATTATTTCCAAACCTCCGGTGAGTTTGACAAGGCTATTTTAGATTATCAAAAAACAGTTAGTCTTAATCCATACCATTCCTTTGCCTATTACAATGTTGGATACATCTTTTTTAGCCGACAGAACTGGGAACTTGCAAAGAAACATTTTGAACTGGCATTCAGGGCTAACAATAATTTTGAAAAACCGATATATATGTTAGGTTTAACTGCAGAGGCTCAGAATGAAACAGAAGAAGCCATAAATTACTTTAAGAAAACCCTGCATATAAATCCTGATTTTACCTTAGCCAAGGAAGGTATTCAACGACTTGAAAAAAAATGAACGAACCCAAACTTATTAAATCTCTGAAACTTGAACTCGAACCCGGGACACACTATTGGTGTTCCTGTAAAGACAAACCTGAAACGGTAATTTGTACTCCGGAACACAACGATTGTGACCCCCTCGAATTTAAAATTGAAGAAAAAAGGCTGCGATCATATTGCACCTGTAAAATGACCAAAACTCCGCCATTTTGCGATGGGTATCATAAAATAATCAACCTTGAGAACGGCTTTCCGCCACCCGAGCCTAAAATTGTTTAATCGGATTGTTCCTCAAGGGCCATCAATTGTTCGAAACATTCCTCATACATTCGTTCGAGTTGGGCTCTCTCTCTTTTTAGATCGGTTATGAGTTGTGAGTAATTTTTCAGTTCAGCCGGGTCATTATAAACATTCTCCAGGCTAAGCTTCGCTTCCGCGTCATCTGTTTTGGATTTATTTGATTCGATCTCAGCTTCAAGATCTTCGAGTTGTTTTCTCATTTTTGAAGCCGAAACCGTTCCACCTTTGTTTTCTTTTTTCTGATTAACCGTAAGTGTATGTGAAGTTTCCTGTACTTCTTGCTTGAGCTTTTCCTGACTTATTTTTTTTAAACGAACCTTATTCCAGGCATCAAATTCACCATAAGTACCTGGATATTCCTTGATCTGATGTTCTTCGATCCACCAGATCTTATTGGCGATCTTACTTACAAAATGCCTGTCGTGACTTACCACGATAAAACTTCCCTCAAAACTATTGAGTACCTCGATCAGGATCTCAATGCTTTGCATATCAAGGTGATTGGTAGGTTCATCCAGAACCAGGAAGTTTGCCCCGGTAGTGATCATTTTTGCTAAGGATACTCTGGCTTTTTCTCCACCACTCAGCACCTTGATCTTCTTAAAAACATCATCGCCCTGAAACAAAAATCCTCCAAGCAAGGTTCTTAACTCTACCTCTGTTTTGTCGGTGGCAAAAGAAGTAAGTTCCTGCAGGACCTCGTTTTCAAGGTTAAGGCTTTCGAGTTGATGTTGGGCGTAGAAAGACTGAATTACATTATACCCTATGTTTCTTTCACCTTCATATTTTTCAGTGCCAGCTATAATTCTAAGCAAAGTACTTTTTCCTTTTCCATTGGCTCCGATCAGTGCAACGCGGTCACCTCGTGAGAAAAGTGCATCGGATTTTTGCAGAATTTCTATGGGGCCATAGCTTTTTGACAGGTTTTTTAGTTCAAAGATGACCTTTCCGGGTTCCTTTTTCATATTGAACCGAATGTTTATTCTTGAATTGTCCTGCTCAACTGCCTGCACGAGATCGAGTTTATCCAGCATTTTTATTCGGCTCTGAACCGATGTGGCTTTACTGGCCTTGGCCTTAAACCTGGTGATAAACTTTTCCTGTTCTTTGATGTACTGTTGCTGGTTTTCGTATTGTCTGGCCTGAAGTTCATCCCTTTCTTTCTTCTGGCTTAAAAACGAATCGTAGTTTCCGGTATACTGATAAATTTTTTGATTCGCTATTTCAACAATTTTGGTAACCATTCTGTTTAAAAAATAACGATCATGGGACACGATAATAACGGTGCCTTCATAGTCGGTAAGATAATTCTCGAGCCATTCGATACTGGGTAGATCGAGGTGGTTGGTGGGCTCATCAAGCATTAGTAGCTGAGGTTGCATCAAAAGCAATTTAGCCAGCATCACCCTCATTCTCCAGCCACCCGAAAATTCTGAAAGAGCACGGGAAAGATCCGAAGTTGAAAATCCCAATCCTTCCAGGATCTCTTCTGTTTTATATCGAATATCATAACCTCCCATATGCAGGAACTCTTCCTGCATTTCTCCAAGTTTATGAAGGTTTTCTTCGGAATAATCCGTTTCAACAATTTTAAGAAGTTTATTGATTTCCGTTTCGAGAAAGAGCTCGCGCTCAAAGGCCTGCATGGCTACCTGAACTATGGGTTCATTGCTTTCGTACGAAAGCAGGTCCTGATTTAAAAAACCTATGCTGAGGTTTTTTAACTTACTCATTTCTCCCTCACGTAACTGGTAATCACCGGTTATCAATCGAAGCAGAGTACTTTTTCCCGTACCGTTTTTCCCTACCAGACCAATTCTCTCACGAGGTTTAATATGCCAGTCGGCATCTTTGTATAAATATCTTCCCCCAAATTCAAAGGAAAAATTACTGAATGAGATCATGAATTCTTAACTGAGAATGTATTTTAAAAGGTTTGAATGAAGAATTTTAAACATGAAACATGGAATATTGAACCAGATACACCAATGCCCCGGAAAAGAAACCGATAATGGCATAAATGGAAATGTTCTTTAGATACCAGAAAAATTCAATTTTTTCCATACCCATTGCGGCAACACCAGCGGCCGACCCAATTATCAATGAACTTCCGCCGACACCGGTACAATATGCAAGAAATTGCCAGAATTGATGATCGGTTGGGAAATGCTCGAGTGTATACATGCCCTGTGCGGCGGCAACCAACGGAACATTATCTACAATTGCAGACAACAGGCCTAGCAGCACAACAGTTAGAGTATCGTTGTGAATAACCACAGTTAAGGTTTCGGCAAGCGATGCCAAAACTCCGGCAGCCTGAAGTGCAGAAACACTCAGGAGTATTCCCAGGAAAAATAAAATGGAAGAACTGTCAATTTTACTTATCGCAGAAGCAACCGAAAGTGAATCTTTATCTTCCTTTCCTTTGGTAGAGTGAAGCAATTCGGTCAATACCCACATAACTCCAAGGCCGATCAAAATTCCCATCATTGGGGGCAAATGCGTAAAGGTCTTAAAAATGGGCACGAAGATCAAAGTTCCTATACCGGTAAAAAAAACGGTTCTTCGCTCAATTCTGCTGGTTGTAAAACCCTTTCTTCCGGAATCGATCTGATATTTGGGAAAATTGCCACGAAGTCGGTAAGAAACAATGGTAATTGGAAGGAGAATGCAGATAAGACTGGGTAAAAATAAATTGGATACAATGCTTACAGGAGTGATCTGACCACCGATCCATAACATCGTGGTGGTAACATCCCCTAATGGTGACCAGGCACCTCCGGCATTGGCAGCTATTACGATCATGCCTGCAAAAAGCAATCTGGATTTGGAGTCGTCTATTAGTTTTTTTAGCAGGGACACCATCACAATGGTTGTGGTGAGGTTGTCAAGTAATGCTGATAAAAAAAAGGTTATCCAGCAAACAAGCCAGAGCAATTCTCTTTTTTTGGTAGTTTTAATTTGCTGGGTAATCATGTCGAAACCATCGTGAAGGTCGATCAGTTCCACAATAACCATTGCCCCTAACAAGAAGAAGAGAATTCCTGAAATTTCACCCATGTGTTCGAGCAATTGTTCGTTGACCAATTCTTTTTCATGGGTACCTAAAATTAAAATGGTCCAGCACAAAACGCCTGAAATCAAAGCAAATGCTGCCTTGTTTATACCCAATAAATGCTCAAAGGCAATTGCCAGATATCCCAGAACAAAAACACCTACTATTAATAATATCATTTAACTAATTCTTTAGTTTGCTTTCGGAAATTAAAGTTCATGACCCATTTTATCCCTTTTGGTTTCCAGATAACGCTGATTGTGTTTGTTTGCACTTATTTTGATAGGAACATTGTCAACGATCTCGAGACCATAAGCAACCAAACCCGTTCTTTTTTGCGGATTGTTGCTCATTAATTTCATTTTATGAACTCCAAGGTCTCTAAGGATCTGAGCTCCGATACCATAATCGCGCTGGTCCATCTGAAAACCTAATTGTAAGTTTGCTTCTACGGTATCAAGACCTTGCTCCTGAAGCTTATAAGCCTTCAGTTTGTTTATCAATCCAATACCCCTTCCTTCCTGATTCATATATACAATTACGCCTTTTCCTTCTTTTTCGATCATCTGCATGGCTGCATGAAGTTGTGGTCCGCAATCACAGCGGCAACTTCCAAAAATGTCGCCGGTTATACAGGATGAGTGCACCCTTGTAAGTACCGGTTCGTCCGGTTTCCAGGATCCTTTGATTAAAGCAATATGTTCCTGGTCGGTATTGATCTGCTTATAAGCAATCAGGTCAAAATCACCATAATTGGTGGGAAGGTCAACGCTAATCAATCGTTTAATGAGGCTTTCTTTTTCGATGCGGTATTTTATCAAATCTTCAATGGAAATGATCTTAAGGTCGAATTTCTTGGCAACCAGAAGCAGATCCGGCAAACGGGCCATAGTTCCATCTTCATTTAATATTTCAACGATGCATCCTATCGGTGCCAAACCGGCAAGCCTTGCCAAATCAATGGCAGCTTCGGTATGACCGGCTCTGCGAAGCACTCCTTCACTTTTAGCCATCAGCGGAAAGATATGACCCGGTCTGCCCAGATCATCCGGTTGGGTGGCTTTACCTGCAAGTGCCTGAACAGTTTTAGCTCTGTCGTGTGCAGAGATCCCGGTTGTGCATCCATGACCAAGTAGATCTACGGATACGGTAAAGGCGGTATGATGATGGTCGGTATTTTTGGTAACCATCAATTCAAGGCCTAGTTCTTTACACCTTTCTTCCGGCAAAGGAACACAGATCAACCCTCTGCCTTCCTTAGCCATAAAATTGATCATTTCCGGGGTGACATTGGTTGCAGCCGTTACAAAATCACCTTCATTTTCACGGGCTTCATCGTCAACAACGATGACCATTTTGCCGTTCTTTATATCCTCAATGGCAGATTCTATTGTATTTAACTGGCTTTTCATTTTTTACCGTCTGAAACGATTTAACAAAAGAGCCGCAAAAATAACATTAATCTGTTGTTTTAGGTTGCGTTTTACATTAGCTGAAGGTAAAAAAAATAACTCGCAATTACAGTCTTCCGGGGTTTTGTATAAATTTGCCCTTCCCAAACGATGAAAATCCTATTTGTAGCCAACCGGGTTCCATATCCACCATTCAGAGGCGACAAATTGAAAATTTACAATCTCGCAAGACGCTTGTCGGCAAATAATGACTTGTATTTGATCACTTTTGCCGAAACGAAGGAAGACCTGAAACACCTACCCAGGATCAGGGAAATTTTTAAAGAGGTGCACATTGTTTACCTGCCTAAATGGAAGTCGTATCTGAATGTACTTCTTGCGGTATTTTCTGCCATGCCTTTGCAGGTTGCGTATTTCAGGAGCCGTAAAATGAAAAAACGTATTCGCAATTTTCTGAAAGCCCACCCTGTTGATGTTGTACATACTCAACATCTGAGAATGGCACCTTTCACCAGAGAATTGAACTATCCAAAAATACTGGACCTTCCGGACGCCTTTTCCTTGTATTGGAAGAGAAGGTTAGCGAACCGGAAAAATCCTTTTGTTAAAATGTTTGAACAACTTGAATTCAGGAGACTATACGAATTTGAAGGATTTGTAACTCATAAATTCAATAGCGTACTGGTTTGTTCGGCTGAAGATAAAGAATTTCTTGAAAAAGAACATAAATCCCCAAAGGTCAACCTATTGAGAAATGGAGTGGATCTCGATACCTTCAAAACAGGAGGACACGATTATCGGCGCAGGGAAATGGTTTTGTTTACCGGCAATATGGACTATGCTCCCAATGTAGATGCCGTTCTGTATTTCTCAAAAGAGATCTGGCCTTTGATACGTTCAAAAATAAGCCATGTAAAATTTGTTATTGCCGGACAAAGGCCTGTAAATAAGGTTTTGCAACTGGCATGCGAAGACATTGAAGTAACGGGTTTTGTTCCCAACCTGAATGAAATGTATGAAAGTGCGTCAGTAGTTGTATCTCCTCTGCGATTTGGAGCAGGTACCCAGAACAAAGTTCTGGAAGCAATGGCCATGGGCGTTCCGGTGGTAAGCGGGCCGATTGGTTTTAAAGGTCTTGAAATACTTCAGGGAGAAGGCGTTTTCATGGAAATAGAAAAAGAGCTTTTTGCTCAAAAGGTGATCGAATTATTGGAAAGCGAGAAGTTGCGTAAAGAAACCGGTGAAAAAGGCCGAAAGATTGCCATCGAGAAGTTTAGCTGGGACAGAATTGCCAATACGCTCGAAGGTTATTTCAAAGAACAGGTAAATTGAGTATCATTTTTAAGTAAATACCAAAACAAACAGATTGAAAATGATGCAAGAAGGGTTAAATTTGCTTTGAAAACGTAAATGAGTCGCTTCGAGCGCGAGAAGATATCGAAAAAAGTAAACACCCTTTCGCAGGTTTTTGCAGGACTGGCGGGGGTAGGTATTGTTGTAATTGCACTGCAATTGTTCTCGGGTTCTACCGGTATCGATCTTTTTAACATAAAATATTCATTGTCTAATTTGTTCTCTTCCGAAAAGGAAAAGACGGTAAGTGCACCCCCGAATCATGACCTTCGCCCAAACAATCATCACATTTTTGAAGACAACAGTGCTAAAGAACTTCTTGAGGCTAAACTAAAGGCGGCTTCCTTTTTGAAGAACCACCTGCAGGTTAAGTCTATCACCCCGGAGAAGGATCTGTTGCCGGCGGGAAAGAACGACAAAAGATCCAGCAAATACAGCATCATTAATATTCCTTCTCTGAAATCCAAAGAGGACCTTTACAACCTTGAACTTCAGTTTGTGAAGACGGGTAATTTTAATATGGGAATACTGCCAATTGTAAAAGAGGCCCGCTACAGTCGATGGACCGTGGGAATACATCTTATTCCCGGAGTTTCAATGACCAGAGTGAAATACACCCGTTTCGACGAAATATCTACCAGAACGGTCGGCAACACGCAATATGGGTTTTATCAAACTCAAAAAGAGCGAAATACAATGAACCGGTCTTTGATGAAATATTCTATCGGAGTTGACCTGATCTACCGTTTTAATAAGAAATTTAGCATCAGTACAGGTTTGATATACTGTAACTCGGGTGAATCGGTACTAGTTAAGGAAATTCAGGATGAGAACATTAACAGGATCGCTCCGGATCAATCGGAGAGTTTCTTTGAAGGGATGCCGGATTTTGAGTCACCTCGTGAAGAAAATGCAGAAAGTAATCTGAGATTTGCGAATAACATCGCCTATTTTGAAATACCGTTGGTAGCAAATTATAAACTCTTCACCTTTAACAAGCTCACAGACATCGAATTGCAGGCCGGAGCCTCCGTAACCCGCCTCGATTATGTCAATGCAATGGTCTATAACTTTGAAAATGACGGATAT
Source organism: Flavobacteriales bacterium (assembly GCA_020635455.1). GTDB lineage: Bacteria > Bacteroidota > Bacteroidia > NS11-12g > UBA9320 > JABWCE01. Next base: position 37,601 of record JACJZT010000009.1, read on the forward strand.
TATCTCGTAACGGGTTCTAACCCGGAACTCTATCAAAAATACGGAAGCAATGCCATCGTTGGTATTTCTGCTTCCAAATACATAACCAATAACGTTCAGGTATTTGCCAACCCGCAGATCAAATATGGATTGACCAATATTTTCAACCCTGACTACAACATTAAACAGCATTATTTCAATGCAGGAATTCGATTAGGGATGAAAATAAATCTTTAAGTGATCATCGCATTTTTCATTTAATCTATATTTTCGCTTTTTTCTTTTAAAACCATATCAAGTATGAAAAACTATTTACTATTATTTTCAATTTTAATTTCGACTCAATTATTTGCCCAAAACAACGTCGTAAAGAATTACAATCTGGAGGAAACACAGAGTTCCGGTGACGGGAAATACACTTATAAGGTATACAAGAACGATCCTCTGAAAAGCAGATGGTATACCCTGCAAAACGGACTTTCCGTTATCCTTTCTGTCAATACCTCAAAGCCGAGGATCCAAACCTATATTGCCACAAAGGCCGGAAGTAAAAACGACCCCAAAGAAAATACAGGTCTTGCTCATTATCTCGAACACATGTTGTTCAAAGGCACCGATAAATACGGGACACTCGATTTTGCACAGGAACACATTTATCTTACCCAGATCGACCAGCTTTATGAAGACTATAATCAGGAAAAAGATGAAGCTAAAAGGAAAAAGATCTATCATTCAATAGATTCGGTTTCAGGCATTGCTGCAAAATATGCCATTGCAAACGAATACGATAAAATGTTGCAAAGCATTGGTGCTTCCGGTACAAACGCGTTCACAAGCTTTGAACAAACTGTTTATGTAAATGACATCCCAAGTAATGAAATAAATAAATGGCTGGATATAGAGGCTGAAAGATTTCGTTTTCCGATCTTGAGATTGTTTCATACAGAGCTGGAGGCGGTGTATGAAGAGAAAAACCGTACTCTGGATAACGATGGAAGAAAAATGCTCACCGCACTTTTCGAAAATCTTTACCGCAATCATAATTATGGACAGCAAACTACCATCGGAACGGTCGAACATTTGAAAAACCCTTCTCTTACCAAGATCAGGGAATATTATGAAAGCAATTATGTACCGAACAACATGGCAATAATCCTTTCGGGTGATTTCAATCCGGATGAAGTTATTAAGGCGATTGATGAAAAGTTCAGCTACATGACCCCAAGACCGGTAGAAAAATACGAGTTTATTCCGGAAGTTCCCCGTGACAAGCCCGTGCATGTTGATGTATATGGCCCTGATGCTGAATTTGTATATATAGGATACCGATTGCCCGGAGCCGGAACCAGAGAAGCAAGTCTTCTTCGGGTATGCGATCTGTTACTTAGCAACAGCAATGCCGGTTTGATCGATCTGGATCTTGTTAAATCCCAAAAAGTACTTTCAGCTTATGCAAATCCTTATATACTTAAAGACTACAGCACGCATTTTTTATACGGGAAAGCGAAGGAAGGTCAATCACTGGATGAAGTTAGGGATCTGTTGCTCAATGAACTCGATAAGTTGAAGAAAGGAGACTTTGACTATGAAATGGTTAAAAGTATCGTACAGAATAACAAGGTAGAAAGTATGCGTCAGTTTGAGGAAAACAGAGGCAGGGCTTCGGAACTCCTTGAATATTTTGTATTGGGTGTAAATTACCAGTATGCTTTAAAGCTGGATGAGGAAATGTTGAGTTTTAGCAAAGACGATCTGATGAACTTTGCCAAAAAGTATTATTCAAACGATTATGTGGTTTGTTACAAGCATAAAGGAAAGGATACCACCATTCAGAAAATTGACAAACCATTGATCTCCAAGGTTGAGGTAAACAGAGACGCGGTTTCTCCATTTGTAGATAATATATTAAAAGCAGAGTCGAAAAAACTACAACCGCGGTACCTTGATTTTAATAAAGATCTGACCAAATTAAAACTTAAAAATGGGGTTGAGGCATTTTACGTTAAGAACGAGATCAATGGACTTTTTACACTTTACTATGTTTTGGAAGCCGGTAAATACAACGATTTGAAACTTGCCTTCGCAGTAAATTATCTTCCTTATCTGGGCACAAGTAAATATTCTGCAGATCAGATCGCAACTGAGTTTTATAAATTAGCATGTGACTACGGAGTTTCTGTTGGAGATAAACAGTCGTATGTTTATTTAAGTGGTTTAAATGAAAACTTTGAAAAATCATTGCTGCTTTTTGAAGAATTGCTTGCCGATGCACAACCGAATGAGGAAGCTCTGAAAAATTTGGTTGCGAGAACCTTAAAAAGCAGACAAGATGCAAAACTGAACAAAAACACCATATTGTTTTCTGCTCTGAGGAATTATGTAGTTTATGGACCTGATAATCCATTCAGATACAATCTCGATGAAACCGCACTCAATGCTCTTACAGGTAAGGAATTGTGCAATTACATTCACAATCTTGTAAAATATCAGCACAGAGTATATTACTATGGTCCGGATGAAAGTAAAAAAGTGGTAACCATTCTGAATTCTCGCCATAACAGCATTTCAAAAAAACTTGAATTACCTCCTTTCAAGGAGTTTAAGAAAAGGGATATAACTGCCAACGAGGTATATTTTACCAATTACGATATGGTTCAGGCCGAAATTGCATGGTACAGGAAACTGGATCAGGTTGACCGAAGCAAGGATCCGGTGGTTACACTTTTTAATGAGTATTTTGGAGGAGGTATGAGTAGCTTGGTGTTTCAAACCATTCGTGAATCAAAAGCACTGGCATACAGCACATTCTCTTCTTATATCAAAGGTTCGGAACCGGGTGAATATGATGCGCTACTTGCTTACGTCGGTGCACAGGCAGATAAATTGAACGATGCAATACCGGCGATGAATGAATTGCTTAACGACCTGCCTCAGTCCGACAAGTTGATCGAAAATTGCAAAACAGGAATAAAAAGCCAGTTGGAAAGCAAAAGAGTGGTAGGCTCGTCAATTTTGTTTGCCTATGACAATGCTTTAAAATGGGGCTATAAGGAAGATCCGGATAAGGTGGTTTACGATAACATCGATAAGTTAACTTTTTCAGATCTCAAAAATTTTCATGCAAAATATTATAGTAATAAACCTTATAATTATTTCCTTATCGCGAATAAAGAGAAGATCAAACTGAGTGACCTTTCAAAATACGGTACATTAAAAGAACTCAGTCTTGAAGAGATCTTTGGATATTGATCTTTTTTTGACCATCCGGGTGTACTATTTTGTTGGTTTCAGAATAATAGGCAATAATTGGCCCTTCAACCGGTTCTTACTTAAAGCAAAAGTGTAAATTATGATAAAGGGAAAGCAATTATTTTTTCTGCTGTGTGCATTGAGCCTTTTTGCTGCGTGCAAGAAAACAGAAAAGGTTTCAGTAGAAGAAGACAACATCTTAAACCTTCCTTCAACGCCCTATGACTATGAACAACTGACTTTGCCGGTTTATCTGACCACAAATTTTTTGTTAGGCCCCGGACAAAATGCTGCAGCGGATAACGACAATACACCCCCGGACAATATTGTTACCAATAACGGTGCAACGCTTGGCAGAGTTTTATTTTACGATAAAAGTCTCAGCGTGAACGGTACAATATCCTGCGCTTCTTGTCATAAACAGGATTTCGGTTTTTCCGATGATCGGGTACTCAGTGCAGGATTTAACGGAGGAAACACCCGCAGACACTCGATGTCGTTGATAAATGCCCGTTGGTACGATCGGGGAAGGTTTTTCTGGGATGAACGCGCCGAATCACTTGAAGCTCAGGTATTAATGCCTTTTCAGGATCCTGTTGAAATGGGGATGACGCTCGATCAGGTGGTTTCGGTTGTCAGATCAAAAAGTTACTATCCGGGTTTGTTTGAAAAAGCTTTTGGTACGGATGAGGTCACTTCGGACCGTATTTCCAAAGCCCTCGCTCAATTTGTGCGCAGCATTGTAAGTGTGAACAGCAAATACGATGAAGGCCGGAAACAGGTCAATGTTCCAATCAATAATTTTCCCAATTTTACTGTAAGTGAAAACAATGGGAAGGATATTTTTTTCAAACCTATCCCCGCTGGAGGAGGCGGCTGCATTGGGTGTCATTCTACGGAGGCATTCATTAATCCGGATAACGGAACGACCAATAATGGTCTCGATTCCATTTCTACCACAGATCTTGGAGTGTTTGAATCCATAAAGAACCCTGCATTTTTGGGAACATTCAAAGTCCATACCCTAAAAAGTATCGCGTTAACGGCTCCGTACATGCACGATGGAAGATTTGCAAGTCTGGAAGAAGTGGTTGAACATTATAACAGTGGTATAAAAAATCATCCTAATTTGGGACCCGCCTTGAAAGATCCACAAGGTCAGCCGGTGAGATTAAATCTTACGGTTCAGCAAAAAACCGATCTGGTCAATTTCCTAAAGACTCTTACGGATGAATCCATTAAGAATGACGTTCGTTTTAGCGATCCCTTTAAATGACAGTTTAAAAAATTTTTATTGGAAGAGCAGAGAAGGTTTGCCAAGTTGAATTAGAAGGAACAAACAAGTTAATTCAGTTTCAATTATTCTCCCCGGCCAATCATTTTTCCCACTTCTATGATCTTTTGTATTAAAATTTTATCATTTTCACGTTCATTTGAATCACGGTTGTCTTCAAGGTTACTCAGGTCGGGCTGGCCGGCGTCAACCCATGCGGTAAACCAAATAGATCCTGTAAATTCAATGGACGATCTGAATCTTCTCTCCACCATTCCGTTCAGAAGCATATGGTAATGTTTGCAAAAATTCTCAGAATATTTCTTATTTGGTCCATTTGATTCCTTAACAAAGGCATATTTATTCCTGAACTGAAGACTGGCTTGTTTTTCGAAATAAAGCACGCTGTCTAAAGCAGCAAAACTTTGTCCAAACCTCATCCAAATGGCTGTCTGTAAATTTTTGATATACGATGCCTTGCCCACAAATTTGTCGTAATCATCCTTAAAAAGTTCAAACAACCTCGATTCCCACAAACCGTGTATTCCTTCTTGCCCTGTTAATTGCCCGTTATAGTTTTTAGTGCTATGCAAAGGCACATGCAGATCCCCTGCGTAATGCCCGATATCGGCACTTAATCTTAGTATTGATCTAAGATCCTTGTTTTCAAAGGCTTGCGTCAGGAGCCCTTTCATTCTGTATAAGTTCCAGGGTACTATTCCGTATTTGTTTAGGGTATCTTCCGAAAACTTAAGAACAGCATCCTTCCAGTAAACAGGTATGCTGTCAATAGGATGGCTTAATTCATAGTGATCCGTATCCAGATAATGTCTGCAGGCTTCTTTTTCATTGACGTATCGCCTCATGTCTGCATTAACGGCTCGATCCGTTATTTCATCAATGTATTTCTTATAAAACCCGAAAAGATCGGGATGCAAAGTAAATACAGCGCAGTAATTGATCTGTTTATGCGCCTGAAAGCCCCATGGGAATGCCTTCACCTTGATCAACAGTAAGGTTACCAGAAGAAGTATTCTAATATGGGTCGTCTTTTTCCCAGGGATTGCCATTTTTAGGTATATATCGATATTTTATCTGAACCGGCTCATCCGGCAGGGACCCGTTCTCCTTTTCGTTATTTTCCTCCGGAATTTCATTTCCTTCCAGCCAATAAGGATATTCAAATGGATCATCTTCATCCTCCTCAATTTGCTCAACGGTATTTGCAGGGCCTTTTTTCAATAAAAGCACTGCCATTAGTATACCCATTATCGCTCCTCCCATATGACCTTCCCAGGAAATATTCTGTCCGGTTAACCGGATATAATCCGGGAAAAGTCCCCACATTATACCTCCATACAAAAACACCATCAGCAAGGCAACAGCAGAAAGTTCCCTGTTGTTTCTCAAAAAACCTGAAAACAATAGAAAGAATACAAAGCCATAAACAAGTCCGCTTGCTCCTATATGTATCGTTCCTTCCTTACCAACAAACCACAAAAACACACCGGTTCCGATCCAGATCGCTGCCATTGCAGCCCAGGTCCACTCTTTAAAATAATAAAACATAAAACCTCCCGCAACCAGAATTGGGACAGTATTTGAAAAAATATGTTCAAGATTTTCATGTAAAAATGGCATGCTGAAAATACCGATGAATCCTTCAGATGAATGTGGTTTCAAACCGTATACTTCGAGGTTCCATCCATATTTAAGATTAAACAAATACACCAACCACATGATCATAACCAGGATAAGTGGATAAAGCATACTGTTTATAAAGAGGTTTAATTGCCTGAACATTTTATTTCAACTTTAAAGGTAATCTATTTCTATAGGATTAAACAAATACCAAGCCATTTTGTCGAAATACTTTATTTTGCAAAGTGTTTAAGAATGTAGTTTTGTTTTCATTATGATTCAAACATGAGAGCTAAGTGTTGCGGAAAATTATGGGTGGTCTTAGGTGTTCTTTGTCTGCTTTCATGCAATCCAAAAGTAAAAGATCCGATTGATCAGGGATTGGAGAAAACTGCTGTTGTAGTTTTGGGAACCGTACAGGATGGCGGATCACCACACATCGGGTGCAATAAATCTTGTTGCAAAGACCTATATGCAAATCCGGATATAAAAAGAAAGGTTACTTCGCTGGGATTATTTGATTCAGAAACAGGAAAAAAATATCTTTTCGAAGCATCTCCGGATATAGGAAGTCAGATCGAACTCTTTAATTCGATCTGCCCTGAGAAAACAAACAAACTGCCGGAAGCAATTTTTCTTACTCATGCTCATATTGGCCATTATATGGGTTTGGCCTATTTGGGTAAGGAAGCTCTTTTTTCCTCCGATCTTAAGATATACGCTATGCCTCGTATGAAGGGTTATTTAGAACAAAATGGTCCATGGAGCCAGCTGGTCAGCCATAAAAACATAAAGCTCCATCCAATACAAAAGGGAGAGAAGGTTCATTTATCGTCCGGATTAAGTGTAGAAGCCTTAATTGTGCCTCACAGGGATGAATTTTCTGAAACGGTTGGTTTTGTAATTCGCGGTAAGCATAAAAGCGTATTGTTCATTCCGGACATTGATAAATGGGAGAAATGGGATAGGAACATCCTTGAAGAAGTGGGAAAGGTTGACTATGCTTTTCTGGATGGGACTTTTTTTAACGGAAACGAATTGCCGAACCGCAATATGGATGAAGTACCACATCCTTTTATTGTTGAAACTTTAAAGCTCTTTAAAGATCGGCCGGATTCAATAAGAAAACGTTTGTTTTTTATTCATTTCAATCATACCAACCCTTTACTGAACGAGAAAAGTAAGGAATATGACCTTGTGATCAGAAAAGGCTTTAAGGTTGCTTTTATAGGGCAGTCCTTTGAATTATAGCTCAATACGATTTATTTTTTTTCCGCAAATTATTCCATAGTATTGAAAGTATGACTATGCCTTTTTACCAGATCCTTTTATTTTCTTCTATTACCCTGCTTACCATATTTCTTTTAAACAAAGCACATCGTAAATCCAATGCTGCTTTCTGGACTATGGCAGTTTTGGCTGGTATCCAGCTAATTCCGGGTTTGCAGGGTTACTATCTGGACATTGACGAATTGCCCCCCAGATTCATTCGTTTGATTGCTCCATGGATGGTTGTTATGATTCTGATTTTTATAAGTGCTCCCGGCAAAAAATTCATTAACAAACTGGATATGCGATTTCTTACACTGCTCCATATTGTTCGAATACCTGTCGAGGTTGGACTCTATTTTTTGTTTGTTGATGGCTTTGTGCCGGAGATCATGACTTTCAGCGGAAGAAATTTCGACATATTGGCTGGTCTTACTGCACCTTTCATTTATTACTACGGTTTTGTTAAAACAAAATTAAAAACCAAAGGCATCCTTATCTGGAATGTTGTCGCACTTTTATTGTTACTTAACATTGTATTTACGGCAATCTTTTCCGCACCATATCCTTTCCAGAAATTTGGATTTGATCAGCCCAATATAGGAGTGCTTTATTTTCCGGTACTATATCTTCCGGCTCTTATTGTCCCTGCCGTGCTTTTTGCGCATCTGGCTTCGATAAAATTACTTTTTCAGTCTCTTAAGGAAGAGCGTGAAAATTCGGTTGGGTCTTAATGGAAATAGTTTATCTATCCTCACAAAGTGGATTTGAGTTTTCTTCGATTAGGGCTTTCAGCCCTGTAACCCGACTCACTTTTTTTCTTGAAAAAAAAGTGAGCAAAAAATTATTCACCCATTTATGCTTATTTCAATGGCGTTCATGAATGAAATACATTTCAAGCCAAAAAAATACTCCCTCCCTCATCCCAACGCCGCCCCCGTCTTTTTGGCAGCCCTCCGCACCATTCTATACCCGAATATTTTTCAAGTTAAATTACTTTTTTATTCAGCTTTTGAAAAAATCCTTTGAATAGAATACTCATAAAGTATGAGAAAATATTGCAAGGTTTTAAATTAATTTCAATTTATTCTCACATTATTAAACTGACATTTTAAGCCATAAAACATTATTAAATAATGGATTGAGTGGTTTGTGAGGGACGACTAGTTATTCGCAGTTACCGGAACGATAAAAGAATACCAGGGTTTCATCAACTGAATCGTCGCTGTTTACCAGATTGGGTCGTACGATCTGAAAGCTCATTTCCTTGACTTTAACTCCTGCAGGAAGTTTTAGCAATCTTCTAGGAATTACGGTACCGGTGAAAACATCCTCCTCTGACCTTGACATTTTCAATTCGGGAAACCCGCTTACCTGTTTGGCGTTTCCTGCCAGTTTGTATTCAATATCGTCGGTTCCTGTACATTTTATGAACATATAAAATTCTTTTGCAGAATCAAGGGTGGTTTTGGTTTCTACCTTATGGTCGTAGATAACTGAAAAAGGTTCATTGTCTGAAAGATACATCGTATCTTTTTTTGCTCCAAGACCCTGAGGGAAAGAAGATAATTTTACTACGGTAACGGGAGGATCTACTTCAATGGTGAAATCTTCAGTCTTAAAGTCAGGACCACCGTATCCTCCGCCATCGAGAGGCTTGACAAGAAATTTAAAATCGGCATCATACACTTTTTGTGAATTAACCTCATAAAAGAGGGTAGGAGTTAGAACATAACTGAAGATCCCTTCTGCTTCCTTGGTCATTTTAAGTAAAGGATTGGAGTTTTTCCAGGCAGGATCTTTAATTCCATTCGCTTTCGGTGAAGTTGAAGGATGTTCAAACGGGCTCCAGGTCCAGAGGTACATGTCTTCTGTTTTTGCAATTTCAATTATACCATATTCGTTTTTGGACAGATTGAGGTTTACAACAATCTTACATGGTTCAGAGGGCTTAAAGGATTCGATGGGTGCCAGTGAATTAACTTCGGCCAGATAGGCAACTTGTGCAAAAGTAAGAATAGATCCTGTGATCAGGCTTATGAAAAGAATAAAGTGTTTCATGTTTTTTGCTTAAGATCTTTTAAATACATAATTATAACTTACCACTCTACGACCATGGCAAACTTTTGAAAACTTAAATTCCAGTGTTTGATCGGTTGGACGAACGGTTCGGTTAAGTTTTAGAAAGATGTCGTTCCCGTCGAAGTTCACTATGAGTTTTTCAGGAAATTCATTATTGTCAAACCGCCAGTTTCCGTTGCTTCCAAGGTAATTCAATGAACTGCCTTCTGTAACAGAATAAAGGGTATCTGTATTTTCAATTTTGAATTCGATCTTCATTGGATCGTTTCCAATATATACGGAACTTACATCAAGTTCATTTTCCGTGATCTCATCAAATTGTTTTACCTGAAAAAGAACCCATTCATCACGTATCCCATCAACCTTGCTTCCCGGTGGATCAAGTGATGGCCTTTCTTTTTTACAGGAAGCCCAGATCAAGGGCAGAAATAAAAGTATTGTAGTTAATTTTTTCATGACTTTCTTAATTACATCCTCCTTCTATATTGAATTCAAAGCCGGCGGTCTTGAATGATGCAGGAAACTGCAATATCATCCCCGGACAATTCCAGGGAGCATTGCGTATTTTTACATTCTCTCCCTGTGATCCCATCCGTTTCAGTTGTTGAACTCGGTCACCTTCTGCAATGAATTCCAATCTTCTTTCAAGACGTATGGAATCCATCAAATTAACACCAGCTCCATTTGGGTCAAAAGTTCGGTTACCGATTCCATGAGCGCGTTCCCGAATTTTCATCAGGTCGGTATAGGCTTCATTTATGTTGCCTCTTTCGGCCTGAGATTCTGCACGAACCAGATACAGATCGGTAAGGGTTAACAAGGGTATGTCAAAAACATCCCTGTTGAACTTATTTGTAACCCAGTATTCCTGAGCTGTGTTGGCTTTATATACTTTGTAAAGATATTGCCTTTTATCGGTTGTGTCGTTCACCATTTTGTCAATTATCTCTTTAGAGATCTTGAAAGGAGGATTTGGGTTTTGGTCTGATCTGTAATTTCCAACCAATATGCCGGATTTATTATTACTTAACTGACTTACGATCTTAAAGATAACCTCTGATGAAGCTCCCGGTGCAAAACGGTTCAGGCTGTCTGATAAGGTGTAACTGCCATTTGCAAGTGCCATATCCGAATATTGCCATGCTTTTTCATAGTCATGCATCTGGAAATAAACTTTGGCGAGTAAAGCCTGAGCGGCGGTTTTATTTGCGTAGTTGCCATTGGTCAACGGCAGGTTTTCTTCTGCAACTTTAAGGTCGGTCAAAATCTGGTCGTAAACTTCCTTAACGCTTGAACGGATCTCAACAACGTATTCACTCTTGAGTCTTAATGGTATTCCGGGGTGAGTATTTGTGGATGTATAGTCATAAGGTTGAGCGTAAAGTTTTACCATTTCCCAATGCATCCAGGCACGCAGGAACCTGCATTCTGCCTCAATTTCAGACACCTCGGTATCGGTGAATCCGGGATTTTGTTCTTTTAACTTTTCCAGCAGCACATTTGCCCTGTAGATTCCCTGATAAAATTCAAAACAATCTCCGGTACGGAACGAAATGGTTCCACGGCTGTATATGGCAAAGTACTCTAGACTGGTGTTTGCGATTTGAATTCCGCTTAAATTGTCCCCTAAAAGTTCATTGAAATTCTGAACGGTTCCATTCATCTGATTGCCGAAAAGATCGTAACAGGAATTAAGAACGTTTTTAAAATCTTCTTTGGTTTTATAAACATCTTCGGCACGGGTAGAATTCTCCGGTTCAAATTCAAGTTTCTTACATGAAGCGATCAGGGTGAGTGCAACGCAAATCAGGCTGTATTTAAAAAATTGGTTCTTCATGATCAAAAAGTTAGATTAATACTCAAATTATAGGTCTTTTCCTGGGGTGCTGTAAGATAGGTTATGTTGCTCGACATGTTTCGGTCTGCTGCATTTTCAAAATCTCTGGCAATTTCAGGGTCGCTTTCCTTGAATTTTGAAAAGGTAAACAGATTGGTTCCTGAAACCGTTACCCGGGCACTGTTAATTTTGTTCTTAAACCATTTTTTGGGAAGATTATAGCCCAAGCCAATGTTTCGGACCCGATAATACGTTCCATCGTATAACCATAAGGTCGTATTGTTCTGATATGGGTCGGGTGGAAGTCCGTAAGTTGAAGTTTCTTTGGTCAGGCGTGGATACCGGGCATCGTCTCCCGGCTGTTGCCATCGGTCAAAAATTGAGGTTGTCATGTTCCAGTCCGTTACAATTCCATTTTGTCTTTTCTCTGAGGAGTTGTAAATATTACCACCAATTTTATAAACCAGCAAAATAGACAAGCTCCAGTTTTTATATCTGAAATCATTGGTTAAACCGCCAAAAGCTTTTGGCAACACCGAACCAACTTCAACCCGGTCGGCATTGTTCCATGTGAGAGTTTGATTTCCGTCTTTGTCGAGGTAAACAGGTCTGCCCTCATCGTTAATGTGATCAAATCGAACCAGATAATTGGTACCAACCGGTTTGCCAACCACTACGCGGGTATCGTTTGTTCCGCCCCCGAGAGCATCCTGTGAATAGATTCCAAGACTTAAGATCTTATTGTAATTTCTTGCAATGTTAAAATCTGTGGTCCATGCAAAATTGCCTCTCTGTACCATGGTGGATTTGATTTGAAATTCAATTCCCTTGTTGGAGATGGTCCCAACATTGGCATAGTACTCGGTAAATCCGGTTGAAGGAGGTACGGTTAAAGTTGTTAGAACATCCTCGGTCTTTTTATTGTAATAGGAGATCTCACCGGAGATCCTGCTTTTATAAAGCGCAAACTCAAGAGAAACATCCAACACTTTACTGTTTTCCCATTTAAGATCAGGGTTTCCTGCATTTAAAGGGTTTACGATCGGGGTGTTGTTGTAAACACCACCTGTACCTGGAACCGTATAAAGTTGCAGCCATTGGTTGGAGGCAAATTGGGCATTTCCAGTAACACCTATACCGGCTCTTAATTTTAAGAAACTAATGGATTTGTATTTTTTGAATAAGGGTTCATCCGATAATATCCATGCTGCAGAAACAGCAGGAAAGAATCCATATCGGTTATTGGGTCCGAATTTGGAGGAGCCGTCTGTTCGGGCAGTAAGCTGAGCTATGTATTTCTTTTTGTAGGTATAATCTATCCTTGCAAAGTAGCTGTTGAATGCATCGTATTGAACCGGAAATTTAAAATATGAATTATCCGTGGTGTCAGAAATGCTCTTTATCATATCCAGCCCGATCTCTCTTTCCGGACCTGTAACGTTATTGACCGTGTAAAGATCCCCGGTTCGTTTTGATTTCTGATATTCGGTTCCAACCATCACGTTTACTTTATGAATGATGTTGTTTTTTAATTCGTAATTGGCTACCACATTATAGTTGTAATTATGAACCTTTAAGGTAAAATAGCCACCAAAGCCTGAATGTGTGGAGTTGATGAGTTCTTTTGGCTCAAAGAGGTCCTGGGTAAGTTTCATATAATCGTAAGAGAGCGAACCGGTAACCGTAAGTTTTTTGTTGGGTGTAAAAATGGCTTTCAGGTTATTAATACTTCGGTTTTCGTAAGTTCTCCAGTCACGCAGGTCCCTGTAGCGGTTTGGATTTGGATTGATCTGTGAATATCCTGTAGAATCATAAATTGGATAAATAGGCAAAGCCGTGCTGATGGCCGCACCATAGCCACCACTCCATCCCGCATCAACCCTGTAATTGGTACCACGGCTTAAGGAAGATGAAAGCATAAAAGTTAATGTCTTCGATAATTTATAATCTGCATTTATTCTTCCACTGCTTCTTCGGTATTTGCTTCCTTTTATAAAACTCTCATTTTCATTCCAGGTATAATTTCCATAAACCCCAAATTTCTTTTTTCGATACGACATCCCCAGGCTATACAATTGTTTAAATCCTATTCCGACGGTTTCATCTACCCAATTGGTATTGTTCTTTAAACCATCTTCTCGTGAAATACCGTTTGGTAAAATAGCCATTCCTGTATTGCCGTCGTTTTCGTGAGCTTCCTGATAGAGTTGAATGAATTCAGCTGCGTTGAGCATTTGCGGAACAATGGTAGGAAGTGAAACACTCAGGCGAGTATTAAAATCAAAACTTAATCCTTTTTTACTGGCCCTCTTAGTGGTAATAAGCACAACACCGTTCGATCCTCTTGATCCATAAATGGAAGTTGCAGCTGCGTCTTTAAGGATCTGTATGTCCTCAATGTCTTCCGGGTTTATGGTAGCCAGCGGATTGTTGTTAAAAGCACCTCCGTTGCCATTTAAGAAATAATCCTGTGTGATCGGTATACCATCTACAACATAAAGAGGGTCGCCACCGGCACTTAAAGAAGCCACACCCCTAACCCGAATCAATGTACCCGATCCGGCAAGTCCGCTACCCATGATCAACTGAACACCGGAAGCTTTTCCCTGAATACCGGCTTCAAAACTCTGTGCAGGCATGTCGTTGATTTCCTTGCCCTTTAACGAAACCTGTGAACCGGTAAGATCTCTCTTTTGTTTTGTGGCATAACCGATGGCTACGGCTTCGTCCAGAGCTTTACTGTCTTCGCGCATCGTTTGGTTCAAAGTGAGATTCTGATTTGAATTCAAATTAACTTTTACAGCGATATTCGTATAACCGAGGTATGAATATTCTATTGTGTAATTTCCGGCAGGAAGCATCAGTTTGTAATACCCCTTGTCGTCGGTGGTGGTTCCGTAGGTAGAGCCCGGTACCTTAACAGTAACTCCGAGAACAGGCTCACCGGTCTGATCAAGGATCTTACCGGAAATGCTGGAATTCTGTGCTTTTGAGAAGTGCGATATAAAAAGTACTAAACTGCACGTAATCAGTAATTTATTAAGTAATTTAATTGCCATAGGCCTTTTTATTTGTAAAACAAATGTACTTAAAAAATAATAGGTGTATAAATTACACTAAGTCAATTTAAAAAAAAACGTCGTTATTTCCTTTAAGTATCTGATTTTTAATGAAATAAAATTTTGATGCCCACGACAAGGCAATTCAGGATTTGTAGATCAGGTTTAACTACTCAAAATATGTCTGGCCACACGTTCCGAAGCACCCGCAGGACCAACCAGTTTGATCAACTCGTCGTATTTTTTTAACATCTGTTCTCTTTTTGGCCCTTCGAGAAGTGCATGAATTTCAGAATTCAAATTTTGTGCATTCAGCTCCTTTTGGATGAGTTCCTTCACAATTTCTTTTCCGGCAATTAGATTTACGAGTGAAATAAAAGGAACTTTAATAAGGAGTTTCCCCAAAAAATAATTTATTCGGGATGTCTTGTAACAAACGACCTGAGGTGTCTTTAACAAAGCGGTCTCGAGAGTTGCCGTTCCGGAAGTTACAAGGGCAAGCTGACAATTGACAAGTAAGTTATAGGTATTATGCTCGATCAGATAAACTGATTCCATATTTGAAAAGGAATTGTAAAATTCCTGATCAAAATCAGGAGCTACCGCAATGGCTATAGTATGGGTTTTTTTATACCCCTTCACTGACTTGAGCATTTCAGGCAAAATTGAGGACAATTCCTGTTTTCTGCTACCGGGTAACAATGCAATAATTGGTTTGGAATCTTTGAACATTCTGCTCCGGAATTGTCCATCCGGACTAAATGCATCAATGGCATCCATTAATGGGTTTCCTACATATTCAACTTTGTAATTGTATTTTTCATAAAAGTCAACTTCAAAAGGGAGAATAACATACATATGGTTTATGATCTTTTTGATCTTCAGAGCCCTTTTTGTGTTCCATGCCCAGACTTTTGGGGAAATATAATAATGTGTCTGCAATCCTTTATTGTGTGCCCAGGCAGCGATTCTCAGATTAAACCCGGGATAATCAATGAAAATCAGTTTATCAGGTTTAAAATCAAGTATGTCTTTTTTTACCTTATGAAAAAGTTTTCGGAGCGTAAGAATATTTTTTAATACCTCAACAAAACCCATAAATGTTCTGGATTTGATATGATTCAGGTTATCTACGTCTTCATTTTCCATCCGGTCACCGCCCCAGACCTTAAAATCAGCATTGACATCAAGTTTACGAATGGCTTTTATAAGATTTGCACCGTGAAGGTCACCGGAAGCCTCTCCAACTATAATAAAGTATTTCAAAAGGTTACACCATTAAAGCCCTGCTACAATATTAACTGAACAGGAACTGATACACAATGACCAAACCGTACAAAATCGTGGCCAGTAAAATGCCCTTGGGAAGTTTGTCGAATCCTGTGTTGAAAACCAGAAGAAAAATTGCAAGATTAAAGATAAGTCCTATTCTGAGAAAAGAAGTAAAGAGCATGCTTACAAAACTGCTTTCCTGAAAATACATCACTGTGAGAAAGATCAGTGGAGTAACCAAACCAATGGCCAGACCCAGCCATAGTTTATCATATTTATACACTAAAACTCCCATGTATTAAGTTCTGAAATAAAATGATGTGCAGTAAGGTCGAACTGGGTAGGTACAACCGAGACAAATCCATTTTGAATGGCCCATTCATCCGTATCTTCTCCATGATCTTTGTTTACAAATTTTCCGGTAAGCCAGTAATATTTTCGATGGTAGGGATCTTCTCTCTCGTAAAATTCTTCAACCCATTTTGCCCGGGCTTGTCTGCATATTTTCAAACCTTTGATCTCTTCAAGTGGCAGGTCGGGAAAATTTACGTTGAGCAGGGTACCCGGCTCAAGTCCTTTTTTAAGCACTTGCTCCGATATTTTTACTGCATAATGTGCTGCGGCTTCAAAGTCAGCATCGAATTTATAATTATTCAGCGAAAACCCAATTGAATTAATTCCTTCAATGGCACCTTCAACGGCAGCACTCATGGTACCGCTGTAAATTACATTTATGGATGAATTGGATCCGTGATTTATCCCCGAAACCAACAGGTCAGGAGTTCGATGCATTACTTTATCAACGGCAAGTTTAACGCAATCGGCAGGAGTTCCACTGCATTGATAGGCCTCAACCTCTTCAAACAAATGCACGTGTTCAAGGCGGAGTGGATTGTTTATGGTTATGGCGTGTCCCATGCCGCTTTGTGGACTATCGGGGGCTACAACCACCACATTTCCAATTTTTTTCATCCCGTTAACCAGTGCTTCGATACCGGGGGCCGTAATGCCATCATCGTTGGTAACTAAAATGAGGGGTTTGTCCATTTTTGGTTAATGAAAGAATTTTAATCAGGCAAAGATACTTTTTAAATACGAAAAAGCCCCGCCGAAGCGAGGCTCAATATTGTTTAATTTTTCGTTAAGGATTACTTCCTGAAGGTGGAGGAGGAGGTGGAGTGCCTTGTGTTGCCGGAGCGGGATTTGCATTTTCGATATTGTCCTTCATAAGCGATTCCTGTCCGGATCCGCTACCTCCAAGAAAAAAGGGTCCTGCCAGAGAAAGGATCAAAAGCGATATTGCCAGTATCCAGGTTATTTTCTCAACTCCTTCCGTTGTTTTGTTGACGCCCAAGATCTGATTTGCTGCAGAAAAATTGGCTGAAAGCCCTCCGCCTTTTGGGTTCTGTACCAATACGATGGCTATAATAAGTACGCTTGCAATGATACTAAGCCAGATAATAAGTGTAAACATTTTTTATAATTTATTGATAAGCTCTTCCTTGATTAATTCAATTCGGGCTGCAAAAATCTCTTTTTTTTCGGGATTTTGCAATAATAATTTTTCATAAATTTCTAAGGATTTATGCAAATGACCTTGGTTGTAAAATAGCTTTGCAAGGGATTCACTGACAACATCGGTTTGAAAAGTTTCACTTTTCAATGCCATGTTCTCGGGCTGATAAATTTCTTTTTTTACTCTTGATATACTCGGGTTTTTTTTGATGAACTTTTCCAGAAGTGCATCAATTTCTTCTTTTGATCGTGATTTTGAAACCGGATGTTCACCAGCTTTGGGTTCCGGTTTTACAAAAGCCTGTATATCATAGGCAATTTCTGCCCAAGCGGCCGGATCGTAAGGAGCATCCTCTTCGTCATCGTTCTGGTATTCAAAATTACCCGAATTTACTTCATCCGACTTCTGCAATTCTTCCTGAATCCCTGTCTGAACCGGCCGAATCTCATCCTTCTCTTTGGTAATTTTAAAGCTTTCGAGCCATCCCATAAAATCGTACTCTTCCATTTCGTCTGATGGTATTTTTTCAGTGAAAGAATTCTCAGAATGTTCTGCTTCACCGGATTCTGGTAAAGGAATATGCAAGTTTTCCGGCAAATACGAATTCGTATTTTTCCATGCATTGTTTTCAACCGGACGTATGGTTTCAGGCTCTTTATCGGGTATAAAAAAATCGGAGTTTGTGTTTGCCGATATATTTTCTTCAGGGACTTCTTCAAAATGGGGTGTTTGTGCCGACGGAACTTCTTCAACATTCTTCAGATCGTCGGTAACAGCATTTTCAGTAGGGTTCTGAATTTCGGTTTTTAATTCATCGGAATTCTCTGTTTCACTTCTGAAGGAGTAATGTTCAGGGACCTGGGTTTTGTTGATTTCAAACGTGGTTATTTCCTGAACAGACGAAAGGTCCTGAACAGCAGGCTTATCAAGAACACCAATTGCCAGATCCTCTTTATTCGGATCGGGAAACGGCACAGTATCATCAATGGAAGTTTCCTTATTCGCGCTGATTTCATCCGAATGAATAAATTCAAAAAGTTTCTGTCGGTTTCCGGAGTATAAAGCTGCCAACCTTAAAGTTCTGGCATAATTGTGTGAACCTTTATCCTTATAAAATCGGGCAAGTAAAATTGGGGTGGTTTGAAAATACGGATATTGCTTCTTAAAGTTCAACAATTCATCTTCATCCGCTTTTTTTAGCGATGATGAATCGGAAATCAAATCAAGTATTTGTATCATCTTTACCAGTTTACGGCAGCTTTGTTAAACACTTCCTGAATTAACTGATCCGTTATTTCCTGAACCAGTGTCGATTCAAGACCCGAGAAATTTTTGGTGGCATCAAAATCTGAGAAAGAACTGAAGTCACTGTCAAAATTTTTATCCGGATGTTTGACACAAACAAATTTTACATGTATTCCTATGGTAAGTCTGTTTTTGGATGCATTGGCATCTCCCTGAACTGCAATGGGGGCGACTGTATAAGTATTAATAATCCCTTCAAATGCGAAATCACCGTTTTGTCTGGTAAAATCGAGTCGGGTATTGTTCATTTTATCTTTTAGCTTTTCGGTAACGATCTGACTTAACTTTGGGTTGATCGTTGCTGCCTTGTTTTCAAAAAATCCAACCGAAAAAGTTGAAACATCCGGAGGTATGGAAGCTCCCTGGAAACTGTAACAACCCGAGAATAAAAAGCTCATAACCAATACCCGGATGAATATTTGTTTGACTCCCATTAGCAATTGTTTAATTAAGTCCAAATTCCTTGATTTTTCGATATAAGGTTCTTTCAGAAATACCCAGGTCGTTGGCGGCTTTTTTTCGTTTTCCGTTATTTTTATTCAGGGCCTTGCGTATCATTTCTTCTTCTTTGTCTCCTAAGCTAAGATTCTCTTCTTCAGGAAAGGTTTCAAGCTCTTCAATTTCGTATTCTTCCTTATCGTTTTGAAAGTAAGGCTTACTAACGTTGTTATTTGCTCCCTGAACCACAATATCAGACAGTTCTGTATTTTTTCCGCCTTCGTTTCCCGGTATGATTCTGGTTAGTGCAGCCCTGTTTCGCTCAATGAAATCAGAATTTCCGGACTGTTGGTTTTCGAGTAAACCGATCACGATCCCTTTAAGATCGTTCATATCTCGTTTAAGGTCAAACAGTACTTTATAAAAAAGTTCCCGCTCATTGATGCCCTGATTTTTGGCTTCATTCGAAAGCATTAAAGAATAGGATTTCGTATCCTTTGGCAGGTATTTTTCGAGTACTTGTTCATTAATTACACGATTTTGCTCAAGAACCGACATTTGTTCTACCATGTTTTTTAACTGTCGGATGTTTCCCGGCCAATCATTTTCTGAAAGCAGTTTTTCAGCTTCCGGGGTTAGTTCAAGTTCGCGTATATGATATTTTTCCCCGGCATCCGCTGCAAATTTTCGGAACAAAATAGGTATGTCAGAAGGTCGTTCCCGTAAAGGTGGAACGTGAATGGGTAAAGTACATAGCCTGTAATAAAGATCTTCTCTGAATTTTCCCTGCTGACTTAATGCTAGAAGATCCTTATTGGTGGCTGTTACCACTCTTACATCTGTTTTCTGAACTTTTGAAGAACCAACCCTGATAAATTCACCGTTTTCTAGTATCCTAAGCAAACGAGCCTGTGTTTCAAAAGGCAATTCTCCAACTTCATCCAAAAATATCGTACCACCGTTCACCGTTTCAAAATAACCTTTACGACTTTCGTTCGCACCGGTGAAAGAACCCTTTTCATGTCCAAAAAGTTCCGAATTGATGGTTCCTTCCGGTATTGCACCGCAATTAATAGAAATAAACGGCCCGTGTTTACGGTTGCTCAGTTGATGTATGATCTTTGAAAAAGATTCTTTTCCCACACCACTTTCACCCTGGATATATACGGTAATATCCGTTGGAGCAACCTTTGCAGCCGTTTCCAGAGCAAGATTTATTTTGGGAGAATTACCAATGATTCCAAATCTTTGTTTAATAGCCTGTAAATCCATTATTTAAGGTTTATCTGTTTTATTAATGACCTTTCCGATCAAACTTGTGGTAGTGGATCTTTCAATAAGCACATCAACATAATCGCCGGGTTGCACTCCGTCTGCAGGAAAAATTACCGTTATATTATCATCGCTTCTACCTTTAAATTCCTCATTGCTTTTTTTGGAAACACTTTCCGTCAGGACTCTCACGACCGACCCAACACGCGATGCATTTTTTTGCTTTGAAACCCGGTTTTGGAGCGCGATTATTTCCTGCAATCTTCGGCTTTTAACTTCTAAAGGGATATCATCTTTAAGTTTTCTGGCTGCCAGAGTGCCGGGCCTTTCACTGTAATTATACATGTAAGAGAAATCAAACTCACAGATCTCCATCAAAGAAAGTGTTTCCTGATGTTCTTCTTCCGTTTCGGAACAAAAACCGGAAATGATATCGCAGGAGATCCCGCATTCAGGTATGAGTTCTCTGATCCTTTCAACTTTATTGAGATACCATTCCCTTGTATAGTTTCGGTTCATTAGATCTAGGATTCGTGTACTTCCACTTTGAGCAGGAAGATGAATGTAGTTACAGATATTTGGATATCGAATCATGGTATACAATACCTCATCCGTAATATCTTTTGGATGAGAAGTGCTGAATCGTATTCGCATTTTTTCATCAACTTCAGCAACCATTCCCAGTAATTTTGCAAAATTGATGCTGTTTACCTGTTCCTCAACCGTAAGTTTTGAAAATTCTTTTTTAGGACCGCCTCCAAACCAAAGGTAGCTGTCAACATTTTGCCCAAGCAGGGTAACTTCCTTATATCCTAAAGTGGCCAGTTGCCTAACCTCTTCCACAATACTCATGGCATCACGACTTCTTTCACGACCACGGGTAAATGGAACAACACAAAAACTGCACATATTGTCGCAGCCGCGCATAATGCTCACAAAGGCAGTTACTCCATTGCTGTTTAACCTGGTCGGATTTATTTCAGCATAGGTTTCTTCGAGTGAAAGCAATACATTAATGGATTTTTGGCCATCTTCAACTTCTGCAAGCAACTTGGGCAGGTCCCTGTATGAGTCGGGTCCGGCTACAAGGTCCACAAGTTTTTCTTCTTCCAGGAGGTTTTTCTTGAGCCTTTCGGCCATACATCCCAGAATGCCAATGATGAGTTTATGATTCCTTTTCTTGTTTGAACGCAAATGATTCAAACGGTGTCTGATCTTTTGTTCAGCATTTTCACGTATGCTGCATGTGTTTATTAATATTATATCTGCATCCTCTTCGGAGGGAGTATGTGAGTACCCTTTTTCACCAAGAATTGTGGCAACCACTTCACTGTCTGCAAAATTCATGGCGCAGCCATAACTTTCGATGTAAATGGTTCTGGTAGTGAGGTCTTTTTTCAGACCGGGCTGTTCGAGTAATTCGGTTTCCATTTTAGCAATTGCAAAAATAGAAAATATTACTGACAAACTGTCACTTGAATTCTTTATTTAAGCATTCGGATCAGAATTGAATTTTGTAAACAAAATTTGGGAAAAGCCCGATCTGATAGGCTGTATTGATTTTGTTGGTTATCGGGTTGTATCTCTGTGCAAATACATTTTTTGTATTGGTCACGTTCTGTATATCAAAGAAGATGGTGTGAGCAAGCTTTCTTTTACTGCTGTTTATGGTGGCCCCTAATTTAAGATCAAAGCGAAAGAATGCAGGGTTTCTTTCCGAAAAAGCATAGGCATCACCCAGAAGCACTTCTTGTCCTTTTATCTGAGATGCAGCAAGATCAACCGGTGTATAATGTCTTCCACCGGCACTGGTTAGTTTTGCGTCAATGTTAAATCGGTGTCTTTTAGTTTTTCCAAATTTATATTCCTTGCCTACCAATATGTTGTAAACGTATTTTCCGTTAAATGCTGTGTTTCGTTCAACATTGTCTGACCCTTTATACTTTGACTCATATAAGGTTGCAGTGATCAAACCGTAATAACCTTTGCTGAAAAACTTTTCTAAAGTAAATTCAATTCCGTAATTGGTTCCGGTTCCTGAGTTGGTAAGGTAACTTTCTTCGTTAGGGGCAAAACTCGCCCCATTATTCAACATTGAGAAACTTGATGGATCAACGCTCACAGGAACATTGTTCAACATTTGATAATATACTTCTGCTTTTATTCGCCAGTCGTTCCAGGGCAAAAGATCGTAACCCAAAACAAAATGATGACTCCTCGTAAAATCAAGAGATTCATTGGTGCTTTCATAGCTTCCGTCGCTTAGCTGAGTTCGATAAAAATACACATCGGTAGGTTGCATTTGACTATGCATGCCATAGCCCGCGCTAAAAGTGCTTTTTGAATTGACCTTATATTTCAAACCTAATCGCGGTTCAATCGCAAAGGATTTATTAAGTGTTAAAAACTGACTGTGCAATCCTGCGTTTAATACCAATCTCGAATTGAGACTGATCTTAGCATGAGCGTATGCCTGCAGCAAGGAGGTGTAGTCATCGAAATCCCAGAATTGGCGCCAGGTAGGGCTGTTGTATAAATGGCGATAAAATAGATTCAGATGGATCAGCTCTTCAATAAATCCAAATTTGAGGAATAGGCGGCTATTGATCTTTGAATTATAAGATGTGTTGAGAATATAACGGATCTGGGTAACCTTATTTTCGAGTGCCCTCGAAGCTGTATTGGTCAAAACAGAAATCGTGTCTTCATCATATTCCGATGCAGAATAGGTTGCACCCAAAACCGTTTTAAAATACGAACGCTTTCCGGCCCGAATAAAATGGCTGATACCCCCCAGACCCATTTTACTGGTAAAATAACTATCCCTTGTTGGGTCGGCAAACAGATCGGTTGTATCCACTTCGTTGTGGTCAAAAGTAATTTTACTGGTACCGGCCAAACCGAAAAAGGTAAAGGTCCCGAATTTTGTTCTCGCTCCGTTAACCTTGAAAGCAAGGTCCTGATAAAAAGGTGTGGCGGTAGTTCCTATGGATAATCCGAGGGATTGTGCAAAGCCGGTGAAGGAATATCGGTAGGCGATCAGATAAGAAGAACCTTTCTTTCGGTTGATCGGGCCTTCGGTCATGGCCTCAAGGCCTGTAAGTGCACCAAATTGCAGTGTGTGTTCCCTTTTGTCTGAATTGCCCTTTCTGAAACTCAGATCGAAAACTCCTGCATTTGCATTTCCGTACTCCGAAGGAAATGCCGAGGTAAAAAAATCCGAATTGTTTAAAACATTCGTATTCAGGCTGCTTACCGGACCACCGGTAGTCCCAATGGTCGAAAAATGGTTTGGATTGGGAATGTTCAATCCTTCAATCCGCCACAAAACTCCTGTCGGAGAGTTTCCTCTTATAACCAGATCATTTCTCGAATCATCGGGTGTGCTTACACCGGCAAAATTAGCGGCAAGTCGAGAAGGATCGGCCCTTCCTCCTGCATAACGGTTCACCTCTTCGGTGCTGAATGACCTGGCACTTACACTGGTCATTTCATTTATGGTTTCGTTTTTCTTGGTTGCTGTTACCGAAACTTCCTTCAAACTATTAATGTTTTCTTCCAGGTCAATTTCGAGAGATACTTCTTTGCCGGAAGTAACCTGAATGTTGTACAGAATGATCTCTTTATAGCCTATGTAACGGATCTTCAGATCGTAGCGTCCTGCCGGAACATCACTTATTTTAAATTTTCCATCCCCATCCGTAATGGCAGCAAACCTGGTTTCAAAACCAATGATGACCACAGATGCACCGATCAGATATTCTTTTGATTGTTTGTCGCTTACCTGACCCTTGATGTTCTGAAAATTGTTTTGAGATTGTGCATTCAAGCAAATTGAAAATAACGCAATCCATAAAAAAAGTTTTTTAAGTTTCATCTTAGTGAATTTTTGGACAAAATTATCGCGGTCATTCCCATAAGTCCATTGATTTGAATCAATAAACCTTTTTGAAACCATTAATTGATTCAGATCAATGAGTATGCCTTTCTCTTTCGGATACGACTCAGGGCTTCCGGAGTAACACCAATATAAGATGCGATCATATACTGAGGCACGCGTTGTATAAGGTCCGGTGTTTTTGCCAAAATTTCATCATAGCGTTGTTCGGGTGTAAACGACATGATCTCATTATTTCTGTTAAACATTTCAATCAGGAAGTTTTCTGCAATGATTCTCCCAAACTGTTGAAATTGAGAATATTTTTTATAAAAGAATTGCACATCATCGTAATGCAACATAACCACTTCGGTCGGCTCAAGAGACTGGATGTAGGATCCGGAAGCTTTTCTCATCAGAAAACTTTCATATTCCGAAATGTATTCATTTTCAAAACAAAAACCCGATATCGTTTCTTTATCCTGGGAGATCGTAAAACACCTGAACCCACCCTTGTTAATAAAAGTAACATGGTTCTCAACCATACCCGGTTCAATATAGAATTCACCTTTCTCAAAAAATTTTAAGACGAGTTTTGATTCAAGTTCCTTCCACATTTCTTCGGTAATGTCAGGAACCAATTTTTGATAAAAAACTTTTATTTGAGAAAAGGCCATCTGAAAAAGTTAAACAAATATATGTAAACGGATTCAAGCAAACTACGAGGAACTTGAAATCATCAGGATTTCATCGATTCTGCAGACATAGAATCGATCATACCATCTTTCATTCTTAAAATGCGTTTAGCCCTCTGCGCAACGTCCTCTTCATGCGTTACCATCACAATCGTGTTCCCGGATTGATGAATAAGGTCGAAGAGGTCCAGGATTTCCATGGCACTTTTACTGTCCAGATTTCCGGTAGGTTCGTCAGCTAAAAGAATGGAAGGGTCATTCACAAGAGCGCGGGCTATGGCTACTCTTTGTCTCTGACCGCCCGAGAGTTCGTTTGGTTTATGCATCATCCGGTCTTTCAGTCCTACCGATTCCAGAGCTTTTTCAGCCTTTTCTAGCCGAACTTTTTTTGGAAGGCCTGCATAAATAAGCGGCAACGCCACATTTTCAAGAGCATTGATACGCGGCATTAGGTTAAAGGTTTGAAAAACAAATCCAATTTCCTTATTTCGGATCTCGGCCAATTGGTTGTCCTTCATTTTAATCACACTGGTTCCGTTCAAAACATAGGAACCGGAAGTTGGGGAATCCAGGCAGCCAATGATGTTCATAAGAGTTGATTTTCCGCTCCCGGAGGGTCCCATTAGTGCGACAAATTCACCCTGATCAATTTCACAATTTAAGTTTCTCAGGGCATACACTTTCTCAGTACCCATTTGATAGATCTTTTCAATATTGTTCAATTGAATGATTGCGGACACAGGTATTTACTTGTTGATAAATTTTGGGACCTTAAAATAATCGGAATCTTTATCCGGAGCGTTAAACAGTGCCTGCTCCTTGTTGAAATCTGAATGTACCACATCGGGACGCAAGTTGTTGGTGCGGTCACTCATGTAGATCAAAGGTTCCAGACCTTCTGTGTCGATTTCAGATAATTTATCAAAAAAGCCTACAATTCTTTCCAGGTCGGATTTTATTTTATGTTTATCGCTTTCTTTAAATTCCAGTCTGGCAAGATGGGCGAGTTCTTCAATTTTAGTATCGGTAATTTCCATTTCAGTCGGCAAATTGCGGATGGTATGTTTTAAAACAGGTATCAATAATACCAAAAACTTTTTCTTTTAGTTCATCTTTCTGGCTAATATTTAGACCAACGGTAATTACCTCACGATGAACAATCATTCTCATTTTTCCGGGAAGCAAGCCATTGTCAATTCCACCACCGGGCAGTCTTTTCCAATTGTCGAGAATAGTAATGGGAACGATTGGGACTTGATTTTCAATGGCCAGTCTAAACAATCCATTCTTAAACGGGGCCATTGGGGGAACGTTTTTGCGTATACCGCCTTCCGGAAAAATAAGCACACTGGCACCTTCTTTTAATCTTTCTGCGGCAGCTATGAATGCCTGATGAGACTCACGCTGGTTTTCACGATTAACCGAAATATCGATGGTTCTGAAAAAAATACCAAAAACGGGTATTTTACCCAATTGGTCCTTAGCCATAAAGTTAAAATAATTCGGGAGCATCAGATTGGTAATTATGATGTCCAGATATGAAAAGTGATTGGAGCAAAATAAATATACCTTTTTGGGATCCGGTTTTGATTCAAAGGTAACGGAAGGGAATAACCCCGAAGGATACAAAACACATACAGCCCAAAATTTGCGAAGCTTGTGTGCGTATGGATACCATTTTTTATTTGACAACAGAATTCTGAAAGGAAGATAAAGCACTAAAAAGACCAGGCAGAAAAGTATTAAAAACCAAACAGCCCAAATTAATCTAAAAGCTTTAAACACCTTTTTTAGTATTTGTTCTCAAAAGCACCGTTAACATGCGCAGCCATGTAATTGGTGAGGTTTTGCAGAGGTTTCTGGGCGATCATTTTAAGCATCATGTTTAGTTCGGCGTGCAGAACAACCTGAAATGAAGTACCCGCTTCTTTCTTAAAAATACTCCAGTGAAGAAAGAGTTCTACCGGTGGTTTTCCAAGTGGAACGATCTTTATGGAATGATGCGGCAAACATTCACCTCTTTGCAAGTGAAGGGAACCTATACCCTGAATCCTGAGTTTTGCTTCCGATTCGGTACTCCACCATTCGGTAACCTGGTCAGGCATTATTTTCTGATGATTGTTCAGGTTGTGAAGAAATTCATAAAGTTCCTCCTGTGAACCTTTGAATTCGGTAAGTTCGCTTTTTATTTCTGTCATTATTGCGGATATGAACGGGTGTAAACAAAGGCCGATATGAATATTGCCGCGATCATACAGGTAGCAAAGGATGCAAAAACCGTTGGTAGCAGGGAACCACCCGGAGTAAACTGTGAATGGATCTGACGTTTAACATCCCTCAGTTCTTTTTCGGATTTATCCTTGTTTTCAGGCATACTCAAATACTGACTAATAGAAACCTGTTCAGCCTTATTGAGGATTTCCGGTTTTGCAAAATAAATTCCTGTGAAGAAACCAAAATTTACCAGTCCGGATATCAAGGAAATTACAAATCCTGTAAACATACAGCGCATAAAACTGATGCGGTTTCCATTCAGTTTTTTTGCGGCAATAATGGCAAATAAAACGGATACGAACAGCACGGAAACACTGCTCACCCGATAAAGTAAGTTGTGTTGTTTTGAATGGTAAAGTTCGTTGTTGAGGTAATAATATAAAAAGAAGGAGGTTAATAATCCGCAGACACCGCCTATTCCAATATAAATTTTGTTCATTCCTTTGATCTACAAAGGCGCAAAATTAATACAAAATGGTGTTAAAGATTTTATTCCGGATCAAGATCATCCGGTTTTTGCTGAAACTCATCAAAGTTATATTCCGGCATTAATTCAGTTTTAACGTATCCAACGGTTTCCTGAAAAGCTTCCATGAACTTGTTGAAGTCTTCTTTGTACAAAAAGATCTTATGTTTAATATACATTCCATCTTCCTGTCTCTTTTTGCTTTCAGTAATGGTAATGAAATAATCATTCCCTCTGGTAGTTTTTACATCAAAAAAATAAGTTCTTTTTCCGGCTTTAACTTTTTTTGAAAATACTTCGTTGTTTCCTTCTCGTGACGAATCGTACATAACCCTCTTTTTCTCGTGTTTGAATATGCAAAAGAACGATATATTTGATTAACTCATATACTTATTTATAATTTAGAGGTAATATTTTCAATAAATTTTTACTTTCACGCTGATCTATATGAGAACGAGCATTGTTTTTCACTTTTTTCTGTGCTTTACCAATGCATTCGTTTCAATTTTTAAAGAATAAACAGATACTCAAACGATAATTTATTTAAAATTGTATTTTTGCCCAAAATACCATCAAATTATATGTTAGCAACAAAAGAAAACACAGTGCTTGAAGATGCAAGGATTTTTAGCCACATGACCGAATTTGAACACGAGCAGGTCATGCTTTGTCAGGATAAGGCAACCGGGTTAAAAGCGATAATTGCCATTCACAACACGTGTTTAGGTCCGGGTCTTGGCGGAACACGATTTTTTAATTACCGATCAGAAACCGATGCCCTTAACGACGTTCTGAGACTATCGAGAGGAATGACCTATAAGGCATCGATATCGGGATTGAACCTGGGCGGTGCGAAGGCAGTTATTATTGGCGATCCCCACAAATTGCGCTCTGAGGGACTTTTCAGGAAATTTGGCCGATTTATTGAAAATTTAAATGGTAAGTACATTACTGCAGAAGATGTTGGCACCACAACCGGTGATATGGAATACATACAAATGGAAACCAGGCACGTGGTTGGATTGCCCGAACGCAAAGGCGGAGGAGGGGATCCTTCTCCCGTAACAGCATATGGGGTATTCATGGGTATGAAGGCCTCTGCAAAATACGTATACGGAACAGATTCATTAAACGGAAAATCAGTAACCGTGCAGGGGATCGGTAAGGTCGGTTGGCATCTTGTTGAGTTTTTGCATAAAGAAGGCGCCAGGATCTTTGTTAGCGACATCAATCAAAACAGACTAAAGGATGCTGCAGCTACCTTTAACGCAACTGTTGTTGAAGAAAAGGATATTTTTGATCTGAACTCTGATATTTTCGCCCCCTGTGCAATGGGTGCAATTCTGAATACAGACTCCATAAACCGTTTAAAATGTAAGATCGTAGCCGGGGCTGCCAATAATCAACTTGAACATGAAGACATACACGGTCCACTTATAAAGGAAAAAAACATTGTTTATGCTCCTGATTTTCTGATCAATGCCGGTGGATTGATCAATGTTTACTCAGAGCATACCGGTTACAACCGTGAGATCGCCCTCGGACAGGCTGAAAAAATTTACGATACTACGCTGGAAATTCTGAAAAAAGCGGATGACGATGGCATTCACACTCAGAAAGCAGCTACCATTTTAGCAGAAAACAGACTCAACATTATTCGTAACGTTCGGTCAACTATCTAGTAAACATCCGTCCTTTTAGGATCAGGGTACCCAAAAATGAATAAAGTATGGTTTAAAGACTGGTTTTATTTAACCCTGATAAGCCTTGCTTCCCTGATTGCCCTCAGCTATTTTGCATGGATATCGCCGGGATGTGAGGGAGGAATGGATAGCTATAACCATTACCTTATATCAAGATTCAGCTGGAAGCATCCATATCTTTTACTCGACCAGTGGGGTAAGCCCATATACAATATTCTTGCTTCGCCATTTGCTTCTATAGGTTTTTTTGGTGTTGAGCTCTTTAACATTCTTTTGTGGTTGGGCAGTGCATGGATGGTATGGCTTACCGCAAAAAAACTTGAATTGAAATATGCCTGGCTTGGATTTATATTGGTTTTATTGCCTCAGGAATCTGTTTTAAACACTCTTTCGGGATTAACCGAGTACCTAAATGAGTTTTTACTGATCTTGTTCATGTATCTCGCAGCTTCGCGAAAATGGAATTTTGCAGCAGGTTTGGCCGGAATGCTTCCCTTTGCCAGAAGTGAAGGTTTTGTCATTATGCTTGCAGTTGGTTTTTATCTGGTTTTTATCGAGAAAAAATACAAAAGCCTTCTTTGGTTTCTGGCAGGCCCTGTAATTTTTAATATTTTGGGTTGGATAATACTGAACGACCCACAGTGGATACTGCACAATCCATACATTAAAGCTCAGTTATTGGACCTGAATATTTGTGGAAGCGGAAGTTTGTTTCATTATGTGAACGGGTCCAGATTTATCTTTTCACTTGCAGGTTCTGTCCTCTTACTTGCAGGTACACTCTGGGCACTCTTTTCAGTTGTAAAGATTTCAAAAAACGGCTCATTTCTGCACCGTTACATGTTTTGGTTGTGTGCCGGTATTTTCTGGCTCTATTTCGGGGTCCATTCCTTTATTTGGTGGAAAGGAATGATGGGTTCCTGCGGCTATTCAAGGGTTATGATCGTAATTGTACCTTTGATGGCACTTTTATCGGTATATGGAGCACATCGAAGTGCAGAGAAACTGAGTAAATATACTCTGTATCTCAAAACCTTGCTCCTTGTTTTGATCGGTGTTTCCTTCTCACATACCTATCAGGCGGTAAGATACAGAATTCCGCTGGAGATCAGCCGTGAACAGGCTGAATTTGTTAAGGTGGCAGATTGGGTTAAAACTCAGGACTTTTCGAAGAATAAACTTTTTTTCCTTTACCCTTATTTATCCATGCTAACCGATACGGACCCATACGACAAAGAGCGATTTGAGTTTTTATGGAGCTTTGATTTTGATTATTCTCCGCCGGGTAGTATTTTGATCTGGGACGGCC
Organism: Flavobacteriales bacterium; assembly: GCA_020635455.1. Lineage (GTDB taxonomy): Bacteria > Bacteroidota > Bacteroidia > NS11-12g > UBA9320 > JABWCE01. The sequence goes on from JACJZT010000009.1 coordinate 68,117, forward strand.
ACTTTGGTCCGAATGAGTGTCAGATCCCGCTTGATAAATTAATGAACAACCCGGATTTTGAACTTTTAAGATCATTTATTCCGGAGGAGCCATTCAAAACTTTAAACGATTATTCCTTTGAGATACATGTTTTCAAAAGGATTAAGCTGAAGGGTAAAAATTAGGCTATTTATGCTTAATTTTGCACCCCTAAAAAATACCGATGCTCAATAGAAGGTTAATTCGTGTAAAGGTTCTGCAGGCTTTATATTCATATCATCAGTCTGAAGTTAAAGATCTGAAATCTTCACAGAAGTTCTTGAAAAAATCGGTACTTGGTATCGAGGACACGTTCATCAACATACTTCAGTTTTCAAACGAATTTTTCGAGTACGTCAAAAGGCGGCACAATCCTTCCGATAAGCATTTAAGCTCGACACATTCCGAAATGAACAAATTCAGGTGGTTGTCGTCGAATAAGGTCCTGGATAATCTGCTTTCCTTTGAGCAAACAGCATCCTTGTTCAATAAGCCTTCGATGAACTGGAATTCAGACGAAGATTTCCTGAATTCTATTTACAAGGAAATCTGCAGCCGGGAATGGTTTATCGAATTGGTTGAAACAAATCCGGATGATTTTGATAAAGCATCGCTTTTCATTCAGAAAATGTATAAATACCTCATTGAAATTTCAGAAAATTTTGATGCCAGGATGGAGGAAGTGAATATTCACTGGAGCGATGAAAAGATCCCGGTTTTAAAAAGCATTGAAAAACTACTTAAATCCTGTGGAAGTGAGAATTCAACTCCAGAAATTCCCTTACTTTCAAAAGATCTGGAAGACGACATGGAATATTCGGAACGACTTTTTGAAACCTGTGTGTTAAGGCATGATGAACTTGAAAAAATGATCAGCATCAAAACGCCGGAATGGGACCCGAAAAGAATTGCACGAATAGACCTGTATATCATGGTCATGGCTCTTGTAGAATTTACCGAGTTTCCTTCTATTCCTGTTAAAGTAACCATTAACGAATATCTTGAACTAGCCAAAATTTACAGTACTCCGCAAAGCTCAAAATTTATCAATGGTATACTGGATAAAATGCTCAATGATCTGAAATCGGAAGGTAAGGTGGTAAAGAAAGGCAGAGGCCTTGTTGAATAATTGTGGGATGCTGAGGAGTACAGTTGTTTATATAGTATTTTTGTAAAAAATTAATCTGAAATGAAAAAAATCACGATCATCTTTTTTGTTTTAACTGCGTTTGTTTTTAGTAATTGTAATTCCTGTTCAAACAGCACCGATGCTGCTATCATTGAAACAGAATCTTCTGCCAGCAACCCGAATAATCTTGGAAAAGGACCGGTAATGAAATTTGATTCCGAGACCTTTGATTTTGGTACAATAAACGAGGGTGAGCAGGTGGAACATATCTTCGAATTCAAGAATGTAGGAGATAAACCACTGCTAATCTCTGAAGTACAGGTTACCTGTGGATGTACGGTTCCAAAATGGCCAAGAGAACCCATTAAACCCGGACAAACTTCTGAGATCAAAATTCAATTCAACAGTACCGGTAAGAAAGATCTACAGAAAAAGGATGTCACCATTATTGCAAATACAACTCCCATCGAAACCGTAATATCCTTTACGGCTTTGGTGATCGCCAAACCCGAAGAATAAATTTTAAACATAATATATTATCACAATATGCAAATTACCTTATTAGCCGCAAGTGGATCCATGAACATGATCATGATCCTGTTAATGTTTGTAGTCATGTACTTTTTTATGATCCTTCCACAAGTAAAAAAGAATAAAGCTCAGAAAAAGTTCTGGGGAGAAATTAAAAAGGGGGACAAAATTGTAACTTCCGGAGGCATTCATGGAAAGATCATTGAAATTAAGGACAACATTGTTATTATTGAAATTGAAGACGGAAGTAAAATGAAAATTGAAAAGTCTTCAATTTCAGCTGAATTATCTCAAAGTTACGTTAAAGCGGCTGCATAAAATTTTAGTTTTAGCCTATCAAAAATCATCTCAAAATAGGGGTAACCGGTGGAATTGGAAGTGGAAAATCCACTGTTTGCCAGATTTTTAGTCAGTTAGATGTTCCCATCTATCATGCCGACATCAGGGCCAAGGCGCTGATGATGGAAAATGTGGAGCTCAAAAAAAACATACGTAAAGACTTTGGCTGGGATTCTTACGATGAAAAAGATCAGTTAAACAGGACCTATTTGGCTAAAATAGTATTTAACGACACAAAAAAACTTGAAAGGTTAAACGCACTGGTTCACCCTTACGTATTTGAAGATTATCGCGATTGGGTGAGTAAACAGAGCAAATATCTATACTCAATAAAAGAAGCTGCATTAATGTTTGAAACGGAGAGTTATAAGGAACTCGATAAAATTATTGTTGTAACGGCTCCGATCGATATGCGAATTGAACGTGTTGTAAGAAGAGACAGCGTAAAGCACGACGACGTCCTGAAACGAATGGAAAACCAGATGAATGACAGAGAGCGTATCGAAAAGGCCGATTATGTCTTAATGAACGACGGACGAACATCTCTGATTCAACAGGTAATGAAAATTCACAAAGAGTTTTTAAAAATGGTATCATGCGAAGCATAATTATTTGATCATGCAGGAGAATAGGACCATACTTTTAGATCACAATCAGATAGAGCGTAAAATTCAAAGAATGGCCTGGCAATTGTTTGAAAACAACCATCTCGCTAAAAAAATGGTCCTGATCGGTATTGCAGATAACGGAATGTATATTGTAGAACGCCTTTGTGATATCTTGTCAAAAATTTCAAATATCGAGTTATCAAAGGGAAGGATCGACCTTGACAAAAAGTTGGGATTTGATTCTGAGGTGAGTCTTCAGTCTGAAGTGAGTCTGGAAGGTGAAACGGTTGTAGTGGTTGATGACGTTTTAAATAGTGGTAAGACCATGTTTGCATCTTTAATGCCTGTAATACAGCAGAAACCGTCTAAAATACAAACTGCAGTGCTTGCTGATAGAAATCACAAAACATTTCCTGTTAAAGGCGATGTAGTGGGAATTTCTCTTGCAACTACTCTGCAGGAACATATCTGGTTTAATTTTTCGGATAAAAATGATTCCTACATTTACCTTACCTAGTCTTAATTAAGTAAAGATTTTTCTGAGCTTGTAACAATTCACGATCAATTTAAGTTTAATTAATCATACGATCTTCTTATGCAAATGCTAAAACGTACAAATCTAATATTTCTCCTTCTATTCATAAGTGCCACTTGTTTTTTAGCAAGTTGTTCTCAATGCGATGATTGTGATATTTCTCCTGCACCAAAGCAAGTGAAGGTAATAAATTCAGGAGGAGACAATTTGATCTTCGGTGCTTCTTCCGTTTATGACCCGAACGATATTCTTATCAAAAACGAATTTGGTGATGAGGTGGAATTTTTTGCAAATGCGTCAAATGGTACCATTGATTTTACCTTCAATACCAATTCGGAAACATACAAGATCGAATTGAGTAAAACGGATATTGAGACCATTAAGTTCACATACGGAACCGACAAACAGATCGATTGTTGCCAGGAATTCGCAGTTACCGTTACTACATCGGTCAATGGAAAATCAATTGCCAACAATGATCTGATTACCATTGTTAGATAAGTGGATCAGAGTAGGGTAAATTAATTGTAATTAATCACCAAATTCTGCTGCTAAATTGTTCAAAATGCATTATTTGCGGTTTGCTTACATGAAAAAGTTCAGGCTTTTATTCTTAGTATTTACCAGCATAACCTGGCAAAAGATCAACGCCCAGAACGATACTGCAAATTACCCTTACTGGATAAATATGATGCAGGATGAAAATGTAAATTTTTTTCAGACTCAGAGAGCTTTTGAAATATATTGGCAAAACAGGAAAATTGATAAGGGTAGTGGCTGGAAGGTATTTAAGCGATGGGAATACAGTACTTCCCTGAGAACAGATGAACATGGTGTAATAAAACCTTATTCTGACTTGTATCGTGAAATCAAATCCCGCGATAGTATTTATAAGGCTACATCCACCGGGCAGGGAATTGGAGCTCCTTGCAGATCAAACGGTGATTGGAAAGAAGTTGGCCCCGTAAAATACCCGGTCAACAATACCTCTCAGCCTACAGGAATGGGAAGGATCAACAGTATTGCCTTTCATCCGAAAAATAAAAACACTCTTTATGTGGGTGCACCGGCCGGAGGACTCTGGAAAAGTGAAGATGCAGGTCTTTCATGGCAAAGCAACACGGATTCATTGCCTACTTTAGGGGTTTCAGCGATCGTATTAGACGCCTTACGACCGGATACCATATTTATCGGGACCGGTGACCGGGATGCTTCTGATGCCGCAGGTTTGGGTGTATATTGGTCTCTGGACGGCGGTAAGAACTGGTCGGCCCGAAATAATGGAATGGGTAACGTTACGGTTGGTCGTTTGATACAAGACCCCAAAAACAGGAATGTCTTGTTGGCAGCCACGAACAATGGTATATTTCGAACTACCGACTATGGTAATAACTGGTCGAACAGACTGAGTGGAAATTTCAAGGAAATTGTATTTTCAGCAGGCAGTTCTCAAACGGTTTATGCTTCATCCGATGGCAAGTTTTACAGGTCGACCAACAATGGTGTCAGCTGGAGCCTTATCGTTTCCGGTTTGCCGGGTACAGGTGCTACGAGAGGGGCAATTGCCGTAACTCAGGCCGATACGAATTATGTGTATTTTCTGGTTGCGAAAGGGAGTGTCTTTATGGGGGTTTATCTGAGCAAAAACAAAGGAAGTAATTTCACAACTCAATGTACAACTCCAAATTTGATGGATTACAGTTCGAACGGCAGTGGAACATCCGGACAGGCTTGGTATGATATGGATTTGGCAGTTGATCCTGTGAATAAAAACATTGTATATGTAGCAGGTATTAATATTTTCAAATCGGTCAATGCGGGAGCGACCTGGCTTATCAATGCTCATTGGGTTGGATCCGGAGCTCCGTCAATTCATGCCGACCAACATGTTCTGGAATACAGCCCTCATAACAATTACCTATATGCCGGAAACGATGGAGGTGTTTATTATCAAACCACTTCTGACTCAATTTGGTATAATATAAGCGACGGTCTGGCTGTTTCGCAGATCTATAAATTAGGACAAAGTCAAACCAATAAAAAAGTTCTGGTAAATGGTTATCAGGATAATGGAACGGCCAGATACAACGGATCTTTCACAACGGTATACGGAGGCGATGGTATGGATTGTCTGGTAGACCCAACAGATGAATCGGTTGCATACGGAGAACTTTATTATGGTTCAGTTTTCAGATTAAAAAACAACTCCTCTGAAGGTACCATTGCTGCCAATGGGATCAAAGGTATAAATGAGTCCGGTGCATGGGTAACACCGTTTGTACTAAAACCTAATGATCCAAACACTATGTTTATCGGCTATAAAAATGTTTGGAGAAGCAATAACGTCAAAAGTTCGACCACTGCTGCTGTCAGCTGGAAAAGGATTTCATCAGGTTTGAGAACGGTAAACAATCAGAACATCAATGCATTGGAAATGAACCTTGCTCAGCCGGATCTGATTTATATGGCAAGGTCTGACCGGGCTTTTTTCAGAGCCTCTAATGCATCAAGCGATTTGCCGGATTGGATCGACCTGACCCCATCCTTGCCCAATAATGCTGTGATACAGTGCATAGCCTCGGACCCTAAAGATTCGAATACGGTTTACATTTCACAATCTAACAAAATATACCGATCCTCAAACAGGGGAAACACTTGGGTCAACATTAGCGCAAACCTTCCAAACGCTGCCTACTTAAGTATTGTTATCGACAGTTCGTCGAAAAAAAAGGGGATGTATGTTGGAGGCTATTCAGGAGTTTATTATAAAGATAATTCATCGGCAAACTGGATATTTTACGGAGATGGTTTGCCCAAAACATCGAGGATCCAGGATCTTGAAATTTATTATTCGGGGGAAACCAAAGGGAGGAGCCATTTGGTTGCAGCTACCTATGGAAGAGGCAACTGGGTAACCTCCCTGTATGAACCGGATCGGGTTCCGGTGGCAGATTTTGACGCAAGCGATTCCTCTGTTTGCACAGGTACGGTTGTTCGTCTTCAAAACAAATCCATATACGTTCCTACTCTTTTTAAGTGGAATATTGTACCTTCTTCTTTTCGATATGTGAATGGTACGGGTGAGAATTCTGAAAATCCGGAAATACTTTGTGAAAAGGCTGGTCAGTACACAATCTCTCTGATCGTCGAAAACTGTAAAGGTAACGATACGATCGAAAAAAGGTTTTATCTTGAAATTTACGATACAGCCCGCAAAATAGGATGCATTAACTCCAATGTTTACCCGAACTGGAATATGGGAATATCCGAATTTGGTCTTAATGGAATAACCCACTACAGTCAGTATGTAAACAAAGAAGGGGAATACATTGATTTTTCATGTGACAAGGTATTCAAACTGCGACCGGATACTTTTTATGAAGTGAAGATCCTTACCAATCCTACCAATAATGAATACGTCAGAGGTTTTATAGATTTTAACGACGATGGTGATTTTAATGACCCGGGAGAATTTGTGATCCAAACCAAATCCGCAAAATCTCATATTGATACCATTTACATTCCAAAATCTGCCGTATTGAACAAGCCTCTCAGATTAAGGCTTATGAGTGATTATAATAATTTTTCCAATCCATGTGCCAGGCTTAATTATGGGCAAATTCAGGAACATGCTGTGTTTATAACACCTGCCGGTTTAAGAATTCATACCAATAAAAGTACGATCTGCCGGGGCGATTGGGTGACCCTTAAGGATAGTACCGAAAAAAACTATACCAATTACCAATGGAATTTTGGAAGTGGAGCGGTACCTCAATATGCTGCCGGAAGAGGTCCACATGAGGTTCGTTTTTATAATTCGGGATTTCAAAATATACTATTGACAGTGGATGGCAAACTAAGCCGGAGTTTCAATCAGTCGGTATTCGTTTTTCCAAAGCCTGTTCTGAAGTTTGATCAAAAACCTCCTATAACCGGAACTTGTGAGAATAATTTGATCACCATTGAAATAGCAGATAGCAACAAAACCGGATTCATTTTTGACTGGTATAAAAACAACAATCTTTTGTCTTTCCATGGAAACAATTTTTCTATCCCGGCTTCACAACTCTCAGATTCTGGGTATTACAAAGTAATATCCGGGCAGAATGGTTGCTACGACACTTCTGAGGTACTTCACCTACTTGTTCATCCGGCGGTCAAGTCCGGATTCACCATCAACCAAACGGAACATTGTTTAAACAGGAATGAAATAATTCTGAAGAATACCTCCGGCATATTACGAGGGAATCTGGATGTAAGATATACGGTTGATAAGGGACTGGTTTTTCATACAAAGGACACAACCTTTTCTTATGCAAAAACAGGAACTTATACCATCCAACAACATGTGATCTCGGATAAAGGTTGCCAGGATTCTTTTGTCAGGAATCTTCAGGTTTTTCCAAGCCCCGTTTCTGTTTTCAGATACAATACCCTTGTTTCATGCGAAAACGATCAGAACTTTCTTTTTGAATCGGAATCAACTCTTATCAACGGAAGTATAGATCGGTATATCTGGTACACAAATTCAGATCAAAACGGGTCTGGTGCGCAATTTAAACCGGTATTTAATAAAGCAGGGCACTATTCGGTTGCACTTGTAGTAATTTCGGATAAAAATTGTGCAGATACCTTCTTACGCACTGTTCAGGTAAAAAGCCGGCCACGTCCTTATTTTGAAGTACAGGATAGCATACAGTGCCTGAAAAACAACCTTTTTGTGTTTTCGGATGTAACTACTTTTACAGAGGATACTCTTTTAAAACGTTCATGGAATTTTGGAAAGGGTAGTATTGATTCGGACAGTATTGTGAAGTATAATTTCGGTGAAGAGGGAATTTATAAAATTTCGTTAACGGTTGAAACCATGTCAAAATGCAGGGATAGTGTGTCAAAACGGATCGTAATACTTCCTCAACCGGAAACCAGGTTTACGGTTAACGACTCTGAGCAATGTGAAGCAGATAACCAGTTTATATATACCGACAGTTCCGTAATTTCATCCGGATCGATCCAAAAGTTTTATTGGGATGCAGGAAATGGGATTCAATCCTCATCAAAGAACCTGAACATGATGTACTCAGTTCCGGGTAATTTTACGGTCATGCATGTTATCGAAAGTGATCATGGCTGCAAGGATACAGGAACCATGCAAGTTAAAGTATTTGAAGATCCGGTTGCGAAAATGCAAATTGGAGAAGGATGCGTAAAGGATACCACTAAATTTATGAACCAAAGTACATTTTTTCAATCCGGTCAAAATAAATATGTGTGGTCTTTTGGTAACGGTGAATTCTCCAATGTCGAAAACCCTTCCCATGTATTTCTGAATACAGGGCAATACAGGATCAAACTATTGGTAAGCGATCCTGTTAATTGCATGGATTCAGTTGAAGAGCAGATCAACATTCATGCAAAACCCATTGCAGATTTTGAATGGCAGTTGTTTGCAGCCGGTGGGTTTAATTCAATATTACAATTAAAAGATAAGTCATTGGGTGCGGAAAAGATTTGGTGGACGGATGGATTAAGCAATTCTTTTGTTAAAAATGCCGAATTTTATTATGCAGATACTCAACGCATTCTGATAAAACTTATTGTTGCGGGTCAAAACGGATGTTTAGATTCTGCTCAGGAGTGGATCATGGTGAAACCTGTTTTGCGGGTACACGTTCCGGATGCATTTTCCCCCAATAACGATGGAATAAATGATGAATTTGGGCCTTCAGGCATTGATCATTTGACCGGATATGAACTGGTGATCTATAATCGATGGGGGGAAAGGGTATTTAAGTCAAACGATACAAGTAAAAAATGGGATGGAAGCTATCTTGGTTCTCCTCTGCCCCTAGATACTTATTTATATTTTCTCAAATATCGTGACCTGAACAACAAGGAGCAGATTAGCCGCGGAAGCATAAAATTGATTCGTTAGGCAACCTTATTACCATACATGGAGCATATAGGACAATCTTCGATCTTATGGCCACGAGCCGGACAAAATTTTCTTCCGTAATAAATTATCTGAAGGTGAAGCTTATTCCAGCTCTCTTTCGGAAAAAGATTTTTCAGATCTTTTTCGGTTTGGTTAACATTTTTACCATTGCTTAATCCCCACCGGTGTGCAAGGCGATGAATGTGGGTGTCGACCGGAAATGCCGGAAATCCGAATGCCTGAGACATTACAACGGAAGCCGTTTTGTGTCCAACTCCCGGAAGTGCTTCCAGGTCTTCAAAATTTGAAGGCACTTCACCACCATGTTTTTCGATAAGGATATGACTAAGGTTAAATATAGCCTTTGATTTTGCAGGTGAAAGGCCACAGGGTCTGATGATCTCCTTAATTTCTTCCACGGTCAGTTTGATCATATCCACCGGATTATCAGCCTTACCGAATAAGACAGGAGTGATCTGATTAACTCTTTCGTCGGTGCATTGGGCCGATAACAGAACTGCGATCAGTAAGGTGTAAGCATCTTTATGTTGCAGAGGGATTGGAGTATCCGGAAACCGATCGTTGAGGATAGTTGCAATATGATTTGCTTTTTCTTTTTTGCTTGCCATTAGAGTTCTAGAAAAAACACATGGCCAGCTCTTCCTCAGAGATGTTATTGAAATAATGGCTGCTCCTGACCGATCTTAAACAATCGAGGATCACATCCGGTTTATGGGTCTTGCCGGTAAGAAAACGTTCAATTTCTTCAATATCTCTTTTAACAAAGAAGTCTCCAAATATCTTCACATTCATTAAGATACCTTTTTCAACATTCAGATACACTTCTACATGTCCGCCCTGGGTTCGTATGCCTTTTTTGAAGGTGTATTTTGGAGAATACCCAAAATTCCAATCCCATTGACTGTATTTGTTATCCGCAATGTTTTGAATTTGAATACGGTCTTTTTCATCGAGAGAATAGGATCTGGCATCCGGATAGATATCAACAATGTGCTCCATGATCTTATCCCTGAATTCTTCAACCGAAATGGGGACCTTCAAATGAGAAGAAATGTTTGTAACCCTGCTTCTGACAGATTTTACAGCTTTATCTTCAAATTTTAGAGGATTTACCTTTAAGGCTGCTGAAAGATCTGCAATTTCGGAAGCAAACAATAAAGTGCCATGATGAAGTACTCTTCTTTTTTTATGGTAAATATGTTCAGCGTTTCCGGAAAATTTTTTACCATCGATCAGGATATCATTTCTTCCTGAAAACTCTGCCTTTATGTTTAGTTTGGCCAGCACATCTATGATCGGAACCGTGTATTTTTTAAAGTCAATTTCAGCTTGTGCATCTCCGTAATTCATTATAAAGGTAAAATTGAGATTTCCCATATCGTGAAAAACAGCCCCGCCACCGGTAAGCCTTCTGACGACCCTTATGGATTTCTTTTTGACCTCTTCCAGATTGATCTCGGCAAGAGTGTTTTGATGCTTACCAACGATTATGGCATTGTTGTTTTGCCATAACATAAATACGTCCTCATCAAAATTGTGAAGCAGATATTCTTCGGCAGCCTGATTAAAGTAAGGCTCTGTAGATGGATTGTGAATACAAAGCATTTTTAGGTTTAAAAAAAATTAATTGAGCATCATAAGCAGACTGTAGGCAGCCTCTTCTCCTTTATTTCCATGTACTCCCCCTGAACGGTCAATGGCCTGTTGCAGGTTGTTGGTGGTAATTACGCCAAACATTACAGGTTTGCCGAATTTAAGGTTGACTTCCATAATTCCGTTAGCGGCTGATAGACAAATGAAATCGAAATGCTTGGTTTCCCCTTGTATTACGCAGCCAATACAAATCACACCATCGATGGATTTTTTTTCCGCAAATTCCTGTGCAGCCAGTGGGAGTTCAAAGGTACCGGGTACCTTTCTTATCAGGATGTCCTCTTTTTTTACACCGGCCTTAAGCAGAATAGCGATGGCCCCATCTCTCATAGGACCGGTAATGTCCTCATTCCATTCCGACCAGACAATACCAACTTTAAACCCCCGACCTGATGGGATATCCGATCGAAATTCCGATAGGTTTTTGTCTTTACTGGACATTTATTCGGGCGATTGACCCATTGAAGTCAAAACCCTTGCAAGGTATTTGGCCGAAGATTGTGCCTGAGGCGATTCTTTAAATTTATCTCTTAAAGTTCGATAAGCCTTGGCAGCATTTTCATAATCTTTCACTTCTTCAAAATGAAGTCCGGCTTTCATAAGGTACATTGGAGAGGTTTGTAGATTTTCTCTGGCAGATGCAGCTTTCATGTAGGCTTCTGCTGCTTCGGCAGTTTCACCAAGTTCAGACTTGCAATCAGCCTGTAAACCAATTATGGCAGCTGTCATGATCTCGTCCGTAAATTTAACATCCTCCAGATATTCGAGAGCATTCTTAAAATCATTTTTGCTCATGTAAGCTCTTCCTGCATAATATTTTGCAAGATTGCCTGCCTTTGTATTTCCGTATTCGTCAGCCACATCAATTGCCGACGGGTATTTTCCGTCTCCTTTCAAAACCTGATTCATAGAATCTAGACCGAAATAGCGTTCTGCCATAAAAAGTTGTCCGGCTGCTTCCTTTTCACGGTCGGGTCGATATACCTTGGTGTAATAAAGAAATAACCCTACAACAACAATTAAACCAATCAGCACAATGTTTGCGTTGCGTTGGTTATTGTTATACCAATCGGTTAGTTTATTTAATTGAGAATTTGATGAATTGTTTTCGGTTGTCATTATTCGATAATAAATGGATAGTTTTCTTCTTGATAAATATCTGTATATAGCTGGTCGGCCGAAGGATAATCAGAATTCTCTGCAAATTCAACGGATTGATTCACGATCTCTTCTACTTTTTCCTCTATGCCTTCAAGTTCCTTTTCAGTTGCCCATTTTTTAGATAAAATAGTTTTTCTTACCAACTCTATGGGGTCCTGTAATTTGTATGCTTCAACTTCTTCTTTCGACCGGTATTTGGCCGGGTCGCTCATACTATGCCCTCTGTAACGATACGTCTTAATTTCCAGAAAAGTAGGTCCTTCTCCCTTTCGGGCCCTGCCTGCTGCCTCGGAAATGGCTGTATGAACATCTTCGCATTTCATTCCGTTGACCTGAAATGAAGGCATATCGTATGCAATACCTATTTTATAAATATCCATAACATTTGTGGTGCGTTCCACAGAGGTTCCCATTGCGTAATCGTTATTTTCACAAACAAAGATCACAGGAAGCTTCCAAAGCATGGCCATGTTAAAAGTTTCATGAAGTGCCCCCTGTCTTACTGCTCCGTCTCCAAAGTAGCAAACGCATATATTATCGTTACCCTTATACTGATCAGCAAGAGCAATACCTGCCCCGAGAGGGATCTGTCCGCCAACAATTCCATGTCCCCCAAAAAAATTGTGTTCCTTGCTAAACATATGCATACTTCCTCCTTTGCCTCCGCTGCAACCGGTAGCTTTTCCAAATAACTCAGCCATAACTGCATCAGGTGATATGCCACAGGCGATCGCATGTGCATGATCCCGGTATGCGGTGATTATTTTGTCGTCTTTGGTGATCGCAGACATGGTACCTGAAACCACAGCTTCCTGTCCAATGTAAAGATGACAGAAGCCACGAATTTTTTGCTGACCGTAGAGTTGCGCGCATTTCTCTTCAAACCTGCGCATCAGCATCATTTCTTCAAACCATTTAAGGTAGGTTTCTTTGGTAAATGTTAATTTTGCCATTTACAATTTTAGCAAGCCGCAAAAATATACATTTAACTAAAAATTGTCCATTGTTTTTAAAAAACATTTCATATCAGCAATTTAAAAGCCATGGTTCAGGTATTCTTGAGCTGCAGTCCGGTGTGAACTGCTTTACGGGCAAGAACGGGGTTGGTAAAACCAATATACTTGATGCGATCTATTGCTTGTTAAATGGAAAATCTTACTTTCAAACGACGGATAATTTATGCATTCAAAGAGGAACAACCTGGTTTATGCTCAAAGGAACACTTGGAAGTGCCGGGGGAGAAGTAAACCTGATGGTTTCGTATCAAACGGGTAAACGAAAGTCTATAAAAATAGATGAGCAGCCTGTAGGAAAACTCGCAGAATATTTCGGCACCTATCCATGTGTGGTGATCGCTCCCGACGATGTTGGGATAATTCACGGAGAAAGCGATCAGAGGAGACGTTTTTTTGATTATCTGATCTCGGTGGTCGACAAAACGTACCTGGCAAACCTGGCGGCATATAATAAAACGATCTTAATGAGGAACAAACAATTGAAATTGTTTCTCGAAAATCAATCTTTCGATCCTTTATTATTATCGGTTTACGAGAAGCAATTGATAAAATATGGAAAACCCATTTATGAAACAAGGAAAATGGTAACCGAAGACTTTGAAAAGTATTTTCACGAAACCTACCGATGGCTTTCGCACTCAAATGAAATACCCGTGTTCCAGTATCAAAGTAAGTTAGACGAACTAGGATTTGAAGATGGATTCAAGAATAACCTTAATAAAGACAGGGCATTGGGACGAACTACTTTTGGGATACATCGGGATGACTGGAATTTTGAATTAAATCATTTACCCTTAAAAAAAACCGGTTCACAAGGTCAGATCAAAACCTTCCTGATATCCTTAAAGATCGCAATGTTTCGTTTTATTCAGCAGAAAAGGGCCTTGTCGCCATTGCTTTTACTCGATGATATTTTTGAAAAAATAGATCATGAGAGAATGAAAAAGCTTGTCGGGATCATAGCTGAAAATCCTTCCGGTCAGATCATTATTACAGACACGAGTAGAAAAAGAATTGAAGAATATTTTGATGGGAATGAAAAAGTTAAATTTTTTGAGCTCTAATTTTCTACAAAGGGTATTTTGCCATAAAATCCAGGATCGACAAGGCAAATGGTTTAAGTTCGTCGGGTAAGGCGTCGGTATGCGTATCCAGGCGCCAGCTTTTCTTGTGTCCATTGCTTATTACTTCAATTGCGATGCCTCCCTGGTCTGCACAATCGGGACAGCCGAACGTGCTGTCGGGGTACTTATTCAATAATGAAGGAAATCCGGATCGTAGACTTTCGGCATCACTTTTAGCGCCTTCATTTATTTTTTCGGTTTTAAACCTGAATGCATCCATCCTGGTCATATCATCAGAATACAATCCATCCTTCTCAAGTTTATAAAAATGAGCACAATCGCCTGCACAGAACCCAAAATACCGTCCAAAAATAAAATGATCTTCCGTTTTGAGAGGATCTTTTTTACAGGAATTGAAACCCTGGAAAAAGAAGAATAATATGGCAAGTTTTTTTAACATCAATTTTCAAAAATAGTTCTTAATTTTAAAAAACACCTGGTTTGGAAGGTGAGAATTTGTGGATGAATAAATTAGTAAATTATAAAAAAAATACGTTGGTTTGAAAACGGATCTATGTACCAGGAGGAAAAGCCTATTAAGCAAGTAATCAATGACTTACTGGACACGTATAAGCTCACAGGAAAGATTGATGAATTGAAATTGTGGAATAACTGGGAAGAAATCGTGGGAGTCTTGATCGCTAAAAATACCGGAAAAATACTCCTTAAAGGCCATACCTTAATTATTCAGGTTAGTTCGGCACCTATGAAGAACGAACTTTATTATCACAGGTCGGTGATCCTTCAAAAGGTCAACACTTTTTTTAAGAAAGAGATCGTCAAGGATATTTATATTAAATAACAATGAAACACAAAGTAGCCCCTTCCATTTTATCTGCAGATTTTGCAAATCTTCAGCGTGATGTTGAAATGATCAATCGCTCAGAAGCAGATTGGTTTCATGTTGATGTAATGGACGGTGTATTTGTTCCAAATATTTCACTTGGTTTACCGGTAATTTCGGCGATAAAGAAACATGCACAGAAACCTCTGGATGTTCATCTGATGATCGTACAACCTGAGAGGTACATTAATGATTTTAAAAAAGCGGGAGCGGATATCCTTACGGTGCATCTTGAAGCCAGTATTCATCTTCACAGGACGGTTCATGCCATACGGGAAGCCGGAATGAAAGCAGGGGTTGCTCTAAATCCGCATACACCTGTTAACACACTATCCGAGATCCTCAGAGACATCGATCTGGTTTGTGTGATGAGTGTGAATCCCGGTTTTGGAGGCCAGAAATTTATTGAAAATACATATTCTAAGGTAAGGGAATTGAGAACGATGGCCGGGAATGTTGAAACTGAATTGCTTATTGAAATTGATGGAGGTGTAACGCTTAACAATTATGCTGAACTTCTTGAGGCGGGTGCAGATGTGTTGGTTGCCGGCAATACCGTATTTACGGCTGATGACCCGGTCGCAACCATTCAAAAACTAAAAAATAGTTCTCATAGCATTTTAACCTGAAGAACTCAGGATTCAAATTTTCGCAATAATTCCCATTTCTGAGGATTTATTTTGATAATATAAATAATTCTTGTCCGTTATATTTTAATTTCGGCCCGAAATTCAACTTCTCACCATTCTATACCCATTAAAAAGATCCGGTTCTATATAATTTTCGTTTTTATCATTGTCGGTATCAGAGTGCAGGGTCAATCATTCCTTACAGGATACATCACCGATTCTTCAGGAACAAAGATTCCGGATGTTTCTATTTTTACATCCGACCAGTTGAACTACTGTATTTCCGGTGAAAACGGTAAATATTTCCTGAAACTTCCTTCAAACAAACGGCAGGTAGTATATTTCAGTTATTCTCAAAGAAGGGTCAGCCGAACCATTGAGCCCTTAAAAGAAGGTGAAACCTTGCGATTGGATGTTATTCTAAATGTTAGTGTGGGTCTGGATGGGTTCACCAAATACGGGGAAAAGGATCGTGAGAGGATCAGTACCATTGAAATTGAAGCGAAAAAACTTGAACGTTTTCCTTCTGTGACGGGTTCAGTTGAGTCGTTTTTAAAATTCTTCGGTGCCGGCGCAGGCAATGAATTGAGTTCAGGGTATAATGTAAGGGGTGGAAACTACGATGAAAACCTGGTTTATATAAACGACATTGAAGTTTACAGGCCATTTTTGATAAGAGCCGGTCAACAGGAAGGATTGAGTATTATCAACCCGGATATGGTAGACAGGCTTACCTTTTCCAGTGGCGGTTTTGACGCCCGGTATGGCGATAAAATGAGCAGTGTGCTTGACATTCGGTATAAGGTACCTGTTGCTTTTGAAACCAGTGTCACAGCCAGTATGCTTGGTTCAAGTGTGTATGTTGGTAATCAAACCCGAAAAAAACGTTTGAGTTTTATACTGGGTGCCAGATACAGAAGCAACAAATTATTATTCAATTCACTGGATGTAAGTGGTGATTACAGGCCCCTGAATGTCGACTTTCAGTCGCTCATTCGCTATCGGTTCAATAGCAACCTCAGTTTTTCCTGGTTGTCAAATCTGGCATACAATCGTTATGCATTGGCTCCTCTGAGTCGTCAAACTTCATTCGGTACCGTTTCAACCGCTTTGCGATTGAACATCGAAATGGGAGGAAGGGAAGAAATGAACTATCTTGTAGCCCTTAATGGTTTGACATTTGAGTACGATGATCTGAAAAACACCTCGGTTAAATGGATCAATTCATATTACGTAACAACTGAAAATGAACACTTTACCACAGAAGGTGCCTATGGACTTTTTGAACTTGACAATAATCTGGGATCAGAAGACCTGGGCACTGAAAAGAGGAGTCTCGGTTATGGATATTTCATTAATCAGGCAAGGAACGACCTGAAAGCGGAAGTTTTTAATTCAACGATAAAAGGGATACAAAAACATGGAAGGTCCACCTGGTATTATGGTGTAAAGTTTCAAACTGAGAATATTGAAGACGTATTAAATGAATGGAAATACAATGACTCGGCAGGTTTTAATATTGCTGTTGAAAGACAAACAGGTAAGTACATTCTTCTTGATGAAAGGATAAAAGCTGAAAACGAAGTGAGTTCTTACAGGGCAAGTGCTTATTTGCAAAATAGCCTTTTGATCGATAAGGCTTCGAATCTTAAAATGAATGCCGGGGTGAGGCACCAATACTGGTCTCTGAACGAACAAAATATGTTTAGCCCCAGGGTGGCACTATCCTATGAGCCCAATAAAAAATTTAACGATACCCTGCTCAGAAACGTAAAGAACATTAGAACCTACGATAGTTTAAAGAAAAAGGACGTTGTATTAAAATTGGCAGGCGGAGTTTATTACCAGCCCCCCTTTTACAGAGAATACCGTAGACTTGATGGCCGGCTCAATAAAAACATCCGTGCGCAGAGAAGCATACATATTGTTATGGGTTCCGATCTTAATTTCACAGCATGGGGAAGACCATTTAAACTGGTAAATGAACTCTATTACAAGTTTCTGAACGACCTGATTCCCTATTACATTGATAATGTCAGGATCCGTTATTTTGCTGAAAACAGTTCTAAGGGTTACGCCACCGGTTTTGACACCAGGGTAAATGGCGAGTTTATTAAAGGTCTGGAATCGTGGCTGAGTTTTTCGATCCTTCAAACAAGAGAGAACATTACTTATCAGAACGAAAGTGGTGAAACGGTAAATTCGGGATATCTAAGGCGACCAACCGACCAGAGAGTGAATTTTTCGATCTTATTCGCCGATGAGCTGGGGATGAACCCAACTTTCAAACTGCATCTGGGATTGGTGTATGGAGCAAGGGTGCCTTACTATTTCAAAGGTGAGGCCAGATACGATAAAACTCCCAATACCATACCGCCGTACCGAAGAGTGGACGTAGGCTTTTCAAAAGAAATCATCGGAGGCGCAGCCGGATCATCGATCAGGTACAAAAGAATCGAAAGCCTGTGGGCGAGTTTGGAGTTATTTAATATGCTCGACTTTAATAATACGGTTTCATACATTTGGGTAAAAGATGCAAATAATACAACCTATGGTGTGCCTAACTATCTAACCGGCAGAAGGTTGAACCTTAAATTTATTTTAAGGATCAAATAATAAGTTCCGAGACAAGGCGTTTAAAATATTGATAATCAGGGGGCATCATCTTGTCCATAAATTATTACATAGACTTTTTTACATGAAGAAATTAGAAAATAAAAAATTTGGATAGTTATACAAGATGTACCACATTTGTAAATCATACAGCCAATGACAAAAAACTACTTGAAAAAGCTTTTGGTACCGGCCATACTTATTTTGGCTTCTAATGTTTCAAAAGCACAGCACGATCCTTATTTTACTCATTTCAGGTTTATTCAGCAAGCATACAATCCTGCCGCAGCCGGTGAGAAAGTAAATTATATCTGTTTAACAGGATTGACACACTATCAATACAGGGGTTATACCGATCAGACCCTGAGAGTTGGTAGTGATGGTGATCCAACAGCTGATGTGCCGACGAACCAGGCACCTGAAACATACAGCTTTAATATAAATACCTTGTTAAACGTGGATAAAAAAGGAAGGCATCAGGTGGGTGTTGGAGTATCCTTTCTGGATGACCAGATCGGTTTTATGAAAACCACCACAATGAAGGCTGCAGTTAACTACAGAATACCCGTACAGGGAAAGTTTGGTTTTTTAGCCGTTGGACTTGAAGCGGGAACCACTTCATTTGGATATGATGACCCTAAATTCAAGCCTCTTGACCCGAACGATCCGCACATTCCGATTTCCGGAGGCAGCCAGTCGAAATTTGACATGGGAGTTGGAGTTTATTATTTAAGGAAGACTTTCCTTGGAGTATTGTCAGATTTCTATGTTGGAGCATCATACAACCATCTCAATGCCGCAAAGTATAATTTTCAGGTTGCAATGGCAAACGGACAAAACGGGGTAGTGGATATGGATTTCAAAAGATACCTTCACCTCAATGTGGGAGCGGATTATCAGTTGGGTAACCCAAACTGGAAGCTCGAACCTGCCTTGCTTGTTAAATACAATCCTAAATTTCAGCTGGATGCAAGTGTGACAAGTTTATGGTCAGAAACGATTCGTGCAGGGCTGGCATACAGAACTGCCGCCGATGCTCTGTCCATCCTGGTTGGTTATCAACGCAATGAACTGCAAATTGGATACTCCTACGACATTACACTTTCCAAGATACGAAAAGTGAGTGACGGTACCCACGAGATTTACGTAAAATATTGTATCCCAATATCTTTCCCTGAACCTAAACCAAAATTATATCGTTTAACTCCAAGATTCATGGGAAGAGGTGCTTATTAATTTTTTTTAAATTTTTACACAATAATAACATTTCAACCAACGTTCTATACGGAGAGCATGATAAAAAAGTTGTTGTATTTAAACTCAATTTAAGTATTATTGCAGAATTAATTAATATCAAATAGATAGATATGAACAGAATTATGAGATTACTGGTGTTAGTCGGTGTGATTACACTCGGCAGCTGCGGTTTGAATAGAGACCGCGGTGAATTAACGGGAGTACCCGGGCGGAAGCCCTGGTTCCATCCTCAGCCTTATGGTACAGTATATGTGCCTACAGGTACCTTTCATACAGGTCAGAGTGATCAGGATATTTTCCGTTCTTACATCGCCCCTAACAAGCAGGTGTCTATTCACGCCATGTGGGTTGATGAAACCGAAATTACCAATAATGAATACCGTCAGTTTGTATATCATGTAATTGATTCACTTGCAAGAACGATCACTGAACAGACCATAGAGGTTGAGAATGCAGGGGACAATTATGTTATACTTGACTATCGAAAGCGTGTAGATTATAAAAATGAGGATCTTGACGTTCTTTACTACACACCTGAGGAACGATTCAGACATAAGAAACAAATTGATACCGACAAATTAATATTCACTTATCAGTGGATTGACTATAGGGAAGCTGCCGGAACTCAAAAGATCCCGGGTCAGGATCACAGAAAAAGATTCGTGAAAACAACTTCTACACCAATTTATCCTGATACACTATGCTGGATAAGAGATTTTGCTTATAGCTATAATGAACCTATGACCAGGCAGTATTTCTGGCATCCCAAATACGATGACTATCCTGTAGTTGGTGTAAACTGGAAACAAGCCAAAGCATTTTGTAAATGGAGGACTGAGTGGTTGAACCGATATTGGGAAGCCATTGAGCAACCAATAACTGAAGAGTTCAGACTTCCTACAGAGTTCGAGTGGGAATATGCTGCCAGAGGAGGAAGAGACAATAACATGTATCCTTGGGGAGGTCCATATACCAGGAACAGCAAAGGTTGTTTCCTTGCCAACTTCAAACCAAACCGTGGAGATTATATGGGTGATGGTGGAATGTATCCGGTAAGAGCCGATGCTTATTTTCCCAATGATTATGGATTGTATAACATGGCAGGTAATGTGGCTGAATGGACAAACAATGCCTATTCTGAATCAACCCATATGTTCTCCCATGACCTGAATCCGGATTATCAGTATGATGCAAAAGACGATGAACCGATAACCTTAAAACGAAAAGTTATCCGCGGAGGTTCTTGGAAAGATATTGCCTACTTTATTCAAAATGGAAGCAGGACATATGAATATCAGGATACTTGTAAGTCCTACATTGGATTCAGATGTGTTCAAACCTACATCGGAAGATCTGCACTGGACAAACGATAAAAAAAAGACTTTAACCAATTTAAACAATAACAAAAAAAATTAAAATTAAACAACATGAGCAAAAGTGTATTTGAAAGCAAAGGATTTAAGAAATTCGTTTCTATGGCCTATGGTCTTGGAGCATCCATCGTAATTATTGGTGCATTGTTCAAGATCATGCACTGGCCTTTAGCCGACCAGTTTCTTATATTAGGTATGACAACTGAAGCGATTATTTTCGCAAT
The DNA here is from genome assembly GCA_020635455.1 of Flavobacteriales bacterium. GTDB lineage: Bacteria > Bacteroidota > Bacteroidia > NS11-12g > UBA9320 > JABWCE01. Next base: position 89,127 of record JACJZT010000009.1, read on the forward strand.
ATCAGCTTTTGAGCCTGTTCATCAGGAGCTTGACTGGACATTGGTATATCCTGAACTTGCAGGAATGGATAGCGGACCAAAACCTAAAAAAGCAGATCCTGTTGCTCAACAACTGGATAAAATGCTTGCAGAGGCAAAAGTTGGACCGGAATTGGTTGAAAGTTTAGGTGCAGGTCTGAAATCACTTAGCTCAAATGTTAGCAATATGGCTGATTTGTCCAATGCTACCCTGGCCACTAAAGAATATGCGGACAATGTGCAGAAAGCTTCCAATAGCATGAGTACTATGAGTACTACCTACACAAGAGCCGTTGAAGCTTTAAACTCTCTTGCAGATACAACTGAATCAATTAAAGATGCTTCCGGAGCCATTACCGGAGTTGGACAAACCTTCTCTGACCTTCAGGGAAATATTACCGCCCTTAACAAAGTATATGGTGGTATGTTAAGTGCAATGCGTCCGTAATTGATTTTTGAAAAGAAAAACTTAAACCAAGAAAACATAATTATACAGAGAGAATATGGCAGGTGGTAAACTATCGGCAAGGCAGAAGATGATTAACATGATGTATCTCGTGTTAACGGCACTTCTCGCTTTGAACGTATCCAAAGAAATATTAAAGGCTTTTCACTTGATGGAAGTGAGTTTTAACAAAGCCAATGCCAACGTGGATAAGAAAAATACGAATCTTTTGGCTGCTTTGAAAGAGCAATCTCAAAACAGACCTGAGGAAGTTGGACCTTATTACGAACGAGCTAAGATTGTTAAAAAGGAGTCCGGAATATTCGTTAAATACATAGAAGAACTTAAAAAGACTCTAATTGACAGAGCGGATGGCAGAAAGGAACCTGAAGCCGGAGAAAATCCCGGTGAAACTGAATTGGAATCTGCAGATAACATAGAGTTACACGCAAATTATTTCTTCAAGAATCCCGCCGATGAAAAGGCAAAGGAATTGACCGAAATGGTTAACAACACCAGAGAGAAACTTTTAGCATTAATGAAAGATGGAAATGGTGTTGTTATCGACAAAAAGGACAGAGATAAAATAGCGAATCTAACAAACCTTAAGACCTTGTACGACGAAAACAAATATCCCAGCTGGGCAGAGATGTATTTCGAACACGCTCCTTTGGCAGGTGTTATTACAATGTTGACCAAAATTCAGAACGACTGTAGAAATACTGAGGCTGATATTATAGAAGTGTTGGCACGTAACATCGACAAAAAGAAAATTTCATTTGACAGGTTAGAAGCCAAGGTAATTGCTAACTCTACAGCTGTTATGGTTGGTTCAGAGTATAAAGCGGAGGTTTTGCTTGTTGCTTCAAATTCAAAATCTGAAAACCCGGTGATGGTGAATGGTGTTGCCTTACCAATGGAAAACGGAAAAGGTATTTACACGGTTCGTCCTAGTACACAAGGAACCTTTACCTGGAAAGGAGTTATTCAGGTAAAAGGTGATCAAGGTGTTCAGGATTACCCTTTTGAAAGCGAATATCAGGCTTTCCAGGGTGCTGCAACCATATCTGCCGATGCGATGAACGTTCTTTACATTGGACTTGATAACCCAATTTCAATTTCGGTTGCCGGTTATACTCCAAGTGACATTCTTCCAACCATGTCCGGAGGAAGTCTTGTTCGATCCGGAAAAGGTTATATCGCCAAAGTTACCAAGAGAGGAAAGGCGATCATTTCTGCTTCTGTAAAAATGAAGGATGGTTCTACTCGCAAAATGGGTGAGCAAGAATACCGAATTAAAGACGTTCCAAAGCCTGAGGCTTTATTTGGAACTCTAGAAAGCGGAAGTTATCCCGCAGCAGCATTGCTTGGTCAGAGAGCAATCACTGCAGTTTTGCCAAACTTCGTATTTGAGGGTGTAAAATTTACGGTCAGGGAATATGCCTGTGCTTATGTACCACGTAGAGGAAATGCTCAATTTTTCAGAGGTTCCGGTGCAGTGATCAGCAATGAACTGAAAGGAGCCATACAGTCTGCCAAAGGTGGAGATAAAGTACTTGTTGACGATATTTCGGCAATAGGTCCGGGAGGAGTCGTAAAACGACTTTCCCCAATAGTTATTACGATACGATAAAAATGAAAATTATGCGTCACTTAATCCTTGCAATGTTTGTATTCAGTACTCTCGGAAGTGCAATGGCACAATACGAGGACTGGACCTTCCCTAAAACTGCCGTAGCAGAAAGAAAGGTTATTCCTTACCGTTATATTCGCGAGGCGAACGTTCGTTATGCCAAACGAATTGACAGGGTGATAGATGTACGTGAAAAAATGAATAAGATCATGGAATGGCCTAGAAGTCCGTTTTACAATGTTATTCATGGTAAGGTAATGAAAGGTGAACTGAATCCTTACAGAAATGATTCCCTTACTTCCATTTACACTCCTGAAGAGATCGCCGAAAGAGGTGTTGTTACCTATGTAACAACTGTTCAGGATATGGAGTTTCCCGATGATCCCGGTGCAATTAAGGATACGACCATTACAATTCCTTTCGATCCATCTAAAATTAAAAAGTACAGGATCATGGAGGACTGGATTTTTGACCATAATTACTCTGATTTCAGGCCAAAAATTATCGCGATAGCTCCTTTATTCAAGCCAATTTTCGCCGGTGTGGAATTGGCAGAGCAGCCAATTTATTGGGTAAAAATGGATGATTTGAGACCAACTTTGGTAAACGTTGAATTGTTCAACAGTTTTAACGATGCTGCAAGGTTATCCTACGATGATTTTTTTCAGATGAGAATGTTCTCAAGTTATATTGTAAAAGAATCTAATGTATACGACATGGATATCAACATGTTTGAAGAGTTCAAAGACGATGGAATCGCTGCTCAGTTGGAAAGTGACAGAATAAAAAATGATCTGTTCATTTTTGAGCACGATCTGTGGCAATACTAAAAGAAAATTTATTTATAAAAAAAGGGCCTTCATCTGTGATGAAGGCCCTTTTTTTGCTTAAACATTCATTTCTAAATATAAAAATATGAAAACAAAATTTTCAATAGCATTTTATTTTTCTTAAATTCGTTTAGCCTTTTCTTTTAATTCTTCTTGCCTGCTATGAAAAAAATACTACATGTTCTTGCTATTTCTATTTTTCTGGTTTTAACCGGTTTTCTAAATACCCAAACAGCCTCTGCTCAAATTGTAGACACCTTGTTGTTTGATTACGATGATTACTTCTCGTGCGATGCATGTGGTGATGACATTATGTATAATGTAGGTGGAACAAACGATTCGTTTGTTGACCCTTCCAACTCCAGCGTAACCGTTTTTAAGATGGATGTCAAGTTAAAATTATTTACCTGTTATACGGGTAATCTGATCATGTTTCTTAACGGAACGCCGGTAGATACTGCATTTATTTCGTCAATGTGCTCTTGCAATGCATGCGATTCTCTGTTATTTCACGTAAGTGAATTGCAGATGTTAAGTTATTATAAAAGAAATGGAAAGAACAAAATTGAAATAAAGAGAATTGGTGGGACCGGCCTATATATTGACAGAAGTTATGTTTATTTAACGAAAAAGAGTAACCTTGACTATGATGCAGCCGTAATTGGAATTGACACACCTTCAGTTATAGCGTGTAAAGGAAGCCAAAGACTTGTGGTGAGAGTTTCTAATTTTGGATTAAAACCCTTTACAGGACTTGATATTGATTGGAAGTGGAATGGCACGACACAATCTACTGTTTCTTTTTCAGGTACCTTAGACACCCTTAACGGAAGTAATAATCACGACACTGGTGTTTATCTGGGATCAAAAAGTGTAACCGTTGGTAAAACCGACACTTTGGTGGTTTGGACCAGTTCACCCGGTGGGCAGGTAGACTCTTTTACCTCAAATGATACTGCAGTTTTTTACATTCGGGGCGGATTAAGTGACACACTTACAGTTGGCGGCTCTTCTCCTGATTTTGGAACGATTCAGGATGCTTTGGATGCTATTATGGTCTATGGTGTTTGTGGGCCGACTTACATTAGCATCCGACCGGGCAAATATTCGGAAAAACTCCATTTATACGGGATACCCGGTTCCAATCAGGCCAATAGGATAACTTTCTTTTCAGAAAATGGTGACAGTTCCTCTGTAATTGTTGAGTCTTTGGGTACCTCCAGCAGCGACAACCAGACATTATTGCTTGAAAATACCGGAAATTTGATTTTCAGGCAAATAACCTTCGAAGCGCTGGGTTCATCTTATTCAACAACCGTACAACTTAAGGCGAACGTTGAGAATATACAATTTGACCGATGTCATTTTATAGGTTATTATGGTACTTTAACCGGTTCTGCCGCCAGCAATATTTATAGAACCTATTATTCTTCGTCCGACATGCTTAAGAACGTTGAATTCAACCAGTGTAACATCGCCAATGGTTCATACGGTATCTTTTGTACCAGTCCCAACAACCCTAATCTGGACGGATTTATGGTTAACAATTGCATTTTGCATGACCAGTATTATATGAATTTGCGCTGTCAGAGTGGACGAAATGTGGTTATCAGTAATTGTAATTTTGATCGGAATCCATCGAGTTATACCAGTGGTTATGGTGTGTATCTGTATAACATTTCGGATAGCTTACGAATACTTAATAACCGGATTTTTCAAAAGAACGGTAATTATTATGGGTTATACATGGGTAGTTGTTACGGAATTTCGGGCAACAGACATCTGGTTGCCAACAATTTTATTTCATGTTCAACCTCCAACACTTCCCGAAATTGCTATTATGCCGATTACTGTAATTACGTAGATCTTGTTCACAATAATTTTTTCCAGTCAACACCCTATTCACTTGCTAATGTAGCCCAAATTAACGAAGGTGTTAACAACAGGGTTCTTAACAACAACTTCTTCAATAATGATGGAGGAAGAGCCTTTTTGTTCGCCTCTTCAAATCAGAATTCTATAGAAAGGTCGGATAGAAATAACTTTTTTAACAAGGGAAATGATATTGGAACTTTTTATGGTAAAAGCATCACCGAAATTCCAGACCTGTGGCCTTTAGGTTCTGATACGAATTCTGTCAGTGTTAATCCTGGTCACCCTGGAACTTACGACTTACATGTGTATCATGTAGATCTTGATGGAAGAGCAGAATCATTTCCCCCGATTGATACAGACATTGATGGAGAAGCCCGAAACTCTTCCGGTCCGGATATAGGAGCAGATGAGTTTCGTTTGGTTGGTGTGGACGCAGGAATTCAGTCTTTTGAAAAAGTGATCGCAGATACACAATGCCTTAATGTTGTGGTTAAAAACTTTGGGGCTGTTACTTTAACATCCGTATCGATCAACTGGATGCTTAATGGTGTAACCAAAACCACCAGGAACTGGACCGGTTCCCTTCCAAAAGGTGATACGGCCGTTGTATGTCTAGGAACTCTTATTTTTAGTTCAGACACACTGTATCACCTAAAGACCTGGACTTCTTCTCCAAACAGTTCTACCGATTCAATACCACAGAACGATACACTTGATACGCAATTCTTTCCTGCAATGAGTGGAATTTATACCATTGGTGGTACGAATCCGGATTTCAGCACTTTCGATTCGGCTGTTATGGCATTGAACCGGGGCGGGATCAAAGATTCGGTGTTGTTTAAGGTTCGAAATGGTACGTATACCGAACAATTTGAAATTGGAAACATAGGGGCACATCATAAAAAGAATGCAGTTGTATTTGAATCTGAGAGTAAAGACAGCAGCAAGGTAATTGTACAATTTGCGTCAACCAACAGTTCAAATAATTATGTTGTTTATTTAAATGGTTCTGTTGGGGTCTCCTTCAGACATATGACCTTTAAGAATACAGGTTCTTCGTATCAAAGGGTAATTTATATAAGTAATTACAGCCGGTCAATTTGTTTCGAGAATAATAGATTTGAAAACAACGATTCAACAAATTCGACAAGTAACCGACCTCTGGTGTACATTTATTACAACAGAGGTGAAGATCTGGTCTTCAGACATAATTATTTTAATCGGGGAAGTTATGGGATTTTATATTCAGGCGATTATAATTCCAGAGACTTTAATGTGAATATTGAAGGTAACCGTTTCAGGAATCAGGGCTATGTCTCAATTTATGGCGACGAATTTGAGCAATTTCAAATTACCCGGAATGAAATTATGGTTTTAAACGATTATGTGAATTACGGCCTGTATCTGAGTGACATTTACGGGGCTTCCAATATCAGTAACAATCGCATTATAGTTTCGGGTATGAGTGTCTCTTATGGTATGTATCTGGATTATTTTTACTCGAGTTCGGATACCCTTAGGATATTTAATAATTTCATATCAATTGACGGTGAATATTATGCTTCAGGCATCTATGGCTATTATCTTTATCCCGCAAATATTTATCATAATAACGTTTATAACAACTCAAATTATGATCCCAATTATGGGTCAGCACTTGAAACCTACTATGGAGTTTTAAGGATCCATAATAACAACCTTTTTCACACACGAAATCTGTCCTTTTACTATTATTATCCGGATCATTTGATTTCAAATTTTAATAACCTTTGGAGTGGTGGGCCGAATATTGGTTATTTTAATAATAATTTTTACACATCGCTTAGCAACTTTTCAGCCGCCCAAAATAAAGATACCAATTCGGTAAGTGTTGATCCTTTATTTACTTCCGAATATGATCTGCATACGTCAAGCATACAGATCAATGGAAAAGGGAAACCACTAAATTCTGTACCCTTTGATATAGATGGTGAAGCCCGCGATACCCTAAAACCGGACATTGGTGCAGATGAATTTTCACCATTGGCAAGAGATATGGGTATACTTAAATTTATAAGTCCCCCTCAGCGATTTTATGCCGATACAACTGAAATTGAGGTAGTTGCCATAAATTACGGATTGGATACAGTAAAAAGTTTTACAGCGCAGGCAATGTTCAATACCGATACACTGCCAAGAGTGGTCGTAAATAAAACTCTTGCTTCAGGAGATACTGCAGTCATCAATCTCGGGAAATATGTTTTCGTTAAAGATTCAGTCTATAATTTCTTTGCATGGACTAGCTTGCCGAACGGAAGTTCGGATCAGAAAGCGGCCAACGACACAGCTGTTTCACTCAACAGAAGATCTGCAATGTACGGTGTTTATACCATTGGTGGTACGGCTCCTGATTTTCCAACTTTTACGGATGCCATTGGAGCACTTAAGGTTGCAGGAATTATTGACAGCGTGAGGTTTAGGGTAAGGAACGGCACTTATAATGAACAACTGGTCATACCTGAAATAGAAGGGGCCGGAATGAGGAACAGCATTGTTTTTGAATCCGAAACTAAAGATTCCTCCAAAGTTACGCTTCAATTCAACTCCACCCGCTCGGATTCTAACTTTGTTGTGTTGTTTGAGGGTGCAGACGGTATAACGTTCCGCTTAATGAAAGTTCATTCTCTTAGTTCAAGTTATGCAATCGTTTTTAAATTAAAGAATGATGCACAATATATAACCCTTTATAAAAATAACATCGTAGGACCGAACACCAGCGGATCTAGCACAACCCGATCCTTATTGCATATTGATGAAGGGCTGAACAATTACCTATCAGTGGATGGTAACCAGTTTAACGAAGGAGATTACAGCGTCTATTTTTATGGTTATAATCCAAATCCACCTTATGATTACTGTGTTGGAACGGAGATCATTAACAACAAATTTCAAAAAGCAAACTATGCGGCAATATATTGCGAATATGGAGACAGCGTAAGGATACACAATAATTATGTTTTTATGTATGAATACCCCTATGCATATCCATTCTATTTATATTATCTGCAGAATTTCCAGATTACCAATAATCAACTTTATATACCATCAGCAAACATTGGAATATACACATACTATTGCGGCGATAATTCCTTTAACAACCTTATTGCCAATAACATGTTGTACATAACGAATTCTTTGACGAACATATACGGTTTTTATATGTACGGCCTTGGAAATACCGATATCATTCACAACACTGTGAAGGTGGATGCAGGTAGTAATTCTTCAAGCTACGCACTGTATATGAACAATGGTTCCGACAACAACATTTACAATAACATCTTTTCCAATTTCAACAACGGGTATGCAATGTACTTTGATGACAACAACCTGTTCGATCATTGCGATAATAATGATCTGTATACAAACGGATCAATACTTACCTATTTACCTTCTGTAAACTATCCGGACCTGATGAGTTGGAATGCCGGGACCGGCAACGATTCAAACAGTATTTCAGTTGATCCGGTATTCCGTAGCATGAGCAATTTACACGTTAAGGAAGTGTCTCTAAATGCCGCTGCAAGATTCTTTAATTCTGTTCCTTTTGATATCGATAACGAGGCCAGGGACAGTTTAGCGCCCGATATAGGAGCCGATGAATTCGATCTGCCTCCGAACGATGCTGGTATCGTCGACATTCTTATTCCTAAAACTCCATTCCCTGCAGACACCCAATCAGTGACCGTTGTACTTAAGAATTTTGGTGGAAACCCATTATACGCCGCAGATATTGACTGGAACTTCAATGGAACTTCACAGTCTACCTACAGCTGGTCTGACACCCTGTTGGCCGGAGATACCATGCATGTAAAACTGGGAGTGAAAGTTTTTATGCGCGACAGCAGCTATTCAATGAAAGTGTGGTCAAGCAGTCCTAATGGAACTGCTGACAGTATTCCCGGTAACGACACAGCCACCGTTCTCAATCAATTCCCTGCTTTATCCGGTATATATACCATAGGCGGCGCATCACCGGATTTTTTAACCTTTACCGATGCAATTGATGCAATGAAAAAAGGAGGTATCGTTGACTCAGTTCGTTTTGATGTAAGGAACGGATCGTATTCCGAGCAATTTGTGATACCATACATACGTGGCGCCATGAAGGAGAATTCAATAATTTTCCAAAGCGAGCAGATGGACAGCAGCAAGGTATTACTGGTGGGATTGAATAGCAGTTCGAAGAACTATGTGGTAAAAATGGACAGTACCTCGGGGGTAACCTTCCGGTACATGAGTTTGAAAACCAACCAGATAAATACATATAACCGTGTTTTCCATATATACAGGGGGTGCAGGAATATAAACATTCACCATTGCAATATCAGAGGGAAGGACTATTCGTACACCGGTGATGCGGCCTCACTCATCTACCAGGATATCTCAAGCAGCAGTGAACGTGCTTTTGAAAACATTAAGATCGATTGCAATCGTTTCCATGGTGGTGCTTATGGTGTAAATGCATATGCATATTCCAATATTGGGCATGGTAACAATATGAGGATCACACGAAACAATTTTGAAAACCAGTATTATATGGGGCTTTATCTCTATTACTTAAATAATTTCGTGGTAGACTCCAATACTCTTTACCATTCCAATACAAGCTATGGAAACGGTTTCGGCTTGTATGGATACTATTGTACAGGTGGTTTCCAGCTCACGCAGAACAACTTTTATAATCAGGAATATTATGGGGTATATCTCTATAACTGCGACGGAACTACGAACGATACTTCACTTGTTGCAAATAATTTTATACATGTTCGCTCCGCCAGCAGTGTATTGGGCCTCTATGCAGGTTCCTGTGATTACATCAATGTTTTTCATAATAATATACATGTAAACAATGGCAATACAAGCAGTTATGCAAGTCAGTTTTCCTCTAACTATTCAATGGCTTGCTATAATAATAATTTTGTTAATTCAGGTTCCGGATATGCAATTTCTTTTGGAGGGACCCTGCCAAGAAGTGATAATAATAACCTGTATTCAAATGGAACCTATCTGGGGTATTACAGTACAGCAAGAACCAATCTGAGTACCTGGCGAAGTGCCACCGGAAAAGATGCGAATTCAATTAGTGTGGATCCGGATTATATAAGTAATACGGATCTGCATGTGAGAAACATTGACCTTAATGGTTCAGCGCGAAATCTGAGGTATCTGGTAATGTATGACTTCGACGGGGAAATGAGGGATTCGCTTTCCGATATCGGAGCAGATGAATTTAAGATCCCGGCAGCTGACGATGCCGGAATTTCAAGGTATCACAGCCCGGTTTCTCCATTTAAGGCAGGAATAACACCGGTAAAGGTTTATATTAAAAATTACGGTTCAGATACTTTAAAGTCTGCAACGATCCATTGGAGAGTGAACGGCAATACCCAAACCAATAAGAGCTGGGTAGGCAAACTGGCTCCCGGACTGGATGATACAGTTACGGTCGGTAACTTTAATTTTCCATCCGGTAAACAACATGAACTTGAATTCTGGACTTCACTTCCAAATGGCAAAACCGACTCGACGAGCTATAATGATTCGCTAATTAAAAAGGATATTTATCCGGCTTTATCAGGAATGTATACCGTTGGAGGTTCATTGCCGGATTATCCAACCATTGCAGACGCAGTGAAGGCACTTTCCTTAGGTGGCGTAATTGATACCGTGCGATTTATGATTCGTTCAGGTACCTATGCTGTAACTCAGGAAATTGGTCCTTATCCGGGAGGCGGCCCAAACCGGCCGGTATATATTGAATCACAGAACGGCGACAGTTCAAGTGTTACCTTCATTTCAACAGGTTACAATCATATTTTCTATATCAAGGGAGCAGATTATCTTAAGTTTAAGAAAATTAGCTTTAAACCGGGATATTATTATGGAGTTCGTTATGACAACGGATCAAATAATTTAGGATTCGAGAACTGCTATTTCAACCTGGGAACGTATTATTATTCTTATGGAATTTATTCATCCAGCGACCAGGATGACAGTCTTCGTGTTTCAAATTGCCGTTTCGACAACGGTAGCCTTGGGATCTATGCTTACAGCAGTTCAAGTCTTGTTGAGAAGGGTATGATCGTTGAGAATTGTACATTCAATAATCAGAGGAGCTATTGCATTTATACCGACTACAACCGGGAATTCAGGATCGTAAGAAATACGTTTAGCAACTCCGTTGGTGCATATTGTGTGTACCTTGATGACGGGCAAGGCGGTTTTACAGTTTCTCATAATAAGTTCAATTTTTCCAATACAAGTGGAAAAGCCGTTTACATCCGTGACTACAGTGGTTCGAGCGGAAGTCGTGGAAATATATTTAATAATTTTATTAGCATGAATGGCTCGGATGGAAATTCTGAAGCAATACATTTCTATAATTGCACTTACATTAATTTTTTCCACAACAGTATTAATGTTTACGGTTCGAGCACAAGTACTTATGCATTTAAAGCCCAGTACGGAAACAATTACGATTTACGAAATAATATTTATTGCAACATAGGCGGAGGCTTTGCAGTCGCTTATCTGAACGGTGCATCTGTAGTTAAATCAGACTATAACGATATTTATACAACAGGGACCTATATCGGACAATACAATAGCACGGATTACTCAAATCTATCCGCCTGGAAATCTGCAACTTCTCAGGATGCAAATTCATTATCCCTCAATCCCGCATTCACATCCAATACAGATCTGCACAGCAACCTTATCTCACTTGATAGTGCTTGTTTACCACTTAGCCTTGTATCGGACGATATTGATCTCGAAATGAGGAATACAGTACGTGCAGATATTGGTGCAGATGAGTTCCAAAGCCTCACGGACAATCTTGGCATTTCAAAAATAATTACGCCCTCAAATTCCTGCAGCCTGGATTCGAGTCTGGTAAAAGTAACCGTATTTAATTACGGAAATATGCCTCAGGTAAATTTCCCGGTACGGTATCGTCATAATGGCGGATCCATTCTAAGTACAACTGTATCCGACACATTGAAACCGGGTAAAAGTGTTGATCTGACCTTTACAGGAAAAATATTATTGGGTTTAAATACACCTGAAAATATTACGGTATGGACGGATCTAAGTACCGAAAAATATCGACTTAACGATACTTTGAAACAGAATTTTACCAATTATCAGAAGCCTGATACCGTAAGGAACATGGTTCCTGCAGATTCGACCATCAATGTGGATTTTCCGATCTCTCTTTCATGGTTACCCTCCATTGGAGCAACCGTTTATGATCTTTATCTGTGGAAATCCACAGAGTCCAAACCCGGCTCTCCGAATGTGTCCAGCATAACTCAAATAAGTTACCAATTTAATAATGGTCTGGAATATGGTGCAACCTACTTATGGCAAATCATAGCTAAGAATCCGGTATGTCAAACACCCGGTTTGATAAAACAATTTACATTAAGACATTTACCGGATCTGACTGTTGAAGAGGTACACAGTCCGAATTCAGCATTTTCTGCCAACACCATTTCCATTTCATGGAAAATTAAAAATACAGGAAGTGGTCCAACTTCAGGCTCATGGTACGATGCAGTTTATTTATCTGCAGATGCTGTACTGGATGTAACGGACCAGTATCTTGGTGCTACTCCAAATATTTCAGCCCTTAGTTCAGGGCAATCCTATAGTAACTCAATGAATGTTACCCTGCCAAATGGCATTAGTGGTAACTATTACATTTTTGTAAAAACGGATAATTACAGAGGAATGCTCGAAGCCGATGAAAATAATAATTTCGCAAGGGATACGGGTAAAATGTTTGTTACCCTGACTCCACCTCCCAACCTCATTGTAAGCTCTGTTGTGAGACCGTCTAACGTTTTCTCAGGATCGCCGGCTTCTATTTTTTATACCGTGAAAAATAAAGGAACAGGCGCTACACGGTCAGGAACCTGGCGAGACAGGATCTATTTGTCCAAAGACAATGTGGTTAATGGAAGTGCTACCATACTTGCGACCGTTATTCATATCGGTAATCTTGCAAAGGACAGTGTTTATACCTATTCAGGAACAGTAAACATACCACCTTATATTTCAGGGAAATACATGTATCTTGTATACACCGATTTTCAGAATAATGAATACGAATACGCCAGTGAAGGAGACAATGTCACCGCAAGCGATACCATAAATGTGATCCTAACTCCGCCGCCAGACCTGATTGTAAAAGATCTTACAGCAACCGATACTGCAAGTAACCGTGAAACCATCAATGTTCAATACAATGTGATAAACGATGGTGGTACGACAACTGGAAATGGTTCTTACAGTTCGTTATTCCTTTGCCCGACAAGTACTTTCAATGTTGGCATTTCACAATTCCTGGCCAATGTTTATCATGCACCAATTGATACAAAAGACACCAGTAAAGTTTCGGTGAATATTAAAATTCCAAATGGCTTTAATGGCAATTACTATTTGTTTGCAGTTGCTGATTATTACAATTATGTAAATGAGGTTACGAATGAAACAAATAATGTTTCTTCAGGACTTAAAATAAATGTTATTAGTCCTGACCTGGTGATTTCAAGAGTAAGTGTGGCATCGGTTGATAGTACAGGAAGCAAGACCAATGTTCAGTTCGTTGCAGCTAATGAAGGGAAAGGTACTAAATTTTCTCCAACCTTAAGTGAAGACGAAACTTACATGGTTTTCATTTCCAAGTCGTCAACCTGGGATATGTCTAAGAGTACCAGTATAGGTCAGATTAGAAACCATCAAACAATTTTGCCGGGAGATTCTATTATTAAAGATTTGGTGGTAACCATCCCGGACAGTTGTAGTGGTCAAAGGTATTTTTATGTGTATGCAGATCAAAACAATGTAATATATGAGTACGACAAAGAAAACAACAATACAGGCAGAAGTAACCTGATGAATGTGATAACCTCACCTTATCCGGACCTTATTCCAAGTTTCTTCTCAATTCCAGATTCGAGTGCAGCCGGAAATGTTATTGGCCTGAATTATCACGTGATCAATAAAGGCGACAAAACCGCCTTACCTACCTGGAAAGACCGATTCTATCTGTCAAGGGATTCTGTATTTAATCCTGCCAAATTGCTTACACTCGGAACCACTACGAGGTCCTCCGATCTTGAAGTTGATTCAAGTTATGGAGGCAATGTATATTTCCTTTTGCCAAATGACCTTGTACGGGGGAATTATTTCTATTACCTGCATACCGATTATGAAAAGAAGGTATTTGAAGTAGATGATACAAATATTGTAAGATCTAAAAAGGTATTTATCGATGGATATCCTGCTGTTGACCTTAGTGTTAATTGCCCAAGCATTATGGATACAATGATGTCGGGTAGTTCCTATCTTTTGAACTACAGCGTTACCAATATTGGTGAAGCAAAAACTGCCGTCAATTCATGGAATGACGGCGTGCATTTACTAAACGGTATAATTTGGGATATTGACACCCTTACCGCACCGCCGCTAAAAACGATTTTTATCAACAAAGCGCTTGATAAGGACAGTACGTATACTATTTCACAGTTTGTTACCATTCCAAATGGATATAGCGGACCTTACTATTTGGTCGTTGCAAATGATATTACCAACAAAGTTATGGATGTTGATACGAGCAATGATTATAAATACGTTTGTGATCAGTACGGTCAACCTAAAAAACTGGAGATCAAACTGACACCACCTCCTGACCTTCAGATCACCTCATGGGATGTTCCTACCACAGCTACTTCAGGACAGCCATTTAAGGCCAAATGGAAAGTTGATAATAAGGGTACGGGAGCAACGCGTTCCGGAGCCTGGAAAGATCAATTCTATCTCTCAACCGACTATACTATAGGATCTGGTGACATTTTACTGGGTGAAAAAACACATGTTGGAAACCTTAATGTGTCGGGGTCTTATAATGACTCTTTAAACCTGATCATTCCTAATTCGCAGGTCGGAAACTTCATTGTCCTGATTCGAACAGACGGTGCCAATGTTGAATATGAACACACCAATGAAGGTAATAACGTTGTTTCAGCAATAATCACGGCCTCCAAAGCACCTCCGGCAGATCTTATTGTAACAACGGTAACTGCTCCAGACAGTGTAATCAGTGGTAAAACGATCAATGTTGCCTGGGATGTGAAAAACCAGGGAAGTAACCCTGCAAGTGGAAGTCTGAGAGACAATATTTATCTGTCGGTTGATGCTCGACAAGATGCGAATGATGTCCTCCTAGGAACTGTTCAATATTCTATTAATCTGGCACCCAATGCCACTATTTCAAGGAACATGAATGTGAATGTAAGTGGAGTTCCATTGGGAGATTATAACGTTTTGGTAACTACCGATGTTCTAAACAACATCAATGAAAGCATAGATACCAATAACTCAAACATTTCAGGAAATTTACTGAATGTTACAGTTCCAATTTTACCCATTGATGTTAAGACCAACGATACTCTTGATGATAACGAACAGATTTATCATCGCATCATTATTCCAAACAATCTTGCAGGTGAATCTATGCTTATCACTTTAAAAGGTGATTCGATCAACGGGGATAATCAGATTTATGTGAAGTATGAAGATATAGTCACAGGTTCTAACTTCGATTATAAATTCCGTGAACCTTTTATGGGAAATCAGGAGATCATTATTCCAGAATTAATGGAAGGAACCTATTATCTGCTCACAACAGGTAAGACCTATGTCGGAAATAAACAGGACATCACCCTTCTGGCTCGTATTTTGCCCTTCGAGATCCGCAAGGTTACACCGGGATCAGGTGGCAACACTGGTGAAGTTACCGTTTTGATCGAAGGATCTAAACTTGACAGCGGCACATTGTTTACCCTTGAAAGATTAGGTTCTCCACCTTTTGCAAATTTGGGAGATACCTCGCTTAATTATAATTACAGACAAACCGTTCCTGAACGTACTGTATTGCTGGATCCTACTAAAGTCTACGTAACTTTTAACCTTACGGGTTACGATACCGGGTTTTACGATATAAAAG
This sequence comes from Flavobacteriales bacterium, assembly GCA_020635455.1. GTDB lineage: Bacteria > Bacteroidota > Bacteroidia > NS11-12g > UBA9320 > JABWCE01. Next base: position 104,984 of record JACJZT010000009.1, read on the forward strand.
GAATAAAACCCAACGAAACCACTGTTCTTAAAAATGGATTTAAGGTAGTTCCGGGTGATGGAGGGGACCTGAATGTTACCATTGCTCGACCGGGAAATCAAAGAACGAACAACGTTTCATCCATGCAGGTATTGTTTACGAATGATGGTAATGTGGATATTGTAGACCATAAGATCATTATTACCAGCAACACCGGTGCACCTATTGCACTTGATCCAAACGACCTTTCCAAAAACCAGACAAGTGTTGAGATAACCGTTCAGGAAAATGGAGGTCCTCCGGGCAGACTCCGGCCACAAGGAAACGGAGCGGTAGATATTTATACAAAAGCGAGTAATGCATTAGGTTTCACTATACTTAAATAATCAGTCATGGCATACACTATTAAAAATATATTCAAAAACACACTTATAATAGCCGGTCTGTTAAATTTCGGTCTGATGGCCCAGTCCGACAACAGGATCCTTGAAGCCGAATACAACAATTCCAACCAGTTGTTTTATGTTGAGCCGCATCCATCCTGGAGCAAAACCAGTTTACAGGACCTTCCTGAGAAAATGGCTGAAATTTACAGTGTCTCTCCAAGATTTGGTTTCGCCGTGAAATCGGAAATTGTGGAAGACCGTTTTGTATTCACTAGAGTTGAACAAACGATCGGAGGATATCCTGTAGTTGAAGGCGATATGGTGATGAAAAGGGACAAGGAAGGTAGTTTGCTTTCCATCTTCGGAACTTTAAGGGAACCTGCTTCCATAACCACTCCTGTTAAAACCAGTGTTGAAGCATTAAACATTGCACTTCAAACTTTAAATGTCTCAGAGGACGATTACTTTATGGGGGACGACGGTAGGGTGCAACCCGTAACAGCACTCAAATACGCTTTCATTAACGGGAACCGCAGTGGTAAGGTTACACTTTGTTATGAGCTCAAAATAGCAACGATGGAGCCTGCTTATTGGATGGTATACGTAAACGCAGTGAATGGTACTGTTGAATACTACTACAACGGACAATCACATGCCAATGGAACCGGAGCGACTCTTTATTCAGGAAATAAAGCCATTAACACTAAGAAAGAAGCTGTTGGTTATTCTCTGATCGATACGGCCAGAAAAATCGAAACCCGAAATTTCAGAAACGTTGTTAACACAAACGTTAATTCTCCTAATGGCGGGTTTATTGTAAAAGATCCTAATAATGTATTCGATTCAACCGACCAGAAGTATTGTGTGGACGTTCACTGGGGATTAGGAGTTACATACGATTACTACCTTCAAACCCACGGCAGAAATTCATACGATGGTGCCGGAAGTACCATAAAAGGAAACGTTCGCTGGGATAAAGATTACAATAATGCGTTTTTCTCCCCTGCCACCAACCAAATGTATTTTGGAAAAGGTGATGGAACCGATTATACCGATTGGGTAAGTCTGGATGTGATCGGGCATGAATTTTCGCATTCTCTGGTCAACGCTACTGCTAATCTAACTTATCAGGGTGAATCAGGGGCGCTTAATGAATCCTTTGCCGATATTTTTGGTCATTGTATTGAAGCAAAAGGAAAAGGTGTTAACTGGGCCTTGTTTGAAGAGATTTTTACTCCCGCGAATGCAGGAGATGCTGTGCGAAACATGGATGATCCCAACAAATCAGGTAACACTGGTACTTACGCATGGTTGCATTGTCCGGATACCTATAAGGGCACATTTTGGAAAAGTACGGCATCGGGAGCCTATGATGCAGGTGGTGTGCATTTTAATTCGGGGGTACAAAATTTCTGGTTTTACTTACTTACCGTTGGAGGAAACGGAACGAACGATGCTCCGCTTAACCATGCTTATTCTGTAACCGGTATTGGTCAGGTTAAAAGTGAAAAGATCGCATATCGCGCACTTACCATGTACTTAACGGCAGGGTCAGATTATAAAGCGGCCCGAAAAGCTGCATTGTCCGCAGCCGAAGATCTTTATCCTTCAACCGGTAACCAAAAATCAAACGAGTATATACAGACCTGTAATGCCTGGTATGCAGTTGGTGTTGGTGAAAAATGTTGTGATAAGGATAGCTTAGACCTTACCTTTAAGGTAAAAGACACACGCTGCTTTAACACCAAAGATGGTGAGATTGAGTTAACCGTTAAGAAGAAAGGTAATGTTTATGTGAATTGTGATTATCGATGGCATAAGGGAGATACAGCATCTTCAGTTTTAGCAACCAGTAAAGATATTCAGAATCTGGACTCCGGTAATTATTATGTTATCGTTAAAGATACCATTGCAAAATGTGAAGTCCTTGATAAGGCAAGGGTCAATAAGCCTGAAAAGGTTAAGGTTACTGTTGCCGGTGGTACTACAATAATTGGTGCCTGTCAAAGAACTTATACCGTAACTTTAACTGCTTCTGCAAGTGGAGGCCATCCAAGCAGTAGTGGAGACCCTTACACCTGGAATTGGCCGAATGCCATTAAACAGGTTACCTGTGGTGGTTCAAGCGGTTTTTCAAATACTTACACTGCAATCGCAACAGACAGTAACGGATGTAAGGGCAATGGATCCGCTATTGTAACATACATTCCTGTGGTTTGTTCATACGACCCTAACGAAATTATTGGACCACCGAGTTTTGGTGATCAAAAATGGGTGTCGGTCAATGCCACTTTACCGTATAAGATTCGTTTTGAAAACGATCCGAAATTTGCGACAGCGCCTGCCCAAAGGGTTAGGATTGATCATAAGCTAGACAGTAATGTAGATCTTACTTCTTTCAGAGTCGGAAGTTTTGGATTTTACCATTATGAGTTCGACGTCCCGAACAATATTTCGGTTTACTACAAACGTCTTGATATACGAGATTCATTTGGTTTATATTTGGATGTTACCGCTGGACTTGACGTAAGTAACCGCAGTGCTTTCTGGGAATTCCAAAGTATTGATCCCAAGACCGGACTGCCTCCTACAGCCGGTGATGCAGGATTCCTCGGAATAAACGATACCATAACCCACAAAGGTGAAGGTTTTGTGAATTATACCATTCGACCTCGAAACAATTCAAAAACCGGCGATAGTATCAGGGCAAAAGCTGTGATCGTATTTGATGACAATCCCGAAGTACTAACACCCAGAATTCACAATTTGATCGATGCCGTACCACCAACCAGTTCAATTAAAACTGTCCCTGCAATAATTGATTCTGCACTTTTCCAGATGACCCTCAGAGGTCAGGATGATCCTAATGCATCAGGACTTGCTTATTTTGATATTTACGTTTCAGAAAATGGTGCAGCATATCAGGCTTATGCCAAGGAGATCTCAGATACGGTATTAGGATTTAACGGAAATTTCGGATCAAGCTATAAGGCGTATACAATTGCAACCGACAATACTGGCAACAGAGAAACTGCTAAAGCCGATCCGGATGTTACTTTCAGTATAGCTTCCAAAGATTTTTTCCGACCCTTACCTGGTGCGATCAGTTTATGTGCAGGGGATACCTTTAATATACGATGGTTCAGGTCGTTCTTTAACGGGATCAGTCTTGAGTATACAGCAGATAGTGGAATCACTTATAACAACATAGCCACCAACCTGAGTGGAACAGATACTCTTTACAGATGGAAAGTTCCAACCGGTATTACCGGAATAAATAATTACTTCCTCAGAGCCATCGGTCCAAATAATAATGTACTGGACACTTCTGAATGGTTCGAATTAAAACAAGGACCGGCATTTGATCTTGGCCCGGATACCTCTTTCTGCGACCAAAGTACGTTTAGCCTGAATCTGGATCCCGGAAGCGGATATTCTGCCTATAAATGGTCAGATAGTAGTTCGAATCAAACACTGAGTGTAAATAATTATGGAACATATTGGGTTAAGGTTATGGCTTCAACCGGTTGTAGCAATACCGACCAAATTACCATTTCAAGGGATCTTTTACCGGTAATTTCAAGTAAAACGGTGGTTTCTGTAAAATGTTTCGGAGACAGTACCGGAAGCATAGACCTGGTTGTGGTCTCCGGTTCTGCTCCTTATCAATATTTATGGAGCAATTCCGAAACCACGCAGGATTTGGCAAAAATACCCGCAGGAAGTTATAGTGTTATTATTTCAGATAGCAGGAAATGTTCCATTTATGATACAAGTATAATCACTGAACCTGCATCTCCATTAGCATTAAGCAGTACTCAAACGAATGTGGATTGTAATGGAAATGCAACCGGCTCCATCGATCTGAGTGTTACAGGAGGAACCATAACGTATACCTATGTTTGGACAGCTTCCAATGGAGGATCCGTTCCTTCGGGTCAAGCTAATAATCAGGACCTTAGCGGATTGGTGGCAGGTGATTACAGTGTTGCTGTTACTGATAAGAACGGTTGTACTCAAACCAAACAAATAACGATTACGCAACCAGGTACTCCGCTTGGAAGCAGCCTTAGCTCCATTAATGTATCCTGTTT